>NZ_JAZHSE010000001.1:4800000-7695000 GCF_036924765.1 Bradyrhizobium sp. AZCC 1678
ATGAGTTTTATGATACATCGGGTCCGCTCCACGGGCCCGCTGATCTCGCGCATCGTGGCTGCGCTGTTCGGCGGCTATGCCTTGGCCGCACTTTTCAGCGTTGCCGTGCTCGCCCTACCCTTGAGCAAGCCGCAGGCCGTGCTCACCGGCATGCTGGCGAGCTTCGCCATCTACGCCGGTGCCGTGATCTGGGTCTTTGCGGTGCGCAGTGCGCTGAGGGCCTGGGCGGGATTGCTCATCGTGGCTGCGCCGCTGTTGCCGCTGGCGTGGTCTGTTTCCTGACGAAGGGCCTGCGCGTGAATACGGACAACGATGTGCGAGTTGCAGGCCCCGGCATCCGGCAAAGCATGTCCACCCTGCACACATGGGCCGGCCTTCTGCTCGGCTGGGTGCTCTATGCCATGTTCCTCACCGGCACCGTGTCGTATTTCAAGGATGAACTCTCGCAATGGATGCGGCCGGAGCTGCCGCGCCTGTCTCAAATTCCCGATCAGGCCGTGGTGGCACAACGGCTCGCGGACGAGCTTGGCAACATAGCGCCCGGAACATCGCAGTGGAGCATCCGCCTGCCCGACGAGCGCAACAACAGTGTCTATGCGTTCTGGCGCACAACTCCGCGCAACCCGGGCCAGCGCGGCTTCGGTGAAGGCAACTTCGATCCCGCGACCGGCCAACGCGTCGCCTCGCGCGACACGCTAGGCGGCGAGTTCTTCTACCGTTTCCACTTCCAGTTCCATTACATGCCGGTGGTCTGGGGCAGATGGCTGGCGGGCGCAGCCGCGATGTTCATGCTCGTGGCCATTGTCAGCGGCGTCATCACCCACAAGAAGATCTTCGTTGATTTTTTCACCTTCCGCTGGGGGAAGCGACAGCGCTCGTGGCTGGACGCGCACAACTCCTTGTCGGTGTTTGGTCTACCGTTTCATTTCATGATCACCTACACCGGACTGGTGACGCTGATGGCGCTGTACATGCCATGGGGCGAGCAAGTAGCTTTCAAGACGCCGGCAGAGCGCCAGCAACTTTCAGCCGAACTGAGCGCCTTCATCCAGCCGGGCAAACCCAGCGGGCAGAAAACGGCGCTGGCATCGGTGGCGGACATGGTGCGGCAGGCCCAGGAACGTTGGGGCCGCGACAGTATAGGGCGCGTAACGGCCGTTCATCCCGGAGATGCGGCAGCGCGTGTGTCGGTGGCGCGAGGAGAAGCGGGCCGTGTCTCCATGAGTCCGCAATACATGGAGTTCGAAGGGGCCACCGGCAAACTGCTGACGGTCCGTGAGTCGGTGGGGGCTGCGGCCGAAACCCGTGGCGTGCTTTACGCACTCCACCTCGGGCGCTTCAGCGACACCGAAATGCGATGGCTGTACTTTCTCGTCAGCTTCATGGGTACGGCCATGGTGGGTACGGGCCTGGTTATGTGGACCGTAAAGCGGCGACAGAAGCTGCCTGACCCGGGTTGTCCCTATTTCGGCTTCCGCCTTGTAGAGCGACTGAACATCGCCAGCATCGCCGGCCTGTCGATCGCAATGACTGCATTTTTGTGGGCCAACCGCCTGTTGCCGCACCCGTTGGAGAGCCGCGCGGACTGGGAGGTTCACGCATTCTTTATCGTCTGGGGCCTGACGCTGCTGCATGCCGTGGTACGTCCAGCCAGGTCAGCCTGGGTCGAGCAATTATGGGCGGCATCAGCGCTGCTGTTTCTGTTGCCGCTTCTCAACGCATTCACGACGCAACGTCCGCTGTGGCACAGCCTGGTAGAAGGCGACCGGGTCTTCGCCGGTATCGATATGATGTGCTGGGCGCTGGCTTTGCTTCATGCCGTTCTGGCAATACGCACTGCCCGGCAGGGGGCGATTTCCCAGTCCGGGCTCAAGCCAAAACGGCAGGCTCCGGTCGTCACCTCCCGCGAGGCAGCAGAATGAATCACCTGCTGCCCTTCGCGCTCAGCCTGGCAGGCTTTACTGCGTTGGCATTTGCCTTGTCCCGCCAACAGCGCGATATCATCGGCAGACCGCTGCAGCCGACCACGACCTACGTCCTTCGCGTTGCCGGCACTTGCGCTCTACTGTTTGCGCTCGGCATTCTTGTCGCCGAGAAGGGCTGGAGCATCGGCCTCGTGATGTTCAGCGGTCACACCAGCATTGCTGCCGGTATCGTGCTTTGTGCGCTTATCGGGCAAGCGAGGATGGTGCCTTAAGCGTCCATATCCGGAGCAGAATGAGGTTGGGGTGGGCCGTGGCGGACCATCTCCTGCCCCGGACGCGAGCAGCCAAAGTGCTGCGAGCCGGGGCTTATTCTACTTTGCATGGGGTTGTTTTCGCGATTTTGTGTCTGGGCCCTGCGGTGTGCCGCCCAAGAGCATCTGCACTGCGGCCGGGACACGAAATCGTTAATGCTTCGCGCTGACGGCGTACCGATTCGACTCCAACCCGATCCGCCTTAATTATTCGGCGGGAATTCGATCGGGTTGTTCTGCTTGCCGGTGTTGAATTCCATGATCTTTCGCGTCACGCCCGGAAAGATCGCCGAAATCGGATTGACGCGCAGCACGGGCTGGCCCGGCGTACCGACGACCTCATAGGTCACGCCGATCAGGCCCTCATTGTTGCCGTTGCCGAGGAACAGGCCAAGTACCGGAATCTGGCCGAACATGTTGTTCAGCCCGTACATCGGAACGAAGGTGCCGCTCATCCGAACTTGGTTGACGACGGTATCGATGCTGCCTTCGATGGTCGCCCCGACCATCGGTCCTTTCACGACACCATCGCGGATCGCGAGCTGTCCATTCTGCCGGGTGAACTCGGCTCGCAACGCCGTAAAGGAAACGCCGCTCTGCGTGCCGGTTGAGCCGCCAGCAGCCACACGGTCGAGCGAAGCCTCGCCCTTGATGGAGAAGTTGCGGACGTTGATCAGGCCTTCCTTGGCGCTGGGTTCGACGGTCGGAGGCTCCAACGCGAGTTCGAGCTGGCCGCCAATAATCTTGGAGTACATGTCGGTGAACCGGAAGAAGGCACCCGCATCACCGGTCTGCAGGATGATGATGTCCCGGCCCTGCCCCTGCGCGCGGCCGCGCAAATCCGCGGTCACCAGCGTATCGCGTCCGACCTTGCCGGACAGCGTGAAGTTTTTCACGATGCCGTTGCGGCGGGAGAACTTGCTATCGACGCTGCGCAACGCCTCGCCGTTGAATCCCGCCACCGCGCCGAGCTTGAGGTCGATGTCGAGGTCGATATTCCTGGACTTGTTCTTGGGATCGGCCTCCTTGCCTGTTATCGCCGACTTGAGGAAGCCGCGGCCGTCGAACACGTCGCCGCGCATCATGACCTTCACGACGCCGTCAGCGCCGCGTTCGGCTTTCAGCGAGGTCTTGTCGCCGTCCGATGGCGCGTAGGTCGGGAAGTTCGCATTCAACAGGTCGCCATTCTGGTCGACTTCCAGCGATCCCTTGATCGAGACGCCGCCGCCCTCGACCACGATGTCCTGGAACAGTGTCGATTGTTCCTTCTTCACCACGATGAACGTCGCCTTGCCCGACTTGCCGGGCACCTTGACCCAGCCCGGCAGGATGTTGTCGAGACGTAGCGAGGTCAGATCGGCCTCGATGCCGACGCGGCTGTCGTTCTCGCCGATCTTGCCGATCACCTTGATCGGAATGGAGCCGCTGACGGCGGACCCGAGATCGATCCCGAGGCGTTGGCGGCTGGCGTCATCGAGCGTCGCCTGCAGCCTGATGTCGGCGTCGCCCTCGTTCTGCTTGCGATAGTCAAGCGAGGCTGGCTGACCGTTGATCTTGACGTCGCCCTTGACCTGGTAGCCGGAATTGTTGGCGACCAGCTTCAGCGTATTGGATTCCAGTTTCTGGTTCATCACGAGCTTGTCGGCGGCAAACCCGGAGAGATCGGCCGTGACGGCGTAGGTGGTGTCGGCCTTGGTCAGCGAGCCCTTGACCGGCATGCCCATCGTGATGGAGGCGGTAATGTTGCCCTTGCTGGAGTTAGGATCGATTAAGGTGCCGGAGACGTCGCTGAGACGGTCTGAGGCGAGAATCTCTGCGGCGGCCGGCACCGGAGCATCGACCCTGAACTTCACCCGCGAGGGTGACGGCTTCGGCGCCATGTCCGGCACCTCGAAGATGAAATCCGAAATGTTGATCTTGCGTCCGGCCGGCGTGTCGGCGACGCCCTGCCCGATCGTCACCGTCGCGGTGCGGCCGGTGACCCGCGCCTTCAAATCGGCATCGCGAACCGAGGGCATTTCATCCACCGGGCGCACCGTGACGCCGGAGGCCACGATGTTGACGGCGAGACCATCATCCGGAATCGGCGGCCCCTTGCGCGACAAGTTACGCACCGGCGAATTGACGCCGACCTCGATACGCTGAAGCGTACCCTTCTCGATCCGCTCGATCACCCATTCGCGCACTTCGGGCACGATCAGGACCGGCCACATCCGTTTCAGCGCCGATGCCGACATCGGCGTGCCCGCGAAACCAAGCTGCAGACGCGCCTCGTTCGCATAGTCGACGCTGCCAGTGCCGGCGATGCCGATCTCGCCATTGCTGATATCGGCCTGCGTGAGCAGCACGCGCTTGCGGTCGGTGTCGAACTTCAACCCGATCGCGATGCGATTGAAGATCAGCGGCGGTTCGTTGTCGGTGCCGGCGAGCAGGATCGTGCCGCCGCTAAGGCCCGCCTGCCATTCGGTGGTGGCGCCGTTCGGCGGTTCGAGATGACCCAGCAACGTAATCCGGTTCGCGCCGGAAACGACCTTGAAGGGCGCGACCAGCACCCGCCGTCCGGAATCCCATTCGACGCTCATCTCCGCCGAATCGATCGGCATCGGATAATCGGGCGTATCGCTATCGATCAGGTTCCCGGCCCCGGCGATGACCTTGCCGCGCAAATAGGTCGGCACGCCATCGCGCCCCAGTTCACCCTTCAGCTCACCAGACAGCGGCAATTCCGCACTATAGGTGAGATCCTTGACCCGCATCGCCAGCAGGATGTTGGCGGCCGGCACCTTGTCGGCGCGAAGATCGACCGACCGCACGCCGTTCTGCGGCGGCCCGACCACGACCTTGAGCGACCACGGGCGTGCGCCCTCCTCGCCAAGGCTCACCGCGACCCCGCCGCCGCTCGGCCGGCGCATGCTGAGGCTGATATTGTCGAACGTCCATTTGTTGCCGCGCTGCTGGTCGTCGACGACGAGATTGCCGTTCTTGAGGCCGATCTCGTTCAGGTTCTGACCGTCGAGGCCGCTAAGGCTGAGGCTGTCGAGCCAATCGAGGCTGGCCAGCAATCCGTTCTGCGTCGTGTCGGGCACCGTCGCCGTCACGCCCTGGGCGGGCGCAGGCGCTGGACGGGGGAATGTCGGCGCCATGCCGGCATCGCGCTTGGAGGCAACGCCGGTCGCCAGCGGTTTGGCGGTGTCGCCGGCAGACACCGTCACCTGGCCGTCCGGCGTGATTCGCACCGCGAGTTCGGCATCGACCAGATTGAGGCTTTCGGCACGCAGCCGTCCCATCAGAAGCGCCGTGCCTGACAGTTTCACCTCGGCCTTCGGCGCGGTGGCGACGACGACCTGGTCACGGTCGCGAACCACGATGTCGCGGATTCGCACCGCGATTCGAATCCGTCCGGCCCGCTCGATCTGCGTACCGCCGACCTCGACCGTATTTCCATGGCCGATATTTTCCTCGATAGCGGCCGCCAGCCAAGGCGTTGCCATATCGAGATTGATGGGCCCGGCGCCGAGCCGCCACCACAGACCGCCAAAACAACTGGTGAAGATTACCGCCAGCACGGCAATCACGATCGCCAGGCGCTTGACCCAGCGTTCGCCGGTCAGCCGGAGTTGCAGCGCTGCAAATTTGTCGCCCAGCCGGCCGGAACTGGGGCGGGAGAGCAGCCGCTTTGCCCGATGGCGCGCCGCCTCGTCAGGCTCTTGATCCCAGCCGCCCGCATCATCCCACTGAGAGTTGTGGGCCTCGGCACGCGGATTCGACCCCTTGGGCGAAGTGTTCCTAGCCATTGCCTCTCGGTGTCGGCGCTGAGGTTGATCGCCGCCAACGGCGCGCTCTTCGATCGTTATCGAGCGCTCCTGTGCCGGCATCGCTGCCAATCCTCGATTAATACTGTTACTCGTGGTCGGGCCCAAGGATTGATTGGGCGGTCCCATCGACGAGCGGACGGGGGTAGCGTCGAATTCCTTGTAACCATACTCCCGGGTCATCAAACTTGCCCAGCGGCCGGAGCGAATCCGACGGTCAGAGGCAAGACCCGCAATACCCTAATGGTTGATCTGCGGAAAGCGACGAAAGGAAGGCGTATGTCCAAGAAAACGCGCAAGAAATCCTCCAAGCCAGCCCCCAAAAGCCGCAAGACGCCCGCCCCAAAACCAGCCGCGGCCAAACCCGCTCGCAAAGCCGCTAGCCGCAGCGACACGACATCGGCCAAAAAGCCTGCCGCCAAGGTCGCCAGCAAGGCAGCCAAATCCGCCGCCAAGGCAACCGTCAGAAAACCGGACAAGATGGCCAAAACCGCCAAAGCCGCTCCTGCCGAAGCGTCGCACAAGCCGCCATCGAAACCGTTAAAATCCAATCTATCGGCTCCGCCCAAACCGGATCTGGGAACCGAACTGGTCGAGGGCGCGATGGCTCCCTCCTTCAGGCTGCCCCGCGATGGCGGCAGTAGCGTCTCGCTGGCCGACTATGCTGGCAAGAAACTGGTGCTGTTCTTCTATCCCCGCGCCGACACCCCCGGCTGCACCCGGGAAGCGATCGACTTCACGCGGCTCGAGAGCGCGTTTGCCGATGAGGGAGCCGCGGTCCTCGGCATCTCGGCCGACACCGTAAAAGCCCAGGAATCCTTCCGCAGCAAGCACCGGCTTTCGGTTCCTCTGATCTCGGATGAGCAGCATGAGATGCTGGAGGCCTATGGCGCCTGGGGCGAAAAATCGATGTACGGCAGGAGCTTCATGGGAATCATTCGAACGACGGTTCTGATCGGGGCCGATGGTCGAGTCGCCAAAATCTGGCGTCATGTGCGGGTCGACGGCCATGCCGACGACGTGCTGGCCGCCGTCCGCGCCCTCTGATTTGACAGGTTCCATTTCCCAAAAATTAACCATGAAAGGGTCAAATCGGCACGCAAATTGAGCCGTACGGAACTCATCTCCGACCGGCGCGGGAGTGCCGATGTCGTACCGTTCCGGTCATCATTATTCCGATCACCACCATCCTCACGATCATGGCCGGACGCCGCCCCGCCGTCCCGCCAACTATGCGGCAAAGGCGGCTGCGATCGACGGTGACGGCTACACCATCGTGCATGCCGGCAAGCAGGTCCGGCTCGGCCCAGTCGTGTTCTGGATCGTTGTCGGCACGATCGTGTTGCTCGGCATGTGGTCGGCGGCGACCGCCACCTATTTCGCGTTTCGCGACGACGTCCTGACCCGGCTGATCGCCCGTCAGGCCGAGATGCAATACGCTTATGAGGACCGCATCGCGGAGCTGCGCGCCAAGGTCGACCGCACCACCAGCCGCCAGTTGCTCGATCAGGAGCAGTTCGACCAGAAGCTCGACCAGATCATGCGCCGCCAGACCGCACTCGAATCGCGTGCCACTGCCCTCGGCACGATCCCGGATGCCGCGGCCACCGGTTCGGTCAGGCCTCCGGCGCGCGGCGCGGCTGTGGAGACGCCGGCTTCCGGCACCCTGAAACCCTCCCCGATCAGCGACACCGTGATCTTCGTGGCGCCACCGGATCGCGAAGCGCGGCTGGAATCGCGCGCGCCCATCGCCGTCAAGCCACAGCCAAATCAGTTTGCCAAGGTTCAGGGCTTCGACAATGTGCTGGTCCGCCTGCAGACCTCGCTCGATTCCGTCGAGCGGCGCCAGATGGCGGCACTGACCGCGGTCGAGGACAGCATGGAATCGCGCGTCCGCCGGATGCGCGGCGTGTTCAGCGATCTCGGCCTCGACATGGCGCAGCTCGAAGCGGCGACGCCGCGCTCGGCCATTGGCGGCCCGTTCGTACCGGTAAAGCTTTCGGCCGATGCCGGCGCATTCGAGCGCCAGCTCAACCGAATCAATATCACCCGCTCGCAGATGCAGCGTCTCAACGCGACCCTGGCGCTGGTGCCCTACCGCAAGCCTGTTGTCGGCGAGGTCGAATTCACCTCGGGCTTCGGTGTCCGAAGCGATCCCTTCCTCGGCCGCCCCGCCATGCACACCGGCCTCGACTTCCGCGCCGCCACCGGCGATCCCGTCCGCGCCACCGCGAACGGCAAGGTGCTGTCATCGGGATGGATGGGCGGCTATGGCCGCATGGTGGAGATCGACCACGGCAACGGGTTGTCGACTCGTTATGGCCACCTGTCGGAAATTCACGTCAAGGTCGGTGACGTCGTCAGGATCGGACAGGTGATCGGCGCCGTCGGCTCCACCGGCCGCTCCACCGGCCCACACCTGCATTATGAAACGCGGATCGACGGCGACGCGGTCGACCCGCAGAAGTTTTTGCGCGCCGGCGTGAGGCTCAGCGCGGGCTAGCATCACGCCGCCAGAACTGGCGTGCTCGCTTGTCGATCGTGCGCGGAATACTCGCTCTATTCTACCCTCGCCGCTCCACAGTCACCTAAACGGAACCGGCGCACGCCCGCGTCGGTGAAATTTTTTTGCCCCCATGTCGGCTCGCAGGGAGGCCAGGCGTCCTTGTGGCAGAGACGGAGCTAACCCAACTAAATCCTGCGATATACTCCGCTCAGTAATGGAGAAAATAACGTCATGTCCCAAGGCAATACCGTTCGTTTGCACCGTGTCCTCGCCACCAAGCCGGAGAAGGTTTTTCGTGCCTTCCTTGATGCGGACGCCATGGCCAAGTGGCTGCCGCCCTACGGATTCACCTGCAAGGTTCACCATTTTGAAGCGAAGGTTGGCGGCACATTCAGGATGTCATTCACGAATTTCACCATGAACACAGGCCATTCGTTCGGCGGAGAATATCTGGAAATCGTGCCCAATGAGCGTATCCGCTACACCGATCGTTTCGACGATCCCAATTTGCCCGGCGTCATTGAGGTCACTGTGACCCTGAAAGCGGTGTCGGTCGGAACCGAGATCAACATCGAACAGACAAACGTGCCGACGGTGATTCCGGTCGAAGCCTGCTATCTCGGCTGGCAACAGTCGCTCGCCCAGCTCGCATTACTCGTGGAGCCGGATATTCCGGGATAGTGAGGGCCGAGGACAGGCACCACGCCGTGGTGCCTTATCCCTCCAGAGCGGACACCGGTTCGCGTTTAGAAAACGCGTCAAAAGAAGATTCTAGAGTCCGGTTCTGATTAAATCAGAACCGGACTCTAATGCCCGACCTCCCCGGCGATGATGTCGCCGAACTTCCCAGGCTTCGCCGTTGAACTTCATCAACTGCATCTGTTCGATCGGGAAGAAGTCGTTGGCGGCCGTGTTGATCTTGATCCCGGGCAGCAGCACCTCGCTGGTGAAATCCTTCAGGCTCGCGGCTTGCTTCATCACGTTCTCGCGCGTGAGATTGTCGCCGCACTGCTTCAGCACCTGCACCATGGTCTGCGCCGTCGCATAGCCGTAGATATTGTTGGCGTTGGTCTTGTCTCCGTCAGGGAAATATTTGTCCATGAACGCAAGCCAGGTCTTGATCCCCGGATCGTCCTTCCACAATGGATCGGTCGGATCCTTCAGATAGGCCGTTGAAATGATGCCTTTCGAATTATCGAGGCCGGCTGGCTTGAGGACCGCCGCCACCGAGGTCGAGACATTGCCGATGAAATAGACCGGCTTCCAGCCGAGCTCGGCCACCTTCCGAATCGCCTGCGCCGCGCCCTTCGGCGCCGCCCAGGTCATCATGATGTCGGCGCCGGAATCCTTCAGCGCGACGATCTGCGAATCGATGGTGGGATCGGAGACCTCATAGGACTTGTCGACGATGATCATACTGGCCTTGGCGCCAAGGCCATCGCGCAAGCCCTTCATCTGGTCCTTGCCGGCATCGTCATTCTGCCAGAGCGCCGCGATCTTGCCGTTCGGAAAGTTCTTCAGGATATAGGCGGCGTAGATCCGGCCTTCGCTCTGGTAATTCGGCTGCCAGCCCATGGTCCACGGAAAGTTCTGCGGATCGCCCCATTTGGTCGCACCGGTCGCGACGAAGAGCTGCGGGACCTTCTTGGCGTTCATGTATTTCTGGATTGCCGAATTGGACTGCGTGCCGAGCGGCTGGAAGATCAGCAGCACCTCGTCGCTTTCCACCAGCTTGCGCGCCTGCTCGACCGCCTTCGGCGGGCTGAAGGCGTCGTCATAGCTGACGAAATTGATCTTGCGGCCGTTGATGCCGCCCTCGGCGTTGACCTTGTTGAAATAGGCCGCCTGCGCCTTGCCGATCGTGCCATAGGCCGACGCCGGGCCGCTGTAGGGCATGATGTTGCCGATCTTGATTTCGGTATCGCTGGCGCCGGGATCGTATTTTTTCTGGGCGTGGGCTGTGGTGGCGACCGTTGCGACGACGGCGAACACGGTCAGGGCAACAAGGTTCTGCATGCGAACCGGCATCGTTTTCTCCCCCTATTTTTTTCGGTCTTGTTGCGGGCAAGTCTCGCAAGTCGCATCAACAGTTGCAAGCATGTGCTTATTCCGTATGACGAAACAGCATTGTTGCCCGGCGCCAATTGTGATTGATGCAGGTTCGCGTCATTACCATGCGTGCAAGGCCATGCGTTCAAGGCCCAGAGGTTGGACAGGTTGAAACCAGACATACGAATTGGCCCGCGGCATCCCAGGCTCGCTGGCCTCGGCTTCCGTTTCGCGCGCTGGCTCGCGGCGAAAACCATGGGGGCTGCGGGATTTCACCAGCTCGGCTCGGAATTCGCCGATGCGCGGATCGCGCATGTGCGCGACAAACTTGCGCGCGGCGAAACGGTCTATCTCGCGGGCCTCGGCGCACCCGGCACGCATAATTCAGGTCTGGCGCTGGTCGAGGTGACGCAGGCTCACGGGCCGCGGCTGATCGTCAACAATGAGGAAGAGCGCTTTTCGGGCAACAAGCACACGACAGAGTATCCCAAATTGTCGGTCGACGCCGCGGTGGCGACGCTACGGGAGATGGGCCGCGACATCGGCGACATCGATGCCTGGCTCACGAGCTGGGATTATCCGACGCTTGCCGGCACGCTGGCGCGCTCGGTGATCGAAGAAATGCCACAGAGTTTCAAGCTCGTGCGCACCACCGAAGCCGCAGGCTTCGACGGCCGCCGCCTCGACCAGATGACGCGGACGCCAAAGATCCTGGCCCGCCAGTTCGAGCTTGCCGAGCGCGTGCCGCTGATTTGCCTGCCGCATCACGACAACCACGCCTGGTTTTCCTACGCCGCCTCACCGTTCGCCGATGACGGCGAGCCGACGGCGATTGCGGTGCTCGACGGAACCGGCGATCAGGGCTCGATCTCGCTTTACGTCGTCGAGCATGGCGCGATGCGCCCGCTCTACTGCAACGACAGCATGTTCGATTCACTCGGCGCGTTCTACAGCGTGATTTCCTCGACACAGGGCGGCTGGACCTGGCTGTCCAGCGAGGGCCGCTACATGGGCGCCGCCGCGTGGGGCGACATGGACCGCGCCAGCAATCCCTATTATGCGCGGTTGCGCGACGTGCTGCATTTCGGCCGCGATGGCGAAGTCCGGCTCAACCGCGCGATGGCTAACTGGTATTGCGACCCCTTCGATCATCCCTACAAGCAGGCGCTGACAGAGATACTCGGCGAACCGCTCAAGCCGGACCAGCTCTGGAATCCGGATGCGGTGCTGCGTGTCGAGGACATCCATCACCGCCCTGATACCAGGGACCGCCTCGACAAGGCCGCCGCTACCCAACTGGTGTTCGAAGACGCCATGATCCATGTCGTCGATCACCTGTTGCGCACCACGGGTGCCAACCGGCTGGTGCTGACCGGCGGCGTCGCGCTGAACGCGGTCGGCAATATGCGGCTGCTTGAGCATTTCGATGAGGCCTGGTTCGCCAAAGCCCAGCAGCGCAACACGCGCCTGCATCTTTGGGTGCCGCCGGTTCCCGGCGATCCCGGCGTCACCATCGGCGCCGCCTGGCTATTCGCGCATCTCGCCGGCGCCCCGCGCGGCGCACCGATGACGCATGCTTTCTATTGCGGCACGCCACCATCGCAAGAGGATATCGTCAGCGCGGTCGAGGCCAATGACATCGCCTCGCAACGGATCGGGGATATCTCGACCTCTGACGGCCGCGACGCGATCGCCGACCTGATGGCATTCATGGTGGCGCAGAGCGGCGTGATTGCGCTCTATCAGGGCGCGGCCGAAACCGGTCCCCGCGCGCTCGGCCATCGCTCGATCCTCGCCAACCCCTGCGACGCGGAAGCGCGCGAACGGCTGAACGAGCGCGTCAAATACCGTGAGGCCATTCGCCCGCTGGCGCCGATGGCGACGCTGGACGCCGCGCGAGAATATTTCGAACTGCTGCCCGGCGCCTCGGATGCCGATTACAACGCCTATAATTACATGGTGCTGACGGCGCATTCGAAGCCGCACGCGCGCGAAAAAATTCCAGCCGTCATTCACGCTGACGGCACCGGCCGAATCCAGATCGTGCGCGCTGAAGACGATCCCCTCACCCATGCCTATCTCACGGCGCTCGGCCGCCGTATCGGCGTCGAGCTGTCCGTCAACACCTCCTTCAATGTCGCAGGACCGATCGCGCAAACGCCGCAGCAGGCGATCGACACGCTGCGCCGCTCCAAGGGGCTCGATGCCGTCATCATGGTCGCCGACGACGGCACCGTGCACGCGGCCTGGCATGGCGGCGAGCGCGATAGCGGAAGGTTCAGAAACTGGCTCGCCGACTGGAAGAAGACATCGGCTTCCAGCCAGCGCACGCGATAATTCGCTTCTTCCCTGAGATCGGGTGATCCGCCGGTTCAGAGATCGACGCGCTCGCTCGCAACCGTCTTGCGTTCCGCCATGTTGAACCGGCCGCTATAGATCGGGCGCTCACCGGGTCGTCGGACCGGGATACTGGACGATGAATATCTCCCCGCCCGTTTCGGTGCGGAATTCGCCCTCAAAGTGCGGGTCGGGATGGAACAGCACCGTTCCCGGACCATGCAGCGTTCCGTCGATTGAAAACTCGCCTTTCAGGATATGCCAGACCTGCGCGAAGCCATGATAGTGCTCGGGGTGATAGGCGCCGGGCTCAAGCCGCAGAATTCCCGCGTTCGGTTCGGTCGGACGTTCCGGTCGCGGATGAAAAAGCATTTTGCCTGTCTGGCCCGGCCACCGGATCGTCTCCCAATCGACTTCCTCGAAATGGCGCGCCTCGTAAGGCTTGTGGTCCTTTCGCGAGGCTTCGCGCGCGGTCGTCAATTCCGCATTTGCGGCCGCCGTATCGGGAATCTCCTTGCTCCTGACAGCACTCATTTTGCTCTCCCTTTTGCCGTGCTCTCTCGTTCGCTTTTCCTGCCCGCAATATTGCTCCACCACTCGACCGCGATGGCCGACTGATTTTCGATTGATGTCACCATGAGCAGGCGCGCACTGCCGGACCCGCGCGCCCATGCCATATGCGGTACGTCCGAGCGCAAATGAATCGAATCGCCTCGCTCCAGCGCGATGGTTTCGTCGCCCACCTGAAATTCGACACTGCCTTCGAGGACAAAGCACATCTCTTCGCCGGGATGCGCGACCAGCGTCGGCCTGCGCGGTTTTGCCGACAATTCGAGCTGGAAAGTTTCCAGCCGCTGCTCGCCCACGCCCGAAGCGAGCTTGCGCCAGGCATAGTTTGCGTCAGCGCCCTTCGATGGAACGGCATCGATTGACCGCACCACGCGATACGCGCGGGTCCGATCCTCGCCTTCGACGTCGGCAAACAATTCAGCCGGCGGCACCTGAAGGACGCCGGCAATTTCCAGGAGATTGCCGATCGAACACGCGATGAGTCCACGCTCGATCCGCGAGAGAAATGTCACGGATAGCCCGACCATTCCGGCGAGTTCATCGAGCGTCAAACCGCGCGCCGAGCGGGCCCTGCGAATGACAGCTCCGATTGCGGCAAGGCGCGCCGCCTCGCGGGCGCGCCGGCCAGCTTCTGCCGAAACCACGCTGCTCCCCATTTGCTTATAGGGCAAATCGTATTGCTATATAGGCAAATGTCAAGTTGGCTCGCATCGCCTGTACGAGCGAACTAACGTTCGAGAAACTTCAGCGCGCGGCCGTCGATCACTAGCAGCGCGCTGCCGATCACCAGTGCGCCTGCGATTTCACGCGGTGAAATCTGCTCGCCGAGCACGAGGGAGCCGAGCAGGATGGCCGTGACCGGCACAAGCAGCGTCACCAGCATGACGTTGGTGGCGCCGGATCGCCGCAGGACCTGGAAGAAAACGATATAAGCCAGCGCCGTCGACAACGCGGCGAGACCGAGCACCGCGAACCATGTTACCGCGCCCGGCATCGGCAATTGCCACGGCCGTTCGAAAATGCCGGCGACGACAGCCATCATCAGGCTCGATGCCATTAGTTGAAACGTGGCGGTGGCAAGCGGCGGCGAATCCGATAGCGCGCGCCGGGCTATCAGCGCGGAGATGCCGTAGCTCAGCGCCGCCGCGAGACACAGCAGGACGCCGAGCCCCTGCCCGCTGGCAAAGCCCACTCCGCTGCCGCGAAGGATCACGACGCCGACAAGGCCGACGATCACACCGGCCACACGCCCGATGATGAGCCTCTCCTCGCCCGCCGCCGCCATCACCGCCACCGTGAACAGCGGCGTGGTGGCATTGAGGATCGAAGCCAACCCGCTCGGGATGTACATCTGTCCGGTGACGATCAGCGAGAACGGCAGCACATTGTTGAACAAGGCGACGAGGAAGAACGGCCTCCAGCCCATCCACCCCTTCGGAAACGGCAGCCGCTGCGCGCAAAGCACCGGCAGCAGGATCATGGCGGCCAGCAGCACGCGCAACAGCACGAGCGTGAACGGCGGCAGCTCGCGTAGCACCACGCCATTGAAGAAGAACGATCCGCCCCACAGCACCGAGAGCAGGCCGAGCAACGTCCAGTCACGCGCATCGATCCGGCCGTCGCTGACTGTCATTCGCAAGAACCTGGTGAAATCGCGCAACCAGCTAGGACCGGACGCACGTCGCCGTCCACCCGATTTCCGAAGACTATTTCGGCTGCGACACGATCTCGATCATCTTGCCTTCGTCATCGTCGGGCGCGTTTGCCTTCGCCTTCTCATAGGCGGCAAGCGCGGCGCGGCTGACGGGCACGCCGGGCAGCAGCGTTTCGGCCAGCTTCACCGCATAGGCCGCATCCTTGTGGCGCAGCGCCGCAGTGAACGACGCGCCGGAAAAATTGCGCGCCACCATGCGCTTTGAATGCCGGATCACCTGCGGGCTCGCCACTGCGCCGGTCGAGAGCGCCTCCGCCACGAGGTTCATGTCGAGCCCGGCCTGCTCGGCCATGGCGACGCTTTCGGCCAGACTCGCGATCTGCACCGCGCCCATCAGGTTGTTGATCAGCTTGAAGACGGTGCCGGTGCCGACAGCGCCGAAGTGCCTGATCACGTCGCCGATTGGCGACAGATAAGGGCTCGCCCGATCGAGATCGGCCGCGTCAGCGCCGACCAGCAAAGTCAGCTTTCCGGCAGCGGCCGCTTGCGGCAGGCCGGTGACGGGACAATCGATATAGATCAGGCCGCGGCCGCGCAGTTCGCGCGCCATGTCGAGCGCGTGCTGGTGCGAGACGGTCGAGCATTCGATCGCGAGGCTGCCCGCCTTCATCGTTGCAGCCGCGCCATCCTTGCCGAGCCAGACCGCGCGGGATGCCCCGTCGTCGGCGACCATGGTCACGACGGCATCAGCGCCATCGGCAGCGTCCGCCGGAGATGAAGCCCAGCGTGCGCCGCGCGCGATCAGGTCTTCCGCCTTGGCCTTGCTGCGATTCCAGACCGCAACCGTAAACCCTGCATCGAGGTAGCGGCCGGCCATGCCATGGCCCATGCGCCCGAGCCCGATGAAGGCCACTTTGGTCATGGATTAATCCACATCCTCGACCGCGCCGGGCGTGGTGCCAAAGGCGCGCTGCGCCAGCGTCGCCGCCATGAACTCGTCGAGGTCGCCGTCGAGCACGCCTGATGTATCGGAGGTCTGCACGCCAGTACGCAGGTCCTTCACCATCTGGTAGGGCTGCAGCACGTAGGAGCGGATCTGGTGGCCCCAGCCGATGTCGGTCTTGGCGGCCTGATCGGCGGCGGCCTGTTCCTCGCGCCGCTTCAGTTCGATTTCATAGAGCCGCGCGCGCAGCATGTCCCAGGCCTGGGCGCGGTTCTTGTGCTGCGAACGGCCGGCCTGGCAGACCACCGCGACGCCGGTCGGGATATGGGTCAGGCGGACCGCGGATTCGGTCTTGTTGACGTGCTGGCCGCCGGCGCCGCCCGAGCGCATGGTGTCGGTGCGCACGTCCGATTCCTTGATGTCGATCTTGATGCTGTCATCGACGACCGGAAAGATCGCCACGGAAGAAAACGAGGTGTGCCGCCGCGCGTTGGAATCGAACGGCGAGATCCGCACCAGGCGATGCACGCCCGCTTCGGTTTTCAGCCAGCCATAGGCATTGTGCCCGCTGATCTGAATGGTCGCGGACTTGATGCCGGCTTCTTCGCCGGGAGTCTCTTCGAGATACTCGATCTTGAATCCGTGCTCCTCGGCCCAGCGCGTATACATGCGCAGCAGCATCGACGCCCAGTCCTGGCTTTCGGTGCCACCGGCGCCGGCATGCACTTCGAGGTAGGAATCGAAGCGGTCCGCCTCGCCCGATAGCAGCGCTTCCAGCTCGCGGCGCGCGACTTCCTTCTTCAGGGCTTTTAGCGCGCCCTCCGCCTCGACCACCACGCCTTCATCGTTCTCGGCCTCGCCGAGCGCGATCATCTCGACATTGTCGTCAAGCTCGCGCTCGACCTTGCCGATGCCCTCGAGCGCGTCCACCAGCGAGGTGCGCTCCTGCATCAGCTTCTGGGCCTTCTGGGGATCGTTCCAGAGATTGGGATCTTCGGCGAGCTTGTTCAGCTCGGCGAGGCGAGCCGTGGATTTCTCGACGTCAAAGATGCCTCCTCAGCAGCCCGACTGACTGCTTGATCTCTTCAACGAGGCGTTCGATTTCGGCGCGCATGGTCTCTTCCGTCTGCGGTCGGAACCGCTACTGAATTATATGCGAGGGATGTAGCGGCCTACGCCGCAAAGCGCAATCCGCAAGCCGGCCAGAGCCCCAATCGGAACGGGCTCTGGATTTTGATTTGACGCGTTTTCTTGACGCGAACCGGTCTCCACTTCGCTGGAAAACGCTCTACTAGTAAAGCCTGCCGGTTCCGGGACGCATGATATTGCCGGAGTCAGGCGAGATTCCCTGCATATTGCCGGCGTCAGGCGGAATTACCTGCGGCATCCGTCCGTCCTGGTCGGCGACGCCGACGACAGAATAATTATCCGGCGGCGCGGTGCCCGGCTTGAACGCTTCCAGGATGGTGCGGCCGCCCTCGCCTTGACCGGGGCGCATGCCGCTCTTGGCATCGATACGAACCAGCCTGATGCCGGCGGGAATCTTGAACGGGGTCGCCGGCTTGTCGGCGAGCGCGAGCTTCATGAACTCTTTGACGATCGGAGCCGCGGTATGGCCGCCCTGCGCGGCTCTGCCCAGGCTGCGAGGCTTGTCATAGCCAAGATAGAGACCGACGACGAGATCCGACGAAAAGCCGATGAACCAGACATCTTTTCCGTCACTGGTGGTGCCGGTCTTGCCGGCGATCGGTTTGCCTACCTCGCGCATGACCGACGCGGTGCCACCCTGCACCACCCCCTCCAGCATCGAGGTGATCTGGTAGGCCGTCATCGAATCAAGCACCTGCTCCCTGCGGTCGACGAGCTGGGGCTCGGGCTGATTCTTCCAGCCGCCCGGCGCGTCGCAGCCGCGGCACTCGCGCGCGTCATGTTTGAAAATCGTCCGTCCGTAGCGGTCCTGGATGCGGTCGATCAGGGTCGGCTTCACCCGCCGGCCGCCGTTGGCGAACATCGAATAGGCCGTGACCATCCGCATGACGGTGGTTTCGCCGGCGCCGAGCGAATAGGAAAGATAGTTCGGCAATTCCTCATAGACGCCGAAGCGTTTGGCATATTCACCGATCAGGGGCATGCCGACATCCTGCGCCAACCGCACCGTCACGGTGTTGACCGACCATTTGAGGGCTTCACGCAGCGTAATGGGACCACGATAACTGCCGACCGAAAAGTTCTCCGGGCGCCAGACGCCGGCGCCCTGCCCCTGATCGATCTCGATCGGCCCGTCGATCATGATGGTCGCTGGGGTGTAGCCGTTGTCCATCGCCGCCGAATAGACCAGCGGCTTGAACGTCGATCCCGGCTGTCGATAGGCCTGGGTCGCGCGATTGAACTGGCTTTGGTCGAACGAGAAGCCACCCACCATCGCAACCACGCGGCCGGTCCAAGGATCCATCGCGACCATGGCGCCGGACACTTCAGGCAATTGCCGCAGGCGATACTGGCCTTCGACCGCGTGGCCGTCCTTGCCGAACAGCGGATCGGCGTAGATCACATCGCCCGGCGAAAGAATTTGCGAGACCGAGTTCGGCGTCTTGCTGCGAGCCGGAGCGGAAGCCGCCTTTGCCCATCGGACACCCTCCAGCGTAATGAGGCCGGTTTGCCGGTCCTTGGAGATCGCGCCGCCCAGTTCGCGGCCGGGCTGGAAACCGATACGGGCCGACTGGTCGGAAGTCTCCAGCACCACGGCCATTCGCCAGGGCGAGATGTCGCTCAGCGATTTGACATCGGCGAGCTTCACGCCCCAATCGCCTGATATGTCGAGCTTGCTGATAGCTCCGCGCCAGCCCTGCGCCTCGTCAAAATTCACGAGGCCGGCGGCCATGGTTTTGCGCGCCATCACCTGCAGCTTCGGATCGAGCGTGGTGCGGACCGACAGGCCGCCTTCATAGAGCTTCTTTTCGCCGTAGCGCTCGAAGATGTCGCGCCGGACCTCCTCGGCAAAATACTCGCCGGCAAAGGTATGCGCGGCGTTGGACCGGCTGGTCACGGCCAGCGGTTCCTTGCGGGCCTTGTCGGCATCGGCCTGCTTGATCCAGCCGTTTTCCACCAGGCGGTCGATCACGTAATTGCGCCGCTCGACCGCGCGGTCGCGGTTGCGCACCGGGTGCAACTGGGCCGGTGCTTTCGGAAGCGCTGCCAGATAGGCGGCTTCCGCAACCGTTAGTTCGTTCACCGATTTGTCGAAATAGACCAGCGATGCGGCGGCGATGCCGTAGGCGCCGAGGCCGAGATAGATTTCATTGAGATAGAGTTCGAGGATGCGGTCCTTGGAATAGGCACGCTCGATGCGCATCGCCAGCAAGGCTTCCTTGATCTTGCGCGTGAAGGAAACCTCGTTGGTCAAAAGGAAGTTCTTCGCGACCTGCTGGGTGATCGTGGAGGCACCCTGCGGCCGGCGGTTGGAGCCAAGGTTCTGCGCATACACCACGGCGGCGCGCGCCATGCCCGTGAAGTCGATGCCGCCGTGCTCGTAAAAATTCTTGTCCTCAGCCGCGAGGAACGCGTTGGTGACGAGTTTTGGCATCGCCTGGATCGGCAGATAGAGACGCCGCTCCTTCGAATACTCGCCGAGCAGCGCGCCGTCCGAGGCATGCACGCGCGTCATCACCGGCGGCTCGTAATCCTGAAGCTGCGAATAGTCCGGCAGGTCCCTGGAGAAATGCCAGATCGCGCCCGCGACACCGGCCACGCCGACCAGGAACACGACAGTCCCGGCGGTAAACAGAAAACCCAAAAACCGGACCAGAAAACGCATTACCGAAGTTCCATTCCAACCTTGGCGCCGTAACAGTCAGCGCTTGTCCTCGTGTCCATCGGACATTTCCTCTCCCGCGACCGGGATCGCAGAGATCCGCGGGATCCAAACATGTTTATAACGCGATGTCCGAAGATGCGCCTTGAGGTTGTGAACACGTCGTGCGGATCAGTAAAGCCCGCCGGTTCCTGGACGCATGATATTGCCGGAGTCGGGCTGGTACCCTTGCTGATACCCTTGCGGGTATCCCTGCTGCGGCATGCGACCGTCCGCATCGGCGACGCCGATGACCGAGTAGTTATCCGGCGGCGCGGTGCCCGGCTTGAAGGCTTCCAGAAGGCCGCCGCTGCCCGGACCGGCGCGCATGCCGCTCTTGGGGTCAACGCGGACGAGCTTGATGCCGGCGGGCACCTTGAAGGGGATAGCGGGCTTGTCGGCGAGCGCGAGCTTCAGGAAGTCCTTGGCGATCGGTGCGGCCAGATGACCGCCGGTCATGCCGCGGCCGAGATTGCGCGGCTTGTCGAAACCGACATAGATGCCGACCACGAGGTCCGGCGAGAAGCCGATGAACCAGGCGTCCTTTTCATCGTTGGTGGTGCCGGTCTTGCCGGCGATCGGCTTGCCGACTTCCTTGACCACCGTCGCGGTGCCGGCCTGGACCACATATTCCATCATCGAGGTGATCTGATATGCGGTCATCGGATCGAGCACCTGCTCGCGGCGGTCCACGAGCTGCGGCTCGGCCTGATTCTTCCAGCCACCGGGCGCGTCGCAACCGCGGCATTCGCGGGCGTCATGCTTGAAGATGGTGTGGCCGTAGCGGTCCTGAATGCGATCGATCAGCGTCGGCTTCACACGGCGGCCGCCATTGGCGAACATCGAATAGGCCGTAACCATCCGCATGACCGTGGTTTCGCCGGCGCCGAGTGCATAGGACAGATAGTTCGGCAGCTCGTCGTAGACGCCGAAACGCTTGGAATACTCACCGATCAAGGGCATGCCGATGTCCTGGGCCAGCCGCACCGTCACCGTATTCAGCGAATTCCGCAGCGCGTTGCGCAGCGTGACCGGTCCCTGGTATTTTCCGGACGAATAGTTTTCCGGGCGCCAGACACCGACGCCCTGTCCCTGATCGATTTCAATTGGCGCGTCGACGACGACCGTCGACGGGGTGTAGCCGTTGTCCATTGCCGCCGAATACACCAGCGGCTTGAAGGACGAACCCGGCTGCCGATAGGCTTGGGTCGCGCGGTTGAACTGGCTCTGATCGAACGAGAAGCCGCCGACCATCGCCAGCACGCGGCCGGTCCACGGATCCATCGCGACCATCGCGCCGGACACTTCCGGCAACTGGCGCAGCCGATACTGACCTTCGACCGGCTTGCCCTCTTTGTCGAACAGCGGATCAGCATAGATCACGTCGCCGGCCGCCAGAACTTGCGCCACCGAGGTCGGCGTCCTGCCCTTTGCGGGACCTGATGCGGCCTTCGCCCACCGCACGCCATCGAGCGTGATGATGCCGGTCTGCCTGACCTTGCTGATGGCGCCGCCAAGCTCGCGGCCCGGCTGGAAACCGATCCGCGCCGACTGGTCGGACGTCTCCAGCACCACGGCCATCCGCCACGGCGCAATGTCGCCCAGCGATTTGACGTCGGCGAGCTTCACGCCCCAGTCGCCGGAAATATCCAGCTTGGACGGTGCGCCGCGCCAGCCGCTCGCCTCGTCATATTTGACGAGGCCGGCGACCATGGCCTTGCGCGCCATCACCTGCATCTTCGGATCGAGCGTGGCACGGACGGACAATCCGCCTTCGTACAGCTTCTTTTCGCCGTAGCGCTCGAAAATGTCGCGCCGGACTTCCTCGGCAAAATATTCGCCGGCGAAGATATGCGCGCCGTTGCCGCGGCTGGTGACGTTGAGCGCTTCCTTGCGGGCCTTGTCGGCGTCGGCCTGCTTGATCCAGCCGTTTTCCAGCAGGCGATCGACCACGTAATTGCGCCGCTCGACCGCGCGATCGCGATTGCGAACCGGGTGCAGTACCGCGGGAGCCTTGGGCAGCGCCGCCAGATAGGAGGCTTCCGCGATCGTGAGTTCGTTCACGGATTTGTCGAAATAGACCAGCGATGCGGCCGCGATGCCGTAGGCGCCAAGACCGAGATAGATTTCGTTGAGATAGAGCTCGAGGATGCGGTCCTTCGAATAGGCGCGCTCGATGCGCATCGCCAGCAAGGCTTCCTTGATCTTGCGGGTGAACGAGACCTCGTTGGTCAGCAGGAAGTTCTTTGCAACTTGCTGGGTGATCGTCGAGGCGCCCTGCGGACGCTTGTTGGAGCCGAAATTTTGCGCATACAGGACGGCCGCGCGCGCCATGCCGGTGAAGTCGATGCCGCCATGCTCGTAGAAGTTCTTGTCTTCGGCCGCGAGGAACGCGTTGATGACGAGCTTTGGCACCGCCTGGATCGGCAGATAGAGGCGCCGCTCCTTGGAATATTCGCCGAGCAGCGCGCCGTCGGACGCGTGCACGCGCGTCATCACCGGAGGCTCGTAATCCTGAAGCTGTGAGTAGTCCGGCAGGTCCTTGGAGAAATGCCAGATCGCGCCCGCGACGCCGGCCACGCCGACCAGGAACACGACAGTCCCGGCGGCGAACAGGAAACCCAAAAACCGGACCAGAAAGCGCATTGTCGAAGTTCCGTTCCAACCCTGTGCGCCGAAATCTGCGGCGTCTATCCTAATACGGCAATCCCACCGAACGAGTTGCCGCCACGCGGTCGAACAATAAAGGGTCCGGCGGACAATATTGACCGATTCCGAAGACCAGCAGTCGATTTTCTATACCGTTGCCGCTGTGGCCAAACTAGGGCTTGGGCCACCGCACGGCACGCTTTTCAGCCTGCGCCTACGCAATGCGCACTGAACTTTTCACTTGCCCGGTCCGGCAGTTGCCAGCCGTTTGGCTAAAAACGCATCAATTGCCTGCGCCATCGCCCCGACCGTCCGGTTCCGCCAGTTTTCCGACACCAGATGCTCAAGGTCGCCCTTGTTCGAGACGTAGCCGAGCTCGACCAGGACCGAGGGCACGTCGGGGGCCTTCAGGACCCGGAAACCGGCCGATTTCAGCGGATGCTTGTGCATCCGCACCGTGGTCTTCATTTCGCCCATCAGGATCCGCGCGAACCGGTTTGAAAAGGTTTTGGTCTCCCGTTGCACCAGGTCGATCAGGATGTCGGCGACCTCGGTCGGCTCGTCGGCGAGACTGACCCCGCCGATCGCGTCCGACTTGTTTTCAGTGTCCGCCAGCCGCTCGGCTTCGGAGTCGGTGGCCTTATCGGAGAGCGTATAGATGGTGGCGCCCTGGGCGTCGCCCTCGCCACGACGCAGGGCGTCGGCATGGATCGAGACGAACAGCGCCGCCGACTCGTTGCGCGCGATCTTCACGCGGTCGCCGAGCGGAATGAAGGTGTCGTCCGTCCGGGTCATGACGACGCGATACTTGCCCGACTTCTCGATCCGATCGCGCAACGCCAGGCCAAAGCCGAGCACCAGATTCTTTTCCATGATGTCGCCGCCGCCGGCCTGGGTGCCGTTATCGACGCCGCCATGGCCGGGATCGATCACGACCACCGGCCTTTTGTCCGGCGGCGACGGAGGCGCGGCCGGCGCTTCCGCCCGCGCAGCGGCGGCGTTGGCCTCGGCGATCGCAGGCCGCAGTTCGGGGCGGCTTTCGGGCGCCAGCGACTGTACAAAGGCGGTGCGGTCGACCTCTTCGAATTCGAGCACCAGCCGCGGCGGCTGGCCGTTGGCCGCCTCCAGCACATAGGATTTGGCGATCTTGGCAGGTCCCGTCAGGTCGAACACGATCCGCGATCCGCCCGGCATGACGAGACCGTAACGGAACGCCTTGACCAATCCCCGTCCCGCGACACCGACTCCGGCCGGAAGCTGGAAACTGACTTGAGGAAGATCGACGATCACGCGATAGGGGTCCGCCAGGGCAAAGGCCCGAAACTGGACCGGCTTGTCGAGATCGAGGATGAAACGGGTCTGTTTGGTATCGCCGGCCAGGCGAGCGTCCGACGCGATCGGGAAATTCGATGCCGCCGCTGGGCTCGGAATGGCGGCCGGTCCTTGATAAAGCGGCGTTTGATAGGCGGGTGCTTGATAAACCTGTGCCTGGGCCGCGCTGGGGCCGGCCATTTGGGTGCGCAGCAATGCTGCGGCGCACAATAGGCCACATCCCAGCAAAACAAGGTGATTTGCGCGGCTCGCCAACGATTCGGTGCCTCCGGAGGAGCCCTCCCTTACCGCATTAGAACCGCAGGGTTAATCAGACCTTAAGGTCGAATCTGTGAAAAGGAGCGAGTGTTGCCGCGCTGCGACGCCCGGCGGCTGGTTCCTTTTTGTGCCTTCCTTGCGCTTCCCTTGCACGTAGCCGCCAATCCACGTATGTACGGGGTGCTGACGGCTAATACTCCCGGTTGTGTCGCGTTCAGCCTCCCGGTGCAGCGCCGGAACCTTCGAAGCCGGAGGAACCTGCGTCTTTCCCGATCCCTCCACAGCCAGCGCCGCGCGCGGCTGACACGGAGTGGCGGTTTCGAGCCCGAGCGGCGTCCGGTCCCAGGTACCTTTTCCAGGGACGGTTTGAGACACGGCAAAACTGATTATCCGGACCCCAAACGGTCCGATATGCGATGGCCGGCGGGCGTTTAGGCGCCGAACCGGGCCTTCAGCGATAAATGCGGCGGTATCCTTTTCCGCCAACATGTTTAGACGGGCCGACGCTTGATGCGCCAGACTGTGTTGCCGACCAGGATCCACGGAACGATCGCGCCGACGCGAAGCGAAAGCTTCGCACGTCGCCTCGCTCCGGTGGCTCCCCGTTCGGCGCGGCGCCAAGAAGTGCGTTTTGGCCTTCCCCTCACCCCCGAATCAGGTGGACCGTCGCGTCACCGGGCCGCGCAATTTGCGCGCGCCATGCACCGCGCCCGCCGCCGTCAAGAGTTCAAAAATGCCCAACAAGATGTTGATCGACGCCACCCACCCGGAAGAGACCCGGGTCGTTGTGGTCCGCGGCAACCGCGTCGAAGAGTTTGATTTCGAGACCGCCCAGCGCAAGCAACTGCGCGGCAATATCTACCTCGCCAAGGTCACGCGCGTAGAACCGTCGCTGCAGGCGGCGTTCATCGAATATGGCGGCAACCGCCACGGCTTCCTCGCCTTCAGCGAAATCCATCCGGACTACTACCAGATCCCGGTCGCCGACCGTCAGGCGCTGATCGAGGCCGACGAGCGCGCCCATCGCGAGGCCGAGGAAGAGAGCGAGAACCGCTCCTCTAGCCGCCACCGTGGCCGCTCGCGCCACCGCAATGCGCGTCGACGCGGCCATGGCGACCGTGTCCAGAGCGGCGTCGTCGAGAACGCCGGCCAGGATCCCTCGCAGGCGGCCCAGCCCTATGAAGGCGAGGCGCATCAGCACGAAGGCGCGTATGCCGGCGAAGTGCATCCGCACGACGCTGAACATCATGATGAGCATCATGAGGACACGGCGCATCACGACCATGATGCGCATGAGACGCATGATCACGATCAAGACCATTCGCACGATCACGATCCTCAGCACGACCACGAACGTCACCACGATCACGATGCGCAAGGTCCTGATACTCGGACAGATGCCGCAAGCGAAGCACCGGTCGCGGAATTGGAATCCGGCGTGCCCGCCGCGGCGCCGGTCGAGGCGGCCGCCCCCGAGGCGACGGCCGAACACGCTCACGACGAACACGCGCATGATGAGCATCATGACGAGGAACGGGCGCGCGAAAACGCGGCCCATGCCGACGACGCGCCGCATATCGAGCATGCCGGTGAAGGCTACGCCGTTGCTTCTCCCGACGAACTCGCCCCGGCCTCCGAACGCGACGACGGCCATGACGATGAGGACGACGCCGAGGACGCCGAAGAGGAAGTCGTCGAATCCGTCGGCGGCGACGACGTGCTGGAGGAAGTTCCGGAACGCCCGTTCCGCCCGCGCCGCCAGTACAAGATCCAGGAAGTCATCAAGCGCCGCCAGGTGATGCTGGTTCAGGTCGTTAAGGAAGAGCGCGGCAACAAGGGCGCCGCGCTGACGACCTATCTGTCGCTGGCCGGCCGCTATGCGGTGCTGATGCCCAACACCGCCCGCGGCGGCGGCATCAGCCGCAAGATCACCTCGGCCCAGGACCGTTCGCGGCTGAAGGAAGTGGTGCAGGACCTCGACGTGCCCGAGGGCATGGGGATCATCCTGCGCACTGCCGGCGCCTCGCGGACCAAGCCCGAGATCAAGCGCGACTTCGAATATCTGATCCGGATGTGGGAAACCGTGCGCGACATGACGCTGAAGTCGCAGGCCCCCACTCTCGTCTATGAGGAAGGCTCGCTGATCAAGCGCTCGCTGCGCGACCTTTACAACAAGGAAATCGATGAAATCCAGGTCGCGGGCGAATCCGGCTACCAGGAAGCGCGCGACTTCATGAAGATGCTGATGCCCTCGAACGTGCGGGCAGTGCGGCAATATCGCGACGGCCAGCCGCTGTTCTCGCGGATGGGCGTCGAGAGCCAGTTAGATGCGATGTTCTCGCCGACCGTGCAGCTGCGTTCCGGCGGCTACATCGTCATCAACCAGACCGAAGCGCTGGTCTCGATCGACGTCAACTCCGGCCGCTCGACCCGCGAACATCATATCGAGGACACCGCGCTCAAGACCAATCTCGAGGCGGCCGAGGAAGTCGCGCGACAATTGCGCCTGCGCGATCTCGCAGGCCTCATCGTCATCGACTTCATCGACATGGACGAGAAGCGCAACAACCGCGCCGTCGAGCGCAAGCTGTCCGACTGCCTGCGGCAGGATCGCGCGCGCATCCAGGTCGGACGCATCTCGCATTTCGGCCTGCTGGAAATGTCGCGCCAGCGCATCCGCGCCAGCGTACTGGAGAGTTCGACCGAGCCCTGCGCGGTTTGCGGCGGCAGCGGTCATGTGCGCTCGGTCTCGTCGGTCGCGCTGCAATTGCTGCGCGGCATCGAGGAAATCCTGATGAAAGGCGCGACCCACAATCTGGTGGTGCGCACCCGCACCGACGTCGCGCTCTATGTGCTCAATCACAAGCGCGGCCATCTGCGCGACCTCGAAAATGCCTTCAAGGTGTCGCTCGCGGTGAGCGCCGATCCAACCGTTGCCGGCCAGCAGTCGTACATCATCGACCGCGGCGAGCAGGTGCACACGCTGGAGGCCGCCAAGGCGTTGCTGGCAGCGCAGGCCACCGCCTTCCCGCCGCAGGTCGAGGAAGCCTATGACGACGACGAGGCGTTCGACATCGAAACCGAATCCGAGGTCGAAACCGAGGACACCGAGGGGCTGGCCGAGGATGCCGCCGAAGCCGCAGTGGGCGAAGGCGAAGGAGACGGCCACCGCCGCAAGCGGCGCCGGCGCCGGCGCGGCCGTGGCGAGCCCCGTGAAGGCGGTGCCCCGCGCGAGGACGGCGACGCGATGCGCGTCGCGGGCGAGGCCGTCGAAAGCGTGACCGCCGAGGACGGCGAAGCCGACGAAGACGAAGGCGACGAACAGCCCGGCATGGCCCGCGGCGATCAGCCTGCCGGTGGCGAGCGGCGCCCGCGCCGTCGCGGCCGTCGCGGCGGACGCCGCCGGCGTGGTGCCGAGCTGGAAGATGGCTTGGCCGGATCGATCGCGGACGAACTCGGGCCGACCCCGACTCCCGAAGTGACCAGCGCGGTTGCCGATTTCGACGGCGGCGCGTCCGAGCCCGCGCCATCGCTGGTGCAGGCTGACTTTCAGCCCGAACCGGTCTCGCAGCCGGCGCAGATGCAGCCTGCGGCCTACGCCCGGCCCGAGCCGGTCGAGAGCGAGCCCGCGCCAACCGCTGAAGAAACCAGGCAGGAGGCCGAGCGGGCCGCGGCGCGGCGGCGTTCGACCGTGCGCGAGAAAGTCAGCTTCGTGACCAGCACTCCGGCCGAACCGGCGCCCTCCTCCGTCAGCCAGAGCGCGCCGGAGCCGTTCGAGTCTCCCGCGCCTGCTCCGACCGAGCCGGCGCCGGCCACATCGGACGAGGCCGCGCCACGCAAGGCGGGCTGGTGGTCGCGGCGCTTCGGCAGCGGCGAGTAAGGATCAAACCAAAAAAGAAAACCGCCCGGCCAAAACCGGGCGGTTTTTTATTTGCATCGAGCGGATCGCTAGAGCCCCGTTCCGATGGAATCGGAACGGCGCCCTGGATTTTTGATTTGACGCGTTTTCTTGACGCGAACCGGTCCCCACTTCGCTGGAAAACGCTCTATCTATCCCGTCGTGAGCGCCGTCTCCACGTCGGACGGATCAACCTGCTTGTTCAGATTGGCGTGCAGCTTGCTCTTGTCGAGTTCGCCCTCCCACCAGGACACCACCACGCAGGCAACGCCGTTGCCGCACAGATTGGTCAGCGCGCGGCACTCGCTCATGAACTTGTCGATGCCCAGCAGGATGGCCATGCCCGGCACCAGCCGCGGATCGACCACGGCCAGCGTCGCCGCCAGCGTGATGAAGCCGGCGCCGGTGATGCCGGAGGCGCCCTTCGAGGTCAGCATCGCGACCAGGAGGATGGTCAGTTGCTGGCCGAACGTTAGATCGAAGCCAAGCGCCTGCGCGATGAACAGGGTCGCCAGCGTCATGTAGATGTTGGTGCCGTCGAGGTTGAACGAGTAGCCGGTCGGTACCACTAGGCCCACCACCGACTTGGAGCAGCCGAGCCGCTCGAGCTTTTCCATCAAGGACGGCAACGCGCTTTCCGAGGACGACGTGCCGAGCACGATCAGGAGCTCGTCCTTGATGTAGGCCAGGAACTTGAAGATCGAGAAACCGACGATCCGCGCGACGATGCCGAGCACCACGAACACGAACAGCGCGGCGGTGACGTAGAACGTCGCGATCAGTCCGATCAGGTTCAGGATCGCGCCGGTCCCGAACTTGCCGATCGTGAACGCCATCGCGCCGAACGCGCCGATCGGGGCGGCCTTCATCACGATGGCGATGACGCCGAACACTGCGTGCGCCGCATCGTCGATAAAGGCGCGGATCGTGTGGCCGCGCTCGCCAAGACCCATCAGCGCAAACCCGAACAGGATCGAGAACAGCAGCACCTGGAGGATTTCGCCCTGCGCGAAGGCGCCGACCACCGTATCGGGAATGATGTGCAGGAAGAAATCGACGCTCTTTTGCGCCTCGGCCTGCTTGGCAAAGCCGGCGACGGCTTGCGCATTCGCCATGCCGCCGCCGAAACCCGCGCCCGGCTTGACCAGATTGCCGACGAGCAGACCGATCACCAGCGCGAAGGTCGAGATGACCTCGAAATAGACCAGCGCCTTGACGCCGATCCTGCCAACCTTCTTGGCATCTTGTATATGCGCTATGCCGGATACCACGGTGCAGAAGATGATCGGCGCGATCACCATCTTGATCAGCTTGATGAAGCCGTCGCCGAGCGCCTTGATCCAGTCGTTGGTCGCAAGCGCGGGCCACAGCCAGCCGAACAGTGCGCCGAGCACGATCGCAATCAAAACTTGAACGTAAAGAACCCGGTACCAGGGCTTTGCCGCACTTGCCGGCGCTTCGGTCGCAATTGTTGCCGCCATGACGCTTACTCCTCCCTCAGCGGTCGCGGACTGGTCGCACCTGCGCCAATCCGTCGCACACAGCCAAAATCCTTTGGGCGAGCGGAGTCAATGGTGTTGGCAGACGCGACTGCTTAGCCGCGTGGGTCGAAAATCCTCCGGATCGCCGGCACGAGGGCAGCGCCGAGCGCATTCTTGATCAGGGACGCCGCGATGAATGGCGCAATACCGACCAGCCACGCCTTTTCAACGCCGAGCTTCATGCCGAACGCAAGCCAACCAAATCCGGCAGCGAGAATGAGAATGTGTCCCAGCGCCATCGCAACGAACAGCCGGAGCACTGATCGGTCCCAGCCGCGCTCGCTCAGCCATCCCGTCACGAAGGCCGCCGCCACGAAGCCGAAGAGATATCCGGCCGTCGGACCGATCAACGGCGCAAGGCCGCCGACCGGGCCTGCGAATACCGGAAATCCAATAGCCCCCTCGGCCAGATAGGCCATGAGCGTAACGCTGCCGAGCCGCCAGCCATAGGCCGCGCCGATCACCAGCACAACCAGCGTCTGCAACGTCATCGGCACATAGGGCAACGGCAGATTGACCTTGGCCGACAAGGTCAGCAGCGCCGTCCCCAGCGCGACCAGGATCACGCTGCGCAACAGACCCCACGATCCATCAGCACGATGCGGCCACAGCAGGGCGGCAAGCGGGAAATGCGATGGCGCGGCGGTTTCAGGCATGGTTCTGGCGGACATGAATGGCTCCCCGATTGATTTTAGGTACGTATGATTTGGATGATGGTGACCGGTCGTTGCTAACCGAGCCACTGCGCGATGCGTGTCACCGCTTCACGCATCTCGTCGGCCGAGCGCGCGTAGGAGAAGCGAATGAAGCTGCGGCCGTGGATCGGATCGAAGTCGACGCCCGGCGTCGCCGCCACATGCGCCTTCTCCAGCATGCGGCCGGCAAATTCGAAACTGTCGGAGGTGAAATCCGATACATCAGCGTAGAGGTAGAACGCGCCATCGGCAGGCAGGAACCTGGTGAGGCCAGCCTTCGGCAGTCCCTCGATCAGGATGCGGCGGTTTTCCTGATAGCCGCGCTTGATCGCCTCCATCTCCGCAGCGCCTTCGAATGCCGCTTCGGCCGCGATCTGCGACAGCGTCGGCACCGAGATCGACAGGTTCTGCTGCAGCCGTTCGATCGGCCGCACCAGAGGCTCCGGCACCACCATCCAGCCGACCCGCCAGCCGGTCATGCAGAAATATTTCGAGAACGAATTGATCACGAGCGCATGTGGCGAAAGCTCCGCCGCCGTCACCGCCGGAAACGCATAGTCGAGGCCATGATAGATCTCGTCGGAAATGAAGCGGATGCCGGCGCCTTCCGCCGCATGGATCAGGCCGGTGAGCGCCTCGCGCGACATCATCGTTCCCGTCGGATTGGCGGGGCTGCCGACCAGCACGCCCTTCAGCGGCGCCTTGCGATGCGCGGCCAGCAAGGCCTCGCCCGTCAACGCATGACGCGTCGCGCTCGAGGTTTCGATCAGCACCGGCTCGCAGCCGAGCGCGGTCAGGATATGCCGGTATGGCGGATAGCCCGGCACCGTGACCGCCACCCGGTCGCCCGGCTCGAACATCGACAGAAACGCCAGAATGAAACCGCCGGACGAGCCGGTCGTGATCACAATGCGTTCGGGATCGACCGCGCAGCCGTAAGTATCGTGGTAGTGTCTTGCGATCCGCGTGCGCAGCGTCGGAATGCCGAGCGCGGAGGTGTAATCGATCCGCGCTGCATCGAGCGCGGCATGCGCGGCCGCGATCGCGACCTTGGGGGCTGACGCCGCCGGCTGCCCCACTTCCATGTGAATGACATGGCCGCCGGCCGCCTCGATGCGGGCCGCGGCCGCCATCACGTCCATCACCATGAAGGGCGGAACATCGCTCCGCGCCGATGGAGTCAACAGGGTTTTCACGCGGTCTCTAAGTGTCGATTCCAGCATCGATATCTGCTATTTGCACGAGCGGCTCCGAATTCGGGTTCCCGAACCGGTTACCGCCCCAGACTGGCCGTATTCGGTGGCTTGTTATAGCGTTTTGACGCGAAGTGATACCGGTTCACATCAACAAACACGTTGAAACAACAGACTGGGACCTGTTTCTGATCTAATCAGAACCGAACTGCCCTCGGACCACAACCGGGCCTCGCAAATCGCCAAAGATCGCTCATGCTGCTCCGCATCGCCTTACGCAAGAAACCACTGAAATTGACCACGCTGATGACGGCCGCAGCGCTCGCCGTTGCGCCAATGGCGGCTGTGGCGCAGGAGAACAAGGGTCCGCCGGTGCTCCGCGACACCGAGACGGAGCAGCTGCTGCGTGAATATACGCGGCCGATCCTGCGCGCCGCCGGCCTGGAAAAACAGAACATCCAGATGGTGATCATCAACCAGGGCGTCTTCAACGCCTTCGTTGCCGACGGCCGCCGCATCTTCGTGAACTATGGCGCGATCATGCAGTCGGAGACGCCGAACCAGATCATCGGCGTGATGGCGCACGAAACCGGCCACCTCGCCGGCGGCCATCTCGCCAAGATGCGCGAGCAGATGGCGCAGGCCCAGACCCAGATGATCATTGCTATGCTGCTCGGCGCCGGCGCGATGGTGGCGGGCGCGCAAGGCGGCGGCAGCAACAGTGGCCTGGCGAACGCCGGCGCGGCAATGTTCTCCGCGCCGGGAGAAATGATCCGCCGCAACCTGCTGTCCTACGTGCGTCAGCAGGAGGAAAACGCCGACAAGGCCGGCGTAAAATTTCTGGCCGCCACCGGCCAGTCGGCCCGGGGCATGTACGAGACCTTCAAGCGCTTCACCGACGAAAGCCTGTTCGCCGCACGCGGCTCGGACCCCTATGTTCAGTCGCATCCGATGCCGGCCCAGCGCGTCGCCGCGCTGGAAGAACTGGCGCGTTCGAGCCCTTACTGGGACAAGAAGGACGACCCTGCCCTGCAGCTGCGCCACGACATGGTGCGCGCCAAGATCTCGGCCTTCATGGAGCGGCAGGAGACCGTGTACCGGCGCTATCCGCTGTCCAACAACAGCCTGCCCTCCCGCTATGCCCACGCGATCTCGACCTATCTGCACGGCGACCTGCGCAGCGCGCTCACCCAGATTGATGCCCTGATCCAGCAGCAGCCCAACAATCCCTATTTCCACGAGGTGCGTGGCCAGGCATTGCTGGAGGGCGGCAAGCCGCAGGAGGCGATCGCGCCGCTGCGCAAGGCGGTCGCGCTCTCCAACAACTCCCCGCTCATCGAGATGCTGCTAGGGCAGGCCCTCGTCGCAACCGGCAACAATGCCTACACCGACGAGGCGATCGCCATCCTGCGCGCGGCGGTGGCACGCGAGAGCGAAGCGCCGATCGGCTACATCCAGCTCGCGATGGCCTATGGCCGCAAGGGCGACTACGCGCAGGCCGATCTGGCGTCGGCCCAGGCCGCCTACCTCCGCGGCGACAACAAGACGGCGCGCGATCTTGCATCGCGCGCGAAGACGCGCTTCGCGATCGGGACGCCGGGATGGGTCAAGGCTGACGACATTGTGAGCGCCAAGCCGCTGCCGGGCCAGAAGAGCAACTAGAATTAAGCCGCGTTCGGCTATAATCGGACTGGATCACCAAGGATTTGGTCACCCGCGACCAGCATATTCCCCAGGAGCCGGCCTTCAGCAGAATTGCCCGGGAACCCGCCGCATAAGGATTTACCGATGCCCTCGTTCCGTCTTCTCATCCCCGCATTGTTCGCTCTCGCGCTCTGCGGCGCGCCGATGTCCGCTTCCGCGCAGAGCTTCAGCGACACCCAGCGCGGCGACATCGAGACCATCATCCGGAATTACCTGATCGCGCATCCCGAAGTGCTCGAAGAGGCGATGACCGAACTCAGCAAGCGTCAGGCCGCGGCGGAATCCGCCAAGCACGAAGCCGGCGTGGCCAAGAACGCGGACGCGATTGTTCAACTCGCCGCGCAACGTCACGATCGGCAACAAGGACGGCGACGTCACCTTCGTCGAATTCTTCGATTACAATTGCGGCTACTGCAAGCGCGCGATGCTGGACATGATGGAGCTGATGAAGAGCGACCCGAAGCTGAAGGTCGTGCTCAAGGAATTTCCGGTGCTGAGCGCGGGCTCGGTCGAAGCCGCGCAGGTCGGCGTCGCGGTGCGCATGCAGGATCCGACCGGCAAGAAATATCTCGACTTCCACCAGAAGCTGCTCACCGGCCGCGGCGCCGCCGACAAGGCGCGCGCGATGGCCGTTGCCAAGGAAGTCGGGCTCGACATGACGAAGCTGGAGAAGGACCTGTCGAGCGCCGAAGTGCGCAACACGCTCGAGGAAAATTTCAAGCTCGCCGAAGCGATGGGCATGAACGGCACGCCGAGCTACGTGATCGGCAAGCAGGTCGTGATCGGCGCGGTCGGCGTCGAAAGCCTGCGGGAAAAGATCAGCAACGCCCGTTGCGGCAAGGCGACGTGCTGAGGCGACGCTGCACGCATTAAGATGAAAAGGCCGGCTCGACAGCCGGCCTTTTTGTTTGCGGCATTCTCGTGCGCATCAGTTCATCTCGCATTCACAAAACAAGGCCTTCGGAACCGATCAAATAACAGGAACATCGGGCAAATCCTTTCGTTGTTGGCGTGGGCAATGCAGAACACGTGAGGAGACATTCGATGACTAATCGCTTTTTGATTTCGGTCGCGACAGCGGCCCTGATCGCCGGAACCGGCTTTGCGAATGCGCAGGGTACCGGAATGGGCCGTGACGCAGGGTCACCAGGTTCCGCGACGCAGCAGAGCGCGCCCTCCGATCGCGGTGGTGGTGCGTCGGGCGGCACGATGCAGCGCGATAGCGGCGGCACGACGGGTATGAAGGGTGCGGAATCCGAGAAGTCGACGGGCGCTGAAAAGAACCAGCGCGCCGACGACAAGATGAAGGGCGGCAAGGACATGAAGGCCGAAGGCAAGGAGGACCGCGGCGGCATGAAGGGCGAACAGAAGGGTCAGACGACGGGCCAGGGCACGATGCAGCGTGATCAAAGCACGACCCAGCAGCGTGAGCGTGACCAGACCCCGGGCCGCGACCAGACCATGCCGCAGAAGGACCAGAAGGCCCAGGGCAAGGAAGACCGCATGCAGACTCAGACGCAGGGCGGAGCCGCGGGCCAAAGCACGACCACGACGGGTCAGGCCGGCGCGGCCGGCAAACTCTCGACCGAGCAGCGCACCCAGATCACCAGCGTAATCAAGGAGCAGCGCGTTGCGCCGGTGACGAACGTGAACTTCTCGATTTCGGTCGGCACCCGCGTACCGCGCGACGTGGTCTTCCATACGTTGCCGGAGCGCGTGGTGACGATCTATCCGGAATGGCGCAGGTATAAGTTCATCCTCGTCAAGGAGCAGATCGTGATCGTGGATCCGAACACCTTCGAGATCGTGGCTATTCTGGAAGCCTAACAGTGGTATCTTCGCAGTATCAGGGCGGGCAGAAATGCCCGCCTTTTTTTGTCCGCCTTGGCTCCACTCAACAAGATACCCGGCTTCGCTTCACTTCTGCAGAAGCAGCCGCACCAGTTCGGCCTGGCGACGCGAACCTGTCTTGTCAAAGATACTGGACAAATGGCTGCGCGCCGTCCCGACGGTGATGCCAAGTCTGTCAGCGGCAGCCTGGCGGCCATCGCCCTTGACGATCTCAAGCGCGAACGCTGCCTCTGCCGGCGTAAAACCGAACCGTTGGCGTAAGCCTTCGACGCGCGCCTGGATCTCCCGTTCGGGATCTGAGACGAGCACGATCGCGACTGCACGTTGCGAGAAGGTCCAGGGGATGATGGCCTTCGCCGCTTCCTGCTTTACCGGCGTCACGACAACATCGAGCGGCGACCGCTCCGCTCCTCGCGGCAGCGCGACGTCGCCGCCAGAACCGGTTACAGCACTGGCATCGCCAGCGCATGACTTGATCAGCCGGCGCAATGTCCGCCCGCCGTCGGCATCGGATGCGGACAAGGCGTCGGCTTCGAGCCGCAGGCCATCGCGACTATCGAGCAGCGCACGGGCCGCGCGATTGACGAACAGCGGCCGCGCCTCCGCGTCGACGAGCAGAAAACCCTGTTGCAATCCGTCCAGGCCGGTTAGCGCACGCTCATTTGCGATCGTCAGATGATACACACGGCGCTGCAGCGCGACCGCGCGAACGAGATGCTGCGCCAGCGCCGCGAACAAGCGTTTCTGGCTACCGTCGAATGGCGACCGGTTCAGCAGTCCGTGGCTCGCAATGTGCCCGGAGGCTGCGCTATCGGCAAACAGGTTGGTGACCAAGGGATCGGCGCTGAAACCGCCCGGCCGCCACAATTCGTTATAGAAGGCCGTGCTGGTAAACTCGTCCCGCGAGATGACGTCCGCACCGGTAAAGACCTCGCCGGGCCGATAGTTTCCAGTGCACGGCAAGGCCGGAATATCCGGCGTCCATTCGTCAAAGCTGCGCAAGATGTCCGGATCGGTGCGCGGCGCGTGCATGCTCACGATCCCGTTCGCCGGGTCGTAAAATCCAAACACCACCTGCGGCCCGCCAACGGCATCGCCAATTCTGTTGAGGACACCCGGCCAGAGCTGCGCGTCGAGCGCTGCATCATAGATGGATCCGACAAGGTCCAGCACCCTGTCCTCGCCGGATAGCCCATCGCCAGACATCAGCCCCTAGCCCAAGTTGTGCGTGAAGTCTGGCCTATGTACCGCCCCGGCCGCAAGGCTCGACTATGGGCATCAAGCACGATTCTGTTGCCACGAAGTCTCACTCGGCAACATTCAGCGCAAAATGCTTCCGTTTGGTTCGATGCCTCTGACGTTCGTCAGATGCGGCCACTGCATGGCTTGGGCCAAGGTCGCTTCACGGCAGATCGAAGTAACAGGAATCGCGCCGTCTGCCGTGGGAGCTTGCATGTCTGACGTTCACCAAACGGTCATTTCACCGGTCAGCGATCAGAAAGGCCGGCGATGACAAGTTTTCCAAGAGCGGGCGCGGCGGATTTGGCCACAGCACACGCCTCCGACGTGTTTCACCCACACGGCCTCCAGGCGCGGCTGCTTGTCATATCCGGCGAGACATTGCGAGGGCTGGCGCTGGCCGCCAGCGTTTCAATCGCAGCAGCAACCCTCTGGGCCGTTCCGGCGATGGGCCAGCAATCTCTCAACGGAGGGACAGCTACCGGCATACAAGCCTACGCTTCTGGCGATGGCGCGGTAGCGACCGGCGACGGCGCGACCGCGACCGGCCAAGCCAGTATCGCGAACGGTACTTACGCTACCGCGACCGGCGGGGGCAGCAACGCGAACGGCGGCAACGCGACCGCGACGGGGGTGGCCAGCGATGCGATCGGCCAAAACGCGACCGCGACGGGCCAAAGCAGCCTCGCGAACGGCACCAACGCGACCGCTACGGCCAGAACAGCACCGCGAACGGCCTTGCCGCGACCGCGACAGGTCAGTTCAGCACCGCGAGTGGCTTGCAAGCGACCGCCACGGGCCAGAACGCTAACGCGAACGGCGCGACCGCGAGCGCGTTCGGCCAGAGCAGCAATGCCACCGGCGATGCCACCACCGCCATTGGCCAAGCGAGCACAGCAAGCGCGATAGGCGCCACCGCAGTCGGTGCCAACGCGCAGGCAACTGCGACCGGCGCGGTCGCGGTCGGCCAAAATTCCACCGCCAGCGGCGTCAATTCGATTGCGATCGGTAACGGTGCGATCGCAACCGGTTCGATCGCGGTCGGCGCTGGGGCGTCGGCTGCGAATGGTGGCGCCGCCTTCGGCGACGGCACGGTCGCGACCGGCACGAATTCCGCCGCCCTTGGCACCAATGCCACGGCGACATTCGCCAATTCGACTGCGATCGGCACTGGCGCTACGACGTCAGCGGCGAACCAGGTCTCGATCGGCACAGGATCGAACACCTACCGAATGTCCGGCATCACCTCGGCGGCAAGCCTTGCTGCTCAATCCGGCCCGACCTCGCTCGTGACCACCGACGCCAACGGCAATCTCGCCGCGGCAGGTTTCAGCGGCCAGGATATCTCCCTGCTGCAATCGAACGTGGCCACGTTGCAGACGCAGATGCGGCAAGCCTTTGAGGGAACGGCGATTGCCATCGCCATGGGCGGCTCCGCGCTGCCGTCGGACAAGAAGTTCGCGATCTCGACCAACTGGGGCACCTTCCGCGGCCAGAATGCCATGAGCCTTGGAGCGCAGATGCGCTTGAACCAATATGTGGTGCTCAATGGCGGCGTCGCCGCCGGCTTCGCACAGGGCGGCGTCGGCGGACGGGCCGGCATGACCGTCGCATGGTGACGATAGGGTGGTAACGGGAAAGCGACGTGGCTGGCGAGTTCTGATGTTTGCGGCTGTCATGGCCGCAACGGCTTCTGCTAGCCACGCGCAGGCGCCCTCGCCCGCGGCGGCGCCGAAACCGGCGCAGATTGACCGCAACGGCGTGCTGATTCTGGTCCGATCGACGCTGCTCGCGCTCGACCAGGCCAACAAGACCGGCAACTACACAGTACTGCGCGATATCGGCGCGCCCGGCTTTCAATCTAACACCGCTGCGCAGCTTGGCGAAATCTTCGCCAAGCTGCGCAGCGACAACCTCGATCTCTCAGGCGTCGCTGTGATTGATCCGCAACTCAATCTGCTGCCGCAGATCGAAGCCAACGGCCTGATGCGCATGGCAGGCTTCTTTCCATCAGTGCCGACCCAGGTCAATTTCGACCTGTCGTTCGCGCCGGTGAACGGGCAGTGGCGGCTATTCGGCATCTCCGTCGGCGTCGGATCGTCCGCACCCGCTGCGCCTGAGCCGTCCTCGTCGCCGATTGCGCAGAGGCCCCCTCCTCCGAACCATGCCAAGCAGGCTGCATCAGCAAAGCCCGCGCCCGCAACCAAGCTCACGCCGCCAGCGAACAAGCCGACCGACAACCAGCAACCTAAGTAGGCCGGGCGCGCGGTCCGATCTGCAATGCGAGGTGCTGCATCTCGGGCAGCACAATTTCCGCAGTGACCTCGCCGAAAGCCTGCGAGGCCAGAGCCGGTGGTAATGTGGGGTGATCCGGCTGCCCGGTTACGGTGCCGGTTCTCCAAACATTGGTTAATGGAACAATTTCAGCAGGTTCTGTACGCCCTTTTATGAACAGGATGAGGCTTTTGAAAGGGATACAGAGCGGCCTAGAGGCTTCCCCTTGGCCCCGTTGTTACCTATAACCCCGCGACCTGCCCGCCCCCTTTGCTGGAAATTGGATGGCCCAAGCCTCTGCCGCGACGATCTATGTGCTCAACGGCCCGAACCTCAACATGTTGGGGATACGGGAGCCGGAGAAGTATGGACATGCATCGCTCGCCGATGTCGAAAAGCTTTGCGTGGAAACCGCAGCGCAATTCGGCCTGAAGGCCGATTGCCGGCAGTCCAACCGCGAAGGCGAGTTGATCGACTTCATCCACGAGGCGCATGCCAAGAAAGTGGCCGGCATCATCATCAACGCCGGCGGCTATTCGCACACTTCGATCGCGTTGCGCGATGCGCTGGTCGCGGTGAAAATCCCGACGGTGGAAGTGCATATCAGCAACATCCACGCCCGCGAGAGCTTCCGTCATCACTCCTACACGGCCATGGCCGCCTTTGCATCGCTCTGCGGCTTCGGCATCGATGGCTACCGCCTCGCAATCAATGGCCTTGCCGCCAAACTCGGCGCCAGGGCCAAAACCTGACTTCAAAAACCTGACGTCGAACGCCCCCAAGCCTGACGCTTCAACCGTCACCCACATCGAGAATTCCGGATCAAGAGCATGACCCGCCAGCCCGACAACAAGTCAGCGGACAAATCAGCCGCAAATCTGCAGAGCGACGACAGCGCGCTCATTCGCGAACTCGCGCTGTTGCTGGACGAGACCAGCCTGACCGAGATCGAGATCGAGCGCGCCGGCTTGCGGCTACGGGTCGCGCGCAACATCACCGTATCGGCGGCGATGCCGGCGGGCTTCCAGCCGGCGGCGGTTGCTGCCGCGGCAGCCATCCCCGCGGCGGGTGCCGATCTGGCCAAGCATCCGGGCGTGGTCCCCTCGCCGATGGTCGGTACCGCTTATTGGGCGCCCGAGCCCGGCGCCAAGCCGTTCATCGACGTCGGCAGCAAGGTATCGGCCGGTCAAACGCTGCTGATCATCGAAGCGATGAAGACGATGAACCAGATCCCGTCGCCGCGCGCGGGCACGGTGACGCAGATTCTCGTCGAGGACGGCCAGCCGGTCGAATTCGGCGAGCCGCTCGTGATCATTGAATAAGTTCGTCAACGTCAGGCGCTGCGATGTTCGATAAGATTCTCATAGCCAATCGCGGCGAGATCGCGCTCCGCGTGCTGCGCGCGTGCAAGGAGCTCGGCATCAACACCGTTGCCGTGCATTCGACCGCCGACGCCGATGCCATGCATGTGCGGCTCGCCGACGAGAGCGTCTGTATCGGCCCGCCGCCGTCGAAAGACTCCTATCTCAACGTCCCCGCACTGCTTGCGGCCTGTGAGATCACCGGTGCGGACGCGGTGCATCCCGGTTACGGCTTCCTGTCGGAGAACGCCCGCTTCGCCGAGATCCTCGCCGAGCACAATCTGCATTTCATCGGCCCGAAGGCCGAGCACATCCGCCTGATGGGCGACAAGATCGAGGCCAAGAAGACCGCCAAGCGGCTCGGCATCCCCGTCGTTCCGGGCTCCGATGGCGCGGTCTCGCCCGACGACGACGCCCTCGCGATCGGCAAGGCGATCGGCTTCCCCGTGCTGGTGAAGGCGGCCGCCGGCGGCGGCGGACGCGGCATGAAGGTGGCGCATTCCGCCGACGATTTGATGATGGCGCTGTCGACCGCATCCAACGAGGCCAAATCGGCCTTCGGCGACGCCTCAGTCTATCTCGAAAAATACCTGCAGAAGCCGCGCCACATCGAGATCCAGATTCTCGGCGACGGCCGCGGCGGCGCGATCCATCTCGGCGAGCGCGACTGCTCGCTGCAGCGCCGTCACCAGAAGGTCTGGGAAGAAGGCCCCTCGCCGGTTCTCGCCGCCGCCGCCCGCGCCAGGATCGGCGAGACCTGCGCCAAGGCGATGCGGGACATGAAATATCTCGGCGTCGGCACCATCGAATTTCTCTATGAGGATGGCGAATTCTACTTCATCGAGATGAACACCCGTATCCAGGTCGAGCATCCCGTCACCGAGAGCATCACCGACATCGACCTCGTGCTGGAGCAGATCCGCATCGCCGCCGGCGGCGACCTGCCCGCGAAGCAGGAAGAGATCGCCATCATCGGGCATGCCATCGAATGCCGCGTCAATGCGGAAAACCCGCAGACCTTCCGCCCGTCGCCCGGCAGGATCACGCAATTCCACCCGCCCGGCGGGCTCGGCGTGCGGATCGATTCCGCCGTTTATCAGGGCTACGTCATTCCGCCTTATTATGATTCGCTGGTCGGCAAGCTGATCGTGCACGGCAAGACCCGCGCCGAATGCCTGATGCGGCTGCGCCGGGCGCTCGACGAGATGGTGGTCGACGGCATCGAAACCACCCTGCCGCTGTTCCGGGCTCTGGTCCGGGAGGCCGACATCATCAACGGCGACTACCACATCCACTGGCTCGAGCAGTACCTTGCCGGCCAGCCGCTGGACGGCAAGACCTGAGCGAAAAACCACCTGAAATATTCGACACCGCATGGAACCGTCGGGTTCCATCGCACGTTGGAGTGCAAAGGGGTGTCAGGGGCGCTTGTTCCGTTTGTTCATGACGAGAGATCACCGTGACCGCTAATGCCCAGCGCAAGCGCGCCATGGGACACATCCTGCTGCTTGCGGCGGGGCTCCTGGTGTTGACCGCGATCAGCGCCGGTTCGGTCCATCTGGTGAACAAGGCGCGCGAGGACGCGCGCAAGGTTCTGCGCACCCTTGAGGTTGAAAACCAGATATCGCTCGTCCAACTGCAGTTGCGGCGGGCCGAAAGCGCACAGCGCGGCTACCTCGCGACATTGCGGCCGGATTTCCAGACCGATTTTGAGCAAGCCCTATCCGAACTGACGCCGGCGCTGACGAAGTTGAGCCAGCTCATCACCGACAATCCGGTTCAAAGGCGGCTCATCAACGAGATCATGCCGCTCTACAACCAGCGGATCGAGGAATTCCGCACGACGAACGAACTAGCCCGGTCGAAGCGCATGAGCGACGCCGCCAAGATCGTCCGCGAGGGCATCGGGCGCGACACCATGAAACATATCGAGGATCTCGCGCTGCGGATGCGGACGGAGGAAGACCGTCTGTTTGTGGAGCGCACGACCAACGCCGATCGCAGCCAGACGCTGGCAGCCTCGATCACCGGCATCGGCTCGGGCCTAGTCGTCGTGCTGGCCGGCATCGCTATCTTCCTGGTCCGACGTTCATCGCACGCGCGCGACCAGGCCGACGCCAGACTGCGCGACAGTCATCTCAACCTCGAGGCCACGATCGACGAGCGTACCGCGGACCTGCGCGAAGCCAATGACGAGATCCAGCGGTTCGCCTACATCGTCAGCCACGATCTGCGCTCGCCGCTGGTGAACATCATGGGCTTCACCAGCGAGCTGGAGGAATTGCGCGGCGACATCTTCAAACGGATCGCAGCGCTTTCCCGCGAGCAGTCCGCCGCGCAGCCTGCCCCGGAAAACGCCACCGATACCGCCGAACCCGTGCTCGAGGGCTCCGACAAGCAGCTCTCGGAAGATTTCTCCGAGGCGCTCGCCTTCATCAAGTCGTCGATCGGCAAGATGGACCGGCTGATATCGGCGATCCTGAGCCTCACCCGCGAGGGGCGGCGCGAGTTCGAGCCGGTCTGGATCGATACCAGGGACCTGATAGACGGCATCGTGGCGACTGTGGCGCATCAGGCCGCGGAAGCCCAGGCCGAGATCCGGATCGACGCGCTGCCGAATATCGTCAGCGATCGCCTTGCGCTGGAGCAGATCTTCTCCAATCTGATCGACAATGCACTCAAATACCTCAAGACCGGAGTCCCCGGCGAAATCAGGGTGCGTGGCCGCACCAAGCTCGGCTTTGCGATTTTCGAGATCTCGGATAATGGGCGCGGCATCGATCCCAAGGACCATCAGCGCATTTTCGAATTGTTCCGCCGCGCGGGAACCCAGGACAGGCCCGGACAGGGCATCGGCCTTGCCCATGTCCGCGCCTTGGTGCGCCGCCTGGGAGGTACCATGTCAGTCGCGTCGGAACTTCACCAAGGCAGCACATTCACGATTACACTGCCTATCAATTGGCCAGTCGGTAACCGGAACACACGGACATGAGTAATCCAGTCACCATCATCATGATCGAGGACGATGAGGGCCATGCCCGCCTGATCGAGCGAAATATCCGCCGATCCGGTGTCAACAATGAGATAATGCCGTTCACCAGCGGTACAGCCGCGCTGAACTACCTGTTTGGCAAGGACGGGACGGGTCTCGATCACAAGGGCAGCGCGCTCCTCATCCTGCTCGACCTCAATTTACCCGACACGACCGGCATCGACATTCTGAAGCGGGTCAAGGAAAACAAATATCTCAAGACCACGCCGGTGGTGGTGCTGACCACGACCGACGATTCTCACGAGATCAAGCGCTGTTACGACCTCGGTTGCAATGTCTACATTACCAAGCCCGTGAACTACGAAAGCTTCGCCAACGCCATTCGCCAGCTCGGTTTGTTCTTCTCCGTCATTCAGGTTCCTCCGGCCGCCACATGAAACTATCGACGCCGACACTGCTGTATATCGACGACGACGCCGGGCTGGCCCGGCTGGTCGACCGCGGCCTGACGCGGGCAGGCTTCAAGGTCGTCCACGCGGCGAGCGGTGAGCAAGGGCTGGCGCGGCTGGCGCAGGGCGGCATCGATGTGGTTGCGCTCGACCAGTTCATGCCGGGTCTCGACGGCCTCGAAACGCTGGAACAGATCATGGCGATAGCGGACGCCCCTCCCGTAGTGTTCGTCACGGCCGCCCAGGATTCGGCGATCGCCGTTACGGCGCTGAAGGCCGGCGCCGCCGACTATCTGGTCAAGGACACGCACGGCGATTTCATCCCCCTGCTCCAGGTCGCCGTCAACGGCGCCCTGCGGCAGGCCGAGCTTCAGCGCGCCCGCGACGAGGCCGAAGCCGAGGTCCACGCCTCGCGCGACCGCTATGCGGCGCTTGCCGCCGAACGCGAGGTGCTGCTGCGCGAAGTCAACCATCGCGTCGGCAATTCCCTGCAGATCATCGCCTCGCTGCTGCATTTGCAGGCCAATTCGACGACCCAGGACGACGTCAAGGCGGCGCTGACCAATGCGATGGGCCGCGTCGCCGCGGTCGCCCAGGTGCATCGCCGTCTCTACACCTCGCACGATCTCAAGAGCGTGTTGCTGAATCAGTATCTCGAAGCCCTGCTGGAGGACCTCCGGCGTTCGGCCGAGGGCAACAAGATGTCGCGGCTGACGCTCAAGGCCGAACCGATCGAGATCGACCCGGACCGCGCGGTGGCGATCGGTATCATCGTCAATGAGCTGGTGATGAACGCCGTCAAATACGCCTATCCCGACGGCGCCGGTCCCATTCACGTCGAGCTCAAGCCCGAGGGCGACGACCTCGTGGTCGCGATTGCGGACGACGGCGTCGGCCTCAACGCCAAGGCCGATCCGCGCTCCACCGGCATGGGGCAACGCATCGTGAGCGCGATGGCCGCGAAGCTCGACGCCAGCGCCGAGCGCGATCCGGACCATCACGGCACCAGGATCGTGCTGCGCTTCCGCCGCATCCCGGCGGCGGCGCCGAAATCGACCAGCGCCGCGGCGAGTTAAGCCGCTAATCCCTCGGGGTCGCCGCCTCGATCGCACGCGCGGTAGCGAGGAGAACGTCCGCCACCTCGATTGCGCGACGCGGGCTCAACCTGTTTCGGATGGCGGAGAGCGTAATCGCAGCGGCTGGCTGGCCGTCCGGCGTCCGGATCCAGGCTGAAAGCGACTTCGTTCCCTGCACCAGGCCGACATCGCGCAGATTGTAGCCCCGGCGGCGGGCGAGCTGGACCTGTCCGAGCACCGTCGCCGTATCAGTTCGGTAGGCGCCAAATCTTGTTTCGTTGGCGAGCACAATCTTGCGCGCCTCCGCAGAAGGCATGGCGGCCAGTATCGCCACCCCCGCGCTGCTGACGCCCAGCGGACGCCGCACACCGACCTCGATCGACAACACCTGAATCGGATAGCTGCCGATGCGGCGCGCCACGCATAGCGTGTCGAGCCCGGTGCGCACCGTCAGGAACAGGGTATCGCCGAGTTCCGCCGACGCTTCCGCGAGATGCGGCTCGGCTGCAACAATCAAGGGTGAACGCGATGGACGCGCCAGCGCCAGTTCGGGCACCTGACGACCGACGACGTAATTTCCTGTCCGCTCGCTGCGCTCGACAATCCCCTCCTCGATCAGCACATGCACGATGCGATGTACCGTCGGACGAGCGAGCGAGGTCGCTTGCACGACTTCAGCCAGAGGCACGCCTTTTTCCCCGCCAACCGCGAGCGTCCGCAGCACGGCCAATGCGCGGCGGATCGCCTGCCCGCCCTGCCGCGGCCCTCGCCCGCGCGCCTTTAACCGACCGTTTGTCATACGCGCTGTCCTGTCCACAATGTGGACAGAAACACCACAATTTGGTCGACAGCGGAAGGGCCGCGCGCAAGATCGCGGCGCGGAACAATACATGCGCATGCTGCTGGGACGGGGCTCGCGCAAAACAAAATGTAGCGGCGACTATGCCGCTTTTCGGGAGAATGCGATGAAAATTTTCGCGATCGCAGGCGTCGCTGTATCGGCACTATTCGTGGCAGCGTTGAGCACACCGGCCGACGCCCAGCAATGGCCGGCGCGGCAGGTACGCCTGATCGTGCCCTATCCGGCAGGCGGCAATGTCGACAGCGCGGCGCGCGTCATCGCCGACAGGCTGCAGGCGAAGCTGGGCCAGCCGTTCATCGTGGAAAACAAGGCCGGCGCCGGCGGCCTGATCGCCGGCGAGGCGTTCGCGAAAGCCAAACCCGATGGCTACGCCCTGTTCGTCGGCGCCAACGGCCCCGTGCTGTTCGCACCCGAGATCGCCAAGCGCGAGGCCTATAACTGGAAGCGGGATTTCCTCCCGATCACCTCGATCACGATGACGCCGCTGGTGCTCGAAGTGCATCCGACGGTGCCGGCTCAAGGTCTGAAGGAATTCATCGAGCTTGCCCGCCGCGATCCCGGCAAGCTGACGATGGCTTCCCCCGGCCAGGGCACCACCAACCATCTGCTCAGCGAGTTGATGCAGTCGTCGCTCGGCCTGGAATGGCTGACGGTGCACTACCGCGGCAACGCACCGGCTCTCAACGACCTGATCGGCGGACAGGTGCAATTTGCGCTGGACCAGATCTCGGTCGGACTGCCTTCCATCAAGAGCGGCATGCTGCGCGCGCTCGCCGTCACCGGCAGCCACCGCGCCTCCTGGCTTCCGGATGTCCCGACCTTCACCGAACTCGGCTACAAGGAACTCGACGGCCAGACCTTCACCGGACTGTTCGCGCCATCAGGCACGCCGGCCGAGATCGTGACCAAGCTCCACGATACCCTCGCGGAGATCCTGAAAGATCCCGCCATCGTCGAGAAGTTCAACGCGCTCGGCGCCGAGGCTGTATCGATGACGCCGGCGGAGTTTACGAGCTACCTCGAACGCGAGGACGCCAAGTGGATTCCCGTGGTCCGCAAGGCGAACATCAAGGCTGACTGAGGCGCATCCCGATGCGGATCGATCCTGCATATCTCGACCCCGAAACGGCCTACCGGCTGATCACCGGCGTCGTGGTGCCCCGCCCGATCGCCTGGGTGACCAGCCTGTCGGGTAGCGGGGTGCTCAACCTCGCCCCCTTCAGCGCCTTTATGTTCGTCTCGCCGAAGCCGCCGATGCTGGCCATCAGCGTCGGCCGCAAGGGCGCAATCTACAAGGATACCGCGCAGAACATCCTCAACAACGAGGAGTATGTCGTTCACATCGCGGATTCGAGCCTGATGAAGGCGGTGCACGAGAGTTCCACCGAGCATCCGCCCGATGTCAGCGAGGTCGAGGAATTGCGGCTCTCGACGCTGCCGGGCGAACGCACCAAGGTGCCCCGTCTGGCCGCCGCGCCGATCGCGATGGAATGCCGCTTCCGGCAATGCCTCGAATTCGGCGAAACCCGCAGCCGGCTCATCGTCGGCGAGGTGCTGGTCTTCCATATCAGGGATGGGCTGCTGAACAACGGCAAGATCGAAACCGAGGCGCTCGATCCGATCTGCCGCATTGCCGGTCCGCGTTACGCCAAGCTCGGCGAGATCGTTACCCTGAAACCCGTGTTCCAGACCTCGAAAACTGAATCCTGAAGCGTCGAAAGGCGCGCCGTCGCCCGTGAACGCGGCGCTGATCCGGAGATCCACCGCATGCATCTCTTAAGTTATCTCGCAAACGGCGAGCCGCACTTCGGCGCGGCTGTTGCCGGCGGCGTGGTCGACCTCACCCAACGGCTCGGACCGAAATGTCCTGACCTTCGGACCCTGATCGCCAAGGACGGCCTGGAAGTCGCGCGCCAGATGGTCGCCGGCCTCAAGCCGAGCCATGCGCTCGACGATCTCGTGCTGCTGCCGCCGATTCCCAATCCGGAAAAACTCTGGTGCATCGGCGTCAACTACAAAGACCGCAACGCCGAGTACAAGGACAATTCGGACCTGCCGAAATATCCGAGCCTGTTTGTCCGCAACCCCTCCTCGGTCGTCGGCTCCGGTCAGCCGATCGAAAAGCCTGATATCTCCGAACAGCTCGACTATGAGGGCGAACTCGTCATCGTGATCGGCAAGGAAGGCCGGCACATCCCCCGCGAGCGCGCCTGGGAGCACATCTTCGGCATGACGCTGTGCAACGAAGGCAGCGTTCGCGACTGGCTGCACCACGGCAAGTTCAACGTCACCCAGGGCAAGAATTTCGATCGATCGGGCAGCATCGGGCCGTGGATCGTCACGTCGGACGAATGCGATCCGCGTGGGCCTCATGACATTATTACCCGCGTCAATGGCGAGGTGCGCCAGAGCGATTCCACCGAGCGGCTGATGTTTCCGTTCGATTTCCTGATCGCCTACCTCTCCACCTTTGCCACCCTGAAACCCGGCGACATGATCGCGACCGGCACCCCGACCGGGGCCGGCGCCCGGTTCACGCCGCCGCGCTGGCTCAAGCCAGGCGACGTCGTCGAGGTGGAATCTGCTCGGATCGGCATCCTTCGCAACACCGTGGCGGAGGAGCAGTAACCGATGCTCGATCAACAAACCGTCGAACGGCTGGCACAGCGCCTGGACGAGGCCGAACGCAGCAAGTCGCTGATACCTGCGTTCACGCGCGAATATCCTGATCTCACGATCGAGGATGCCTACGCCATCCAGCGCGCATGGACGAAACTGCAGCTCTCCCGCGGCCGCGTCGTCAGGGGGCACAAGATCGGCCTGACATCGAAAGCGATGCAGAACGCCGTCGGTATTTCCGAGCCGGACTACGGCGTGCTGTTCGCCGACATGTTTTATCCGGATGCATCGCCGATCCCGTTCGACCGCTTCCGCGCGCCGCGCATCGAGGTCGAACTGGCGTTCGTGCTGAAGACCCCGTTGAAGGGCCCGGACTGCACGCTGTTCGACGTGCTCAACGCCACCAACTACGTCACGCCGGCGCTCGAAATCCTGGAAACCCGGATGCATCGCGTCGATCCCGAGACGAAAGCGCCGCGCAAGGTGATGGACACGATTTCCGACAATGCCGCGAATGCAGCGCTGGTCGTCGGCGGCCGGCCCATTCGGCCGCTCGATTTCGACCTGCGCTGGATTGGCGCGCTGTTGTTTCGCAATGGCCAGATCGAGGAGACCGGCATCGCCGCGGGCGTTCTCAATCATCCCGCCAACGGCGTGGCCTGGCTTGCCGACCGGCTGGCGGCTCAGGGCGAGTATCTCGAAGCCGGCGAAGTGGTGCTGGCGGGATCGTTTACGCGCCCCGTCGAAATTATCAGGGGCGACACGTTTCATGCCGATTACGGCCAGTTCGGATCGGTGTCCTGCCAGTTCGTCTGAACAAGAAAGCGTCCCAGGGAGAGAAGCGATGACACGGCGCAAGAGCATTCATATCGGCGAATTCAAGCACGCCAATCCAATTCCGAACGCCTGCCGCATCGGCAATCTCCTGATGTCCGGCGTCATTCTCGGCCGTGACGCCGCCGGCAAGATGCCGGACAAGATCGAAGACCAGTGCGCCAACATGTTCGGCCACATGAAGGCCATCGTGGAAGCCGGCGGCGGGACCACGGACGACATCATCAAAATGACCGTATGGCTGCAGGACCGCACGCAGCGTGCGCCCGTAAATACCGAATGGCTGAAAATGTTTCCCGACGAGCATTCGCGCCCTGCCCGCCATGCGCTGCAGATGGACATGGAGAACGGCGCGCTAGTGCAATGCGATTTCACCGCCGTGATCGGCTGACCGCGACCAGTCAAGGAACCTGACATGCCGACCTATCTCCCCTTCGATCCGAACCCGCGCCGTCCCTCAAAACTGCCGCCGCCGAAGAGCATCGACAGCCAGTTTCACGTGCTGGGTCCGCTGGACAAATATCCGGTGCGGCCGGGCGCCGCCTACCAGATGCCGACCGCGACCTGGGAAGCCGCGCTTCGCGTCCACAAGGCGCTCGGCATCGAGCGCGGCATCATCGTGCAGACCACGACCTATGGCGCCGATCATTCCGTGGTGCTCGACGCCCTCGCGGCGATGGGGCCGAACTACCGCGCTTGCGCCAACGCGCTGGTGTTTGCCGAAGCCGACGATGCCTATCTCGCCAAACTGCATGACGCCGGCGTGCGCGGCGCCCGCTTCAGTTTCCGGCAGGAACTGGGTGCGGTGCTCTCGGACAAGGATTTTGCCCGCGCCATCGCGAAAATCCGCGAGCTCGGCTGGTACGCAAAAATCCAGCCGGAAAAGGACGGCATCGTTTCCAGCGCCGCCAAATACGAAAACCTCGACGTGCCTGTGCTGATTGACCACATGGCGCGCCCTGACCCCGTGCGCGGCAAGGACGATCCGAACTTGCAAAAGATGCTGGCGCTGCTGTCGAAGGGCAATTTCTGGGTGATGCTGTCGCTCGGAGAGAAGACGTCGAAAAACGGCCCGCCCTGGGACGACGTCATTCCGATCGCGCGCGCCTATATCGAAGCCGCTCCCGACCGCTGCGTGTGGGCCAGCGACTGGCCGCACCCGGTTTCGGTGGTGCAGCCCCCCAACGACGCCGACCTGCTCGAACTGCTCTATCGCTACGCGCCCGACGAGGCCGAGCTACGGAAGATCCTGGTGACCAATCCGGCAAAGCTGTTCGGCTTCGAGGACTAGAATTGCGACTGATGTCGAGCGCCTAGCGCAGCGCGACCGTCACGAATGCCACGATGACGGGCAACGTCACTGCGGCCAGCACCGTGCCGAGCGCCACCGCGCCCGAGACGGCTTCGCTCAGCCGTCCGTACTGGGCCGAGAAGATATAGGCATTGGCGCCGGTCGGCATTGCGGCAAACAGGACAACCACAGCCGCGGAAATGGGCGGCAACGCCAGGACGTAGAACGCGAGGATCGCGGCAATGGCCGGCATCGCCAGCAGCTTGAGCGCGCACATGACGGCCATCGCGACTGCCTGGCCCTTGATCCTGAATCCGAACAGATTGATGCCGAGCGCGATCAGCGCCGTGGGTGAACCCGCCTGCGCCAGCAGTTCCAACGTCCTGTCCGCAACGGGATGCAGCCCCAATCCGGTCAGGCGCCAGAGAAAGCCGAAGCCGAGCGCGAGCATGATCGGATTGCGCGCGATCTCGCGCACGGCCCGCAGCACCAGCAGCGGCGCTGACTCGGAAGACTTCCGCTCGGCCCATGCCATCTGCAGCGTGCCGCAAAGCCAAAGCAGGGGCGTGTTGACCGACAGGATCAACGCCATAGAGCCGGCCGCCTGACTTCCCAGCGCCGACAGCGTCAGGGGAAGGCCGAGCATCACGACGTTGCCGTAGACCGCGCCGATCGCAAGCACCACGCCGTCGGCCCGGGATTGCCGAAGAACGGATGACGCCAGCAGCGCGACGATCCATATAGCCGCCGTTGCGCCATAATAGGCGCCCCACACCGCGAAGGCGTTGACGGCGGGAAATTCCGCGACGACCACGATCCGAAACAAGAGCGCGGGAATGGCGATGCTGAAGGCGAACTCGGAAATACCCTTGTGCGCCGTAGGCGAGATGAAACGCAGCGCTACCGCCGCATAGCCGGCCGCGATCAACGCGAACACCGGAACGACGATCAACACTGCGCTCATGCTACACTCATTTGCGGGAAGTCGGCCGGGCGGATTGCCTTACCGTCATCCGTCTCGCATTGTGCGGCCACGGCTGCGCACTGATTGTTTGCGGAACGTAGCATAGGCCCCCTCCGTCCTGCTATCATCAGCCCATGACATCGCGCGAGTCAGCCGTTTCCGAAATCACGCCCGAAGTGCTGCTGCGGGCCTATGCCTGCGGCATCTTTCCGATGGCCGAGAGCGCCGGTGATCCGACGCTGTTCTGGGTCGAGCCGGAAATGCGCGGCGTGATCCCGCTCGAGGGCTTCCGCATCGCCTCGCGGCTTGCCCGCACCGTGCGCTCGGACGCCTTCAGCGTTACCGTCGATACCGCCTTCAAGGCGGTCATTGCGGGTTGCGCGGCGCCGCAGCCGGGCCGCGACGACACCTGGATCAACAAGCGCATCCGCGATCTCTATGTCGGACTCCACGAACTCGGGCACTGCCACAGCGTCGAGGTCTGGCAGGACGGCGACCTCGTCGGCGGCCTCTACGGTGTCAGCCTCGGGCGGGCGTTCTTTGGGGAGAGTATGTTCCATCGCACCCGCGACGCATCGAAAGTGGCGCTGGTGCATCTGGTGGCGCGGTTGATCGCTGGCGGGTTCGAGCTGCTCGACACACAATATGTCACCGAACATCTGCGCAGCTTCGGCGCGGTCGAAATTCCGAGGCGCCGCTATCGCATGCTGCTCGACAAGGCGATTGCGGGCGAGCCTGCGGATTTCCTGAATTTGGCCGCCGGCCAGCCGGTCAGCGGCGCGGAAGCGCTCGCGATCATTGCCGAACGCAATTGATGCGTAGGTCTTGCAAAACACCGAGGCGCGGCGGCGTCCGCTTCCGATCGGCTCAAACCGGCGGCGGGTTCAATCGCGCAAAGCCTTCCTGGACACGATAAGGATAATAGGGATAGCAGGGCATCACCGCGCTCGCCTTGTCGAGGAGTGCGATCTGCTCGGCGGTCAGCGACCAGCCAATGGCGCCGAGATTGTCGCGGAGCTGCGCTTCGTCACGCGCGCCGATGATCACGGACGCCACGCTTGGGCGGGTGAGCAGCCATGCGATGGCGACCTGCGGCACGGTGCGACCGGTCTCGGTCGCGACCGCATCCAGGACGTCGACGACGCGATAGAGCCGCTCCTCGTCGACAGGCGGACCGAACTGCGCCGTCTCGCGCAGGCGACTGCCCGCCGGCAGCGGCTGGCCGCGTCTTATCCTGCCGGTGAGACGTCCCCAACCCAGCGGGCTCCAGACCAGCGCACCAACGCCCTGATCGAGGCCGAGCGGCATTAGCTCCCACTCGTAGTCGCGGCCGACGAGCGAATAATAGACCTGATGTGCCACATGGCGCGGCCAACCGTGACGCTCGGCAATGGCGAGCGACTTCATCAATTGCCAGCCCGAGAAATTGGAGGCGCCGACATAGCGCAGCTTGCCGTCACGGACGAGCCCATCGAGCGTCGACAGCACTTCCTCGATCGGCGTGAAGGCATCGAAGCGCGTGGAGCTGCAGCAAGTCAATGTAGTCGGTCCCGAGCCGCCGCAAGGCGGCGTCCACCGCCAAAACGAGGCGATGCCGCGATGAGCCCGCGTCGAATGGACCGTCACCCATCGGCAGGCTGGTCTTGGTAGAGATCAGCACCCTGTCGCGGCGGCCTTTGATCGCGGCGCCGAGAATCGCTTCCGACGCGCCGTTCGAATAGACATCGGCGGTGTCGAACAGATTGACGCCGGCTTCGAGGCAGATGTCGACCAGCCGCCTCGCTTCCTCGGCGCCGCTCCGGCCCCAAGCCGAGAACAGCGGCCCCTCTCCGCCGAACGTGCCAGTGCCGAAACTGATAACGGGAACCTTCAGGCCTGAGGCACCCAGGTTGCGATATTGCATTGTCGTGCTCCCTTTTGATGCTTTGCTTTCATTCCGCCGGGCACGCCGCAGCGGAAGGTACCGGCCGGTCGAGACGCACGCTCCATATCGCCAGCACGAGCCCCGCCGCGGTGATCGCCGCCGCGACGAGTGGAAGCGCGGCCAGACCCAGGCCGTGATCGATCGTTAACCCGCCGGCCCAGGCGCCGAGCGCATTGCCGAGATTGAAGGCCGCGATGTTGAGGCTGGACGCGAGCGTGCGCCCCTCCGTGCCGGCCGCTTCGAGCACGCGAAGCTGCAGCGGCGCCACAGTGGCGAAGGCGGCAGCGCCAAGCAGGAACATAAACGCCACGGCGAGGCCCTTGATCGACAACACCGCCGCAAGCAGGACGAGCACGAGCGCAAGCGCCGCAAGCGTGCCGATCAGGGCGCGTCCTAGACCACGGTCGGCGAGCCGCCCACCCGCGATATTGCCGATCGACAGGCCGACGCCGAACACGAGAAGGATCGGCGAGACCGCCGCTTCAGAGAAGCCGGTCAGCCGGGTCAGGATCGGCTGGACATAGGTAAAGACCACGAACAGGCCGGCAAAACCGAACACGGTCATGGCGAGGCCGAGCAGGACTTGCGGACGGCCGACCACCGCCAGTTCCTCGCGCAGCGAAATGGCTTGCTCATTGCCGCCCACATGGCCGGGAACGAAGATGACCAGCACCGCGAAGGCAACCACACCGATCGCGGTCACCGCCCAGAACGCGGCGCGCCATCCCAGCATGAGGCCGAACCACGCGCCGAAGGGAACGCCGAGCAGAGTAGCCACAGTCAGCCCAATGAACATGGTGGCAATCGCGGAGGCGCGCTTGTCCTCGGCGACGAGGCTCGTCGCCACAACCGAGCCGACGCCGAAGAATGTGCCATGGGCGAGCGAGGTGAGAATCCGCGCCGCCATCAACAGCCCGTAGTCCGGCGCCAGCGCGCAGGCGGCGTTGCCAAAGGTAAAGATCGCCATCAGAGCAAGCAGCACCGCCTTGCGCGGCATCCGCCGCGTCGCCAGCGTCAGGATCGGCGCGCCGACGAACACCCCGAGCGCATAGCCGGAGATCAGCAGGCCCGTCGCGGAGACCGAAACCTGCATATCGGCGGCGACCTGCAGCAAGAGGCCCATGATGAGGAATTCAGTGGTGCCGATGCCAAAGGCACCGGCGGTCAGCGCAAGGACGGCGGCAGGCATGCGTTGCTCCGGATCAGGACAGGGTTGCTGCAACGCAAATAGCGGAAGCGCGGCGGAAGAATTAGGATGCCGGCAATCCAATCATTTGTGATGCGAATTCAACATGAGCCGGCTCGATACCAACCGTTCCGCCGAGATGGAGGTCTTCGTCCGGGTCGTCGACCTCGGCGGGTTCACCGCGGCGGCAAAAAGCTTTCGCATGACCCCATCCGGCGTGAGCAAGCTGGTATCCCGCCTGGAGGCCCGGCTCGGCACGCGACTTGTGAACCGGACCACGCGCAAGCTCCAACTGACCGAGGAAGGCCAAGCCTTCTATCAGCGCTCGTTGCGCATCCTCGGCGAAATCGAGGAGGCGGAGCGCGAGGCCGGCTCCGGTGCAGCGCCGCGCGGGCATCTGATGGTGAATAGCAACATACCCTTCGGCATGCAGCACGTGATGCCGCTGCTGCCGCGCTTCCTCGCCGAGCATCCCGATATCACGCTCGACATCGTTCTCACCGATACGGTCATCGACCTGATGCAGGAGCGCGCCGACGTAGCAATTCGCGTCGGGCCGCTGGGGGCTTCGCGCCTCGTCGCGCGCAAGCTCGGGACCAGCCGCATGGCGGTGGTAGCCGCGCCGACTTATCTTGCCCGTTTCGGCGAGCCGAAGACCCCGGCTGAACTCGCCAGCCATCGCGGCATCGGTTGGACTTTTCCGCGCAGCATTCGCGGTTGGCCGTTCCGTCGCGGCGAGCGGATCGAGGAGGTGCTGCCGCCGCCAGCAGCACGCGCCAGCGACGGCGAAGCGGTCCGTCGGCTCGCGCTCGGCGGAGTCGGCTGCGCACGCCTGGCTCTATTCCACGTCGGTCCGGACATCGAGGCCGGGCGCCTGGTTCCGGTGCTGCAGAACTACAATCCGGGGGACCGGGAAGACATCCATGCGATCTACGTCGGCCACGCCGGGCCGCTGCCGACGCGCGTGCGCAGCTTCATCGATTTCCTCGCGACGAACATCCGCATGGGCGATCTTACTGTAAGGCGCACTGCCGACGGCAAGTGGCGGCTACACGGTGAATGCTGAGTATTTGGGGGCGTACAACATGCCGACGCGGAGGCGGACGTCCTAATTCCCGAACAATCCGCCAAACAGTCCACCCGGCCGCTGCTGCGGCGGGGGTGGCGGCGGCGGAGCCTGCTGCGGCTGCTGCTGGAATTGCGGCTGCGGCGGTAGTCCCGGTGGACGCGGCGCCGCCTGCTTCGGCTGCGGCGGACGCTTCTGCCCGGCCGGCGGCGCGACTGTCTTCGCCGGATCGGGCTGTGCGCTGACGATGGTCTGGTCGGGGCCTTTGCAGTCGGTCAGCCAGATGTCATAGACCGGGTGCTCGACGCCATGCAGGCCGGGGCTTGCCGCGTACATCCAGCCCGAGAAGATCCGCTTCACCTCGCCCTGCAGCGTGATCTCGTCGACCTCGACAAAGGCGTCGGTGTTGGCAGCTTCCGTCGACGGCCGCGTGTAGCAGGCACTGGTCTTCACGCGCAGCGCGCCGAACTGCACGGTCTCGCCGATATCCTCCTCGAAATTGATGATGCGGCCGGTGATCTTGTCGAGGCCGGAGAAGCTCGCCTTCTTGTTGGTGATCTTGGTGGCCGGCGGCTCGGACACGACCTCATCGCCCGGCTGTAGCGTCGCCGGCGATTGCGGCACGCCTTTGGCTGGCGGCTGGCGCTGACCCGGCGGCGCGGTGGCGACGCCCGGCTGGCCCGGCTGCGGCGGCTGAACCGCAACACCCGGTTGCGTGCCCTGGGGAGCGACGGTCGTTCCCGGCGGCGGCGCCAACGGCTGCGACTGGAAGCTTCCCGGCGGCGGAGCGCCCTGCCCCGGCGGCGGACGGTTCGGGGTCGGCAACAGGCGGCCGCGCGGCAATTCCGGCACTTCCTCGTCGTCGTCGGGAAATTGTTGCTGCTGCTGATTGCCGCGGGGAATGGCGCCCGGCGGCCGCAGCGGCGGATCGGAAAAGATATTGCCGATCTGCGCCTGCGCCGGCGGCACAAGCGAAGTCATGGTGGCGGCGATCAGCGCCGCAAGACCGGTCAGGGCAATGGTTCGAAGCATCTCGCGGCTTTTACAGGCGAATCGGGCTCGCGACATAGTACAGACTTATCCGCCGCTCGCGTCCCACCCGGTTAACACGGCGAATACGGCGCGGAAAGGGCGGCTTGCCCCCTTCCCGCCGCACTCGACCCGTGGCCCCCGGGAAGGCGGAAACCGGCTTTCGATGGTCGCACCATGATCTCGATCATGGCCCCATGATCTAGTCATGCCCCGTTTCAGATGAAATAGTCGCTTCCGTTCGCGCGAGAGGTGCCCACTCCTGGCGCGAAAACCACCAAAATCCGGGATAACCGGAGGAGCGAGAGGAAACCCCAGACATGCCCGATCGAATTCGCCTCGATGGCCGGGTTGCCGTCGTGACCGGCGCGGCCGGCGTCATTGGAACCGCGACCATCCGCCTCCTGGCCGAACGCGGCGCCCGTATCGTCGCCGTCGACCGCAGGGAAGACGACCTTAAGGCCGCGATCAAGGACCTGCCCGCCTCCGCCGAAGCGCACGCGGTCGCGGCGGACGTTACCCAGGAGGACGAGGTCGCGGACTATGTCCGCGCCACGGTCGACAGGTTCGGCGCGATCGACGCGTTCTACAACAACGCCGGCATCGAGGGTGACATCAAGCCGATCCCGGAATATTCGCTGGAGAGTTTTCGGCGCGTGCTCGACGTCAACGTCGTCGGCGTCTTTCTCGGCATGAAGCATGTGCCGCCGGTGATGCTCAAACAAAACAAGGGCAGCATCATCAACACCGCCTCGATCGCCGGCCTGATCGGATCGCCGATGATCGCCGTCTACAGCGCCAGCAAGCATGCGGTGATCGGGCTCACCAAGAGCGCCGCCTGGGAATGCACCGGTACCGGCGTGCGGGTCAATTGCGTCTGCCCCGGCCTGATCGACAGCCGGATGCTGAGCACCATCCTGCAGGGCCGCAATCCCGGCAATGAACCGCCGCCGAACGAGAAGATCGTCGACCGGATTCCGGCGCGGCGGCTCGGACAGGCATCCGAAGTCGCCTCCGTCGTGGCGTTCCTGGCCTCCGACGAGGCGAGCTACGTTTCCGGCTCCGCCTATACCGTCGACGGCGGCCGCACCGCCGCCTGACGCAACCGTCATTCCGGGGCGCATCGCAGATGCGAACCCGGAATCTCGAGATCCCGGGTTCGCTGCGCGCCCCGGGATGACAACTCAAAACGAGAGGTCCCATGCCCGTCACGCTCGATCCCGACGCCGCCGCCGTCTACAAGGCTTTCCAGGAGGCGGGCCGTCCCGCCTACGAGACGCTGACCGCACCGGAAGCCCGCGAGTACTATCTGAACGCCCGCTTCGTCAGTAATCCCGAACCGCCTGAACTGGAATCGGACAAGCCGCTGTCGATCCCGGCGCCGCATGGCGCGCTCCCGGCCCGCATCTACACACCGAAGGCGCTGCGCAAGACCAACGGTCTCGCGCCATGCCTCGTCTTCTTCCATGGCGGCGGCTGGGTGATCGGCAATCTCGATTCCCATGATGTGGTCTGCCGCATGCTCGCCCATGAAGGCGAGCTGATCGTCATCTCCGTCGATTACCGCCTCGCGCCCGAGCACAAATTCCCGGCCGCCGCCGATGACGCGATTACGGCAACGACATGGGTTGCGGACAACGCCAGACAGCTCGGCATCGACGCCGCGCAATTGCTGGTTGGCGGCGACAGTGCCGGCGGCAATCTTGCAGCCGTCGTGGCCCTGGCCGCGCGCGACGGCGACGGACCAAAACTCGCCGGCCAGGTGTTGATTTATCCCGCCACCGACTTTGCTATGAGCCACCCCTCGCACAGCGAGCCCGAGACCAGCATCCTCCTCACCCATTCCGTGATCAAATGGTTCTGCAACCATTATCTGAACCGCGCTGATGACATCGACCATTGGAAGGCCTCGCCCGCGCGCGCGAAGACGCTCGCCGGGCTGCCGCCGGCCTATGTGCTGACCGCCGGCGCCGATCCGCTGCGTGATGAGGGCGCCGAATATGCCGCGCGGCTCAAGGAAGCCGGCGTGCCCATGACCTACCGTCACTTCCCCGGCCAGTTCCACGGCTTCTTCACCATGGGCAAGCTCTTGCAGCAGGCCAACGTCGCGGTGAGCGAAATCGCCGATTGGCTCAAGACGTTGAAATAATGCACATTGCCGATTGCGACCTGAACCCGTGAATTTCTCTCGCGCTTATCCGAGGCCGTTGTGATCGAACCCATCCTTGTATTCGGGATACCCGTCGATTTCATCCTGTTTGCGCTGACGCTGCTCGGGGTCGCGCTGTTCCATCACAAGACGCTTCAGGTCGCGCTCGCCGGCCTTGCCGCGATCATCGTCTACAAGTTGATCTTCACCGGGTTCAAATACGGCACCGGCGTCGGCGGACTCGGCCACCACATGGCGCATGAGTGGGTCACGCTCGGCAATCTGTTCCTGCTGCTGATGGGATTTGCGCTGCTATCCCGGCATTTCGAGGAAAGCCGGATTCCGGATGAGATGCCGGCGCTGTTGCCGGACGACTGGAAGGGCGGCGTGGTCCTGCTCGCCCTGGTGTTCGTGCTGTCGAGCTTCCTCGACAATATCGCCGCCGCCCTGATCGGCGGCACCGTTGCGCGGCACGTGTTCCAGGGCAAGGTTCACATCGGCTATCTTGCCGCGATCGTCGCGGCCTCGAACGCCGGCGGAGCAGGCAGCGTCGTCGGTGACACCACCACCACCATGATGTGGATCGCGGGCGTCAGTCCGCTCGCCGTGGTGGAGGCCTATATCGCGGCCATCGTTGCGATGCTGATCTTCGCGGTGCCCGCTTCCATTCAGCAACAGCGCTACTCGCCAATCCAGAAGGATGCGTCGAAGGGGCTGAAGATCGACCCGGCGCGGGTGTTCATCGTCGCCGCCATTCTCGTCGCCGCACTGGCCGCGAACATCACCGCCAATTTGAAGTTCCCTGCCCTGCTCGATGCTGTCCCGGTTCTCGGCATCGCCGTCTGGGTCGTCATTCTGCTGACGGCGGGATTGCGCACGCCGGATTGGAAGGTGATGCCGGAAACCTTCAAGGGCACGATCTTTCTGCTGGCATTGGTCACCTCGGCTTCGCTGATGCCGGTCGAGAAGCTGCCGGTCGCTTCATGGCCGACCGCGCTGGGCTTAGGCTTCGTCTCCGCCGTGTTCGACAACATTCCCCTCACCGCGCTCGCGCTGAAACAAGGCGGCTACGACTGGGGCTATCTGGCCTATGCCGTGGGCTTCGGCGGATCGATGATCTGGTTCGGCTCGTCGGCGGGCGTCGCGCTGTCGAACATGTATCCGGAGGCCAAATCCGTCGGCCGCTGGGTCAGCCAGGGCTGGCCCGTGGCCTTGGCCTATGTCGTCGGATTTTTCGTGATGCTGGCGGTACTCGGCTGGCACCCTGACAAGCCGCTTTAGCCGCGTTCCATGCACAGCGGCGTTGATGGCCGGCCCCTCGCCGGCCATCATCCACTGCCCGGTTTCGCCCAACAGACTTAAGCCGCAATGTCATCCAAGTTTCAGGCTAGTTTCTACATGTAGCGAATCGGCCCGCTGATTCGGCGGACGATCGTGATGCGCGGGGGTATTGCCATGGCATTTTTTAAGCGCGAGCTTTTTATGCGCGAGCTCGGCCCGATCGAGCGCTTCGAGAACGCGCTGAAGGAAAAGTTGGCGGCGCGGCAGAAGTTGGCCGAGCGGCTGAGCGTCGCCGAGTCGGAACTTGCAGAAAAACGCACCGCCGCCGAACGGCTGGCGGTAGCCGGTGCTGCCAATGCCCGGCTCGATCGCGCCGAAGCTGCCATGCGCGCCGTCGAGGACCGCACCAAGACGATGCGTGCCGAACTGCTGGAATTCGACGAGCAGGTCGCTTCAGCCGAACGCGCACTGGCGGACGCCAAGGCCCAGCGCGACCGCGATGCGCTGGCGGACCAGATCGAGGCGATGGCTGCGGCGATAGAGCGAGCCGCGCCGGGATTTGACGGCGGCGCCACCGCGCTGGTCGAGGCCGTCACGAAAAGCGCGATGTCGATACCGGAAGCGACCAGGTTCTCGAGCAACGTGGATGCCGTTCGCCGCGAGGTTCTTGCGGCGGCAGACTTGATATGTTGGGAGCTGCGATCCGCAGCCGTACGCACACGCGCGGGTAACGCCAACCTCGCCAGCATCGCGCTATCAGAGGCGGAGCAACCGCCATCGGCGGAGATCGACCGGCAATTGATCTACACGCTCCATCCCCTGCTTTGGCGCGAGGGCGACGAGGTGCGCAAGGTTCCGGCCTTTGCGCTGGTCGGGCTGCCCAAGGCGCTGCTGCCGGTAGCGCTGCAGCATCAGCATGTGGACCATCTCAACGCCCGCCGCGTGCAGACCCTGATGCATCTTCATGGCAGCGCGGGACTCAGCGGCGAACCCGAACATGACGATCCGCAGCTCGTCGATCTCGATGCCTTGCTCGCGGAGGAGACGCCGAGCGCGCAAGCCGATGTTGCGTGAGCCGGGCGAACGGCGCCGAATCATCGCGCGCCGGAGACATCAGACATAGCCAGCAAGGTTCCCCCGGAAATCGGGTGGCCGCCGCGCCTCCATCCTGCGATCCAACGCCCTTGAAGCAGGCCGTGCCGCTCGGAGCGAAGCACGGCCATGGCAGTTGGAGGCACCGATGAAATCCGAAAGCGCAAACCGAAACGTCGTATCCGAAAACGATCCGGCAATCCGAAATCCATTCGGCGTCATGGACGTTCCAAACCCCAACGACGATGACGTGACGCAGTTTGCCCGCAACACGGTACCGGAAGAATCCGCCGCCGACGAAAATGCAAAGCCATGGAGCGCTGGAAATACGAGCGACCCGCGCGGCACGATCGAAGGCGAGTGGTCGAGCCGCTGGAAGGGTGCAGCGGACCCCACCATACCGGGCGATGCCCCCGATAAATGGAAGCCGGGCCAAGGCGAAGCAAGAATCGTCGGAGACCGCGTGTACCTGCTATTCGATTGGGATTCCGGTAAGCGCAGGGGCCTGATCGAGGCCAGGCGCGAAGGTCCGCGCCGGCTGGTCGGGAAATACATCAACCTGAACAACCCGGAGATCACGGTCCCCTGGGTCGGCCTGATGGTGAGCGATCAGAGAATAGACGGTTACTTTACGCAAGGCCGGGTGGATTTCCGGAGATAGCGTTTCTCCAATGCCCCTACCCCGCCCGCGCCGCGCGGCGCAGCGATTGCGGGGGCTGGCCGAAGGCGCGGATGAAGGCGCGGCGCATCCGCTCGGGATCGCGAAAGCCCGTGACTTCGGCAACCCGCTCGATCGCCTCGCTGGACGATTGCACGCGTTGCCGCGCCACCTCGATGCGCAGCCGCTCCACCGCCTTTGACGGCGTGCTGCCGGTCTCCGCCATGAAAGCGCGGGTGAAATGCCGCGAACTCATGCCGGCCTGCTCGGCGAGATCCTCGACGGTGAGCGGTGCATCGAGATTCTCGCGGGCCCAGGCCAACAGCGGTCCGAACCGGCCGTTCGGTGCCTTCAATTCCAGCAGCGAGGAGAATTGCGACTGGCCGCCGCTACGACGGTGATAGAGCACCAGTTGCTTCGCGGTCTTCTGCGCGATCTCGTCGCCGTAATCTTCCGCGATCATCGCCAGCGACAGATCGATGCCGGCCGATATCCCGGCCGACGTCCAGATGTCGCCGTCGCGGACGAAGATGCGGTCCGGCTCGAGCTTCACCTGCGGATAGGTTTTGAGAAAATGCCGCGTGCGCTGCCAATGCGTGGTGGCGCGGCGGCCATCGAGCAGGCCGGCCTCGGCGAGGATATAGGCGCCGGAGCAGACGCTGGCGATGCGGACGCCACGTTTGGCGATCGCGCGCACGAAGCCGAGCGTCTTCTCGCAGGTCGCCGCCTGCCGCACGCCCTCGCCCCCCGCGATGATCAGGGTGGTGATCGCGCCCGACGGCCTTAGCCCGCGCGCGAGCATCTCGACGCCGGAGGACGAGCGCACCGGTCCCGGCGTCACCGCCACAACCCTGATCGAAGGGGCGTTTTCGGCGTAGCGCGCTCCGATCTCGAACACCGAAATCGGACCGGCGGCATCGAGCAACTGAAAATCCGGAAATACGAGAACGCCGATCATCCTGCAGCTCGCTTTTTGGCTGATGTCCCGAAATGAGGGAAATATGCCATTTCGGACACGAAGCGACCATGTCAGGATGCCTTCCGTCAAGCCAATTTTGCGTCAAGCCAAATTTTCCGGAGGTCATGATGTCCGCGCCGTCTCCCACGCCCACGCCGCTTCAGATCGGTCTCGTGCTGTTCCCCAAGGTCACCCAGCTCGACTTCACCGGTCCGTTGCAGGTGTTCTCCAGCCTGCCCGGCGCACAAGTTCATCTGGTCTGGAAGCGGATCGAGCCGGTCACCAGCGATTCCGTGCTGATGCTGACGCCGACCACGACCTTTGCGGACTGCCCGCAACTCGACGTCATCTGCGTGCCCGGCGGGTTCGGCACCGACGACATGATCAACGACGAGGAGATGCTGGCCTTCCTGCGAAAGCAGGCGCCCGGCGCCAAATACATCACCTCGGTCTGCACGGGTTCACTGGTGCTCGGCGCCGCCGGCCTTCTCAAGGGTTATCGCGCGGCGACGCACTGGACGGCGATGGATTTCCTCTCGGCGTTCGGCGCGATCCCGACCAGGACGCGGGTTTGCGTCGATCGCAATCGCGTTACCGGCGGCGGCGTCACCGCGGGCATCGACTTCGCGCTGACGCTGGTCTCGCTGCTGCACGACAGGCGGACCGCGGAGACGATCCAGCTCCGGCTCGAATACAATCCTGCGCCGCCGTTCAATTCCGGCTCGCCCGACACCGCGCCGCCGGAAGTCCTCGCCTTCATGAAAGACAGGATCGCACCGGCGCAAATCCGCCGCGGCGAGATGATCGACCGCGCCGCCGCGCGGCTGGCGTAGCTCTGCCGTCATGCCCGTGAAGGCGGGCATCCAGTAATCGCAGGTGCCAGCTAGAGCCGAGAGATCACGGCGTACTGGATCGTCCGCCCCAGTGCGCAATCGCGCACAAGGCGGACGATGAAAAACAACACACGATATCGCGCGAACACAGAAAAAGGCCGCCTGGTTTCCCAGACGACCTTTCCTGTCCTACGGCAGCCACACATTAGCGGGCGATTTCAGAACCTCTGCACCAGGGGCCTATCTCCCGGCCGTGTCCTACTCGGTGACCGCTGCTAGCCGGGACAGTCGCGAACTGGAGCCCGACACCGACGCGATGGTTTCCCATCTCCGTAAGATGTCCCTATTGAGCAGCAAGCTCGCGGAGAGGACAAGACGGTCGCGTTGGTTGTGCCCGCTGATCCCGTTATCCACAGGCGAGGCTTGTGCAAAATAGGAACGCGTGCGGTGCGGCGCAGAGCTTCAGCCCGGCGCGCGCTGGCTGCCCTGCGCCAGCTTCGCAAAGATGATGCCGTGCACAATCAGATACATTGGCACCAGCACGGTCGGAATCAGCGACCATGGTAGCACTTGCACCGCTTCCGAGCCTTGCCCGGCGTGAATGATCTGCAGCGGCGAGCCATTCGCGGAGATAATTCCGAATGCAAGCGCGGCCACGAGATCGAGCATGCCGAATGTATTCCATGCCCAGACCAGCGGACCAGCTTGTCCGCGCAGCGCGAGCCAGGCCACCGGCAAAGCCAATACGCCGGTGATGACATCGCCCCAGCCCGCCGAGGTTGGAAACGGTCCGCCAAGCCGGCCTTCGGCCGCGAGGAGGAGGAAAAATCCTCCCGCCAGCCGCCAGAGGTTCAGGGCGATCAGGAAGGGCATCGGCATTCCGAGCAGCGAAGCGCGCACCGACGGCGAGATCGACGCCGCAACGGCCGTCGCGACCAGCGGAAGCGCGATCATCGTACCGATCACCGGCGGCCCTATCGGATTTGTGCCAAGGAACAGGTTCGCGGCGGCAAGTGCGGCAGCCAGACCCGTCCACAGACCGGCGCCCACTGAAAGGGCAATGCGCTGCGATGCGCTGATCGGCATCGCGCCAGTGAGCGCATTGATGCTGACGATGATCGCGGCAACGAGAACGATGGTTCCAATAAAGTCCAGCATGATACATCTCCTTATGTGTAGTTACACCTATTGAGACGAATGAAAATGCTGACCAGGCGTCCGGTTCGTCTCACCCCAAATTTCGGGAACCCAAAAGCTTCAGCGCCGCCTGGCCGTCGGCGCCGAGCAGCTTGCCGATATGCGCCTGCGCTTTCGACCAGTGGGGAAATCCGCGACGAACGAGGCCGCGTCCCTGCGCGGTAATGTCAATCATGCGTGCGCGCGGATCCTCGCCGGCGCTGATCGAAATCCAACCCTTGTCCTCCAACAGGGTTAGGTTGCGGCTCAGCGTGGTGCGCTCCATCCCAAGCAGACCCGCAAGCTTGCCGATCGGCATTTCACCGCGGAGCATCAATTGCGACAGGATGGTGAACTGCGTGACGCGGACGCCAGAACCCTGCATATGGGAATCGTACAGCCGGGTGATCTTCCGCGCGGCCTGTCGCGACGCGAGGCAGAAGCAGCCGGCCGCGGCCATGTAGTCGGTGTCGTGATCGGACGGTTGTTTCATGTCATAAGTGTATATACACCTATAATGCCCGGCAAGACACCTGGTGGTAGCGGCGGGTAAACTTACCGAGAGTTCAGCTTCCGGGCGTCCAGGCCTGATAATCGCCGGTCGCCTTGGGGCGGCGGCCGCTGACCAGCGTCGAGCCGGACGGACGGTAGGCTGCGGGCGTGCCGGTCAGGTTGGGAACATGCGGCTTTTCCCATTCCCGCGGCGTGTAGCTCTCCTCGGTCGGCGCGACGTCGACGGTGTGATGCAGCCAGCCATGCCATGATGGCGGCACCCGGCTCGCCTCAGCATAACCGTTATAGACCACCCAGCGCCGCTCGAAGCCGAGCGTCGGATCGATCTTGCGGCCCTTGGTGCGATAGTAACGGTTGCCTTGCTCGTCCAGGCCGACCAGCTCGCCGAATCGCCACGTCCACAATTGCGTGCCGAACGTCTGGCCGTTCCACCAAGTGAAAAATTTGAGCAGAAACTGCTTCATGAGGGCTCGGCCGGTTCGAGGTGACGTGTCGCTCTGATGCCATCGGCGGGGCGAATTGTCCAGCCAAAGGCTGTTTCCCGCCCTGCCCGTCGCCTTGGTCCACACGGCACATTTCGGCGGCAGTTGCCGCGGAACCGGCGCAATTCGTTCATTTCGCATACAGCTCCAGCGGGACAGGCTCGGTATGCGCACGATCAGTGCGTGGGTTTGGGAACGTCCACCTCCGAGGATGGTTGAAACCCATATCCCGGAAATGGAGCCTACGATGATTAATCTGAAAGTTTTGAGTACAGCAGCGGCGATCGCGCTTGTGTTGCCGATAGTCGCGTCGAGTATCAGCGCCGCCCAGGCGCAGGAAGGCAGAGGCGGCATAGCGGCCGGTGGCGGCGGTGCCAGGGCCGGCGGCGGTGGTGGCGGCGGCGCAGCCATTGGCGGTGGCGGTGGCTTTAGAGGCGGTGGCGGCGGCTCCGTCGCCGCACCCGGCGGTGGTGGCGGCTTCAGGGGTGGCGGCATGGCCGCGGCACCCAGCGGTGGTGGTGGCTTCAGAGGTGGCGGCATGGCCGCTGCACCCAGCGGTGGTGGTGGCTTCAGAGGTGGTGGCGTGGCCGTTGCGCCCAGCGGAAGTCCCGGCTTCCGGGCTGGCGCTGTTGCCGGCACGGAAGGTCGCCCCGGCTTCGTCCGGCCCGCGCCCGGCGTCGGTGCAGGTGCGGTCGCGGGTAGCGGCTACTACGGCGGCCGTTACCATCGTCATCATCACCGTGGCTTCTGGCCCGGCTTCGCGATCGGCGCCGGCATCGGGTCGAGTTATGGCTATTACGACAGCCCGTCCTACTACGATGACTCGTATGGATATTACGACGACAGCGTAGTAGCCGCAGCGCCCCCCGCCGACGATGATGCTGTGGCGTATTGCATGCGGAGATACCGGTCCTACGATCCGGCGTCGGGCACCTATCTCGGCAATGACGGGCTGCGGCATCCCTGCCCCGCGCAATAGCGGGATATCGTGAGTTCGAAGGGCGGCGCATTCTTACTGCGCCGCCCTTTTCGTTTGCGAAATTACGCGCGCAGCGCCACCGCCACTCCGCCGAGCGTGAACGCCAGCGCCGCGATTTCGCGCAGGCCGAGCGGCTCGCGCAGCATCGCCGCCGCCGCAAGCACCCCGATGACCGGGACCAGCAAGGTTCCAATCGAAGCCGTCGCCGCCGACAGCCGCTCCAACGCGGCAAACCAGCACACATGGCAAAGGCAGAACTGGACCAGCGTCATGTAGAGCAGCGACAGCCAGCCGACATATGATAGCGCTGCCAGTTGCGGCTGCTCGACCGCAAGCCCAACGATCGCGATCGGCAGGCAGCCGAGCCCGATCTGCCAGGCAGCCAGCGACAGCGGCGGCATCGCCAACGGGAAATGCTTGGTCAGCACGGTACCGAGGCCGACGCACACCGCACCAGCCAGCGCGCACGCGACGCCCGGCAATTTATCGACGCTGGCCTCGATGCCGTTGCCGCCGATCAGCACGGCGATGCCGGCGAGCGCGACCGTCAGCGCGACGGCGCGCAGCGGCGACAGCCGTTCCCCCAGGATCGGCCATGCCAGAAGCGCCACCCAGACCGGGATCGATATGCCGAGCACCGCGGCCTCGCTGGCACTGAGCCACAACAGCGCCAGTCCCATGAATGCGACCCAGCCGCCGATCGTCAACATGGAAACAATGAGCAATCTTAGCCACATCGGCCGCGGCACGCTCAATTTTTGCCGCCGCGCGAGCGCAATCAGCGCCAATGCCGCAGCGCCGGCGATGCCGCACAAGCCGCGCGAGGACAATGGCGGCCATTCCGTCAGTAAATGTTTCATGATCGGGAAGTTGACGCCCCACCCGACCGACGTAATGGCGAGCAGGACGAACCCGAGCGGCGACAGCCGCCCCGCGCGATCGATCGGGGGCATGGCAGGCGCAGCTCCGGAACCGGTGGATTGTTCTCGTTCTGACACAGCTAAACGTAATTGCCCTCAACAACTTTTATGTGCACTCTATCATACAGACGACCTGTCGGCGTTTCGACTTAATCGTCACATGGGATGTGCTGGTCACCTGACCGCCGCCCGAGGAAGAAGGAATCATCGTGCCGCGCGTTCTCGTGGTCGATGACGACCCGATGGTCTGCGTTGCCATCGAGGTTTGTCTGGCCCGCAAGGGTTTCGAGGTCACCGTTGCCAACGGTGGTGAAGCGGGAATGCGCGCACTCGAATCCTCCGATTTCGACGTCATGCTGATCGACGTGTTCACGCCGCATATGCGCGGCTTCGAATCGATCCGGATGTTTCACGAGCGCAGGCCGGACCTGCCGATCGTCGCGATGTCGGGCTACGCCTTCGCCAACACCGAGCGCGCGCCGGAACTCCTGCGGATGACCATCGAACTCGGCGCGGCATGCTGCCTGCGCAAGCCCTTCACGCCGGATGCGCTGTTGACCTCGGTCAATCAGTGCATCACCACACCGAAAGCTTCTGCGCGCCACTCGAGATAGTGAAGTAAGCAACTGGCAATGCCCTCGCAGCGTATCATTCTTGGGATTGGCCTCGCCATCCTCCTCGTTATCGGCGCTGCCTCGATCGGTTTGGACCTCAAGTCGCGGTCCGATACCGCTTCCGTCGACCGTGCGCTCGGCATACTCGGCAAAATCTCGGACATGCGCCCGTTGCTGCGCCGGGCCGAAAGCGCGGCGCGCGCCTTTGCGATCAACGGCGATCAGGAATTTGCCAGGGAATATCGCGAGGCCAGCGACGCGATCCTGCCGGCGCTGGCGGCGCTGATCGAGGCCGTCAAGGACAATCCAGTCGAAAAGCAGCTCATCGAAGAGACCAACGCGCTGGTGGAGCGCCAGGTTACGGTCAATGGCGAGTTGATCAGGCGCCGAATCATGGGAGACACCGCCGCGGTCGCGGCGCTTGTCGGCCAGGAAGACCGTGCGGCGACGGCCGTGATCGCCGGGAACCTCGAAAGGACGGTGGCGGAAGAGCGCCGGCTGCTGTTCGCCAGACGCGCCGAATCCGAAACCATCGGCAGGTTCCTGCTGGCGATCGATCTCGCCGGCGTCACGCTGATTCTGATCCTCGCCACCGTTCTGACGGTATCGGCCCGCCGCTCGCGCCGGCAACTGCAGGATTCGCTGAGTGCCACCCAGGCCACCAACGAGGCGCTGGAGGCCGCGGTCGCCGAGCGCACCGAGCATCTGGTTGCCGCGCATGACGAACTCAGGCTTTCGGCGGCCGTGCTGCGCAGCACCTTTCACAGCATGGCGGAGGCGGTGCTGGTCATCGACACCAAGGGAGAGGTTTTGCTCTCCAATCCGGCCGCCGAGAAGATGCTGCGCTACCGGCCGGGAATGACGGTGGAAATGCTGCGCTCGCTCAGCACGGTGTTTCATGCCGACGGCGTCACGCCGCTGCTGGTCCACGACATGCCCGCCTCGCGTGCGCTGCGCGGCGAAGCGTTTGACGCCATCGAGATCGTGGTACGCCCCGTCAGCGGCAATCCGCCGGTTCATCTCCTGATCAGCGGCCGGCCGCTGCGCGATGCCGCGGGCGCCATCAGCGGCGCCGCGCTGGTCTATCACGACGCCACCGCCTCGCGCGAAACCGAACACAAGCTGCAGCAAGCGCAGAAGCTCGACGCCATCGGCAAGCTCACCGGCGGCGTTGCGCACGATTTCAACAACATGCTGACGGTGATCACCGGTACCACCGAAACGCTGGTCGCGCGGCTTGCGCGTGAGCCGGAGCTGCAGAAGACGGCCGAACTGATCGACCAGGCGGCGGAACGCTGCAGCGAATTGATCCAGCATCTGCTCGCCTTCGCCCGCCGCCAGCCGCTGCAGCCGCGCAATGTCGACATCAACGCCACCGTGCTCGATATCGCCAAACTGCTTCGGCCGACGCTCGGCGAGCAGATCGAGGTGAACTCGATCCTCGAACAGGAAACGGCGACCGCCCATATCGACGCCTCGCAGCTCGCCAATTCCCTGCTCAACATGGCGATCAACGCCCGCGACGCGATGCCGAACGGCGGCAAGCTGTTGCTGGAGACGCGCAACGTCATGCTCGACGAAGCCTACGCGCAGGCTAATCCGGGCGTGAAACCCGGCCCCTATGTGATGCTCGCGGTCAGCGACAACGGCGCCGGCATGTCGCAGGACGTGCTGGACAAGGTGTTCGAGCCGTTCTTCACCACCAAGGAAGTCGGCAAGGGCTCGGGCCTTGGGCTCAGCATGGTCTACGGCTTCGTCAAGCAGTCCGGCGGGCACATCCGGATCTACAGCGAAGTCGGCCACGGCACCACGATCAAGCTCTATCTGCCGCCGGCCCGCGGCCAGGTCGAGGCGGCGCCCAGCGCGGCGCCACCGCTGCCGCATGGCAACGAAACCATCATGGTGGTGGAAGACGACGCGCTGGTGCGCAATTTCGTCACCACGCAATTGCAGAGCCTCGGCTACCGCACGGTGGGCGCCGCCAACGGACCGGCGGCGCTGAACCTGATCGAAGATGGTCAGGCGTTCGATCTGCTGTTCACCGATGTGATCATGCCCGGCGGCATGTCCGGCCGCGAACTGGCCGAGAAGGTGTTGAAGCTCCGGCCCGGCATCAAGGTGCTCTACACATCAGGCTATACCGACAACGCCATCGTGCATCAGGGCCGCCTCGACCCCGGCGTGCTGCTGCTGACCAAGCCGTATCGGAAGTCCCAGCTGGCTAACATGGTCCGGCGTGCGCTGACGGGATGAAGCGGTGGAAGTGGTGTTACCTTTTCACGCCTGCGGCACAGGCATTGCAAGCCCGAGCTCAAGCCGTCTCTTCTTTGACAAGCCCTGCGAGACGATAGAGTGAGACTGCCGGATGTAGTCGCCGAGCGCGGCATCGGGCAGCCCGGGCTTTGCGAAGTGCTGGATCCATTTCATGCCGCGCGATGCGAGGTACGGCGCCGGGCGCAAGCCCGGCTGATCCTTGAGCATCTCATACGCAATATCGCTCACTTTGAAGGTGACGCTCGGCTCGCCATGCTTGCCGCTGGCGATCGCAAAGACTTTGCCACCGACCTTCCAGACATGCGATCCACCCCACTGAACCACATGCGTGGTCGCAGGGAGCCTCCGGCAGAATGCATTGAATTTTCCGCGGGTCATCTTGTTGCGTTTCACCCAATCGGCCGCGCGTCGGACTTCCCATCGCGACGAGCGCCCAGCGCCTGGAGAGCATAATCAGGACAGCGCGCTTTCTGGACCGCGTGCGGGCCTATTTCATTACGAGCCATATCTCACGTTATTCTCATCGGAATGGTACCGAGGAAATCGCGCTTGCCGATTTCGACACCGCAGTGACGGAGGATGTCGTAGGCGGTGGTGACGTGAAAGTAGAAATTTGGTACCGCAAAGTGGTTGAGATAGTCCGCACCTCTCATGTGGCCCATATTCGTCGGACCGAGCGGGAATGTGATCTCGCTGTCGGCCGACTCGTCGATCTTCTTGGCGTCGAGCGTCTTCACAAAGCTGACTGTCTTGACGATGCGCGCCTTGAGCTCGGCGATTGTCTTCTCGTTATCCTCATACCTGGGCGGGTCGATGCCGGCGAGCCGTGCGCCGCCGTTCTTGGCCTGGTCACAGGCGCTCTGCACCTGCTGAGTGAATGCGAGCATATCGGGGAAGAGTCGCGCGCTGAGCAGCGTCGCGGGATCGATCGACCTTGCCGCAGCATATGTCTCAGCCTTGTCGAGAATCGCCGAGAGTGCATTGAGGCCAATCTCGAATACCGGAATTGATGCGTTCGACATCGACATGACGGGATCCTCCTTCGTTGATGGATCAGACAGGTCAAGCGGCGCGGTAGAATGACTTCTTCCGCTTGCCTGGGCGGCCTGGAAGCACCGTCGACTCGGCAACCCGGAACCCAAACGATCTCGTGCCGTCCACGCGAGCGCGCGCCTTGATGAAGCGCCCGAGGCCCCTTCGCCAAATCGTTCGCGCCGCCCAAGGTCTAATGGTGTATTCTAAGTGCATATGCACTTTATTTGTCAATATCTACGGATTCTCCTCGCTTTGTCGACATCTATCTTTTATATGTGTATACACCTTAAATGGGCAATTTCTCTCAGTTGGCGCGACAGATGGCCGAGGAGTGTCCCGCCCTTCGTGTGCGGCAGGCCTCACGCGTTCTTGCCAAACTCTACGACGACGAATTAGCGCCCTTCGGGCTGCACTCGTCGCAGTTGCCGGTTCTCGCGGCCGCCGCACTGTTCGGGGATTCGGGCGCGACCATGAGCAGGCTCGCGCAGGCCGTGCTGATGGACCGCACTACGCTGACGCGAAGCATTCTGCCGCTCGAGCGTGCAGGACTTCTACGCGTCGCGCGGTCGCCGGAAGACGCTCGCACGAAAGTCGTCGTCATCACCCGAGCCGGCGAGCGCACGATCGAATCTATCTTTCCCGTGTGGGAACGTGTCTTCACGCGGATCAAGGAAACACTCGGAGAAGATACCCTCATCGAACTTCATTCGCAGCTCGATGAAGTGATTGGGTTGCGGGGTCGGCAGCCACCGGCGCGCTGCTCTTGACCAAGCCTTATCGAAAGTCCCAACTGGCCAACATAATCCGCCGCGCGCTTGCGGGGTGAACAAGGCGCAAGCCCCTGCTCTTGCGCCGTCGTTCTCGATTCCGACTTGATGTATGAAAGGGTGAGATGTTGGACGAAGGGATTCGGGGGAAGAGCCAAGGCTAATGGCCGACGTAACCTACAAGCGCTGCTATTTCAATTGGGGCGGACGCTGCGCCTACTGTGACATTGGACTCCCGCGGATAAAGTGGGACGGCAAGGTCAAGGCCGGCATCGACCATTTCATCCCGCTTTCAAAGGGAGGTCAGAACAGCCGGAGCAACCGTGTGCTATCCTGCTACCCCTGCAATCTCGCCAAAGGCGACACCGACCCGCGCGAGACGAATCAATGGCCGCACGTCCAACGGCGGCTTGCCGAGATCGCCGCGACGCGCCCTCTCAGTCACGGGCAGCTCAGACGGCTCCTGCCCGAACTGGTGAAACAGGTTTACGTCTAGGGCATGATCCGTAGCCGAAGGGCCCCGCGTGAGCGCAAAGTGGAACCGGTTCCCCCCCCAACAAGCGCAGCCAGTTTGCACCGAGATCATGCTCAAACAAAGAGAACGCTGCCCCCTGACAGAGCGCCGTATCTTACGCTCTTCAAAGCGGGCGATTTCGCGCTCTCGTCCTCTATCCGCTAAACGCGCTGACCGAAAACCAGATGTCGCGGCTCCACATCTCTAACCGGCCGTCAGCAACAGAATCAGGGCCGAGCCGAGCGTCACGAGGACAAAGCGAGTCACGATCATGGGACGCAGCCAGACCGGGAAGACGGCGGATGCGGCGTTGATGACGTCCCTGACGTCGACCGCCCGGGCGTCGGGGTCTTGAGACTTCCGAAACTCGGCCTCCACGAACCGGACCGTGAACACCTGGCCGGCGGTGATGAATCCCCCGGCGATGAGAAGGATCGGATGGATGATCCAAGTCGCTATACGGCCGATATAGGGCGCGGTCAGGTTGAGCATGGCGAGCGTCGCGAGGACTACGCTTATCCCCAAGGGGAGCATCAGCTCTGCAAGGCTCTCTTCGATCCGCACCCGGTGCCGCGAAAGAATCTCAACCGGGAAGCCCTGTCTGGTCACTGCGGTCTCGGCAGCACGCTGGCCAGCGGCGCCGTACCGATAGGCTGCCAGACCGATGACCAGGAACGTGACCGCGGTCGCATATTGAAGGGCGGCGATGACGCCAGGCATTGCGATATTTTCGAGAACTTGCACAGCCTTCAATTCTTAACATGCATGTTCTTGCGCGCCAGCCTATGCTGGCGCGCCGTTCTCGAAGCGCGATCGCGCACTCGTCACTACGAGCCGGAGCCGCCCGACACGATCTTCTCGTTCAGTTTTTGATCGACGGTCTGCACCGTGCGGTCGATCTCGGCATTGGGCGTGCCAAGCTCATGCGAAATCAGCTTTACCAGGAGGTCGACCCGCTCGATGAAAGGCGCTCCGGCGGCAACCGCACGGGCGGCCGATGACGGCTTGAGCAGGCTTTCCGCCGCCTTGGCATATTTCTCGAACGGCACCTGATCCGCCGGGTCGGCGCCCAGACGTCGGGCGACGCCGTCGACGTGGTCATAGATCGACTGCGAGAGTTTCAGGTCGCCGTGCACGGCGTCGCGGATCGACTGCGGCTCGTGCGGCGTGATGCAGCGGTAATTGCCGGTCAGCAGCATCGACCATTTGGCCAAGGGCACGAATAGCGAGTCGAACACTTTGAGCTTCACCGGAACGTCCTTGCCGTCCAGCGTCACCGCGTCGATATCGGCTTCGAGTTCCCGCAGTATCTTGTTGTGCTGCGCGTCTTCAAAGGCGGCGGCCTTGAAGTTTGTCGGCAGGCCGACATGAAGGACGTTCGCCGCCTCTTCCGGCGGGCGGAAGGCCTGCGGATCGGGCGAACACAGCGACACCAGCCCCGGCTTGAACCGCTCCCATACCAGCGCATTGGTATAGGCCTCCTCCAGGTCCATATTCGCCAGCGCCGGGATCCGCTTGAGATAGGGCAACGGCGGCATGTTCATGATCGAAAGACAGGGCAGTTTCGCCTCGGCGATCTTGATCATCAGAACGCGGATCGTATGGTTGGTGTATTGCGGCTCCTGCATCGCTAGGCCGACCAGATCGTAGCGCGAAAGGTCGACCTCGGCGGGCGTAGTGGCGTGCAGCTTGCCGGGCAGATCGCGCGAGAAGATCGCGCGGTGCACCGCCTCGTCGCGCAGCTTGATGCGAACTTCGGTGCCGTCGCGATTGATGAGGTCCGCCGTCTTCCTCCGGCAAACCAGGGTCACGTTGTGACCCGCCATCAAAAGCTTCGTCGCCAGCAAGGAGCCGTACGAGGCTCCAAGGATCAAAATGTTGCGCGCCATACTCTCTCTTTCACAAATGATGCGGGGATTTTCTTGGAGGCCCGTCCCGGGGCGGGCCGAAATTTCGTCCGTGGCATACAACGAATTAATAGGTGTTACAATCACATAGCGGCCTGCCAAGACGGAATAAAAGGGGAGGTATTCCTAGGCCCGCGTCTCCTGCACGACGCCGCCCCGCGAAACCACGTCAGAGCTTGCGCAGGCGGCGCAGCCGTAAACTCGCCAGGCAGGCGATGATCGCCGGAACGGCGAAGCTTGCCGGCACCCAGAACGCCACGTGCATCATGCTTTCATCCGTGGCCCCGGCGGAGAATCCACTGGCATTTGCAACCAGGCCCGCGAGCGCCGCGCCCAAGGCAAACCCGGTCTGCTGGACGGTGGGGACCGCGGAGGCCGCGACGACCTCATCACCCGCCTTGGCGCCGCTCATGATCCGGTGGGCGACAAAGGGCCAGCATTGGCCGATGCCCATCCCCAGTGCGACGATGGCCGGGATCAAGGCCAGCGTCGCCGCAGAGCTTGGGAGCAGCGACGCGATCGCCATCAGGCCGATGCCCATCACCACCGGTCCGGCCAACATGAGCCGGTCCGGCCATGACCCGGATGCGCCGGCCGTGACAAGGGAAGCGATCGTCCATCCCAGCGAGCCGCTTGCAACCATGAAACCGGCCGCCAGCGGATCCAGTCCGCGCAAGTGCTGCAGGAAGATCGGCACGTATATCTGCAACGGGCTGAAGGTGATGCAAAGCAGCAGCGCCAGCCATAACCCAACGCCGGTCGGCGTATACAATGAAAACGCATCGCTCGGCAGCAGCGGCGCCGCCGCGACACGATCAAGCCGCAGCATCGCCGCCAGCGCGCCAATCGCAAGGACGATCAGGCCGGCTTTGGCCAACGACGATTCGACGATCGAGGCTGAAGACATCGCGGCGATTGCGAGCCAGATCAATGCGACGCGTCCGGCCGGCAGGCTTGCTGCGGGCGTCCGGCGTTCCGACGTGCCCGGCGGCAGGATGACATAGGCGCTGACCGCCAACATGCCGGCGACGATCGTGGTCGCGACGAACGCGCCGCGCCAATTGCCGAAGCGGGCGAACATTCCCCCGACCAGCGGCCCCAGCAAGACGGACATGCTCCAGCTGGTCGACATCAATGCAATCGTCCGTGACCAGACGGCTTCCGGGAAAGTCGCGCGCACCGCGACATAGGCTGCGGCCGCCTCCAGACCACCGCCGAATCCCTGTACCAAGCGGCCGACGACGATCCAGCCCATTGTTGGCGCGAGCGAGCAAAGCAGCGCTCCGAGACCGAATGTCGCTACCCCGGCGCAGTAGGCTGCGCGGGGACCGACCGCAGCCGCGAGCATGCCGGCACAGCTCGCTGCGACAATGGATGACGCAAGAAATGCGGTTGTCGGCCAACTCAACATGGTGACGCCGCCCAGTTCACCGACGATGGACGGCAGCACGGTCGTCAGCATCAGGACATTCATCGATTGAAGCAGCACGCCGCCCAGCAGGATCCCGAGCGTCGGTATCCACTCCCATCTGAGCAGCGATCGCCATCCCTCGCGCCCCGGGTCCTGCTGCATGCCTGTTGCTTCCATTCCGGGACTCACACGCCGGGGTTGCCTGCCGGCTACGACTACCTTGTCGCCAGTACTACACCGGCCAGAGTGAATACCAGCGCCACGATCTGCGTCAGCCCTAACGGCTCGCCCAGCGCGACCGCCGACGCGACGACGCCGATCACGGGCACCGCCATGGTGCCGATCGCCGCGACAGACGCAGGCAGGCGGGCGAGCGCGGCGAACCAGCTCACATAGGCGATGCAGAACTGGATCACGGTCGAATAGACCAAAAGCCACCAGCCGAGCCCTGTCACGTCATCGATATGCGTGGTCTCGACGGCGAGACCGATGATGACGATCGGGAAACATCCCAGTCCGATCTGCCAGGCCGCGGCCGGGATCGGCGGCAGCGGCACCGGCAGCTTCTTCGCCAGCACCGTGCCGAGCGCAAAGCCGAACGCGCCGCACAGCGCCATCACCATGCCCGGCAGTTTTGCGGCCGTGGCGCTAAAACCGTTGCCGCCCATGATGGCGGCCAATCCGGCAAACGCCATCACCAGCGCCACCGTGCGTAAGATCGTCGGCCGCTCGCCGAGCACCGGCCAGGCCAGCAGCGAGGCCCATACCGGCATGGTGTAGGCGATCAGCGCGGTTTCGCTGGCCGGCAGCCACAATAGCGCCAGCCCCATCAGCACCATCCAGCCGGTGACGTTGAGCAGCGCCGCCAGCATCAGCCGCGGCCATAAATGCCGCTCGACCTTCAGGCTCTGGGCGCGCGCCAGCGCCAGCACCGCCAGCAGCGCCGCGCCGATCACGCCGGTCGAGCCGCGCAAGGTCAGCGGCGGCAGCTCGCTCAGGAGGTACTTCGTGACGGGCCAATTAAAACCCCAGCCCACCGAGGTGATGGCGAGGAACATCAGGCCTGCGGGCGCGATCCGCGCCGGCGCGGTGGGTTTTGATTCTGTCATGGAGCCCGGCAAAGGGTGGAATCGGCGGTCACCTTGCCGCTTATCGGCGGCCGCGACCACGGGTGCGCGGACATGCCAGACCTCCCCTCCCCGTAGCCACACGTGAGTCTCATCAACGCAATCCCGAATGGCGAAAAAATACCTGCCCTGTGAACAGCGGGACGAAGCTGGTTTCCACACCTCCGACCAAAATTTTTTCCCTTGGGAATCCCTGAGGACTCACTGATACTTGGGCCCATCACAGGCGCGGGATCACCCCCTGTTTTCCCTCACTTTCCACCATATTTAGTATTTGATTCAGGAACTCGTACTAGTCCTTGACGGGCGCGACGGGTTTGGCCTAGCCTCTTTTCTGGACGGCGCGAGTTAAGTTTTGGGTCCCGCCGGACGCTCCCAAACGGGTTCCAGAGCGAGCACTCCGTCAGCCGGTCGAGGCACGGATCGAGGGCTCGTCTGCCCGTGAACGGGGGCGATCCGGCGCTGAAAAAACGAGCCGAATGGCTCAAGGCGGCGAGTTACGGCGTTGAGTTGGGATTGGCCCCGTCGATCGGCGGGACCATGGGGTGGCGAAGACAGAAACAGGGCCGGGTCCACCGGTCGAACTGGCGGATCTCAGGCCCAAGGTTGTCTTCAACCTTGGTGCCGAAGGTTCGCTCACTGACAACATCCGGCAACCGCGAAAAGCGGACCGGGCAAGAAGACGGGGCACGACCTATGCGAATCGAACGACGCAACACCACTTCCGGCCAGTCACCCTATGCAGGGATTGATTTCAGGCTGACGACATCGGAGATCCGCAACCCCGACGGTTCGATCGTGTTCCGGCTGGAAAATGTCGAAGTGCCCCAGTTCTGGTCGCAGGTCGCCTCCGACGTCCTCGCTCAGAAGTATTTCCGCAAGGCCGGCGTCGCCGCGCGCCTGAAGAAGGTCGAGGAAGAGACCGTGCCGTCCTGGCTGTGGCGCTCGGTGCCCGACACCGAGGCGCTCGCCCTCCTCCCCGAATCCGAGCGTTTCGTCAGCGAGCTCAGCGCCAAGCAGGTATTCGACCGCCTCGCCGGCTGCTGGACCTATTGGGGCTGGAAGGGCAACTATTTCTCCACGGAAGAGGACGCGCAGGCGTTCTTCGACGAGCTGCGTTTCATGCTGGCCAAGCAGATGGTCGCGCCGAACTCGCCGCAGTGGTTCAACACCGGGCTTCATTGGGCCTACGGCGTCGATGGCCCCGGCCAGGGCCACTATTATGTCGATCCGTTCACGGGGAAACTCACAAAATCGAAGTCGGCTTACGAGCATCCGCAGCCGCACGCCTGCTTCATCCAGGGCGTGGGTGACGACCTCGTCAACGAGGGCGGCATCATGGACCTCTGGGTGCGCGAGGCGCGCCTGTTCAAATATGGCTCCGGCACCGGCTCGAACTTCTCCCGCCTGCGTGGCGAAGGCGAAAAGCTTTCCGGCGGCGGCCGCTCGTCCGGCCTGATGAGTTTTCTGAAGATCGGCGACCGCGCCGCGGGCGCGATCAAGAGCGGCGGCACCACGCGCCGCGCCGCCAAGATGGTCGTGGTCGACGCCGACCATCCTGATATCGAGACCTATATCGACTGGAAGGTGAAGGAGGAGCAGAAGGTCGCGGCGCTCGTCACCGGCTCCAAGATCAACCAGAAGCACCTGAAAGCCGTGCTGAAGGCCTGCGTGAACTGCGAAGGCTCCGGCGACGACTGCTTCGACCCCGAGAAGAACCCGGCGCTGCGCCGCGAAATCAAGCTGGCGCGCCGTGCGCTGGTGTCCGACAACGTCATCAAGCGCGTCATCCAGTTCGCCAAGCAAGGCTACAAGGACATCGACTTCCCGACCTACGACACCGACTGGGATTCGGAAGCCTACCTCACGGTATCAGGCCAGAACTCCAACAACTCGGTCTCGCTGAAGGACGATTTCCTTCGCGCGGTGGAAACCGACGGCGACTGGAACCTGATCGGCCGCACCAACAAGAAAATTACAAAAACTCTCAAGGCCCGCGAGCTCTGGGAGAAGATCGGCCACGCCGCCTGGGCCTCGGCCGATCCCGGCCTGCACTTCAACACCACCATGAACGACTGGCACACCTGCAAGTCATCCGGCGACATCCGCGCGTCGAATCCGTGCTCGGAATACATGTTCCTGGACGACACAGCGTGTAACCTCGCCTCCGCCAACCTGATCACGTTCTATTCGACGACCACAAAGCGGTTCGACGTCGAATCCTACGAGCACCTGTGCCGGCTCTGGACCATCGTGCTCGAAATCTCCGTCATGATGGCGCAGTTCCCGTCGAAGGCGATCGCCGAACTCTCCTACGAGTTCCGCACGCTGGGCCTCGGCTTTGCCAACATCGGCGGCCTGCTGATGACCATGGGGCTGCCTTACGACTCCAAGGAAGGCCGCTCGCTGTGCGGCGCGCTGACCGCGATCATGACCGGCGTGGCCTACGCCACCTCGGCCGAGATGGCCAAGGAATTGGGCCCCTTCCCCGGCTACAAGAAGAACACCCAGCACATGCTGCGCGTGATCCGCAACCATCGCCGCGCAGCCCACGGCGAGAGCCGCGGCTATGAGGCGCTGGCCGTCAATCCCGTGCCGCTCGATCACGCCTCCTGCCCGCAGGCCGACGTCATCACGCACGCCAAGGCGGCCTGGGACAAGGCGCTCGAACTCGGCGAACTCAACGGCTACCGCAACGCGCAGACCACCGTGGTGGCGCCGACCGGCACCATCGGTCTCGTGATGGATTGCGACACGACGGGCATCGAGCCTGACTTTGCGCTGGTGAAATTCAAGAAGCTCGCCGGCGGCGGCTACTGGAAGATCATCAACCAGGCCGTCCCCGTGGCGCTGCGGACGCTCGGCTACAGCGAGGCTGATATCGCGGAGATCGAGGCCTACGCCGTCGGCCACGGCTCGCTCTCCAATTCGCCCGGCATCAATGTTTCGACCCTGAAGGCCAAGGGCTTCACCGACGAAGCGCTGGCCAAGGTGGAGAAGGCGCTGCCGACCGCGTTCGACATCAAGTTCGCCTTCAACAAGTGGACCTTTGGCGAGGACTTTTTGCGCGACACGCTTAACGTCGCACCGGAAGCGATCGCTGCCCCCGGCTTTGACCTGCTTTCGGCGATCGGCTTCAGCAAGCGCGAGATCGAGGCCGCCAACGTGCACATCTGCGGCGCGATGACGGTCGAGGGAGCTCCCCACCTCAAGGCGGAACATTATGCGGTGTTCGACTGCGCCAACCCCTGCGGCAAGATTGGAAAACGTTATCTGTCGGTCGAGAGCCACATCCGCATGATGGCGGCCTCGCAGCCGTTCATCTCGGGCGCGATCTCGAAGACCATCAACATGCCGAACGACGCCACCGTCGAGGATTGCAAGGCGGCGTATCTGCTGTCCTGGAAGCTTGCGCTGAAGGCCAACGCGCTCTACCGCGACGGCTCGAAGCTGAGCCAGCCCTTGAACTCGCAGCTCATCAGCGATGATGACGACGAGGACGATGCGACCGAGGCGTATTACGAGAAGCCGACGGCGGCGCGTGCCGCCCAGGTCTCGGAAAAAATCGTCGAGAAGCTCGTCGAGCGTATCGTGGTGATGCGCGAGCGCGAAAAAATGCCGGATCGCCGCAAGGGCTACACCCAGAAGGCGGTGGTCGGCGGCCACAAGGTCTACTTGCGAACCGGCGAGTATGACGATGGCCGTCTCGGCGAGATCTTCATCGACATGCACAAGGAAGGCGCCGCGCTCCGCTCCTTCATCAACAACTTTGCCATCGCGGTTTCGCTGGGTCTTCAGTACGGCGTGCCGCTGGAGGAGTATGTCGACGCCTTCACATTCACCCGCTTCGAGCCGGCGGGCCCCGTGCAGGGCAACGACTCGATCAAGTATGCGACCTCGATCCTCGACTATGTGTTCCGCGAACTCGCGGTCAGCTACATGTCGCGCTTCGATCTCGCGCACGTCGATCCCTCCGAGTCCAATTTCGACGCGATGGGCAAAGGCGTCGAGGAAGGCAAGGAGCCGTCCGACAGCCAGCAGGCCACCAAATATCTGTCCAAGGGCCTGACCCGCTCGCGCACGGATAATCTGGTCGTCATGCGCGGCGTCGATGCGGATGCCCGCGGCTCCCACAACGTCACCGCAATCGCCGGACACGGCCCCAGCGCCCGCGCCACCGACGCCCACGAAGGCGCGGTCGCGCTAAAGCAGGAAACCCAGCACGACCTGTCGCCGACAGAAAAGCTGGAAGCCCTGCAATGGAGCAAGCCCGGCAGCGCGGCAGTGGCGGTGGCTCCGAGCAAGGCCGAACGCCGGGCGGAAGCCAAGGCCAAAGGCTACGAAGGCGAGATGTGCTCGGAGTGCGGCAACTTCACGCTGGTGCGGAACGGGACCTGCATGAAGTGCGATACGTGTGGGTCCACGACGGGGTGTTCGTGATCCCTCACCCCCTACGCCGGGTATCTATCAAACAACAATGGGCGGCAGCCAGCCGCCCATTGTCATGTCCTTGCACTCGAGGGCCTGAACTCGGAGTAGTATGCGCCGTGGCTATTCTCACCTACAAATGCCCGCATTGCCTAACAGAACATATGGCTTTGCGGAGCGTCGCATCTACTGGAATGGGCGGTTGGAACTGCGCCCTTCATGTGGTCTGCCCGAAATGTCAGTTTCCCTCATGCACCCATCTGAGGTCAAACGGGCAGAATCCCGTTCATCCAGACACATTGCATTCACAGCCGGGAGACGTAACGCAACTCGGATGGGCCATCGAGACAGTGTGGCCAGCCCCACCCTCTTTGTTAATACCAGAGAACCTGCCAGCCGACGTCGAGAGAATTTATCTGCAGGCTGAGCGTAATTTTCCGGTGACCGGAAATGAAGAGGCGGCCGGAACGATGTACCGCAAGGCTCTGGACGTAGGCCTAAAGATCATCGCGCCAGATGTGACCGGCGTTCTAAAAGCCAGAATCGGAAAATTAGTTTCGAAAAACCTTCTTACGCCCTCGCTCGGCGAATGGGCGGACCAGATTCGGCTCCTCGGCAACGATACGGCTCACGAGATTGACCAACCTACGCGAGAAGAGTTGGAGGCTCTACGAAATTTTTCTGACTTGGTTCTTCGTTATCTTTTCACACTGCCCGCAATGGTCGCGGCAAGAAAAGCTCCGGTCGCTCCGCCGACCGCCCCCTAGCGTGTAGTGAGTTAGCGAAGGCGTATTCCGCCGCTGCGCCTTTGAAGACAAGGCGGATTGTTTTGCGCGAATCCGCCCACCCTCCTGAAGGAGTAGCCCGGGCCGTGAATGAATTTCCGATTGAAGATATTCATCGCATGCTCGACGGTGTCGAGGACATTATCGCCGACTTGGAAAACAAGCCCGATACCATCGACGTGGCCGATCTCGGCGAATTGTCACTGATCATTTTGGAGATAATGGGATGGACCAGTACGGCGTACATGGAGAACCGACTATCGATCAACCCGAGCCTACTGAGCAAGTTCGTGAAGATGCGAGGAACTGTCAGAAAGCGCGATGCAATTAGGGTTGCTGACCGAGTTCGCTCGTTCTTAAAGAGCGAAGATCAGGTGTCCGCTACCGAGCCGCCGTCAGCAACGCAGAGAGAACCTGCTCCGCCAACGCGAGCTAGTTACGTCGCCGAGCAATGGATGTTAGTTCCTAGGACTTCGGAAGCAAAGCAAAGGATTAATTTAGTATCCGTCCTTCTCGACAGCATCATTCTCCAAGTTAAAGGCACAAACGTACCGGAGTCGGAGCAGCTACTTACTGATCTCGAACGACAGCAATTAATCGCGATTCTAGAAACTGCTCTAAACGTTCTAAAATCACCGTTGGTAGAAACGGGGATGCTCAAGACAGCTCAGAAAACGCTAAAAGAAGCGAGCGAAAAAGCTGCAAAAGGGTCCCTCCAAAAAGGTCTTGGTAAGCTTATGGATGCCGGCGCCGATCGGATCACCGAGTTGCTAGTTAGGTGGTTTATGTGAGCGATCAACGAAGCAAGCGTAGCCCGGTTGAGCACAACGATATCCGGGGCTGTTCTGTCAGCGAACCACCGCTCGCATCCCCATATCGCTACGCTCATGCGGGAGCTGCCCGTACGTTGGCAGGTTACGCCGTGTTCTACTATCGCACTGAATTTTAACTTTCAGCGACCAGACATTCCTGGGAAATGAATCGTCTCCAGATTGTGAGCGTCAATTTTCGTGTCATCGATGAATCGTTTCATATCTAGACTATCGTCATGAACTCTGGCTGCATAAGCAAGGGCGGCTTTCAGACAGCGAACAGCGTTATCTCTCCGCGCCGGCCGAAACAACTTTCCGTCCTTCCCCGGCCGCATCTCAAGCCATTCGATCCAGTGCTCCTTTCCCGCAATACTGGGCGGCACCGCGGGTTGAAGTACTGCTTCCAACCAGTCCGCCGCAACTTCACGCTCCTTGCCACTATTCTCTTTGAACTGCTCCGGTGTACTATCGAAAGCTTCCCGCATCTCGTCGCCTAGCTGCGATATTTCAAAATAGGCATCGAATAGCGCTTCAGACACCGTATTTCCGATCCACGATTTCCGCACAGCGGACTCCTATTCGATCGAAGCTCACGAACGCAGGATACGAGCAAACCGGCACCAGACAACTTTCAAAAGCAAGTAGCCTGGATGAGCACAGCGGAATTCGGGATTCTTGTCGCTGACCGCAGGTCCCCCGCATATCGCTTCGCTCATGCTTAGCATGAAAGCTGCTATCGAAGAGTGGCTTTCTAGATCATCAGCAGTTTACGGCCATGAAGGCGTTTCAAGAGGCTGGTTACAATCGTCCCCAAAGTCACTTAAAGGAACTGCGGAATGTTCTCATGATGCTGGCCGGGTCGCAAAAACGTGGGAGGTCGCAGTTGGACAAGCAATCGGGTCTCCTGATCGGCTCCGCATTATCCGGAGAACACAGTCTAACCACATATCTTGGGCCCAAAACTCATTGAAGCTTTAAATTTGAAAAGGCGCAGCAGGCTTTCCTTTCTGCGTAGCAGCTACGCATAGACGCCTGCCAAGCGTAGACTAGGTGATCGGAGTGATATCCGAGCCTGCTCGCTCGACCGATCTTAACCTACCTGCATGCGCCGGACGGTTTGACCTCCCCCTTCTTCCACAGCCGAAATCCGCCCTCGAACGCGTTGGTGTTGGCGCCGAGGTACCTTGCGCCGCAGCAAGCGTAGCCCGGATGAGCGAAGCGACATCCGGGACTACTCTAACATCGCGCCGGATATCGCTTCGCTCATCCGGGCGACGCTCGCTACCAGCCTAGCTAACGCATCCATCGAAGCAATGAGAAGGCCGCTCGAAAGAGCGGCCTTTTGATTACAGGCGAATGAGTTTAAGTTCGGCAACAACATGAGAAGCATGCTGTCCAGACTGTTCAGGGTGATGAAATTTATCGTGCCCGCTCTCTATATCGCGGGAGCAATGGTTATCTGGCTGGCTTTTTCCAGATCTAACCCTGATGGCCTCGCCAACATTTGGATTGCAATCTACACATTTCCAATGGTCATGATCGGCACCTTTCTGCTGCAAGGCGAATTCCCATATCTGCCTGGCCGCTACTATGAAGCGCACGCCCTCTACTTCTGGCCAAGCGTTGCCCTTTTGGCTCTTGCATTATTTTTCATTTTTCACGGATTGCAGCGACTAGCTCGCAAGGTGGAATAGCAAGCGTAGCCCGGATGAATTAGTAGGGCGGATTAGCGCAGCGTAATCCGCCGCTCTCTCGCGATTGGGTCGGTGGGTTACGCTGCGCTAACCCACCCTACTCACTTCACTCGCTTACTTTGCCAGCCCGAGCGACTTCAGCGCCTTGCCGTTGTCCTCGTTGTCCGCCTTCATAAACTCCGCGAAGCCAGCCGAATCCAGATAGATCATGTGGAAGACGCGCCGGTTCATGAACTCATTGAACTCCGCGCTGTCCCAGACCTTCTTGATCGCGGTCTCGTACTGCGCGGCAATCTCCTTCGGCAGGCCTTTGGGCGGCGCGCTAGCCTGTCATCGGGCGGCGCGTCGCGCCGACCCGTCGGCTATTGCGCCCTACCGGCCTACCTGCGAAAACCAATGTCGCGTCGTGGTTGACAGTTGGGATCAATGAAATGGCCGATATCGTGGTGGCAGAGCGTGTCTTCCGGGATTCAAATTCCGGAGCGTCCGTGACTGCTCGGATTTTCGCGCCCGAGAGAAACGAGGACTCGTCAGATTGGTCCTGCAAGATATGCATTGAAGGTTTGGCAACGCCGTTCGAAAGATCCATCTTCGGGGTCGATTCATTTCAGGCGCTGGAATTGGCAACAAGCCTGCTCTGCACGCTCCTGGAAAGCCACGAGGCGAGTCTTGCTTTTCTGGACGGATCGCCGGGGGATTGCGCCTTGCCGTTGATCGCAAGCTGCCCACCCTCGTTGAAGGCGGAAGTGCGCGCGTTCATTCGTACCAAGATCAAGGATGACCTCGACTCGGGTCAAAGCGCGCTTGAGCAACGGCTAATAGCGGAGATCACTCCTGAGACCGATAACGTGGTGGCAGAGCGTGTCTTCCGAGAGTCAATTTCCGGAACATGCGTCACCGCCCGGATTTTTATGCCCGAAAGGGCCGGAAAATCATCGGAGTGGTCATGCAAGATAGAGGTTCAGGGGCTGGCCATGCCCTTCGAAAGCTCCGCTCTCGGCGTCGACTCGTTTCAATCCCTGTATTTGGGATTGCGACGGCTCTGCACGCATCTGGAAAAGTACGAAGCAAGTCTGGCGTTCCCCGACGGACCACCAGGCGATGGCGGTTTGCCATTGATCGCGTTGTGCCTTCCTCCCTCGTTGAAGCCGGAAGTTAACCGGTTCATCGAGGGCAAGATCCGCGATCATCTCGATTCGCAGGAGCAAGCGTAGCCCTAAGGGTTACGCTGCGCTAATCCACCCTACTCACGTCATTCCCTCACTTCGCCAGCCCGAGCGACTTCAGCGCCTTGCCGCTGTCCTCGTTGTCCGCCTTCATGAACTCCGCGAAGCCAGCCGAATCCAGATAGAAGATCGTCAGCGCGACACGTTTCGTTATTGTGCCCTGCTTGCCCCCAAAAGATGTATGTCAAGAAAAAGCACGAGCTTCCCACGCCTCCGCCGCTGGCGGCGCAGTGCACGGTGGGCGCGACGGAAGCTCGCGAGAGCACCGCGGGCGGCTCGGATCGTTGGCGTCGTGGCGATCCTGCTTGTGCTCGTCGCGCTGACGAACCTTGTCTATCACGTGATCCGCAAGCCGACTGAGCTGTTTGCCTTCGTTGGCGATGCGCTCGACAAGGAGCCGGCCGAGACATGGCGGCAATACGGGCCGCTCTTCCGCGCCTATTCCACCAGTACGATCACGCCCGAATTGCTGGCCGCGCTGGCGCAGGTCGAGAGTTCAGGCAACCCGGTGGCGCGCACCTACTGGCGCTGGCGATTAAGCCTGAATCCTTTCGCGATTTATAAGCCCGCCTCCAGCGCCGTCGGCCTCTTCCAGATGACCGATGCGGCCTACGCCGAGGCCGCGCGGTCCTGTGTCCGAGAGAATGCGGTCACAAATACCGGCTGCGGGTTCACCAGCCTCACTATCCGCGCGATCCCGAGCCATGCCATTGAGCTCGCGTCCGTGTATCTGGCTCGCAATGTCGCGGCGGTTCTCGCCCGCGTCCCCGATGTGCCGGCAAGCCTGCAGCAGAAGCAGGATCTCGCCGCGTTTATCCATCTTTGCGGCGGGGGCCCCGCCACAGCCTTCGCGCGCCGCAACTTTCAAATGATGCCCGGCGAGCGGTGCGGCGATCATCTCGTCACAGCCTATATCGTCAGGGTCAATGCGATGAAGCGGCAGTTCAAGCGCCTGGCGGCCGATGGCGGGTTCCAGAATTAACCTGCAGAGCGCACATCAAGCTTAACGCGCGAGTTTGGTTGCTACACTACGCAAGCCGAATAGATTCCGATTACCGGACGATTTCCCCAAGTCATCCGGGTCCACGCCAGCGAAGCCGCCAGGCGAATTGCCCTTTTGCCTGGCGGCTTAGTTTTCGGCTCTCGGCGGGTGTAGCTCAATGGTGGAGCGTTGGGTTCAAGCCAAAGAGGCCGGTTCGATTTCGCGCTTCCCGCTCCTCAACCCCGAATGCGTTCAATGCGATTTATTCAGTGGGAGATGCCTATGTCGCGCAAGCCCATTAGCGAAGTCGTTCTGGAGATCACTGACATCACCTCTCGACCTGTCATGGCAGAGAAACAACAAGCCGACAGCTACGCCCTCAAAGTAAAGGCAGCGATGACACGACTGAGCGAGAGCAAACGTTAGCCCGCAAAGTCGGTCATCCCCCGGACTGAACAACAGCCAAAGCGTCTATCGAAAATTTTTCTTGAACATTGTTCATTTTCAGATTACCCATACTTGAGCAACGCTCAAATACTGGAGAAGCCGACAATGCGACCCGCCCCCGGTATGGACGTCTCGATCGGCCAGGGCCACCCCGTCCCCCCATGGATCAAGCACGCTCCGACGATCATCACCGTCGGCATGATCGTGATCCTGACGCTGCACGGACGCATTGCGCAGCCGACGCATTACAACGAATTCGCCGACCAGTCGGTCGCCTTCGGCATCCCCCACTCAGCCGATGTGTTTTCCAACGCAGGGTTCGCTCTGGTCGCGATCTGGGGCTGGCTGACATTGCGGCCCCGACGCGCCAGCGACCATTTGCGCGCCGGATGGCCCGGCTACAGGCTGTTCCTGATCGCACTGTTGCTGACCGCTTTCGGGTCCGCGTTCTATCATCTCGCCCCCGACAATATCAGCCTGATCTGGGACAGGCTGCCGATCGCGCTGATTTGCGCCGGCCTGCTCGCCGGCGTCCGCGGAGACATCCGGGGTGGATCGAACACCGGGATCGACGTGATCGTTCTCGCCCTCTACGCCGTCGCCAGCGTCGCATGGTGGGCCATCTCAGACAGGAACGGCGCGGGTGACCTGCGACCGTATCTCCTGTTGCAAGGGCTCGCTCTCATCCTCATCCCGCTATGGCAAGCGATTTATCGCTGCCCGCGCACCGATCGCATCGCCTTCGCCACCGCGATGGTGCTGTACATCCTGGCCAAGTTGGCCGAGGTGCTCGACCACGAGATCGCGACCGCTCTCGGCTTCGTCACCGGACACACCTTGAAACATCTGATCGCGACGGCAGCCACGGCCGCCATTGTCTGGGGATTGACCCGACGATTTTCGCATGACGGTCAAGCCGCGCGTCGGGTGGATCCATCGAATCTGCTATAAGCGACGGATGCATCCCGATGCAGCCAGCCCCCTCCTGCCACTCGTCACCTTGGCCGCGGGTGTGTTTCTGCTGGTCGCGCCCCGTATCGTCAGCGTCGCGGCGGCGCTCTATCTGATCGTCACCGGCCTTCTCGGCCTGAACGCGATCTACCACTTCTTCAGATAGGTCCGGAAAGCGCGGGACCGATGCCCGCGCCTCGCTCTGGTGTCTTTAGCCTTGTGGGGCAGACGTGGTCGCCGGGGCACTCAGGACTGCGCCTCCAACCGAAACGGGTCCGACAAAGTTCGGCTGCCGGGCCATCTTGTTGCGCATAGCCGCCCGGGATAGCCGGTTGCGCGCGCGCTTTGTCGGAATGGACGAAGTGACATCCAAGGTCATTGCATTTTTCAGCGAGTCGACCTTCGCGATCAGCGTGGAAATCTGCGCGGACATCTTCTTCACGTCTTCATGTTCATCCGTGATCTGCGCGGATATTTTCTTCACGACGACCTGCTCGTCCACGACGCTCTGCCTGAGAGAAGCAAGCGCAATCGAATCCTGCTGAAGACGGGCGGCGTTTTGCTGCAACAGCGAGGTATTCTCCTGCAGGGCGGCAGCGTGTTGCTGCTGGGCCGACGGAACATCCTTTGATGCCGGGCCAGCCAAATCGGCCATCAGATCGGAAATTTTCTGGTGCGGAATCAGCTCCGCCAACATGCTGACATTCGGCAGGGCAAAATCGGCAGGCGTCATGGTGTAGACGGCCGCCGCACTGTTTATTCCAAGCGCGATCACCGATAGCGCCAGGATCGATTTCCGGCTCGATGGCTTGGTCGGCGCCGCGGCTGCCGCCGTAGATGCGGGTTGCTCGCTTTGGCTCTGCTCTTCCGATGTCTTGGTCACGTGCAATAACCTCAAAAAGAAGCCGTCGCCGGATCGTCCTCGCGACGGCTCCTTTTACGCGGCACTCAACTAGAACTGCCTGAGACTATAGGCTGATCAGATTAATTCGGCGTTAGCGTCAGTCGCGCAGGCATGAGCTGCTCCAGATACAAGCGGCGTGAGTGCTGCGAGCCCGGGCCTATTCTACTTTGCATGGGGTTGTTTTCGCGATTTTGTGTCTCGGCTCTTCGGTGTACTGCGGAAGCAATCGCAGCCACTGACCTCATCCGCTCACTTCGCCAGCCCGAGCGACTTCAGCGCCTTGCCGTTGTCCTCGTTGTCCGCCTTCATGAACTCCGCGAAGCCAGCCGAATCCAGATAGATCATGTCGAAGCCGCGCCTGTTCATGAACTCCTTGAACTCCGCGCTGTCCCAGACCTTCTTGATCGCGGTCTCGTACTGCGTGGCAATCTCCTTCGGCAGGCCCTTGGGTGCCGCAAAGCCGCGCCACACGCCCTTGTGCCACTTGTGACCCGTCGCCTCCTCGGTGGTCGGCACATCAGGGAAGTTCGGCGCGCGGTTGGGTGAGAAGAACACGAGGCTGCGGATACGCCCCGCCTTGATCAGCGCCTCGGCTTCCGGCATCGAGCACGCGGCGAAGTCGATGCCGCCGGCCGCGAGATCGGTCAGCGCAGTCGCAGCACCCGTGGACGGCACCCAACGGATCGAGCCGGGCGAAACGCCGTCGGCCTGCATCAGGCCGGCGAGCGCGACATGCCAGCTTCCGCCCTGCCCGGTGCCTGAGGCCACCACCTTGTTCGGGTTCGCCTTGATATGCGCGAACAGCTCCTTGACGTTCTTGAAAGGCGAGTCCGCCTTAACGTGGATCGCGGCGGGGTCCTGGTTGACCAGCGCGATCGGCGTATACTTCTCCCAAGTGAGATCGGTCAGCCCCACCCAGTGCATCAGGTTGATCTCGAGCGTGATGAGACCGAACGTGTAGCCGTCAGGCGCGGCGGTGGCGATCGCCTGGTGGCCGACCACGCCCGACCCGCCCGTGCGGTTCACGACGTTCACCGGCTGCTTGAGATCGCGTTCCAGCATGTGGGCGATCTGGCGCGCGACCGCGTCGGTGCCGCCGCCGGCGGCCCACGGCACGATCAGCGTGATCGGCCGCTCCGGGAAGGCTCCTTGCGCGGTTCCGGCACCGAGCAGGCTTGCGGCCGCAAGCAACGCAAGCGCAAAATTTCGAACATGGCGAAACATTCGCAAACCCTCCCCTTTGTTTTTGATGCGCCGGGTGAGACACCGCGACGCCGCGCTTATGCGCTATTCGCCATTCGGGCGGCAGAGCACCGACATGTCAAGGGGAAGCGCCGGCACTTCGCGAGCGCTATTGCGCTCGTCGCGGGGCACGCATTCGCGCGACCCGTTGGCTCATCCGGCCTGCGCTCGCTGTTCTTGCAGGATCGGTGAACCGAGTTCATCGAAACGGAAGAGCTGAAAGATCCGCTGGCCGTTGAAGTCAAGGATCCTCAAATCATCAGTCTCGTGCAGATTGCTTTCGACGGCTTGAAAATGTCCGCCGTAGCGCTGCCTGGCGAGCGACAAAGGAACCTCAAACGCGACGAACTTGCCGATGCCTTTTTGCTTGAGCACCTCAAGAAGCTTCTGATCGGTTAAGGACTCGTGCGATGTGAGAATGAGCAGCGGACCGCTCGCCGTGAGCAGCAAAAGCGATTTCATCGGATACTCCTTCGCGGTTGGACTGGACTCACCCGTCCTGTGCAGTTTAGCGCGCAGGGCGGATTAGCGAGGTAGCCCGTCAGGCCGACAACAGTTCGTCGAGCAAAAAAAGCCCGGCTCAAGGCCGGGCTTTTTCGTTCATTAGCGCCTGTCCTGACCGGGGCCTCCGCCACGACCGCCCGGTCCGCTGCCACCGCGCGGTGCGGCCTGCGGTGCGCCGCCGCCCTGCGGCGTCGCGGGCGCTGCTGCGCGCGGGGTAGCCGGGGCCGGCATCTGCGCGCGTGCGCTCGCCGGCGGGCCACCGCCACCGCGCGCCGCATTGGGCTGCGTCACGTGGGGCGTGGCACGCTCGCTCCGCGGCGCAACGGCACGCCGTTCGTCATGGCCGCGGGCCATGACCGGCGGCGTCTGCGTGCGGGCGCGGGCCGTCGGCTGCTCGCGCACGGCCGCTCTCTCGCGCACGGACGCCCTTGCGTCCTCACGCGTCGTGCGCACGTTCTCGCGCGTCATGCGGGGCTGCACCGCCGCGCGTTCGCGCACCTCGCGCGCGCTGCGCGTAGCGATGTCTTTCTCCCGCGTCACGCGTTCGGTCACACCGGCGCGGGTCCGCTCCGTCGTCCCGGCGCGCGTCCGTTCCTCGACACCGACACGTTCCTTTGCACGCGACCTCTCCTCGACACCGATACGCGCATTTGCACGCGCCTTTGCCTCGGGGAGCGCAGCGTCGCGCGCGGCCGCCGCGCGGCCGATCCGGGCCGCCGAGCGGTCGATCGTCAACCGCGTCGCGAAGCGCTCATGCGATTGCCAGTAGCCGCCCCAATGGGCGCGGCGGTGATACCAGGGACGTCCCGCATAGTGGCTCGACCAGTACGAGGCGAGCGCGAACGGCACGATGGGAACGTCGATCTCGTCGACATAGTCGGGCAGATAGACGTAGCGGTTGCGGTGGAGATATTCGAGATATCGCGACGACACCCAGCCACGATCATCCGACCAGCTCACATCGCACCAGGCCTTGCCTCTGAAGCATCCGTGGATGTTGACACGGGCGCCGCCTGGAATGCGGTCGACCGTCGGAAAGCCTTCACCGGGCCCTGCCTTGAGGCTGACCGTAGTGGTAACGATGCCCGGCGCCGCCAATGCGGCGGTCGGCATCAGCAGCATGGCTGCTGCGATAAACAATCCTCTCAGTTTCATGGCGCGTTCCTCCTCTTGAGTTGGAACGCCGTAGCGAAAAAGGCGTTCCCTGAAGGAGTGGTCGCGTTATCAGAAGCATGCAGGTGTCTCGCAGGCGCGAGACGCGCCGCTCTTGTTTGTCATTTGCGGGATGCGGCCCATGCGCTGACGCCGCCAGGACGGCATCCTCTATCGGCGTACGCCGGGCGTTTTGATTGCTCCCTTCTTCCACAGTCGAAATCCGCCCTCGAACGCGTTGGTGTTGGCGCCGAGGCGGACCTTGCGCGGCAGGTTGTCGATCTTGTCGGCGTTTCCGCCGCCCAGCATGACGTAATCCGGCTCCAGTGCAGCGAGCAGACGCTTCAGGACGTCATCGACGTCGCGTTGCCATTTCTTCCTGCCAACGCGCCTGAGGGCTGCGGCGCCGACGCATTGCTCGAACGTCTTGCCGTGGCGGTACGGCAGGTGAGCGAGCTCCATCGGTTCCAGAATGCCATCCACGATCATCGCGGAGCCAAGACCCGTTCCCAGGCCCAGGAACAGCATCCGGCCGCCCTGGTAGCTGCCGACCGCCTGCATCAGCGCATCGTTGACGACCTTTGTCGGGCAGCCGAAGGCCTTTTCGAAATTGAAACCGGCCCACCCGAGACCGAGATTGTGAGGCTCCGACAAGGGCCGGTTGTTGATCACGGGCCCCGGATATCCGACCGCGATGACGTCATAGGACCAGTCTTTCGTCAGCGCCTTGACCTTCCTCACCATCACTTTCGCGGAAAGGTCGGGACCGGACGCAAACGCGCGCCTGGTTCGCTCCCTGTTGGTCATGACCTTCACGCGCGAACCACCGACATCGATCACGAGGACCGTATGCCGCGACGCCCGCTTGCCCGTTTTCTTCGCCATGAATTCGCGCCCTGCGCTGTCGGACGAGCGTAGCCCGGATGGAGCGCAGCGCAATCCGGGATCACTCTGATGGACACCGCCCCGGATTTCGCGGAGCCTGTCATCGGGCGCGCATTCGCGCGACCCGTTGGCTCCATCCGGGCTACGCTCTCCTTGATTGTGGAATTAGAAAGCCTCTTTTTACAGTTGCACTACTACCAAGACGCTTTTTCGCTGTTTTGGCGCCAGGTGTGGCAGCCGGCACACACTCTCGGTGTTAAGCGCGTCGGCGCTCGCGAAAGAGCCGCACTGTTCACAGACTTGCCGCAAATGCGTGTGGAACTTTCATGGGGACATTAGCCGAGTATCAATCCATGCGTTTGTCAGCTCTATCGACCGCCGCGCGCGCCGGCGTGCTGTGTTGTGTCTTGTTCATGGTGATAAGCGCTCAAGCGCTCGCGCAGACGTCGGCCACGGACAATCCGGGCCCGACCGCTGCGCAGCCTTCGGCGCCCGCGCAGGAAAAGCCTGTGGCCGCTGCCGAAGAGAAACCGCCTGCCGCGGACGACAAGCCCGCCACCGTCGAGCAGAAGCCAGCGCCCGCGGAGGAGAAACCAGTAATCGCACAGGACAAGCCCGCAGCCGTCGAGGAGAAGTCGGCTGCCGCGGACGACAAGCCTGTCATCGTAGAGCAGAAGCCGGCGCCCGTGGAGGAGAAGCCTGCTGTCGCGCAAGACAAGCCGGCGGCCGCGCCGGAGAAGCCGGCCGTCGCGGACGCGAAGCCTGCGGTCGTCGAGCAGAAGCCGGCTCCGGCCGTGGAAAAACCAGCGGTTGCGCACCAGAAGCCCGCCTTGAAGCAGAAGTCTGCCGCCAAGCCATCAGAAAGCGCTGTCCGCAGCAAAGTGGCAGAGCACAGTAAAGCAGAGCACAGTAAATCAGCGCAACCGGCCAAGGCAGCCCGCAAGCCGCGCGAGCGGACCATGGTCATGCTCTGCACCCACTTCCGCACCTACAATCCGTCGTCCGGGACTTACCGGGGCTACGACGGCCAGACGCATTCCTGCCGATAGAATCATTCCATCATCGGCCGGCCGATCCAAAGCCGGTTGAGCCAGCGCACGGCAAGGTCCGGCTGCTTGTCGCCTTGCAAGCGCGCCAGCGCCTCCTGATAAGGGCCCACTGCGCGCAGGCGCATGGGAAGGCGGGGATAGATGCGCCGGATCCACGTCAGCGCCGCCTTCATGCTGCGCGCTTCGCGTTCGCCGAACTCAAATCCGAATTCCCGGGCCAGTCGCTCCGGCAGCAGATGGGCCGTCAGCGCGCGATACCATCTGGGCACGCGCAGTCCTGTGGCGGACCCTGAAAATATCTGCTCCGCGATGTCGCGGGCGGCGGGGCTGACCGCAAGGATATCCGAGTGCGACATCGCCTCCGTGTAGGCGGCGAACGACGTCCAGTCCGCAGGCAAATCGGCCGCTCGAATGCCGAACAGCGCCGCGTACAGCTTAGCCTCGGCCCAGTATTGTTCGCGCTCGCTGTCGGTGAGTGCAGGCAGGACGAGGTCATGCGTCTGCAAGGCGGTCTCCACCAGCGTGGCATGAACCCACCGCAGCGCCGAGACTTCATTGGCGTGGTAAGCCGAACCGGCTTCGAAGCGGCCTGTCGCCTGTGGCAATGTTCCGGTTATCGCAGTGTGACGCCGATGCAGCCGGCGGCTTGCGGCCAGCGCCTGATCGAGCGTGCCGAACACCATCGTGAACGTGATGTTGAATGTCCGGTGAAACCGGCCGACCGGATCGGCAAAGGTTTTGGAATGCTCCGATATCGCGGCGGCGACCCAGGGGTGCGCCAACTGCAGCAACAGCGCCCGCCCCGCGCCAAGGAAAATCGCCGCCTCGCGGTCGACCCGCCACGTCAGGGAATCCGGGCCAAAGACTCCCTTGATGGGTCCGGCCGCCGCCTCGCGAACGGCGTCGAGGCTGTTTTCAAAATCATCCGCGGACAACAGCAACGGCATGTCCTCAAGCGGGCCCGCCTGTCCTCACCCACCCTCCGGCTTGATCCCGGCCGCCTTCATGATCGGCAGCAGCCGCGCTTCCTCGCTGTCGCGATAGGCTGATATCTCCTGCGGCGTGGTCGGCCAAGTGGTGGCGCCGAGGTCGGCGTAGCGCTGTTTCACCCAGGGATCGCTGAGCGCCTTCACGGTGAGCGCGTTGATTTGCGCGACGAGGTCGGCGGGCATATTCGCAGGCGCCACCATGCCGGCCCAGGAGGTGATCTCGTAACCCGGCAGCAGTTCAGCCATCGCGGGCACGTCGGGAAGCTCGGCCAGCCGCGTCCTGGCGGTGACCGCGACCGGCCTGATCGCGCCGGAACGCACGCTCGGCAGCGAGCCCGGCAGATTGTCGAACAGCAGATCGACATTGCCGCCGAGCAGGTCGTTCAACGCCGGCGCGGCGCCCCTGTAAGGCACGTGGCGGACCTGCACGCCGGCCATGCTGTTCATCATCTCGCCGGAGAGATGCAGCGTGGTGCCGAATCCGGCGGACGCGTAGGTGTATTTGCCCGGCTCCTTCCTGAACGCTGCGAGCAATTCCTTGATATCAGCGGAAAACAGGCCCTTTTTCGCCGTCAGGATGTTCGGCAACTGCCACATGCCGGAGATGAAGGTGAAATCCTCGCGCGGATGATACGGCAGCTTGGCGTAGCTGCCGATCGCGAGCACGTTGTTGGCGATGCCGCCGAGCCCGACCGTGTAGCCGTCCGGCGGCGATTTTGCGATCACATCCGCGCCCAGCACGCCGCCGGCGCCGGCCTTGTTCTCGACCACGAAGGTTTGCCCGGACAGTTCGCTCATCTTCTGGCAGAGCAGGCGCGAGAGCGTGTCGGTGGCGCCGCCGGCCGGAAAGCCGTTGACGTAGCGCACCTGGCGGATCGGCCAATTCTCTCCGGCGCGGCCGACCCGCGGCGCCAGCCACGGCGCGGCAACAAAGGAGCCAAGGGTCGCAAGCACGTGACGGCGGTTCACAGACGACGGCATCGGTTCCTCCCTTACAAGGCATGTGCGTTGCGTCGGCAGCTTGTCGCTGTTCTTTTCTGGCGTTCTTGGCGCGCGTTCGGTTGCCACAGCTTACGGGCTGCGCGCGATGCTGGAAAGCCCGCTCATCGCGACAAAAGCCGGCGACGATGTCTTCGCCTACTCTTTCGCGAGCCTCCCCCGGATGACGCCACCCGCACCTGCTGCTCGTTTGGCTGCTGCAAGCAAGTAGCGGCCCGGAGTTCTGGTCATCCGATAGACACCACAGCTTTGTTCTTCGTCCGACTCCATTTTGTTCTCAAAGAACGAATCGGAATCGCGCAAATCAGCGCGAGCCAATTCTTAACAACGCGTTTGCTTCGCGCTGACGCCCCGATGTCATTCGGCCAAGGATCATCAACCTGCTGCCTGCGGCAACGTTCCAACCGCAAGGCAACTGCGATAAGAGACCTCGTGACGCTTCATTCAACTATTCCCTTAAATCCAGCCTTGCCAACCGAGCCCGACGACATGCCCCCGCTAAAATCCCAGGCCACCTACGACGATTTCGCCCGCCTCGACATCCGGATCGGCAAGGTCGTGGACATCAAGCCGTTTCCCCGCGCCCGCCATCCGTCCTACAAGGTCGGCGTCGACATCGGCGCTGACAGGATCATGTGGTCGAGCGCGCAGATCACGAATTATGAGCCGGCAGCCTTGCTCGGCTCGCTCGTCGTATGCGTCTGCAATCTGGGCGTGAAGAACATCGCGGGCTTCACGTCCGAACTGCTGATCCTCGGCGCAAAGGACGCGGCAGGCAACGTGATCGTGCTGGGTCCGCGCAGCGAGGTTGCAATCGGCGAGCCGGTCTTTTGAGCAGGCGTAGCCCGGATGGAGCCAACGGGTGGCGCGAATGCGCGCCCGATGACAGACTCCGCGCAATCCGGGGCGGTGTTAGAGTTATCCCGATTGCGCTTCGCTCCATCCGGGCTACGGCCGATCACATCTACCTTTGCCTTTGCGCGAGATAGAATCCCGACAGCACCGTAACCAGTCCCGCGGCCTGCAGCGCGGTCGGGGGCTCGCCGAGCAGGAGCCAGCCGATGAGTATCGTCAGCGCCGGCACGGTCGCCGGGAAAACCGCGGCACGGGCAACACCGATGGTCTGGATCGAGAACGCGAACAGGTACATCGCGGCGGGGCCGGCCAGGATGCCCTGCGCCAGGGCCTGCAGCGCATTCTCGGCAAAGCCGAGCGCCGCCACGCGGGCGAACCCGCCGGAGGCCGTATAGAGAGGCAGCAGCGAGAGCGACAGCACGCTGATGATGGTGGCCGCCGAGAAGGCGGAGACGCGCCAATGCCGCAACAGCGTGCCGAACACCGCGAACATGAATCCGATCAGCACGAACAGCAGATCGCCAAGCACGCCGTCGGGGCCGATATGACCGATCGACTCGGCCCCGATCACCACGAGACCGCCGACGATCGCGACCGCCCCCAACGCGCGCGAGAGCGGAACCCGCTCGCGGAGAAACACCGCGGCGAGCAGCAGGCCGCCGAGCGTCGCGCTGGAAGGCTGGATGACGCTGCCATGGCCGAGCGGCACGAACAGGAAGCCGGTATAGCTGATGAACGACATCACCGGCCCGCCCAGCACCATCAGCGCCAGTCCGCGGCCCCATCCGATGCCGCAGAGATTGCCGATGCCTGCGCGAAGCACAAGCGGCAGGAAAGCGATGCCCGACCACAGGAAGCGGTGCATCAGCAAATCCGCCGGCGTGAACCCGACCTTCAGCCCGTGCCGTGTCGCCACGAAGCCGAGCGCCCAGCACAACGCCGCACCAACGCCGCACGCGACCCCAAGCAGGGCCGGTTTCGTATCGGATTTTTTGATGGAAGCATCAGCGCCGCGGGCCGGCTCGTTCATCGCGGACGCTTAACTTGGGCCGAACGGCAGTTCAACCCACGTCCATGCAGGGCTGACGAGCGCATCGGCGTATCAGTGCCCGCGCATTCGCCGTTCCCGCGCGGCGTGCCGGAGGGTTACACTAGCGCATCCTACTCACGGAAAGGATCGCCATGAACGGAAATCGATATTACGGGGTTCGGGTCGAGGGCGCGAAATACGGCGTGGGTTTTGGCTCAGCGCTCGCCATCGCGATCTCCTATACAAACAACCACTCGATCCTCTGGGCGATCATCCATGGCATCCTGGGCTGGCTCTACGTGATCTACGTTGCGCTGTTTCGGTGAGCCTGCCTGCAGCATGTAGCCCGCCGCTATGACGCGGGGTACGGATGGAAGAGATAGCGACGGCGTCGGCAGAGAAACACGCAGCACCACACTTTTTGTTCTCCATCCGACTCCAATTTGTTCGCAGGGAACGAATCGGAATCGCACAAATCAGCGTGGGCCAATTCTTAACAACGCGTTTGCTTCGTGCTTCCGCGCGGGAATACTGCGGAGAACTTGCGACGAAGCTGCGCCGCGCCCTTAGCGAATGGCATAACCGACGGTTTTGCTCGAGCTTTGTGCGGTCGTGATCCTGTTCCGCGGCGTCAGAACGCAATTGCGCTCGTCATCGGGCGCGCATCCGCGCGACCCCGTTGGCTCATCCGGGCACGAGCGCCAGAAGGGCACAGGGCGGATTAGCGATAGCGTAATCCGCCGCCGCTCGCGGCGAGTCGGTGGGTTACGCTGACGCTAACCTACCCTACTTTCCTCGTCTCGCTCACGCCGCCTTGGCGGTCTTCTCCGGCGGCGCGGTTTCCATCGCCCGCATGTAGAGATCGAGCAGGCTTTCGCGCTCGTCGCGCTCGTCCTGGTCCTGCTTTCGCAGCTTGATGATCTCCCTTAGGATCTTTACATCGAACCCTTCGCCCTTGGCCTCTGAAAACACTTCCTTCTTCTGCTCGTTGAGCTCCTGCAATTCGCTGTCGATGTTCTCGATCCGCTCGACGAAAGAACGAATCCGGCCGCCGGGAATGGTGACGTCAGACATGGTGCCTCCCTGTTTAATGAGGTTGTGAAAATGCCCGCAAACAAATAACCAATGTGTTAACCTCGGAGGGTTCCCGCCCCCGGCCAATCAGATAATCCCCAGACCAATGTCATGAACGTGATTTCGATTCAGTCGCAGGTTGCCTATGGCCATGTCGGCAACAGCGCCGCGGTCTTTCCGATGCAGATGCATGGGATCGACGTCATAGCCGTGCCAACCACGCTGTTGAGCAACCGGCCGGGCTATCCGACCATCCGCGGCCGGGTGCTCGATAGAGAGCTCGTTGCCGATCTCCTGCGCGGGATCGAGGAGCGCGGCGCGGTCGACACCGCCACGATGATCCTGTCGGGCTATCTCGGCTCGGCCGACAACGCCGCCGTGATCGCGGATTTTGTCGCGCGCGCCAAGGCCAAAAATCCCACGCTGCTCTATTGCTGCGACCCCGTGCTGGGGGATCGCGACCGCGGCCTGTTCGTCCACGCCGACATCCCGCCGCTGGTGCGCGACCTGCTGTGCCCGTTGGCCGATATCATCACGCCCAATCATTTCGAGTTCGAATGGCTCTGCGGAGCGAAGACAGCTTCGATCGATCAGGTGCTCAAGGCGGCGCGCGCATTCATGGCGCGCGGAACCGTCGTCATCACCAGCGCCGAGCTTGCCGATACACCCGCAGGCGAGATCGAGACCTTGGCTGTCGAGCGCGGAAAAGCCTTTCGCGTCCGCACGCCAAAACTGCCGATCAGCCCGAACGGCACCGGCGATCTGTTCGCCGCGCTCCTGGTCGCCGCGCGTCTGCGCGGCTCCGACACGCCGGATGCGCTGAGCCACGCTGCGTCTGCCATCTTCGCCGTGCTGGAACGCACCGCGGCCAGCGGCAGCGAGGAGATGCGCATCGTCGAGAGCGCAGAGCTGCTCGTCCGACCGCAGCGCAAATTCGAATGTATCGCCGGCGGCCAGATAGCAAGTAGCCCGGATGAAGCGCAGCGCAATCCGGGATCACTCTAACGCCGCCCCGGATTTCGCGGAGCCTGTCATCGGGCGCGCATTCGCGCGACCCGTTGGCTCCTCCCGGCTACTATCTGGAGAGAAAAATGAGCCGTTTCTGGAGCCGCCTGACGCACGACCTGAAACCCTATGTACCGGGCGAACAGCCCCGCATGGCGGAACTGGTCAAGCTCAACACCAATGAGAGTCCGCTTGGTCCTTCCCCACGCGCGTTGGACGCAATCCGCGGCGAGGCGGCTGATACGCTGCGTCTGTATCCGGACCCACAGGCGTCAGCGCTGCGCGCAGCCTTGGCCACCTACCACCAGGTACGACCAGAACAAGTATTCGTCGGCAACGGCTCGGACGAGGTGCTGGCCCACGCCTTCGCCGCGCTGCTGAAGCATGATGCGCCGTTGCTCTTTCCTGATATCACCTACAGCTTCTACCCGGTCTATTGCCGTCTGTTCGGCATCGCCTACGAAACCGTCCCGCTCGATCAGGCCATGCAGATCCGCTGTTCCGACTATCGCCGGCCGGCCGGCGCGCTCATCCTGCCCAATCCGAATGCGCCGACAGGAATTGCGCTGTCGCGGGCCGAGATTAATGCCCTGCTGGAGCAACATCCTGATGCTCCCGTTGTGATCGACGAGGCCTATGTCGATTTCGGCGCCGAGACCGCGATACCGCTGGTCGCCTCCCACCCGAATCTTCTGGTCATTCAAACCATGTCCAAGTCCCGGGCCCTCGCCGGCTTGCGGGTTGGCTATGCGATCGGCAATGCCGAACTGATCGAGGGGCTCACCCGGGTGAAGGACAGCTTCAACTCCTATCCCCTTGGCCGGCCCGCCCAGGCCGGCGCCATCGCCTCTTTGGAGGACGAAGCCTATTTTCAACAGAGCCGCGCGCGCGCGATCGAAGGCCGCGAGCGGCTGAACCGCGGTCTGGTCGGGCTTGGCTTCGACGTGCTGCCGTCCTCCGCCAACTTCGTCTTCGCGCGTCATCCGGCGCACGAGGGCGGGGCGCTGGCCGCCGCGCTGCGCCAACGCGCGGTGATCGTCCGCCATTTTTCCGCGCCTCGCATCTCCGACCATTTGCGGATAAGTGTGGGCACCGACAGGCAAATCGACCGGCTGTTGTCGGCCCTGTCGGACATCCTGGGCAGCCAGTAGCCCGGATGGAGCCAACGGGGCGCGCATTCGCGCGACCCGTTGGCTTCATCCGGGCTACGCCGCTTTCGCTCAGGAGATCTCGTAGACCGACACCTTGTCGGCAATGCCGCTCAACGCCACGCGTCTCGGCGTGGGCTTCAGCCCGCTGGTCTCGAGCAGGGCGCGCGCATGCGCGACCACCGATTCCGTCACCACGATCGAGCGTGAGGCCGCAAGGCCCTGGACGCGCGAGGCGATATTCACCGTCTGGCCAAAATAATCCTGCTGGCCATTGAGCGTGACCGCGAGGCACGAGCCTTCATGGATGCCCATCTTCAGCCGCAGGCTCTGGTGCTGACGCTCGGCGCCAAGATCGCTCATCGCCTCGCGCATGCGGATCGCAGCGGCAATGGCGCGGTCGGGCGTCTCGAAGGTCGCCATCACGGCATCGCCGATGGTCTTCACGACAGCCCCTCTTTCGGACGCAATAATCTCCTGCAGCAGCCTGAAATGCTCGTTGACGAGATCGAAGGCTGTGAGATCACCGACGCGCTCATAGAGCTCGGTGGAGTCCTTGAGATCGCTGAACAGAAAAGTCAGGCTGAGGATCTTGAGGCGCTGGCCGATGGCGAGCGTGTCGGTCCGGTAGATATCGCGAAAAGTCTGATTGGTGAGGAGACGCGTTGCCGTGAGAACCGACTTGCGCCGCTTCAAAAGGTCATCCAGCGCCGGATTCGCCACCCATACGGCCGGCAATGCACGACCGTCGGTGCGGTTGTCCAGGGCGAGGCGCAGCGGCCCGGGGCGCAAGGTCACGGTATCGACCGGGACTTGGACCCTGTTGAAGATCACCGACAGGTTCTGGCGCTCGCTGGTCTCTTCGCCGCTGACCTCCAGGAACTGGGCCGCATGCGTCACGGGATCGAACATGATCAACGTGCCCTGCGGCACCTGCAAGGAAAGGATGGCCCTTTCGCCCGCCGGCAAGTCGACGATTTCGAGCGTGACCTCGTCCAGCAGCTTCTCCAGATCGTCCGGAAGATCGATCGCCGAACTCCAGAAGATCTGGCGATAATATTCGGCTGCGGACAATTCGTCGGGATTATGGGCCGCGATCTTGCGCACGCGCGGGCTTACCGTGAAGGTCACCTCGACCAGATTATCGAGCGTCGTCTCATAGCCCGCGGCGCAGAAAGCGCAATGATAATGCGCCCGATCCAGGGTCTTCAGGCTCTTGTTGGCGGAAAGCACCCCGGCGCAGCTCGGGCACATCACGTTCCAAGTCATCTCGAACATGCCGAGCCCCACCGCATTCAGCAATGCTGCGATGACCCGGTCTTCGTCGATGCCTGCCGTGCCTGCGAGATCGAGTGCGTTCATCTTGTTCAAGGCATGATCCGGGGCATCCCGGACCATACGCTCGAGCATGTCGACAACGGCTTCGTCGGACGACTGACGCAGCGCCGCAAACAATGTCCCGGTTTCGCTCATGCAACAATGCTACCTGAAAGAAGGCCGCACGAACACCCGCTAACCCGTCCCGTAGCCCGGATGAGCCATCACGACAAAAAGCCCGCGACGAAATCGCGGGCTTTTTGCGCAAGTGGCGATGGAGATGCCGGTCAGCGAAAGGCGCGACCGTGGTCAGCGAAAGGCGCGACCGGTGGTCGGAGCTGGCGCGGCCGTCTCAGCCGTCTGTGTCGTCCGCGGTGTCAGGACGCTCAGCTGGTGCGCGGTGGCTGTGGAGGTCAGCGCCGGCGACTGTTCCCTGACGTCAGCGGCTCCCAGCACGCGAACCTGGACCGCCGATATCGGCAAGCCTTTCGTTTCATAGGCCGGCAACTCCGCCGCAAAGCCGGCAGTGGCGCCCGCAATCGAGATCAGGGCGGCGGCTGCGATGGATAGGTAAGTCTTCTGCACTTCAATTCTCCGGGGTAGGATTCGAGGCAGCAGCGTACACTGCTTTTGTTGCGTTGCGACATAACGATATTGCATTGCAACAATGCAGTTCCCCGCACTCAATTAATGGTGAGAGCCCAAACAGTTAGCAGCAGGGCCTGCCGAACAGGAGAAACGCATGCAAATCGCAGTTGTCGGTGCCGGAGCGGTCGGATGCTATTATGGGGGACTGCTGCTGCGGGCTGGGCATGACGTGACCTTCATTGGCCGGCAGCCGCATGTCGACGCCATCAACGCCCACGGCCTGCTGCTCGACACCAAGACTTTCAACGGCCGCCTGCCCGCCATAGCCGCGACCGATGCAACCGCGCTTGCCCCGCCTGACCTCGTGCTGGTTTGCGTGAAGTCGGCCGATACCGAGCAGGCTGGCCTCGCGCTCGCCGGACGCTTGCGGCCGGAAACATCCGTTCTCAGCCTGCAGAACGGCGTCGACAATGCGCCGCGCCTTGCCGCCGTCACCGGCCACGCCGTCATTCCCGTCGTCGTCTATGTCGGCAGCGAGATGGCCGGGCCCGGCCATGTCCGGCATCACGGTGGCGGCGACCTCGCCATCGGCCCCTCCGCCGCGAGCCAAGCGCTGGCGCAAACGCTTGAGGCTGCCGGCGTCCGCACCACGATCGCCGACGACATAGACAAAACGCTATGGAGCAAGCTGATCATCAACTGCGCCTTCAACGCGCTTTCCGCCGTCGCCGGCATTTCCTACGGCCCGATGCTGGAAGTCGAGGGCACAAGGAATGTCGTCACAAGCGCCGTTCAGGAAGCCGTATCCGTCGCGCGCGCCAGCGGCGTATCGATCGGCAACGATCTCCTCGCACATATCCTGAACATCCCGGCCATCATGCCGAACCAGATGTCGTCCACCGCGCAGGATCTGGCGCGCGGCAAGCCCAGCGAGATCGACTTTCTCAACGGCTACGTGGTGCGCAAGGGCGCGGAGCTCGGCATCGCCACGCCGACCAATCGTGTCCTGCAGGTGATGGTGAAGCTGGCCGAACGCGGCAAGGCGATGTCCGCACGACGGACGTAGCCCGCAGGGGCGGATGAGCGAAAGCACCATCCGCGTACTTGCCTACCGACGCGGCGCAGCACGGTCTTCGCCATTGCACCCCGCGAAGTCAGCTACGAAACATTCAAGGCACCGAGCAACCGCGGTGCCTGCCGTCGCTTCGACGTGCCTACATCGCTGAGCAGGTGACGACCGGCGATCCTTGCCCGCATCATTATCTCCTCGAAAAATTTCGTACTGTTGCGGAAAAGATGCACGGCACGCACGCTGTACGTGTATCATCCGGCTATATTTATTGTTCTATTTCGGAGTAAATTATGTTCAGGCTTTTTGCATTTTTGCTATCGACGCTTCTTGTTCTCGCGGGTTGCACCATCCGTCCGTTGCCCGAAGATGTCACAGGTGTAACGACCCCGCAGATCGTCATGCGGATCCGATGTGAAACCCGCGACGCCGTCATAGAACACCTCGTCAATTGGCTTGAGGATCTCGGCCGCGACTACCCTGGCCGGCCCGGTGTAGCCTTGGGACGAGAACTGGCCGCAAAGTACAGGGCCAACCCAAACGAGATCAGAGAGTTTCGGGCGGATCTATTCAAGGGACCCCAATACGAGCAGGTACGAAATCTGATCGAGGTCTTCTACGCGATTGGCGTTGCCTACAATTTCGATTTGACGATGACCGTGGACAACGATCTTTCCGCGGGCTCGGCCAACCTCCAACGGACCGCAGCAGGCTCGGTTTTCAAGTTAGGTCTCGGCGCGTCGATGACCCGAAGACGCAGCAACGACCGAACCTTCACGATCACCGACACGTTCAGCAGTTTGCTGACCCAATTGAACGTTCGCGTGTGGGCGGACGGTCATCGTGAATGCGACGGGCATGTGGTCCAGGAGAACCACATCTATCCTATCGTGGGCCAGATAGGCGTGACCAAGCTTGTCTACGACTATCTTGAATTGACGATATTTGGCGGGTTGGCAGGCACGAAGTCGACACCCAGCCTTCCGCCAACGATGGCGGACAAATTGACCTTTACGACCACGCTCGACGCGTCCGCCACGCCAAAGATCACTTTCACGCCAACCGGTACTGCGTTTCAACTGACGGACGCGGCCATTACGGGCGAATTGAAGCGGACGGATGTTCATGAAGTGACGATGGGACTGGCGTTGCCAACCAACGCCAGCGCCTATCTCAGCAGCTTGCGTTCATTCATATTTTCGCCTGCGCGCAACATCGCCGTTGACAATCGGAGTGCCCGTCCCGGTCGCAAGGAGACGACAACGTCGGTTGTTTTGGGCGCCCGGGTCTCCGGCGGCGGCACGCCGGCCGAGGCTATGGCGGTCTACGCCGTGGACCAACTCAAGAGCCGACAATTCCAACTCGTACCAACTCCATAACCAGGAGGATATCATGGCGACCAAGAGAGCAAAGAAGACTGCCAAGCGCAAAGCGAGCAAGAAGACGGCAAAGAAAGCGACCAAGAAGGTCGCCAAGAAAACAGCCAAGAAAGCGACCAGAAAAACAACCAGGAGAGCGGCTAAGGTAATAGATCCGCTCCCGGGCGGGCACGTGCCCAAACGCAGAGCGGCCAAGAAAGCGGTTGTAATGGTAGACCCGCTCCCAGGTGGGCATTGGCCCAGACGCGCGACCTGATTGGCTGCGCGAAGGAAGCGGCTCAAAAAGCGGCGAAGACACTAAAACAGTTCCCCGCTAGCCGTGCTGACCGGGAGATCCGCCGCAACTAAAAGAGCAAAAGCCGAAGCGTAATCTGTCGCTTTCGATTCATCCAGGGCGACGGATTTGCGCCTCGAGGCTAATCCACCACGTCGAGTTTGACCTTGGCAACACCCTTCCCCACCATGCCCAGCGCATCCGCCGCGGAATAGGAGACGTCGACGACGCGACCCTGCACGTAGGGACCGCGATCGTTGACCCGTACCGTCACGGACTTGCCGCTGGCGACGTTGGTTACACGCAACTTGGTGCCGAACGGTAACGTCGGATGGGCCGCGGTCATATCGAGCGTGTTGAACTTTTCGCCGCTCGCCGTCTTCGTTCCCTCGGTGTAGAAGCTGGCAACCCCATGCGCGGCGGTTTTGATGTCACCTGCATCCTTGCGCGCGGCGAACGGGGTATGTCTTCTCACGGCCGCCGCGCGCCTGACAATTGACGATGTCGTTCGATCGTTCACCGACGCCTGCCGGCTGGCGCGCAATTCGGATTTTTGGGTGACGACCGACGACTGAGCGCAGGCCGCAAGCGATGCCGCTCCGAGGGCGACAGCCAGCAGCCGCATGACCTTCCCTGCACGCGCGGCCAAAACCGGCGGCGCTTCAAGTCGAGTACGGCCAGCTCTTGCGTCGATGAACGAAGTACGGGTGCAGCCGATGGAACACATGTTGCAATCCCCAGCTCGCGCCCCAGCCCAAGCCGAAATCCAACATGCGGCGATGCCGCAGCCCAATCCGGGCGGAAGCGTGGCCGGATGCGATTATGCACCGCTGTCTCAGCGCAATTCAGTTCGAGTGTGGTGATTGTGTCACAGCCCGCAGGACGCCTGCCGCAGAGCGCACGCTCGGGTCGCGCGCATGTGCGCGACCCGCTGGCTCATCCAGGCTACGGGCGCCAGTCGCCTACGCGATCACTCGCTTCTCGAGGATCTTCCGAAAGTCCGTTGCCAGGCTGCCGTAGTAGCCGGCCAGCACCTCGTAAAAGGTCTGCTCGGCCTTATCGGTTGCTGCCCGCGCCTGCTGTTCGCAGCGCGAGGCTTTCGTCTCGTACTTCTCCACCTTGGTCTTGAGCTCTGCCACCACCATCGTCGTTACTCCCCGCCACGCTCACGCCCATGATGCTAGGCCAGCAAAGGTCGAAAAGATGACAACCTTGAGGAGATTTCGCAGCGCAGCCGTGAGCAAGTCGTGGCTGATCGCGCGAGGACTACCGCGCCGGCACCGGCGCCGGCGGGCGCAATGATGTCCGCGCCGTGCTCGCAGCCTGTGGCTTCTTCGCCGCGACGCGCTTTCCGCTGTCGATGGATTCCAGATAGGACGTCAGCGCCCAGGCCGAGCTGGAGCCGCTGGAATAGTGTTTTTGCAGAAACAGATAGAGCGTGAGGTGAAAGCGGCCCTTGGCGAGCCCGCGCGGGCTGCGATGGCACGACGCGCAACTTTCGGCGAACAGTTTTGGCGCCGGCTTGCCCTGATCGAGATTCTGCGCGACGGCCACCGATCCGCCCGTCGCGACGATCACGGCAAGAACAAGCAGACCGCAGCGCGCTTTGTTTGGCGACATCAGTTTTTCCGGTACATGGAGCGGATGAGCCGCCTCAGGCAGCTCGGGGAAGGCGGAAGATGGCAGGCGAAGCGCAATCTGCTGTCCAGGCGTGGCGAAAAATGGGTGCGCTTCCGCCATCATTGCGGTCCAATCGGGGCGTCAAGCAGTAGCTCGGCGCCCTCTCAATACGGCGGCTTCTTCTTTTCCCGCTGCGCCCTTGCCGCCTCCATCCACCACACGAGATCATCGGCAAAGCGCGGAAACGCGTGTGACAGCGCCTTGCCGCCCTCGCCGGCCGGCTTGCCGTCTTCGGTCAGTGTCTGCGCGATCGGGCCTACCGCGATCGAACTCGAAATCACCACCATGCCCATTTCCGAAAGCGTGCCGTGCCAGACAAGCGCGGCCCGCGCGCCGGAGAAGCGGCCGGCTGAATAGCTGGCGATCGCGGCGGGGCGCCAGAACCATTCCTCGAGAAAATGATCGGTGAGGTTCTTCAGTCCCGGCTGCATGCCCCAATTATATTCGCCGGTCACGAACACAAAGCCATCAGCGGTGCGGATCTGCCCGGCCAGTTTTTCGAGCGCGTCCGGCGCGCCGCCTTTCGGATATTCCTTGTACATCCGGTCCAGCATGGGCAGGCCGATCGCCTTGGCGTCGATCAGCTCGACATCGTCGCCGCGCGCGGCAAACCCCTCGACGACGAATTGCGCGAGCCGGATGCCCATGCGGTCGGAACGGTAGGAGCCGTAAAAGACCAGGATGCGGTTGCTCATGACACCTGCCCCTCAAGACATTGGATGATGCACTCGAACCACACGGGCTATTCCCATGCAAGGCCCAAGCCTGCCAACGCCCGCTGAACAACCGTAGCCCCGGATGAGCGCAAGCGACATCCGGGGCGGTGCTGGAAGAGTCCCGGATATCGCTGCGCTTGTCCGGGCTACGCACTGAGCGCCAACAAAAAAGCGGCCGCAAGGCCGCTTTGATGAGGTGACCAACCGACTCACCAATAGCCGGGGTCGTCGCCGTAATAGGCATATGAATCGGCGAACGGCGCGGCTGCGATAGCGCCCGCCGTTCCGATCACGCCCGCAGCCACACCGGCAGCCAGCCCGACCGGTCCGCCAACATAGCCGGGACCATAATAGCGGGGACCGTAATGCACGCGAGGTCCGTAGTACACGCGAGGTCCGTAATAGCTGTAGTCATAGCGGCTCGGCGTGCGCACGCCATATCCGCCGAGCAGATAGTTGGAGTTCGGGTAGCTAAACCCGATCATCCCGGGCTCCTGGGTCGCTTCCTGCGACATCGCAGGCGTCGCAAGCGCCGTCGCAACGACCGCGGCCGCGGCAAGCAGTGTCAGTTTCGTCATCGCTCGTTCTCCATCTCTATATGAGAGCGAACGGGCGAGATCAGATGCTGGTTCCCGAGACCGGTTTCACGGCGCCGTGAGTTTCAGAGACGATTGCCTGTCTGTCGCCGGCAAGAGAAAAGGCCGGCGGGCGTTACGCCGCCGGCCTTCTCTTGCAACTGCCGGCTCGGGAGGTCCGGTTCCGCTGCGATTCCATGCCTAAAACTTCACCACTACAACATTAATAAAATCTTAATGACCGACTGTGAGTTGCATCACGGATGGGCAAAACCATCTGGCGCTAGCTTCGTACCAATAAGAGTAGCTTCGCTTACAGGAGGCCAACATGGCCCAGGTTTATTTCCACTGCTCGAACTCCCGGGAAGTGCGGATCGATCGATCCGGTGAAGCGGTGAGCGACCTCGCCGAGGCGCGCGACCGCGCAGCCGGCATCGTCCGCTCGCTGATCATGGGACGCGACGCGGAAGACTGGCGCGACTGGGTCGTGCATGTCAGCGACGATTTCGACGAAGAGATTTTCGTTCTGCCGTTCGCCTTCGTCCTCGGCAAACCGCACTGAGAGGTTGCCATGCTGCCGGCACGACCGCCCTTCATGCCGCTGCTCCGCCGCCTCGATGCGATCGTGGCACGCTGCCACCGCCTGATCGAGCGCGCCCGCGACCCCTATCGTCCCGAGCGCCACTACATGCGCGGCCCCGGCCCGAAATGGCACGCCAGGCATCGCGCCGACGTCGCAGGAATTGCTCTCTAGGACGCGGCCAACCCCGCGCCCGGCGCGTTCTGCGCCAGGTCCAAAAATCCCCCTATTCCGTCTGCGCTTTCCACGCCATGGGTGAGCACCATTCCAAGGTGATCTCCGGCCGTCGACAGGAAACGCAGGCCGTTGGCATCGGCGAACGCCTTGCGCCGCGCGTGCGCGGGATCGTCCTGTCCCTCCCAGATCATCACCGGGAAACCGGATTCCAGCACGGCTTTGCCGGCGCCATCGAGTTGGCCGAGCGCGTCAAAGCAGGCCCGCAGGCCGGACTCCGATTCCGTCGTGACCGATCGGGTCAAATGCGGCGCGGTCAGCCGCGCGAATTTCATGAAGGCGTCGAACTGCAGCGGCCCCTGCCTGGTCGGCGGCAGACCGTTCACGACATCCCAGCCGCCGAGCACCAGCGACGACAGCCGTTCGGGATAATATTTCGCGACGCCGACGCCGAGCCAGGCCCCCATCGAATGTCCGACCAGATGGGCGCGGGCGCAGTGGAGATTATCGATCACGGCGACGATATCGCCGGCCCGCTGCTCCTGACGGTAGTGATCGGTGTCCGGCGGCTTGTCGCTCTCCCCGTGGCCGAGTGAGTCCACGCATGCCACGCGGTATCTGTCGGTCAGCGCATCGACGAATCCGCCCTGCTTCCACACGCTGGCGTCCATCAGCATGCCGTGCTGCAGCACGACCAGCGGCCCCTCGCCCTCCACCGTGTAATGAATCCTCTGTCCGCGATGAACGGCAAATGGCATGCAAAATCCCCCTCAACTGGTGATACGCAGATATGATTTTTGTGGTCCGGTTCCAGCGCCCGGAACCCACGGCCGCAACCTCTCCACAAGATCGCCTTGCTTTGGTCAAACCTCGCTGGCCGTGTGGCGGCTTGGGTAAGGGGCTTTCTGGGCAGAGGGTTTTCAACGCCGCAAAGCATGCTCGCCGCCCGATGCGGGTGACATTGGACTGAGCAAGGGACCGCCAATGCAATCCACGCCAACGCTGAAAGACACCGATCCGCACGACGTATTTGCGATCGAATCGCTGCTGCACGCGCATGCCGAAAAGGCGCCGCCGCCGGCGCACGATCCGGCCGCCCCTTCGGTGGCGCCGCAAGTTCAAGTCGCAGCGAAGCCGCAGGCCCACGTTGCACCCCCGATTTCGGTCAGCGCGCCAATTCCCCAGGTTGAACCGACGTTTCCCGCTCCAGATGTTCGCGATATCCGGGTCGAGAATGTCAGGCCGGGCGAGATCAAGGTGGATGGTCTCAAGCCTCCCGGCGAACAGCCGATCGGTAAATGGGCGAAGCGCCTGATCATGGCGCTGCTCGGCCTGTGCGGCGCCATCGCTGCCGCTGCGTGGCAGCATTATGGCGATCATGCCAAGGCGATGGCCGCCGAGTGGGCGCCACCCTTCGTGCTGGCTGCATTGTCCTCCGACAAGGCTGCCGTCGCCGAGCAACCAAATGCGTCTGCAGTTCAGGCTGCCGCAGCCGATCCGGCTGCTGCGCAACCGGCAGCGACGACGCCGGCCCAGCCCGAACCTGCCGCAGCTCCCGTGGCCACAGCCTCGGCGGAATCGGCCCAGTTGCAATCGATGGCGCAGGATCTCGCCACGATGGGCCAGCAGGTCGAGGAGCTGAAAACCACCATCGCGCAGCTCAAGGCGAGTCAGGCCCAGATGGCGCGTGAGCTTGCCAAAGCCGAGGCCAAGGCTTCAGATACCAAGGCTTCAGATACCAAGGCTTCGGAGGCCAAAGCGGCCGAAACCAGGCCTGCCGAGCAGAACCTGCGGCCCAGGGTGTCGGCGCTGACGCCGCGGCCGGCCGCCCCGCCGCCGGTGCGCAAGCCGAAGCCGGCCTATTCCTATTCGCCCGCGCCGATTGCCGCTCCCGCAGCGCCGCTCCCGCCGGCCCAAGCCGCCGCACCGTTGCCGCCTGCACCGCCCGTCCAAACGATAGCCGATGACGGCGAGCCGGTGGTGCGCCCGCCGATGCCGCTGCGGTAGCTGCGTTCCCCGGATGCTGCGCGGCGCCGACAGCGCGTTCACGAGCGTCTTCGACGCGCTATGTTTGAGGCGAGATGCGCCGCTGATTTGAAGTTCATGCTAGAGATGGGTCGCGGCTCAACGGAGCAGCGCTACCGGACGATGCTCCGCATCGCCTGGGCCGCACCGCATCCGGGACAAGTGACCGCGCCAATCCGCTAGCTCTGATGCGGTCCCCGCATCATCTTCATGGCGTCCTCGATATGACGCCACTCCCTGGCTTCCTCGACATCGCCCTTGGTCTCGCAATCCTGTGCATTGTGCGCGGCTTGCGCGATCGCGGTGAGGCCGTGCTTCTCCATCATCTGGCGCGCAATCGTGTGGATCTGCATTTCCGACATCATGTCGCTCTCCCAGGGTTCCACCAGTCCACGCCGCAGCGTTCCGATCGTCGCGGCCTGCTCGTGAAACGGCCGAACCGAAAGTCTCGTTCCTCCGGCTGCGATAGATAATTTTCGGACAAATTCAGGGATCGCGCGGTTCCACCTGCAGTCCCCGTAATATCCCGTCCGCAATCTCCCCGAATATCAAGCCGGCCTTCCGACTGATATTTTTCGAGCGTGAATCGCCATCGCGGGAGTCGGACATGGCAAGAGTCTATTTCCACTACTCCAATTCCGAAGGCGTATGCATCGACCAGCGCGGTACCGCCGTCGGAAACCTCGCCGAGGTGCGCGACCACGCCGCCCGCGTCGTGCAGTCGCTGATAACGGCAGAGGGTCCGGAAGACTGGCGCGACTGGACGCTGCATGTCAGCGACGATCTCAACGATGAAATCTTCGAGCTGCCGTTTTCGTCCATGCTCGGCAAGCTGCATTGAGAGGCCGTCATGCTGGTCATGCAACCGCTGCTTCGACGCCTGACAGAGATCGTGATCCATTGCTGCAGGCTGGTCGATCTTGCCCGCAACCCCTACCGCCCCGAACTGCACTACATGCGCGGCCCCGGCCCGAAATGGCACGCGAAGCATCCGCCACATAGCGCGTAATCCGTTGATCCTCCGGGTGGTTGGGTGCTCGCAAACTCAGCTTACCCCTGACCACCTGCCACCCCATAGGATCTACAGGAGATCGCCCAACTCCGGCGGTTCGAACCAGTTCGTCAGCGACAGGCCGCCGTCGACCACGATCGCGGCGCCCGTGACATAGGCCGATATCCGGTTCGACAGCACCGCCAGCGCCAGCGGCGCCAGGTCTTTGGCCTCACCGAGCCGGCCGAGCGGAATGTGTCTTGCGAGCGCGGGTTCGGCGACGAAGCCGCCGGCCGCGATCGCGCCGGGCACCAGCGCGTTGACGCGAATGCCGAAGCGGCCGAACGTCTTGGCCAGTTCCTTCACCAGCATCGAAAGCCCCGCCTTCGACGTCGAGTAGTGCGGCAGGTTGCGCGGGGTACCGGCATGCAGCGAGGTCAAGAGCAGGAACGAGCCGGGTTGTTTGTCGGCGATCAGCTTTCGCGCCAGTTCGCGCGAGAGATGGAAGCCGGCCTCAAGATTCACCGCATGCATTTGCGCCCATGTCTCCGTGGTGACGCCAAGCGCATGATCGGCTTCGCGCCGCGGCGGCGAGGCGCTGTGCACGAAATGCGTCACGCGCCCCAGCGCACTGGCTGCTTCCGCCAGCAGCGCATCGCGCGCCGCAGGGTCGGCGAGATCGCCGATCCAGGGCACCGCCAGTTCCGGCCGGGCCGAGGCCTTGATGGCCGCCGTCACCGTGTCCCGGTTCACATCGGCAAACACCGTGCGCACGCCCTCGCCGACCAGGGCTTGCGCGATCGCGCGGCCGATCCCGTTGCCCGCGCCGGTGACAAGCGCGGCATCGCGCGCAAGGTCGAATGGATGGTTGAACAGGCTCATGTCGGGTACCCCCTTCGAGGGATGTCGTCATGCCTGGGCAAAAGCGCGAAGCCGCGTCCTCGCGCCAGATATCCCGGGCATCCACCTCTTACCTCATCTCAGCCGCGGATTCATTAGCACGCAGCCAAAGGCGGATTGATGCGAGCTTGCTACCTCGCCAATCGCTCAAAGCGAACATTGCGGATCCTGGAGGTGCTGAGCAACGCACCCGAGACATGCTCCTCGGCATTACGTGTAAATCGAATGCGATTCTGCCCGCTCACGAACAGGCACAATCGCATCGGGTCTGGCCTCGCTAATCCCTTTTAGCTTGAGACAAAGTCTACACTACGCCTCACACCTTGCGCTGTATCAATTCGGGCACCACCTGCATCGGGAGGTTGCTTTCACCTCGTCCAAAATCGTCCTAACCTTGCTCCGTAACCGGGGGGGCACCGCCATGCAGACCCGCGTTCGAAAAGTCGCCCATGTTCTGGAACGCCTTGGGCTTGCCATGGCCGGCGCAGCGAGCGGGTTGTTTGTGGCGGCGCTGGTCGGCACGAGCCATTCCGCGCTCACCAATCAGGCCTTCCTGCTATTGATGATGATCGGCGGTGCCGTCGGCTTTTATCTCGGTATCGATACGCCGCCCCATCCCCTCACGGCCTTGAGCGGCGGGCCTGCCGATGGTACCTGGGTCGGCAAGATCGATACGCCGGAACTGCTCAGCGCGATCGGCACCTTCCTCGCGGCGTTCTCGGCGTTCGCCTGCGTCGGCGTGATCGTGCTGCGCCACGATCCGCATTTGGTATGGATATCGATGATCATGGCCGGATGGGTGGTCGGTGTCTCCATGCAGATCGTCGCCGGCACGATCGCCCGCCTGCGCCGCTAATCGGCAGTAAGTAGCCCCGCATTCGCCGTCAGCTATCGTCCTCCAGCGTCAGCACCAGACCGGTCAGCGCTGCGCCGATGCCGAACATCAACCCGTAGGTCGTGACCAGCATCAGCGTGGTCTGAACAGGTGTACCGCTTTTGGCCACGAGGTCCCTGACATGAAAGGCATCGAACAGGCCGAGCAACAGCACCAGCGATAGCCCAAGCGTCACGCCCATCAAGAAATGGGTAAGCACCGCATTGAAGAGTGACTTTTCCGGACGCATGGACGCCCTGCCTTCGGCATGATGCCATACCAACGCACGGCCGAGGGAACTGGTTCCTCGGCGCGGGAACAGAATTCGTCCAGTGCCGCGGTGCGTCAGCCGGTCCCGGGGGCGTTTGCAGAACGTTAAGCAAGCGCTGGCATACCCCACGGGCATTCCCAAAAAATTTCCACAATCCCTTTTAGTAAAAAACATCCTGGTCGGCTCTTCGAGAATGGAGAATTTCCCATGCGGTTGGGACAAGCGATCTTCTTCGGTTCGGCGGCCGCCCTCCTCACCTTGGCAGCGCCGACGCTCGCCAGAAATTCCAGCGCGCATTCGCATACGGCGAAAGCAACCGAGGCGCCTGCGGCCTCCTCCTGCCAGGCCTACCAGCAGCAGGCGCCCGACGGTTCGTGGACGGAACGGCCCTGTCAGGAGACGGGCTCCAAGGCGCCAGCTCAGCCTCGCTCCGCCACAAAGGGCGTGACCGAAGAAACGCAGTGATGCGGCGCAGGGTGGGCAAAGGCGCGTTAGCGACGTGCCCACCATTCATCACCGATCGCGCATCTTGATGGTGGGCACGCTGTCGCTTTGCCATTTTCGAGCCGATAAGGCCCGTACCGCCGATGATAACGATCTTCATTTCCTCGCGCCTCTCACTGAAGCCGCGGCAACCCCGCGCTGCATCAAAGACGCACGGCAAGGCGCCGGCGTGACAGGCCCCACTGTAAACCCCGGATTAATTAGCACCACCTATACTGGTGGCCCGCATGCCCTGACCCGCGCAAATGGCCTAAATCCCATGAAAATCGGCACCCTCCTGACCGCTGCCATCGTCTCGCTTTCCGCCGTCGGCGGCGGGCTCGCCGTCTATGTGGCGGTTTCGAAATACCAGACCATGGATCAGGTCTCGGTCGCGCAGAGCCGGCTGGAGCTGGTGCGCGCGGTCGGCGACATCCCGCGCTACATGAATCCCGAGCGTGGCTTTGCCACCAACATCATGTTCGGACCTCCCGCCGTGGATCCGAAGCTGATCGCCGAACTCGACAAATATCGCAAGAACACCGATGGGGCGCGCGACAAGATGAACCGGGTCAAAGCGACCCTGCCCGGCGCGATCGATGACAGTGCCGCCGTCGGCAGCAGCATCGATGCCCTGAATACCCAGTTCGCCGGGCTACGCGCGGCCATCGACAAGGCCCTCACCGGCCCGGCGGAAGCCCGCCGCGATGCGGCCAAGAAAATCGTCTCCGACAACTCGGCCTTCAACAAGGCGATCACCACGCTGCTCGACGAGCAGGTGCGCAAGATCGCGATGCTCGACGGCACGGCCTACCGGCAAGCAAGCTACGCCAATATCGCCTGGACGCTACGCGACGTCGGTGGTCTCAACTCCAGCCTGCACAAGAATCTCATCGGCGCCAACCGGGTAGCTACCGAAGCCGAGAAGATGGATATCAGCCGCTCGCAGGGGCGAAACGATCAAATTCTGATGTCGCTGCAGGAATTGCGCGGCAATCCCGCTACGCCGGCCAATGTGGCCGCGGCGCTCGACAAGATGAACGCAGCCTATGTCGATCGTTTCGGCAAGGAGCTGAAGCTCGTCAAGGATGGCGCCATCAGCGGCAAATATGAACACGATATGGAGACCTACTACGCAGAGACCCAACTCGGTCTTGCGTCCATCATTACGGTCCGCGATGCCTTCTACGACAACGCCGAACAGGTGCTCGGCGAAGCCTACTCCTCCGCGCGTCTCAGCTTTCTGATCGCGCTCGCGGGTCTCATCGCGGTCGTCGCCGCCAGCGCCGTGCTGATCATGATGGTTCGCCGCCGCGTCTGCAAACCGATCGTCGATCTCACGGCGCGGATGTCGCGGCTGGCCAGCGGTGACCTTGCGAGCGAAATATCGGGCAGCGAACGCAATGATGAGATCGGCGCGATGGCTGCTGCCGTTGGCGTCTTCAAGGACAGCATGATTGAGGCGGAACGGCTCGCCGCCGAGAAGGCCGCCGAGAGCGACGGCAAGATGCGTCGCGCCCAGGTGCTCGACGAACTCACCCGTGTGTTCGAAGCCAAGGTCATCGAACTCGTCGGCGGGTTGTCGTCGGCGTCATCCATCATGGAAGACACCGCACAGTCGATGTCATCGACCGCCACGCTTACCAACCGTCAGGCCGCCATCGTCGCCGCCGCTTCCGATCAGACTTCGGCCAACGTGCAGACGGTTGCGAGTGCCACCGAGGAACTGGCCTCCTCGATCTCGGAAATCGGCCGCCAGGTCGCGCAATCGACCGAAATCGCCGCCCGCGCGGTCGACAATGCCCGGCGCACCGGCGACACCGCCCGCTCGCTCGCCGACGGCGCGCAGAAGATCGGCGACGTCGTGACGCTGATCCAGAGCATTGCCGCGCAGACCAACCTCTTGGCGCTGAACGCGACCATCGAAGCCGCGCGCGCCGGCGATGCCGGCCGCGGCTTTGCCGTCGTCGCCTCCGAAGTCAAATCGCTGGCCGGCCAGACCGCCAAGGCCACCACCGAAATCTCCGAACAGATCGCCGCTATACAGGCGGCGAGCGACCAGACCGTGACGGCGATCCAGAACGTCGCCAACGTGATCGCCGAGATCGACCAGATCGGCACCGCGATTGCGGCCGCGATCGAGGAACAGGGCTCCGCGACCCAGGAAATCTCCCGCAGCGTGCAGGAAGCCGCGCGCGGCACCCAGGAGGTCAATTCCAACATCACGGGCGTCCAGAAGGCCGCCGACGACACCGGCGCCGCCGCCAATCAGGTGCTTGGCGCAGCCGAGCAATTGTCCTCGCAGTCCAAGGATCTCGCCGGACAAGTCAACCGCTTCCTCTCGGAGGTGCGTGCGGCTTGATCCGAATATCGGAACGGCCGGAGAAGCCTAGAGCCTTTTCCGTTCCGATAGAATCGGAACGGGGCTCTAGATTTTTGTTTTGACGCGTTTTCTTAACGCGAACCGGTTTCCACTTCGCTGGAAAACGCTCTAGCCGATCCGCTCGAGCATTTTAGCCGCGCAGCCCGAGCACGCGGCGCGCGATCGACTGGCGGTGGACCTCGCTCGGTCCCTCGTACATCCGCATCAGGCGTGCCTTCTGCCAGAGCGCGTTGAGTGGCAGTTCCAGCGTCATGCCGAGCGCACCGAGTGTCTGCATGGCATGATCGCAGGCCTCATAGGCCATCTCGGTCGCGAACACCTTGATCATCGAGGCTTCGTGGCGGACGTCCTCGCCGCGGTCGGTCTTGTCGGCGGCATCGCGCACCATCAGCCGGCAGGCATGCATGCGCGTCGAGATATCGGCGATCCACCACTGGATCGCCTGGCGATCGGCGAGCTTGACGCCGAACGTCTCGCGCTGCCTGGCGTGTTCGCACAGCATGTCGAGTGCCCGTCTGGCGATGCCGATGCAGGTCGACCCCATCTCAAGCCGCCGCGTGCGCAACCGGAGCTGCATCGGCGCATAGCCCTTGCCGATTTCGCCGAGCACGGAGTCGGCCGGGATACGGCAATCCTCGAACACGATTTCATAGGTCGAGCCGCCGCCGAGCATCGGGATTTCACGCTCGATGACGAAGCCGGGCGTGTCCTTCTCGACAATGAAGGAGGTGATGCCACCCTGCCGCGCATCGCTGCCGACGCGGGCCATGACGATGATGAAATCGGCGGCGCGCGCATTGCTGATCCAGATCTTGCGGCCGTTGAGCACCCATTGATCGCCGTCGCGCACTGCCCGCGTCTTCATCGCGGCCGGATCGCCGCCGGCCCCCGGTTCGGAAATTGCGATCGCCGACACCATGCGTCCCTCTATAGGGCTGCATGTATTTCCGCTTCTGCGCCTCGGTGCCGGCTGCCTGCAGCATGCGCAGGTTCGGCGAGTCCGGCGGCAACACGAAAGGCACGCAGGTACGGCCGAGTTCCTCGTGGACCGCTGCCATGGTGCGGGTCGGCAGATCGTGGCCGCCAAGATCTTCGGGGGCATCGAGACCCCACAATCTTCGAGACCGTCCGCAGCCGATGCTTCTGCTCGGCGGTCAGTTCCGGATGATCGGAGCCCGGCAACTTGGACTTCAAGTAAATGCGGCTCGAGCGGAATCAGTTCGCGGTCGACGAATTTCGCGACCGTCTCGCGGATCAAGGCGGTCTCCTCATCGGTACTCATCGTCAAAACCCTCAGTCCGCGAAGCCAACATAACGCACGAAATCGCCATTGGGCTCGCGATCCGACCGCACCGCATTGGCGGGAAAGCTGTGGTCGGGATAGCCCATCGCGACGCAGGTCATGATGACCTCGTCCTCCGGGATATTCGCGACCTCGCGCACGATGTCCGAGCGCATGATGCCCTGCCCGTTGATGACGCTGCCAAGGCCGCGGTCCCAGGCAGCAAGCACGATGCCGTAGCAGAGCGCGCCGAGGTCGAAGTGGCACACCGCGCCGGGATCGAGAACCTTGTCATAGGTCAGGACCAGCGAGACCGGCGCGTCGAACTGCCGGAAGCCGCGCAGCACCCAGTCCTGCCGCATCGGCTTGTCGTCGCGCGCGATCCCCATCACGGCGAACAGCTTTTTCGCGATATCGACCTGCCGACCGCGATGCACGCCCTGATATTCGCCGTGACTGATAATGTCGCGCTTGGGGCTGGCACCCGCGATCATCTCCTCCATGTTGCGACGGCGCACCTCCTCCAGCGGCTCGCCGGTCAGGACGTGGATATGCCAGGGCTGGGTGTTCATCGACGACGGCGCGCGCTTGGCGACCTCGATGATGTCCTCGATAACGGCGCGGGAAACCGGCTCCCTGGTGAACCCGCGGACGCTCTTGCGGGTCTGAACCAGCGCCTCGAAATCCATCCGTTGCATTACGTCGGTCCGTTGCATTCCCATTGGTCAATCCCTTTTGAAACGATAATCGAAGCGGTCGCCATCCGCCGTAATCAGCCCGGCGGTGGGCGCGGGGAAATGGACGGGCAAGATCAGCGTGTCGGTGCCGGCGACGGACGCAAAGACTTTCCGCCGCGAGATCGCGGACTGCCTCGGGTCCCAATCCGGCTTTGCCGACCATTCCGGCTCGCGGCACTGGATGACGTGATGCATGAGGTCGCCGGCCACCACCGCGCGCTTGCCCTTAGAGGATGTTGACGCAGCAGTGACAGGGCGAATGCCCAGGCGTCAGCGTCAGTGTAACGGTATCGTCGAGCGCGTAATCGTCGTCAACCAGGACCGCCTGCCCGGCCTCGACGATCGGCAGGCAATTGTCGCGAAAGACCGTCCCGGGCGGGTTGGCTCCCTTGGCATTTTCCGCCTCCCACGCGGCATATCCCGCTTATGGAATATGTACTTCGCATTGGGAAACGTCGGTACCCAGCGTCCGTCGCGCAGCGTGGTATTCCAGCCGGTATGGTCGATGTGCATATGGGTGCAGAACACGTAGTCGACCTGCTCGTAGGATATGCCGAGCGCAAACAGCTCGTTGCGCCAGCACTCCTTGCCGGGAAAATCGAACGGCGGCGGATGGCCCTTGTCCTCGCCGGTGCAGGTGTCGACCAAGATGATGTGGCGCGGCGTGCGGACCACAAACGTCTGGTAGGTGATCACCATCAGCCCCAGGCCTGCGTCGAACACCTCGGGCTCCATGCCGGTGAGGTGATGCTTGAAGACGGCATCGTCATAAGCCGGAAAGAAATCCTGCGGCCGACGCCACGGCCCCTCGCGCTCAATGACAGCGTCGATGGTGATATCGCCGATCCTGAGCTGTTTCATCCCGTCTCGCTCCCCGTTATGCGGCAGCGTAACGGGCGAGTTCCACACCGACAGGCCGCCCGCAAGTTGTAGCGCCATGCGTTTCGGCTTTCCCTGTCCTCCGCCGCAAATCGAACAGAAATGCTGCCTAGCGAATGCGTCCTCTACGCGGGGGCAAGCTTGAACAAGAAAGTCAAATATTCCGCGGCGGCGATCGTCGTCTTCGCCGCAGCCATCTACATCAACAACACCAATCATCTCGCCGCCCATCGGGAGGGCAAGCCCGTCCTGCTCGCGCATCGCGGCATTGCCCAGCGCTTCGACGAACGCGAGCTGAAGAACGACACTTGCACCGCGGCGCGCATGCTGCCGTCTAGTCACGAGCATCTGGAGAATACGATAAGTTCGATGCGAGCCGGCTTTGCGGCCGGCGCCGATGTCGTCGAGCTCGACGTTCATCCGACCACCGACGGTGAATTCGCGGTGTTTCACGACTGGACGCTGGATTGCCGCACCGACGGAAGCGGCGTCACGCGCGAACACTCCATGGCCTATTTGAAAAAGCTCGACATTGGCCATGGCTATACCGCCGATGGCGGCAAGACCTTTCCGTTTCGCGGCAAGGGCATCGGCCTGATGCCGACGCTCGACGAGGTGCTGGCAACCTTTCCGCAAGCGCGGTTATTGATCAATGTGAAGAGCCGAGACCCGTCCGAGGGCGAGAAGCTCGCAGCCGTGCTGAACAAGCTTCCCGCCGAACGCCGGGCGCAGATCATGGTCTATGGTGGCGACGAGCCGGTGGAGATCGTGCGCCAGCGCGCGAGCGATATCAGGACGATCTCGCGTGGCGCGATCAAGCGCTGCCTGCTCGGCTACATCGGCTACGGCTGGAGCGGCATTGTGCCGGGAGCCTGCCGCAACGCGATGCTACTGGTTCCGGTCAATGCGGCGCCTTGGCTATGGGGCTGGCCCGACCGTTTCCTCAATCGCATGAAATCCGCCAACAGCGAGGTCTTCGTGCTCGGCCCGTACCGTGGCGGCGAGTTCTCGACCGGAATAGATTCGCCTGAACAGTTTGCGCGTCTGCCGCAAAATTATTCCGGCGGCATCTGGACCAATGAGATCGAGGCGATCGCGCCGCTCGTGCGCCGATAGTCAGTTGCCCGGACGGGTCCAAACACGAAATCTCGAAAACAACCTCATGCAAAGTAGAATCTGCCCGGCATCGCAGTCCTCACCCCTGCCCTAGCTCCGCAATCCCGGAGCTTCCTGGCCGGTGCGCGCGACATATTCGGCGTAGCCGCCGCCAAACAGATGAGGACCTTCCGGCGTCAGCTCCAGCACGCGGTTGGAGAGCGCCGCCAGAAAATGCCGGTCATGCGAGACGAACAGCATGGTGCCCTCGAATTCGGATAGCGCGTTGATCAGCATTTCCTTGGTCGCCAGATCCAGATGGTTGGTCGGTTCGTCCAGCACCAGGAAATTCGGCGGGTCGAACAACATATGCGCCATCACCAGACGTGCCTTCTCGCCGCCCGAGAGTACCCGGCATTTTTTCTCGACATCGTCGCCGGAGAAACCGAAGCAACCCGCCAGCGCGCGAAGTGAGCCCTGGCCGGCTTGCGGAAACGAATCCTCCAGCCACTGGAATACCGTGCGTTCGCCGTCGAGCAGATCCATGGCGTGCTGGGCGAAGTAGCCCATCTTGACGCTGCCGCCGACGGCAACCGTGCCGTCGTCGGGCGCGGTCGAGCCTGCCACCAGCTTCAACAGCGTCGATTTGCCCGCGCCGTTGACGCCCATCACGCACCACCGCTCCTTGCGGCGGATCATGAAATCGAGACCCTGATAGATGCTGCGGCTGCCATAGCCCTTGTGGACGTTCTTCAGGCTGACGACGTCCTCGCCCGAGCGCGGCGCCGGCAGGAATTCGAACGCCACCGTCTGGCGGCGCTTCGGCGGCTCGACGCGCTCGATCTTGTCGAGCTTCTTGACCCGGCTCTGCACCTGCGCCGCATGCGAGGCGCGCGCCTTGAAGCGTTCGATGAACTTGATTTCCTTGGCCAGCATCGCCTGCTGGCGCTCGAACTGGGCTTGCTGCTGCTTTTCGTTCAGCGCGCGCTGCTGCTCGTAGAATTCGTAATTGCCGGAATAGGTCGAAAGCGTGCCGCCGTCGATCTCGACCACCTTGTTGATGATGCGGTTGATGAACTCGCGGTCATGCGATGTCATCAACAGCGCCCCCTCGTATCCCTTCAAAAACTGTTCCAGCCAGATCAGGCTTTCCAGGTCGAGATGGTTGCTCGGCTCGTCCAGCAGCATCACGTCGGGGCGCATCAGCAGAATACGCGCCAGCGCCACCCGCATCTTCCAGCCGCCCGACAGCGCGCCGACGTCGCCTTCCATCATGTCCTGGCTGAAGCCGAGGCCCGACAGCGCCTCACGCGCCCGGCCATCGAGGGCATAGCCGTCGAGCTCCTCGAAGCGGTGCTGCACCTCGCCATAACGCGCGATGATCTCGTCCATCTCATCCGCGCGATCGGGATCGGCCATCGCAGCCTCGAGCTCCCTCAACTCGCCCGCCACGACGCTCACGGGCCCGGCCCCGTCCATGACCTCGGCCACGGCGCTCCGGCCCGACATCTCGCCGACATCCTGGCTGAAATAGCCGATAGTAATGCCGCGATCGAGGGAGACCTGGCCCTCGTCGGGCAGCTCCTGACCCGAGATCATCCGGAAAAGCGTGGTCTTGCCGGCTCCGTTCGGGCCGACCAGGCCGATCTTTTCGCCCTTCTGGAGGGCCGCGGAGGCTTCGATGAAGAGGATCTGGTGGCCGACTTGCTTGCTGACGTTATCGAGACGGATCATTGGGGCCTGAAAAGGAGGAAATCGCTGCGGCCCGCTGCTTAGGACATCCGGCGCGCTTGTGGAAGCGGTTCCGAACAGCACCATTCGGACCGATCGCTCTACCCCTAGGCGTGGGCTATCCTGCCCGCAACTGCGGCTCCGATGCAGAAGCGGTCGCGGCAAAACCTCGAGCATCGCGAACCGATCAAAGGAAACCTCGTTACTCCGTTATCTCCAATTGAAAGGACGGAGTAGTTCCATGAGCGCAACAGGTCTCGAAGTATTCGACAGAACGCTCCAGATCACCAACACCTGGTTGGACGAAATGATGGCAACGTTACCGCGCGATCGGAAGCTGGCATGGCATGTACTGGGCGCAGTGCTGCGAACCATTCGCGACCGGGTTCCGGTTAATCTCGCCGCACATCTTGGCGCGCAGCTCCCGCTGTTGGTGCGCGGCACCTACTATGACCAATGGCGCCCCAGTGAAACGCCGAAAGCATGGCGATCGGCAGACGAATTTCTCTCCATCGTTTCGGCTGAACTGAGTTCCGTGAAACCCGTCGGCGCCGATGATGCAGTGCGCGCGGTGTTTCGTGTGCTGAATCATCATGTCGATCCTCATCAGGTCGAAAAGGTCCGACACGCACTTCCTGAAGAGGTCCAGAAGTTGTGGCCCGCCGATAATCAGGTTTCCTCGGCTGCCTGATGCGGCATGTGATCGCGGTTCCGCAAATCGAGAAGAACCCTGGCGTTCACCGCGCGTTGTTTCTCAAAAGCAACAACGGAGACAGCCATGACCAAGCCTCCGCCTGTGCCGCCGGACAATCAAAGCCACAAGGGTACTGGTGATCCTAAAACCGGCAATGCGCATCAGGTCAAGAAGAGCCGCGGCCACATCGAAAATCCCCGAGAGCAGGGACAGCCCGGTAACACCGCGCAGAACACCACGCATCAGGGCTATCAGCAGGATCGCTAGTCAGGGAGCGAGGCCATGTCGACTTCAACAAAGACGCCGGCGAGCATTCGCAAGGGCGGCCCGGGCGCTTCCCACGAGAACGCCAGGGAGCCACTTCACGTCAACAAACCGCCGGCCGATGATCCACAGCGCCGGCACAGCAAAGTGTCCGGCGGCGGCGGTGAACACGACACTCATCATACCCATCATCCGGACCGAAAAGGCGGCCAACGCCGGCACGGCGGTGGCAGCCACCCAGCTTCGAAGAGCGCGTCATGAGCACCAAGCATGTGAAACTGAACAGGCCGACCAACGTAGACCTCGCTCGCAACCCGCTGATCGGCGGGTCGAAGGGCGTGACGATGGCGGGAGTCTCGCCGGACGAGTTGGAGGAGTTCGAAGGCGCCAACACCTTCGAGGGCGATATCGAGAACGACACCAATCCGCAGGGCGGCATCAATAAGGCAGAAGTTCGCGACCGACGCCGCGGACCGCCGCAAAACGATCGGGACAGCGGCCCGCGGAAAATGGCGCTGCAGGGAAGGAAGACGCATGAGCAACAACTGCGCATCCTTGAAAGCAAGCCTGATGTTCCCGATGCGAGACAGATCGAGGAGGAGACTATACGCACGCAGCACGACGGTCCCGCAAAAATCGCCAAACGCGGTGGACGCCAATCGGAATTTCCGGTGAGCCGCGCCGGCCTCAATCAGGAAAGCCAGCACAACAAACACAATCATCCGGGGCAGCCGGGCCACAAGCCCCAAAAACCACAGGGATAAAAAACATGACACGTGGAGCACACGGAGACGGCAAGCATCTCGGGCCTGGAGCGAAGGGTAAAGGCGCAGGTACCGGCGCCATGACCGAAGCACAGGATAAGCTGATCGGCGAAAACATGGTGCTCTCAAACCGCGACAAGACCGAGCATTCGCGTGATCGAGGCCAGGACAGCAAGTGGATCCAAACCGAACAGTTGAAGGATCACGCTGCCAACAAGGGCCGCGGATAAGGCGAGATGCGGCTGGCGGGCGCGGCGTTACAAGTTGATCACTCCGATTCGCGCGGCGTGCGCCACAGCGTCGGTGCGGCCGGTGGCGTCGAGCTTGTCGAGCAGTGATCCGACGTGGAATTTGGCCGTGTGAACGGATATTCCAAGTCGTCTCGCAATAGCCTTGTTCGAAGCGCCTTCGGCCATCAGCACCAGCACGTCGCGTTCGCGCGGCGTAAGTTCGATGTCAGCCGGCTCACGCGCGGTGCGCGCCTCACGTGACACAAGCGCGACCGCGGCTGCCTCCCCCGCTGTCGCCAGGCGGATGCCGCTAACGCCGCCTAGCAGCGACGCCAGCCGGTCCGCCAGCGCGGGATCGGAAATCTCGATGGCGACCACGACAACTTGTGAAGCCTCCTCGCTCACGCGTCCGCCCTTTCGCCGATCGTGAGCTTGACCCGCACCGGTTCGCCGCCGCGCCGAATCTCGACGTCAACGACCGAGCCGACGCTGTCCGGCCCGAGCGCTCTTAACAACGAACGCACACCGGAGATCTTCTCGCCGTTCCAGCCGACGATAATATCGCCTTGCCGGATGCCGGCGGCGGCCGACGGACCTGATTGATCGACACTCATCACCATCGCGCCGATACCATCGTCGAGCTTGAGGGGCTGCAGCCCAACCCCGAGATAGCCCCGCGCGATCCGGCCATGGGTTTCAAGCCTTCCCGCGACGCGGCCGATCGTCGCGCTCGGAATGACAAGAACACGCCGCACCCCCTGAACAGCCATCCCAATCGCGTCGCCGGAGGCAGTGAGCGCGAGGCCCCCCTCGTGGTTGTGTCGCAGCCGCACGCCGAGTTCGATCCGGGCGTCAATCTCGCCGCCGCGAAGGCTTCGCCAGCTTCCGCCAACCAGCGATACCGTGCCCAGCGCCGCGGTGGGAACGCCGTGCTCAGCGGCGACCACGACCGACAGCGAGCCGAGCTCCGGAACGACGGGTGAAAGCGCGACCGGGGCAGCATTCCCGGTATCGAACCGCAGCAGCGCGATGTCGGTGGTGTGATCGCGCCCCGCGATGCTGGCCGGCCCCACCGTTCCATCGGCAAGCTTGACCGAGACTTCGCCTTCGTCGGCCAATGCCTCGTCGGCCGTCACGATCAAACCGGGTTTCCAGATGAAGCCGGAGGCTCGCGAGCGGTGCGAGTGCACCGAGACGATCGCGGATTTTGTCCGGGCAACGATATCGGCAAGGGCGGCGGATAATGCGGGAAGGGTGGCTGCGGTCGGGTCGGGCATGGCATGAACTCCTGGATCGGTTGAATCCAATCTGGGAGTTCTGATCGCGTTCGGGAACTAGCCTGATGGGGAGGCGGGAACCGATTATTGCCTATTGCCGTGTGGCCTTTGGGCCGTGCGTCAAACGGCGTTGGCCAAATAAAGACCCCGCCGGTCAATCGCAATAACCGACGGGGCATTTTGAGCTGACGCCTTTGGTTGGTGTTTTCCTTCCTCAGCTATCAACTCAAATTGTCAATGCCCGAGCAGAACGCTCGTTCCGAAATCCCGCAGCATTTTTTAAAACGAATTTTGTCCGCCATGGAGGAACCGACATTTCCGCATCAAAGGGACCAAGTTCACAAGCACCGCGCGTCGATACCGTAGAGAACAATCCATCGTACGCATTCCTGGAAATCTTCTAAGAGTGACTCTAAGAACCTTTCCATTAGAGGAATCGTCGTCCCTCGCGTTATGCGTCCCACCAGGGTTGCGCTGCCAAATTTCCTGAAAGCGCGACAAGTGCTTGCAGGTTGGGGTGACGCTTTGAAGTCTCGTGATTTGTTGAGGGTCGCCGCATCGGCGACCGTATCGGTATTGGCGTTGTGGCCACTGGCGTCGTTCGCGCAATCGAATTCCGGCTCCGCGTCGCAATCACTCCCGTCAGTCGTCGTCACCTCGCCTGAGAAGCGCACCGCGGCAACGACGCGGCGTAGCCCGCGCCCAGCGGCGCGAAGCGCGGCCGCTTCCCGAAGGCCCCAACCGAAACGCGAGGCACCGGCGGCCACCGTCGTCGAGAACCCGCGCGGCGCGGTCCAGGGTTACGTCGCCGGCCGCTCGATGGCGGGCACCAAGACCAACACGCCGATCATGGAAACACCGCAAGCGATCTCGGTCATCGGCAGCGAGCAGATTCGCGACCAGAAACCCGGCAAGTTCGACGAGATCTTGCGCTATACGCCGGGCGTTGTCGCCGGAACATTCGGCGCGGACAACCGCAACGATTGGTTCCTAATCCGTGGATTCAAGTCGGACGATGTCGGCCTGTTTCTCGATGGCCTGCAGCTCTTCTACACGTCCTATGCAAGCTGGAAGCTGCAGCCGTTCAACCTCGCCCGCGTCGAAGTGCTGCGCGGTCCCTCCGCCGTACTGTATGGCGGCTCCAGCCCCAGCGGCATCGTCAACGCGGTCAGCAAGACGCCCCCGGCGGAGCCGATCCGCTACCTTGAGACCGGCGTCAATAATTTCGGCAATGCCTATCTGGGATTTGATTTCGGCGGCCCCGTCGCAACCGCGCCTGAAAACGGCAAGCTGTTCTACCGTGTGGTCGGCCAGATCCAAAACGGCGGCACCCAGGTCGATTTCACGCCCAACAATAACTACTTCATCGCGCCGTCGCTGACCTGGAAGCCCGATGCCGATACGACATTCACCGTGCTGGCGTCGGCTTCGAAGTTAGAGACTCGCAGCGAGAACTTCCTGCCGTATATCGGCACCGTGGTTAACGCGCCTTTCGGCCGGATACCTACCAAGCTATTCGCCAGCGATCCCGGCGTCGATCGGTTCACGCGCGAGCAGGAAATGCTGGGCTACCAGTTCGAGCGCCACGTATCCGACGACGTGACCTTCCGGCAAAACGCCCGCTTCGCTCATGTCGACGTCACCCTCTCGACGCTGTTTGGTCTGGGTTACGACGGTGGGATGCCCGCTACAGCGTCTCTGTCGCGCGGCTACTTCCTCACCCATGGCATCGCCAATCAGGCCAATCTCGACAGTCAGCTCGAATACCGCTTCAACACCGGCATTCTGCGCCACACCGCGCTATTCGGCCTCGACCTCAAGCATTACAAGATCGACGACTGGCAGGGGTTTGGCGGTGCTCCCTCACTTAATCTGTTGAATCCGGTTTACGGCTTCAATGCGCCCTTCAGCGGCTCCACACTTACGGACGCGACGGTGACCCAGAAACAACTGGGTTTCTATTTGCAGGATCAGATCAAACTTGATCGCTTTACCCTGGTGCTGAGCGGCCGCAACGACTGGGTTGCAACCAACAACGACAACCACATTGGGACCGGCCAGAGCCGCGAAGACAGCCAGTTCAGTGGGCGTGCCGGACTGATCTACAATTTCGATTCTGGCCTTGCGCCCTACGTCTCCTACGCCACCAGCTACAATCCGGTCATCGGCCTCAATTCCGGTCAGCTACTGCTGCCGGAGACCGGCCAACAAACTGAAGTAGGCCTCAAATTCCAGCCAAACGGCTTCAATGGTCACTTTGGCTTTGCGTGGTTTGATTTGAAACGACAGAATGCACTGACGACCGATCCGAACAACGTGTTGCTACCGACCCAGAACGGCGAAGTCACGTCGCGCGGCTTCGAGCTCGAGGCCGTCGCCAATCCGATGCCTGGACTCAAGCTGGTGGGCGCGTTCACGACCTACGATATGTTCGTCAGCAAGGATCTGAATCCGGCGCTGATCGGCAAAGTCCCGACCGCCACGCCCCGGACACTCACCTCGGGCTGGGTTGACTACACCTTCCAGAGCGGTCCATTGACCGGGTTCGGCCTCGGTGGCGGCGTGCGCTATATCGGCGGTTCCTTTGCCGACAACATCAACACGATGCCGGTTCCCTCCGTCGTGCTCGGCGACATCACCGTCCACTACGAATGGCAGAAAAACTGGCGCGCGGCGCTCAATGTCATCAACGTCGCCGATACGATCTATGTGGCGAACTGTTCTTCGGCGACCGCCTGCTTCTATGGCGACCGGCGCCGGGCGACGGCGAGCCTGTCGTACAAATGGTAGCGCGGGCATAGTCGGCAGGAGGCAACACTGAAAGCCAGAACCGTTCGCATCTGGTCGGTGGTCCATACCTGGAGCAGCCTGATATCGACGCTGTTCCTGCTGCTGTTGTGCGTCACCGGCCTGCCGCTGATCTTCCATCATGAGATCGATGAACTGCTCGGCTACGATCCAAAGCCCGAGATCGCCCAGCCGGGCGCAGTGAAGCGGAGCATCGACGAGATCGCCCGCACGGCGCTGGCGAACGATCCCGGCCGCGTGCTGCAGTACATTTTGTGGGACAAGGACGAACCGAATACGGTGATCGCCTTCACCAACAACAAGGTCGATGGCGATCCGGATGCAGCGACGCTGCGGGCGTACGACGCCCACACCGCCAAGCCGCTCGGCTCGGTCGGCGGCGGCCCGATGCTGATCTTCTTAAAACTCCATGTCGATATGTTTGCGGGCCAGCCCGGCAAGCTGTTCCTCGGCGCGATGGGATTCCTGTTCCTGGTCGCGATCATCTCCGGCGTCGTACTGTACTGGCCGTTCACGCGCCGCCTGAGCTTTGGCACGCTGAGGGACAAGTCGCGCCGCATTGCCTGGTTCGACTGGCACAATCTCTTGGGCGCCATAACCATCGCCTGGGCGCTGGTGGTCGGCGCCACCGGCGTCATCAATACGCTGGCCGAGGTAATGCTCGGCCAGTGGAAAGCCAATGAACTCGCAGACATGGTCAAGCCCTATGCCGGCAAGCCGCCGCCGGTACATCTCGCTTCGCTTGATGCAACGCTCGAGAAAGCACGCAAAGCCGCGCCCGACATGAATGTCTCGTTCGTCGCCTTTCCAGGCACGCCCTTTACGAGTTCGCATCACTTCGCTGTCTTCATGCGCGGCGACACGCCGCTGACGTCGCGGCTGCTCAAGCCGGTGCTGCTGGATGGCGAAACCGGAGAAGTATCCGATGCGCGCGACCTTCCCGTCTATCTCAAGGCGCTATTGGTTTCGCAGCCGCTGCATTTCGGCGACTATGGCGGCATGCCGCTGAAGATCATCTGGGCGCTGCTCGATATCATGACGATCGTCGTGATCGGCAGCGGGCTCTATCTGTGGATCGTCAAGCGCCGCAAGCATCGCAGCCACGCCATCGCGGGGCAGCCTTTGTTGCAGCCGTCCGAATGACTGCTGCACGCAAATCCCGATCGAGCGGCAATTGGTGGACCGTGTATGGTGGCCCGCTCCTGCTCGGCGTGCTCTCGATTGCGGGGCTATTGACGGCGCTGCTCTCCGAAGGCGCCGGCCGCTATTTTTCCTGGATCGCCGTTGGCGCACCTGTCGCCATTGCCGCGTGGTTTTTCGCGCGGCGCAAGCGCGCCTGAAATCTGCGCGCACGGCGTCAGCTTCCATCCCTTTTTCATCGGGAACATCTCTGGGCGTGCAACCGTTAGCCGCAACAAGCTCTGAGGGAGTTCCCAATGAACTGGAAAGGCAAGTGGCGCAATCAATACGGTTCAACCGTCGATATTACCGACGATGCCAACCACCGGATTGCCGGCACGTTCAAGACGGCGCTCAGGGACAGCGGCTTCTACGGGCAGGAAATCCCGGTCGTCGGCATTCACCAGGGCGATTGCATCAGCTTCGTCGCGGGCGGCAAGACGCCTGCAGGCGATGCCGCGGTCTCCTATACCGGACTCGTGCGAGACGGAAAAATGGAGACAATGTGGTTCGTGGTCGCGGATGCCGCGATCAAGGCGGCGGAGGAAGGCGCGCCCGGCAGAATCGAAAAGCGGAACTGGTGGCGCTCGATCATCACCAGTGCCGACACGTTCGAGCGTGTGGTACGATGACCTTTTTCGTATCGTGATCCGCGCCACTTCTCTCGCAGCCATCCTGGGCCTGGAAGATGCGCTACGCCGGCCGCATCAGTTTCAGCGTGGCGGCCAGCCGCAGGCTGCGCTTGCCTGCGAGTGCAATGGCTTCGAGTTCAGCACCCGCCTCGTTGCAGGTGCCGGTAAAGCCGATGCCGACCTCATGGCCGCCGAACACGGGGTTTTCGCCTTTCGCCGGCGTGTGCTCCTGGTTGAGGATCTCGCCCTTCCAGCGGCCGTCGGCCGAGGAATAGGCGCCGAGGTAATAGAAAAAAGCGTCGCCGCCGAGGATGCGGCCGTTCAGCAGCAACATGACGCCCGACAAGCCGGCTTTGACTCCGTCGAGCGCGCGAAACTGGATGGAATAGAGCCCGTTGATAATGCCGCCCTGCCCGACCGCGCCGACCGGCGGCAGCGCCTCGTCGTCGAGCCGCGTCAGTTCGGCCCAGAACAAGGCGCCGGGCCGCGGCGCGGCGCTGCCTTCAAAACGAATCTTGTTGCCTTGCAGCCTGCCCCGCACGCTGATGGCGGCGACGTCGGTGTCCATCAGCGGCTTGTAGTAGGGATCGTCATTGTGGCGCTGGGTGATGACTTCGCCGACAATCTCCCCGCCGCTCTCCTGATAGGTGCCGAGATGGGCAAAGGCCGAATTGCCGCCCAGCAGCTTGCCATTGTGCATGCACATGATGCTGCGGCCGAACGCGTCGTTCACGCCATACTCGACCTTGTAGAGCCCGTTCAGCAACGAAGATGTCCCGCACTATGGAATTGTCTCGCGGGGCGGCATAGCACCGCCGGAAGCCCGGAACCAGCCGCGTTTTAACGCAGGTTCAATGCCGCTTGAAATACTGCACGGCGCGTTCGTGCTTTTCCGCCGCCGCGCGGGATTTGAAGGTTCCAAGGTTACGGCGCCTGCCCGTTTTCGGGTTTATTTTGCGGGAATAGAGCCGGTATTCGCCCGATTGCAGTTTTCGGATCATCGGATTCGTCCACTTGTTGACGAGCCCCTCCTGCCATAATTGGGCAGCACGCCCACTTGTTCCGGTCCGACTATTCGCGTTGTCTCTGACCTTGCGATGCCGGATCGCTCTGCCGGCGCAGAATGGATGGGGGGCCCCGGTGCAACATTTCTTCCTCTATCTCCTCGCGCTCGGCGCGGGTGTCAGCGTCGTCACTCAACAGGCGCTCAACGGCAGCCTGCGCACGGCGCTGGGTTCGCCAGCCTGGGCGGGATTGGTCAGCTATGCTGGCGGCCTCATCACCATGATCGTTGCCGTGATCGCGCTCGGCGAACGCGTGCCCTCCTGGAAAACAATGGCCGATGCGCCCTGGTACGCTTGGTCCGGCGGTGTGTTCGGCGGCGCCTTCATCCTGCTGGCAATCCTGCTGCTACCCTCGCTCGGCGCGGCGACGCTGTTTGCGCTTGTCATCGCCGGCCAGGTGCTCGCCGCGGTTACGCTGGATCATTTCGGCGCATTCGGGTTGACGCCGCATCCCGTCAGCGCGGCGCGGTTCGCAGGCGCGGTGCTGCTGATTGCCGGCGTCGTCCTGATCAGGGAGTGATCGTCGGGGCGTCTCAGAAGCACAAATTCGTCACCACGTTGCCGCGCTTGTCCTTGATCGTGTAGGGACAGCGGAGCCGCTCGAGCGCTTTCTTCGCGTCCTCATCGCCAAGCGCGGCGCCGCGCTGATAGTAGGCTTTGGCGGCGTCGGAATCCTTCGGTCCGCCGCGACCTTCCTGCGCGAATGCGCCCATCCGCTCCAGCGCGCCGGGATGATTTTGCGACGCCGCCTTCTCGAACAGCGCGCGGGCCGCCGTGTCGTCCCTGGTCCCGCCATTGCCTTCGGCCAGCATCATGCCGAGTTGATACTGCGCCTCGGCATTGGTCTCGGCTGCCTTCGACAACAGTTCGCGCGCACGCGCCGGATCGGAGGATGCTCCGCCGCCGAGGGCGGCAAGGTTGCTGATGCCGCGCGGATTGCCGGCCTGGGCCGCGCGCTCGAACAGTTTGCGCGCCTGCGCCTCGTCGCGAGCGACACCCGCGCCGGTACCGTAGAGCACGCCGAGTTCGACCATGGCCGAGGTCGAGCCCTTGTCGGCCGCCTTGCGCCAGGCCGCCATCGCTTCCGCCGCCTGCCGGTTGGCGGCGTAGGCCCGCCCGAGCTGGTACATCGCCCGGCGCGATGAACTCGCGGCGCTTTTGCAGAACTTGATGGCGGTGGCGATGTCGGAGGCCGCGATATCTGTCACGCCCTTCGCGTCGGCCGGTTTGTCGGGGTCGGCGGGATCGGCCGCAACACGGTCGCACAGCACGAGATCGGCCGACTGCGCATGGGCCGGGCCCTGCGCCAGGGCCGCAGCGACGACGACGATCAGCAGGCCTTGGAGCGCCCTCTTCATAAAGCGCAGGTTGCGTCGAGACGCCCTGAAATTCAAGGTTCCAGCCCGCTCTCGCGCAACGCCGGCGCGACCTCGGGCGAGGCGAGAAACCGCAGCAACCGGTCTGTCTCAGCCGGCCTGTGCGTCGCCGCCATTCGCCCCGCGGAGAATACCGCAGGCGTTTGCAGTTCGTATGGAATGGGCCCAACCCACCTCGATCCCCCCAACCTGCTTCAACTCGCTGATCTGCTGGACCGCGAGATCGGCCTCGCCGCTGGCGAGCCGCTCGGCGGTAAATCCCTGTTGGATGATCTGCGCCTTTGCATTGATGTCGGCGGCAATGCCGAGGCGCTCGATCAGCTTTGCGAACAGAATGCCGCTGGCGCCGAGCCGCGAATAGGCCACGGAGCGGGCACCAAGCAGTGCCGCACACAACGCCGCCTCGGTTGAGATATCCGGATGGGTCGCGCCGACTCTCACGGCGATGCCAACCCAGGAGCGGGCCAGATCCACGCAACTTTCAGCGACCACCCGCCCGTCGCGGACGACCTCGTCCAACCCCTCGCGGGTCAGGATCACGACGTCGGCCGCCTCTCCGGTGCGCAACCGCTCCAACAGCGCCAATGTCGGAGCGAAATCGGCATCGATACGCGCGCCGCCGGCCGTTTGATACCGGCCAGCCAGGCCGTGCACGGCGCCCTTCAAAGCCAGCGTCGAGAGCACGCGCACGGTATCGCTCATCGTCGCTACACTTGGTGCATCAGCTTCAGCACCGCGGTCATGCGAAGGCTGCGCTTGCCGGCGAGCGCGGTCGCCTCAAGCATCGCGCCCTCCTTGTCGCAGGTGCCGGAAAAGCCGATGCCAACTTCGTGGCCGCCGAAGATGGGGTTATCTCCCATGGCCGGCGTGTGCTCCTGATTGAGGATCTGGCCCTTCCAGCGGCCATTCTCCGAGGTGTAGGTGCCGAGATAATAGAACGAGGCATCGCCGCCCAGGATGCGGCCTGCATTAAGCAACATGACGCCGGTCAGGCCGCCCTCGACACCGTCAAGCATGCGGGTGTGAATGGAATAGAGGCCGTTGACGATGCCATCCTTGCCGACGCCGCCGGCGATCGGTACGGCGTCCTGCTCGATCGGCGTCATCACCGAGTGAAACGCCACGCCGGGCAATTCCTTCAGGCCCCCTTCGAAACGATAGAGGTCTCCGTCAGCCCTGCCCTTCGCCAGCAGGGTGGCATCGTCGGTGCCGGCCATCGCGCGGTAATTCGGGTCCGGGTTGTGGCGGACGGTCTGGATCACGATGTCGACGCCATCGTCCCGCTTTTCGTACGTGCCAATATGAGCGAAGGCCGAATTGCCGCCCAGCATCCTGCCGTCGCGCGCATACATGACGCTGCGGCCGACCGCAGCGCCAAGCTGAAACCTGACTTTGTAAAATCCCTCAAACAATGCCGCATCCCCGGCAGGCCACGCCGCTGTCTAGCGCGCTTCACAACCCAGGGAAACGGTCTTGAATCGGCGTATTTGAATCAATCTCATCAAGACCCCGTGTCATCAAAACGCAATGATCCGCCAAGGCGGTTTCGCCTTGGCGGATCAGCTTTGCAGCCCGGGCACCCCCGGGGTCATATCGTGGATCGCTTAGGCCGCGGCTGCCTTGGCGTCGGTCGGGACTTCCGCGATGGTCTTCAGGATCTGGGACGCGATCTGGTAGGGGTCGCCCTGCGAATTCGGACGGCGGTCTTCCAGATAGCCCTTGTATCCGTTGTTGGCGAAGGAGTGCGGAACGCGGATCGAGGCGCCGCGGTCGGCAATGCCGTAGCTGAACTTGTTCCAGGGGGCGGTCTCGTGCTTGCCGGTCAGGCGCTTGTCGTTGTCCGGCCCGTAGACGGCAATGTGGTCCATGAGATTCTTGTCAAAGGCCGCCATCAGCTTCTCGAAGTACTCCTTGCCGCCGACTTCGCGCATATACTTGGTCGAGAAGTTGGCATGCATGCCGGAGCCGTTCCAGTCGGTGTCGCCGAGCGGCTTGCAGTGGAATTCGATGTCGATGCCGTAAGCTTCGGTGAGGCGCAGCATCAGGTAGCGCGCCATCCACATTTCGTCAGCGGCCTTCTTGGAGCCCTTGCCGAAAATCTGGAATTCCCACTGGCCCTTCGCCACTTCGGCATTGATGCCTTCATGGTTGATGCCGGCGGCGAGGCAGAGGTTGAGGTGCTCTTCCACGATCTTGCGCGCGACGCTACCGACGTTCGAGTAACCGACGCCGGTGTAGTACGGGCCCTGCGGCGCCGGATAGCCATCCGTCGGAAAGCCGAGCGGACGGCCGTCCTTGTAGAAGAAATATTCCTGCTCGAAACCGAACCAGGCGCCTTCATCGTCGAGAATCGTTGCGCGCTTGTTCGAGGCGTGCGGGGTCTTGCCATCGGGCATCATGACTTCGCACATCACCAGCGCGCCGTTTTCCCGCGCAGCGTCCGGATAGACAGCGACCGGCTTCAGCACGCAATCGGAGCTGTGGCCTTCGGCCTGCATGGTCGACGAGCCGTCAAAGCCCCACAGCGGAAGCTGTTCCAGCGTCGGGAACTTGTCGAATTCCTTGATCTGCGTTTTGCCGCGCAGATTCGGCGTCGGCGTATAGCCGTCGAGCCAAATATACTCGAGCTTGTACTTGGTCATTGAGCCTCTCTTGAGTTGCTAGTGGAATGCGGAAGACCGAAGCCTTGAAATCTGGATTTTGACGCCCAGCCCCCTGAAGGTCTCCGCATACGTGTACCCGGCCACGTCAGGCCACGCCTTACTAAGCATTTAACGTGCCAGTCGCTGCACTGCGGCAAGACCTGTCCACAGGAGGCCGGACACGCCAGCTCAAATAAAAGGTGCGACATAGAAGCGCGGCAGGCCTGCAAAACGAGCGGCTGAGCGACAGGTTTGAAGTTCGGAATCAGCTCATTTCTCCGGCATTTCCGCTTCCGGACCGTTCCGCGATTAAAGCTGCGGCACCCCTCCGAGGCACCCGCCCGGCACACAAGCCTCCCAGGGCAACCGTCCCGTCGGCTCATGCGTTGATCGTCCACGCGCTGCCTTGCAGGAAGCAGCGCCGGGAATGCCTACGAATTAGACACGATGTGACGCTCTCTTGGTCAGCTTGCATCCATCGGGGGCACGAACGATATCGCCCTTTGTAACCACTAGAGAACGAGTCGGGCGCACCATGGAGGCTAGCGCTTCGAAAGGAGAGACTGACATGATGAATACGGGTTTGAGTCAGGGGTCTGCCAAGATCTACCAATTCCCAGCCGGGGGCCGCGCGGCTCTCGGGGGACGTCGCTATGGCGAGACCAAGACGGCCGAGATGACCGCCCAGCCGGTCAACCTCGCGGACTGCAGCGGTAGCTGGTACCACGCCGCCGCCATTGCGGACGCCAGCAACGAGCGTGACCACTGATGCCTGGAAGGTGTTTGGCAGAAGCGCGCCCAAGTGAGGCGCGGACGGTGAACTAGAAAAGGGTCGGAACAACGCTGTTTCGGCCCTTTTTCATGTCTGCTGCTCGCATGTGGTGGTCGGCCGCCTGGCATGCTTGAGCGTCGTGACCCCGGCCTTGGTGATCCTCAGGGTCACGCCCTTCGCCTGATAACGCGACCCCGACAGCGTCACGCGCTTGGGTAGAGTCAGCGCCTTGCCGTCGAGCTGCAGATGGGCGCGGGAATCGTACTGAAAGAACCCGACAATGAATTGCGCCCCGTCGGCGCAGCGATAGTTCCGGAAACTCGACTGCGCGAACGCGGCTGACGGTGCGCTTGCCACCGCCGCGGCGCATAGCGCAGCCCCAAAAATCGTATTCCTGCGACAATTCATATTTCGCCCCTTGCAAAGTTCAGTATAGACGAGACGGGAGCGGACGACATGCCCTTCCGTCGTTTGTCTAGGTGACGGACCCTACCGGCTCCAGAATGCGGGCGTCGCTTTGAACCGCCGCCATCTCTTGCGCAGCGTTCTTGCCGCAGCAATCTGATCGTGGGCTTGCCAACCGGCCACTGCGCCGATGGCGAGATGAAGCGCAGGCTGGTCTTCCTGCCTGATGGTGTCGAGCAGAACGCGGGTGCTTGCGATGTCGCGCACGCGTCCGAGACTGGTCTGGAGCCTGGCGAGCCGCCTCGCGTAACGCCTGGCGGGCGCCTGCGTGGCATAAAGCGGCAGAAAGAACTCCGCCGCATAACGCAGCTTCTTGAGGTCGATCCTGAGATCGTGCTGCGCATCGACGTTGAGCTGCCGGAAATGCGCGCCACGCCTGAGCGCCTTGCGATGCAGGCGCGCCAAAATCTTGTTCGCGAGCGTCGGCATCGGTAACGACAGCGCCGCCAGCGCTTCGCTGTCGATCTCGTTGCGCCAGCCGCGGCATTCGACCAGCTGCCCCAGCGAGAGCAGGAAACGGCTGCAGCGGGGATCGGCGAGACCGGTCTGCAAGGCGGCGTAGCTCGATTTGCGCTGCCGTTCGACCGCCTCGCGCAGGCCGCCGAAATCGACATCCGGAGCCGCCGCGACCAGGCGAGTGACGGTCGTCTCGGCGAAGACATCCCACTCCCGCGCCGGGCCGAGCTGCTGCATCAGCCACCGCGCTTCGCTGTTGACCGTCTGGAATGCAGGCGACGGAATATCGCGCCGGAACAGCGCACATATCGTCCGCAAGCGGCGCAAGGCGACGCGCATCTGATGCACGCCTTCAGGGTCCAATCCCGCCTCCGCCACGGCTTGATTTTTCAGAAGATGATGCCAGCAGGTCCCCAACAGGAGCGCGATGACGTCGTCGACCACATGCTCTGTGGTAATACTGAATGGCTCGGCTTTCGCCGCCGGCTGCACGACGTCGAACGCGAGCGCATAGCCGCGCTCCGCCTTGCTGCGCGTGCCGACCTGTAGTGGCGCGGCGTCGAGCAACTGCGTTCCGAGATCGAACAGGATGCCGGCATTGCCGCTCTTCAATTCAAGTTCGATTTCGGACAGGACTTCCTGGCGCCCGCCGGCCTCGATCATCCCCTCGTCGAATGCGATTTCAACGAAAGCATCGGGCAGATCGAGCTGCCGCGCGTGCCGGCGAATTCTCGTCGCGAAAACCGGCACCAGCGCGTCGTTGGTGAGCGTCGTCACGGGATCGCCGACCTCGTCGGCGGGAAGCCGCGCCAGATCGGGGGTGACGTTGTCCACCGGTGCTTCCCACTGCCGTCGGGTCAGAGGTTGTCCGGCATTGGGTAGAAGCTTGAGTGTCTGAATGAAGTGCTTGCCGCTGCGTCGCACGCGCAGCGACATGCCATGCCGGAACAGCAGGCGCTCCGGCGTATCGTAATACACCGTTTCCAGCCGGCGAAACGCGCCGCGGTTGCGTGCATGCTGCACGATGACAGGTATCTCGCGCAGTTGCTCGAGGGCGCCTTGCGGCGCGAGCAGCTTAAGTTCGATTTCCGCCTGTTCGGGCCGTCGCACAGCAATCGCCGCGCCGGGATCGCTCACGACTGGCTGCGGCGCGTTCAACGATGTCTCCATTTGGGGCGGTGTATGAATGTTTTATGACAATGAAAAGGCGTATCCAAGTTATCCAGGAGAATGAGCCTACGAATTGAAGCGAGGATTACATAATAGGGTTTGCGCGACGCAGGATTGCGCGTAACGCGCGGCGCCGCAAGCCGGGGAACGCCTTTCTCAGAACAAGAGCAGGTTCAGCCTGATTCGCCGTGCCGGGTGAGGCCAGGGGTGGTTGACCCCGGGCACAGCAGTGCCCGGGCACAGCAGTGCGGAACCGGGCTTGTTATTGGCCTTCAAACCAAGGCCGCCCTCGGGGTGGCGGCCCCGGCCTTTCGCAAGTTGTATGGTCACCGCCCTGCAAGGGTGATAATCTCTACTTCAAATCAACAACTAGCCGGAGGAGGTCCCGCCATGCTTGCGGAGAAATTCTTCCTGGTGCTGGAAACACTCAGGAGTTTTGCTTCGGACGGAAGCGCCAAGGTGGTTAGCACCACGCCACATATCCCGGTCAAGGTGCCGCCGCCACAGAAATAGCCCAGAGGCCGCCTCAGTAGGCGGCTTCTTCGCTTTCGGGTTTTCGCTTCCTTATCCCCTTCACGAACGCCAAGCGCCAAAAATCATAATCGTCCGACAATTGATGTTTCGCCCCATGACGGGTTCAGTGTAGACGAGACGGGGGCGAGCAGCATGCCCTCCGTCGCTTGTCCGCAAGCCACGAGATCGTTCAAACCGCCGATGTCAGAATCCCCTGCCTCCCCCGCCCGCCATCTCAATCTCTCCGGCGCCAGCAATTTCCGCGATCTCGGCGGCTATCCCACCAGCGACGGCCGGACCGTGCGCTGGCGGCAGATCTTCCGTTCCAACCATCTCGGCCATCTCACCGACGACGATGCCTCCGTGCTGCGGGAGCTCGGCGTCCGCAGCGCGTTCGACTTTCGCGGCACCGAGGAACGCGCCGCCGCCCTGTGCGGCATGCCTGAAATCACCGTCCATTCGCTGCCGGTCGAACCCACCGTCGTCGCGGCGCTGCGCGCCATCGCGGCCGCCGGCACGCCGCTGTCGACGGACCACGCCGTCGAGGTGATGCGCGACTCCTACCGCAGCTATGTGCAGAAAAACACGCAGCACTTCCGCACGCTGTTTGCACATCTGCTCGAAGATCGCGCGCCGCTGGTGATCCACTGCACCGCCGGAAAGGACCGCACCGGTTTTGCCTGCGCACTGATCCTGCATACGCTTGGCGTTGCCGACGACATCATCTCGGAAGACTATCTCCTGACCAATCGCTTCTACCGCAGGGATCCCAATCACAGCACCGACCTGCCCGACGAGATCAGGCAGGTGCTGGGTTCGGTGCAGGCTTCGTTTCTTGCTGCCGCTTTCGAGGCCATCGACGCCGACTATGGCGATCTCGAAAGCTATCTCCGCGATGGCCTCGGCCTCGGCAAAGCCGAACGCGCCCATCTCGAAGCGCGTTACCTGCAAGGCTGATTTGCAAGGCGTACCTAATTTGCCCGCCGCACCGACACGACCTGCGCGGACAGCTTGCCGCCTCGATCCCTGACGTTGACCTGCACCACGTAGTCGTTGCTGGTTTCGCCCTTGGGCACATAGAGCATCGCGGTAAAACGAAGGCGGCCCCGCGCATCAAGTGTCACGGGCAGATCCTCATGCACCCGGAACGAATTGCCCTCGCGATTTCGCGGCGGCAGCCTGGCTGTCAAGACTGGCTCGACCAGCGCGCGCAGATCGAGCTTGATCGCCGTTGCTCCATCAATCCGGTAATACGCAAAAGAATCGCTGTCCCAGCGACTGTTCGCGACCTCGACGACGGCCCGGCTATCCGGCGACCACGCTGCCATCAATTCGGAGCGGTTGGCCCGCATCTCGCCAGTCTCCCAATGGGTGCCGCCGAGCGTGGCCAGCACCGCGCCATCGGTCACACGGATCAGGACGTTTTCGACGCCGTTGGGAGCATCGCGGCCGGACGGCAGGCCCTGCGCGGTCCGCCAGGCGAATGCATAATTCTTGGATGGCGAAGTGGTGTCGGCGAATACGCGCGATGCGCTATTGCCCGCACCACAGACAAGGTCGCCACCTTGATCGGCGACACAGGCCTGTGCCCGCACCACCACCGTTTGCAGTGCGTACAATGCGAGGAGCACGACCGGCAATGTCAGAGCGGAGCGCACTGCTCGATCCTACGCTCCGGCGCCTGCTCCGTAAAGCTGCAGACGGATCGCGCGGCACGTTGCTGGCTCAGGCCGCCGCTTCCATTTCCATTTCGGCATCGAGATCGGCGATGACGTCCTCGAACGCCGAGATCGCCTGCTGGATCGCAGCGATCTGCATCAATTCCCAGCTCGAGACCGGACCGCTGCGATTCTGCAGCGCTACGACCAGGTCGCGCCGCTGCTCCTTAAGCTGAACAAGCGGTAAACCGTGATCCGGCAAACCCATGACAAATCCCCCTGCCTTTTTGTTGGTATCCGGTTGTACCGAACGGATTCTGAAAACGGCTTACAGAACTCCGGCAAATTTTATCGATTCCGCCCCATCCCGTAAGTCCTACGCAATTCGCTCCCTCCGGATGGGCGCGGCTCGCGGCAATTTGGGCGCGTGAGACAGACCGTTCCAATGCAGAATTCGCCGCATCCCAGTGAAAAACTCCTGATATGGTGCGCTCCCGTTTCCCGGCAGGCGGAGGCCCTTCATGGACGGAAAAGTCATTGTCGTGACCGGCGCGCTGGGTGGGCTCGGCCGGGTGGTCGTGGACGAAGCGCTGGCACGGGGCGCCCGGATTGCAAGCGTCGATCATGCGCCGACGCAAGTGCCGGCCACGGCTGATCTGTTCGAGCTCGGCGGTGTCGACCTCACCGATGCAGCCCAGGCCGGCAAGGCGATCGCGGCCGCTGCGGCGCATTTCGGCAAGCTCGACGCGCTGATCAATATCGCCGGCGGCTTCGCATTCGAGACAGTCACCGACGGCGATCCCAAAACGTGGCAGCGGATGTACGCGCTCAACGTCATGACCGCGCTGAACGCATCGCGCGCGGCAATCCCGCATCTCATCGCGTCGGGCGCCGGGCGCATCGTCAATATCGGCGCGATGGGCGCGCTGCAGGCCGGCAGTGGCATGGGCGCCTACGCCGCCTCCAAGGCCGGCGTACACCGCCTCACCGAGGCGCTTGCCGCCGAACTCAAGGGCAAGATCACGGTCAACGCCGTGCTGCCGTCGATCATCGACACCGCGGCCAACCGCGCCAGCATGCCCAAAGCCGATTTCGCCAAATGGGTGACGCCGCAGGAATTGGCCGACGTGATCCTGTTCCTCGCCAGCGACGCCGCCAGCGCCGTCACCGGCGCGCTGCTGCCGGTGAACGGGAGGGTTTAGCCTTCAATCTCCACCAGCTTTCGCAGCACCGCCTTGAAGCGGATGCTGCGCTTGCCGGCGAGCGCGGTAGCTTCGCCTTCGGCGCCCTCGCTGTCATACGTGCCGGAGAAACCGATGCCGACCTCATGGCCGCCAAACACCGGCCGCTCGCCCTTTGCTGCCGTATGTTCGCGGTTGACGAGTTCGCCCTTCCATCTCCCGCTCGCCGCCGTGTAGGCCCCGGTATAGTCGAAGAACGCATCGCCGCCCCTGATGCGTCCGTCATGCAGCATCATGACACCGGTGTTGCCGGCGTCGATGCCGTCGAGCATGCGGATGTGGATGGAGTAGAGCCCGTTGCCGATCCCGTCGGGGCCGACCGCACCGGGCGGCGGCGCGTCGGAATCGTTGATCGGGGTCAGCACGGTCGTGAACCGGACTCCCGGCAAGGCCGCGCTGCCGCCCTCGAAATGAACTTCCACCCCGCGGCGCAGGCCGGTGAAATGCATCGCGATATTGTCGACCTCGAACATCGGGACATATCCGGGATCGTGGTAGTGGCGCGACATCACGCATTCGGCGGAGACGACGCCGTCGGCCTCGACAAAATGGCCGACGAAGGAAGAGCCGGAATCGCCGCCATAGAGCCGGCCGCCCGCGGTGGCGAACATCACGCCGGAACCTTCGCCACGCTCCGTCGTGAAACGGAATTTGTACAACCCGTTCAGCACGCCCTGCTCACTCCAAAAATCGGCAAAGGTCTATGCCCCGTGAACGATCGATCGCGGGGTTCCCTCAATTGCCGTTGGCCTTGTCCCCGGCCCCAGATTAGCCGCTGAGATGCTGCCCGATCAAACGCTTTGCCGGAATTCGGCTAGAGTCCGGACGTTGAGTCGCGGCCGTGCGCGCCGCCGGAGCAAATCTTGGAAACCGCGCTTTATCTTCCCGTCAAACGCTTCCTGGAAAAGCTCGGTTTCACCGTCAAGGGCGAGGTCGGGGGCTGCGATCTGGTGGCGTTGAGCGGCGACGATCCGCCGGTCGTGGTGATCGGCGAACTGAAGCTTTCCTTCAACCTGGAACTGATCCTGCAGGCGGTCGATCGCGCGGGCGCTGCCGACGAGATCTGGCTCGCGGCCAAATTATCGGCCCGCGGCAAGGGCCGCGAGAGCGACGCCCGCTATCGCAATCTCTGCCGCCGCTTGGGCTTCGGTATGCTGGCGGTCACCAACACGGGCGATGTCGAGGTGATCGTCCAGCCTGCGACGGCAGCCCCTCGCCGCAACCCAAAAAAGCGGTCACGGCTGGTTGCCGAGCATCAGAAGCGCAAGGGCGATCCTGCCATGGGCGGTTCGACGCGCGCGCCGATCATGACGGCCTATCGCCAGCAGGCGCTGGCCTGCGCCTCGGCGCTGTCAGGCGGGCCGCGGCGTGTGAAGGATTTGCGAATCGAAATTCCCGACGCCGGAAAAATCCTGTTGCATAACGTCTATGGCTGGTTCGATCGCGCCGAGCGCGGCATCTATGTGTTGACCGATGCCGGACATGCCGCGCTGAAGCGCTGGCCGCAGCAGCCGCTGGACCTGAGCGCCGCCGGCAATTCCGCGCCATGAGAGCTGCGACAAAAACGGGAGGACAACATGATCGTGGTGACCGGCAGCGTGACCGCGCGCGCGGACAGCTTTGACGAGGTGCGCAAATTGAGCCTCGAACACGTCCGTCGCTCGCGCACCGAGCCCGGCTGCATCTCCCACGCCGTCCATGTCGATTGCGAGAATCCGCTGCGGCTGGTGTTTTTCGAGCAATGGGCCGATCGCGCCGCCCTGCTGGCGCATTTTGCCGTCCCTGCCTCGCGCGATTTCGTCCGGTCGCCGCAGGCCCTTGCGGAAAGCGCCACCACCATCGAACTGTATGACGCTACCAGGCTGGAGAAATTGTAGATGCATGGCTGTATTGCCATGCGAAATTCGTATTGCAATGCAACATAAGGGCACCTAGGTATCTCCGCAATGATATGCGAGGCCCCTATGAGCGAAGACTGGAACACGAAATACGGCACACGGCGCGTGCGGCGGGATCCGCCGACGCTGGAGGAAGCGATCTTCGCCGCGGTAGGGATCACCGACGATCAGCAGCAGCAGGCGGAAATCGCCGCCGCGCTGATGGGCCTGCCCTACGAGGAAGTGCTGGCTGAAGTGAAAAAGACCGGCCGCGCGGTAGCGCGATCGGCCACCCGCATCATCGCGGGCGAGCAAGGTGCCCAGCGCGCCGTCGTGGTCGAGCGCCGCGTCATCAGGCGATTCGGCAACGACAAGCGCACCGGCACTTGAAGCCCCATAGCATTTTTGAAAAGACCAGAGCCCGGTTCTGATTCAATCAGAACCGGGCTCTAAAAGTTCTGGGCAATTCGCTGGACCCAACCATCAGCGAATTGCCCTGATTGAACGCGCCGCTCAGGCGGCGCGGCCCCAGCCATACATCCGCAGCAGCATCCGCCAATAGGCGCGGTTGAAATTCGCGACCGTGCGCGCGGCGTTCAGCGTGCTGTCCGCCCAGGTGGTCGCAAGCTCTGTGTGATCCTGTTTCGTCAGGTCGATGGTGCCGGTGGATTCGCCGTGGCGGAACACCAGTTGCGCGCCGAACTTGTTGGCGAGCGCCCGCATCGGCTCGTTCTGCGCGCCGGTGGTGATCCGCAGGCTCTTGTAGCCCTTGGCGCGCGCCACCGTGATCAGCTTGCGGAACAGGATGCTGCCGACGCCCCGCCGACGCACCGACGCTTCAACGCTGAAGGCGATCTCGGGCAGCGAATCCGGTGATTGGTCCGGCGGATGCAGCTCCGCTGCGCCCCGAACCACGCCGTTTTCAAAGAAGGCGATGATGGTCGTGCCGTCATTGGCGCATTTCTCGGCGTAGCGCTCGATGAAGCTGTCGTCCATGAAGCCATGGAAACGGTCGCGGCGGCTGGTGCGGTCGAGCCGCAGCAGGTGATCGCGCAACAGCGGCAATTCTTCCTGCTGGCTCAGCGTGCGCACGCTGCTATTGGCGAGCGCGGCCGCGATATGGGTGAGGTACATATCCTAAACTCCTCTGAGAGAAGCCCTCGAGGAGGCGTCGAATCCCTAGACCATTTATATTGTGCATCGCAGCATGAAATTCAAGCCCGGATTGTCCGTATACTGCCTTAAATAATGGCAATCATTCCAGCGGCTTAGCGACATCACTATTAACCAATTGTGAAGGCTGGGCACCCGGCGCAGACTGGGCACGGGGATTGCTTATTTCTGAACGCTGCAGGCTTTAAACAACACCCGGATGGTTCGTGGAGGTCCGTCGTGGCTGTCGTGCTCGACACGAGTTCGTGCCTTCCGGAGCGCCGGCTCGCGGTGTGGCAGGACATCGTCTGCGACACCTTCGTCGGCCTCGACTGCAAGTCGGACATGCGCGGCGGGTTCTGGGGCGCGGTGTCGCAATGCAGAATCGGACCGGTCGCGCTTACGCAGGTCGATTCCACCGCCCAGCGGGTATTCCGTACGCCGTCGCGAATAGCCCGCGCCAGCGAAGATTACGTGCTGATGGCGCTGGGCAACAACGGCGTGAACGGCGTCTTTCAGGACGGCCGCGAGGCGATCGTTTCCGCGGGACAATTCGTCATTTACGACACCACGCGCCCCTACGAGCTGCGCTTCGACGACAGTTTTTCGCAGACCATCTTCCAGATGCCGCGCAAGCTGCTGCAACAGCGCGTCGGCTCGTTCGATGGTTTGACCGCGACCACGTTCGCCGGCGATCGTCCGCTCGAACGGCTGACCTATGATTTCGCGCGCAATGTGAGCCGGACGATCGAGCAGGTCGATGCCGCGGCCGCAAGCCGCCTGCTCGACCAGACGCTCGACCTGCTCGCGATGACGCTGGCCGACAGGCTGCACGCGCGCCTGCCGGACCAGTCGGTCCACCGGTCGGCGCTGCTCTATCGCCTCAAGAATCATATCCTGACGCATCTCGCCGATCCCGAACTATCGCTGCCGCGCGCCGCGGCGGCGACAGGAATCTCGCCGCGCTACGCCAGCGATCTGATGGCCGCCGAACAGACCTCGTTCCGCGGCTACGTGCAGACGCAGCGGCTGGAGCGCTGCAAGCGCGACCTCGCCGACCCTGCGTATCAGGCCCGGCACATCGGCGAGATCGCCTTCGCATGGGGCTTTAACGACCTCGCCCATTTCAGCCGCATCTTCAAGCAGCGGTTCGGCGTCTCGCCGCGCGAATGGCGCGAGCAGCCGCGCCATTGACGCCTTCCGCCCCGCACCCTCCTTCCTGCCACGCCACAGCCATCCGGCGTCCATCTGCCGGTTAAGACAAGTTTTCGTGCCGCTGCGGACAAGCGGCGTGCGTCGCCATGGCTGTAGGCTTGCGACCCAGCGAATATCGGTCGCGAATGCGAAAGGATGGTGCGATGGGTCTGGTTCATCAGAAATACAAGGTGGCGGTGGTTCAGGCGGCGCCGGTTTTTCTCGATCTCGATGCCACCGTCGACAAGACCATTGCGCTGATCGAGGAAGCTTCCGCGAAAGGCGCCAAGCTGATCGCGTTTCCCGAGACCTTCATTCCCGGATATCCGTGGCAGATCTGGCTCGGCGCGCCCGCCTGGGCGATCGGCCGCGGCTTTGTGCAGCGCTACTTCGACAATTCGCTCGCCTTCAACAGCCCGCAGGCGGAAAAAATCCGCAACGCCGTGAAGCGTGCCAAGCTGACCGCGGTGCTCGGACTATCCGAGCGCGACGGCGGCAGTCTCTATATCGCGCAATGGCTGATCGGCCCCGACGGCGAGACCATCGCCAAGCGCCGAAAGCTGCGTCCGACCCATGCCGAACGCACCGTGTTCGGCGAAGGCGACGGCAGCGACCTCGCGGTCCACGATCGCGCCGACGTCGGACGGCTCGGCGCGCTGTGCTGCTGGGAGCATCTGCAGCCATTGTCGAAATACGCGATGTACGCCCAGAACGAACAGGTGCATGTCGGCGCCTGGCCGAGCTTTTCGCTGTACGATCCGTTCGCGCATGCGCTCGGCCATGAGGTCAACAACGCCGCCAGCAAGGTCTATGCGGTCGAAGGGTCGTGCTTCTTCCTCGGCCCCTGCGCTGTGGTCTCGCAGGCGATGATCGACGAGCTCTGCGATTCCCCCGAAAAGCATGCCTTCCTGCATACCGGCGGCGGCCACGCCGTGATCTACGGACCGGACGGCAGTTCGCTGGCCGAGAAACTGCCGCCCGACCAGGAAGGCATTTTGTATGCCGATATCGATCTCGGCATGATTGGGGTAGCGAAGAACGCCGCCGATCCGGCCGGGCATTATTCGCGGCCCGACGTCACGCGGCTGTTGCTCAACACCACGCGTGCCAACCGCGTCGAGCATTTCTCGCTACCTGTCGATGCCGAGGTCATGAGCGAAATCAGGCTGCAGGCCTGAGACGCTTCAATTCCGACAAGGAGCAGGCCGATGGAATCCGCGATCCCCGAGCATCTGCAAACTGCACGTACGCGCCACCGCCGGGTCGGCGACGATTATGCGCCGCCCTACCCGTCCTTCGTGGCACGGCACAAGCCAAGTGTGACGCGGGTGGTGATGGCCTATTTCGGCCTCCAGTCCCGCGGCGCGCCGCCGGCCGCCGCCGAGCAGGCGTTGGCCCGGCTCGCGTCGGATTTCGCAACGGCCGATGGCCCATCGCATTGGGACCGCGCGAGCTATGTCGACGAGGCCGGCTTCACCAACGTCGTCACAGTGGCGTACTGGGACGACCGGCAAATATTCGATCGCTGGTTTCCGGCCGCGCGCGAGCGCTGGACCGGCGAGCAGCGGACCAACAACGGGTTCGGTACCTTCATCGAAGCGCTTTATCCCTCCGTGGAGGGCTATGAGACGCTGTTGTCCTCCCTTGGAAGGCCCGAAGGCGTCGCCGTTCTCGCCGACGGCATGAGCGGCGAGGTTTTGGAGCACGCTTATTGGGGCGGTATGCGCGACCGCATCCCGTTGTCGCAAACCAGCGAGATGGCGCCGTCAGGCGCGCCCCGCGCGATCCGCGACGGCGCGCGCATCCGGATCGTCCCGCATGACAACCTCTGCCTGATCCGATCGGGTCAGGATTGGGGCAACACCGAAGCCGCCGAACGCAAGATGTATCTCGGCGATGTCGAGCCGGTGCTGCGGGAAGGCATGGATTTCTTGCGCGACCAGGGACGTTCGATCGGCTGCTACGCCAACCGTTACATGGCCGTCGTCGGCCGCGACGGCACAACGACCGAAAAATCCTACGGCATGAGCTGGTGGAAAAGCCTGTCGGCGCTGGAACGCTGGGCTGAATCGCACCCGACCCATGTCAGGATTTTCGGCGCCGCCATGAAATATCTGTCGACGCTGGGACCGGCCGCAAAACTGCGGCTCTACCACGAAGTCACCGTCGCCCGCGCCGACGAACAGCTTTTCGAATATGTGGATTGTCATCCGCAAACCGGAATGCTCAACGCCGTGCAGACGGTGGAGGCGGCCTGAAGCTACAGCACCATCTGCGTTTGCGTGACGACCGCTACCAGCTTGCCGTCCTCGGTCTCCAGCCGGGTCTGCCAGACCTGGGTGCGGCGCCCCCGATGCACCGGGGTTGCAGTGGCGATCACCGTCTGCCCCTCCTTGGCGCCGCCGATGAAGTTGGTCTTGCTCTCGATCGTCGTGGTGCCCTTGGCGTCCTCAGGCAGGTTGATGACGGTCGCCGCAGCGCCAACCGAATCCGCGAACGCCATCACCGCGCCGCCGTGAATCGTGTTGCGCAGCGTACAGAGATCGGGCCGCACCAGCATACGCGCGACCACGCGATCCTTTTCGACTTCAGTGAATTTCACGCCCTTCAGCTCCGCGAACGGCATCTTCATCGCATTGACTTTGTCGAGCAGCGACATGTTCCGGCAGTCCTCCCGTTTCTTGCAAGGTACTTCCATCGATCCCGATCGAAGCATGGACGGCGCACGTAAGCCAGGCAATGACTTCCGAGGTAATGGCTGCCGTGACAATGCCCTGTTAATTCGGCATATCGTCCGTATGCGCCAGTTCCCACCCCGCCGGATCGTTTGCCTCACCGAAGAGACCGTCGAGACGCTGTACCTGCTCGGCGAGCAGGACCGCATCGTCGGCGTCTCCGGCTATGCGGTGAGGCCGCCGGGAATGCGCCGCGAAAAGCCGCGGGTTTCCGCCTTCATCTCCGCGGACATTCCGAAGATTCTGGCGCTGGAGCCGGATCTCGTGCTGGCCTTCTCCGACCTGCAGGCGAATATCGTTGCCGACCTGGTGCGCGCGGGCGTCGCCATCCACGTCTTCAACCAGCGCGACATCGCGGGCATTTTCGCGATGATCCGCACGCTTGGCGCCATTGTCGGGGCAGCGGAACGTGCCGATCAACTTGCTAGTGATCTTGAACAGCGTCTTGCGCGGATCGCCGCGACGCCCCGGCCATCGCCCAAGCCAAAAGTCTATTTCGAGGAGTGGGACGATCCGCTGATCTCCGGCATCGGCTGGGTATCCGAACTGATCGAGATCGCCGGTGGCGAGGACGCGTTGCCAAAGCTGCGGTTTCAGCAGGCGGCCAAAGACCGGATCATTGCGCCTGATGTGGTGCGCGAGGCCGCCCCCGATGTGATCCTCGCCTCCTGGTGCGGCAAGAAGGTCGTGCCGGATCGCATCCGGCAGCGTCCGGGCTGGGGAGATATCCCGGCGGTGAAGAACAACCGCATCGTCGAGATCAAGTCGACGATCATCCTGCAGCCGGGGCCAGCGGCGCTGACGGACGGGCTGGATGCGATCGTGAAGGCGTTGTGGCCCGGCCAGTCCTGAACTCTCAGCCGTCATTGCGAGCGAAGCGAAGCAATCCATCGCTCCGCGCACGCTGAAGCATGGATTGCTTCGTCGCTTCGCTCCCTTGCGCAAACGCTTCGCGTTTGTCGCAGGCAATGACGGGGTGAGGCCGGCGGCTCGCTCACACCCTCTCCACCCCGCACCATTCCGCGATGAACAGCGCGATCGCCTTTGTCGATTTCCGCAGCGACTCCAGTTCGACATATTCGTTGAAGCCGTGCATCGCCGCACCCGTCGCGCCGAAGCACAGGCTCGGGATGTTGTAGTTCAACCCGTAGAACCGGGTATCGGTCAGCGCGGTGAAGGCACGGTCCGGCACCGTGCCGCCGTAGACGGTGCCAAACGCTTTTGCGAATGCGGCTTCCGGCGCGGCGGAATTCGTCAGCTCATAACCCTCCGACAGGAAGCCCGACCATTCCACCTGGGGCGGATTGTTGGACAAGAAACGATGATCGCGCGCGGCCGCCGACACGCAGGCCAAAATCTCCTTCTGGCATTCCGCAATCGACCAACCCGGCAGCACCGCGATCCGGCAATCGACGTCGCACCAGGCGGGCACGCTCGACGCCCAGTCGCCACCCTTGATGATGCCGGGGTTGAAGTTGAGCGGATGGGCGACCGCGTTGAAATGGCGATCCGCCTTAGCGCGCTCGTTCCACTCTTCTTCGAGCTTCTGTAGCGAATGAATCAGATGATAGGCCGCCATGATGGCGTTGGCGCCTGCGCCGGCCTCGAACACATGCACGGGGAAACCGCGCACTTTCAGGCGAAACCAGATCACGCCGACCTGCGAGCGCACCATGGTCTCGCCGGTCGGCTCCGGGATGAAGCAGGCGTCCGCGCGGTAGCCGCGCTGCAAGGTCGAGAGCGCGCCGACGCCGGTAGATTCTTCTTCGATCACCGACTGGAAGTGAATGCGCCCGGTCGGCTTCAGCCCTGCGGCCTTGATCGCATCCAGCGCATAGAGCGCGCCGATGGTGCCGGATTTCATGTCGCAGGCGCCGCGGCCGTACATCCTGCCGTCCTTGACGACCGGCGAGAACGGCGGCGTCTCCCACATGTCGAGGGGGCCTGTCGGAACGACGTCGCAGTGGCCCTGCAGGATCAGCGATTTGCCGGCATTGTTCGCCGGCCGGTAGGTGCCGACAACCGAGCGCGCCCTGGAGAAATCATGCTCGATCGGACCGAAGCCGCGCAGATCCTTCAAATCCCCGACGTCGATATGCCAGTCGTCGACCTCATAGCCGCGCTGGCGCAGGAGATCGCCGATCATGTCCTGGCACGGCCCTTCGGCGCCGCGGGTCGAGGGGATAGCAACGAAATCCCTTGTCGTCGCCAGTTGCGCATCAAAGCCGGCGTCAACGGCGTCGAGGATTTTTTGTTGCGTATCAGTCGTCATGCGGCGGCTCCAGTCGAGAATTCAAAGAGATCGGGAGCGCGCACCCTACCCCGATCTCAGCCGCCGGCGTAATGCGCAAAATGCGCATCCCGCAATGCATCTTCGAGCAGGCGGCCTTCCGAATAGCCGCGCAGCGACGCCGGGCGCTCGACGCCGTCGAGCAGCCGCGGGCACGGTTCGGGCGCGCCCAGCACGGTACGCACCGGAATGCGCTCGGCATAGATCGGCAGCTCGTAGTCCTCGTCGTCGTCGGCGACCCCCTTCGACCTGATCTTGGCGGACGCCTGCTCGATTTCCATCGCTATCACCGACGTCGCCTTGATCTCCTGCACCGTGCTTTGTCTTAAGGTCGCGGTCCGATCGGGGAAGAAGCGGTCGACCATCGCGACCAGCGCACGCTCCTTCTCGGCCGCATCGGTGACGAGGTAGGCAGTGCCGAACGCCATCACCGCACGGTAATCCGCCGAATGATTGAAGCCGCATCTGGCCAGCACCAGGCTGTCGAGATGGGCGACGGTGAGACACGCCCTCTGGCCGTCGGACTGGTTCCGCAACATGCGGCTGGCGCTGCTGCCGTGCCAGTACAGATTGTTTTCCTCCCGCCAGAAGAATGTTGGCGTGCAGTAGGGTTGGCCGTCGACCACGTAGGAAACGTGGCAGAGCATCGAGGCATCGAGCAGGCCGTGAATCGTCGCTTTGTCGTAAGAGCCGCGCTCGTGCAGGCGCTTGACCCGGTTGCGTGGTGACAACGGGTAGGAAGTGGTGGTCTCGCCTTCGGTTATCACGTCAGCTCCTCTCGGGATTGGCCCAGTCGAAGAAGTTGTACCGGCGAATTTGGTCTGCGATAGTGCCAATTCCATGCGAAAAATTCCGACCAATTCTCCGGCGACCCGGCGCAAGGCCGAGCTTCCGCTCGACCTTGACGGGCCCCATGTAACGCAAGACGCCTCCTCGCAGCACCGGCTCTACCAGGCGCTCTGCCACGCCATCACAGGCGGGATCGCCAAACCGGGCGAGCCGCTGCCGCCGCAGCGAACGCTGGCAAAGCAGACCGGCTTTCGCCGCAACGCCGTCACCTCGGCCTATGAGCGGCTGATCGCGGACGGCTTTGCGGTAGCCACCACAGGCTCCGGCACGTTCGTCGCCGCGCGCATTCCCGCCCGCGTCAACGACGCACGCAAGACCAGGATCGCGGTCGAGGCGCCGCAGCAAGGCGCGCTCGCGCTGGGCTGCACGCATATCGATGAAAGGGCGCTGCAGCGCTTCAGGTCGTTTGCCGGCCGGCGCATGCGCGCCTTCGGCAACGAGCACCTGCAATACGGCGACCCCAGGGGCAGCCGCGAACTGCGCGCCGCGATTGCCGATCATTTGTTGGCGGCGCGAGGGCTGCGCTGCGATCCGGACCAGATCATGCTGGCGTCGGGAACGCAGCACGCCTTGCGGATCGTGCTGGGCGCAATCCTCAAGCCCGGCGATCAAATCTGGTGCGAGGATCCCGGCTATCCCGCCGCGCGAAGAGCGATCGGGCATTGCGGCCTGCGCCCCGTCGCTGTCCCAGTCGATGCATCAGGCATGATCGTGGCCAAAGGCCGGGCGCTGGCGCCATCGGCGGGCGCGGCCTATGTGACACCATCGCACCAGTTTCCGCTCGGCGTGCAGATGTCGATGCCGCGGCGGCTGGAACTGCTCGACTGGGCAAGGGAGACGAGCGCCTTCGTGATCGAGGACGATTACGACAGCGAGTTTCGATACGACGGTGCGCCATTGCTGTCGCTCGCCGGCATCGATCATCTCTCGCGCGTCATCTATATGGGCACGTTTGCAAAGACGCTGTTTCCCGGATTGCGCATCGGCTACTGCGCGCTGCCGGAGCGGCTGGTCGGGCCGGTGACGACGGCCCGCGCCGCGCTCGACCGCTTTCCGGGCACGCTGCTGGAGGGCGCGGTGGCGGACATGCTCAATTCCGGCGCGTTCGCGGCAAATCTGCGCAAGGTCCGCGGGATCTATCGCGAAGCGCGTGACGTCCTGGCTTCAACCTTGTCGGCGGCATCGGACGGGCTTCTCACGGTGCCGGTGCCCTCGCAGGGCCTGCATCTGGTCGCGCGGTTCGATCCATCGACCGATCCACTGGTGGCCGCCAAGGCAAAGACGGAGGCCGGCGTCGCGGGCTGGCTGCTGGCGGAAACCTATTTTCGTGCGCGTCCCCTTCCAGGTTTCGTCCTCGGCTTTGCCGGCCATCCCCTGCCGCAACTGATCGCGTCGGCCGAACGGCTGGCGAAGTCATCGCTTGCTGCCTTTCAAATAAGTCGCAAGCCGAACAAGCGTGGAACCGGCAAGGTCAAACGGCCGAAGGCCGCGACCTGACCGCAGGCGTCGGCCGTCGCCCTATCAGAATCGCCGCCGCGTCACTAAGCTCGACGCCTGATTCAATATCACGGCGGAAACACCGGATGCCCGGCAATCGCAACGTTCTGTATCTCGTCGTCAGCGTGTTGATCGTCGCGGTCGGCGTGCTCAGCTACAATCTCTACAAAGCCAAGCAGGAACCCGAAGGCCTGCAGATCAATGTCGGGCCCGATGGGCTGAAGATCAAGACCAAGTGAGCGAGGCCGGAATGATGACGACAAAAGCTGCCCGATCGCTTGCCCTCCCCGCGGGCGTCGCGCTGTGGCTCCTTGCGAGTCCCGCCGTCGCGCAGGTAGCCTCGCGCGAGCAGGACATTATCGACCTGCGACTCGGTCAGCGCGTCCTCGTCGACGACGGATCGTGCCCGGCAGGACAAATCAAGGAAGTCCAGGGCTCGCAGATGACGACTTCAGGCGTGCTACGCACCCGCAAATGCATTCAGCGGCTGGGAACGAAGAAGCGATAGTGGTGGCACGATAGCGAACGTGAGAACGAAGGCGCGCTAGAACATGCCGTTGGTATTGGCGGCCTTCTCCGGAATCTCCTGCACGACGTCCCAGTGTTCGACAATCTTGCCGTTCTCGAGCCTGAAAATGTCGACGATGGCGCGGCCGCGCGTGCCCTTCTCGCGCACGCTGTGAACGTGCACGATCACGTAGTCGCCGTCCGCAAAGGCACGCTTGATCTCGCTGCGGGAGTCTGGAAATTTTTCGCGCAGGAAGCCGAGGAAGGCCTTGAAGCCTTCGATGCCATCCGGGGCCGTCGGGTTGTGCTGGATGTAGTGTGGTCCGAAGAACTTCGCGGCGGCGTCAAAGTCCTTCTTGTTGAGGCCGGCCTCGTAGAATTCGAGCACGGTCTTCTTGTTGGCTTCCTGTGTCGCTGCGTCAGCGGCGAAGGCCGGAGATACCGAGAACGACAACGCGCCGACGAGGGCGATAACAAGCGATCGCATGGCAGCTCCTTTATGCGGCCTGTCCCGAGGCCGAACCTATCCTACCAGCTTCCGTATCAGCCGACGACTCGCGCCACAGCGCGTCGCGCAGATCGTCAGCCGGTCCATTGCTTACAATGGCCGTGACCGGTGTGTCAGGCCTGTGGGGAGGTGGAGCTAAGCCGCGCCAGCCTTACTGGTTCGTTGCCGGCTCGAACATGCATTGCAATGTCGGCTTGGCGATCTTGGTGAAGGTCGGGCCGATTTCGGACTGCTTCGACGCCGGCACCCACGCGGTCTCGATCGTCGGCACCCCGGTCTCGCTGATGCCGCGCAGCAGCGCTTCGCGCAGGTCGGCATCTTCCACGGTCGCGGCGGCATAGTCGTGCAGGCAGCCGCAAACGCTTTCGGGATGTGCCCAGCGTCCAACCATATGCGGCGCGCAAAGCCGCACGAACTCGCCGCGCGGATCGGGCACCTTGAACAGGGAGCGGAACGAAGTCTGTGGCGGCTGAAACTGGAGCTGGACTTGAGCTTGAGCCGAGCCGCTGAGAAGGAACAACGACAGAATTACAGCGGAGCAGGTGCGTACGAACATGTAGGGCCTTTTACCGGCGATCTTTTTTGCTATCGGCGACCTTTTGCAAAAGGACTGCTTTTGCAAAAGTTCCGCCACGCTCAGTTGGCGGCCACGACCATCGGTTGGGACGCAGGCGTCGCAACCGGCGAGCCATGATAGGCGAAGGTACCGACACCCGGCAGTTGCTGGTCGGAAGAACCAGCCATCGAGGGACCAGCCAGGATGAAGGCGAAGGCGAGGATGAAGCTGGTGGTCCGCATCTGACTGTCTCCGGTAGTCGGTGGCCGGCAGTGCCCGCCGTCTCGTTGGCCAGGTGATAACCATCGGCTGTTTCCGGACATCTGCGCCAAAAACGGAAAATGGTTTCGTCGCACAGGAGAATTGTTTCGTCGGCTCGATCGGACGAAACAATGGCCGGAAAAATTCAATGAATTCAGCCGCGACGCTCGCACTTGAGAGGATCAGGCTGAACACTGGAAGCCCGCCATCGAAGCCGCTTTGGCCCTCCTCGCATGGACGAGGACGGCCTCGTTCACCGGCCGATCGGATGAACCCAAGCCCCAGTCCGGCCGACTCAACGCCGTGCAACTTTCCGTGTGCTTGTGCGTTGTGACCCCTTCCTCAACAAAGGATAGCCGTCGTGGGTAATGGCAACATCGATGTTGGCAGTGCAACCCCGACCCGCAAACCCGGCCAGCCGGTGGAGCGCCAGGGAAAGACCTCGGAAGGAAAAACCTCAGAGCATCCTGTGAGCCTTTGTGGCGCGATGTCGCAGCAAGGCAGCGAATTTCGCGGCAATGTTTCGGCGCCGCAAAAACTCGTGCAGCTGGTCGGTTGTCGCGACCGCAAGGCCGAGCCCGGCCCGGAGGGCCGCCAATATTCCAATCCGGTCAAACGGTAAGCCCGAAGCCTTCATCCCGGATCCGATCTCGGACCCGGGATCTTGGCTGGCATCGGACTTACTGGATGAATTCACCGCATTTCTGAACCGCGGCGTCGGCGGCCCCCCAGGGCATGATCGGCACCGAGGATGTCGAGTTTTTGGGGGAACCCTCGATCAGCCTGTCCGAATAGACCATATAGACCAGCACGTTGCGCTTGGCGTCGCAGCCGCGAACGATCTGCATCTTCTTGAAGAACAGCGAGCGGCGCTGCCGGAACATGTCGTCGCCCTGCTCAAGCTTGTGCTTGAAGTGGATCGGGGCAATCTGGCGGCACGCCAGCGAAATGTCCGAGACCTCCTCGGCAAGGCCGAGCCAGCCCTTGAAGCCGCCCTTTTCCGGCACCGTGAAGTGACAGGCTACGCCATCGACCTCGGGGTCGTCGACCGCGTAGGTCGCGAGCTTGTCGTTCGGGCTCAGCCACTTGAACACGGTCGAGCGGCGAAAAATCAGGTCGGGCTCGTCGGCGGCCGACGCCGGGCCGGCCTGCCAAAGCAACAGCGCCAACATCCCCAAGGCCAGACTTCTCCACTTCTTGTTCCACTTAACGATGGCCTTGGATGTCATTGATATCTCCGCTGAAGGGCTCGCCGCCTATGTAGTGGCCGGAAAGCCGCACAGGAAGGCCGCCGCCCGGAGGTGCCCAACCGACCGCCGTTTAACGGATTGTGAGGCTTTTTTGCTACGATCGGGGCGAAAATCGCTGAAATTAGAAGGCCTACGCTGGTGAACGCGTTTTGCCTCTGCAACAACAAATAATTATCGGAAGAGTGGATTCGAGTAACCGGATTTGAGGATCAAGCGCGTGAGCGGGCATCGAGTTTTCAGTGCGGGTATTGCGGGCGCAGCTAATTCAAAACGGCGATTTTGCAGACGGCGATTTTGGCAACTGGCGATGTTGACGGCGGCCGGCACCTTGGTTGCCGTTCACCAGGCAGATGCTGCTGCCCTGTTCCACTGGCAGGACTCCGATCCCAACTACTACCGACCGGCGCCGGTGGCGCAGCCGCGCAAGCCGAAGGCCCGCCGCCCCTCCGCCAAGACCGAGGCGGCGATCAAGGAAACCAACGCCAAGCCGCAGGGGCCGCTGATCATTGCGGTGTCGATCGAGCAGCAGAAGGTCCGCGTCTACGACGCCAACGGCCTGTTCGCCGAAAGCCCGGTCTCGACGGGCATGAAGGGTCATTCGACCCCGATGGGCGTGTTCAGCATCATCCAGAAGCACAGGATGCACCGCTCCAACATCTACAGCGGCGCGCCGATGCCTTACATGCAGCGCATCACCTGGTCGGGCGTTGCGATGCATGCCGGCGTATTGCCCGGCTATCCGGCGTCGCACGGCTGCATCCGCATGCCGACGGCCTTTGCCGTGAAGATGTGGAACTGGACCAGGATGGGCGCGCGCGTCATCATCACGCCCGGCCAGATCACGCCTGCCAGTTTCTCGCATCCATTGCTGGTGGCGCAGAAGGTCGTGCCGCAACCCCTCATCGCCAACGATCCGGCGAACGACGCGCCCGCGGTGAAGAGCGACAAGGGCGCGGATGCTGGCCATGCGAACAAGCTGGCGAATTCGGAGGCGGGCCTGGATCTCCGATCGACCGTCGGTCACGCGGCACCGTTGCGCGAACAGACCCACACGGCGGATGCCCGCGGCGCGATGTCGGCAATCAATGTCGTCGTATCAGATGCAACCTCGTCTGCAGCCGGAGTCCAGCCTGCCAGCGATACGTCGAACGCAGAAGCCAAAGCGGACCCACAGAAATCCGAGCCGGCAGCCAACGCGGCCGATACCAGCGCGCTCACAAAGACCGAAGTCTCCGCAAGCGAGAGCGTGAAGGCCGAGGACGAGCCCAGCGAGGCGAAAGCCGAAGCCAGTTCGGAAACAAAAATCGAGGCTCCCACGGCAGCGGTTGCGAATACGGAGCCCACCAGGATTGAAACGCCGAAGGTCGAGGCAGCCGAAAGGCCCGCCGAGCCCGTCAAGTCGGTCGCCGATACGCCGGCGGTTGCACCCGACGTGAAGAAGGATACGGCGCGGCCGCCCGGCGCGGCTGCCAAGGCCGAGCCGCCCAGGCGTCCCGGCCAGATCGCGGTATTCGTGAGCCGCAAGGATTCCAAGCTGTACGTCCGCGAGAACTTCAAGCCGCAGTTCGACGTTCCGATCACCATCGCGCCGAGCGACCGGCCGCTGGGTACGCATGTCTTCACCGCCGAGGCCGACAAAAAGGATCCCAACCTGTTGCGCTGGTCGGTGGTCTCGCTGCCGGTCACGGCCCGCAATGCGGCCCGGACCGACGAGGACGACCGCGCGGCACGGCGCCGCAAGGTGGTCGGCGGATCGCTTGCCGAGGCCAGGCCGCTGCCGATGCCGAACAGCCCCGCCGAGGCGCTGGACCGCATCACCGTTGCTCCCGAAGCCATGGCGCGGATCGCCGAGGTGCTGACCACCGGCAGCTCGATCGTGGTGTCCGATCACGGCATCAACCAGGGCGGCGAAACCGGCGAAGGCACCGACTTCATCGTCCCGCTGCGCTAATCTCTTCTTCTGACGCGTTTTCTTTACGCGAACCGGTACCCACTTCGCTCGAAAACGCTATGGTTTCCCATAACGGCTTGTTGAGCGGCAGCGTCCCGCGCGTTGCGCTATCCTTCGTCAGTTGAACCGCTGTCGAGGCTTTCCATGATGGACCGCAGGAGCGTGATATCAGCGGCGCTGGCCGCGATCGCAGCCGTCAGTTCGAACAGGCAATCCCTGGCGCAGGCCGGCATGAGCCGGATCACGGCTTACGCATTTTCATTTCCGGGATTGGCCGGCGGCGATATCAGGCTTTCCGAATTTGCCGGCCGGCCGATCCTGATCGTCAACACCGCTTCGCTCTGTGGCTTCACCCCGCAATATGGCGGGCTGCAGGAATTGTGGACCGAGTTTGGCGACCGCGGCCTGATGATTGTCGGCGTCCCATCCAACGATTTCGGCGGCCAGGAACCGGGCGGCGCGGCCGAGATCACCGCGACCGCGCAGAGCCACCACGTCGCTTTTCCGATCGCCGCGAAGGCCGTCGTCAGGGGACCGAACGCGCATCCGTTCTATAAATGGGCGGCGGAGGCGCGGCCGAAGGATGTTCCCCGCTGGAACTTCCACAAATACCTGATCGGCCGCGACGGCTACATCGCCGACGTCTTCCCGGAGTCTGTCAACCCCGTGGATACACGGGTGAAGACCGCCATCGCGCGGGCCCTGGCCGCTTCCTGAATTAACCTGTCCGCTGACAAATCGGCTGGACGTAACCGCAGCGGTTGCGTTGGCGCGGCTGCTCCAACTAGGCTACTATGTGCTTCGGGGAATGGAGGCAGACCGGACGACGGCAGCGCGGCGACCGGGTGCGGGATTCAAATTTAGGGAAAACAAGATGCGTATTGCGGCAGGGACGATCTTTGCAGGCGCGGTTTCGCTATTGGCATCAAGCGCGGCGTGGGCACAGACGCCGTCCGCTAAGGGCGCTCCCACTGCCCCGCAGGCAGCCGCCGCCCCTGCTCCGGCGGCAGCGCCTGTCTCGACCCGTCCGCCCTGCAACAATCCCAACGCGCTCGGCATCGGCCGCACCGTCGAGATCGACACCACGGGCGGGCCCGGTTTCGGCTTCGAGCATTTCAAGGAGCTCGACTTCCTGCGTGACAAGGAAGTGGTTCTGACGTTTGACGATGGTCCGTGGCCGGTGAACACGCCTGCGGTCCTGAAGGCGCTGGCGGAGGAATGCACCACCGGCATCTTCTTCCCGATCGGCAAGCACGCCACCTATTATCCCGAAATCCTCAAGCAGGTGATGGCGGCCGGCCACTCCATCGGGTCGCACACCTGGTCGCATGCCGCCCTCGTCAACAAGAAGCTGAACGAGCAGCAGCGCAAGGATGAAATCGAAAAAGGCTTCAGCGCCGTGAAATGGGCGCTCGGCGGCAAGTCGCCGGCGCCGTTTTTCCGTTTCCCTGCACTGCAACACCCGCCGGAGATGGTGACCTATCTCGGCGCCCGCAACATCGGCATCTTCTCCTGCGACCTCGATTCCTTCGACTTCAAGGCGAGCAAGGCGCAAACCATCATCGACAACGTGATGCGCAAGGTCGAAAAGAACGGTAAGGGCATCATCCTGATGCATGACTTCCAGAAGCATACCGCGGAAGCCCTGCCCGAGCTCCTGAAGAAGCTGAAGGCCGGCGGCTACAAGGTGGTTGCGATGCGCGCCAAGACGCCGGTGCAGACCATCGCCCAATATGACGAAGACATCGTCAAGGACCTGAAGCTGCCGACCGTGAGTTCGCGTCCGGTGTCCAGCGTCGTGCAGACGATCTCGGAATAGCGCTAAGCGACACGCCCCTGTGCCGGCGCTGCGTATCGAAGGCTATGTCATCGTCTCGGCGGACGGCATGCTGGCCGACGCGGGCAACGTCATGCCTGACGAGTTGAAGTTCGAGGGCGACAAGGCGTTTTTCACCGCCGCCCTCGACCGCGCCGACCTGATCCTGCACGGCCGTAATTCCTACGAGGACCAGCCGAACTCGCCGCGGCGCAGGCGCGTCATCCTGACGCGGACGGTCGAGGCGATTGCGCCCGATCCGTCCAATCCGAACGCCACGCTGTGGAATCCCGCGGGTGCGACCTTCGAAGCTGCCTGCGCGCAGGCAGGCCTGCGTGATGGCACTGTTGCGATCATCGGCGGTCCCGGCGTGTTCGGCATGTTCATGGACCGCTACGACGTGTTCTGGCTCTCGGTCGCGCCGCATGTTCGCCTGCCCGGCGGCGAGCCTTGCTTTCCCGGCGTCCCTGCCCGTACGCCGCAGCAAATCCTCGCCGCGCATGGGCTACGTGCCGGTGACGTGCGGACGCTTGATGCAGTGCATGATGTCACCGTCACACCGTGGCGGCGCAGCGCTTAGAGCGTCATCCTTTCGTACAATCAGCCTCGCCGAAGCCTGCCTCGGTCAGAGATCGCTTGACAGTACGCAGGCGCGGTTCCACCCTGAAAAGAAAAAAACATACATATCATCATTCGGGAGGACCACGACATGTTGAGGTACGCTTCAACTATGCTTGCAGCGGTGACTCTTGGAATCGTCACCATCTTTGCTCAGCCGGTTCACGCTCAAACCACTGAAAAGCCGTTAGTGCTGAAGGGTCAGTCGACCCACCCCGCATCCTCGAACTTCCATCTCATCTTCAAGCTGTGGGCGGAGACCGTCGAAAAGATGACGGCCGGACGCCTCAAGATCGAGACGCTTCCGGCGGGAGCGATCGTGCCGCCGTTCGAGGTGTTCGACGCCACCTCCAAGAACGTTCTCGATGTCGGCATGGGGCCGTTCGGCTACATCCTCGGCCGCAACACCGCGACAATACCGATGTCGCATGGCCCGCTGTACGGCATGGACGGCTCGGACTACTGGGCCTGGTACTATGACGGCGGCGGCATGAAGCTGCTGGATGAGTTCTACCGCGACGTCCTCAAGCTGAACGTCGTCGGCTTCCCGATCCCAACGGACTACCCGCAGGGCATGGGCTGGTTCAAGAAAGAGATCAACAGCCTCGCCGACCTCAAGGGCATGAAGTACCGGATCTACGGCATCGGTGCGGAAACCTACGGCCGGCTCGGCGTGTCGGTCGTCACCATTCCCGGTGGCGAGATCGTGCCGGCGATGGAGCGCGGCGTGATCGAGGGCGCCGAATGGATCAACTGCGAGGAAGACAAGAAACTCGGCCTGCACCAGGTTGCCAAGCACTACTACACGCCGGGCATGCACGAGCCGGTCACCGGTGGCCAGTTGATGATCAATGGTGACGTCTGGAAGAAGCTCACGCCGGACCTGCAGGAGATCATCAAGGTGGCGAGCGTTTACGCCACGACGCAGCGCAACTTCGCCTTCAACCGCGAGACGGCGCACGCTTGCCAGGAACTGATCAAGATGGGCGTGCAGATGCATCGTACGCCCGACGAGATCCTGAAAAATTTCCTCGACGAGTGGGAGAAGATCCAGACCGAGCACGCGGCCAAGAACCCCTTCTACAGGAAAGTCATCGACAGCCAGAAGGCCTACGCCGAACAGATCGTGCCGTTCAAGCTCTCCTGGTTCCCGCCGTACAATTTTGCCGGCGAGTACTACTGGAAGAACAAGATCTATCTGACCAAGAAGTGATCTCTCTGTAACGGAGCTGCTGGCGTCCGAACCGCCGGACGCCAGCACTGCCTGAAGAGGAGCGATCATGTCCGCGGACCCCAGCAGTGCTTCGGTCGCCAGCAATCCCGGCGGCGAATTCCCGCACGCTTTTTACTCGATCATACGCGCGATCGACCGCTTCACTGACGTGACCGGCAAACTCATCGCCCTGTCGATGTTGTTTCTGGTGGTGACGATTTCCTACGAGGTCGTCATGCGTTACGGGTTCGGCGCGCCAACCGTTTGGGTCTACGAATCCAGCTTCATGGTCAACGGCGCGGCCTTCATGCTCGGATCGGGATACGCGCTGTTGAAGGGCGCGCATGTTCGCACCGACATCTATTGGGAGAATTACTCGGAGCGGAAGAAGGGTATCGTCGACCTGATTTCCTATCTGTTGTTCTTCTATCCGGCCATGATCACGTTCATGCTGATCAGCTATGACGATGCGTTGCACTCCTATGACACCGGTGAACGGTCGCAGGAAAGCGTGTGGCGCGCGATCATGTGGCCCTTCCGGGCAACGGTCCCACTGGCTGCCCTTCTTCTCATGATCCAGGGCGTGTCCGAGGTCCTGAAGTGCTGGTACCAGGTCCAGTTCGGGCGCGAGTTCGAGCACAAGGAAAAGATCGAGATATGATGGGACTCGAACTCCTCGGACTTGTCATGCTCCTCGTGATGCTGGGGGCGATCTTCATCGGCCTGCCGATCAGCTTCACGCTGCTGTTCCTGGCGCTGTCGTTCGGCTACGTCGGCATGGGCGAGCGCGTCTTCAACCTCGCCTACCTGCAGACCATCGGCCTGATGAAGCAGGACGAACTCGTCGCGGTGCCGATGTTCATCCTGATGGGGTTCATCTGCGACCAGGCCGGACTCATGGAGCGGCTGTTCAGGGCGTTCCGCGACCTGTTTGCGCCGATCAATGGCGCGCTCTACGTGGTCGTCATTCTCACCGCGACCTTGTTCGGCATAGCTGCTGGAACCGTCGGCGCAACCGTCGCGCTGCTCGGCATCATGGCCGGTCCGATGATGATACGCTCGGGCTATGATGTACGGATGTCGGCCGGCTCCATCGCCGCGGGAGGCACGCTCGGCATCCTGATCCCGCCGTCCGTGATGCTGGTGGTGATGGCGCCGGTGCTCGATATCTCGATCATCGATCTCTATGCGGCAGCCTTCGGCCCGGGCTTCCTGCTGTCCGCGATGTTCATCGCCTACACCCTGATCCGCTGCCACTTCAATCCCAAGCTCGGCCCGCCGGTGCCGATCGAGGAGCGGCCCGATTCGATGCGGATCGTGCTGTGGGAATGCCTGGTCGGTCTCGTGCCGGTGACCGTGCTGACGATCGTGACACTCGGCGCCATCCTCGCCGGAATCACGACGGCCGCGGAGGCGGCGGCGTTCGGCGCCTTGGGGGCGATCCTCCTTGTCATTGCCTACGGCCGGTTCTCATGGAAAGGCCTGCTGGACGCCTGCTACTCCACGCTGGCAACGACCAGCATGGTGCTGCTCCTCGCGGTGGCCTCCAACGTGTTCGGCGCCGTGTTCGCATGGCTCGGCACGGCGACCTGGATGACCAACGCCCTGCTCGCTTCGCCGCTGCCGCCCTGGGGCACGATGTCCTTGCTCCTGACCCTGATCTTCCTGCTCGGCTGGCCATTCGAATGGCCGGCCATCGTCTTCATCTTCCTGCCGATGCTGGCGCCCGTGGCCAAGGGCCTCGGCTATGACATGGTCTGGTTCGGCTGCATCGTCGCGGTCGTGCTGCAAACCGCCTTCCTGTCTCCGCCAGTCGCCATGTCGGCCTACTATCTCAAGCAGGTCGTCAAGGAATGGAACCTGAGGCTGATCTATCGCGGCATGGCCGACTTCATGGTGTTGCAGGTCGCTTGCGTGGCGCTGGTGCTGATCTTCCCGGCCATCGCTATGTGGTTCCCGCAATGGCTGCAGGCGCGCAGGGTGGCGGCGCGCACCGCGCAGATCGAACAGATCGTGCCGACGCAGAACGTCGTCGTGACCCCCGATGGTCCACGCGTGGCAATCCGGAATTTCTGACTTGGTCTGGAGCCGCCACTACCGGCTTCAGACGTCCCCGTAGGCCGGTTCATTCGGCCGCGGCCCGCGGCCGTAGCCCGCGATCATGAACAACGCGCCGATGATCGACAGGTTCTTCAGGGCCTCGATCAGCGTCTTGGCATTTTCAGGCGCCGGCTGGTTCCAGAAATCGTGGAAGTAGAAGGTCGTCGCGATGACGAAGATGATCAGCAGGAACGCGAAGAAGCGCGCACCGAAATTCACCGCGATCATCAGGCCGGCCAGGATCTCGAAGCCGCCGACGCCGACCGCCAGCAATTGAGGCATCGGCATGCCCGCCATGGTTTCGAGCTGCGAGGTATAGGGCGCAAGCATCGCGGGAATGGTCACCTTGGTCGCGATGAAATCTGCCGTCGGCTGAATCGCGAAGAGCTTGGTCGCCCCCGTGTACATGAAGAGGACGGCGAACAGGACTCGCCCGAAGGTAACTAACGCTGGCATGGGATCGGCCTCACTAATGGCATGCAAAGGGTGCAGGCGGCGCGAAACGATTATGGGCGTTTCGTCACCGCTTTTCAAACGCTCAAATCGAAACCATCCGCGCAGGAGCCTGCGCGGGCTATAAACAAACCTTTTGATAGAAGCAGAACCAAGGCCCTTTTTTGGCCATGGCGTTTTCGAGACACGTTCCGCGCAGAGAAAACGCGTCAAAACAAAATACTAGAGCGGGATGACGTTTCTTCGAATCGCCATCCCACTCTATCTCTTTGGCTTGAGCATGATCTCCGCGCAAACGCGTTCCGCGTTTGTCGCGAGGGAAAACCGGTGTCCACTTTTCCGGATCATGCTCTAAGCGGGGGTTCTGTTTCCATCAGAACCCTCTATCCAAACAACGTCGGCTGCTGGCGGCCGGCACGCTCCTGGGCTTCGACGGCGGCAACCGCGGTCATGTTGAGCACGCCGCGCGCCGTCACCCCCGGGGTGAGGATATGCGCCGGACGCGCCGGCCCGATCAGGATCGGCCCGACCGGCAGCGCATCCGCCAGCGTCTTGATCATCTGGTAGGCGACGTTGGCGGTGTCGAGGTTCGGCATGATCAGGATGTTGGCATCGCCTTCCAGGTTGGAATGCGGCAGCACCAGCTTGCGCGCCGCGGCCGAGAGCGCGGTATCGCCCTGCATTTCGCCATCGGCCTCGATCTCCGGATGCTTTTCCTTCAGCAGCGCGGTGGCGCGGCGCATCTTGCGCGAGGAGTCGGTGTCATAGCTGCCGAAGTCGGAATGTGACACGAAGGCGACGCGCGGCTTCATGTTGAACCGCTGCACATGGCTTGCCGCCAGCGACGCCACCTCCGCGAGTTCCTCGGCGCTCGGGTTCGGCCGCACCTGGGTGTCGGCGATGAAATAGGAACCCTTGCTGGTGATCATCATCGACAGCGCCGCGAAATCGCTGACACCGGGCAGGAACCCGACGATCTCCCGGACATGGCGCAGATGGCTCATGTAGCGGCCTTCGACGCCGCAGATCATGGCATCGGCCTCGCCGCGGACCACGGCAAGTGCTGCGATCACGGTGTTGTTGGTGCGGACCACGGTACGTGCGGCCTCGGGCGTGACACCGCGCCGGCCGGCGACGTCGATATAGGTCTGCACATAGGAGCGATAGCGCGGATCGTCCTCGGGATTGACGAGATCGAAATCCTGCCCGGCCTTGATCGAGAGGCCGAACCGCTTGAGCCTTGCCTCGACGACGGAGGGGCGGCCGACCAGGATCGGCCGCGCCAGTTTTTCCTCAAGCACGACCTGCGTGGCGCGCAGCACGCGCTCGTCCTCGCCCTCGGCATAGATCACGCGGACCGGCTGCGTCTTGGCCTTGGCAAACACCGGCTTCATGACGAGGCCGGAACGGAACGCAAAGCGCTCCAGCAGCGCGGTATATTCGTCGAAATTCTTGATCGGGCGCGTCGCAACGCCGGATTCCATCGCGGCCTTCGCCACCGCCGGTGCGATGCGCAAGATCAGCCGCGGATCGAACGGGCTCGGAATCAGCGAGCCCGGACCGAAGCCTTGCGTCTCGCCGCTATCGAAGCCGCGGGCCACCGCGTCCGACGGCGGATCGCGCGCGAGCTGCGCGATCGCCTCAACGGCGGCATGCTTCATTTCCTCGTTGATCCCGGTGGCGCCGACGTCGAGCGCGCCGCGGAAGATGAACGGGAAACATAGGACGTTGTTGACCTGGTTCGGGAAGTCGGAACGCCCGGTGCAGATCATCGCGTCGGGGCGGGCCTTGCGCGCCTCGTCCGGCATGATTTCCGGGTTCGGATTGGCCAGCGCCATCACCAGCGGCTGGTCCGCCATCGACTGGACCATCTCGGGCTTCAGCACGTTGGGCGCGGACACCCCTAAGAAAATATCCGCGCCGCCGATCACATCCGCCAGCACGCGCGCGTTGGTCTTCTGCGCATAGACCGCCTTCCAGCGGTCCATCAGCGTGTTGCGGCCCTCATGCACGACGCCATCGATGTCGCAGACCCAGATGTTCTTGCGCTGCGCACCGAGCGAGACCAGAAGATTCAGGCACGCGATTGCGGCCGCGCCTGCACCTGAGCACACGATCTTGACGTCGGCCAGCTTCTTGCCGTTCAGCAGCAGCGCGTTGGTGATCGCGGCCCCGACGATGATGGCGGTGCCATGTTGGTCGTCGTGGAACACCGGGATCTTCATGCGCTCCTTGAGCTGCGCCTCGATCTCAAAACACTCCGGTCCCTTGATGTCCTCGAGATTGATGCCGCCGAAGGTCGGTTCCAGCGCCGCCACTGTCTCGACCACGCGCTCGATGGTGTCGGCCGCGATTTCGATGTCGAAGACGTCGATCCCGGCGAATTTCTTGAACAGGACCGCCTTGCCTTCCATGACGGGCTTGGAGGCCAGGGGGCCGATATTGCCGAGCCCCAACACCGCGGTACCGTTGGAGACCACGGCGACCAGGTTGGCCCGGGAGGTCAGCGACGCCGCTTCGGCCGGATTGTTGGCGATTTCGGTGCAGGCTGCGGCGACACCCGGCGAATAGGCCAGCGCGAGGTCGCGCTGGTTGGCGAGCGGCTTGGTCGCCTGGATCTCGAGTTTACCCGGGCGCGGCAGCCGGTGATACGCAAGCGCCGCGGAGCGGAGATCTTCAGAATAGGACGACATACACTCCCCCACGGGCTTTCTCGACCCCGAATTACCTGCCGAGGCCGGTCTTCATTCGAACCGTTAGCTTTGCGGCAGATTTAGCTGGATGTGAAGCACGGGCCGCCACTTGGATGCAACATTCGAAAGCGCCGCCGTCAACAGGGGGCTGATCGACGGGAAGCAACAAATCCGGTAGCATATTCGCCTCCCTACCCCATCCCCTTGACCGACAATATGGCAAATTTGCCTCCCGCAACGTCGGCGTCCGGAGCACAACTAATGGTAAAGATACTGATGGGCTTGGCCGCTGCGGTCGTGATCGCGGTGGGTGGCTTCTTCGGCTTCGAGTATTATACGCAGCAACGGATCGCCGGCGAAGTAGAGACAGCGTTCGAGCAGATTCGCGCGGGCGGCGGCAAGGCAAGCCACGGCAAGGTGTCGTTCGACCTGCGCAGCCGCACGGTCAGGATCGCCGATATTGCCGGCGAATCGGCGACGCAGCCCCCCGTGAACATCAAGATTGCCAGCCTGACGGCTTCCGGCGTCGGCCAACCCGACGCGGCGAAATTCTCGGCTGACAATATCGAAGGGACTGACCTGGAAGTCAGCGTTGGTATCGCAGGCCCGACAGGCGGGCGCGTCACCTACAAGGCGCCGCAAATCGTCATGAAAGACTATTCGGGCCCCGCCAGCCTGCCGGTACGGCCCGCTTCAGCCTCCATCGTCGAGGCGTATCGGTCCGCGCTGGAGCAGTTTGCTGCTGTCTCCGCATCTTCAATTACGGCACCCACTATGGTGGGCACCATCAATAACTTCGGCACGGTTACGTCGGCTGATTTCACCTATACGGGCATAGCGCTGCGGGAGATCAGGAATGGCAAGATCGGGTCCATGCAGATCGAGCGCAACGCTTTCACCGCCAGTACCCAACAACCGGCGGGCAAGGCCGACAAATTGAGCGGCGAAATCGTCAATTTCGCTTCGCGTGATTTCGATGCCGCCGCCATTGCCGCCATCCTCGATCCGCAAAAGGCGAACGACGACAAATACTACCGCGTCTACGGTCAAACGACGGCTGGGCCCTACACCATTACGTCGGGGCAAGGCTTGCGCATGCGCATCGACGGGATGACCGTCGACGATATCAGCGTGCGGCCATCGCGCCTGCAACTCCCGGCGCTGCTCGCGCTGATACCGGCGGCCGGCGCCACTCCGACGCCGGCACAGGCGCGCGAGATGATGGACAAGATGGCGAATATCTATGAGGGCATGCGGGTCGGAACAGCCGAGATGCGCGGCCTCTCGGCGGACACGCCGGAGGGCCCGTTCAAGCTCGCCGCGGTCAGGTTCAATCTGGAAAACGGCAAGGTCGGTGAATTCGCGGTCGAAGGACTCGATGGACGCTCTCCGAAGGGGCCCGTCAAGGTCGGACGCTTCGCGCTCAAATCCCTCGATATCGCGGGTCTGCTGCGAATCGCGGCGCAATTCTCGAACCCGGGACAACAGCCGTCACCCGATCAGTTTCTCGCAATGTTTCCGCTGCTAGCAGGCATTGATGTGAAAGGCGTCGCGGTGCCGTTCAAGAACACCGGCAAGCCGCTCAATGTCGATCTCGTCAACCTGGACTGGGGCCAGTTCGTCGGACCAATCCCGAGCAAGGTGCGGCTGGTTGCGAAGTTCTCCGGTCCCCTCGACGGGACCCATCCCGGACATCAAATGCTTTTCGCCGCCGGCATGGACAAGATGGCGATCGACTTCGATCTTGGTACGGCCTGGGACGAGGCGTCGCGCTCGCTCATGCTTGAGCCAGGCGCGTTCGAAGTCGGCGGCCTCGTAAAACTGTCCGCGCGCGTTTCGCTTGCCAACGTGCCGCGGCAGATATTTTCCTTCAACCCGCAGCAGGCAGCCACCATGGCGGCGCAAGTCGAGGCCGGCGCAATCGAACTCACGCTACGCGATCTCGGCGTCATCGATGTCGCGGTCGCCGAATATGCCCGCACCCAGAATGTCAGTCGCGACGCTGCCCGGCAGGCCGTCATCCAGGACATCAGGAACAACGCGACAACGGCGGCCAACAGTCCCGACGCGCTGGCGGCCGTGGAGGCGCTGGTCCGCTTTGTCGAAACTCCGCGGACCACGCTAACGCTGAAACTTACGCCACTCGGCAAGGTGCCGGCGGTGCAGCTCTTCCGGTTGCTTCAGAGCGACCCTCTGGCCGTCTTGGCGCAATTCCGAATCGAGGCTTCGACGGGGCTGTGAGCTATCCCGAGCCTAGGTCTTGTCGGGCAGGTTAAGCCGGATGTGAAGCTCGCGGAGCTGCTTGGTTGTGACTTCCGATGGCGCACCCATCAGCAGGTCCACGGCCTGCTGGTTCATCGGGAACAGCGAGATTTCACGCAGGTTCGTGGTGCCGCAGAGCAGCATCACGATGCGGTCGACGCCGGCCGCCATGCCGCCATGCGGCGGCGCGCCATACTGGAACGCGCGGTACATGCCGCCAAAACGCTCGACGACATCCTTCTCGCCATAGCCCGCGATCTCGAACGCCTTCACCATCGCCTCGGGGCGGTGGTTGCGGATGCCGCCGGAGGCGATCTCGTAGCCGTTGCAGGTGATGTCGTACTGGAACGCCTTGATGGTCAGCGGGTCCTGCGTCTGCAACGCATCGAGGCCGCCCTGCGGCATCGAGAACGGGTTGTGCGAGAAGTCGACCTTCTTGTCTTCCTCGTTGTACTCGTACATCGGGAAGTCGACGATCCAGGCGAGTTCGAACCGGTCCTTGTCGATCAGGTTCAGTTCCTCAGCCACCTTGGTGCGGGCGAGGCCTGAAAACTTCCAGAATTTCTCCGGGTCGCCGGCGACGAAGAACGCAGCATCGCCCTCCTTCAAACCGAGTTGCGCACGGATCGCGGCCGTCCGTTCCGCGCCGATGTTGTTGGCGAGCGGACCCGCGCCCTCGCCGCCCTCGCGCCACATGATGTAGCCGAGGCCGGGCTGGCCTTCGCCTTGCGCCCACGAGTTCATGCGGTCGCAGAACGCGCGTGAGCCGCCGCCCGTGCCGGGGATCGCCCAAACCTGGTTCTTGGGGTCTTCCAGCATCCGCGCAAACACTTTGAAGCCGGAGCCACGGAAGTGCTCGGAGACGTCCTGCATCTCGATTGGGTTGCGCAGGTCCGGTTTGTCGGTGCCGTATTTGCGCAAGGACTCTGCAAAAGGAATCCGCCGCCAGCCCTTGGTCACGGGCTTGCCCTTGGCGAAATCCTCGAACACGCCGGTGATGACAGGCTCCATCGCCGCAAAAACATCTTCTTGCGTGACAAAGCTCATCTCGACGTCGAGCTGATAAAACTCGCCCGGCAGGCGGTCGGCGCGCGGGTCCTCGTCGCGGAAGCATGGCGCAATCTGGAAGTAGCGGTCGAAGCCGCTCATCATCAAGAGCTGCTTGTACTGCTGCGGCGCCTGCGGCAGCGCGTAGAATTTTCCGGGGTGAATGCGTGACGGCACCAGAAAATCCCGCGCGCCTTCCGGCGAGGACGCCGTCAGGATGGGAGTCTGGAATTCGAAGAAGCCCTGCTCCTTCATCCGCTTGCGCATCGAATCCACAATGGCGCCGCGGGTCATGATGTTCTGGTGCAGCTTCTCGCGACGAAGGTCGAGGAAGCGGTACTTAAGCCTGATGTCTTCAGGATATTCCTGCTCGCCGAACACTGGCAGCGGCAGCTCGGCCGCAGGCCCGAGCACCTCGATCTCGCTGACATAGACTTCGACCATGCCGGTCGGCAGTTCCGGATTGTCGGTGCCGTCGGGACGGCGGCGAAGCTTGCCGTCGATCCGCACCACCCATTCCGAGCGGAACTTTTCCACTTCCTTGAACGCCGGCGAGTCCGGGTCGGCCACGCATTGGGTCAGCCCGTAATGATCGCGCAGATCGATGAACAGCACGCCGCCATGGTCGCGGATACGATGGCACCAGCCGGAAAGGCGGACGGTTTGGCCGATGTCGCTCTCGCGGAGCGCGCCGCATGTGTGTGACCGGTAGCGATGCATGGAATTCCCAAAATCAGATGTCGGAGGTCAGAATCGGGGGCCAAAGGCCGCGCGAATTGCGGGAGGGTTTACCCGACGCCGCGCAGGGCGGCAACCAAAGGCGGGGCTTGTTTTGGGCCCGAAACGCGAGATTTCCGCCTGCACCAGCCCGAACCGTTTGCCTATTCCGTGCCCGCGCCTATCTTTAGGTCATGACCGTCCATTTCCCGTTCCAAAACACCTATTCGGCGCTGCCGGCGAACTTTTTCGCCCGCGTGGCCCCGACGCCAGTCGCCGCCCCCCGGCTGATCAAGCTGAACCGGACCCTGGCCGTCCATCTCGGCCTCGATCCTGACGTGCTGGACAGCCCGGAAGGGGCCGAAATCCTGGCCGGAAAGCGCCTGCCCGACGGCGCCGACCCGATCGCGATGGCCTATGCCGGCCACCAGTTCGGCCAGTTCGTGCCCCAGCTCGGCGACGGCCGGGCCATCCTGCTCGGCGAAGTCATCGACAAGGACGGCGTCCGCCGCGACATCCAGCTCAAGGGAAGCGGTCCTACGCCATTCTCGCGCCGGGGCGACGGCCGCGCCGCGCTCGGCCCGGTCCTGCGCGAATACATCGTCAGCGAGGCGATGTTCGCCTTGGGCATCCCCACCACCCGCTCGCTCGCCGCCGTGACCTCGGGCGAGAGCGTGATGCGCGAGACCATGCTGCCCGGCGCGGTGCTGACCCGCGTGGCCGCAAGCCACATCCGCGTCGGCACCTTCCAGTTCTTCGCCGCGCGCGGCGACACCGATGGCGTGCGCCAGCTCGCCGACCATGTCATCGCGAGGCACTACTCCGACGTGGCAAAAGCCGAGCGGCCCTATCACGCGCTGCTCGAAGGCGTCGTAGCCCGCCAGGCCGATCTGCTCGCGCGGTGGCTTTTGGTCGGCTTCATCCACGGCGTCATGAACACCGACAACACGTCGATCTCGGGCGAGACCATCGACTACGGCCCCTGCGCGTTCATGGACGAATACAACCCGGCGCAGGTGTTCTCCTCGATCGACGAGATGGGCCGCTACGCCTACGCCAACCAGCCGCGCATCGCGCTGTGGAATTTGACGCGGCTCGCCGAGTGCCTGCTGACGCTGTTCTCCGACGAACAGGACAAGGCGATCGAACAAGCGCAGTTCATCCTCGGCGAATTCGCCGACAAGTTCACCGCCGCCTATCAGGCCGGACTGCGCAGAAAGATTGGCCTGTTCACGTCACGCGACGGCGACGAAGCGCTGGTGCAGGATCTGCTCGACGCGATGGCCAAGAACCAGGCCGACTTCACCCTCACCTTCCGCCGCCTGAGCGATGCCGCTGGAGACGCTGACAACGACAGCGTCAGGGCCCAGTTCACCGATCCCACAGCCTTCGACGAATGGGCGGCGCGATGGCGCGAGCGCCTCGCGGACGAGCCGCAATCCGCCGCCGAGCGGCAAGCCGCAATGCGCGCGGTCAATCCGGCCTTCATCCCCCGCAACCACCGCGTCGAAGCCGTGATCGCGGCGGCCGTGAACAACGACTACGCGCCGTTCGAGGAATTGCTGACGGTGCTGTCAAAGCCGTTCGAGGATCAGCCGACGTTCGCGGCCTATACAGAGCCGCCGCTGCCCGAGCAGCGCGTGCTGCAGACGTTCTGCGGGACGTGAGGCGGAGTCTTTCACCACGCCCATCCTACGCACTGTGAGGCAGGCTACTCGCGTTAACCGCAATCCTTAAGCGCGCGTCCACCATCCGCGCATGCGCGCCTCCCCCAGTTCCACGAATTAAGAAACGGTCAACGCGCTCCCCGCAATTCTATTGGCTTACTCGTGGAGAATTGCCGTGGACGCCTTTGCCTTCGAATTCATGGGAATGGTGATGATTGGGCTCTGTCTCATCGTGCTCGCGATCCCGTCGGGCCGTCGACGGTCGCGGCGCGTCCGGTACGAGTAGCGTCTGGAATTTCCCTGACTTCGAACATTCCCTCGGCTGGCCGATTCGCCGTAGCGATATAGATTTGCTTGTGGCCCTCAGATATATGTATTATACGTATTAATTGGAATCCTAGGTTTCAATGAGGGATATCGCAATGGTCAAGACCACCGCCCTGGAGTTCCAGCGCAAGTTCGGTGAATTCCAGCATCAGGCCCAGCGTGAGCCCGTGGAGATCACCCGGCACGGCCGGCGCGAATTCGTGCTGATGTCGGCCGAACAGTATGATTGGCTTACGGCCGCCGCCAAGCACACGCATCGGACAACTGACGCAACGTCGGTGGTGATCGACGCCGTGGAGCGGGCCGAGATGGATGTCGAACACACCGCGCTCGACGACCTGCTGAAGTAAAAACAGACCGTGGCGTTTCCCGATCCGAAGCCCGGACTCATCGTCCGCTATGATTATCTGTGGTCTCATGAGGCTGCAGAGGGCCGCGATCAGGGAAAGGACCGGCCGACTTGCCTCGTGGCCGCAAGCGATAGCCTGGCGCAGTCACGGTATGTCGTGCTGCTGCCGATCACGCATTCGCCGCCGAATGCGGGCACGGAGGGCGTCGAAATACCGGCGAAGGTCAAGCAGGCCTTGGGATTGGACGACGCGCCGAGTTGGGTCATCGTTTCAGAGCACAACGTCGACGAATGGCCGAACGCCGGCGTGTCGCCTATCCCCGGCAGGCCAGGCGTATTCAGCTATGGGTTCATCCCACCGGGCCTGTTCGCGCAGATCAAAGCCCGATTTCTCGAACTGGCTCGACAGCGCAAAAGCCGCAGCGTGCGGCGCTGATCAAATTCCGGGGCGGAACGATAACGTCCTATCATCCGGCCCCCAAGCCGACGCAAAAAAGCCGTGCTCAGGCTCAAATGCAGGGCTCAAATCCTGCCCAACACCCTTGACATATCAGCGTTTTCGGCAGAACGCCTGTCGGAAGCGTCATGGATAGTTCATGGATCTGATTACCACCACTTCCGACCTCGCCGCCGCCTGCTCCCGGCTCGCCCAGCACAAGGTCATCACCGTCGACACCGAGTTCCTGCGGGAGACGACCTACTATCCCTTGCTCTGCGTCGTGCAGATGGCGAGCGCGGACGAGGCCGTCGTGATCGACACGCTGGCCCCCGGCATCGACCTCAAGCCGTTTTTCGAACTGATGGGGAACGAGGCGGTGCTGAAGGTGTTTCACGCCGCCCGCCAGGACATCGAAATCGTCTGGCACCAGTCCGGCACCATTCCGCACCCGATCTTCGATACGCAGGTCGCGGCCATGGTGCTGGGTTATGGCGACAGCATCGCCTATGACCAGCTCGTCGAGCGCGTCACCGGCCACCGGCCGGACAAGACCCACCGCTTCACCGACTGGTCGCGCCGGCCACTGACGCCCGAGCAGATGCATTATGCGGTCTCCGACGTCACCCATTTGCGCGACGTCTTCGCAGCGCTTGATGCCGACTTGAAGAAGCGCGCCCGCAGCGACTGGGTCAGCGAGGAGATGGAAGTCCTGACCTCGCCCAGGACCTACGATTTCCACCCCGAGCGCGCCTGGGAGCGGCTCAAGACGCGGGTGCGCAAGCCGAAGGAACTGGCGGTGCTGATGGAAGTCGCGGCCTGGCGCGAGCAGGAGGCGCAAAGCCGCGACGTGCCGCGTTCGCGCGTGCTGAAGGACGATGCGGTCGGCGACATCGCCACCCACGCCCCGACCTCACTGGAGCGCCTCGCCAGCCTGCGCTCGCTGCCGAAAGGTTTTGACCGCTCCAAATGGGGCACCGATATCATCGCCGCCGTGCAGCGCGGCCTCGCCCGCGATCCCCACACGCTGCCGAAGATCGAAAAGCCGCGCGGCAATTCCAATGGGGCTGCGACCGTCGAGCTCCTGAAGGTGCTGCTGCGGATGACGTCGGAACGCCACGCCGTCGCCAGCAAGGTCATTGCCACCGTCGACGATCTCGACCAGATCGCCGCCGACGACCAAGCTGACGTCGCCGCGCTCCATGGCTGGCGGCGCGAATTGTTCGGCGAAGCGGCGCTGGCGCTGAAACACGGCAGGCTGGCGCTGGCGATCGAAAAAGGCCGCGTCGTCAGGGTCGACCGGGCGTAAGCTTCGCTCGCTTACCTCTCCCCGCAAGCGCGGGGCAAGGGAGCAAACTACCACTTCAACTCCAGCCCGAGCGTGCCCTGATGCGACTGCATCGCGGCGCGTAATTTTGCGTCGTAATTGACGTAGAGCCGCGCGGTGTTGGTCAGACTCAGCGATGCCGAGGCGCCGGCATCGGCCCCATACCGGCTCTCGCCGATACCCTGGAACGTAATGCTCTGCACGCCCTGGCTGACGGTGATGTCGGAGAAATTCTGCACGACATTGTCGACGAACTTGCCGTAGCCCGACAGGTCGAAAATCTTGCCGTCGAATATCCAGTAGTGACCGATCTCCGCACCGATCAATAGCCGCCCGCGCTGCACGGTGGCGCCGGTCGCCATCACCGGATCAAGGCCGCCGATCTCCTGCAGCGGGCCGGTCTGGGCGCGGACATATTCGAACGCGGCCTTGGGCACGATGCGGCCCTGGTCCCTGGTCCAGTAGTAGCTGATCTCGCTCAGGACGCCGTCGAGCTTCGCATGGTATCCGGCGGTCGCAATCCCGATGCCGGTGTCGCGGCGCGAATTGATGTGACCGAAACCGTGGACCACCGCACTGGCCCAGGTCCATGGCCCGCTGTCGACGGAAGCCGTAAAACCGATCTGGGTCAGGTCGATCGTCGCCGATTGCAGCGCCAGCGGAATGTCGATCGCGGAGCGGCTCTGGTCGATCGACAATCCGATATTGATGCCCGGCGCCACCCGCGCGCCGATTCCCGCCAGCCCGCCCCAGGTCTTTCTGGTGTCGCCGACGAAATCGCCGATCGCGCCGTTCTTCGTGTAGTTCCCGTAGCCTTCGAACCAGGTCCGGTAGCGCGGCGCTTCCGTGCTCTCGGAGGCACCACCGCCGCCGGGATTGGTCCGCTGCAGGCGGTTGAAGCCGTTGCTCGACTGATTGGCCAGCCGTTCCAGAAAATTGCTGCCGAGATTGGTCACCGCCGCACCCGACGACACCGTCGAATTGATCACCGTCGGCGTCGGACTGGGTGTCGGTGAAGGCGTAGGGGTTGGGGTTGGAGTGGGCGTCGGTGTTGGCGATTGCGCATAGGCGAACGACAGCGTGCCGGTCGCGAGGATGAACACAATCGCCAGTCGCAGGAGCGCGGGACCGGTCCCGATTTTTCGTGCCGGCGAAAGCCGCGATGAGCAGCGCATGCAATCCATTCCCAAAGGCAAAAGCGCCGGCACGAAAAATGCGCAAAACCCAATCAACCGGAGCGATTTGCCCCCAATTCGCCGGAAGGGTCAATCGGTTAGCCCCCAGGCCGGCCGCCGAATACGCATCATTGTTGTTCGGCTGCCACAGCTCGCGCGGCACGGCGACGACGTTTCCGGCAGTCGCCAAACCTTGCGAACGCCCTGCCCGGCATTCAGGCTGCGGCCTGGCAGCCCGCGATCTCCTGGAGTTCCGGATAGAATCGCGCGGTCATCCGGCCGACATACCGCCGCAAATTGGCATGGCTTGCAGCCGCCCGCTGCAAATCCGATTCGAACAGCGGACAAATCGCGCTGACCGCGAAGGCAAACATCGTCGCGTCGATGCCGGCAGGCTCACTGCCCATGAAGAACGGCTTGTCGCCGAGATAGGCCGCCATCGCATCGATCGAGCGGATTCCGATCGCGGTAATCTCGTCGGCCGAGTGACGGCCGATTCCCTGGCCGTGCAACGTCTTGCGCAGGCGGCGGCGGATCATCGAGGCGACAACGGGCCGGACCGGCGCAGGCACGCCCTTGAAGAAATTGACCGGCCCCTTGCGGAAATTGTCATCGATCATCCAGCGGAAATAGACGCTGGCCCAATATAGATTGTCCTCCGCCATTTTCTCGAACGCCCAGGCGATGGCGAGCTGCTCGGCGCTGAGGCCCTGGTCGAAATCGATCCCGTATTTCTTTTCGAGGTGCCAGCGGATCAGCGTGGAGTCGCCGAGCAACTGGCCGTCGTCCTCGATGTAGGGGATCTTGCCCTTGGGCGCCTTCGTAAAGCTCATCAGCGCCTTTTCGAACGGGAGTTTCGACATCCGTAACAAGGTCTCGGCCTTGGTCACGAACGGGCTTGCGTCGGGAAGGCCGAAATTGGGCCCGGAGCCATAGAGCGTGATCATGGAACCTCGATGATTTGCAGAGCGCGATTTACGGCGCGCACCGGCAGATAATATCAGATCGTCCGCGGCGAAATCAGGGTGCCGTCGCGATCGGCGCTGTCGGCGAACCTGCAGATGTCGCCTTCGAGGCGAAGCTTGCCGCTCGCAAGCAAGCGCAGCGCCTCCGGATAGATCCGATGCTCGATGCCGAGAATGCGCTGCGACAAAGTCTCCGCCGTGTCGTCATCGGCCACCGTCACCGCACCCTGCATCACGATCGGGCCGGCGTCAGTTTCGGGGATCACGAAGTGCACGGTCGCGCCCGAGATCTTGACCCCGGCCCGTAACGCCTGGCCGTGCGGATCGAGGCCCGGAAACGATGGCAGCAACGCGGGATGGATGTTGAGCATCCTGCCGTACCAGCGCTGCACGAATTCGGCGGTGAACAGCCGCATGAACCCGCCGAGGCAGATCAGCTCGACCTTCTTTTCTTCCAACGCCGGCTGCAGGACGGCTTCGAAGCCCGCGCGATCCTTGCCGAACGGCTTGCTCTCAATGACGATCGTCGGGATGCCGCTTGCGGCTGCCCGCTCGAGCCCCAAGGCGTCGCTCCGGTTGGAAATGACGGCAACGATCTCAGCCGGAAAATCCGCAGCCTTGGCCGCATCGATCAGCGCGGCCATGTTCGAGCCGCGCCCGGAAATCAGGATGGCGACACGGCGCTTCATTGCGAAAGATCGAGGTAGCCGTTGTAGACCACGCGATGTTCGCCCGTAGCCGGGATCACTTCGCCGAGCAAGGCGACGGTCTCGCCGCTTTCGGTCAAAACTTCCGTCACCTTCTCGATCGCATCCGGCCTGACGATGGCGATCATGCCGATGCCGCAGTTGAAGGTGCGCAGCAATTCGAGTTCGGCGATGCCGCCCTGCTCCGCCAGCCACTTGAACACCGGCAGCACCGGCAGCCGCGCCAGATCGATGCCGACGCCGAGATGCTTCGGCAGCACGCGCGGAATGTTGTCGGTGAAGCCGCCGCCGGTGATGTGGGCGAGCCCCTTGATCGCGCCGGTCTCGCGAATCGCACGCAGGCAGGATTTCACATAGAGCCGCGTCGGCGCCAGTAGCGCGCCGCCGAGCGTCATGACCGGCGAGAACGGCGCCGGCGCGTCGAAAGCCACGCGGGATTGCTCGACGATCTTGCGGACCAGAGAAAAGCCGTTGGAGTGCACCCCCGACGAGGCCAATCCGATCACCGCGTCGCCCACGGCGATATCCCCGCTGGGCAGCAGCGTGCCGCGCTCGGCGGCTCCCACCGCAAAGCCCGCGAGATCGTAATCGCCGTCCTTGTAGAGCCCAGGCATCTCAGCGGTCTCGCCGCCGATCAGGGCGCAGCCGGATTCCCGACACCCCTCGGCGACGCCGGCCACGATAGCTGCGGCCGCCTCGGGGTCGAGCTTGCCGCAGGCAAAATAGTCGAGGAAGAACAGCGGTTCCGCGCCCTGCACCACGAGGTCGTTGACCGACATCGCCACCAGGTCGATGCCGATGCCGCCATGCAGGCCGGTCTCGATCGCGATCTTGACCTTGGTGCCCACGCCGTCGGTCGCCGCCACCAGGACGGGATCCTTGAAACCCGCCGCCTTGAGGTCGAACAGGCCGCCGAATCCGCCGATTTCGGCGTCCGCGCCCGCCCGCGCGGTGGCGCGGACCATCGGCTTGATGAGATCGACCAGGCGGTTCCCCGCATCGATATCAACGCCCGAATCGGCGTAAGTGAGCCCGTTTTTGCGGTCGATCATGCCCAAATTCCAGTATGATGACGGCTGGTTACGAGGAATTCCGCGATCCTGCAATGGCTCGCAAGCGCTCGACGCATATACTATGTAGATAAGAACCGGCAGAACCCGCCAGGGGCCGGATTTAGGCCGGGAGCCGGGAAGCGACCGAGTTGAGTATTCCGAATATCATTACGCTGGGCCGCATCATTCTGGTGCCGGTCATCGTCTGGGCGATCGTTTCCAGCCAGATGGAGATTGCGTTCGCAATCTTCGTCATTGCCGGCGTCAGCGACGCCGTCGACGGCTTTCTAGCCAAGCGCTTCAACATGCAGAGCGAACTGGGCGCCCTGCTCGATCCGCTCGCCGACAAGGCGCTGCTGGTGTCGATCTATGTCGCGCTCGGCATCTGGGGCGCGGTTCCGCGCTGGATCGTCATTCTCGTGGTGTCACGGGACATCATGATCGTCACGGCCGTGATCGTGTCGTGGCTGTTCGACAAGCCGATCCCGATGAAACCGCTGATGGTGTCGAAGCTCAACACGGTGGCGCAGGTGGCGTTCGCGGCACTGGTGCTGGCGTCGCTCGGTTTCAATTTCAAACCGGCGCCTTATGACGTGATCCTGATGGGTTTTGTTACGGTCTTTACTTTGGTTTCGGTCTCGCTCTATCTCGTCGAGTGGGTGCGGCACATGAGCACGATTGAAGCGCGGTAACCGTCCTTTTTGTTTTGACGCGCTTTCTTCACGCGAACCGGTGCCCACTTCGCTAGAAAACGCTATGAAGGCCGTAAGATCCCGGCCTGGAGACTTGCGTGGCAGTCCGCGTTCAACCTCGTCAGCTAGCCCTTGCGCTGCCGCATGCGGAGAGCCTGACCCGCGACAATTTCCTCGAAGGGCCGGCCAACGAAGCCGCTCTCGCGCTGATCGAAAGCTGGCCGGACTGGCCGAACCGCATCATGCTGCTGGTGGGACCGGAGGGCTCCGGCAAGAGCCATCTCGCCGCGATCTGGGCCGAACAGGCCGGCGCGCGCGCGATATCGGCGCACGCGCTTAACCCCGCCGCCGTCCCCGGCGCGCTCGCCACAGGCGCCCTGGTGGTCGACGACCTCAAGCCCGGCGATTTCGACGAACGCGCGATGTTTCACCTCCTGAACCTCGCGCGCGAGGACGAGGCCTTTGTCCTGATCACGGGGCGCGTCCCGCCTGTCGCATTCGAGGTCGAACTGCGCGATCTCAGGTCGCGGCTGCGCGCCGCGCCCGTCGTGTCGCTTTTGCCGCCCGACGACCTGCTGTTTCGCGGCCTGATCGTCAAATTCTGCGCGGACCGCCAATTGAGCATCGACGAGACGGTCGTGAGCTACCTCGTCACCCGGATCGAGCGCTCCTATGCCGCCGCCCGCCAGGCGGTCGACCTGCTGGATACCGAGGCGCTGCGGCTCGGCCGGCCGGTGACCCGGGCACTGGCTGTGGAACTGCTGCGCAACGCCTGATTGGCAAGGCACATGCTGCGTCCTGCCGCCTTGACGGCGGCTGTAGGCGGAACATCAATGTCATTGAAACGTCATCGGCGTATCACATGCTGTGAGCTGCATTCCCCTTAAACTAGTCCTACGCCTCTCCCGAGATGGATCAAAGCCTTATGGAATCGGCACAAGTTATTGAAATAAAAGAAAAAGAATCAGTTGCCGAGGCTCCACCCTCTATTGCCACGAGCCCGGAACGATTCATCAATCGGGAACTATCCTGGCTGCATTTCAACCGCCGGGTGCTCGAGGAATCGGTCAATCCCGGCCATCCCGTGCTGGAACGGGTCCGGTTCCTGTCGATTTCCGCCAATAACCTTGATGAGTTCTTCATGGTCCGCGTCGCCGGCATCAAGGCGCAGGTCCGTGAAGGCATTGCCGAGCGCAGCCCCGACGGCCTGACGCCGTTGGAGCAGCTCGTACTCATCAACAAGAACGTTTCGGAACTCGCCTCCGACCAGCAGGCCATCTGGCGCGATCTGCGCACCACCCTGTCGGAGGCCAGCATCGTGCTCGTCGACGGCCACGACTTCACCAAGGCGGAGCGAAGCTGGCTCGAGGATCACTTCCTCCGCAACATCTTCCCGCTGCTGACGCCGCTTGCCATCGATCCGGCGCACCCGTTCCCGTTCATCCCGAGCCTCGGCTTCACCATCGCGCTGCAGTTGTCGCGGGTATCCGACGGCAAGGCGATGAATGCGCTGATCCGCATGCCCGGCAAGATCGACCGCTTCATCCGGATGCCCCACAAGGACGGCGCGGTGCACCTGATCCCGCTCGAGCAGGCTACCGGCCTGTTCATCGGGCGACTGTTTCCCGGCTACACTGTCAAGGGCCAGGGCGCTTTCCGCATCATCCGGGACTCCGAACTCGAAATCGAGGAAGAAGCCGAAGATCTGGTCCGCCTGTTTGAGAGTGCGCTGAAGCGACGGCGCCGGGGATCGGTGATCCGCCTCGAGATGGAAGCCAAGATGCCGGAAGCGCTGCGGGGCTTCGTGCAGCAGGCGCTTGCAGCCGACGACGATGAGGTATTTCTGGTCGACGGCGTGCTGGCGATGAACGAACTCTCGCAGCTCACGCGGCTCGACCGGCCCGACCTCGAATTCATGCCCTACGTGCCGCGCCATCCCGAGCGGGTGCGCGACCATGGCGGCGACATCTTCGCCGCGATCCGGCAGAAGGACCTGATCGTCCATCACCCTTACGAATCCTTCGACGTCGTCGTGCAGTTCCTGCAACAGGCGGCACGCGACCCCGACGTGGTCGCGATCAAGCAGACGCTCTACCGCACTTCGAACAATTCGCCGATCGTGCGCGCGCTCGCCGAGGCTGCGGAAGCCGGCAAATCGGTAACCGCCCTGATCGAGTTGAAGGCGCGGTTCGACGAGGAAGCCAATATCCGCTGGGCGCGCGACCTCGAACGCGCCGGCGTGCAAGTGGTGTACGGCTTTCTCGAACTGAAGACCCACGCCAAGCTGTCGATGGTGGTGCGGCGCGAGGGCGGCAACCTGACGACCTACGTCCATACCGGCACCGGCAACTACCATCCGGTGACGGCGCGCATCTATACCGATCTTTCCTACTTCACTTCGGACCCGATCATCGGCCGCGATGCGGCACGCGTGTTCAACTACATCACCGGCTATGCCGAGCCGAGCGACATCGAGCGGATGGCGGTGTCGCCGCTGACGCTACGCAAGCGCATCATCGAACATATCAAGGGCGAGGCCAATCACAGCAGGCACGGCAAGCCGGGCGTGATCTGGATGAAGATGAACTCGCTGGTCGACCCTGATGTCATCGACGCGCTGTACGAGGCCTCGCAAGCGGGCGTGTCGATCGAACTGGTGGTGCGCGGCATCTGCTGTCTGCGGCCGGGCATTCCAGGACTTTCCGAGAACATCCGGGTCAAATCCATCATCGGCCGATTCCTGGAGCATGGCCGAATCTACTGCTTTGGTATGGGGCAAGGCCTGCCCGGCCCGAAGGCGGCTGTGTATATCTCGTCCGCCGACATGATGCCGCGGAACCTCGACCGCCGCGTTGAAATCCTCTGTCCATTGCAAAATCCCACGGTGCATCAGCAGGTTCTGGAACAGATCATGGTCGCGAACCTGAAGGATACCGAGCAGAGCTGGCAGTTGTTGCCGGACGGGTCGTCAACGCGTATGAAGGCCGCGAAAGGCGAAGAGCCGTTCAATCTACACAACTATTTCATGACGAATCCGAGTCTGTCAGGCCGTGGAAAGTCTCTCAAGGAATCTTCGCCGCGCCGCCTTACGCGCCGTAACGAGCGTCAGCAATCCCCATAAGGAGTTCCGGCTGTGAAGCGACCGCGCAAGCGCGCTTCCAGCGTCGCCGTCATCGACATCGGTTCGAACTCGGTTCGTCTCGTCGTCTATGAGACGATGGCGCGCAGCCTCGTCACCATCTTCAACGAGAAGGCGCTGTGCGGGCTCGGCCGCGAGGTGCAGAGCACCGGCCTTTTGGCCGAGGACGCGGTTGCCAAGGCGCTGACGGCGCTGCGGCGATTCCGGGCGCTGTGCCGCATCCAGCAGGTGGGACGCGTCTTCGCCATCGCCACTGCGGCCTGCCGCGACGCCAAGAACGGTCCCGACTTCATCGCCAAGGCCGAGCGCATCTGCGGCGCCAGCATTGAAATCCTGTCGGGGCCGCGCGAGGCAAAACTTTCCGCGCTCGGCGTCGTCTCCGGCATCCACAATCCCGACGGCATCGTCGGCGATCTCGGCGGCGGCTCGCTCGAACTGATCGACGTGCAGAAAAACCGCGTCCACAGCGGCGTCACGCTGCCGCTGGGAAGCCTGGCGCTGCAGGACCTGTCGGACAAATCGCTGAAGCGCGCCGAACGCATTGTCAGCAGCAATCTGTCCGACGTGGCCCAGCTCAAGGCCGGCAATGGCCGCACCTTCTACGCCGTCGGCGGCACCTGGCGCGCGCTGGCGCGCATCCACATCGTCCAGAGCGGCTATCCGCTGCGGGTGATGCACGGCTATGAGTTGCCGGCCGCCGACGCACTGGATTTCGCGCGGCGCCTGCGCCGGCTCGCGGCGGCCAACATGCTCGCCGATATCGAAGTGGTCGCCGACGCCCGGCGTCCGCTCCTCACCTATGCGGCGCTGGTGCTCGAATACATCATCCGCGTCGGCAAGCCGAAGACAATCGTGTTTTCGACCTTCGGCGTGCGCGAAGGCCTGCTCTACGAGATGCTGCCGCCGCAGGAGCGTGCCAAGGACGGATTCATCTGCGCCGCGCAAACCCTCAACGGGCTACTTTCGCGCTCCGCGCGCCACGCCGAGGAACTGGTGGCCTGGACCGACCGGCTGGTGCGAGTCGTGAAGTTGCGGGAGACCGAGGAAGACCGCCGCCTGCGCCACGCCGCCTGCCTGCTCTCCGACATCGGATGGCGGGTGCATCCCGACCATCGGGGCGAGGAAACGCTGAGCCTGATCACCAACGGCAATTTCGGCTCGATCAGCCACCAGGGCCGCGCCTTTGTCGCGCTGTCGGTGTTTTATCGCTACGCCGGCTTGAGCGAGGAAAACGAGCCGCCGACCCAGATCCGCGAATTGGTGCCGCCCGCCATGAACGAGCGCGCGCGCGTGCTCGGCGCGGCGTTCCGCGTCGCCCATCTGATCTCGGCGGCGCGCACCGGCGTGCTGCCGGCGACGCATTTCCGCAGCGGCAGCCGCAAGCTGATGCTGGTGTTCGAGCATCGCATGGTCGATCTCGTCGCCGACCGCGTCGGCAGCCGCTTCAAGCAACTGGCGCGGCTGGTCGGCCGCACCGGCTCGATCGTGCGGAACTGACGGGCCGAACGGCGCCGGCTAGGTAAGTCGAGATTGATTGATGTGGCTTACTCGACGTCCGCCATGCCCCGACAGCGACCAAATTCTGCATCGCAGCGAAAATGACGCGATCTGCCAGAAGCGGTCATTCATCAGAAGTTGAACTGCCGCTCGTCGTGTGAGCGAGCGCGCCATGCCGGCACCATTGGACCGCCTCATCCAGAAGATTGGCGCTCCAGAAGACACACCCGTCCCTCCACCAAGGGATGTAGGCCCCAAGGTCCTCGTGCTCGGTCTAGCGGCTGGATGGCCGTCCGCGCTCCTGGGGCGGCTGCGACGGCTATCCAGCCGCTGGCGCCGAGATCGCCGCTAAAGTAACATTCCACCGGATCGCTCGACGGGGACTGATTGGTCGCACTGGTTGGTGCGGCCCGTTTTCACCGGGTCCACGACGGGGCTGCCTCTGAGGGTCAGCTGATGGCCACTGCAATGACCAGCGTCTCGTCTCCGCCAAGGCCGACGCCGCCCCGGGCGTATTTGGCCGTTATCCGCACCATCGACAAGTTCACGGAGTGGACCGGCCACCTCTTCGTGCTTCTGCTGATTCCCCTGATCTTCGCAAACGTGATCGAAGTTTTTGCCCGATACGTGCTCAGCGACCCAACGATCTGGGCCCTCGATATAACGACGATGTCATACGCGGCCCTCTTCATGTTGGGGTCCGCATTGGCGCTCCTGAAGGGCGCTCACGTCCGCACCGACATGTTGTGGGCAGCGTTCTCGGACCGAACCAAGGGCATGATCGACAGCCTGGCGTTTCTGCTGTTCTTCCTGCCGACGATGGCCGTGTTGTTCGTCATCTCGATTGACGACTTCCTGTACTCGGTTTCGATCGACGAGCGCTCGAGCTCCGGTGCGTGGACGCCGATCTTGTGGCCGCTGCGCGGCATTATTCCGCTGGCTGCCTTCATGCTGCTCTTGCAGGGCATCTCGGAGCTCATGAAGAGCCTCTGGGCCTGGCGAACCGGCGAGTTCTTGACTAGGCACGAGAAGATCGAGGTCTGAAGCATGAGCTTTACCGAGACCCTCGGACTCATCATGCTCGTCGGCATGGTCGCGGTCATCTTCATCGGTTTCCCGATCTCCTTCACGCTGCTATTTCTCGCCCTCGTCTTCGGTGGGCTCGGGCTGGGGTGGGAGCAGACGTTCAATCTGGCCTATCTGCAGATCTGGGGCACGATGAAGGACGAGATCTTTCCTGCCGTGCCGCTGTTCATCTTCATGGGCTATATGACCGAGCAGGCCGGGCTCATGGAGCGGCTCTTCGGAGCGCTGCGCAGCCTTCTCGCGTCGGTGCGCGGCTCGCTTTATCTGGCGGTGATCCTGACGGCGACGATCTTCGCCATGGCGACAGGCATCGTCGGCGCCGCCGTGACCGTGCTCGGCGTCATGGCCGCCCCGATGATGATCAAGGCCGGCTATGATGCCCGACTATCGTCCGGTGCTATCGCCGCCGGAGGTACGCTTGGCATTCTGATCCCACCCAGCGTGATGTTGGTGGTAATGGGCCCGACCATGGGCGTGCCGGTCAATCTGCTCTATTCGGCAGCGTTCGGTCCCGGCTTCCTGCTCGCCGGCTGTTATGTCGCCTACACGCTCACCCGTAGTTTCATCAATCCGAAGCTCGGTCCACCAATGACGATGGAGGAACGCCGATCCGCTCACGACCAGATGACCACGGAAAAGGTCGGCGCGCCTGTCGTGGGATTGGGTCTCGTCTGCCTGGTGGCGATCACCTATTTGCTCCTGGACTGGATGCTGGGTCGAGCAGATGCCCCGCGTCTTCGCGTCAGCATTGGTCCATCGGGTGTTTCGGCCGTGGCATTGGTACTGGCGTTGTTGACGACGTTTCCCTATGTCCGAAGCGCCTATTTCCGCGCCATCGTCCTCGGTATAGCGCCGCTGAGTGCGCTGATCGGCTTTACCTTGGGAACCATCGTCGGTGGCTTGGCGACGCCGACCGAGGCCGCCTCGTGTGGCGCCTTCGGTGCCGCCTTGCTGGCGCTGCTCTACGGTCGACTCAGCATGAGGTCGATCATCAACGCGGGTACTAACACCATGGTGACCTCGGCCATGGTGCTGTTTCTGGCCGTGGCCTCGACGGTGTTCGGCGCCGTCTTCACGAAGCTTGGCTCGGCGAATTTGATCACAAACTCGCTATTGGCCATTCCTCTGGGAGACGGGTGGAAGCTGGCGCTGATCATGTTCATCTTTTTCGTGCTGGGATGGCCATTCGAGTGGCCTGTGATCATCCTGGTCTTTATGCCGATCGTTCTGCCGGTGGTGGAAAAGCTCCAGTTCGGCCTGAACAAGCTCGACTTGCTGCTCTGGTTCGGGGCCCTGACCGCCGTGAACATTCAGACTGCGTTCTTGAGCCCGCCTGTTGCCATGTCAGCCTACTACCTGCGCAATGTCGTTCCGCAGTGGAGTCTGGCGACGATCTACAAGGGCATGGCCGACTACATGGTAATCCAGGTAATCGTCCTGATCCTGCTGCTGTTGTTCCCGCAGATCGCTCTGTGGCCGCCGAGCCTGTTGAGGTAGGATCTGCTTTTCCTCGCTCAGGGCCCGCGGCGAGGAGCTGGAAGGCTTGCTTGTAGTTGGTCGAGCGTCGGCGATGACCCCCAACACAAATCGGGAAGCCACACTGGCTCGTGTTGGGGGCACGCTTCGCTTGACCGAACCTCCAGAGCAAGAAGGGCGGCTAGGGCCGCCCTTCCATCTATCCTCTTGTCCCGAAATATCCGTCAACGCCATATCATTGCGTTTTCGCGGGCCAATAGTGGTCGGCCTGCAATGCGTAGGGCGGAAACATGAAGCGCTTGGCCGGCACCACCTTTGAGGCATAGGCCCGCTGGGACTCGTAGACCTTCTTGAAGAATGGATTCTTCGCGGATTCCGCGGCGGCGAACTCGTCCCACGTTTTCAGGAACGCCGCGTTGACCTCCGGCGGCGTCGTCAGGAGCTTCACGCCGTGCTTGGTCGTAAACTCCTGGATGGCCTCCGCGTTCATCCTCTGAAACGTCGCCCACCAGCGCAGGAAGGTCTCCGATGAGGCCGACTTGATCGCTTCCTTGTTCTGATCCGGCAGGCTGTCCCAGACATCTTTGTTGATCGCGAGTTCGGCGACCGAGGCGCTCTCGTGCATGCCGGGCGTGTAATGGTACTTCCAAACCGTATGCAAGCCGAGGCGCAGGTCCTCGACTCCACCAACCCATTCCGCACAATCGATAGTGCCACGCTCGGCAGCAGGCAGAATCTCACCCCCCGGCATATTGACGACAGCCATGCCCATCTTGGCATAGAGCTGGGAGACGATACCGGTCTGGCGGCACTTCATGCCCTTGAAGTCGGGGAGGTCCTTGATTGGCCGCTTGAACCAGCCGAGCGCCTGCGGACTGGGCGGGATGCTCGGGAATGCGACCAGATTGAGCTTCAGCTCCTTCTGATAGAACTCGTTCCACAGCTCGAGGCCGCCCCCGTCGTAGACCCAGCCGATGAAGTCGATTGCATCCATGCCGGCAATGCCGGCCGGAGTGTTCGCGAACAGCGTTGCAGCATTGTTCTTGCCGACCCACCAATAGGAGATGCCGTAAGCACCATCGATCACCTTCTTGTGCGTGGCATCCAGGATCTCGAAAGGCGGCACGACCGCGCCGCCTGGCAGCGCGTCGATCTTGAGGTTGCCGCCGGTCAGCTTGTCGACCCGCTCGGCGAAGAACTTCAACGCGTCCTGTGTGGTGGTCGACGCGGGCACCGCCGACTGGATCTTGAGGATTCGAGGCTGCTGGGCATGCGCCGTGACGGCGAACGCCAATGTGGCAGAGACTGCCGCGACCAGAGCCGTCCTCGTAAGCGAACTGATTTTCATTGGTTTTTACCTCCCTCTAGTGTTCGTTGTACCTCCCTTTAACAGCGTGCAGGCGAGCCATCGGGTTTCCGCCCGCGAACAATCCTACCGCGGATGAGGTGCTTCAGCCAGAGCGACCCGCCGGAGCGGGCTTACTTGCCAATGAGACGAATTTCCCTGCGAAATGGCTGACGGGCGACCGGGCCGTTAGGGTCATTCGCGACCGGGTCAAGCCAGCAGCAAGTCGGGCCATGTCCGCTATGCCGCTAGTTTGGTCGCGCGCTGCCCTCGTACATGAACGTCATCGCCTTGGGTCCGGGCATATAGCCGGTCTCCACCCGATCAATCCTGAAGCCCGCACTTTCGATCATCGTGCTGATGGGTCGATTGAGATGACAGCCGCCACTGATGCGTTTCCAGGCAGGCGTCAGCCAGTCCTGCCATCGCCGCACATTCCTGTCCGGCGCCATGCCATGCTCCACGAACAAGAGCTTGCCACTCGGCCGAAGCACGCGCCGCATTTCGGTGAGCGCCATGGCGGCATCTGGAATGCTGCACAAGGTCCAGGTGGTCACGACGGTATCGACGCTTTGATCGTCGAGTGGAATGGCTTCTGCCGACGCTTCGATGAAGCGGACCGGCATGCCCGGATGCAGAGCACCACGGGCCATCGCCGTGAGCTGGGGAGATGGCTCCAGCGCCAGTACCTCCTTCACCGGGGACCGATAGAGAGGCAAATTCCGACCCGAGCCGACCCCGATCTCGATGACCAGCCCTTCCGCCGCGCCGATCACCCGCTCGCGATAGGGACGAAGTTGAGCGTTGCGCATCGCGAGATCGCAAACCCTTGGAAGGATAATGTCGTTGTAGAAGCCCATGGCTCATTTCCTTCGGGCGCAACCTTGTCACTTTTCGAGCCGAGCGGCAACGACGGTAACAAAGTCCACCGCGGCCTCCCCGCATTTGCCGCTCACATCAGCGACATCACGCGCGCCACGAGCGCCGGCTCGCGCAGCGCGGCCTGCGGCTTGAGCAGTTGCGAGACTTCCACGGTCAACCGGTGAACCTCGGGATCCGCAGCGGCGAGCCTGGTCAAGGCCATACCGTATTGCAAGCGCTGCGCGAGGTCGGCGGGCCGAACGCCGCGCGTGGCGGGGTAGACGAAATCGGAGACGGCAACGCCCCACGGCGTTGCGATGGTGTCCTGGATGGCAGCAAAGAAGTCTCGCGCCAGCCGCTCCTTGGGAACACCTTCCGCCAGCAACTGCTCCAGGATCACGGCCTCCTGTGCCGCCACACTCATGCCCTGGCCGAACACTGGATTAAAGCGGCAGAGGGCATCGCCGATCACGAGCAGCCCTGCCGGGAACGCCTCAAGGCGCTCGAAATGCCGCCGCGTGCTGCAAGGCAGCTGGTAGCGGACGATATCAGTCAGCGGCCGCGCATCCCTGACCGCGTCATAGATGGTCGGGGTGCGCAGGCTCCTGACGAAATCCATGAATCCTGCGCGGTCGCCCGGAGGCGCATCGCCATGATTGGCTCCGACGGAAAGCAGCCACCGCTGCTTCTCGATCGGAAACAGGAACGCTCCGCGGCTGCTGGCGGGTGCTGACGGCAGGATGATATTGCCGAGCCAGTCAGCATTGTGATCGATTGGCCGCTCGACAATGGTGCTCGCGTAAGCCTGATCAATGCCGATCTCGGTTTCTTCGGGCTTCGGCAGAGAAAGCTCTTCGAGCAGCTTCAGCGTCAGGCCGCAGCGGCCGGAAGCTTCGACAACCAGGTCGGCTCCCAAGGTAACGGCAGGCCCATCTTCGCTATCGTAACGGACCGCCTCGATCCGCGTTGCGTCACGGGACGGGACGAGCCCCGTCACGCGAGAGCGCACGCAAATGTTGATGTTGGCCGTCTGCTGAACGCGTCGTCGCGTAACGGCTTCGAGCAGCGGGCGCGACATGCAGAAAGTGTCGATGCCGAGATCGCGAATCGGGAAAGGATCAAACCCGGGACGCTCAAACCTTATATCCTTACCCGTGCGGATCTTCACCGCGCCCGCTTCCGCCAGATCGTTCTCAAATCCCGGAAACAAGGTCTGCAGCGCCTTCAGCCCGCCTGCGAGCAGTATATGGGCATGCTGGGCCTGCGGCGTGCCGTTTCGGGGCGCGGCCCCGGCGGGAAGCACGTCCCGCTCGATGATCGTGACTTTCCCGAAATGCCCCGAGATCGCCTGAGCGGCCGTAAGGCCGGCCATGCCGGCGCCAATGACCACGGCATGACTTCTTGCAAGATCTGCCATCGTCTTCCTCCTGGAAGGGAGTGTGTCAAACAGGATCGAAAATGGATCAACGGACACGTACGCCCGACGCAGCAGCTCCGGGTAACCCAAGCTTATCTGATCCTTTTCGGGGCGATGGTGAACGGCGTCACAAGTTTTGGTTCGGAGCCCACGCTCTTCCGATCCCCGCGGCCGCAAGCTGATGCTGGTGTTCCAGCACCGCATGGTCTCTCGTCGCCGATCGCGTCGGCAGCCGCTTCGAGCAACTGGCGCGGCTGATCGGCCGCGCCAACTCGATCGTGCGAAGCTGAGATGATCGCCCCCACGCCCATGCCAGCGATCTCGTCTGCGTCTGCAACTTTAGGGACGCGGCTTGTGCGAACAAATATCAGAAAATGTCGAAAGGGCTTTGAAAACAGAACCTTGGCACTACAGCTTGGCGCCACGGTTAGCGGGTTGGTAACGGCCGGCTGGTAGTAGCGAAGAGGCCGTGATCAGGGGCCCGCCACCGGAAGGTATTCCCCATGCATTCGAAGCGCGAGACCCGTTCGGGCGCCCTCACCGTCAAGACCACCCTCGCCCTCATCGTCGGAGTGCTCGCGGCACTGGTCCTGATCTCCTGCGCCATTGCCGGCACAGACGCCTGGCGCAGCTACGCTGCCGCCGTCCGCGTTGCCGAGGTGAATGCAAACGCCGATCAACTGCTCAAGGGACTGGAGAACATTCAGCTCGAACGCGGCCAGACCAATACCGCCCTGCAGGCCCCTGCCCCGACAAACGCGGAGACGCGCGAGTTGATCCAGAAGCGCCGTTCGCAGGGCGATGCCGTGCTGGCTCCGGCGCTCCGGCAGATTGCCGCCACCGCGACGCCGGAAGGCAAGAAGCTGATTGCCGAACTCGAACAGGCCTATGAGCGCGTAAAGCAGCTCCGCCGCAGCGCGGATTCCGCCCTTCAGTCTCCGAAGGAGCAGCGCGATGCCGAACTGCTGAAATCGTGGTACCCGGCGGTCTCGGATCTCCTGACGCGGGTTCAATCGCTCTGGACCACAGCCTCGCGCGAGATCAGCAAGGAAGACGCCATCGTCGGCGAGCTGACGATGATCAAGCAGGGCGCGTTCCTGATGCGCGAATATGCCGGCCGCGAACGCGCCGTTCATGCCGGCAACATCTCGGCGAGCCGCGCGCTATCGACCGAGCAGCAGCGCGACATCGCCGGCTGGCGGGGGCATGTGCAATCGAACTGGCAGACGATACGCGATCTAACCGCCGGTGCGGCGCCGCCGCTGACATCCGCGGTTGCCGCCGCCGAGCAAAACTTCCTCGGCAATTTCAAAGTGCAAACCGATACGATCTACAAGGCCGGCGCGGCCGGCGGCAGCTATCCGATGACGGTTCAGCAATGGTACGACGCGTCGAACCCTGCGCTGGAATTCATCGTTCGTATCAAGGATGCCGCGGTCGAAGTCACCAACGTCCACGCGGCGGCCAAGGCTGCAGCGGCACGGGCGCAGCTCGTTCTGGTCGCCCTCGTCATGTTGCTCGGTATCGGTGTCAGCATGGCGTCGATCTGGATTCTGTCTCGCCGCGTCATCCGCCCCGTGACGGCCATGACGGCTGCCATGCAACGCCTCGCCGGCGGCGACATGTCGATCGACATTCCGGCGCTCGCGCGGGCCGACGAGGTCGGCGAGATGGCGCGGTCAGTCGCGGTTTTTCGCGACAACGCCATCAGAGCGAACGATCTCGCTGTCGAACAGCAAGCGGAACAGCAGAAGAAGGAGCATCGCCAGCAGATGATGGAGACGCTGACGCAGGGCTTCGACCAGAATGCCACCCACGTGCTCGATGCCGTCGCCACATCGATTGTCGAGATGCGCGCCACCGCCGAAAAGATGGCGGCCGTCGCGACCGAGAATACCAACAAGGCGTCCGCCGTGGCGTCGGGCGCGCAGGAAACGTCGAGTAACGTCCAGACCGTGGCGACCGCCACGGAAGAATTGTCCGCATCCGTCACCGAGATCAGCCGGCAGGTCACCCAATCGGCGGCGATCGCGGCAAAGGCCGTGCAGGAAGCGCAGGGGACCAACACCGAGATTCAGGGTCTCGCAGCCATGGCCCAGCGGATCGGCGATATCGTCAAGCTGATCAACAACATCGCTTCGCAGACCAACCTGCTGGCGCTCAACGCAACCATCGAAGCAGCGCGTGCCGGCGACAGCGGCAGGGGCTTTGCCGTGGTCGCGGCCGAGGTGAAGAACCTGGCCGAGCAGACGTCGAAGGCCACCGAGGAAATAGCCTCCCAGATCACCGCGATTCAGGGCGCCACGCAGAAATCCGTCGTCTCGATCGAGGCGATCGGCAAAACCATCGGCGAAATCAGCGAGATCGCAACGACTATTGCGTCCGCCATCGAGCAGCAGGGCGCAGCGACGCAGGAGATTGCGCGCAATGTGCAGCAGGCCGCGGCCGGCACCCAGGAAGTATCCGCCAATGTCGGCGGCGTGACCGAGGGCGCCGCAGCTACCGGCATCGCGGCAAACCAGGTCGAGACCGCCGCAAGCAATCTGTCGCGGCAATCGCAGCAATTGCGCGAGCAGGTCGACGCGTTTCTCAGTCAGGTGCGCGCGGCGTAGCGCAAGGGCCCGAACGGAAACTTAGCCGGCCGGCTAGCCTGGCCGCGCGCCTAGCGCCGAACGATCTGCAGTTCCAGCAATGCCAACCTTTGCAGGATTTGCGGGTCGCGCTCGCCCTTGTCGGCTGCGCGCAGGATCGCCTCGGCGATACATTGAACGTGCGTGGAATGGACGGGCTCGGGAAGCGAAGCCACCGCCGCATCAAGCGCCTCCTCCATCACCGAGATCACCTCGGGCGGGAAGGACGCGTTGGCGAAATTCTTCATGGCGGTGGCGACAAACAACGGCTGCCAATGAGCCTTACGGGCGGGACCGCATCGGCAGCCGCTTGAGTTTAATGTGTCCATCCCTTGGACAATTGCATAATTTTCCCGAGAAAGAATCGTTCCACGGGATCGACAAATTCGCGCACATCGCCATTGATCCACGCGCAGTCGGCGGCCGGCACCCTCAAACCTTTCCAAGGTTTCCGCTCGAGACGCGGCTTCAGAGCGTTGGACTTTGATGAAGATAACGGTCGTCGAACTGCGCCAATTGCGCAAGTTTCGCTTCGTTCAGCACCACCACGCGCCCCCGGCTGATATCGACGATTTTCGCCTCGCGCAGTTGCCTGATGACGCGATTGGCGTGGACCGGCGTGATCCCCAGCGCCTCTGCAATCTGTTCCTGCGTAAGCGGCATTTCAAATGTTTCACCCGCCGTACGGTCGACGACGGCAAGGCGGTAGCGAAGCTCCATAACGACGTGAGCGAGCCGGCTATCCGCTGGCCGCTGGCCGACATTGACGATCCATTGCCGGAATATCGCCGCATCGATCAGCGTGTCGCGCCAGAACTTTTCGGCGACGTTCGGCCGGGTGCGCGTCAAGGCACGCAACGAGGCGTGACTGATCATGCCAAGCGTGGACGGGACCACCGGGATGAGATCGTGATCCATCCTGTGTAGATGCAGACTCTGGAGATCCGGGATATCACCGGGGATATGAATTGAAAGAATTTGCCGCTGACCGCTGAAGGTCGTCTTGGCGCGCACGCAGAATCCCTCGATCACGAGACTGCATTCCGTCGGACGATCGCCGTCGGATACGACGGGACGTCCAGCCTCCCATTGCCGCACGATGATCGGCAACGCGCGGATGGCAGCAATGTCCGCCTCATCCAATCCTGTAACGGTGTTGAGCCGCCGCAACATAGCCGCCAACACCAGCTCCCGCTCCAAAGCCGCGTCCCCTTCCGTTCGATGACTTGTTGACCTGAATGAAACACGCGGACCCGAGGCCTGTTCCCAACAAAGGTTAAGGATGCGCCTGCCGCAAAATGAAAGGATCAGGCCAGCAAGGAGGTCCACTATGAAGAAAAAGCGCAATCGCAGCCGCCCGGCGCTTCCGCTCCAGGAACGGCTCAACCAAATTGCCGTTCACGCCCGCGAAAAGGCAGCTCGCCTGCCGCCGGGCCGCGAGCGAGAGCGTCTCATGGAGGTGGCGGTTGCAAACGAAGCCGCGGCCGTCATTGACCGCTGGCTCTCATCGCCGGCTTTGCGTACCCCCAAATAGGCCGACGAACCGTCTACCGGTCCCGGCCCGGCCTTGTGGCCGGGACCGCGGCTTTATCTGACCCGGTCGGCGACGATGTGGACGACGTAGAGCGGATTTGCGAATTCGTCAGTTACTTCCAGCCGCCAGTCCTGGCCCGGGCGCAACCTGCCGTCGAGGTCCTGGATGATCTGCCCTGCGGTTACCGTAGCTTCACGCCACGCAGCAGTCCGGCCATGATACGCAGGTCGCGGGGATAGCGCACGTTTACGCTAACGCGCTGGTGGCTCCTTGCTCCCGGTGCGAAGGTACTTGATCAGTGCCGCGGCCGCGAGGATCAAGACGATCACGACCAACAACCAGACAAACCCCATACCCCACATCATTCCTGGCATCATATTGTCCATCATTGGCTCACTCCGTCGCCCCGCGGATCAACTGCCACCTGAGGCTGCCTGCAACTCACTCGCTTCATGCACATGAGCATCATGAACGTGCACGGCAGCGACGCCATGATGCGAAATATCTCGGCGCCTGTTAGCCAATTCCAATTCCAGACGACACTCAAGGAAACCGCCGCTGCAAAGACAAGATACAGCGCCATCCGATAGCGGACGAAATAACTGCCCAAAGTGGTGATCAGTGAGGTCCCGCCCATAGGGGTGTCGTTGTCCCGACTTAAGGTCATTGGAACGCCTCTGCTGCGATGAAAGGGAATGTGACGGGTTGCGGGAGTAGACGATCTACCGCAACCCCTCTTGCTCCAGATCGCGCGGCCCATGCATCTCGGCCGACGACCTTCGACGGCGATATAGCGCCCGTGAGTATCAACGCCCCTTCGGCCCGCCCTGGTAGCGGAACCCCGATCCGCCGCCGGCGGTGGCGGGCGCCAAACGTGATGCCGCTCGATCATAGGCGAACGCTGAATACGGACCAGTTTGCGAGACAGCACCGATCGGCGTGCTCCGCCTGGCCTCATTCGGCCAATAGCTCTTGTCGGTAATGGTCGAGCCCGCCTGTGCAGTCGCGGAGACCGCCACGAGCGGCAACAAGAGGGACATCGTGAGAAGATGTTTGGTTGACATGTTCCGGCTCCATGATTGGAAGCGCCGTCATGTGCGCCTCTAATCATGAGTTCGGAGCTAAATGCCAGTCGGTTACAAGCTCACGCCGACGTGAAAACCGCCATCGCCGCAACAAGTCTTGGGCTCAATGCTGCGCCCGCGAAGGTGCGAAACACAATTGCGCAATCTGGCCCACTCCCGAAGTCAACCGAACGATCAATGCACGTCGTTGATGGCCTTCTTCCATCCTCGGAAGCGGTAACCATGGCCCGTCACGGTTTCGATGGAAGCTGCGAAGGGGCCGAGCTTCTTCCGCAGTGATCCGACTACGGCGTCCACCTTGTTCGAGCCCGCGAAGGGGGTGTTCCAGATTTCGGCAAGCATCTCGTCTCGGGTGATGACGCGTCCACTTGCCTGGATCAGGGTGAGTATCACAGCGTACTCCAGCCGCGTCGTTGGGCGACGTTGACCGTCCAGGACGATCTCACGATTGGCCTCGTCGAGCCGGCATCCAGATAACGGTGCTGAGGCAGCCGCGCGTACCTCATCGCCGGCAAGGAACGAATGGACCGCGTCGGCAATCGCGTCGCCATCGATCCATGGCAGGTGTATGTCGCCGTCCAGTGTTATGAGCCGCGCGCGAGGTAATTCGGCAGCGAGCTTTTGGCCAGCTTCAAGGGGGATCGCGCGGTCCTTGCGCCGGTGTATGACCAGCGCCTCGGCCTGGACGCGTGAAAGGACATCTGCCGCGACATTCATCTCACAGCTCAGGCGCAGCAATTGCGCTGCCTGCGGTGCATTCGCCCAGTCCTGCTGGTTTCGGGAGAAATTTTCCGAATCCTGTATCGAGGCGCCGGGAAGGAATAGCGCTGTAAGCGCGACCGATCCAAGGCCCCAATGCGCACTCACAAGATCGGTGATCGCATCCCGCAGATCCGGCGTCGCGATATCGGCCCCCCTCGCATACGAGCCATAGAAACACAAGCGGCGGACGCGTTCCTGGTGCGCAGCCGCATACGTGAGCGCAACCGGTCCCGCGCAAGACACCGCGAACAATGAGAACTGGCTGTCGCCGAGTTCATCGGCGAGTGTTGCGAGCAGTTGCACTTCGTCCGCTTGCGTTCGCGGTGGAACGTCGCGATCGCTCAGACCGGTGCCCGGTCGGTCGTAGCGGACGACGCGAAAGCCCTCCGCCAGGCGACCGAAGAAGCGCCGAAATCCCGGATGCTCCCAATCCCGCTCGACGTGACTGACCCACCACGCGGGGCAGAGGATGAGCCGGCCTTCGCCGACCGTGGCATAGGCGATCCGGGCTCCGTTTGCGTCCCGAATGAATCGAATGACCTGCACTGCCGGTATCGATCCTCCCAAGGCTCTCATTCGATTCTCACAACAATTTCATCGCCTTTTCAAGCCGTGTCCCGCCGCCGCCCGTTAGATTCAATAGAGTCGCGGCCGCTTCATCCTGGCTATCCTTCGCTATCTTCGATTTGCAGATGTTGGAGACAATTCATGACCATGGACATGACCACGATGGGCTCCGGCGCGTTGGTGGCAATGGGGGTTTATCACCTCGCCATTTTCGTCTTCGCCTTGCTTGGGATCGCGGCGTCGATCAAATATCTGCGCTCCTGATTTGTCAGGCGGCCTAGACGTTCGGGATCAACACTCATCGCGCCGGGGGGTGAACGACATGTTCGCGATTGACGCCGCACGACGCATTGCCGCTGTCGCGATCACCGCCGTTCAGACGCTGTCGAGCAAGCGAGTCTCGTCCGGCACGTTCCTTCTGGGTCTGCTGGCCGGTGCGGGACTGACCGCGCAAGTACACAAATGGTGGACCTCGTCCTTCGGACTCTGCTTGTCCTCCTCCGCTGGACTTGATCAAATCAACGACACGCAACCCGATTTGGTGCTTGCGTTTACGTTGTATCCGGTCACTACGTCGGCCGGACAACTCGCAGTGCTCACTGTCGCGGTTGCCGTGCTCATTGGGTTTCTGCTTTGGACCAAGCGAGCGACCTCGGCTTCCTTCTTCTTGGGCGTGCTCGCGGGCACCGGCTTCGTCTTGAGCTTCGATATCGTCTGGGTCCACTGGATCTTTGGCCTCCATCACCTGACGAATACACAAATGGACCTCGTCCTTGAGCCCCTGTTCGTCCTCCTCGGACTCGCTTTCTTGTGGTTTGCGATCACGCGAGAGCGCCGCCAAGCTACTTAACTGCTCATCGTGGAGTACCGGCTTGCCTGAGGCGCTCCGGCGCACTGTCCCGGCCGCTACCACGAGAGTTGACCATGCACGTCAGTCTCGGAGGCGACAATGATGGGTCTACCGAATTCCTATGCTGCATTGGCAATCGAGAGCATTGTGGTGGGCAGCATTGCGACACTAGTGGCGGACCTCTGGCTTCGCCTGCTCCAGGCCGTTGTTGGCATCCCGCCGGCAAATTGGGGATTGGTCGGACGCTGGGTGGCCGGATTCCCGCGCGGGGTATTCGTTCATCGCCCGATCACAGCAACTCCGGCGGTCCGCGGCGAGCTCGCGACCGGCTGGACATTCCACTATGCGGTAGGGATCGCCTATGCGGCACTCTATCTTGTGATCTTGAGATCGGGCCTCGGCTCGGAACCAAGTCTCCTTTCGGCAGTGGCGTTCGGATTGGTCGTTCTCGTTGCGCCCTGGTTTGTCATGCAGCCAGCCCTCGGTCTCGGTTTCATGGCGGCGCGTATGCCAAAGCCCACAGCCGTTCGTATCCTCAATATTTCCGTACATACGTGGTTCGGCGTCGGACTCTATCTCGGTGCCACGGCCTGGCTAATGGGCATGAGGTCAATCACAAACGCGATCTGAACTGCGACGGTCACCAGCGTAGAAGGCGCGGCCCGAGCAAGGCACCTGCTAGAGTGCACAGCACAATCGTTCCGCCGTACCAGACGGCAATAAACGGCAGCGAATCGTCCGTACAATGGAGTGCATAAGCCATTGCGCTGACGCCTCCCGCGATGAGGCCTGGGAACGCGCCGGCTCGCGAAAGATTGGTGGGAGCACCTTTTCGCACGGCCCAAATTGAAACGGCGAAGGGGACAATCGCAATGATCGGAATAGAGAGAAGGCATTCCAACCATTCATCGCCGACGATCATGCTTTCCCAATGCGACCGGGGTGCGGATCCAAGGCTGATGGCGGCAAGAACCATAATGATGAGAAACGGCACAGCGACAAGCAAGGCGGAGGAGATTTTCCGCTCCCCACCCGGCCGTGCCAGTCTCCTCAGGTAAAGCAGCGCGAGGCCGACGATCCCGATTGCAAAGGCAAGCTTTATGGCGAGAAACATCAGTGCACGGGCTGTCATCAGGTCGGCCCGGAAGCCTAAGCCAACAACGGCGACGCCGAACGCCACAATAGACCCCGCAGCAATTGCCACATAAAGCGTGCGCACGACCGAATTGCGGTCGACCGGCTCAAGGTTAGTACTCAGGAGCGCAACGAGTTCATCCGTCTTCATGTTCGCGTTTCCCGGGCAATCAGCGCAGTCAGCGCCTTGAGCCCACGGGGGACGTTTACCTTTACGCCCGACTCGGAAAGGCCGCATCTTCTCGCGGCTTCAGCTACGCTCAGTCCGTCAAGCTTCACAGCCTGGATCGAACATTGCATGCCTTCCGGCAGCCGTTGCAGCAGTCGTCTGATATCATATGTGCTTTCGGCGCCCGTATGGTCGTCATCCGCCATGATCTCATCGGCTTCGTCGATCGTCACGTCGGCGAGCGAAGCACGGTTGCGACGCAGAAAATCGATCAATTTGTAGCGCGCGATGGCGTGCACCCAGGGCGTCAATGGCTCTCCCGGGTCGTAGGTATGCCGCTTGATATGGATTGCCAATACAGCTTCTTGAACCAGATCTTCAGCCTCCGACGTACCTCTGCCGAGCGCTGCGAACTTAGTCTTGTAATAGGCGCGCAAGCGGCGGCTCAACTGATCGAGCAACGAGCGGTACGACGCCGCGTTACCGTCCAGGCTCGCAAGCATCAGGGCCTTGAGTTCGATTTCGAGGGTCGTCATGCCTGCTATCTCGTGAGTTCGCTGGCCCGACTGGTTTGGTTACAGTCTACTGCCACGACGACAAAAAAAAATCGAGGATGGCATGGCGAGCATCCGGACCCGACCCACGTCTGCGCGAACTGCCATGGTGCCGCTCCCTTCAGCATCGCGCCTCGATCGCCTTGCTGATTTCTTCCGGCGCGGCAAAAATCACGTCTGCCCGGTCACCCATCATTCCCGCGGGCACGAGGGCTGGTGCGCCGCTTTGCGGACCATCCTTTCCGGAATCGGTCTTCAGGCGCAGATTGCGCTCCCAAAAGGCGCGCGTCTTGCCATCAGTCGTGGTCACCCGATAGGTGTCGTGACAGTAGGTGATCGTCTTCACCTGCATGTTCGATTCCAGACTTTTCAGGTTGGGAACGCGGCCGCCGCCCATCATCCCGCCCATGCCTTCCATCGGTCCTTGAGCGCGCATTTGCGGCGCGGCTCCAGGCTTGGTTGCTTCCTTCAGAAAGGCAAGCAGGTCTGCGCGGTGCTGCGGGTCCCTGATGCCGTTAAACGGCATTTCATTGTCCGGTACCATGCGATCGGGATCGGTCAACCAGGCGTCCAGCGAACGGTCGTCCCATATGATGCCGGACGATTTGAGAGCATCGGAATAGCGTTCGAAGCTCGGTAACGATCCGGCCCTCCGTTCCCACAGACCGGCAAGACTGGGCCCCGTCATGTTTCGGTCCGCCTCAAGCGAATGGCATGGCGCGCAAATGCGGAAACCCCGCAGGCCCCGCGCGGCGTCGCCCGGCTCGGCAACAGCGGAAGACAACCATGCGACCATCGAAAGCGCGATCACAAAGAATCTGTTCATTGCCAACCTCCTCGCTTCCATCTGCTCCGAAAAATTCCCGTGCTCCTCATTGGACCGGCTCCAGAATGCCTTTCTTCCGCCGGCTGGAGGGCGCCGTCGAATGCGAAGCCCCTGCAGCGGAATCGTCGTCGGTCTTCAGCCCAAATCCCTTCACCAGGCCGAAGATCGCCGGGATCACGATCAGCGTCAGCAAGGTCGAGGAAATCATGCCGCCTATCATCGGCACGGCGATGCGCTGCATGATCTCGGAGCCGGTGCCGCTGCTCCACATGATCGGGAGCAGCCCGGCCATGATGGCCACCACCGTCATCATCTTCGGCCGCACGCGCTCCACCGCGCCCTCCATGATGGCGTCGTAGAGATCGCGCTTCGTCAGCGGCCGGTTTTCGGCGTCGCGGCGGGCCCTGATCTCGGCGAGCGCCTGGTTCAGGTAGATCAGCATTACCACGCCGGTCTCGGCAGCAACGCCCGCGAGCGCGATGAAGCCGACCGCGACCGCAACCGAAAGATTGAAGCCGAGCCACCACATCAGCCAGAGCCCGCCGACCAGTGCGAACGGCAGCGACAGCATCACGATCATCGTTTCTGTGACGGACCGGAAGTTGAGATACAACAGCAGGAAGATGATCAGCAGTGTTGCGGGAACGACGATTCTGAGCCTTGCGGTGGCGCGCTCGAGGTATTCGTACTGGCCGCTCCACATCACGTAATATCCAGGCGGAAACTGGATGCTGGCTTGCACGGCGCGCTGCGCCTCGGCGACATAGCCGCCGAGGTCGCGGTCGCGGATGTCGACATAGATGTAGGTCGCCAACTGGCCGTTCTCGGTGCGGATCGAGGACGGCCCGCGCGCGGGAGCGATCTTTGCGACTTCGCCGAGCGGAACAGCGCCGCCGGCCGGCATCGGCACCAGCACGTCGCTTGCAATCGCCTTTGGATTGTCGCGCAAATCCCGGGGGTAGCGCATGTTGACGGAGAAGCGCTGGCGTCCCTCGACTGTCGTCGTGACCGTCTGCCCGCCAAGCGCCGTTGCAATGGTGTCCTGGACGTCCTGGACCATGATGCCGTAGCGCGCCATCGCTTCGCGGTCCGGCGTGATCTCCAGATAATAGCCGCCGATGCCGCGCTCGGCGTAGGCGGACGAGGTGCCCGGGACCGCCTTCAGAACCTGCTCGATTTGCTTGGCGAGCTTGTCGATCTCGACCAGATCGGTGCCGATCACCTTGACCCCGACCGGGGTGCGGATGCCGGTCGACAGCATGTCGATGCGAGCCTTGATCGGCATGGTCCAGGCGTTGGAGACGCCGGGAAACTGTAGCGCCTTGTCCATCTCCGCGATCAGGCTGTCGATCGTCACGCCGGCCCGCCACTCCTGCTTTGGCTTGAGATTGACGACGGTCTCGTACATTTCTGACGGCGCCGGATCGGTTGCGGTCGCGGCGCGGCCTGCCTTGCCGTAGACGGATTCGACTTCCGGAAAAGACCGGATGATCCGATCCTGTGTCTGCATCAGTTCAGCGGACTTGGTGACAGAGATGCCCGGCAATGTTGTCGGCATGTAGAGCAGCGTGCCCTCGTTCAAATTGGGCATGAACTCGGTGCCGAGCTGCCGAGCTGGCCACACCGTCACGGCCAGAACGGCGAGCGCGATCAGGATCACCAATATTTTGGCGCGCATCACCGCCTTGATGACCGGCCGGTAGATCCAGATCAGGAAACGGTTGATCGGGTTCTTGTGCTCCGGAACGATCTTTCCACGCACGAACACAACCATCAGTGCCGGCACCAGCGTGACGGACAACAGCGCCGCCGCCGCCATCGCGAACGTCTTGGTGAAGGCGAGCGGGCTAAATAGCCGGCCCTCCTGCCCCTCCAGCGTGAAGATCGGCATGAACGATACGGTGATGATCAGCAGGCTGAAGAACAGTGCCGGGCCGACCTGGGCTGCCGCCTCGATCAGAATCGCGATCCGCGACTGTCCAGGCTCCGCCCGTTCGAGATGCTTGTGGGCATTCTCGATCATGACGATCGCCGCATCCACCATCGCGCCGATCGCGATTGCAATCCCGCCGAGGCTCATGATGTTGGAGCCTATGCCGAGCAGCTGCATCGCACCGAACGCCATCAGCACGCCGACCGGCAGCATCAGGATGGCGACCAGCGCGCTGCGGACGTGCAGCAGGAACACGATGCACACCAGCGCAACCACGACACTCTCCTCGAACAGCGTGTGCTTGAGCGTGTCGATGGCCGCGTAGATCAGGTTCGAGCGGTCGTAGACCGGCACGATCTCGACCGATTTCGGCAGGCTGCTGGCAATTTCCTTGAAACGCTTCTTGACGTTCTCGATGACGTCGAGCGCGTTGACGCCAAAGCGCTGCAGCACGATGCCGCTGGCGACCTCGCCCTCTCCGTTCAGTTCGGTGATGCCGCGCCGCTCGTCGGGGCCGAGCTCGACCCGGGCGACGTCGCGCAGCAGTACGGGCGTGCCATTGCTCACCTTCAGAACGACGTTGCCGAGGTCGTTGATGCCCTTCAGGTAGCCCTTGCCGCGGATCACGTATTCGAATTCGGATAGTTCTACGGTGCGGCCGCCGACGTCGGCGTTGCTGGCACGGATCGCCTCGCGCATCTTCTGCATGGTGATGCCGCGGTCGCGCATGCGCTGCGGATCGAGGATCACGTTGTACTGCTTGACGAAGCCGCCGACGCTCGCCACTTCCGCGACACCTTCGGCCTTGGCGAGCGCGAACTTCAGATTCCAGTCCTGGATGGCGCGCGTGTCGGAAAGGTTCAGCTCTTTCGACATGATAGCGTATTGGTAAACCCAGCCGACGCCGGTCGCATCCGGGCCGATGGTCGGCGTCACGCCGGCGGGAATACGCGAGGTCGCGGCGTTCAGGAATTCGAGCACGCGCGAGCGCGCCCAATAAATGTCGGTACCGTCCTCGAAGATGACGTAGACGAACGAGACGCCGAAGAACGAGAAACCGCGAACGACTTTCGATTTCGGTACCGTCAGCATCGCCGTCGTCAAGGGATAGGTGACCTGGTCCTCGATGACCTGCGGCGCCTGACCGGGATACTCCGTGTAAACGATGACCTGCGTGTCGGAGAGATCGGGAATGGCGTCCAGGGGCAGATGGATGAGTGCATAGAGGCCAGCCGCGGCAGCGAAGCCGGTGCCGAACAGCACCAGCAGCAGGTTACGGGCCGACCAAGCGATCAAGCGGGCAATCATTGCTGCGCTCCCTCGGCAAAGCCCTTGAGAGCCGCCTTCAGGTTACTCTCCGCATCAATCAGAAAATTGGCGGCAACGACGACGGGCTCTCCGTCCTTCACCCCGCTGCGGATTTCGATTAGTCCGCCGCCCCGGCGGCCGATCTTGACGTCACGGGGTTCGAACCGGCCCTCGCCCTTATCGACCAGAACGACCTGCCGAGAGCCCGTATCGAGCACCGAACTGTCGGGAACCGCCAGAACGGGCTCCGAGCCGCCAATCTCGATGTCGGCATCGACGTACATGTCCGGCAGTAACGCCAGATCTGAATTGTCGAGTTCGATCCGAACGCGGGCTGTCCGTGTCTCGCGGTTGACCTGGGGGTAGACGACCGCGATTTTTCCGGAGAAGTCCCGCGTCGGGAAGCTGCGCGCCCGGACGGTTACGGGCTGTCCGACCGCAAGCGAGCCGAGGTCGCGCTCGGCCACGTCGATCAATGCCCAGACAACCGAGGTGTCGGCGACGCGGAAGAGCACGTCGCCCGGTTGAGCTCTCATGCCCTGGACCGCGTTGCGTTCCAGTACGATGCCATCGCGCGGGGCCGACCACTCGACGGTCACGGGAACGACCCGCGTCCGTTCGATCGCGGTGATCACCGCGTCGGGCACGTCGAGGTTCATCAACCGCTGCCGCGAGCCGCGTCCGTAGGAGGGCTCGCCCGCGGTAGTCCTGGACGTTATTGTCGTCACATACTCGGCGGCCGCACTGGAAACTGCAGGACTGTAGACCTGCATCAAAGCCTGTCCCTTCTTGACGAAGGTGCCGGTCGTGACGTCGGCGACCGATTGCAGGTAGGTTTCCGCGCGCATCGCGATGACTGAGACTCGGCGCTCGTCTAGCTGAATCGTGCCTGGTGCGCGCACCACCGTCCGGATCGGTCGGAGGGCGGCCGGCTCCGACTTGACGCCGGTGCGCTGGATCTTTCCGGGCGAGACCTTGACCGATCCGTCGTCGCTGTCGTCGCCCTCGTAGACGGGGATGTAATCCATCCCCATCGAGTCCTTCTTCGGCGTCGGCGAAACATCCGGCAGGCCCATCGGGTTGCGGTAGTATTTGATCTTGCGGTCGGCAGGCGGCGCAGCCGCCACTTCCGCCGGATCGTCGAAACTGATGTCGGCCCCCGCGGGGACGGCGCGGTAGTCACGGCCGTCAGGTGTCTTTTTCGGCGTCAGCGAATAGAGCGGCTTGCCGTCCGGATCCTGGTAGTAGATCGCAGCGGAAGCCGGTTCGGCTTGCGCGATGACATGGGCGTGCTTGGTATCTCCACTCGACAAGACGAACGGACGCGAGATGATGACGGCCACCGTCGCAGCCCCAATGGCAGCGGCTGCCACGACTAGCAGGATCGACCGTTTCATTGGTCGGCCTGGATGACGAGTTTGTTTTCGACCGTGCCGGTTTCACCCTGCACCTTCGCGCCGAGCGACAATTGCCACCGGCCAGCCATGCCAAAGGTGGCCTTGAATCGGTAGGTGCCCGGCTCCGATCCCGGGAGCGGGGTGACCTTGGTGACCATCTCCTGCATGGCATCCGGAGCCATGTCGAGGCGCGTGGCGAAGATGACCGCGTCCGGAACAGGCTTGCCCGTCGTCTTGTCGACGAGCTTCACGGTGATGGTCTTGTCGGGGCCGGCCTTCACGGTCGGTTCGACAAGCCTGAACTCGTAGTTCTTGATGTCGGCAAGCGCGACGGAGGCGGCGCAGGTCATGACAGCGCCGGTCAGCGCAACCCAAAGGGTGCGCGAAAACTGATTGGCCTTCATAGTGATAATCCTCAGGTCTCGTGGTCAGCCGCGATGGCGGCATGGGCGCGGACGCCGCAAGAGCGCCGCGTACTCCGGCGAGCTACGCCGAAAGGACCAGGGACCGGGGAGGTTTTGGAGGGGGTGAGTATCCAATGCTTTCCACGTCGGGATCGCTGCCGGGAAGCAGCATCCGAAGCGTAACGGGCTGGATTTCAGCGACACCAGCCGGCAGCGGCGCCTGCAACGTCGTCGACACGCAGAGCGCCATCAACGGGCACTGGTCGCAATCCATAGGCGACGATTTGTCCGGGCAGCACGGCATATCGTCGGACATGGCGGTCATGTCATCGGACATCGACGTCATCGCCATCGATGCCGTCGCGCCCGTATTCGCCCGCGCCGTGAGCGGGGCGATGACGAGGCCGACGATCACAAGGACCGCCAGCAGCCGGCAAAGGTGGATCGAGCGTTTCACGGGGCCAGTTTCGCACAACCCGACCCATGATGGGAAGCAAAGTTCCATCACGAAATCGCGGGTTTCGTTAACATATCCCGATCGGGAATGATCGCATTGCGACGAATCAAATCCATCCGCACCCGGCAGGGCCAGGTTCGTATTGCCGGAGAGCCAGAACATTTTTCTGGGCCGCGACTTAAGGTAACAGCCGCCCGGTGGCGGTCTGCCCTCCAGCCAGGAGCACCACCATGCACGCCCGCGAAATGATCGGCACCCACCCGGCCGTCCAGGGCCAGATCAACGACACTCTGATCCGCTGCATCGAGGAATGTTATTCCTGCGCCCAGACCTGCACCTCCTGTGCCGACGCCTGCCTGTCAGAGCGCATGGTGCAGGAGCTGACCCAGTGCATCTGCCTGGATCTGGATTGCGCCGACATCTGCAACATCACCGGCCGCATCATGACCCGCAGGACGGGTTCCGATGACGAAGTGATGCGCCGCATGCTCAGCGTCTGCGCCGCCGCCTGCCGGCTTTGCGCGGAGGAGTGCCAGAAGCACGCTTCCATGCATGAACATTGCCGCATCTGCGCGGAAAGCTGCCGCCGCTGCATGGAGGCCTGCCAGGAATTGGCACGCGGCATGGCGCACTAACGCGCGCGGCGGGCGCGGGTTAGTCCTCGCGCCTGAATACGCTGAACTGGAAGATCTGCCGGGAATCCCACGGGGTCACGTGTTCGTGGCGCTGCGTATGCACCAGCTTGAACATGCTGCCGAGCGTCTGCCCGAGACTTGCGCTGTCATAGCGGGCGACCGGCAAGCCGCTGCATTTTTCGGGGCCGTCGAGCGCGAAGGTGGCGATGATGGCGTGCCCACCGACTTTCAGGCCACGTTCGAGGCGGGCGATGTAGGCGGCGCGATCGCTCGCGTCGGTGAGAAAGTGAAACGCCGCCCGGTCGTGCCAGATATCGTAGGGCCTGGCCGGCTCCCAGGTTGTCGCGTCCGCGACGATCCAGCGAACCCGATTGGCACTAGCGCCAAGGCGGCTCTCAAGGCGGCTCTCAAGGCGGCTTTTGGCGGCAGCCAGCGCCGCGCCTGACAGATCGAGCACGGTGACATCCTCAAACCCCTGCTCGATGAGATTGTCGACCAGCCGCGAAGCGCCGCCGCCGATGTCGATGATGGCCGAATTGCTGGTGGCGCCTGCCTGCACGATCAATTCGAGCGAAGGCGCCGGGCTTTGCTGAAACCAGCTGACCTCGTTCTCGCGCTTCGTCGTGTAGACGTTTTCCCAATGAGCCTGACGGCCGGCATCTTCCATGAGCCTCACCTCCCTGTCCGTACATGGTCATGCGGCCCGTCTTCGACAACGAGCCAACGACCATGCTCTGCTGCGCGGATGGCATCCGGCAATGCATAACCAGCGGGATATATTAATCTCAGGAGCCGGCGGTTCCCTCAGTGAGGCCTGCCATTTCGCTTCAAATTCCGACTTGACCAGCCCATATCTCCGCGGTTATGCATCGATCAATAATCCATAGGTTATCGATCCCAGATGCCGAACGCCCACGACGTGCTCTTCCGAACTCTAGCCGATCCTTCCCGTCGGGCGATCTTCGAGCGGCTGTGCCGCGAAGGAGAGCAGACGGTGGGAGCCCTGACGGCGCGGGCCGGGATCTCGCAACCGGCGGTCTCGAAACATCTCGGCGTTCTCAAGCAGGCCGGGCTGGTGCGCGACCGCCACCAAGGTCGGCAGACGCACTACAGCGCGCAGCTCGGCGCCCTGGCCCCGCTGATCGACTGGACGAGCGAGATGGCGGGGTTCTGGCAGAGGAAATTCGACGATCTCGAAGATCTGCTCAAACGGATGGACCAATGACCAACACCACGACCGAAACCCGCTCCGTCGTCGTCGAACGCGAGATGCCTCATGCCCCGGAAAAGCTCTGGCGTGCGCTCACGCAACCGCACCTGATGGAGGAATGGCTGATGAAGAACGACTTCAAGCCGGCCGTGGGCCACCGTTTCAATCTTCGCGGCGACTGGGGCGGCGTGCTGGACTGCGAGGTCCTCGCCATCGAGCCGAACAAGGAGCTGTCCTACACCTGGAATTTCAAGCACGAGGATGCGGCCTTCAATCTGCAGAGCGTGGTGACGTTTACACTCACCCCAACGCGCACGGGGACCCTGCTGCGCATGGAGCAGTCGGGCTTCCGGCCGGATCAGAAGCAGGCCTACGGCGGCGCCCACGCCGGCTGGCAGCAATTCTTCGCGAAGCTGGAAGAGGTCGTGGCGCGGGCGGACTGAAACCGCCGCGCTGCGCTTCGGCTCGTTTCAAATCAAAGGAGGGGTCATGAACTGGAATACGTCTATTCGGCAAATCCACCGCTGGCTGTCGATCGCCTTTACGGCGACCGTCATCGCCAACTTCGTCGCTATGGGATTGGGGGAACCTCCGACCTTGGTCATCTACTCGCCACTGCTCCCGCTGTTTTTGCTCCTGTTCACAGGTCTGTACATGTTCGTGCTACCCTATGCCGCCAAATGGCGCAGCGGCTGACGCAGCGGCGACAGGAATGAACGCGATGGTGCAAACGACATCGAGGAGGCCGGCAAAGGCCGCAAAGAAGGCCGCTGCCAAGCGGCCCGCCGCAACAAAGCCTACCCTGCTCTCAGGCGGCAATCCTCAGATCGCGAAGGGATATGGCGACGCACCCGTGCAGGCCTACATCGCCGCCATGCCGGGCTGGAAACGCGACATCGGGCGCCACCTCGACGCGCTCATCGTGCGCACCGTCCCCGGCGTGCACAAAGCCGTCAAGTGGAACTCGCCCTTCTATGGCGTCGAGGAGGGCAGCTGGTTCCTCAGCTTTCACTGCTTCACGAAATACGTCAAAGTGACTTTCTTCCGCGGCACATCGCTACACCCTCTCCCGTCCGGCGAGTCCAAGCACAAGGAAGTCCGCTACCTCGACATCCACGAGGACGACCTCGACGAAGCCCAGTTCGTCGACTGGGTGAAGCAAGCCAGCCAATTGCCCGGCGAACCATTGTGAGCGGCATGACAACAACCAGTACGACCCATCTTCGCGATACAGCTATGACCAACATGCTTACATTCGACGTGAGCAGAAGAGATGAGGATGGCGTTACCGTCATCACGCCGCGCGTCGATGGTGTCATGCTTACGACTTTAGCGGAGCAGTTTGAGTACAGTCATGGGCTGACGGACCCCGCTGGTGGACATGGCGGTCTCATCCCTCAGTTCTTTCGATATGGCCCGCTTGATCGGTATTTTCTCGGGAAATCTGGAACTCTCGCCAGCACACCAGGACGAATCTTTGTCCTAGGGTGCGAATGTGGCGAGGTAGGATGCTGGCCGCTAACGTGCTTGGTCAGCGCTGCGGACAGCAAGATCACTTGGCAGAGCTTTGAGCAACCGCACCGGCCGGCGCGCGACTATTCTTCGTTCGGTCCGTTCGTGTTCGAGTTAGAGCAATACGAAGAAGCATTGCATGGCCTGCCGGAGTAGGACTGCTTTCGGCGAACAGCGGGTATCGACGGCCGTTATGGATCGAGGATCTATCAGTTGGAGTGAAGCCAGTGGCAAAAGGTGGCACCGCATCTGCAACCATGACGAAAGCGACAATAGCCATGAAGAAGAGCGGCGCGAAGGAAGAAAAAGCCGGAGCTTCTCCCTCTCAGCACATCGATGCGAGAATCAAGGAGCTGGGCGATTGGCGCGGCGAGATGCTCGCGCGCATCCGAAGCATCATCAAGCAAGCCGACCCTGAAGTGGTCGAGGAGTGGAAGTGGCGCGGCGTTCCGGTATGGGAGCACGACGGCATCATCTGCACCGGCGAGACCTACAAGGCGGTCGTGAAGATGACCTTCGCCAAGGGCGCCTCGCTGGACGATCCAACAGACCTCTTCAACTCCAGCCTCGAAGGCAACACCAGGCGCGCCATCGATTTCCATCAGGGCGACAAGATCGATGAAAAGGCATTGAAGGCGCTCATTCGCGAGGCCGTGGCACTGAACACGACGGCGCGAGCTGCCCGGAAGAGACCAAAGAGCGCTTGAGGCGACGGCCGGAGGAGCAAGCACGCCACCACCTAGCGCCTCCGATCAGAGCCGGCGTTAGTATGGCATCCGGCGACACTTAACCAGGCGGCATGCGCTCGAATTTCTGCAGCGAGGAATCCATCGTATCCCAGGCATGGCCGCGGATGCCGTATGTGACCAGTTGCGGATTGAACCGGCTGGGGTCGTCAAGGCTGGTCGCGTGGACCGCTATCAGTTCCGGCATGGCGACGAATGTCACGTAGACCGGCGTTCCGCAGGTCGGGCAGAAGGCGTGGAGCTTTTCGTTCCCGCTGTCGCCCGCTACCCGCCAGTCTTTCGCTTCACCCGCGATGGTCACGTCGGCTCGCCGGGAGAAGACCAGATAGGATCCATGCCCCGTGCCGCTTCGCTTCTGGCAATCGCGGCATTGGCAGTGGGTCTCGACGACGGGTTTGCTGCTCGTCTCATAATGGATCGCGCCGCACGCACATCCGCCGGTATATTTCGTCATGGTCATTCTCCCGCTTCTGATTGATACGGCGGCGATCAAGCCGATTTCGGCTTGGCGAAAACGTCGAGGCCCTGGCCGGTTTCCAGCAAGGATTTCAGGCTGGCGAGGACGACCGGCCACCCCTTCTTGATGCCGTTCGCCATAGCGCTGCCGGCGGCGAGTTCGTCATGGGTGACGGTCAGCCGGACCATGTCCTCGTATTCCTCGATCTCGAACGTCACCCGGCTGGAGGCGGAAGGATCGGAGGCCTGCGACGGATTCGCCCAGGTGATGACGAGACGGGTCGGCGGCGAGACCTCGATGACCTTGCCGACGATTTGGACGGTCCGCTCTTCATTGGCGCGGACGTGCTCCCATTTCGATCCCGGTTTCCAGTCAGAGACGTTCTCGTGGCCCCAGTAACGCCTTGCGATCTCCGGTTTCGTGATCGCCGCGAACACCTTGTCCGGCGTCGAGCGAATATAGGTCACGTAGACAAAGCTGGTCGTCTCTTTGGTCATCGTCATTCTCCTTCGAGTTCTTTCTTCAGATCGTGCAGCAGGCTGAGCCGCTGCCGTTCGAATTTCCGCACCCACCGTTCGTAGACCTCGTGAAGCGGCACGGGGTTGATGAAATGCAGCTTTTCCCGGCCACGCTTGACCGTGCTCACGAGATTGGCCGCCTCCAGGATTTCGAGGTGCTGCGTGGCCGATTGCCGGGCCATGTCCAGGTTTTCGCAAAGCTGGCCGAGCGTCTGCCCATTCTTCTCACAAAGAAGGTCAAGCAGCTTTCTGCGTGTCGGGTCGCCCAGCGCTTTGAAAACCTTGTCGGCCTGCATCGGTCTCGCTCTTAATCGAGAACATAATATGCAGGTAAATACCTGCATGTCAAGCAACAGCAATCAAGCTCGCGATCAGGTGATCGTCACCTTTCGGATCAGGACTGACGATTGGGATTGGCGACGGGTCACGTCCGGATGCGGCTATTGGCCCACGCCTTGATGGGCGCCGTCGCAACAACCGTCGTCGGCCGGCAGTGGCTTTCAGGCCTGGCTGGGTATCCGTCGTTGGGACTATTGATCGGCGGACGTCGTGTCGGCGCGCGCACGCGATCGCGAGCCGGCCACCTGGATCGCATGCCAGATGCGGGCGGGCGTTGCGGGCATGTCGAGATGCCGCACGCCGAGCGGCGTCAGCGCGTTCATCACGGCGTTCATGATGGTGCCTGGGGCTGCGATAGCGCCGGCCTGACCGCTTCCCTTCACACCGAGCCGGTTGGCGCGGCTTGGAAAGTCTGATGTCAAACTGCCCTCGAACGCCGGAAGATCGTCGGCGCGCGGTAGTGCATAATCCATCAGCGAGCCCGAGAGGATCTGGCCGGTGTCGGCATCGAACAGCGCCTGCTCGAACAACGCCTGCCCGATGCCTTGCGCGACGCCGCCATGGACCTGCCCCAGCGTCAGGCGCGGATCGAGCAGGCGGCCGTAGTCGTCAAAGATGACGTAGCGGTCGAGCCTGACCTCACCGGTCTCGGGGTCGATCTCGACTTCGGCAACGTGGCAACCGTTGGGAAAGGTGTAGCGGTCGCACAGGTGCGTCGCCTTGTGCGCGAGGCCAGGCGCGACATCGTCGCCGGGCGTCTGGTAGGAGGCGCGCGCCACTTCCTCGAGGCTGACCTCCTGCCCGGTCGCGGCGACGCGCAATAGGCCGGCTTCGTAGTGAACCGCCTCCATACTGGCTTGCAGCAGGCGCGCGGCAAGCCGCCTCGCATTCTCGATCACGCCTTCGGCCGCCATCAGCAGTGCGGTGCTGCCCTGATGCATCGAGCGCGCCCCGCCATGCCCGCCGCCGGCGTCGAGATCATCCGTATCGCCCTGCCGAAACCGGAAGCGCTCGAGCGCCAGGCCGAACGCATCGGCCGCGATCTGGGCAAACGTCGTCTCATGGCCTTGGCCGTTGGAATGCGTGCCGACCATCAGATCGATCCGGCCGTCGTCACCGACGCGCACTTTCGCCACTTCATTGGGCTGGCCGCGCGACGTTTCGAGAAAGCAGGCGTAGCCCAGGCCACGCAGCCTGCCCCGCTTGCGCGAGCCTCGCCGGCGCGCATCGAAACCCGCGGCGGCCTTGACCGCGTGATCGATCGCGTGGGCAAAGCTGCCCTGCTCGACCGTAAGCCCCATCGCGCTTGCATGGGGAAAACGGCGAAAGATGTTCTTGCGCCGCAGCTTCAGCGCATCCATCCCGAGCTCGGCGGCAGCAATATCGATGCAGCGCTCGATCAGATAGTTCGCCTCGGGCTTGCCGGCGCCGCGATAGGCATCGACCGGCGTCGTGTTGGTGAACACGCCGCGGGTCTGAAAGGCGATCAGCGGGATGTCGTAGACGCCGCCCATGGCGCTCGCCATCGCCATGGTCGGCACGGCCGGCGCCACCGTCGAGACATGGGCGCCCAGATTGGCGAAGACTTTTGTGTCGAGCGCGAGGAAGCGGCCATCGCGGTCGAGCGCCAGACGAGCCCGGATCAGGCTGTCACGGCCATGGGCGGAGCCGGTGAAATCCTCGCTGCGATCCCCGATCCACGTGACCGGGCGACCGAGGCGGCGCGCCGCCCACAGCACCAGCACCCATTCCGGATAGAGCACGTTCTTCATCCCGAAGCCGCCGCCGACGTCGGGAATGCTGACGCGAAGCTTTTCCCTGCCGATGCGAAACACACCGTCGGCGAGCAGGTCACGGATCGCGTGTGCGCCGGCGGCCGAGGCGGTCAGGTGCAGACGACCGCTCGCGGCATCGAACTCCCCCAGCGCACCGCGCGTCTCCATCGGCGCGGCGACGACGCGGTTGTTGACCAGCTCGCATTCGACGACATGGGCGGCGTCGCGGATCACAGCTTCCACCGGGCCGATCTCGCCCCGGTTGAACTGGAACGCGATGTTGCCCCGCGCCTCCGGCCAGATCGACGGAGCGTCCGGCAGAATGGCATGCGCGATCGAGACCACCGGCGGCAGCGGCGCATAGTCGACGATGACCGCCTCGGCGGCATCGCGCGCGGCCTCAGTGCTTTCCGCAACCACGAACGCGACCGGCTCGCCGACATAACGAACGACGTCGCGCGCCAGTGCGTGACAGGGCGGCACCACGAGCGGCGTGGTCATCGGGATACTGGTCACCGCGCACGGCAGCGGGCCAATATTGTCGGCGGCCAATTCGGCTCCGGTGAGCACCGCCACAACGCCGGGCATCTGGCGCGCCGCATCGACGCTGATCGCGGCGATGCGCGCATGCGCATGCGGCGAGCGAACGACCACGCCATGAAGTGCGTTTGGCGCCACGAGATCAGCGATGTAGCGCCCGCGTCCCCGCACGAAGCGCTCGTCTTCGAGGCGATCGATGCTGCGCCCCAATAGCGGCTCGGTCATGTGAAGCTGTATGGAACCGGAGAGCTTCGAACGCAAGTAGCACCACAGTCAAGGCCGGACGGACGTACGACCGCAGGCCGGCTCACCATATCGGCCTCTGACTACAGACGCCCCGCAAATGTGGAGCTTCTGTTAGCCACCTTCCGTCGGGCCGGCAGTTTTAATCGCTACGCCGTGGCGGAATGCTCGACGCCCTGCAGCTTGCGCTTTCGCCAGATCGCCCCAGCGACGAGCACGATGATGATGCCGATGATTCCAAGGATCACCTCGCCGCCATGCCCGCCATTGGCGAACTGCGGCGCCATGCCGAGCGACTTGAGGACACCATCGAGGCCGACACCGACCGGACCATTGAAGAACGCATGCAACGGCGGCTGTACCACGGGATCCGTCGCCATCACCTCGCCGGCGATCCAGCCGAGCAAGCCTGCACCGGCCCACACCAGCGCCGGAAGACGCGTCAGCAACGCCATGATCAGCGCGGCACCGGCGACGATCAGGGGAACGCTGATGGCGAGCCCGATGACAAGCAGGGGAATGCTGCCATTGGCGGCCGCGGCGACTGCAATGACGTTGTCGAGGCTCATCACGATGTCGGCGATCGCGACGATCTGCACGGCCGCCCACAGATGCGCAGCCGCGTCCACGCCGCCCTCGTCCTCGTGTTCAGGCACCAGGAGCTTCGCTGCGATGAAGAGCAACGCAAGACCGCCGACCAGCTTGAGGAATGGCAGCCCCATCAAGGTCACGACGATGCCGGTGAAGATGATGCGCAGCAGAACGGCGACGCCGGCGCCAAGGACCATGCCCCAGAACCGCTGGCGTGGCGGCAGCCCGCGGCACGCCATCGCGATGACAAGCGCGTTGTCACCTGACAGCAGGATGTTGATCCACATGATCTTGCCGAGCGCTACCCAGAATGCTGGCTGCTGCATCTCGGCCTGGAACTGGGTGAAGAACGCCGAGATCGTCGCAGGATCTAAAATTTGCCACAGCCAGTTCACAGCGTCTCCCCCTCGGCTCTTTCAGCCGTTGCGCGCGGCGACTATTGCCGCTGTCCTAATAAATCAGCCGACGATTTCGTTGCCCGAAAAAAACTGCGCGATTTCGATCGCGGCGGTCTCCGGTGCGTCCGAACCGTGCACCGAGTTCTCGCCGATCGACTTCGCGTGGACCTTGCGGATCGTGCCGTCCGCCGCCTTTGACGGATCGGTGGCGCCCATCACGTCGCGATATTTCAGTACGGCGCCCTCGCCTTCCAGCACCTGCACCACGACCGGCCCCGAGGTCATGAAGTCGACCAGTTCGCCGAAGAACGGACGCGCCTTGTGAACGGCGTAGAAGGTTTCCGCCTGTTCGCGGGTCATGCGAATGCGCTTCTGGGCCACGATACGGAGCCCGGCCTTCTCGATCAGCGCGTTGACGGCGCCAGTCAGATTGCGCTCGGTCGCGTCCGGTTTGATGATCGAGAAAGTGCGTTCAATCGCCATTGTTTACGTCCTTGCAAAACGCTGATTGGAGAGTTGCGCCGGCTTATATCGGCGCCATCTCACGACGGCAAGCGACCGTGTGACGCGCCTGCCACCCCTTTTTGGCGTGTTTTCGTGCCGCCCACGCGCCTGAGGGGGCAAAGATTACAGCAATTTCACGGAGGTGAACCCTGTCTGAAGCCGCCGTGCCGTCTTCATTCAGCTTCGCGTCCGTAGACTTACGGATGATCGAACGCAGGGCACGCGCATCCGCCGGGTCCTAAGGCGTCACGGGACCCGATCTCACTGGTGGTGCCAGCTGGCACCGAAACTTTGAGGAGACGATTATGTTACGCAAACTCTCGCTCGTTGCAGTGGCGGCAGCTTCGCTGGGTGCGGCCGCGCTGGCGCCGACAGCGGCCTCGGCCGGCGGCTGGCACCATGGCGGCTGGCACCGCCATCATCATCATCATGGCTGGGGCGGCCCGCGCGTCTTCATCGGCGGCCCGGCCTATTACGGCGGCGGATATGGCGGCTGTTACGCGCGGCGCCTGGTTCCGACCCCTTGGGGTCCGCGCTGGCGGCTGGTGAACCGCTGCTACTGACCTGATTGAGCTTCCCCCTGACTGAGCCCCGGCCGCCGCGCCGGGGCTTTTTTGTGCCGTGGAACCGGATGCCGAACGTGCTTCGACCACTTGCAGGCGAACGTATATCGCCTTGCACGGAAACCAATTTCGCCGCTGTGACTTGACCCATCAATAATAATCAAAGCCTCGCGATTGCTGCTAGGTGGAACTCGTAGAGACCGCTCATGGATGGCCGAACCAACAACGATTTCGAACAGATGGATCACAAGACATGCGTGTCGATCTGCGACGCCATCGGCGAGCGGCTGCAGCGTAGCCTGTGCCCCGAAACCGAGCTGTCCCCGCGTTTGCGCGAGCTCCTCGATGAGTTGCGCCGCCGCGACAACGAGTTGCATTGAGCGCCACCGGATGTCGGCTTCTGCTGATAGACTTTGCCGATACGCCGATAGATTTTACCAATAATGAGTTGCGTTTGGGGTTGCGTTTGCCGGGCACTCCGGTGACAACGCCGCATGCTCTCAATAACGGATATTTCGGTCCGCATCGCCGGGCGGCTTTTGATCGACAGCAGCACGGTGCAGATCGTGCCCGGCGCACGCGTCGGCTTCGTCGGCCGCAACGGCGTCGGCAAGTCGACGCTGTTTCATGCGATCCGCGGCGACCTGCCGACCGAATCCGGCAGCATCACGCTGCCGCCCCGCTGGCGCATCGGTAGCCTGGCGCAGGAAGCGCCCGATGGGCCGGAAAGCCTGATCAACGTCGTGCTCAAGGCCGACCTGGAGCGCGACGCGCTGCTGCATGAAGCCGAAACCGCCGACGATCCGCACCGGATCGCCGAAATCCAGACCCGGCTGGTCGACATCGATGCGCATTCCGCGCCGGCGCGTGCGGCGGCGATCTTAAGCGGCCTCGGATTTTCCACCGCCGACCAGGCGCGGCCGTGTTCGGAATTCTCCGGCGGCTGGCGCATGCGGGTGGCGCTGGCGGCGACGCTGTTCTCTGCGCCGGACCTTCTGCTGCTGGACGAACCGACCAACTATCTCGATCTCGAAGGCACGCTGTGGCTGGAAGACCATCTGGCCAACTATCCGCGCACCGTGATCGTCATCAGCCACGACCGCGATCTGCTCGACACCTCGGTCGACCAGATCCTGCACCTCGATCGCGGCAAGCTGACGCTCTACAAGGGCAGCTATTCCTCGTTCGAGGAACAGCGCGCCACGCGCGAGATGCTGGACGCCAAGCACGCCAAGCGCCAGGCCGACGAGCGCAAGCGGCTGCAGGCCTTCGTCGATCGCTTCAAGGCCAAGGCTTCCAAGGCCCGCCAGGCGCAGTCCCGCGTGAAAATGCTGGAGCGGATGAAGCCGGTCACCGCGCTGGTGACGCAGGATGTGCGTGAAATCACGTTCCCGACGCCGGAGAAGATGCTGTCGCCGCCGATCATCGCCGTCGATGACGTCTCGGTCGGCTACGATCCGAAAAAGCCGGTGCTCAATCGCGTCACGCTGCGCATCGACACCGAGGACCGCATCGCCCTGCTCGGCTCCAACGGCAACGGCAAATCGACGCTGGTCAAGCTATTGGCCAACAAGCTGGCGCCTTTCTCCGGCCGGATCACACGGGCGGAAAAACTCTCGGTCGGCTATTTCGCGCAGCATCAGGTCGACGAACTCAATCTCGACGGCTCGCCCTACGACCACGTCCGCCGGCTGATGCCCGATGCGCCGGAAACCAAGGTGCGCGGCCGCACCGGCGCGATCGGGTTTTCCGGCAAGGCCGGCGATACCCTGGTCAAGAGCCTGTCCGGCGGCGAGAAGGCGCGGCTGTTGCTCGGGCTCGCCACATTCTTCGGCCCGAACATGATCATCCTCGACGAGCCGACCAACCATCTGGACATCGACAGCCGTGCGGCGCTGGCCGAAGCGATCAACGATTTTCCCGGCGCCGTCATCATGGTCTCGCACGACCGCTACTTGATCGAAGCCTGCGCCGATCAATTGTGGGTCGTCGCCAATCAGACGGTGACGACCTACGACGGTGACCTCGACGACTACAGGCGCATGGTGTTGTCGATCGGCGACGCACGCAGCGGTTCGCGCGAGCGGCCCAAAGAGACTGCAAGGCCGGAGCGCGGGAAGAGCGAAAGGCGATCGCCGCTCAAGCAGCGGATCGCCGTGGCCGAGGCCGAAATCGAGCGCATCAACGGCATCATCGCCAAGATCGACACCGCGCTTGCCTTGCCGGATCTGTTCACGCGCGATCCCAAGCAGGCCGCCCAGCTCAGCAAGGCGCGCGCCGGCGCCGAAAGCGCACTACGGCGTGCCGAGGAAGTCTGGCTTGAGGCCAGTTCGGAATTTGACGAAGCGACAGGCTGAAACTGATCGCCGTTGCCGGGTCTATGCAGCCGGCTTCTTCTTCGGCTTTGCGCCCTTTGCCGGCGCCGCCTCCGGTGCCCGCTCGATCGACGTCAGGCGTCCCGCGGTAAAAGTGTAGATGCCGGCACGCTGGCCACGTGAATAGTTGACGACCGCCACGCGGTCGCCGCGGGCATTGTTGGAAAAATTGACGTTGTCGGGTGCACCAATGCCACGCACAACGTCGCATTCGGTGTGCCCAAGCGCCACCCTTCCCGTCGTCGAGGGAGGCGGGCTGCCTGCAGCGCCGTCCGCCAGCGCGTTTGCACCAGCCCCCGGCGCCGCCATTCCGGGACAGCCGCCATCGGCGCTGACGAGTTCATCCGGCGTCACAGGCTTGTCCGGACTGAGCGGAGGCGTTTCGATCGACACGTTTCGGATGAACACGCGGCCGGTGCGCGAAAACCAGTCCGCATCCTTCGACATAAGGTCGGTCGCGCCGGAACAGCCTGCAAGCGCAGGCCCGAGCAGCAACAACGTCAGCAGTGGTTTTCGATCGATTGTTCCGCGTCGCACGCTAGACCCCGGCTCCCCAGCCTTACTGTAACCATTTGTCCGACCATCACTTTGCGGCACGACCATGGCTGCCCGCAAGGTCCGGCTCAGAATCCGCAGATTATCATTAATTCCTATAGATTCGCTATTGCCGCCGCTGCCACCGGCCCCGCTCATCGGCCTGCCAATAAGTCAGTTCGAACCCCCGCGCCTTGCAATCGGCCCAGGCCCCGCGCGCTGCGGTCAGCGCGTCATCATCGTCGCCGTTGAAGACCAGCACCACCCGCTCGTAGCTGTCGCAATCGGCCGGCAACGCCGCATTGTCGATCAGGAACCTGACATTGGCCCGGTTCGGGTTGCCGTCCTCGATCGAGAGAATGATGGGCTGGTCCTGCGCATCGCCGGCGCGCCATGTGGCGTGCGGCAGGAACGAATCGTCGCTGTAGGTCCACAAATGCGCATCGAGCGCCTCGGTGCGCTCCGGCGAAGTCGATTGCACGACCACGCGCCAGCCGCGCTCGAGCGATTTTTCCAGGAGCGGCGGCAATACGCTTTCGAGCGACATGCCCTGCAAATGATAGAACAGGATTTCCGTCATCCACCTGCAACCGAACTACTTCGTGGCTTCGTAATATTCCGCGACCAATCGGTCCAAAAGACGAACGCCGTAACCCGAACCCCAACTGTGGTTGATGTCGGTCTTCGGCGCGCCCATCGCGGTTCCCGCAACGTCGAGATGCGCCCACGGCGTGTCGTCGACGAAACGCTGCAGGAACTGCGCGGCGGTGATCGAACCGCCATGGCGCCCGCCGGTATTCTTCATGTCGGCAAACTGCGAATCGATCTGCTTGTCATATTCGGGACCAAGCGGCATGCGCCAGACGCGTTCGCCGGTTTCGGTTCCGATCTTGCTCAGCCGTTCCGCCAGCTCGTCGTTGTTGGAGAACATGCCGGCATATTCGGTTCCGAGCGCGACCATGATCGCGCCGGTGAGTGTCGCAAGATCGACCATGAATTTGGGCTTGAACTTCTTCGCCACATACCAGAGCACATCGGCCAGCACGAGCCGGCCTTCGGCGTCGGTGTTGATGATTTCGATGGTCTGCCCCGACATCGAGGTGACGATATCGCCGGGGCGCTGGGCGTTACCGTCGGGCATGTTCTCGACCAGGCCGATGGCGCCGACCGCGTTGACCTTTGCCTTGCGCGCAGCCAGCGCATGCATCAGCCCGACCACGCAGGCCGCGCCGCCCATGTCGCCCTTCATGTCCTCCATGCTGGCGGCGCCCTTGATGGAAATACCACCGGTATCGAAGCAAACGCCTTTACCAACGAAAGCAACGGGTTGATCGCCCTTCTTGCCACCGTTCCAGCGCATGATCACGGTGCGGCCGGGCTGCGTCGAGCCCTGCGCGACACCGAGCAAGGCACCCATACCGAGCTTTTTCATCGCCTTGACGTCGAGCACTTCGACCTCGACGCCGAGCTTCTTGAGCTGGCTCGCGCGGCGCGCGAATTCCACGGGATAGAGAACGTTCGGCGGCTCGTTGACGAGTTCGCGCGCGATGATCACGCCGTCCACGACATGGGATGCGGGCGCAAGCGCCTTGCGCGCGGCAGCGACGTCCTCGACGGCAATTGAAACGTTGGCGCGCAGCGCATCGTTCTCGCCGTCTTTCTTCTTCGTCTTGTAGCGATCGAATTTATACGCGCGCAGCCGGATGCCCGCCGCGATGGCAGCGGCGGCATCGCCCTGCATCGCCGCCTCGGGCAGTTCGGCGATCACGGTGACCGATTCGCTGGCGGCGTTGAGCTTGCCCGCCGTCACGCCGCCGAATTTGAGAAAATCCTTCTCCTTGATATCGGCCGTCTTGCCGACACCGACCACGATCAGGCGCTCCGCCTTGATTCCGTCCGGCGCCGGGATATCGAGCGTCGACCCGCTCTTGCCCTTGAACTGGTTGGCGGCCGCCGCCCGCTTGACGGTATCGGCCGCCTTCCCCAGCGCCTTGCGCGTCGCCTCGCCGAACTTCAATGCGTCATCGCAAAACACCACGAGAACGCCACGAGGCGCGGCGGAAAAAGTGACAAAGCCGACCTTGACGGCGTCGGACATGGGTAAATCCTCCAGAATTCAGGGCTGTCTTGCGGGTCCGGAATCGGCCCGTACTATGGAATATTCTCTTCGGTAACGGCCCAAATGGCTCCGGACCTGATGCTTTCGGCACTATGACCCGCTAGCCGCCGCACTGCCAAGGGCCGCAGTGACCGGAAGGCCACATAAGTGAATTATTGGTCATATTGGAAGCGCGCCACGGCTCGGCCATTTTGTTGACGGATCAAAGGGATGGTAGTGGGAATGCAGACGGCTGACGATTGGCGGCCCGACCAAAGGGGACCCTCAAACAGGGGTTGGTCGGAAGCCGCTCTTTGGGCGTGCAAGGTGGGATCGTACGGTAACGATGGGGTCGATCGACAGGTACATTTTCCGCACGACGCTCGCGTCGTTTGCGCTGGTCCTGGTCAGCCTCACCGGCGTGATCTGGATTACGCAGGCGTTGCGCGGCATCGACCTGATGACGAGCCAGGGCCAGACCATCATCACCTTTCTCGGCATCACCAGCCTGGTGATTCCGGCGCTGGTTTTGATCATCGCGCCGATCGCGCTGATGATCGCGATCTCCCACACGCTGAACAAGCTCGCCACCGATTCCGAAATCATCGTGATGAATGCCGCCGGCTTTTCCCCGTACCGGCTGTTCCGTCCGTTTTTCTTCGCCACGTGTGTCGTGGCGATGCTGGTCACCTTCATCGGCGCCTATCTCGCTCCCGACGGCCTGCGCCGGATCAAGCAATGGGACGCCGAGATCACGGCCGACGTGCTGACCAACATCCTGCAGCCCGGACGTTTCGCTCAGCTCGACCAGAACCTGACGATTCGCATCCGGGAACGGCAGCCGGGTGGCGTGCTCGCCGGCATCTTCGTCGACGACCGCCGCGATCCCAAGGAGCGCGTCACCATCATTGCCGACCATGGCACGGTGCTGAAGAACGAGAGCGGCTCTTATCTGGTGCTGGAGGACGGTAACCTCGAACGTTTCGAGGCAGGAAAGCGCGATCCGGCGCTGGTGGCCTTCGCCCGCTATGCCTTCGACATGTCGAAATTCTCCAATCGCGGCCGCGACGTCGCGCTGGGAATTCGCGAACGCTATCTCTGGGAACTGGTTTCGCCCCCGGAGGACGATCCGATCTTCAAGCAACTGTCCGGGCAGTTTCTCGCCGAGCTGCATGACCGCTTCATGTCGCCGATTTATCCGTTCGCGTTCGCGGTCCTGACCTTTGCCTTCCTCGGCACGCCGCGCACCACGCGCCAGAGCCGCAATTTTTCGATCGGCGGATCGATCTTTGCGGTGTTTGGGCTGCGCATGGCGGGATTCGCCTGTTCGGTGATAACGGTGAAGACGCCGGGCATGGCGCTCGTTCAATACGCGATGCTGTTCGCATCGATCGGCATCGGGCTGTGGATGATCATCGCCGGCATCGTGGTGGAGCCGCCGGCCGCGCTGATGGAAGCCATCAACAGGTCGAATGCGCGCCTTGCGCGGCTCTTTGGACGGCCCGCCACAGCATGAGCATGATGACCAATACGCTCGGGCGATATTTTGCCGGCCGCTTCCTGGTCGCGGCGGTGGGCGTGTTTGCGAGCATTTTCGTCCTGCTCGTGCTGGTCGACTACATCGAAATGGTCCGCAAGACTTCCGGGCTGGCGTCGGCATCCGCGATCACGGTGGCTCAGACGTCGCTTTACCGGGTGCCGCAACTGCTCGAAAAGCTGATGCCGTTCTGCGTCCTGATCGGCGCCATGACCTGCTATCTCGCGCTGTCGCGGCGGCTCGAACTGGTGGTCGCACGCGCGGCCGGCGTTTCCGCCTGGCAGTTCATCTCGCCGGCGCTGGCAAGTGCGATCATCCTCGGCACCGTGGCAACCGTTGCCTACAACCCGATGTCGGCGAACTTACGCGAACTCTCCAAGCGGATGGAGGCCGAACTGTTCGGCTCGGCCCCAGGCGGCGGCATCCAGGATGCATCCGGCTTCTGGCTCAATCAGATCAACAGCGACGGCCAGTCGATCATCAATGCGGCGCGCAGCGAACAGCAGGGTGTCCGGTTGACCGGACTGACCGTGTTCCGGTTCGATCCTGATCTGCAGTTCAAGGAGCGAATCGAAGCGCGCGAAGCCGCCCTCGAAGAAGGCCGCTGGGCCTTCAAATCGGTACGACGATACTCCCTGGATAAACCTCCGGTTGATCAGGAGAACTATTACCTCTCGACCACCCTCACCCCGGCCCAGGTTCGCAACAGTTTCTCCACCCCCGAAACCGTGTCCTTTTGGCAACTGCCCGGCTATATCCGCTCTTCCGAAAGCTCGGGATTTGCAACCGCGGGCTATCGTCTGCAGTACCATAAGCTCATCGCACAGCCATTTTTGCTGGCTGCAATGGTGATGTTGGCGGCTTCCGTCAGCCTTCGCTTCTTCCGGATGGGCGGCGTGCAAAAGATGGTTTTGAGTGGCGTGGGCGCAGGCTTTCTGCTCTACGTTCTATCGAAAGTTACTGAGGATTTGAGCAAGGCTGAGTTGATGCATCCGATCGCTGCGGCGTGGTTGCCCGTCTGTGTGGGTGGCCTCACCGGCTTTTTGGCCTTGTTGTACCAGGAGGACGGGTAGTGGCCGTTGTCGCCGCCCGCCAATTGAGGTCGCCTGCGTTCAGGCGGCGCACCGATGTGCGCCGCTATCGAACTCGCATGGCTGCCTTTGGCGTTTCTATGTTTGCCCTGCTCGCCGGATTCGTTTTCGCGGGCTCGATCGAGCTTGCCCTGACGGTGCCGGCCTCGGCGCAAAGCTTCACCTACAATCCGCGGCCGCCCAAGCCGCCGCCACGGCCTGCCAACAACGACGGCAAGATGCTCGTGCAAGCGGTCGAGGTGGACTACGATTACAACAACCAGCGCGTGTCGGCGGTCGGCAACGTGCAGATGTTCTACAACGGCACCAGCGTAGAGGCCGACAAGGTCGTCTATGACCAGAAGACCAAGCGGCTGCATGCGGAAGGCAACATCCGTCTGACCGACGCGGAAGGCAAAGTCACCTACGCCAATATCATGGATCTGAGCGACGACTATCGTGACGGGTTCGTCGATTCGCTGCGCGTCGACACCGAGGACGCGACGCGGATGGCGGCGACGCGCGCCGACCGTTCCGCCGGCAATTACACCGTGTTCGAAAACGGCGTGTATACCGCCTGCGCGCCGTGCAAGGACAATCCGAAGAAGCCGCCGCTGTGGCAAGTCAAGGGTGCGCGCATCATCCACGACCAGACCGACAAGATGCTGTACTTCGAAAACGCGCAGCTCGAGTTCTTCGGCGTGCCGATGGCGTATCTGCCGTATTTCTCGACGCCCGATCCGACCGTCAAGCGCAAGACCGGCTTCCTGATGCCGGCCTACTCGACGGTTACCGGCTACGGCTACGGCGTGGAAACCCCGTTCTACTGGGCGATCGCGCCGGACTATGACGCGACCTTCAATCCGCGCTTCACCACGCGGCAAGGCGTGCTGTTCCAGGGCGAATTCCGCCAGCGCCTGATCAACGGCTCCTACCAGATCCGCGCCTACGGCATTGATCAGCTCGACCAGGGCGCCTACGCCGGCCAGCCCGGCGACCGCCAGTTCCGCGGCGGCCTCGACACCAAGGGCCAGTTCGCGCTCAACGACAAATGGGTTTGGGGCTGGGACGGCGTTCTGCTGTCGGATTACTACTTCTTCTCGGACTACCGGCTTGCCCAGTACAAGGACCCGCTGGGCTCGTTCCTGAGCCTGCCGACGGAAGCGATCTCGCAGCTCTACCTGACCGGCGTCGGCAACCGCAGCTTCTTCGATGCGCGCACGATCTACTACCTCTCGTTCTCCGGCAACCAGAATCAGGTTCCGGTGATCTATCCAGTTATCGACTACAACAACGTGATCAACAGCCCGATCCTTGGCGGCGAAGTCAGCTACAGGACCAACTTCACCAACCTCTCGCGTGACACGGCGGCCTTCGACCCGATCACGACATTGGCCAACACCGCCAGCCTGTGCACAACGACGTCCGCCGATCCACTGGCGCGGACGCCGTCGCAATGCCTGTTGCGCGGCTTCCCCGGCACTTACACGCGCCTGACGGCCGAAGCGCAATGGCGGAAGTCGTACACCGATCCGTTCGGTCAAATCTGGACGCCGTTTGCGATTCTGCGCGCCGACGCCATCAATTCCTCGGTTTCGAACCAGCCGGGTGTTTCGAATTTCCTTCCTGTCGGCGACACCCAGGCACTGCGCCCGATGCCGGCCGTCGGCCTCGAATATCGCTACCCCTTCATCAACGTTCAGCCCTGGGGCACCACCACGATCGAGCCGATTGCGCAGATCATTGCTCGTCCCAACGAGACCTTTGCCGGCAGGCTGCCCAACGAAGACGCCCAGAGCATGGTGTTCGACGCCAGCAACCTGTTCGCAGTCGACAAGTTCTCGGGCTACGACCGCGTCGAAGGCGGCGGCCGCGCCAATGTCGGCGTCCAGGCGACAACGCAGTTCGACCGCGGCGGCAGCGTCAACGTGCTGTTCGGACAATCTTACCAGTTGTTCGGCCTGAACTCGTACGCCGTGGCCGACGCGACCAATACCGGGCTCGAATCCGGCCTGCAGAACACCCGGTCCGACTACGTCGCCCGCGTCAACTATTCGCCGAACCGCACATATACGTTCAGCGTGCGCTCGCGCATTGATGAGGCAACGACGAACGTCAATCGCTTCGAGGCCGAGGGACGCGCCGCGTTCGATCGCTGGTCGGTCAGCATGATGTACGGCAATTATGCGGCGCAGCCGGAACTCGGCTATCTGACCCGGCGCGAGGGCCTGCTCGGCACCGCATCGATCAAGTTAGCATCGAACTGGGTCGTGTCGGGCTCGGCGCGGTGGGACCTTGAAGCCAACAAGCTGAACCAGTACATCGTCGGTGCCGGTTATGTGGATGACTGCTTCGTGCTGGCGGCCAATTACGTTACGTCCTACAGCTACTCCGCGGGGGCGACACCGCCGGTGCTCAGCCACGCGTTCATGCTGCAGATCGGCCTGCGGACCATTGCGAACTCGTCCTCATCCGCCGGCAGCACCGGCATTCAGTAGCGTGAGGCCTGACCTTGCCGGAGAGTACCCAGCACAACGCGGTACGAGTTGGTTGATACGGCTGACATGACCATGACGACCATCAAGCTCCTTTCCCGCCGGCCTTGGTCTCGGTCACTTGCCGCCGGCTCCGCCGTCGCGCTTGCGATGCTGGCCGGCAGCGCTTCACCGTTGCCGGCGCAGTCTGTTGCCTGCATGGTCGGCGGCGAGCCCATCACCAGTCTCGATATCGAGCAGCGTACCAAGCTCATCTTCCTGACCACGCGCAAACCGGCGCCCAAGCAGGAAGTGATCGATGAGCTGATCAACGAAAAGGTGAAGATCAAGGAAGCCAAGAGGTTCGGTGTCGATCCTACCGCGAGCGATATCGACCAGGCCTATTCGGGAATGAGCCAGCGGATGCGGCTGACGCCCGATCAACTCACCAAGTCCCTGGAGAGCCAGGGTGTCCGGCCGGAAACGCTCAAAGCCCGCCTCAGGGCCGACATGGTCTGGGGCAGCCTGGTGCGCGGCCGCTTCAAGGAGAGCCTCCAGGTCGGAGAAAAAGACGTTGACGCCGCCGCCCAGCAAGGCGGCGAAGCGACCCAGACCGAAGCATTCGAATACAAGCTGCAGCCGATCGTGCTGATCGTGCCGCGCGGCTCGGCGCAAAGTGCAATCGACCTGCGGCGCAAGGAGGCGGAGTCCCTGCGCGAGCGCGTCCAGACTTGCGAGCAGGCCAACTCATACTTCAAGTCGATGCAGAACGCTGCGATCCGCGACACGGTCACCAAGACCTCGGCCGACATCCCCGGCCCGCTTCGTGAGCTCCTGAACAAGACGCCGATCGGTCACTTGACCCCGCCCGAGATCACCAAGCAGGGCGTGGAGATGGTGGCGTTGTGCGAGCGGAAGCCGACCAAGGTCGACACGCCGAAGAAGCGGGAAATCCGGGAAAAGATGTACGCCCAGAAATACGAGGCGAAGTCGAAAGCCTATCTGGCCGACATCCGCAAAGCCGCGATGATCGAATGTCGTTGATGGCCAAGGATCCGACGTCCAAGGATCTGATGTCCAAGGCTCTGATGTCCAAGCCTCCAAAAATCAAGGCACTCGCGCTAACATCCGGCGAACCCGCGGGCATCGGCCCCGACATCGCCCTCGCCGCCTGGCTGCGGCGCAAAGAGCTGGACCTGCCGCCGTTCTATCTGCTCGGCGATCGCGCCTTCTTCGCTGATCGGGCGAAACTCCTGGGCTTGCAGGTCGAGCTCGCCGATGCTGTCCCTGAGGAAGCGAGCGCGGCATTTGCGAAAGCATTGCCCGTGGTGGCGACGGGCGAAATCGCCACCGCGCGCCCCGGACAACCCGACGATACCAGCGCGACCGCCGCGCTGGCCTCCATCCGCCAGGCGGTCGACCATGTCAGGCGAGGACGAGCCGGCGCCGTCGTCACCAACCCGATCGCCAAGAGCGTGCTGTACCGCGCCGGATTCCGCCATCCCGGCCACACCGAGTTTCTCGCCGAGCTTGCCGCCGATGGCGGACAAGTCCCGCAGCCGGTGATGATGTTGTGGTCGCCGGCGCTCGCCGTCGTTCCCGTCACCATCCATCTTTCGCTGCGTGAGGCGCTGGAGCAGCTCACGAGCGAGCTGATCGTGACGACGGCCCGCATTGCGGTCGCGGATCTGAAAGCGCATTTCGGGCTGGCCCGTCCGCGCCTTGCGGTGTCGGGCCTCAATCCGCATGCCGGCGAAGACGGCTCGCTCGGCAGCGAAGACGTCGACATCGTCGCACCCGCTATCGAAACGCTGCGCACTGATGGCATCGACGCCAGGGGCCCGTTGCCGGCGGACACCATGTTCCACGCCGCGGCGCGCCACAGCTACGACTGCGCCATCTGCATGTATCACGACCAGGCGCTGATCCCGATCAAGACGATTGCGTTCGAGGATGCCGTCAACGTGACGCTGGGATTGCCGTTCATCCGCACCTCGCCAGACCACGGCACCGCCTTCGACATTGCCGGCACCGGCAAGGCCAATCCTTCGAGTCTCGCCGCAGCGTTGCGTCTTGCCGCGCGCATGGCGACGACCAAGCCTTCATGAGCGCGATCGACGATCTGCCGCCACTGCGCGACGTCATTCGCGAACATTCCCTGTCGGCGCGCAAATCGCTCGGCCAGAATTTCCTGCTCGACCTCAACCTCACCGCGCGGATTGCGCGCGCCGCGGGTCCGCTCGAAGGCGCCACCATCATCGAGGTCGGCCCCGGCCCCGGCGGGCTGACGCGCGCGCTGCTGGCGCTGGGCGCAAAGCGCGTCATCGCTGTCGAACGCGACGAGCGCGCACTGGCCCCGCTCGACTACATCGCCAGGCGCTATCCCGGCCGGCTCGAGATCGTGCACGCTGACGCGCAGCGCTTCGATCCCCGCCCGATGCTCGGCGGCGAGCCGGCAAAGATCGTCGCCAACCTGCCCTACAATATCGCGACCGCGCTCTTGGTGGACTGGCTCTCGATCGAACCATGGCCGCCCTGGTACGACATGATGGTGCTGATGTTTCAGCGCGAGGTCGCCGAGCGCATCGTCGCCAAAGAGAATGACGAGGCCTATGGCCGGCTCGCGGTGCTCGCCAACTGGCGCGCCGAGACCAAGATCCTGTTCGACATTTCCCCGGCCGCCTTCGTGCCGCAGCCCAAGGTGACCTCCTCGGTGGTGCGGCTGGTGCCGCGCAGCGCCCCTGAAACCTGCGACCGCCGCGCCCTCGAACAGGTGGCCGCCGCGGCCTTCGGCCAGCGCCGCAAGATGCTGCGGCAGAGCCTCAAATCGCTGTCGGTCGATCCGGCGCAGCTGGCGGCAGCCGCTGAAGTCGATGCGACCCGGCGGGCCGAAACAATCCCCGTATCCGCCTTTGTTGCCATGGCCCGTGAATTGACCGATATACGAAGCACAAAAGCTCAAACGCTCTGAAGAAACTTTCTGCTCAAGGGAGATATTGCCATGGCGCTGATGCGTCGCCAGTCGCTGGTCAAGTTCGATGCGCCATTGTGCGAAACCATTGTCGACACGCCGAAGCCGCAAGGTCGCGAAGTCCTCGTTCGCATCGAGCGCTGTGGTCTCTGCCATTCCGACCTGCACATCCAGGACGGCTATGCTGATTTGGGCGGCGGCAAGCGGCTCGACACCACGCGCGGCATGACGCTGCCGTTCACGCTAGGCCACGAGATCGCCGGCGTGGTCGATGAGGTCGGTCCCGATACCTCGAAGGAGCTGATCGGAAAGAAGCAGGCGGTATTCCCCTGGATCGGCTGCGGCCAGTGCCGCGACTGTGCCAATGGCGACGAGAACCTCTGCGTCAAGCAGCGCTTCCTCGGCGTCTCCATCGATGGCGGATTTGCCACCCATGTGCTGGTGCCGGACGCAAAATATCTGCTCGATTACGATCCGCTGCCGGTCAACCAGGCGGCGACGCTGATGTGCTCGGGCGTCACCGCCTATGGCGCGTTGAAGCGGCTGGTCGACCGTCCGCGGCAGCGCAATCTCCTGCTGATCGGGCTCGGTGGCGTCGGCATGATGGGGCTTTCATTCGCGCAAGCCATGTTCAAGCAGAACATCACGGTGGCCGATCTCAGCCCCGCCGCGCGCGAGACCGCGCTGAAGAACGGCGCCGCGGCCGCCTACGATCCGTCCGAGCCCGAAATCATCAGGCGCATCCTGAAAGAAACCGAGGGCGGCTTCGACGGCGTTGTCGATTTTGCCGGCAACGAGAAATCGATGGCGTTCGCGGTTGCGACGGTGGCGCGCGGCGGCAAGGTCGTGGTCTCCGGCCTGATGGGCGGCAATTTCAGCCTGCCGATGGTGCAGTGGGTCTACAAGCGCATGACCATCGAAGGCTTCATGGTCGGCACTCTCGCCGAGGCGAAGGAGCTGATGGCGCTCGCCCGCGCCGGCAAGATCAAGCCGACCCCGATGAAGGAAGAGCCGATGGCCGATGTCCAGAAATGGATCGATGAGCTGCGAGCCGGAAAAGTCGTCGGGCGGATTGTGCTGAAGAACTGAGGCAACGCGTCTCACATACCTGCAGTCCGCAGGTGCGGATTGGAGCCGAACGGGACTGCACGAGCCGCGGCCCGATTGGCGCAATCCGCCGCTCCAGCAGTCGTAGCTCTCGCCTTTCGCAAAAAATTGGCGCGCAGGCGCGCTTGATCCAGCGCTTTCATCATCATGCGCCATATCGCTACGGCCGATTGAGCAAGCGGTGCAGATGTTCGCCAACCCTGGGCATTGGTCGCGGCACGCCAGCCCAGCGCTGAAACGATTGGCTATCACGCTTCACTGGAATTGCTGACGAAGTACGGGCTGATTGACGGAAGCTTGAGCGGCCAGGGCCTGCCCCGCCAAGTACCGGGTCTGCGGCGAGCGCATAGACGCATTGCAAGTATCGCCGATCACATTTGGATCGCGCGAAATCGCGGGAAGTTCATTCTGATCACCCGCGTCGATTGGACGCAGCCGATGTTGTTCAGGTGGTCCGACAATGATGCCGGATTGCAAAGCAAAAAAGGGAAGAACAATGCTCAGGAAGGTGCTAGGTGCAGCCGCAATAGCTGCAACGGCCTATGCTTTTGTGCCCGCCGCACATGCCAGGCACATCCATCACACCGCGCATGTCGGTGTCGGATGTAGCGGCGACAACTTCGCTAAAGCTGAAGGCGAAGTCGAGGCTATGGCCGACGGCCCCGCCAAGTTCATGGCGGAAAGGGAGATTGCTCAGGCGCAGGACGCGATGCTCAGCGGGAAGATGAGTGGATGCGCAATGCATCTTGGCCGAGCGTTGCGCGCTGAAAGCGTGGCCCAAACCCCTTATCCGGGGACGATGACCCCCGCTCCGTTCGCGAGTACAGCCGCGCGAGCCCCGGCCGAAACCACACAAGAAGCGCTGCCGCAGCCGCATTGGAATTGGGCCCCGCTGCAAGGCGCGTATTAAGCCTCAGTAGAAGGGCCTGACCGCGCAGCGATCGGCCCAGCTAAACACACTCTCAGAGCGGCGCTCCTCGTTGCAAGCTTGTGGGCATCGTCCCAAGACAAGCGTCGCGCGCCGCTCCTTCTAGATCTGTGCATGGCAACCGCACTGTCACAGAAAATCAGCGTGTCTCATTCCAAGGGGGTGCAGCCCTGCACTGTCACCGAAATTCTTCACCGTAATTCTTCATGGTCGGGACCCTCGCCGAGGCGAAGGAATTGATGGCCCTCGCCCGCGCCGGCAAGATCAAGCCGACGCCGATGAAGAAAGAGCCGATGACCGGCGTCCAGGAATGGATCGACGAGTTGCGCGCCGGGAAGTCGTCGGGCGGATTGTGCTGAAGAACTGAGGTGGTGCGCTCGCGTCACTGCAACGATGGAGCCTTCGGCCCGCTCTGTCCTTTTGATTCCGATAGCTTCCCGTCGAGCTGCTTTCGTCGAAATGGCCTGAGAGGTGGGCACGGCGCGAAGTGCCGTGCCCACGCTTGAAACTACCTGCTGTACACCACGGGCGCGCGGCGGAACGCCACGCGCGGCGGCGGGCCGATGTCGCGCTGCCAGACGCGGCCATCATCGAACTGAATGCGCATGCCGTCGGGCGAATAGACGGCGCCCTCGTCGCGCGCATCGATCCAGATTCGGCTGAAGGGCGCGGTCCAGTCGGGCCAGGCCCGGTAGGATTCACCCGTTTCCGTCGTGAGGTTCACGGCGTCCCCGTTCTGCGTGACGAAGGTGGGAGCGCCGACCATGCCGTTCCGGCACATTTGGATGCACCGGTAGGTGCCGGTCAGGTTGACCGTTTCGGCTGAGGCGGCAGTGGCGGCGCATGCAGCCAGGAGGCCCAGGGCCAGCGGCAATCGTCTCATAAGGATTACTCCATTGCTTGTATGAAGATGAGCCCGACCAAGCGGACAAGGAACAAGCGCCGATGAAAGCAGCTCGTTCCCCCTGTTCCCTGCAGTTCCAACACCTCTGCGTGAGATGGAACGAGAGGCGCCGCGGGTCAATTCACGAGGAACAGTACACTTAACTTTCATGATGATCGCAGGCGCGGCGCGTCTATTTCCAGCACTGTCACAGCAATGACGGAAACCACACGACATCGCCCGGCGCCCTTCCTCGACAGGTCAGCCCTCAGCGTCTGCCGGGTGCGGAAGGCGAAGTCGTCTTATCAATTGCCGCCGAGTCTGAGCGGCCGTCATGATCCTCGGCAATGTCGCTGGGCGCAGGCTCCAGTGAGCTCAACGCCGCATCGACCTTCTCCATAAGGCGTTCCAGTTCGGCGCGCTCATTGGGCCCCGGGTCCTCCTCCAACCTGCCCAGCAGTTGTTGCTTTTGAGTGAGAAGTTTCGCAAGTGAAGTCATGGTGTCCTCGTCCGAGTACGGAGCGGGAGGGCGCGGAGAACAAATCGATCAACCATTCAGAACGGCGTCAGGTTCCTCCGCTCGCAACCACAGGCGTGAAACCCGCATCGAGTACGACAATAGCAACGGGGTTCTGCCGGTACCGCGACGAGCGTACGGCGATCGAAACCGAGACGGTTCGCTGCAATGTTCTTTGGCGGAACCTAAGCTGACGGCGCCATCAAAATCTCCGCCGGGCGGAACGAATGCCTTTCGAAGCCTTTGATTCTGGTCGACAAGAGGAGGTATCTATGAAGCTATCTGCCTTGACGATTGCGACACTGCTTACGGTCGGAACCATCGCTTCGGCCAACGCTGTTGAGTTTGGCGTCGGTCCGGGCGGCGTCTACGTTGGTCCCGGCTATGATCGCCCCTACTACCGCGATCGTGATTACAGAGATGACTGCCGGATCGTAATCCGCGAACGCACCAACCGCTTTGGTGAACGTGTCAGGATTCGCGAGCGCATCTGCGACTAAACGCGCCTCGACAGTAGCGACGATCAGCTCAGGGTCCGGCGGGGATGCTGGACCGATCGGTAGGTCAGGAATTGCGGGTGAGTGCACTTGACTTCATGATGATCGCAGGCGCGACGCGTCTGTTGGATGCACACCGTAATTCCGAGGCGGATCATTCTCATCCGATCACGCGAGCGCCGGGCCCGGATCTCCAACCTTGCGAAACCGCGCAACCTTGATCTTCCGGGCACGGCGACGCGCCTGCGCAATGTCGTAGCTATTTTGCATGCGCATCAACGTATCCATGGATACGACGCCTTCTCGATGCGCAGCGCCATTTCAGACGATAGTGCCGCGCGCTCATTGAGCAGCGCCGAGAGCGCGGGACGGGTCACACCGCCTTGGCGGCGTCGGTCACGACATGTGTATCATCAGGGATGACTTGGAATTGCGGTGACGGTCTGGACTGCCGCCTGGGAGCATCTTTCTGGCTAGCGTTGGATCAACGCCCGCCCGATCGGCTTTGACGGCTCGCTGCGCAGCACCAGCGACGTCGTGACCGAGCCGTGCCGCGCGACTGCATCCACGATCGTTTCAAGCTCCTGTGGCGACGGCACGAAAACCTTGAGAATGAAACAATCCTCGCCGGTCAGTCGCAGCACCTCCATGACGTGAGGCATTTCGGAAAATTGCTTCAGGCAGGACTGAATATATTCGTGGGTCGTGCGCAGGCGGATGACGGCCATCATCCTCAACCCGAGCGCGGTCGGATTGATCTTCGCGGTATAGCCCGTAATGATTCCGCGCTCCTCCAGTCGCTTGACCCGCTCCGAGGTCGCTGGCTGTGAGAGTCCGACCCGGCGGCCAAGTTCGGATATCGCGATACGCCCATCCTCCTGCAGGACTTCGATGATCGCGACATCAGTCGGGTCCAGCGCTGGGATTGAGCTTTCTCGAAATGACATGAAGACCTTGAATCCATCGGTAAGAGGACGTCTTTTCCGATGATTGCCCATTCCAGATCGCAGCGGAAGACGTCAATTTCGTCCGGTTGCAAAATCAACGGAGCTGATATGACCGACATCGTTATTCTGCCGGGGATCGGAGGATCGGGTGAGTTGCACTGGCAAACCCGATGGGAAAGGAGCAACCCTCGCTATCGGCGCTTCCAGCCTGCCGACTGGAATCGACCTGAACTCAAGGACTGGATCTCAGCGCTGGATCGCGCAGTCGGCGCCGCTTCGAAGCCGCCGCTCCTCCTCGCTCATAGTCTGGCATGTCTTCTGGTTGCGCACTGGCAGCAGGTTTCCGCGGCGCCGGTCGCCGGCGCATTCCTCGTTGCCGTTCCGAATCCGGAAGCCCAGGCCTTCCCCATCGAGGCCGCCAGTTTCGCCAATCCGCCACTCGGCCGGTTCAGGTTTCCCTCACTCATCATCGCAAGCGCGAACGATCCCTATGGCACGATCGAGCATGCCCGCGGGAGAGCGAATCAGTGGAGAAGCGGCATTGTAGAAGTGGGAGAGCTTGGCCACATCAATGAGGCAAGCGGGCTGGAGGACTGGCCGCAGGGAAAGGCATTGCTCACGGCTTTTGCAGCCGGAGTCGCGAATTGACAGCCAGTCCGTGGAATGGAGTTCCGGTCAGGTCAGCCCAAATGGCTCCTTGAGGGGACACGGATCCGCCGGGGTGTGAGCTTGGACCAGTTCGGGCCGCATGTCGGCCCACAGCGGCCCCGGTTCATTCGTGCGATCCGACGGCTGTATCGGACGCTGGAGCGCCTCCAGACAGTAGAAAAAACGCCGGTTTTCCACAGGTTTAGCCCGCCTCAATTGAGGCAGCGCGCAAGCCCTAATTAAACCCCATCCGCTCCGAAATTGCGGCTCATTGCCACCCAAGTCTCTGACCAGATTGGGGGCATTAAGCGTCGTGTTGCGTGCGTTGCCGGGGATACAGAATGTCGAACCGTTCCGTGAAATTCGTCCCGGCTCTCCTTGCCGGTGTGGTGGTAGGCGCCAGTCTGGCCGCCACGACGGATCTCCGGGCCCGGGTATTAACAACAGCCGCGGAAGCCGCCCCATCACAAGCGACCCAGGCCGCCGCGGACAGTTGCCTGTCCGCGCCGAAGGGCGCGAACCCCTCGGGCAGCCACTGGTACTATCGCATCGATCGCGTCACCAAACGCCAGTGCTGGTATCTCCGGGAGGAGAGCGACACGGCTGACGACAAGTTCGCACGCGCCGCGCCGCCAGCTTCAGCCCCTTCGGCAGCAGAGGAGCCGACCCAGCAACGAACAATCACGCGCAAGTCGATCTCCGACGCGCGTGCCGAATGGGTCTCCCAGCAACCCCGCGCCGAGCCAAATTCGCCCGCCAAAGTCGACCAAACGGTTGCGGCAGCTCCCGCACCGGCCGTGCAGAATAGCCCGCGCGCAACCATGCCGAATGTGCTGGCGCCAGCGCCACTGTCGTCGGTGCGATGGAATGACGCTCCCACCACAAGATCTTTGACCACGCCAACCAATCTCCAGACGGCGGCAGCCGCGCCCGCAGCCCAGCCGTCACAGGCCGAGGAAGTGCAGCAGCCCGCGGCGGCGGATCAGGTTGCGCCCGCCGCAGCGGACGCGGCGACAGCAAAGCCGACCGCATCGCTGCAGAAACTGCTTCTGGTGATGGCCGCCGCGCTTGCGCTGGCCGGCCTCACGGTAAGCGCGATCGTCAGGATCGGCCGCATGCGGGCGCGCCGCGCCATGCGCCGCAAGCGGCGCGCGATGTGGGATTCCGCAAAGACAAGGCGGCGTTCGCCGCAACCGATGTTCCATGACGAGGACGCCGGGCTGCGGCGCACCGGCGGCGTGCACAATCCGCGGATGCCCCAGGACCGGACACGCGTACCCCAGGAGCGAACGCGCGTACCCCAGGAGCGAACAACGCGCATGCCACAGGAGCGGCCACGCCCGCCGCAGGAACGACGACACGCGCCCCAGGGACACGCGCCCCAGGATCGGGAGCGGGAGCGGCAGGTTACGGAAATGCTGTCCCGGCTCGCCCGCAGCGCGCAGACCTGACCGAAATGGAAGCGGCGGCTATTTTTCCAACTGGCGCTGTAGCTTGCGAACGAACTCGGTCAGGCCGGTGCGGCGCTCACGCTTGAGCCGCTCGGCCTTGAGAATCGACTGCACCTCGGCGAACGCGTCATCGACGTTGTGGTTGACAACGATATAGTCGTATTCCGCCCAGTGACTGAGTTCATGGGTGGCGCGGCTCATGCGCCCGCGAATGACCTCGTCGGAATCCTGCGCACGCGTGTGCAGCCGTTTCTCCAGATCGGCGGCCGATGGCGGCAGGATGAATACCCGAACGACATCGACACTCGCCTTCTGATGCAGCTGTTGGGTGCCCTGCCAGTCGATGTCGAACAAGACATCCTGTCCCGCCGACAATGCCGCTTCGACCGGCGCACGCGGCGTGCCATAAAGATTGTCGAACACAGTCGCCCATTCGAGCAGTTCGCCCTGCTCCACCATCGTCTCGAACTTCTGCTTGTCGACGAAGAAATAATCGCGTCCCTCGACCTCGCCCGGTCGCATCGAGCGCGTCGTCGCTGAAACGGACATCTTCAGGCCCGGCTCGCGCTCAAGCAGCATGCGCGACAGCGTGGTCTTGCCCGCGCCCGAGGGCGACGACAGCACGAACATCAGCCCTCGCCGTTCAACCCCGTCGAAACCTCCAGCCGTCATCGGTTACTCCAGGTTCTGGACCTGCTCGCGGAATTGCTCGACCACGTTCTTCATCTCGAGCCCGGTCTGGGTCAATTCCAGATCATTCGATTTGGAGCAGCAGGTGTTGACCTCGCGGTTGAATTCCTGGGCGAGGAAGTCGAGCCGCCGGCCGACCGGCCCGCCCTTGCCGATCATCTCGCGGGCCTGCGCGACGTGCGAGGCGATGCGGTCGAGTTCTTCGCGGATGTCGGCCTTGGTCGCGATCATGATCGCTTCCTGATTGAGCCTGTCAGCGTCGAAGCGTTCGGAAGTTTCCAAGAGTGCCGCCACCTGCTCGGCCAGGCGCGCCCTGATCGCCTCCGGCTTGCGGCCGGGCGCAGCCTCGGCCTTCTTCGCCAGCCTCTCGATCTCATCCATGCGCTGGATCAGAATTTGTCCCAGCGTCACGCCCTCGCGGCGGCGCATCTCGACGAGTTGGGCGAGCGCCTGCTCGAAGGCTGCGGCCGCGGCATCCCTCGCCGCCTTGTCTTCCGCCTCGTCGCTTTCGGGTTCGACGACCTCGATGACGCCCTTGATGCCAAGCAGACCGTCGATGCTGGGCGCCACGGCGTCGATCCGGCCGGCGAGTTCGCCCGCGACCTTCACGATCGAGGCCAACACGTCTTCATTGATGCGCACGGTGGAGACCGCGTTGGCGCGCTTGACGCTGAGGTTGGCGTAGACCGTGCCCCGCGACAGCACCTCGCCGGCGCGTTTCTTGGCCAAGGCCTCCAGTTCGTCCCAGCCCGGCGGCAGGCGCAAGCGCAGGTCAAAACCCTTGGCGTTGACCGACTTCAGTTCCCATTCGAACGTATAGGGACCGCTGGCGCCGTGACTCCGGGCAAAACCGGTCATGCTCGATAGCGCCATCGCGTAACACTCTCCGAAAAACAGGGATTTCAAGACTCGAAAGGGACGGCGCGACCTTAAGCCGATTTCCGCCAAAGTGGAATTGCGTTCCGGCCGTAGCGGAAATGCCGACTTAACCGGCCGGGCGTCAGCGCTGAACCACCGGCGGCGTCGTGGTCGACTGCGCGGCGCCCTGGCGGGCCGGCGCCGTCGCAGGCGCCGCAGGACGGGCGGGCGGCTTCTTCGGCCCCGCCGGCCGCGGCGTGGTCGCGGTTGGATTGGTATCGGCCGGCCCTCCGGCCGACGTTGGCGGCGGCGCATCCTCTGATGGTTCGACGGTGTCGTTCTGAATCTGTTTTTCGAGCGCCCGCAGCTTGGCGACGTTCTTTTGGTGCTGGTCGTAGGTCTCGGTAAAGGCGTGCCCGCCGGTCCCGTCGGCCACGAAGAACAGGTCGCGTGTGCGCGCCGGGTTGGCCGCCGCTTCGAGCGAGGCGCGGCCCGGATTGGCGATCGGTCCGGGCGGCAGGCCTTCGATCACGTAGGTGTTGTAGGGCGACGGTTGCGTGATCTCGGAGCGCTTGATCGGCCGGCCCAGCGTTCCCTTGCCGCCGACCAGGCCGTAGATGATGGTCGGATCGGACTGCAGCTTGATCCTCTGCCGCAGGCGATTGGTGAATACGGCAGCCACGCGGCTGCGCTCGTCGGCCCGGCCGGTTTCCTTCTCGATGATCGAGGCCAGCGTGATGAGCTGCTCCGGCGACTTGACCAGAACATCCGGATTGCGGCGTTCCCAGATCTCCGCGAGCACCCGCTTCTGGCTCTGTTGCAAGCGGTGGATCACCTGCTCGCGCGTGGTGCCGCGCGGGAATTTGTAGGTTTCCGGCAGCAGCGTGCCTTCGCGCGGCATTTCCCGCACGCTCCCAGCGAAGATGTCGTTGTCGATGAGCCGCGCCACGATCTGTTCGGACGTCAGGCCTTCAGGGATAGTGACGGCGTGCTGCACCACCTTGCCCTCGACGATGGTGGCGATGACATCACGCAGGCTGGCATTTTTCTGGAAGGAATATTCACCCGGCTTGAGGTCGGAACTTGCCTTCAACGCAAACACGCCGCCGATGAATACCCAGGGATTGACGTTGATCACGCCCTCGCGCAGCAGCGCATCGGCGATGTCGCGCTTGCCGGCACGTGAGGGAATGTTGACGATCTTGTCTTCCCGCAGCGGGCCCGGCGTCTCCAGCATTTGCCTGCCGTAATAGTACACCGTTCCCGCCCCGATCATCAGAATGATCAGGATGGTGATGATGGCATTGCCGACGACCACGAAGGGATTGCGGGCGCGCTCCGACCGCTTCGGCGGCGGCGGCACCTGCTCGGGCTCCAGCGCAGCGCGCGGGCTTCGTGGTGAAATGGGCGGCCTCTCACTCATCGATGCAACCTGAATCCTGTCGGTTCAATCGCGGCCGGGCAATCCTATGCCCAGCCGATAGCATACGCCCACATGTAGAAGTCATCGCCGAATGCGGCAAAACGGTGGAGTAGTTATAAACACTTGCTAGTCAGCCACGCGCCGCACGATCACGGAAGCATTGGTGCCCCCGAAACCGAAGGAATTCGACAGCGCGACGTTAATCTCGCGCTTGCGCGCCGTCTGCGGCACCAGATCGATCGCGGTTTCCACCGACGGATTTTCCAAATTGATGGTGGGCGGAGCAATATTGTCGCGAATCGCAAGGATACTGAAAATGGCCTCGATCGCACCGGCAGCACCGAGCAGGTGACCGGTCGACGATTTCGTCGACGACATCGACACCTTGGAGGCGGCGTTGCCGAGTAGCCGCTCCACCGCGCCGAGTTCGATCTCGTCGCCGATCTGCGTCGAAGTTCCGTGGGCGTTGATGTAGTCGATATCGGCTACCGCAATGCCGGCGCGCTTGATCGCCGCGGTCATGCTGCGGAAGCCGCCATCGCCATCCGGCGACGGCGAGGTGATATGATAGGCGTCGCCCGACAGGCCGTAGCCCACCACTTCGGCATAGATTCGCGCACCGCGCTTTCTCGCGTGCTCATATTCCTCGAGCACGACGACGCCGGCGCCCTCGCCCATCACGAATCCATCGCGGTCCTTGTCGTAGGGCCGCGAGGCCCGGTGCGGCGTCTCGTTGAAGCCGGTCGAGAGCGCGCGCGCCGCGCAGAATCCCGCCATCGCCAGCCGGCAGATCGGCGATTCGGTGCCGCCCGCCACCATGACGTCGGCGTCGCCGAGCGCAATCAGGCGGGCGCCGTCGCCGATCGCATGCGCGCCGGTCGAACACGCGGTCACCACGGAATGGTTGGGGCCCTTGAGGCCGTGCTCGATCGAGACATAGCCGGAAGCGAGATTGATCAGTCGCCCCGGGATGAAGAACGGCGATACCCTGCGCGGCCCGCGCTCCTTCAGCAGCAACGCCGTATCGGCGATGCCGGACAGTCCGCCGATTCCCGAACCGATCAGGGTGCCGGTGGCGCATTTGTCTTCTTCGGTCGAGGGATGCCAGTCGGCGTCGTCGAGCGCCTGGCGCGCCGCGGCCATCGCAAAGATGATGAAGTCGTCGACCTTGCGCTGTTCCTTTGGCTCCATCCACTGGTCGGGATTGAACGTGCCGTCACTGCCGTCGCCGCGTGGAATCACGCAGGCGATCTGGCTCGCCAGATCGGCAACTTCGAATGTATCGATCTTTTTGGCGCCGCTCTGACCGTTGAGGATACGCGCCCACGTTGTGTCAACGCCGCAGCCGAGCGGCGTAACCATGCCCAGCCCCGTGACGACAACCCGCCTCATGTCAAAAACTCCAACCCGAAACCAGTGGCGCAAAACAAGAAACCGGGGGACCGTTCGACAACGGCCCGTCCGGCTCTGTCTCTACCCGCCCGGGACGTCGACGTCAGCTTTTCGCGTTCTTCTCGAGAAACTTCGTGGCGTCGCCGACTGTCAAAATCGTCTCGGCGGCGTCATCGGGAATTTCGCAGCCGAACTCTTCTTCAAATGCCATCACAAGCTCGACGGTGTCGAGACTGTCGGCGCCGAGGTCGTCGATGAAACTTGCGTTGTCGACAACCTTATCGGGTTCAACACCGAGGTGTTCGACCACAATCTTCTTAACCCGCTCGCCAATCTCACTCATCGTTCAACCTCGTGCTTGTTCCATTGGACCCGACCCCAAGACGCTATAGAGACGCTACGAGCTATCGTGGTCGTTAAACTTCCTTCGCTATCGCGCATAGTCTTGATTCGGCCCGGTGGTAGCCGACAAAGCCCCGGCGAACGGCAGGCGTCGCCACGCCAATATACAGGGTTTCAAAATCCTGCAATGGCCTTGTTTGCCCATCCGTCGGGGGTTCGGTTACCATACTTCCCAAGTCCTGACTACAACCTCCACCACCCCGGCGAAACGGCCTTTGGCCGCATCGATCGGGGCAATAACTCGCTCAAAACATGGCCATTCCGCCGTTGACGTGAATCGTCTGGCCGGTGACGTAGGCCGCCTCGTTCGAGGCTAGATAGACAGCCGCCGCGGCGATGTCCTCCGGCGTCCCCAGCCGCGCCGCAGGAACCTTCGTCAGGATGGTTTCGCGCTGCTTGTCGTTGAGCGCGTCCGTCATCGGCGTCTTGATGAACCCCGGCGCGATGCAATTGGCGGTCACGTTGCGCTTGGCGTATTCCGCACCCAGCGTCTTGATCAGGCCGATAATTCCGGCCTTCGACGCGGTGTAGTTGGCCTGGCCGGGGTTGCCGGTCACTCCGACAATCGAGGTGATCGCAATGATCCGGCCGAAGCGCTTGCGCATCATCAGCTTGGTTGCGGCGCGGGCGAGACGGAAGGTCGCGGTCAGATTGACCTGGATGACGTCGTCCCAATCCTCGTCACGCAACTGCACAAAAAGGTTGTCGCGCGTGATGCCGGCATTCGCGATCAGGATGTCGACCTGCCCCATCGCAGCTTCCGCTGCGGGCACCAGCGCCTCGACATCAGCGCTATCGGAAAGGTTGCACGGCAGCACGTGGACGCGATCGCCTAGCTTGCCGGCAAACGAATCCAACACCTCGCGGCGCGTTCCAGAAATAGCCACGGTCGCGCCCTGGCCATGCAACGCCTGCGCGATCGCCCCGCCAATGCCGCCGGTCGCGCCGGTCACCAGCGCCGTCCTGCCCGTCAAATCGAACATCAATCTCTCCTTCCGGGAGCTTTAGGCCGAAGCCGCCAATGCGTCCTTGGCCGCGGCAATATCGTTGGGTCCCCCGATCGACACGCCGATGGCGCCGTCGGCGATGCGCTTGACCAGACCGCTCAGCACCTTGCCGGCGCCGATTTCGAAGAACCGCGTGGCGCCGTGCGCGGCCATGTAAGCCACCGACTCGCGCCAGCGCACGGTGCCGGTGACCTGCTCGATCAGGCGGCGGCGAATCTCGTCGGGATCGGTGATCGGCGCCGCCAGCACGTTCGACACCAGCGGCGAAGCCGGCGTCCTGATCGTCACGCCGGCCAGTGCCTCCGCCATCGCATCGGCCGCGGGCTGCATCAGCTTGCAATGGAACGGCGCGGACACCGGCAGCAGCATCGCGCGCTTGGCGCCCTTGGCCCTGGCGATGTCGAGCGCGCGCTCGACCGCGGCCTTGTCGCCGGACACCACCACCTGCCCGCCGCCATTGTCGTTAGCCGCCTGGCAGACCTGACCCTGCGCGGCTTCGCCGGCGACGGCCATCGCGGCCTCATAATCAAGCCCGAGCAGTGCCGCCATGGCCCCGGCGCCGACCGGCACCGCTTTTTGCATCGCAAGGCCACGGGTACGCAGCAGGCGCGCGGTATCGCTGACGCTGAGGCTGCCGGCCGCAGCCAGCGCGGAATATTCGCCGAGCGAATGGCCGGCGACGAAGGCCGCATCCCGCCCCACGGAAAAGCCCGCCTCGGTCTCCAGCACGCGCAGCGTGGCAATCGAGACCGCCATCAGGGCCGGCTGGGCATTTTCGGTGAGCTGGAGGGTTTCGGCCGGGCCGTCCCAGATGATCGCGGTCAGCTTCTCACCGAGCGCCGAATCGACCTCGTCGAATACCGCCCGCGCGGCCGGAAAGGCTTCCGCCAGGGCTTTGCCCATACCGACCGCCTGGGAACCCTGCCCCGGAAAAGTAAATGCAGCCGTCATCGGCGCTCCCTTATTTGATTGGGGCCGTAAGACACTGACCGAGGCCGGGATGTCAAGCCGCGGTGGGGGATGACGCATTCCGCAGGGAAGGCCGGGAATTGGGCGGACAGGCTCAGCGTTCCTGCAGCGCCAACCGGACGCCCAGAGCGCAATAGATGCCGCCAACCGCCTTGCCCTGCCACTTCAGCACGGTGGGATTTCGACGGAGAAAATTGCCCAATCCTCCCGCGCAGACCGCAAAAACCACCGTACTGACGAGCCCCAACAGCACAAAAAGGATCCCCAGGATCGTCAATTGAAGCACGACCGATCCGTTTTCGGGCACCACGAACTGGGGGAGGAACGCGAGAAAAAAGAGTGCGGTTTTCGGGTTCAGCACCTCGGCCAAAACAGCTTGCCTGAATGCTTTGCCGGCCGAGATTGGTAGTCCGCCGGGCGTCAGATTTGCCGGTGTTCTCTCAAGGATTGCGCGAATGCCGAGGTAAACGAGATACGCGGCGCCAATGTATTTGATGATGCTGAACAGCAGCGCCGAAGTGGCAATGATCGCTGAGATGCCGACGATCGCCATAAAGGTATGAATCATGTCGCCGGCCGCGATCCCGACGCCGGTCGCGATTCCCACCCTGGTGCCCGAACTCGTTGCCCGTGCAACGGTGAGGAGCGTGGCGGGACCCGGAATGAATACAAAGCCGAGCACAACCGCCGCATAAGCAGCCAAGGTGGTCAGATCGATCATACGCTCGCTCCTTCGCGGCTATTGTCGCCCAGGGAAGTTACCCTATGAGCGAAAGGGGATGTCCACCTCTAGCTAGAAGCCACCTGCGGCCTGATCACCGCCAACCTCCTTCCCGGCCCGGGCGCGGCGTGCGCTGCTCACGACGTTACCAGGCCGGTCCTCGTGGTCCGGCCTGGCAGTCGCGAGCCGCAGCACGGCGGCGTAATTCGGCTGCACCTCCATTCGGTCCGCATACCGGCTCGCGGAGAGAATGCGGTGGACACGCGGCAGGTTGTAGCAGGGCACGTAAAACAGCAGGTGATGCTCAAGGTGGTAGTTCACGTAATACGGCGCGATGAACAGCCGCTCAAGGAAATTGGTGTGCGTGGTGCGCGTATTGCGCAGGGGATCGTTCGAGTCGGGGACCACCGCATGCTCGGCGATGTTGCGGATGCGGGTGATGACCATCTGCCAGGTGAGCAGCGGCAGCAGCCACAACAGCGGATAGGCCCACCACACGCCGGCGGCAGCAAGGCCTGCGAACAGCACGGCATTGACGGCACACTGCGGACCGAGCTTTTCCCAAAAATGCGCGGCGCGCCGCGCGAGCGGCCATTCCTTGGGCCCAAGTGCATTTAGCAATTGCGCTTTGCGCTGCTGATAGCCGGTCTGCCCGGTGATATCGCGCACGAACTTGCGGCGGTAGCTCATCCCCGTGATCGGAAACGGCGCTGATAGCACCAGATCCGGATCGTCTTCCTGCTGCGTGCGCGCATGGTGCTGCAGGTGATAGCGGCGATAGGCGCGGGTCTCGGCGAAGATCGGATAGGCGCAGAACCACTGGCTCAGCGTCAGGTTGACCTTCTCGTCCGCCGACAGACATCCATGTGCGCCGTCATGCATCAGGATCGCGAGCCCGAGCTGGCGCGAGCCGATGATGCCGACCGCGAGCAAAAAGGTCAGCGGGTTGGGCCACCAGGCGGCCAGCGCGATCGATCCCAGGATCAGCGCCCATGCATGTACGATCAGGGCGATGCCTTTCCACGTCACGCGCTGGCGCACCGCGATCAATTGGTCCTCGTTCAGAAAGTCACGGGCACGCATGCGTAGCGCGGTCATGATGAGGTCTCCCTGTCGGGCTTGTCGCTGTCGTCAACCACGCGCAGTCTGGCGCTGTCGACGCCAGGCGGTGTCGTGGCCTGATCGCCCAGCACGCGCAGCATCTCGCGGCACAAATCCTCTGCCGATCGTCCCATCGCATGACCCTCGACCATGACGCCGATCGCGACTGCCCAGAACCGGCGCGAGCTTTCCTCGGGCGCTCGGAGTGAGCGCCAGCCATGCCGCTCGACCTGGCTGGCATAAGCGCGGGCGCCTTCGCTGTGCAGACGTTCGATGGTGCGTTCAACCAACGGAGCGAGATCCTGACGGCGTCTGGTCAGGGTCAAAGCCTCGGCAAAGAAGGCCACCGAATCCGTCGCCGTCACCGTCTTCGCCAGCGCGTGCGTATATTCCCGCGGCGTGTGCGCCCGAAGCGCCGCCTGCTCGGTCGCGCGCGCCAGATAGAGCATCTCGCGGCAGGCGGCCTCGACGAACAGCGCCTCCTTGGTGCGGAAGTAATAGGTGATCTGGCTCGGAAAGGCGTCCGCGGCCGCCGCAATGTCCGAAATCGAGGTTCCGGCGAGGCCCCGCTCCCTGAACAGGCGGCTGGCGCCGTCGAGGAGGCGCGAGCGCATCTGGCGTCCGGCTGTACGCGTGGCGCGGGCGGCATGCTTGGGATCGCCGGCTAGAGCTTCGGGAGCTGTCTGGACGAACTTGGGAGCCATTTTGCCCTCTCATCCATTGTTTGTATGATATACAAACAAATATGTCAACCCGGCCCGGTGGCCTCACGGCCCTCGTTGGAGAGGCCAGGAACCCTTTCAAGTCCCCGCAAGAAAGCCTTGCCAGCGCGCTGAAAATCCTTATAAACCGCGCCATCCGTGGATCCCGGCCGGGAGCTGAACGGACGGTCTCAGCAATCTCACCTTTTTGGCGATGTTGATGTGGCAGGGCCAGTTGGCCCGTCGTCCCGTGCTTCCGCCTTCTGAGCATTATCGAGTCCTTTCCGGAGGTCTCGAAGGGCTTGCCGCCGGGAACCGCGCCAACACAGGAAAGGACACCCATGCCTCTTTACGAGCATGTTTTTCTCGCGCGTCAGGATGCGAGCACCCAGCAGGTTGAAGAACTGACCACCCAGATGACGGGCATCGTCGAAGGGCTCGGCGGCAAGGTCACCAAGACCGAGAACTGGGGCGTGCGTTCGCTCACCTACCGCATGAACAAGAATCGCAAAGCGCACTTCGTGCTGATGAACATCGACGCGCCCTCCTCCGCGGTCACCGAGATCGAGCGGCAGGAGCGGATCTCTGAAGACGTCATCCGCTATCTCACCGTCCGCGTCGAAGAGCACGAGGAAGGTCCCTCGGCGATGATGCGCAAGGCCGATCGTGACCGCGAGCGCGACGATCGCGGCGGCGGTTTCCGTGGTGACCGCGAAGGCGGCTTCCGTGGCGATCGTGAAGGCGGTGGCTTCCGCGGCGACCGCGGCCCGCGCCGTCCGCGCGAAGACGTCGCTGTTGAAGCGACGGAAGAGGAGTAAGAATCATGGCTGAAGCTGGTGCACGCCGTCCGTTTTTCCGTCGCCGCAAGACCTGCCCGTTCACGGGTCCGAATGCGCCGAAGATCGACTACAAGGATTCCAAGCTGTTGATGCGTTACGTCTCCGAGCGCGGCAAGATCGTGCCGAGCCGCATCACCGCCGTCTCCGCCAAGAAGCAGCGTGAACTCGCGCGCGCCATCAAGCGCTCGCGTTTCCTTGGCCTGCTGCCCTACGTCATTCGCTAAGACATGTTCGGCCGGCGGCGCTCGCGCCGCCGGTCGTTATTCATAAGATTCATAAGGCTTCCGGGTCGTCCGGTCGCCGATGGTTGGGGTCGAGACGACCTCTAACCGCTCGAAAGGGGCGGGACAGCTGATGATCGCGATCGTCCTCATTGGTATCGCTGCCGGCGCTGCATCGGGCCTGATGTTCGCGTCTGTAATTTCGCGCGCGCTGATTTCAGCGTTGTTGCTCTATCTGGCGTCGATGCCCCTGATGGTCGCGGCGATGGGATGGGGCCCCCTCAGTGCAACGATTGGCGGCATCGCTGCTGCCGTCAGCATTGGCGTGCTCTTCGGCCTGCATCATTGCATCGCCTATGCCCTTAGCGTGGCAGTTCCTGCGTGGTGGCTTGGCCACCTTGCAATGCTGGGCCGGCCGGTAAACGACGGCACGGAACAAACGCCCCCCTCGATGGAATGGTACCCGGTCGGTCGCATCCTGCTGTGGATCGCAGGCTTCGCCGCGCTCATCACGCTTACGACGCTCTTCGCATTCACCACCGATCCGGACGCGATCACGGCCGCCTTGAAGCGCGGTGTGACCCGGGTTTTTGCAATGCACCGAATCGAGACCAACGAGCGTGTGATCGACGCCGCGGCAACATTGGCGCCGGCCGCGATCGTCATCGGGCCGCTGATCATGCTGACGATCAATCTGTGGCTTGCGGCCAAGATCACCGCCACCTCCGGCCGCCTCCAGCGCCCGTGGCCCGATCTGAAGGCCACGACCCTGCCGCCGATGACACTCGTCGGCCTGTGCGTCGCCATTGCATTCTGTTTTACCGGGGGGCTGCTTGGCCTCGTCGCGAAGATTGCCGCCGGCGCGCTGTTGATGGCCTACGCGCTGACGGGATTTGCCGTCATGCATACGCTGACGTTGGCGCTGAAGAGTCGCGCGCTGTGGCTGAGCTGCATCTACGTCGTCACGATCGTTCTGGTCTGGCCCGGGCTCGCGATGATCGCGCTCGGGCTCGCCGACGCCGTGTTCGGACTTCGCCAACGCTATCTGCGCGGCAAGCCTCCACCCCTGCCCGCATCCTGAAACTGCAACATCCAACCCAATCGAATACGAACGCTCAAAAAGGAGAACGAAAATGGAAATCATCTTGCTGGAACGCGTCGCCAAGCTCGGTCAGATGGGCGAAGTCGTCCGCGTCAAGGACGGGTTTGCCCGCAACTTTCTGCTCAAGCGCGGCAAGGCGCTGCGCGCCACCGCCGACAACCGCGCCAAGTTCGACGGCATGAAGGCCGAGCTCGAAGCCAACAATCTCAAGGCCAAGGGCGAAGCGACCAAGGTCGCGGAGAAGATCAACGGCCGCAACGTGGTCGTGCTGCGCCAGGCTTCCGAAACCGGCCAGTTGTTCGGCTCGGTCAGCGTGCGCGACATCATCACCTCCTTCGAGGCCGACGGCGTCACCATCAGCCGCAGCCAGGTCCTGCTCGATGCGCCGATCAAGACCATCGGCAAGCACGCGATCGCCATCGCCGTGCATCCGGAAGTCGAAGTCAGCGTCAGCGTCACCGTGGCGCGCAGCGCCGATGAGGCCGAGCGCATCAACCGCGGCGAGGACATCTCGACCCGTCAGGAAGACCAGGACGCCGCCGCCGAGGCGCTCGCCGCCGCTGGCGAGTTCTTCGATCCGGAAGCCCAGCACGAGGACGAGGCGCCTGCGCCTGCTGCGACCGAGAAGTAACGCCTCTATCGCGCTGCAACGAGTTTCAAGCCCGGCCCCTTCAGGCCGGGCTTGGGATTCTGGCAGCCGCTTTTTCGTCGAGCATGGCAATCGACGCCAACGCGGTCGCGGTGTGCTTCTCTTTGCCGTCGATCACGCAGAACACGTCGGCCGCAACCACGGCGACCTGACGTCCGGGCTTGATCACGCGCGCCCTGCAGATCAGGCGCTCGCCGGTCGCCGGCGACAGCAGGTTCAATTTGTATTCCGCCGTCAGCGCCGACTGCCCCCGCGATGTTGCGGCCGCGATCGTGGTAGCGTTGTCGACCAGGAAGGCGGTGACGCCGCCGTGGAACAGGCCGTGCTGCTGCAACAGTTCCGGCCGGCGGTCGACCTCAAGCGTACACGTGCCGCGTGTCAGCTCGGACAGCTCCGCCCCGATATGGGTCATGAAGCCTTGGCGGCCGACATTGTCGCGGATACGGGTCGCGATCGGCGCGAAGTCGGGATCGTTATTCGCACTCATGCGGTTTCTCCCGGTTTGTGGATCCCATCGGGCGCGACCACCGCGCGGATGGCGCAGGCGATCAGGATGTCGGCTTGCTCTCTCGGATCGGCGCGGTCGCGGCCCGACAGCCATGCGCGGCAAAAAATCTGCGCCGGGCCGATGATCTGGCTGAAGAACACCGACGATGTCATCGGCAGCAATTCGCCGCGCTCAACCAGCGGCGCGCGCCATCGCTGGACGGCTTCCGCAAGACGCGAATTTTGCGCGCGCTGCGCGCCGCGGATCTCCTCGGTCCATTCGCTGCGGGAAATTTCGAACAGATAGCGTGCCTCGCGCCTGGAGCTGACGACCCATTCCAGATGCGCGCGGATCAGCCGCGCCACGCCTTCCCGCGCCCCGCAGGATTCATCGACCGCCGCGATGACGGCAGCGTGGTAACGGGCGAGAATTTCCAGGAACAGCGTACCGGCCAGCTCCTTCTTCGAGCCGAAGAAATGGAAGAAGCTGCCATTGGACGCTCGCGCGCGGGTTCTGATGGCGGCCACGGTAGCGCCCTCGAAACCGTCGCGGTCGAATACCGCCAATCCCGCCGCCAGCAGATCTTCGCGCGCCGTGGTCATTCGCGTCCATCTTTCGAGGCCGTTGGATCTATACTCTAGAGCAACGCTCTAGAACTGGTCAAGCGATGTCGCACCGTCGACCGGCATTCGGAAATCTGAAAATCCTAGCGAGAGATGGGCGGCACGGGCGGGCCGGCGGGCGCTACCGGCGGCGATGCGGGCGCCGTAGCCGTTTCCGGTGGAGGCGCCGCTGCGGAAGAACCTGCGGCCGGCTCAGGCGCGGTGGCAGCGGAAGCCGGCGGCGCCGGCGCGACCGGCGGCACCGGATCTGGCCTGAGCGGCGCCGGCTCGCTACCGGTGCTCTCCTTGGGAGCATCGACTTTGGCGGTCTCGGACGCGCCGTCGCGTGCCGGCTTTTCCGTTTCGCCTACGGGCTTCGCTGCCTCGCTGGCCGGCTTGTCGCCCTCGCCCTTGATCGCGTCGGTCTTGATCGCATCGGTCTTGGCGGGATCAGTCTTGGCGGGATCGGTCGCGGCAGTTTCAGCCTTGGCGGCATCCCGCGACGCATCTTCTTCCTTTGCGACTTCGCCGGGGGCTGCCTGCTCGGTTTTCGGCGGCTCTTCGACGGCGGGCTTGCCACGTCTGCCCTGCTTCTGCCTGACGCCCGATTTGCTGTCGGTCGCGGCCTGCAGCGGGGCCTGGCCATCTGCAGGCTTCGAGGCATCGGGCGCCGCTTGCGGACGTGCGAACCGCTTCGCGTCTCGGCCTGGACGCGCGCCCTCGCCTTGCGGCGGTGCTCCGTCGGCGTCCGGCCGGGAAACTTCCCGCGCAGGTGCCGCTGGTGGCTGCCGGCGACCGAGCCGGTCGGGCTGATCTGGTCTTCCGTCCTGCCTGGCGTCCTTCTGCTTCGGCTGATCCTTGCCCTGATACCGGGGGTCGGCGGCCCCGTTGGAGATCAGGTAGGACGAGAGCACCGAGGCCATGTCGGTGCCGGTCGTATAGTGCTGGCGCAGAAAACCCGGCAACGACGAAGCCGACACGTTCTTCAACAGGCCACGCGGGCTCTTGTGGCAGGCGTTGCACGTGTTCGAGAATATCTGGGAGGGGCTCTTGCCCGCGTCGAGATTTTCAGCCGCCCGTGCCGCGCCTGCTGTGAGGCAGCCGATCAGGAGCGTCACCGTCGCTAAACTGAGCGCTCGGCTCAACATTCCCTGCTTCTCCAGAATCGCTGCGGCATCGCATCACGTGGCCGGCGGCGGGGTCACCTTTTAGCCGATTGTGACGCGAATGGAAGCGCGCTTATTGCGCATCTGCGTGATTGCCGCATTTGAGAATATCCGCTTTGACTCCAACGCAATAGCGCCACGGCATCATCATACTTATGATAATTTGATCCATCCCTGGAACCAACCTTTCCTGGGCGCGTCGGTATAAGGGTAGCTCGTTCCATTGGTGCTTCGATGGATCGGTTGTTGCGTTATTTCTTGGGTCAATTCATTCGCCGCGGCACGATGAATTTCACGGCCGCGAGTGGGACGAAGTTTACCTGCGGTGACGGAACCGGGCGTCCGGTGTCGGTGAAGTTCCTGACCGAGCGGACCCAGCGCCGCATTCTGCTCAATCCCGAACTGGCGCTTGGCGAGGCCTATATGGACGGCACCTTCGTGGTCGAGGACGGCTCGATCGCGGATACGCTCGAAATACTGCTCGGCCAGCCCGAAATGCTCCCACGTTGGGCCAAGCTGCAATGGTGGCTGCGCTATTTCAGCCGGCACGCCAGGCAATTCAATTGGCGCGGCCGGGCGAGAAACAACGTCGCCCATCACTACGACCTCGACGGGCGGCTCTATTCCCTCTTCCTCGACGCCGACAAGCAATATAGTTGCGCCTATTTCGAGACGCCGGATACGACGCTCGACGATGCCCAGCTTGCCAAAAAACGCCACCTTGCCGCCAAGCTCCTGATCGGGCACGGCAACCGCGTGCTCGACATCGGCTCGGGCTGGGGCGGTCTTGGCCTCTATCTAGCCGAAATGACCGGCGCCGACGTCACCGGCATCACGCTGTCGTCGGAGCAATTGCTGGCCTCGAATGCCCGTGCCGCCGAAAAGAACCTGACGGGGTCGGCAAGATTCCTGCCAAGCGATTACCGCGATGTTGCCGGCCCGTTCGACCGCATCGTGTCGGTCGGCATGTTCGAACATGTCGGCATCGATTTCTATGAGACCTTCTTCCGGCGCTGTGCCGAACTTCTCAGGGACGACGGCATCATGGTGCTGCATTCGATTGGCCGTTCCACAGGTCCCGATGTGACGAGCCCATGGATCACCAAGTACATCTTCCCGGGCGGCTATATCCCCGCCCTCTCCGAGGTCCTCCCCGCGATCGAGAAGGCGGGCCTCTTGGTCTGCGACATCGAAATCCTGCGGCTGCATTATGCCGAAACGCTGAAGGCCTGGCGGGACCGCTTCATGGCGCGACGCGAAGAGGCGGTGCGCCTCTATGACGAACGGTTTGCCCGCATGTGGGAATTTTACCTGGCGGCGTCGGAAATGTCGTTCCGGAAGCAAAACCTGATGAACTTCCAGATCCAGCTCACCAAACGCCAGGGGATCGTGCCGATGACGCGGGATTACATTACCCGGGAGGAAGCGAGGTTGCGCGGAATGGAACCCGGAAGGCAGCCACAGCTGCAACTGGCGGGCGAATAGGCTCCGTCAAGCGCGGTGGCGTCAGTTCCGCAGGCTGTACGCCGAGGCATAAGGCGTACAAGCCAATGCCGGACGGGCGAGTTGGGCGCGCACCGTAGCAAGCAACTGCTCGTCACAGGGTACCGCACGCAGTTCCGGGCGCGAAATCGCTTCCATCGTGTCGATCAGCATCGACAGCCACAAACGCTGCGCGCTTGCCGATCGCCATCCCTGGATTTGCTGACCCATCGCCAGTCCTTCTGGTCCGTTATAACTGGCAACTCGAAAATCGCCGGCCCGTTCCCAATTTCGTAACCAATCCATACTGAGGTGAAGAAATCACATCCGATGTGATCTACTTCACAGAAGCCCGTGGCGGCCCGTCGTAGATCTCCGCCATGAGCCGGCAGACCTACCCAGCCCCGTTCGATTCCGACATCAGGATCGACTACGCCTTGATCGGAATCGGTGTGGGCGCCGCTGTGTTCGCGTTCATCTACCTGATGCTGGTTTGATCAACGCTTAAGACGCTGCTCGAAAACACCCCGCGCGTCCGGATATGTCCGTCCAAGTCGTGGTAAGGTTCAGGCTCTCCTAAGATTTTACCTGGCATTTTCGGTGAAGCGTTCCCGCTTCGCCTGGCTTTGGCCGCAACCCCGTCAAGGGGAGACGTCGACCGGCGGGGATTCATTCACACCTCACATGTGTGAATCGTGCATAAGGCAGCTTCACACTTCCACCGGGCCCGCGAGTGGCGCTTTATCGCCCCCCACCTCGGAGGATCGCGACCTTCCGGCGGAATCCCAACAACGCCAAGAATCTGAAGCATAATCCGACCCATGGCTCTGACTGATTCGAACGTCCTCAAACTCGCTCCCGACGCAGGAACTCCGGTCTATCGGAGCGCGCCGCACAATATCGAGGCGGAGCAGAGTCTGCTGGGCGCGATCCTGGTCAACAACGACGCGTTCTACCGGGTTTCCGACTTCCTGGAGCCGAAGCACTTCTTCGAGCCGCTCCACCAGACCATTTTCGAGACCGCCGGCAGCCTGATCCGGATGGGCAAGGTGGCTACCCCCGTCACGATGAAGACGTTCCTGCCCGCCGATACCGATATCGGTGGCATGACGGTTGGCCAATACCTCGCCCGCGTGGCGGCCGAGGCCACCACAATCATCAACGCGCAGGACTACGGCCGCACCATCTACGACATGGCGCTACGACGCGACCTGATCCGGATCGGCGAGGACATGGTCAACGTCGCCTTCGACGCGCCGGTGGACTTTGCACCCCGCGCGCAGATCGAGGATGCCGAGCGACAGCTCTATGAACTCGCCGAGTCCGGCCGCTATGACGGCGGCTTCCAGCGTTTCTCGCAGGCGATGAAGGTCGCGCTCGATATGGCGGCCAACGCCTATCAGCGCGACGGAAAATTGTCGGGCATCTCTACCGGCTTGCGCGATCTCGACTCAAAGATGGGCGGCCTGCAGCGATCCGACTTGATCATCGTCGCCGGACGCCCCGGCATGGGCAAAACCGCGTTCGCAACCAATATCGCCTATAACATTGCCGAAGCGCACCAGGCGGAAGTTCAGGCCGACGGCACCATGAAGTCTGTCAATGGCGGCATTGTCGGCTTCTTCTCCTGCGAAATGTCGGCCGAGCAGCTTGCCACGCGTATTCTCGCCGAGCAAACCGGCATTGCGTCCAGCATGATCCGTCGCGGCGGGATCAAACAGGACGAGTTTGAAAGGATACGCGACTACACGATCAAGCTCGAGCATTTGCCGCTATATGTCGACGAGACGGGCGGCCTTTCGATTTCGCAACTGACGGCGCGCGCGCGGCGGCTGAAGCGGCAGAAGGGCCTCGACATGATCGTGGTCGACTACATCCAGCTGCTGCAGGGCTCGGGCAAGCGCGGCAACGACAACCGCGTGCAGGAAGTCACCGAGATCACGACCAACCTGAAGGCGCTCGCCAAGGAGCTGAATATTCCGGTGATCGCGCTGTCGCAGCTGTCGCGGCAGGTCGAAAACCGCGACGACAAGCATCCGCAATTGGCCGATTTGCGTGAATCCGGTTCGATCGAACAGGACGCCGACGTCGTGCTGTTCGTGTACCGCGAAGAATATTATCTGCAGAACAAGGAACCCAAGCCCGGTACACCCGAGCACGAGAAGTGGAAACTCGACATGGAGCTCGCTCACGGCAAGGCCGAGGTCATCATCGCCAAGCAGCGCCACGGACCAACGGGTACGGTCCCACTGCAATTCGAAGGGCAATTCACGCGGTTTAGTGATTTTGTCGAAGGAGATAATCTACCCTACCGTGTGCCCTAGTCCGGCCTTCAGCGCGGTTGAACCATGGCGTTTCCCCGCGTAATACTGCGGCATGAACGTCGCCCCCGATCCCAAATCCATTCCGCAAGGCGCCCTGCTCTCGCCGGAGGCGAACCAGGCGGCTGCGCTCGTGACGGCCACCGGCGTGCTGACGGTCGATCTCGACGCCATCGTCGCCAACTGGCGCAAGCTCGAGAAGACGGCGGTGCCGGCCGAATGCGCCGGTGTCGTCAAGGCGGATGCCTATGGCTGCGGTGCCGAACAGGTGGCCCGCGCGCTTGCCGGCGCCGGCTGCAAGACGTTTTTCGTCGCCACCCTCGATGAGGCCCACGTGGTTCGCGCCGCGGCGCCCGCGGCCGCCATCTACGTGCTCGACGGCTTCTTCCAGAACACCGGCGAGGCCTACGCCAGGATCGACTGCAAGCCCGTGATCGGCGACCTCAACGAACTCGCCGAATGGGACGTGTTCTGCCGCCGCTCGGGTTGGTCGGGTGGCGCCGCCATTCACATCGATACCGGCATGAACCGGCTCGGACTGACGGTCACCGAGGCGCAGGGCATCATCCCGCGGATCAACGCCGGCGATCACGGCATCACCCTTGTCATGAGCCACCTCGCCTCCGCCGAACTGCTCAACAATCCCGCCAACGCCAGGCAGCTCACGGCTTTCCGCGAGATCGCGAGCCTGTTTTCCGGCGTACCGGCGTCGCTGGCGAATTCGTCCGGCGTGTTCCTGGGCGCTCAATTCCAGTTCGACCTGGTGCGGCCGGGCTGCGCGGTTTACGGCATCAATCCGACGCCCGAAGCCGACAATCCGATGCAGCCGGTCGTCGAATTGAAGGCGCGCATCGTGCAGATCCGCAATGTCGAGCGCGGCGATACCGTCGGCTATGGCGGCACCTGGACGGCGCGGCGTCCGACCAGATTAGCGATCGTTGCCGCAGGCTATGCCGACGGCTATTTCCGCGCCGCCAGCGCCAATGACGGCACCCGCGGCGCCGAGGTGGTGGTCGCCGGCAGGCGCTGCCCGATCGCGGGGCGGATTTCGATGGACCTGACGGCCGTCGACGTCACCGATCTGGACAAGAATGCCGTGCGGCGCGGCCATATGGTGACCCTGATCGGCGAAGGCATCACGGTCGACGAACTCGCCCACCATTTCGGCACCATCGGCTACGAAGTGCTGACCAGCCTCGGCAAGCGCTACGCGCGGATCTACAAGGGCGGCAATGCCACTGCAGAGCCCCCTGCTCCGCCTCCAGCGGAGCCGGCGGCCGCTTCCACCTAGACGGTGCATCGCAGGGCCTAGTTACAAAATCTGGAAAACAACCCCATGCAAAGTAGAATGAGCCCGGCTCGCAGCGCTCAGGGCCGCTTGCGCACGGGGCACGAGATGGTCCGTCGTCACAGCCCAACCTGATCTTATCCTGCTTTAGTGCGTTCGCTGCGCTTACTGCGCCTTCCGGCTGGCCAATACCTTCTTGCAGGCGTCGCTGAGCTGGTTCTGCTGCTTGGTCAGACATGCGACGACGCGACCGCCGCCGGGCGGCGTGCCGGCGCAATATTTGTCATAGTCCGCCTTGCAGGCGCCGCGCCCGTCGGCGGTTTGCGCAACTGCGGATCCGGAGCAACCCATGGCGAGCACAAGAACGGCGAAGCGCAGTTTCGACATGGAATCTCCAGATGTCCGCGAAGCACAGTGATGCCGGTTAGCTCTACATGAAGATCGCGACCTTCAACATTAATAATGTCAACCGCCGCCTGCCGAACCTGTTGCGCTGGCTGCGCGCGGCCAAACCCGACGTCGTCTGTCTGCAGGAACTGAAATCGACCGATGCCGAGTTCCCGATTCCGGCGATCGAGAAGGCAGGCTACGGCGCGGTGTGGCGCGGACAGAAGGCCTGGAACGGCGTCGCTATCCTGGCGCGCAATGCCGAGCCGGTATTGACCCGGACCGCGCTGCCCGGCGATCGCCATGATGACGAGGCGCGCTATATCGAGGCCGCCGTCAACGGCGTCATCGTCACCAGCATCTATCTTCCGAACGGCAATCCGCAGCCCGGGCCGAAATTCGATTACAAGCTCGACTGGTTCAAACGGTTGCGATCGCATGCTGGCAAATTGCTCAAGCAGGACATCCCGGTCGTGCTGGCCGGCGACTACAATGTCGCGCCGACGCCGTCAGATATCTATCCGACGAAATCCTGGGACAAGGACGCGCTGATCCAGCCGAAGAGCCGCGCGGCGTTCAAGGCGCTGGTGGACCAGGGCTGGACGGACGCGATCCGCACGCTGCATCCGGAAAAGCCGATGTTCACGTTCTGGGATTACAAGCGCAACCGCTGGCCGCGCGATGCCGGATTGCGGCTCGATCATCTGCTGCTCAGCCCGCAGATAGCGCCGCGCCTGCTCAAGGCCGGCGTCGATCGCAAGGTGCGCGGCGAGGAAGGCGCCAGCGACCATGCGCCGGCATGGATCGTGCTGAAGTAGCTGCCCGCAAGCCGCTACCCGCCAAATTTCTTGCGCAGCATAATGCCGAGAATGTTGGAATAGTCGTCCGTCCACAGCGCGCTTGCCCGGTCCGGATGCAGCGGCGTCCAGTTTTCTGCGACGCTTCCGGCATCGGCGGCGTCGCGCGCCATTACCACAAGGCGGGCATTGGCCTTCAACGTCACCATGAGATCACCGGCACTGTTGTCTTCGCGGATGAAGGCGACCAGCCCGTGGGAATGAGCAACGTTCGCCACCACCGGCGCCAGATCGAGGTAGCGATTGGAGATGTGCGCGATGATAACACCGTGCGGCGAAAGCCTCGAAAGATAACCTGCAAGCGCGTCACGCGTGAGCAGATGCACCGGAATGGAATCGGACGAGAAGGCATCCAGCACGATCAGGTCGTAACGGTCATGCGATGCTTCCAATGTCAGGCGCGCGTCTCCGGCCACCACGGGCGCATCGGGCGCGCAGCGTGACAGGAACTCGAAGCGACGCGGATCACGTGCAATGCGAATTACTTCCGGATCAATCTCGAAGAACGTCCAGAGCTCGCCGCCCTTGCGATGGCAGGCAAGCGTACCGGTGCCCAGGCCTACGACGGCAACGTGGTCCAGATTGCCGCGAACAGCGCGCGCGGCGCCGATGGCCTCCGAGTACGGACCCCCCGGATAGTAATACGTCTGCGGCAGCAGTGGACCGCTGATCGGCGTGCCGTCCTCGTTCCGCAAGCGCTGGGCACCATGAATCGTGGTGCCGTGATAAAGGACGCGGGCTCTGCCGTCGCCGACCTCGGCGACCTTATGGACGCCAAAGAAACTGCGTGCCGTTTCGATCGGCGCTAATCCAGGTCGCCACAGGGTGGTCACTGTAAAACTCAGGACGACCAGGCCGAAGAAGCGCATCGGCCGCTGCCGTTGAAACAGCATCGCGGCCGCCAGCAGCGCGAGCAGCACTTGAAACGGCAGCTCCAGCGTCGCTGGCGGCTGCAGGAGGGTGGCGTACCAGATCACCGCGAGCACCGCACTGAGCAGAAGCCACGGCGTCGTGTCTGTCAGCGCCTTGCGCAGCCCGCCGGCGAAGAAGCCGGGCATGCACAGCAGCGCCAGCGCGATCAGGATCGGATATTCGTAATTGCCGTTGAAAATCAGCGGCGCCACCAAGCCCGCGAAGGCGCCACCGATCACCCCGCCAAACGAGGTGCAGAGGTAGAATTCGGTCAATCGTCGAGGGTTTGGACGCCGGGCATAGAGTTCGCCGTGGCACATCAGCGTCAGCAGCGCGAAGGCGACGAGATTGAGGGCAATCGTGGTCAGCCAAAAGACCTTCTCCCCGCCGATCAGGCTCACCGCGAGCGGCGCCACCGCGAACGGAACAGACCGGACCACGCTGGCATGTGCGATCCATGGCCGCTCGCTAAACACAGCGACGAAAGTCAGCAGGAAGATCGCAAGCGGAACCACCCAGAGGAATGGAGCGGCAGCAATATCGGTCGTCATGTACGCCGTAACGGCGATGACTAGACCCGACGGAATGGCGGCCAGCGCAATCCAGCGCAGCCGCTCCCCTGCACTCGTGCGAACATCATCCGCAACTTCGGCCTGGGCCGTGGCAGGCACCGCGCGTGTGGCAAACAATCCGACGACACTCAAGAGAATGGCCAGCAGCGCAAACCCGATGGACCAGGCCGCCGTCTGCGTTTTCAGCGTCAGGAACGGTTCGATGACGACGGGATAGGCGAACAGCGCGGCGAACGAGCCAAGATTGGATGCAGCGTAGAGCACATATGGATTGCTCGCCTGTCGATGTCCGCTCGCGGCAAACCAGCTTTGCAGCAGCGGCGCACTGGCTGACAAGGTAAAGAACGGAAGGCCGATGGAAGCCGCGAACAGGCCGAACAGCCAAAGCGCCGTTCCATCCAGCGGCGGAGCACCCCATTCGGGCGCAATCGCGATCGGAAGCATCATCGCGGTTACACCGACCAGCAGAAGATGGAACATGACCGCCCGCCCGGGTAGCAACAGACGGTTCAACAGATGGGCGTAGGCGTAACCTCCCAGCAGCACCGTCTGAAAAAACACCATAGCGACCGACCAGACCGCCGGCGCGCCTCCGAGTTTCGGAAGCACCATCTTCGCAAACATCGGCTGGATCGAGAACAGAAGCAGTGCCGAGACGAATAACGTCGCGGCATAGAGCCATGACGTCAGTCGAGTTGTCGCAGCTTGCCGATCAACGACAGGCGAGATCCGATCCAAAGCATTGAAGAGCGACATCGATATCCCCAGCACCGGCAATTTTGGGTTGCACGGTAGCCAGTGACTCCTGAGAAAGGCTTAATCCGATCGCCGGGAAGCGGCCTCCGCCATGGTAAACGCCGCCTTGACCGCCGCCCGGTTTCGACCAGCGGAAATCAGCCCTTTTTGGTGTGCCCCCAGGCCGCGTCCCAATCTTCGCCGGCGGCATCGATGACGCGGCCGTCGGCCTCGAAGAACTTGTTCGGCACCTGGAAAATCGCGAGCATCAGCCCGCCTTCGGGGCACCAGGCGACGTGGCGGCTGCCCTCCTCGCGCCAGATGAATTCGCCGGCCTTGCATTCGATGCCCTTCGCCGGCCCTTCCTTGTCGACGAGCGAACCTTCCAGAACATAGGTCTGCTCGATGTTGACATGCTCGTGGTCGGGCAGCACCGCACCCGGCGCGAACCGCATCAGCGCGGTCATCAGGCCGGTCTTGCGATCGAACAGCAGCGTCTTGGCTTCGCAGCCGGGGAAACGGGTCTTCTGCCATTCCATGCTGTCGGGGCGGACGAGATGGGAATGCGTGTCTGCGGTCTGCGCGCCCTTCGGTGTCACGGCGTCCATGGCGATCCTCCGTTCCCGGTTATTTTGACGCGATCCTAGCAGCTTTGCGTTAAGCCGCCAGCCGGCAGGTGTGCGCTGCGGCGCTGCTGCCTTGCTCGCGCCTGTTCCGGACTGTAGGATCAGCCGATCTGCCGCTCGCGTGGATCACGGTCGAAAATGGCGGCTTTGCAACATTCGCGAATTTGTAAGGGGTGCTGGGAGCAGATGCATCTGCCGGTGCCGATTCGCGGCGTGATCTCGGCGCCCTTCCGCGCGTTCGGCGTTCGTCCGAGCCGGATGAACCCCAACACCTGCACCATCTGCGAGCTGATGTTCACGAAGGTGATGCGGGCCCGCAAGATCACCATCGACGCGACCATCATGTTTGCCGATCTGCGGGGCTATACCAGCCTGTCGCAATCACAGTCGCCGGATGCCGTCTCAGGCCTGCTCGACGCATTCTATGACGAATGTGCGAGCGCGATCTGGGAGCATGACGGGCTCCTCAACAAGACGATCGGCGACGCCGTGATGGCGGTCTTCAATTTTCCCCTGAAGCGGGAGGCGCATGCCAGAAGCGCCGTGCTCGCCGCACGCGACATTCAGAAGAACTGGCGCGACCGCCGGGAAGCTCTCGTTGCCGCGCACGGGCTCACTGCGAGCGAACTCGGGATCGGCATCGGCATCCACTCCGGCGAACTGAGTTTTGGCGAGTTCGGCCGATCGCACCGCGACCTGACGGCGATCGGCACGGTTGTGAACACCGCTTCCCGAGCCCAGTCGGTCGCCGAAGCCGACCAGATCCTCGTGACCAAGGCCGTCTTTGAACGCGCTCAGCCGGATTTGAAAGACAGCCACTCAAAGCCATACCAGCTCAAGGGATTCGACGTCCCGGTCGAGCTTTACGCCGCCTGACGCGAACGCGGCGGCCGCCTGTCACCACAGATTCTTGCCATCGATGACCGTCACCGGCACCGCATCGAGGTCGAAATCGTCGAACAGCCGCGCATTGACGCCGACCTTGGGGCTGTCGAAGTCCGGCTTGCCGGTCGACCAGTCCGGCGACTCCGAATAGGTGCCGCAGCCGCAGCCGGCGCAGAAATGATGTTTGACGGTGCGGCTGCCCCACAGGTAGGTCGCGACATTTTCCGGCGCCGACGTCAGGCGAAATTGCGCCGGCGTGTAATAGGCCCACAACGCGCCACGCTTGGAACACAGCGAGCAGGTGCAGCGTGTCACATCAGACGGCGCTTCGCTCACCTCGAATTGTGTGTTGCCGCAATGGCAGCTTCCCTTGATTGACACGACCGGCTCCTTTCCGAGTGATATTTAGACCTCGTAACCTGAGCCTGCTGCCACCATGATGTCAGCATCAGGGAATCGCGAAGGACAGCAACCTTGGGCTTCCTCTTCGTCCTCATCGTCGGCCTGCTCGCCGGCACCATCTCGGGCATTGTCGGCACGGGTTCGTCGATCATGCTGATGCCGGTATTGGTCTATCAATACGGGCCGAAGGAGGCCGTTCCGATCATGGCGGTCGCGGCCGTGATGGCGAACTTCTCGCGCATTCTCGCCTGGTGGCGCGAGGTTGACTGGCGGGCCTGCCTTGCCTATTCGGCCACGGGAATTCCGGCCGCTGCGCTGGGCGCGCGGACGCTGCTGGCGCTGCCGTCGCACGCCGTCGATATTGCGATCGGCCTGTTTCTGATCGCGATGGTGCCGGTGCGGCATTGGCTGGACCGTCACCAGATCAAGGCGCAGCTCTGGCACCTGGCGGTCGGCGGCGCCATCATCGGCTATATCACGGGCATCGTGGTGTCGACCGGGCCGCTTAGCGTGCCGTTGTTTCTGTTTTACGGGCTGAACAAAGGTGCCTTCCTCGCCACCGAAGCCGCAAGCTCGCTCGGGCTTTATCTGAGCAAGTCGGTCACTTTCGAACGCTTCGGCGCGCTGACCCCGGACGTTGCGCTAAAGGGCCTGATCGCCGGCTCCTCCCTCATGTTCGGCGCTTTCATCGCCAAACGTTTCGTGCTGCATCTCAAGCCCGACGTCTTCCGCCTCCTAATGGACGGCATCATGCTCGTCGCCGGCATCTCCCTGCTGTGGACGGCCTTTTCATAAGATCCCGCCGAAGCAGGCGCGTGATCTGAACCAATCGCGGTGAACAACCGACCAAGTGACGCGTGTCACATCCGTCAGGCAAATGACCATAGATCAATGCCGCACGGATAGCATCACCTACGTCTGGAGAGACCGAAATGCCCAGGGGAATCATCGGCGCCATCGCAGCCGTCATTGTCATCGTCATCATCGCGGCGGGAAGCTGGTACACCGTCGATCAGACCGAGCGCGGGGTGAGACTGCGTTACGGCGCGGTCATCGGCACCGCGCAGCCGGGCCTGGGCTTCAAGGTCCCGCTGATCGACAGCGTGGAGAAGGTCAGCGTCAAGACCTTCACCTATGCCTGGGACAAGATGAACTCCTACTCCTACGACCAGCAGCCCGCGGACCTCAAGATCAGCGTCACCTTGCGCGCCTCGCCCGACAAGGTCGCCGATCTCTATGCAAAATTCGGCGGACTGGACACCGCGGTCAAACAGGTGGTCAGCCCGGCCGTCAATCAGCAGGTCAAGATCGTGTTCGGCCGCTATACGGCGGTGAAGGCGATCCAGGAGCGCGGAATGCTCAACGCCGCGATCAAGGACGCCATCGCGGCGTCGCTGAAGGACGACCCGATGATCATGATCGAGAGCGTCCAGCTCGAAAACATCGAGTTCAGCGCGAACTATCTGCACTCGATCGAGCAGCGGATGCTGGCGGAAGTCGAGGTGCAGAAGCTGCAGCAGAACGCCGAGCGCGAAAAGGTGCAGGCGCAGATCACCGTCACCCAGGCCACCGCCAAGGCCAATGCCGTCCGCGCCGAGGCGCAGGCTGCGGCCGATGCCTTGCGGCTGAACGGTGAAGCCCGCGCCACCAACATCAAGCTGACCGGCGAAGCCGAAGCCGCCGCCATCGAGGCGCGCGCCAAGGCGCTCGGCACCAATCCGAACCTCGTTACCCTGGTGCAGGCCGAACGCTGGAACGGCGTGCTGCCGACCACCATGGTGCCTGGCTCGGCGGTGCCGTTCGTTTCGGTGAAGTGAGAGTCGAATAGTCGAGCGGACGATGCCGCACGAGCGCGGTATCGCTCTCGCCGGCCCAGACCGGCACCAAAGACCAACTTCCCGACCGCCTGACCACCGCCGCGTTTATCAGATATGACTCCGTTGATCGGTGGCCGCCGGTTCTCGGACGTGCCACCTTGATCGATGACTCCGTGCAAGTTGCACGATCTGATGCTCGACCGGGGAGAAGTGTCTTGAGCGTAGTAGCAGAAGCGGCTGATGTCCCCCATCCCGGTGGCCAACGGGCCGGGCGAACCTACGCCCAGCAAGACACCCAAAAGTTCGCCGAGGCGGCCATTGCAGACAGCAAGCGCGAGGGTCTGTTGCTCGCTGTCAGGGCCCGCTGGGTCGCGCTGGCGGTGATTGCCGTCAGCTTGCCGATCATCAACCCGAACTGGGACGTGATTTACTACATCATGATGCTCGGCCTGTTTGCCCTGATCGGCTGGGCCCAACTGAAGGTCGGCAAGGTGGGGCGGTCGCAGCCGGAGCTTTTCCTGATCTTTTGCGATCTGGCGTTGATTACCCTCCTCACCGTCGTGCCCAATCCGCTGAGTGCCGAAAGCTGGCCGATCGGCATGCAATTCCGGTTTGATACTTTCATCTATTTCTTTGTCTTCCTGGCAACCGCGACCCTTGCCTATTCGTGGCGAACGGTGGTCGCTATGGGCTTCTGGACCTCGGCCGTGTGGGCGATCGGCGTCGGCTGGGCCTACCTGCAGCCCGAAACCCACGCCGAGCTGTCGGAACGCGTGCGGGCCGCGATCGGCTCCGACGTCAGAATGTTCGACATCATCAACCCCACGGCGATCGACATTCGGGCGCGATTCCAGGAAATCATGGTGTTCCTGATCGTCGCCATGACGTTGGCGCTGGCGGTACGCCGCTCTAACGCCCTGCTGATCAGCCACGCCGGAATCGAGCGCGAACGGGCCAACCTCGCGCGGTATTTTTCTCCCAATGTCGTCCAGCAATTGTCTGGAAATGACGAACCTCTCAAGCAGGTCCGAACGCAGAATGTCGCGGTGCTGTTCGCCGACATCGTCGACTTCACCGCCTATACGGATGGCCGGAGCCCGATGGAGGTCATCGGGACGCTGCGACTTTTCCACGAGCGGATGGAACGGGAGGTGTTCCGGCATGGCGGAACGCTGGACAAGTATCTGGGCGATGGATTGATGGCGACGTTCGGCACGCCCTCCGCCAGCGATTCGGACGCCGGAAACGCGCTGCGCTGCGCGCAGGCCATGATCGCGTCGATCGGCGAGTTCAATCTCGAACGAAAAAATCGCGGCGAGCCGCCGATCAGGATCAGCGTCGGCCTGCATTACGGCCAGGTCGTACTTGGCGATATCGGCTTGAACCGGCTCGAATTCGCAGTCATCGGCACGACAGTGAATGCGGCAAGCCGGCTTGAATCGCTTACCCGCGAGCTTGGCTGCGCCATGATAGCCAGCGACGACCTGGTGCGGCAGGCGCGCGCGGAGGCCGCCAGTTCGGACTCCGACTTCGCGCTTCTCGCCGCCCAGCCGCCACGAACGATTCGCGGTCTCGAGCAACCGGTTGGCATCTGGACGTGTGCTGGCATCAATGCCTGATGCCCCGAAGACGATGGAGGCGTTTGCAAAGCGCTCTATCGCGTGGCGCGGCTTTTTTCGTGCTATGAAGTCCCGCCCGTTCCACCGAGACTGCGACTCACTCCCTCCATGGCCAAATCCACCCTCTCCTTTGTCTGCCAGAACTGCGGCGCGGCGTATAATCGCTGGCAGGGCAAGTGCGATTCCTGCAACGAGTGGAATACGCTGGCCGAGGAGGATACGACCGGTGCGACCTCGATGCCGGTGTCGGTCCGCTCCCGCCGCAAGGGCCGGACGTTCGCACTGGAATCGCTGACGGGAAAAAGCAACGACGCCCCGCGACTGTCCTCCGGAATGACCGAGCTCGATCGCGTCACCGGCGGCGGATTTGTCCGCGGCTCGGTCTTGCTGGTCGGCGGCGATCCCGGCATCGGCAAATCGACACTTCTCACGCAGGCCACCAGCATGCTGGCCCGCGCAGGTCACCGCGCGGTCTATATTTCGGGCGAAGAAGCCGTGGCGCAGGTGCGGCTGCGCGCCGAGCGGCTGGGATTGGCGGACGCACCAGTGCAGCTCGCCGCCGAAACCTCGGTCGAGGACATCGTCTCGACGCTGTCGGAGGGCGCGGTGCCGCGCCTGATCGTGATCGATTCGATCCAGACCATGTGGACCGATACGGTGGAATCGGCGCCGGGAACGGTGACGCAGGTCCGCGCCTCCGCGCAGGCGCTCATTCGCTTCGCCAAGAAATCGGGTGCAGCGATCATTCTGGTCGGGCACGTGACCAAGGACGGCCAGATCGCAGGTCCCCGCGTGGTCGAGCACATGGTCGACGCCGTACTGTCGTTCGAGGGCGAAGGCTCGCAACATTTCCGGATTTTGCGCGCGATGAAGAATCGTTTTGGCCCGACCGACGAGATTGGCGTGTTCGAGATGACGGGCCTGGGCCTTCGCGAGGTCTCCAACCCCTCCGAATTGTTCCTTTCTGAACGCGATCTGGGCAGCCCGGGCACGGCGGTCTTTGCCGGGATCGAAGGCACCCGCCCGGTGCTGGTGGAATTACAGGCATTGGTGGCACCGACCACGCTCGGCACCCCCAGGCGGGCCGTGGTGGGCTGGGACCCGAGCCGGCTGTCGATGGTGCTGGCGGTGCTGGAAGCCCATTGCGGGGTCAAATTGTCCGGCTACGACGTCTATCTGAACGTGGCCGGCGGCCTGCGGATCCAGGAGCCCGCGGCCGACCTCGCGGCGGCAGCCGCCCTGGTGTCATCCTTGGTGAACGCACCGTTACCGACAGATGCGGTCTATTTCGGCGAGATTTCGCTCTCGGGCGCGGTCCGGCCGGTGGCGCAGACCTCCGCCCGATTGAAGGAGGCCGCAAAACTGGGATTTGGCCGCGCCATTCTGCCCGAATCGGCTCGCGGCGAGATCGGCTCCGACGGCGGCCTGGTACTGAACAGCGTTGGTGGATTGACCAGCCTGGTCGCCGAAATCGCCGCGCGTGGTAGCCCAAGAAATGCCGGGGCCGGCAACCGGGAAGCCAATCGCGAGGGTGTGACGGAGAAAAATGCCACACCGGCGCGATTCCGTCGTGAAAACAGCTAAAGCGGCGTGACGCGCCCCGCCCTCGCCGCTATACAACGCGCGCGAAAGGCGGGCGGGATGGTACAATATCCGGCCTTGCGGGATGCGCCTTCTGCCCCTCACTTGGGGTGACCCTGACCCGTCGATTCGCTGCTTGAGAACTTACGAGCGGACCTGACCAGCCGATGCCGATAACGATACTCGATCTCGTCCTGCTCGGAGTGATGCTGATTTCGGGGCTGCTCGCCATGGTGCGCGGCTTCATGCGCGAAATCCTGTCGATCGCGGCATGGGGCGCGGCGGCGCTGGTCACGCTGTATGCCTTCTCGAAGCTGCTGCCGACCGCCAAGGCCTATTTCAACAACGACACGGTGGCGTCCGTGGTGGTGGTGGCCGGCACCTTCATCGGCACCTTGATCGTGGTCTCCGTCATCACGGTGCGGATTTCGGACATGATCCTGGATTCCCGGATCGGCGCGCTGGATCGCACGCTCGGCTTCCTGTTCGGGCTCGGCCGCGGCCTCCTGATCGTGGTGGTCGCCTTCCTGTTCTTCAGCTGGCTGGTCCCGGACAAGCAGCGGCCGGACTGGATCACCGGTGCGAAATCCCGGGTGGTCCTGCAGGGAACCGGGGATTGGTTAATGTCGCTCTTGCCGGACGACCCCGAGAACACCATCTTAAAGAGATTCAAGAAGAATAAACCGGAAGACGACCAAACTGACGCCGACCAGGCAGCCCCTGCGTCCGGCGATGGCTACAGTAAACCTGCCCGCGACAGCCTTAAAAAGCTGATCGAGAAACCCGCGGCACGCTAATTCTGGCCAAGATAGAGAGGCGATGGACGCGATGCAAAACCCTTCCGATCCCGCCGGCCAACTCGATGTAAATGCTGGCATCGAGTTGCAGGACGATCTCGAAGGCGACACGCTACGCGAGGAATGCGGCGTGTTCGGCATTTTCGGCCACCCCGAGGCCGCCGCCATCACAGCGCTGGGACTGCACGCCCTTCAGCATCGCGGCCAGGAGGCCGCCGGCATCGTCTCCTTCGACGGCAGCCGTTTCCATTCCGAACGCCGCCTCGGTCTCGTCGGCGACACCTTCTCCCGCCGCGAAGTGATCGAACGCCTGCCCGGCATCATGGCCGTCGGCCATGTCCGCTATTCCACGACAGGCGCGAACATCCTGCGTAACGTCCAGCCGCTGTTCGCCGAACTCAACGCCGGCGGTTTCGCGGTCGGCCACAACGGCAACCTCACCAACGGGCTGACGCTGCGCCGCGAACTGGTCAAGAACGGCGCCATGATGCAGTCGAGCAACGACACCGAGGTGATCCTGCATCTGGTCGCGCAATCCAGGCGTGGCCGTTTCATCGACCGCTTCATCGAATCGCTGCGCGCGATCGAAGGCGCTTACGCGCTGGTCGCGCTCACCAACAAGAAGCTGATCGGCGCGCGTGATCCGCTCGGCATCCGCCCGCTGGTGCTCGGCGACCTCGACGGCCGCCCGATCCTGACCTCGGAAACCTGTGCGCTGGACATGATCGGCGCCAAGTATGTCCGCGACATCGAGCCCGGCGAAATCATCGTGTTCGACGAAGCCGGCGCCAACAGCCACAAGCCGTTCCCGCCGAAGCCGCCGCGGCCCTGCATCTTCGAATACATCTACTTCTCGCGGCCGGACTCGATTGTCGGCGGCCGCTCGGTCTACGACGTCCGAAAAGCCTTCGGCGCGCAGCTCGCCCGCGAAAGCCATGTCGAAGTCGACGTCGTGGTGCCGGTGCCGGATTCCGGCGTTCCTGCCGCGCTCGGTTACAGCCAGCATTCCGGCGTGCCGTTCGAACTCGGCATCGTCCGAAACCACTATGTCGGCCGCACCTTCATCCAGCCGACCCAGAGCGTGCGCGAACTCGGCGTGCGCATGAAGCATTCGGCCAACCGCGCCGCCATCGAAGGCAAGCGCATCATCCTGATCGACGACTCGCTGGTGCGCGGCACCACGTCGAAGAAGATCGTCCGCATGATGCGCGACGCCGGCGCCCGCGAGGTGCACTTCCGGCTCGCTTCGCCGCCGATCCTGTATCCCGACTATTACGGCATCGATCTGCCGGACCGCGGCGGACTTCTCGCCGCGACCCACTCGCTGGAAGAGATGCGCGACATCATCGGCGCGGATTCGCTGGCGTTCCTGTCGATCGACGGCATGTACCGCGCCATGGGCGAGCCGGGCCGCGATCCCGCCAATCCGAAGTTCTCCGACCACTGCTTCACCGGCGCCTATCCGACCCACCTCACCGACCAGACCCAGGTCGAACCGCAGCCCCGGCAATTGTCGCTGCTGGCGGAAGCGAGCTGAGGCGACCATCGCTGTCGTCCCTGCCTAGGGCGCAATTGCGCTCCGGAGCAGGGACCCATAACCACCGGCCTTCGTTTTTTCGGACGCCATAGCGACAAATACAGTCTGCCATCATAACTTTCACGGCGTATGGGTCCCTGCGTTCGCAGGGACGATCGTGGAGAGAGCCTCGTCCAATGACCAAACCCCTCGCCTCCCGCATCGCCCTCGTCACCGGCGCCTCGCGCGGCATCGGCTACGCTACCGCCCGCGCGCTCGCCCGCGCCGGCGCGCATGTCGTGGCCGTCGCGCGCACGCAAGGCGGGCTGGAGGAACTCGACGACGAGATCCGGAAGGACGGCGGCAGCGCTACGCTGGTGCCACTGAACCTCACCGATTTCGACGGCATCGCGCGGCTCGGCGCGGCGCTGCATGAGCGCCACGGCAAGCTCGACATTCTCGTCGGCAATGCCGGCATCGCCGGCCCCTCCTCGCCACTCGGCCATATCGAACTGAAGCCCTGGAACGACGTGATGGCGATCAACGTCACCGCGAACTTCCAGCTCATCCGCTGCATGGACCCGCTGCTCAGGGTCTCGGACGCGGGCCGCGCCGTGTTCGTAACCTCGGGCGCCGCGAGCAAGGCGAACGCCTATCAGGGTCCCTACGCGGCCTCGAAGGCCGCGCTGGACACGCTGGTGCGTTCCTGGGCCAACGAGACCGTGAGCACGAAACTGCGCGTCAACCTGTTCAGCCCCGGCCCGATCCGCACCCGCATGCGCGCCAGCGTATTTCCCGGCGAAGACCCGATGACGCTGGATACGCCGGAACAGGCGGCGGAATTCATCGTGCCGATGTGCGGGCCTGAGTGGGACGAGACCGGCAAACTCTATGACTACAAAAGCCGCACGCTGATGAGTTTTCATCCGCCGGCGTGAGCGTCTTGCAAGACTCCTCCGTCATTGCTGTCGATGTTCACTAATTCGCTGATTGGATCGCGGTGGCCTTGGTAGCGGCGAAGGCCTTGGGAGTTTGCCCTGCCAAGGCCTGATGGGGCCTGTGGTTGTTGTAGTAGATCAGGTACTCGAACAGTTCGTTGGCGAAGTGGTCGAGATTGTCGAAGGTGGCGCCCTCGATGACGTCCTCATCGAGCGTGCGCCAGAAGCGTTCGACCTTGCCGTTGGTCTGCGGCCGATAGGGCCTGGTGTAGCGGTGTTTGATGCCGAGCTCGAGCAGCATGGCCTCGAACGGATGCTCGTCCGGCTTGGTGCGGGCGGCGAACTCGGCGCCGTTGTCGGACAGGATTTCGGTAAAGACGAGCCCGTAGGTGACGTTGAGGGTGTTGATCATTTTCAGGGTCTTGAACATGACCGGCAGCGCCTTCTTGGAGGTCAGGACCTCGGCCCAGGCCAGCCGCGAGCAACTGTCGATCAGGCTGACGATGTAGGCCGTGGCCGGGGGTGGCGCGAGAAACATATCGCGCGGCAATTGATGCAGATCGACGTGGCCGAGCTCTCCGAGCTTGTCCTTGATAATGCGGCGTTTCTCCTCGCGCATCGCCGGCGTGCGGCGGTTCAGCCCATAGCGTGTCAGCACCCGATAGATGGTCGAGGGCGAGGGTATCGTGTCGCGCCGCTCGCGCAAGACGGCATGGATCTCGTAGCGGTTCATACCCTTCTGCCGGCATGCAACGATCTCCGCCTCGATGCCCTCTGGCTCGCGCCGTTCCCGCCATTTGGGTCCACGGCGGCGCGGCAACAAATCTGCCTCATCGCCGCTCTGCAGATAGCGGTTGTAATACTTGCGGAACGTCTGCGAGCAGGTTCCGTGGTGGCGGTAGAAATCCCCAACCCGCTTGAACAGCTTCGACCGGCCCGCCTTTACCGCCTCGTACTCCGGGATCAGGAACCGCCACTTCTGCAGGTAATTGCGTTCAATCGTCCGGTCATAGCTGTTATCGCGCATTGGATCGTCCTCCAGAGGAGCGATCCAATCAGCGAATTAGTGAACATGCACAATTGCGAGCGCAGCGAAGCAATCCATTGTGCCGCTTGTTGAGACTTGGATTGCTTCGCTGCGCTCGCAATGACGGAGTCAGACCGTTGACTCCCAGGCCTCCCCACGATTGACTGCCCCTCCCAAGCGGGAGAAGCCCCGCCAAGAAAAACCATCGGGAGGCACTCATGACGCCGACGCGTAATCGCGCCCGCCAACATCTCTCCAAAGCCGTTTCCGCCTGCTTCGCCGCCGCAATGCTGATTGCGACGCCCGCACCGTCGCGCGCCGGCGACGTCCCGACCTTCGCCGTCGATGCGTCCTGGCCAAAACCACTGCCGAACAACTGGATCCTCGGTCAGGTCGGCGGCATCACCGTCGATGCGCAGGGCCACATCTGGGTGATCCATCGCCCGCGCTCGCTCACCGACGATGAGAAGGGTGCTGCGCTGAATCCACCTCGCTCCAAATGCTGCGTGTCGGCGCCGCCGGTGCTCGAGTTCGATGCCGACGGCAATCTGCTGCGCTCTTGGGGCGGCCCCGGCGAAGGCTATGAATGGGTCGGCCGTGAACACGGCATCGAAGTGGATGAGAAAGGTTTCGTGTGGGTCGGCGGCAATGCCGACAACGACAACGCGATCCTGAAATTCACCCTCGACGGCAAGTTCGTGATGCAGATCGGCAAGATCGCGCCGAGCAAGGGCTCTGGCGACACCACGCAGCTCGGCAAGCCCGCCGAGACCGCGGTCGACAAGGACGCCAATGAAATCTTCGTTGCCGACGGCTACGGCAATCGCCGCATCATCGTGTTCGACGCCACGTCAGGCGCCTACAAGCGGCACTGGGGCGCTTACGGCAAGCCGCCGAGTGATGACAAGCAGCCGCCATTTGATCCCAACGGGCCGCCTCCCCAGCAATTCGCCAATCCCGTCCATTGCGTAAAGCTTTCCAATGACGGGCTGGTCTATGTCTGCGACCGCATCAACAACCGCATCCAGGTGTTCAGGAAAGATGGAACCTTCGTTAAGGAATGGTTTTACGAAAAGAACACACTCGGCAACGGCGCAGTGTGGGATCTCGCAATCTGGCCCGACCCGAAGCAAACCTATTTGCTGAGCGCCGACGGCGAGAACAACGAAATCCGGGTGCTGAAACGGGACGATGGTACCGTGGTCGGCAGTTTTGGACGCAGCGGGCGCAATGCCGGACAGTTCCACTGGATTCACGCCATGGCGGTGGATGCCAGGGGCAACGTCTATACGGCCGAGGTCGACACCGGTAAGCGGATCCAGAAGTTCAAGCTGACCTCGGACGCGCTACGATAGGCGGATTGCCCGGCTCCACGAGAAGGACTATCGCAAAGCCGCTGGCAGGTTCCGAAAAGAGAGCCGGCGAACAACCATTTCTGGAGGAATACCATGACGATTAGAATTGCGCGGCGCTTCGCCGCCTCCGTGGCGCTTGCCGCACTCGGCCTCGCGACGCCAGCACTGGCCCAAGACAAAACCATGGATAAGACCGTCAAGATCGGCGTGCTTAACGACATGTCGAGCCTCTATGCCGATATCGGCGGCCCCAACTCGGTGGTTGCGGTCAAGATGGCGGTCGAGGATTCGGGCCTCACCCAGAAAGGCTGGAAGATCGACGTCGTCAGCGGCGACCACCAGAACAAGCCCGACATCGGCACCAACATTGCCCGACAGTGGATCGACACGGAGAAGGTCGATGCGATCGCCGATACGCCAAACTCCGGCGTCGCGCTGGCCGTCAGCAACCTCGTCAAGGAAAAGAATGCGGTGCTGCTCAATTCCGGTGCAGCGACCGCCGATCTCACCGGCAAGGCCTGCACACCGAATACGATCTCCTACACCTACGACACCTACATGCTGGCGACCGGCACCGGCAAGGCACTGACCAAGGCGGGCGGCGATAGCTGGTTCTTCCTGACCGCCGACTATGCCTTCGGTCATGCGCTCGAGCGCGACACATCGGCGGTTGTGACCGCCAATGGAGGCAAAGTGCTCGGCGGCGTGAAGCATCCGTTGAACACGTCCGACTTCTCGTCCTTCCTGCTGCAGGCCCAGGCTTCCAAGGCGAAAGTCGTCGGCTTGGCCAATGCCGGTGGCGACACCACCAATGCGATCAAGCAGGCTGCAGAATTCGGCATCGTCGCAGCCGGCCAGAAGCTCGCCGCGCTGCTGCTGTTCATCAACGACGTGCATTCGCTCGGGCTGAAGACCGCGCAAGGCCTGACGTTCACGGAATCCTTCTACTGGGACCTCAACGACCAGACACGCGCCTGGTCGAAGCGGTTCTCCGCGCTCACCAGCAAGAACGCGATGCCGTCGATGACCCAGGCCGGCAACTACGCCATGGTGCTGCATTATCTCAAGGCGATGGAAGCGCTCGGCGGCAATCCCCATGACGGCGCCAAGGTCGTGGCCAAGATGAAGGAATTGCCGACCGACGATCCGCTGTTCGGCAAGGGCCCGCTGCGCGCCGATGGCCGCCGCATCATCCCGGCCTATTTGTTCGAAGTGAAGAAGCCCGACGAGTCGAAGGGACCGTGGGACTATTACAAGCAGATCGCCACGATCTCGGCGGAAGACGCCGCCAAGCCGCTCGAAGCCAGCGAGTGTCCGCTAGTGAAGAAGTAAATCAAGCAGAAGGCGGGCAAGGCCACTCGCGCCATGTGCCCGCCTTCCTCTAGATCAGGGATGAGCCCGCCGATCGGCGCTTCTCACCAAGCATAGCGCACCACGCCCTTTCCGGCGTAGCTTGAGGTGACATTCGAGAACTCACCCTCGAAGGTCGCGGCGAGCGAGAAACCGTTCAGCCATTTCGCTTCGGCCGTTGCTGATGCGAGCGCAGCGTCTCGCGCAGGCGAAGCACCGCCCACGACGAAGGATGTGCCCGGCAAGGTCTGGAAGGTGGCAGCGATGATGCGATCGATATTGTAGTCGTGTGCCCAGCCGAAGCGGCTGCGCAGGGTCAGCATCGCCCCCGGCAATGCGAACGATCGGTCGGTGCGGAATCCCAAGTCGGAGCGCGTCGAGATAACGCTTTTGGCCGCATAGGCCAACGCAAAGGTGTTGGCACCGACAATGGCCCGTTCGGCATAGCCCGGCAGTTCGAAGGTTGCGAACTGCGCAGCAGCATAGGGTGCAATGCCGATGCCGACCCACGGGGTGATGAAACGATAACCGCCCTCGAGACGCCCCGCCCACGCATTGGCGTTGAACTGCGCGCGCAACTGGTCACTGCCCGCAATCGTGACCGTTCGGTTCGTCGTGACATCCTGCCAGCCATAGGCCAGAGCGCCGGAAAAATACGCGGCGCCGGCCGTATGACGAACGTAGGCGCCGGCCTGAAACAGGTCGGAGCGTCCCGAACCAAGACCGTTGGCGACGACGAAGTTGGTGCCGCCGCCAGCCAGGGCGAACCCCAGTTGTGTGAATGGCGAGACCCGGTAATCGGCGCCGACGGCCGTGCCGGCTATGCGGCTGGTGGCAGTATTCGATCCCTGTACCGCATTGCCGTCGGTGGTCTGCGAGCCCCCATAGCCCGCGCCCCACACGCTCCAGCGTTGGCCGAAACTGACAGGCCCAGGCGCCTTGGTGATCATGGCGTAGGCGTCGCGCTCGGCAATGGGCCGACGGCGACCGCTGGCATAGCTATCGGCCGCTCCCTCTTCCTGGAATGAAGCGGCCGCCGGCGCGGTCCCGTCGCGTCCCGCGGTAAACGGATTGGCCAGCAAATTGACGAAGAGATTCATCGCGTCGAACGTCGTCTGCTGCGAACCCGTCGCCAACTCGCCCGAGACCTGCGTCAGGTTTGCCGGGACTTTGCCGACGAAGATGCCGCCGAATGACGCCGGCACGCTACCAAAGGAATTGAATGCCTTGTCGAGCGCGGTGGCAACGGCTCGCTGGTTGATGTTGAGGCCGGTAATCTCCCCAAGGCCCGAGCCTAGAACAAGCTGCACCGTGCCGCCCGAATAAGTGAGCGAACCGGAGACGCCCGTTGGCGTCGCGACGGAATCAAAGCGCGAACCGTTCAGCGTCGCCGCGGTGAGGATGGTATAGGGCGAATTGAACCGCAGGGTGCCGTTGACGAGCGCAACCTGAACGGTCCCGGCCAACGTCGCCGCCCCCGTCACATTGGTGAGGTCGGAAGCCGCCGACGACACCTCCACCAGGTAGGTCGAAGCCGCCGTGAAGACGAGGCTCCCCTGCACAGCGATCGTCCCGATCGAGTTGCCCGGCGCCAGCGTACCGCCGCCGATAACCGTGTTGCCGACAATGCCGTTGCCACCCAGCGTGCCGCCAACGTTGACCACGAGATTGCCGGCCGACGCTATGTTGCCGTTTACAACGAGCGCTCCGCTGTCGACATTAACGTCACCCGCGAAGGAGCCGGTGCCGCTTAGCGTCCAGACCGAATCGCCAACTTTATTGAACGCACTGAAACCCTGGTACTGAGCGGCGGCGCCCAGGGCGCTGATATCGAAAGTCGCGGCACCGCTGCCGCCGAGCTGGAACGTATCACTGCCCCCGCCGAGCACGTTGCCCGATATCACCGATCCCGGCGCGAGCGTGAGAACGTTGCCGCCGCCAGCGAACTGGATCGCGGCCGTTCCTCCAGTGATGGTGCCGGCATTGAACACGGTCGATCCACCCGTGCCCGCATAGATGCCGTTACCCGCGAGGCCGGAAATGGAGCCGTAATTGGTGACCGAGACAGACCCGAGGCTGGCGCGGACGCCAGTGTCGCCGCCGCTGATCTGCGCGCCGGCATTGTTGGTCACCACCGCACTCGTCTCGGCGCGAATGGCGTAGCCGAGGCCGCCGACGCTTATGTTTCCGGAATTGACGACGGTTGCGAGCGCCATTGCTGGCATAGATCCCGTTGTTGATCAGGCTCGTGATCTGCGCGCCAACGCCGTTGGTGACATTGATGTCGGTAAAGGCATAGATGGCGGTGTTGTTCAGGCCGGTAATCGTTCCCTGGTTGGTAACGTGGGCAAAACCCAAATTGGCAACCATGCCGCCGGTAATGCTTCCACTGGCGCCGTTCGCTATTGTCAGATTGGCATTCGCAGAGGCAGCAAAGCCGGTGGAGCTCGAGATAGTGCCGAAATTCGCTACCGAAACCGATCCGCTGTTGGTGTGGATCGCAGCCGTTGCGCCGGTAATCGTCCCGGCGGCGGCGTTGGCGACTTCCATATTGCCGGTCGCCTCCAGGCCATAGCTGGCAGTACCGGTAATCGCGCCGGCATTCGTGACATTCAGCAATTGGTTTGCCTGGACACCGCTTATCCCGCCGGAAATCAGGCCGCCCGCATTGTTGGAGACGATCCCCGTGCCGTAGGCAATGAAACCGTAAGAGGTGCCGATGATATTGCCGGCATTGGTGACATTCCCGACGGCGGAAAAGCCGGAATTAACGCCGAGATCGCCGGTGATGGTGCCGCCCGCATTGTTCGTAACCGTGGCATTGACGAAGGCAAATACGCCAATGTTTGCGTTGCCCGTGATCGTGCCGGAGTTGAGGACAGTCACACTGCCATTGTTCGAGCCGACGCCGGATACGGTAGTACCGGTGATGGTGGCGCCGGTGTTGTTGGTGACGGTGACGTCATCTTGAGAGAAAACACCGTTCGTTGCGCCGGTGATGCTTCCCGAATTGCTGACCGTCGCGCTGCCGATATTGATTCCGCTATTCGCACTTCCCGTGACAGAGGCACCGCTATCGACATTGATGACAATGCCGATCTGGTTGCCCGTTCCGTAACCGCTGGTCCCGTTCTGATCGGTCGTCACGCCTGAACATGTAATGGTCGTGCCCGGCGGAGGATTGGGGCTGTTGTCGGCCCCCGGCAAACAGACCGCAGAAGCCCCGCTCGTCAGCGCGAGCGTGGCGCAACCAACGATTGCAACAGCGGCGGCGGCTTGCCAAAACGGCAATCGCGGCCGGGGGAAACACCATGTCCGAACCGGCACGCGCGTCATTTGAATGGCTTGCTTCCGAGACGTCGGCGGCCCCGGCTTTCAATAGAAAAAATGAATCGACTGATTTACTTTATATACGGGAACCGCACTGCCGAAAGTTCCCGTGCAGTCCCGCGTGGCCCAAAGATCGAGAATCAGGAATCGCTGTTGCAAACTGGCCACAGTAGCAACCGCCCTATTCGCGGCAATCAGTCTGGCGAGCGGACGATCGCCAGCGTGCGCCACGCAATCACCAACCCCAGCCCCAATAACGCCGCCGCCAGCAGGAACGGCGCGCCCGGCATTTTCACCGGCGCCTGGTCGCTGATGAAATAGGCAAAGGTCAGCGTAAACAGAAACGGTCCTGCCATCTGGGCGATGCTGTTGACGCTGTTGGTCGCGCCCTGCAATTGGCCCTGCTGATCCGGAGCAACGAGCTGTGTCGTCAATGCCTGGATCGCCGCCCCCGCCACGCCCCACAGCGCCATCACGGGAATGCCGATCCAGAACAGCGGCCCGGTCGGGGCCGCGCCATAGATGAAGAATCCCAACGCGCCGCAAGCTAGGCCGAGCAATAGCGCGCGACGCTCGCCGAGACGCGACACGATCGGCCCGACGCCGGCGCCCTGCACCACCATGGCGCACACGCCGACCAAAGCCAGCGTGAGCCCTACCGTCGTCGTGTCCCAGCCATAGCGGTAGGTGGCATAGAGCACGAAGGTGGACGGCAGCACCACATGCGCGACCTGCCCGAAAAAATTCGCCAGCGACAGGCCCGCGAGAATCCGGTTCGAGCGCAGCAGATGCAGCGCGCCGAGCGGGCTGGCGCTTTTCCAATGGAATGGTGCGCGGCGTTCCAGCGCCAGAGACTCGGGGAGGATCAGCCAGCCGTAGAGCGTATTCGCAAAGCTCAAGCCTGCCGCGATCCAGAACGGCAGGCGCGGATCCATGCCGCCGAGCAGGCCGCCAATGGCGGGACCGAGAATGAACCCGGCGCCGAAGGCCGCGCCGATCTTGCCGAACACCGCGGCTCGCCGTTCCGGCGGCGTCACATCGGCGATATAGGCAAAGGCGGTCGAGATGCTCGCCGACGTAATGCCAGAGATCACCCGGCCGATGAACAGCCAGGTCAGCGACGGCGCCAGCGCCATCAGCACATAGTCCAGCGCCAATCCGAAATTCGACAGCAGCACCACCGGTCGCCGGCCGAAGCGGTCCGAGAGCGCGCCGAGGATCGGCGAGAACAGGAACTGCATCAGCGCCCAGGCGGTGCCGAACAGGCCGAAGATCCGGGCCGCCGTCGCCGTGTCGTTGTCGACAAAACTTTCCACGAGTTTTGGCAGGATCGGCAGGATCAGGCCGAGCGCCAACATGTCGAGCAGGATGGTGACGAAGATAAAGGCCGCCGCGCCGCTGCGCACCGGCGGCTTGTCGTCGGCAACAGCAGTGGACGCGTGTTCGCTCATGACGGCCGCTTGCGCTTGTGGACGAACGGATTGGCCTTTTCGCGCAGCGTGATCCGTATCGGCGTGCCCGGCAGGTCGAAGGCCTCACGCAGGCTGTTGGTGAGATAGCGCAAATAGGATTGCGGCACCGCATCCGCCCGCGAGCAGAACAAGATAAAACTCGGCGGCCGCGCCTTGGCCTGGGTAATGTAGTTCAGCTTCAGCCGCCGGCCCGACACCGCGGGCGGCGGATTGGCGTCGACCGCCTGCTCAAACCAGCGATTGAGCGCAGCCGTGGGTACGCGCTTGTTCCATACCGCATAGGCGTCCTGGATCGCGGTCATCAGGCGATCGATGCCCTCGCCCATCAGGCCGGACACGGCGACGATGGGGGCGCCCTTGACCTGCGGCAGCCAGTGATCGGCATCGCTGCGCAGCGCCGAAATCAGATGGGTCTTGCGCTCCATCAGATCCCATTTGTTGACCGCGAGCACGATCGCCCGCCCCTCGCGCTCGATCAGATCGGCGATGCGCAGGTCCTGTTCCTCGAACCGGTTCTGCGCGTCCATCATCATCACGACGACTTCGGCAAAGCGCACCGCGCGCAGCGCGTCCGCCACCGACAGTTTTTCCAATTTCTCCTCGATCCGCGAGCGCCGCCGAAGCCCTGCGGTGTCGAACACGCGGAACTCGCGGCCCTGCCAGGTGATCTCGACCGAGATGGAATCGCGGGTGGTGCCGGCCTCGGCGCTGGTCAACAGCCGCTCCTCGCCGAGCAGATGATTGATCAGCGTGGACTTTCCCGCATTGGGGCGGCCGACGATAGCGACGCGGATCGGACGCTGCGCGAGTTCCTCATCGGATACGATGATATCGTCGTCGTCGAACTCTTCACCCTCCTCAGCCGGCTCCGGCATCAGCGCGGCGAGCGCGTCGTAGAGATCGCTCAGGCCCTCGCCATGCTCGGCTGAAATCTGGATGGGATCGCCGAGGCCCAGCGCGTAGGATTCCATCGCGCCGACTTCGCCGTGCCTGCCCTCGCTCTTGTTGGCGACCAGCACCACCGGCTTGTTGGCGCGGCGCGCGAAATCGGCAAAGGCGCGATCGTTCGGCGTCAGCCCTGCGCGCGCGTCGATCACGAACATCAGCGCATCGGCCAGTTCGATCGCGGTTTCCGTCTGCTCCTGCATCCGTGCCGTGAGCGAGCCCTTGGCGCCCTCGTCGAGGCCGGCGGTGTCGATCACGGTGAATTCGAGATCGCCGAGACGTGCATTGCCCTCGCGGCGGTCGCGGGTAACGCCGGGCTCGTCATCCACCAGCGCGAGCTTCTGCCCAACCAGCCGGTTGAACAGCGTCGATTTGCCGACATTGGGTCGGCCGATGATGGCAATCGTAAAGGACATAAATGATCCAAACGCCCTTTTTTGAAGGGCGTGTCAATCGAACGAAAAGAAAGAATCAACGCGTGAACGTACCGCTCGGCATCGGCGCCGGGAACGCGGATTGTTGCGGGGACTGTGCAGGCGCCGCCGATTGATCGGGCGGCGGCGCGGTGGTCCGCTTGCGCGTGATCTTGGCCGGCTTGGGCGCCGGCGGCGCGGCGGCGGTGCTGCCTTCCTCCTCGGGTGCGGCGTCGGGGTCCGCAGCCGCAGGGGCGGCAGCCTGTTTGCCCTTGGATTTCGCGCCGCGCTTCGATTTCGGTTCTTCCGCCGGCGGAGGCGCGGTAGCGGCCTGCGCGTTCGGGTCGTCGACCTGCTGACGGGAGCCCTTGTAGAGATCCTTCGGCACGCCCTGCTCAAGGCCCGGCACGCCTTCGGGGAACACCGGCTTGCGGTCACCCGGCAGCTTCTTCTTGGTATCGAGGAAGTCGAGCAGATCGGACGGGTCGAAATTGCCCGTGCTGCCACAGCCTGCCAGCGCGCCCGAAAGCGCGATGAGGACGGCGGTTGCGATCAAACGTTGCGGGCGGCGCATACTGGGTTTCCCAATCAACTCGGTTTGTACGCGTCAGCTCTTGGCGACCGGCGGAAGCAAGGCCTGCAGCGCTTCGGCACGCGAGCGCAGGCTCGGCGGCGTTTCGCCGTCATTGGCGATCAGATCCAGCCATTGCCGCGTCGCCGCAGCATCGTTGGCGCGCCATGCCGACAGCGCCAGCAATTCGCGCGCGGTATGGCGGAAGGTGGCGCCAGCCGCAGCAGCGGCCTCGAGGCGCTCTTTCATGTTGGGATAGCTCGTGCTTTCCAGCAGCAACTGGGCGGCGCGAATCCGCGCCAGATCCTGCTCGGCAACGCCGACGCTGCGATCGGCGGTGATCTCATCGAACAGCTTTGCCGCGGCCTGCGGATCGCGGTTGGCGACTTCCGCCGCCATGCGCAACCGCGCCAACACGCGATAGCCGAACGGCGCCTTCGCCGCGAGATCGGCGAAGGCCGCTTCGGCCTCGGCGTGCTTGTTGGCTTCTGAAAGCTCCACGGCCTTGTCGAACGCAGCCCCCGCCTCGACCGCCTTCTTGGCCTCCAGATACTGGTAGCCACGCCAGCCGCCCACGGCGGCGATGATCAAAATCATGCCGGCAATGATATAAAGCGAGTATCGGTCCCACAGCTTTTTGAGCTGATCGCGGCGGACCTCCTCGTCTACTTCATCAAATAATTCAGACACTTAAAGGTATCCCATCCCCGAGGAACCGCGCCTTGGGCGGCAGCATCGTGCGCCCGATCCCCGCATCGCCGCGACGTAGCCTATCGATATGGCGGTGGCAAGGCAAAGTGAGGTGGATCAAAGCGTTAACAACGGCGCCGCCCGCGAAATCGCCTGGCAGCGTTGACATCGCGGTTCAAAGTTTGGCGTAATCCCGCTTCCATTTCGAATCTTATCCCAATTTCTTGGGTGTTTCATGCCTCGCCATGCGCTGGTTTCGATGCTTGCCATGGGGCTGGTCATGGGACTGGCATCCCTGTCCGCAGCCTCACTGGCCGACGATATCAGGCCGAAGGCGCTCGAGACGGCATTCTCCGGCAAACTCCGCCCCGACATTTTGGGTATCTCGACCGAATCGAACGCCGAATCAGCGCGCGGCGTCTTTGATTCCCTGTTCAAGGGCCGTACCGACACCAAGACCGACATCCAGCAGCAGAAATTCGGCGGCGCCAGCTATGTCGCCGCGCTGAATTTCAGCCTCCCCGCCGGTTCGAAACAGAACGGCGAGATGCTCTCGACCAGCTTCTCCTCGCCTGCGAGCGCCAACCGCGCCTATTTCGTGGCGCGCAATCTGACCTTCGCGCAGGACCAGCAGCCGTCAAAGGCCGACATGATCAAGGAAGTCATGGGCAAATACGGCGTGCCTACCATCGTCGGCGATCAGCATCTGTATTACATCTACCGCAAGGGCTCGATCATGTCCGTCGGCGGCAAGTACAAGGAAGCGACCGCGCTGGAAGCGATCGACAAGCCGCTTGACCCCAGGGCCGCCGTCAAGCTCAACGGCGACACCGTCCGCGGCAGTTGCGTGGCGGTCGTCAAGCGCGCACAGACCAAGGCCAAGGACCCGAGCGCCATGCTGGCCGAGGCCAAGGGTGCGAATTGCGACGGCGTGTTGAGCGTGCAGCTCGTCCCGGGCACGCCGGCCGACCGCGTCGGCATCGCGCAATTCACCCTGCTGGACGTCAAGCAGTTCGTCAGCGCCGCCGCGATCGACAGTGCGGCGCTTGCCGCCGGGCCGAGCGAAGGCTCGATGCCCAAGGGCAGCGCTCCGAAGCTGTAGCGGCCGGCCGCGCTAGGCTTGCACAGTCTCGCGCAATTGCCGTTTCATCACCTTGCCATTGGCATTGCGCGGCAACGGGTCTGTCCGCACATCCATGGTTTCCGGCACCTTGTAATCAGACAGCCGCTCGGCGCACCAGGCGCGCAGCGCCTCGGCCCCGACCGTGCCACGGGTGACGACGACCGCATGCACGCGCTCGCCCAGCACCGGGCACGGCTTGGCGATGATCGCGCTCTCGACCACGTCAGGATGGCCCGAAAGCACCGACTCGACCTCCGCGGAATAGATCTTCAGCCCGCCGCGGTTGATCATGTCCTTCTGGCGATCGAATACGCGGACGAAATTCTCGGCATCGATCGCGCCGAGGTCGCCGGAATGCCAGAAGCCGGCGGTAAAACTTTCGGCCGTGGCCTTCGGATTATTCCAGTAGCCCTTGATGACCGAGCCGCCATGAATCCAGATTTCGCCGATCTCGCCGCGCGGCAGCTCATGGCCTTCGGCATCCATGACGACGATCTGGGCGCCCGGACAGGGCAGACCGACGCTGTCGATGTGGCTGGCGGTCAGTTCGCCGGGCATCATGGTTGACGGCGACGTGGTCTCGGTCGCGCCGTAGCAATTCATCAGCTTCAGCCCGGGAATCTTGGCATCGAGCTTTTCGATCGTGGCGATCGGCATCGGGGCGCCGCCAAAGCCGCCGATCCGCCAGCTCGACAGGTCGTAGCTGTCGAAATCCGGCTGCAGCAGGCAGAGATTGTACATCGCCGGCACCATCACGGTGTAGGTGACACGCTCGCGCGCCGCCATCTTCAGATATTCCGCCGCCTTGAACTCCGCCATGATGATCAGCGCGCCGGCGCAGCGGACCATGGTCATGATGTTGGCGACCACGCCCGTGACGTGGCCGAGCGGCACTGCGGCGATCGATCGATCGGCAGCCGTCAGCTTCAGGCACGATACGAACACCATCGCCGAATGAATGATGTTGCAATGGGCGAGCATCGCGCCCTTGGGCTTGCCCGTGGTGCCCGATGTGTAGAGGATCATCGCGGTATCTTCTTCGCCGACCTCGACCGGCCCTGCGAGCTCCGCGTTATCGGCCAACTCCGAAAAGCGTGAAAGCCGCGGATCACCGTCGACCGCGATCCGGTGCACCACATCGGGAATGTCGCCCGCATCGGGCACACGGTCGGCCAGCGCCGCCTCGTGGATCAGAAGGCGCGCGCCGCAATCGGTGAGCACATAGGCGATCTCGGGCTTTTGCTGACGGGTCGAAAGCAGCACCGTCACCAGCCCGGCATGGGCCGCGCCCAGCATCGTCAGCACGAATTCGATCCGGTTGCCGAGCAGCACCGCGACGCGGTCGCCGCGCTTGAGGCCGAACTTCCCGAAACCTGCCGCGATTTGCGCAGACTGCTGCGCGACTTCGCGCCATGTCATTCGCGTGGCGCCGCAGACCAGCGCTTCGCCATCGGGATTTATAGCAACCGCATCGGCTACCATCGCCGGGATGCTTTTAGGCCGTTCGCAAAAAGCCGGAATGATACGATCGCCGAAGCGCGGTTCTAGCCGCATCGCCGGAATGGAATGCTGCGACCAGTCCATGGCGCGCCCCCGTCAGCTCTTCTTCATCTCGTAGACGTGCTCAGGCCCCGGGAAAGCGCGCGAACGTACGTCTTTGGCATAGCCCCTGGATCGCCGCTTCGATCGCGGGGCCAAGATCGCCATAGCGGCGAACGAATTTCGGCGTCCGCGGCGACAGGCCCAGCATGTCCTCCAGCACCAGCACCTGACCGTCGCAGGCCGCGCTGGCGCCGATGCCGATGGTCGGAATGGCGATGGTCTGCGTGATCTTTCGCGCCAGCGGCTCGGCAACCGCCTCGACCACGACCGAGAAAGCCCCGGCATCCGAGATCGCCTGTGCATCCCTCAGGATCGGGTCCCAACTGCCTTCGTCGCGGCCCTGCGCGCGAAACGAGCCGAGCGTGTTGATCGATTGCGGCGTCAATCCGATATGGCCCATGACAGGCACGCCGCGTTCGACGAGGAACGCGACGGTTTCCGCCATGCGCGTGCCGCCTTCCACCTTCACCGCGCCGCAATGGGTTTCCTTCAATATCCGCACCGCGGAATGAAATGCCTGCTCCTTCGAGGCCTCATAGGACCCGAACGGCATATCCACCACGACCAAAGCGTGCTTCGAACCGCGCATCACCGCATGTCCCTGCAGGATCATCATGTCGAGCGTCACCGGCACGGTGGTCTCGAAACCGTGCATGACATTGCCCAGGGAATCGCCGACCAGAATGACGTCGCAGTGGCGATCCACCAGGGCTGCGGTATGCGCATGGTAGGACGTCAGCATCACGATCGGCTCGCCGTTCTTGCGCGCGCGGATATCCGGCGCAGTTTTGCGCTTGATGGCAGACTGGACCGACATGCTAGGCTCCAACCACGGGCACGCCGATCACGACCGGATGGAACGCGAATGCGAGCGCCAGATAGGCGACGAGGCCGACCGCGATCGCGATCAGGTCGTTGCCGGGACCACCGACGGGGATCGGCGGCGCGCCGGCGTCGGAACGAGATTTCAGCGAAATGCGGTCATATACCGCCCATGCGAGAAACGAGCCGAACAGGATGATCGAGCCGAGATCGCCGTTGGCGAGCAGATGCGCCGCAGCCCACAGCTTGATGCCCGTCAGCATCGGATGCTTCAGCGTCGTATAGATCCGGCCGCGGATGTAGGAAGCCACCACCATGATCACCGCGGGCAGCATCAGCGCCGACGTGATGTGCTTGAGCGCCACTGGCGGGTTCCAGACGTTATACCATCCCGTCGCGCGATAAAGCGCAAAGCCCCAGATAATCAGCGCCAGGCCTGCGAACGAGGCCAGCGCATAGCCGATCTTGTAGCCGCCCTCGCCGGTCGCGGCGATGACCTGCGCGCGCAGCTTGCGCTGGATGGTGAGCGTATGGACGCCGAAGAACAGGATCAAGCCCAGGATCAGCACCAGCAGTCCCATGATGTCCTCCCGCTGCGCGGCTGGTTTTGCCTGTTATCCGCGTATCATTTTAGGGGCTTGGTGCGCAATGCGCCACGCGGACGTGGTCACGGCTTCTCCGCCTGCTTTGCCGAATCGCGGTTATCGACGTAGCGGATCGCGATCGGCCGCCCGGCCAGTGCGCCGCCGAGCCCACTGGTGAATTTCAGAGGCTGGCATGCCTGCAGCGACGCATTGATCGCCTTCAGGTAGGTCGCGCGGGTATCCGCTGGGGCGCCGGCCGTGGCATAGGTCACGCGCGGGGTGGCGATGATCTCGCCCGAGCGCTTGAAGCTGAAGCGAACCGACATCTGCATGCCCGGCCGCGCGATGTCGGAAGGCGGCGGTGACCAGCAGGACCGCAACGCCGCGAACAGGTCGCCGATCGTATCGAGATCGTGGTCCGGCTTTCGGTATTTCGCGGCCTGGTCCTGCGGCGGTACACTTTCGATCGTGAGTTGCAGGTTCTGGCCGTACGGATAGTCGATCTCGGGAATGCACGGTCCGTCGTTGAACACGCTGCAAAACGACGGCGTGCAGGACTGGCCGTCGAGCACGCTGCAGGGCGCATGCGAAAACGGCGTCGCGTCGATCTGGCGCCGCGACTGGGCATCGGCGGCACCCATCCCGACGAAGAGTGCGGTCAGACAAACGATGGCGAGCCGGAACATGTAGTGGGGTCCTCACGGTCGACCCGACTAAGCTGATGCACGCTAGAGGCGCTATCAAGGCTGACGGCGTTCACATCCCCGCGTTCATGGCCGACAGTTCCGCAATAAGGGCCTTCTCGCTGGGCTGGTCGAGGACGCCGGCCGTATAGAGCGAGATGCCGCCATAAAGCGTGATGTAGACCTTCATCACTGCGCGGCGGCGTTCGGCCGGGCTCTCGATATCCTGGCAGAATATCCGCATGGCCTGGGTGATGACCTTGTGGACCGCAGCCTGCAGCGGCGGGTTGTGCTTCATGGTCGCGTGCGGGCGGCTGGTCATCAGGGCGTAGAGCGCGCGATTGGCCAGGGCGAAGCGGACATATTTCGCGGTGTAATCCTGTGGCGTGTCCGCCTTGACGAGGATGGCGGCGAGCCGGGTATAGGCCTCGGTCGCCACCGCATCAAGCAGCGCCTCGCGGTCGGCGAAATGATTGTACAGCGAGCGATGCGCGACGCCGACGGCCTCCGCGACCTCGCGCAGGCTTAACTGCTCGTGGCCGGCCGCCGCCACGAGGCGTGTGGCAGCCTTCAGCGCTGCGGATTTCAGATTGCCATGGCGATAGGTCGCCCGGCGTGGCTTCACCGTCATGCCTCCTTCATACAAAGGCACGGGACGCAACGCCACCACCGGACGGGTCGAAGTCTCAGGCCGACGCCCGCCGGGCAATGCGGTCCTCGCCATATTGCGGCGTGATATCCTCGTCGATCATGTCGCGGATCATTTTGATCACGGCGCCCCTCGCCCGCGCCTTGGTGGCGGCGTGGGCCGCCATGTTGAGCGTGGCGAGCTTTTGCGCAGCCTCCTCGGCGCTGCGCTCCAGCGCATCCGCCGGAACGACGCGGTCAAAGAATCCAGCGGTGACGGCTTCGGTAGGGCCGAACATTTCCGCTGTTATCACCACCCTGCTGAAATAGGCCGGCGTTAACCGCTGCCGCGCGATCTCGATCGCAAAGCGCGGCACGGTCAGCCCGATCGCGACCTCGTTCATGCCGATCCGGTAATCGCCCTCGGCGGCAATGCGATGGTCGCTGGACATGATAAGGAAGGCGCCCATCGGATAGGCGTTACCCTGGCAGGCCGCCACGACAGGCGTCGGGAACGAGAGAATGCGTAGCGCCAGTTCGGCACCCGCTTTGAGCATCAGATACTGATCCTCGGCGCTGCCCTTGGCAAAGACGTTGAGGTCGAAGCCACCGGAGAAATGTTTGCCGCGGGCTTTCAGGATCACGACAGTTTTGTCTTTTTCCGCCTGGTCGAACGCCCCGTGCAGGGCGTTGAGCATCGCAAGCGACATTACATTGGCCTTGCCGTCGTCGATTACGATGGTGCCGACCGGGCCGGAACGGGAATAGGTCGCGAGATCAGTCATGGCTTGTTGCCTCCCTGTTTCCATAAGCATCCAGTGGATACTTTAACGGATGCCAGTCCGGCGCAAGGGATTTGGCTTTTCACGAGATGCATGCAGGCATCCACTGGATGCATGAGTGCGATGAAGTACCCAAGGCCTCACCCGTCGTCGCCCGCGAAGGCGGGCGATCCAGTATTCCAGAGGCGGTAGTGATCTACGGAGAAGCCGCGGCGTACTGGGTCCCCCGCCTTCGCGGGGGACGACAGAGGGGGCGGAGCGACAGCGCCCTTACCCCTTCTTCTTCACGTCCTTGACGTTGGAGAAGGTAATCCCCTCGGCCCGTTCGCGGGTATAGCCGAGATAGAATTCGTTCTTGGCCATGAACACCGGGTCGCCATCGACGTCATCGGCGATGCCGGAGCCGTTGGCGGCGATGAAGGCGTCGAGTTTCTTGCGGTCGTCGGATGAAACCCAGCGAGCGAGCTGGAACTCCGAGACCTCGAATTCCACCGGCAGCGAATATTCCGCGTCGAGCCGCGCTTTCAGCACGTCGAGCTGTAGCGGGCCGACGACGCCGACCAGCGCCGGTGCGCCGTCGCGCGGCCGGAACACCTGCACCACGCCCTCTTCCGACATCTGCTGCAGCGCTTCTTTCAGCTTCTTCGCCTTCATCGCATCCGTCAGCCGCACGCGGCGGACGATTTCCGGCGCAAAACTGGGAACGCCGACGAAGGTGATGTCTTCGCCTTCGGTCAGCGTATCGCCGATCCTTAAAGTGCCGTGATTGGGAATGCCGACGACGTCGCCGGCAAACGCCTCATCAGCCACCGAACGGTCCTGGGCGAAGAAGAATTGCGGGCTGGACAGGCTCATGTTCTTGCCGGTGCGCACCAGCTTCGCCTTCATGCCGCGGCTGAGCTTGCCAGAGCAAAGCCGCGCGAACGCGATGCGGTCGCGGTGGTTCGGATCCATGTTGGCCTGGATCTTGAACACAAAGGCGCTCATGCGCGGCTCGGCCGCCTCGACCTTGCGCAGGTTCGAATCCTGCGCGCGCGGCGCAGGCGCAAACTTGCCGAGACCTTCCAGCAGGTCGCCGACGCCGAAATTGCGCAGCGCGCTGCCGAAATAGACCGGCGTCAGGTGGCCTTCGCGAAATGCCTCAAGTTCGAACGGCTTGCAGGCTTCGGATACCAGCGCGAGCTCATCCTTGATCTCGGCGACGTCGAGATTGGCGTTGCGGCCGGCGAGATCGGCGATGTCGATCTGCTCGGTCGCGCCGGTTTTGGCACCGCCGCCTTCGAGCAGGCGCACGCCGCCATTGACGACGTCGTAGGTGCCGAGGAAATCGCGGCCGCGGCCGACCGGCCAGGTCATCGGCGTGGTATCGAGCGCCAGCGTCTTTTCGATCTCGTCCAGCAGTTCGAACGTATCGCGGCTCTCACGGTCCATCTTGTTGATGAAGGTGATGATCGGAATGTCGCGCAGCCGGCACACCTCGAACAGCTTTCGCGTCCGCGCCTCGATGCCCTTGGCGGCGTCGATCACCATCACGGCGGAATCGACCGCGGTCAGCGTCCGGTAGGTGTCTTCGGAAAAGTCCTCGTGGCCCGGCGTGTCCAGCAGGTTGAACACCAGGCCTTCGAACTCGAACGTCATCACCGACGTCACGACCGAGATGCCGCGCTCGCGCTCGATCTTCATCCAGTCGGAACGGGTATTGCGCCGCTCGCCCTTGGCCTTGACCTGTCCCGCCAGATTGATGGCGCCGCCGAACAGCAGGAGCTTTTCGGTCAGCGTGGTCTTGCCGGCATCCGGGTGGGAGATGATCGCAAACGTGCGCCGCCGCGCCACTTCATCTGAAAGCGGCGAGCGGGACGGCGATTCGGAAGTAACGGCAATGTCGGACATGAGGCTCGAGCGTTTGGCAGGGAAAACCGGGCTAATCAAGCCTCATTTGGTGGTTGCAGAGGCCGAGGGCCAGTCCCATATCGGCAGCGGAAGGACGGCCTTCCAATTTCACAGCTCATACGCGGGGACGGCCCTGCCTGGTTCGGAGGGTCGTGATGGCCTGGATCGTGTTGTTCGTCGCCGGTCTCATGGAAATAGGCTGGGCGATCGGCCTCAAATATACCGAAGGTTTCACACGGCTCATTCCGTCCGTCCTGACGCTCGCCTGCATGGCAGGCAGCATCCTCCTGCTGGGCCTTGCCCTGAAATCACTGCCAATCGGAACCGCCTATGCGGTATGGACCGGCATCGGCGCGGTCGGTACGGCAATCCTGGGCATCGCGCTGTTCGGTGAGCCTGCCACCGCCGCACGCCTCGCCTGCATCGGACTGATTGTGGCCGGCATTATCGGGCTCAAACTCGTCACGGGATCAGCGTAGCAACAGTACGGCCCAATAGGTCAACGCCGCCACGATTCCAGAAGCCGGAATGGTGATCACCCAGGCGTAGACGATCGAACTCGCCACGTTCCAGCGCACCGCCGAAACCCGCCGTGCCGCGCCGACGCCGACGATCGAGCCGGTAATGGTGTGGGTCGTGGATACGGGAACCCCGAGAAAGGTCGCCATGAACAGGGTCGCCGCCCCCCCGGTTTCAGCGCAAAAACCCTGCATCGGCGTCAGCTTCGTAATCCGCAGCCCCATGGTGCGGACGATCCGCCAGCCTCCCATCAGGGTGCCAAGGCCCATGGCCGCCTGGCAGGAAATCACGACCCAGAACGGGATGTTAAAGTCCGCGCCGAGATGACCCTGCGAATAGAGCAGCACCGCAATGATACCCATGGTCTTTTGCGCGTCGTTGCCGCCATGGCCGAGCGAATAGAGCGACGCCGAGACGAATTGCAGGATGCGGAAGGCGCGGTCGACCGCAAACGGCGTCGAGCGCACCGATAGCCAGGACACGATCGCGACCAGCACCAGCGCCAGCAGGAACCCGACCAGCGGCGACAGCACGATCGCCAGCAGCGTTTTCGACAGACCGGTCCAGACCGCCGCCGAAATTCCGGCTTTTGCGACCCCCGCGCCGACCAGCCCGCCGATCAGCGCGTGCGAACTGGACGAGGGAATTCCGAGCGCCCAGGTAATCAGGTTCCAGACGATGGCGCCCACAAGTGCCGCGAATATCACGGTGGCATCGACGATATCAGGTTCGATGATGCCGGTGCCGATCGTATTGGCGACGTGGAGCCCGAACACCAGGAAAGCGATGAAATTGAAGAAGGCGGCCCAGAGCACCGCATATTGCGGGCGCAGCACCCGGGTCGACACGATCGTTGCGATCGAATTGGCGGCGTCGTGCAAGCCGTTGAGGAAGTCGAACAGCAGCGCGACCGCGATCAGGAAGACCAGAACCGGAAGAGCGAGGGTGGCATCCACGTGATGGCCCTGCCCTATACCTGTTCGATCACGATGGAGTTGATCTCATTGGCGACGTCGTCGAAGCGGTCGGATACTTTCTCAAGATGCTTGTAGATCTCGGCGCCCACGATGAAATCCATCGAGTTGCCGCTGCGATGCTTGAGAAACAGTTCCTTCAATCCAATATCGTGGAGATCGTCGATGCGGCCCTCCAGCTTTCCGATTTCCTCGGTAATGGCGCTCAGCATCGCGACGTTGTTGCCGATCGACTGCATCAGCGGCAGCGCACGACCGACCAGATTGGCGCACTCGACCAGCAGCGTCCCGATCTCGCGCATCGGCGGCTCGAAAGTGCGGACCTCGAACAGCACCACCGCCTTCGCGGTCTGCTGCATCTGATCGATCGCATCGTCCATCGCCGTGATCAGGTTCTTGATGTCGCCGCGGTCGAACGGGGTAATGAAAGTGCGCCGGACCGCCGTCAGCACCTCACGGGTAATGCCGTCGGCGTCATTTTCGAACTGGTTGACGCGCTGGCAGAACACCGGTGTTTCGTCGCCGCCGCGCAGCATGTCCTGAAGCGCCAGCGCGCCCTGCACGACCGTCTGGCCGTGGCGGGCAAACAGTTCAAAAAACCGCTCCTCCTTGGGCAAAAAGGCACGAAACCAGCGCAGCATGGGCATTTTTCCGTCACTCAGAAATGGCCGCCCGGGCGGCCTGTCACAAAACTGTCATAGACCATTCGAGGGAAAAGCGCGCCACGAGGCGACCCGGCAACCGGGTCATCCACTGCTTTGTGAGGCGCCAAAACCAGCCGTTTTACAGGGATCGGCGGAAATAATGCGCGATCTCGCCGATCACGCCGCGGCGGAAGGTCAGCACGCAGGCGACGAAGATGACGCCCTGGATCACCGTCACCCACTGCCCGAACCCGGCCAGATATTGCTGCATGGCGATGATGACGAAGGCGCCGACGACCGGCCCAAAAATGGTGCCGAGGCCGCCGACCAGCGTCATCAGCACGATTTCACCCGACATCGTCCAGTGCACGTCGGTGAGCGAGGCGTTCTGCGCCACGAACACCTTTAGCGAACCGGCAAAGCCCGCAATGGTTCCGGAAAGGATGAAGGCGAGCAGCTTGTATTGGTCGGTCTTGTAACCCAGCGAGATCGCGCGCGGCTCGTTCTCGCGGATCGCCTTCAGCACCTCGCCGAACGGCGAGTTGATGGTGCGGTAGATCAGGAGGAAGCCGCCGAGGAAACCGGCCAGCACGACGTAGTAAAGCACCGTGGGCTTGGCGAGATTGAATATCCCGAACAGATAGCCCTGCGGAATGCCCTGGATGCCGTCTTCGCCATGGGTGAACGGCGCCTGCAGGTAGATGAAGTAAAGGAGCTGCGACAGCGCGAGCGTGATCATCGAGAAGTAGATGCCCTGCCGGCGGATCGAGATGAAGCCGGTCACGACCGAAAGCGCGGCAGCGCCGGCGACGCCGACCAGAATTCCGATTTCCGGCGTCACACCCCAGACCTTGAGCGCATGCGCCGTGCAGTAGCCCGCAGTTCCCAGAAACATCGCGTGGCCAAATGACAGCAGGCCGCCATAGCCAATCAACAGGTTGAACGCGCAGGCGAGCAGCGCGAAGCACAGGGCCTGCATCACGAAGAACGGATAGATGCCGGTCAGCGGCACCAGCCCCAGCAGCACCGCCATCGCCGCGAATACCATCATCTCGTCGCGCATCGCGCGCGGCGTTACCGGCAGTGTGTCGTCAGTCAATGCGCTCATGTCAGGCCGCCCGTCCGGTCAGTCCCGCAGGCTTCACCAGCAACACCAGCACCATCAGGACAAACACCACGGTGTTGGAAGCCTCGGGATAAAAATACTTGGTCAATCCTTCGATCACGCCGAGTGCAAATCCGGTGATGATCGATCCCATGATCGATCCCATGCCGCCGATCACCACCACCGCGAACACCACGATGATCAGGTCGGCGCCCATCAGCGGCCGCACTTGGTTGATCGGCGCCGACAGCACGCCGGCGAGCGCGGCCAGGCCGACGCCGAGCCCGTAGGTCAGCGTGATCATCCTGGGCACGTTGATGCCGAACGCCCGCACCAGGGTCGGATTTTCGGTCGCAGCGCGCAGATTGGCGCCAAGCCGCGTCTTTTCGATCAGGTACCAGGTAGCGATGCAGACGACGAGCGAGAAAATGACCACCCAGCCACGATAGACCGGCAGGAACATGAAGCCGAGATTCATGCCGCCCTGCAGACCGCGCCATTCGCCGATCTGCGGGTAATCGGGAATCGCGTAGGGCAGCCCGGATGAGCCGAAATAGTTCTGGAACACGCCCTGCACGATCAGCGCGATGCCGAAGGTCAGCAACAGGCCATAGAGGTGGTCGAGGCCGGCCAGCCATTGCAGCATGGTCCGCTCCAGGATCATGCCGAAGATGCCGACCACGATGGGAGCGATCAACAGCGCCCACCAATATCCGATGCCTGTCAGATGCAGGAGGAAATATGCGCAGAACGCGCCCATCATGTAGAGCGCGCCATGGGCGAAATTGATGATGTTGAGCATGCCGAAGATCACGGCGAGCCCGAGACTGAGCAGCGCGTAGAACGATCCGTTGATCAATCCCACCAAAAGCTGGGCGTATAGAGCTTGCATCGGTTTCGCACTCAATCTCGTTTAAGACGCGGAATCGCGCAGGGACGCGAGAGGAAGCCCGCCGGCACGGCGCCGGCGGGCTGTCGTTGTTACTTCTTTACCAGCGGACAAACGCTTTCCGAAAGCGGCCGGAAGGCCTGGTCTGCCGGGGTCGTTCCGACCAGCTTGTAATAGTCCCACGGTCCCTTGGATTCGGAAGGCTTCTTGACCTCGAACAGGTAGGCCGGATGAAGCTTGCGGCCGTCGGCGCGGATCGTGCCCTTGCCGAACAGCGGGTCGTCGGTCGGCGCCTCTTTCATTTTCGCCACCACCTTGGCGCCGTCATGCGGATTGCCGCCCATCGCATCGATCGTCTTGAAATAGTGGATCAGGCCAGAATACACGCCAGCCTGCACCATGGACGGCATCGCCTTGTTCTTCATGCGCTCGGAGAAGCGCTTGGAAAACGCGCGGGTGCCGTCGTTCAAATCCCAGTAGAAGGTTTCCGTGAAGTTCAGGCCCTGCGCCACCTTGAGGCCGAGGGAGTGAACGTCATTGATGAACAGCAGCAATCCCGCGAGCTTCTGGCCGCCCGCGACGATGCCGAACTCCGCGGCCTGCTTGATGGTGTTGGTGGTGTCGCCGCCGGCGTTCGCCATGCCGACGATCTTGGCCTTGGAAGCCTGTGCCTGCAGCAGGAACGAGGAGAAATCCGACGAATTCAGGGGATGCCTGACGGTGCCGATAACCTTGCCGCCCGACTTGACCACGACTGCGGCAGTGTCGCGTTCCAGCGCGTGGCCGAACGCGTAATCCGCGGTCAGGAAGTACCAGGTGTCGCCGCCGGCTTTCACCAGCGCCTGTCCGGTGCTGTTGGCGAGCATGTAGGTGTCATAGACCCAGTGAATCGTGTTCGGCGAGCACTGGGCATTGGTGAGGTCCGACGTCGCCGCGCCGGTATTGATCATGAGGGAGTTCTTTTCCTTCACCAGATTGTTGACCGCCAGCGCAACGCCGGAGTTCAACACGTCCACGAAGATATCGACCTTCTCGACGTCGATCCATTGGCGCGCGATGGTGGTGCCGATGTCGGGCTTGTTCTGGTGGTCGGCGGAGACGATGTCGATTTTCCAGCCCTTGCCCGCCAGTCCGGAATCCTCGACCGCCATCTGGGCGGCAAGCGTGGAGCCTGCGCCGCCGAGGTCGGAGTAAAGTCCGGAATTGTCGGTAAGCACGCCGATCTTGACGGTCTTGTCCTGCGCCATGGCGCCACCGCCTGCGGCAAGTGCGAGCGCGGTGCCGAGGAAGAGAGATGAAATGCGATGTTTCATAGTATCTCCATAAATCCAGAGTGCAGCGGGTAGTACTGATTAAACGCCGAGATAGGTGTGGAGCTTGTCCATGTTGGCCGACAGCTCCGAATTCGCAAAACCGTCGATGACCTTGCCGTGCTCGACGATGTAGTAGCGGTCGGCCACCGTCGAGGCGAAGCGGAAATTCTGCTCCACCAGCAGGATGGTGAAGCCTTCCGACTTCAGCCGCGCGATGGTGTGGCCGATCTGCTGGATGATGACGGGCGCGAGACCCTCGGTCGGCTCGTCCAGCATCAGGAAGCGCGCCCCGGTGCGCAGGATGCGCGCGATCGCGAGCATCTGCTGCTCGCCGCCCGAAAGCTTGGTGCCCTGGCTGTTGAGGCGCTCCTTCAGGTTCGGAAACAACTCGAAGATCTGGTCGAGCGACAGGCCGCCACCGCGCACGATCGGCGGCAGCAGCAGGTTTTCGCGCACGTCGAGGCTGGCGAAAATGCCCCGCTCCTCGGGACAGAACGCGATGCCCTGGCGTGCGATCTTGTCGGACGGGGCACGCGTGATGTCCTGACCGTTGAAACGGATCGAACCGGTACGCTTACCGATAATTCCCATCACCGACTTCAGCGTCGTGGTCTTGCCGGCGCCGTTGCGGCCGAGCAGCGTGACCACCTCGCCGGCCTTCACATTGAAGTTGATGCCGTGAAGGATGTGGGATTCGCCGTACCAGGCCTGCAGGTCGGAGACGGAAAGAATTTCCGCGCCCGCCGGTTTGGCGGCGGCTTCGGCCATTTTCAACTCAGGCATGACCGGCCCCCAGGTAGGCTTCCTTGACGCGTTCGTCCTTGGACAGTTCAGAATAATTGCCTTCGGCCAGCACCTGCCCGCGCGTCAGCACCGTAATGATGTCGGACAGGTTGGCGACCACCGAGAGATTATGTTCGACCATCAGGATGGTGTATTTGGCCGAGATGCGCTTGATCAGCGCTGCGATCTTGTCGATGTCTTCATGACCCATGCCGGCCATCGGCTCGTCAAGCAGCATCATCTCGGGGTCGAGCGCCAGCGTCGTCGCAATTTCGAGCGCGCGCTTGCGGCCGTAGGGCATCTCGACCGCCGGCGTGTTGGCAAACTCGCTCAGGCCCACATCATTGAGAAGCTCATGCGCACGGCCGTTGAAGCGGTCGAGCACGCTTTTGGAGCGCCAGAAATCGAACGAAGAGCCGTGCTGGCGCTGCAGGGCGACGCGGACGTTCTCCAGCGCCGTCAGGTGTGGAAACACCGCTGAAATCTGGAACGAACGCACCAGCCCGAGGCGGGCCACATCGGCCGGCACCATCGCGGTGATGTCCTGTCCCTTGTAGAGGATCTGGCCGGCCGACGGCCGCAAGAACTTGGTCAGAAGGTTGAAGCAGGTCGTCTTGCCAGCGCCGTTCGGCCCGATTAGCGCATGAATACTACCGCGACGCACTTTCAGAGCAACGTCGCGAACGGCGAAGAAACCCGCGAATTCCTTGGTCAATCCGTGGGTTTCGAGAATGAACTCATCAGCCAAACAAAACTCCCCCGTCGGCCGTCTCCGCGAGTTTGCTCGCGCGCGGCCAATTTTTCCCTCTTCGGGCAGGCTCTACGGGACGTCCTGGAAACCGTCCCGAGCCCGCCGCCTCCGGGCCGGAATATGCCGTCAACGGTATGGGTTAGGCAAGGTGGAAAGCTGCCGCGGGGAAAACGCGCGTGCCGGTTCCGGATGCGCCATAAGTCGAATTGCGCCGACCGCCCGGCCCGGCCGGCTCGTCGTCCGCGCTCAAACGCGATCTTCGCTCCGGCAAGCCACCGTTAACGGTGTTTTGCTGCAATCAAGCCCTTTCACACAATATTTCTGCCTCCGGCGCATCATGACGCGATTTAGATAGCCAGGAATTGCCGCCTTGGAATTTCAAAGCGCCGGACCGTCGGTCGTCAAATCCATCAAGCAGCGCGACCTGCTGAACACCTGGCTGCGGCTATACGCCCGCGACCAGTCGATACCGCGCATGCCGGAATACCAGCCGACGCGGATCGAGGACGAACTTCCTGACCTGGTATTGTACACCGTCGATACCAGCACACAGCCGCCGCGCCTGACCATCCAGAGCGACGGCACACGGATGTCGAGCGCTTATGGGAATACCGGCAAGGGCCGCTATCTCAACGAGTATCTCGGCGCAAGGCTCGCTCCGATCGTGATGCCGGTCTATCATGAATGCATCGCGCGCCGCCTCCCCGCCTACACCATCGCCAATATCGATGACATCTACGGGCGAATCGTCGCCTATGAGCGGCTGTTGCTGCCGTTCTCCGACGATGGCAGCGTTACCCACATCATCGCTTCGTTGAAGACCATCAGCGAAGACGGCGGCTTCGAGATCAAGAACCTGATGCGTGGAAACGACAAGCTGCCGGTGCCGAAGCTACGCACCATCATCGACCGCGATCTCTTCCATCGCGCACCCGGCCGCATTCCGTCAGGTGACGTGCTCGAATTCGATTAGCCAGCCCGGCGAGCCTGTCGAATCGTTCAAGCCTTCCTTGCGCGCGACTTCGGCGCCACTTCCGTCGCGTAAACTTCCGGCTTGAATCCGACCAGCAATTTACCGCCGAGATCGAGTACCGGGCGCTTGATCATCGAGGGCTGCGCCAGCATCAGCGCCAGCGCCTTGCGCTCGTTGAGGCCTTCCTTGTCGCCGTCGGGCAGCTTCTTGAACGTCGTGCCTGCGCGGTTGAGCAGCGTTTCCCAGCCGATTTCGTCGGACCATTGCTTGAGCTTGTCCTTGGCGATGCCCGCAAGCTTGTAGTCGTGGAAATCGTAGGCCACGCCGTGATCGTCAAGCCAGGCGCGCGCCTTCTTCATGGTGTCACAGTTCTTGATGCCGTAGATGGTAATGGGCATTTTCGTTGCATTCCGGAAATAGCGTTACTGGTCCTGTCGGACCGTTTTTTATACAAAGCGGAACGGCGAATCTATCATAGACTCGCATACCATTCGCGAAGTTAGGACCAGCCGATGGAATTCACCCTTTTGTTTCTGGCCACGGCCATCGTGATGCTGGTCGCCTGGCGCGGTCAGCGTCCACTGGCGCTCGGCCTGTTTGGGGCTGTCCTGATCGCGTGCGTCGCCACCTATCTGCACCACGCGACCGATACGCTGAAACTGTCGTTCTGAGATACGCATGACCCAGACGCGCGCCATCACGCTGAATGCACTCAGCCTCTACGCGGTGGCGCTGGTGCTGGCGGCGGCCTATGCGGCGCAGTTCATCCTTCATGAATTGCCCTGCCCGCTCTGCCTGCTGCAGCGCATCCTGTTCGCCGCGCTGGCCGTCGGACCGATCCTCAATATCCGCTTCGGTCCCCGCCCCAGCCATTATGCGATGTCGCTGCTGGCGGCGGTCGCAGGCGCGGTCGCGTCGACCCGGCAGGTGCTGCTGCACATCATGCCCGGCGACGCGGGCTATGGTTCCGCGTTGCTCGGTTATCACTATTATAGCTGGGCGCTGCTCGGCTTCATTGCCGCCATCGTCCTGCTTGCCGCGATCCTGCTGTTCGACCGCCAGTTCGAAGAAGACAAAGCCGTGCTGCCGGCCACCGGCGGCGCCTTCGCGCAAATCGCGGTATGGCTCGTGATCGCGCTGACAGCAGCCAACGTGGTGACGACACTGCTGGAATGCGGCTTCGGCGCCTGCGCCGACAATCCTCTTGTTTACGAGCTGCTCAAGCGCGCCGCTTAGGGCCGCTTCGGTATGTCGAGCCCGCGCTGCACCGCCGGCCGGGCGAGCCCGCGTTCCAGCCATGCCGGCACCTGCTTCAGCGTATCGAATGCGACGAGATCGCGCGCACCGTAGAAGCCGATCAGGTTGCGGACCCAGCCGAGCATGGAGATGTCGGCGATGGAATATTCGTCGTCCATGATCCATTGCCGTCCGGCAAGCCGCGTCTCCATCACGTCCAGCAGGCGCTTCGACTCGGCAACGTAACGCTCGAGCGGCCGCTTGTCGGCAAATTCCTTGCCGGCGAATTTGTGGAAGAAGCCGACCTGCCCGAACATCGGCCCGATCCCTCCCATCTGAAAGTGCAGCCACTGGATGGTCTGGTATCGCCGCGCCGGATCGGCCGGCAGGAGCTTGCCGGTCTTTTCCGCAAGGTATTGCAGGATCGCCCCGGACTCGAACAGCGGCAGCGGCTTGCTGCCGGGCCCGTCCGGATCGAGGATGGCCGGGATCTTGCCGTTCGGATTCAACGAGAGGAATTCCGGCGTCTTCTGGTCGTCCTTGTTGAAGTCGACCAGATGCACCTCGTAGGGCAGTCCGATCTCTTCCAGCATGATCGAGACCTTGACGCCGTTCGGTGTCGGCAGCGAGTAGAGCTGAAGGCGGTCGGGATGTTTGGCGGGCCAGCGTTTGGTGATCGGGAAGGCAGAGAGATCGGGCATCGAAACTCGTTTTGCATGGTTATTGTTGCGCGGCTAATGTACGGCTGATGCCGCATATAACAAGGGTCCGCGCCGTTCATGACCGACCAACCGTCTCCGCTCGGCCTCACCGATGAGGAGCTTGCGGCTCATCCGACCACATTCGCGACCGATGCGCTGAAGGATCAGGTCGTCGTCGTAACGGGCGGCGCCGGCGGCATCGGGCGGGCAATCGCCTGGCTGTTCGCACGGCTGGGCGCGCACGTCGCCGTGGTTGGGCGCGATGGGGCCAAGCTCGAAGCGCTCGTGGCCCAGTTGGCCGGCCGCGGCCTCAAGGCATCCGCGCATGTCGCCGACATCAGGGAGTCCGATGCGGTCAGCACCCTGTTCGACACGATCTGGGCCGCGCAAGGCCGCGTCGACGGCCTCATCAACAGCGCCGGCGGACAATTTCCGCAAGCCGCAATCGATTTTTCCGTGAAGGGCTGGAACGCGGTCATCAACACCAATCTGAACGGCACCTGGTACACGATGCAGGCCGCCGCGCAGCGCTGGCGCGACCACAAGCATCCCGGCAGTATCGTCAACATCGTGGTCGTGACGACGCACGGCCTGTACGGCATCGCGCACACCATCGCCGCGCGAAGCGGCGTGATCGGGCTCTCGCGCGCCGTCGCGGTCGAATGGGCGCCCTTGAACATCCGGGTCAATTGCGTGGCGCCCGGCGCGATCGAAACCGAAGGCTGGAACGTCTACTCGCCGGAAGCCCGCGCCGCCTACCCGCGCTCGAACCCGATGATGCGCGTCGGCTCGCCATGGGACGTCGCCGAGGCCAGCGTCTTCCTCGCCGGACCATCCGCGAAATTCGTGACCGGTGAGACGCTGACGGTCGACGGCGGCGGCCAGCTCTGGGGCGAAACCTGGACCACGGGCAAGCCCGCCTATTTCGGCGGCGATGACACGTGACACGCTGATGGTCCTTTTCTCATGACGCGTTACCGCCTCGCCATTTTCGACTTCGACGGCACGCTGGCGGATTCCCTTCCCTGGTTTCGTGCCTCCTTCCAGGACATGATTACGCGGTTCGATCTTGCGCCCGTCCGCGACGACGAGGTGGAAGGGCTGCGCGGAATGTCCGCGCGTGAAATCATGGCGCGGCTCAACGTATCCATGTGGCAACTGCCGGCCATCGTCAGCGACATGCGAAAGCGCAAGCTCGCGGCAGCGAGCGAGATATCGCTATTCGCCGGCATCCCGGCGATACTGACCGACCTGCAACGCCTCGGCATCAAGACCGCCATCGTCAGTTCCGACAGCGAAGCATCCGTCCGGCATGTACTCGGGCCCGCCACCGCCCGGATCGCTCGCTTCGACTGCGGCGCTGCGGTGTTCGGCAAGCACAGGAAATTTCGACGCGTCGCACGCAAGCTTGGCGCGAAGCCTTCGGAGACGATCTGCATCGGCGACGAGATCCGCGACATTGAAGCCGCGAAAGCCGCCGGCATGGATTCCGGTGCGGTAGCGTGGGGCTACGCACTTCCGAGCGCGCTGCAGGCGGCGGGACCGACGCATCTGTTCAATTCGATCGAGGAGATGATCGAGCGGCTTGCCGTGGCGAAATAGTGCAGCCGAAAGCTTCCCCGCATTCTTTGTCAGCGCCGCGATCCAGGCATCAGGCATAAAGCAAAGCTGGAAGACGCGCGCTTCGAGCGTGGCAAAGATTTTGCCAGGATGATTGTGGGAGGGCGTGCCGCTCGCAAGAACCGAAGCCGTGGTAGCAACTCGATCTTGCGTTCGACCAAAAGCACCATATTCGTAAACGCTTCTGACAAAGAACCGCCCGGCCGACTGCTGGCAGTTCTTGTGTGTCAGGAGCAGGGCTTCTCGCCGCGGATAATCCACCTTGCGACTTTCAGCTGATCCCGCAACTCACTGAAATAGTGAAGGAAGCTTGTTTTTCGGAAATATCTGCGATCCTGCGGAATCCATCAGTGTCCTCCGCCCGCGACCCAGTAGATGACAACAGATTCTAGCGCCTCAGGCCTTTCTCAGGAATCTCTTCATCCGATTATCCTGTCTCCGATGCCTTGAAGCTAGCGTTGCAAACTGGTAACGAATGAACTTATAGTAGTGGCGCTGTGTATGCGGAGCTAGTCGCTACTATCGGGACTACACCCAAGGCAAACGCGAACGGCTTTCCCGGCATCGCGTTCCGTAAAATGACGTTCCGATTGATCCGGGCCCATGGCGGGCCGCAAATGAGGGCGGAAGAGCATGGGCAGGTTTCCGATAATTCTTCTCGGCGCCGCCACCGGTGCGGCATTGACACTTTTCATAACCCAGCCGCGCGCCGTTCTGATGGGGGCAAGTGCGCATGCTGGAGCGTCGGATACCTATCGCCAACTCAATCTGTTTGGCGATGCGTTCGAGCGGGTCCGTAGAGACTATGTCGAGAAGCCCAATGATGGCAAGCTGGTCGAATCCGCGATCGGCGGCATGCTGTCCGGCCTCGATCCGCATTCGAGCTACATGGACGCCGCGAGTTTTCGCGACATGCAGGTCCAGACCCGCGGCGAATTCGGCGGGCTCGGCATCGAAGTGACGATGGAAGACGGGTTGATTAAGATCGTCAAGTTGATGAAGGACACGATAGAGGAAACCCCAGCGTCAAAGGCCGGCATCGTCGCCAATGACCTAATCTCCACAATTAACGACGAGCCGGTAAAGGATCTCACGCTCAGTGAAGCTGTCGATAGAATGCGTGGCCTTGTTAACACCAAGATCAGGCTGAAGATCATTCGGAAGGGGCAGGACAATCCGATCGACGTGACGCTGGTGCGCGCAAACATCCGCGTCAGTTCGGTGCGCTCCAGCATCGAAGGCGATGACATTGCCTACATCCGTATTATTACGTTCAACGAGCAGACTACCCAGGGGTTGAAACGGGCAATCAGCGACCTGACCTCGCGGATCGGCGCCGAAAGACTGAAAGGCGTGATCGTTGACCTGCGCAACAACCCCGGCGGATTGCTGGACGAAGCGGTGACGGTGTCTGAAACATTTCTTTCGCGAGGTGAGATTGTCTCGACTCGTGGCCGCAGCGCCGAGGAAACCCAACGCCGCGCTGCCCATGGTGGTGATCTGACCAAGGGCAAGCCGGTGATCGTTCTGATCAACGGCGGCTCGGCCTCGGCTTCCGAGATCGTCGCCGGCGCGCTGCAGGACCACAAGCGTGCGACCGTGGTCGGCACTCGTTCGTTCGGCAAGGGCTCGGTGCAGACGATTATTCCTCTCGGCGCCGGCAGCGGCGCGTTGCGTCTCACTACCGCACGCTATTTTACGCCGTCGGGCAAGTCGATCCAGGCCAGGGGCATAGTTCCCGACATTGAGGTGCTGCAGGACGTGCCTGACGAATTAAAGGAGCGCGCCGATACCAAAGGGGAAGCCGCGCTGCGCGGCCACCTGAAATCGGCAGGCGACGAGAAGACCGGTTCGCAGTCCTACGTGCCGCCGGACCCCAAGGACGACAAGGCCTTGAAGACAGCGACCGACTTGCTCCACGGCCTAAAGGTCAATGCAACTGGCGAAACCGCCACAATCGACAAACCCGGCGTCAGGCTGCGATAAGCTGATCGATCTAGATTAGAATAGCTGGGAGATAGACCAGCCCTTTCCGGTCTATGCACTATTTGCGTCGAAACCGTATTGAAGCTGTCGAACCATAGGGAACCAACGTCGGAAGCTGGCTGCGCCGATGCCTCTTCATTGCGTCGAAGGACGAGATCAATGAGCAGGCGCCCCAGCACGATCCGTTGCCGCACTGAGAAGGCAGAGACCATATGGATCGCCTCTTTCGGGCCCTCGGTCTGACACGACCGCCGCGAGGTTTGCGATCGACGGCGATGACCACTGCAGGCTTCCAGCTGTGCCAATTCCCGTCATGCCCGCAACGGCCAGCGACCGTGACAAGCGTGGCCCTTCATGCTGCGGATGAGCACGAACTCCGTCACCGTCCAGAAGATCGGCTGAATCGGATGCTCGTCCACGCTACGCGCATCGTACAACAGCGTCACGTGCGGCGTAAAATTCGTATTCGCCACCCGCTTCAACCCGCTTCGCGTCAGCGCAGCACCGAGCATCCGCCGAAATGACTCCAACCGGCGCAATCCACTCTCTCCGATCAGAACGAACGGACGATTGCCCGGCCTGCCCCGAAAGCTCGCGGTGCGGTCGAACGAAACCTCGAACGGCTCGGTCCGCACCTCGGTGGCAGCCTCGCAAGCCGCCCGAATATGGCGCTCGGGCAAGCCGCCGAGGAAGAACAACGAAACGTGCAGGCGCTCGGGCGCGATGAGTTTGCCGTCGAATTTATGGGCGCGTTTGAGCACACCCGCCAACCGGTGAATTCGCTCGGCCGTGCCCGCGTCGGGAACGGCTGCGAGAAATAAGCGGGCACCACTAGTGCTTGCAAACTTGTCCATAGTATACTAGAACAGAGCATGAACATATTTGTTTGACAAGGCCGTTCGCGCGCCGATTTCGTGCGCGAGGCAGAGGTACGTGCAGCGGAGGATTGTTCTGATGAAAGCAGTGGTCATTCGGATGAGTCCGATCGGCTTCAAGGCCTTTGTTGAAGTGCTTTCGCAGCCCGCGCGCCCAGTACCTGAAATGGTCGAACTCTTTCAACGCACCGCCCCGTGGGAGTCCAGGGAGGCAAAAGCCGAGAAGTGAGCCGTGGCTATTTCCGAGCCGGTTGCTGCTTGCAGCCGCTCACGACTTCTCCGAATTTTGCTGTGGAGAGCCGTCTCTGGGTCAGGCTTCTACACCCGGCAAATCAAGCGCGGAGCGCAATCGTCCAGCGCCTCGCCGATAAAGCATCGCATGCTGAGCCGGCGCCAAAAGGTCGGCGCGCGGCACGAACCCGTCGACCACCTTGTTGAACGCGATTGCGCCGCAACCGGGAACGAGGCAATCGCGTTTTCCCTTGGGACATTGGTTGAACGAGCAGAGTCTGCCCAGATAGGCGTCGTTCGCCGGATCGAACATAAAGATATCGAGTTGATGGGGGACAACGCTGGTGTCGGCACCGGACTCAAATGCCTTGCTCAAAGCACGATTAGCCTCCCGGTGTATTTCGCGAAGACGTTGCTGGGATTCGATCCAGAGCGCCAGATCGAGATCGCGGCATTCATGCCAAACCTCGATGCGCTCGCGACGGAAATCGCTGAAACGCGGAATCTCCTTCCATAGCGCCTTCGCCACCGAGCCTATCACGGCAACCGCATGGATCTCCGGAAACGCCATCCACGCATCCGTCACGACGTCTGCGGCCACGCGAAACCGGCGTTGTTGAATCAGAAGATATTTGTTCTGCTCCTCGATCTTCGCGCGCCGCATCGCCTCACCCCAGCAGCTTCATGAAGTTGCGCTTCTGTCTGTGGCGTTCCTTCAGCGTCGCGACGTAAGCTGCTTGCTCAGCCTCGCTTTGCAAGGTAGCCATCCGGGCGATGAGCTTCGCCGCCTCTCCATAGGCGTGATTGCCACCCGTGTTCACGAACTGGTTGACGCGCTCAGCGTAGACTTCGAGCGCTTCGCGCGGGTGCCTGGTCTTGCTCGCGTCGGCGAGGGCAATCCTCCCTCCGAATGATACCTCGTCCTTGCGCGTAATGGCCCACGCCGCATCGAACATGTTTTCTTCGATCAGAATGCTGACGAGAAGATCGGCGGTAGTGTACCAGCCTGCGCGCTTCTTGCCGGCCGATCGCATCTCGAGGATTCCAATGATGCGCTGGAGCGCGGCTTTGCCGCCAAGCTCCCGGAGTTGCTTGTATAACTCGAAGCTCGGCGCCTTTTCGAAAGCCCGCCACAAGAGCGCTTCTGCGTCAGCCTTCCGGCCGGCTTTCGAAAGCAGTTCGACAGTGAACGATACGAGCCGCTCGTCGGGTTGCTGGTCCTCGAACATCCACAAGCCCTCCTCGGCCCGGCGTAGCGCTTCATCGACGCGGCCATGCGACTGACAGAATTGCGCCAGTTGCAGATAGCGCCAAGCGGAGGACAGGTCGTGGGCGCGCAACGCGATCCGTGTATCGACATCGCCGGCGCGCTCGGCAAAGAAGTCGAGGATTGCTTCCAGCCGTTCGTAGCCGGCGGAGAATTCGTCGTCGTGCCCCCGCCCTTTGCCGCTGCGCTTGGGCAGTTTCTCCCATGCCTTCATGGCAAGGCGGTTATATTCGGCGAGGCCGGGCTCGCCGAGCACGTCGGCGTAAAATCGCGCGGCATCTCCGAACGTACCGTAGTCGCGATCCACTTCGCGGGCAAAGAGGTCGCGGGCGAGTTGCACGGGGTCGGGCCGCACGGACTCGGCCGCGGCGAGATGGATGTCGCGCGCGTGATCCAACAGCTCACTGCAACCACCTTCGGAATCGTCAATGCTGTCGATGGCTCGTTCGATCCGGTGAATCGCGTATTCCGCAAGTTCCAGCGCGAGGCCTGCGCGGGATCCCGAAGCAAGATCGGCGATGGCATCGAGCGATGCCGCCACGTTTGATGTCCAGGCCGGCACCTCGCCGTATTCCAAATAGTCCGGCGTCCGCGTCGCCGCGTCAATTGCCTTGCGCAGGCGCGTCCGGAGCGTCCCGTCGTCGGCGTGCACGACCGCCGCCGCTACGTCCAGCCTGCGCAACAAGGCAGGATCCCGCTCTGCCAGTTCCATGATCATTCCGGCGAGCGCATCGACGCTTTTTTGCTTCAGATGGTCGCGGATGCGCGACAGCACACCCGCGCCTTCCGCCTCCGCATCGGGGCCCAAGAAGGCATTGGCTGCCAGCGCCACGGCGACCATGTGCTTGCAGACTCCCCAATCCCCGAATGCGGGGCAGGAGCAATGGCCACCGACATTGCTGCCGCGTCCGGTGAGCTCGGTACGGTAATCCTCGGTGCCCGCGACTTGCGCCAACACGCGCTTCGGTTCGATCGTAAGAATCTGCACGTGACCGTCGCGATGATAGGTCTCTCCGCGCGCAAACACCTTATCGCCCGCGAGGCCTCGCAATGCATCGATACTGAAGCGGGATTGATCCTTGGCTTTCATATGCGTCGTTGCAGCAAATGGCCGGGTCTCGGCCAGCGGACGGGTTGAAAGTCTAGCGAATTAGTTCTGATGCCGCCACTGTACCAAGCCCCCTCACAACACACACCCATAATGCGCCGACGACACCAGCCGGATATACTTGTCGTGCACCGATCCCGGCCGTACAGCGGCCAACGAAGCCGGCACGCGCCAGTCGGCCATGCGGCGCGCTATCTCTTCCGTGGACACTTCGAGGGTAACGGTGCGGGCGCCGGGATCGATCACGATGGCATCGCCGTCGCGCACCGCGGCGATCGGGCCGCCGCGCGCGGCTTCCGGCGAGACATGGCCGATCAGGATGCCGTGCGAGACGCCGGAAAAGCGGCCGTCGGTAATCAGCGCGACGTTCTCGCCAAGGCCACGCCCCTGCAGCTGGATCGTCAACATCACCATTTCGGGCATGCCGGGTCCGCCGACCGGGCCGACATTGCGCACCACGATGACATTGCCAGCCACGATTTCGCCGGCGCGGATCGCGGCCATTGTATCGGCTTCGGACTCGAAGACGCGCGCCGTGCCGCGGAACTGGCCCTTCTCGAGCGCCTTGCCCGACAGCTTGAGCAAGCAGCTTTCCGGCGCGAGGTTGCCCTTCAAGACGCTGATGTGATTGTTCGCCGGCGCGATCGGCTTCGACACCGGAAGGACGATCTCCTGCGGCGGCATCTGTTCGAGCGTCGGAACATCGGCGAGGTTTTCCGCCAGCGTCCTGCCGGTCACCGTCATGACGTCGCCATGCAGAAGGCCCGCGCGCAGCAGTTCCTTCATCACGACCGGCACGCCGCCGATCGCATGCAGGCTGCCCATCGCGAACGGGCCATGCGGCTGCAGATCGGCCAGCAGCGGGACGCGCTCGCCGACCGCCTGAATGCGCTCGATCGTGATCGGCACCTGGGCCTCGCGCGCGACTGCCAGCAGATGCAGATACATGTTGGTCGAACCGCCCATCGCGTAGACGGTGGTAATCGCGTTCTCGAAGGCGTGCTCGGTCATGATGTCGCGCGGCCGGATGCCAGCTTCCATCAGCCGGTACAGGGCATCGACCGAAGCGCGGGCCTGCGCGCGGACGTCGGCGTGGATGTCGCTGCCGGCGTTGTAATCGGCCGGATGCGAGGCGCCGCGCGGCAGCATCATGCCGATTGATTCCGCGATCGTGCTCATGGTGTTGGCCGTGAACATCGCGCCGCAGGTGCCGCTGCCCGGCATCACGTTGCGCTCGACTTCCAGCAGCTCCTCGCCGGAGATGCGGCCGGACTCATTTGCGGCGCGCGCCTCGGCATAATCGAGGATCGTGATGTTGTTGCCCTTGCTGGCCCATGCCCCGAACGAGACGCGCCCCGGCGTGCCGGTGCCGGGATAGAGCACGAGGCCAAAGGCGTTGGTGCGCGCCAGCGGCATCAGCGCGGCGGCGCCGGTCTTGTCGCAGCCGGAAATCACGATCATGGCGTCGCCATGATGCGCGTAGTGGCCGATCTCAAAACAGTCGGCGACGACGTCGCGCGAGGCAAGGCTGTATCCCGCCGTCGGCGTGCCCTGCGTCAGGGCATCCGACACCGCCGGCGCGCCGACGATCAGCCCCTGCCCGCCGCGCTCCGCCAGGATCTCGACCAGCAGATCGGTAATGGCGCGCACGCGGTTGTTGCAGCGATGGGCATTGGTGTAGGCGCTGGCAATCGTCACCACCGCGCTGGTCTGCGCGGCGCGGTCCGGATCGAATCCGGCGGCGCGCAACTCCACCCGCCCTCGCTTCCAGTAAATGCTGCTGTCCTGCGTCGTCATGGGGGCTCCAGGTCTTCCGGTTGATCGCGGACCAGGCGTCCGGCCTGCTTGGCACTGAACGAATTTAGCAAGTCTTGTTTGGCCGGGCTTGTTTAACCAGTCTTGCCGTCGTCGAAACTCACAATCACAGCGGCGTTCGCGATGATGATGGAGTCGCTTCCGCTCTCGGCAGGCACTTCCAGCCCGCCCTTGACCGCCGTCACGTTCACGGTGCCGTACGGCAGCTCCTTGGCAACTGCCGCGGTGTCGACGCCACTCGGGTCCGGCACCGCGACGGTGACCTCGACGAACATGTCGTTGGCGGTCTTGCCCAGCATCCGGAAGAAGCCGAGGCTGGAGTGGCGGATGGCGTCGGAGACGGCGCGCTTGGCGGCCTTGGTGGCATCGCGCCCGTGAACGTCGACGCCCATGCCCATTTCGGTGATACAGCGCACGCGTGCCATGGTGTTTCCTGCTATTGTTGAGTGGCTTTACATACGTATCAGTCGTCCGCGATTCACGCGAGCGAGTACTCATCTGCCGGTTCGGGTCCAAGTCATCAGCGCCGGGATGAAATGACGGCAGGAACCGAGCGGTGGCGACCAGCGTTCTCCGCCGGGGTTGGATCCAATTCGAGGAAGAGCATGCAGGGCGACCCCGAAATCCTGTTCTGGCGACGCACCGACGTGACCGGCTTGGAGCGTCTGAAACTCAGCATTTCCGCTGACGCTGTGGTGGCGGAATCGACCGTGATCTGCGTTGAGGACGGCGGCTTCCGGCTCGACCACAAATGGAGGCTGACGCCCGACTGGCGGGCTCAATCGCTGGACGTCGAGCGATGGGGACCGACCGGGCGAACCCATCTCAACCTCGAGCGAACGGGCAGCGGCTGGTGTGTCAATGGCCAACGACGTACTGACCTCGACGGCGCGGAAGAACCGGACCTCTCGGTTACCCCTTTTTGCAATACGTTCCCGATACGCCGGACGCCTGCCGGCGCAGGAGAGAGCCGCACGCTCGACACCTGCTTCGTGGACGGGGCCGCCATGACGGTGCAGCGTTCACGTCAAAGGTACGACCGCCTCGGCCCGGATCGGGTACGCTACGTGGACCTTGGGGTCTCGGCAGGTTTCGAGGCGGACCTTGAGGTCGATGATCGAGGCCTCGTGCTTCGCTACCAGCACCTTTTCGAACGCGTGGCGCCTTGCTGACGAAGGCTTATGCCGCGCGCGTCATGAACTCGGACAAGCCTCCATTTCGCGCGTTGCGGCGGCCGTGCGATGCGGACCATCAAGAACCTCCTTCGGATCGCCCGGCTGGACGAGATGGATGCGCGCGCCACTCTCGCCTGCACCCAGACCTGGTTTCAAAACCTGCTGGCCGTCATAGTGTCCACCATTCTGGGTGCGGTAGGCGATCGGCGGATCGCTGAAAAGTCCTGCGATGCGGCGCCGATAGGCCTCGGCAACGGCGGGCCATTCGGCCTCGGTCAGCCGGTCGCTCTGATAGACGGCGAAAGGCGGCAGGATCTGCATGCCCGGATAAAAGAGCATGCCATGCTGGATCGGCCACAGCAGCTCGTCGAGCCGCCCATTCACGCCGCGCTCGCCATAGTGCGGCGCGCGTCCACCGATCGTGACCGACAGCATCGCGCGGCGACCGCTCAAGGTACCTTCGCCATACCGGTCGCCCCATCTTTCGCCACCATGAGTCCCGACGCCATATGCAAAACCGTAGGCGAAGACGCGATCGACCCAGCCCTTCAGGATGGCCGGCATGCCGAACCACCACATCGGAAAACTCAGGAGAACGGCGTCAGCCCACAAGAGCTTCTGCTGTTCGGCCTCGACGTCGGCCGATTGGGTGCCGGTGGCGAATGCATGACGCGACTCAGCGGCATAGCTGAGGCGATCCGGTTGCGCCTGATCGAGAAAATCTCCGCGATCGGCGACCGCCTTCCAGTTGGCCGCATAGAGATCGGAGACCTGCACCGTGTGGCCCTGCGCGGTGAGGGTTTCGACCGCCAGATTCTTCAAGGCGCTGGTGAGTGATTTCGGTTCCGGATGCGCGTGAACGACAAGGACGTTGCTCAAAGACGTTGCTCCTGTTGAGGCCTGCGAAACGCGCGGGTGGCGCGACGGCCTCAACATGGTGCGCAAAATCGCAAAGGCGAACGATCGAAACCTGGAAACGCCATATGTTCAGCAATGCTGAACTCAGGCGCGCTCGACCTCCCTCATCATCATCCAGGCCATGTCCGTCAATGCCTGCGGCGACAAGCGCGCCGATGGCCCGCTCAGCCCGACGCTCGCACGAACCTCTCCACCCTCGCGCCAGGGAATGGCGACGCAGTGGAGGCCCGGCTGGTAATTCTCGAGATCGAGCGCGAAGCCGCGCGTGGCCACCGTCTTGATCTCGGATAGAATCTGCGGACCAAGCGCGTCGGCACGGCTGGCAAGGACACGCTTGCCGAGCCCAGGCATGAAGGCGAGGAACACGAGGCCGACCGCCGATCCTTCCAGAGGTTCGCGTACGCCGATAGGACATGCGCCCGCCTTCAAGGCGTGGGACGGTTCGATTGCATCGAGATAATAGACTTCGTCACCGCTCGGGACGGCGAGATAGACCATCTCTCCGGTGCGCCTTGCGACGGCTTCGAGCGCCGGGCGCAGGCGGCTGCGAAGCGCGCCATCGTCTCCGGCGATCCGCGCCAGATTGAGAATGCGGCCGCCGAGATGATAGCGCGTATCTCCGGCGCGGCGGTGTACGTAGCCAAGCTCGTCCAGCGTCTTCAGAAGATTGTGCGCGGTCGTCTTGCCGAGCTTGGTGTGCTCGGCAATATGCTGCAGCCGCGCGGCGCCACCCTCTTGTGCGATGATTTCGAGGATCGCGGTCGCGCGCTCGATCGATTGAATCAACCTGACTTCCGACATTACGCGTTCATTGGTAACAGATACTGTCCGCTAATTTGGCGTGGCGCCCCCGGACAACAAGTCCATCCATGCTGAATATTTGTGCTCCGATCGCACCTGTCGAAGCGTGTCTCGTTGCGCGAAAACGACGCGACAAGAGCCGTGAACGAGGTCGCAAGTTGAGTAATGTCGCCGGTTGTTGCCGAATTATCGTGCTTATCGGGTTGACGCGTGCCCGGACTAATTTTTCAAGCACAAGATTGCCGTCAGGCGGCTGCGAACGATCGGCTGGCAAACTCGCTTGCTTTCAGCCGGCTGACCAGAACAGACAGTTCCTCGACTTCCCCTGATGTCAGGTCGGTCAGCGGCGACCGCACCGGGCCGGAATCGCGGCCAATCACCTTCATCCCGGCCTTGATCATCGACACCGCATAACCGCGCTTGCGGTTGCGGATCGCGAGCAGCGGCATGATGAAGTCGCGCAGGCCCGCCTGGACGGTTTCGCGGTCGCGCCGCCGCACCGCCGCGTAGAATTTGGTTGAGAACTCCGGCACGAAGTTGAACACGGCGGAGGAGTAGGTCGTCACGCCCATTTCGAGATAGGGCAACGCGAAGGTTTCGGCGGTGGGCAATCCGCCGACATAGGTCAGCCGGTCGCCCATGCGCAGATGGATGCGCGTCATCTGTTCGATGTCGCCGACGCCGTCCTTGAAGCCGACAAGGTTCGGGCAGCGTTCGCAAAGTTTTGCGATCGTATCCTCGGTGAGGATGGCGTTGTCGCGGTTGTAGACGATGACGCCGAGGCTGGTCGCCTTGCAGACCGCCTCGACATGCGCCGCCAGTCCCGCCTGCTCGGAGAACACCAGATAGGGCGGCAGCAGCAGGATGCCGTCGGCGCCGGCGCGCTCGACGGCGCCGGCGAGTTCGGTCGCCATCGCCGTGCCGTAGCCGACGCCGGCCAGCACCGGCACGCGGCCGGCGGTCTGCTGCACGGCAGTGGTCACGACCTCGACGACTTCCGCCGGCGTCAGCGAGAAGAATTCTCCGGTGCCGCCGGCCGCGAACAGACCGGCCACTTCATAGCTGCACAGCCAGTCGAGATTGGAGCGATAGCGCACGGCGTCGAATTTGTTGGAGGCGTCGAACGGCGTGACGGGAAACGACAACAGCCCGTTGCCGATCGTCAGCGCCATCTCCTTCGGGGTCATTCTGCTCATCGTGGCGGTCCTCGCTGTGGAAGCCACAGGATTAGACCAGGCTCGATGCCGCGGCAGACCAATTGCTGGATCGAATGATCCATTGATTGGATGACTCAGGCGCCGCCCACGAGGTTGCGGGCGATCGCCGCGATCACCGGCAACAGCGGATTGTCATTATCGTCCCGCCAGACGAAGTAGAGTTCGGCCGCGCGTTGCTGCGGATCGGCCAGTGGCCGCAGCGCGACGCCACTGAACTGCAGATTCTCCGCCGCTTCCGGCACCAGTGCGACGCCGACACCGGAATGCACGATGGCCAGGATCGAATGGATCTGCGCGAGGTGCTGGATATAGACCGGCGCCAGCGCGGCGCGCGAAAACAGCTCCACCAGCAGGTCGTGGAAGTAACGGGCCTCATAGGGCGCGTACATGATGAAGGGTTCGGCCGCGAGGTCCGAAAGGCCGATCGTCGCGGCCTCGGCCAGCCTGTGCCCGGCCGGCACGGCCGCGATCATCGGTTCAGCCTTCACCCGGAAGAATTGCAGACCGGTGCGCGGGATCGGCGGCCGCAGCAGGCCGATATCGATTTCGCCGGCGCCAAGCCGCTTGAGCTGGTCGCCGCTGACCATCTCCTTGAGGATCAATTCGACATCCGGCAGCTGCTGGCGGCAGGCCGCCACCAGTTCGGGCACATAACTGTAGGAAGATGCGGCGGTGAAGCCGATATTGACCGAGCCGGCCTTGCCCTCGGCGACGCGCCTTGCCAGCAAGGCCGCGCTCTCCGTGAGCGTCAAGATCAGCCGCGCCTCGGTGAGGAAGCTTTGGCCGGCTGGCGTCAGCCTGACCAGGCGATTGCCGCGCTGAAGCAGTTTTACGCCCAGGATCCGTTCGAGAATCTGGATCTGCCGGCTGAGCGGCGGCTGCGTCATGTTCAATCGCGCGGCGGCGCGGCCGAAATGCAGCTCCTCCGCCACAGCCACGAAACAGCGCACCTGGCTCAGTTCGAACATACCGCTCCCTTTTTCTCAATCGCACCGACGGTTTCCGCCCTCGCTACCCTATAGCATCCCACGATTTGATCCAAAATTGGTATCGGACCATCCTCATTCTAGTTCGCTATTGGATCGATGATCGCTTATCGTGCCACCAGCGCGGCCAAAGACCGCGATGCGCGACGCCGCAGAGCGCTTGTGCAATTTCGATCGGAGGAAAAATAAATGCTTCCACGTTTCGGGCGCCGCGCCGCCCTTGCCGCCGCCGCAACCATCCTGCTCAGCCAACTGCCCGGTGTCGTTTACGCCCAAAACTTCGACCGGCGCGGTGCGCATCATCGTGCCCTATGCACCCGGTGGCACTTCAGACATCCTGGCGCGACTGATCAGCCCGAAATTGTCGGCGGCGATCGGCCAGTCGGTGGTGGTCGAGAACAAGCCCGGCGCGGCCGGCAATCTCGGCGCGGACGCCGTCGCCAAGGCGACGCCCGACGGCACGACTTTGCTGCTGACGGATGTCGGTTCCGTGGCGACGGCACCCAGCCTGTTTTCGAACCTGACCTATAATCTCGAGAAGGACCTCGCCCCCGTAACGATGGTGATGTTCGGCCCCTATGTGCTGGCCGTGCATGAATCGATCCCGGTCAAAACGGTGGCGGAACTGATTGCCTATGCCAAGGCCAATCCCGGCAAGCTCGCGGTGGCGAATTCCGGAGTCGGCGGCGCCAATCACATCACCGCCGTGGTGATGCAGAAGGAGCTCGGCATCCAGTTCAAGCATGTGCCCTACAAGGGCGGCGCGGCGGCGACCCGCGCCGTGGTCGCCGGCGAGAGCGGCGCCCTCATCAACGGCGCGTCGGCAACCCTTCCCTTCGTGACCAACAAGCAACTGGTCGGTCTCGCGGTGACCGGCGAGCACCGCGTCCCCTCCGCGCCCGACCTGCCGACCTTCAAGGAGGCCAAGCTGCCCGGTGGCGACGCCGGCACCTGGCAGGGCATCCTGGTGGCCAGCGGCACGCCGCCGGCGGTGATTGCGCGGCTCAATACCGAGATCGGCAAGATTCTGGAGTCACCGGAGATCAAGGCCAAGATCGCCGAACAGGGCGGCGAAGTCCGCGCCGGCACCCCGGACGCGATGGCTACCTGGCTGAAGGACGCCACCAAACGCTGGGGAGAAGTCATCCGCGAAGCCGGCATCAAGGGCGAATGACGGGACCCGAACTTGGGCTTGCGATGCGAGGCTTGCGATGAACGCCCGTCGAACGGACTGGCAGGATGTGCTCTTCGGGCTGTTCCTGATCGCGGTCGCCGGCATCGCGCTGGCGGCGACGCGCACTTTGTCGGGCGGCACTGCCGCCGACATGGGGCCGGGCTACATGCCGCGCGCCATCGCCATCATGCTGCTGGCCTTCGGACTCTGGTTCAGCATCCGCGGAATCCGCCGCCCGTTTGTCGGGATCGCGCCGGTCCGCCTGCAGCCCCTGCTCGCGATCACGGCGTCGGTTGCCGTGTTCGCGCTTACCGCCACGCGCTTCGGCCTTGCGCTGTCGTCGTTCGCCGCGATCCTGATCGCAAGCCTCGCGACGCGGGAAGCGCGGCCGATCGAAACCTTACTCTTCGCACTGGGGCTCTCGGCGGCGGCGGTGCTGCTCTTCGTCAAGGCGCTGGCCTTGCCGGTGCCGATCTGGCCTGGAGCATGGTTCTGATATGGAGCTTTTCGACAATCTCCTGATGGGGCTGACGACCGCCCTGCAGCTCAATAATTTGCTGTTCTGCCTGATCGGCGTCGTCATCGGCACCGCGATTGGCGTGCTGCCCGGCATCGGACCGATCCCGGCGATCGCGCTGCTGCTGCCCTTCACCTTCGGCCTGTCGCCTCCATCAGCCATGATCATGCTGGCCGGCATCTTCTACGGCGCACAGTATGGCGGCTCGACCACGGCCATCCTCGTCAACGTGCCCGGCGAAACCTCCTCGGTCGTCACCTGCCTCGACGGCCACGAGATGGCCAAGCAGGGCAAGGCCGGGACTGCGCTCGCGATCGCCGCCATCGCCTCGTTCTTTGCCGGCACCGTCGCTACGGTGGTGATCGCCGTGCTCAGCCTGCCGCTGGCCGCGCTGGCGCTGAAATTCACCGCGGTCGAATATTTCAGCCTGCTCGTGCTCGGATTGATCGCGGCCGTCGTGCTCGCCCACGGCTCCGTCGCCAAGTCGCTTGCGATGGTGCTGCTCGGCATCCTGCTTGGCCTCGTCGGCATCGACGTCAATTCGGGCGCGCCGCGGATGACCTTCGGGATCGCCGAGATATCCGATGGGCTCGACTTCGTGCCGGTCGCGATGGGCATGTTCGGCCTCGGCGAGATCATTGCCAATCTTGAACGTCCGGCGGTGATGCGCGTCGTCAGCCAGTCGATCCGCAGCCTGATCCCGAGCGGCGCCGATCTTCGCGCCGCCTTCCCGGCGATGGTTCGCGGCACCGTGTTGGGCTCCGTCCTCGGCGTGTTGCCAGGCGGCGGCGCCGCGCTGCCACCCTTCTCCTCCTATGCGCTGGAGAAGAAACTCGCCCGCGATCCCTCCCGTTTCGGCAAGGGCGCGATCGAAGGCGTCGCCGGACCGGAGGCCGCCAACAATGCGGGCGCGCAGACGAGCTTCATCCCGCTGCTGACGCTTGGCATCCCCGCCAATGCCCTGATGGCGCTGATGATCGGCGCGCTGATGATGCAGGGTATCCAGCCCGGCCCGCAGATCATGCGCGAGCAACCGCAACTGGTCTGGGGCGTCATCGCCAGCATGTGGGTCGGAAACCTGATGCTGATCATCATCAACCTGCCGCTGATCGGCGTGTGGGTCTCGATGCTGAAAATTCCCTACCGGCTTCTGTTTCCGGCGATCGTGCTGTTCTGCTGCATCGGCACGTTCGGCCTCGCCAACAATTTGTTCAATGTCTGGCTGATGCTCGGCTGCGCGCTGATCGGATACTTCTTCATCAAGGTCGGCGTCGAGCCGGCGCCGTTGCTGCTCGGCCTCGTGCTCGGGCCGCAACTGGAAGAAAACTTCCGTCGCGCGATGCTGCTGGCGGACGGCGATTTCTCGGTCTTTCTGCGCCGCCCGATCAGCGCCACGCTGCTCGCGCTCGTCGCGGTGCTGTTTCTGCTGATGGTATTCCCGGCGATCCGGCGCAGCCGCCAGGAGGCGCTGGCCGAGTGAGCGCCAGCTTCAGCCAGGGCGCTGAATGGAAGACGCTCATCAGCAAGTACATCGGGACCATTCCGCCGAGCGGTGACGCGCCCGCGATCGAACACAACGCGTCCGACGGGCCGCCGCCAACGACGCCCGTCAGGAGCGCCATCATCGCAAAGGTCGGCGCGGCCGCGAGATAGAGCCCATTGGCCACCCGATGCGCGGCGGCGTTCCGGCGGCGCGCGCCGCCGCCGGATCCGCCTGAGCAAGCATGGCTCATCGCTTTGCTCTCGCGGACTGCTCCCGGAACGCGGCCTCTCCGGCGTCCGACACCTCGACCCACCTCTTGTCGGGCGCGGCGCCTTCGACGTAGCTGTCGTGCCAGTTCCACCACTTGTAGGTTTGGGTTTGCGGATAGCCTTCGGGCGAATCCTCCCACTCCTCCTGGCGTCCTAGCGGCGTGATGTCGAGATAATTCCAGGTGCCCCCCATCTGCTCGTCGCCGCGGTTGTTGATGAAGTAGGTCCGGTAGATTTTGTCGCCGTCGCGGAAGAACACGTTGGTGCCGTGCCACTCGTCGACGCCGAAGTCGGCATCGAAGCTGTCCGTGACGGTGTACCAGGGGATCATCTCCCATCCCATTCGCGCCTTCAGGCGCGCAATGTCCGCTTGCGGCGCGCGCGAAACGAACACGAGCGTGGTGTCACGGGCGTTGAGATGGGCGATGTGGGCGACCTGGTCGGCCACCATCGAGCAGCCGCGGCAGGCATGCTCGGGCCAGCCAAACACCCCGGGCTCGTAGAAGGCGCGGTAGACGATGAGCTGATGGCGGCCTTCGAACAGATCGCGCAGGCTCGCTTCGCCTTTAGGTCCCTCGAATTTGTATTCCTTCTCCACGGCCAGCCACGGCATCCGCCGACGCTCGGCGGCCATGGCGTCCCGGGCGTGGGTCAATTCCTTTTCCTTCACGAGCAACTTCTGGCGGGCGGCTTCCCACTCTTGCGCTGACACGACGTTGGTCTGCATGGCTGTCTCCTGTTTGTTGAGATGCTTGTTGCGTGCTCGTCAGGCCGGCAGCCGGCGATCGTATTCCTGCTGCAGGCGGGCCCAGCCATCCCAGAATGGCGCCGGTTCCTTGTCGTTGGCGCGGGCGACCAGGATATCGAGATGCATGTGCCAGCCGGCGCTGACCTTGAGCATGGTCGAGCGATCGGGCAGACGGCGATGGGTCACGGTGAGCAGCACGCCCGTGCCCTTCGGCTCCAGCTCGAACGTCACGTCGCCGCTGTTGTTCCAGGCGATCGAGAGCTTGCGGAGCGGTTCGAGTTCGGTGATCCGGCTTTGCATCCGGTGCTCTTCCGGGAACCCCTCCGGCCGCTTGCCCGGAGGATCGTTGAGTTCGTCGTTGCGCCAGACGAACTCAACGGGCGAGCCGACCTTCATCTCCATCGCGCCCGCTGCGAGCCATTTGCGGCGCAGCTCGCTGTCGGTGAGATAGGCCCAGATGCGTTCGATCGGGCCGGGCAGAAGCCTTTGGATCTTGAGCGTGGTCGGCTCGATCAACTCGCCATAGGCATCGGGCTTTGTCGTTGCATTCATTGTCTACTCCTTCACCTGCTTTGCTTTCGCCTCGTCCTCTGCACGCAGCAGGGCTTCCAGCGAGTCGAGTTTTGCGCTCCAGAAACGTTCGTAGCGCTTCAGCCACGCATCGGCTTCCGCGAGCCGTGCCGCCTCGAGTCGGCATAGATGGGTGCGGCCGCGGATCGTGCGCTTCACCAGCCCGGCATTCTCCAGCACCCGCACATGTTTCGACGCGCCGGCGAAGCTCATGTGGAATGGCGTCGCCAGTTCCCCGATCGTGAGCTCCCGCTCGGCCAGATGACCAAGCATCGCGCGGCGCGTCGGGTCCGCCAGCGCGTGAAAAACAGCATCGAGATGTGTCGAATACTCAACCATGTGGTTTAGTATAGGCACGCGGCATCGATAGTCAACCGATCGGTTTAACGTTTTCGTGATGGACCCGGCGGTTCCAGAACTGCGCCTAGTAGTCCGGCGCGGTGTAAACGGCGCAGGGAGATGCGATGCCGCGCAGCGCATGCGTTCCCAGCGGCATCAGCGTTGCGCTTGTCTCAGTGGCGACCGCGCCCGAGATCAGGACCGTACGGCCGAGCGGACGGCAGAGCCCTTCGAGCCGGCTGACCAGATTCACCGCAGGACCGATCGCGGTGAAATCCAGCCGGTCGGCCGCGCCGACATTGCCCCACAGAATTTCGCCAAGGTGCAACGCCACGCCGAACGCCAGCGGCGGCAGCCCCTGCTCTCGCCGGCTCGTATCGAGATGCGCCATTCCGGCTTTCGCGGAAGCAACCGCGCGCAGCGCAGCGTCGCAGGCGTCGCGCGGCTTGTCGCCGACCGGGAAGATCGCGAGCACGCCGTCGCCGATGAATTTCAACACCTCGCCGCCAAAGGCGTGGACGGCGCCGCCGATGCAGTCGAACCAGCCGCCAAGGGCGGCGATGACGGCAGCGGGAGGCTCGGATTCAGACAGCGCCGTGAAGCCGCGCAGATCGCCATAGAGCAACACCGCCCGAATGGTCTCGCCGACTTCGCGCCGCAGCGGCCCCGCCAGCACGCGCGCGGCGCTGCGCCGGCCGAGATAGGCCTCGAGCGCGGCCGACAGCGTCGCGCGCGCCGAGAGCGCGGCGAGCGGCGCTGCAGCAAAGCGGGCGGCCTCGCGCAATCGATTGGCTTCCGTTTCCGTGAACCGGCGCGGCCCGATCCAGCCAAGCACCGGCCCGCCTTCTCCCGCGCCAACGCTGTTTTCATGCACCGCTCCGCCCGCGAGCCCGGCCAGCCAGCTCCGGCCTGCATCGCCCGACGAACTCGCCGCGCCGCCAAATCCCACCGGCGCAAATCCCACCGCCTCGATCACCTCACCGTTCCCGGCCCGCCATAGCCAGGTGCGGCGGGCGATGATCGGGTGCGGCACGGCGAGCGTCAGCGCGCCGCCGGCGAGTGGCATGTCGTCCGCGATCAAGCGCGTGCCGAGTTCGGCGAGGAACCGGTCAGCGCCCGGCGACACGCCGGCCGCATCGACCAGCCATGTCAGCGTCGAACTCAGTTGCATGGTCCGATCCTATGGCAGGGGCAATTCATTATCGTCATCGGCACTTGGTAAATTCCCGCGCCGGCATATGTTGGCACGGTTGCAGCGCCCCTGATGCCAATAAGTAGCGAGGTTTTTGATGCCTGAATCGTTTGTGGTCCAGCGCGAGACCCAGATCGCCGCACCGCGCGCCAGCGTGTTCGCCTTCCTGACGGACCCAGAGAAGATCGTGCAATGGATGGGCAGCGAGGCCGTGACGGAGATGCATCCGGGCGGACTGTACCTTCTGAAGGGCGTCGGCAGCGCGACGGCGCGCGGCACGTTCCGCGAGGTGGTGCCGGTGCATCGCCTCGCCTACAGTTTTGGCTGGGAAGGCAATGAGGAGGTGCCGCCGGGATCGGGCCTGATCGAAATCGACCTGATCGAGCACGATGGCGGCACATTGCTGCGCATGACCCATAGCGGGCTTCCCAGCGCCGCTCACCAGGCGAGCCACGCCAAGGGCTGGATCCATTATATCGACAGGCTGACCAAGGCGGCCGCCGGCCAGGATCCCGGCCCAGATCGGGGGCCGAACGGCACCCGCAACGCGTGAGGTGATATCGGTCAGGGTGGGCATCGCTGGACCATCAATCCTCTTTCTTCAACACCGTCACGTGGAGACGGCGGCGGATTTCCATCCCCTGCCGCCGGTAGAGCGCGATCGCCGAGTGATTGCTGGTGAAGACGTGCAGGAAGGGAGTTTCGCCGCGCGCCACGATCTGGCGGGAGACGGCGGATAGCAGCATCTGCCCGTAACCGCGGCCGCGGTGGGATGGATGCACGCAGACGGCGGTCATCTCGGTGTAGTGAGCGGGCTTCATCCGCTCACCGGCCATCGCGACAAGCTGGCCATCGACGCGGATGCCGAGGAACGTGCCGAGTTCATGGGTCCGCGCGCTGAACGGCCCGGGCTTGGTGAGCGCGGTCAGTTCGATCATTGCTGGAACGTCCTCGACACCGAGGGTGACGATATCGACACCGTTGGCCGGCGTTTCAACCGGCGTCCCGATCATCTGCTCGCCGGTGTCCGCCAGCGCGACCTTGAATCCGGCAGGCGGGTTCACGGCATCCGGCGTGAACAGCACGGCGATGTCCTGCGGCGACATCAGCGCACGAAGCGCTGCAAAGCTTTCGGGCGACATGTCCGCCGTCGCGGCGAACGGCGTGATCTCTGTCGGATAGCGCCACGCGCGGGCATCGCCTTCGGCCAACGCCTGCTGCGTGGTCGTCAGTGCGGTCCAGATCGGATAATCGAGGGGATGGCCAGGGCTGTCGGACATCAGGCTGCTACTTTCATTCTCACTCAAGTGCACGACAACCCTAGCGGTAGTCGCCAGGGTCTGCCACCTTGCCGCCCTCCCGGACTTCGGCGGTGTAGCGCCAGATGTCGGGCCGCGAGCCATCGATATCGGTAAAACCATAGTGGCGGGCGAGCTCGCCGGAGCTTACCGACTTCTGATTCCACTTGCCACGATCAGGATCGGCAGCAAGCGCAGCCACGGCACGGCCGACATAGCGCGGCGATTCCGACAGCGCGAAATCGGGCGGCGCCGGTGGCCGGCCGCCTCCCCGCTCCGTTAGCGCCTCGCGCCAGTTCGTTTCGGTGACGCCGAAATTCTCCAGCATCATCTCGGAGCGCAGCCAGCCCGGCGTGATCGCCACCGCCGTTGCCCCGTGGGGGTCAAGTTCGTGGCCTTGCGAGAACGCAAGACGATTCACGCTCTGCTTGACGAGGTCATAGAACACCGAGATCCGGTAATGCTGCGCGTTGTAGTCGGCGGTGCCGTCGGTGACTTCGATGAGCAGGCCGCCGGGCTGCGCGACCAATAGCGGCAGCAGATAATGCGACGTCACCAGATGCGTCTCGATGCCGAGCCGCAGGATCCGCAAGCCCTTCTGCAGGTCAAGCTTCCAGATCGGCGTGTTCCATTGCGGCGGGGCACCTTTCAGCACTTCGGCACCCCAGATGTCGTTGACGAGCACGTCGATGCGGCCGTGCTCGGCGCGGATGCGTTCGGCCAGCGCCGCGACCTGCGCCGGGTCGAGATGGTCGACGGCGATGGCGACGCCCTTGCCGCCGAGTGTGGTCACAAGCTCGGCTGTCTCCTCGATCGTCTCGGGCCGGTCATAGTCGGATCGCGTCGGGGCATCGGCGCGCGTGCTGCTGCGGCCGGTGCAGATCACCGTCGCGCCGGCCTCGCCGAGCGCTGTAGCGATGCCGCGGCCGGCGCCGCGCGTCGCGCCTGCCACGACGGCGATACGTCCACGAAGCGAGCCCTCGTGTGGCGCAACATTCATCGCAAATTCCCCTTTATGCGTCGCCGACGGCCGATCGCATCGAAGCGCCGATCGAGCGCACCGTCACGCCTCCTCCGCCGTTGCCTTGATCAGATTGTCGCGCAGCGTGACGACAGTTTCCTGCAGCCGCGCGAACTCGTCCGGCTTCAATCCGGTCGAGGCGACGAGGTTCATGTGCATGCCCTTCTCGCGCAGAAGCCGACCGGCCTCGGTGAGGCTGATGCGCACCTGCCGCTCGTCTGCAGGATCGCGCTGGCGGTGCAGATAGCCCATGACCTCGAGCTTTTTCAGGACCGGCGTCAGCGTGTTGGATTCCAGGAACATCTTTTCGCCAAGCTCGCTCACTGTCTGGCCGTCCTGCTCCCACAAGGCCACGATCGCGATCCATTGCGGATAGGTCAGGCCGAGATCCTCAAGGCCCTTCCGGTAAGCCCGGCCGAAGGCGAGGTTGGCCGAGTAGATCGCAAAGCACAGGAAATCGCCAAGGCGCCGGTCGGCCCCCGGCGGTGTCGCCCTCTGGGGAGCCTTTGAATTGTCTTTGGAATTATCTCGGGAATTCTCCCTGGAACCGGCCGCCTGACCGGATTTGGGACCATCATTCGATTTCATCGAGGTCGTCCTTTTCGACACGAACATGTGAAGTCTCGCATCCATATATATCGCATCCGATTAAATCGGAAGGGTTGACAGTCGGGTCCCCGGGGGTATTTATAGACCGCACGCGAATATATCGCACACGATCTAATCAGAGGAGAAAAGCCATGACCACCACATCTGCAAGCCAGACCTCGAATGCGCCGGCGGTCGACCTGAAGCTCGAAATCGTCGTCATCCCGGTCTCCGACGTCGAACGCGCCAAGCAGTTTTATGCAAAACTCGGCTGGCGGCTCGACGCCGATTTCGCCGGCCCCGACGATTACCGCGTGATCCAGTTCACCCCGCCCGGCTCCAACACCTCGGTGATCTTCGGCAAGAACGTCACCTCCGCCGCGCCCGGCTCCGCGCAAGGCCTCTATTTGGTCGTCTCCGACATCGAGGCCGCCCGCAACGCGTTGCTGGGCCGTGGCGTTGCGATCAGTGAAGCGTTTCACGCCGGCGGCGATGTGCACGTTGGTACGGACGAGCCCTATCTGTTCGGGCGGGTCCGGCTGAGCGGCCCGGATCCGGCACGCGGCAGCTATCGTTCGTATGCCTCGTTCAGCGATCCCGACGGCAATGGCTGGCTGCTGCAGGAAGTCACCGCGCGATTGCCCGGCCGCATCGACGGCAACGGCACCTCGTTCACCTCGTCGGCCGATCTCGCCGCCGCGTTCCGCCGGGCGGCCGCCGCCCATGGCGAGTACGAGAAGCAGAACGGCGGCAAGCACGACGAGAACTGGCCGGACTGGTATGCCGACTACATCGTCAACGAACAGCACGGCCAGCAGCAGGCCGCATGAACAGCACTTGTGCGACAGGCATCGGCGGCAGGTCCTGGCGATTTCGCCGCCGATGCATCCAACCAACCCATCATGGAGATTTGCAATGCGTACGCTATCCAAGAGCTTCTCCCTTATTCCGGTGACCGCGCTCGCGCTGGCCTTAATGCTTTCAGCCGCACCGGCATCGGCTCAGACGACACAGGGCGCCGCGAGTGATCGAACCTCGGCGGCATCCGAGCGGCCGCGCGACGACCTGGCCGGCAAACTTGTCCGGCGGATCATCCAGCGCGCGCCGTCGTCGATCCCAGGCCGCGAGATCGTGCAGGCGGAGACGGAGATTCCCGCAGGCGTCGAATCCGGATGGCACGTCCATCCCGGCGAAGAGGTCGGCTACATCATCGCTGGCGAGGTCGAGATGAAGGTCGAGGGACGTCCCACCGTCATCCTGCGCGCCGGCGACGGTTTCCTCATCCCGCCGCGGACTCCGCACAATGCGCGTGACCTCGGTCCGGAAACGGGACGGATGCTGTCGACCTATATCGTCGAGCAAGGCCAGCCGCTGGCGTCGTTCGTCGGGCAGCATGTGGAGAAGTAGGCGGCATTTCCGATTCAGTTTTCAAACAGCCCTGTCATCGGCCGGCTCGACCGGGCGATCCGGTACGTCGCAGCCTCTCCGCGTCATTGCGAGCGAAGCGAAGCAATCCATTCTTCTTTGTGCCGGGACATGGATTGCTTCGCTTCGCTCGCAATGACGGTGGATACAGTTTCGCGTTCTCGCGGCCTGTCGGGCACCGCTTTCGATCTCTCACCCGATGAACGGCTCTTCCAGACGATCCGCGATCACTGCCTCGAACAAGCGCGGCTCCCGAATGTGTCCCGCTTGCCGCACAGTGTGGCATGCTTACCCGCATCAAGCGTACGCCAGGTCCTGTTATCTCGGCCGCAATTTTCGACACCGATCCTGCCCTTCATTTTATCGGCCTGACGTTGAACCACGCCGTTGTTCCCTTGACGTACAGTCATGGGCTGGGGAACGGAGATTTCCTATGACGAAGCATCGAACGATTACTGGTTTCGTAGCTGTCGCTCTGCTCGCGGTCGTCGCGACAGCCGCCACCACGCGAGCGCCACTTCCTGCAAAGAATCATCCAAACGTCGTCGGTGGCATCATGTCGCTCAAGGAGCTTGCGGGTGACGTGAACAAACTTGCGACGGATGACTACGACGACCAATCATTTGTTTATTCGGCGAAGCGCAATTAGCCGCATGCCCTGCAGCCTGCGCCGGCCGCGTAGCGCGGCGTCGTTGAAATATGCCCTTCGTGATCCAGTTCACAGCGCAATGCTTCGGGTGGGTCCATAAACGCCCGGGGCTGACAGATGGATTTCCCAACATGGAAAGCTCATTCCCACAGAAAGAGCGCCGGACCAATTCACGGTGCTGGCTGACAACGGCCTTCCTGATCTACGGGACGATGGTCGTCGGTCTGCTCGGATACTTTATCGTTTTTCCAGATACGAAGACCCATGGGACGCAAGGCGAAGGCGCGCCCACCCAGACTGCAGCGAAGGCGCTCAGATATGAGGCCGTGATCGCCAACTGGAACCGTTACCGCAACAAAGATGCGAGGCGGACGCGCGATAATTCTCGCCAGCCATCAATCGAGAAGCAGGCGACCGACAGGTTCGGCGCGGTCGTTGCCGCCTTTGATAACGACGATCTCGCCGCTGGCGGGCGAGATACCGGTCAGCGCCTGAATGTTCGCGCCATGCGTCGCGACCAGCAGGTTTCCGCGCCCGGCCCATTTGGCGATGAGCGCGCGAGCGCCGGTGGTGAGCGCCTCTCTTTGATCTCGCAGCACCACGACATTGCCGAACGTGGCCGCGGTCTCGACTGTGCCCAGGTTCAGCAACCTGGCGGTGTCGATGCATCGGCACCACGGCGAACTCAGGATTTTCTCGAATGCAATCCCTTCCCTTTTGAGCTGCACACCAATTTTTGCCGCATCCGCCCGCCCCTTTTCGCTGAGGTTGCGCTGCGTGGCACAATCATCGACGCGGAATCCCGGCGGATCGCCGAAGCCACCCGGCGCATCGGCGTGACGCATCAGGGCGACGTGGCCGCCTGCCCGCAAGGCCTTCCAGGCATCGGCCGCGTCGTCGGCGTCGGCGACCTCTGCGGCGCTACAGAAGCCGAGAAGGAGCGCGAAGGTGGCAAAACGCATGCGACGCATGGCGGCCTCCATCAGAAATACGCGATCAGGCGGCCGGCGCAGATCGCACCGAGCCACAGCACAAGCGAGATCAGCGCCGTGGCTTTGGCGCCGCCGGAGGCTTTGTCATGCCAGCTCTCAACATGACGCCATGGGCCTGAATGCGCGATCACGACGTTGACCAGCGCCGCCGCAATCAGCAGCAGCTTGCTTTGGAACGCCGGGTTTTTCACGACATGCGATGCATCGGCGGAGAACAGCAAAAATCCCATGCTGATCGCGAGCACAAAGCCGGCGCGCGACAACGGCAACAGCAATCGCGCCATCGGTGGGATCGCAATCGCGCGCCCGAGCCCCAGCATCCTCAAATCGAGCGCCAGGATCGACCCCACCAGCACCACGAAGCCGATGATGTGCAGGATCTCGACCGCGGGATAGAGCGCGGGTGAAGAGCGCATCGCATGGCCCAGCGCGCTTTCCTGCAAAGTCAGGAAAATCGATGGGACTGCCTGATGCTCCACGCCGCCCTACCGCAATTCGATGCGCTTGCCTTCGAGCACGATGTACTCGATCCGCGCCTCGTCCGGCTTGCTGGTATGGGGATAGCCGAACACGGTGCAGGTCTTGCCGACGGCGATCAGGTCAGCAGTCGCGCCCCGCGCCTGCATGCGCGCCGGCGGCGCCAGGACGAAGTGCCAGTGCTTGCCGCCGACCTCCATCTCGATCTCGCAATGCGGGTTCTCGAAGGTCGATTTCAGGATCTTGCCGGTGACGGTGAACGATTTCGACGTATCGTATCCACCCCAGCCGTGATGGGCGATGGCGGAAGCCGGTGCGAGGGCGACTGCCAGCGACAGGAACAAGCGACGGGTGATTGAGATCATGGCGAGCCTCCATCGAGAGGATCAGCAAATCTATGGCGGAGCGCAAATGCCAGCAAGGCTCTCTCCGGCCCTCGTCCCGGTCAAGCTCGCCCAACCTTCACAGCCCCGTATACCCCGACTTCACCGGATCGTTGCTGCCGTCGAGCTGGCGCAAATAGGTCAGCCCGCACACGGTAAGCCGGTGCGGATCCTTCTCGCCCGCTTCCACCAGCGTGGTGAGATATTCGGTCACCTTGACGCGCGCCTCGTCGTTGGCCGCGGCGGAGCGGTTCACAAGCAGGTCATAGGTCTGCATGATGCGGTCGATCGCGGCTTCCATGGATTCCTCCTGAGTTGCGTGATGCGGGTGATGCGGTCAGGCCGGTATGCACGCTTCGAATTCGGCGATTGCCTTGTTGGCGAGCCTAAGCCTGTTGAATTCGCCGTGCTGGAACATCTTCACGATGATTTGGAGCAATCGCTCGTCGGTGACGAGGCTATCGGCAATGGCGCCCGTCTTGCGCAGGTAGTTCGACGCGATGGCGTAGGCATCGCCCACCACCTCGAAGTTCATGACCTGAATTCCGCGCTCGACCAGCATGCCTCACCTGTTCCGTGACAGGCCCGACAATGCGCGAGGGGCGCGATGGTTCCATCTTTTTTGGGGAGCCCTGCCTTTTGACAGTAAAAACAGCGCGTTTCGGCTTGATTCATCTCGAAATCGGCAACTCGGTCTCGGGATCGAAGAAATGCAGACGGCCGGCCTGTGCCGAAAGACGGACCTGATCGCCGCGCGCGATGATGGTTTCCGCAGGGACGCGGGCGGCGGTGACGCTGGCGCTGCCTACCCTCGTCTCCAGCAAGATCTCGGAGCCGAGCTGTTCGACGACCTCGACGCGGGCGTCGAAACCAAGGCCCGGCGCGCCCCCACCAAGCATGAGGTGCTCCGGCCGCACGCCCAGGATCACGCGGCGGCCGCTGTAGACCGTAAGCGCAGACGCGTCCGCAGGCCCGACCGTGAGCCGCAGGCCTTCTGCCTCGACTGACGTCACACCCGCTGCGCTGCGGACGCCGACGTCGATGAAGTTCATCGCAGGCGCGCCGATGAAGCCCGCGACGAACTTGTTGGCGGGCTTGCCATACACCTGCAGCGGCGTACCGATCTGCTGAATCCTGTCGTCGCGCATGATCACGACGCGATCGCCGAGCGTCATGGCCTCGACCTGGTCGTGGGTCACGAACACCGACGTGGTCGGAATCTCCGCATGCAGGCGCTTGATCTCGATGCGCATCTGCGCGCGCAGCTTGGCATCGAGGTTCGACAGCGGCTCGTCGAACAAAAACACCTGCGGATTGCGCACAATGCAGCGGCCGAGCGCGACGCGCTGCTGCTGTCCTCCAGATAATTGCCTGGGCTTGCGCTGGAGCAAATCATGCAGCCCGAGCATGCCGGCGGCGCGGTCGATCGCCGCCTTGATCTCGGCTTCCGCCGTCTTCTTGTTGCGCAGGCCGAACGCCAGATTGTCGTAGACGCTCATGTGCTGGTAGAGCGCGTAGTTCTGGAACACCATGGCGACGTCGCGGTCGCGCGGCGGCAGATGATTGACCACCTTGTTGCCGATGCGGATATCGCCGCTGGTGATGTCCTCCAGGCCTGCGATCATGCGCAGCGTCGTCGACTTGCCGCATCCGGACGGGCCGACCAGCGCCACGAATTCCTTGTCGGCAATCTCGAGATCGACGTCCTTCACGGCGTGGAACAGCGTGCCATAATGCTTGTTGAGCTTTTGGAGTGTGATCGCCGCCATTGCCCCGCCGTGACCTAACCTGATGATGCCTGTTTCAAAAAGCCCGCCGCGAGTTTCCGCGGCGGGCTTCGCGTTCGTGATTATTGCGCAGCCTTGCTGACCAGCGGCGCGCCCTCGGCAAGCACTCTTGCGATGTCCTCGCGCTTGCCGGTGACGGCCCTGGTGACGGCGTCGTTGAACGCCTTGTGCACGGCCGGCCATTGCGGGAAGTAATAGGCGCCGCGCACCTTGTCCGGGGAATCCAGCACCGATTCCTTCAAGAGCTTCATGAAGGAGTCTTCGGCGGCAATCTTCGGCCAGAACGTCGTGTTGGGCGGCGGCGCGCCGGTCATCTTGAAGAGCCTGGTCTGGCCTTCCTCGTCGAGCATCATCGCTTCCAGCATCTGCTTGGCCAGCTTCTTGCGCTCCGGCGCAATCGACTTCGGGATCGCCCAGCCCCAGATATCGTCCCAGGCGAAGGGTTTGGCCCGCTTGGGACCGAGCGGGAAGCGCGCGGCTGCGACCTTGCCGGCCACCTTGGACTTGGCCGGGTCGTTGAACGTCCCCCACCACAGCGAGTCGGCGACGGTGAACGCGGCGTCACCGGACATGAAGATGGCATTAGCCTCGTTACGGTCATAGGCCGGCATGCCGCGCGGCGAGATCTTGTGGGTGTTGATGGCGTCCCACCAATATTCGACGGTCTGCTGCATGCATGGCTCGGTCAGGCCGGACTTCCATCCGTTGGCTGCGAGTACCTTGTTGTCGCGCTCATAGGCCGGCATCAGCACGTCGCAATTGTTGCCCCACATCGACCAGAACCAGCTGAACCAGCTATGGTTCATCGACATGCCGCCGACATAGCCGAACTTGACCTTGCCGTCGGCCTGCAGCTTCTTGCTTGTTGTGATCAGTTCTTCCAGCGTCTTCGGCACTTCCTCCGGCTTGACCAGATCGGAGCGATAGAAGAACACGCTGAAGGTCTGGCCCATCGGCACGACGGTGTTCTTGCCTTCCGCATTGGCGAACACGACCGGTGCCATGCTCCATTTGTCGGCGTATTTATTGGCTTCGACGTCGTCGGTCGGTTCCAGCAGATGCGCCCAGGTCTGTCCCCAGTCGTCATTGTGCCAGATGACGTCGTACTGGTCGGCGTTCGACGTCAGCGACGCCGTCATTTTCTCGACATAGACGCCGTAGGAATTCGGCACCTTGACGATCTTGACGCCGTTCTTGGCGCCCCAGGCCTCGAACATCGCAATCGAGGCGTCCTGGATCGGGCTCGGCTGGTAGCCGATCCGCAGCTCCTTTACCTGTGCGGCGGCACCGCCGGTCGCAGCCACCAGGGCCGCGGTCGCCGCAACGAACCATCTCGCCAGTCCCTGCATCGCCTCTCCTCCTCGTTTTTGTCGTTGTGTCGTGTCTTCCCTCGGCTAAATCCTTAAACCCCGTATTACGTATTTCTGGCCGAACAGCGCGATCAAAAACGCCGGCACCAGCGCCATGACCGCGGTCGCCGCCATCAGGTTCCAGCGCAATCCCATCTCGGTGACGAACTGCGCCATCACAACCGTAATCATCGGCACGCGGTTGCCGGTCAGGATCAGCGCGAACAGAAACTCGTTCCAGGTGAACAGCCAGCATAGCACGGCGAGCGCCGAGATCGCCGGCAGCGCCGACGGCACCGCGACGCGGATGAAGGCTCCCCATCGCGTGCAGCCGTCGATCATGGCGGCGTATTCCATCGACGGGTCGATGCCGTCGAAAAAGCCCTTCATCAGCCATGAGAAGAAGCAGATATGCACGGCGACGTGCGGCAGCAGCAGCCCGGTATAGGTGTCGTAGATGCCCCAGCTTTGCGTCACGAAGTACAGCGGCAGCACCCAGGAAATATAGGGCACGCAGCGGAACACATAGATCGTTCCGAACCAGATCCGCGAGGCCGGCCCGGTGAAGCGCGACAGCATGTAGCCGCTCGATACGGTGACCAAAAGCGAGAACACGGTCGCCAGCGTCGAGATCAGCGCGCTGTTGAGGAAGGCTGCGACGATCCGCTCGTCGCTCAGCACCTCGGCGAAGCTGAGAAGCGTAAATTCAGTGCCGCGATGGATGTAATAGACGCCGGATTCCGGCCGCAGCGAGGTCAGGATCAGCCACAGCACCGGAAAGGCGAACGCAAAGCAGATGAAAGCGACGACCAGCGCGAACAGCGTCTTGCGGCCGATCGGCGGCAGCCACGGCAGGAATTCGGAGCGGCGTACCATGGCCATCGGGTCAGGCCTTTGCGATGCGATCGACGAGGCGGTAGAGCACCACGCCGATCACGAGGATGATGAGCCCGCCGACGATGGCGGCCGCCGAACCGCGGCCGAGATCGAGGTTGAGGAAGGCGTGCACATAGGCATAGAGGCTGAACAGTTCCGTCGAGCGCCCGGGCCCGCCGCCGGTCAGCGTCCACACGATGTCAAACGTGCGGAAGGCGTCGATGGCGCGGATCACCACGCATACCACGATCACCGGGCGCAGCATCGGCAGCGTCAGGAAGCGAAACACGCGCCAAGTGGTGGTGCCGTCGATGGCCGCGGCCTCGAACGGCTCCTTCGGCAGGCTCTGCAGGCCCGCCAACAGCAGCAGCGTGAACCACGGCGTCCACAGCCAGATGTCGGTCAGAAGGATGATGCCGAACGCGCTCCAGCGCTGCACCAGCCAGGGCTGCCCCTCGAGCCCGATGGCTTCAAGCACCACATTCACGATGCCGAACTGGTCGTTGAAGATCCAGCGGATCATGATCGCGGCGATGACGGGCGCCACCATCAGCGGCACCAGCAGGATCGTCTGCACCAGCTTCTGTCCGCGGAATGGACGGTTGAGCAAGAGCGCCAGCATTAGTCCCGCCACCAGCGCACCGGCGACGCTGAGAACCATGAACAGGAAGGTGTTCGGCAGCACTACGTAGAGGAACGCCGGATCCGTTATCACGGCGACATAGTGGTCGAAGCCGATCCAGGTCTTTTTGGGATTATAGAGCGCCCAGTCGCGAAAGCTGGCGTTGGCGCCGATCACGATCGGCACGACCTGAAACAGCAGCAACAACAGCGCAGCCGGCGCGATCAGAAGCAGCACGAACCGCTGTTGCTCGCCGAACATGGGACGCCGCGATGCCGACAAGCCGGTTTCCCCATTTGAGCATCAAGCCGTCACGACTCTTCTGGCCGGTACGCGTGAAGCCTGTATTTTCGGGGAGTATGGGCGGGGCGTCGAAGGCTAGTCAATCCGGATTGTGGCACGCGGCACAATCGGATTGTGCGAGAGCACAATCGGATCGGCGAAGGCAAGCGATCGGGCAGACGCTGATTGAAAACGTCAACCAGAGGTGCGCCAAAAAGCAAAACGCACCGGACCCGGAGAACCGGTGCCGATGCGCTTTCAGCAGGGCTTACTGCCTTGCCAGTTCATTGTCCGCTGTTGGCTGCCGGTCTTCTCGGATGGCCGGCTTGACCGCGAGCGGAAAAGAAATTCTCAGAGCCGATACAGGATCTGGTCGGTCCAGAACCGCTCGAGCCGGTGCAGCGACTTGTTCAGCGTCGCGAACTCCTCGTTGGAGATGCCGCCGACCTGCTCCACGGTCTTGACGTGCTTCTGGTAGAGCGCGTCGACGATCTTGCGGATTTCCTGGCCCTGCGCTGTCAAGCGGATGCGGACCGAACGGCGATCGACGCGGGAGCGCTGATGATCGAGGAAGCCGAGCTCGACGAGCTTCTTGAGGTTATAGGAGACGTTGGAGCCGAGGTAGTAACCGCGCGTGCGCAGCTCGCCCGCGGTCAGCTCCTTGTCGCCGATGTTGTAGAGCAGCAAAGCCTGCACCGAATTGATGTCGGCGCGGCCGCGGCGATCGAATTCGTCCTTGATGACGTCGAGCAGCCGGCGGTGAAGCCGCTCCACCAAAGTCAACGCTTCCAAATAGAGCGGCTGCACCGGAGTTTGACCGGCAGAGCGTTCAGCGGTTTCCACCGCCGTTGCAACGGCTTTGATCATGACACTTCCCCTGTCGTCGTTTTTGTCGACTTATTCGACGAAACTTTTGTCCCGCCTGATAGCCTCAACTTAAGGGGGCGGTTTGAAGATCCGCTTAAATAAGAGAATAAAGAGATCATGAATTTAACAGAGTGAATTGTCGATTAAGCCCGGTGGATCAAGGCTTTTTGCAATATTTCATTGACGGTGACAGCGCGATGTTCACGCTTCGTCTGCAGGCCCTGTCGCATTCGGAAACAGGTCCGTCTGAAATCGAAACGCTCGCGTAAGGTGTGTGGTGGAACCCTTTACGCCCCTTAACGGTGACCGAAGCGTTACCGCTAAAATATTTGAAAATTTTAGCGGATGGCGTCGCGGTTTCTGCACCCGGATGAATTATGGCGGGAAACTGACCCGCTCGGATTCGCGGTGACGCCCCTCACCCAACCCTCTAAGAGCAACGCTCGCTTGTCTCGACCCCGCAAGAGCCGGGCGAGGGAGCGCATCGGAGCAAGCCTCCTACGGCGGCCGTTCGCGCGCGGCCATCCAGGCGAGCGCCAGATACGCCGCCAGCATCACGGCTTCGAGTCCCACGACCGTCAGGCTGCCGCCGTAGATTCCGGGAAACATCAGCTCGATCACCGCCATCGACACCACGGTGGTGAGCCACACCACCGCGCCCCAGGGCGTCGCGAGCCACAGCCCGACGGCGGCAACGAGTTCGATGACGGCGAAATAGACGGTCGCGGTCTGCCAGGCCATCGACTGGTTCTCGAACGCCTCTTCCTCGCCGCCGATGAATCCTGTCACCTGCGCCCAGTGGTACAGGCCCTTCAGGATCGAGATAACAGCCATGATGCGCAGGAACAGCACCAGGCGGCGCGTCCACACATTCTCGTCGGGCTCGATCCGCTCCGACGACATCGCGGCCATCGACATCGCATTGTCCCTGGACTTGTCCCGCCCCTGATCGCGCGCCGAAGTATCAGACATGGGAGTTGACCTGGTCGCTGACCTCGGAATCGGGGCTCAACGCGTGCTGGAATGTCCTCATAGCCATGTCTTGGCCCGCCGGGACGGTAAAATCAATTGCCGATGAGATGGATCAAGCCTCGGTGACGGGCGACCTTCAAGGTGCTAGAACTGGAACAAATCAAAACTGACCAGCGCCTTCAGGAGTACCCATCACATGGCGATCAAATTCGGGCGTCCGATCGAAATGCGCGACGCACCGCGGCGGCAGACCGCCCTCGCCTCCACCCCGCTGGACCTGGCGATCCGCCCCCGCCGCAACCGCAAGGCGGAATGGACGCGGCGGCTGGTGCGCGAAAACGTGCTGACCACGGATGATCTGATCTGGCCGTTGTTCGTGGTCGACGGAAACAACACGCGCACGCCCATCACCTCGATGCCCGGCGTCGACCGCCTCACCGTCGATCAGGCGGTGCGCGACGCCGAGCGCGCGATGAAGCTCGACATCCCCTGCATCGCGCTGTTCCCCTATACCGAGCCGTCCTTGCGCGACGAGAACGGTTCAGAAGCGCTCAACCCGAACAATCTGGTCTGCCAGTCGGTGCGCGCGATCAAGACGGAATTCCCTGAAATCGGCGTGCTCTGCGACGTCGCGCTGGATCCCTTCACCAGCCACGGCCATGACGGGTTGATCGAGGACGGCAAAATCCTCAACGACGAGACGGTGGCGGTGCTGGTGCGGCAGGCGCTGGTGCAGGCCGAAGCCGGCTGCGACATCATCGCGCCCTCCGACATGATGGACGGCCGCGTCGGCGCGATCCGCGAGGCGCTGGATGAGGCCGGCTTCCTCGACGTGCAGATCATGTCCTACGCGGCGAAATACGCGTCCGCCTTCTACGGCCCGTTCCGCGACGCCATTGGTTCCGCAAAAACGCTGACCGGCGACAAGCGCACCTACCAGATGGACAGCGCCAATTCCGACGAAGCGCTGCGCGAGGTCGAACTCGACATCGCCGAGGGCGCCGACATGGTGATGGTGAAGCCCGGCATGCCCTATCTCGATATCGTGCGGCGGGTGAAGGACACGTTTTCGATGCCGACCTTCGTCTACCAGGTGTCCGGCGAATACGCGATGATCGCAGCCGCCGCCAACAATGGCTGGATCGACGGCGACCGCGCGATGATGGAAAGCCTGCTCGGCTTCAAGCGCGCCGGCGCGGATGGGATTTTGACGTACTTTGCGCCGAAGGCCGCGGAGAAGATCAAGGCGAATTCGTAGGGCGGGTTAGGCGAAGCCATAACCCACCAAGGTCTCGATACCGGACGGTCCCGCGGTGGACTACGCCTTCGGCTAATCCACCGCTACCATCGTGCGCGAGGCTCCCTCCGCGTCTTTGCGAGCGCAGCGAAGCAATCCATGGCGCGGCATAAGCGGATAGATGGATTGCTTCGCGGAGCCGGTCATCGGGCGCGCATTCGCGCGACCCGTTGGCTCGCAATGACGGGGTGGGAGTGACGTTCCTCACCCTCAGTATTGAACGCTGTTAATGGTCGCAGGCCCTTGGCGAGCGCTTGGCCGGTTCCCATGTTTCGTTCGGTAAATTCGGCCTGGAGGACGACCATGTCTTATAGCGGCTCTGGCAATACCGGTGGCGGCGCTTCAAATGCTGGCGGCGCTTCAAGTGCTGGCGGCGCCTGGCGGAACGACGGCGGGGTGCCGCCGCATGCGTTCGATCCGGATCTGCAGCCGGAACTGTTTCGCGGCCTGCTGACGCGGCGAGTATTTGCGTTCCTGATCGACCTCGTGGTGCTGTCGGTGCCCGTCATCCTCGGCTACATCTTCATCTTCGTGTTCGGCATCGTGACGCTGGGACTGGGCTTTATGCTGTTCTGGCTGGCGTGGCCGGCTACCATCGTGTGGGCGATCGTCTATTACGGCGCCTCGATCGGCGGCCCGCATTCGGCCACCATGGGCATGCGCGCGATGGATCTGGAGCTGCGCACCTGGTACGGCGCCCCGGGCTATTTCGTGCTCGGCGCCTGCCATGCCGTGCTGTACTGGGTCTCGATCTCGTTCCTGACGCCGCTGGTGCTGCTGGTCGGCCTGTTCAACGGCCGGCGCCGGCTGCTGCACGATATCATCCTGGGAACCGTGGTCATCAACAGCTCGGTTCGTACTCAGGTAGCGCCATCGGCACGCAGCAGCTACTGAGCGAGCAGCAAACCAATTGACCGTCAGCCCTCGGGGCGCGATGTTAGAGCCGGTCCGGCCTGGAATGAATCGGGGCCGGCCCGGCACTTTTTCGCTTTGACGCGTTTTCTTAACGGGAAAGCGCTATGGTTGATTTGTTTCGGAGGCCTGACGATCCGACGTGACCCAGCACTCGCGTGACACCCCGCAATTCTACCTGACGGCGCCCTCGCCCTGCCCCTATCTGCCGGGCCGGCACGAGCGCAAGGTGTTCACGCATCTGGTCGGCGACAAGGCCGGCGACCTCAACGACCTCCTGACCCATGGCGGCTTCCGCCGCAGCCAGTCGATCGCCTACCGCCCGGCCTGCGACCAGTGCCGCGCCTGCGTTTCCGTGCGCGTCATCGCCAACGAATTCCGTCCCTCGCGCAACTTCAAGAAGGTCCTGGCGCGCAATGCCGACATCGTCGGCGAGCAGCGCAGCGCCGTGCCGACGTCGGAGCAGTATTCCGTATTCCGCGCCTATCTCGACAGGCGGCACCGCCATGGCGGCATGGCCGACATGACCGTGCTCGATTACGCGATGATGGTGGAAGACAGCCATGTCGAGACCCGCATCATCGAATACCGCAAGCGCGGCGTCGATACCGGCATCACCGGCCGCGGCGAGGAGCTGATCGCAGTGGCCCTGACGGATGTGCTCAGCGACGGGCTGTCGATGGTATACTCGTTCTTCGAACCGTCGCAGCAGAGCCGCTCGCTCGGCACCTTCATGATCCTCGATCACATCACCCGCGCCCGCAGGCTCGGGCTGCCTTACGTCTATCTCGGCTACTGGATCGAAGGCTCCAAGAAGATGGACTACAAGGGCCGCTTCCTGCCGCAGCAGCGGCTGGCGCCGTCCGGCTGGCTGCGGGTCGACGCATCGGGCGAAATGCTGTCCGAGCCGCAGGATTAGCTCGCGCTTGTAGCCCGGATGTAGCGCAGCGAAATCCGGGGCCGCTCTCAAGATTCGCGGATTGCGCTTCGCTCCATCCGGGCTACGAACTCCTCAGCCGAAGAACGCCTCGAACAAGAGCTTCACGTTCAGCGCGACGATCACGCCGGCGACGACCCACGCCACCGCGGCGACCGAACGGGAGATGGCGAATTTGCCCATCTTGCGACGGTCGGAAACGAACTTCACCAGCGGGATCACCGCGAACGGCAATTGCATCGACAGCACCACCTGGCTGAAAACCAAAAGCTGGCTGGTGCCGCGCTCGCCATAGAGCGCGGTGACGATCACGACCGGAACGATGGCGATGCCGCGCGTCAGCAGCCGCCGCGCCCAGCTCGGCAGGCGCAGATGCAGAAAGCCCTCCATCACAATCTGGCCGGCCAAAGTCGCCGTGACCGTCGAATTCAGGCCGGAGGCGAGCAGCGCCACCGCGAACAAAGTCGAGGCGATGCCGAGCCCGAGTAGCGGCGATAGCAGTTCATATGCCTGGCCGATCTCGGCGACCTCAGTGCGGCCGGTCGCATGGAAGGTGGCGGCGGCGACGATCAGGATCGCGGCGTTGATGAACAGCGCCAGCATCAAGGCGATGGTCGAATCCGTCGTCGCCCATTTGATCGCCTCGCGGCGGCCCTTGTCGTTACGTTCATAGGCGCGGGTCTGCACGATCGAGGAGTGCAAATAGAGGTTATGCGGCATCACGGTAGCGCCGATGATGCCGATGGCGATGTAGAGCATTTCAGGATTGGTGACGATCTCGGTCGAGGGCATAAAGCCCTTCAGCACCCCGGCCACCGGCGGGGCGGCAGCCACGATCTGGATCGCAAAGCAGACACCAATCACGATCAGCAGCGAGATGACAAAGGCTTCGAGGAAACGAAAACCCTTGTTCATCAACAGCAGCAGCAGAAAGGCGTCGAGCGCCGTGATCAGCGCGCCGCTGATCAGGGGGATGCCGAACAGAAGTTTCAACGCAATCGCGGTGCCGATCACTTCCGCAAGGTCGCAGGCGATGATCGCGGCCTCGCAGGCCACCCAGAGCAGGAAGTTCACCGGCCGGGAAAAGCTGGCGCGGCAGGCCTGCGCGAGGTCGCGGTCGGTGACGATGCCAAGCCGCGCGGCGAGCGCCTGCAGCAGGATCGCCATCAGGTTCGACAGCAGGATCACCGAGAGCAGCGTGTAACCGAACTTGGATCCGCCCGCGAGATCGGTCGCCCAGTTGCCCGGGTCCATATAACCGACGGAGACCAGATAGCCGGGGCCGAGGAAGGCCAGCAGCCGGCGCGACCAATGCCCGCCAAAGGGCACCGAGATGGTCGAATTGACCTCGGGCAGGCTGCGCTGAGTGCCAGCGGCGGCATCAGCGCGCCAGCCGGCAGCAGTCGTGTCGGACATGGATACACCACTCTCAATCGGCGTCTTCGGGCCCAATGCGGGCGTTCGGGCGTCCATCTAAGCAAGATGGCCGATATCAATCTTTATTGCAACTCATTTGCAACTGCATCTAGCAATCACGAAAATGATACCTACTGAACAGATTGTAAAGCACTGAGGAAGTGCTTTAGGATGATCCTATGATCAAACTGCCGCTTGAAACCCCAACCGCTACGCTGCGCTACGCGCTTGCCCCTGACGAGGCTGGCATCGCCGCGATCGAAGAAACCTTTGCCGCGTATGAGCGGATGATGGCGATCCTCGCGGAAGTCGCCCCCGTCGGCGCAAACCTCGTCTCGCTGCACGCCCAGGCCTACGAGAAGATCCGCACCGAGACCGGCCTGCCGGCTCGCCTGGTGACGCTCGGCTTGCGCGACCGCGCCAATTACGCAGCGGGCACCGCAACGCGCCGCATCCCGCTCGACGACAAGTTGTTCGCGATCAAGGGACCAACTTCACTAACGATTAGCACTGTCCGCGGACGCATCTTGGTGCCGTTCGAAGTGCCGGGCTACCTTCCCGGCTGGGAAAGTCCCTTCCCGGCTCACCTGGTCTCGGACGGCCGTGCTTACGAAATCCACATCGCCGTTAAATCGAAATCCACAGCACCGGAGGAGAAGACCATGGTTCACGAGGGTATCCTTGCACGTATGGGTAGACTTCTTGCTGCGATTGCCAGCGAGACCATCGATAATGCCGAGAACAGCAACAAGGTCGCGCTGGTCAAGCAGGCGATCCGTGAAATCGACGCCGGCGCCGACGAAGCGCGTCATGCGCTCGGCAAGTCGCGCGCCGAGGAGTTTCGTCTGAAGCGCCGGCGCGAGGAACTGGGCGTCGAAATTGGCGGGCTGACGGACAAGATTCGTCTTGCGGTTGCAGAAAGCCGTGAGGATCTCGCGCGCGCCGGCGTCGCACGGCAAATTGATCTGGAATCCCAGGGAACGGCGCTCGAACGCGCGATGGATTTCATCGAACTCGAAATCGACGAGCAGACCAAGGCCTTACAGGCAATGCTTGGCGCGCGGCGTGAAGCCGAAACCCGCCTTGCCGATCTCGAAGCAAGCCTTGCACAGCATTCGCCGCAGGAAACCGGACGCGGGGCTGGCGCGACTAAAACAGTAAGCCCTGATCGGGCAATGGCGGCGATCGCACGCGTCACCGGCGTGCCGGCGTCCGGCGTGCCCGGCGACAAGGAGCTCGACGAACTCGACCGGTTGCACCGCGAAAAGGAAATCGCGGCCCGCCTTGAAAGGATCAAATCACAGCAATGAGTGCCCTGACCGACATCCTGCTGGCGCCGGACGTGCGGCCCTTTGCCGTGGCCGCAGCAATCATGCTGGCGCTCGGCGGCATCGAATTGCTGGCGACGCTGGTCGGCTTCTCGATCAGCGAACTTGTCGGCAAGGAAGTCACCGTCGAGGCCGACCACGGCAACGGACTCGGCGGCCTGTTCCTGTGGATCAATGCGGGACGTCTGCCGCTTTTGATCCTGATCATCCTCGCGCTCGGTGTGTTCTCGATCGCGGGATTCTTCCTGCAAGGCCTCGCGCACGGTGTGGGACTCTCGGCACCTGTCTCGATCGCCGCGCTTGCCGCCGCAGCCTTGAGCCTCCCCGTCATCCGGGTCACCAGCCGCGGCATCGCCCGCATCATCCCGCGCGACGAGACCTATGCCGTGGAGGAGGCCGATTTCATCGGTCACGTCGCCGAAGTTTCGATCGGGCCGCTCGACCAGGGATTGCCCGGCCGCGTCCGTCTCAAGGATGTCTTCGGCAACTGGCACTCTCTCGTCGCACGCGCCAGTCCCGAGTCCACCCCGCTTCCGGTCGGCGCCAGCGTGTTGCTGGTCGACCGTGACGCCAAGAGCTTTATCGCCATTTCCGCTCCAACCGACCTCATTGCACAACAACGTTCAGACAGGGCTTAAAACATGTGGGAACTTGCAGTACCCGTCGCTATTGGCGTCATTGTCGTTCTTGTTATCGGTCTCCTGCTTGCAAAACTCTACCGCCGCTCGACGCGTGACGAGGCCTATGTCCGCACCGGCCTCGGCGGCCAGAAAGTCGTCCTCGACGGCGGCTCGATCGTCCTTCCGGTCTTCCATTCGACGGCCGCGGTCAATTTGAAGACGCTGCGGCTCGAGGTCGCCCGCGGCGGACCGGACTCGCTGATCACCAAGGACCGCATGCGCGTCGACATCGGCGCCGAATTCTATTTGCGCGTCAAACCCGACAGCTCGTCGATCGCGCTCGCCGCGCAGACGCTGGGCAGCCGCACCAACAACGCAGGCGAACTGCGCGAGCTGATCGAGGCCAAATTCGTCGACGGCCTGCGTTCGGTCGCCGCCACCATGAACCTCGAAGAGCTGCAGGAGCAGCGCGCGACCTTCGTAAAATCAGTGCAGGAAGCGGTCGGCGCCGACATCCAGAACAATGGCCTCGAGCTCGAGTCGGTGTCGCTGACGCGCCTCGACCAGAGCGACATCAAGCATTTCAACCCGAGCAATTTCTTCGACGCGCACGGCCTGACGACGCTGACCAAGATCACCAGGGAACGCGAGCAGGAGCGCAACCAGATCGTCCGCACCACCGAGGTGAATATCGCGCAGCAGGACCTCGTCGCCCGCCAAACCACGCTGACGATCGAGGCTACCAAGCGCGAGGCGGAACTGGCGCAGCAGCGCGACATCGCCAACAAGACCGCCGCGATGCGTGCGCAGACCGCACAGGTCGAGCAGACCGCGGTGCAGAACGAAGCGGAATACCGCATCCAGCAGGAACTGGCGGTCGCCAACAAGCAGACCGAAGCCAATCAGTTGCGCGACACCAGAAAGATCGAGGCCGACCTGGCGGTGAAACGCCGCAACACCGAGATGGAGCGCGACCTGCAGATCGTCGCGCAGGAGAGCGCGATCGCGGTCGCCACCAAGAGCAAGGAGCAATCCGAGGCGCAGACCGTCGCCGAGACCGCGCGTGCGCTTGCGATCGCGGCCGAGGAAAAGGTCACCACCGCCAAAGCCGTCGAAATCGCCGAACGCGACAAGATCATCAACGTGATCGCGGCGCGCAAGGCCGCCGAGACCGAGGCGATGCCGATCACCGTGATGGCGGAAGCCGAAAACCAGGCCGCCAACAACAAGGCGGAAGCCATCAGCGTGCTGGCCAAGGCCGACGCCGAGGCCGCGATCACCCGCGCGACCGGCGTCAAATCGCTCGGCCAGGCCGAGGCCGAGGTAGCGGCGCTGAAGGCGGAGGCCCGCAACAAGCTCTCTTCGGCAATGGTCGACTACGATCTCACGCTGGCGCGCATCAACATCATCCCGAACGCGCTGGCCGAAGCAGTCAAGCCGATCGAGAAGATTTCCGACATCCGGATCTTCGACACCGGCGGCATGCTCGGCCGCGGCGGCAACGGCGCCATGAACGGTCATGGCAACGGTCTTGGCCTCGGCGACGGCCTTGCCGCACAGTTGCTGTCAGTCTCGGCGTTCAAGCCGATCATCGACAAGATCCTCGCCGAGGGTGGCTTCGCCGCCGGCCCGGATGCGCTGACCACCCTGACCAACGCGCTGGCCGCGCAGCAACTGGCAGCTCCCGCCGAGCCGCCGGCCGCAGAAGATGACGATGACGATGACGAGATGACACCGCCCGCAACGATCTCGGGAACGGGCAAGGCGACGCTCGGCCCCAAGACGTAAGCGGCCAGACGCCCGTACAAAATCGACGACAAACGAGGCCTGCCGCCGTGACGCGGCAGGCCTTTTTCTTGGCACCCTCCCCTTGTGCCTTGCCGGAACCAGAGGGGGCTTGCAGGTGAGGCCGACAGTCGCACGCCTCCTTGTTGCAAATGCCTCTCATTAGTGACAGTAATTGCGATTAATTCGCAATTGCAACTGAGGGGAGCAGCCGAATGCGCCAGTTCAAGCGGACTTTGGGAGACCGGACTTGGGGAGACCACGACGGAGACCGTGACGATTTTCACTTCGGCGATTTTCACGGCCATTCGCACCGGCCGCATGAGTCGCATGGCGGGCATGGCCATCACGATTTGCCGTGCCAACCGGGCCCGCCGCAGCCGGCAAAAATCGAATACCGCAGCTTCGACGGCTCGCAGAACAATCAATCCGATTCCACCCTCAACGCTGCCGGCACCGAATTCGGACGCATCGGGGAAGCGCATTTCGCCGACGGCATCTCCGTCCCGCTCGGCGGCAACAATCCGCGCACCATCAGCAATCTTGTGGTCGGCGCCGGCGACCCTGATGTGGCGAACCCGGAAGGCGTCTCCGCCTTCATGTACGCCTGGGGCCAGTTCATCGATCACGACATAACGCTGACCCGGACCAACGGCGTCAGCGACATCAGCGTGGTGGTGCCCGCGGGCGATCCCGTGCTACCCGCCGGCACCATCATTCCGATCACCCGCGCCGTCATCGATCCCACGACCGGTGCGGGCACGTCCAATCCAGCCATGGCGGTCAATTCCAACACCGCCTGGCTAGACGCCTCGATGGTCTATGGGTCCAGCGCCGCGACCGCCGCCAGCCTGCGCACCGCCGACGGCCACATGCTGACGTCGCAGGGCAACAACCTGCCGATCGTCGACGGCATGGTGGTGGCCGGCGACGTCCGCGCCGCGGAGAATCCGGCGCTCACCGCGCTGCAAACGCTGTTCGTGCGCGAACACAATTATCAGGTCGACAAGCTGCACCTCGAGCACCCGAACTGGAGCGGCGACCAACTCTACAATCACGCCCGCGCCATCGTGACGGCGGAAATCGCCAACATCACCTATTCGGAATTCCTGCCAAACCTCGTCGGCAAGAACGCGCTCACGCCCTACGACGGCTATGATCCCAATGTCGATCCCCATTTGTCGCTGGAATTCGTCGCCGCGGCGTTCCGCTTCGGACATTCGATCGTGTCGGGCGAAACCGAAGGCCTTGCGGAAAACGGCGAAGTCATCGCCGGCTCCGAGGAAGACCTGAAGGACGTGTTCTTCCAGCCGGCGGCAAACTTCATTGACAATGGCGGCGCCGACGGACAATTGCGCCACCTGGCCGCCGATCCATCACAGGCGCTCGATGCGCGCATCGTCGACGACCTGCGCAATTTTCTTTTCGATCCGCCGGTATCTCTGGATCTCGCCGCGATCAATATCCAGCGCGCGCGCGACCTTGGCCTCGGCACGCTCAACCAGACCCGCGAAGCCCTCGGCCTCGACCCCTACACGGATTTCAGCCAGATCACGAGCGACCCGGAGACGCTGGCCGGACTGAAAGCGGCTTACGGCAATGTCAACAATGTCGGCCTGTGGACTGGCGGCCTGTCGGAAAATCATGTCCCGGGCGCACTTGTCGGCGAAACCTTCCAGGCCATCCTTACGATGCAGTTCGAGGCGTTGCGCGATGGCGACCGGTTCTGGTTCGAGAGTCAGGGATTCGATTCCAAGACGTTGGCCGCGATCAAGGGCACGACGCTGGCGGACATCATTCTGCGCAATACCGACACCAAGCATATCCAGGACGATGTCTTCGTCACCTACGTGCGGCACACCGGCGTTGCCGGCGGCGTGGAGTCCGAAGATCCCGAAGCCCGCCAGATCGTCATCGGCTCCAATGGCAACGATACGCTGATCGGCGGTCCGCAGGGCGATTATCTGTTCGCCGGAACCGGCAAGCAGACAATGACGGGAAATGACGGTGCTGACCGATTCGTGTTTGATTTCGGATCCACCAAAGCTGAGATCACCGACTTCGATCCAGGCGTCGACATGCTGGTGTTTGAGAACGCTGGCCGTCTGGACTTTCGCGATGTCAAAATCTGGGGCGACCATGGCAACACGGTGGTTCAGGTCGGTGACGACCGGATCGAACTGACCGACGTGCGGCCTCATGAACTCACAAAGCACGATTTCCTGTTTGACGTTTGATGCGAGTTCAACAAACAACTTCGGCGGATCGGCGCACTCCACACGTTCACGTGTGGAGGTTTTTTGTTTGTAGAAAGGCTTGTCGGGAAACGGGTGGGTTGGATCGTCCTTAGGCCGGACAATAGGCGAGAATCGAATCTCCCAGGGAATTCCGCCATGTCACCCGACGCGACGCCTCGCCTGCCCGCAACCTTCAACCGCCTGGCCTGGTCCAATCTGGCCGCCCAATCGGCCGAACAAATTGCGCTGGCCGCGGCCCCGATTGTTGCGGTGCTGCTGCTCGGCGTCGGCGAAGGCCAGACCGGCCTGCTGCAGACCGCGCTGACGCTGCCCTTCATCCTGTTTGCAATTCCGGCCGGCCTGCTCGCCGACCGCATCTCGCGGCGCTGGGTGATGGCGGGCTCCGAGGCGCTGCGGGCGGCCGCGCTGGCTGGAATCCTGTTGCTGATCTGGCTGGGGCAAATGACGCTGCCGCTGCTTTCCCTGCTCGGCTTCATCGCCGTCTGCGGAACAGTCGCCTACAGCGTCGCCGCGCCCGCGCTGGTGCCGTCGCTGGTCAGCTCGGAGCAATTGCCTGCAGCCAATGCACGGATTGAACTCGCGCGCACGGTGGCCTTTGCGAGTGGTCCGGCGCTCGGCGGCGTGCTGGTCGGATGGGTTGGCGCAGCCCCTGCCTTCGGCTTTGCCGCGGCGCTGTCCGTGATCGCGGTCGTGCTGCTGTCGGGCATCTATGAACCGACCCGCGCCCCTGCCCCGCGCCGCCATCCGCTGCAGGAGATCAGGGAGGGCGCCGCGTTCGTGCTGCATCACCCGCTGCTGCGGCCGGTGTTCATCACCCAGTTCATCTTCAATACGGCGTCGTTCCTGCTGCTCGCCGTCTTCGTGCCTTACGCCGTGCGCCATCTCGGCCTGTCGGCCACCGGCGTCGGCGTGACGCTTGGGATGTATGGCGTCGGCATGGTGGTCGGTGCGCTGCTGGCAACGCGGATAATGCAGCGGCTCGCCTTCGGTACCGTGATCGGGCTCGGACCCGTGACCGGCTTCGTCGCCGCAATGGTGATGGCGCTGACGACCATCGTGCCAACGCCATGGCTCGCCGGCTTAAGCTTTTTCCTGCTCGGCGTCGGCCCGATCCTGTGGGTGATCTCGACCACGACGCTACGGCAATCGGTGACGCCGCCGTCGCTGCTCGGGCGCGTCTCCGCCATCAACATCATGAGCTATGGCGCCCGTCCGCTCGGCTCCGCGCTCGGCGCCATCGTCGGCGGGCTCTACAGCGCGGAAGCCTGCCTCTATCTCGCAGTCATCATCTTCGGCGCACAGGCGCTGGTGATCCTGCTGTCGCCGGCGGTCTCGCTGGCGCGGCAGCCGGACATGGTCGGCGAGCCGGCGCGCTGTTAGCGGACCGGTAGGCACGTTGGCGAAATCGTCATTGCGAGCCACCCGGTCGGCGCCTAACGCCGCCGGATGACAGGCTCAGCGAAGCTATCCATTCTTTCCTTGCGCGGCACGATGGATTGCTTCGCTTCGCTCGCAATGACGGGGTAAGCGTGTGTTTTATTCCAAATGCCCGTAGGAGGCCGATTGCTGCTTTCTGATCCCGTTTTATATGATATACGTCATCTCATATGAAAACGGGAACCGCCATGACCGACCAGACCGCCGCGATCGACGCCAGCCGCCGTACCGAGGCCTCTTCGACCGTCTTGCAGATCGCTGTGTTGGCAGGCCTTGCCGCGACCGGAACGCTCGCCACCAACATCCTGCTGCCGTCGCTGCCGCAGATGGCGGCGACGCTGAACGTCACCAGCGCGGCGGTGACCTCGGCGATCACGATCTTTCTCGCCGTGTTCGCCGTCGGTCAGCTTGCGGTCGGGCCGATCTCGGACCGTTACGGCCGCCGCTGGCCGGTGCTGATCGGATTTGGAGTATTCTTTGCCGGCAGCGTCTGGTGCGCGCTGGCGACCGACCTGACCAGCCTCTTGATCGGCCGCGTGATCCAGGCGGCGGGCGCCTGCGCCACGTCGGTGCTGTCCCGCGCGATCGCCCGCGACATGTTTTCGGGCGCTGCATTGGCGCGCGCGATGGCGCTGATCATGATCGCGATGGCGGCGGCGCCCGGCTTCTCGCCGCTGCTCGGCGGCGCGCTCGACCACACGTTCGGCTGGCGTTCCGAGTTTGTCCTGGTCGCGGCCTTTGCGGCGCTCGGCGCCATCGCCTACGGCACCGTGTTCGGCGAGACCCATCACGCAACGCGCATCCCGCTCGATCCGCTCGCCATCGCCAAAAACTATTCTGGCTTGATCGCCGACCGCCGCTTCGTGGTGCCGGCCGCAACCGTCAGCCTGATCATGGGCGGGCTGTTCTCGATGTTCTCGGCCGCACCGCGCATCCTCATCGAGGCGATGCACCTCACGCCGATCCAGTTGGGCCTGTTCTTCGCAGGCACCGTGTTGATCGTGTTCGCCGCCGGCATGCTCGCAACCAGACTGGGCCCGCGCTACGGGCTCGACCGTTCGATCCGGGGCGGGCTGTTGGCGGCCGCCACCGGCAGCATCGCGATGCTGCTGGTCTCGCTCTACAGCCCCACGCTCCTTTCCTATCTGGGCGCGCTCAGCGTGTTCCTGCTCGGCATGGGCATCGTCAATCCGCTGGGCACCGCGCAAGCGCTGTCCCCGTTCGGCGACAAAGCGGGCGCTGCCTCCGCGCTGGTCGGCTTCTGGCAGATGATGACGGCGGCCATCGGCGTCTGGCTCGCCGCGACGATCTCGCACGAGGCGCTGTTCGCGCTCGGCGTGGTGCTGACGGGGTTTTCGTTTGCCGCGGTTGGGCTCTACACGCTGCGGGCGAAGGCCGGCAACGCGGCCTAACCCGCCAGATACCGCTCGTACTTCCCCGCCACCACTTCATCCGCGGCAATATCCGGATCGAGCGTGTAGAGGTCCTGCGCGCGGCCGATGCCGCGCAGCGCATAGCGGCCGGTGGACACCAGATAGTTTCGCCCGGCGGCATCAAGGCCTGCGCGGAACGCCGACGACATCAACAATTCGCGGTCGACCGAGCGGCACATCGAGGCGATGCGGCTGACCTCGTTGACGGCCGGCCCCACCACGGTGAAGTCGAGCCGGTCATCGCTGCCGATATTGCCGTAAAATACCTCGCCGACATGCAGGCCGACATGGGCCGTGGTGACCGGCCGGTTTTCGGCCGTGCGGCGGACGGTGAGCGCCTTCATGTTGCGGCGGAAACGATGCTCGGCGCGAAGTGCTGCGCGTTTTGCCACCGCCATGTTGTCATGGGTGAACATCGCCAGCACACCATCTCCGATCAGCTTCAGCACCTCGCCGCCGGCGTCATGGATGGCGTCGATCGAGGCTTGTGCATAATCGTTGAGGAACGGGATGATCTCGCCGGGATCGATGCTCTCGCTGATCGCGGTCGAGCCGCGCAGGTCGGAGAACCACAGCACCGCGTTGATGCGCTCGGTGACACCGCGCGCGATCCGGCCGCGCAGCACCTGTTCGGCCGCGTCGCGCCCGAGATAGACGCGGCCGAGCGTCTTGGTGATGTCGGCCTGCGCCGCGGATTTGATCGCCAGCCCCAGCACCGGCACGAGGTCGCGCAGCGCCGCCAGCCCCTGCGCGCCAAAGCCATCGTCGTGCCGGGTCACCCAATAGGAATAGACGCAGTCCATCTGCCCCATTGTGCCGGCTTCGCCGAACTGGTGCACATAGGCGACCAGATGCTTGTGGCCCTTCTCGGCGAGTTCGTTCACGAACTTGAACCTGTGAGTCCCGCCATCGGCGAGGTCGACCGACAGTTCCTCATGACCGTTTTCGAGCATGTGGTAGAAGATCGAACTGCGCCAGGCCTGCGCGGCTTCGCCCTCGTTGGTCGAACCATATTCGAAGACGTCGCTTTCGTTGGTCTCGGCGTCGTTCCAGCGAAAGCCGCGGCCCTCGAAAATCGGGTGCAGCGTATCGATGAAGACCATCCCGCGCGATACGGGAAGGCCTTCGGCGCGGCAGCGTTGGCAGAAACCGCGGATCAGATCATTTTCGGGTAGGCCTGTGAGACCCTGGTTGACCAGCCAGTTCATCAGGCGCAGACGGGACGTGAGTTCCATGCCGCCATTATGCCGCGCAATCGTGACGGGTGAAAGCCTCGCGCCCTTCAACCCTTCGCGCGCGTCACCGCCTCGCCGTCTTCCTTGACGAAGGAATCGACCGGGTGATCGAGCAGATCAAGCACCAGCTCCGACGGCCGGCACAGCCGCACGCCCTTCGGCGTCACCACGATCGGCCGGTTGATCAGGATCGGATGAGCAAGCATGAGGTCGATCAGCTCGTCGTCGCTCCACTTTGGATCGGCCAGGCCAAGCTCGGCATAGGGCGTGCCCTTTTCGCGCAACAGCTCCCGTGGCTTGAGGCCCAGGGCCTTGATCAGCTCGACCAGCCGGGCGCGGCTCGGCGGCGTCTTCAGGTATTCGATGACCTCGGGCTCCTCGCCGCTCTGCCGGATCATCGCCAGCGTGTTGCGCGAGGTGCCGCAGGCGGGGTTGTGATAGATGGTCACGCTCATGGCTGAGCCTCCTTGGTCGTTGCCGCCTCGCCTGCGCCGCGCAGCAGCCAGTTCATGAAGATCAGCGCCACGACCGCGCCGCAGAGTTCGGCCGCGATAAAGCCGGGAAGATCGGCGGGACGAATGCCCGAAAACGTATTGGTCATCGAGCGCGCGATGGCAACGGCAGGATTGGCAAACGAGGTCGAGGCCGTGAACCAGTAGGCCGCGGTGATGTAGAGGCCGACCAGCCAAGGCACCGCGGACCGGTTGAATCGGATGCCGGCGAGGATGGTCGCCACCAGGCCGAACGCGGCGACTCCCTCGGCGAACCATTGCGCGCCACCGGTTCGCATTTTCAGCGAGGCGTCAATCAGCGGCAGCGCGAACATCGCATGCGCCACCACGGTTCCGGCGACCCCTCCGGCCACTTGCGCGGCAATGTAACCGAGCGCATCGCGCGCCGTCAGTTCGCCTTTCAAGGTAAAGACCAGCGATACCGCGGGATTGAAATGCGCACCGGAGACGGGCCCGAGAATGCTGATGAGAACCACCAGGATCGCGCCGGTCGGCAGCGTATTGCCGAGCAGCGCCAGTGCGACATCCTTGGTCAAGGTCTCGGCCATGATGCCGGAGCCGACCACGGTCGCGACCAATAGCGCGGTCCCGAGTGCTTCGGCCGCCAGCCGGCGTGGCAGATCGAATTCGGACATTAGCCAGCCCTGTCTTGACCGAACGTTGAGCCGTCGATACGGCCGATGTCGCGCAGCCGTGTCCCGAGCGACAGCCGGTCGATGCTAACCAAAGGCAGGCTGGTGAAGGCAGCAATTCGATTCTTGAGATACCGAAACGCCGCGACGAAGGCCGCTTCCTTCTCGATGTCCGTTCCCTCAACGGCCGCCGGGTCTTCAATCCCCCAATGGGCCGTCAACGGCTGTCCCGGCCAAACCGGACAAGACTCGCCCGCGGCGTTGTCGCAAACCGTGAAAACGAAATCCATCACGGGTGCATCGCTACCTGCGAATTCTTCCCAGCTCTTCGATCGCAATTCGGCCGTGGGGTAATCAAGGCGATTGAGAACCTTGATCGCAAATGGATTGACCGTCCCCTTTGGTTGGCTGCCGGCGGAGAAGGCGCGGAAGTTGCGATGACCATCCTTGCGCAGGATCGATTCCGCCAGGATCGAACGGGCGGCGTTTCCGGTGCACAGGAAGAGAACGTTGTAGATGCAATCAGACATGCGCTTTCCTCCTTGTCTTTGGCGGACAGCAAGGCGTGAGGTCTTCGATCAGCGGTCCGCAGATCTCAGGACGCCCGTCGCAGCAATCCCGCAACATGAACAGGACTACGGCCTGAAAGGCCTTGAGATCGGCGCGGTAGACAATCGAGCGGCTGATGCGCCGCGCCGTTACCAGTCCCGCCCGGGAAAGGACGGCCAGATGCGAAGACATAGTGTTTTGAGGCACGGCGAGTGCCTTGGCGATGTCACCGGCAGCGAGCCCGTCCGGTTCGTGCTTCGCCAGCAGGCGAAACACGTCGAGACGGGTCGATTGAGCAAGCGCTGCCAGCGCGAGAATGGCTTGTTCTGATTCCATATATCCAGACTTATCGATATATTATCTTCTGTCAACCCAACCGCCAGAAGCTATTCACCGCGCTCTATTTCGATGATTCTAGAAATATAGTTGACGATACTGGATTCGCGTGAGAGGATGTCGCCATGAAACTCGATGACGCCGCCGCCCATCTCGAAGCGCTGGGCAATCCGACCCGGCTGAAAATCTACCGCGCGCTGATCCGCGCCGGCGGTGCCGGGCTTGCGGTCGGACGCCTGCAGGAGAAGCTGAAGATCGCGCCCTCCACCCTCTCCCACCACATCAAGGCGCTGGTGGTGGCGGGCCTGGTGACGCAGGTGCGCGATGCGACCACGCTGATCTGCCACGCCAACTACGAAGTGATGCGGGAGCTGGTGGGTTTTCTGGTCGCGGAATGCTGCACGGAGAGCGCTGAAACAAAGGATGCCAAGACGGCGGCATAAGCATCATCGTTTGCGACCTTTATTTCGATATTTCCAGTTTTATGGGAGAATGCCATGAGCAAAGCCAAGACCGTCGCGATCATCGGAGCCGGGCCGGTCGGCCTCGCCGCCGCCGCCCATGTTCTGGAGCGCGGCCTGCAGCCGATCGTGCTGGAATCCGGCGACAATGTCGGCCACGCCATGCGGCAATGGGGCCATGTTCAACTGTTCTCGCCATGGGAATACAACGTCGACAAAGCGGCGGCGCGGCTGCTGGCGACGACAGGCTGGAATTCTCCCGAACCGGATCAGTATCCGACCGGCGCGGAGATGGTGGAGCACTATCTCGAACCGCTTGCGGCCCACGCCGCGCTCAAGCCGCACATCCGCACGTCGAGCCGCGTCACCGGTATCAGCCGGGCGGGCTTCGACAAGCTCAAGACCAAGGGCCGCGAAACGGCGCCGTTCGAAATCCGGTATCAGAACGGGAAAGGTCCTGAGATCGTCAAGGCCGATGCGGTCATCGACGTATCCGGCACCTGGCATTCGCCGAATCCGGCGGGCGCGAACGGCGTCCCCGCCATCGGCGAGACAGAGGCCACCGACAGGATCGCCTACGGCATGCCCGACGTATTGGGTAAGGACCGCGCACGCTATGCCGGCAAAACGGTCGCGGTGCTGGGATCAGGACATTCCGCGATCGGCACGCTGACCGATCTGGCGAAGCTTGCGGCAGAAGTACCTGAAACCCGACCGGTCTGGCTGTTGCGCGGCAGCGATCCCGCCAAGGCCTTTGGCGGCGGCGCCAACGACAAACTGGTGGCCCGCGGCGAGCTGGGTGCGGCTTTTGCCGCACTGGTGACCGCCGGCCGGATCAAGCTGGAAAGCGGATTTCGTGTTTCGCATCTCATCGCCGACGGCCCCAACCTTGTCGTGGGCGCCCTCTCCGGCTGCTCGGCCCGCCGGGTCATCGTCGACGAGCTCATCGTCGCGACGGGCTTTCGCCCGGACCTCGACTTTGCGCGCGAGTTGCGCATCCGGCTCGATCCGGCGATCGAATGCCCGGTCGCGCTGGCGCCGCTGATCGATCCCAACGAGCATAGCTGCGGCACCGTGCGGCCGCACGGTGCCCGTGAACTGGCGCAGGACGAACCCGGCTTCTATTTCGCCGGCATCAAATCCTACGGCCGCGCGCCGACCTTCCTGATGCTCACGGGATACGAGCAGGTGCGCTCGATTGCCGCCGACATCGTCGGCGACCGCCCGGCCGCAGAGCGCGTCGAACTGGTGCTGCCCGAGACCGGTGTCTGCAGCCGAGCGCTCGCGCTAGATGCCAGCAATTGTTGCGGCGGCCCTGCATTATCGGATGTTGACGCGTGTTGCGTCGCGGATGAGAAATCAAAGCAGGACGGCAAGACGGGGTGCGGCTGCGCCTCCTGATCAAGAGGGAGTGAACGGAATTTTTCTGGAAGGCCGATCCGTCATTGTCGCGATGTGCCTGGGGCAACTCGGCAGCCTGCTCCCGCACGTCGTCGTGCCATCCATTCTTGCGGCGTTCCTGATTCCGGAGTGGCATCTTAGCGGCGCGCAAGCCGGCCTGCTGGCGGGCTCGGGTGCGGCAGGTTACATGCTGGCTGTCCCGTTTTTGGCGACGCTCACCGACCGTGTCGACGCGCGCAAGATCCTGATTGCAGGCTCCGCACTCAGCGCGCTCGGCACGCTGCTGTTCGGCATGTTCGCCACCGGCCTCTGGTCGGGCGCGCTCTTCAACGCGATCGCCGGTGTGGGCTTTGCGGGCGCCTATATGCCAGGCCTGAAAGCGTTGACGGATCGTCTCGCGCCGGGCGATTCATCCCGCGCGATCACGCTTTACACGTCGAGCTTTTCGTTCGGGGTCGGCCTGTCGTTTCTGGTTTCCCAACTCGTCGCCGAAGCCTGGGGCTGGCGCAGTGCATTCTTCGTCACGGCCGCCGGGCCGCTCGTGATGCTCACCGTCTGCTTCCTGCTGCGGCCGGTCGAGCCGAAGCCGGCGACGGGACGCCTGCTGGATTTCGCGCCGGTGTTCCAGAACCGGAATGCCATGGGGTTCGTGCTGGGCTACGGCGCGCATTGTTTCGAGCTCTACGGCATCAGAACCTGGATCGTGGCGTTCTGGACCTTTGTTTCGCTGAGAAATTCAGACGCCTCGATTTTGACGCCGATCGTGGTCAGCGTCGTGTTCTCGCTGCTCGCGATGCCCGCGAGCATTCTCGGCAATGAGCTCGCACTCAGGTTCGGCCGCCACCGTGCCGTCACGGCGGTGATGTTCTCCTCCGCCGCCGTTGCGCTTCTGATCGGTATATGCGCCGAGAGATCGCCGTGGCTGCTGCTGCCCTTGATGCTGGTCTATGCCATCACGGTTCCTGCCGATTCCGGTGCCTTGACCTCGGGCATGTCGATGGCCGCAGACCCGAGCCATCGCGGCGCCACCATGGCGATGCATTCGACCGTCGGCTTCAGCCTATCCGCGCTTGGCGCATGGGCGGTGGGTATAGCGCTCGATGCGGCGGGTGGCCCGCAGAGTGCGTCGGCCTGGATGGCCGCATTTTCGGTGCTGGCGGCGGGCATCCTCCTTGGACCCCTGGCGCTCTATTGGTCGAGAAGAGAGACTCCACAGCCGTGAACCGCAGCCAGTTTTCCATCATTGTCGCGCTCGGCACGACGCAGACCCTGGCCTGGGCTTCCAGCTATTATCTGCCGGCGATCCTCGCCGATCCGATCGCGCGCGATCTCGGCGTCTCCTCGAACTGGATCTTTGCCGCGTTCTCCGCCTCGCTGGTGATTTCGGCGATGCTCGGCCCGCGCATCGGCCGGCAGATTGATCTGGTCGGCGGCCGCTCCGTGCTGTCGATTTCCAATGTCACGCTGGCCGCGGGGCTCGCCCTGCTCGGCCTCACCTATTCGATACCGGTGCTGCTTACAGCCTGGCTCCTGCTCGGCATCGGCATGGGTGCGGGCCTCTACGACGCCGCCTTCGGCGCGCTCGGCCGCATCTACGGCGACAAGGCACGGCGTTCCATTACCGGCATCACCTTGATCGCGGGCTTCGCCTCCACGGTCGGATGGCCGCTGACCGCGTGGGGGCTGGAGACGATCGGCTGGCGCAACACCTGCTTTGCCTGGGCGGCGGCACACATCCTGATCGGGCTGCCGATCAACTGGTTGATGCTGCCGCCGGTCGCGGGCGCAAAGGCCGCCATTGCCGCCGCCATCAAGCCGCACATCCCGATCGACCGCACCATGATCCTGCTGGCGTTCGCCTTCGCCGCCGCGTGGACCGTCACCGGCGCGATGGCCGCGCATTTGCCGCGCATCCTGGAATCCGCCGGCGCGACATCGCTGCAAGCGGTCGCGGCCGGCGCGCTGATGGGTCCGGCGCAGGTGGCGGCCCGCATCTTCGAGGCGAGTTTCCTCAGTCGTTATCACCCGCTGGTCTCGGGCCGGCTGGCATGCCTGACGCACCCGATCGGCGCGGCGATCCTCGGCCTGGCGGGCGGCGGCGCGGCCAGCGTGTTTGCGGTCTTTTACGGCGCCGGCAACGGCATTTTGACCATAGCTCGCGGCACGATGCCGCTCGCGATCTTCGGCCCGCAGAACTATGCCTACCGCCTCGGGATCATCGGCGCACCGGCGCGGATCGCTCAGGCCGGCGCCCCGCTGGCTTTCAGTCTCTTGATCGACGTCATGGGCAGCCGCATTCTGATCGTGTCGTCGGCGCTCAGCCTTGCCGCGCTGCTGGCGCTGTGCTTGCTGCGGGCGCCGCCGCCGCGAAGCGTGACGACAGAAGAGGATGCCTGAATGATCACCCGCATCAATCCGCCTGAACTCGGCTCGCCACCCGGCTATTCGCAGATCGTCGAGGTGACCGCGGGGCGCATCATCTTCATCGCCGGCCAGACCGCGCTCGATCGCGACGGCAATGTGGTCGGCAGCAATGATTTCGCAGCCCAGGCGGAGCAGGTGTTTCGAAATCTCACGATTGCGCTGGAGGCCCGCGGGTGCACGCCGGCCAATCTGGTAAAGCTCACGGTATTCCTCACCGACATGGATAATCTCGGCCCCTATCGCGAAGCCCGAAATCGCTTCTTTGCCTCGGTGGCGCCGCCGGCCGCCCCCGCGGTCACCCTGGTCGAGGTGTCAAAGCTCTACGGTCCGGATTTCCTGATCGAGATCGAGGCCATCGCGGCGGCGTGGGCATCAAGCAGGCTTCCTGACTTCCGACGTTGCGATCCAGATCCCGGCGAACACCGCGACAAGCCCGAGCACGAGATTCGGCGTGATCGGCTCTCCGACCAACTGAGTAGCCAGCAGCCCCGCCGCAAGCGGATTGACGGTCATGGTGTTGGCGACGCGCGTCGGCGACGCCCGCTCCAGCGCCAGCACCCACAGGATGAACGCCAGCGCACCGCCGGCAACGCCGAGATAAATCCCGGCGATCCATTGCGGCGTACTGAACTGGCTCAATGCCGCGACGCTTCCCGTCGACAAGCCGACCAGGATCAGCGCCGCGGCGCCCGTTCCCATGCCAACCGTCAGGAAGCCAAGCGCGCTCGATCGCTGGATGAAGGGGCGAGACCAGACATTGTAGAACGCCATGCACAAGACGGCCGCGGTCATGATCAGCTCGCCGCGCCAGGCTCCTGGCGGCGCGGCCGACAATCCCGTTGCAAGCGCGGCAGCGACACCAAGCACCGCAATGCAGACCCCGATCGATTTCCGTTTCGTCAGCGGCTCGATACCGAGCAGCGCGCCGACCACCATCGTATGCAGCGGCAACGTCGCCAACGCGAGGCTGGCGCGCGCCGCGGTCGTGTAGGACATCGCGATGTTGTAGAGAACGAAGAATACGCCGAAGAAGCAAAAGCCGAGCGCAGCGACGGCCGGCAAGTCCCGCTGTTGCGGCCATCGCGCCTTCAGCAACAGCGCCGCCGGCAGCACGCAACAAAAGCCGATCGCCCAGCGCAGGATCGCAAGCGTGATCGGATCGGTGTTGCCGGCGAGATAGCGCGTGATCGCCGCCGCGGTGCCGCCGAGACAACTCGAGACCAACGCGATCGCGACCCCAACCCATTCGCCCACGCCGTCTCTCCGCATTCAACGCGCCATCGACTGCAGCGCTTGGCTGAACATATGGTCGCGACAGAGCAGCGTGCGAGCAAAAAACGTTTGTCGTGCGAATCTTTCTATCCGTTGGCGACAACTGTCAGCATGGCGGCAACTGTCAGCAGCGCGATCATCGCGAGCAGGCCAGACGATACAGCTTGCGCGCCAGGACTTGCCGGGCATAACCTGAACACGGGGAAATCGCAGCCTCCCCGTCAAATGGCGATCCCATTCAAGCGCTGCTCGCTTTTCTGTGGAGCGGGCACATGGATGGAACGACACTCGAACTGCCGCTGTTTCTTCTCGCGACGTTCGCCGGCGCGCTGGTCGCCGGCCTGTCCGGCTTCGCCTTCGGCCTCGTCGTATCGGCGATCTGGCTCTACATCCTCACCCCGCTGCAAACGGCGACGCTGATCATCGCATTCGGGCTGCTCGTGCAGGGCTATTCGATCTGGAAGCTGCGCGGCGCGCTGGACTGGCGGCGGCTCTGGCCGTTCGTGGCCGGCGCCGCGCTCGGCGTTCCCATCGGCGTCGGCATCCTGACCTGGGCGAATCCCGCCCATGTGCGCATGGGCGTCGGTGCCTTCCTGGTGCTCTACAGCCTCTACGCGCTGCTGCGGCCGGCCATCCCCGCAGTGAAAGCGGGCGGCGGCGCGGCCGACGCCGGCATAGGTTTCCTCAACGGCGTGCTCGGCGGCATCACCGGGCTTGCCGGAATTCTGGTGACGATCTGGTGCGGCTTGCGCGGCTGGCCCAAGGACGTGCAGCGCGCGGTGTTTCAACCAGTGGCGGTTGCGATCTTCGCCATGAGCGCCTTGTGGATCGGCGCCAGTGGCGCGATCACGCCGGATACGATCAAGCTGTTCCTGATCGGATTGCCGGCCTTGTTCGCCGGCACCTGGCTTGGGCTGAAACTGTTCGGGTGGCTCGACGAGGCAACGTTCCGGAAGATCGTGCTGGCGCTTCTTCTGGTCTCGGGCGCCCTGCTGATCGTGTAGGCGGGCATTCGCGAGCAATATCGCAATGGATTGGGGCAGCCCCGGCCAGGCCCATTAATTATCGCATCAATCCATTTCTAAATTTCAATCAATTGCCTCCGACCTGCATAGCAGGGCGTCAAGAAGTTTTTGTCATGACGAGGTGCCGGAACCCGTTTCCGGTGGTTTCGAGGCTCCGCTCTGTTGGAACTTCAAGGCTCTGGAATTGGCTATGAATGAAGCGACCCGCTTACGTGAATTGGAAGCCGAGTGCCGTCAGCGCGCGCTGAGCGAACCGGACAAGAAATGGTACTGGCTCGCACAGGCCGCCAAATACCAGGTGCAGGCAAACCAGAACCTCGCCTTTCACGCGGAAGAGGCCAACGCGCCCGACTCTCCGGAGATCAAGCTGGCGCAATGGTCGCATGTACGTGATGAGCGACGATTGATGGACCCCCTCCCCGACGGACGGCGACCGCCCTGGTAGCCGCGCTGAAGCCGAAGGCCAAGCGATCCTACCTCCATCGATCAATTGAAGGTGAACGCAGTTTCGTTTTTCCGAACGTTTCGCGGTAAATGCGCTTGTAATAAAGGCTTTCGCGCCGTTCTCATCACACCGTTACGGTTGCCGGCGTCTGGCCACGTTGACAGTCCACTTCAGTGTGGCTGAATACGGCCATGGGGGTTTGCGATCCCCCCACGAGGCGTCATGCCCAAGTATCGCGTCCCGGTTTCCCGGAGGCGCATACACATGCCCGAATGCTTACCCAGACTCACAATAATCCATCAATGCTCGGCCGCGTTGCGTCACGTCTCGCGGGAACCTTGCCATGTGCGGCCGAACATGGGCGCAAGAAGGAGAGCACCATGAAGCAATCTCTTACGCTACTCGCGCTCGGCACAGCGCTCCTGCTGTCACAGGCCGCCCGCGCCGATGCTATCGACTGGAAGAAGGTAGACGCTGCCATCGGAAAGATCGCCACGGTAAGCGGCGAAGTGCATCGTTACGGGCTGCCGCGATCCGATCTGCACGTCACGCTGGACGGCGTCGCGATCAAGCCGGCGCTGGCGCTCGGAGGATGGGTCGCCTTCGCGCCCATGCAAGGAGAGGCGATGCTGATGGGCGACCTGGTGCTGCTAGATACAGAAATCACGCCGGTCATGACCAAATTGCTGGATAGCGGGCTGGACGTCAGCGCGATCCACAATCACGTTCTCCGCGCTTCTCCCGCGACCTTCTACATGCATGTGGCGGGACACGGCGACCCCGAAAAAATAGCAACAGCGATCCGCGCGGCGCTTTCTTCGGCAAGCAAGACGCCCTTCGATCCACCGGCCACCACCGCCACCGCGGCGCCGGCGATTGATCTCGATACCGCAGCAATCGACGCTGCAATGGGCGCCAAGGGTACCGTGAATGGCGGCGTCTACCAGTACGGCATTCCAAGGCGTGATCCGGCCAAGGAAAACGGAATGCAGGTCAACGCCGCTCTCGGCGGCGCGAACGCCATCAACTTTCAGCCGACCGGCGGTGGCAAGGCCGCCATAACAGGCGATTTTCTCGTGACCGGCAACGAGGTCAATCCCCTGATCCGGGCGCTACGTGCCGGAGATATCGAGGTCACCGCGATCCACAGCCACATGCTTGCAGAAGAGCCGCGCATGTTCTTCGTTCATTTCTGGGCCAATGATGACGCTCTGAAGCTGGCGCGCAACGTTCGCACCGCGCTCGACAAAACAGCCGTCGCGCAGCATTGAACCGTCGATCGACCGCTAGCGCTTCTCCTCCGGCGGCTTGATATGGCGGAACGAGAACAAGAGCGCGAGGTCGTAGGCGATCTTCAGCGTGCCGCAGACCACCAGCGGTAGCCCCGTAAACGACGTCGTCAGCAGCGCACCCGAGATCGCCGGACTGATCGCGGATGCCAGGCTGCGCGGCACGGCGGTGACGCTGGCAGCCGCCGGCCGCTCGGCCGGCGTCACCACGGCCATGACGTAGGAGGTGCGGGTCGGCACGTCCATCTGCGACAGCGCCGAGCGCAACAACAGCAATCCGAGCGCCAGATAGAGATTCGGCGAGAACGCCGCCAGGATCAGGAAGATGCTGGAGGGAATGTGCGTGAACACCATGGTGTTGACGAGACCGATGCGCTTGGCAATCCAGGCGGCGACCGGATAGGAAAAGGCGCTGAGCGTGCTCGACCAAAAGAAAAACAATCCGGCCGCGGACAATGACAGGTCGAAACGCTCGAACAGCCAGAGCACCAGCAATGACTGGGCAACGAAGCCGCCCGCGAACGCATCGATGCTGAACAGCGCGGCAAGTTTGTAGACTGTACCGCGCGAGGGCCCGAGCGGCGCTTGCTGTGCCCTCTCCTCGCCGCGCGCGTGTGGGACGTAACGGTAAAGCGCCGCGCTGAGTATCCCGAGCGCAGCATAGGCATAAAACATCAGGCGGAACGCGCCGAGCGTGGTGCCGCCGTGTGCAACCAGCAGATCGGGCAAGGTTGCCGCAAGCGAGCCGGCGGCGGTGCAGAGCGCCCCGATCAGGCTGTAGCGCGCAAACACCTGCGTGCGTCGGTCGTCGGTAGCGCTCTTCGCCAGCACCGCATGCTCGAGCGGAACCAGCACACCGAGATCGCCGCCCGAGGGGTTGATGGTGCCGATGAACGCCACAAGCACGATCAGGACAAAGTGCTCTACGCCCGGAAACGCAAGGCCGGTCGCCGCCATCAGACCTGCGCCAAAGATCAGGAGCGCGCGCAGGTCATGGCGCGGCGCGATCCAGCCTGTGATCAGCGTCAGCAGCGCCGTTCCCAACAGCGATGCGGTCGCAACGATGCCGACCGCGATGGCGTCGTATCCGAGTGCCGTCATATAGGCCGGCAGAATGATGATGGCAAAACCGTCGCCAAAGCCGCGCAGGCCCCGCGCGACATAAAGCAATCTGATCAGCGCGTTGGCAGTGGAGGGTTTTGGTTCAGTCGCGATATCGGTCATCCCAGCGTCCATGCGCCATCCTCGACACGTCGAGTGTGCGCAGAGCTTGGACGGCGGACCGTCTGACGGGGAGCCTGCTTCGTCCCCGATGACGCGCAAGCTAGGACCGAAACCGGCAGTTCGCAAGCGCCCCTTGGGTAGGATTGGTAGAACGAAGCGAAACCCATCGATTGGTGCCGACGAACGAAATGATGGGTTTCGCTTCGCTCTCACGCATCCAACGTGGGCCCGCTAGCGGGTTGACAGAAGAAGCCGCACGCGATTAATTCGCCCCCATGGGGATTTTGCGATCTCCCCACGAGGCGACATGCCCAAGTATCGCGTCCCGTTTTTTTACGAGGGCGCAGCCATGTCATCCTACACCACGATATCTCCGGACAAGCTTTCCAAATTGATCGGCACGGCAAATACGCCGGCCCTGATCGACGTTCGCACCGACGAGGATTTCGCCGCCGACCCGCGGCTGATTCCCGGTGCTATCAGGCGCAACCACGAGCAAGCCGCCGATTGGGGCGAGGAATTTTCCGGCCGCCCGGCCATTGTCGTCTGCCTGCGCGGTCAGAAACTGGCGCAGGGCACGGCCGCCTGGCTGCGGCATCTCGATGTTTCGGCCGAAGCGCTGGAAGGCGGTTTTGAAGCCTGGAAAGCGGCCAAACTGCCGCTGGTGCCGGCGGAAAAACTGCCCGCGCGTGACGCGAAAGGTCGCACCGTCTGGGTCACCCGCGCGCGGCCGAAGATCGACCGCATCGCCTGCCCCTGGCTGATCCGGCGCTTTGTGGATCCAAACGCCGTGTTCCTGTTCGTCTCACCGCCGGAAGTGCTGGCGGTCGGAGAGCGGTTCAACGCGGCTCCTTTCGACGTCGAGAACGTGTTCTGGAGCCACCGCCGCGAACTCTGCACCTTCGACGTCATGATCGAGGAGTTTGGCCTGGCGACGCCGCCGCTGCTGCGGCTGGCGGCGATGGTGCGCGGTGCCGATACCGGGCGGCTCGATCTGTCGCCGGAAGCACCCGGGTTGCTCGCCGCCTCGCTCGGCCTGTCGCGCATGTTCGACGACGATCTCGAACAGCTCGAGGCCGGCATGACACTGTACGACGCGTTCTACCGCTGGTGCCGCGACGCGTCAGGCGAGACGCACAACTGGCCGACCAACAAAGCGAAATCGTAATGGAAGCCACGATCGACAAGGCGGCCAAGGCCGGCGTAAGCCGCGACCTCGGTCACGGCATCAGCTTCGGCGAAGCGTTCCGGGTCTGGCTGCGGGTCGCCGTATTGAGTTTCGGCGGCCCGGCCGGGCAGATCGCGGTCATGCACCGCATCCTGGTCGAGGAGAAGAACTGGATCTCCGAGAGCCGGTTCCTGCATGCGCTGAACTACTGCATGCTGCTGCCGGGCCCGGAGGCGCAGCAGCTTGCGACCTATATCGGCTGGCTGCTGCACCGAACCGCGGGCGGCATCATGGCCGGCGGCCTGTTCATCCTGCCCGGCATCATCGCCATCATGGGCCTGAGCTACATCTACGCGGCTTACGGCAATGTCGGCTTCGTCGAGGCGGTGTTCTTTGGGTTGAAGGGTGCAGTGCTCGCGATCGTGGTCCACGCGGTCGTTCGCGTCGGCAAGCGCGCGTTGCGCAACCGGGTGATGATTGCGCTGGCGGCCATCGCCTTTGTCGCGATCTTCTTTTTCAACGTCCCCTTCCCGATCATCATCATCGCGGCCGGCGTGACCGGCTATTTCGGCGCGAAGAGCGGACGGCCGGAATTTGCCGCCATCGAGCATGGCGGCGGCGGCAAGAAGTCGGCCGCCGTCGACAGCCTGCTCGGCGACGAACTGCCCGACCACGTCCGCCCGAGCGTCGGCCGCGCGTTGCGCGTAAGCTCGGTGTGGCTGTTGCTGTGGGTGGTGCCGGTCGCGGCGCTGCTGATCGGGCTTGGACAGGCAAACGTGTTCAGCCAGATCGCGCTGTTCTTTTCCAAGATGGCGATGGTGACGTTCGGCGGCGCCTATGCGGTGCTGGCCTATGTCGCGCAGCAGGCGGTCGAGCATTATCACTGGCTGCAGCCGCGCGAGATGCTGGACGGCCTCGGCATGGCCGAGACCACGCCGGGCCCGCTGATCATGGTGCTGCAGTTCGTGGGCTTCATGGCAGCCTTCCGCGACCCCGGCGCGCTGTCGCCGATGGTTGCGGCCACGCTCGGCGGATTGCTGGCGACCTGGGTCACCTTCATTCCCTGCTTCCTCTGGATCTTCCTCGGCGCGCCCTACATCGAGACGCTGCGCGGCAACAAGGGGCTGGCGGGCGCGCTGTCTGCGATCACCGCTGCGGTCGTCGGCGTGATCCTGAACCTCTCGATCTGGTTCGGATTGCACACGCTGTTCCGGCAGACCACGCCGGTCCGCTCGTTCGGGCTCTCGTTCGACATGCCGGTGTGGGGAAGCCTCGACCTCGCAGCCTTCGTGCTGGCGGCGGCCGCGGCGACGGCGATCTTCCGTCTCAACATTGGGATGCTATGGGTGTTGGCAGGGTCGTGCGCGGCGGGCGTAGCGATGCGGTTTGCAGGGATGGTGTAAACGTGGCGTAACGCCGTCCTACGGCATTACACCCGTTCCGCCGGCGCCAGCTTGCAGACTTCGGCGGCGGCTTCGATCTGCAGCGTGGAATGGTGGATGTTGAAGCGGTGCGAGAGTTCCTCGCAGACCCCGTGCAGAAAGGCGTCGTCGGTGCCGCCGGGCCGCACCAGATGCGCGGTCAGGGCGGTCTCGTTGGTACTCATCGCCCAGATGTGCAGGTCATGCACCTCGGCAACACCTTCGAGGCCGGCGAGATAATCCCTCACCTCGGCAAGCTCGATACCACGCGGCACGCCGTCGAGCGCGAGGTTGACGCTGTCACGCGCCAGCCCCCATCCGCTCCAGAACACCACGGCGGCGATGACGAGGCTGATCGCGGGATCGAGCCACAGCCAGCCCGTCAGCATGATGACCCCCGCGGCAACGACTACGCCGAGCGAAACGCCCGCGTCCGCCACCATGTGCAGATAGGCGCCGCGAATATTGAGGTCGCCATGACGGCCGCGCATGAATAGCAACGCGGTGAAGCCGTTGACGGCGACGCCAAAGGCCGCAACCACCACAACCGTCCAGCCCGCGACCGGCGCCGGGCTGTAGAGTCGGTTGACCGCCTCGACGACGATGCCGCCGACCGCGACCAACAGCAGGCCAGCATTGAACAGCGCCGCCAGGATCGAAGCCCGGCGATAGCCGTAGGTATGTCGCTGCGTCGGCTGCTTCTGCGACAGCAGCGCCGCGCCCCATGCCAGCAGCAGCGCGATCACGTCGGAGAGATTGTGAACGGCATCCGAAATCAGCGCCAATGAATTGGCGGCATAGCCAAAGATCAGCTCCGCAATGACGAACGCGGTGTTGAGCGCGGCGCCAATGGCGAACGCCCAGCCGAAATTGTCCGGCGCGTGGCTGTGGCCGGCGTGACCATGGAAATGATCATGCCCGTGGGAATGATTGTGATGAGCGTGATCGTGCGCCATCCGCTGAGCCGTCGTCTCTGATGTTTCGACGGCGACTTATATAGCGCGCAGATTATCGAATACTATTACAGCGAGACCGCGATCAGTTCCTCCACCAGCGGACCGCCGCCGACCGGAAACACGATGAACTGCTTGCCGCCGGCCATGTAGGTCATCGGCGCGCCGACCGCGTTGGCCGGCACGGCAATCTCCGCCAGCATTTCGCCTGAAGTCTTGTCGTAGACCCAAAGATGCGGATTGAAATTGTTGAGATCCGCGATCCGGCGCGTGCCGCCCGGCGGCAAGCGCGGCGCGCTGAAATAACCGGATTGCACAACGATCATCACCGTTTTGGTGATCAGCGCCCAACTGCGGGTTGGAAATCCCAAGCGCTCACGGATGCCGAGCTGCTGAATGGTCGGAATAAGCTCGGCACGCCCAACCGGAATCCGCCAGCGGTGGTCTCCGCTGTTCATGTCGATGGCGAGCATGCTGCCGAATGGCGGCTTGAGCAGCGGCAAACCGCGCGGTCCGGACAAATAGCGGAACTCACCGATGAAGTCGTAGGGCGATTCACCCGGCCTCGGTCTGCGAACGCTGACGACAAACGGCAGGCGATAGGTGCCGACATAGAGCATGCCGGTTTCCGGATCGATCGCGGCACCGGCCCAGTTGCCGCCGCCGGCGACGCCGGGCACCTGGATGGTGCCCCGCTCGGATGGCGGCGTGAACAGCGGACCGTGATCGTATTTCGCGACGATGTCCTTTGCCTCCTGGTGGAGCTCCGGCGTGAAATCGATCAGGTCTTCGTCGCGCACGCCCTGAATGTCGATCGGGGCCGGCCGCGTCGGAAACGGCTGGGTCTTCGATGCGCTTTCGCCGGGCACGCTCGAAGCCGGTACCGGCTGTTCCTCGATCGGCCACACCGGCTGGCCGGTGACGCGATCGAAGACGTAGACGAACGCCTGCTTGGTCACCTGCGCCACCGCTTTGACCGGCTTTCCACCGACGGTAATGTCGATCAGGGTTGGCGCCGCCGGGGTGTCGTAATCCCACAAGCCGTGATGCACCAGCTGGTAGTGCCAGACTTTTTTGCCGGTGGCCGCTTCGAGACAGACGAGGCTGTCGCCATAAAGCCCGTCACCGGGACGGTGGCCGCCATAGTAATCATTGGTCGGCGTGCTTACCGGCAGATAGACATAGCCGAGATCCTCGTCCGCGCTCATCGGCGCCCAGACATTGGCGTTGCCGGCCTCCCGCCACGATTCCCGCTGCCAGGTTTCGACGCCGGGCTCCTCGCCCTGCGGCACGGTGTGGAAGGTCCAGAGCAGCCGGCCGGTCACCACGTCGAAGCCGCGCACGTCACCGGGCGGCGACGGGCTTTTCCGCCACCAGTCCATCACAGACGAACCGACCACAATGACGCCGCGCACGATCACGGGCGGCGAACTCATGGTGTAATAGTCGCGATCGACCGGGCGGCGCAGCCCTTGCGAGAGGTCAATCCGGCCGTCGTTGCCGAAGCCCGGCACCGGCTTCCCGGTCTTCGCATCCAGCGCGATCATCTGCGCGAATGCCGTGAGCATGATGATGCGCTCGTCATCGCCATTGCGCCAATAGGCGACGCCACGGTGCAGCCAGCCGTCATTCGCCGGAATGCCAAGCCCGTTTTCGTAAACCCTGGGATCGAACACCCATTTGGTTTCGCCGGTCGCAGCATCGATCGCCGCGACCTGCGACAACGTCGTCGATGTGTAGAGCACGCCGCCGATCATCAGCGGCGTCGATTCGTGGGCGCGCGTCGGGCCGATTTTCGGATTCGCTTCTTTGATCGCCATGTCAGGCGATTTCCACCGCCAGGCGACGCGGAGGTTTTTTGCGCTTTCGCGGTCGATCTGCGTTAGTGGCGAATAGCGCGACGCGGCGTAGGTGCCGGCATAAGCCGGCCATTCGCCTTGGGAAAGTGCCTTGGCGGATTCAGGAATCGCGCCGGGGATCGATTGGGCGCGGAGCGTCGCGGGCATTGCGCACAACGTGAGCGCAAGACCGATTGCTGTGATGAGCCGTCGCGATCCTGCTTTGCGCAATGCCGCCTCCCTGCCCCTCGGGCAAGCATCGGCGAGAACAAGAACGCCGTCAAAGGGGATCGGGAAAAATGGAGGCCGGATTACGAAACCGTAATCCTGCCTCTCGGGGCCTACTCCACCCCTCTCAAGAACTTGTTCGATTTCGGCAGGCCGTGTGCAAGACGGCCGGCGTCGGCGCGGTTGCCGCGCCAGTCGGACAATTCCTTGGCGCTCATGCTCTGCTCGCGGCCGGCGGAATCCTTCCAGGTCAGCCCCGCCTTGAGCTCGAACACGGCGACGTCGGACAGCTTGGCGCTGGAGTACTTCTGCAGCCGCACGCCACGGCCGCGTGCCATTTCCGGCACCTGGTCGAGCGGGAACAGCACCATCTTGTGGTTGGTGCCGATCGCGGCAACGGTGTCACCCTGCACGGTCGCGATCGCGCAGGCCTCGTTCGGCATGGTGACGTTGAGCACCTGCTTGCCCTTGCGGGTGTTGCCGACGCAATCCTCTTCCTTGACCACGAATCCCTGCCCCTCGCTGCTCGCGATCAGGAATTTGCGCTCGCCCTTGTTGACGAACAGCGACACGATCGCGGCGTCCTGCTCCATGTCGATGAACATGCGGATCGGCTCGCCATGGCCGCGGCCGCCGGGCAGTTTTGCGACGTCGAGCGAATAGAATTTGCCGTTGGTGGCAAACAGCAGAAGCTTAGAGGTGGTCTCGGCGAAGAAGGCATGGTCAAGCTTGTCGTCGGTCTTGAACGCAAGGCCCGAGATATCCTCGACATGGCCCTTCAGCGTTCGCACCCAGCCCTTTTCGGAGATCACGACCGTGCACGGCTCGCGCTCGACGAAGGCTTCCTCGATTGCAGCAAGGTCATGCTCGGGCGCATCGGCGAACATCGTGCGGCGCTTGCCGAGCGGCGTCTTCGGTCCAAAAAGGTCGCGGACCTTGCGAACCTGCTCGCCGACCTTGGACCATTGCTCGGTCTCGGAACCGAGCAGCGACTTGATGCCCTTCAACTCGCCGCGAAGGTTCTTGTCCTCGGTGCGAATTTCGAATTCCTCGAGCTTGCGCAAGGAGCGCAGGCGCATGTTGAGGATGGCGTCGGCCTGGACTTCCGTGAGCTTGAACGCCTTGATCAGCGCCGGCTTCGGCTCATCCTCGGTGCGGATGATCTTGATCACCTTGTCGATGTTCAAGTACGCGATCAGGTAACCGCCGAGAATTTCGAGCCGGTTCTCGATCTGCGTCTTGCGGTAATTGGAGCGGCGGACCAGCACGTCGCGCAGATGGTCGAGCCATTCGCGCAAACATTCCGCAAGCCCCACCACCTTGGGGATCTTGCCCTTGATCAGCACGTTGAGGTTCAGCGAAATCTTGCTCTCGAGCTCGGTGAGCCGGAACAGCGATTCCATCATCAGCGCCGGATCGACCGCGCGGGATTTCGGCTCGATCACGAGGCGGACGTCTTCGGCCGATTCGTCCCTGACGTCGCCGACCAGCGGCAGCTTCTTCTCGTTCAGCAGTTCGGCGATCTTCTCGACCAGCCGGGATTTTTGCACCAGCCACGGGATCTCGGTGATGACGACGACCCAGGTGCCGCGGGCGCCCTCTTCCTGGGTCCACTTGGCGCGGGTGCGGAACGAGCCGCGCCCGGTCATGTAGGCTTCGGCGATGCTTTCCTTTGAGTCGACAACAATGCCGCCGGTCGGGAAATCCGGGCCCTTGACCCATTTCAACAGCGACTTCGACTTGGCGTCGGGCTTGTCGATCAGATGCAGCGCGGCGTCGCACAGCTCGGCCGCGTTGTGCGGCGGGATCGAGGTCGCCATGCCGACCGCGATGCCCTGCGAACCGTTGGCGAGCAGATTCGGGAAGCCGCCGGGCAGAACCACCGGTTCCTTGCTCTGGCCGTCGTAATTCGGGCGGAATTCGACGCCGTCTTCGTCGATGCCCTCCAGCAGCAGCCGCGCGACGTCGGTCATGCGCGCTTCGGTGTAGCGATAGGCGGCGGGATTATCGCCGTCGATATTGCCGAAATTGCCCTGGCCGTCGACCAGCGGATAGCGCGAGGCGAAGTCCTGCGCCAGACGCACCATGGCGTCGTAGATCGCCTGGTCGCCATGCGGATGGAACGAGCCCATCACGTCGCCGACGATTTTCGCGGATTTCTTGAACGGCGTGCCGGGGTCAAGCCGCAACAGGCGCATGCCGTAGAGGATGCGCCGGTGCACCGGCTTCAGCCCGTCGCGGGCGTCCGGCAGAGCGCGATGCATGATGGTCGAGAGCGCGTAGGCGAGATAGCGCTCTTCCAGCGCATCGCGCAGCATGACCTCGTGGATTTCGGCCGGTTCTTCCGGCGGCAGCTGTCGTTTTCCCATGGGGAGGCGTTAAACTTTTCGGCTGAATCGGGCAAGACGGGAATGGGGCGGCACCCCCAACCGTCGTCCCTGCGAACGCAGGAAACCATAACCACAGGTGTTTGTGGCGAAAAATGGCTGAGGCCGCCGCCCCATGGATGGGCTACGGCGTATGGGTCCCTGCTTTCGCATTGCTTTCGCAGGGACGACCGGCGGCAGGAGCCAAGTCACCCCGCCGAACTGATTCGCGCCCGATTCCTCGTCACCGCGTTGATGAACCCGTCCCGTGCGTCGGAATGGCCCTGCCCGCGCGGTTCCAGCACGTGGCGGAGCAGGAATAGCCCGGTCAGACGAAAACCGTCCTGCAGGTCCTGGTCCGACCAGCCGTTTTGCCCGCCCTCGCCTTCGCGGAGGAAAGCCGGCAGCCGCAGCAGCCGGTCCCGGTAGGGCTCGCCGGCCCGCCGCGACACTGCGCCGCCGGATTTCGGCGAGACGTAGATCAGGTCAGACGTCTCGCCGGTGGCGGCGCAGTTTTCCAGATCGAGGCCGAAGCCCAGTTCGGCGAGCATCGCCAGTTCGAACCTGATGAGGTGGGCGGCCGCGCCGCCGGCATCATCAAAGTCGTCGAGCGTGCGGTCGAGCATCTCGTAGATGTCCTCGTGCGGATCGCGCTCCGGCAGCAACCGCACCAGCGAGGCCAGATGGGTGACGCCATAGGTCGCGTGCGCCGACGCCAGCAGGGTGGCCGCGCGCAAGCGCGTACCCTCAATGGCGTAATATCCGAGATGCTCGTCGAGCCGCGCCCGCCACACCGTGGTGACGCTGTTGCCCGGCTGCAGCAAGGGCCGCATCCGCTTGCCCGCACCGCCGCGCACCAGGCCGAGATGACGGCCATGCGCGCGCGTCAGCAGTTCGACGATGGCGGAGGATTCGCCATGCCGCCGCACGCCCAGCACGATACCCTCGTCGGTCCATTCCATGGCTGGAGTTTACAGGATTTCGTGGTTACGCGCAGCCGTTCCGCAACGCCGTCATTCCGGGGCGATGCGAAGCATCGAACTATGGTGCGCCCTTGCGCACCTGAGAATCTCGAGATTCCCCGATGCGCAATTGCGCATCAGAGGTTCGCTTCGCGCCCCGGAATGACAGCAAGAACGTCACGCGTTGAACCATCCCACCGCGTCGCCGGTGAAGGAGAAGTACAGCCCCGCCGCGGTTAGTGCGCAGGAAATCACCTCGATGCCGCTGTCGAACGCCAGGCCCTTTGCGCCGATCACCTGCACGAGCGAAATCACCGACAGCACCAGCGCTGCCGCCAGCACCCAGCGTGGCCAGTTCTTGCGGCGCTGGGCGGCGAGCCAGACGAAGTAGACCAGAAGCAGGATCAGGCCGGCCGCCATCAGGGTCGCCACGTTGACCATCTGCGCGGTCATGTCGGCCTTTGGCGTGCGGTCCTGAAACGCCACCGACACCGAGTCCAGCGTCAGCGACAAGTACAGCAGAGCCTCAAACCACACTACGTTCCGGGGTACGTTCATCGGGCTTGTTCTTCTTTATTGCTTGATCATTCCTTGGGGAATTCCAGCCCCATTTCCCGGTAGCGGTCGGGGTCGTCGCCCCAGTTCTCGCGCACCTTGACGAACAGGAACAGGTGCACGGGCACGCCCAGAATCTCGGCGATCTCCTTGCGCGAATCCGCACCGATCGACTTGATGGTGGCGCCGCCCTTGCCGAGCACGATCTTGCGCTGGCTCTCGCGCTCGACAAAGATGGTCTGCTCGATGCGAACCGACTTGTCGTTGCGCTCGGTCCAGCTATCGGTCTCGACGGTCGATTGATACGGCAGCTCCTGGTGGAGCTGGCGGTAGATCTTTTCGCGGGTGATTTCGGCTGCCAGATGCCGCAGCGGCGCATCCGACATCTGGTCTTCCGGGTAGTGGAAGGGTCCCGGCGGCACCATCTTCGCAAGCGTCTTGCGCAGGTCGTCGACGCCATCGCCCGACAGCGCCGAGATCATGAAGGTGCTTTCGAATTTCATGCGCTCATTGGCGGCCTGCGCCAGCGCCAAAAGCTTCTCGCGCGGGATCAGGTCGATCTTGTTCAGCACCAGGATTTTCGGGTGTTGAACCGACGCAAGCTTGTTCAGGATCGCGTCGGCCTCGTCGTCGATCCCGGCCTTGGCGTCGAGCAGCACGCAGACGAGGTCGGCATCATGGGCCCCGCTCCAGGCGGTGGACACCATGGCGCGGTCGAGCCTTCGTTTGGGCGAGAAGATGCCGGGCGTATCGACCAGGATGATCTGCGCATTGTCCTCGATCACGATGCCGCGGATCAGGGCGCGGGTCGTCTGCACCTTGCGCGAGACGATGGTGACCTTGGAGCCGACCAGCGCGTTGACCAGCGTGGACTTGCCGACATTGGGCGCGCCGATCAGCGCGACAAAGCCGCAAGCGGTCTCGGCGGGCGCGCCGGGTGTGGGTTCAACTGTCATTGCTGCCGCCGCCGACGCCTTCGCGTTCGATCATCACGGAGGCCGCGACCTTCTCGGCGGCGCGCTTGGAGCCGCCGACGCCTTCGGCGGGCACAAGGCCCGGCAGATCGACGGCGACGCGGAACTGCGGGTCGTGATGCGGCCCGGTGCGCTCGATCTCGCGATAGACCGGCGTCGGCAATCCCTTGCTCTGGGCCCATTCCTGCAACACCGTCTTGGGATCGCGCAGCGGCCGGCGCGGCTTGCGCATCCGCTCCAGCCAGTTGCGTTCGACGAATTGCGACGCCGCGGCATAGCCGCCGTCGAGATAGATCGCCCCGATCACGGCCTCGCAGATGTCGCCGAGCACGGATTTGCGCAGGCGCGCGCCCGCCCCTGCGCCTACCGCGCCGAGCTTGATGTCGTCGAGCAGCCCGAGCGATTTTGCGACGTCGGCGCAGCTTTCCTTGCGCACGAGATCGGCCAGCCGCTTCGACAATTCGCCCTCGTCGGCCCGCGGATAGGCGCGATACAGCATGTCGGAGATGATCAGCCCGAGCACATGATCGCCGAGGAATTCCAGCCGCTGATAGCTGTCGGCGCGATGGCGGGTCGCGGGCTTCAAGGCGGAGACGTGGGTAAAGGCGGTCGTCAGCAGCGCGGGATCGGAAAATTTGTAGCCGATGCGTCCCTCGATCGCGGCAGCGGCCGCCTTGGCCCCGGCCTTGCCGCGCCTCTTTTTCGGCGCAGCGACGCCGGCGGCTTCGGCCTGCTGGCCCGGCTCACCCGAGGTCGATGTGTCAGGAATGGTCGCTGTTTCGTCGATCATCGCACGATTGTGAATAGGCGATTCCAGCGCACGGCGGTCGGCCAGCGCCAGAACATCCAGGCATGTTCGCCCTCGGCAATGGAGAAGAAGATCATCTGCGCCCGGCCGACGATGTTCTCGAACGGCACATAACCCACCGCCGACAGCACGCGGCTGTCGGTCGAGTTGTCGCGGTTGTCGCCCATCATGAAGAAGTGGCCGGCGGGCACGGTGTAGACGTTGGTGTTGTCGTAGAAGCCGTTGTCGACGCAATCGAGCGATTCATAGCTGACGCCGTTCGGCAGCGTTTCCTTCCAGCGCTTGACGCGCGCGGTGGCATCCGAGCCGCAAGGGTCTTCGCCGATGAAATCGGACAAGCGCTCGCGCTTGATCGGCTTGTCGTTGATGTAGAGCAGGCCTTCCCGCATCTGTATGCGGTCACCCGGCAGGCCGATCACGCGCTTGATGTAATCGGTGGAGTCATCCTTCGGCAGGCGGAACACCACGATATCGCCACGGTTCGGCTCCGAGCCGAAGATGCGGCCCGAGAACAACGGCGGCGACAGGGGAATGGAGTAGTGGCTGTAGCCGTAGGAATATTTCGAGACGAACAGGTAATCGCCCACCAGCAGCGTCGCCTTCATCGATCCCGAGGGGATGTTGAACGGCTGGAACAGGAAGGTGCGGATCACGAGCGCGATCAGGAGAGCGTGGATGACGACGCGGATGGTTTCACCCAAGCCGCTTTCAGATTTTGTGCTGGAGGTCACGCTCATCGCTTTCCCAATTCCCGCGAGCCCTTGCCCGCACGGTGGCAGAACGTTTTCCGCACGCGAATCGCCTGATACGTTCGCGTCAGGAAAATGGTCTCGATACTGAAGTTGAGAGCCAATTCCGGCGCTAACCTGAATCGGCCCTGGCTCGAACACGTTGCTTGCCGCGTTTTAGACGGTTGTTCGTGGGCGCGCAATCAAGCGCCCCGTAAAAACTTCATAATCCATTGATAAATCAATGATTTTTAGTTTTATATTGAACCCCCGGCGCAAACGCCTGCGCGGTTCAAGATTTGCCGGGAACGACCGCCGAAATTATGACGAAGGCCTGCGCCAGCGGCCAGTCGTCGGTGATCGACAGATCGATCCGCGCCTCGAACCCCTCCGGCGTCAGCGCCTCGAGCCGGGCCAGCGCGCCGCCGGTCAGTTTCATGGTCGGACGGCCGCCCGGCAGGTTCACCACCCCCATGTCCCGCCACCAGACGCCGCGCCGGATCCCAGTGCCGAGCGCCTTGGAACAGGCCTCCTTGGCGGCGAATCGCTTGGCGTAGGTCGCGACCACCATCTTTTCGCTGTTGGCGCGCCGCGCCGCCTTGGCGCGCTCGGCGTCGGTGAAGATGCGGTCGAGGAAGCGGTCGCCATGGCGTTCGATCACCTTGGCAACCCTTGTGATGTCGATCAGGTCGGAGCCGATCCCGATGATCATGGCCGGCCTGCGATTTTCTGGCGGCCGCGGTCCATGGCGGCCCGCATCTGCCGCACGGTCTCGCCAAGGCCTATGAACAGCGCCTCCCCCATCATGAAATAGCCGATGTTGAGTTCGGCGATCTCGGGCAGTGCGGCGATCGTCTCGGCGGTCTGGTAGTCGAGGCCGTGGCCGGCATGGACCTCCAGCCCCGCCGCGCGCGCCAAGGCCGCGCCCGCCACGATCCGCTGCCATTCCGCCTCGGCCTTTGCGGTGTGGCCGTCGACCACGGCGTCGCACCAGCCGCCGGTATGGATCTCGATCACCGGCGCGTGCAACCTTGCCGCCATTTCGATCTGCTGCGGGTCGGCCGAGATGAACAGCGACACCCGGATGCCGGCATCGTTGAGCCGCGCGATGAAGGGGGCCAGCGCATTGTGCTGGCCGACTACGTCGAGCCCGCCCTCGGTGGTGAGTTCCTCGCGACGCTCCGGCACCAGGCACACGGCGTGGGGTTTTGTGGCGAGCGAGATCCGCAGCATGTCTTCGGTCGCCGCCATCTCGAAATTCAGCGGCTTCGATATCTCGGCCTTGAGCCGGGCCATGTCGCTGTCGCGGATGTGGCGGCGGTCCTCGCGCAGATGCGCGGTGATGCCGTCGGCGCCGGCCTCGATTGCAGCCAGCGCCGCGCGCACCGGATCCGGCCGCGCGCCGCCCCGCGCATTACGCAAGGTGGCGACGTGGTCGACATTGACGCCGAGGCGGAGCGGAGGAACGGGCATGACGGTCTCACAGACTGAATTGCAGCAGCAGAGATAGCACGGGTGTCATGCGCGGGCATAACCCGCGCGGCCGCAACGACGATACCGCCTATCCATTGACGCGCTCAACCTTGGCGACGACAGCTTTGGCGCGCAATTGAGCGATAATTGCACTGAGATGCTTGAGGTCGTAGACCTCGAGATCGATGGTCAGCTCGGTGAAGTCAGGCGAGCGGCGTGACATGCTGATATTGTCGATATTGCCGTCATGCTCGGCGATCACGGTGGCAACCTGGGCGAGGCTGCCGGGCTCATTGACGTTGTGGACCAGGATCCGCGCCGGGAAACGCTGCGGCATGGTCTCATCGATATCCCAGCGCACGTCGAGCCAGCGCTCCGGCTCCTCCTCGAAATCCTTCAGCGCCGGCGACTGGATGGGATAGATCGTGATCCCCTCGCCCGGTGTGACGATGCCGACGATGCGGTCGCCCGGCACCGCACCGCCGTTCGGCGCGAACTTCACCGGCAGATCGGAATTGATGCCGCGCACTGGAATGACGGAGGTGCTGCGCGCCGGATGCGGCGGCGATTTCAGCTTCAATTTCACCGCGAGGCTCTTCTTGGCCCCGTAGCGCACCATCCGCTCTTCCTTGTAGTCCGGATACATGGCGCGGGCGACGTCGGAGGCCTTGAGTTCGCCGCGCCCGACGGATGCCATCACATCCTCGATCGAGGCGCGCGCCAGCCGGGGCAGAGCGCCCTTCAGCTTGTCGTCGGCGTATTCGATCTTGGCGCGGGCAAACAGGCGATCGATGATGCGGCGGCCGAGGCCGGCATACTGGTCGCGCACCGCGGTGCGGGTCGCGCGGCGGATCGCGGCGCGGGCCTTGCCGGTGACCGCCAGCGATTCCCAGGCCGAGGGCGGCGCCGACTGAGCGACCGAGGTCAAAACCTCGACTTCGTCGCCGTTCTGCAGTTCCGACGACAAAGGCGCGAACTTGCCGTTGATCTTGCAACCGACGGCCGAGTTGCCGACATCGGTGTGCACGGCGTAGGCGAAGTCGATCACATTGGCCTGACGCGGCAGCGCGATCAGCTTGCCCTTCGGGGTGAAACAGAACACCTGGTCATGGAACAGCTCGAGCTTGGTGTGCTCCAGGAACTCTTCCGGATTGGCGCTCTCCGAGAGGATTCCGACGGTGTGGCGGAGCCAGGCAAAGGCGTTGGATTCGTGCTTGAGCCGCTCGGTCGGCGATCCCATGCCTTCCTTGTAGAACGCATGCGCTGCGATGCCGAATTCCGCGATCTGGTTCATTTCCTCAGTGCGGATCTGCAGTTCGACGCGCTGGTTGCCGGGACCGATCACGGTGGTGTGGAGCGAACGGTAGTCGTTCTGCTTCGGCGTGGAGATGTAATCCTTGAAGCGGCCGGGCACCACTGGCCAGGTGGTGTGCACGACGCCGAGCGCGCGGTAGCAGGCTTCGACATCCGGCATCACGACGCGGAAGCCGAAGATGTCGGACAGCTGTTCGAAGCCGACCGATTTACGCTCCATCTTGGTCCAGATCGAAAACGGCTGCTTGCGGCGGCCATAGACGCGCGCGGCGATGCCGTTCTTCTGCAGGTTCTTGGAAAGCTGGCTTTCGATCTCGCCGATCAAATTGCGGTTACGCTCGGCCAGCGCGTCCAGCCGCTGCATCACCACGGCATAGGCTTCCGGATCGAGCGTATGGAACGAGAGATCCTCGAGCTCCTCGCGCATCTCCTGCATGCCCATGCGGCCGGCGAGCGGCGCGTAGATGTCCAGCGTCTCCTCGGCGATGCGGCGGCGCGAGGCGTGCGGCACGAATTCCAGCGTGCGCATGTTGTGCAGGCGATCGGCGAGCTTGATCAGCAGCACACGAACGTCGTCGGCGATCGCCAGCAAAAGCTTGCGCAGGTTCTCGGCCTGCTTGGCTTCGCGCGAGACCAGCTCCAGCCGTTTCAGCTTGGTGAGCCCTTCGACCAACGCGCCGATCTCGTGGCCGAAGATGTTGTCGATCTCGGCGCGCGTCGCCTCGGTATCCTCGATGGTGTCGTGCAGCAGCGCGGCTACGATGGTGGCGTCATCGAGCTTGAGGTTGGTCAGGATCGCCGCGACCTCGAGCGGATGCGAGAAATAGGGATCGCCGGAAGCGCGGGTCTGCGTGCCGTGCGCTTTCATCGCGTAGACATAGGCCCGATTGAGCAGGTCTTCGTTGGTGTCCGGATTGTACGAGCGGACGCGCTCGACCAGATCGTATTGCCGCATCATGCGCGAGCGCGATTTCGGCTTCTCCGTCACAGGCGAGGTCGGCGCGACCGCGACCTGGCCGGTTGCGGCCTGCATTTGCCGGGAACTGCGGCGCCAATACGCCATCCAATTACTGCCCTCTTCCATCAGACCCGGACGGGTCCCGCTGGTTACGTATCTAATGCGTTTTCGAACGGCGATGCACGCCGCTCGGGCCGCGAAACGGTTCAATTTCGCTTGGGCCAGCGGCTATCCAACGCCCAACCCGGTGACCCGCCGGACAGGCTAAGTCAGCCGATTTCTGCCGCGCCGGCCAAGAACGCATTGTAACCGCAAAATTGTCAACAAAAGCAAAGGCCCGGATGGATGTCCGGGCCTTTGACAGATCGGGGAGTTTGGGACGGTCCGGGATGTTCCGGATCACTCGTCCTCTTCGGGCTGCTCTTCCGGCGGAGCCAGGCCTTCCAGGCCCTTGAGGAGCTCTTCCTCGGTCATGCGCTCGACCGCGACCTCGGTGTCGTCGGCATCGACGCTGGCGCCGGCCGAGCCGATCAAAGGCACGGTATCGGGCTCTGGCTCGTCGACCTCGACGAATTTCTGCAGGGAATGAACCAGTTCCTCGCGCAGGTCTTCCGGGGAAATAGTGGAATCGGCGATTTCCCGCAGCGAAACGACCGGGTTCTTGTCGTTATCCCGATCAACCGTTAGTTGTGACCCGGACGAGATCATACGGGCGCGATGTGCAGCCAGCAACACCAGGTCGAACCGGTTGTCGACCTTATCAATGCAATCTTCCACGGTGACGCGCGCCATAGACTGTCGCTCCGTTATTTGGGGCCAAATATGTCGGTATTGGGGGCTAGTTATAGTGGCGGAGGCCGTTTCGCAAGACTAAATTTGTGATTTGCCTTCCTAATGGGCTCTGATACCCCAGCTTCGGGGCCAGAATGGCCGGAGCGTCCAGACGCGGCGAGGTTGCCGTACAGGACAAGTAAATCTCTTCATTGCACTGTCAAAAGTCTAGGTTTTTCGCCCTCGCCTCACCATAATTGCAGTGGTGACTGTCGTGGGGCACGATTCACCGAACTTTAGGCAACAGACCTAGAAAGTGCGCGCGGTCGATAGCCGCTGCGCTAGAAAAGCTAACAACAACGTGAGAACCATTTGATGTCACCCGCTTCCAACAAGATTGCGCTCTTCATCGACGGCGCCAACCTTTATGCAACCGCCAAGACGCTCGGCTTCGACATCGATTACAAGCGCCTTCTCAAGGAATTTCAGAGCCGAGGGACGCTGTTGCGTGCGTTCTACTACACGGCGATCATCGAGGATCAGGAATACTCCTCGATCCGTCCGCTGATCGATTGGCTCGACTACAACGGCTACACCGTCGTCACCAAGGCGACCAAGGAATTCATCGACGCTTCCGGCCGGCGCAAGGTGAAGGGCAACATGGACATCGAACTCGCCGTCGATGCCATGGAACTCGCCGAGCATGTCGACCAGATCGTGCTGTTCTCGGGCGACGGCGATTTCCGTTCGCTGGTCGAAGCAGTGCAGCGTCGCGGTGTTCGCGTCACGGTCGTTTCGACCATTTCGAGCCAGCCACCGATGATCGCCGACGAACTGCGCCGCCAGGCCGACGTCTTCACCGACCTCGTCGAGCTGCAATCAAAACTGGGCCGCGATCCGTCCGAGCGCCCTGCCCCGCGCGAACCGCGTCATCACTCCCCGCAATTCCTGCAGCGCGCGACCACGGTGGCGCCGCGGGGCGGCGAGGACGAATTCGACGATTGAGAATGAGCCAGTACACTGCTAGAGCCTCGGTTCTGATTGAAACAGAACCGGGGCTTTTTGTTTTGATGCGCGTTCTTGACGCGAACCGGATCAGCTCCGGGGCCTGGTTTTCGCTCGAAGCGCTTTGAAACATGACTGGCCTACCAACTTCTGCCGAACCTGACCGCAACTGCCCGCTCTGCCCGCGGCTCGCCGAATTTCGCGCAGAGGCCCGCGCGAAGCAGCCGGATTGGCACAACTCACCGGTTGCTTCATTCGGCGATGCCAACGCGCAACTGTTGATTGTCGGACTGGCGCCGGGCCTGCAGGGCGCCAACCGCACCGGACGCCCGTTCACCGGTGACTACGCCGGCGACTTGCTGTATGCGACCTTGCTCGAATACGGCTTTGCCAAAGGCGTCTATCAGGCACGTCCGGATGACGGACTGAAGCTGGTCGGTTGCCGGATCAGCAACGCGGTGCGCTGCGTGCCGCCGCAGAACAAGCCGTTGCCTGCCGAGATCAACACCTGCCGGCAATTCCTGGTCGCGACGATCGCGACCATGCCGAAGCTTCGCGCGATCGTGGCGCTCGGGCGGATCGCCCATGAATCGACATTGAAGGCACTCGGCCTGCGCAATGGCGCCGCCCCCTTTGCGCATGGTGCCGTGCATGGCGTGGGCGCCGTCAGGCTCTACGACAGCTATCACTGCTCGCGCTACAACACCAACACGCGGGTGCTGACGCCGGAGATGTTTCGCAACGTATTTGCGAAAGTGCGGAAGGATCTGGATTCGTAGGGCGGGCAAAGCGCAGCGTGCCCACCATCGACGCCAACGATTTCGGAGAGGTGGTAGACACGCTTCGCTTTGCTAATCCGCCCTGCCGGCTATTGCCTTTGCCCCTGATAAAATCGAACCCGATAATCCTGCGGCAACACGTGTAGACGGCGGCGGAAAGCGCGCCGCAAGTGCTCTTCACTTTGAAATCCCGCGCGCGCCGCGATTTCCTTGATGCTGGCAACGGATTCTTCCAGCGCCCTGCGGGCGGCCTCGACGCGAAGCTCTTCCACCGCTTTGCCGGGCGTCCGGCCGGTCTTTTGCCGAAATACGCGCGCGAATGTGCGGGGGCTCATTCCTGCTCTTGCGGCCAGACTCTCCACGCGCAAATCACGGCCGAGATTATCCTGCATCCAGGTCGAGATATTTTCGAAAGCCCTGTCTTCGGACGACTGCAGTGACAGCGGCACGCTGAATTGGGCCTGCCCCCCGGGTCGCTTCAAAAACACCACCAAACGGCGCGCGATACGCATGGCTTCGCGGTGTCCGAGATCATCTTCCAGCAAGGTGAGCGCAAGATCGATACCTGCCGTCACCCCCGCAGACGTCCAAATTCCGCGGTCGTGAACGAAGACCGGATCGACCAACACCGAAACGTCGGGGTATTGGGCGCTGAGCAGCTCGCAGGAGCCCCAATGGGTGACAGCGCGTCGTCCATGCAGCAGGCCCGCTGCAGCCAAAACAAACGTACCGGTACAGACGGAGCAGACACGTCTTGTGTTCGGCGCAGCCAAGCGAAACCATTCGACAAGCGCGGCCTCCGCAGAAGCACGATGAACGCCGGGCCCGCCACCGACGATGAGCGTGTCGATGTTGACGCGGTCGCAGTCGGAGAGCGAGGTTGTCATCACCTCCAGGCCGGACGAGGTTCGAACCGGCCCGCCCTTCAACGAGCAGATCTGCCAGACATAGGGCGCACGGCCGGCCTCGGCGTTTTCGCAGGCAAGCTCAAATGCCTGCAGCGGCCCGGCGAAGTCGAGCAGCAGGCAATCCTCAAAGAGAACGAAGACCAGACGGCGGGCTTGGGAACGAGCCATGAGCGGGCTTTGTCAGAGCAAATCTTGGCAGGAAATGCGTGTATTATGACATTTCGGCAAACCCGCCGGCCTGTCAACCTGCCTTCGTTCAAAACGGAGGTGCACCATGTCCGGCAAGCCGATCGACATCGGAATTCTGTTCTTTCCGGGGATGACCCAACTGGATGTTACCGGACCTTTCGAAGTCTTTGCCCGCCTTCCGAACGTTCGCGTGCATTTGCTTTGGAAACGCATCGAACCTGTCATCAGCGACGTGGGCCTGCCGCTGCTGCCGACCACCATTTTCGCCGACTGCCCGGATCTGGACGTGTTCTGCATCGGCGGCGGCCCGGGGCTGGTCGACTTCCTGGGTGATGACGAGGTGATTGCGTTCGTTCGCGACAAGGGCGGATCGGCTCGCTACGTCACCTCGGTTTGTGCGGGCTGCCTGATCCTCGGCGCCGCCGGCCTGCTCGACGGATACAAGTCGGCCTGCCATTGGCTGATGAGTGAGCAGCTTGCCGCCTTTGGCGCCATCGCGGTCAACGAGCGCGTCGTGATCGACCGTAACCGCATTTCCGGGGGTGGTGTTACCGCCGGAATTGATTTTGGCTTTCAGCTCGCATCCAAGCTGTGCGGCGAAGACGTCGCGAAGAAACTCCAGCTTATGCTGGAATACCAACCGCAGCCGCCGTTCGATATCACGGTGCAGAATGCGCCGCCCGAACTGCTTTCCCAAATGCGCCTTGAGGCCGAACCCTGGCTTCGCAAGCGCGCCGCGGCGGTGCAGAAGGCTGCTCTAAAGCTCAAATCAAATGCGATGACGGTTGCTTGACCCGTTGGTTAGAGGGCCGGAAACGTGGCGCCACACCTGGAAAGATACCCGCATGATTTGGAACGGCCGCGCGCGAACCCGAGAAGGGCGATAATCAAGGTCGCTGCTCTTTTGATCTTTGGGGCACCAATCGGATCCTTCGCGGCCGCCTGCGCTGCCGAACTCTCCGGTGGCGTCGTCCGGATCGGCATCATCAATGACCAGACCGGGCCATTGTCCGACTTGAGCGGACCAGGGTCTATCGCTGCCGCCAGGATGGCGGCCGAGGATTTTCAGAAATTGGTGCCGTCGATCAAGGTCGAGATCGTCGCCGCGGACCATCAGAACAAACCGGATATCGGCGTAGGAATTGTCCGGAAATGGTTCGACGTCGATGGCGTCGACATGGTCGCCGACGTGTCCAACTCGGCCGTTGGCCTCGCCATCCAGTCACTGGCGCGCGACAAGAACAAGATTGCCGTCTATTCGGCCGTCGCGACCACCGAACTTAACGGCAAGCAATGCTCCCGAAACGGCCTGGCCTGGCTCCACGATTCCTACAATCTGGTGTCGGGACCGATCCGTACGCTGGTCTCGAAAGGCTACGATACGTGGTTCTTCATTGCGGCCGATTACGCGTTCGGGAAGAACATGGTGCTGGAGTCGCAGCGCGCGCTCGCGGCGACAGGAGGCAAGTCGCTCGGCGCCGTGTATCACCCGATCGGCACAGCGGATTATAGTTCGTTCATTCTGCAGGCCCAGGCGTCCGGCGCCAAGGCCATCGCCTTCGCCAATGCCGGCGAGCAGCTGGTGACCTTGATGAAACAATGGAACGAGTTCGGCATGAATACGGGCAGTCAAAAGCCTGTCGCCGAGCTGATGTTCATCACCGATGTTCATGCCATGGGCCCAAAAATTGCCAAGGGCCTGACGACCCTCACGGCGTGGTATTGGGCGTTGAACGACGAGACCAGGGCCTTCGCGCAGCGCTTCTACAAGCTTCGGGGCGCAATGCCCACGGCACCGCAAGCGGCGGTTTATTCGGGTGTCGGTCACTATCTGAAAGCCGTTGCAGAGGTTGGTACGGATGCAACGGATCCAGTGCTGGAAAAAATGCGTTCGATGCCCGTTGACGACTTCTACGCAAGGGGTGCGAAGGTCCGCGAGGATGGAAAGCTGGTGCACGACTTCTACCTTGTCCAGGTGAAGGATCCATCCGACGTCAAGGCCCCCTGGGAATACTATAACGTCCTCGAAAGAGTTCCGAGCGGCGACATTTACTCCGCGTTGGCTGATAGTGAATGCCCGTTGATCAAACGGGCCCATTGACACGCCTGGCGTAAAGCGGATCAGTTTGCCCGCCCACAAGACTAGGACACGCTTACGCCGGATTCTCCCTCAGCCACGCCAGCACATCGCCGGCATTCCGGTCCGGCGGAAACACCGGATAGAAGACGTGAGTGATACGGCCGTCGTCGACGATCAGCGCCAACCGCTTGATCAGCGTCAGTCCGGCCACCTGCATGGTCGGCAACTTCAGGGCGCGGCTCAGCACCAGCTTTTCGTCCGACAGGACCGGGAACGGCAGGTGCAGCCGTGACGCCATCTCGGTCTGGTAGACGTTGTCCTGCGTCGAGAGGCCGAACACGTGGTTCGCGCCGGCGGCCTTCAGCTCCGCAAACAGGTCACGGAACGAGCAGGTTTGCGGCGTGCAACCGCGTGCGCCGGGAACCATATCCCAGTCGTCGACGAGGCTGATCTTGCCGGGCTCGCCGGTGCGAGGATAGGCGAATACGACGGTGCGGCCGGCAAGCGCGGACAGCGTCACCGAACGGTCGTCGGTGGCGAGCAACGTGACCGGCGGAATCATCGTGCCGGCCAGATGCACCGCCGCGCCGTCGTCCTCCGGCGCCGGAATCTTGCTCCAGTCGACTTCAAGCAGGTTGGACTGTGCCATGCCTCTTCCCTCCAGTGGCGAACAGCGAATGGCGAACAGGGAGTAGCGAATGGATGGGCCCCCTATTCGCTACTCCTATTCGCTATTCGCCCGCTTCATCCTCTTGCCCGCATCAGGCGGCCTTTTTCCCGGCTCCAATCGCGTTTCTTTTCGGTCTCGCGCTTGTCGTGCAGCTTCTTGCCCTTGGCGATCGCCAGCAACAGCTTGGCGCGGCCGCGTTCGTTGAAATAGAGTTTGAGCGGAATAAGCGTCATGCCTTCGCGATCGACCGCGCCCATCAGCTTGTTGATCTGCTTTCGGTGCAGCAGCAGCTTGCGTGGCCGTTTCGGCTCATGGTTGAAGCGATTGGCCTGCAGATACTCCGGAATATTGGCGTTGATCAGCCAGATCTCGCCGTCCTTGGAATCCGCATAGGATTCGGCAATCGTTGTCTTGCCGTTGCGGATCGACTTCACTTCGGTGCCGGTCAGCGCGATGCCGGCCTCGATTGTGTCCTCGATCGCGTAGTTGAACCGGGCCTTGCGGTTTTCGGCGACAACCTTGATCGGGCGCTCGTTCTTCTCGGCCACGTTAGCCCTTCTTGAGGAGATCGCGGATCTCGGTCAGCAATTCTTCCTGCCTGGTCAGCTTCGGTGCGGGCACAGCTTCATCCTTGCGTTTAAGCTTGTTCATGGCGCGAATGACCACGAACAGCACGAACGCGATGATGAGGAAGTTCAGCGTCAGCGTGAGGAAACTGCCCCAAGCCAATACCGCGCCCTGCTTCTTAGCATCGGCAAGATTGTTGGCAGTCACCGCCTTCGACAGCGGCGTGAAATAGTTCGAGAAATCCAGACCGCCGGTGATCGCGCCGATGATCGGCATGATCACATCGCCGACCAAGGAGGTCACGATCGCGCCGAAGGCCGCGCCGATGATGACGCCGACGGCGAGGTCGACGACGTTACCCTTCATCGCGAATTCGCGGAATTCCTTCAGCATGTTGGCTTCCCCTCTTCGTTCACCGCGCGAGGTCAGCCGTTGGCCTAGTTGATCAGGCCGGCATGCACCATGGCGCTACGCACGGCGACCCGCGTCGGCTCGGACACCGGCACCATCGGCAGCCGCAGCTTCTCGTCGATCTTGCCGAGCAGCGACAGCGCGTATTTCACCGGCGCCGGATTGCTTTCGATGAAGAGGTTGTTGTGCAGCGGCATCAGCTTGTCATGCAGCTTGAGCGCGGTGGCGTGATCGCCCTTCTGCCATGCCGTGTGGAATTCAGAACAGAGCCGCGGCGCGACATTTGACGTGACCGAGATGCAGCCATGGCCGCCGTGCGCCATGTAGCCGAGGATGGTAGCGTCCTCGCCCGACAATTGGTTGAAGTCCTCGCCCATCGCCGCGCGCTGCTGCGACACCCGCACCATGCTGGCGGTGGCATCCTTTACGCCGGCGATGTTCTTCAGCTCGAACAGCCGCGTCATGGTGTCGACCGACATGTCGATCACCGAACGCCCGGGGATGTTGTAGATGATGATCGGAATCCCGATCGCATCGTTGATCGCCTTGAAGTGCTGGTACATGCCTTCCTGGGTCGGCTTGTTGTAATAGGGCGTCACCACCAGCACGGCATTCGCGCCTGCCTTCTCCGCGTGCTCGGCGAGCTCGACGGCCTCCTTGGTCGAATTGGAGCCCGCACCCGCGATGACGGGCGCCCGCCCCTTGGCCTCGTCGATGCACCATTCGACGACGCGCTTGTGCTCGTCATGGCTCAAGGTGGGGCTTTCGCCGGTCGTGCCGACGGGCACCAGGCCGTGGGTGCCCTCAGCGATCTGCCAGCTCACGAGGCCACGGAAGGCGGCCTCGTCGAGCGAGCCGTTCTTGAATGGCGTGACCAAGGCGGTGAACGAACCCCGGAATTTTGTCTTGGCTGCCATGGGCTTCCTCCAAACGCTTAAGAAACGGCACGACCGAAACTGGATTTCAATTCATATCGGGTCTGGCGATCAGGCGAAAGGGCTGTGCCGCACAGCGCTAGCGCTTTGTTTTGACGCCATTTCTCGACGCGGACCGGTGCCTGAATAGCTCGGAAGGCCTATAGCCGCGATTTTGCCGCGGTGATGGCGCAAACAGGACCGGTCGCGACGTTTTAGCATTTTTTCCACATATTCAATCAAATAGACCTGAGGCTGGAACGATTGAATGATTCGCCGCCGCAAAGGAACGCCGTGATCCCTTCCGCCCGCGCCGCCGCCGCCTTGCGATCGACCGCACTGGCCACGAGTGTGGTGCTGGCCGTCGGACTGGCTACGTTCCCGCTGGATGCCTGGGCCAAGCCCAAAGTTCCCCTGCCGAAGCCGCGGCCGATCGCCCGCAACGTTGTTCCCAAATCCACTGCACAGTCCGCGGCACAGACCAGCACGACCGCCGCCCACGCCCCGGCCGCGGCGGCCCCTGTGGCGGCACCGGCTGCGCCCGCTCCTGCGCCGCCTCTTCTCGCGCCTGCGACCCGCCAGCATGCCGCCTTGCCGCCCCCGCGCAAGCACGTGGCGCCGGCAGCGGTAGCTGCGACGTCCTCGACGTCGCAGGCCGACAAGGACGCTCTGGAAAGTGTCATCGAACTGGTGCGCAAGCAAAAGCCTGGGGACGCCACCCAGGCCCAGGCCGCGATATCGGATCCGGTCGCCCGCAAGCTCGCGGAATGGCTGATCCTGCGCAGCGACAACAATGGCGCCTCCGTGGAGCGCTATCGCGCCTTTGTCTCGGCCAATCCGAGCTGGCCGTCGCAAACCTTCCTGCGCCGGCGCATCGAGGCAGCGCTGTGGGACGACCGCCGCGACGACGCCGCGGTCTCGTCCTGGTTCGGAAACGAATCGCCGATCTCGGCCAAAGGCAAGTTCGCGCTGGCGAAGGCCATGCTCGCGCGCGGCGATCGCAGCAATGCGGAACGGCTGGTCCGCGAGGCCTGGCGCCATGATGGCATGTCGGAAGACACCGAGAGCGCGGCGCTCGATATGTTCGGCGCATTCCTGACGGCGGGCGACCACAAGACGCGGATGGACACGCTGCTTTACGGCACCGAGCAGGAAGCCGGCGGCATGCGCGCCGCCAAGCGGCTCGGTTCAGGCCATGTCGCGCTGGCCAAGGCGCGCATCGCGGCCAACAAGAAATCCTCCAACCTCAAGTCGCTGCTCGATGCGGTACCACAGGAGCTGCACAGCGATCCCGGCTATATGTTCGCCAGGATACAGTGGCTTCGCCGCGAAGAGAAATTCCACGAGGCCGCACGGCTCATGCTGGCGGTGCCGAAAGATCCGAACCGCCTGCACAATCTCAACGAATGGTGGATCGAGCGGCGCCTCCTGGCGCGCAAGATGCTGGACGTCGGCGAACATCGCACCGCCTATCTGATTGCGCGGGACGCCGCGCTTCCCTCCCGCGACATCTACAAGACCGAGCAGGAATTCACCGCCGGCTGGATTGCGCTGCGGTTTCTGAAAGATCCGGCAGTCGCCGCCCAGCATTTTGCGCGCATCGGTGTCGGCAGCGCGAACCCGACCGCACTGGCGCGCGCCGGCTACTGGCAGGGCCGCGCGGCGGAAGCGGCGGGCCGCGCACAGGAAGCCCGCGCCGCCTATGGCCGCGCCGCCGAGCAGTCGACCAGCTATTACGGCCAACTGGCGCGCGCCAAGCTCGGCCTGCCGCAGCTCCAGTTGAACGGCGTCCCGTCCGGTCGCGGCCGCGGGGTCGAGCGGCTGGAGATCGTCCGCGCCGTGCAATTGCTGTATGAGCTCGACGAGCGCGAGCTTGCGATCCCGATTTTCGCCGACGCGGGCGAGAATGCCGATCCCGATGCCCTGGTTGGCCTCGGCGAGCTCACCTCGCGCTACAGCGACGCCCGCGGCATGCTGCTGCTCGGCAAGGCTGCGCTCAACCGCGGCCTGCCGTTCGATCACTATGCCTACCCCGTCAACGGCATTCCGTCGTTCAAGCAGATCGGCCCCGAGGTGGAGCCCAGCGTCGTCTATTCGATCGCGCGGCAGGAAAGCGCCTTCAATCCGTCCGTGGTCTCGCCGGCCCAAGCCTACGGGCTGATGCAGGTGACGCCGGACGCCGGGCGTTATGTCTGCAAGCGGGCCGGCGTCAGCTTCGACCTCAACCGGATGAAGACCGACTCGGTCTACAACGCCACGCTTGGCGCCGCCGAGCTCGGCGGGTTGCTCGAGGACTACCGCGGCTCCTACATCCTGACCTTCGCCGGCTACAATGCCGGCCGCGGCAGCGTCAAAAAATGGATCGAGCGCTACGGCGATCCGCGCGATCCCAAGGTCGACGCGGTCGATTGGGTCGAACAGATCCCGTTCTCCGAGACGCGGAACTACGTGCAGCGGATCATGGAGAACCTGCAGGTCTATCGCGCGCGGTTCGGCGGCGGGACCAGGCTCCAGATCGAAGCCGACCTGCATCGCGGCGCCAGCGTCGAATAAGCGGGATCCCAAGGCTACGCTTCCGCCGGCCCTGACGGAGATTGCGGAGCGCGAACTCTCAAATGCTGGCCATATGCACGCTATGGGGAATTCGTCGCTCCAAGCGAATTCGCACGGACTGACGAACAGATTTCAAAGCTTCGGCGAGTATTCAGTTCAGGCCGCAACCAAATAAATTTGGGTGTTACCAATCCATCACGCCCCCCCGCCGGCTTGTGGCTTACTATCAAAGCCGTGACGAGTGATTCCGATTCCGAGATAGAAGCTGAATTGCGCATCCTGTTCGAGCAGAGAGCTGGGGACGTTGCATGGCCAAGATTCAATTCAACATCGGGAAATTCGGTTACGCAGCAGCGACTGCGGCGATCTTCCTTTGCCCTGTAGCCTCGTATGCCGATGAAGGCGGCATATCGTTTTGGGTGCCGGGTTTCTTTGGAAGCCTGGCAGCCACGCCGCTGCAGCCGGGTTGGTCGCTGGCGAATATCTACTACCATACCTCCGTATCCGCCGGCGCCGACGTCGCGCGTGCGCGCGAATTCACGCTCGGCAGGGTTCCGGCCAACCTTACAGTCAACGCAAATCTGAATTTGAATCTCAACGCCACCGGCAATCTGGGCTTTGTGATCCCGTCCTATACATTCGAGACGCCGGTGCTCGGCGGCCAAGCGTCGGTGCTGCTCATAGGAGCCTATGGCGTCGTCGGAACCAGCCTGGCGGGGACCTTGTCAGGCGTGCTCACGGGCCCGTTCGGCGGCACCGTCCCCTTCGCGCGGTCCGACACCATCAGCGACACGACATGGGGCTTTGGGGATCTGATACCGCAATTCAATTTGCGCTGGAATGCCGGCGTCCACAACTACATGACCTATGTCACGGGCGACATCCCGGTTGGCGCTTACCAATCCACGCGCCTGTCGAATATAGGCATCGGACACGGCGCGATCGACGCCGGCGGCGGTTACACCTATTTCAATCCCCAGACCGGCCATGAATTCTCCGGTGTGCTCGGCTTCACCTACAATTTCAAGAACACTGCGACGCAGTATCAGAACGGCGTCGACATGCACTTCGACTGGGGTGCATCGCAATTCCTGTCGAAGCAGGTCATGGTTGGCCTCGTGGGCTATGTCTACAAGGAGCTCGGCTGCGACAGCGGTTCAGGCGACCGTGTCGGCTGCTTCCAGTCCCAGGTGGTTGGCGTCGGTCCCCAGATCGGGTTCCTGTTTCCGGTTGGCGACATGCAGGGCTATCTCAATTTCAAGGCTTACGGAGAGTTCGCTGCGGAGAACCGGCCAGCCGGTTGGAATACCTGGGTGACCTTCTCTATCTCGCCGCCCGCGCCCGGAGCGCCTCCAACGACTAAACCCGTCGTCAGAAAATATTAGCATCGACCAGGCTGGCCAGTCGTCAGACGACACGCAAACCGCTCAGTCAACACCGGACCAAGGACGGATGTTGCGAATACGAGCACAAGCACGACATTGAGCATTCGATCGTCGAGCAGCCGTTGACCGGCCGCACCGAGCGTTTCATGCGCGACCAGCGTCGCGGCAAGCGTCGCGGCAAGCGTCGCGGCAACTTGTGGCAGCGTGAGCGACCAGACCGTGAGCTGTTCATTCCGGCTGTAGCCAAACGCGCGACCCACGCCCCAGGCGGCTATCCACTTGCCGATGAGCAGGGCACCGATGATGCTGGCAACGAGCAAGAAGTTGTCGAAAATCCCGTAAACAAAGGTGATCGGGTTGATCAGGAATCCGGTAACGACAAAGAAGATCGGAATGAACAGCGATTTAGCCAGAAACTCAAGTTTGACACTAGCAGGCGCGTGTTGTGCCGAGGCGTTGATGGCGAGTCCCGCAAGGAACGCACCCACGATGCCCGGCAGCTGGATCGCTTCCGCAAGCACGCCCGCGATGGCCATGATGCTTAGCATGAGCACAAAGTAAGCGTCCTCCTCGTCCTTGACGCGCTTGAGTACATAGGCGCCGAGGCGACTCAGGCCGAACAGGACCAGCAAGATATAGCCGGCGATCTCGGCCAACAGGAGCGCCAGACCAGACGGAGAAAAACCGGTCGTGTAAATCGAGACGCAAATAGCGAACACCACGAGCGACAGCGTGTCCGACATCACCGTGGCGCCAACCGCTACCGTCACCGGCTCCAGGCTGCCCAGACCGAGCCTGCTCACTATGCTTAGCCCCAGCAGTGTATGCGAAGCCAGCAGCGAACCGATCACGATCGCCGGAATCGCGGCGTAGCCGAATGAGAGCCCAACGATAGTGCCGAGCACCAGGGGAAACAGGGTCGTGGCGACGCCGAGGGCAATCGAGCGGTTTCGGGCGCGCCGAAACAGCTCAAGGTTGATTTCCAGGCCCGCAAAGAACATCAACAGCAGCTTGCCCAATTCCGCCAGGAAATCTGCGATAGGTCGGACCTTGCCAAAGATGTCCAGAACATACGGCCCAACTAAAACGCCGCTCAGCAGCAAACCTACAGGTACAGGAACATGCAATCGCCGGGAGAGTCGAGGGATGACGACAAGCATGACCATCCCCACCGCGAACTTCGCGAGCACCGGCATGGTGAAGAGGTGATCCCGGAGAAAGCTGATCGTGTCAGACAGCATATTCCGACAGTCCCTCCTCTCCCAGCGAGCACGTCCATGCGTGGAGCTCGGGTCAATCCACCATCACCTTGATCGAACTCGGACGTCAATCGAATGCAAAGATTCGTTTCCAGTCCTTCTTCATGTCGACCACGGTCCACTTGTTCACCGCCGCCGCGTCCAGCGCTACGTCGAGCTTGCCGAAATGCGAATGGCGATCGTAAGCATATTCGCGTTCCGCGTCGGTGTGGTGCACGATCAGGCCGAACCGCGCGCCACTGGCGCCGAGTGTCGCCCATTGCAGCATTTCGAGATCGCCGTCGGAGTTGCCGAAGGCCGCAATCGGACGGCGACCGATGTGTTCGTTGATACCGATCGGCTTTCCCGTCTTGTCGTCGATGAAGTTGATGTCGGGCAGCCGGAAGAGCGTTGGCGCGCCGTCCTTCATCTCAAATCGCGTCTTGATCGATGATCCGATTACCTGCTCCGGCGGAATTCCGTAGATCCGTTCGGTCCACGGCCGCATGAACTCGATGCCGCCACCCGACGCGATGAAGGTCTTGAAGCCGCTGGCGCGCAGGTAGGCCAGCAACTCCAGCATCGGCTGGTAGACCAGTTCAGTATAGGGACGCTTGAAGCGGTGATCACGCGCGGTCGCCAGCCAATCCGTGACGATCTTCTCGAACTCTGCCGTGGTCATGCCGGCATGCGTCACGGCGATGATTTCGACCAATCCTTTTTCGCCGGAAGCCATCACCGCCTTCAGGTCGCCGTCCAGCACCCCTGCGAAAGGCTGCTTGGTCTTCCAGTCCGGATGCATGGGCGCAAGCGCCTTCACCCGGTCAAGCGCAAAGGCCAATTGGATATACATCGGCTGCTCGATCCAGAGCGTACCGTCATTGTCGAAGGTCGCGATGCGCTGGTCGACCGGGACGAAGAAAGGCCCGCCTTGCGTCGTGACGCGGGCGACAAAGTCGAGGATCGAGGCCTTGGTCGCCCCCTCGTTCCAGGACGGAAGTGGATCGCGTGCCTGTGCCAGCGCGGAGGTAGAGCGGAACGAGGCAGAGAGCAAGGGGAGCATCGCCAGCGACGAGAGGAGGACGCGGCGGTCCACGAGCGGAAATCGCACGATCGGTTTCATGGTCGATCCCTTTTAGGTTCGTACACCAGCCAGTTTTCGATCATCAATGCTGCGCGCAAAGGCGCATGCATGGCTCGTGCAGTCCTCAGTAGCAGGGCGGATAGGGATAGTAGCCGCAGTAGGGATAGGCGGCATTTGCTGCCGCCGCACCCAGCGCGGCCCCACCCACCGCGGCGGCACCGACCGCTGCAGCACCGTAGCCTCCGCGATACCAGGCGCCGCGCGCGACGTAGGGACGACGCCAGGCGCCGGCTGCGCCGACACCCCCGACCCGCGCGTAGCCGCCGTGGAAGCCGGCAGCGTGGAAACCGCCCATGCCGCCCGCGTGGAAGCCGCCGCCGTGGAAGCCGCCGAAGCCGAAGCGGTCGATGAAGAGCGCCGCTGGCCCGTCGCCGCCGGAAAGATCGCCTTCGAGCACATCGACATCGAAGGTCAGCCGGTCGCCTTCGAGCTTCGCGGTCTTCAGCACCACGACGGCATCGCGGATTTTCGACCCGTCCGTGCTGAACACCGAGACGGTGGCGTTCGGCGGATCCTTGGTAAAGCTCTCATCGCTGGTATTGTTTGGCGACCATTCCTCCATCAGGTTGGTCGTGAGCGAATGCCCTGCCGCGCGCACCGGGCGATCCGCGAAAACGATCGAGTTGGGCGCTACGCCGGTGAGCGTCAATTTCCCGCCCTGCAGGCTGGCGCCGCGGGCGTTCATGACGATCAAGGACGGCACAATCTCCGGCTTGGCTTGGCCGATCGTCTTCTGCAGCGGCTCGTGCTGCGGCGTCGAAGGCGTGGTCTGGGCCAGCGCCGGTGTTGTCCCGCAGAGCAGGAGGGCGATGATCGTGCAGCCAACTCGACTCTTGGTGATCATGATAAAACTCCTTGCGTTTCGCTACTTGCGTTCAATCGGAGGCGTGCCGAATTCAATTGCTGGACGGCGGATTCCTTAGCTTTTCCATTGCCTGCTCGACGGAGAATGAACCCGGTCGTTGCCTCGGCGGAAATTGCTGGAAGCTCATGAGATGCTGCCCCACGACCGCCTGCGCGGGAACGAGCACAAAAGCATGCTCCACGAACCACCGGACGTAATCGCCGGCTTCATGCTGGGCTCGCTCGAACGGGTCGGATCGGAGGTTAAACAGCGACGGCAAACGAAGTTGAATCATCGGCTGCGCCCACACGTCAAACCCATGGGCCTTCTGTTCCATGAATACCGCCTTCCATTGGTCGTAACGAAGACCGGCAAGGTTGCCGTCGTCAGTCCAGTAGAAGAATTCGCGGCGCTTGTTGGCGCCCTTGCGGGCGAGAAGGTCACGCTGGTCGTACCCGTCGAGGTGAACCTTGAAGTTCTTGCCGGCGGCATCGTAGCCCACCAGCAGCTTTGTCTTGACGTCGGGCTCGCCCGCCGCCGCGACCAGCGTCGTCGCCCAGTCCTCCGCCGAAAAGACGTCGTTGATCTCGGTTCGCGGGGGCACCAGCCCGGGCCAGCGCACCATCGCCGGGACGCGATAGCCGCCCTCCCAGTTGGTGTTCTTCTCGCCCTTGAACGGCGTGGTTCCGCCGTCGGGCCATGAGAATGTCTCGGCGCCGTTATCGGTTGTGTAGATAACGATCGTGTTGTTGGCGATGCCGAGATCGTCGAGTTTTTTCAGTAATTGCCCGACTTGCCCGTCATGCTCCACCATGCCATCGGGATAGATACCAAGGCCGGTTTTTCCCTGGGACTCAGGCTTGAGGCGAGTCCAGATGTGCATGCGGCTCGAATTGAACCACACAAAGAAAGGCTTCTTGTCGCGATTCGCGCGGTCGATGAAGTCCACCGAGGCGTTGAGGAATTCCTCGTCGACTGTCTCCATGCGCTTCTTGGTGAGCGGTCCGGTATCCTCGCACTTCTGCTTGCCCCATGGGCCGAAGCGCGGATCGTCGCCCGGTGTGTCGACGGTGGTCGCCACGCATTTCATGACGCCACGCGGACCAAACTGCGCCCTGAATGCCGGATTTTTCGGATAGTCCGGGTGCTCCGGCTCGTCCTCCGCATTCAAATGATAGAGGTTGCCGAAGAACTCGTCGAAACCGTGCACCGTGGGCAGAAATTCGTTGCGGTCGCCGAGATGGTTCTTGCCGAACTGCCCGGTCGCATAGCCCTGCGGTTTGAGTAGATCGGCAATCGTCGGATCCTTTCCCGACAGGCCTTCCTTCGCGCCCGGCAGGCCCACCTTCAAGAGTCCCGTCCGCAATGGACTCTGGCCAGTGATGAACGCGGCGCGACCTGCGGTGCAGGATTGCTGTCCGTAATAGTCGGTGAAGATCGCGCCTTCGTTGGCGATGCGATCTATGTTGGGCGTGCGGTAGCCCATCATGCCGCGATTGTAGCCGCTGATGTTCCAGTAGCCGATGTCGTCGCCCATGATGACGAGGATGTTGGGCTTCTGTTGTTGTTGGGCGGAAAGGGGCGTGACCAGCGCCGTCGCGGCAGCGAGCGATGTGAGAAGACCGACACAAGCGTTCCTGACGATGCTCATGATAGGCAACCTCCCGATTCACTCAGCTCGTTTATCGCTAACCTGTCGTGTGCGGACGCCCGTGAGGGCGTCCGCCTAGTCGCATCATGCTCGTCTCACGCGGTTAGTCGCTGGCGTGGCGGCTGTTCTTGACCTGCTCGAGGACCTGACTGAGATTGTAGGTTTCCGGCGGCTGCAGCGGCGGGAACTTTTCGTAGGTCAACAAGTGCTCCAGCCACAGCCGCTGGCCGATTGGCAGCATGTTCCAGTCGTACTGGAAGGCGGTCGCCGGGGCGCCGAGTGCACCGCCCATGCTCATCGCCGACTTCTGGTCGATGCCGACGCTCTGCTCGAAGGGATCACGCTTGATGTTCTGAACCAAGGTGAAGTGGAAGGGGATCAGCGGCAGGATCCACCCGGCCGGCCCGGGCTGCGACATGGTGTAGTACATCTTCCAGTTCTTGTAGCGCACCGCCGACGGCGTTGAGCCTGAGAAATAGAAGAAGTAGTCCCGCGCCGAGTTGGCAGATTTGCCTTCCAGGAAGTCTCGCTGGTTGACGCCGTCCAGCGTCGTCTTGACGATGCCGGGATACCGGCCCGCCTCGATCTGCTGCTTCAGTTCGTCACCCTTGGGCCCGCCGCCGATGTCGGTCAGCGTGGGTACCCAGTCGAGAGCGGCGAACAACTGGTTGTGCACCGTGCCCGGTTTGATGACGCCCGGCCATTTGATCACCATCGGCGCGCGGTAGCCGCCTTCCCAGGCCTCGCCCTTCTGGCCCTTGAACGGGGTCACGCCGCCGTCCGGGAAGGAGATCGCCTCGGCACCATTGTCGGTGGTGAACACAACGATCGTGTTGTTGGCTTGGCCCATATCGTCCAGTTTCTTGAGGACGAGACCGATGTTGTCGTCCATCTGCTTCATGCCGGCTTCGTTGGTGCCCCAGTCCTTGCCGCCGCGCTCGCCCAGCATGGCCTCGTACTTCGGCGACAGAACGGTGACGACGTGCATGCGCGCCGGGTTGTACCAGACGAAGAATGGTTTGTTGGTCTTCTTCGGGTCGTTGCGGTCGAGGAACTCGATGACCTTCGTCGAGATCTCTTCGTCCACCGTCTTGGAGCGATCCAGCGTCAGCGGGCCCTCGTCAGCGCACATCTGGTTCTTGCTCGTGCCGTCCGAGGACTTGCACGACAGAACATTGCGAGGGGGCGTGAGGCACAGCGTGGTCTTGGGATCCACGGCACCGGGCACTTCCGGGATGCCGGGAATCGGCGTGTTCCGGCAAGGCGGCGCAACTGTCTGCTGGAGCGGCGTCTTGTTGATGTCGGGGAAGCTCACCCCCTGCATTGCGTCGAGGTGGTAGAGATAGCCCCAGTATTCCTGGAAGCCGTGCGCGGTCGGCAGGGAATCGGTGTGGTCGCCCAGATGGTTCTTGCCGAATTCGCCGGTGTTGTAGCCGAGATCGAGCATGAACTTTGCGATCGCCGGCGTGCCGGGCCGCAGGTAGGACGGGCTTCCGGGGAGCTGTGGCGGGATCATGCCCGTGCGCAGCGGATACATGCCGGTGAAGAAGGCGTTGCGGCCGGAGGTGCAGCTCTGCATGGCCACATAGTCCGTGAACATCGCACCTTCCTGCCCGATGCGATCGATGTTGGGCGTCTCGCCGACCATCAGGCCGCGATGGTAGATACTCGGCTGCATCCAGCCGATGTCATCGCCCATGATGAAAATGATGTTGGGTTTCTGCGCCGGTTGCTGAGCTGGCTGCGCCGGCTGCTGAGCCGGTTGCCGAGCCGGCTGCTGTGCGGTTGCCGGCGTGCCGGCCAGCGGCATCATCATCGTCGCGCTCAGCAGGACAGCGCATGAACGCTTAAGCAAACAACGCGTCTTGCGTGGCGGTGTTGCAATTAATGGTGGCTTGGCAGCGAATATGGTACTCAACATAGCTTCGCTCTCCCTTTTTTATGATGCATCAGAGGCTTCTCGCCTGATGCATCGAAAGCCAAGATGACTGGTGGAAGTATCGACCGGCTCTGCGTGTCGCGCAGCCGGCCGGTAGCGTCGGCAGTAGTTCGGCGCGCACAAATGCGAGCCGCCTTTGATGACCTTCTGTGGAATCTTCACGTTGGTCGTTCGGGGGTCGTAGCTGTTGTCCTCGCGCCCGCCGCGCGGGTTCTTTGGAATGCAGCAGGCCTTCGCCGCATCCGCCTGATGCTTTGGCGAATACCAGTCGGCAGTCCATTCCCAGACGTTGCCGATCATGTCGTGCAACCCATAGCCGTTGGGCGGGAATGCACTGACCGGCGAGGTGCGCTCGAAGCCATCGGCATTGGCATTCTGCCGAGGGAATTCTCCCTGCCAGGTGTTTGCCATGTGGCGGCCGGCCGGCGTGAATTCGTCGCCCCACGCGAATTCGGCGTCGTCGAGCCCACCGCGCGCTGCGAATTCCCATTCCGCTTCGGTTGGCAGATCCTTGCCAACCCATTTGGCGTAGGCGAGCGCATCGCTGAAGGCCACGTGCACGACCGGATGATCGTCCAGCCCACGGATGTTGCTTCCGGGTCCGTAGGGATGCCGCCATTGCGCGCCCTTGGCGAAGGTCCACCACTGGCTGAAGTCACGGAGGTTGACCGGGTGGTTGGGCGGCAAGAACATCAGCGAGCCCGCGTAGATCATATGCGGGAGCATTCCCGGATAATCCTTGGGGTCCGGTGTGATTTCGGCGACGGTGATGTGTTTGGTGGCCCTTACGAATTCCCTGAATTGCCGGTTCGTCACCGGATAGCGGTCCATCCAAAAACCGTCCACCGTGACACGGTGCGCTGGCGCTTCTTCGGGATAATGCTTGTCCGACCCCATGCGGAAAGTGCCACCGGGTATCCGGATCATCCCATCAGGCTGCGAGGAGAAGTCATCAACCGTGACATCAGCCTTAGCCGTGGAGGCAGAGAAGAGCGCCGTCATGTCACCCCCGGTGATCATCGCGGGATGCCGGCCAAGGGCTACTCCTGCGAGATGAGCGCTATTTCACCCGCTGGGAAACCGGCGATCTTGATCTAAATCAATACGTCTAATTGCGACCATCCTTTCAATGCGCAGCCGCCGCATAACGTTGGAGATCTGGCATCCCAATCTTCCGTACAATTACACCAGGTCCTGCTCAATCTCGTTATGAACGCGATGCATGCGATGACCCCTCAACGCGTGAAGCGTTGCGTAGCCTCTGTACCGGGGGGCGTCATTCCAGTTTTGTAGCGACCTCTGGCCGAACAACCACAGGCTTTAGACCTCGATACTGATTTGCTTGGCTTGGTGCTCGCGCGCTTTAGCGGACGACGCGTCTGCTACGCAGCCTGCGGCCGCTTCGCGCCGCGAGGCCATACGCCTCGCCAGCGCTCCGATCCATCGAGCTTGCGGCGGTCGCACCGCGCGGCGCGCATGCACGATCAACCGGCCGGTAGCAGACCAGCACGCGACAAAGAAAAACTCCCGGCAGTTGCCTGCCGGGAGTTCTCCGAGTGCTTCAAGTCTTTCGGGATCAGAAGTTACGCTGAGCGCGAAGCTGTAGCAGATACGTGTTCTGATCCTTGAACTCGTAGAGAGCCGTCGGCTTTGGAGCAGTCGCGGCGAACACGGAACTGCCCGACATCTTCTGGTCCAGGTGCAACCACTGCGCTTCGGCCGAGAACGTCAGGTTCTTGACCGGAGTCCAGCGCGTAAGAAGGCCAAGCTGCGAGACATTGAAATCGGGATTACAGGAATATGCGCCGGCGGCATTGCCGACCAACGCCTGGCCTGGATGGTTGGCCGCGAATGCCGCACAATAGGCGCCCTTGGCCGAGGTTGTTCCCGCACCCCCCAGGTTGTCGTTAGCTCCACCATCATATCGTACGCTGGAGTAGCCTCCAAACAAGCTGGTCGACCAGTATGGGTTCCAGTTGTGATTGAACGCACCACGGAAGCCCCAAGCCGTCGTGAGCTTGATGCCGTCCGTGCCGCCAGCGCCAGGAAGATAGACGCCGTCAGTGGTCGCACCGAATCCAACGCTCTGATAGGCGGATCCGCTGCTGCCGAACATCGCAAAGCTGGGCGAGGATCCGCTTACACCGAGCACATTCTTGGTGTCGCCCTTTGCATAGGACACATCGAACTTGATGTCGTCGCCAGCACCGGTCGGGAGGTTCTTGATCTGCAACGCGGCCATCACCGAACCGCCCCACTTTGATTCGGGGTGGCCAGAGATTTCCGAAAATTCGTTCGCCGCACCCAGGGTCAGCGAGTTGTACGAAGCGTTAACTTCATGCAGCGCGCCTGAAATCTGGAACAGACCCCAGGCCTGATCGACACGGATTCTGCCGACGACGTCGGGAGCATGCACGCCCGCATAGGCGTTGGTGCCGACTCCGTTCGCGTTAAGACTCGCGAGCGTAACAACGCCGGCAGCCGAGGTCGTGGCCAGGTTGAACACGTTGGTGCGGTTGAAGGAGAGCGGATCGTCCAGGCCGATGCTGGCCGACACGCCATTGCCGAACTCAGCGGTGTACTGGATGTTGTTCAGGCCGGTGTCGGTGTTGTTGCCGCCGAGCAGGCTCGCACTGAGGTTGCCCGGGTAACCGTTCCAAGGGGTCGAGTAGGCCGAAGAAGACTTACCGAAGGTGAATCCGGCGAATTGGATGAAGAGATATTCGGTGTTGATCTGCTGCCCGTTGCTTGTGGTTCCAACGTCCCTGACGCTGCCGCTCGGCGAGGTGAACGACCAATCCAACTGACCGAAGGTACGAACCACGCCATATTCGGTGGCGGTGCGGGTATCAACGGTGAACGCCATACGTGAACGGGAAGCGAAGGAGTCGCGATAGCGATTTCCCTGGCCCAGATCGCCATTCCAGGCCGGCTGGCCGTGCGGTCCGCCGTTGAACGTGGTGTCGACACGCAGGTAGCCACCCAGCTTGATGCAGGTATCCGTGCCGGGGATGTAGAAGAAACCAGCACCGTACAGCGAGCAGACCCTCACGTACTCGACCGCCTTTGCCTTGACCGGAAGATCGGCCGCCTGCGCCGTGCCGACGGCGAAAATACCAGCGACCGAGCCAAGGATAAGTTTTTTGAACGTTGTCACTTTGTTTGTTCTCCTTTTGCGTCTGCAGGCTTTTGGATGCAGCAGCATGTTTATATGGCCGAAGGAATACCGCCAAAATCTGAGTCGGAGCGTGACATGACCGTGAACAGCGCTGGTTTTTCCGTGGCTGTGCGTCTTGTGCAACACGTCGAGGCGTTCGGCGTGAGAATCCAATGCTGATGACGCGGATCACGCTGCGCAACGTCAAGCGCCGGGGCCCTCCGGTGCCGTGGCCATCGCTCTTTGCTCGCAAAGCCTCGTATTCCGCCCGGCGATCGGGGCGCTGCAACCGGAGCTCACGAATTCAGGGCCCCGGTGTCCTGGACGCGGTCGCACAACGAAAAATCCCCGGCAGTTTCCTGCCGGGGATTCTCCTAGAGAGTTGTCAGACGTTCGAGATCAGAAGTTACGCTGAGCGCGAATATTCAAGCTGACCGTATCCTGATCCTTGTACTGGTAGATGGCGGTCGGCTTCGGATTCGCCGGCGTCAGGATCTTGGAACCGGAGAACTTCTGGTCGAGGTGGAAATAGAGCACTTCGGCCGAGAACGTCAGGTTCTTGACGGGAGTCCAGCGGGTGATCAGACCAATCTGCGAGAGATTGAAGTCGGGGTTGCAGCTGAAATCCACAGACTGGGCGCCGGTGTTGCTCGCAGCGTAGGCTGCACAATAGCTGGCCTTCGCCGTGCCGTCATACCGAATGGCAGCGTAGCCGCCGAACAGGCTGGTCGACCAGTAAGGATCCCAGTTGTGGTTGAACGCACCACGGAAACCAAAACCTTCGGTCAGATGGATCGACCCGTCACCGCCGGCAGATGTCGGCAGATAGACGCCATCGGTTGCGTTAGCGAAGCCGATGCTCTGGTAAGTGCCAGCGGCGCCGTTGCTGTACATCTGGAAAGGCCGTACGCCTGCGCTGGTACCAACGATGTTCTTGATGTCGCCCTTGCCCCAGCTCACATCCATCTTGATGTCGTCGCCGGCACCGGTCGGGATGTTCTTGATCTGCAAGGCAGCCATCACCGAACCGCCCCATTTGCTCTCGGGGTGGCCGGAGATTTCCGACAGGTTGTTCGCTGCGCCCAACGTCAGGTTGTTGTACGAACCGTTAACCTCATGCAGTGCGCCTGAAATCTGGAACAGACCCCAAGCCTGGTCGACACGAATGTTACCGACGATGTCGGGAGTATGCACACCCGCATAAGCGTTAACGCCGGCTCCGTTGGCGTTAAGGGATGCGAGCGAAGCTCCGCCCGTAGCCAAGTTGTACACGCTGGTGCGGTTGAACGCGAGCGGGTCATCCAGACCGATGGTGCCCGACACGCCGTTGCCGAATTGCGCGGTGTACTGGATGTTGTTCGTGCCGGTGACGGTGTCATGACCGCCGACCAGGAACGAGGTGTTGTTGCCTGGATAACCATGCCAAGGCGTCGCATAGGCCGAAGCGGAGCGACCGAACGTGAATCCAGCGAACTGGATGAACAGCATTTCCGTCGCGATCTGCTGGCCGTTGTTCAGGCCGCCGGCCTGGCCTGCAAATCCCACTTCTCTGACGCTGCCGCTCGGCGAGGCGAACGACCAATCCAGCTGACCGAAGGTGCGAACCACACCGTATTCAGTGGCGGTACGGGTATCGACCGTCAGCGCCATACGGGAACGGGAAGCGAAGTAATCGCGATAGCGATTGCCTTGACCCTGATCACCGCTCCAAGCCGGCTCATCGTAGGGCGAGCCGTTGAACGTGGTGTCAACGCGCAGATAACCACCCAGCTTGATGCAGGTGTCGGTGCCCGGGATATAGAAGAAACCCGCGCCATACAGGGAGCAGATCCTCACGTACTCGACCGCTTTGGCCTTGACGGGAAGATCGGCCGCCTGAGCTCCGCTCATGGCGATCAGACCCGCCGCTGAGCCGAGAATAAGGCTCTTAACCATCTTCATGTTAAACCTCCAAGTTGCTCTGTAGGGAAGGTTCCGGATCCGCTGGGTGTAAACACCCTAAGGTTGGTTCCCTTGTCCCCTGAAACCCGCTTAGTCGCTTCGCGCCTTCGGACACTCCCGCATGAACGCGAGGGACTTAAGCGAACCACCTAAAACGGGACGACCTCGGGATGCCCCCCTCCGTCGCTCGATCACAATTACCGAGGACTTCTGCACACGCAACAAAGGAACCGCCTCGAACGGCCCGGCTCCGGCCCTTTTCCAAAGGGTGTTGCACAAATAACACGTGTTCGTGATCGAAGTTTCCCTGCAAGATGCTGTTTCTATTCGGTGTTTTCGAATAGTTCCAAATGACACCACGATTGTCGGTGTGGGCACTGCAACAGGCGGCTCGTGCCCGCCAGCGTGCCTCTCTCGCATCGAATCGAAGACGAGGTCGCCGAATCCGCAGCGGGCGATTTCGCACCTATTATAGAGTCAACGGACGAGGCTCATCGCATGCGGGCCTAGGCCGCGACGCGCGTCTCACGGTCGACGGGCCCTCAACCGGGGCAAAAACCGGCGGAAGACGATGGAAGCCTCGATATTTCTCGGGATCGGAAGGGATTTATATTTATAGAGTGCGGTAAAATCCGGCGCTTGCGCGCGGCGATCTGGAACCGGGATTGCGCGGAATCGAATCGGTCCGCCGGCGACATCGAATCAATTTCACGCGATTTCGACGCTGCGCGTGAGGCAAACAGACCGCGAAAACTCCCTGCGAAGGCCAGATCCCGCGTCGCGCACACCGTGCCGATAGCTGAGCCATCTGCGTGTCCCCGAGACCCACAGAGCCCGGAAACATGCGCCTAACCGCGCGATACGGGATATCGGCCGTTCGTGAGGAATGCGCGCGAAGCGCCGGCGCCTCTAAATGGCCTCGGCGTAATCTGAATCTGCCGCTTGCGGCTGGCCCTCGCCTCAGGCATATCCGCGCTGATGGAGCTGTGGCCGAGTGGCTGAAGGCGGCGGTTTGCTAAACCGTTATAGGGTTGTAAAGCCCTATCGAGGGTTCGAATCCCTCCGGCTCCGCCATCGCTCAGCCCCGGCGATATGGCCGCCGATGGCCGCATCATCACCAAGCAGCGTACACACCGTCGATCCCCGCCGTTTCTACGCTACAGCCTCCCCTTCGCTTCTGTTGGCGAATAGGCTTGAGCATGACCGAATTGGGGCCGTCTGGTTTCGGCCCCACCAATAGGATTGGCTGACAGGCGCGCAGTGAGACCGCGACATGCGCGGCCGCTTCTGTAGTGCGAGATGGAGTGCTTGTGCTCCACCGACGCACGCACACCCTCTCAAGCGTCGACTCGAACTGCGGGGCCGGGAGCCGCGCCCCGCAGCCACTTCAGTTCGTGACGAACTTCAGAAGGTCGCCGTTTAGCACGTCAGCATTCACCGTCAGCATCCCGTGCGAGAAACCAGGATAGGTCTTCAACGCGCCGTTCGGCAGCAGCTTGACCGCCTTCAAAGCCGAGGCGGCGATCGGAACGACCTGGTCGTCCTCACCGTGCAGCACCAGCGTCGGCACGGTGATCGCCTTGAGATCATCGGTCTGGTCGGTTTCCGAGAAGGCCTTGATGCCATCGTAGTGCGCCTTGGCGCTACCCATCATGCCCTGCCGCCACCAGTTCTGGATCACTCCTTCATGTACCGTCGCGCCCTCGCGGTTGAAGCCGTAGAACGGGCCTGACGGGACGTCGCGGAAGAACTGTGCACGATTACTGGCCAGTGCCGACCGAAAACCGTCGAAGACCTCCATGGGTGTTCCTTCGGGGTTGTCGTCGGTCTTCAGCATCAGCGGCGGAATGGCAGCGACGAGGACGGCCTTGGCCACCCGGCCAGCAGGTTCGCCATGTCGCGCCACGTACCGTGCCACTTCGCCACCACCGGTGGAATGGCCGATGTGAACCGCGTTTTTCAGATCCAGCGCCTTGGCGACGGCAAACGCGTCGGCCGCGTAGTGGTCAATGTCGTGACCATCGGCGACCTGCTCCGAGCGTCCATGGCCGCGCCGGTCATGCGCGACGACACGATAGCCCTTCGACAGGAAGAAAAGCATCTGCGCGTCCCAGTCGTCGGAGCTGAGCGGCCAGCCATGGTGAAAAACGATGGGCTGGGCGTCCTTGGGACCCCAATCCTTATAGAAAATCTGTACATCGTCGTCGGTCGTGACAAAGCCCATGGTGTGTTCTCCTTCTGGAACGTCGTGGGTGGCAGGCCCCGCAGCACGCGCGTTGCCCAGCGGAAAGGTGAAGCTTGCGGCGAGCGCCGAGGCCGAAATTAGGGCATCGCGCGGCAGACCGGCACGCCAAAGGCGGATGTGCGAGACATAGAAAAGCTCAGCGAGTTATTGGAAGGGACATCTAGTCGTTGTCGCCCCGTCAGCCATGATCTTATCCGGCACGGCTGGCACCTTCCTCGGGATCGAACATCGAGAGGCCGGCAACGCCTCCGCTTACCGACACCTCGTTCTGCAACACGTCCCAGTGTTCGACGAGTTTGCCACCCTCGACCCGGAAGATATCGACCACAACCTGAGGCTCGTCTGCCCAGCCGCGGATACGGCCGTGGATGGCGACCAGATCACCTTCGGCGATGATCAGGCCCGGCTCGTAGTGGACGGAAGGCGACAGGGTCTCGACGAGACCCTGCAACGCGTCCCGGCCTTGAGGAATGTTCGGATTGTGCTGGTCCGGATTAATCGAAATCAGGCATTCGCATCGGCAAGGGCGAGGCCCTCCCGGAAGCCCAAGAGAGGATGACGCTCATGAGTTGGAACCCGGCAATCGACCCCGGCTGCCCCGATGAGGTGGGCATCGACGCGATCGAAACTCTCATTGTTCCACGCGCTCGCGATCTCGGCGGCTTTGAGGTTCGGCGCGCCCTGCCGGCGCCGAAGCGGCAGATGGTCGGACCGTTCATCTTCTTCGATCAGGCTGGGCCGGCCGAACTCCTGATCGGACAGGGCGTTGACGTTCGGCCGCATCCGCATATCGGTCTCGGCACCGTTACCTATCTATATCGCGGCGACTTCCATCACCGGGACAGCACCGGGGCCGATCAGACGATCCGTCCGGGCGAGCTGAACTGGATGGTCGCCGGGCGCGGTGTCTCCCATTCCGAGCGCACATCAGCGGCTGCCCGAAGCGGTCCGAACAGCCTGTTCGGAATTCAGACCTGGCTGGCGCTGCCCGGGCGTCACGAGGATATGGCACCGATGTTCGAGCATCATGGCAAGGAGGCGCTGCCGGTTATCGAGGATAGCGGCGTCTCGGTCCGGCTCATCCTCGGGGACGCCTACGGCGAAAAGGCCCCTGCGACGATGTTCTCGGAAACATTCTACGCCGATGTGGCGCTCGAAGCAGGAAGCCGACTGCCGATGCCGGATGATCACGAAGACCGAGGCATCTACATCGTCGAAGGTTCGATCTCCATCGCCGGCCAGGAATACGAGGCATCTCAGATGATGGTCTTCCGCCCCGGCGACAGGATCACGGTGGCGGCTGGCGACAGAGGCGCGCGGCTGATGATCCTCGGCGGCGCGACCCTTTCGGGTCCCCGCTACATCTGGTGGAATTTCGTCGCCTCATCCAGGGAGCGCATCGAAGAGGCCAAGGCCGAATGGCGCGCTGAGAACTGGGGCAAGGGACGTTTCGATCTTCCCGTCAATGATCGGGATGAGCACATTCCACTTCCGGACTGACCGGTGCTGACGAGTCGATCGCCCATATGCTACCGGGCGATTGCAGAAGACACGAACGACTTCGCGTTCCGCGTGATAGCTGAAGGGAAGGCGCAGAAATGGCAAACTATTGGCCAAAGCTCGACTACCTCGGCTGGCGCGAAACCTGTTCCGCCCCGGTTGGGGGAGTTCCGATCAGCTTTGCAACACGCAGCGGAGCGCAACATGAAAAAGGAAGAACTCGAAGCGATCCTTGGCAGTGGCGAGAACACGCCTGATCTCGGCCCGATTGAAGACTACCTTCATGCCATCGCGACGGAACGGAAGCTGCCGGATTTAGCCGTCGGAATGTGCACGGCGAGAATCGAGGAGGCCGCGCCGAAATTGCGCGCCGTTCTGCTGCAGGCTGCGGACGGCGAGGTATTGTCGGACGACGAAAGCCTGCTGCTGTTCCGCGGCCTTCATATCCTGGGCGGTGCGCGTGACCGGGAAGCCTGCCAACCGCTCCTGCGCCTGCTGCGCCGGCCCCAAGAAGAACTCGACGACCTGCTCGGCGATGCCGTCACTGAAAGCCTGGCCAAAATCGTCACTGGCGTGTTCGATGATGATGCCGACGCCCTGTTCGCCTTGATCACCGATCGCTCGATTGATGGATACATCCGTGAAGCGTTGTTCGGCGCGGCGACTTTCCTGGCATGGGAGCGGCGCATCCAGCGCGATCAGTTTCGGGAATTTCTGGTCCGGTTCCATGAAGAGCGGCCGGCCGAAGATGGCGATCAGGCCTGGGCGGGCTGGCTGCAGGCAATCGCCTTGCTCGGTCTGCGCGACCTGGTGCCGCTCGTCGACGGTGCCTTTCGTGAAGACCGCATACCCGAAGAATGGATTGATCGTCCTCAGTTCGATGAGGACCTTGTCGCAGCCGAACACGCGCCCGACGACATCGATCGGTTCACGCAACTCAACCTCGGTTACATCGAGGACGTGCTGGTGTCGCTGGATTGGGCGCGGGACAGCGAAGACATCTTCGACGAGGACGGCGAGGAAGCCCCCTGGACCGATTTCGCGTACCCGAGCGAGCCGGTCAGGAATCCCTGGCGTCACGTCGGCCGTAACGATCCATGCCCCTGCGGGAGCGGCAAGAAGGCCAAGAAATGCTGCCTTGCCAATGGCGAGCCGCCGGCGTGAGACCGGCCGCCCGGAATCTCAATGCGCCGTCATCCAGGCGCGGGCTTCGCGCTGTGCGGTGGCGATTTCGGCATCCGACATCATCTCGGCGACCTCGCGGCGCATGGAGATGGCATCCGCGCGTCCCTTCAGGGCTGCAAGATTGAACCATTTGTGGGCCGCGACCAGATTGACCACGCCGGAACGACCGCTCGCCCAGCAGACACCGCGTTCGAACAGCACTTCCGGATCGCGCCCGATCCCAACAGGCGCCAGCGCCGGGGGCGTGCCGGATTCCTCGTTCACGAAGCCCTCTAACGGATCGTTTGACGGATTTGGACAATCGTCCTAGGCTACGATTAGGACAACTGCCCTAGGCCTTTACCAGATTGATCGAGGTCCCACAGTATCGCCGGTTTTTAACCCGGCCACCCGTGCCGCCGGGTAGTCTGCGCGCGCATTCGGACAGACAGGTTCGGTGGCGCGAGCGGGAGAAAAGGTGACTTCATGAGCGGCAAGACCACCCGCGATCATATCGTCGAGAAAGCCGATCAGCTTTTTTACCAGCGAGGTTACGAGCACACATCCTTTTCGGACATCGCCGAGACCATGCAAATCTCGCGCGGCAATTTCTATTACCATTTCAGGACCAAGGACGAGATACTGGATGCCGTCCTCGGTTATCGGCTGGCGAATACCCGAGCGATGCTGGATCGATGGGAGTCCGAGGGGGCTCATCCGGCGGATCGCATCCGCAGCTTCATCCATATCCTGATCATGAACAGGGTGAAGATCATGCTGTACGGCTGTCCGGTCGGCTCGCTTTGCAACGAGTTGGCGAAGCTGGATCACGGCGCGCAGGCACAGGCGAACGAGATTTTTACACTGCTTCGCGGCTGGCTGCGCCGACAGTTCGCCCTGCTCGGCCGCAAGGCGGACGCCGATGCGCTGGCAATGCATCTTCTTGCCCGCAGTCAGGGCGTCGCCACATTGGCAAATGCCTTTCGCGACGAGGGATTCATTCGGCGGGAAGCCGAACAGATGTGCAATTGGCTGGATGCGCAATGCACCGGCAAACGCCGCACGAAATGAGACGCCGTTCGATTCAAAGGAGACGCCGCACGATGTTTGTCATACTGCTCAGATTTTCCAACAAAGCCCGCGCTTCCCAATTCATGGAAGGGCACAACGCCTGGCTCAAGCGCGGCTTCGAGGACGGTATATTCCTGCTGGCCGGCAGCCTGCAGCCTAATTTGGGCGGCGGCATTCTCGCCCACAATGCGTCGCTCCCGGATCTTCAGGCACGGATCGACGAGGACCCGTTCGTCGCGGAGAACGTCGTCACCGCGGAAATCCTCCAGATCGCACCGGGCAGGACCGATCAACGGCTTGCTTTTCTGTCGGGCTGACAATCGACGGGCCGACGATACGGGCTGTGCAGCCCGTCAGCGCGCGTTCATTGGCTGGACGAAGCCGCCCCGGCGAAGTGGCGCATGAGCGGCCGTCTGCAAATCACAGACGGGGTATCCGCCTGAAACGGCGGGATCTCAATGCGCCGTCATCCAGGCGCGGGCTTCGCGCTGTGCGGTGGCGATTTCGGCATCCGACATCATCTCGGCGACCTCGCGGCGCATGGAGATGGCATCCGCGCGTCCCTTCAGGGCTGCAAGATTGAACCATTTGTGGGCCGCGACCAGATTGACCACGCCGGAACGACCGCTCGCCCAGTACAGGCCGCGCTCGAACAGCACGTCCGGGATCGCGGTGGCCTCCACCGGAATGGCCGCGTCCAGATCAAAGTGCCCCTGAAACATCCGTAGCTCCCCTTTTTATCGTTGCCGCCCTCCCCCGAGCGCGGCCCCTGTCCACTGTCAAAACACATCCCCAACGCCGTTTTCCGGTCTGTTGTTGGGATGATCATGACCCATCAAATTTGAAGGGCAGTTTAAGGTTCGCGATGAACGGGATGTAAACGCGCGCCTTGTGCGATCGAACATGAAATCGCAGAAATGCCTGCGGCACAGGGAGAAGTTACCAATCGTGAAGTTCGGTTTACCCTGCGGTTTCGTAGAACGATAACCATTGCTGCAAGGTCGGCATCATCATCATTCGTCACCGGGCCGGCCGCAACAGCCTGCACCATGACGGGTTCCAGCCAATGATGAGGCGTCGCGCAGTTGCTGCGACCATTCGGGAGTTCACGGCGCGGCGGATACCGAATTCGCAAGCGACGACGCGCCTGGAACAACAGGCGGAAGCGAAACAACCGACGCCTGCGAACGATCGATGATGAATCGGGGAAGACTTTGGCGCCAGACGGCTGATGCGTCGGCTATCGGAGAGCGCTCCGGCGAAAGCGGGCGTTCCGGGGGAACAAGGACGTTCCAGGGAACGAGGGGGTTCCGGGAACGATAGCGTTCCGGGAACGAGGGCGTCGGCGAACACGTCAGGACCAGATTTCATGCCGGGCTTTTGGCCCCACCGAAATTGCGGGTCGTAAGGATACCCGCACCGAACGAAGAAAAACTTATTTCTTCTGCCGGACCGGTTTTGAAAGAGCGAGCCTCTTTTGAAAGAACGCTCTTCCGAAATACGATCCAGCCGTTTGACCTGATGTCTCGCCGACACCCTCTTTTCGTCGACCAGAGCCTTCAGACTTTCATCCAGGGCTCTAATGACGTGCCGGCATCAAGTCGCCGGCAATCTTGGAGAAGCGAAGTTACTTCTTCTTCTTGGCGACCTTGCGGGTCTTCTTCGCAGTCTTCTTCACTGCGCTCTTCGCCTTCTTTGCCTTCTTAGCTTTCTTGGCCATGTTGCCCTCCTAATGTAAGTGAGATGGCTTAATCGCTGCGTGCACTCGGGAATCGAGATGCACTACATCCCGAATACACCAACACATTCAAAAAAACAGCGTCCCGCTTAAGGAAGTGTTGACGCAGCAATGTGAGAGCGCGCGAAGCACTTCATTCGACGGCACAACGACAAGCGCGCATGTCGATGCAAAAAGTGCCGCAACGACCGACATCGACGCTTGTCAATAGTGAAGGAAGCGCCTGTGCCGCAGGCATTTCTTGAATTCGCGCAAACGACGATCAACGTGCGCTCAATGCAGGCGCGACTCATTACTGCCGTCAAAAAGCCGCGTGCACGGACTCTGAGTCGCGAATTTTGGCAATAAAAAAATTTTCATGGTCACAGCGTTGGCGCCTCATCGGCGCTCGCCAAAACCGGTTCTCCGGACGAATCGCTGCGACCGATTCGCGTCCGCATTTCCGTGCGTCATGGTAAATTTCGGATCGCGATGAACGATCGAAGCGCGCTCGCGCGCATCTCTCGTGGCGTCATCGACGACAAGAGTCGTCCCGTTACGGGACGCTTCAGATGCCGAGCTTCGCCTTCAGCAGATCATTCACCGCCTGCGGATTGGCCTTGCCGCCGGACTGCTTCATCACCTGGCCGACGAACCAGCCGGCGAGTTGCGGCTTGGCTTTCGCCTGCGCGACCTTATCCGGATTGGCGGCGATGATGTCGTCGACGACCTTTTCGATCGCGCCCAGGTCCGTGACCTGCTTCATGCCGCGCGCTTCGACCAGCTCGCGCGGGTCGCCGCCTTCCGTCCAGACGATCTCGAACAGGTCTTTGGCGATCTTGCCGGAGATGGTGCCCTCGCCGATCAGGTCGACGATCGCAGCCAGTTGCGCCGCCGACACCGGTGATGCCGTAATATCGTGGCCTTCCTTGTTGAGACGCCCGAACAGCTCGTTGATCACCCAATTGGCCGCGAGTTTGCCGTCGCGCGTTTTGTCGGCAAGACCGGCCAGCACGGTTTCGTAGAACACCGCGCTCTCGCGTTCGGCCACCAGCACGCTGGCATCGTAGGGCGACAGGCCGAGGCTCTCGATGAAGCGCGCCTTCTTCTGATCCGGCAGTTCCGGCAGCTCCGCTTTCAGCGCGTCGACATAGCTCTGCGTGAACTCGAGCGGCAGCAGGTCGGGATCCGGGAAATAGCGATAGTCATGCGCTTCTTCCTTGGAGCGCATCGAGCGCGTCTCGCCCTTGTTCGGGTCGAACAGCCGCGTTTCCTGGTCGATCGTGCCGCCATCCTCGATGATCTCGATCTGGCGCCGCGCCTCGTACTCGATCGCCTGGCCGATGAAGTTGATCGAGTTCATGTTCTTGATCTCGCACCGGGTGCCGAGCGGCCCGCCCGGCTTACGCACGGAAACGTTCACGTCAGCGCGCAACGAGCCCTTCTCCATGTCGCCGTCGCAGGTGCCGAGATAGCGCAGGATCGAACGCAATTTTGTTACATAGGCCTTGGCCTGTTCGGCATCGCGGATGTCGGGTTTCGACACGATCTCCATTAGCGCCACGCCGCAGCGGTTGAGGTCGACATAGGACATGGTCGGCGACTGATCGTGCAGCAACTTGCCGGCATCCTGCTCCAGATGCAGCCGCTCGATGCCGATCGTCGCGGTCCTGCCGCCGTCCAGTTCGACCACGACCTCGCCCTCGCCGACGATCGGCGATTTGTACTGGCTGATCTGGTAACCCTGCGGCGAGTCGGCATAGAAATAGTTCTTGCGGTCGAACACCGAGCGCAGGTTGATCTGCGCATTCAATCCGAGGCCCGTCCTGACAGCCTGCCTGACGCATTCCTCGTTGATGACAGGCAGCATGCCCGGCATCGCCGCATCGACCAGCGAGACATGGCTGTTCGGCTCGCCGCCGAATTCGGTCGAGGCGCCCGAGAACAGCTTTGACTTCGAGGTGACCTGGGCGTGGATTTCCATCCCGATCACGACTTCCCAGTCGCCGGTCTGGCCCTTGATCAGTTTTCCCGGTTTGACTGACACGTTCATGCTTTTCCACTCCCGAGCAGCGCGGACACGATCCGCTCCCATTCGGCTTCCAGAGAATCCTTCGCCGCCGGCTGGCCTGCCTGGCGGTACCAGTAGCCGGCGTTGCCGAGATCACCTTCCACCCGGTGCAGATAGGCGTGCACCCAGGCTGAATTCGCGTCACTTTCGTCCTGCACGATCTTGTGCGCACGATCCCAGTCGCCCTTGGCGGCCCACCATAGTGCAGCCAGCGGTGGCTCCAGGCCCGGCGCTGGCCCAGCGTCCGTCAGGCTGGCGCGGAAATCTGCCATGTCACCACCAGCGCGGCGGCGTGAAGCGGCCGGCCGCCTGCTCCACGACTTCGCCGAGCGAGAACAGTGTCTCTTCGTCGAACGGACGACCGATCAGTTGCAGCCCGAGCGGCAGACCTTGCGCATCCTTGCCGGCCGGCACGGCGATGCCGGGCAGTCCGGCCATGTTCACCGTCACCGTAAAGATGTCGTTGAGATACATCTCGACCGGATCGGCGCCGCCCTTCTCGCCGACGCCGAAGGCCGCCGACGGCGTCGCCGGGGTCAGGATCGCGCTGACGCCCTTGGCAAAGCACTCCTCAAAATCCTTCTTGATCAGGGTGCGGACTTTTTGCGCGCGCAGATAATAGGCATCGTAATAGCCGGCCGACAACACATAGGTGCCGATCATGACGCGGCGGCGGACTTCGTCGCCAAAACCCTCGGCGCGGGTGTTCTCATAGAGTTCGCCGATCGAGCGGCCGGGCACGCGCAGGCCGTAACGCACGCCATCGTAGCGCGCGAGGTTGGACGAGGCTTCCGCGGGCGCCACGATGTAATAGGCCGGCAGCGCGTATTTGGTGTGCGGCAGGGACACATCGACCAGTTCGGCGCCGGCCGCCTTCAGCCACGCCGCGCCTTCGCTCCAGAGCTTTTCGATTTCCGCCGGCATGCCGTCGAGGCGGTACTCCTTGGGAATGCCGATCTTCATGCCCTTGACGGATTTTCCGATCGCGGCCTCGTAGTCCGGTACCGCGCGATCGACCGAGGTGGTGTCCTTGGGATCGTGCCCGGCCATCGAGTGCATCAGGATCGCGGCATCGCGGGTGGTGCGGGCGATCGGACCTGCCTGGTCGAGCGAGGACGCGAACGCCACGATGCCCCAGCGCGAACAACGCCCATAGGTTGGCTTGACGCCCACGGTCGCGGTGAACGCGGCGGGCTGACGGATCGAACCGCCGGTGTCGGTCGCGGTCGCGCCCATGCAGAGCAGCGCCGCCACGGCGGACGCCGATCCGCCGGATGAGCCGCCCGGCACCAGCGTGGTGTTGGAACCTTCGCGCCGCCACGGATTGACCACCGGGCCGAAGCACGACGTCTCGTTCGACGAGCCCATCGCGAATTCGTCGTTGTTGAGCTTGCCGAGCATCACGGCGCCATCGCGCCAGAGCTGCGAGGTCACGGTCGATTCGTAAGGCGGCACGAAATTGCCGAGAATCTTCGAGCACGCGGTGGTGCGCACATCTTTCGTTGCGAACAGGTCCTTGATGCCGAGCGGAATGCCGGCCAACGGCCCGCCCTCGCCCTTGGCGATCTTCGCGTCAATCGCGCGCGCCATGGCGCGGGCCTGATCCGGCGTCTCCAGGATGAAGGCATTGAGCGAACGCGCGGCTTCGATTGCGGCGAGATGCGCATCCGTCAGTTCGAGCGAGGTGAAAGACTTGTTCGCGAGGCCGGCCTTGGCCTCCGCGATCGTCATCGATGTCAGGTCGGTCATTTATTGATCGGGCTGCAGAAGAATGGAGAAAGCGTCTTGTCGTTGGCGGGGTCGTTGACGCGGGCCTTGTCGGCGGCCTCGAGCTGATCGAGGACGGCGTCCATCGCCTTGTCGGGATCGGCGGCCTTGCCCTGCCGCTCCATCGTGTCGAGGTAGTTCATATAGGCCTGATAGGCCTTTTCATCGTCGCAGAGCAGACACATCGGACTTCCGATCTTTAGGTAAGTTATTCGACGACCTTCGGCACCAGAAAGAAATGGTTTTGCGTCTCCGGCGCATTCCCAACGATGTCGTCGGGGATCTCGCCGTCATTGATCACGTCGGCACGCTTCTTCATTTCCATCGGGGTCACCGAGGTCATCGGTTCGACGCCGTCGACGTTCACCTCCGAAAGCTGCTCCACGAAAGCCAGCATGGCGTTCAGCTCGCCCTGCAGATGGGGAACCTCGGCCTCGGTGACCGCAATTCGCGCGAGCTGCGCGATGCGGCGGACGGTGGCGGCATCAACGGACATAAATATAGGCCTCGAATGGAGAATTCGCACCCGCCGTATAGCAGAGGCCGCTTTTGCGCCGCAACCACGGGAACAGGCGGAGCGGGGCCTTCGGACGCCGAATACCCGCTTTTGGAGGTCAGAAGTCGACCCCGCCCCGACGCACGGGATTTTGAGCGCCAAGCGCCCATTTCCTGCGCAAACCAGCCCTGACGAAACCATTTTTGCCGCCTTACGTAGTCGTCCTGAAACAGTCGGGGGATGTAGTCGCGGCCAGACATCGGAGGCCGTGTCATGTCCACCATCGAAAATGACAGCGCCGGATCGGAAAGCTGGGATCCTGCCCTCTGGTCCATCGGGACCGTGCTCGGCGTCGCGATCATCTACCTCGCCTGCTTAACCTGACCAACGGGAGGGAGAGCCATGTCCCAAGCTAAAATCCTGCAGGAGAAGGCGGAAATGTTCGAGCGCCGCGCGGAAAGCGCGACCGATCCGATCTCAAAGCAGCATTACAAGGAGATGGCGGCGCATTATCGGTCGCTGGCGGCTGAGCATCTTGAGGTCCACCACGACGAACCGGCACACTAGGAAGCCGCAAGCCAAGGCCCCGCGTCGCCCACAGGCGCCAATAAACCAACATGCCTCAGCTCGCGGACCTCAACAAATTTGAAATTCCTATTGTCTCCGGTATCTTGGACCTCGGATTTCGAGGCTGACCGGCCACTCGCTCTCCGTGACAAACAAGAAGATCAGAGAACGCGGGGGGCGAAGGATGGATTTCATTGAAGCCAATGGCGTCGGGCTACGCTGCGAGCTGAGTGGCAGCGGCGACCACACGCTGGTGCTGGTTCACGAAATGGGCGGCTCGCTCGAAAGCTGGGACGACGTTGCGCCAAGGTTCGCGAAATCGCGCCGTGTGCTGCGCTATGACACTCGCGGCGCTGGATTGTCGCAGAAGGTGCGCGGCGAGCTTACCCTCGATACGATGGCCGACGACATCGCAGCCCTGCTCGATCATTTTGGGATCGCCGGCAAGGTTGCGCTGGCGGGGGTGGCCGTCGGGGGTGCGATCGCATTGCACTTCGCGGCCCGATACAAGGAGCGCACCAGCGCCGTTGCGGTCGGCAGCCCGGCCACCGGCATCGCTGCGGAGCGCCGCGCGGCGGCATTGGAGCGCCTCGCACGGATCGAAGCCGCCGGCATGGCGTTGGCGGTCGAGGATTCCATGTTGAACGGCTATGCCCCGGAGCTTCGCGGTGACATCACCCGGTTCGAGCGTTTTCGGACGCGATGGCTCGGCAACGATCCCTCAAGTTACGCAACGATCTGGCGGATGCTGGCGGCGGCCGACATGCAGGACGACCTCGCCAGGCTTGCTTGTCCGGTCCTCGTGATCGGTGGCAGCCTCGATCGCGTGCGCCCAACGCCGTTGGCGGAAAGCGTGGCCAAAGCCATTCCCGGCGCCCGCTACGTCGAAATCCGCACCGGGCACTACATGGCGGTGCAGACGCCCGATCTACTGTCCGATTGCATCGACGAGTTCCTGCGATCCGTCGGCGCCTGACAGAACCTGACGATCCCTCAACAGCCCGAAGGTCTTCCCCATATGAATTCGCAACCAGTAGCGCAGATTCCAGGCGTCTATCATCGCAGGATCGGCGATATCGTCGTCACCACCATCAGCGACGGTTATCTCGACGGCACCCTCGAGGTGATGCGCAATGTCGATGTCGAGAAGGCGCGTCAGATACTGACGGATTCGTTCCGGCCGGCACGGCGAACCAGCGTCAACACCTTCCTGATCCATTCAAAGCGACGCATCGCGATCATCGACACCGGATCGGGCAACTATTTGCAGCCCACAGCCGGCTTCGTTCAGCGCAACCTCGCTTCCGCCGGCATCGATCCGAAGTCGATCGATACGGTGTTGCTGACCCACATGCACCCGGATCATTCCGCCGGCCTGACCGACATGTCGAATGGGCAGCTGCTGTTTCCGAACGCGGAACTTGTGATGCACGAGAACGAACTGGCGCACTGGTTCGACGATGGTGCGATGGCGAAAGCCGACGAGCGATCGGCAAAACTCTATTTTCTATCCGGCCGCGAACAGGTCGCGCCCTACAAGAACCGGACGCGATTGTTCCGGGAGGGTGAGGTGTTTCCCGGCGTAACCGCCGTGCCGAGCCTTGGGCATACGCCAGGCCACACCGCGTATCTCGTCGCATCGGGCAACGATCAGTTGATGATCTGGGGCGACACCGTGCACGTGCCGGAAGTGCAGACCGCGTTTCCCGAAGCCGGCATGGCCTTCGACACCGATCTCGCCGCAGCCGCCACCGCGCGCAAACGGATGTTCGACCGCGTCTCCGCCGACGGCATTCTCATTGCCGGGATGCACCTGCACTTCCCGGCATTCTCGCGGCTGGCACGGCGAGGCAACGCCTACGCGCTTTATCCCGAGGCTTGGGTCCACGCGCTATAGCGAGTTGGCCTTGGCGAGCGGCGAACGGTCGCGGGCGGAAGCTCCGTTCCCGCGCGGGAACTCTGCTCCCTAAATTCTAAATTGAGAGAATTTCCAGCCTAGTCCTTAGTCCGCCCGGAAGCGCCCCCCAGAAAAGTGAGAGCAGCTATAATGATGCCGCCCAACGCCTTCAACGCATCTGATTTTTCGGGCGTGGTCGGGCACACAGCTACGATGCAAAATCCGACGCTAGCTACCACCATAAGTAAGCCAGCGAAATAAATTGGAGCTTGTTCCTTCGAACCAAAAATCGAGCCGAGCCTTCCCAGTTCCTGCGAATGATGCTGAAGATCTGAATCTGTGATTTGCGAATTAGCCTTTGAGCGCGGCTTCTTGGGTGAAATCGCGGCCATTTACACGGCCTTCGCTTTAAAGATCGTATAGTAGAGCAGCAGTGTATACTGCTGTTCTTCACCGAAGGCGTTGATGGCAAAATTTGCCAAATACTCGTAAGCTTCATCTTCGGTCATTGCGACAGCCAACGGCTCCGTATTTGAAAAAAACTCGCCGGACTTAAATCGCTGCCGAAACAAAATTTTCACCCGCCTTTTCTCGGCTTCAATATCGACCAAATCGACCGATGGATCAGCGGTGTTGGAGAAGGCGACTGAAATCGCAATAGAATAGGCCCGGTCGTCCGCAAACGGACAAATAACTATCTCACCGCCCGAGCGAGACACAACGGAGCCCGATGCTACAATTTCCCTCCCATTGATTTCGCCATAAAAGCTAATATCGGCCGACGCATCTTTACCCTTCGGTGGCATCAAGCCCTCTCATGAAAATTGCGTTGCCAAGTATATGGTCGTCATTCGACGTTTACAACGCGCGCATGTTCTCGACGGCTGTTCGACGGAAAGCTCGTCAGCCGGCCATCCGGCCCAGCCGCGCCAGCGCGGCACCCGCGAGCGCACGCGTCAGTTCCGCCGCCGGCATCTCGCGGCCCATCCGCACCGCCTGCCCGGCCCAAAGATTGGTGAAATCGACCTTGCCGAGCTTTTCGGCCGCCGCCTTCAGCGGCCCGAGCGCCGTCGCGGCGTGTGGGAACGCCGGCGCATCCGGCGAGATCGGGCCGACCTCGCGCATGACGCGATTGGCGACGCCGCGCGCGGGGCGTCCTGTCATGACATTGGTGATGACGGTGGAATCGTCATGTGCCTGTGCCAGCGCGGTGCGCGCCGGTGCAGTCACCTTGGATTCCGGGCAGCGCAGATAGGCGCTGCCGATCTGCACGCCGGATGCGCCAAGGGCGAACGCTGCCGCGATGCCGCGCCCGTCGGCGATGCCGCCGGCTGCGATCACCGGTACCCTCACCGCATCGACCACCTGCGGCACCAGCGCAAACGTGCCGGGCTGCTGGGCGATATTGTCGGTCAGGAACATGCCGCGATGGCCGCCCGCCTCCGCGCCTTGCGCGATGATGACGTCGGCGCCGTTCTCCTCCAGCCAGATCGCTTCCTTCACGATGGTGGCCGACGACATCACGATGCAGCCCGCCGTCTTGACGCGCTTGACCAGCGCCGGGTCCGGCAGGCCGAAATGGAAGCTGACCACTTCCGGCTTCAGTTCTTCCACCACCGCGCACATCGCGTCATCGAACGGCGCGCGGTTGGCGGCGCTGAAGGGCGCGGCGGGATCAAGGCCCAACTCCTTGTAGTAGGACCCAAGCCGGGTCTTCCATCCCGCCTCGCGCGCGGGATCGGCATCAACGGGCGTGTGGCACATGAAGTTCATGTTGATGGGTGCCGTGACCCGCTGGCGGATGATGTTGACCTGCTCGCGCGTCTTCTCGGCTGAAAGCATCGCGCATGGCAGCGAGCCGAGCGCCCCGCCCTGCGCCGCCGCGATCACCAGCTCCGCATCCATGACGCCGGCCATCGGCGCCAGCACGATCGGAAATTCGGTCTTGAAGAGGTCGATGATCCGGCGATCTGGCCACATGGTTCTGCTCGCTTGAATGAATGGAAGAGACGTAAGGATCAGGCAGCGAAGGAGTTCCGTCGCCCGTTCAATATCTGGTCGGCCTCGGTGACGATCCTGTCAACGATTTCGGCCGCCGGCGGGATATCATGGATCAGCCCCACGGCTTCGCCCGCGATGACGGCGGCAATATCGAAATTACCCGCGGCCCTCGCTGTCGCATATTCGGCGGCGACCGCTTTGACATTTTGCATGAGTTCAACCTCGCGTCCCATCCAGCGCCGCGCATGATCGTTGATCAGGCAGCGGCCGGTGAACGGCGCCGGCCAGACATTGTTGCGCGAGAGATCGAAGATGATTCCGCGGACGCTGTTGCCGCTCGACGCCGCGCAGATGCGCCGTTTCGCTTCCTCGGCGCCATCGCATTCCTGACTGGCATAAAAGCGCGTGCCGAGCAGCACGCCGGAAGCGCCCAGCATCATCATCGCCGCGAGCCCGCGACCATCGCCGATGCCGCCGGCCGCCGCGACCGGTACCCGGCCGGCTGCAAGATCGACGATCGCCGGCACAATGTCGATCGTCGTCCGCGACGCGCCATGGCCGCCGGCCTCCGTTCCCTGCGCGATCAGAATGTCGGCGCCTGCATCGAGGGCCTGCCGCGCCATCGTCTCGTCCTGCACCTGACAGATCAGCAGTGCGCCCGACGACTTGATGCGCGGCGCGAAGGGCCTTGGGTCGCCGAACGAAAGCATGATCGCGCGCGGACCGGCTTCAAGCGCGATGTCGAGCAGCGCCGGCTGCGTTGCAAGGCTCCAGGTGATGAAGCCGATGCCGAAGGGATCAGAAACATCGGCGAGCCTGGCCGTCTCCTGCTCGAGCCATGCCCGGTCACCATAGCCGCCACCGAGAATACCAAACCCGCCTGCGGTGCTGACCGCCTTGGTGAGACGCGCGCCCGCGATGACGTCCATCGGCGCCGACAGGATCGGATGCCGGATGCCCAAACGAGCGGTCAACGGTGTCGATATCGGCATGTCCCTTCCCCGAAGTCGTGGACAGCCAGATTAGACCGAACTATCATTCTCTAAAAATGAATACTAGAGAATTCAGACATCTTTAAAATGAAACGGAACGTCCCATGGAGTTGAGCGATCTCCTGACCTTTTCGACCGTCGCACGCCTGGGCGGCATCACCCGCGCCGCCGAAGAACTCAACACCGTGCAGTCCAACGTCACCCAACGCGTGAAGGCGCTCGAAGCCGAGATCGGCACCGCGCTGTTCGAGCGGCACAGCCGCGGCATGACCCTGACCGGCGCCGGCCGCCGGCTGCTACCCTATGCGCAGCGGATGTCCGCGCTGTCTCGCGAGGCGCTGCTGGCCGCGCGCGACGATGGCGAGCCGAAGGGACCGCTCGCGATCGGGTCGATGGAGACGACGGCGGCGGTGCGCCTGCCCTCGCTGCTCGCCGAATTCCATCGCCGTTTCCCGGCGGTGCGGCTGAGTCTGCGGACCTCGACGACGGCCGAATTGGTGGCCGGTGTGCTCAATGGTACATTCGACGGCGCGTTCGTCGCAGGCCCGATCGATCATGCCGAACTCGATGCGACGGTTGCCTTCCGCGAAGAACTGGTGCTGGTCACGGCGCGGCGATGGCCGAGCCTCGCCGCCCTGCGCGCGGGCACGCCGGAATCGGGGCCGACCGCGCTGGTGTTCCGCACCGGCTGCACGTACCGCCAGCGGCTCGAGCAGATTTTTTCGGAATTCGGCTGGCCGTCTTCCGCGCGGTTCGAACTCGGTACGCTCGACGGCATGATCGGCTGCGTCGCCGCCGACATGGGCGTGACGATGCTGCCGCGCGCTGTGGTCGGGCGGAACGATACGGTCAGCATTCACACGCTGAACCCGGCGCAGTCCAAGGTCGAGACGCTCTTCATCACCCGCCGCGCTGCCCATCAATACAGCGCCCTGCAGGGCTTTGCTTCCTGCCTGAGCGGCAATGGCGAGGTTATTGCCGCCTGATACTCCAGCGCCGCGCCGCGACGCCGGCCCAGATCGCCTCGACCAGCCCGAACGGCCAGGCGCCCTGCAGAAATCCGTAAACTGAGCCGAGCCCGCAAGCTCCGGCGAAGGCGAGGATGTACCAGTGGCTGCGATCTTCCAGCGCGTAAGCCACCAGCATCGCGGTCACTGCGAACAGGCCGAACAGGCTAAGCGCATCCATCGTCTTCTCACTCCACTTTTCGTTCCGCCCTGCGAAACGACTCCGCCATATTTTCGCAACAAGCCGCTTTGCGCTGCGACGTTAGTATGAGGCGCTAGTTGCCAAAAACCATAACGTCAACATCTGGGAGGGACTGCGATGCGCCTTGCATTCGTATTGAGCTGTTCTGTTGCCTTGTTCGGTACGGTCGGAACGGCAAGCGCTCAGGATTGGACCAATTCGAAATGGGGACCGAACGACGAGATCGGCGCCGCCAATTACATGAAGCCTGAGCTCGTCGTGAAGGCGGTGGGTTTGGTCAAGACCGGCAAGACCTACCCGCTCGGCATTCCCGTCGACACCAAGACTCCGGCCTACCCTCCTCGAGCCTTCAAGATTACGGTGGTGCAGCCCGGTCAGGCCGGCATTCCCGGCCTGGGACCGAGTAAGACCACCTATAATGACGACATCATCGAGGGCTGGGTCGGCGTCGGCAGCCAGCTCGACGGCCTCGGCCATATCGGCGTCGAGCACGTTTATTACAACGGCAACAAGCTGCTCGATTTCGCCGATCCCACCGGATTGAAAAAGCTCGGTGTCGAAAAAATCCCGCCGATGGTGACGCGCGGCGTGCTGCTCGACATGGCGGCTCATTACGGTACCGACGTGGTCAAGGAAGGCACCGCCTTTAACACCAAGGAGATCGAGGAAGTTGCGAAGAAGCAGGGCGTCGAAATCCGCCAAGGCGACGTCGCGATCTTCCACACCGGCTGGCTGAGCCTGATCGGCAAGGACGACAAGCGCTTTGGCGCCGGCGAACCCGGGCTCGGCGTCGAAGGAGCCAAGTACCTCGCCGGCAAGGGCGTGGTTGCCATCGGCGCAGATACGTGGGGTCTCGAAGCGGTCCCGTTCGAGACCAAGAACATCTTCGAGGTGCACCAGATCCTATTGCCGATGAACGGGACCTACATCCTCGAAAACATGGAAACGGCCGAACTGGCCAAGGACAAGGGCCTATGAGTTCCTGTTCGTGCTCGGCCAGCCGCGGTTCAAAGGCGGCGTGCAGAGCATGATCAACCCGGTCGCGATCCGGTAACACCACATCTGCAGGCGGCGTGGCGTTCTCGCATGGACGCCACGCCGTGATCGGCTTTGCGCGCATGACGGGCCGGTGTTATGCGGGGTCATGCCCGCCCCCATCCTTCCCCTGATCGAAGCTGTCACGCATTGGCCCGAGCGCGGTGCCCTGATCGGCCTCGATCTCGGCACCAAGACCATCGGCGTCGCCGTGTCCGACCCCGACCGGCGGCTGGCGACCGGCGTCGAGACCATCAAGCGCAAGGCCTTCAAGGCCGATGCGGCGCGGCTCCTGGCGATATCGGGCGAACGCAACGCGGTCGGCTTCGTGCTTGGGCTACCCATCAACATGGACGGCAGCGAGGGGCCGCGTGCGCAATCGACCCGGGCCTTTGCCCGTAATTTTTCCAGCCTCACCGGTCTTGCCATCGCGCTGTGGGACGAGCGGCTCTCGACGGCTGCCGTCGAGCGTGAATTGATCGGCATGGACGTTTCCCGCGCCCGCCGCGCCGAGGTGATCGACGAGCATGCCGCGATCTTCATCCTGCAGGGTGCGCTGGACCGCCTGACAAAGCTGCGCAGGGACGCTTAAGCATGGCGGTCGTCAGCGCGGCGCTACTGCCGGTGTTTTTTCTCATCGTGCTCGGCTTCTTCCTGAAGCGGACCTTGATACGGCCTGAGGCGCAGTGGCATGGGCTGGAACGGCTGACCTACTACGTGCTGCTTCCGGTCCTGCTGATCCAGACGCTGGTGAAGGCCGACCTCACCAGGGTGCCGCTGGCCGGCGTCGGAGGCGCGCTGCTACTGTCGGCGCTCGCGATGTCACTGCTGTGTCTTGCGCTGCGTCCCCTGCTCGCCCGCGCCGCAGTCGATGGTCCCGCCTTTACCTCGATCTTCCAGGGCGCGACGCGCTGGCAGACCTATGTGGCGCTCGCCGTCTCCGGCAGTCTGTTCGGCGACCTCGGGCTGGCGCTGGCGTCCGTCGCGATGATCGCCATCATCCCGCTGGTCAACGTGCTCAGTGTCGCGGTGCTTGCCCATTACGCCTCGCCGGAAAAGCGCTCGGCCGGTTCGATTGTCGTGACGGTATTGAGCAATCCACTGATCTGGGCCTGCGCGATCGGGCTGGCGCTCAACGTCACGCATATTCCGCTGCCCAAACTCTGGCATGAGGTGGCGGACGCGCTCGGCCGCTCCTCGCTCGCCATCGGGCTGCTGGTGACCGGCGCCGGCCTGCATCTCGAAGGCCTGTTCAGGCCGAGCCTTGCCGCCGCCGTCGCGGTGTTCCTCAAGCTGGTGCTGATGCCGGCGATCACGGTCGCGTTGGCGTTGCAATTCGGACTTGCCGATTCCAACCTCGCCGTCGTGACGGTCTGTTCGGCGGTGCCCACGGCGTCAAGCGCCTACGTGTTGGCCCGGCAAATGGGCGGCGACGCGCCGCTATTGGCGCAGATCATCACCCTGCAGACCATTTTGGCGGCGGTGACGATGCCGATCGCGATTGCGCTCGCTGCGATGTGCTAGCCCGATCCCGCCAGCCAGAACGTCTGGATCGTCGCGGCCAGATTATTGATGCCGTGCAGGACGATCGTCAGCCAGGTGGAGTTCATGCGGTAGCGGAGATATCCCAGCAGCACGCCGATCGAAAACACCTCGCCGAAGAAGAACCAGTCGTACTGCAGATGCAGCGAGGTCCAGGCCAGCGACGACAGGAAGATGGCGCCGGCGACGCCGAGCTTTGATTCCGACCAGCCGCGGTAGAGAAACCCGCGCGAGAATATCTCTTCCCACATCGGCGCGGCGACGCAGAACGCAATCACCAGAAGCCACAGCGCGCCATCGGCCTGCGCGGATTTCAGCACCTCGCCCATGAAGCCCGGCGTCACCTCGCGTCCGAGCGCCCGCGACAGCAGGTCCCAGACGCCGACAAGGATGGCCAGGGCCGCGACGCCGATGAAGAAATTGCGCCATGAGGTCCGGCGCAGCGCCAGATAATCGGTAAAAGATATGCGCGTCGGACGGATCGCGATCCATGTCGCCAATAGCACGGCGGGCAATCCCAGGATGACCGAGAGCGAGATGGTCAGACCGCTGCCGACGACACGGATCGCTTCGGCGACATCGAACGACCCGCCCTGCCGCAGCACGAAGTAGACGATGACAGCGACCTGGCCGAGGAACATCGCGGCGAAGATGAACAGGCCCCACAGCGTCGTGCCCCAGAATTTCCAGACGCGTGGCGGCCGCTGATCGGGGATCGCGGGCGGAACTTCGATCGGGCTGGCGGAAGTGAGGGAGTCCATCAATCAACTTTCCAGGTGTCGTCATGGCGGGCATCCACGTCTCGCTTCCGCGCGGAAACAAAGGACGTGGATGGCCGGGGCCATGACGGATGATACGTATTCACGGCAGCGCGCGCTTCAGCAGGCCGCTTATGTCGTCATGGGCCAGATCCACCGCGCCGTACATGCCGGCGTGATTCCCGGCAAGGCGCGTGGCTGCGAACAAATGTGCATGCCGCGACGACACGGCATTGAGCGCGGCAGAAGCCGCCAGCAGCGCCAGCCTTTCGACCGCCAGCCGCGCCACACGCTCGCTGTCCGGCCGCCGGAACGCCTTGCCGATAAAGGTGATGACCTCACCCGCGCCCGGCAATCCGAGCGTCTCGCCGGTCAGTTCATGCACGATGCTGGACGCCACTTCCGGCTCACGCGACAGCGCACGGAGGACGTCGAGGCACATCACGTTGCCGGAGCCTTCCCAGATCGCATTGACCGGCGCCTCCCGGTAATGCCGCGCCAGAATGCCCTCCTCGACGTAACCATTGCCGCCGAGGCACTCCATCGCCTCATAGAGAAAGCCCGGCGCGCTCTTGCAAACCCAGTATTTGATGGCGGGCGTCAGCAGCCGCATATAGGCGGCCTCCTTGGCGTCAACGGGCGCGCGATCGAACGACCGGCACAGCCGCATCACCAGCGCGACCGTGGCCTCGACATGCAGCGCCATGTCCGACAGCACCGCCTGCATCAGCGGCTGATCGGCGAGATGCTTTTGGAACACGCTGCGATGCCGCGCGTGATGCAGCGCATGCGCGAGGCCCGATCGCATCAGGCCGGCGGACGCAATCGCGCAATCCTGCCGCGTCAACTGCACCATCTGGATGATGGTGCGGATGCCCTTGCCCTCGGCGCCGATGCGCTCGGCATAGGCGCCGTAAAACTCCACTTCCGAGGAGGCATTGGAGCGGTTGCCGAGCTTGTCCTTCAGGCGCTGGAACCGGATCGCGTTGATCGACCCATCCGGCGCAAAGCGCGGCATCAGGAAGCAGCTCAATCCCTCCTCGGCCTGCGCCAGCACCAGGAAGGCGTCGCACATCGGCGCCGACATGAACCATTTATGCCCGGTGATACGGTAGGCGCCGCCATCGCGCTCCGCGCGCGTCATGTTGGAGCGCACGTCAGTGCCGCCCTGCTTCTCGGTCATGCCCATGCCAAGCGTCATGCCGCGCTTGGTCCACCACGGCGCAAACGTCGGATCGTAGGATCGCGTGCCCAGCACCGGCATCACCTTGGCCAGCAGATCGGGCTGTTCCGCCAGCGCGGCGACGGAGGCCCGCGTCATGGTGACCGGGCAGAGATGCCCGGTCTCGACCTGCGAGGCGATATAAAATTTCGCCGCGCGTATCACCTCCGACGCCCCGCCGGCGGGCTTGCCGTCGGCCGTCCACGTCGAATTGTGCACGCCGGCATGTGCACTGTGCGCCATCAGCTGGTGATAGGCCGGGTGAAACTCGACCTCGTCGCGCCGGTTGCCGCGCGCGTCGAACGTCCGCAGTTTCGGCGTGTTCTCGTTGGCGACGCGGCCGCGTTCCGCCATCGCCGCCGAGCCCCAATGCTTGCCGAACTCCGATAGTTCGCCCTCGGCCGAAGCGCCGCCATTGGCGGCGACCGCCTCGACCAGCGGCCGGTCGACCGCATAGAGATCGATATCTTCGAACGGCGGCGACTGGTTGAAGACCTCGTGGGTCGCGAATGCTGCCTGGCTCATGGCTGGTCCTGGAACCCGTGAATTACTTCCGCTGGGTGATCGGGAAATCATAGGCCTGCCTGCCCGCCCCGGGCAGCGAAAAGTGCCACCACTCCTTCGAATAGTTTACAAATCCTCGCCGCGCCATCACCTGAACCAGCTTCTCCCGCCAGCGGCGCTGGGCTGCGGTGATGGATTTCGCCGCCGTGTGCGACTTGACGTCGGAACAATCATAGCCGGTGCCCATGTCGACGCTGCCGTCCGGCGCGCGAAGGTTCACGTTGGCGGTGCAGTCGCCATAGTCCTTGGTGGAATTGAAGGTGGCCGAATTGTCGGCTTTCAAATCGACCAGCGTAAGATCGAGCGCGGCGCCGGTGGAATGACCGGAGCGTTCGGCGATGTAGCCGAGCCGAAACAGGTCGGCCTTGCTGAACGACGGGTTGTAGCGTTTTCCGGCCACCGTCTCCTTGCCATCGCGCGACCAGGCCACCATGTCGGCAACCGCGCGCGTCGGCCGGTAGCAATCGAACATCTTCAGCGACAGGTTCTGCAGCGCGAGCTCGTCCTGAACGCTCTTCAGCAGCGCGCCAACCTCGCGCTTCACCACGCATTCGGGCGCCTCATAGCCCCTGAGCGGACGGCCGACGAAGTTGTTAGAGCCGGCGTAACGCAGATCCTGGATGATGGTCGGATCGACGTCGCGCAGATAGACGAAACCGGACGGCAACTTCTGCGCCTGCGCAGCGGTGCCCGTGAGACAGCTTGCCGCCAATATGGCCGTGAGCACTATGCGCGCTCTCACTTCCTTACTCGTGCGGATCACTGCACCCGCTCCGAACTGACCACCAGCTTCGTGATCGCGGTATCCATGTATCTGTTGCCGGCCAACGCGCTTCTCGGCCATGGCCGGCTGCTATCCCTGAGAGGCAGGCGATGGTACCCGCCAGCATCCGCGAAGCGATCCGGACGCATTGAATGAAATGCCGCACGTTTTGCCCAGCCCGATGCACCGTGCGCCATCCTAGCTGAATCGCTCGTCAGGGCCTACCGTCCGGCCGTCTGCCCTGCCGCCGAAGCGCTAGTGGATAAGTCCGGACGCCGGATTTGACGCTTGCCCTGCATGGCATCTCTGCCTATAGCAAGGCTTTAATGACCCCTGCATCGAAATCGACCTTCGTCCTCGGTCACCGGCATCTGCTGGGAATCGAGGGACTTTCCGCTGCCGATATTACCGGCCTGCTCGACCTTTCCGAGGAATATGTCGAGCTCAACCGCCAGGTGGACAAAAAGCGCACTTCCTTGCGCGGTCGCACCCAGGTGAACCTGTTTTTCGAGGCCTCGACCCGCACCCAATCCTCGTTCGAACTGGCGGGGAAACGGCTCGGCGCCGACGTCATGAACATGTCGGTATCCTCATCCTCGATCCGCAAGGGCGAGACGCTGATGGACACCGCGGTGACGCTCAACGCCATGCACCCGGATATCCTGGTAGTGCGGCACCACGCCTCCGGCGCGGTGGAACTTCTGGCGCGCAAGGTTGACGGTTCCGTGATCAATGCCGGCGACGGCGCCCACGAGCATCCGACCCAGGCGCTCTTGGACGCGCTGACCATCCGCCGGAATAAGGGCCGGCTGGAAGGGCTCGTAATCGCGATCTGCGGCGACGTGATGCATTCCCGCGTGGCGCGCTCCAATATCCTCTTGCTCAACACCATGGGCGCTCGCGTCCGCGTCGTCGCCCCCTCCACGCTGTTGCCGCGCGGCATCGAGCGGATGGGCGTCGAGGTCGCGCGCGACATGCGCGAGGGCCTCAATGGTGCCGATATCGTGATGATGCTGCGGCTGCAGCGCGAGCGCATGAACGGCTCCTTCGTGCCGTCGAGCCAGGAGTATTTCCATTATTTCGGTCTCGACCAGAAGAAACTGGCTTACGCCAAACCGGATGCGCTGGTGATGCATCCGGGGCCGATGAATCGCGGTGTGGAGATCGACTCGATCGTGGCGGACGGCGCGCAATCGCTGATCCGCGAACAGGTGGAAATGGGAGTGGCGGTGCGGATGGCGGTGCTCGAAGCGCTCGCCCGCAACCTGCCGAACGCGTGAGACCATGCTGACTGATCGACGCCCCATTCTGCTCGCCAATGCCCGCGTCGTCGATCCCTCCCGGGATTTCGACGGGCCCGGCGACGTCCTGATTGCCGACGGTACGATCCGCGACTCCAAGCGCGGCATCGGCGCGGCCGGCGTGCCCGAAGGCACCGACATCGTCAATTGCGCCGGCAAGATCGTCGCCCCCGGGCTGATCGACATGCGCGCCTTTGTCGGCGAGCCCGGCGCCAGCCACCGCGAAACCTTTGCCTCCGCCAGCCAGGCGGCTGCCGCCGGCGGCATCACCACCATCATCTGCCAGCCGGATACTTCGCCCGTCATCGACAATTCGGCGACGGTGGACTTCGTGCTGCGCCGTGCCCGTGACACCGCGATCGTCAACATCCACCCGATGGCCGCGCTGACAAAAGGCCTGGGCGGCCAGGAGATGACGGAGATCGGGCTGTTGAAGGCCGCCGGCGCGGTGGCCTTCACCGACGGCGACAGGAGCGTCACCAACGCGCAGGTGATGCGCCGGGCACTCACCTATGCCCGTGATTTCGACGCGCTGATCGTGCACCACACCGAGGATCCTGACCTGGTCGGCGAAGGCGTGATGAACGAGGGCGAGTTCGCCGCGAGGCTCGGCCTGGCCGGCATTCCCAATGCGGCCGAAGCGGTAATGCTGGAACGCGACATGCGCCTCGTGGCGCTGACCGGCGGGCGCTATCACGCCGCCTCGCTGTCCTCGCTGGAGTCGCTGGAAATCCTCAAGCGCGCGCGCGACGCCGGCCTCTACGTCAGCGCCTCCGTGTCGATCAACCATGTCACGCTGAACGAAAACGATATCGGTCCCTATCGGACCTTCCTGAAGCTGTCGCCGCCGCTGCGCACCGAGGAGGACCGCCTCGCGCTGGTCGCCGCCCTCGCCTCCGGCCTGGTCGACGTCGTGATGTCCGACCACAACCCGCAAGACGTCGAGGTCAAGCGGCTGCCGTTTGCCGAGGCCGCTGCCGGCGCGGTCGGGTTGCAGACCATGCTGCCGGCGGCGCTGCGGCTGATCCACAATGGCGAGATGGATTTCAAGACGCTGATCCGGGCGATGTCGACCCGGCCTGCGGAACTGCTCGGCCTGCCCGGCGGCTCGCTGCGCGCGGGTTCCCCGGCCGACGTCGTCGTGATCGATCCCGATACGCCATGGGTGCTCGATCCCGCCGACCTCAAATCGCAATGCAAGAACACGCCGTTCGATGAAGCCCGCTTCTCGGGGCGCGTCGTGCGTACTATCGTGGGCGGGCGGACGGTCTATGAACATGTCTGATTCGTGCGAAACGGGCCGCGGTGGGAGCTACCGCCATGTCTGACGCATTCCTCATCGTCGCCTTCCTGCTCGGCTATCTCTTCGGCTCAATCCCGTTCGGCATGGTGCTGACCAAGCTTGCCGGTACGCAGGATCTGCGCTCGATCGGAAGCGGCAATATCGGCGCCACCAACGTGCTGCGCACCGGCCGCAAGGGCCTCGCCGCGGCAACCCTGATCGGCGACATGCTCAAGGGCACGATCGCGGTCATCATCGCCGGCTATTACGGTGGCGCCAATGCGGCGATGCTGGCCGCGCTCGGCGCCTTCCTCGGCCACCTCTTCCCGGTCTGGCTCAAATTCAACGGCGGCAAGGGCGTCGCCACCTATATCGGCGTGCTGATCGGCCTGTTCTGGCCGGCAGCCCTGATGTTCTGCCTGATCTGGCTCGCCACCGCCGTCACCACGCGGTACTCCTCGCTCTCGGCGCTGGTCGCAGCCTTCGTCACGCCGCTGTTCCTGTGGTGGTTCGGCCACCCGGCGCTGGCGTCACTGTTCGTCGTGCTGACGCTGCTCTTGTTCTGGAAGCACAGCGAGAACATCAAGCGGCTGCAGGCTGGGACTGAGGGACGGATCGGGGCGAATTAGCGCCACTTCCGCCGCAGAGCCGCCTCCACAAACCGCGCCGCCGCCAGCGCTTCGGCATCGGCGCCGTATCGTGCAATCACCTGCACACCGACCGGCAAGCCACCGTCCGCGATGAGCGCGGGAACATTGACGCAGGGCACGCCCATCAGCGTCCATAGCCGGTTGTAACGGGCGTCGCCTGTCGAGCCCAAACCCTGTGGCGCAGCGCCGGGCGCCGACAAGGTCAGCAGCACGTCGACCTCTTCGAACACTTTTGCCAGTGCGCGTCTGGCGCGGCCCGCAACGCCCATGGCCTCGTCATAGGCGGCCGGTGCCGTCCCCTTGCTTTCGTCGAGCCGCGCGCGCAACAGCGGCGCCATCGCGTCGTAATTTTCGCGGTATTCCCAGGCGAGCGCCTGATGCGCCTCGAATTCCTGGATCACCGAATGCGCGTGCCACGCCTCCGCAACGATTTCGTGCAAATCAACCCCATGCACAGTAGCGCCGGCGCGTTCCGCCGCGCGCGCCGCAATCTGCAGAGCCTCCCCGCCCGACACCTCCGGCGCACCAGCGAAATCCTGCGTCACGATGCCGATGCGCGGCGTCGGAATGCTTGATGGCAGCAACAATTCAGGCCGGCCGGTCATAGCGGCAAGCCCGCGCGCCACGTCGTCGACGCCGGCAGCGAACAGGCCGACCGTATCGAGCGTCCACGAATAGCACTTCACGCCGACCGTCGGCAGCAAGCGGTACGACGGCTTGATCGCGGCGACGCCGCAGAACGAGGCCGGCCGGATCACCGAGCCGCCGGTCTGTGTTCCCAGCGCGAGCGGGATCATGCCGGCCGCCACCGCCGCCGCCGAACCCGATGACGATCCGCCGGGCGTATGACCATGATTGCGCGGATTGAGCGTCGGCGTCGGATCCACGGAGGCAAACGCCGTGGTCGTGGTCTTGCCCACGATGGTCGCACCTGCCTGTTTCAGCAGCATCACCACGGCGGCATCGCCGCGCGACCGATATCCCTGGTAGATCGGCGAGCCCATTTCAGTCGGGAAATCCGCCGTATCCATGATGTCCTTGATGCCGACCGCAATGCCGCGCAGCGGCCCGGCGCTTTGCGCGCGAGGACTTTCATCCCGGCAAACGAAGGCGCCGATGGACTTTTCATGCGCACTGGTTGCTGCGAGCGACTGCGCGATGGCGTCGTCGGGTGAAAGTTCGCCGGCATCGATGCGGCGCTGAAGTTCGGCGAGTGAGATCATGAAGGCATTCCTGTGATGAGGACGCAGGTTACGGAGGGCCTTGGCATGGAGCAAGCGTAACACCCATCACAATCAAACAGGTTGATCACAATCTCAGGTTGGGCAATGCTGCTACCCGCATGCATGACCGGACACAACTCACGCCCCACCTCACCGAGACCGACCGGATCGACCGGCTGCGGCTGATCCGCAGCGACAATGTCGGGCCGCGAACCTTTTATTCGCTCCTCAATCATTTCGGTAACGCGCGCGCGGCTCTGGAGCGGTTGCCCGATCTGGCGCGCCGTGGCGGTGCCGCGCGTTCAGGGCGCATCTGCAGCGAGGAGCAAGCGCGGGCCGAGATCGCCGCGGCGAAAAGGATCGGCGTCACGCTGGTCGCGCCCGGCGAAGCCGCCTATCCGCCGCGGCTGGCGACGCTTGAGGATGCGCCTCCTTTGCTCGGCGTGCGTGTGCGCGCTGCGCCCGACGTCCTGATCCGGCCGATAATCGCGATCGTCGGCTCGCGCAACGCTTCCGGGGCCGGGCTGAAATTCGCCGGCCAGTTGGCGCGCGAGCTTGGCGAGGCCGGCTTCGTCGTCATCTCAGGCCTGGCGCGCGGCATCGATCAGGCCGCGCATCGCGCGACGGTCGAAAGCGGTACAGTCGCGGTGTTGGCCGGCGGTCACGACCGGATCTATCCGCCGGAGCACGGCGACTTGCTCGCCGCCCTGCTCGATCAAGGCGGCGCGATTTCCGAAATGCCGCTCGGCCATGTGCCGCGCGCCCACGATTTCCCCCGGCGCAACCGCCTGATCTCGGGCGCGTCGCTCGGCGTCGTCGTGATCGAAGCCGCGCATCGCTCGGGATCGCTGATCACGGCGCGGATGGCCGCCGAACAGGGCCGCGAAGTGTTCGCGGTGCCCGGCTCACCGCTCGACCCGCGCGCCGCCGGCACCAATGATTTGATCAAGCAGGGTGCAACCCTGGTTACGGAAGCCAGTGACGTCATCAACGCGGTGGGGCCGATCATGGAGCGGCCGGTCGTGCTCGAGGCGCGCGAGGGCGATGACGAGCCGCTCGATTTCGACATCGATCCGGGCGTGCGCGCACGCATCGTGACGTTGCTCGGGCCGAGCCCGGTCAGCCTCGACGATCTGATCCGGATGTCGGGCCTCTCGCCCAGCATCGTGCGCACGGTGCTGCTGGAGCTCGAACTGGCCGGCCGGCTGGAGCGCCATGGCGGCGGGCTGGTGTCAATAGTCTGATCAAGCCTTGCTGTCGCGCGCGTCGAACTTGGTCCGCGCACGCTGGATCTCCGGCTGATGCTCGATGGCCCACTTGCCGAGCGCCTTCACTGGCGTGGACAAGCCGCGCCCGAGATCGGTCAATTCATAGTCTACCCGCGGCGGAATGGTCGGAAACACCGTTCGCGTCACGAGACCATCCCGTTCGAGTCCGCGCAGCGTCAGCGTCAGCATCCGCTGCGAGATGCCGCCGATCATGCGCTTGATCTCGTTGAAGCGCTTCGGGCCATCGCCGAGCATCATGATCACGAACACGCTCCATTTGTCGCCGACGCGCGCCAGGACGGAGGCCGCGCCGCGGCAGTCACTGTCGAGGTGAGGACCGGGTGGAAAGGCAGGCACAATCTTGTGCTCGGGTCTCATGGCTGTGCTCGGGTGTAAAAAATGTGCGTTCTTGCGGGGTTCTGCCACGGTCACTCATATAGCGCCAGTTACAAATCTATACCAAAGGGTGACACCAACCATGAAACTTCTGCACATCGACTCCAGCGTTCTCGGGCCCCACTCGGTCAGCCGCCAGGTTTCCGCCGCCATCGTCGAAAGGCTGCGCAAGGCCAATCCGGGCCTTGAGGTCAGCTATCGTGACCTCACGCTCACACCGCTGGCCCATCTGTCTGGCTCCCACCTCGCCGCCGGCCAAGGGGCGACGCCGCAGGCCGGCCTGCAGGCTGACATCGCCGCTGGCCAGATCGTGCTGGAAGAGTTTCTGGCGTCGGACACCGTCGTGATAGGCGCCCCCATGTACAACTTCACGATTCCAAGCCAGCTCAAGGCCTAGATCGACCGCATCCTGGTTGCGGGCAAGACGTTCAAGTACGGCGCGCAAGGCGTCGAAGGTCTGGCCGGCAACAAGCGCGTCATCGTCGCGATTTCGCGCGGCGGCTTCTATGGCCCGGGCACGCCGGCCGCGGTCGGCGAGCACCTGGAAACCTATTTGCGCTGGGTGTTCGGCTTCATCGGCATCAAGAATCCGGAATTCATTTCCGCCGACGGCATCCAGGTCGGTCCCGAACATCGCGAAAAGGCCGTGGCCGGCGCGCTGAAAGCCGCAGGCGATCTGAACGCCGCCTGAGTTGAGGCAATGGCGGCTGCCGTCGCCGCCCGACGGCAGCCGCTCAAATCAGAAGACGCCGTTCATGCGCAGCAGCACGATAATCAAGGAGACCAGGAGACCGACGCCGGAAAACAGCGCGATCGAAACAAATTGCGCGGTGTCCGAATTTTCCGCCGGGGTCGAGGAGATGCCAGTGGTTTTCGGCACGGTTGCACCCACCCGTTTTTGGTTGCGAGACTCCTGCCTCGAAATCTCCAACAGCCAAACCCATGGTTCAATGCGCGTTCTGGCTCAGCGCCAATCCGCCGCAGGGCATCGAAGCGGGCCAGCGACCGAGATCATCAGACAGCCGGCCGGCTTCGATATTGCCGGGATATGCCCTACCCCCGATAGATCGGCGCGCCGCTCGGCGAGGCCGTGGCGCCGCCGTCGACGAACAGTTCCTGCCCCTGCACATGCGCGGAATCGTCCGAAGCGAGGAACAGCACCGTCTTCGAGATATGATCGGGTTCCCCGATGCGGCCGAGCGGCGTGGTTGCGCCGATGCGCTTCTCGAATGCCTTCTCGGCTTCGGGCGTCGCCAGCGCAGCGCCCCAGATCGGAGTACGGATTGCCCCCGGCGAGACCACGTTGACGCGGATATTGCGTGGCGAGAGTTCGGACGCCATCACCCGCGCCATTGCGCGCACACCGGCCTTGCTCGCCGCATAGGCTGAATAGCCGGGATTCCCGAGCACCGAGATCACTGAACCGTTCAGGATGATGGAGGCGCCGTCGTTGAGATGCGGGACTGCGGCCTGCACGGTGAAGAACACGGCAGTGACGTTGGTCCGGATCACCTTCTCAAAGGTTTCGAGCGTAGCGGCACCAAGCGGCGTACCGCCCGCGATGCCGGCATTGGCAAAAATGACGTCGAGCTTGCCGAATTTCGCAACCGCCTGCTTGATTGCAGCTTCTGTCGCCGCGATGTCGGTGGCATCGGCGACGATGGCGAGCGCATTCGGCCCAAGTTCTTTCGCAGCCGCTTCCAGCGTCTCCTTGTTGCGCCCTGTTATGGCGACCCGCGCACCCTCCGCCACGAACAGTCTTGCGGTGGCGAGCCCGATGCCGCTGTTGCCCCCTGTGATCAACGCCGTCTTGTTCGCGAGCCTCATAGCCGCCTCCAATGGTTGCATTATTAAACTAGATTGCCTACCTAGGGCATCTGGTTTAATATTGCAACTGCACAAGACTGTGATCTACGCGCAGCGCGTTTTCGACGGAGCCGCCATGGTGAAACGGACCAGCTTTGAACACGATGACTGCCCAGTCGCGCGCGCGCTGGATGCGATCGGAGATTGGTGGTCGATTCTGATCATTCGCGAAGCGCTGTTCGGGGTCAGCCGCTTCAGCGAATTCCAGAAGAAGCTGGGCCTCGCCAAGAACATCCTCACGGTGCGGCTGCGCGCGCTGGTCGACCAGGGCATCCTGAAGACCGCGCCCGCCGCCGACGGCAGCGCGTACCAGGAATATCTGCTGACCCCGAAGGGGCGCGGCGTCTTCCCGATCCTGGTCGCCTTGCGGCAATGGAGCGAGGAGTTCGACGAGCGCCCGGAGGAGATCGCCACCATCCTCGTCGACAAGGAGAAGGGCCGGCTGGTTCGCAAGCTCGAACTCCATTCGCAGGACGGGCGGCTATTGGGTATGGACGATACCGCGCTGAAGCCGCGGCCGGCGGGCAAGCAAGGCAGGCGGGCTATAGCCTAATCGGATTCTTCTCCCTCTCCCCGTTCTGAACATTCTTACGGGGAGAGGGTTGGGGTGAGGGGCTGCCGCGAGCACCACCGCCAATTGATAGACCGGTACCCCCTCACCCGGATCGCCGATGGCGATCCGACCTCTCCCCGCAAGCGGGGCGAGGTAAACGAGGTGCGCGCTCACGACAGCTTGTGTTTGCTCCTTGTGCGCAGGCGCTCTTCCGCCTCGAGTTGCGCCATGCCAAGCAGATGACTGAGCACCTCCAGCCGATGGCGCTCCGCCAGCTTGACCAGTTCGGCAACGGTCTCCGCTATAAAGGCAACGGCCTCGTCGGGGCCGCCCTCCTCGCCTCGTTCATCGCTTCGTTCATCGGTTGGCGATTTCCGACGCTTGCCTGAAGCTTTTCGCTTCCGGCCGCCTGCAGCCTTGCTCAAAAAATTTGCATCCTAACGCGACACAAAGTATTGCCCAGAAATAACCCCTTTGATGGCGCAACTCTAGGGCGTATTTCGCAACTCCACAGATATAAGTCGACCCCAAAAGGTTCCCTGACGGCATTTGTAGATTTGACAGGGGCCGCCTCACCACCCATGTTCGGGTCCAATCGGTGGGCCGCGAGTCTCGCGGAACCCGCCTTTATCTTTTCCCGTAAGCCATTGGAATGACATGAATATCGTCATCGTGGAGTCGCCGGCGAAAGCCAAGACTATCAACAAGTATTTGGGCGCCTCCTACGAGGTTCTGGCCTCGTTCGGCCATGTCCGCGACCTCCCCGCTAAAAATGGTTCCGTCGATCCGGACGCGAATTTTCAGATGATCTGGGAGGTTGACCCGAAGGCGGCCGGCCGACTCAACGACATCGCCAAGGCGCTGAAGGGCGCCGACCGCCTGATTCTAGCAACCGACCCTGATCGCGAGGGCGAAGCGATCTCCTGGCACGTGCTGGAGGTGATGAAAGAAAAGCGCGCGCTGAAAGATCAAAAGATCGAGCGCGTGGTGTTCAACGCCATCACCAAGCAGGCCGTGACCGATGCGATGAGGGCGCCGCGCCAGATCGACGGCGCGCTGGTCGACGCCTATATGGCGCGCCGCGCGCTGGATTATCTGGTCGGCTTCACGCTCTCGCCGGTACTGTGGCGCAAGCTGCCGGGCGCGCGCTCGGCAGGCCGCGTGCAGTCGGTCGCGCTGCGGCTGGTCTGCGACCGCGAACTCGAGATCGAAAAATTCGTTCCGCGCGAATACTGGTCGCTGGTGGCGACGCTGACCACGCCGCGCGGCGACAGCTTTGAGGCGCGCCTCGTCGGCGCCGACGGCAAGAAGATCCAGCGTCTCGACATCGGTTCCGGAGCCGAAGCCGAGGACCTCAAGAAGGCCATTGAAGCCGCGAACTTCACGGTTTCGACCGTCGAAGCAAAGCCCGCGCGCCGCAATCCGCAGGCGCCCTTCACCACCTCGACGCTGCAGCAGGAAGCCAGCCGCAAACTCGGCTTCGCGCCCGCGCACACCATGCGGATCGCGCAGCGGCTCTATGAAGGTATCGATATCGGCGGCGAGACTACCGGCCTCATCACCTATATGCGAACCGACGGCGTGCAGATCGACGGCTCCGCGATCACGCAGGCCCGCAAGGTGATCGGCGAGGATTACGGCAACGCCTACGTGCCGGAGGCACCGCGCCAGTACCAGACCAAGGCCAAGAACGCGCAGGAAGCGCATGAAGCGATCCGCCCGACCGATCTGTCGCGACGGCCTGCCGAGATGCGCCGCCGCCTCGATACCGATCAGGCCAAGCTCTATGAGCTGATCTGGATCCGCACCATTGCGAGCCAGATGGAATCGGCCGAACTCGAACGCACCACCGTGGACATCGCCGCGAAGGCCGGCTCACGCGTGCTGGATCTGCGCGCCTCGGGCCAGGTCATCAAGTTCGACGGCTTCCTCGCGCTCTATCAGGAAGGCAAGGACGACGACGGCGAGGACGAGGATTCGCGCCGCTTGCCCGCCATGAGCGCGGGCGAAGCGCTAAAGCGCCAGGCGCTCGCCGTCACGCAACACTTCACCGAACCGCCGCCGCGCTTCTCCGAAGCATCGCTGGTCAAGCGGATGGAAGAGCTCGGTATCGGCCGTCCCTCGACCTACGCTTCGATCCTGCAGGTCTTGAAGGACCGCGGCTACGTCAAGCTCGAAAAGAAGCGGCTGCATGGCGAGGACAAGGGCCGCGTCGTGGTCGCGTTCCTCGAGAATTTCTTCGCGCGCTATGTCGAGTACGACTTCACGGCGGCGCTGGAAGAACAGCTCGACCGCATCTCCAACAACGAGATTTCCTGGCAGCAGGTGCTGCAGGATTTCTGGATCGGCTTCATCGGCGCGGTCAACGACATCAAGGATCTGCGCGTCGCCGAAGTGCTGGACGCACTCGATGACATGCTGGGACCGCACATCTACCCCGCCCGCGCCGATGGCGGCGACATCAGGCAGTGTCCGACCTGCGGCACCGGCAGGCTCAACCTCAAGGCCGGCAAGTTCGGCGCCTTCGTCGGCTGCTCGAACTATCCGGAATGCCGCTACACGCGTCCGCTCGCCGCCGACAGCGAAGCGAGCGCCGACCGCGTTCTCGGCAAGGACCCGGAGACCGATCTCGACGTGACGGTGAAGGCCGGACGTTTCGGGCCCTATATCCAGCTCGGCGAACAGAAGGACTATGCCGAGGGCGAAAAGCCCCGGCGCGCCGGCATCCCGAAGAACATGTCGCCCGGCGACATGGAATTGGAACTGGCGTTGAAGCTATTGTCGCTGCCACGTGAAATCGGAAAACATCCGGAAACCGGCGAGCCGATCACTGCCGGCATCGGCCGCTTTGGCCCGTTCGTGCGTCACGAAAAGACCTATGCGAGCCTGGAAGCCGGCGACGAGGTGTTCGACATCGGCCTCAATCGCGCGGTGACGCTGATTGCCGAGAAGATCGCAAAGGGCCCGAGCGGCCGCCGCTTCGGCGCCGATCCCGGCAAGCCGCTCGGCGAGCATCCGAGCCTTGGCGGTGTCGCTGTCAAGAACGGCCGCTATGGCGCCTACGTGACGGCCGGCGGCGTCAACGCCACGATCCCGAGCGACAAGACGCCGGACACTATTACGCTCGCTGAAGCCGTTGCGCTGATCGACGAGCGCGCCGCCAAGGACGGCGGCAAGCCGAAGCGCGGCGCCAAGAAGAAGGCCGCGCCAAAGAAGGCAGCAGCCAAAGCTGCCGATCCCGGCGCGCCAAAGCCGGCCAAGAAGGCGGCAGTGAAGAAAGCCGCGGCGAAGCCGAAATCGGAAGCCGTCAGCAAGGCGCGCGCCCCGGTCGCATCCGCCGCCAAGACATCGGCGGCAAAGCCCGCACCCAAGACGCCTGCGAAGAAGAGCGCGGGCAAGGCCCGGGGATAAGTGAAGAGAAAACACGACAATGGTTTTCCAGGCCGGGACGCCATCGTCGCCTTTATCCGTGCGAATCCAGGCAAGATCGGCACGCGGGAAATCGCCCGCGAGTTCGGCCTGAAGAATGCCGACCGTGCTGAGCTAAAGCGCATCCTGCGCGAACTCGCCGACGAAGGCGCCATCGCCAAGCGCGGCCGGAAAATCCACGAGACGGCTCTCCTGCCCCCGACGGTGATCGCCGACATCACCGGCCGCGACACCGATGGCGAATTGCTCGCCACTCCCACCGAATGGGACACCGAGGAAAACGGCCCCGCGCCGAAGATACGCATCCACGTCCCGCGCCGTCTGCAACCCGGCACCGCCGCGGGTGTCGGCGACCGGGCCCTGCTGCGGATCGAAAAGGCTGATGATGGGGAGGTCGCCCCCTATCGCGGGCGCATCATCAAGATCATCGATCAGGCCCGCACGCGCCTGCTCGGCATTTTCCGCGACCTGCCTGGCGGCGGCGGCCGGCTCGTACCTGTCGACAAGAAGCAGGCCGGACGCGAATTGAACATCGCGCCGTCGGACACCAGCGGCGCCGAGGATGGCGACCTCGTCAGCGTCGATCTCATTCGCGGGCGCGGCTATGGCCTCGCCTCCGGCAAGGTGAAGGAGCGGCTGGGCTCGCTGTCGAGCGAAAAAGCGATCAGCCTGATCGCGATCCACGCCCACGAAATCCCGCAAGCGTTCTCGCCGAGCGCGGTGCGGGAGGCCGAGGCCGCCGAGCCTGCGGCACTGAAAGGCCGCGAGGACTGGCGCGAGCTGCCGCTCGTCACCATCGATCCGCCCGACGCCAAGGATCATGACGACGCGGTGCATGCCGCGCTCGACCCCGATCCGAACAACAGAGGCGGCTACATCGTCCATGTCGCGATTGCCGACGTCGCCTTCTATGTGCGGCCGGGCTCAGCGCTCGATCGTGACGCGCTGACGCGCGGCAACTCGGTGTATTTCCCCGATCGCGTGGTGCCGATGCTGCCCGAGCGCATCTCCAACGATCTCTGCTCGCTGGTGCCGGGCCAGCCACGCGGCGCGCTCGCGGTGCGGATGGTGATCGGCCCCGATGGCCGCAAGCGTTCGCACAGCTTTCATCGCGTGCTGATGCGCTCAGCCGCCAAGCTGCACTATGCGCAGGCGCAGGCCGCCATCGATGGCCGTCCCGACGATACCACCGGCCCGCTGCTGGAACCGATCCTGAAGCCGCTCTACACAGCCTATGCGCTGGTAAAACTCGCGCGCGACGAGCGCGATCCGCTCGACCTCGATTTGCCTGAACGAAAAATCCTGCTCAAGGCTGACGGGTCAGTCGACCGCGTCATCGTACCGGAGCGGCTCGACGCGCACCGCTTGATCGAGGAATTCATGATCCTCGCCAACGTCGCCGCGGCCGAAATGCTTGAAAAGAAGGCGTTGCCGCTTATCTATCGGGTGCACGACGAGCCGACCCTGGAGAAGGTTCATAACCTCCAGGAATTCCTGAAGACGCTTGACCTGCCGTTCGCGAAGACGGGTGCGTTGCGCCCTTCCTTGTTCAATCGAGTGCTCGTTCAGGTTCGCGGCGAGGACTACGAACCGCTGGTCAACGAGGTGGTGCTGCGCTCGCAGGCGCAGGCGGAATATTCGGCGGAGAATTACGGCCATTTCGGCCTCAACCTTCGCCGCTACGCGCATTTCACCTCACCGATCAGGCGATACGCTGACCTGATCGTGCATCGCGCGCTGATCCGCGCGCTCGGCCTCGGCGAAGGCGCGTTGCCGGAAGCCGAAACGCTGGAGACGCTCAGCGAAGTCGCGGCGCAGATTTCCGTGACCGAGCGTCGTGCCATGAAAGCGGAACGCGAGACAGCGGATCGGCTGATCGCGCATTTCCTCGCCGACCGCATCGGCGCGACGTTTCAGGGCCGTATTTCCGGTGTGACCCGCGCCGGCCTGTTTGTGAAGCTTTCGGATACCGGCGCCGACGGGCTAATCCCGATCCGCACGCTCGGCACCGAGTACTACAATTACGACGAAACGCGTCATGCGCTCGTCGGCTCACGCAGCGGTGCCATGCACCGATTGGGTGACGTTGTCGACGTGCGTCTGGTAGAAGCAGCGCCAGTGGCCGGCGCGCTGCGGTTCGAGCTGCTGTCGGAAGGCCAGGTCATTCCGCGCGGCAGAAAACGCGACGGCTCGAAAGCGCCGTCGAAATCGCATCCGGGCCGTAGCCCGCGCGACAAGGTTCGCAAGCCCCACAAGGGCAAGTCCGGCAAAGCCAAGCCGGGCAAATCGAAGAAAGGCAAGTCATGGAAACGGTAAGTCCTACGACATGGACCCGGGATACCGGACACGCCGAGAAGCGCGATCTGTGGGCTGCGATGAAGCGCGGTTTTCGTTGCCGCTGCCCGCGCTGCGGCGAAGGCAAGATGTTTCGCGCTTTCCTGAAGACCGCCAACAATTGCTCGAAATGCGGGCTCGATTTCACCCCGCATCGGGCCGACGATTTGCCGGCCTATCTCGTGATCGTCGTCGTCGGCCACATCGTGGTACCGGCGGCGCTGTGGATCGAAACCAATTACTCGCCCGCGGTGTGGCTGCAACTGGCGATCTACCTGCCGCTCACCTTCATTTCATCGCTGCTATTGTTGCAGCCGATCAAGGGCGCGGTGGTCGGCTTCCAGTGGGCATTACGCATGCATGGCTTTGACGAGAATGCCCCTGGCGACATTCCGCCGGTCTAGCTAAAGCGGGCACAACAAGAGCACCAAAAATGGGGATGGGATGAACGACGCCGCGACCGCCGTACAAGAAGGAAAAGAAGCCGATCACCATCCCTATTTCCGGCCCAAGGATGCAGCCACGCTGATCCTGATCGATCGCTCCGGCGACAAGCCGAAGGTTCTGGTCGGCAAGCGCCACGACAAGGTGGTGTTCATGCCGGGCAAATATGTTTTTCCCGGCGGCCGCGTCGACAAGTCGGACAACCGCATTCCTGTTGCCGCGCCGATTTCCGGAGAACTCGAAACCAACCTGCTCAAGGGTAGCCCGAAGATCGCACCTTCCCGCGCGCGTGCGCTCGCGGTAGCCGCGATCCGCGAAGCCTGCGAGGAAACCGGTCTCTGCCTCGGCCGCAAGGTTGAAAAACCCGTAAAACTCGAAGGTGCCTGGAAGCCGTTCACGGAAGCGGGCCTGCTGCCCGATCCATCCGGCCTGTTTCTGATCGCGCGCGCCATCACCCCGCCCGGCCGCGTCCGCCGTTTCGACACGCGCTTCTTCACTGCTGATGCTTCGGCCATTGCCCATCGGGTCGAAGGCGTGATCCACGCCGATGCCGAACTCGTCGAACTGGTGTGGGTCGAGATCGGCTCGCAGCCGCTCGCCGATGCGCATGCCATGACCAAGAACGTGCTCGCCGAACTCGACCGCCGCCTCGCCACCGGTCCGCTGCGCCACGATGCACCGGTGCCGTTCTTTCATTTCTACGGCGGCAAGATGCAGAAGGACGTGCTGGGGGCGTAGCCTAGCCTTCGCTCCCTCCCCGTCATTGCGAGCGCAGCGAAGCAATCCATCTATCCCCGGGCGGAGGCATGGATTGCTTCGCTGCGCTCGCAATGACGGTTCTGGCGTCACGGCAAATATCCTCCCCCAGTCCCCTAAATTGCAAAATCCTTCTCACGCTGACTTGATGGCGCTGCCCTGATCGCCTCCCTATCTCTTCCCCAACAAAAACAGCTACGGATCGGGCAATGGCACAGCGGCAACTCAAGCTCGGCGCGTTCATGCGGCCGGTCTCCATCCACACCGGCGCGTGGCGCTATCCCGGCGCCTGGCCCGATGCCAACTTCAACTTCCCGCGCATCAAGCAACTGATCCAGAAGCTGGAGGCCGGCAAGTTCGACGCCTTCTTCATGGCGGACCATCTCGCGGTGCTGAACATGCCGGTCAATGCGCTCAAGCGCAGCCACACCGTGACCTCGTTCGAGCCGTTCACGCTGCTGTCGGCGCTGGCCGGCGCCACCGAACATATCGGCCTGATCGCGACGGGATCGACGACGTTCGACGAGCCCTATCACGTCGCCCGGCGTTTTGCTTCGCTCGACCACATCTCGGGCGGGCGTGCGGGTTGGAATATCGTCACCACCTCCAATCCGGACGCCGCGCTCAATTTCGGGCTCGACGACCATATGGAGCACGCCGAGCGCTACAAGCGGGCGCGCGAGTTCTACGACGTGGTCACCGGCCTCTGGGACTCCTTTGCCGACGACGCCTTCGTGCGCGACGTCGAGGCCGGACTTTATTTCGACCCGGCGAAAATGCACGTGCTCAATCACAAGGGAAAATATCTGTCCGTGCGCGGGCCGCTCAACATCGCCCGCCCTGTCCAGGGCTGGCCGCTGATCGTGCAGGCCGGCGCGTCCGAGGACGGCAGGCAACTCGCGGCGGAGACGGCGGAAGCCGTCTTCACCGGCGGAGGCCCTCTCGCCGACGGGCAAAAACTCTATGCCGATATCAAGGGCCGCATGGAGAAGATCGGCCGCAACCCCGAACACCTGAAGATCCTGCCCGGCGCCTTCGTGGTGGTCGGCGACAGCGTCGACGAAGCCAAAGAGAAAAGGGCAAAACTCGACAGCATGGTGCATTACGACAGCGCCATCGCCTCGCTCTCGGTGCAGCTCGGCACCGATGCTTCCGGCTTCGATCCCGACGGCCAGTTGCCGCCGATCCCCGAAACCAATGCGAGCAAGAGCGGCCGCCAGCGCCTGGTCGACGTCGCCGCGCGCGACAAGCTCACGGTGCGCCAGCTTGCCCAGCGCGTCGGCGGCTATGGCGGGCTGTCCTTTGTCGGCACGCCACAAACCATCGCCGACCAGATGGAGGAATGGCTGATGAGCCGCGGCAGCGACGGCTTCAACATCATGTTCCCGTTCCTCCCGGCAGGCCTCGACGATTTCGTCGACAAGGTGGTTCCGGAACTGCAAAGGCGCGGGATTTTCCGCACCGAGTATGAGGGCCGGACGTTGCGGGAGAATTTGGGGCTGCCGAGGCCGAAAAACCGGTTCTTTGAGGGTTAATCACCGCGAATCCGGCCGGTTTTTGCCCCGGAAACCTTGACTTTGGACGATCAGAAGCTAGGTTGCGCGCAAATGCAGGCCGATTTGGCCGGCGCCTGATATCCCCCTATTTGAGGTTCTGAACATGGCCAAAGCGGTCACCATCAAGGTCAAGCTCGTTTCCACGGCGGATACCGGCTTCTACTACGTCGCCAAGAAGAACTCGCGCACCATGACCGACAAGCTGGTCAAGAAGAAGTACGATCCCGTGGCGCGCAAGCACGTCGAGTTCAAGGAATCGAAGATCAAGTAATTCGTAGGCTCATCGCCGACGGATTTTGACGGGGCCCTTTCGGGCCCCGTTTTGATTCTTACGCCGTCTGCATCTGTGGCGGCCCGCTCGGCCGGATCAGCGCGAACGCGACCTGGATGATGCCGCCGGCCAGCCCGAGAGCTACGCCGATCCGCCACGCCATGGTGTAGGAGCCGAGCGCGTCGTACAGCACTCCGCCTCCGAAGGCGCCGAGGAAGCTGCCGACCTGGTGGCTCATGAAGGCGAGCCCCTGGATCATCGCCTGCCATTTCAGGCCGAACATCTCGGCGACCGCGCCCGCGACCAGCGGGCCGACGCCCATCCACAGAAAGCCCATGATGGCGCCGAACAACAGCGTGGTCGCCGGCGTCGGCGGCAGCGTGAAGTACCAGGCGAGCGCAATCGAGCGGAAGATGTAGATGCCGCCGAGCAACGCGAGCTTGTTCCAGCGCTCGCCGGCCCAGCCAAAGAAGATGCTGCCGAGCACGTTGAAGCCGCCGATCATGCCGAGCGTCTGCGCGCTCAGCATCGGGTCCATGCCGCAGATCGCCAGATATGACGGCAGATGCGTGGTGAGAAATACGAGCTGCATGCCGCAGACGAAATAGGCGCCGGTCATCACCACGAAGGAGACGTTGGAGAACGCTATCCTGGTGGCGACGCTGGCCGAAGAGTTGCCGATTTCGTCGTCAGCAGGCTTGGGCAGCGGAATCTTGTCCACCCTGCCCGCGTACCAGGCGGCCGGAATCATCAGGAGCGAGAGCACCACAAAGCCTGCGAGCCCCATTCGCCAGCCGTAGCCTTCATTGAGCATCTGCCCGATCGGCGCCGACAGCAGCGCGCCGAGCGATCCCGCGCCCGACACCAGGCCGAGCACCGTCGAGCGCACCGTCGCCGGCACGGTGCGGGCGGCTACCGACATCGCAATGGCCGCCGCGGTACAGGCGAGCGAGGTGCCGATCAAAATGCCGCCGCCGATCATGACGCTGAGAAAACCGTTCGCGCCCGCCATGAGCGCAAGGCCGGCGACATAGAGCAGCGCGCCTGCCACCATGATGGCGCGAAAACCGTAGCGCACCGTCAGCGCGCCGGCGAACGGCTGCAAAAATCCCCAGGCGAGATTTTGCACCGCGAGCGCCAGCGTGAAATCGGACACTGAAATCCGGATGTCCTGCGTCAGCGGCTGCATGAAAAGGCCGAGCGACTGGCGCAGGCCCATGCTGAGCGTGAGCATGACGGAGGCGCCGATCAGGATGGGAAGCGTGGGCCGCAGGACTTGCAGCAGGGCCATTGTTTTTATTCTCCCGATCGGCCGCGATTCGAATGCCGCGTCCCGCAATTGATATCTGAAATAGGTACACAGACCTGTGTACCTAGGCTATAAGGAGGCTCCGCTGTCAAGCTAAGGTGACCCGCGCATTCGCATGGCTACCCTGCCCGCCAAACCCGACATGAAGGACCGGATTCTGGAAACCGCGGATAGGCTGTTCTATCTGCAGGGAATTCGCGCGGTCGGCGTCGACACCATCGCCGCCGAAATCGGCATCAGCAAGCGCACGCTCTACAATCATTTTCCGTCCAAGGACGCGTTGATCGCGGCCTACCTGGCGCGGCGTTTCGTGGCCCCGCGGCCTTCCGACAAGTCGCCGGTCGAGCAGATTCTCGGCACTTTCGATTCGCTGGAGCGACGTTTTTCGGCGAAGGATTTTCGCGGCTGCCCCTTTGTTAATGCGGTTGCCGAACTCGGCGAAGACCGGTCGGTCCGCAAGGTTGCTGTTGCCTTCAAGGAGAGCCGCCGCCTCTGGTTTCGCGACCTGCTGGTGCAGCTCGGCGTCGCGTACGCGGATGCACTGGCGACGCAGCTCGCCTTGCTGGTCGACGGTTCGATCGCGCAGGACCTCGTCCGCAACGACCCGGCGATGGCGCGGGCGGCAAAGGAAGCCGCAACGGTACTCCTGAGGAATGCGGGGGTGAAGGTCGGTGAAAGCAGCGCCGCAACGAAGCCACAACGCTCGAAGAAGCGAGTTACTTGAGATCACCGCCCCGCCCGCTTCCTGAAGCCGTCTTTAGCTGTTAGCGTTGACCGCGAGTTCAATCCAAAAAGCGAAGTATTCCGTCCGGCGAGATGCCGGCTAAAGCCGTGCAAAATCTGGCTGCGGAAAAAGGGAGCGAAAATGGAAGACCTGAAAGTGAGCGCCAGCGGTTACGACTTCAAACCGGCACGCGCGGCCATGCAGCGCTATATCGACAACAATCTGCTGTCAGGCATTTCCTGGGCGGTCATGACCGTGCGCGATCTCGTCGACGTGAATTGCGTCGGCTGGGCCGACAAGGAAGCGCAGACGCCGCTCCGCACCGATCACATCTTTCGCGTTTTCTCCAACACCAAACTGATCACCTCTTGCGCCGTGCTGCTGCTGTTCGAGGAAGGCAAATTGGGGCTCGACGACGGAATCGAGAAATTTATTCCGCAGCTCGGAAATCGCAAGGTGCTGCGGCCCGGCGCTACCTCGCTTGATGACACCGAGCCCACCAAGAGCTCGATCACCATCCGCCAGTTGCTCAGCCACAGCTCCGGCCTGAGCTACGGCTTTTTCGATCCCGGCACTGCCATCTACAAGGCGCTTAACGAGCGTGGCGTCCACAATCCCATGACGACGCTGGCCGACATGGTGGACGTGCTGGCCGGCCTGCCGCTGATCTATCAGCCGGGCACCTCGTGGGAATATTCGCTTGCGACCGATGTGCTGGGGCGGCTGATCGAAGTCATCAGCGGCCAGAGTTTTGACAAGTTCATCAAGCTGCGGATTCTCGATCCGCTCGGCATGGTCGATACCGGCTTCGTCGTGCCGGAAAAGGATCAAGGACGGCTCGTTGCCTATTATGCCGGTGCGGACCTGATGGAGCCGATGAAACCGGGATTGACCCGAACCGACAACTCGCCCTTCCCCGGCGCCTATCTGCGCCCGATCGCGCGGCTCAGCGGCGGCGGTGGCCTGGTTTCGACGCTGCATGACATGGTGGCGCTGATCCGAAGCCTGCTGCCCGGCGGCCCGACGCTGCTCAAGCCGGAGACGATTGCGCAGATGATGACCAACCAGCTGCCCAAAGGGCAGTGGATCCGCTTTGCCACGATGGGAGAACAGCCCGGCAAGGCGTTTACCCTGGCCGGCGGCCTGATCGTGAAGCCGACGCCGTTCGATCATCCCGACGCGGCAGGCGAGCTCTATTGGGGCGGCGTCGCCGGCACCCAATGGTGGATCTCGCCGAAGCACAACCTGGCCGGCGTCATGATGGCGCAGCGCCAGATGGCGTTCGTGCATCCGTTCGCGTTCGAGTTCAAGCGGCTGGCGTATGAGGCGGTGAAGCAAGGCGCCGAGGTTGTGGCTTGAAACCTATCGATCGTCGTCCCTGCGAACGTTCGCAGGGACGACAATCACGCCGCCGTCGAAACCACCCTGTTCCGCCCGTCGTGCTTGGCCTGATACAGCGCCATGTCGGCGCGCTTGAGCACGTCGGCGACCGGCTCGCCCTTGTGGTCCAGCGTCGCCAGTCCGATTGAAATCGTGACGTCGATGCGCTTGGTGCCCTTGTTGACCGCAAAGGTTTCGCCGGCGATCGAGCGGCGCAGGCGCTCGGCGACCATGCCGGCGACGGTCAGGTCGGTTTCCGGCATCACGATCACGAACTCCTCGCCGCCATAGCGGCAGGCGAGATCGATGCCGCGGATCGATTTGCGGATGCGCACCGCGAATTCGCGCAGCACGTCGTCGCCGGCGTCGTGGCCATAAGTGTCGTTGATGGATTTGAAAAAGTCGATGTCGAGGATCATCAGCGCGAGCGGCTTGCCGCGGCTCGAGGCCTGCTCGGCCAGCGTCGCCAGATGAGTTTCCATATAGCGGCGGTTATGCAGGCCGGTCAGCGCGTCGGTGATCGCCATTTCGATCGAGTTCTGCACGTTGTCGCGCAGATGGTCGGTATAGCGCCGCTTGCGGATCTGGGTGCGCGCCCGCGCCAGCAATTCGTTCTTGTCGACGGGACGCAGGAGATAATCGTTGACGCCGATTTCGAGCCCGCGCAGCAGCCGCGCATTGTTGTCGGCATCGGAGATGGCGAGGATCGGCAACTGGCGGGTGCGCTCCAGCGAGCGCGCCTGGCTGCACAGCCGCAGGCCATCGTAATTTTCAAGGCCGAGCGAAACGATCAGCAAATCGTAATTACCCTCGGCGGCGTGAAACAGCGCTTCCGCCGGATTGATTTCGACGTCGACGGTGTGCTCGGCAGAAAGGATCGGCGCCAGCCGCTCATAGGACGATGGCCGGTCGTCGACCAGCAGGATCCGCCCGCCGACGCCCTTGTCGGCGATCGCGCTACGCTCGGGCGCCTCCATGCCGATCTCGAGCGAGGTGATGGCGCGCATCCGCAGTTCGTCGGTCATCATCTTCAGCCGCGTCAGCGACCGGACGCGCGCGATCAGGACGATGTCGGACACCGGCTTGGTGAGAAAATCGTCGGCGCCGGCTTCCAGCCCGCGCACGCGATCGGACGGACTGTCCAGCGCGGTGACGATCACGACGGGAATGTAATGGGTGGCCGGGTTGGACTTCAGCCGCCGGCAGACCTCAAAACCGTCCATGTCGGGCATCATGACGTCGAGCAGGATGATGTCGCATTCGGAACGCGAACAGAGATCGAGCGCCTCGGCACCATTGGATGCCGTCAACACGTCGAAATATTCGGCCGACAGACGGGCTTCCAGCAACTTGACGTTCGCTGGGACGTCATCGACGACGAGGATACGCGCAGACATCGAAACTCACTCCTACCCCTACCCGATAAAACGCCGCACGGTTTCGATAAACTTGCCGACGGAAATTGGCTTGGACAAATACGCCTCGCAGCCGCCCTCGCGGATGCGCTCTTCGTCGCCCTTCATCGCGAATGCCGTGACGGCAACCACCGGAATGGCGCGCAACTCCGGATCGTCCTTGATCCAGCGCGTCACTTCGAGGCCGGACACTTGGGGGAGCTGGATATCCATCAGGATCAGGTCGGGGCGCAGCTTGCGGACGAGATCGAGCGCCTCGAAACCGTTGCTGGTGCCCGAAGTCTGATAGCCGTGCGCTTCCAACAGGTCGCGAAAGAGCTTCATGTTGAGCTCGTTATCCTCCACGATCAGGACGGTTTTTGCCATCCCGTCCTCCCCTCGTCCCAGGAAACAGGTCCGGCCTTTCAGTACGATCCTGTACTGCCGCCGGGCTGTCGAAAAGTGAATTCAACTAGCGTCAGATTTCGCTCTAAGCCGTTAAATCGATGCCGTACTTTTGCGGTGTGGTTTCCACTTGCTTGAACACACTGCGCAGACTCGGGCATGATGGTTCCAAACTAGACACCATAAGTTAACGGAAAGGCAAACCCATCTGTTGAAAAAGCCTGTTCACAACCCTCGCGAAGTGGCTGAAATCGTTGCAGTTCAGGCGCTGAGTTTTATTGCTGGCGATCCCGAAAGGCTAGGCCTTTTCCTGGCCGAAAGCGGCATCGGTCCGGAGACGCTGCGCACGGCTGCTGCCGACCCGCAATTTCTGGCCGCGGTGCTGGATTTTGTGATGCGGGACGATGCAACCGTGAAGGCGTTTGCGAGCGCCTCGCAACTGCACCCGACCAATATCGCCGCCGCCCGCCAGGTGCTCGGCGACCCGCACTGGGAGCGCGACGTGCCGTGAGCGCGCCCGCGCCAGCCCTGGATGGTCCGCGCGCGTTCTGCCGGGATTGCCTCGGCGACCTCGATATCAAGGCCAGGCGGTGCGGCGAGTGCGGTTCCCCCCGCCTCGTCCGCCACCATGCTCTGCCCTCGCTGACGCTGGCGCATATCGATTGCGACGCGTTCTACGCTACCGTCGAGAAGCGCGACAATCCGGAGCTTGCCGACAAGCCCGTGATCATCGGTGGCGGCAAGCGCGGCGTGGTGTCGGCCGCCTGCTATGTCTCGCGGACCTATGGCGTGCGCTCGGCGATGCCCATGTTCAAGGCCCTGGCGCTGTGCCCCCAGGCTGCCGTAATCCCGCCCGATATGGCGAAATACGTCCGCGTCGGCCGCGAGGTGCGCCACGCCATGCAGACGCTGACGCCGCTGGTGGAACCGCTGTCGATCGACGAGGCGTTTCTCGATCTTTCCGGCACCCAGCGCGTTCACGGCATGATTCCGGCAAAAGTGCTGGCGCGCTTTGCCCGCGACGTCGAGCGCGACATCGGGATCACGGTGTCCGTCGGCCTGTCCTGCAACAAGTTTTTGGCCAAGATCGCCTCCGATCTCGACAAGCCGCGCGGCTTTGCCGCCCTCGACCAGATCGAGGCCCGCGAAATGCTGGCGGACAAGCCGGTCGGCTTCATCTATGGCGTCGGCCCCGCGACCCAGGAGAAGCTGGTGCAGCGGGGCTTTCGCACCATTGCGGACCTGCAGCGCGCCGACGAGGTCGAGCTGATGAAGCAGTTCGGCGGCGAAGGCCGCAGGCTGTGGCGGCTGGCGCGCGGCATCGACGACCGCAGCGTGGTAGCGGACCGCGGCGCCAAGACGATTTCCAACGAGACCACGTTCGAGAACGACATCAAGGATTTTGCAACGCTGGAAAAAGTGCTGTGGCGGCTGTCCGAAAAGGTGTCGTCGCGGCTGAAGAGCAGCGATCTGTCGGGCCTCACCATCACCTTGAAGCTGAAGACCGCGGATTTCAGGCAGCGCACCCGCTCGCAATCGATTCACGCACCGACGCAGCTCGCCGCGAAGATTTTTGCGGTGTCGCGCGAAATGCTGGCGAAAGAGATCGACGGCACCGCCTTCCGCCTGATCGGCACCGGCGTCAGCGCGCTGCGCGAGGGATCGCAGGCCGACGACACCGACATGCTCGACCGCCGCTCGGCCCATGCCGAGCGCGCGATGGATGATTTGCGCAAGAAGTTCGGCAATGCCGCTGTCATCAGGGGCATCGCGTACAAGGGGCCGGCGAAGGTGGAGGACGAGGAAGAGTAGACCGCTCTCTCCCCCGTCATTGCGAGCGCAGCGAAGCAATCCATCTCTCCGCTTGTGGCGCTATGGATTGCTTCGCTGCGCTCGCAATGACGGGAAGAGATCCGCCATGACGGAGTGATCAACCGATGACGGCCACGGCCTCAATCTCGATCAGCCATTCAGGCGCCGCGAGTGCCGTTACACCGACGAGCGTGCTTGCCGGTGGCTCCATGCCTTCAAAGAACGCCGAGCGCGCCTTGCCGATGATGGGGCGGAGTTCCGGCCTGTAGCCGACGACGAAGGTGGTGATCTTCACGATATTGGAATAGCTCGCACCGGCGGCTTTCAGCGCCAGGCCGATATTGTGCATCACTTGCGTCGTCTGTGCGGCCAGATCGCCCTCGCCGACCACCCGTCCCTCATCGTCGGTGGCCACCTGCCCCGCGATGTAGATCGTGCGCGCGCCCGACGCGACGACGACGTGGGAGTAAGCCGGATTGTGGTGAAGGCCGCTTGGCCGAAGATGTTCGAACTTGCTCATGTTTGCGCCTCCCTGACGTGCATGATTGGGCCGAAGCGTATCCGGGTCCGGCGCTCTCGACCATCCCTCAGGGAAAATACTCGGGCTGTGCGGTCTTGAACCGGCAAGGAACGATCAGACTTCTATCAAATCTCCAATTTGTATGGGGCCTATCGGTCCGGATGCGTTTCACGATCCTACGCAAAGGGAGCAAAGGATGGCCTTCTTGAAGCGGGAGTTGCATCGGCAGGTCAAAGGCCCGGAAGTCACGGAACTGGATTTCTGGAACCTGGTCTTCGACACCGACACCAAGCGCTTGTACGTCGAACACGAGTGGACCTACCTGGATTCGCGGATCCGCGGAGCGGCGGATTATCGAACCGACGTCATGGATATCGCGGCGTATCTGACGCAAGGCGGTCAAACCGCCGGCCACCGCGAACTCTGGCGGTTGCTGCGAGGGATATTTAAAGACCAGTTCGAGCCCGAGGCGTATGACCACGAGGTACCATTCTCGGGACAGGCCCCGGCTCGGGACATCGAGCAGCAGGCGCCAAATCGTCCTTGACGAGCGGCTGTCAGAGCATCTTCTCGACAACCTTGGTCATGTCCGCCGCCGAGAAGGCTCGCAACGACTCGGTGCGAACATTGCCCAGTGCGCCAAGACTCAAGCTAAGTGACATGGCGGAAAATTCGTCCGGCGCATCGAGGATTGTCACGACGTCATACCGTCCCTGCGTCCAGAACAGCTCCTTTACGGTCGCGCCGAAGGTCTCGGCGGTCTTCTTGAACGCCTCGGCCCGCTTCGGCGACTCCTTGGCATTGCGGATTCCCTGGTCGGTGAAATTGCCAAGCACGACATAAGTTACCATCGTGGCTCTCCCTGGTTGGCGGATTTAGCTGCACTTTCTAACCGTTTGCTCGGGGGCATCGATAGATCAGCGCTCCTGACCCGTCCGGTGGCAACCCGCGATTGGCTTGCCGCCGGCAACGAGCAAGCTCACGTTGCTTCGTTCCGCCGCCCGGGCAGATGGCCGAGCAAATCCATCGGCAGCGGAAAGACCACGGTCGATGATCGCTCGCCGGCAATGTCGTGCAGCGCCGCGAAGTAGCGCAACTGCATCGCCTGCGGCTCCCGCGCAAGCGTTCGGCCGGCCTCGACGAGCTTCTCGGCGGCTTGCTGCTCGCCCATCGCATTGATCACTTTGGCGCGCCGCAAGCGCTCCGCCTCGGCCTGCTTGGCAATCGCGCGCACCATGGTTTCATTGAGATCGATATCCTTGATCTCGACGGTGGTGACCTTGATGCCCCAGACGTCGGTCTGCTGATCGAGGATTTCCTGGACATCGGCATTAAGCCGGTCCCGTTCGGCAAGCATCTCATCCAGCTCGTGCTTGCCGAGCACCGAACGCAGCGTGGTCTGCGCCAGCTGGCTGGTCGCGGCCATGTAATCGCCGACCTTGATGATCGCCCGCTCGGGATCGATGATGCGGAAGTAGAGAACGGCATTGACCTTGACCGAAACGTTGTCGCGCGAAATCACGTCCTGCGGCGGCACGACCTGCACCATCACCCTGAGATCGGCCTTCACCATCTGCTGCACAACCGGGATCAGGATGATGAGGCCCGGGCCCTTCACGCCGGTGAAGCGGCCGAGCGTGAACACGACGCCGCGCTCGTATTCCCGCAGGATACGAATGGCCGAGGCTAGAAATAGGATTACGATCACCGCAAACGATGCATAGGTCAGATATTCAAGCATCATGACGTACCTCCTTGCCGGTCAGCGCCGGTCGGCGCCGTACCACCAGCGTCAAATCTATGATGTTGGCCACCTCGACTACCTCTCCCGGCTTGAAGGTCTCAGCGCCGCGCGCTTGCCAGCGTTCACCTTGCGCGAAGACGTGGCCCTCGTTCTCGGACCAGTCTATGACCTGGGCAGATAGGCCACGCATGGCTTGTGCACCGACCGGTACCGGACCCTTGCCGGCGCGCTGGAGCGATCTGAGTACGACGAGAACAAGACCAATAAACATTGCCGCCGTGATGCCGACAACCGGCCATGATAGCCGGTAGCCCGGCGCTTCGACGTCGAAGAGCATGATCGCCCCGAGCACAAAGGCGATGACGCCGCCGAGGCCGACAACCACGGTCGGGTTGAAGACTTCGATGGTCAGAAGCACGATCCCGAGCACCATCAAGGCGAGGCCGGCGTAGTTGATCGGGAGCAGGTTGAGGGCATAGAGGCCAAGCAGCAGGCAGATCGTGCCTACAACCCCGGGGGCGACTGCGCCGGGTGAAGTGAATTCGAAAATCAGACCGTAGACGCCGACCAGGAGCAAAATCAGCGCAACGTTAGGATTGGTGATGACCGCGAGGAATCGTGAGATCCACCCGGGATCGATTGCTTCATGCGCGGCCTCCCTGGTTGCCAGATGCCGCGTCTCGCCACCCGTAACCTCGACTACGCGACCATCGATTTGCCTGAGCAGTTCGGCCTGGTCGCGTGCGACGAGATCGATGACTTTGGCCTGCAAGGCAGCGTTGGCGGAAAGGCTTTCGGCCTCCCGCACTGCCTTCTCACCCCAATCGGCATTGCGGCCGCGCAGTTCGGCAAGACTGCGGATCAAGGCGACGGCGTCGTTCGTTGCCTTCGCCGTCATGGCGTCCTTCGTCTTCGGCTTCTGGTCGCTGCCGTTCTTCTTGTCCTTGTCGCTCTTGTCAGGGGTAGCGTCCGGCAGACCCGGCAGCGGGCCGCCAATCTGCACCGGCGTCGCCGCTCCGAGATTGGTGCCCGGCGCCATGGCCGCGATATGCGTGGCGTAGAGGATATAGGTTCCGGCGCTGGCCGCATGGGCTCCGGAGGGCGCGACGTAACCGACGACGGGAACGCGCGACGCCAGCACGTCTGCGATAATCTCGCGCATGCTGGTTGCGAGACCGCCCGGCGTATTCATGCGCAGAACGACGACCTCGGCGTGTCGTTCTTTTGCCTTGGTCAGGGCCTCCTTCACGTAACGGGCCGTTGCCGGCCCGATCGCTCCGTCGACCGAGATGGTCAGCGCAAGCCTGCTCTTGTTCTCCTCTGCTGAAGCGGCAAGAGGAGAAATAACCAGAGCTGCCGCTGCAGCGGCCGCAACAAGAGTCGCCCGTACGGTCTGCACAGCAAGGACTCCCTTATCAAAATGATATGGGGTATCCTCATCGAACCTCAATATGCCCGGGATTAGCGGCCCGCAGCATCCCTCGCTCAAGCCCGCAACCATGCCGGGCTGGATCTCAGCCAACTTCAAACTTGACGCCTTGGGCGAGCGGAAGATCTTTGCCGAAATTGATGGTGCTGGTGACCCGGCGCATGTACGCCTTCCACGCGTCGGAGCCGGCTTCGCGTCCGCCGCCGGTTTCCTTCTCGCCGCCAAATGCGCCCCCTATCTCCGCGCCCGACGGTCCAATATTGACGTTTGCGATGCCGCAATCCGAACCTGCCACGGAGAGGAATTTCTCGATCTCATGCACGTCGGTCGAAAAAATTGACGAGGAAAGGCCTTGCCGCACTGCATTATGCAGCGCCAGGGCTTCGTCAAAGTCGGAATACTTCATGACGTAGAGGATCGGCGCGAAAGTTTCCTGCAGTACCGGACCGATCTGTCCTGGCATCTCAACCAGCGCGGGCCTGACATAATGGGCGGCGGGATATGGCGCCGTCTCGAAACGGTCGCCGCCAACAACCTGTCCGCCAAGCTTTCGAGCCTCTGCCAGGACTTCCTGCATTCGATGAAAGGCTACTCCGTCGATCAGCGGGCCAACGAGAACAGTGCTACTCGTAAGCGGGTTGCCGATCTGCACCGTGGCATAGACCTGTTTCAATCTGTCGACGAGCGCATCATAAGTATCACGATGCACGAACAGCCGGCGCAACGACGTGCAGCGCTGGCCTGCCGTGCCAACCGCAGCGAAGGCAATCGCCCGAAGCGCAAGGTCTAGATCAGCCGACGGACACACGATCGAAGCGTTGTTGCCGCCCAACTCCAGGATGGCTCGCGCAAAGCGCCGCGCCAGCCGGCGACCCACGATCTGGCCCATGGCGGTGGAGCCGGTCGCCGAGACCAGCGGCACTCTCGGATCATCGACCAGCATCTCTCCGATCTCCCGTCCCCCGATCAGCACCGTCGACAGGCCCGCCGGTGCGCCGCCGAACCTCTCCACAGCACGCCGGACCAGCGCCTCCACCGCGAGTGCCGTCAGCGGAGTCTTCTCCGACGGCTTCCAGATCACCGGGTCGCCACACACCAGCGCAAGGGCGGCGTTCCACGACCAAACCGCAACGGGAAAATTGAATGCGGTGATGATTCCCACCGGTCCGAGCGGATGCCATTGCTCCATCATCCGATGGTGAGGACGTTCGCTGGCGATGGTGAGGCCATAGAGCTGACGAGAGAGACCGACCGCAAAGTCGCAGATGTCGATCATCTCCTGGACCTCGCCGTGCCCCTCGGACAGGATTTTCCCGGTTTCGATGGTGACGAGGCGGCCGAGCTCGGTCTTGGCCGCGCGCAACTCCTCGCCGAGAACCCGGACGAACTCGCCACGTCGGGGCGCCGGAAGCGACCGCCACGCGAGGAACGCTTTTTCCGACTGCCCGATTGCTTCGGTGACGCTATCCGGGCTCGCGTCCTCGACCTGGGCAATGGTCTCGCCGGTCAACGGCGATCGCACCAGGTGTTCACCGCCCCGATACCGGTCGCGGTAAACGCCGACGCCCTGGAGGATTGAATCAACGTCGGCCAAGAGTTTCATATGGATGCCCTCCGCACGGCTATCTTACGAAACCTGCTCAAGATCCGATTTGAGCGCTACCAGGAAGCGCGCGGCTTCGCCGCCCGTCACGACGCGATGGTCGAAGGTGAGCGACAACGGCAGCACGCGCCTCACGGCTGGCTGGCCCAAATGTGCAACCACCCTTTGGGCAATCCGGCCGGCGCCTATGATCGCCACTTGCGGCGGCACGACGATCAGGTTGGCGAACCGGCCTCCGATCATGCCGAAGTTCGACAGCGTAATGGTCGCGCCGCGCAGTTCGCCCGGAGGTATCGAGCGCGCGAGCGCGTCCGCCCGCATCCGGTCGAGCCCGGTTCGCAAATCCGATGCGTCCCGCTCTGCGACATTGCGCAAGACCGGAACGATCAGGCCGCCCCCGGTATCAACGGCGATGCCGAGGTCGACGCGTCCGATCAGACGCCGTTCTCCCGCGCCGGCATTGTACCAGGCATTGAGTGCAGGCTCCGCCTTGCAGGCGGCAGCGATCGCGCGCACCAGGCGGATGGTCGCGTCCTCGCCCTTTCGCCAGTCGTCGATATCGGCGTCATCGGTGACGCTGGCGGGGACGATCTCGGCATGAGACGCCGTCATGCGTTGGGCCATCGCGCGCCGCAAACCGCGCAGCGGCTCGGCGGGTCCGGTATGCGACAAGGTCTTGGCAGCTCGTTCCACATCCGCACGCGTGATGAAGCCGCCGGGTCCCGTGGCTTCGACGAGCTCGAGATCGACGTCGAGCTTGCGCGCGAGCGCGCGCACCGCCGGAAACACCTGGGCTTTCTGTCCGGCTGCGGGCCCGGGAAGTGTTGCTGCCACCGGCGGCGGCTCGCTGGTACCGAGTTCGCCGACAATTGTACCGGTGTCTTGCTCGGGGCCTTCGGCAAACTCGACCAGCGGCACGCCTACTTTCACCACATCCCCCTTGGCGCCAAACAGGTGCAGGATGCGTCCGCTTGACGGTGACGGCACCTCGACGACGGCTTTGTCAGTCTCGACGGAAACCAGCGGCTGATCGGTGACGACGTGATCGCCTTCATTGACGTGCCAGTTCACGATCTCCGCCTCTTCGAGGCCCTCTCCCAGATCCGGCAATACGAACTGGCGCATGGGACAAGTCCGCTGACAATCAATTGAACTGGCACGCTTTGCGAGCAGCCGCCACGATGCGGCCAACCGACGGCATGAACTTCTGCTCAAGACGCGCCATCGGAATGACCGTATCGTAGCCGGTGACGCGGGCCACGGGTGCGAGCAGAGAGGTCAGGCCGCGCTCGGCGATCAGCGCGGCGATCTCGGCTCCGAATCCGCCGGTCCGTGTCGCCTCGTGCACGATGACGCAGCGTCCGGTTTTTGCGATCGAACCGAGCACCGTGACTTCATCGTAGGGTTTGAGCGTGGCGAGATCGATGACCTCGGCGGCGATGCCCTCGGCAGCCAGCGCCTCGGCGGCCGCCATGGTTTCCTTCAGCATCGCGCCCCAGCTGATCAGGGTGACGTCGCGGCCTTCCCGCAGGATAAACGCGACATCCAGCGGCAAAGCCTCACCGTTGTCTTCCACCTCGCCTTTTGCCGCGCGGTAGATGCGGGTCGGCTCGAGAAACACCACCGGATCGGGATCGCGGATCGCGGCGAGAAGCAGTCCGTAGGCGCGTTCCGGCGACGACGGGATGACAACGCGCAAGCCGGGGATGTGGGCGAGCATCGCCTCGGTGCTTTCGGAATGGTGCTCGGGTGCGCGAATGCCGGCGCCATGCGGCGTGCGCAGAACCATTGGACAGGTGAGCCGTCCCTGGGTGCGGTTGCGGATTCGGGAGGCGTGGTTCACCAGTTGATCGATGCAGGGATACAGAAATCCCATAAACTGGATCTCGCCGACGGGCTTCAGCCCCTGCGCCGCCATCCCGACGCAGAGCCCGCTGATCAGGAGTTCGGCAAGCGGTGTATCAAGGACGCGCTCCGGACCGAAACGCGCTTGCAGCCCGACGGTCGCGCGGAAAACGCCGCCATTGATGCCGACATCTTCGCCAAGCACGACGACATCGGGATCATCCTCCATCGCGCGGGCGAGCGCCAGATTGACGGCTTCGACCAGCGTTACCTCAGCCATCGCCCTCTCCCGCGAGTTGGCGGCGCTGCGCGACATAAACCGCGGGCAGATCGGCATAGAGATGATCGAACATGGTTTCGGCCTCGCGCGGCTCGGCTGCCAAATAGCGCTCGACCGCCGCCTCGACGCGCTCATGGCACTCCGCAGCGAGCTGTTCCTCGTCTGCTTTGCTCCAGATCTTCTGCCTGGCAAGAAAGGCTCTCAAACGCGCGATCGGCTCTTCCTTCCAGCGAGCCTGGACTTCTTCTTCCGGACGATAGCGTGATGCGTCGTCAGAGGTGGTGTGATCGCCGAGCCGGTAGGTGAGCGCCTCGATGAAGCGCGGCCCCTGGCCGTCGCGGGCTGCGGCAATGGCGTCTTCGGCCGCGGCACGCACCGCCACGACGTCGCTGCCGTCCACCTGCTCGCCGATGAAACCGGCGGCGATGGCCTTCTGCGCCAGGGTTTCGGAAGCGGTCTGCAGCCGCAACGGTACGGATATGGCCCATTGATTGTTGGTGGCGACGAACACGACCGGCAATTTGTGTACACCGGCGAAATTCATCGCTTCGTAGACGTCACCCTTCGACGTGGCGCCGTCGCCGAACATGCATACGGCGACACGCGGCTGCTTGCGCAGCTTGAAGGCATAGGCAACGCCGGCGGCATGCGGCGCCTGCGATCCCACGGGTACGCAGAACGGGAAATCCTGGACCGGCCCGGAGAAGTGGTTGCCCCGCTCGTCCCCTCCCCAGAACAGCAGAATTTCCTCCAGCTTGACGCCACGCCAGATCAGCGCGCCATTATCCCGATAGGAGGGCAGCAGGACGTCTTCCTCCCGCATCGCACTGGCTATGCCGACGGACACCGCCTCCTGGCCGAGCGAAACGGCATAGGTCCCCAGCCGGCCGGTGCGCTGCAATGCAACAGCCTTTCGGTCAAAGTTGCGCAGCAGCACCATCGCCCGATAGAGCGAGGCGAGCAGGCTTGCATCGGAGGCGAACGCGGGGAGCGGCCTGTTTATCGAGCCGTCTGGCGCGAGGTAATTGCGGTGGCGCACCTCAAAGCGCGCGATCACCGGGAGCCCACCGTCTGCCATTTTCTTACTGGCCACGTCATCGCTCCCTGAGCGATTGTGCGTCCCACAGCTCGTAATTGGTGTTGGGCCGGAACAATGCAAGATGGGCGCGCCAATCGCATCGCCATTTGCTGCACCGCGGGTTCGCGGGATCAGCCTTCGCCATCGTGGAAACGGCGCCGCGTCAGTGGTATATCAAACCATGGCAAATGGTCAGGTTGTCCTCATCACAACTGAACCGTTGGGAGGCGGTTTGCCTGTTCGCTCGGTCTACTATGTGGCTGAGCAGGATCCGGCAAAGGCCGAGGCCATTATCGCCGCAATGATGGCCCCGAACGAAAGGGTCGAGGCCTTTGGGGCGCTTCCGGAGCCAGCCGTCAAAGCGCTCGGATTGAAGCCCGGTGACTTCACGCGCGGATGACGTTCGAGAAGCTCCAGCTCGACTGCACCCTCACTTGCACGGCTTGGAGTCCCTGACGTCGAACCGGCCCATCGCGCCCGCGATCACGAAATCGTTGTAGTCGAGCACCAGCGCGCGGGAGACGCCGTTCTCGAACAGCTCGAACGACATCGCGTAAACCGGCGTCTGCTCGCCTTCCTTGGTCTTGGCGTCGCGGTCGTAATAGCTGACGGTCACGGGCCAACGGGTCAGCGTCTTCATCTGGTCGTTGGCGGTCGAGGGATCGGGCGATGCGATGCTGCGGGTGCCCGGAATCGGCTGCCCGATCACCGACAGCGTGTTGTAGACCTTCTCGCCATTGTCGGAGCCATCATAGACCATCAGTTCCAGCACCGATTTGCCCTCGCGCGCGGCGGCGATGATGTGCTGGATCTGCTCGGTCGGGAACACGACCTTGCCGTCGAGTTCGAACGTCTTCGCAACCGGCTGTTTCAGCTTCACCGTGATCCGGTCACCGACCCGTTCAGCCACACCGTCGATCGGAGCGGAATCGGCATCGTTCATCCGCGTATCGATCTTGAAGCGGTAGCTCTTGCCACCAGCATCTTCCCAGGAATGCGAGCGCAGATCGCTCAGCGTCAGCTTGCCCTCGCCGCTGTCGAGTTCCGACACCTGGCGAAATTCGGACGTGTAGCCCTCGCAGGCGCTGCCCGAAAAATTGTAGAGAATGCGCCCGCGCGCACCCGATATCGCGTTGGTCCCGCGCGACTTGACCAGCTTCAATTCATACAGCGCCTGATGGGCGAGAAACGGCCCGCTGGCGCCGGCCAGCACCGGTCCGCTTGCGAAGCCGGATATCAGGGTCGCGGCAGCCGAGAACGCCAAAGCACGGACCGGAATCGGGAACGAGCTAGCCATGTCCAGTTTTTTCCTCGAGGGAGATTCGCTTACTTTAGTGATGGCTCCATTGCGTCGCAACTAGGGCGGCGTCACGAAAACGCAAGAATTAGATACCGAAGCGTCCTGTTTTTCGGCATTTTCGGCAGGATGGCGCTCGGTCACGGCAAGGGACGTCGAACCACCGTCGCTTGCAAGTGAAAGCGCGATGCGCGAAACAATGCGCGCCTGACTGCTGGTCGGGCTCGGTCACATCAAGCGGGGACGAAAAACATGGCGGGTACGGTCGAACAGAAGCTGGCGGCGCAAGGCATCGTGCTGAACGAGCCGCGCACGCCCATGGCGAACTATGTCGGCTTCGTGCGTACCGGCAATTTGCTGTTCGTTTCCGGTCAGGTCTGCGCCAATGCGGAAGGCAAGCTGATCGCCAAGGGCAAATTGGGCGCCGGCGTCACCATCGAACAGGGCTACGCCGCGGCACAGGGCTGCGGCGTCAACCTGCTGGCCCAGGTCAAGGCGGCGCTGGGCGATCTCGACAAGGTCGTCCGCGTGGTCAGGCTCGGCGGTTTCATCAATTCCGCGCCTGACTTCCTCGACGGATCCAAGGTGCTCAACGGCACCTCCGACCTGATGGTCACGGCGTTCGGCGACAAGGGCCGACATGCCCGCACCACCGTCGGCGTCGCCTCGCTGCCCTCGGATGCCGCCGTCGAGGTCGACGCCATCTTCGAGGTTTCCTGAGCGGAGTAACGCCCGTGCGTGCCCCGGACTGGCTGACGGCACGGCCGGTCGCCCATCGCGGCCTGCATGATATTGCGCGCGGCATCGTCGAGAACATGCCGGCGGCGGCGCAGGCCGCCGTCGATGGCAAGTTCGCCATCGAATGCGACATCCAGCTTTCGTCGGATGGCGAGGCGATGGTGCATCATGACAACGCGCTCGGCCGCCTCACCGAGGGTTCCGGCGCGCTGCTCGGCAAGACCGCGGCCGAACTGAAGGCGGTTGCGTTCAAGAATACGCCGGAGCGGATGATGACGCTCGGCGATCTCTGTGCGCTCGTCGCCGGCCGCGTGCCGCTGGTGATCGAGGTCAAGAGCCATTTCGATGGCGACCGCCGGCTGGTAAAGCGGATGGCGGACGTGCTCGCCTCGTATGACGGCCCTGCCGTCGGCATGTCCTTTGATCCGGACCAGGTGGTGGCGCTGCGCGAACTGATCCCCGGCCGCGCGCGCGGCATCGTGGCCGAGCGCGAATATACCGCCGAGGAATGGCCGGAAGCGTCAGCCGAACAGCGCCACGGCATGACGCATCTGCGCCACGCCTTCCGGAGCCGGCCGCATTTCGTCGCCTATTGGGTGGATGAGTTGCCGGCAGCCGGCCCATGGATCGCCCGCAACATTTTTGGGCTGCCGCTGCTTGCCTGGACCGTGCGCACGCCCGAGCAACGCGCTCGCGCCACGCGCAACGCCGACCAGATGATCTTCGAGGGGTTCCTGCCGGGAACCTGATGCGCGCCGTCCCACCTTGAACTCGTCCGCCCGATGCACGATCTTTGCATCGTTGGCCACCATGCGCGATGGCTGATCGCACGATGGGACCGGTCCGAATTTCTAGATGGCGTCATCCGAAATCACCCTCGAAGCCGTTCCCTCCGTCAGCGACATCAAGGCTGCGGATTGGGACGCCTGCGCCAATCCGAGGCCTGGTCCGGACAGTCTCGAAAATCTCGACACGCTGGCTGCAAGCGGGTCTCAAAGTGATCCGTGCAAGGGCGCCTATAACCCCTTCGTTTCGCACGCATTTTTCGCAGCCGCCGAAGCCTCCGGCTCGGCCTGCGCCCGCACCGGCTGGGGTCCGCGGCATCTTCTGGCACGGCTCGACGGCGAAATCGCCGGCATCGTGCCCTGCTATCTGAAATCGCATTCGCAAGGCGAATATGTCTTCGATCGCGGCTGGGCGGATGCCTATGAGCGTGCCGGCGGACGCTATTATCCAAAGCTGCAGGCCTCGGTGCCCTTTACCCCCGCCACCGGCCCGCGGCTGCTGATCCGCGACGGCGTCGATCGCGAGCGGATCGGAACCGCGCTGGCGAGCGGGCTGATGGCGCTCTGCAACGCGACCAACGCTTCCTCGGTGCATGTAACCTTCGCCCCGCAGACGGAAGCAAAGTTTTTGGGGACACATGGCTTCCTGCTGCGCAACGACCAGCAGTTTCACTGGCACAATGAGGGCTACGGGACTTTTGACGATTTCCTGACCTCGCTGAACTCGCGCCACCGCAAGGCGATCAAGCGCGAACGGCGCGAGGCCACCGCCGCCGGGATCACGATCCACCATCTGACCGGCAGCGACATCACCGAGGACGCCTGGGACGCGTTCTTCGCGTTCTATATGGAGACCGGCTCACGCAAATGGGGCCGGCCGTATCTGACCCGCAAATTCTTCTCGCTGATCGGCGAGAGCATGAGCCGCGACGTGCTGCTGGTGATGGCCAAGCGCAACGGCCGCTGGATCGCCGGCGCGATCAACTTCATCGGCTCGGACACGCTGTTCGGCCGCAACTGGGGCGCCGTCGAGCATCACCCGTTCCTGCATTTCGAGGTCTGCTACTATCAGGCGATCGATTTTGCGATCCAGCGCGGACTAAAAATCGTGGAAGCCGGCGCGCAGGGCGAACACAAGCTGGCGCGCGGCTACCTGCCGCAAACCACCTATTCCGCGCACTTCATCGCCGACCCCGACTTGCGCCGGGCGATTGCCGATTATTTGAAACGCGAGCGCGCCTATGTGGCGGCGGCCGGACGCGAGCTGACCGAAGCCGGCCCGTTCCGCAAGGCCGCCGACGAGGCTTGACCTCGCGCGGCGGCCGACATGAAATTGAAAATGAACCTCGAGGGAACAACCATGCCCGCCTATGACACCAACAACCCCTTCGCAAAAATCCTGCGCGGCGAGTTTCCCTGCCACAAGGTCTATGAAGACGACCACGTGCTGGCGTTCCTCGACATCATGCCGCGTTCGCCGGGCCATACGCTCGTGATACCGAAGGTCGCCGCCCGCAACATCCTCGACATCACGCCCGACGATTACGCCCACGTCGCGCGCGCCGTCCACAAGATCGCCGCCGCCGCCATGAAGGCCTTCAAGGCCGACGGCATCACCGTGCAGCAATTCAACGAGCCCGCCGGCGGGCAAGTCGTGTTCCACCTGCACATGCACGTGATGCCGCGCCATGACGGCGTTGCGCTATTGCCGCCCGCGAGCCGCAAGGAAGATGTGAAAGTGCTGGAGGACAATGCGACCAAGCTGATGGCGGCGCTGGGGTGATCTCATCCTCCCCTGGAGGGGTCCGAGACGAGCGGAGCTCGCTCGTGGATCGACGCGCGTGCAACGCGCGGCGAGGTGGGGTGACGGTCTCTCCACATGCACACTGTCGGACGTGGATGGACCGTCACCCCACCCCGCCGCTTCGCGGCGACCCGCCCCCTCGAGGGGCGGGTGAAGCTACTCCGTCTCGAAATCGCCTGCCTGCGGTTGCGCGAGCGGCGTGAATTCGCAGCGGTCGGGCTTGACGTCGAGCAGCGGCGTTTCGTCGAGGCAGTCGAGGCCGCGCACCAGGATGACGTTGCCCTCAATCTTGACGAACTTCACGATCGAGGTGCCGATCGGATTCGGCCGCACCGGCGAGCGCAGCGAGAAGGTGCCGCGGGTTTTCTGGTTGTTCTTCGGGCTCTGCAGCACCAGGTCGCGGCGCGACTGGTGCAGCCAGTAGATCACTTCGAGATTTTCATAGAAGTCGACGCCCTTGATGGCGGGCACCCAGGGCTCGAAAATCTCGAGCCGGCAGACCGGGCCGTCATGGCGGCCCTGCCGCGGCGTCTCCAGCCGCGATTTCCAGGGCGTGCGGATGCGACCGACAAACACCAGCCCGGCGTCGCGGGCCGGCGGCATGTCGACGGTGATTTCGCCCTCGCGGACTTCGCTTTCTCGCACCATGTCCTGATCCAGATATCCTAATCCAGTGAGATGTTGAGGGCTTTTATCACGCCCGCCCACCGCGCGCGATCGGTCGCCACGAATTTGTCGATCTCGGCCTGGCTCTGCGGCCGCAGCGGCGGGAAGCCGACCTTGTCGAGCGAAGCGCGGAACGCGTCATCGTTCAACGCCTTGTTCAGACTGGCGGTGAGTTTCTGCACGACGTCGTCAGGCAGTTTGGCCGGCGCGGAGACGCCATACCAGACGCTGACGCCGTAGTCCGGATAGCCGCTCTCGGCCATGGTCGGCACATCGGGCAGATCAGGGATACGCTTCGCGGAAGAGACCGCCAGCGCACGCAGCAATCCGCCCTTCACTGGCGGCAGCGCGGTGCCGAGCGTGTCGAACATCAACTGGATATTGCCAGATATCAGATCGGTCAGCGCCGGGCCTGCGCCCTTGTAGGCGACGTGGACCATGTCGACGCCGGCCATCTGCTTGAACATCTCGCCGGCGAGATGAATGGTGCCGCCGGTGCCGGCCGATCCGAAATTAAGCTTGCCGGGATTTTGCTTGGCGTAGGCCACGAACTCCGCGACCGTCTTGGCGGGCACGGAGGGATGAACCTCCATCACGACAGGCAGATCGGTGACGAGCGCCAGCAGGCGGAAGTCCCGCGTGGGATCATAGGGCAGCTTCTTGTAGAGCATCGGATTGAGCACGAAGATCGACGCCGCGGTGAAGAACAGCGTGTAGCCGTCGGGCTCAGAACGCGCCGCGGCTTCGGCGCCGATCGCGCCCTGCGCGCCGGCCTTGTTCTCGACCACGACAGGCTGTTTCAGGTCGCGGCCGAGATATTCGCCGACCATGCGCCCGAGCACATCGGTCGGGCCGCCCGCGGCATAGGGCACGATCAGCTTGATCGGACGCATCGGATATTCCGCCGCATGGGCCAGCGGCGCGGCGCAGACGAGAGCGCTCACCAGCGCCGACAATTTCAGCCAGTTCATTTCGTTTCCTCGGCGTTTCTTATGCGCCGGACAGTAGCGGATTATCCGCCGCCTGCAATCAACCGAGCCACCATTTCCCGGCCAGCAACACGATCTCGCCGCAGACCACGCCGGCAAAGATCGAGCGTCGCGTTAGCATGAAGATCGCAAAGCCCGCCGCAACCGCGCTGTAGCGCAGCCAGTCCGGCACGCCGGCCAGCGCGCCCGGCGGCTGCACCAGGATCTGGGCGATGACGCCGGCGAGGATCGCGGTCGCCACCGCCCTCACCCACACCAGAACTTCCGAGCCCTCGTCGACGCCGGCGCCGAACCACAGCCCGGCCATGCGCCAGACCTCGTTGGGCAGAAAACCCGCGAGCACCAGGATCAACAGCGCGTGCGGGCTGCCAAAAAACTCGCTCGCGCGCCCGCAAGCCGAGGGATGGATTGCTCCGTCGCTGGCGCTCCCTTGCGCAAACGCTTTGCATTTGTCGCAGTCAAAGGCGAGATCGAGTCTACTGTCTCTCGTACGTTTTGCCAAAAGCCATAATCCAGTCGCGCTGGTCATCGGTATCCGGCACCGTCAGGCCGCGCGCGGCTTTGATCCGCGCGAGCGCATCATTGGCCTCGATTCCTGAGCAGATCAGCGCACATGCCGCGATCATGGATGACCTGCCGATCCCTGCGCGACAATGAATCGCTACCGAGCGGCCGTTAGCAATGCCGCTGGCTATAGAACTCGCGATCTGCAACACGTCGGCCCCGTTTTCAGCCACGCCGCGGTCTGGAATCGGAAAGGACAGAAATTCGATCCCGCTCGATCGGCAAAGCTCGGCTTCGCGTTGCAATCCAAGCTCGGACACCTCATCACGTTCGAGAAGGCTTACGACCATATTCAGGCCGGAAGCCTTCCACTCGCCGATCTCCGTCTCCAGCCAATCATCGGCGCGGGGGCGAGCGGAAATCGCTATCCGCCCGGCCGCAGATAACTCAATCCAATGTAATCGGGACATCCTGAAAGCTTCGAACAGCGCAAATGACTTTGCAAGTCCCTGGTCCGGATGAGCACAGCGATATCCGGAATAACTCTAACGCTACCCCGGATATCGCTACGCTCATCCGGCTACGATCCTACGATCCCTCACCCCGGCACGCCCCTGTTGCGTAACACAAAGCATGCCCCGCCCGCCTTGCGGATGCGGTTGCAGAGATCATCCGCGGCCGGCCGTGTGTCGGCGCCGATCCGGACCTGGTAGAAGGCACGCGTGCCGCGGCTGCGCATCACCGATGAGAGCAGGCTCGGATCCTGGTCGCCGATCACGGCGTTGAGCCGCTTGATGGCGCGGGCGTACATCGCGAGCGCCTTGTCGCGGCTGAAGCCGGCGGCTAGCTGCACGCCCCACACTTTGGCGGCACCGAGCGTGATGCGGTTCTCGAGTTCGGTGATGAAGGGACTGGGCGCCTGCTTCAAGAGCGCCATCAAGTCGCGACAGCTCGACGTCGGTATCCGCTCCGGCGTCCTGCCGCCCTTCTGCGCACTTGCCCAATCCTCGACGGTGGAGCCCGTGATGGCGATAACGTAGCTGCGCGTCTCCTGCGGCATCCCACCGGTACCTGCGAGCCACTCCTGAACCCGGCGCGGGCCGGCGTTATACGCCGCGGCCGCCAATCCGAGATTGCCGAACTGGTCGCGCAGCTCGGCCAGGAACTCCGCCGATTTGGGCAGCGCCTGCACGGGACTGAACGGATCGAGCAGGCCGCGCTCGCTCGCGGTGCCCGGCATGAACTGCGCAATCCCCTGCGCGCGCTGGCCGCTGCGCGTCACCGGCCCGATCGCGTCGGAGCGGAAGCGGCTCTCCTGCCAGATCACGCGGGCGAAAAACTCCAGCGGCAGGTTCGAGGCTTTCGCGGCCGACTCGATCATCAGGCACATCGCCTCGCGCGTGTCGCTCTCCCGCGTTCCGTCAGCCGGCTTCGGGGCCGGTATCGCGCGCGGCTCGACGCTTGACTGGTTGGCCTCATCCGCGTCCTCGGCGCAGGCAGGCGCAACCGAGGACAAAAGCGACACCGTGCAGCACAGGGCGCGAAGAAATCGGGCTCTTTGCATGGCAGTTGCAATCCGAGAGCGCGCAGGGCGGTGAAAAACGTTAATCAAAACGATCACGGCTGGCAGGTGGATCCGCGGTTCCAGCGCAGCACGCGGCCTTTTTTGCGCTGCAATTGTCCCGAAATCGGCGCCATCGGAACCGCCGTTAATTTACGTTAATGCCGCATTTTGCGTCAGCCGGTCTTTTACGCGGCACAAAGCCGGGTAAAAGTCTTCCTCTTTGTTGGGAGACATTCAATGCGGGACCGGCGCGAGAGCGTGCGCGACAAGGTGATGTATGGCGGCGTCGCCGAGATCGGTGAACACGGCGCGACGCGCGAATGCATCGTCCGCAACATCTCCGACAACGGCGCGACCATCGAATTCAGCAATGATCTCCAATTGCCGAAAGAGCAGCTCTCGCTGCGCATCGCACGCAAGGGCCGCTCCTTCCTTGCCAAGGTGGTCTGGTGGCGCGACAATTTCGTCGGCGTCGCCTTCAGGGCGGAAAGCCCGGCCGAGCCGGTCTCCGATCTCGGGGAGCGGCTGCGCAGAAGCGAGATCAAGAAGCTGCAGCTGCAGCGCCAGATCGACGAATTGCTCGGCGAGCGCTGAGCGCCATGTCTTCAAAACCGCCAGATGGCCTGCCCGTCTATCGGCTCCTGACCGGCAAGGACGATGCTTCGTTCTGCCGACGTGTTTCGGAGGCAATTGAGCTCGGCTACGTGCTGTATGGCTCGCCTTCCCTGACATTCAACGGTGAATACGTCGTGGCCGGCCAAGCGCTGGTCTGGCCGGGCAGTTAGGCATCAAAAAGCCGGCGGTCTTGCGACACGCCGGCTCTTCGTTTTGGATTGCGGCCGCTTACACCTTGACCAGCGGGCCCTTTGAGGCCGGTCCCTTGGACCCGCCGCCGCCGTTGGGGCCGCCCGGTTTCGGCTTGCGCCTGCGGGCGCCGGGTAGCTTTTCCGGCTTCGGCGTGACCGGTCCCTCGACGAACTCGAAGCCGATCTTGTCCTTGGCTTCCGCGCTCGCCTCATCCTTGACCAGCACGACGCGGACGTGGCCGCCGCCCTTGAGGTGACCGAACAGCACCTCGTCGGCCAACGGCTTCTTGATGTGCTCCTGGATCACGCGCGCCATCGGACGCGCACCCATCTGCTCGTCGTAACCATGTTCGATCAGCCAGGCTTTGGCGGTCTCCGACAACTCGATGGTGACGTCGCGGTCGGCAAGCTGCGCCTCGAGCTGGAGGACGAACTTCTCCACCACCATGCCGATGACATCGGCATTGAGATGGGCGAACGAAACGATCGCATCCAGCCGGTTGCGGAATTCCGGTGCGAACTGGCGGTTGATCGCTTCGTGGTCGTCGCCTTCCCGCTTGTTGCGCGTGAAGCCGAAAGCCTGGCGCGCGAGGTCGGCGGCGCCCGCGTTCGTGGTCATGATCAGGATCACGTTGCGGAAATTGACCTGCTTGCCGTTATGGTCGGTGAGCCGGCCGTGATCCATGATCTGCAGCAGCACGTTGTAGAGATCCGGATGCGCCTTCTCGATTTCGTCGAGCAGCACCACGCAATGCGGGTGCTGGTCCACGCCGTCGGTCAGCAGGCCGCCCTGGTCGAAGCCGACATAGCCGGGAGGCGCGCCGATCAGGCGCGACACCGTGTGCCGCTCCATGTATTCGGACATGTCGAAGCGAAGCAGCTCGACGCCGAGCGAGGCCGCAAGCTGTTTGGCGACTTCGGTCTTGCCGACGCCGGTCGGACCGGAGAACAGATAGGAGCCGATCGGCTTCTCCGGCTCGCGCAAGCCGGCGCGCGCCAGTTTGATCGACGCCGACAGCGACTCGATCGCCTTGTCCTGACCGAACACCACGCGCTTGAGCGTCTGCTCGAGATGCTTCAGCACCTCGGCATCGTTCTTTGACACGCTCTTGGGCGGAATCCGCGCCATGGTCGCGATCGTGGTCTCGATCTCCTTGATGCCGATGGTCTTCTTGCGCTTGTTCTCGGCCACCAGCATCTGCGCCGCGCCGGACTCATCGATCACGTCGATCGCCTTGTCCGGCAGCTTGCGGTCGTGGATGTAGCGCGAGGAGAGCTGCACGGCCGCCTCGATCGCCTCATTGGTGTATCTCAGCCGGTGGTAATCCTCGAAATAGGGCTTCAGACCCTTCAGGATCGCGATCGCGTCTTCCACCGTCGGCTCGTTGATGTCGATCTTCTGGAACCGGCGCACCAGCGCGCGGTCCTTCTCGAAGTGCTGGCGGTATTCCTTGTACGTCGTCGAACCCATGCAGCGGATCGTGCCGGAGGCGAGCGCCGGCTTGAGCAAATTGGATGCGTCCATCGCGCCGCCGGAGGTGGCGCCGGCGCCGATCACGGTGTGGATTTCATCGATGAACAGGATGGCGTTCGGATGCGCCTCCAGCTCCTTCAGCACCTGCTTCAACCGCTCCTCGAAATCGCCGCGGTAGCGGGTGCCTGCGAGCAGCGTGCCCATGTCGAGCGAGAACACGGTGGCCGCCGCCAGCACTTCCGGCACTTCGGAATCGACGATGCGCTTGGCGAGCCCTTCCGCGATCGCAGTCTTGCCGACGCCGGCCTCGCCCACGAACAGCGGGTTGTTCTTCTGCCGGCGGCACAGCACCTGGATCGCGCGGTTGATCTCGGAATTGCGCCCGATCACCGGATCGATCTTGCCGTCACGCGCCTTCTTGTTGAGGTTGACGCAATAGGTCTCGAGCGCCTCGCCCTTCTTCTTGGCGTCCTCGGTGCCCTTGGTCTCGGTTTCCTCGTCGACGCCGCGCACGGGGCGCGCTTCGGAGACGCCCGGCCGCTTGGCGATGCCGTGGCTGATATAGTTGACCGCGTCGTACCGCGTCATGTCCTGCTCCTGCAGGAAGTAGGCGGCGTGACTTTCGCGCTCCGCGAAAATCGCGATCAGCACGTTGGCGCCCGTCACCTCTTCGCGTCCTGAGGACTGGACATGAATCACCGCGCGCTGGATCACGCGCTGGAAGCCCGCGGTCGGCTTGGCGTCGTCGGCGCCGTCGGTCACCAGATTTTCGAATTCGGTTTCGAGATAGTTGACGAGACTCGTGCGCAGCTTGTCGAGATCGACGCTGCAGGCGCGCATCACCGCCGCCGCATCCGAGTCATCGATCAGCGACAGCAGAAGGTGTTCGAGCGTCGCGTATTGATGATGCCGCTCGTTTGCAATCGCCAGCGCACGATGCAGGGATTGTTCAAGGCTTTGGGAAAAAGTTGGCATTCTCGTCCTCTGTGGCCCCAGGTCATCATGATCGCCATTACCCGGTCAGGCAACAACAACCTTCGTCTTCCCCTGTCATATAGTTACCTACGATCGTGGCGAAAGACCGGTTCCGCAAACGTGGTTTTCCTCTAAATTCGCGCCACCACGCCTCACGGCACGCAACCCTCCCCCGAAAATCTACCGGGAATACGATCGGCTTTCGTCAACGCCGATGATGCAAGACCCGTTCCTTCTCTCCGGCCGGATCGAGAGCCGTGCGCGGCTATTTCTTTTCCATCACGCATTGCAGGGGATGCTGGTGCTTGCGCGCAAAATCCATCACCTGCGTGACCTTGGTCTCGGCAATCTCGTAGGTGAACACGCCGCACTCGCCGATCCCGTGATGATGCACATGGAGCATGATCTTGGTGGCCGCTTCGGCGTCCTTCTGGAAGAATTTCTCCAGCACATGAACGACGAACTCCATCGGCGTGTAGTCGTCGTTCAGAATCAGGACACGATACAGGTTCGGACGCTTGGTCTTCGGCTTGACCTTGGTGATGACCGACGTCGACGGCCCACTGGTTCCGGGATTGCGGTTCTCGTCATTGCTCATTCGGGGAGCAGAAGCAGCTGACTTTGCCGGCACGGACGGACAAGCTTTGAAGGTTGATTGCAACATGGCCCAGGCGTTCGAAATAAAAAGGGGTGACCGGAGAGCGCATCCTGACCTGCCCCGCGATCGGCTCCGGCGTGAGCCATCGCAAAGCACCCAGCAATGCATTTTTTTCCAGATCGCCGCTCCCGGTCCGACCCATTGGCCGGATCGGCACCTGGAATATGGGTCTGCCGCCGGACCGCCGCAAGCATTCATGCTGCCCTGACGCGACCCGCGACCGGCCCGATTCCCGGCTCGGCTATCCGGACCAAGGTTAACCGTTTCTGCCGGATTTGACAAAGGACGGCGATCGGCCGTTTAGCCGCCGTTGAGGAAGGCGCTTTTGGCGGCCCGGCTTGGCGATGCACCGGCTTTGACCCGTCGTTGGCGGAACCGGTCTAATGCCCTCGCCTGTTTTGATTTTGCCGCTCTGAAGGCCAAGGCTAACTGAAGACCAAGGCTAACTCGCATGTCCCGAACGGCTGCGCCAACCAGCCGATCGGGATCGCCCGATTGTGGCAATCGCTTACCGCAGGCGTGCCGCTCAATGCACGGGCGGAGGACTCATTGGCGACGGCATCCGCGGACTCCGGCCCCACCCGCCACGGAATGATGATCCTCTGGTCGCTCGATGCCGATCATTCGAAATACGTTATGGCCACCCTGCGTTCGGGCCGGTTTTCAGCGCCTGCAAAAATTCCTTGGAAACGATGGCCTGCGCATAGCCCTCGCGCTGAACGGCAAGTTCATCCATGTCCATTGAATAGGAGACATCTATCACGAGTTCGACGTCAACGGACCGGGCGACGTCTTTGGCGTCGGCACATGACGCAGAGCGCCGAGCCGAAATCGCCAACGGTCGAAGGTCCATCGCCTACGGCGCCAGCAGCGCGCTTTCGCAATGAACTTGAGGATTACACGTCACGATACGTGGAGTGCGGGTTGCGGTGGACGCGATGGCGCCCGCGCGCGCGAGGCATTGCAGGGCAGCCTCAAGCTTGGTCTTGGGGCTGTGAGCGATCGATCCGCGCAGGACGAGCGGCGTTGTTGCGTACGGCAAAAGCGTGTGGTTCTGGCACCCGTGGCTGGTGTCAAATCGGCGGAGGTTTTCGCAAGCCCAACCGGGGTTCGCAAAACCGTCAATTCGCCGATGACGGAGGCAAGAGGAATTCGTCTCCGGGAAGAGCGCGCCATAAGCCGTCAAACCATTGCGCAGGGAAGGCCGGATGCTCTCCGCTGGACCCTGTATGCTCGTGTGCGCACTTCTTCGTGCACATTGCACACGAGACCGCGGGTGCAGCGCGCACCCGGTCTTCCCTGCGCCCTCTCACGATGGAGAGGGGTATGAAATCACCCACAGCTCGGGCGCTTCGCGCTGCGAGATCGAGGATTCATGTGCCCTGCTCTTCCAAGGATCGCGATGCAATGCCGCACGAAAAAACCCGGCCGTCGCGGCCGGGCTCATTCATTGTCGAAGTATCAGGTCGCGAACGAATTAGTGCGCGGCCGGGGTGAACTTCGCGACCAGGCCTTCGTAGGGCTTGAAGGTCTGCTTGGCGAGATCGGTATAGAGCCCCGCGATCTTCTGCGACTCCGCAACGAAGGTCTCGTAGGAAGAGCGCGCGAATTCGGTCTGCGCTTCGAGCGCCTTGTCCAACGACTTCACGCCGGAGAGCTTTTCAACGTACGACTTGGTGTCTTCGAACGACTTTTTGGCGTAGTCGCCATAGGCAGTCGCGATCGCCTGAACGCCGCTCTGCAGATTGCTCGCGGAAGCGGCAACCGATTCGAGATGCTCTTTGCCGTAGTTCTGAATGTCTTCAACTTTGACCATCATGGAGTCCTTTCCCAGACTGCAGGTATAAACCGGTTGCCGGGAGGTCCCGGCCCCCTGACGCCATCCCTATATGTGCACCGCACAATAAAGTCAAGAAATATTGTGCGACGCACAATTGCGGCGAATTAGCGCAAAAACCCGGGGTCTTAAGCAACGGTTAATTAATCTTTTGGAAACCCGCTCCGCCTAACCTGATTCCTGGACTTGTTCGTCTTCCGACAGGCCGCATGAAAGCTGTTTGTGAACAGCATCTTAGCTAGAACAGCGACCTGATCGGCCAAGCCGACCGCGCTTGATGGCCGGATCGGTACTTCGAACGGGGGAATATCAGCGGCTGTTGGGCACAATTTTGCCTCACGCGCCGGTGATCAAGACAGAAATTGGGACGGGGAAGTAAATGCTTCGTACAACCTTGGCTTCCTCGCGCGCTTTGCGCGTGTGCGCCCTCGGGCTCATTACCTTCACGACCGCGATCCTGATCTCGAGCGAGAGCGCCGAGGCCCGCCGCTACAAGCATCGCCGACACCACCACGTCGTGCGCGAAAGCTACAGCCCGCAGTTCTCCTCCATCATCGTCGACGGCAATTCCGGCGCGGTGCTCAGTTCCAACAATCCCGATGGTATCCGGCGCCCGGCGTCGCTGACCAAGATCATGACGCTTTATCTGCTGTTCGAGCGCCTCGACGCCGGCAAGATGAAGCTGGACACCGAGATGGAAGTCTCCGAGCACGCCTCCGAACAGGCGCCGACCAAGCTCGGTCTAAAGCCCGGCCAGACACTCAAGGTCGAGGACGCCATCAAGGGCCTGGTGACGCGTTCCGCCAACGACGCTGCCGTCGTGATCGCGGAAGCCATTGCCGGCGATGAAACCGAATTCGCCAGGCTGATGACGCGCAAGGCGCGGGCGCTCGGCATGAGCAAGACCACCTATCGCAACGCTTCCGGCCTGCCCAACGACGAACAGCTGACCACGGCGCGCGATCAGGCCACGCTCGGCCGCGCCATCCAGGACCGCTTCCCGCGCTACTACCGTTATTTCGCGACCACCGTGTTTGCCTATCGCGGCCAGTCGATCCGCAACCACAATCGCCTGCTCGGCAATGTCGAAGGCGTCGATGGCATCAAGACCGGCTACACCCGCGCCTCCGGCTTCAACCTCGTCAGCTCGATGCGCCGTGGCAACCGCCACCTCATCGGCGTGGTGCTGGGCGGCCGCAGCGGCGGTTCGCGTGACGCCACCATGCGCAACCTGCTGGCCGAGAACCTGGAGAAAGGCGCGACCAAGCGTACTGTTGCCGCCATCACCGAGCGCAATCCCGCCGACGGCACCGTCGATGTGGCTGAAGCCGAGACCGCTTCGCGTCCAGCCGAAACGGCTCAGTCCGGCAGTGCCCTCGCCGCCGAACCGGGGCTCGCAGCCATGCCCCTGACCCGCTCGATCGCGCCGGCGAAGCCGTCGCTGATGGCGGCGGCCGCCGCTGCCCTGCCCGCCAAGGTCGAGCAGAACAAATTCGAATCGCAAGCCAAGCCCGAACCCGCACCATTGACCAGCGGCGTCATTCAGTCCCAGTCGATATCGGCGATCCCGGGCTCGGCTGAGCCGATGAAGCCGGTCAAGGTCAAGACGGTTCAGGTCAAGGCCGGGCCGATGAAACTGGCAGCCGCCGGCCCCTCGCAGCCGGCAGCCCCGCCGATCACCAGCGCTATCCTTGCCCGCCCCGAAGTCGCCGAGACCTCCAGCGCTGTCGTAGCAAACGCCGCCGAGGCCAGGGCCGAAGCCGCCAGGGAAGCCCTCAGGGCTGCCATGCCGCCGCAGCCGGCCAACCACGGCACCGGAAACGGCGTGCTCGGGGTGCTGCCCGCTTCCGCCTTGGCGCATACGCCCTCGCAGGCTTCACACGCGCAGACGCTCGCCTATGCCGATCCGGCGCCCCGCGCCCAGCCGCAGACCGCACAACAGAACGAAGCCGTCAAGCCGGCCGCGCCGGCGGTGGTTCGCACCGGCTGGATCGTCCAGGTCGGCGCACTCGAAAGCGAAAGCGAAGCCAAGCAGCGGATCGACCTCGCCCGCACCAAGGCCAGCGCCCTGCTCAGCAAGGCCGATCCCTTCACCGAACCGGTCGTTTCCAAGGACCGCACGCTGTTCCGCGCCCGCTTCGCCGGTCTCGATCGCGATTCTGCCGAAGCGGTATGCCGCACGCTCAAGCGCGCCGACATTTCCTGCATGACCGTTCGCAACTGATCCGAAACTTCCCGTTGAAGCCCGCAAAGCCGGCGCCGCAAGCGCCGGCTTTGTTGTTTTCCAAACACAATCGCTGCGGCCCTCACGCGATTACGCCTGATGCGGCCGACGAAAACTTCTCGTCAAGAATTTGCGGTTAGGTTTCCCTGCAAGGGACGATCGACCACGCCGGACAACGGCGGGCGAGATGGGGCGTCAGTCAGAGACACGGAAGCAATTCTCGGTTTGTAGCGTCGGTGGCGTGAGCCGGAGTTAGCTAGAGATGCGTGCGAAGAAGAATATCCTTGGCTTCGTTTACCCGGGCAGCGAGGTACGTCGAGCCCCCCTGGTCGGGATGCAGTTTCTTCATCAGGGCGCGGTGCGCCCGGCTGATGTCGTCACGCCCCGCCCCCGGCTGCAGGCCAAGGATCTGATAGGCCTCCTCATCCGTCATTTTTCCAGTCGCCGCCGCGCGGCGCTGCCCCCCTGCCGTATCGCCTTGCGCGTTCTGACGCCAGGCGGGAAACCGGCGGTCAAGATAGCTTTCAAGTAAGGCGACGCTCTCGGCGTCGAAGGCCGGGATCATCGCAATCAACTGCGGCAGGTCGAATTCGCCGAGCGAGCGCCCGGTATTCGGTCCGTCCACGATCCGGCCCGACAATTCGCCGCTGTCGTGATCGAGGCTCATATCGAGAAACTGCGAGCGGACGCGCGAGGCCTGCCCCGAAGAGCGTTGCGCGCCGCCGCCGAAGATCCCGCCGATATTGCTGAAACTGCCCGGCCCGAATGGCGACCAGCCGAGCAGGCCCGCGCCGAAGATGCCGAGCGGGATGGCAACCGCGAGTTCGCCGCGCAGCCCGGTGAAGGCCGCGACAGCCAGCGCCACCACGCCGCCCACAATCTTGATCCCGCGCGCGAGCACGACTGGGTTGGCTGCACGAAACATCTGCAGCAGCAGGTATAGAAGGACAACGGCGACGACGCCGGCAATCAGGGTTGGCATGGCTCTAATATAGCGGCATCGGCGCCGAAAAGCATGGCGTTCGGCCCGGCGGCAACCAAAGTCGTAATCACTTGATCTGGCCGATCAGCGCGGCCGCCCCACTTGCGGTTTTCGACAGCGCCAGCAGCGCTTCGCGCCCGCCGGCGGCATAGGCTGCGACGGCGCGCAGGAGCTCGCGCAACTGCGCCGCGGCGCCGGGATCGAACCTGCACCATGCGCCGCCGGTGAGCCGCGCAATCTCGCGGAACGCCTGCTCGGCTGTGGCGTCGTGGCCTTCCTGGAACATGAAAACGGGGACCTTGAGCAGGCCGAGCTCGCCGGCCTTGGCGCAGAGATCATCGACCTCTTCCTCCATGGCGTCGCCGACGAACACCACGGCGCGCACGCCGGACGCCACCGCCTCGCGGCGCGCCTCCGACAGCACCTTGCCGATCTGGGTGTTGCCGCCCTGGCAATCGATCTTGCCCATCAACCTTGCCAGTCGCGCGGAATCGGAGATCCAGCCGGTGGCGCGGCATTCGTTGAAGCCGCGGTAATAGACCAGCCTGATATCGAGGCTGCCGAGCGAAGCCGCCTCGCGGAACATGTCGGCCTGCAGCGCGCAGGCCATGTCCCAGGTCGGCTGCCGGCTCATGGTGGCGTCGAGCGCAAACACCAGCCTGCCCCTGGCACCCGGTCGGTGCGGCGACATCGCGCGCGCTTTCGCCACGAAGGCTGCGATGTCTTCCGATGCCGACGGCTTGCTCTCCGGCAGCGAGCCGCCTTTACGCGCCTCGGCCTTTGCCGAAGCAACGTCGCCTGCCGATTTCGGCTTGATGGGTTCGCCGGCCATGAGCGCTCGCAGGGTAAGCAGCAAGCTCTATGTGGGACCGCGCCCGGCGGCGGTCAATGCGGCGGACGTCAATGTGCCGGACGATGCCGCAACGGCACGACAACCGTCGGTTGCCTGGTTTATGCGCCTAGTTCGTGACCGACTTGTTCTTTGGCGCCGGATTGCTGGCCAGCGGGACGGACAGCGGCACCGGTCCGGGGCTGCTGGTCAGGATGTCGGGCACCTTGGTCGGCACGGGCTTCAACGCGCCGCTCTTGTCGGATTCTTCGAGGAACTTGTCGAGCATCGACTCGATCGAAGATTTGGCGGCGTCAGGTCCGGTGTCCCGCATGTCGTTATGCTGGAAGCCGGTGTTCACGACCGTGATGCCGGCCTGCTCGCACTGCTCGTCATCAGGCACGACGCCGGGGTCCGGCTTGAAATGCGTGTCCTGGGAACGGAACGAGAGGATCTTGAACTTGCCTTCGGTCAGGAACGGCACGCGCAGATTATCCAGCGTCACGACCTTCTTGATCTCGTCGGGATACTGCTTGGCGAAATACATCGTGATGTCGCCGCCCATCGAATGGCCGACCATCGTCACCTTCTCATAGTCGGCGTTGGGCTGAGCCTTCTTCATTTCGTGGATGGCGAAATGGATGTTGGCGACGCCGCGCTGAATCTGCGGCAGACGGCCGACATAGAGCTCGCCGACCTTGGTCACCATCGGCGGGTCGGTCGGCAGATCGTGCTGCGGGCTGATCGCGAGGTAGCCGCGCCAGGCAAAGACGTTTGCAAGGAACGAATATTCGGTGTGCTTGACGGTATTGCCGTGGTTAAGGATCGCAACCGGCAGCTTGATCAAGCCGGCGTTGGCCTGCATTTCCTTGTCGCGGCGGACGGCGACATTGACGGCGACAAGACGATTGTCGCGATCGGGATCGTGGAATGCGATGGTCTCATGCCGGATCGCCCACTTGCTCGCGGTAAAATACGCGACAGCGACCAGCACGGAGAGTGAAAGCAGAACGAGAATTCCACGTTTCATATTCGTCTTCGTCCTCGCGCCCCGTTAAGGGCCATCCCTGTTTTGAGACTCTCTCGGTCCCTTGTTGATGATATATGTCACGATGGCGTGACATAAAGGCCAAATGTTGTGTGTTGACCGCCTGATCATTGTGCGATGCACCTATCCATTGTGCAAGCGGCTCAATCCCGACAAATTTGACCCGTTCTTCCTTACGACGTCTCCCATCAAGCTTTGGTTCGAGGGCTAGATAAAAGTCTAGTGAAAACGAGCTAATGCAGAACTGGTTCCCGGGAACAATCGCCCGCAGGTGCGACAATACCGGCAGCGTCTCAAAGATTTAGACCGTGGTGTAGATAACGAGCTTCAAGGCCGGGTCGTCATTGGCCTGGAAGCTCGCATACTCCAGTTTGAGCCGGCCCTTCTTGGGATGGGTCAAGGATTTCCGTCCTGCCGCGACGCCGCTGACGTCGTGGGCCTCCCACCAGCCTGCGAATTCGGGACAGCCTTCGCGCAGCCGCGCCAACAGGTCGCGGAAGGCGGGATCGCCGGCCCACAGGTCATGCGTCGCGCGAAACTGGGCGACGATGCGTCGGGCCTCATCCGTCCATGACGCGCCGAACAACCGCCGCGTCGCGGGGTTTGTCAGCACCGACAGCAGGCTGTTGCGATCGGCTTCCGCCAGCCGGCTGAACGCAAAGATTTCCTCCGCAGCCGCATTCCAGGCGAGAATGTCCCAGCGTCGTCCGGTGACATAGGCCGGCAAATTGAGCTGTTCGACCGTGCGCCGGATCGCCGGCGGAACAGTCTCGCGGACGAAGGGGCGCCGGTCGGCATTTTGCGTCAGCTCCGTCAGATGCCGGTGTTCGGCCTTGGTCAATCGCAATGCGCGCGCCAATGCGTCGATGGTCGCGGACGAAGGGCTGACGGATCGCCCCTGCTCGAGGCGGACGTACCAGTCGACGCCGATGCCGGCGAGTTCGGCCACCTCCTCCCGGCGCAGGCCGGGCGTGCGCCGCCGCCGGCCCACCGGCAGGCCGACCGCCTTCGGCATCAGCTTCTGCCGCCGCGACCGCAGGAAGTCGCCAAGTTCGCTTTGCCTCGAATTCGTGCCTGATGCCGCCATGCGCGCCGTGCCTCAAAAGGGGTCTAATAATCCTAGGATAATACCAGGTCTTGTTGGGTCCATGAAGGCTCGCGAGAATGCGGCTTCATCGAAATGAGGAGACCCCATGAAGGCTGCCGTGCTGAATGCGTTCGGATCGCCGCTTGCGATCGAGAACGTCCCCGACCCGCTTCTTGGCGCCGGCGAGGTCATTGTCGACGTCGTGGCGAGCCGCGTGTTGGCCTACGCCAATGAGGTTCTCAGCGGGGAGCGAAAATACCTCCTGGAACTGCCTGTGGTGCCCGGCCCCGGCGCGATCGGCCGCATCCGCGCCACCGGCCCCGATGCGACCCGGCTTCGTTCCGGCGATTGGGTCTATTGCGATCCGACGGTGCGCTCCCGTGACAATGCGCTATCGCCCGACATCGCCCTGCAGGGCCTCACCGCCGGCAGCGAGGGAGGCCTGCGCCTGCAACGGTATTTCCACGACGGCGCCTGGGCCGAACAAATGCGGCTGCCGACGGAAAACGCGGTTCCGATCGGCGACATCGACGAGAAGGATGCAGGCCGCTGGTGCGCGCTCGGCACGCTGCTCGTGCCCTATGGCGGGTTTCCTCGCCGTGCAACTGCAAGCCGGAGAGATCGCGCTGGTCAACGGCGCCACCGGCAGTTTCGGCAGCGCCGCGGTCGCCGTCGCACTTGCCATGGGCGCGCAATGCGTGATTGCGACCGGGCGGAACGAGCAGGCGCTGACCGAACTGACGCGGCGGTTCGGCGCCCGCGTCCGAACCGTGCCGATGCACGGCGATGAGGCCGACGATCGCGCCCGCATCCTGCAGGCGGCGCCCGGTCCGATCGACTGCGTGCTCGACATCCTCCCGCCCGTAGCCAGCGCCGTGCAGGTGCGGACCGCCGTGCTGGCGGTGCGGCCGCACGGACGGGTGGTGCTGATGGGCGGTGTCGGCATGCAAGGCGGCGCAGGCCTTGACCTGCCCTACCCGTGGATGATGCGAAACGGCATCACGCTCCGCGGGCAATGGATGTACCCGCCGCATGCGGCCACCCTGATGGCCGGCCTGATCCGCGCGGGCCTGGTCGACCTCGATCATTTCGAGATTGCGGCCTTCGGTCTCGACCTCGCCAACGAGGCGGTCGCGCATGCTGCCGCCCACAGCGGTCCGTTCAGGATGACGGTGATCCAGCCGCGATAAGGCCGGCAAGTGACAAGTAGACAGCTTGTTGGAGGTCAGGCGCTGATGATGTCGCCGATGATGTCATGGACTTCGAGCGGCTTGTCGACCTGGGTGAACCATTCGGCGCGGTTGGCGGCGCGGCGGCGGCCGCGCTCGTCGAGCGGCAGCTTCAACTGGCGCAACAGGCTGGTCACTTCTTCGCGCGCCGTGACATGGCCCATGCTGGGGCGCGTGCCGAGGGTGGCCTCGTCGATGTCGTCCAGCGCCGTCAGTCCGCGCGGGAAGAATTCGCGGTAGACCACCCGCTCGGCAAACCCGTCGATCGAACGGAAGCCGAGCCGCAGCGAAAGGTCCTTCAGGCTGTCGGCGACCAGCTGCTTGTTCCGCGAGCCGATCATCGACAGGCGGTTGCGCACCACGATCCAGTCGGTGGTGGCGCCGTCGATCTGGCGGCGCTTGCGCCTGACGTCGCGCACCATCTCCGCATAATGGCTCTCGCCGGTCACCGAATAGGTCGCGGGATCGACGGTACCGAGCACGTCGAAATCGAGAAAGCTGTCGTTGATGGGCGTCACCAGCGTGTCGGCCATCGAATGCGCCAGACGCATCAGATAGGAGTCGGAACCCGGCGTATCGATGACGATGAAATCGAAGGCACGCTCGATGGCGCTCACCGCCTCCATGAACTGCTGGAACTCGGAATTTTCATTGTCGGCGATCTGCATCGTCTCGCCGAGCTTGACGCAGTAGTGCACGGGAATTTCGAGATCGAGGCCGGTGCGGCGCGCCCACGCGCTCCGGTTGGCGATGTAGCGGGTAAAACTCCGCTGGCGGCAGTCGAGATCGATGGTGGCGACACGCTGTCCGGCCTTCAACAGGGCAACGGCAATATGCAGGGCAGAGGTGGATTTTCCCGACCCGCCCTTCTCGTTGCCGAGCACGACGACATGCGCCGAACCGAATTGACCCTGACTCGCCTGAACCAACATGATTCAACCCCCCGTCGATATCTTCAAGTCACGCGCGGCTGCGCGTCAAGTGAAATGCGCGACGACGCATTCAATTCACTCGCGGCGTGTCTTTAATGATGAATCCCGACGGTTGCGATGTCGCTTCCGGACTCGCGTTAGCTGCCGCAGGCGCGCCATACCCAAGCAAACTTGGCGGCAATGCTCTGGCCTTATAAGGTCGACGCGCCCGCCGAAAGGCTCGGGGCCTTCGGCCCCCTCACCCCATCAGAAGCTGCAAGAGATCGAGGCCAGATGTCGCGAAGTCCCATGGTCGTCCGTACCGTTCCCGCATTGCGCCGCGCCGTCGAGGCCTTGCGCACCCGAAAGGCCGCCGTCGCGCTGGTGCCGACCATGGGAGCGCTCCATGACGGCCATGTGTCGCTGGTGAGGCTCGCCAAGCGTCGCGCACAGAAAGTGGTCGTATCGATCTTCGTCAACCCGACGCAGTTCGCGCCGACGGAGGATTTCGGTTCGTACCCGCGCACCTGGAAGGCCGACCTCGCCAAGCTCACCGCCGAGAAGGTCGACCTGATCTGGAATCCGGACGTCAAGGCGATGTACCCGGACGGCTTCGCCACCCGTATCGTGCCGGAGGGTCCGGCCACCGCCGGCCTTGAGGATCGTTTCCGGCCACATTTCTTCGGCGGCGTCGCCACCGTGGTCGGCAAGCTGTTCACGCAAGTCCGGCCGGACGTGGCGATCTTCGGCGAGAAGGATTTTCAGCAATTGCGGGTGGTGACGCGGATGGCCGCCGATCTCGACCTCGGCGTCAAGGTGATCGGCTCGCGCACCGTGCGGGAACGCGACGGGCTGGCGATGTCTTCGCGCAACGTCTACCTCTCGCCGGAGGAACGGCGGACGGCGCCGACGCTCTATCGCGCCATGAAGGAAAGCGCCAAGCGGCTGAAGGCCGGCGAGGATCTAGCGGCCGCGATGGAAGCCGGCCGCGAGCTGATCAGCGCCGCCGGCTTCGCGCTGGACTATTTCGAGGCCCGGCATGCCGAGACGCTGGCGCCGATCACCTCGGTGAAGGACGGGCCGGTGCGAATCCTCGTCGCCGCAAAACTCGGCACGACGCGCCTGATCGACAATATCGGGGCTTAGTTAGAGCGTTTTCCAGCGAAAGCCTGCCCCGGACTTGATCCGGGGTGGAAACCGGTTCGCGTCAACGCGTCAGATCAAAAATCTAGAGTCCCATTCCGATTCCATCGGAATGGATAAAGGCTCTAGCCGCGGCAGCTCGTTCAGAGCAGCCCCAGATCGCGCAGTTCGCGCCGCATCGGCTCCGGCATCGCGGCCACGCTGGCGGCTGAGGATTTGGTGAGGTCCACCGGCGCGGCGTCATCGGTCAAATAGCGCCAGCCCTGGAACGGGCGCATCGGCCGCGGCGAGACCGCAAACACTTTGGGCTGCATCACCAGCCGGCACCGCCCGATACCGTCCTTGTCGCGAAACGGTTCGATCGCAATGATCTTTTCGCGCGCGGCGATTTCGCCCTTGATCACCCAATAGAGCGAGCCGCCGGCGAGGATTTCCGCGTCGCGTTTCGGCGTCATCCGTGTGATGTGGACGTGACGAAGCGGCAGGCCCTTTTTCTTGGCGGTCGCCATGCGTTCGGCAACCCAGCCCTTGAGTTCCTTGACTGACTCGCAGCCGACGGCAAGCTTGATGAGATGAAGCGGCATGATCCCGCCGATGTAGCGGCCTGCGCGCGCTTTGGAAAGATCACTCGTTGTTATCAGCTGTGGGCGCCGAACCCGACGGCGCGAGCTGGACCGGCGCCGCCGAGGACGGCCGCTTCGGCGCCGGCGGCGGCTTCTTGGCGGCGGTCTGCGCCGGCGGCGATGGCGCCGCGGCCGAACGCGGCGCGGCAGGTGACGCCGGCGCAGCCGCGGCTGACGACGGCTTCGGCGCGGCCCCCAGCGGCGGCTCCGGCGTCATGATGTTGACCGGCGGGGTGGAGGCCGAGGTCGGGAATTCGGCGTTGGTCGGCTTGCCCGTGGGGACCGACGGCGGCAGCGCCGCGATCATGCCCGTCGCGGCCTGCGGCGTGTTCCACGTCGCCGCATGGCGCATGACCAGGCTTTCATAGACGCGGTCTTCCATGTTGGCCGCAATCTGGCGCGTCTCGGTCAGCGAGCGGAAAGCGCGGCAGGACGATGGCATGCAGCGGTCCCGCACCGTCAGCACATAGGCCATCAACCCGTAACGGTCGCGCTCGACGGCGCGGCGCAGCGCCAGCAGATCGGAGCCGGCGCCCTTGTTCGCGGTGGCGACATCTCCGAGCGAGGTCAGCAGCGTGATCTGCGAGGCGGCGTAGGTCACGGCCGCAGCCACCGACTCGGCCGAACCGAACAGCGCCTTCTCGCACGCGGCGAGGACGGCATCGCCGGCCAGTTCATCAATGCAGGAAAGCTGCGGCAATGGCGCGGTCGCCGTCTGAACCGGACGCGTCTCCGTCGACTGAACCACGTTTGGCGTGCCGAAGCCGCGGAAGGTCACGGCCCCGGCGACCCCGACCGCGAGCAGCGTGATGAGCGCCAGCACGCCGTTGGCCACGGATCTCTCCGAGCGCAGCAGCGTGATCAGAACGATGATCCCGACAAAGCAGGCCGTGACCAGCGTCAGGTACAACGGAAGGTTCGGCGAGTGCCAGATGTAATCCAGCGAAGCAGCCCAGGCCCAGTCCATGCGCGGTGTCCCTCAACGCAGCATCAAACGCGATCGAAAGACGAATGCGGCATTGCTGCATTCGCTTTTCGGCAGAATGTTTCCGCGAACGAGGCCTTTTGACGGCAACCAAAGGTGGAACTTCGTCAGCCGACTACTTGCACACAACTGTTTCAGGAAATTGCGAGCTGGCTTTCCTTGGCGACCCGTTCGAAAGCTTCGGTCGAGCTTTTGATGCGATACTGACAATCGTCGCCGTCGGTCGGCAACAGCCGGATCACCTCATAGGTGCCACTGGCGGCCGGACGGGCAACATTGCTGGCAGTAAAATAGACAGTCTCTCCAACGGAGTACTTATGCTTCAACGCCCTCTCCATCACGCAAGAACGCCGGCCGCGCTCACGGTCCCGCTAGCTTTCGGCCGACTTGAGAACCCTGCGGCAACCTAGCACAGCCGGTCGCCCAAAAGCCAGCAACATCGAGGCATGGCAAATGCGCAAATTCTGCATGTTTTTCAGGGCGATAAGCGGTAATTCTGGCGGTTCCCGGGAATCCGCCTGCCTAATATTCAGGCCGTCTTTCCCAATATAGGACAGAATGCCGCGGGCTGCGGCGAGCCTTGGCACCCCCTTGGCACGCCCGCCCGGCCACCGCCCCGCACCCGAAATCAGACCGTTTCGAACCGTTCGATGACAAGCGTTTCAGCAAGGCCGGCGCGAGTCCATTCCTGGAATGCCGGCAACGACATCATCGCATCGAAATAGTGCCGCGCCTCGCCCCTCACCTCGATCGCATAGGTGCGGAAGCGATGCACCACCGGCGCGAACATCGCATCCGCGCCGCCGAACGCGCCGAACAGGAACGGTCCTTCCTTGCCGTAACGGCTGTGGCAATCGGCCCAGATCTCCTGAACGCGCGCCACATTGGCACGTGCGTCATCCGACAGATCGACCGCGCCGACCGGACGGTGCAGGTTCATGCCGCATTCATTGCGCAGCGGCATGAATCCCGAATGCATTTCCGCCGAAATCGAGCGCGCATGCGCCCGGCGCGCGCGGTCTTCCGGCCACAGCTTCGCTTGCGGGAATTTCTCGGCGAGATATTCGATGATCGAAAGCGAGTCCCACACCGTGACGTCGCCATCGATCAGCGTCGGCACCTTGCCCGCGCGGGAAAAGCTCAGGATCCGGTCCTTGTCCGCCTTGTCGTCGGTGTAGAGCGGGATGAACACTTCCTCGAACGGGATGTCATTGGCGCGCAGCGCCAGCCATGGCCGCATCGACCATGACGAATAATTCTTGTTGCCGATGACCAGTTTCAACATTTGCGGGGAAATCCTGTTGCGACCGGCATCTTGCCATAGTGCGCCGCACGCATTCAACCTGTACATCACGATTGCCTAGCCACCACCGGGGATCTCGCCACATGGGCGCCTATTGGGTCGATATCGCCGCCGTCGCGTTCTTCGTCGTGGAATGGCTGGCCTACGGCTTCACGCTCGAGCACACGGCTTACGGCCGCGACAGCCTGTCGGCGCGCATGAACCGCTTTCGCGAGGTCTGGGTGCGGAACATGCTCGACCGCGAGGCGCGCATGGTCGACATGCAGATCATGGCCTCGCTGCAGAACGGCACCGCCTTCTTCGCCTCCACCAGCCTGATCGCGATCGGCGGCGGGCTCGCATTGTTGCGGGCGACCAACGATGCGCTGGCCGTCCTGCGTGAACTGCCGGTCGACCTCACCCCCTCGCCTGCGCTGTGGGAAATCAAATGCGTCGGCCTCATCCTGATCTTCATCTACGCCTTCTTCAAATTCGCCTGGTCGTACCGCCTGTTCAACTATGTCGCGATCCTGCTCGGCGCGATGCCGCCGTCGTCACAGCGCGACACGGCGGAAGCCGAAGCCCATGTGATGCGCACGACGCGCCTGTTCGAGGCGGCGGGGCGGCATTTCAACCGCGGCCAGCGCGCGTTCTTCTTCGCGCTCGGCTATCTCGGCTGGTTCGTCAGCCCCTGGGTATTGCTGGCGACAACCGCGCTGGTCGTCATCGTGACCTGGCGGCGGCAGTTTGCATCGAACGCGTGGCGGGCGATGGGGAATTAGCGCGCTCCAGGGCGCGTCAAACAAATCAGGATGCAGAAAAATCCTGCGGCGTGAAGCTGAGGTCGAGCACTTTCCATTCGCCGTAGCGGTCGGCCGGCAGCATCGCATAAGGCTGGCAGGCCTGCAGCGCGCGGATCGCACCCTGCATCAGCAACGGTCCCTTCATCGAGGCACTGGCTTCGATCAGGATCGGTTCGGCGGCGAGCCTGCCGTCCGGTGTCATCAACACGCGCAGCTTGACCTTGACGTCGTCGGCGCCCGACAGCGAGGCCGGCAGTTTCGAGCAGGTCTTGAGGTGCCGCCGGAATGCCGCGATCAGCGTGCTCGAGATATCGGCAGCCTCGCTCGCCGGCGCATCAAAATTGTCGTCGCCCTTGTTGCGCCCTTGCGCGGGAGCCGGCGGCGCCGGTGAGAGGTCGGGCGGCAGGCCGAGCAGCACCTGATACTTGATCGAGATATCCGGCTCGGGCGGCTTGTAGGCCGGCGCCGCCGGTTGTGATGGCGACGGCGCCGCGGGCGGCGTGTCGAGCGCAACCTGCTTCTGCGGCCGCGCGGCAGGCGCAGACGGTACGGCCGGCGGGGGTGCCGTGGCAGCGGCAGGCTTGTCGAGCAAGGAGAAATCAGGCTGTGGCGACGGCGCCGGTTCCGGCTTGTTTTCGGCAGGCGGCTCCTCGGGAGGCGCTTGCTTCTCGGCAAGCTCTTGCGGGGTCACGATCTCGACCGGGATCTGCTCGGCGGTCACTGCGCCGAACGGATGCACCTCGGAAAACAGCAACACCAGCGTCAGCAGCGACACATGCGCGATCGCCGACGCCGTGATGTCAGTAGATATGAACCGCCGCAGCTCCATCGCATCAAAACGATGTTCGATATTCCCTCAGGCTCGCCAGCATAGCGTCGGGCGGCGCAACTCCTCAATCCCATTTCGGCGCGAAACCGAAATCCGTGAGCCTGCCGCCGGCGCTGCCCATGGCGGAAATCTGCTGCATGTCTTCTTCAGACAGCTCGAAATCGAAGATCTCGATGTTCTCCGAGAGCCGCTCGAGTTTCGACGTTCGCGGGATGGCCGCCACGCCCTGCTGCACCAGCCAGCGCAGGCAGATTTGCGCCGCCGTCTTGCGATAGCGGTCTCCGATTCGCTGCAAGGCGCGGTCACTCTTGATGCGGCCCCTGGCGACCGGACTATACGCCACCAGCGCCATGCCGTGGCGCGCGCAGGCCTCCCTCACCTTGGTCTGGTCAAGATAGGGATGGTACTCGACCTGGTCGCACAGCAGCGGTTCCGGACATAAAGCCACCGCCTCCTCGATCAGGGCCACGGTGAAATTGGAGACGCCGATATGCCGCGCCAGCCCCTGCTGCCTGACCCGCGCCAGCGCGCCGAGCGTCTCCACCAGCGGCACCTGCGGGTTCGGCCAGTGCAGCAGCAGCAGGTCGACCTCGGTCAGGCGCAGCCGCACCAGGCTTTCCTTGGCCGAACGCTCCAGATCGTGGGGCGCGAAATGCGAGGGCCAGATCTTGGTGGTGAGGAAGACCTGATCGCGCTTGACGCCGGCAAGGCGCAGGCCCTCGCCGACCTCGCGTTCGTTGTCGTACATCTGTGCGGTGTCGATATGGCGATAGCCGAGCCGCAATGCCTGCTCGACGAGACGCGCGCAGGCGCGTCCACGCAATTCCCAGGTGCCCAGCCCGATCGCCGGGATTTTTGCGCCATTGGCTTCGACAAACAGCATCGGTTGTATCCGCGGACCGGCCCCATTATGGGCTGTGGAAACGGCCATGCCAACAGATAGGGTTTTCGAGCGAGGTCCTGCGCGGGATGGATGCGGTTGCGGGAAGAAAACGCGTCAAACCGCGAACTAGACGGGCTCCGGTTCCGTGGCAAGCGCTGCGAAAACGGTTTCCGGCGAATGGGCGATCACGGCGAGCAACGCCCGCGCCGGCCCTCGGGGCACACGCTTGCCCTGCTCCCAATTCCGGATGGTTTCGACGGGCACGCCGAGCCGTGCCGCGAATTCGATCTGCGTCAGACAGGCGCGACGGCGAAGATCCCGCACGGCTGGCAGCGTGCCCGTTTCGCCCGGCGTTGCGTCAGGCATGACGGGCATTGCAAGCGCGGGCTCGGGCATCTCCGGCGCAAGCGGGAACTCCTGCCCGTCCCGCAGTTCGACGATCCGTCCATCCGCTTTCAGCCGCAAGCGCTGCATGTCGACCTCGTGAGCCAACATCATCGGGCAAGCGCGTTAAGGCCCGATTAACGATAAATGAGGCGCTACCTGAGCCCGAACCACAGCGTGGCAATACCGAGAAACGAGAAGAAGCCGACCACGTCGGTAATCGTCGTGACGAAGGTTCCCGACGCCACCGCGGGGTCGGCGCGCACCCGTTCCAGCACCATCGGGATCAGGATGCCGCCAAGCGCGCCGGCCACCAGGTTGCAGATGATCGCAAGCCCGATCACGATGCCGAGCCCCGGGATCTTGAACCACGCCACCGCGGCGACGCCCGTGATCACGGCAAAGGCGAGCCCGTTGACGAGGCCGACCATCGCTTCGCGCATAACCACGCGCAACGCGTTCTTGGAACCGAGTTCGCGGGTGGCCAGCGCCCGCACCGCCACGGTCATGGTCTGGGTCGCGGCGTTACCGCCCTGGCTCGCCACGATCGGCGCCAGCACAGCGAGCGCCACCATCTTTTCGAGCTGGCCTTCGAACAGGCCGAGCACGGAGGACGCCAGAAACGCGGTCGCCAGATTGACCAGCAGCCAGTTGAAGCGGGCGCGCGCGATGGTCCAGACGCTGTCGGACAATTCTTCGTCGCTGGTGACGCCGCCGAGCGCCTTCAGGTCTTCGTCGGCCTCTTCCTCGATGACGTCAACGACGTCGTCGATAGTGATGACGCCGACCAGGCGGTTGGTGGTATCGACCACGGGGGCCGCGACCAGATTGTACTTGCCGAACATCCGCGCGACTTCTTCCTGGTCGTCCAGCACGGAGACGCGGCGGCGGTCTTCATCGATCAGGTCGGCGATCTGCACCGGTCGCCGCGCCCGCAGCAGCGTGTCGAGCGAGACCGCACCCTGCCAGTGCTTTTCGGAATCCACCGCGTAGATCTCGTAAAACCGGTCCGGCAGATCGGGCGTGTCGCGCATGTAGTCGATCGCCTGGCCAACGGTCCAGTCCGGCGGCACCGCAATGAACTCCGACTGCATCCGCCGGCCTGCGGAATTCTCCGGATAAAGCAGGCTCCGCTCCAGCGCGACGCGCTCGGACGGCGGCAGCTTTTCGAGGATCTCCGCCTTGTCCTCCTGGTCGAGCCCTTCGAGCAGTTGGACGGCGTCGTCGGATTCCAGTTCGCGAACGCCCTCCGCGACCGTCTCCGGTTCGAGTTCCTCGAGAATTTCCTCACGGACGGAATCGTCGACCTCGTTCAGCGCCGAAAAGTCGAAATCGGTGCCGGTCAGTTCGACCAGCGTAACGCGGTCGTCGGGCTCGAGAGCCGCGATCAAATCGCCGAGATCGGCCTCGTGCAGTTCCGCCACCACCTCGCACAACAGCGGCCGGTCGGCGGCGTGGATGGCGCGCGTGATCTCCTCGACAAACTCGTGGCGGAGCTGGTTCTCGTCATCCCGCATCAGGAGATGGTCGAGCACGGAGCCCTGCGCAGCCTCGGCTTGGGCAACGTCGATATTCTCGGCCATGCCACGCCTCGCCAGTTTGACAGATTGAGGGAACTTGTCTGAGTTACGCTGCACGCTTACCTAATCGGCAACACCCAGCGCAATGCCAAATATGCCCGACCGCAAATGACCCGAAATTTAAGCGCCGCGCTGTGCTCGGCGGTCGCTGCATTGATGACCTTCGTTACGGCGGCAGAGGCCGCCGATTGCAGCCGCAAAGATGCGCTCGGCATCTCGCGCGTTCTCGCGGTGGACGCCGCTACCTACCCGCGCGTGGGCCTCAAGAGCTTTCCACAGACCCTTCCATTGGAAGATCACGAGGTCGTGCTGACCTTCGACGACGGACCGTGGCCCGGCACGACGCCGAAAGTGCTGGCAGCGCTTGCGCATGAATGCGTGCACGCCACCTTCTTCCTGATTGGGAAACCAGCCTCCGAACATCCCAACCTGGTGCGAAGATTGGCGGCCGAGGGTCATACGATCGCGCACCACACCTGGACCCACCACAATCTGAAATACATGAAGCCGGAGGCGGCCATCGGCGAGATCGACAAGGGCATCGCGGCGGTCGAGATGGCGCTGCACGGAAAGGCCACCACGACCCCGAGCACGCCGTTCTTTCGCTTTCCTTTTTTTGATATGACGCCCGCGACGCTGGACGTCCTGCAAAAGCGCGGCATCGCCGTGTTCGGCGCCGACCTCTGGGCCAGCGACTGGATGCCGATGACGCCGGCACAGCAGTTGAAGCTGCTCACCGAGCGGCTGGAAGTCGCCCGCAAGGGCATCATCCTGCTGCACGATCCCAAGGCGCAGACCGCTGCCATGCTGCCGGCCTTCCTGCGCTACCTCCGCGACAACCATTACCGCGTGGTCCATCTGGTCCCGGCAGGTGCCAAAACCGTGTCCGGCAAAGCACATTAGATCACGATCTCTTCGGCTGACGCGGTTCTGCGGTCCGGATCACGCCCCCGAAGCCAAATTAGGTGTAGAACTCAGGTGATTAAGGCGGCATTCATGGCGCCAGATGTAAGCCGTTGCGTGCTCTTGGTGCGTGTTCTTGGAATGAAGCCGGGGTTCTATGATCACTAGCGTATTTGGGGAGCTTCGGCGGCGTCCTTGGACCGCCATGTGCGTGGGCCTGTTGACCTCTGTCACTGCGCAGACTGCGTCGGCCGCCGGTTGCCCAGGTCATCCCGACGCCATCGGCACGTCACGCACCATCGTGGTCGATCCGCGCGCCCATCCCATCATCGGCACCATGCAATATGGCAAGACGCTGCCGCTCGAAGACCATGAGGTGGTGCTGACCTTCGATGATGGTCCGCTGCCGAAATACTCTAACCAGATCCTCGACATTCTCGCCTCCCATTGCGCCAAGGCGACCTTCTTCCTGGTCGGAAGCCAGGCGCACGCCAATCCCGAAGGCGTGCGCAGGGTGCGTGACGCCGGCCACACGGTGGCCACCCACACCCAGAACCATCCGGGCGGCATGGATCGCCTGCCACTCGACCGCTCCAAACAAGAGATCGAACAGGGCATCGCATCGGTGACCGCGGCGCTGGCCGACGGCACCGCGCCCGCGCCGTTCCTGCGCATTCCCGGCCTGCGCACCAACGACGGGATCGAGCAATTTGCACGCTCCAAAGGACTTCAGGTCTGGAGCGCCGATTTTCCCGCCGACGACTGGCGCGACGTGTCCGCCGCGCGCGTCTATGAGCTCGCGATCAAGCGACTGGAGGCCAAAGGAAAAGGCATCCTGCTGCTGCACGACATTCAGGCGCGCACCGTCACGGCGCTGCCGAGAATTCTGCACGAATTGAAAGTGCGCGGCTATCGCATCGTGCACGTGGTGCCGGCGACGCCTGATCGGCCAGCAACGCCGACCGAGCCGCAGCAATGGCAGTTGCATCCGCCGTCGGAGATGGTGGCGATATCGCGCTGGCCGAAGGTTCCGAAATTCGCTCTTGCCGGCCCGGCAGCACTCCCCGTCCCGGCGTTGTCCGATCTCGATTGGCACACGACCGATCTCGGCGGACGCGCAGCGCGGCGCGGACGCGGCGTCCCCTTGCCTCCCGCAGCCCTGTGGCCGCGGCAAACGACGCTGCCGACGGCCGGCACGCTGGCTGCGCTGCCGGTTCCGGCGGCGAGCCTTTTCAAAATCCCGGAATCGGCGCGCATGACCCTGCTGGCCTCGTCCGCGCGCCGGGCGGCGACTGCGCAAGCCCGCTCAACGGAAGTCTCCTCCGCAAAGCTCGCCGGCAAATCTCGCCGCCACGCCCGCGCGGCCACGGCCCCGCCACCGGCGTCCACCGGAGAGGCCGCTCCGCAAAGCGCCGGCGCAACCGCCCCCAAGCCGGCGGCGCAAGCCAAACGGAATGGACGATCGGTTCGGGTCGCCGGCTTGAAGAAGCGCTGATCGGCCGGTTCTGATCGAGTGGATCAGGACCGCCGCCTGATCATTTGTTTCGATGCGTTTTCCTGAGTCCGCAATCAGCACAAAGGCTCAATTCGTCACGATCTTGGCGATACAGAGCAGGATGACGATGGCGAGGAACAGCAGGTCGATATAGGCCTTGATCTCGCCGGCATGGCGCAGTGCGGCGACGTCGGTGATCACCTGCTTGCGCGTCGACGTCGAATTCGGCCCCTCGCCCAGCGCCGCCACCAGGCGGCGAGCTTCCAGCTCCAGCCGCTCGATGCGCTGGAAGAAGTGAAACGACCGCAGCGCTGACGCCGCATGCATGCCGGCATAGACCAGCACGAGAACCGCGACGACCACGCGGTGCTGGTACTTTTCGAGGAAATTCAGAGCGAAATACACCAGCGCCAGAAACACGAAGTTGGAGAGGAATCGATAGGCATAGCTCATAAACAGCATGAAGATGCTCCGGGTGGTCTTGGTAGGTGTCGAACTTCCTGGAAGCGCCGAACGGCCGCGGAGCCGGCAGCAATCGGCAGCCGGCGGGCCCGTTCAGTTTACGCGAACGGTGCGACTGTAGGGGCAACAACCCGCACCCCGCCGCAAAGGATTCGCGCGGCCGTGGCATTGCGGACACGCAAACAGCTCGCACAACCGATGGTATCAGGCCAAAACTGCAACGTTGTGGTGCGCCCGGAGGCGCACCGGATCACCCAGGTATACCAAGCTGCAACCAACGGGTGCCTGATCAGCCGCTGTTGCCACCACCGCGTGGCTGCATGGCTATTCCGACTGTCGGATGCCGCAAAAGAGGACCCGCCATTTGCGGCGGGCGAGTCTAGGGAGGAGGCTACAAACTAAGCTGATTCGCGGCACCAGCCTGTACCGCAATTCACACACGCTATTCGAAAAACAGACCGGATCGATGTTTCGGATATCTTGCGGCGACTATACTTTGCCTTCGATCATCTTGAGTTTGACGGTTTCGCAGGTCTTCCGAACTTGCTCGGTAAAGATCGCGCATTCTTCGATGCGCTTGAAGATCTTTTTGGCTTCCTCACGATACGAGGCTGCGGTATCGCGCATGAAGGCAATGGCATTGTGCACTTCGGAGGTCATAGCCTCGCATTTCTTCGCCGCGCTGATCAGCTCCGCACCCATGGCTTCGATTTCCCTGGCGGCGGCTTCATAATCGCGGACCACGGCCTCGGCAGTGAGCGCGCCGACGCGCGTAACGCCCTCTTCATGTTCGACGTAGTCTGGCATCGGCCCCGACGGGGCCGCCCTGATCGCAGGAAGACTCCCTACGACATCTTCTTCAAGCTTGGCTAAATCCAGCGGCGCAGTTCTGTGAAGTCGTTCGATACTCGCCATAGGCCGTTCTCCATCACTCGATGAACAACCCCCAGCCTGCAACCATAGCGACCGATTCGTGGCGAAATCCTGCATCAAAGAAAGCAATGAGAAGGCGGGCGTATGAAATGCAGGCACCATGGCAGGCACCATGGAATGACGCCAAGGCGCGTCAATTAATGCGCGCTTAACAGTTTTGCATCATTGATTGACGATCCAGCGCAACACCCTTCAAGCCGCAAGAATTGCGGGCCGCACTCAACCTCTTTAGGAGGATCGATTGAGGACGCTTCTTATTTGCGCGCTGGCTACCACCCTGGTCGGCTGCAGTAGCCAACAATCAACACAGCCATCATGCGTTGGCCTGAACCCGTTCGCCTGCCTGACCGCGGTTCAGGTGCCGATTGAGCCTGAACCATATGACAGCGGTTCTGCTGCAGCGAAACCAGTGACCGCCGTCGCCTGGCGCGGCGACGGGCCGCCCCGATCTGACGCCGAGCACGCCGTCCGTCGAACACCCAGGCCAATCAAGGTCGCGGCGAAAGCCGCGCCTGCCGTTCCCATACCGCGTCGTTCTCCGCAAACGGACCCGCAGACCACGGGCAATGCCGTTGCTTCCGAAGCTGCGCGCGCAAGCGCCACCGATCCGCATTCAACGACTGAGGTTCCGCAGACCCGAACGACACAGGAGCAGGTGGCGGCCGCCTCCGCGGTCGCGGAACGAATGACGGTCCCGACATTGGATGCGTCGCTGGACGCGCTCGTGGCCGTCCTCGTGGCGGGTCCCGACGTCAAGTCGGTCTCCGACCTCGCCGGCAAGACAATCGCGATCGACGATAGATATTCCGAGCAGTCGATCAGCCGAGTCAGAACCGCGATGGCGGCGGCGGGCGCGCTCGAAGTCCAGCTGAGCAAAGGTCAAACCACCGCGATCAATCGGCTGGTCGGCAAGGAAGTTGCGGCCGCGGTCGTAGGCCTGGTCTCTGCCAACGCCGCGGATAGCTTTCCCGAGCTCCCGCGATACAGGACCTTTCAAGTCCCGCTCGCAGCTCGATCGAGCCCGGCCAAGCCGTGACGGGTTTGTCCCTCAAAGCTTCCGCACCCGCAACAAAGTGCGGGCTACGGAACCAAAAACCCAACAAAAACAAAGCTGATTTTTTGAGGTGGTGCGCTCGGAGCGCGGCACCTTTGAAAATCCGAAGAAGGAGGTCTGCCGGCGCTGGCAACGTCCATATTGCCTTCCTCGGCGTATTTCGATCGTGGAATCGGCTTGCGGTACTTCCCCGCGCAGCGTAATTTTCAACTACACGTAGCTCATTCGAAAGCAAGCAATCTATCGGGTTCAGCCTAGCGGGAGAGAGCGATGGCGGACGTCCCATGGCACCTTTCCGGTGACTATTTCGAGAATTGCAGTTGCAGCATCGTGTGTCCCTGCCTCGTGTCGGCGGCCCCCCCGTTGACCGCGCGACCGACCGAGGGCTTCTGTAACGTACCGCTGATCTTCCACATCGAAAGCGGCCGCTATGGCGACATCGTGCTCGATGAACTCAACGTCCTGATTATCCTCCACGCACCTGGGGTCATGGCAGACGGAGATTGGTCGGTGGCCGCCTATATCGATCAGCGCGCCAACGATGAGCAGACCGAGGCTTTAGCTGCGATCTTCACCGGCGCCGCCGGTGGTCCGATGGCCGCGTTCGCACCGCTGATCAGCAAGAACCTGGGCGTGCGCAAGGTCCCCATCACATTCCGAATCGACGGCAAGACGCGGTCCGCGGAAATCCCGGATATTCTGCACATGTCCGTCGATCCATTGCCGACCATGCATCCGAGCGGGGAAATGTGGGCGAACATCGGCCATCCGGTTAGCCCCGACAACATGGTGTTGGCAGTCGGCGCCCCCGGCAACACGTTCAACGATCATGGCATGCGCTGGGATAATTCCGGCAAGAACGGCCTCTATGCGCCGATCCGCTGGTCGAACCAGGCCTGATGCAACTCCTGATACCGGCCCTGCGACAAGGCCGGCATGGACATGACCGGGTTCCGCATCATCCCGGCCGAATGGCTTATGCTTATGGTGCGCTCGGAGGGACTCGAACCCCCACGATTTTACTCACTGCCACCTCAAGGCAGCGCGTCTACCAATTCCGCCACGAGCGCTTGGGATACCGGCTGGAAGGACTAGCGTCCGCCGGATCAACGGCGCCGATGTAACAAATCAGGGATGGGGGGACAAGGAAGTTTTGCGCTCCGATAACTACCTGACATCAGGGGATTTCGGCAGCATTTGCTTGACTTCGACCGCGATGCGGTTGCGATCCACCAGCACCACGCCGGAAGCCACCGGAAGGTTGTTGGCGAGGATCTTGACCTCGTCCGCCTCGGTGGCGTCGAGTTCGATGATGGCGCCGCGGGAAAGCCGCATCACCTGGTGGATGGGCATGGTCGTGGTGCCGAGCACCACCATGAGATCGACGCTGACTTTATCGAGGGTGGCCACTTCGAAACCGCCAAAAGGGGGACTAAATTGATGTAGTTCCACCTGACCACGTTATGGTTACCCAATGGTTAATGACCGCCAAACCCTTGATTTGACGACGTTCGCGCTAGTCCAGGGCGGCGGCGAGGTCGAATGGCGGATTTCGGCTACTCCTGTGCCCTACCCCGAGGCCGTGGCTGCGATGGAATCACGCGCGGCCGATATCGCCGACCAAAAGGCGGCCGAGCTGGTCTGGCTGCTGGAGCATCCCCCGCTCTACACCTCCGGCACCAGCGGCAAGGAAGGCGACCTGCTCGATCCGCGCTTCCCGCTCTTCACCACCGGCCGCGGCGGACAGCTCACCTATCATGGCCCCGGCCAGCGAGTGGCCTATGTGATGCTCGACCTCAAGCGCCGCCGGCCGGACGTGCGCGCCTATGTCGCCGGTCTGGAAGAATGGATCATCCGCACGCTCGACGCCTTCAACGTGCGCGGCGAGCGCCGCGAGGATCGCGTCGGGGTCTGGGTCAGGCGGCCGGACAAGGGCGCGGGCTACGAGGACAAGATCGCGGCGATCGGCGTGCGCCTGCGGCGCTGGGTGTCATTCCACGGCATCGCCATCAATGTCGAGCCGGACCTTTCGCATTTTTCCGCGATCGTGCCCTGCGGCGTCGCCGATCCGCGCTACGGCGTCACCTCGCTGGTGGATCTCGGCCTGCCCGTGACGATGGAAGACGTCGACGTCGCGCTTCGGCAGGCGTTTGAAGACGTGTTCGGCGCAACAGCTGCGCGCCTGCCGGAAGCAACCGCCTGAGACGTTCCCGCCCAGCTGAGGGGCTTCCACTCCCGCGAGCGGAGCCACATATCCAGAATCAGCGGTGACAGAGGAGGTCGCGATGACGACGCACAGACTTCCCTTCGAGAACCGGTGGACCAACAACGCGAACGCGCTGCAATGGAATTGCGAACTTGACCATCTGGGCGTGGCGAACGTGCGGGCCTTGTTTGTAGATCACGAAACGCGGCATCCCAACCGGCGCAACGTCGTGCAGGACGTCCCAGTCGGCTTTGTCCGGGACTGGCTGGCGTTCCAGGATCGGCGCGCGGCACGGCAACAACTGCTTTGGCGAGCAACCGTGATTGCGCTCTCGGGTGTCGCCGCAACGGCAGCTGTGCTGGGTGTGCTGATCGCGTGAAATGGCGGGCCGCTTGCGAAGGCGCCTGACGCCATGGCTGGTTTGAGGTCGCGGCGCCGAGGCGCGTCGGCGGAAGCGGCGATATAACTTTCGTCAAACGCTTGCCTTGAGGCACTCAACGAAAGCGCGAACCCGCGGTATGTTCTGCCGCCCGGGCAGGATCAGGGCCGTGATCGGTTGCGGGTCGGGATCGTGGCAGTGCGCCAGCACCGGCACGAGCCTGCCATCCTTCAAGGCCGCTTCACCCAGAAAGTCGCCGAACCGCACGAGGCCGGCGCCCGCCAGCGCGAGGTCCAGTAGGAAGTCGGCGCTGTCGGAGCGGATCGATCCCTTCACCGGCATCATGACCCGCTTGCCTTGCTCGACCATCGGCCATTGCGCGAGACGCGAGAAGCCAGAGAGTTGCAGGCAATTGTGGCGCGCAAGATCGGCGGCCTGCGCAGGCACGCCATGGCGCTCCAGATATCGCGGGCTGCCGGCGATGATGCGTCCGACTGCCCCGAGGCGAACCGCGATCAGCTCGCTATCCCCGAGCGGCCCTACCCTGATCGTAACGTCGACCTGCTCGGCGATCGGATCGATGCGGTGATCGCTCACCGAAAGATCGACCGTAATGTCCGGAAACTGGTCCATGAATGGCGGCAGCAGCCGCGCGAGCCGGTGTCGTGCGAACGCGGTGCCGCTGTTGATCCGCAGATGCCCGCGCGGCCGACCATAGACCGAGGCGACGTCGGCTTCGGCGGCCTCGACCGCAGCCAGGATGCCTCGGGCGTGAACGAGGAAGGTTTCGCCTTCCTGGGTCAGCACCAGCCGCCGCGTCGTCCGATGCAGAAGCTTGGCTCCGATGCGGCGCTCCAGCCGCGTCACGATGCGGGAGACGCCCGAGGCGGTCAGTTCGACCTCGGTGCCTGCGGCCGCAAAACTCCCCAGATCGACCGTCCGGACAAAGACCGCGAGGTCTGACATTGGGTGCATCAGCATATTCAGGACTTCTAGGCATGAGTGCTTATCAAAAGCGAGATTTATCTCCATTCCTGGCACGAATAGGACGGAGGTCCCAGAAATCCGGAGACCTTCCCATGCCCCTCGCCCGCCTATCCGTTCCGGCCCATCTGGCGCCGGCCCAAATTCGCGCCCTTGCCGACGCCGTGCACGAGGGTCTTGTCGAGACCTGTGGCGTGCCGCCCAAGGACCGGTTTCAGCTCGTTTCAGTCTATGCGCCGGAGATGATGTTCATCGACCCGACCTTCCCTGACGTCGCGCGCACGCCGGACGCGTCGATCATCGAGATTCTGTTTCTCGAAGGGCGCACGATGGATCAGAAACGAAACCTGTTTCGGTGGATTGCCGATCGGGCCGTCCGCACCGGATTTTCCGGCGACGACATCATGATCGTGCTCACTGAAAATGCGCCGGTGGATTGGTCGCTAGGTCGCGGCCTTGCATTCGGCGACCACCATGCACCGATGGTCTCGCGTTGACAGCGCATGCGCGGACGGCCCTACAGGCGCCGTCCGCAAGTCAGGCTATCTTCACGCCGCAGCCTTCTGCGGCGCGACCTCTAGCTTGCCGGCGATATAGCGGCGTTCCTGGGTGAGGCCGCCGAAGCCGTAGGCATCGCCCTTGACCTCGTCGACATGGGCATAGCTTTCCTCATGCAGCGGCCCGAGCAGTTCGCCCATGCGCTGGAACAGCGCGGCGAGATAGGCGGCCTTCTCGTCCTTGGTGTTGGTGCCCTCGCTGACATGAACGTCGAGCCAGAAGCTGGCGAGGCTCTGCTCGGCGAGCGACTTTCCGCCGGCGAACCAGTCAGCGGCATCGACCGATTTCACGATGATGGCGGTGACCTTGGGATCCTTGCGCAGGATTTTTGCGGTGAGATCGCTGACGGCGGACGCAATCTCCGCCTTCAGCGACGGCGACTTGCGGACGCTGGAATAGGTGACGGTAATTAGCGGCATGGTTCGTTCTCCTTCGATGGGCGCGCTGGCATCGCGCTCCCATTCATCTAGACCCGCGCCAATCATTTTGGTATCTTATCTCTATTCATAACAGTGATAACGAACATTGATGGCATGAGCAGGCTGGATATCGATACGGTGCAGGCGTTCCTGCTGGTCGCCGAACTGCAGAGCTTTACCCGCGCCGCCGAGGCGCTCGGCACCACGCAAGCGTCCGTCAGCATGAAGCTGCAGCGGCTGGAGAGCGTGGTCGGCAAGCGGCTGGTCGAGCGCTCCCCGCGGGCGGTCGCGCTGACCGCCGCGGGTGCTGCGTTCCTGGCCCACGCCCGCGCGCTGATCGAGGCGCATGACCGCGCGCTGTCGGGCGAGACGCCCGTGCGCCAGCAATTGTCGCTCGGGATCTCCGATCACGCCGCAGGACCGGAACTGGTGCCGCTGCTCGAACGGCTGCACGCGATGTCGTCGCAGCTGGCGCTTTCGGTGACGATCGGCTTTTCGCGCCAGATGCTGGAGGCCTACGATGCCGGCGAACTCGACGCCGTGGTGGTGCGGCAGGAAGGCAGCCGCCGCGGCGGTGAGAAGCTGACGGAGGACGCCTTCGGCTGGTTCGCCGCAAAACGCCTGGTCTGGCGCCGCGGTGAGACGCTGCCTCTCGCCACGCTGGCGCCGCCCTGCGGCGTGCGCGCGCTCGCCATCCGCGCCCTGGACAAGGCCGGCATCGCCTGGAGCGAGCGCTTCGTCGGCGGCGGCGTCACCGCCGTGGTCGCAGCCGCATTGGCCGGCCTTGCGGTCGCGCCGCTGGCCCGGCGGATCGCGCCGCCGGGCCTGGTCGATATCGGGCCGGCCGAGGGGCTGCCGCGGCTTTCTTCCTCGAAGGTGATGCTGCACTCGAAGGTCAGCGACCCCGCCAAGCTCGCGGCATTGCGGACGCTGGCGGCGACGTTCAGGAGTGTGGTTACCCCGGCGTAACGGACCATTTCGCCGGCGTAACGACCGTTTCGTTAAAAAGCCGATTTTTAGGGAACCAATCGGCACGTTGTGCGTTTGCGCCTCTTAAACGGGCAGTCGGATGTTCAAGAAAGATCAGCAACGGCAAAGGGATCTATTCGAATCCGAACGTAACTTCCGACTCCTGGTTGAAGGCGTTGCCGACTACGCGCTCTACATGCTGGATCCGGACGGCGTAGTGACGAGCTGGAATAGCGGCGGCCAGCGGATCAAGGGCTATCCGGCTGACGAAATTATTGGGCAGCATTTCTCCCGCTTCTACACCGAAGTCGACCGCGCGAACGGCAAGCCGCTCCGCGCCCTGCGCATCGCCCGGGAACAGGGCCGCTACGAGGAGGAAGGCTGGCGCGTCCGCAAGGACGGCACCTTCTTCTGGGCCAGCGTCATCATCGATCCCATCCACGAGGACGGCCACTTCGTCGGCTTCGCCAAGATCACCCGGGACATTACCGAACGCCGCGAAACCCAGCTCAAGCTTGAACAGATGCATCAGCAGCTCGCGGAATCGCAGAAGCTCGACGCGCTCGGCCAGTTGACAGGCGGCGTGGCGCACGATTTCAACAATCTCCTGATGGTCATCAGCGGCAGTCTTCACACGCTGAGGAAAGCGGTGGGCGACGATCCCAAATGCCAGCGGGCGATATCGGCGATCGAAGGGGCGACCAAGCGCGGCGCCTCCCTCACCAGCCAGTTGCTGACATTCGCACGGCGGCAGAGCGTCAATCCGCAAGCTGTTGATGTCGCCGAGCGCATCGATGCGGTGCGCGAAGTGCTCGATGCAGCCATCGGCAGCTCGGTGGCGTTGCAATTCGACATCGACCGGGACGTCTGGCCGGTCATGGTCGACGTCGCCGAGTTCGAAACGGCGCTGATCAATCTCGTCGTCAACGCGCGCGACGCCATGGCCGACGGCGTCATCACGATATCGGCGCACAACGTTACGCCGGGCGGCGAGGCCGGCACCGGCGGACAGGTCGCGATTTCGGTCGAGGACACCGGCGCCGGCATCGCGCCCGATATCCTCGGCAAGATCTTTGATCCCTTCTTCACCACCAAGCCGATCGGCAAGGGCACCGGTTTGGGACTGTCGCAGGTTCACGGCTTCGCGCATCAGGCCGGCGGAACCGTCAAGGTAGCGAGCGAGCTCGGCAAGGGCACCAGAATCACGATCCTGCTGCCGCGAAAGGAAACCGCTGTTACGGCCGAGGACGTTAATGCGGCAGAGATCGGCGGCAGCGGCACCGTGCTGCTGGTCGAGGACAATCCGGAGGTCGCCTCCGTCAGCGCCGGCCTGCTCGAACAGCTCGGCTACACCGTCCGCAGGGTGGCGAATGCCGAAGCGGCCTTGCGCGAACTCGAGCTCGACGGAATAGACCTCGTCTTCTCCGACATCGTGATGCCCGGCAAAATGGACGGCCTCGGCCTGGCGCGTCACCTGAAGGCTGTCAGGCCTCGACTGCCGATCCTGCTCGCCAGCGGCTACAGCGATGCCGCGCTGAGTGTGCGCGGCGATTTTCCCATTCTGCGCAAGCCCTACGAAATCCACGAACTCAGCCAGGCGATCGCGAGGCTGCCGCGGTGACGGAATTAGCGGCGCCGCCCAGCCGTCGCGCCTACCCTCCTCACAAGATCGCCTCGAATGCGCTGCGCAGCGTTTCGTGCCGGAATACGAAGCCGTTGCTGAGCGCCTTGTTCGGCAGCACGCGCTGGCCGCCCAATAGCAATTCATCGGCAAAGTCGCCGCCGACGCGGCGCAGCAGCCCGCCCGGAATCCGGAAGATCGCCGGCCGGTGCAGCCGGCGGCCCAATTCCTCGGTGAACTTCGTATTGGTCACGGGGATCGGCGCGGTGGCGTTGATCGGCCCTGCCAGTTCAGGCTTTGCGATCACATGCGCGATCAGGCGGATCAGATCGTCGCGCTCGATCCAGGACATCCACTGCCTGCCCGAGCCCAGCGGCCCGCCGAGACCGAATTCGAACGGCGTCAGCATCCGCGTGATGAAGCCGCCATCGGTGCCGATCACGAGGCCGATCCGCAGACAGACCACGCGCACGCCATGCTCTTCCGCCGGACGCGCCGCGTTCTCCCAGGCGTCGCAGAGTTCGTGGCTGAAGCAGGCGTGTGATTTTGCCGACTCCGTCAGCACCTGATCCTGCCAGAGCCCGTACCAGCCAATGGCCGAACCGCTCACCAACACGGCCGGCTTGCGTTCGAGCCGCGCGATCAGCTTGACGATGTCGCCGGTCATGTTGATCCGGGAGTCGAGGATCTTGCGGCGCTTGGCGTCGGTCCACAGCCCGTTGCCGATCGGCTCGCCCGCGAGATTGACGATCGCGTCGATGCGGCTGTCCGCTGGAAGCTGGTCGAGGCTCGTGATCAGCGTGATCGGCGGCGACAACATGTCGGCTTTGGCGGGGTTGCGCACCAGCGCGATGACCTGATGGCCCGCGCCGCTCAAGCCTGCCACCAAACGGCTGCCGATAAAGCCGGTGGCGCCGGTGACCAGCACCGTCTGCCGTGCGGGCAATTTTTCGACCAGGCTTGCCGCAGGCGCGCAGGTCATCCGCGCAAGGCGCTTCGCCGCGGTGAAATCGCGCAGGCCGCACAGCGCCGCGCCCACGGCTGCCGCCGCCGCAATCAGGCTGAGCCAACCGGTGTAAGCCGATTTGACGCCGGTCGGCTGCATCGCCCAATCGATCAGGACCGGCAGCAGCAGCACCAGGATGGCGCCGTAGTTGATCGCGAGCAGCGTGTGATTGATGCGTTCGCTGGCCGGCAGTTTCCGGCTCATGTCCTCCTCGACGAAGTCCATCAGCGTGATGACGATTTCGGCAACGAGAACGGCGATGATCAGCATCGCAAGGATGCCGTGCACTTCCAGCCAGCCCAGCACCAGGAACAGCAGCGCATAGAGCATGTTGCGCAGGCTATGAAGCTGCAGCTCGTAGCGCTGCGAGGGACGCCATGCGAGCCGCTCGGTCAGCTCATGGTGATAGAACGTGTCGAACACGCCCATCACGACCTGAATGGCGATCAGGATCCAAAGCAGCGATGTCATGATGCGGCCTCCCGGAACTTTGCGGACTGGCGAATGAGCTTGCCGAAGCGCGGATGAACGATCTCCAGCGTGAAGCGGAACGTGCCGCCGCCGAGATCGGAATGGGTCACGGTGAGATCGCCGGGCGTGAACCGTGGCGGCAGCGGCAGCCTCAACGGCCCGATCTGCAGGGAATAGCCGACGCTGCGAAACACCAGGGCTTCGTGCTCGACGGATATGAGCAACGCCATGCTGATGCCGTAGCCGACATATTCTTCGAGCCCGGTCGGCCCGGCAAAGCGCTTGGCGGAATGGATGACCTGCGGAAAGCCATGGCTGCGCGCGCAGATGCGGGTCCAGATCTGGCCGCCGCTCGCCGCATCCTCGGTCACTGTCACGACCATCGGGACACCGGTCTCGGCGCCCGTCGGCAGCGGCCCGCCGATGACCCGCGCGAGCTGCGCCAGCCACCAGCCGGCGCGGCTGAAACTCGCCTCCTCTATTGTGCCGACATAGACGACGGTCTCGCCATCGGCAAAACGCTTCGAAAAGCGTCGCCAGATCGCCAGCGGCAGCCGGCCCCAATCCTCGTCGGGCAACAGATCGTGGAAGCGGTGGTCGTCGAGCAGGATAGTGTTCGAGGCAGGCGTTGCGGGAAACCTTGGTACTCTTGTGGACGCCATTACACGCTCCTGCCCTGCCCCTCAGCCCTACCTGGCTTTCCCCGCCGGCAAGAAACTGACGATCTTCTCGCCAAGCTTGATCAGCGCGACCAGCCTCGGCCGCGGCACGTTGAGCATTTGCATGTACCAGCGGTCGACCAGTTCGGTGAACGCCAGCATTTCCTTCAACCGCTTGCTTGCGACCGGGCTGATGGTCGGATCGTCAGCCGCGTCGGAGACGCAGGCGCGCAGCGCATCGACCGCGGGGTCGATCTCGCGTTCCTTGCGGCGGGCGGCGATCCGCGCCGCCACTTCCCAGATGTCGGTCTCCGCCTCGAAATGATCGCGGCGGTCGCCGAGGATCGGCACCCGGCGGATCAGATTCCAGGCCAGCAATTCCTTGATGGAGTTGGAGACGTTGGACCGCGCCATGCCGAGCGTCTCGGCGATATCCTCCGCCGTCATCGGCGCCTCGGCGAGATACAGCAGGCCGTGGATCTGGCTGACTGAGCGGTTGACGCCCCACTCGTCCCCCATGTCGCCCCAGTGCAGGATGAACCGCTCGACAACGGCCGGGAGTTTCTTTTTGTCGGTTGTTTCTGTCATGACAGAAATATCTGACGGAACTGCCCGAATGTCAAGTCCCGTGTGCAGCGCCGGCGCCGCGGTTCGGAAACCCGCTTCGCAAGGCCGCCCTGCCTTGGGCGCCGTCCCGGTTCCCGGAATGGAACCCGGTCGAAATCGCGGCTCCGTTGTTTCCCGGACCGATCCGTTAACCCTTTGGCACCGGCCGCCTCTTAGATTCCTCTCGCGCGTTGCCGGGAACGAGGTCTGGCGCGGTCATCAAGGCGAGGAATGCCCCATCGAAATCCCCCAGACCCCGGTGGGCCGCTGCGGCGGGTACCATCGACGGCCGTGGTCATCACGTTTGCGCTTGTCATGACCGCCTGCGTGCTGGGCGTCATGGCCTGGAAGGCGCTCGACGCCAAGAAGGCGGCGCTGGCGAGCGGCAGCTCCGAGATCCAGAACCTCGCGCATTCGCTGGCCGAACACGCCTCGCACACGCTTCAGGCGGTCGATATCGCGATGGCGGGAATGGTGGACTTGCTGAAATACAGAAATCCCGAGCCGGACCGGTTCAACAGGTACCTGACTGAAACGGCGAAAACGCTGCCGCAACTGCGTGGAATCGGCGTCGCCGACGCCGATGGCAACTGGAGCTATTCGTCACTTCCGGAAACGCCGCGCCACAACGTCACGGACCGGAGTTATTTTGCCTACCATCGCGATGCGCCGGACAACTCGCTTCGGATCAGCGAGCCGTCGCAGTCACGCCTGGACGATCAATCCTCGATCGTTCTGTCCAAGCGCATCACCAGGCTCGATGGCAATTTCGGCGGCGTCGTCGTAGCAGCGATCGACAAGGAGTACTTCAACGGCTTCTACCGCACGCTTGATATCGGCACGGATGGCGGCATTACCCTGATCCGGAATGACGGCATTCTTCTGACCCGCTGGCCGCTGTCGGACATGGGTACGGACCTTTCCAGGACCAGCCTGTTCACAAAGCATCTCAAGCTGAGCCCGGTCGGATACTACAAGATCATCTCGCCGTTCGACGGCATCGCGAAATATTTCGGTTATGAGGCAACGCCGCACTACCCCATGGTAGTCACCGTCGCGATGTCGGAAGACTGGCTGCTCTCCGGCTGGCGGAAGGGATTGCGGACCGACGTCATCGTTGCCGGCGTGCTGCTGTGCATGATCCTGATGCTGGCGGCGTTGCTTGCCCTGCAGTTCCGCTTCCGCAACAAGATCGAGCGCGCACTGCGCGAGCGCGAGGCGCACTATCGATTGCTGGCCAACAACATCGCCGACATCATCATCCTGATCGATGCCCGCAGCCTGCTCCGCTATGTTTCGCGGTCGGCCGAGCCGGTGCTGGGATTGCGCCCAAAGGATCTTATCGGCAAATCATGCTTTGATCTGGTGCATCGCGATGACAGGGAGAGCGTCAAATCGGCGACCGCACGACTCGATGGAGTCGACAGCGTCAGCACAGTCGTGTTTCGACACTATCGCGGCGACGGGACGCTGGCGTGGGTGGAAAGCAAGTTCAAGCTGGCGTCGGAAACCGACGACCCCACGCGGACGGAATTTCTCTGCGTCATCCGCGACGTCACCGAACGCAAGCGGATGGAAGACGAACTGACCCAGCTCAACCGCCGCCTCACCCAGCTCGCTGCAACCGACGGACTGACCAACCTCACCAACCGCCGCACCTTCGACGGCTTCCTGCGGCGCGAATACGAAGCCTGCGAAGAGATTGCGGTGCTGCTGCTCGATATCGACAATTTCAAGGGCTACAACGACACCTACGGACACCAGGCCGGCGACCGTTGCCTGCAGGCGGTTGCGAAAGCCATCGGCGATGCGACCGCCAATACGTCGGGCCTGTCCGCGCGTTATGGCGGCGAGGAATTCGCCATCGTGTTGCCGAACACAACGGAAGACGCCGCCCTGAAGGTTGCCGAGAGCATCCGGCTGACCGTGCGAGCCCTGGGCATTCCGAACACAGCCTCCAGCCGCGGATACATCACCATCAGCGCGGGCGTCGCCGCCAGAAACCGCTCGACGCTCGACGAAGCAGCGTTAGTGGGGGAAGCCGACACCGCGCTCTATGAAGCCAAGCGTCTCGGCCGCAATCGCAGCATCCTGTATTCCTCCCTTGACCTGCAATATGTCGAGAGCGAATCCATCCAGCACGACGGCGAGTTCGCGCCGGGCGAACGGACGCATTAGAAGTTTCCAACCGAGCGCCAGACCGAGCAGCGGTTGGAGTTGGCCGAGCGTATCGCCAGCCCGACTCAAATTAGGAAAGGAGCCCTCGCAGAGGGTGTCCGCTGATTTCAGCTGACATTCGCAGCATGATGTTCGTCGTGTACTAGGTCCGCTTGCGCACGCCAGTGGAAACGGTCTGGCGTGCAGGCACCGGGGTGCAGGTCGTGAGTACGAGCGCAAGCCGGCTGCACTGCCAGTCAGCGCCGAGCGCGGCGCTGGTGGGTGACGTCAAGTTGACCGACAGTAATGCCGCTACGCAGGCAAACATCACCCACGCCGTGATCAGCACCGCTCCCTTGTGGGTCCTTGGGTGGGAAATCATGGCCTTGGCTCCTGTACAATGGCCCCCATGTGATTCTAATTCACATCCTGACCCACATTTTTCGCTGGTGGCCCGAAAGCGTGCGCGATTGCTGGCACTGGATCAGCGCCGCAGCCGGACTCGCGCACCGGAGCAAACAGCATCTTTATTCGATCACCTCGTCGGCACGAGGTGAGCAGCGTGGGTGGAATGTCAACGCCGAGCGCTTTGGCTGTCTTGAGATTGACGACCAGCTCAAACTTGGTTGGCTGCTCGACGGGCATGTCGGCGGGCGTCGCGTGCGGCTGCTGCCTGGGTTTGATCTTGATCCAGTTCAGCAGCGTCGCCGCCACGATCATCACCAGGACGCCGCCAACACTGAGCGCGATCTGCATCGTCAGCCCCTCCGAGATGTCGAGCAGCGCAAGGTGGCTGGCCAGCGTCAGCAGAACGCCGAGGCAGTAGATTGGCAGCGAGTTCTGGCCACAGAGAATGGCGCCACGCATCACCGCCGTCGTCAGCCCTCGCCAATCGCGAGGCATGAACCATACTATCAAAACCGCAAGGGCCAAAAAATGCAGCAGTCGCAATGGAGCGAGATTCGATTTGTCCATCGGGTAAAGCAGCGCCTGCGGGACCGGCGCTTCCAGCGGTTTGATGCTCCAGCTCAATGCGATGATGAGGCTAAACACCAGATAGAGAACGGCAGCCACAAGCGCCGTGCGTGAGGTCACCGACGGCCGGAATCTCCCGCCCTCGATGATCCACCACGCGCCAAGCACAAACGGCAGCTGCCAGGCCAGCGGATTGAAGAACCAGTGGTTGTTCGGCCATGCCGGGATGGTCCAGCCGAAGACGTGCACCAGTGCGTAAAGCAACAGCGACGCGCCGAGCGTTGCGTTCGGTGCTCGCAGCAGCAGCCACAGCAGCGGCGCGAAAAAAAGGTGATAAAGCACGAACAGCGGCAAGACGTCGGTGTTGACGGGGCGGTATTGCAGGATCGCCGCGTGCGCAAGCGTCACGCCCGGCTGTTCCAACAGAATGCGCGTATTGCTCTCGTCGGCAAGACGGCCGCCGCCCGCGAGGTGAACCATGATGGCGCAGGCGAGCGTGAGCAGCAGAAATGCGACATAAATATCCCAGCTTCGCCACAGCGTTCGGCCGATCACGCCGGTCCAGCCCCCGCACCGCCGTGCCTTGCCGTAGGCCAGCGCGCAGGTCACACCCGAGACGAACATGAACACTTCCGCGGCATCGCTGAAGCCGTAGTTACGCAGCGTCAGCCAGCTCCCGATGTTGTTGGGGACATGGTCAAGAAAGATGCACCAGAGCGCGATGCCGCGGCAGGCATCAATGCGCAGATCGCGGCCGTAGCCGTTCGGCTCCGGCAGCGCGCCTGCCAATGGCTTCGGGGTGGCAGTTCGATCATGCATCTGGTTGCCCGTCCGGCGTGCGAGCACGCTTCAAGAGGGACCGAATTTGACAAAAAACATCGCCGCCGCACTGTCGGATCGTACCAACGCCGCAGTCTAGAGCTGCTTCACGCCGAACCCGGCGACGAAAGCTGCGATGACGATCATATGGCGGCGCTTGGTAGAACATCCTAGCGCGTGAGGCTATTGACGATCATCGTTCAACGGCACAGCGCGTCAATCAGCCGGAGGTCCACACAGAGAGGTTCCTAGGTCCTATGATCAAGGTACCGTACAGATCTCGGCATCAATTGACATCCGTCAGACGCATCATGGACGTTCACCATTGCGCATGGACGAAGGAGACTCTGAGTCCCGCGAGTCTCGTCGTCCGCACTCGCTTTTTCGGCGTCCTACCGTGAGCTGATTACAATTGCAGCACACAACGGCATTCGGCTCCTACCTTGAGTGGCTGACGGTGGACCGCTGGTTGGGCCAAGGATGGGGGATGGATGGTTTCGGGAGCCAGTCTTCCAACAGCCTCTTCCTCGCCAAAGACCCGAAGGTGGGTGTATGATTTTCTTTTATTTGGATCTCCGTGCAATGGGATGACGGAGAGCTTTTCATGAAAGTTCTCATTGTCGACGACCATGCATTGATTCGCGAGGCGTTGCACGCTGTCCTGAAACAACTGAAGCAAGAAGCCGTCATATTTGAAGCTTCGAACAGCCGTCAGGCAATGCACATAGTCGAGGAACATCCCGACATCAGCCTCATTTTACTTGATATCAATTTGCCTGATCGAGATGGCTTCTCTGTCCTCCGCGAACTGCGAGACGGCTATCCGACCATTGCTATCATCATTCTTTCGTCCTCGGATGATCAAGACACAGTCAAGCGCGCTTTCAAACTTGGCGCTCTGGGTTTCATCCCGAAAACTACCAAACGAGAGGTCATGCTCAACGCCATTAAGTTAGTGTTCTCCGGCGGTATTTACATTCCCTCGGAAATTCTGGAGGAAGCAACGTCTCCGCGGCCTACAAATAAGCTAGCGACGCGCGACTCTCTTAAAGGTCTCGGGTTGACCGATCGGCAGATTGAAGTGCTTGCGCTCCTGATGAAGGGAAAAAGCAACAAGGTCATTGCCAAGACCCTCAATATGGCAGTGCCGACAGTGAAGAACCACATCACGGTCGTTCTCAAGGCGCTCGGCGTAACGAGCCGCACCGAGGCAGTAATAAAAGTAGGAAAAATGGGCTGGGAATCGTCGCCGAAATCTGAATCATAAAGCCGGCCCGGTATCTCTCCTATCGTCATGATCCATAAAGAGCTCTTGCATGACAGCGCGGAGCCGCATTGGGTCGACAGGCTTGTGCAGTAAAATGTATCCTCTATCCTTAGCGTCACGTAGTGGTTCAGGTGCCGTATCGCCGCTGATGAGAATAGCTGGAATGGTTGAACCAAACGCCGCATTGATTTGTTCAATTGCTCGGATCCCGGTCTTTCCGCTCGCAAGATGATAATCCGAGATTATAAGATCGGGGCGTTGTTGGCGCTCAGCAAGTTGGATAAGTGCCGCTTCGTCGGATCCGGCGACAAGGACGGAGTATCCCCATCTGCCAAGCAATCCGCCTGTTCCCTCCTGCACAATTGGAGCATCGGCAATAACAAGAATTACCTTGCCTTCGACCGCAAAGGCTGCGGGGTGAGGTGAGTCGACGGGCTCGGTGGACGTGACGCATTCATCGGCCATCGGAACCAGGATTGCGAAGCGCGAACCTCGGCCCACAGTCGAAGCTAAGTCGATTTGATGGTCGAGAAGTAGGCGAAGCCTGTCGACAATAGCCAAGCCGAGCCCCAGGCCGCCGTACCGGTACTGTTCTGGGGCAGCAAGTTGAAAAAACTCCCCAAAGATATTCTGCTTCTGATCCTCAGGAATGCCGGGACCGCTATCCCATACTTCGATACGCAACATTTCACCGCGTCGACGACAGCCGACAATGATTCCGCCGCGCAATGTATAGCGCACAGCATTGGATACCAAATTTAGGAGTATGCGTTCGAGCAGCATGGCGTCGCTCCTCACCCAGGAGTCACTTCGCCTAACGCGTAGACGCAAGCCCTTTGCTCGCGTTGCCTGATCAAACGTCCTCTCAATTTTTTGCAACAGGCGCGCGATCGGGAATTCAGTCAGTTTGGGTGTAAGGATCCCAGCATCGAGTCTGGACATATCCAGGAGCGAATTGAACATTTCATCCATTTCTTTGCGCGTGGCATCGACCAGTTCGATCGTCCTTGTCCTTTCCCCCGATCTGAGCGGCGTGCGCAGCTGTGCAATGAACAAGCCTAATGCATGTAATGGCTGCCGCAAATCGTGGCTTGCCATGGCAAGAAAGCGCGATTTTGCTGCATTGGCGAGCTCAAGCTCTTGCGTACGCTCTGCGACCTTCCGTTCGAGTTCGATCTGCGCGCGGCGCAGACTTTTCTCCGCTTTCTTGCGCACCTCGACGTCGGCGCTCAGTAACAAGCTTGGAACGGTAATACTGATCAAGAACATCAACATCAGCAGGAATGAAACGTTGAGATCCGGGGTCGTGAAGGGGCCGCCGCCCGTGAACGTCCCCCAAATGGTGATGCCCGCAAGCACCAGCGCAACCGTTGCGGTGTCACGTGGACCGCGGCGCAGCGCCGCCCACAACAATGGCAGGATCACAAGAAAACCCAGTGGATCTCGACTCGGCGTTTGCTCGATCAGGGGGCTGAAAGCAATGAGTCCAACAGCCGCCGCTGTTGCGAGGACGCCGATCGTCTCCAAATATTCATTGCGGTTGAAAGCATGGTAGTGGCTTGATGCCCAAAGCACGATGACGGGGGCAATGACCAGCGCGCCGGTTACATCTCCCAGCCACCATGTGACCCAGGCGTTCGTGAAATTGATCCGATCGATGTACCCGGCGGTAGCCAGGCTGGTCAGTCCAATGCTGGCGCTGATCGGCGTCGCGATCACGAAGCAAATCACAGCAAACTTCGCGACGGAATTTGGCCTCGAAAACGTATTGCATCCGCTCGACCATCGATTGACCAGGTATGCGCCAACAACCGCTTCAAGAGTGTTGCCGGTCGCAATCGCAATTGCGGTGGCAATCGAGCCGGCGGTGGTCGCATTGGCGATCACCGCCGCCGTGAAAATTGCGGGCCACGTCCGATATCCCCGCAACAGCACCGCCGCCAGGGCGACACCCGTCGGTGGCCAAATTGGCGTTGCACTGGGATGAATAGATGCGAGAGCAAGGCCGCCTTTTGCCAGGACGAAATAGATCACTCCAATTGCGACCAGACCGCCGGCATAGTTGATGGCTCGGCGGAAATTTATCTCCGGCGTTTGTGATCGTGGATCGGACATCGTCGACGCCTAGACTAGGCAGTTGCATCGTCCACCATGACTGACTTTCCGATCTCCTTGCTCAGATCGAATTGATCACCGCGGTCTGCTGACGCACCAAGAGATGGCGCGTGCGATGGAGCATCTCAACGCCGCCCCCACAACCGCCGGCGGCCACCGCAATTGTCCTGCATAATCGCAATTCGGGTTCGTTGAGGAAACTACCCATTTCGAGTTAGCAGAACGCGCGGCTGGTAGTACGCCTTTACCCCCGCGAAGTCTGAAAAGGTCATTTGCGTCGATTTTGGAATCCGCGTGTCAATTCCGCTTAGGCAGTTGTGCTAGCTAGTTCGTGGTTCCCGGAAGCTACGACGGCATCTTCTGCCGATCATTTGGCCGGCGGGTGAGCCAGCCCACATTCAAAGCCCTCCGCGCCATCAATTACACGGGCGCCGACGCAGGAGGTCACAAATGACTGCTATCGCACGGGCGTTTTCACGCGTCATTATCACCATCAACGACAGCAAGATTCTCAAGCAGCTCGTGCGCGGCCGGCCTGTTCGTCTCCCTGCTGATGCTGACTTACCGGTCTCGATCTAAGCCCGGGCTTTTTCCAGCGCTTCCCGGGTCCTATCGCGGCGCCTGCGGTCGCCACGAGAGGTCATCGGACAGCACATAGATCGTGATCGCGGCCAGGCACATCGCGACCCCGATCCAGAAGATCGGGGAATGATGGATCCGTCTCCAGTCACGTCCGGGGTGTTGCGGCGTCATTCAGTCACCTCGTGGGTGCGTATCAGCCTTGTCAGGGCGGTCAGATCGTCGGCAGCACGGAGAACCGCTCGCCTGCCTCCCGCAGGTTCAGCAGATCAGGATTGGCGGCTTCGTCCTGAACCGCCTGCACTCGTGCTGATGAAGGCCCGCGCCGGCATGCCGCGATCATGGCCGTAACGGCTGCCGCGGGGCCAGAGAACACCGCCTCGACGCTGCCGTCCCGGCGATTGCGCACCCAGCCTTCGAGATCACGCGACCGCGCCTCGTGTTCGACAAAGTAGCGGTAGCCGACGCCCTGCACCCGGCCCCTGATCGTGATGTGTCGGATGGTGTCGCTCATGGCTTGTTCAATCCGAGGAATGCGCCACTGCGCGCTTTCACGTCCGCCTCGCGCATCGCCCGGCCGGTCAATTCGGATGACGCCAGGCCCTTCAGGTTCTTCGGCGAGCCTCCCTCACGCAAAGCCTTGAGCGTTTCATAGACGGCCTGCGTGGCGGCGGCGAACGGCGCGTGGCCCTGCAGCGCGATCCGCACGCGCTGACTTTCGAGATAATCGAGCGCGGTCATGTCCTCGGGTGCGCCACCGAGCACGATCGGCAGGCTCGTTGCGGCTGAAACGGCTTCGAGCTCGCCGCGGATCTTGATGCCGGTGAAGAACAGCGCATCGACACCAATGGCCTCGTATGCTTTCGCGCGCGCGATGGCGTCGTCGAGACCGGTTATGGATACAGCGCCGGTGCGGCCCATGACGACCAGCGAGGGGTCGCCGCGCCCGTCGAGCGCGGCCTTCATCTTGCCGACGCCTTCCTCCAGCGGGATCAGTTGCGTCTTGGCCTGGCCGAATGCCTGCGGCAACAGCGTATCCTCGATAGTGAGGCCGGCGGCACCGGCAGCCTCGAGTTCCTGCACGGTGCGGCGGACGTTGAGCGCATTGCCGTAGCCGTGATCGGCATCGACAAGCACCGGCAAGGCTGCGGCACGGGACATCCGGCGCATCTGCTCGGCCAGCTCCGTTAGCGTGATCAGGGCAATGTCGGGATCGCCGAGGACAGCAAGCGAGGCCACCGAGCCGCCAAACATGCCGAGTTCGAAACCGAGGTCTTCTGCAATACGGATCGAGGTCGCGTCATAGACCGACCCCGGCCGGACGCAGCTGGAGCCGGTGAGAATGGAACGCAATTTCTCTCGGCGTTGACGGAAAGCCATTCCATCCCCTTGTTCTCCGTCATTCCGGGATGGTGCGCTAGCAGCAGACCCGGAATCTCGAGATTCCGGGTTCGATGCTTCGCATCGCCCCGGAATGACGGCTCTACGCGAATTCCAATATCAACGCATCCACCGCCAGCGTCGCGCCGGCTGCAGCATGAATCTTCTTCACCGTGCCGTCGCGCTCGGCGCGCAGCACGTTCTGCATCTTCATCGCCTCGACCACGGCCAGCGTCTCGCCGGACTTGACCTCCTGCCCTTCGGCAACCGCAATCGACACCACGAGCCCGGGCATCGGACACAGCAGCTTCTTGCCGGTGTCGGCCGCCGAGTTCACCGGCATCAGCCGGGCGGCGGCGGCCTCGCTTTCGGTGAAGACGTTGACCGCAACGTCAAAGCCCTGGTGCGCCAGGCGGATGCCGTTCGGAATCGCGCGCGCCTGCATCGCCACGACGTGGCCGTCGATGGTGCCATGCCAGACCGGTTCGCCCGGCGTCCACGTCGAGAGCAGATTGTGCGGATTGCCGGGCAGACCATCGGCGCCGATGAAGCGCACCGCGATGCCCTCGGCCTCGCGTGCCACATCGAGCGCGATTTCGTCGCGATCGAGCCACACAGCGCGGCGGCGTTCGCGTTGCACCAGCCGGCCGGTCAACTGTCCGGAAATCTGCCGCTTGCGCTCGCCGAGCACATGATCGATCGCAGCTCCCACGGCCGCCAGCCGCCGCGCGACCTCGCCTTCCGGCGGATGCGCGGAAAAGCCCTTCGGAAATTCCTCCGCGATGAAGCCTGTGGAAAGCTTGCCCTCGCGCCAGCGCGGATGGTTCATCAGCGCCGACAGGAACGGAATATTGTGCCTGATACCATCGACGTAAAACGCATCCAGCGCGGTGGACTGCGCCTCGATCGCAGCCGCCCGCGACGGCGCATGCGTGACGAGCTTGGCGATCATCGGATCGTAATGGATCGAGATTTCGCCGCCTTCCTGCACGCCGGTGTCGTTGCGGATGGTGATGCCGTCCCGGCTCGCTTCGGCCGGCGGGCGGTACTTCACCAGCCGTCCGATGGACGGCAGGAAGTTGCGGAACGGGTCCTCGGCATAGACGCGCGATTCAACCGCCCATCCCGTCAGCGTGACGTCTTTCTGCGCGATCGAAAGCTTCTCGCCGGCCGCGACGCGGATCATCTGCTCGACGAGGTCGATGCCGGTGACGAGCTCAGTGACGGGATGTTCGACCTGCAGGCGCGTGTTCATCTCCAGGAAGTAGAAGCTCTTGTCCTGGCCGGCGACGAATTCGACCGTGCCGGCGGAATCGTAGTTCACGGCCTTCGCCAGCGACACCGCCTGCTCGCCCATCCTGCGGCGGGTGGTCTCGTCGAGCAGCGGCGACGGCGCCTCCTCGATGACCTTCTGGTTGCGACGCTGGATCGAACATTCGCGCTCGCCGAGATAGATCACGTTGCCATGCTTGTCGCCGAGCACCTGGATTTCGATGTGGCGGGGATCGACGATGAATTTCTCGATGAACACCCGATCGTCGCCAAACGAGGATTTGGCTTCGGCCTTGGCGAGGTTGAAGCCTTCGGCGACTTCCTTCTTCGAATGCGCGATCCGCATGCCCTTGCCGCCGCCGCCGGCGGAGGCCTTGATCATCACGGGATAGCCGATCTCGTCGGCGATCTTCACCGCGTGCTTTTCGTCTTCGATGACGCCGAGATGTCCCGGCACCGTCGAAACCTTGGCCTTGGCAGCTGCCTTCTTGGATTCGATCTTGTCGCCCATCGCGGCGATGGCGCCCGGATTGGGCCCGATGAAGACGATGCCCGCCTTGGCAAGCGCGCGCGGAAACGCCTCGCGCTCGGACAGGAAGCCATAGCCGGGATGCACGGCCTCTGCGCCGGTCTTGCGGCAGGCATCGACGATTCTGTCGATCAGCAGATAGCTCTCGGCCGCCGCCGGCGGGCCGATCAGCACCGCGTTATCGGCCATTTCGACATGGAGCGCATCGCGGTCGGCTTCGGAATACACGGCCACCGTCTCGATCCCCATCCGGCGCGCAGTCTTGATGACCCGGCAGGCGATCTCGCCGCGATTTGCGATCAGAATTCTCTTGAACATGTTCTTCTTGCTTGGGCTTTGGGCAGGATCCTCACCCGCAATGTGACATGCGGGGATGCGGGTAACAAACCCGTCGTACAGCAAAAATCGATGGAGGCAACGGTCTCGTATCGGCTTCGAATGCCGACCGGCGGTAATTCACCCCGAATAAGAGCCGAACCGGCCTCGGGCATAGGCGCGGGATACCGCCTTCATCAGTTCGGCAGCCTCGGATTCCAGATATTCGTTGGCGACAATCAGCGCGCGGATCGTCACCCGCAGATCGCCGCCGCAGGCTGAAATCGCTTGATCCACCGCGGTTTCCAGCTCGTCGTTCTCTTCGAATTTCGGCTGTGAAGAGGACGACATGGCAAATATTCCGTGTTGAGCGATGCTGCCTATGTTCCTATTTTGTTCTCACGAAGTCAATGATGCTCTCATCCCTTTAGTAGGAGCTTCGATATCGGGAGGACGATCAAATGGATTTATCGGCGATCATCAGAAAAGCGATTGAAATCGGCGACCAACGTGGGTTCATCACATTTGACCAAATTAACGAACTCGTGCCGTCATCTGCCCACAGACATGAGCCCGAAATCATTGAAGCTCTCTTCGAGGCCTTGAGCGCCCGAGGAATAGACGTCAGAGAGGCGTAGGGCCGCCGCGCTTGGTTCATTGACGCCAGCATGTGCTAGAACGCATCGGTGCAAAATCTATTTAAAGTGAAACAGATGCGGTCACAAATTTTTCTGGTTGCGGCGTTGCTATCGATCGTACTTCCGGCCAGCCAGAGTTCGGCCACCACCGCCGTCGTTCGGGATGGCGGCACGCTTCAGCTTGGCAATGTCACCTACCGGCTCGACGGCATCGATGTCCCGACCGTCGACCAGCTCTGCATCGACGAACACGCCGATAGCTGGACCTGCGGAATCGAGGCGCGCGATCAACTGACTAAACTGATCGGCGGCAAACAGGTCCGCTGCGACGATCTCGGCCCCGATCCCGCCTACAAGAAACGGCGCATCGGCGTCTGCAAGATCGAGGGTGAAACGACAAGTCTCAGCCAGTTGCTGGTCCGCAACGGCTTTGCCTTGAATGTCGAAGCCGCCGCCAGCGGCCGCTTCCAGGCGGACGAGGCGCGCGCCAGGGAAGACCGCCAGGGGTTGTGGAAGGGCTGCTTCGCCGCGCCGCGCGAGTTCCGCGCCGGCAAGAGGGACGGCGCCCTGCTCGGCGCCGCGTGCCGTACCGATCGCGACCGCGAAATCCGCGAGGCCCTGTTCCCAGAGGATCTCGTGATGCCGGCGGGCTGCAATATCAAGGGCAAATACGCCGTCCGCGCGCGCGTCACCGGGAACCTCGGTATCTACCACCTGCAGATGTGCCGCTCCTATCCGGGACTGACCAAGCCGGATCGCTGGTTTTGTTCCGAGGAAGACGCGCAGGCCGCCGGGTTCCGCAGGGCCTATAACTGCCGCGCGGCAACAAAGAGCAAATGAAGCTGGCAAAGCCGCCGGCTCCTGTGTGAGAGTACCGCCAGAGGTTGCTGGCGCGCATGACCCCTTCCGACACTTCAAACGTTCTGCCTGAAGCGGCCGCTGATCGCTTGCGGCGACATCTCCAGCAAATCGCGAGCGAACGCGATCGGGCTCATCGCGCCCTGCAGGAACGCGAAGCCGAACTGGCGCGGATTCAGCGCATCGCCGGCGTCGGCGGTCTCGAAATCGATTTCCGCGACGGCGTCAAGAACCGCCGCTCCCCCGAATATCTGCTGGTTCACGGCTTGCCGCCCGAGGCGACCAACGAAACCTACGAGGAATGGGTCAGCCGAATCCATCCCGAGGATCGCGAGCTAACGGTCCAGCATTTGTTCGGCGTACTGAAGAGCGAGAGCGAGGACTATTCGGCCGTATACCGCATCGTGCGACCGAATGACGGCGCGACCCGCTGGATCCGCGTCGTCGCCAAGATCGAGCGCGACCCTGATGGCCGTGCGCTGCGCCTGGTCGGCGCCGATTGCGACGTCACTGCTCAAATGCTGGCGCAGGCAACCTTGCGCGAAAGCGAGGAGCGCTTCCGCCTGATCGCCAACAGCGCGCCGGTGCCGATCTGGGTCACCAAGCTCGACCGCACCCGCTCTTTCCTCAACCAGGCCTATCTCGATTTTCTCGGGCTGCCGTTCGAGGAAGCCATCGTGTACGACTGGCGCAAGATGCTGCATCCGGACGACCTGCCCCGTTTCCTGAAGGAATTGGCCGCGGGCGAGGCCTCGCTCAAGCCGTTCACGCTGGAAGCCCGCTACCAGCGCGCCGACGGCGACTGGCGATGGATGCGATCGGAATCCCTGCCGCGCTGGGATCCGACCGGCGCCCACATCGGCTTCATCGGTGTCGCCCACGACATCACATCAGCCAAGCAGGCCGAGCACGATCTTCGCCGGCTGAACGACATCCTCGAATTGCGAATCACCGAGCGGACGGCGCAGCTGGAATCCAGCGAAGCCCAGATGCGCGCGATCCTGGAAACCAGCCATCAGTATCAGGGGCTTTTGAACCAGCACGGCGATCTCCTGTATGCCAACAAGACCGCGCTTGCCGGAATCTGCTGTGACGCCGGCGACGTGGTCGGCAAGCCGTTCTGGGAAACGCCGTGGTTTTCCGGCACCGAAGGCATGCGCGACGCCGTACGGGACGCCTTCATGGCCGTGATGCGGGGCGAAGAAGCCCAGATCGAAATGCGACTATGCCTGCCGATCGGCGAGCGTTATTTCGACTTCGTGATGCGCCCGTTGCGCGATCAGCACGGCGCGATCGTCGGCGCGGTGCCCGACGCCGTCGACATCACCGAGCGCCGCCTGGGCGAGGAAGCGCTGCGCCAGTCGCAGAAGATGGAAGCGGTCGGACAATTGACCGGCGGCGTGGCGCACGATTTCAATAATCTGTTGACCATCATCCGCTCCGCGACCGACTTCCTGCGCCGCCGCGAACTGCCGGAAGAGCGGCGCCGGCGCTACATCGACGCCATTGCGGAGACCGTGGAGCGCGCCTCCAAGCTGACCGGGCAGTTGCTGGCGTTCGCCCGCAGGCAGCCGCTGAAGCCGCAGGTATTCAATGTCGGCACCCAGGTCGAGGCGGTGGCGCAACTGATCCGCCCGCTGGTCGGCGCCCGGGTCAGGATCGACCTCGACATCGCCGATCTCCATTGTTTTGCGATCGCCGATATCGCGCAGTTCGAAACCGCGCTGATGAATCTCGCCGTCAACAGCCGCGACGCCATGAACAGCGAGGGCCGGCTCATCATCCGCGTCCGGAAAGTGGATGTCATTCCCCCGCTCCGCGCCCAGCCCGCCCGCGACGGTGACTTCGTCGCCATCACCGTGACCGACACCGGCTGCGGCATTGCGTCCGAACTGCTCGAGACGATCTTCGAGCCGTTCTTCACCACCAAGGAAGTCGGCAAGGGCACCGGCCTCGGCCTCAGCCAGGCGTTCGGCTTTGCCAAGCAGTCCGACGGCGACATTGCGGTCGCGAGCGAGCCCGGCCTGGGCGCGACGTTCACGATCTACCTGCCGCAGGCCGCGACGCCGGCCGATGCGGTCGAGGCCGCCGCGACCGGCAGCGAACCCGCCGCGCGCGGCCGCGGCTATCGCGTGCTCGTCGTCGAGGACAATGACGACGTCGGCCAGTTCTCCACCGAGCTCTTGGAAGATCTCGGCTACACGGTCCGCCGCGTCGCCAGCGCGGATGCCGCGCTGGCGATCCTTGCCGAGGACGAGTTTTCCGCCGACCTGGTGTTTTCCGACGTCATCATGCCCGGGATGAACGGCGTCGAGCTCGCCGGCATCGTGCGCGAGCGCTATCCCGGCCTGCCCGTGGTGCTGACCAGCGGCTACAGCAACGTGCTGGCGGAGAATGCTCACCGCGGCTTCGAGCTGATCCAGAAGCCCTATTCGGTGGAACTGCTGTCGCGGATTCTCAGGAAGGCGATTTCCGAGGCACGGCCGCAGGAGGCTTGAAGCAACCTGGTCTTGAGCCTTACCTTGGGGCCCTACGCCGCGTCCTCGACGCCTGCCCTGCCCGATGCCAGCAGCGCGCGGATTTCCTGCGCCGGGCGCGCCGCGCTGAACAGAAAGCCCTGCATCTGGGTACATCCGAGATTCTGCACGGTCTCGCGCTGCTGCAGCGTCTCGACGCCTTCCGCCGTGGTGACCATGTTGCGGTCGGCGGCGATGCTCACCACCGCGCGGATGATCGAGGCCGACGAGGAGTTGCGCGTCACTTCCTTGACGAAGGAGCGGTCGATCTTGATCTTGTCGAACGGGAAGCGCTGCAGATATTGCAGCGAGGAATAGCCGGTTCCGAAATCGTCAAGCGCGATGTGAACCCCGAGCGCGCGGAGCTGGTTCAGCGTCGCGAGCGCCGCGTCGTCGTCCGCGATCAGGACGGCTTCCGTGATCTCCAGCTCCAGCCGGCGCGGGTCGAGCCCGGTCTCGGAGAGGACAGAAGCGACCTTCAGCGACAGCGTTTCCGACCGGAACTGGATCGGCGAGACATTGACAGCGATGCGGACATCGGCCGGCCAGGCCGCCGCTTCCGCGCAAGCCGTGCGCAGCACCCACTGCCCGATCTCCTCGATCAGGCCGGTTTCCTCGGCCACCGGCACGAAGTCGGCCGGCGAGACCATGCCGCGCACCGGATGCCGCCAGCGCAATAGCGCCTCGCAGCCGGTGACACGATCGCTGCCCAGGTCGACCTGCGGCTGATAGTGCAGTTCGAAGCCGCCCTGCGCCAGCGCCGCGCGCAAATCCGCCTCCAGCTCGCGGCGATGATTGGCCTGCTGTTCCATCGCGGGATCGAAGAAGCGATAGGTCCTGCGGCCGGCCGCCTTCGCCGCATACATCGCGAGATCGGCGTTCTTCAGGAGATAGAACAGGTCCGAGCCGTCGCGCGGGGCGATCGCAATGCCGATGCTGGCATCGCTGGAAAGCTGGTGGCCGTGGCAGTCGAACGGGGTGCGCAGCGCCTGATAGATCCGCGCGACCAGCGCGTGAACGTCCTCGCCGCTCTCGATGCCGTGCTGAAGGATGGCGAATTCGTCCCCGCCGAGGCGGGCGATGAAATCTTCGGGGCCGACTGACTGCCGCAGCCGCTCCGCCACGCCCTTCAGGAATTCGTCGCCGATCAGATGTCCCAGCGTGTCGTTGATGCGCTTGAACTCGTCGATGTCGAGATAGAGGATCGCGAATTCGCGCCCCTCGGCTTCCAGCAGCAATCCTTCCGCATGGCGCTGGAACAGCGAACGGTTCGGCAGATTGGTCAGCGCGTCGTAATGGGCGAGATGTTCGATCCTGGCCTGGTCGCGCCGCCCTTCGGTGACGTCTTCCAATGTCGTCGCCCAGCCACCGTCCGGCGAGCGCTTGAAGATCAGCCGGATCGTGCGCCCGTCCGGCGTCGAGGTCACGGTGTCCTGAACCAGGCTGCTGTTGGGGTCGAGAAACCGGGCGCAATAGGCGTCGACATCGCCGACAAAGGAGCCGCGCTCCTGACGGTGCCGGATCAGGTCGCGCAGATGACAGCCGGGTTTGACCACGTCGGCCGAGAGGCCGAACATGTCGATATATCGCCGGTTGCAGATCACGAGGCGCCCCGAGGCATCGAACAACAGCAGGCCCTGCGTCATGTTGTTGATGGCAGTGTCGAGATGCTGGCTCTTCTCCGAGAGCTTGCGCTGGGCTGCGGCATGCTGCTGGCGTAGCTGACGCGCGATCAGGAAGACCATGCCGATCACGACGACGATCGCCAGCGCCGCCGCAAAGAATTGCAGCCTGGTCTGCGCCCGCCAGTCGGCGAGTGCGGTCTCGGTCTTCGTGGTCGCGACGATCAGAATCGGAAAGTGCATCAGCGACTTGACCGCGCCGACCTTTTCTTCCGACAATCTCGCACTGGTGAAGCGTCCCGATATGTTGCCGTCCACGGCCAGCGCGCGTTGAAACGCCTCGGTGCCGGCAACATTGAAGCCGATCAGGCTGTCGTTCTTGGGATAGCGGGCGATGATGGTACCGTTGCGGTGAATCATCGAGATCGCGGTACCGCTGTTGAGCTCCAGCGATCCAACAAAAGCGTCGAAATGCGAAGGCTCGACACCGCGGCTGGCGAAGCCGATGATCTCGCCGTTCCGGCCAACGATCCTGCGCGCAAACAGGGTGGTCCAGTTCTTCGTCACCTTGCTGACGACCGGCTCGACGATCACGTCGGACGTCGGTCTCCCGGATGTGAACTCCTTGAAGTACTGGCGGTCGGCGATGCTGAGGTCCGGCACCGGCCACACTCTCGGAGGAATTGATCAGCCACCCCTTGGCGTTCCACAGATTCAGCGCGCCGACATGCGGCAGCGCCGAGAGCTTGGAGCGGAGCATCTCGTGCGCGCTTAAGCTCGACATTCTCTGTTCGAATTCATCAGACGTGTCGACCCCATCGGCCTGCATGCCGGCGACGACGTCCTCGTGCACGTGTTGGAGATCGCTCAGTTGCTGGTCGAAATGCCGCGACAGCAGCAGCGCGCTGTTGTTGAGCTCGCGCTCGGCGACTTCCAGCGCCCGCTCGCGATATTGCATCGCGAAATAGCCGGTGCCGAGCATGATTGCGATCACGAGCACCGCAGCACTTAAGATCAGCCACTGGATGGCACTCAACCTGATCCGCCACGGCATGCCGCCGTCAAACAGCGGCTGGCTCTCCGCGACGATGTCTTGCGATGAATTATTCAGCATTTCCGCTGCCCCCACAGGCGCTTGTTGTAGGGAACACAACCCAAAAGGGCGTTAGCAAAATGAGTTATCGCGAGGTTAACGCGGCGGCGGAATCAGGCGGTTTCGGTTTCCGCCAGTTCGTCTTCCTTGAGGCTGCACTCGATCAGCGCGCCGTCGATCGTGAACTTCGAAAACAGCGAAGCCGGCGGCGAGGCCTGCAACGCCGCGAAGTATTGTGAATCTCCGGGGCTCTTCAGGAAGAAGCGGATGTGGTTGGCCGACATCGTGTCCCTCGACAGCCACACGATGCCGGAGAACAGCGCCACCATCATCTGGGCGTATTGGCCGGCGTCTGCGATGCCCAGTTCATAGACCGGCGACACCAGGATAAAGCGCGCCCGCAGGATCGGCGACGGGAATTTGCTCATCATCAGGCGGCTGACCTGGCAGGCCGCATGAATCCGCTCGCCGTCGGAAAGGCAGTACAGGCTGGGATGGTCGCCGTCCTTGGTCAGGGCATCATAGGTCGTGAAACTTCCCGTCGAAAAGGTCGAAAAGTCCTCGCCGACGCTTTCAGCGTCCTTCTTCCACTGGCCCTTGATCGACCGCCAGGACCTGTCCGGCTCTTTCATCGGCAGAAGGCGCATGACTAACCAGAGGTTAATGCAGGAATTGATGCCGGTATTTTACGGACGGCGGCTAAACGTTTGCTTACGCTGGCGCCTGTCCGCGCAAATATTTGTTCGGCCTCGTAAAACTACTACCTTGGGGGCGTTTTGCCGCGGCGTTTCCTCGCAGTGTCGGCCTCGCTGCAGCCAGTGAAAGCGACCACAGGAACGATCGGGCCCGGTGCGGGTTTTCCCGTATCGACGTTTCTCTCCCCCGCGACGTCGAACTCGAACCCCGCCGAACATCCATGGACGGGTTGGCAGGGATCCTTTTATTCCGGTTGAAAGACGGATGATGGCGCTGTTTCCGATACGGCCAACTCAGGCCGACATCGAAATCGCGGAACGGATTTCGGATCACACCCGTCCGGAAGTCGAACAGATTGCCAAGATCCTCACCTGGGGCGCCGACGAGCACGTCGTTTGCGCGCTCGCCGCAGGCTGGTGGCTCTACTGCAGGCATCGAAGCGCGCGCCATCGCACCGACAGCAACCATATCCTGCTGACGACGGTCGCCGCTACGCTTCTGCCGCATTTGTTGAAGTCGATCTTCGACCAGAGACGCCCCGACCGTCTGATGGTCCGCGGGCACCTTCACGGCGTGCCGTTTTCGGGAAAACCTCTCGACGCCTTTCCATCCGGCCATGCCATCCATGTCGGCGCGATGGCATCGGCGGCCGCCGCGCTGCCGCCCGCGCAACGCAGCCTGGCCTGGTCGATCGGCGCGGGCCTGGTCCTGACGCGGATCGTTCTCTTGGCGCACTGGACCAGCGATGTGATCGCCGGCCTTGCGATCGGCGCTGCGGTCGAACGACTGCTCCGACGCTGGACGGGTTTCGGATTGTCGCACAGATAGTCGAGGCTTGCGGCGTCTCGTGCAGACAGGGCCGGCGGCGCTCGCCACGGCGCCGTCGGCCGGCTTGCGGTCTTACGCCGCGGCCTCATAGTTGACAGCGGTCTCCGCGATCTTGGTCAGGGTTTCGTCGGTCTTCTTCTCTTCTGTCAAAGTCTGGTCGATCAGCTTCACAGCTTGCGGATTATTGAGCTTGGCCGCCCAGGCTTTCAGGGTGCCGTAGCGCGAAATCTCGTAATGCTCGACCGCCTGGGCTGCGGCCAGCAGGCCGGCATCGAGCGCAGGCGTATCGGCATACTCCTCCATGATCTCCTTGCCTTCATCGAGGATGCCCTCGATGGCATCGCACTTCTTGCCGCGCGCAGCCTTGCCGAGCAACTCGAATATCTGTTCCAGGCGCTCGACCTGTCCCTCGGTCTCATCATGGTGCTTTTCGAACGCGGCCCGCAGCTTGTCCGAATTCGCGGCCTTTGCCATTTTCGGCAGCGCCTTCAGGATCTGCTTTTCGGCGTAGTAGATGTCTTTGAGCGTATCGAGAAATAGTTCGTTGAGATCCTTCTCAGCCATGTCGTCCTCCATTGTTTGGCAGGCGGACAACATGGGATTGAACGTAATGTTCCTAAGCCGCGCGCGACACCTCAACCGCGCGCAGCCGCAAGATCGATCAGCGCAATCCCGAGGTCCGGCCGCTTCCTTCGTCGAAGTGTTGCCGGGACTTCGGTCAGGACCACCTCGAGCGTTGGTCTCACCGTGCCTGCCAGCAGGTGGCCGCCGCGGGTCGAGCCGTCGGCGAGCCCCAGCACGATGTGGACATGGAGGCTCGGCTTGCCGTCATCGCCGACGGCGATGTCTCCGGTCGCACTGAGAACCTCGCATTGCTCATTGACCTCGATCTTGCGGTAGCTCTTCGAGGCGATGTCGAACCAGCCGACGGTGGCCCGCTCGAAGGCGCCGATGGCGGTCAGGGAGGCCGCGGAAATCCCTGCTTCATTGGCGAAGCGGGTGAGCACTGCAAACGCCTCCTCGCCCGTGTCAAGAATGATGACGTGAACCTGCGCCTGCTCGTCGGCGCCGATGCGCTTGCTCTTCATGGATAACCTCGCAATTGCCGTTCAGGCCGCGCCACGTCTGCAGCTCGACGGTTACGCCCGCCTCCTTGAGGCGGGTCGCGCGGCACTCCCGGTCAATCGGCGTCGCCAGACATCGTTCCAAGCGGTTCGAATTCGAGCAGGTTCGCGATGCCGCAGGCGAGCCGCCCTGGAACTCCGCAATCTGAGGGAAGTTCAATAGGCGGAGATGGCGATGGATGTCGAAAGCCGCCTGAAGACTGCGCTCGATGAATCGAGGCTCCTGATCCTCGGAGCCCAAGTGCTGTTCGGATTCCAGTTCGAGGCGGTTTTTCAGGAACGCTTTCCGGACGTCTCCGACACCGCCCGGCATATGCATGGTGCGGGGCTTGTGCTGATGCTGATGAGCATCAGCCTCCTGATTGCCCCTTCGCTGTTTCATCAGATCATCTTCGCCGGCGACAGCCGGGTGGGAGCCATCGCAACGGCAACGACGCTGGCAGGCATCAGCCTGCTGCCGCTGACCGTCGGATTGGGCATCTCGGCCTTCGTGGCCCTCGAACATATTTTCGGCCGCACCTTCGCTATCGCCGCCGGCTCGTCATTTACCGCCGTCGGCCTGGCGCTGCTGTACGGCCTCGGCTTTGCGCTGAGACGGGATCGGAAGAACCAGATGCAGGAAATGTCCAACGAGACGTCGCTGAAATCCAAGATCGAGCAGATGCTGACGGAGGCCCGGGTCATCATCCCGGGCGGCCAGGCGCTTCTCGGGTTTCAACTGATCGCCACCTTCACGAAGGCGTTCAACGAGCTGCCGGACCTGTTCAAATATATCCATTGTGCCGCGCTGTGTGCGGTGGCGCTAGCCGTCATCCTCTTGATGACACCCGCCGCCGTTCACCGCCTGGGCTTTCAGGGCGAAGACGATCCGGATTTCTTCGAGATCGGCTCCCGTCTTGTGATCGCCGCCTCGATACCATTGGCCATCGGCATTGCCGCTGACGTCGCAGTGGTGTTCTTCAAGACCACCGACGATACGGTCATAGCGCTGAGCGCCGGCGCGATTGCGCTGGTCGCGTTGCTTGCGTTCTGGCTGGTTTATCCGATCTGGCACCGCGCTCGCGTTTCAGGATAGTCGCGGATGGAAGGCACATTTCGACAGCGTTGCCGGAACGCTACGTTCCGTTTTTTTGACCCCGAGGCGGAACTGAAACCTCACATCCGTTTGAAGTAATCCGATCACGATATCGGAACGGTCGCTGGCGCGCCTCGTTGGCCCCAGGTCACTGCAAGGCCACTAAAACGGAGGCAACTTATGAACTTGAAGCTCCTGACCGCAGCCGCAGTTCTTTCTACTGCCGTCGCGGCGCCGGCGCTGGCGCAGGATGCTCACGGAAGGTCGGATGCCATCCGGCAGTATCAGACCAGCGACCGCTACTATCATCGACACGGCGGATTCTGGCCGGGTGACGTAGCGGCCGGCATCGTCGGCGGCGCCATCGGTACCGCGGGCGCGATCGCCACAGCGCCGTTCCGGAACGACGTTTACGCGTATAATGACGGCTATTACGGGCGCCGCTACTATGGCGGCTACAACAGCGGTTTCGTCTGTCAGCCCGGAACGACGTTCTGGGGTGACGACGGTCGACGTCATATCTGTCAGTAACAAGAGCGCATGAAAGACTGGAGAGGCGGCCCCGCGGCCGCCTCTTTTCTTGCGACGGCAGGTTCAAGTCGGTTGTGCAGACCGGAATCTCATGAAGGAGCGATACCGTTCAGCCCTCGCTCTATGCCGCGAAGCGGGCTTAGCGGCGCTGCTCTGTTTTGATTCCAACCGTTTTTGGATCAAAAAACAGCGCGCCGCGTTGAGTCATCGAACCGAATCCGAGATCCAAATGATTAGAGACCACGCCTTCAAGCGTCGAGAGACGACGCCAGCCGAGCGCGAAGCCCGCAAGGCGTTCAGAGAGGTCATACCCGGAAAGGCCATGACTGATTACGCAAAGGCGCAGAAATCCTTCCACGAAAACCGTGAGCGCCTGAAGGCGGAGCGGCTAGCCCGAGAGGCAAAAGCGAAGGCGCGATCACCTTCCGATTGATGATTTAATCGACGCCCATTCGCCGGTTGCCGAATTTTCCCGATTTTCGATCCCTGTGTAGCTTTGTGCGCAGACGGCGCGAGCGAATGTCGGTCTGCTATCCTGATTCCTGTTTTCCGTCGGCCATCGAGCGGGCGCTTGGTTGGAATTTGATAGTGGCCTGTTCTGGATTACGAGCGCATAAAGTGGGATGTCCGAATCTCATCACCGATCGTGTCAGTGCGGCGCGGTTTACAACCGGACGGAATCCATGGCCCCAGACGACAGATAAGCAGCTTCGAATGCTTGCTGTGCGGTACGACCATGGAAAACTGGAATACGGCTTGGGTGCCAGCTTACCGCTTGATCGCGGGGCCGGCCGTGATGCCCAAGAAACCCGCGCCAGAAGCTCCGGCCCCAGAATCTCCGGCCAAAGGCTAACAGTTTTGTTCTCGCTTTCTTGTGTCGCATAGCGGACAATGCGCTATCACCGCACGGCCTTCGGCTTTTATCGGTGATGAGAACGCCGGTTGCGCTCCCGCCCCATGCGAACAGGAGCAGCGCCGATGCAAAGACGTCATTTCAAACAAACCGCCCCTTTGGAACTGCGCCTCGAAGAGCAGGCAAAGCGCCTGCGCCAGGAAGCAAAGGGCACCCCTCCAGGGGTCGAGCGTGAGAAGCTGATCCGCAGGGCCCGGCAGGCGGAGACGGCCTCGCATATAAGTCAGTGGATCAGCTCAAAGGGGCTCCAGCCTCCGTCTCAGTAGCACACGGATGCAGAGATTACCGCGCTTACATCCTTGGGTCGGAAGGCCATGTATGCAATCGCGTTGACCTGCGTTGCGACGATGATGGCGAGGCCATCGGGCTCGCCAAGCAGCCGGTTGATGTTCGCGACGTTGGAGAGGCTGCGCGGTGCCGCCGCTTCGCGGCCCGGACAACGATGCCGAGGCCGTGGCCCGCCTTATCAAGCTTGCCGAAGAGTACGAAGCGAAGGCGGCGAGGAAGTAAATATCGCCTCAGGTCGCGGACCTTTAATTTATTCAAAGGCCGCGGCCGTCAATCGACTACTTTAATTTAGAGGCTCACGCCGTACGCACACCCAGAGACGGCCTAACCCTTTTTCTTCTTGCCCGGCGGATCGCCGCCGCGGTCCACTCGGCTCACACGCTGGGCACGCTCCTTGTCCCGCGGCTGCTCTTGTCCACGCTCATCGCGGACGATGCCCTGATCGCTGCCGCCCTCGTCATGGTGACCGCGTCCCGGCTCCGTCGCCTCGCGTTGCTGCTCCTTGCCCTCCTTCACCAGCAGCTCATCTCCGAGCATTTGCCCGATGATCTGTTTGGTCTGGGCTTCGGCTTTCTGTTGGAACTTGCTCATGGCTGGCCTCCTGCCAATGAAAACGGCGGCGGGGCTCCGATGTTTCCTCCGCGAGGCCCAACCTTTGACGGGGCGCGGACGCTTGCTGCCCGCCCTTGAGGCCGGTTCCACACAATGTAACAATCCTGTCGCAGAGCAAAACTAAACGGAAAGCGGCGGCGGATCGCCGCAACTGCTTTTCTGTGGGGGGAACCAGATGCGCCACACAACCCTGTTGCTATCAGCCGGTCTGATCGCACTCATCGCAGGCTCGGCATCCGCGCAAAACGCCACCCCGCGTAACCTGATCCTGTTCGTACCGGACGGTTTGCGCGGCCGCATCGTGACGCCGCAGACCGCGCCTGCGATGGCCGAGGTACGCGACAAGGGCGTCAACTTCAGGAACTCGCATTCGCTGTTCCCGACCTTCACCATGGCGAACGGCTCGGCGATGGCCAGCGGCCATTACCTCGGCGATACCGGCACCTTCAGCAACACGATCTACACCGGCCGCCCCATCGCCCACTCCAACAACACGGTGACACCGTTCCTCGAGGTCAATCCCGTCCTGCTCGAGGTCGACGAGCATTTCGGCGGCGACTATTTGAACGAAGAGACGCTTTTGAAGATGGCGCGCGAGAAGGGCTACAGCACCGCCGCGATCGGCAAGCTTGGTCCGACCTATCTTTTCGACCATACCGACGGCGGCAAGAATTCCATCGTGATCGACGACTCCACCGGTAGCAAGAATGGCGTGCCGCTGTCCGATGAAATGAAGGACGCGCTGACCAAGGCCGGCCTCCCCTTGGTGACGACCCCGCGCGGGGAAAACAGCAAGGCCGGCGACGCCAAAACACCGGGCACCACGACGGCGAATGTCGCGCAGCAGGCCTACATGGCCGACGTCGCGGCCAAGGTCGTATTGCCGATGTTCAAGGCGCGCAACAAGCCGTTCGTACTGGTGTTCTGGTCGCGCGATCCCGACGGCAGCCAGCACAATACCGGCGACAGCCTCAACACCATTACCCCCGGCATCAACGGGCCGACCTCGATGGCCGGCATCAAGAACGCGGACGATAACCTGGCGCAGTTGCGCAAGGCGCTGGACGAACTCGGCCTTGCCGCGACGACCAACATCATCGTCTCCTCCGATCACGGCTTCTCGACGATCTCGAAGGAGAGCAAGACCAGCCCTGCGGCGAAGATCGCCTACGAAGACACGCCGAAGGATTTCCTCCCCATGGGCTTTCTCGCCGTCGATCTGGCGAAGGCGCTGGACCTGCCGCTGTTCGACCCCAACGACAAGAACGCGCGCGTCGCCGACAATGCCCATCCCAAGGCAGGCAACGGCCTGTTGGGCAAAGACCCGGCAAAACCCGATCTCGTGGTCGCGACCAATGGCGGATCGGACCTGATCTACATCCCCGGCAAGGAACGCAAGCTGGCGGACCGCACCATCAAGGCGCTGCTGGAACAGGATTACGTCAGCGGCCTCTTTGTCGATGACGAACTTGGGAATTTCCCCGGCACGCTGCCGATGTCGCAGCTCGGCCTCAAGGGCAAGGCGGTCGTGCCGCATCCGTCGATCGTGGTCAACTTCCGGTCGTGGTCGTCAGGATGCGAGGAGCCGACCAACTGCTCGGTGCAGATTGCCGACACCGTGCTGCGCCAGGGTCAGGGCATGCATGGCAGCTTCAGCCGCGGCGACACCTTGAATTTTGCGGCGGCGATCGGGCCCGACTTCAAATCGGGCTATGTCGATCCCCTCCCCGTCAGCAATGCCGACGTCGGCGCCACCGCAGCTAAGATCATGGGACTGACGCAAAAGGCGAACGGCAAGCTGATCGGCCGCGTCATGACCGAAGCCATGCCCAATGGCGCAACGCCGATGGCCTATGCCGGCACCGTGAAATCGAAACCGGCAGCGAACGGCCTGCGCACCGTGCTCAACTTCCAGCGCGTCGGCTCGCAACGCTATTTCGACGCGGCGGGCTTTCCCGGCCGCACGCTCGGGCTGGATGCGGAAGGCGGCAAAAAGAAAACGGCGGGGAAATAACCCCGCCGCATGTATCGGACTATCCGATGAGCCATAGCCCCTTGTGGATGTCGAATTTCACCAGGCCTTCGTCGCGCATTTTCAGAAGCAGGGATTGGCAGGCTTCCTCATTCGGAAGATTGGCACGCCGCATGAGTTGGTAGGCCTTCTGCGGCTTCTCGCGGAGCGCATTCAGGATATTCTCGCGATCTTTCAGCATGACTGGTCCTAAAATCCAAAACTGGCGTTCATGATGAACCGCTCAGGCGATAACGAGTTTGATCGGGCCGTCTTCAAGATTTCCCGCCGCGAGCGCGTCGCGTGCCATCTTTTCGACAACAGGCCAGTTTGCGAGAAGATATTTTTGGGCCAGCGCCTTCGTCGGCAGCTCGGTTTGCAGAATGCAGCTATGCCGCGCATTCCCGTTCGCGATCTGAAAGGATACCGCTTGCGGCCCCTCGATGATCTCTTGTTCAGTGGGCTTGGCAGCAATCCGCATTCGTTAGGTCCTTTGTGATTTCTGATTTGGCCATGCTGTCGGGATCGGCATCGACCGCCGCACGTTGGCCCGTCTCTTAGCGATTGCGAATGAACGACCGGCGGCCAGCTAGGACTGATCGTCCTCGGCCTCCGGGGATCGCTTCGGCCTCTGATCCGCGATTGGCTGCGTGTTGCGGACCGCCTCGGCCAGCATGAGGCGCAACTCATCCTTCGTCATCGGTGGTTGCCGCGTGGTCGATGCTTTCCATTGTGCCATGAGAGGCTATATGGGGATGCCGGGGTGAGATTTAAACCCCCTGGCTCGCCCCATCAGTGTCCCAGCACGCCTTTTAGCCCGGTGTAGATCGACCCGCCGGCCGTCACCACCAGGCCGGCGAGCGGGCCAAGGGTCTTGATCAGCTCCTGTATCCGGCGCGCCCGTCGGCGCATGACATCCGGCCCCACATGCTGGCCAAACATCCGGGCGAGCCGCACCGCTACAGCACTCGGGCGGCCTGAAGCCGCGATCGCATTCGGCAGCGAACGCAGGATCAGCATGACCAGCAGATTTCCCGTCAAATAGGCCAGCATGATACTGAGCGCGTATTCAACAGCCTCGCGCCATTCGCGGAGGTTCTCCGGCACGATCGGCACCGCGTCGACAACTCCGATGGTGACAAGCATGGCCGTCACGCTGAGGAAGGCCGTGGCGATTCCAAACCCGGCGGCCCCCCTCACCCCGATCTTGTTGACGGCGTAGAGCATCACCCCGAACGGAATCGGGATGATCACTGACGCGATCCGCAGGTAGAGCGCGGAAACATCCAGCAGGATCGTCACAACGACATGCGCGGCGAGCAGCAGAAGCGCCGGGATCAGGACATAGAGCGCCGCGTGCCGCAGCAGGAAGCGAACCGGACGGTCCAAAAACGCGAGTTGCGTGTTGACCCGGTCCAGCTCCCGCTGGAGCCGGTCAAGCTCCGCCACGAGGTTCTGGTTTTCGATCACAATCGGCTGCACGACACGGAGATCCCTGCTGCAATGCCTGCAGATGAGAGCCTCGTCCTTAATCGTCTCGGCGCAGAAAGGGCATTCCATCAGGCGATCAATCTGCCCATGGAAGATTGGAACGCGACAAGGGTTCGCGCGCGATTTGTCTGATCAATCTTCATGCGCTGACCGGCCTGCGCCGAAGCGACTCGAGCCGGGCCTTTACCTCAACGAGCTCGGCCCGCAAGCGATCCCGCTTTTGCGACAGCGCCTGATGTTCGGCGGCCAGCGGCAAAGGAACGGCCGTATCCCGTCCGCAGGCCGCGCAGACGAGCGCATGCTCATCCTTCTCCGTTTTGCAAAAGAAGCAAGTTTCCGGCATCCCTGCCCCTCTAGTGTGCGACGCTGAGCAAAAATGTCGTCGCCGTGCGACGTCCCTCGGAATCATGGACTTCCACGCGGACCAGATGTTCGCCCGGCGGGGCTTCGGCGTCCGGAATCTCGATGCCCGTCGGCTGGGCATAAGGCCTTATTCTCGAGGTCAGATCGACGTTTGGCATTTTCAGGTAAGTCACGCGAAGCGAGTCGAGATTGATCGTTGCACCGCCGAATCCCCGAAATTTGAGTTGCAGACGTAGCGGGGAACGCGCCTCGCTGGCATCGGGACCGGCAAGGTCGATACGCGGTCCGCGCGTGACGGCGCGAGCGACATGAACGCCTTTTGGCGTGGGAAGCTGTGCTTCTTCCGGCGTGATCAGGACCACGCCGGCTCGCACGAGCGGAACCTGCGCCGTCAATATGAACGCCGCCAGCAATATTGCGCAAAAGAGTTTCACAAAAATACCCTCACGATTTCGACCATGGCACGCGAACGGACTCACGCACTGCAGCAAGCGGTAGAAATATTCGATCACCTCATCAGCGCGGGCGAGCAGCGTCGGCTACAATTAGAGTCGGACCTAACTCACTTCGGAACAATTCGACGATTCCGGCCAGCTTGTTAGCCTTCTCAGTTGCAGACTTCGATGTTTCCTCCTCCTGATCCTCCGGCTACGCTGCCACCTGCGATGGCCGCTCTGTGTTCTAGTCTGCAACCTCTTGCAATGGGCCTGCACCCTTGCAGTGTACAGACAACCTGACCTGAAGCTTGCGGTTTCGAGGAAGAATTTTCTGCCTTCGACTCAGGCTTCATCTTTCGCTCTTCGCGTTTTGCCGTTGGCTTCTTCACTTCGATCTTTTCACAAGTGTTATCGTCGCCGACTTCGTAGCCTGCCCGGCACGTGATCTTGATGCAGCGCTCGCCGTCGGCTTTAAAGCCATGATCGCAAATCAGTGGGCAAACGCGCGTCGTTTTGCTCTTGACGACATCGAGTGCATCGACGCTTGCAACCTTGACCTCCAGCTTCATCCCCGCGTGCTTGTTGAACAGATCAAGCGACCGCTGCGAGGCGGAATTCCAGTTGCCGTCCACCGCACCGGTGTTGCAGCCGACCCGCCGCAGTTCGGCCTGGAGCGACCGGGGGAGATCGATCGCCTTCGGTTGATCGGATTGGTCCGCCGGCGGCGTTAGCGCGGCGAGTTTTTCTTCCTTCGCCTTCTTTTCGGCAGCAGCTTTGGCGTCTGCAGCAGCCTTTTTGGTCTCGGCGGCAGCCTTGGCTTCTTCGGCCGCTTTGACGCGCTCAGCCTCCTTCTCGGCGGCCTTCGCAAGCGCTGCCGCCTTCGCGCGCTCGGCTTCCGCGACTTTCGCCTCTTCAGCCTTTTTCGCCAGCTCGGCAGCGACACGGGCTTTCTCGGCGGCTTTCGCCTGTTCCGCAGCCCTGGCCTGCTCGGCGGCCTTGGCGCCTTCGATGGCAAGCCGCGCCTGCTCGTCCTGGGCTGCCTTGGCCTTGTTGGTGGCTTCGATCCGCACAGCTTCCGCAGCGAGCTTGTCACGCTGCGATTTGGCGAGCGCTGTGTAAAAACCTGACGGATACTTCTCGATGAAGGCATCCCAGACGGGCTTGGTCGCTACCTGGAGCGCGAACTCATAATCGCGCCGCATCGTAGCGTCCTGATCGACCGGCGCAGCAACCGCCGCAGGCGCGGCTGGGACCAACGTTACATCGTTGCCACCCAGCGATCCGTACACAAACGGCTCCTGCGCATTACCCGTCGCCTTCAAGACATCGTCGCGGACGAAGCCAAATGCCTTGCGAAGATCAAGGCCGGGCTTGGCGAGATGATTGACCAGCGCCGCTGCAAACGGACTGTTCCTGCTATCGCCATCGGATGCGGTCGACCCCGCCTTCGCGGCAAAGGCGATCATCGTGTTGGGGCTGGAAGGCTCGACCTTGGCCAGCCCGCGGCCGATCGCGCGGGACGCAATCGTCCGCTTCATGCTTTTTGCAAACGGGTTGTCCCGGCAGGCATCGAGGATGACCAGCCGCAATTGCTTGGCCGGCTCGACCGCAACCAGTACACGGTCCAACGACAGCGTCTCGTCCAGAACATCCGTATCAGTCTCAAGCGTCGCGTCGACCGGGATGAGATAGTTGGTGCCATCCAGCTCGATGCCGTGCCCGGCATAATAGATAACCGCGACATCCGCCTCGCGGCTCCTGTTGCCGAAGTCGCGCAGCGTCTTGCGCAACTCGCCGACGGTCAGGTTCAGCTTGGATTCTACCGTATCGAAGCCTGCCGACTTGAACATCCCAGCAACAGCCGCCGCATCGTTGGCGGGATTGCTGAGCTTGGCCACGTTCCGGTAGGACGAATTGCCGATCACCAGCGCCACGCGCTTGTCCGCCAGCGCGGGCTGGCCAGCCAGGAAAATGAACCCGACCGTCAAAAAGATGTTTAGCAAAGCGCGCATCAAAAAAACTTCCAAATCGGCATACCGAATCCTAGATCCAAACACCGCGCACTTCGTCAGCCGCTCAGTTGCAGACTTCGATCTGTCCGCTGGCGCCTGAGACATATCCCGGCGCTCCGGGCCTCACGACTTGAATGCTACAGCCTTTGCCTACCGGCCTGCATCCTTGACCGGTACAAAATATCTGGCCTGAGGCTTGCGGCTTCGAAGGGGTCGATTCTAACTTGCCGCGCTCTGCCTTGTCGCGCTGCACCCTCGGTTCTTCGCGCTTTGCAGTAGGCTTCTTCGTCTCGATCTTTTCGCACGTGTTGTCGTCGCCGACCTCGTAACCAGCACGACACGTAATCTTCGTGCAGCGATCGCCATCGGCCTTGAACCCATGATCGCAAATCAGCGGGCAAACGCGCGTCGTTTTGCTCTTGACGACATCGAGTGCATCGACACTTGCAACCTTGACCTCCAGCTTCATCCCAGTGTGCTTGTTGAACAGATCGAGCGACCGCTGCGACGCCGCATTCCAGTTGCCGTCCACCGCACCCGTGTTGCAGCCAACCCGCCGCAGTTCGGCTTGAAGTGAGCGAGGAAGGTCGATCGCCTTCGGCTGGTCGGATTGGTCGGCCGGTGGCGTGAGCGCGGCGATTTTGCTCTCGCTTCCCCTCTTCGCAGCGGGCTCCTTTTCTACTTCGGCGGCTTTCAACCTCGCGGCCTCCGCAGCCTTTGCTTCCTCGGCGGCTTTTGCTGCTGCTTTCGCGCGCTCAGCTTCGGCAAGCCTTGCTTCTGCCGCTGCCTTTGCACGCTCGGCTTCCGCGACCTTCGCCTCTTCTGCCTTTTTCGCCTGTTCGGCCGCGATGCGCGCTTTTTCGGCCGCCTTGGCTTGTTCGGCCGCCTTTGCCTGTTCCGCGGCTTTAGCGCCTTCGATAGCGAGTCGTGCCTGCTCGTCCTGGGCTGCCTTGGCCTTGTTGGTGGCCTCGATCCGCGCGGCTTCGGCCGCGAGCTTGTCACGTTGCGCTTTGGCAAGTGCCGTAAAGAAGCCGGACGGATACTTCTCGATGAAGGCGTCCCACACCGGCTTGGTGCCGACCTGAAGGGCGAATTCGTAGTAGCGCTGCATGGTGGCATCGTGATCGGTCGATGCGGCGGCTGGAGCGGCCGGGGCTGCAGGCGCGGCTGGCACGAGCGTCACGTCGTTGCCGCCCAACGAGCCATAGACAAATGGCTCCTGCGCGTTGCCGGTTGCCTTCAAGACATCGTCGCGGACGAAGCCGAATGCTTTGCGCAGATCCAGACCAGGCTTGGCGAGATGATTGACCAGCGCGGCTGCGAACGGACTGTTCTTGCTGTCGCCGTCGGATGCGGTCGATCCCGCCTTCGCCGCAAAGGCGACCATGGTGTTGGGGCTGGAAGGCTCGACCTTGGCCAATCCCCGTCCGATCGCGCGGGACGCAATCGTTCGCTTCATGTTTTTGGCGAACGGGTTGTCCCGGCAGGCATCGAGGATGACCAGCCGCAATTGCTTCGCCGGCTCGACTGCGAACAGCACGCGGTCGAGCGGCAGCGTCTCGTCCAGAACATCCGCGTCCGTCTCGAGCGTGGCGTCGACCGGAATCAGATAGTTGGTGCCATCCAGCTCAATGCCGTGCCCGGCATAGTAGACAACGGCGACATCGGCATCCCGGCTCCTGTTGCCGAAATCGCGCAGCGTCTTGCGCAACTCGCCGACGGTCAGGTTCAGCTTGGACTCGACAGTGTCGAAGCCTGCGGACTTGAACATCGACGCAACAGCCGCCGCGTCGTTCGTGGGATTACTCAGCTTGGCCACGTTCCGGTAGGCCGAATTGCCGATCACCAGCGCCACGCGCTTCTCGGCAAACGCGGGCTGGCCAGCCAGCAAAGTCAGCCAGACCGTCAGGACCACCCCCAAAAACGCGCGCATCAGAAAATTTCCAAATCGGCAATGAAAACCGACACTAGCATCGAATTTGACGGTCACAATACGTAGGAATGCCGAGAGGTTAATGTGATATAAGTCACATATCTCGGTCGTGGCTTTCACTGGCGCAGGCGTCGACCGCTCGGCGCGCGTCCAAAACGCCGCAAAACGCGCTGCGCGTAAAAACGAATTTCACCAGCCGGTTCAACGTGATTTGGGTCGTCCAGATTGCGCGGCAAAAATATACCGCTTCCACCGCCGGGCAAATCACCCGCATAACTCCGCGCGTCTCACCCAATTGAGGGGCGCTCGCGATCGTCACGAACGTGCGGTGAGATGCGGTGGACGCTGGTGGCGCGATAGACGTGCGCGCCGGATGCGTACGGCGAAGTCGTGTGGTTCGGGCGCCGCGGTGCTGGCGTTAAGTTCTCGAGAAGCAAGCTTCTTGGGGGCGACGGAGGCAAAAGAGCCGTTCTCCGGGAAGAGCACGAAGTAAGCCGTAAAGCCACTGCGCAGGGAAGGCCGGGATGCTCCGCCTGTACCTGTATGCTCGTGTGCGTGTTCTTCTGTGCACGTTGCACACGAGACCGCGGGTGCAGCAAGCACCCGGTCTTCCCTGCGCCCTCTATTTCGAGGAGGGCAAACGAAGATGCAAACCTCGGACGCAATGCGCCGCGAGATCGCAAAACTGTATCCACCGTCATTGCGAGCGAAGCGAAGCAATCCATCCCACCGCGAAAAGAAAGATGGATTGCTTCGCTTCGCTCGCAATGACGGCCTCAACAGCGGTGCCAAAACAAAACGGCGGGGAATGACCCCGCCGTCTTCAGATCAGTGATCGCCAGATGAACTTACAGCATCCCCATATCCAGCATGCCCGGCAGTTGCACGAGTGGCAGCGCGGCGGCGCCGATCAGGGTTGCGACCAGCGCTGTGAGGCGGTGGTTGACGCGGCGCTTGCCGCGCATCTGGCTGGCAAGCCATTCCAGCACCTTGGTATCGATCTTGGCGGCTTGCGTCGGCGCCCAGCTCTCGATGTCGGTATCGGGCGACAGCGCCACCGTGCGCGGCGGCACCGGCAGGCCGGATTCGGACGCCGCATGATGGGCGACCGCCTTGGCCAGCAGGTCGTCGAAACGTCCGTCGTCGGTACGCTCGGCGGCGGCGTCGCTGATTTCAAACAGCGCCTCGACTTCGGCGCGGCTCACCGGCTGATGCTCGACCGCGCTGACGGTCAGGATGCGCGCGCACCAGGCAGCGTCATCGGCATCGAGCGCGCGGGAAAAATGGATACGGCCCTTGGTCGTGGGCCCCTCGCCGGTGATCACGCCGTCGCGCACAATGGTGAGCGCGTGCGCCGCGGTCTGACGGCAGGACGGTTGCGGGACGTCGTCGGATGTCTCAATGGACGTTTCAGTGGTCTTGGCAGTCGGGGCAGGCATAGTTGCACTTCTCGATTTCTTTTTCAGGTCCAGCATTTCCATACCGGGCATGAACGAGCGGTTAACGATTCGAAACTGGCATTTCGAGATTTTTACATGGTTGCCAATTGGTCGCTGTGATGCCGGTCACGGTTCAGGCCAAAGCACCCACAACGCACCCTCGGGTGCAAAGCGGCCCGGCGTGATGCGGGCGATAAAAGGCGACATCGGGGCAGCGGCGGCAGAAAAGTGGAACAGTATTGAAAAGATTGCGATCAAACAAAAGGATAGCTCCAGAACCTTACTCATCTTCGCCAAATGCGGGAGCAAACGGGTTCTTTTCGTCGCAGAGGCGCGGATCAAAAGAAGATGCTAGGAGTTCCGGGTTTGCGGAGAAGGATCTCACCTTTTGCGCTAACCGGTTCACTTAACCGCCTCAGACTCGTATAATGCTAGAGACGAATTCTCCTGTAACTTTAATAAGATGAGGTCACATCATGGCACTCCCTATTGGCGCAACCGCCCCCGATTTCGAAGCCCAGACCACCGAGGGAAAAATCAAATTCCACGACTGGATCGGCAATAGCTGGGCGCTCTTGTTCTCGCACCCGAAGGATTTCACGCCGGTTTGTACCACCGAACTCGGCGCTCTCGCGAAGTTGAAGCCGGAGTTCGACAAGCGCGGCGTCAAGCTGATGGGCCTGAGCGTCGATCCCGTCGACCGGCATTCGAAATGGTCCGAGGACATCAAGGAGACGCAGGGGGCGGCGCCGAACTACCCGATGATCGGCGATACCGACTACAACGTCTCCAAGCTTTACGAGATGCTGCCGGCTTCGACCTCGGGCGATCCCCTCACCCGCACGCCTGCAGACAACCAGACCGTCCGCAACGCGATCGTGATCGGCCCCGACAAGAAGATCAAGCTGACGATCGTCTATCCGATGACCACCGGCCGCAACTTCCAGGAGATACTGCGCGCGATCGACTCGCTGCAGCTGACCGCAAAGCATCGCGTCGCGACGCCGGCCGACTGGAAGCAGGGCGAGGACGTCATCATCGCAGGCTCCGTCAGCGACGACGAGGCGAAGACGATCTATCCGGCCGGCTGGAAGGCGCCGAAGCCCTACATCCGGATTGTACCGCAGCCGAAGTGACGAATTGAGATGTCGTAGGGTGGGCAAAGGCGTGCTTGCGCCGTGCCCACCATCAAGAGCGATGCAAGAAGTGGTGGGCACGCTACGCTTTGCCCACCCTACATTTTCGGCACCACCCAATCCGCCACGAGCAATCCGGCGGTCGAGGAGACCGCCGTCACGAACGCCCCCCACGCGATGTCGACGACCGCAACCGGCCAGCTCCAGTGCTTGAGCAGCGCCAGCGAGGTCAGGTCGAAGGTCGCGTAGCAAAAGAAGCCGAACAGCGCGCCGTAGAGCAGCGTCGATTGCCAGGTAGCGCCCGGCCCGCCGCTGACGAAGATCACGACGCCGGCGACATAGAGCAGATAGAACAGGATCGCGGGTGCGAGCTTGATCTCGCCCAGCATGTTGCCGACCTGGGAGGTGAGGAAGTCCCTGGCGACGACGCCAAGGAACAGGAAATCAAGGGGGATGATTACAAGCAGCGTCACCAGATAGAGCGCGGCGTATCGGTTCACGGAAGCCCTCCAGCCCGGGAAACGAGGGCAGTCATTCGCAGTATGGAGAAACTACGAATCCGGAGGCTTCCGGTTTCACCAGCGACGCGATGCGTCGCCGCGACGATGCGGTCAGGCAGCGCGGACGCGGTCGAGGAATTTTTCGACCTCGGCCTTCAGGTGCAGGCTCTCGCTCGACAGATTCTGCGCGGACGCGAACATCCGGCTCGAGGTCTCGCCGGTCTCGTCGGCGCCCTGCGCGGCGTTGCGGATGTTGGCCGCAACGTCTGCCGTGCCGCTGGCCGCCGCGCGAACGCTCTGGGCGATGTTCTGGGTAGCGCCGCGCTGCTGCTCTACCGCCGCCGAGATCGAGGTGGCGATATCGCTGATGCGTTCGATGGTCTGGCCGATCGCCTTGATCGCGCTGACCGACTCTTCGGTCGCAAGCTGCATGTTGCCGATCTGGCTGGAAATCTCCTCGGTCGCCTTCGCGGTCTGGCCGGCGAGGCTCTTGACCTCCTGCGCCACCACGGCAAAGCCGCGGCCGGCATCCCCTGCCCGCGCCGCCTCGATGGTGGCGTTGAGCGCCAACAGGTTGGTCTGCTCGGCAATCGAGGTGATCAATTTCACCACGTCGCCGATCCGGGCGCCGGCTTCGGACAATTCGTTGATGCGCTGGTCGGTGGCGGCCGCCTGCTTGACGGCGTCGGCCGCGATCCCGTTCGATTCCTGGACCCGGCGGGTGATTTCGGCGATCGAGCTGGAGAGTTCGTCGGAGGCGGTCGCCGCGGTGCGGACATGCTCGGAGGCGGTCTCCGAAGCGCCGGCCGACTTGCCCGACAGGCCAGCCGTAGTCCGCGCGGTCTCGGTGAGCTGCTGCGCGACACGCTCGAATTCGCTGGAGGAGTTCAGCACCTTGTCAAGGATGCTGCCGACGCTGGTCTGGAACTCGTCGACGAAGCTCCGCAATTCAGTCTTGCGCTGCTCGGCAGCGGCGGCGGCAGCCGCAATCTGTTCGTCGCGCAGGCGACGGCGTTCGACCGAGTTGTTCTTGAAGACCGCGAGAGTACGCGCAATCTCGCCGATCTCGTCCATTCGGTCGTGGTAGTCGACCTCAACCTCGGTGTTGCCGTTGGCGATTGCCGTCAGCGAGGCCGTGACCGAGATCAGCGGCTTGGTCACCCGGCGCACCAGCACCATGGTCAGCATCATCACGAGCAGCGCAGCGATGCCGGCTGCGATCGCCATGTTCTGAATGGCGTGCGACAGCATGCTCTCGTAGTGCGCCATGGGAATGCCGACATAGAGAAGTCCGATCACCTTTCCGGCCGGATTCATGATCGGGTAGTAGGCCGTCATGAACGTCTTGCCGAACAGCGTCGCCGGCCCCCGGTAAACCTCGCCGCGGCGCACGACCGCCTGCCCCGGATGGTCGGGGGCGAGCTGGGTGCCGACGGCACGGTCGCCGTTCTCCTTCTTGACGTTGGTGGTGCGGCGAACGAACTGGTTGCTGGCATCGTCATAGACGAACAGCGTCGCGTTGCCGCCGGTATAGCCGACTGCACGATCGACGATCGCGTGGTCCTTGAACTCGGGCATCTTGGCAATTTCGGCGCGGACGACGGCCCCGTCCTTGATCGTAATCTTGGCGTCGCTGTAGGTCTCGGCAAACGCCAGGCCCAGGGTGCGCAGGTTGACCTCGATGTCCCGCAGCGCCCGATCGCCGAACTCGGAGGTAAGCGACCAATGGGCCGCTCCCACCACCAGCGCGGTATTGACCGCAATCAGAAGGATGGCCGAGATAACGGCTTTGGTGCCGAGCCGCAGCTTGAGCGCCGGCAGGAACTTTCCAATGGATTGCGTAGTCATACGAGAAATCCCCCAAAATCGTGCCCAATCTGACCCGTTTTGCTTACGATCGCCTTAATGGGCACAACCCAGAGAAAATATTGAGAAGCCTCATGAAATTTATACGTGCATGAAGGTCGAGAACTCTACTTCAAACTGAACGGCGGTTGACCACCAGCACCGCAGCAGCACAGGCGATCATGCCGACAATCGAAACCGCGTCGAGCTTCTCGCCGAACAGCACATACGCCATCAGCGACGTCACGGCCGGGACCAGATAGAACAGGCTCGCCACCGACGTTGCGGCCGAGCGGCGGATCAGCCAGTACAAGAGTCCGATCGACCCGATCGACAACACCACGGCAAGCCAGGTCAGCGCCAGGATGAACTCGGTGGTCCAGTGCACCACATTGGTCTCGAACAGCCATGCGCCGAGGCCGAAGAACATCGTCACCGCGACGTATTGCACGAGATTGCCGGAACGCCAGTCGATCGTGCTGCAGTAGCGGCGCTGGTAGAGCGTGCCCAAGGTGATGCTGACCAGCGATATGGCCGAGGCGAGCCATCCCCAGCCCGCCTCGCCGCTCATCGGCCGGTCGTGCAGGATCAGCACGACGCCGGCGAGCCCGAGCAGCAATCCGCCCCATTGCAGTGGCGTGACGCGTTCACCGAGCCAGCGGCTTGCAAGCGTCGAGGTAAGAATCGGCTGCAGCCCTGGGATCAATGCCGAGAGCCCCGCCGGAATCGAATGCGCGATCGCGATCGCCGTGCCGCCGAGATAGATTCCATGCACCAGAATGCCGGCGACGGCGCTGTGCGCGATGCCGATGCGATCCGGCCAGCGTGGCCGCGCGATCGCCACGATGATCGCCATCAGCCCCACGACGCAGGCCATGCGGATCGCGAGATAGGTCAGCGGCTCGGCATTGTTCAGCACATATTTGGTGCCGATGAAGCCCGTGCTCCAGAGCACGACGAAAATCGCCGGCGCCGCGCGCGCGGCCATTTTTTCGAAGTCGCCAGTCATTTGCGCCCCTGTTGCCCGATCATATGCCACGCGGCAAGGACTGATCGCGCCGGGCTGCCGAGCGCAACCACCCCGGCCGCGATCCAGGCGCCAAACATTCGTTCAGCTGCCAACGCCGCGCGGCCGGATTCGCGTTCGATCCAGCGATCGGCGCTGCCCCCTCATGCCAAAGGTTCGTTAGCCGCTTGAAACCAATCAGCATGAACGCAATTGACTCCGGAAAGGCACGGAATCCAAAAAACTTCCGAATCGCGGATTTTGGGGAATTAAGCGATGGCAGTCAGATGGTGCCGGTCGCGAACCTTGTGGGCGCTCGCTGCATTCCTGCTGATGACAACCATCGCCAGCGCCGAGGGAGAAAAATCAGCCCGTCCGTCCGAATTCCTGCTGCTTGCCCAGATCGCACTCCTGGTGGCGGTTGGACGCGGGCTCGGCGAAATCATGCAGCGGATCGGCCAGCCATCCGTGATCGGCGAACTGTTGGGCGGCCTGTTGCTTGGCCCCTCCCTGTTCGGATGGGTCTGGCCCGCCGCGCACGCCGCGATCTTTCCCCCCTCGCCCGAACAGAAAGCGCTGATCGAGGGCATCGCGCAGGTCGGCATCCTGTTGCTGTTGCTGCTGACGGGGATGGAAACCGATCTTAAGTTGGTCCGCAAGGTAGGCCGTGCGGCTGCCTCGGTATCGATTGCGGGGATCGTGGTCCCATTCATCTGCGGCTTCTCGCTCGGCCAGGTTCTGCCGCAGAGCCTGCTTCCGCATCCCGAAACCCGCCTCGTGGCCTCGCTGTTTCTCGGTACCGCGCTCTCGATCTCGTCGGTAAAAATCGTCGCTGTGGTCGTGCGCGAAATGAACTTCATGCGGCGGAATGTCGGCCAGATCATTGTTGCCACAGCCATCATCGACGACACCATCGGCTGGATCATCATCGCCATGATCTTCAGTCTGGCATCGCACGGCACGCTCGATGTTTTTTCCGTCGGTCAGGCCGTGCTTGGCACCCTTCTCTTCCTGGCCATCAGTTTCACCGTCGGCCGACGGCTGGTGTTCCGCCTGATCCGCTGGACCAACGATTATCTGGTGAGTTCAGCCGCGGTGATCACCGTCATCCTGCTCCTGATGAGCACGATGGCGATGATCACGCACCTGATCGGGGTTCATACCGTGCTCGGCGCGTTCGTCGCCGGCATCCTGGTCGGCGAATCGCCGATCCTGACGCGGCAGATCGACGAGCGCTTGCGTGGCTTGATCACGGGTCTGTTCATGCCAGTGTTTTTCGGTATGGCCGGCCTGAGCACGGATCTGACCGTGCTTCGGGATCCTGGTCTGCTGATGCTGACGGGCGCGCTGGTGCTCATCGCCAGCATCGGAAAATTCGGCGGCGCGTTTGCGGGCGGCGCGCTTGGTGGGCTCACGCCAAGGGAATCCTACGCGCTGGCAAGCGGAATGAATGCGCGCGGCTCGACCGAAGTCATCATCGCCACCATCGGTCTTTCCATGGGGGTACTTAGCCAAAACCTGTTCTCGATGATCGTGACGATGGCGATCCTCACCACCATGGCGATGCCGCCGATGCTTCGCGGCGCGCTTTCCCGTCTTCCGCTCGGGAAGGATGAAAAGGCGCGCCTTGAGCGCGAGGAGTTCGAGCAAAAGGATTTTGTCGCGAATCTCGAGCGCCTGTTGCTCGCCGTGGATGAAGGCGCGAATGCGAAATTTGCCTCTCGTGTCGCGGGCCTGCTCGCAGGAACTCGTGGCCTGCCAATTACGGTTCTTCATGTAGGTGCCCGTGCAAAGCAACAGGAAGGAAAGCGCCAGGATGAAGAGAGCCACGAAGCGGTCGTAAGAGAAGCCGCCACGAAAATCGCAGAGGCCGACCAAGAGAGCGTGGGCGACGTCGAGATAACGACGCGTGCCCGGGCTCAAAAGGCCGCCGATGCCGTCGAGGAAGAGGCGCGAAAGGGATTCGATCTTCTCGTTGTCGGAATGGAGAATGTCTTGGGCAAAGACGGCTTCGACCAGAAAGTCGAAGACGTCGCCTCGGGCTTCAAGGGGCCTGTTGCTCTCGTTGCGGCAAAGGGCGTCCACCTCAAGCAACCCGCGGGTGCGGAGTTCAGGATCCTGGTTCCGGTTTCCGGAAGTGCCGTATCGCGACGCGGTGCGGAGGTCGCGGGCGCGCTGGCGCGCTCGAGCCCTTGTCCACTCAGGGTGGTTTATGTGTCCACGACGAGGGACAAAGGCGCGCGCCGGCGCGGCGCCAGCATGTCACTCGCGCGCGAGGAAGGTATTTTGAAAGACGCCGCCGCGGCAGCGGCCCGCTATGATGTCGACGTCAGAACGACGCTGCGTGCGAATGCGACTCCTGAAGAGGCCATCTTGCAGGAGATCGAGACCAGCGGCGCCGATCTCGTCATATTGGGGGTCGATCGGATGAAGGGGGATGCGCTGAACTTTGGCGGCGTAGCCGCCGCGATTCTCAGCAAATCAAAAGTGTCGGTGCTGCTGATCGCGGACGGAGAAGCCAACCGGAAAGACTAGAGCATTATCGGTTCTGATTGAATCAGAACCGAAGCTCTAGATTCTTGTTTTGACGCGTTTTCTTTACGCGAACCGGTATCCACTTCGCTCAAAAACGCTATAAGCCGCGGCAGACTTGCTGCGCCTCACCACTCTTCCGGGCAGGCATCGACGATCTTCCAGAGCTCGCCGCCGTTCTTGATTTTCTTCATCTCGGTGGTGAGCCCGCCATTGCGGCGGATCCAGTCCTTCACGGTGTCCGGGTAATAGGACATCAGGTCCGACGTCCCTTCCAAACTCGTGACCTTCATGCCGAAGGTGAAGGCTTTGTCGTAATAGGCCTGGTGGAAACCGAGGCTCGCCTTCGGCGTCACGCAGATCTTGTTCATCGGCACGATGCCGAACACCAGCGTGCAGGCCGAGTTGCAGATGCCGTCGATGATGACGCGCTCCTTGCGGTCGCGGATGCGCTTGTACTTGGCCTTGTACTCCTCGACATATCCGCCGTGATCGCGCCTAATATGCAGGTCGGCGCGCGCTGGCGTCGCGACCAGAACCGAGAGGGACAGCAGGGCAAGGGGCGTGATGCGCATGGGTCGATCGGGAACCGGATAGCCTTTGTCAGACGCGGGATAAGTCGGCCCGTAGAGTCAGGACCGGACAGCAAAACTTTGGCCGGACTGTGTTGGGAATTCGTTAAGCATCCCTTGAGGCCAAAAATGGGCGCGTTACGATGCTTTTCCGCAGCTTTTCTACCCGCTTCTCCTAGAATGCGAAATCAGATCAGCCAAAATGTCAGGGAAAACGGGCTTCGATCGAATCAGAGGTTCAGCGTCTATCATATTGTTTTGACGTGCTTTTCTTCACACCAACGGCTATCCGCTCAGCTCGAATTCGCACCTGTTTCTGTGAAACTTCCGGAGAATCGAAATGACCAAAGCGAAGTTTTTCGTTGCCGCCACCCTCCTCGCCACCGCGACCCTCGCCCCAGGTCTGGCCGACGCCCGCCATAATCGGCACCACCTGCACAATTGGGGGCTGCCCTACCCGATCAGCTACCTGCACAATTACGGCCCCGGCCTGCAGCCCGGCACCTTCGCCTATTACGACGGTCCCTCTACCATCCTCTGCCGCCAGGGCGCCGCCGCCTATATCGGCCAGGACCGCCGGCGGTATCCCTGTTACTAGAGCGAAGTGGGGACCGGTTCGCGTCAAGAAAACGCGTCAAATCGAGAATCTAGAGCCCCGTTCCGATCTCAATCGGAACAGGCTCTAGGCATCCGCTGCTGGCCCTGCCGGGCCAAGTCTGATAATCGGCAGACCGCACGCGCTCGTAGCTCAGCTGGATAGAGCATCGGATTTCGATTCCGAGGGTCGGGAGTTCGAATCTCTCCGAGCGCGCCAATTTCACTATTGCGATGTTGAACCCTGCCGTTGCCGCAACGTGCGTTGCTGGCCATGTGGTCACGGTGGTCATGCAATGCGCAAATCGTCCACCCATGCCTCCCCCGTCGGAATCACGTTCATGCTGCTGGACGCAGTGACCGTGAGTTCGAGCTCCGCCCATCGTGCTCCTCGATCGGGAATCGGCACGGATCGTGTGGTCCATTCGTCTTCGGCTGGATCCGAATGCGAGGCTGCATCAACGACCTCGCCATCGACGGTGACCCGAAAGCTCGCCTCGTCGCCGAATGGCACAGCCACAGACAGCCGGAGGCGACGGCGGTAGCGCAGCATGAGTGGCCGACCCGGTAGCTCGATGGTGATGGCAGCCGTCTGCCGTGCCGGTTTAAGCGGAAGCGCTGCTACCTGCCAGGGAAATGTTCGACTTGAGTCCCGACCCGGAAGTCGATATTGAATTGAATTCAATTCAGCGATTGGATCAAAGATGACCCCAACAATCGCGACACGAGAAAGATTGGTCCGAGCGGCCCAGGACGAGCTCATCCAGTGCCATGGCCATCTGGAAATGCAGGCCGTCGCGAAGCGCGCGCGGGTTTCGGTCGGGCTGGCCTATCACCACTTTGGATCGAAGGCGGGCTTGATCGCCGCCGTTGTTGAAGCGTTCTACAGCCGTCTCGATGGAGAGGTTTTCAATGACGCGTGCCGGCCCTCGGAAGGCTGGGCAGACAGGGAAAGGCGGCGCATAGCCTCCTATATCGCCTTCCACTACGAGCACCCCTTCGCACCCCTCGTCATCGGCGCCTTGAGCCGCGCGCCCGAAGTCCTCGATGTCGAGCGAGCTTTCACCAGCAAACAGCTCGCCGGCGGCGCATGCATGATCGAGGCGGCGCAGCGTGACGGCTTCGTTCCCGATCACGTCGATCCACATCTCACCATCGCGCTCATGATCGGCGGAATTCGCCAGGCCCTGATCGGTGCCCTGCTGAGCGAAGCGCGACCCGATCCGGAGAAACTCACGGATGAAATTTGGGCCTTCATAGCCGGAGCCCTGCGCCTGACGGCTGGCGCCGGCATCAAAAAAACCGAACGCGACAAAGTCGCCTGACGCCGAGCTAGCGGCAGCCAAACGAAGGAGTTTGCCTTGTCCAACCCTCGCGACTTTCACGCGCCGCAATCGTCCTACACCAAGGAAGATCTGCTCAGATCGAGCGAAGGCGGTTATTTCGGCCCGGGCAATGCCCAACTGCCGGCACCGCCCATGCTGATGATGGACCGTATCACCGAGATCAGCCTGGACGGCGGCGAATTCGGCAAGGGCCACGTTATCGCCGAGCTGGATATCACGCCTAGCCTCTGGTTTTTCGACTGCCACTTTCCCAGCGATCCCGTGATGCCGGGATGTCTGGGTCTGGACGCCATGTGGCAGATCGTCGGCTATTGGCTTGGCTGGTCGGGCTCACCGGGCAAGGGCCGCGCCGTCGGCGTCGGCGAGGTCAAGTTCCGGGGGCATATAACGCCAGACGTCAAGCGCGTGCGCTACGAAGTCAACATGCGCCTCGTAAGGCGTGGCAAGCTGGCTGTTGGCATTGCTGACGGCAGCGTGTTTGCCGACGACGCATGCGTGTATCTCGCCAAGGATATGAGGGTCGGACTGATCGCACCTGCAATCTGAGATGCGGTCCGAGGAGACTGTGGCCTTTTCATCGGCCGCAGCCCACCGCGCCCCTCACAGCCGAGCGCCGTCAAAAACCAGCAGGCATGCCGATCAGGAACAAATCCAGATGATCGCAACCGCAATCGGGAGACCCAGACCAAGCGCGCCGAAAATCGCCAGGACGAATTCGGAAAGCAGACTTGCCTGGTGTCGTACGCCAGGTGACGACATGACGTTACTCCTTGGAGCCCCGCGAGCCTCAGCCCGCCCCCAAGATGAACGATCAATCGCGCCTCGGACCAAAGCCCGTGGCGACTCTCTACAGAGGGGCAATGCTGGGGCGTTATGGTTAACAAGTGGTTAATGGCATAAAGAGAAGTTTGCAGACCGCGCCTTGACGACGCGCCGCTTGATCGTGAATCGCGTGCCGGCGGTGCACACGTCGTTTCGGCCAATGTTCCGGAAGAGCGCCTCGCCGGCATCGTCGGCCGCTCCCCCGTCTCGCCCGCCGCCGTCAAGGAATAGCGCCTACTCGGCGCCATTCCTTTTCAGCGGCGCACGCCGATCAGAATGAGCAGCCATACGCCGTGAGCGAGGCCTTCGTCGCATCCAGCGTCTGCTTGCAGGTCGATTCCATGGTCGCCTTCGCCGATGGATTCTTCGCCATGTCGACCCACGCCTTGCGCGTCTGGTCGATCTGCGTCTTGTACATCGCGCGCTGTGCCTCGGGGACCTTGGAGACGATGCAGGCATCGTATTTGGTCAGGAAGTCGTCACAGGCTGCGATACCCGTGCTCTGCGCGTGAGCCGTGGTGACGCCCGCGAGCAAGGCGATGCCCGCCGCGAGTGACAGCACTTGTCGGCGGTTCGCGCTCGAACCTGCCGCGGCCTTCGATGTTGCTTGACGCATAACTCTCATTCCTCTGTATCAACTGAATAATTCGGATCGCCGGCAAGCGCCCGGCATCGCCCGTATCTCCCCGATCTATCCGCAAAGCGTCGCGCGCCGACAACCGGTCGGCGTTGCGCACGTTGAGCAGTTCAAGCGTTGAGCAGTTCGAGGCGAGACCGGGCACCTTCATGCCGGCCACGAATAAATGTTCCGTCAATTTGGCGACATTAAGGGTGACAGCGTGGTGACATTGCGACGGCCCACGCGATCAATGACAGGTTGTCGCCATCATGTGCGATTCCGCTGCACTGTGCGGCAACGGCGCTACGACATCAGGTGTCGATCGAATCTCACCCGGCCACGGCGGCGAGTCGCGGATGATCCGACATGCGGTAGCTAGCGATGAACCTCTCGACCTCACCCTGCGGCATCGGCTTCGCAAAGAAATATCCTTGCATCGTCGAGCAACCGAGACGGCCGATGATCTCGACCTGCTCGGCCGTTTCCACACCTTCGACCACGCAGTCGAATTTCAGGTTGCGGCACAGGTCGATCACCGTCTTGACGATGTTGCGGGCGTTGTCCTGCGTCGCGATATTGCGAATGAAGCCCCGGTCGATCTTGATTTTGTCCAGCGACAATTGATGGACATAGCTCAGGCTGGACTGCCCCGATCCGAAATCGTCCAGCGCCACCTTCAATCCCATCGATCGCAGAATCCTGCACCGCTCGTAATAGGCACCCGCTTTACGCGGCTGAGGTATCAATCGAACGGCGTATCACCCGCCGCACTTCCGCATTGGACAGGAACAAATCGTGGTTGATGATGCCCCAGCCGGCCTCGGAGGCATCGATGACGCGCACCCCGAGTTGCTCGATGGCGGCCTTCTCGGCGGCGCCGACCCGTGTCATCCCGCCAGCCAGTCGTCCCGACAGCGCCAGAGCGCGGTCGTTCGTCGCGGCGACGACGGTGATCTTGCGGCCGAGCGGACCGATGCGGACAACCGCCGACGAGAACACGTCCATATCGATGTCAGGTGAGGCAAACACCACGGCCCCGATCTTGTCCGTAACGCTGTCGCCATTTCGCGCATAGAGCTGGCGCAGGCTTTCGAGCGTCAGCATGGTGCCCATACTGTGCGCGACGATGTGAACGCGGCCGACGCCGCGAGCCGTGACGGCGGATTGGAGCACGCGTTCGAAGCCATCGCGCGACCACATCGCGCTGTCACGGTCATAGGCGTAGTCGAACAATCCCGCCTTGGACGGCCAGGAGAAGACCATCGTCTGGCCGCGGAATTTGATGCCATCGGCAAGATGTGCGGCATCGAGCGCCGCTGTCTCAAATGTTTGCTTGAAACCGTGCACATAAATCAGGACGTCGCCTCCGCCGCTGGCGAGAAGATCGCTGACCTCTCCCGACACCGGCTCGACCCCATCGAGACGCCAATCGCCAATACCGGCTGCGGCGAGCGAGAAGCGGCTCTCGTCAGGCGGCACCAGCTTCGCCCGGCCGACGGTCATCCTTGTCGCGCGCTCCGGCCCGAACCAGGGTTTCGTCCGCCCGCCGTTCACCGGCTTGCGCGTGGTTGCAACGAGCAATGTCGGCTCCGCCGAGAGCGACGCCGCATCGTAACGCGCGCCCGTCGCGCCCAAGTTGGCGCAACCGCCGAGCGCGAGCACGCTGGCTGAGGACGCAATCCCACGCAGGAACGCGCGGCGGGACGTAATAGCCTCGTCTTGCAGCAAATGTCGAACGATCACGCGGAACCTTTGGGAACACGGCCTTCGCAGACCTGCCGCCGCAGGTCTCTCGAACTAGGATGGCGAGAAAAGGGCGGGCGATGACGATCGAACGTCCAGTTCCGTCGCGATTCCGTGATCCGCAGGCGGCGCAACGAAACCATTTCGATCCGCCGCGAAGTCCTCCGGAAACAAAGGTCCCCTACGGTGTTATCAATCAAACCCCGGGGTTAGATCATGTTTGTATCGGTCCTCAACCTCATCTACCGCGAGTTCCTCAAGCGTGCCCTTCTCGGCATGACCATACAGGGAGGAAGGCTATGACCGAGGTCGTGACGGCATTCCTTATCTTCGTCAGCATCGGCATATTCCTGGCTCACGCATTTGACGCCTACCGCCTGCGCTAGATCGGCGCGATAGCACACGGACGCAATTGCGCCACGAGATCAGTCGACGTTTTAATGCACGCTTGTTAATCCAGGCTTGGCGGCCCTCTCCTATCGGGCCGCCCCATCCTTGCCGGCGATGAACACGTCGCGATCCGGGAATTTTCCGAACACTTCCGCCGGTTGGCCAAAATTCGTGGCGAGCACATCCTTTGGATTTGCCGCGATCCATTGCGACAGGTCGATGGTCTCGTAGATGCCGGCATTGAATCCGATCAGGATGCGCGCCGGTCCGCTGCCGACATTCTCGATCGAGTGACCATAGCCTTGCGGGATGTAGCCGACGTCGCCCTTCTGCAATCGCTCGACCCGGTAGCGGCCGTGCGAGCCGAACAGAGTGACGCTCACCTCACCCTCAACGACGTACTGCCACTCGTCGGCGTTCGGATGCCAGTGCAGCGTCCGCAGCGCGCCGGGATCGAGATCGAGTACGACGCCCGTGATCGTCTTCGCAATCGGGAAGCTCAAGGAATCGACGCGCCACTCGCGGCCGCCCCGATAGGTCGCATGCGGCGGCTGCGCCAGCAGGCGGTATTTATGGGTCTGCGGCGGCAGCTTCCAGCCCTGCAGCGGCTTCGACGGCTCGGCAGGCGGCAGATTGCCGCGCGCAAAATACACTTCCTCCTTCGGAAACGTTGCGAACGCTGCTTCGGGCAGGCCGAAATTCTTCGCCAGCAGCGCCGGCGGCGTATGTCCGACCCAATCGGTGATGCTGAAGGTGCCGAATTCGGAGAAGTAGCCGTTGTCGAAGATCAGGATGAAGTGACAGGGCTTATCGCCAAGGCATTGCAGCATGTGGCCATGGCCGCGCGGGAAGTACCAGACGTCGCCGGGATCGAAATCGTTGGTCTCGGCGAGGCCACCTGGGTCAACGACGGTGGTGCGGACGCGGCCCTCGAGAACGAACGCCCATTCCGCCGCGGTGGCGTGCCAATGCAACTCGCGCATCGCGCCGGGCTCAAGCCGCATCGAGACGCCGGCGATCCCCTTGGAGATCGGCAATTGCGCAACCGTCGCCTCCTTGCCGTAACTGTTGCCGATGACCTTGCCGTCCGACTTCTCCAGCGCGAATTTGAAGGTCGGCAGATCCTTGCCCGCGAGCGTTGGGTCCGGAACATTGTTCATGAAACTCGGGTCGCCGCCGGCGGCCGGCTGCGCTCCGCCCAGCGCTGCCAGCGAGGCAATGCCTGCGGCGGCCAGAAACTCCCGACGTTGCGGATCGGACATTGATGCTCTCCCTCTGCGGGCCAGCGAAATGCTCCGGCGCCGCCCACGCGACCGCCGAAGGGAGTGCCCACTAGACTACAAAGCTGGCGATGGGGTGTGCCGACCACAAGCGGAGCGGCCCGGGGCAACGAGACGTCAAGCAAGGTCCGGCCCTCCGGGCGGCCGCAGGCTCAATTGAATGGCTATTAAATCAACAAGTTAGACAGACGCTCGGGGATGATGCTAGAGAATGCAGGCGCGCAGCGGGACTTCGATTCCGAGGGCTCGGGAGTTTCTGGTCTCTCCAGGCGCGCTCGTTCGGCTTGCAGCTATTCGGACATTTCACATGAGAAAGATCATACTGACGCTGGCGATCCTGTATCCGGCGGCGGCGCTGGCTCAGGGGACCGCCCCCGCCAATCCTCCGACCATTGGCGGCAAACCGCTGGTTGTGGTCGGGTCGCAGAAAGCTGCTGCGGGCAAGAAGGAAAAAGAAAAGCCTTCATCGGTCGCCCAGAAGTTGCAGGCCTGCCAGGACATCGACGATGCGACCAAGGAACGGCTGAATTGCTACGACGCCGTTTATGCGCCGCAGCCCAAGCCGAAGGCGCCGGCAGCGAAGGGCGTCAATGACTGCCGCTTCCTCAAGGAGGAAGACGAGCGGCTGACCTGCTACAACGGTTTTGCGGATAAGATTCCGAAGCTGCCGCGCTAACTAAATCAGGCGGGGCACCCTACCAGGTGCTGTTCCAGTTCGAACCGCCGAAGAAGCCGAAATGCGACTGCTGCGCGACCCGCATTTGCGGCGGCTGCGCGAACTGCATCGGCGGCGCCTGACGGCTCTTGGCGATCTTGCGCTTGCGCTGAACCTGCGGCTCGGGCTTCTTCGCCTCCGGGGGCACGAACTGGGCAAACGTCTCCCGCGCGCGGGCCTGGGCGGTGGCATCGGCCGAGGCCACGGCAGGCACCGACGGCGCGACGGCCCGGGCCGTCACAGTCGGCGGAACAATCGTCGGAAGGCTGGTGTCATAAACCACCCGCTCCGGCGGCTTCTGGTCGGAACGAATGCGAACCACGGTCTTGTCGACCGAAGGAGCGGTCTGGCTGGCCACGACGGCCTGCTGCGGGACGAGCGCATCGATCGCCAACAACAGCGCGAGCAGCACTCCGCCGACAAACAGGAAATAACGCGCTACGGGCATCGATCTCGCTCCCCCCGCGCGAGCACCGCGCGGTTCAATCGCCTAACGGGCGATACACCAGTTAGTTCCTACCCCACCGGCAAGGTTCAAAGGCGGCGATCACATTTTCGGGTACGGGAGCGCGCGTTTGATTCGCACAGGGTTAAATTCGGCTGGCTGTAACCACTGAACATTTCGCCTTATTTGCGTTGACGTTGACGAACCCGACCAGCATGCCGGCATAGCGCTTCCGGCTCTTCATGTTCACGGTATCGGGAATGATACGCCTGCGGTCGGTCAGGTGGCTGCCGTCCCGGCGGGCGAAACTGCAGGCGATTTCGATATCCCTCACCGCGTAGTCATTGGCGTTGCGGAGCGTGAAGGTCACCAGCGCTTTCGAGCCCAGTCCGCCCCTTCGCCACGACTGCGAAATAATTTTCAGGCCGTCGAGCGGCGACGTGGCGGATTCCACCGTTTCCGGCGGCGCGATGTCGAGAGGCGCGGCAGCCGGGTTGGCATCGGTCGGCGCCGGGCTCGACAGGGTCGCCTGGGTCCCGGCCGTGTCGTCGTTGCGGGATGTATCTTGCGTGACGCGGGTGACTTCAGGAGACGTTGCAGTGGCATGCCCCTCGGCATCGCTTGCTTGCGGGAGCATCAACCATATGGCGCAGCCCGCGATGGCGATGGCCGGTAGCACGGCGAGCCGTGCTTCGGACTTCCCGAACGACCACCCGGCGATTCTCATAGCCGCGCCCTCACCCCGCAGCGCCGGCGATTGCCGTGCCGCGCACGAAAAAAGCCCTACGGGCGTTTCCCCGTACGGCTTCTGTCACGACCGCCGCTGTACGGATCCCGCCGCCCGTCAACAATCACCCAGAGCAGAAATGGTTTCATGCCACCTCGACAATATTGCGGCGGCGGCCCAACCGGGATGGAATTGCGGATGCGCGGCGGCTACATTGGCCGCGCCGCAACCGGCCTTGAGCGCCGCAACAACAATAATGGGGAGACCGAAATGCCGACCGTCGATTGGGCACTTACTTGGGATCATGTTCATCTGCGCAGCCCCGATCCCGAAGCGACCGCGGCCTGGCTGGAAGACATCCTGGGCGGCGAGATCATCCGTGGTCCCGGGCGGATCGACGTCAAGCTCGGCGGCGCCAATGTGTTCATCGCACCCGTCACCGCCGGCGACGGCGTCAACACCCCGCCGGTGACGCCCTATCAGGGTCTCGACCATTTCGGCCTGACCGTGAAAAACATCGACGCGGTCGCCGCCGAGATCAAGGCCAAGGGCGTCGAGTTCACGAAGGAGCCGACCACCATCCGGCCCGGCGTACGCATCTGCTTCATCCGCGGGCCGCAGGGCATTTCGATCGAGCTGCTGGAGCGCGACAAGAAATACGCGTGAGCGTCGCTTGATCCTCATGGTGAGGAGCGCGGCACGCGCGTCTCCGGACGATGCTGCGCATCGCCGTGCGAACCATGAGGCCACAAGCGGGCCTGCATCATTCGAGACGCCGCTGGCGCGGCTCCTTCGGAATAAGCGCAAGAGCGCTTATTCCGAAGATGAGGATTGATGGTTGCTCACGTCATGCTGCCCGGCATGAAGCAGCGGATGCTCAATCCTTGATAACCGCGCATCGGCCAGACCATGGTTCGGCCGACGCGATTTGGTTCGGTGATCACGGCGTCGTCAGGCACCTCGTGCCATTCGCCGTCGATCCGCACGCGGTAATGCCCGTTGCCGGACTCCCAATCGACATCGCTCAGCGCATATCCATCAGCGTCGGAACAGCACGGCCCCTTGCCGCTTCTCAGACTGTCGAACCATTGCTTCAGCGGTGAGTTGGCATAGCGTCCGTCGGGATCGCGGGCCTCGCCGCGATCGGCGGCGAGCGGCAACATCAACAACACGCTGCCGATCATCATCCACTTTTTCCAGCGGCCCGCGCGATGACGGCCCGTAGTTTCACGGTTGCTGTTTCCGATGTATGGGTGCGGCACGTGGCCGCCGGAATTGATCCAGTTGGTCACCTGTTTCTCTTGCTCCAGCACCCGCCGGCCGGTGCCATACTGAACTATGCATTTCGCGGGCCAACTTGATTCGGTCCATCGTCCATCACCCTCGCATCACGTCGGAGTGGTACGCTTCGCGTTTGCTTCCTGCACGGGGAATTGGCAGGCAGCCTGACGCGTTGACGGTGCATGCCGCACTTTGGCATAACTCCTTGACCGGCTTCCGTGGGCGCGGCGGCCGGCATCTGGGACGTCATGAAGAACGGGCTCTATTCGATCCACGTCACCCTGCTGGATGGGCGCATCGGCAAGGGCAGTGGCGTCATTCTGTTCCGGGACGGCCAGATCCTCGGTGGCGACGCCTATCTGTTTTATACCGGCAGCTACACCGTCAAGGGCGATACCTTCAAGGGCGAGGTCCTGGTGCAGCGCCACACCACCCCGCGCGACAATGACAATCCGCTGTTCGGCGGACCTAACCCCGTCGGCATCGGCGTATCCGGAACTTTCACCGACACCCGCGGCAGCATGAATGGAACCGCGCTGGTCGGCAAAGCGAGCCAGATCTTCGGCGCCACGCTGCACAAGCTGGCTGACATCAATTAGCAGTTCCCTATTCCGCCGCCTGTTCCAGCGGCGCGGTGCGCGGCAGGATCATCTGGATGCGCGTGCCGCCGCCTGGCTGGGAATCGAGATCAAGCCGGCCGCCCAATCGCGTCGTCACAATGCTGTAGACGATGTGCAAGCCGAGCCCGGTGCCGCCCTGGTCGCGCCGCGTGGTGAAAAACGGATCGAAGGCGCGGCGGCGGACGTCGAGGCTCATGCCGATGCCGTTGTCCGAAAAGATGATCTCGACATTGTCCTTGCCGGACTCCCGCACCTGGATATCGACCGTGCCGGGCTTGCCGTCCGGGAACGCATGCGCCACCGAATTGAGGAACAGGTTGGTGAGCACCTGTCCGTAAGGGCCGGGATAGCTGTTCATCATCAGATTGGGCTGGCACTCGACATTGAGCGTCAGATTGTGTTTGCGCAGGCCCGGCCGCAGGCTCATCACCACCTGCTCGGTGAGATCGCCGAGGTCGAAAGAGCGCTGGTCGGAATAGTTGCGGTCGGCGGCGACCTGCTTGAACGACTGGATCAGCTCGGCGGCGCGGTTGAGGTTGGCGACGAGCTGTGATGATGCATCGCGGCTGGTCTCGAGAAAATCGTTCAGGCTGGAGCGCCGCAGTTCGCCGCGGGCGACCTCCGCGGTAAAGTTCGACGTCTTGCGCTCCAGCGCGGACGCAACCGTCAGGCTGATGCCGACGGGGTTGTTGACCTCATGGGCTACGCCCGCCACCAGCCGGCCCAACGCCGCGAGCTTTTCCGCCTCGATCAGCGAATTCTGCGTCTCGCGCAAGTTCCGCAGTGCCCCCTCCGCCGAGTCCTTGGCCTTGCGCATCTCGGATTCGACGCGCTTGCGCTCGCCGATGTCGAGCGCGACGGTGACGATGTTCTCGATCTCGCCGGCCGCATCGAGGATCGGCAGCTTGTTGACCAGCCATTGCCGCATATGGCCGGACGCATCCTTGTATTCCTCCTCGTAAAAGCCGAGCTCCTTGCCGGCCGCCAGCACCCGCTTGTCGGGCTCGTCGGTCTTTGCGGCGCCGTAGCGCGACATCAGATCCGCCGTGGTGCGGCCGATTGCATCCCCCGGCTCGACCCCGAAAATGCCGGCCATATAGCGGTTCATCAGGACGTAGCGGAGCTCCTTGTCCTTGACGTTGATGACCGCGGGCACGGTGTCGATCACCATTTGCAGCAGGCGGCGGCCTTCGGCGATCGCGTCCTCGGCCCGCTTCTGGTCGGTAATGTCGCGCACCGTTCCCTCGTAGCGGACGATGACGCCGGCCTCGTTGTGCACGGCGCTGGCGCTGTCGGAGAGCCAGAGCACCAAGCCGTTGCGCGTGCGAACCTGGTACTCGTATTCACGGACCATGCCGTCGCGCTGCATCAGCCGCTCGTATTCCGCCCGCGCCTCCGGATGGACATAGACCGTACCCGCGATGTCGCCGATGCCGTTGATCAGATCCTGCGGCGTGGCATAGCCCATCATCCGCGCCAGCGCCGGGTTGGCGTTCAGCAGCGTGCCGCCGGGCGTCGTGACATAAATTCCGTCGACCGAGGACTCGAACAGCTTGCGGTAACTTTCCTCGGCAAGCCGCTGTTCGGCGAGCGCGCGCACCGCCGCCTCGCGCGCCGCGTCTGCGTCGACCAGCGTTTGCCGGAATACTTCGGCCGCGCGGGCAATGTCACCGATCTCGTTGTCTACATCCGTCGCCGGGATCGAGGCGTTCTTTTCGCCGCCGGCCACCGCGCGGATCGAGGTTGCGATCGCGCCAAGCGGACGCACAGTGCGGCGAACCACCAGCAATGACGCGAATATCCCGATCAGCACGCCGGCGGTGCCAAGCACGATGCTCTGCCACTTCGCTTCCGCCAGCGTCCTGGCAAAATCACGCGAGAGGACGCGACCCCGCCGCTCACTGACCTCGCGCAGCAATTCCGTGACGCGCTGGATCAGGCGGCCCTCTGCGCCCAGCACTTCCTTGTCGATGTCCGATATCTGCCCTTCGCGCCTCGATATGCCGATAATCACGTCGGCATAACCATCAACAGCCGCGCGAAGCTTCGGCTCCGTAATGGTCATCGAGCGCATGCCCTCTGCGGCATTTTCGGCAGCGGATGGATTACGCGCCAGCAGCGCCGAGGCGATCCGGCTCTGGGCCTGAAACAATGCCGACGCAATGTGAGGATCGGGCGTGTCGGCGATCGCGGCATCGAACCTCTCCCGCAAGGGCGGCAGGGCCACGATCATTTCGGCGCGGCGATTGATCAGCGCGGAAATGCGCTCGATGCCGTTTCGATAGGTCGTCAGGCGCTCGGTGACGCCGTCGATCATGTCCTGCTGCTCGGGGGCGAGCTCCAGCCGCGTCTTCTTCAAGACGTCGCCGAGCGCGGTCGCGGCTTCGCCGACCTGGACCGACTGCGTGCCGGGGTCGGTAACGAAATCCCGCGCGGCGAGCCGCAATTCGTTCATGCGGCGGTCGATGTCCTGGGCGAGGTCGCCGACGCTCTGCAGCCGCTGCAGCTCGGCAAAGGTCGAATCGATGTGGCGGATGGCGATGACACTGGCGGTCGAGGTGATGATAATCACCGCCAGCACCAGCATGAAACTGCCGAATGTCAGTTGGCCGATCGAAAGCGAGAACGATCGCGGCGGCAGCGAATTCGGCGGCGTTTCAGCGGTCATGTGGGTCGGGGCCGGCTCCTATCGGGGCGCAATATACGATTTATTTCAGGCCATGGGGAACATGCCGGCCGGTGGTTAATGGCGTTATATAAGTCGAATTCCTCGGGGCTGGCCCGGCTCACAGCCCGGTCACACTTGGGCCCCCCGGGCTCAGCGCCCTCGCCAAATCCGACGGCGTCATGCCGAACATGTCGCGAAAAGCGCTGGAAAAATGCGCCGAGCTGGCAAAGCCGGCGGCGTGGGCCGCTTCCGTAAGCGAGGCGCCCTCGCCGCTGGCGCGAAGCGCCGCGCCCATCCGGTTCCAGATGCGGTAGCGCCGCAGCGGCACCCCGGTCTCCGCCTTGAACAGGTGCAAAAACCGCGATGGCGACAGGCTCGCCCGCGCCGCCAGGGTCGTCAGCCGATGGGCGCGCTGCGGTTCATCCCGCATATGCCGTAGGGCTGCGGCAATGCGCGCGCTGGTTTTCCCGCGCGTCCCCACACCCAGCAGTTCGCCGAGCAATGCGCGTCCCTCCTGCGGCGCGATCCGGCTTTCGGCCAGGCCGGTCATGATTTCGATCACGCCGGACTCCTCCCTGAGGTCGAAGGCGGCCCGTGGCGTTGCGTTCGTCATCCGCACGATCAACGCCTTGAGGTCGCGCCCCAACGGATCGACATAGAGGAATGCCATCCGGCCCCGTTCGATGCGCAAATGATGCAGGCTGTTGGGCAGGATCAGCACGCTGCGGGCTGCGCGATAATGCGCCGTGCGATCCGCCGGATCGTCAGCGACTTCGAGCGGCTCTTCGAGGCCGACGGCAAGGACGGCGGTCGCATTCCGGTGCGGCGTCAGCCCGAAGGCCGGGCCCAGATACAGCACCCGTGCGCCCCACCCGATCAGTTTCGCTGCCGTTATTGCGCGCATAGCCAGTTCTTGAAAGCCCGGATTGTCGGGTGGATCTAATGTCAGGGATGGCAATGATCCCCCGAGATGGACAAGGATGGCAAATAACCGGTCCGAAATCGAGCACCAGGCCGCGATTGAGCGCACACGACTGGTCGTCAGCCGCTACGCGAGCGCATGGCTCGCTGGTGACCACGCAGCGCTTGCCGCCTGTTATCATGACGACTTCACGCTGCACTATTTCGGCCGCAACCCGCTGGCTGACGACCACGCCGGCAAGGCCACAGCGCTCGGCATCCTGGCCGAGGTGACAAGGCGGACCAATCGCAAACTGCTTGCCATCGTCGATGTCATGGCCGGGCCTGAGCGTGGTGCGCTGCTGGTCCGCGAGCGTTTCGAGCGCGACGGCAGGACGGCCGAAGTCGAGCGCCTGCTGGTCTATGCCGTGCGCGATGGACTGCTGTCCGAATGCTGGGTCTACCACCAGGACCAGGCGCAGGTCGACGCCTTCCTGACGTGAAGTCCGTTCAGGCAGCCTCCCCGATCGGTCTCGTCTTCCGCGCCGGAATTGTCATCGCGGCGACGCCGACGACGACACAGGCGAGCCCGATCCAGGCGGTCGAACTCAACTGCTCGCCGAGGAAAACCACGCCCACCGCGACGCCGATCGGCACGCGCAGATAGGCCTGCGCCGTGGCGCCGATCGATCCCAGGGTCTGGATCAGGCGGAAATAGATCACGAAGGCGAGCGCGGTGGAAAACACCGCGAGCGCGAGCAGCGCCAGCATCGAACCGGCCGACGGCTGCAGCGTCCACGGCCGCTCCAGTACCAGGCTCACGGGAATCAGGATCGCCGCGCCGCACAGCAACGATCCCGCCGCGGGGACAATCGGATCGAGATCCCTGAACCCCCGGCCGAGGATGGCGGCGCCTGCGTAAGCGATGGCGGCAAGCACCATCGCGAGCTGGGCCGTCAGTTCCTCGCCGAAGCCGGACAGCGCCTGCATCCCGACGATCAGGCAGATGCCGGCCATCCCGGCGAGGACGCCGAGCAGCTTCCGTGACGTCACCGCCTCATGGCGCGTGATGGCGAGCGTCAGGAAAAACGTGAATATCGGCGCCGTGGAGTTGAGGATGGTTGCCACCCCCGCATCCAGCGTCCGCGATCCCCAGGCAACCATCGTCCACGGGATGACGCTGTTGAGGCAGGCCTGGAACAGGAAGCGCCGCCAGGTCGTGGCATCGACGGGCATTCTCACGCCGCGCCAGCGCATGATGGCCAGCAACAGCAATCCGGCAATCAGCGTGCGGCACGCGATCAGGGTGATCGGCGGGATGGTCGCAACGCCGATCCGGATGAAGGTGTAGGACGCCCCCCACAGCGTCGCGAGCGCAAGCAGCAGCGCCAGTTCGGCCGCCGCGCTGGCGCGCTTGGGATGGCTATCGCCCATGTCCGTCCTTTCCCGGTCTCGATCAATTCCGGGACGGACATTACAGCCGGACGCCCGTCGATACTTCGTTATGCGCCGAAGTGTGGATGCAGCTTTCGCCCACGGCGGGGGCGTCGCGCGCGACGGACGCGTCAGCCGACCGAGCCGACCTCGAACACCTCGCCGTCGTAACCGGCTTCGAGGGGAATCCGGAGCTGGCGGCCGCCATTGTTCCGGGTCATGACAGGCGTCACGGTGACGACGGATTTGCCTCTGGAGTCGTCGAGTGCTGCCTTTACGCTCGCCTGCTTGCCGAGCTTGATCAGGTTGCGCGTGGTCGGGAACGGCAGCTTAAAGCGCCCGCTCTCGCCGCCCTCCAGCGCCTCGCGCGGCGAGACCCAGATCGAATCGGTGGATTCCTTGCCGTCATGGGCGCCGACCTGTTCCGGCGGTGCGGCGGCGAGGAAGAACCAGGTGTCGAACCGCTTGGGCATTCCCTCCGGCGTGATCCAGTGCGCATAGGGCACGAGTTCGTCGAGCGCCAGCACCATGCCGTTATCGGAGAGCACCTTGAGGAAAGCGATCTTGCCGTCGCAGAGGTCGGCGCGATGCGCCGCCTCGATTTCGCTCGCGCGCTTGGCGTCGACCAGCGCCTTAGACCCCTTCGGCCGCGCCAAAAGGATACCGCTCTCCTCAAAGGTTTCGCGGATCGCGGCGATGCGGAAACTCAAGGTGGCCTCGTCGAGCCCCTCACCGCCCGAGTACAGCGCCGGCGTCGCGATGATCTCCTTGTCGCCCTTGTCGACGCTGCCGCCGGGGAACACCAGCGCGCCGGAATTGAAGTCGATTTCATAATGGCGAACCATCATGAAGACCTCGACCTCCTTGGCGGCAGCGCTGTCGCGCAGCAGCAGGATGGTGGATGCGGGACGCGGGGCGACGGCTTCGGCCATTGGACTAGCCCGCCGCGCTGGATTGCGGTTGCAGGTTGGCGCGGCGGTCGACGCGCGCCACCCGCGACAACAGATACTCGACCTCGGCCTTTGCGGTTGCCGTAATCGTCGCGCCGGGCTTGCGCTGCGCGCTGGACGAAATGATGCCGCGCTTCTGCAGCACGTATTTGCGCACCGCGAGACCCGCGCCGGGCTGCTGCTCGTAACGGATCAGCGGCAGATGGGCGTCGAACAGGTCGTGCGCGGCATCGCGCTTGCCGGCCTTCGACAGTTTTACGACGTCGATCAGCAATTCCGGGAAAGCGTAACCGGTCATGGCACCGTCGGCGCCGCGCTCCATTTCGAAATCGAGGAACAGTCCGCCATTGCCTACGAGAATTGAAAGCGGCCGCAGCGAGCCGTCTTTCTGATAGCCGCGCAGCGTGGAGATCTTCTCCAGGCCGGGCCAGTCCTCATGCTTGAGCATCACGCAGGACGGCGAGTCCATAACGATCTTGCGGATCACGGCCGGCGTGAAGATGACGTTGAGCGTCAGCGGATAGTCCTGCAGCACCCAGGGAATCTCGTCGCCGATCGCTTCCTGCGCCTGCTTGAAATAGCCCGTGATCTGGTCGTCGGTGCGCAAGTTCGGCGGCGGCGCGATCATCACGCCGGCCGCGCCCGCATCCATCGACGCTTTCGCCAGCGAGCGCATCGAAGCAAATCCCGGCGCCGAGACGCCGACGATGATCTGCATGTTCTTGGCGCGCTTGACGAAGCGAACCGCCACCTGCTCGGCTTCCGCCGCATCGAGCTTCGGCGCCTCGCCCAGAATGCCGAGCACGGTGACGCCGTCGCAGCCGACTTCGGCGTAGAAGTCGGTCAGCCGATCGATGGATTTCTCGTCGATGCGGCCGTCATCGTGGAACGGGGTCGGCGCGATGGCGAAGGTGCCGGCGGCCTGGGCGGTGAGTTTGGTCATCGAGTGCCTCTATCCTTTTCGTCATTCCGGGGCGCGAAGCGAACCCGGAATCTCGAGATTCTCAGGTGCGCAATTGCGCACCATAGTTCGATGCTTCGCATCGCCCCGGAACGACATTTACTTGAATCGCCGCGCCGACTTCTTGATATCCTCCTCGGAGAAGAAGATGTCCTTGGCGTGGGTAACGATATCCTCAGCCTTCCACCCCGTAAACGGCGGCGTCCAGCCTTCCATTTCCATCATCCGCATCTCCCGCACGCCGCGCGGGCCGGAGACGCCGAGCACCTTGCCGGTCTGGTCGCCCGACAAATCGCTGACCATGTATAGCACGGCCGGCGCGATGCCGTCCGGGCCCAGCGCCGCGCCGGGGTTCTCCTTATAGCGCGGCAGGTCGGCGGTCATGCGGGTCAGCGCGCCCGGGGCCAGCGTCCAGATCCGGATGTTGTATTTGCGGCCCTCGATCGCCAGCACGTTCGACAGTCCCCAGATACCGCCCTTGGCGGCGCCGTAATTGGTCTGGCCGAAATTGCCGATCAGGCCCGAGGTCGAGGACGTGTTGACGATGACGCCGCCGCCGTTCTCGCGCATCCATTTGAACACCGGCTGGGTGCAGCAGAAGGTGCCTTTGAGGTGCACCTTGATCACCCTGTCCCAGTTGGCCTCCTTGGCTTTTGCAAATGTCTCGTCGAGCAGGATGCCGGCGTTATTCACCAGAATGTCAGCGCGGCCGAAATTCTTGATGGCGTCCTCGAACACGGATTGTCCGCCTGCGATGGTCGAGATGTCGGATCCGTTGGCGACGGCACGGCCGCCCTCTTCCTTGATCGCGTTGACCACCTTCTGCGCCATCGACACGTCGGCGCCGGAACCGTCGCGGGGACCGCCGAGGTCGTTGACCACGACCGCCGCGCCCTCGCGCGCGAACAGCTTTGCGTAGGCCTCACCGAGCCCGCCGCCCGCGCCGGTGATGATCGCGACCTTGCCGTCGAGTAGTCCCATGGTGTTTCTCCCTTATTGCTTTCTTCCTTAACCTCGCCCCGCTTGCGGGGAGAGGTCGGATCGCCCTTGCGATCCGGGTGAGGGGGTACAGGTCTAACCAGCAACACCAGACTCGCGGATAGTCCCCTCACCCCAACCCTCTAAGAGCGAGCTTCGCTCGTCTCGACCCCGCGAAGAGCGGGGCGAGGGAGCGCACCGTCTAACCCAGCACCGTCTTGCCGCTCTTGATCACGGTGACGCCTCTCGCCTTCACCTTGGCCTCGAACGAGACGACGTTGCCGTCCTTCCACAATTCCATCGTCACGGTCTCGCCGGGAAACACCGGCGAGGAAAAGCGCGCGACGTGTTGCTTGAAGGCGGACGGATCGTAATCGGCATAGGTCTGCAGCACGCCGCGGCAGGTGATGCCGTAGGTGCACATGCCGTGCAGAATCGGCCTCGGAAAGCCGGCCTTCTTCGCAAACTCCGGATCCGAGTGCAGCGGGTTGCGGTCGCCGCAGAGGCGATAGACCAGCGCCTGGTCCGGCCGCGTCGTGATGTCGACGATCTTGTCGGGCGCGCGGCTCGGCACCTTGTGCGGCTCGGGTTGGCCTTCGGACGGCCCGCCAAAGCCGCCGTCGCCGCGCGCGAAACGCGAGGCAACCAGCGTGGCGAGCTTCTCGCCGTTCTCATCCTTCAGCACGGTCTGGTGCCGGATGACGGCGCCCTTGTCCTTGCCCTTGTCGAAGACGTCGAGCACGGCCGAGTCGGCCGTGATCTTGGCCGCGCCCGGCAGCGGCTTGTGGAAGGTGATGTCGCGCTCGCCGTCGACCACCATCACGCGGTTGAGATTCATCTCGCCGGGTCCTGACCCCCACGCCGCTACCGAGGCGAAGGTCGGTACGACCTTGAGGGGACGCGGGGTGAAGGTGCCTTCGTTGACGTAAGCGAGTTCGTTCTCGTCCATGGGGTCGGCGCCCATGCCGATACCGTAGGCGTAGAGCATCACCTCACGGTCGGTATAGGCATATTTCTGGCCGAGATTTTTCAGGGCCATGAGCTGTTCGTAATTGATCGGCATCTAGTAGTTCCTCTCCCGAACTTTCTTCTTCAGCGGCGCCAATTGCAGCGCCCTCTCCCCTTGTGGGAGAGGGCGTCACCGGCAGCAGCCACAAACTCGCTTGGGTGAGGGGTTGGCTCCGCAAGCACAGTGCTCGCGGTGAGAACCCCTCATCCGGCGCTTCGCGCCACCTTCTCCCACAGGGGGAGAAGGTACTTCTTAGGCTGCCGTGAAGAACGGCAATGGCGCGCCGTCGGTCGGCTTGAACACCACTCTCACCTTCTGGCCGATCTTCAGCTTATCAAGATCGCAGTCGACAATGTTGGTCTGCAGCGACGGGCCTTCCTTCAGCGTGACATAGGCGATCGCGTACGGGCCGGTCGGCGATTTGCGCATCAGGCTGTAGGTGTAGATCGTGGCTTCACCCGAGCTTTCTTCCCACACCGTCTTGTCGGAGAAGCAGAACGGGCAGATCGAGCGCGGGAAGTAATGCGGCTCGCCGCAGGCGGTGCAGCGCTTGATCATGAACTTGCCGGCCTTGGCCGCTTCCCAGAACTGCGCGGTCTCGGGATTGGTCACCGGCGCCGGATATTTTTTCGTTTCAGCCATCACACGCGCTCCAGAATGCAGGTTGAGGCGGCGTGACGCACGCCGAGAAGTCCGCCGGTGCCATGGGCGATTGCGAGGTCGCAATTCGGCAGCTGCACCTTCGGATGGGCTTCGCCGCGCAACTGGCGGACCGCCTCAAGAATTTTGGTCATGCCGCCGCGGTTGACCGGGTGATTGCTGCAGAGGCCGCCGCCGTCGGTGTTGAACGGCAGCTTGCCGACGCCCGAAATCAGATTGCCGTCGGAGACGAACTTGCCACCCTCGCCCTTCTTGCAGAAGCCGAGGTCTTCGAGCTGCATCAAAACCGTGATGGTGAAGCTGTCATAGATCGAGGCGTACTTGATGTCCTTTGGCGTGATGCCCGCTTCCTCGAAGGCGCGCGGGCCGGACCAGACGCCGGCGGAATAAGTCAGATCGAGATCCTTGCCGCCGCGCGGGCCCTTCATCGCTTCGCCATGGCCGATCAGCCGCACCAGCGGCTTCTTCAGGCTCTTCGCGATCTCCGGCGTCGTCACGATCATCGCGCCGCCGCCATCGGTGACGACGCAGCAATCCATGCGGTGCAGTGGGTCCGAGATCATCGGCGAGTTGATGACGTCCTCGACGGTGACGACCTCTTTCAACATCGCGTGCGGGTTGTACTGGGCGTGATGGGAAGCCGCGACCTTGATCCAGGCGAGCTGTTCGCTGGTGGTGCCGTAGTCGTGCATATGGCGCATGGCACACATGCCGTAGGCATTGTGGGTGGTGGCCCCATAGGCCGCCTCGAAATCGGCTTCCGCGCCTGCGGCGCGCGGCGGCATCACCCCGGTGCGCGGCTTGCCGGCGAGCGTGACCAGCGCGATCGAGCATTTGCCCGCCGCGATCGCCTCTGCGGCGTGGCCGAGATGGATCAAATAGGAACAGCCGCCGGTCTCGGTGGAATCGACGTGACGCACCTTCAATCCGAGATAATCGACCATCGGCCAAAGCCCGCCCGGGGCGTCGCCGGCGCAGAAATAGCCGTCGATGTCGGCCTTGGTGAGCCCGGCATCTTCGATCGCGCCCTTGGCGACCTCGGCATGCAACTGCGCAGTTGATTTATCGGGTGCGTGCCGGGTGGGATGCTCGTAGATCCCGGCAATGTAGGCTTTGCCCTTGATGGTCAAATCGTTCTCCGTTGGCGTTTCTTCTTCCTGGTTTTTTTCTGGCCTGTCGCCGCTCCCTTGGCAAGCGCCGAAATATTCCGCCGGGCGAGACGGTAGCGACTGGACTCAAGTCGGGATGATTATCGACGGAAATCGTATCAAGTCGTGAGAGGCGGATATGCCGGTACGCTCTCGCGGCGCAGCGCGCCCGAGTTGTACCTGATCGCTTGCCCCCTCAGGGATGAGAGGGCGCAGGGAAGACCGGGTGCGCGCTGCACCCGCGGTCTCGTGTGCAATATGCACGAAGAAGTGCGCACACGGGCATACAGGTCCAGCGGAGAGCATCCGGCCTTCCCTGCGCAATGGCTTGACGGCTTATGGCGCGCTCTTCCCGGAGACGAATTCCCGTTGCCTCCGTCGCTGCCGGATTGACGGCCGATCGAACCCGGTTGGATTCGATCAGCCTCCGCCAGCTTGACACCAGCCACGGGTGCCAGAACCACACGCTTTTGCCGTACGCAATAACGCCGCTCGTCCTGCGCGGATCAATCGCTCACAGCCTCAAGACCAAGCTCAAGGCCGCCCTGCAATGCCTCGCGCGCGCAACGCCATCGCGTCCACCGCAACCCGCACTCCACGTATCGTGACGACGCGTACGCCCCTCTTCGATGAGGCGGGATGGCGCGAAGATGGAGCTGATTTGGGGGAAATGAGAAGCGGAATATTTTCAATGCGCAATCTGGACGACCCAAATCACGTTGAATTGGCTGGTGAAATTCGTGCTTTGGCGCAGCGCTTTTCATGGGCTTGGGTTAGCGGGTCGGGCTGTCGCGCACCCGAAACGCTTACTGATTTGCCCGTCCGGCGACCGGCAAGAGCGATGCCTTCAATGGGAAACCGAACAACAGCACTTCCGAAATTACCCCCGTCATCGGACATGAAGCAGACATGCCAAGATCGACGCGAATGACTCATCTCCGACATCACCTCGCCCGCAGGCCCTCACAGAACCGCTCCTGCCCTTTGGTGGCGCGGAAGGAAGAAGGCCGCCAGCTAAGGCGGCCTTCAATCCGGCACGCCCGTTGTCCGAATAGCTATTGAGGTACCCCCTCAACGGCGTAGCTGCGGAACTTCGCCATGCTGTTGCGGAGCGGCAAGAGGTCTTTGAAGGCCGCCGAATCGCGATACGCTTGGATTTTCTCAACGCTATCCCACTGTTGGATAACAACGCGTGCTTTCGGCGGCTCTCCTTCGATTGTCGTGGTCTTACCTCCGGCGGCAAGGAACTTGCCGCCAGCAGCTTTGATGGCGGCCTGAGCCTTCGGGACGTAGTCCTTCACGTAGGCCTCCATGTTCGAGGGCTCGATTTCAACGACTTGGTATACCGGTGGCTTAGCCTGGGCATGGAGTCCTTCAACCGCGACTGCACCGAGTCCGAAGCCCGCCAGCATCGCTAATGTCACTGAATGGTGAGTCTTCATGACGTTTCTCCCTTGTCACTGCGAAAAGGTCGTGCTGGCTCGCACGACCGTGCGATTGCGAAAAGGCACCGGCTAAAAGATCGTCGGTCTATTGAAGTGCGACGCCTGCCGACAGCATCGACGCTGCCAATACGAAACGGGGACTTCGGCACGCCCCAGTGGCAGCTCGCGGACTAACTCGATGTCCGTCCACTCAGCCTATAACGTCGGCCGGGTTGTCGGAAGAGTACAGGACAGACTAGGCCCTCGCGTTCCAGTCTCTCTCGCTGAAAGGCGTGGCGCGGCCGGCCGATGAATCGATCTCAGTGCCCGGCCAGCGTCTTGTACGCGGCGATGGCGCGCTTGAGGTCGTCGTATTCTTCGCAGGGAAGCAGGCAAAGATTTTCCAATGCCACCAACAATTGCTGTGCCTTGGCCGGTTCGCCCAGTACCAAATAAGCTTCACCGAGATGCTCATGCGCGCTGCGGTGGCGGGCATTCAACAGCAGTGCTTTCTGATAATGGCCAATCGCTGGCCCCATCTGACGCATCCGCCGATAGGCGTAGCCGATGTAGTTCTGGATATCGGCATTGGTCGGGTCACGCAGTGCCGCGAGTTCGAACGCCGCGATTGCGCCACTCCAATTCTCTGCGCGCAGCGCCTTTTTGCCAGCCTTGAAATCGGGATCGAGTTGGGCCCAGTCGGCGTCCGGTGCAACGGAGGCCATGGAGGTGCAGATCGGCCAGGCTTCGGCCGTGGCGGCGGTCTCAACCGGACGGTCGCGTACGCCGACCAGCGGTGCGATCGCGGTCCGCCAGCCCGGCGTTATGATATGGGCGGCCACGCCGCTCACGAGCACGCCGAGCATCATTGCCAATGCGACTGCGCGGATCATCGCTGTCTTCTCGAACTGATGGCTGCCGGGCGCCGGGCCGGCAGCCAAGGGACTATTTTCGCGCACTACCTATCGTGTCATCCTGGCGCGCATATGCCCGGGCCACACGGATTTCCTGCCGCTCCGTATCGGCATTGCTGGCGAGGTTCACCAGCTTGTCAAAGTAGTCGGACGCCTTTTGACGATCACCGGCGCTGTCGGCGGAGCGGGCGGCTCCCCAGAATGCGCGGAAGCGGTTGGGCGTCTGCTTGAGAGCGGTCTCGAACTCGTTCAGGGCCGCGGCGGGCTGGCCCGTCTCAAGGAGTAGTTCGCCAAGCAATTCGCGGAACGGATAGAGACGATTCTCCATCGCCACATGCTTGACGCTGCCATCTTCGCCATCGGCGGCGGCGCGCATGAACCGCTGCGCCTGATCGGTCGCGCCTTCCTTCAGTGCGATCCAGGCCAAAACGGCAAGCATCTGCTCCTCGGTCCGGTCCGCCCAGTAGGACTGGTCGGCGCGCTGCAGTGTCGTTTGCAACGCCTTCATTGCTTCGATCTCTGCTTTGGCGCCCGAGAGATCGCCGGTGCGCGCCATGCCCAGACCGCGTGTAAAGCGGACCAACGAATCCGCCATGGGATATTGGGTGGCGGTTATCGGCAACGCGGCAGCGCCGGCCCAATCCGCCCGTTCCAGGACGTAACGCGCCGGCATCGCGGCCTTGGCGGTAAAATGAACGAAGTTGATCGGACGATCGCCGCGGTCGGCGGTGGCGAGCGACTTCTTGATCATCGCCTCGGCCTTGGCATCCTGCGCGAGTTGCAGATGGGCGTAGACCGAAAAATCCGACGCGTGATAGTAGTCGGGCTGGATCTCGAGCGACGACGCGTTCGAGGCGATGGATTCTTCCCAAAGCCCGACCATCGAGTAGATATGCGACGGCATGTGCCGGGCGTGTGGCACGGCCGGCGCAATGCCGGCATAGCGCCGCGCCGACGCGATTCCCTTCTCGGCAAGCGGCGCGAAGTCGTAGGCGTGGATGAGGTAGTGCGTCACGCCTGGATGCTGCGGATTCTGCTCGAAGAGTTTCTCCAACAGCGCCGCCGACCTGATCTGATTGGCGTAGGTGAGATCGCTCTTCGGTGCCGAGGCTTGAAGCGTCAGCGCGTAATAGACCTGCGCCTCGTAGTCATCAGGATAGGTTTGCGCCACCCTCTCCATCGCGGCACTATAGGCTGCCAGTCGGGCATCCACGGCCACCTTGTCATGATCGCGGAAATAGACGCCAAGGGCATCGATCCAATCGCGCTCCCGCTGCGTCTTCGCACCCGTTGCCTGCGCTTTTTCGATTGCTTCCCAACCCGCCTGGGCCTCGGCTCGCGTCGGCGTAGTGGCAAGGGTGTTACCGAGGCGATCCATCGCCACGCCCCAATACGCCATGGCGCAAGTGGGGTCCTGCTTCAGGATCTCTTCGAATTTGCGGCGGGCAATCAAGAACCAGTACGAATGGAGCATGGCGACGCCGCGGTCGAACTCGACTTGCACAGCTGGGTCGCAGGAGGTAGCGAAGGTTACCTTACCGAGCTTGTCGTCTTGCTGGCCGATTGCGCCGCTGATGAGCGCCGCACTGATCAGGCCGGCGGCAAATAAGGTTCGTCCCGATTTCGCGTTCATCGTGAGTCTCCTCTGGGCCTTGCGAGTGATCGTCCGTAAGCTTGAGTGATCAGATACCTCTCTGTCCCTCATTCTCCAGTTTCGACCTATTGCCCTGTGTCCGTGCGTTACACGCACCGGCCACTGCGCGGCACTTGCGCGTGCAACCAGTCTTGAATGAATGTGCGATGCTTGCTGTTGAAGGCACCGACGTCGCCCCCAATCACAGGATTTCGGCACGTCTATCTGGCGCTGATCGACCGAAGTCTAACTCTCTTTCCACGCCCTCGAAAGAGCGGAGAGTTGAGTAGCGGAATGTGCACAAAGGCGGGCATTTGACCGCAGCTTTGGATCCATAGGTTCCGCGCCGGGGTGGGCGGAGCGAAGCGTGCCAGCCGGGGCGATGCCTGCTTCGCGGGCATGACGGCAGAGGCTCGTGTCACACCATGATCGGCCTACAGCGCCTTGGTCCGCCTGAGCAGCCACCAGGTCAGTCCTCCCGCGGCGATCACCAGCAGCAGCGCGTACCAGGTGCCGCCGTCGCCGCTCTGGAACGGCATGTCCTTGGTGTTCATGCCGAAGAAGCCGGTGACCAGCGTCGAAGGCAGCATGCACGCGGTCAGGACCGACAGCGTGAACAGGCGGCGGTTGGTGATCGCGGTCATGCGGCCGGCGATCTCGTCCTGCAGCAGCCGCGCGCGCTCATAGACCGCGCTGAACTCGTAGTCGAGCGCGTCGAACTTCTGCGCAAGCTTGCGCATCGCCGACAGCAGGGTTTCGGATTCGACGTCGTCTCCAGGCGGTGAAACAGCGCCCGGATCTGCGAGAGCTGCCGCCGCGTGCGGATTGCTTGCAGGCGCACGCGGCCGAGCCGCAATCGCTCTTCGTCGATCTCGTCGTGCAGCACATGATCCTCGACGATGTCGAGCTCGTCGCCGAGGCCCGCCGAATAGCGTCCGATCACATCGGCGAACTGGTCGACGATCGCATCGAACAGCGACACCGGCGTGGGAAACTTGCGGCCGCTATCGATCGCACGCCGTGTCAGCTCGATCGCGCGCAGCGGCTTGCGCCGGGCGGTGATCATCAGCCTTGACGAGATCGCAAAGTGCACCCGCAGGAGATCGTCGCCCTCCTGCATGAACTGCTGATGCAAGTCGGGCAAAACGCCGGCGATCTCTTCATTGAAGATATCGAGGCGGATATGCTCGTCGGCATCGAGCAGGGTCTCACGCGCGACATCGGACAGCGACGCACTCCTGGCGAGCCAGTCGTGGCAGCGACGGTTGGCCAGGTTGAAATGCAGCCACAGCCAGCCGTGCGGATCGGCGAGTTCCGCATCGAGGTTGGCGACGTCGAGCTTCGTCGCGGAGCCGTCGCTCGCGAAGCGATAGGCGGAGATGATGCCGATGTCGGCGAGGGGCTGGTCCATCCGCTAACCCGTTGCTGGTGAGAAGCGGGCCATGCGTCAACGCAGTGACAAGCTGATGGCGACTACACCCCATCGAAGCTCTGGAGACAAGCTTTTGATTCAATTGAGCAGTTCATCGGGCGTGCGGTCGCTGATCTTTCTGAAATTGGATCGCAAGCCGTTGCATAGCTCCCCGGCCAGATCTGCAATTCTCGCCATACAGTGGGGTATTGCCCCAAAGGGCAATGCGCCTCCTACGATGTTTTGGTAGGCTAGAGCAGCCTGACAAGGACTCGTCGTGTCTGAACCTCAAAAGTAACGTCAGGCCGTCGCTTCGGGCCGGCGTTGAACGTGCCCGATTGAACCGCTGCGCTGGTCGAAGGCGTCGTCAGCCGCATCTGAACGACAACGCGAAGGAGCCGACAACTTGACTTAAATGGAGCACCCGAATGACACACATAATGCGAGCGTGTTCAGTACTCATTGCGGTCACGCTAGGCTTGGTAGCAGTAGCGACGCCGGCACCTGCCCAGAACCAATGCGTGGTGTCGGGATCACCGCCAGCAGGCTGGGGCTTTAACTCGATCGGCTATATCATGATCGCTTCCAGGGGCAGTTGTTTGTTTACCATCAATATTTCGGGCGAAATATTGAGTTCGAGAGTTTCACAAAGACCGGCGCACGGGAAGTTGCAAAGGCTCAACAGGTCCTCTTACGTATACACATCGCAGGCAGGATATAGAGGCAGCGATGCTTTCTCCGTTCAAGCGACAGGCAAGAGTCCGACCAGTTCCGGCACGTCAGTAGCTACCGTTAACGCAACCATACAATAGTCGTTCTAACCCTCCGTCAGGATGATCGCCCGCTGTGCGAACCATAGCGGGTGGTAAAGCGGCGCCGATGTGCTGCAAAAGTCAGTGCCATAACCAAGTCAGTGCCATGAACAAGCATGATTCAGAAGCATTCGATATAGCAATGATGCGCCGCTGCGTTGCTCTGGCACAATCCGCGAGTTCAAGGAGGGAATACCCGTTTGCAGCCGTCATCGGACGACGAGGCGAATTCATTTGCGAATCGTTCAATATGGTCAGAAACGAACGAGACGTTACGCGGCACGCTGAGATGGTCGCGATTTCTTCAGCTCAGAAAAAATTAGGGTCAACGAGCCTTGATGAGTGCACGATCTATTCAACTATTGAGCCCTGCGCGATGTGTTCTTACGCCATCCGGGAAAGCAGGATCGGCAGAGTGATATTCGGCCTGCGATCCCCGGTAATGGGCGGTAACTCACGATGGAATATTCTAACCGATGCCGGTTTGTCCTCAACATTGCCGGAGGTGTTTGCTTCCCCGCCCGATGTCGTGTCAGGATGTCTGCACGACGAAGTTCAGAAGGTTTTTCAGAAGCGGAATCCGTTCATTTGGGAATTCGTGAAAGCTCGAAGGATATTTGTAGATGGCTCCGGAGATGATCTCGCCGGGACTTTAAAAGGCAAGATACGAATTGGGCGCGGCTCGCGCCTTGCAACTTGGGCAAGGGTTTTAGTTGTTGATCGCCTTTGGCGCGGTTAGGATTCTTCACATCCGCTGATGACTCTGAATTGGTTTGTTGGGTCTGTCCCTCTTGGATTGTTGTCTCCGACGCGGCTCTTAGCGCGCCTCAAGGGCGGCATAGGCTACGCATGAATGGGAACTTCGCCGTCGCTGCGGCTTCGAGATATCCATAGTCCGGAGGTCAGGCAGAAGGTCACGGGCCGAGGTTCGCGATTATTCTTTGCCGCATCGCGTAACAGTTAATCGACACGTCGTGGGCAGGGTCTAGAGAAGGTACGGGATGATCATCTTGGTTCGCTGTCGATAGACCTCGAAGCGCTCGCCAAATGTACGGCTGAGCAGTTTCTCCTCCGCGCGGGCGCGCCAGGCCAAGGTCGGGACGATCCCCGACAGCGCAATAAAGAGAGCCGGCCAGCTGCCGAAGGCGAGCGCTTCGCCCATGACGAGCAGTGCAAGGCCCAGATAGATGGGGTGTCGCACGAGGCGATAAGGGCCGGTTGTGACGAGGCCGGTGCTCTGATCTGCTTTGGGCGCGAAGCTCCAAGCGGCACCGAGCTCGGCCCGGCATCTGACGACGAGAGCGGCGCCCACTAGCGCAAGAAGGGACCCTGACAGCGCCAGCAGCAGTGCCGTGAAACCGGCGGGGCTGCTGGAAAAGATCAGAAGCGAAAGGAAGAACAGGCCGAAAGCAGTGAGGTTCGCCACCAGCGGTGCTCGGTCGCCACGATCCTGACGTGCTCGCGTCTTGGCTTGTCCGCGAGACCAGCTGACTGTCAACAATGTGAGTCCCGCAAAGGCGAGCAGGGCGACGATACGCAGGACGATGGTCAGTGTTAACATTTCTTAGGCGCCGAGTCGCATCAGATAGAGCGCGATGGGTAGCAGTAGTATGGAGAGCACATAGCTCACCGCAAGGGCAGCGACCGGCCGGTTCCAAGCATTCTTCGGAATGAATATCATTCCGCCCTTCTCAAAAGGGTGTCTAGCATTGTTCAGCGTGAAAATTCCGCTGCCTTTCATAGGATAGAAGGCTCGTCCATCCGCAAGTGTCGGTGGATCGGAATGCCCCCACCGACCGGCACCTGCCGGGACCCAAGGTGAGAGTTGTCGGAGCCTATGGCGGGGCAGACCTTGATGCAGTGCGTAGGTGGGCAAAGCGAAGCGTGCCCACCGTTGACGCCGCGAATGTTGATAGATGGTGGGCACGGCGTTTGCGCCTTTGCCCACCCTACGGACTGAATCCGTCTACAATGACTCAGGACGATCAAAAAGGTAGACGACCAAATGATGATCGCCTGAAATCAGAGCGTCGAGGTGAATCCCATGGTTTTCTGGATAGCGAGCGTGGTTGGATTGGCGATCGCCTATCTCTTCGGTTCTACGCCCACGGGCTATCTGGCGGGGAAACTGCTCAAGGGCATCGATATCCGGGAGCATGGCTCCAAGTCCATTGGAGCAACGAACGTATTGCGGACCCTGGGGAAATGGCCTGCGTTGGTGGTGCTCCTGGTAGATGTGCTGAAAGGTGCGGCGGCGATCGTCTTTGCCCGCTGGTTTTATCCCTGGTTCTATGCATTGCCGTCCGTCACGCCACCGGCAGCGCTTGATCTGCAAACCTGGGTGCCATGGGCTGTTTGCCTGGCCGGACTTGCCGTGTTGATGGGGCATGGCCGTTCGATTTGGTTGAATTTTACAGGCGGCAAATCCGCTGCGACGGGGCTCGGCGTGTTGCTGGCGATGTCCTGGCCGGTAGGTTTGGGTGCTGCGACGGTTTTTGGCGTTGTGCTGGTTATTTTTCGGATTGTTTCCCTTGGTTCGATGCTGGCGGCGTTGACGGCGATCGCCCTCGTCTGGGCCTTGGAGCAGCCGACGCCCTATCGGTTACTGGTGATGGCAGGTGGCATTTACGTGATTGCGCGCCATCGTGCCAACATTCAGCGGCTACTGGCTGGGACAGAGCCACGCCTGGGGCAAAGCAGCCCAGAAGCGAAAATGGAATCGCAAATTTAGAATCGTGGGGTGGGCAAAGCGAAGCGTGCCCACCATTGCGAGCGGAATGCTTGATGGTGGGCACGGCGCAAGTGCGCCTTTGCCCACCCTACGGCAGCCCTACTCCGCCGCGATCTGGCGTGGCGCGGGCGGCGGGTTGGCGAGATCGGCTGCCAACTGCGCGTAGCGGGCCTTGGCGTCCTGCACCGCCTTCTCCTTCACCGGGCCGTAGCCGCGGATGCGGTCGGGCAAGGACAGGAGTTCGACGGCAGTGTCGTGCGTTAACGGCGACAGCAGGCCGAGCACGGTGGCGACGTCTTTCTCGTAGCCTGCGATCAGGTCGCGCTCGAGCTTGCGGTCGGGGCTGTAGCCGAAGATGTCGAACGGCGTGCCGCGCAGGAAGCGCAGTTTTGCCAGCGTCCGGAATACCGGCATCATCCACGCGCCGAACGCGCGCTTCTTCGGGCGACCGAGTGCATCAAGGCCGCCGCCGAGAATGGGCGGCGCGAGATTGAAGTTGAATTTGAATTCGCCTTCGAACTGGTCACGGAGCTGCTTTTCGAAACGGCCATCGGTGAACAGCCGTGCGACTTCGTATTCGTCTTTGTAAGCGAGCAGCTTTGCGTAGTTGATCGCAACCGCCCGCGGCAGCGCTTCGCCATAGCCGCCATCGGTGGCCGCATCGCGCACGCGCTTCACCAGACCCCGATAGCGCTCGGCGAGCGCGGCATTTTGATATTCGGCGAGGTGCGCGCTGCGATGGGCGATGATTTCCTCCAGCGACATCGCATCCAGCGTCTTCGGCGCGACCGTCTCGTCCTGGCCCTTCATCATCGCCTCAAGCCGCGCCGGATCGGCAGCGGCGAGACGGCCGAGCTGGAAGGCCTGCGTGTTCATCTTGATCGAGACGCCGTTGACCTCGATCGCCTGCAGAATAGCCTTCGCCGACAGCGGCAGCAGACCCTTCTGATAGGCGTAGCCCAGCATCATGATGTTGGTGGCGATGGAGTCGCCGAGCAGCGCTTCGGCCGGCTTGGTGAAATCGTAGAACGACGAATCCTTGCGCAGCTCGGTCTCCAGCACGTGGTTGACCTTGCGGCTCTGGAAATTGAAATCGCGGTTGAGGATGAAATCGGCGGTCGGAATGACGTGGGTGTTGATGACGCCGACAGTGCGGCTGGCTTCGCAGAGCGTGATGGTGTCCTTCGCGGCCGCCACCACCTCGTCGGCGGCCATCAAGAGGTCGGCGGTGCCGGTGACGATGCGCGAACAGGTGACGTCGGCGGTGTGTTCCGACAGACGGACATGGCTCAGCACCGCGCCACCTTTTTGCGCGAGGCCGGACATGTCGAGGATCATGCTGGCCTTGCCTTCGATATGCGCGGCCATGCCGAGCAGCGCGCCGATGGTCAGTACGCCGGTGCCGCCGACGCCGCCGACGGCGATGTTGTAGGGCCGCTCCAGCGAGGGAAACGAGGCCGGCTCGGGCAGATCATCGAGGCTTGCGTCACCGAGGCTTGCCGGCGCGCGGCGGCGCGGCTTGCCGCCGTCGATGGTGACGAAGGACGGGCAAAAGCCCTTCAGACACGAATAGTCCTTGTTGCAGGTCGACTGGTTGATGGTGCGCTTGCGGCCCATCTCGGTTTCCAAAGGCTCCACCGAAATGCAGTTCGACTGCACAGAACAATCGCCGCAGCCTTCGCAGACGGCCGGATTGATCATGACGCGACGCGCCGGATCTTCCATCAGGCCGCGCTTGCGGCGGCGGCGCTTTTCGGCGGCGCAGGTCTGCACGAAGACGATCGCCGAGGTGCCCTTCAGCGTGCGGCAGGTTCTCTGGACAGTGTCGAGTTCGTCGCGATGCGCGACCTTGACGCCGGGGGCGATGTCGGAGGCCGGATAGGTGCCGGGATTTTCCGAAACGAGATAGATATTGCGGATGCCTTCCGAATGAAGCTGGAAGGTGATCTGCTGCGGCGACAATTCGCCGTCGACACGCTGGCCGCCGGTCATCGCGGTCGCATCGTTGTAGAGAAGCTTGTAGGTGATGTTGGCGCCTGACGCGATCGCCTGGCGGATCGCGAGGCTGCCGGAGTGGAAGTAAGTGCCGTCGCCGAGATTGGCGAATACGTGCTCTTCCTTGGTGAAGGGCGCGACGCCGACCCACGGCACGCCCTCGCCTCCCATATGGGTGTAGGTCTCGGTGTTGCGGTCCATCCACAGCGCCATGAAGTGGCAGCCGATGCCGGCAAAGGCACGGCTGCCTTCCGGCACCTTGGTCGACGAGTTGTGCGGGCAGCCCGAGCAGAAATAGGGTGTGCGGGTGACGGGGGCGACCGCCTGCATCTGGGTCGCCTGCCGGCCGTTGAACCAGTCGGCCTTGGCGCGGAGCATCGCGGCGATTTCGGGATTGAGATTAAGTCGAAGCAGGCGTTCGGTCAGTGAACTCGCTAGCGAGGCGACGCTAAGCTCGGCGGCGAAAGTGAGAAAACGCTTGTCGTGGTCGTCCATCTTGCCGACGATGCGGGGGCGGACGTCGTCGCGCCAGTTGAACAGTTCCTGCTTGACTTGATTTTCGACGATCTCGCGGCGCTCTTCGACGATGAAGATTTCCTCGAGGCCCACGGCAAAATTGCGAACGCCTTCCGGCTCCAGCGGCCAGGGCATGCCGATCTTGTAAAGCCGCAAGCCGATCTTGGCGGCAACTTCCTCGGTGATGCCGAGCTCGCGCAGCGCCTGACGGATGTCCTCGTAGCTCTTGCCTGACGCCATGATGCCGTAGCGGGCATTCGGCGAATCCATGGTGATGCGGTTGATCTTGTTGGCGCGCGCAAACGCAATCGCCGCATAGCCCTTGTAATCCTGCAGGCGCAGGTCCTGCGCATAGCGATCATCGGGCCAGCGCAGGTTGAGTCCACCCGGCGGCATCTCGAAATCGGTCGGGATCGCGAATGGGGTCATCTCGTCGGTGAGGTCGATCTCGGCGGTGGTCTCCACCGTCTCGGTGATCACCTTCATGCCGACCCAGCAGCCGGAGTAGCGCGACATCGCGATACCCAGCAGGCCCATCTCGATGATTTCATGGATGCTGGAGGGATAGAGATACGGCATCAGCGCGGAGATGAAGGCGTGGTCCGACTGATGCGGGACGGTCGAGGATTTGGCGCCATGGTCGTCGCCGGCGAGGCAGAGCACGCCGCCGTTTTTGGCCGAGCCTGCCGTATTGCCGTGTCTAAAGACGTCGCCGCAGCGGTCGACGCCGGGGCCTTTGCCGTACCAGATGCCCACCGCGCCATCATATTTGGCGCCGGGCGAAAGGTTGAGCTGCTGCGAACCCCAGATCGCGGTCGCCGCGAGATCCTCGTTCACGCCGGGCTGAAACTTGATGTTGTATTGTTCGAGGTGTTTTCGCGCGGCGAAGAGCTGCTGGTCGTAGCCGCCGAGCGGCGAGCCGCGGTAGCCGGAAATGAAGCCCGCGGTGTTCAGCCCCGCGGCGCGGTCGCGGCGGATCTGGGCCATCGGCAGGCGGACCAGCGCCTGGATGCCGGTCAGGAAGATGTGCCCTGTACCTTGGGTGTATTTCTGATCGAGACTGATCGGACCCTGGTTGATTCCCATTGCACCCTCTTGAGCCTGGATCGGGATGACTGTTTTTAGCTAGTCATCTGAGCTTGTTAGAACCAGTCTATGTCGGATTTTCTTGGCCACGCACTACAAATCTCGCCCCCAGCGCCGCGCTTTCAAAGATCGCAATTTCGTGCCGGGAATAACGGCGCAGCTTTTCGGTTTGTGTCGTCCGGGAGCCTCGGCGCGAAACGGCATGACATCCCTCCCCTGTCCGCTTTCGCGCTATAACGCCCCGGGAGGCCAGATGGTGCAGGGACCACGCCGGATGATGCGGACGATTCTCGCTGCCATGCTCTTGTGCACTGCGTTCGAGCGCGGCGAGGTCCATGCCCAATCTGAGCCAACTGCTGAGGATATCGCGCGCGGCAAGGCGCTGACGGAAGCCGGCGACTGCGCGAGCTGCCATACCGCCGATCCCGCAAAACCATTCGCCGGGGGCAAGCGGATCGATACCCCGTTCGGCGGCATCTACTCGTCCAATCTGACGCCGGATCGCGCGACGGGCTTGGGCGCCTGGAGCAATGACGATTTCTACCGCGCCTTGCGCTTCGGCGTGGCGCGCGACGGCTCGCGCTATTACCCGGCCTTCCCCTATCCGAATTTCACCAGGCTGACGCGCCAGGACATTTTCGCCATTCGCGCCTATCTGGCGACGCTGACGCCGGTGAGTAATGCGCCACGTGCGCCCGAGCTGCGCTTTCCGTTCAACTATCGCGTCGTAATGCGTGGCTGGAACTGGCTGTTCTTCAAGCCCGGCATTTTGATGCCCGACCAGCAAAAGAGCGCGGAGTGGAATCGCGGCCGCTATCTGGTCGAGGGCGTCGCACATTGCGGCGCCTGCCATACGCCGAAGAACATGTTTGGCGCCGACAGACGCGGCCAGAAGTATGGCGGCGGGCGGGTCGCGGGCATGTTCGCGCCGCGGCTGGACGGTGCTGAACGTAGCGGCCTGAAATCCTGGAGCGTGGAGGACATCACCGAGTATCTGCAGAGCGGCCGCAACGGCAGGAGCCATGCCGGCGAGCTGATGTCCGAGGTCGTGGTTAATTCGACCTCGAAGATGAGCGATGCGGATGTCAGAGCCATCGCGGTTTACCTGAAGGACCTGCCGGTGGGCGCGCCGGAACCGAAGGTCACCCCGCCCTCGCCGGCACAAATGGCAGAAGGCAAAAAACTCTATGACGGCGCCTGCATCGCCTGCCACGAAGAAGATGGCTCAGGTGCGCCGCGAATCTATCCGCCGCTGCCCGGCAACGCCAATATGCAGTCCGCCGATGCCACGAGCACGCTGCGCATCATCCTCGACGGCGCGGAAACCGTGACGACGCCGCGCGCGCCGAACAAGGGATCGATGCCGGCCTATGCCGCGAAGATGACCGATCAGCAGATTGCCGACGTGACGAACTACATCCGCAATGCCTGGGGCAATGCGGCACCGCTGGTGACGGCGGAACAGGTCGCGAAAGCGCGGCGCAAATGATCGTGTCCCGCGCACGCGGTGCGCCGCAGAGCCGGCACCCAAGCCGTGCCACGGACCCCTGGATCAGCAGCGCATCACGCCGCGAGCGCGGCGCTACCTCACATGGGAACTGAGGTTCCAACATTACGGGGTTGCAACATCGGCGCGGAACATCCGGGCGCGCCAGCCATTGTCTTCGGGATGCTAACGGAGGAACCCATTCATGGCTTACCAACCCAATCCGAACGATCCCTACCGCCCCGGCCTGAGCGATGAAGAAATCCGCCATCAGGCCCGCCTCAACAATCTCGACAATGAGTTGCAGGCCGATCCCGGCCTCGGTGAGGGTCCTCCCAGCGGCGCCAAGGTCGCCATGTTCGCCGTCGCCATCGCCGTGGTGCTGGGCGCCCTGTTCTATGGTCTCAACAATACGACTGTGAACCAGGCGGGTACCTCGCCGGAGAACCGGACCGCGCAGCAGACGCAGCCGGCTAACCCTGCGGCGCCTCCGGGCATGCGTGACGTAACGCCGCGCAGCAACGCCGATCCGGGTACGACCACGGGTGCGGCGACGAATCGCCCGACGCCGCCATCTCCGCCCAGCACGGACATGAACAAGTCGACCACGCCGCCTGCGGACAACGCGCCGGCCAAGCAGTAACGGTCATCATCCGAAACAACGCGCAGCGGGCCGACCGGCCCGCTGCTTTTTTGTGGCTCGTTGACTTTGGCGCTAGAGCCTTTTCCGTTCCGATAGAATCGGAACGGGGCTCTAGATTTTTGTTTTGACGCGTTTTCTTAACGCGAACCGGTTTCCACTTCGCTGGAAAACGCTCTAGCTGAACATCTTGTTGAGTTCGCCGCCGGGATAGCCGTTCGCGAATTCGGTGAACGTCCCCTGCTCCGCCATCTCCTTTGATGCCTTCATGAAGCCGGCCCATGCCATCCGCGCCAGCGAGGCGCCGACGCTGATCCGGCGCACGCCGAGATCGGAGGCCGCCTTCAGCGACGGGCCGGCCGCGCCGACCAGGAGATTGACGGGCTTTGGATGCACCGCCTTCACGACAGCCGAAATCTCTTCAGCCGTCGTGATGCCGGGCGCATAGAGGCAATCGGCGCCCGCCTCGGCATAGGCGGTGAGCCGGCCGATCACGAGCGTCAAATCCTTCTGCCCGCGCAAAAACGCCTCGCAGCGGCCGGTGAGCAAGACGCCGCTATTGTCGGCATCGATGGCTTTGCGCGCCGCGCTGATGCGATCGATCGCAAGCGCTCGATCGAACAGCGGTTTTGCGTTTTCTCCGGTAAAATCCTCGATCGAAAGGCCGGCCACGCCGGTTTTCACGGCGCGGGCGACGTTGACACCGACCTTGTCCGGTTCGTGGGCAAAGCCGTCCTCGAAGTCGGCATTAACAGGAATATCGACCGCGGCGCAGATCGCGGCCAGATGGTTGCAGACGTCGTCGACGGTGACGCGGTTGTCGGCCTTGGCAATCGTCCAGGCAAAGCCCGCGCTGGTGGAAGCCAGCGCCTTGAAGCCGAGATGCTGCAAGGCTACCGCGCTGCCGACATCAAAGGGATTGGGGATGATGAAGCATCCGCTCTCGTGCAATTTCCTGAACGCGGCGCGTTTGTCAGCAGGTGTCAGCATGGGTCGCTCCCCTCAATGTTTGTTGGCGCCGCGTAGATAGGAACGCAACGCCTGTTCTGCCAGACGCCTCACGCCACGACCTTGCGCAGGAAGGTCCGCTCCTCAGTGAGGATGAACTTGTTCTCCTCGGCGAAATTGAAATTGGCCATGCCCTCGCTGTCGGCGCGCAGCCGCGCCCGGTAGCTTTCATAGGCGGCGAGGCTCTCGAACGAGATCAGCGCAAACGCGATGTTGTTGGTGCCCTCATGCGGCATCCAGTAGCCGAGCAGGTCGCCGCCGCATTTCGGGATGATGGTGAGCCAGTTTTTTGAGTATTGCTCGAACTGAGCTCGCTTGAACGGATCGAGTTGGTAGCGGATGAAAACGGTGACGGTCATGAGGTTCTCCAATACTTCTGCACCGTCATTGCGAGGAGCGAAGCGACGAAGCAATCCATTCCTCCGCTTGTGGCGGCATGGATTGCTTCGCTTCGCTCGCAATGACGGAGCCTGGTGTTGCAGCCGTGACAATACCCGCTTGCCCGACGTCAATGCTTCGGCTATCATCGAACTATGAAAGCAGGCCCCGACATCGCCATGGTCGCCTCGCTCGTCGGCGATCCCGCGCGTTCCAACATGCTGACCGCGCTGATGACCGGCCGCGCGCTGACCGCGAGCGAGCTGGCGCACCAGGCCGGCATCACGCCGCAGACCGCGAGTTCGCATTTGGCGAAACTCGAAGCCGGCGGCCTGATCGAGCCGGAGAAACAGGGCCGTCACCGCTACTACCGCCTCACCGGCCCCGACGTCGCGCATGTGCTCGAAGGCCTTGCGGGCCTTGCCGAGCGCGCCGGTCACACCCGCGTGCGCACGGGGCCGAAGGAGCCGGCGCTGCGGCGGGCGCGGATCTGCTACGATCATCTCGCCGGCGATCTCGGCGTGCAGATGCTCGACAGCCTGCGCAAGCAGCGGCTGGTCCGGCAAACAAAACAGGACATCGAACTCACCGGCGAGGGCAAGCGCTTCATGGCCGAGGCGCTGCAGATCGACACGGAGGCGCTGGCCCATCCGCGCAGGCCGGTCTGCAAGGCATGCCTCGACTGGAGCGAACGCCGCCATCACCTCGCCGGCACGCTGGGGGCAGCCGTGATGAACCGGTTCACCGAACTCAACTGGGCAGCGCGCGATCCTGCGCCGGGCAGCCGCGTCGTGAATTTTACGCGCACCGGCGAAAAGCGGTTCGCCGCGCTGTTCGGCAGCGAGCCGGCCTAACGTTCCCGCCTGGAAGGAATTACGCCGGCTTGCCCTCGTGGTTCTCCCGGCGATTCGGAGCCTCGTCCGAAGACGGCGTGGAGCCTGTCATCACTTTGCGAGCGCAATTGCGCTCGTCATCACCTTGCGAGCGCAATTGCGCTCGTCATCGGGCCGCGCTACGCGCGGACCCGCTGGCGCCTCCTCACCATGAGGGTCGACCAGCTCATGCTCTCGCCAAAACGTGAAATGGAAAGTCTTTACACTGCGCGACGTCCGCATCAATACGCACCTGCCTTCAGAACAGGAGCCTTGGGATGCGACGAACATTTGTTGGTGTGCTGGCAGCCGCCTTGTCCGTACTGTCGCTGTTGCCTGCAATCGCAGCGGAAACTGAGCGACCCGCTCAACGCGAGCCCTACGGCATCGGGCTCGAGGGTTTTGCCTATCCCTACCCCGTCCACCTGTTGCCGCTGGTGAACGACGGCGAACAGGTGCGGATGGCCTATATGGACGTAGCTCCCGCGCAGCCGAACGGCCGCACCGTGGTGCTGCTGCATGGTCGCAATTTCCCATCGAGCTATTGGGCGCCGGTGATCAAGACGCTGAGCGATGCCGGCTATCGCGTGGTGGTGCCGGACCAGATCGGCTTCGGCAAATCCTCCAAGCCGCAAGGCGACCTGCATTTCGATACGCTGGCGCGCAACACGATCGCGCTGCTCGATCATCTCAACATCGCCAAGGCCGACATCGTGGCGCATTCGCTCGGCGGCATGCTCGGCGTGCGTATCGCGCGCGCCTGGCCCGACCGGATCGCGCATCTGGTGCTGACCGCTCCCATCGGCCTGGAGGATTATCGGCTCTACGTGCCGCCGACGCCGACCGAGAAGATCTTGGAGAACGAGGACAAACTCACCGCGGACGGCTATCGCAAGCAGCTCGAGACCAACTACGCGCTAAAGCTGCCGCCCGAACAGGTCACACCGTTCATCGACGCGCGTTTCAACATCAAGGGCAGCGCCGAATATCCGCGCTGGCTGCGCGCCTTCGTCAGCTCGGCGCAGATGATCTACCGCGAGCCCGTCGTGCACGAGATCCCGCTGATCACGCAGCCGACGCTGTTCGTGATGGGCGCCGACGATCACAACGCGCCGGGACGCGCGAATGCGCCGGAGGCGCTGCGCGCGAAAATGGGGCAGAACGCCGAGCTCGCCAAAGCGCTCGCCGCCAGGATGGCCAAGGGCCGGGCCGAGGTGGTGGCGAATACCGGCCATCTGGTATTTCTGGAGGCGCCGGCCAGATACAGCGAACTGGTGCTCGGATTTCTGGCCGTCGCCCCATGACAAATCACGACATTCATGTTCCATTCAGGTGTTCGTGACTAGGTTCCGACCGTGCCGCCTTGCGGCCAAGAACGGGAGAAAACATTGAAGTATCTTTTCGCAGCAGTTTTGGCCCTGGGCACCGTTGCCAGCTTCAGCGCGGCGGAAGCCGCAGGCGGATGCGGCCCCGGCTGGCATCGTGGCCCCTATGGCGGCTGCCAACCCAATCGGCGGGCCGTTGTGGTTCGTCCAGGCCCGGTCGTCGTGGTGCGGCCCGCAGCTCCGGTCGTCGTGGTGCGGCCCGGCCGCGGTTGCCCTTACGGCACCGTGTGGCGGTATGGACGCTGCCGCGCTTACTGACATTCCCAAAGTATGACAAAAGCCCCGCTCGCGCGGGGCTTTTTTATTCCTTGCAAGCCCGTTCCGATAAAATCGGAATGGCTTTCAATTTTTGATTTGACGCGTTTTCTTGACGCGAACCGGTCTCCACTTCGCGGGAAAACGCTCTGAACAATCCCTGACGGCGACTTACCAGTAGTAACGACGACGGCGCCAGTAGCGGCGGCGCCAACGACGGCGGCGATGCCAGCCCCAATACCTGCGACGCCAGCGGCGGCGGCGCCAACCCCAGTGCCGGCGACGCCAGCCCCAGCGCCGGCGGCCCCAGCCACGATGGCGGCCGCGGCCGCGGCCCCAGCGCACTTCTTCCGGCGAGAGGCGATCGACCTCCTCGCCCGACGTGACGGCGGGTTGAGCATCAGGATTAGCGGGCAGTTTGGCGTCGTCAGCGAGCGGCGCCGGCATCAGCGGCGCGGCCTGCGCGCTCGCTGCAAGCGCGACACCGCCCGCGGCAAATCCAAAGGCGAGTTTCAGAAAGTGGCGGCGTTCCATCACATCTCCTCCTCCGTCTGCTGGGTGCGAAGAAGAGAGTTTCAAGCTGCCTAGATGAACGCGCGGTGAACTGCGCGTTCAGCTTTGCGCGAACGAAGCCGATCCGGAATTATTTTCGTAGCGCTGCTACTCGCAGCGGAACATTTGTCGCCGCTGCGGCATTTCTGCATTGCTGGACGCCTACAAGAAAGCCGGCATTGCCCCGGGCGATGTGTTTGCGCAAAGTTTTAATCTCGCCGACGTGCTCTACTGGGTGAAGACCGAGCCGGCGTTCGGGGCGCAGGCGGTGTATCTCGAGGACCGCTACGAGAAGCAGGGTCTCGATCCCAATAAGCCCGACACCTGGAAACCCTCGATGGCGGAATTGAAGGCGCAAGGCGTCGCGATCCTCGGCCCGCCGATCTGGACCATGCTGACGCTGAACGACAAGCGCGAGATCGTCCCCTCCGAATACGCCAAGGCCGCGAAGGCCGCCGGGCTCGACCTGATCGGCTGGTCGCTGGAGCGCGACGGCCCGCTGCACAAGGGCGGCGGCTTCTATCACAAATCGATCAAATCAGTCGTCGATCGCGACGGCGATACGCTGACGGTGCTGGACGTGCTGGCAAAGCAGGTCGGCGTGCGCGGCATGTTCTCGGACTGGCCGGCGACGACGACGTTCTATGCGAGTTGCACCGGGATGAAGTGAGGGGCTTCGTAGGGGCAAAGGCGCATATGCGCCGTGCCCACCATCTCTGTGAGGCAGCAAAAGCGGTGGGCACGCTTCGCTTTGCCCTACGCACTGCCTTTGCGAGGCACGTCAACTCAGTTTCATGGGGCTATCCCCGACCACCCGGAGATCGATCCTGCCGATCAGATCCGAACGGAGCGCCTCGGCGGCGCCGATGGCGTCCGTCGTCTGTCGCAACGTACTGACATTCGATCCGAGCGACACGATTCCACCCAGCACCGCGGCGATCGACCCGAGGGCAACGACCTGACTGGACCCGAACAGGCCGAGCATCATGACGAGCAGCAAGGCTGCGCCGCCGGCGATGGCCACCTTGGAAAACAGAATGATCTTTCGGCATCGCTCCGAGACTTCGGCAAGCTCCTCGAGCCGCTCCTCGATGAGCGAAATCTCGTCTGTCGGGTCGTCCTCAGCCATCACATTCAAGATCGAGCACCAAGTGCGGTTTCGTAGGGTGGTTAGCGTAAGCGTACCCACCCTACCCGCTGATCGGCTTTCGCGCTAGGCGGGCTCCAGGCCGAGCGCCTGCGCGCTCTCGATCCAGGTCGGCAATTCACGCTGATACAGGGCGTTGCTTTCCTTGAAGCCGAGCGCCGGATCCAGCACGAAGGTAGAGAGAACTTCCTTCACCTTGGGATCGCCATTGGCCGCCACGCACAGTTCCGACAGCCGATCGACGATCGGTTGCGGGGTCGCCTTTGGCAACGCCCAGCCGGTGAAGCCGCTTACCGTGAAGAACTTCGATGTCGCGCCTTGCTCAGGCAAGGTCTTGATATCAGGGATCGCGGCGACCTTCTTCGAATGCACCGCGAACACAACGCCTTTATTGCCTTGCAGGACGGTTTGGGCTGCCGTGTAGCTGCCCATCGCGACATCGAGCGTGCCGTCCAGCAGCCCCGTCCACATCGGCGCTTCGCCCCGGTAGTGGATCGGTTCGATCTTGAGATCATACTGCTTGTTGAGTTCGTTGATCGTCATGTGCGGCACCGAGCCCGCGCTGTAGGTGCCGAAGTTCACTTGCCCCTTCTTGCGCGCGAACGCGACGAAATCGTCCAGCGTCTTGACGCCGGACGCCAGGCTCGCGACCAGCGGCAGCCCGGCGCCCGGGATGATGCTGACGAGGGTCAGGTCTCTATCCATGTCGTAGCCGGGATTCTTCATCATGACCCGGTTCATCACATAGGTCGTCGAGATGGAGCACAGGATGGTGTGGCCATCCGGCGCCGCGCGCGCGACTTCCGCCGCACCGATCGAGCCGGAGGCGCCCGCCTTGTTTTCGACGACGACGGTCTGCCTCACCTGCCTGGTGATGAAATCGCCGAAGGCGCGCGCCAGCAGGTCGGTCTGCCCGCCGGCCGGGTAGCTGCAGACCATGCGGATATTGCGCGACGGCCACGCGGCTTGCGCCGAGGCGCTGCGCGAGAGGAAAGGCATCGCGGCGGCTGCCGTGCCGGCAGCGATGAAGTGACGGCGATTGATTCTCACTGACATTGATTCCTCCCTGATTTTTCAGGGAGCGTAGCGCATCGTCCGGCTACCGCCACATGCCAAGGCCGGGACAGATTGGCGCACTTAACGAAATTCGCGTTAGGCGCGCCAACCAATGAATGGTATTTGCGACGGCTATATTCCGAGCGCTGGAAAATATTGCGATCAGCGAGAGAGGCGACACAGCCTTCGGTGGACGACGGCGCCTCTGAAAACTACTGTTGTCGGGCCTGCAACTGCACTGGCGCCCGCGCTTGCGCCCTCGCTTGCTTCGGCGGAAGCGTCGACACGGGCTTGCGCGCAGCGTTGGCAACTCGCCGTGGCGGATTGGCTGATGTAGCAGCAGGTGTCGCGGCAGATGCCGGCACTGATGTCCTGAGCCGCAGATTCTGCTCGGAGGCGCTGGAGATCGCGCGCGCCATTTGTTCCTGGTGTTCTTGGCTCGCCTTGAGCTGTTCGGCAGTCCTGGCATTTTCGCGGGCCAATGCTTCCTGGGCGGCCTTGAGCTGCCCGATCTCCTGCTGCACGCTTGCGAGATCACGCGCCATCGTTTGGAGCGACTGCGTCACCTCGGGTGGGATCGCGGCGGGTGCCGCGTCTTGCGGCGCGGTCTGAGCCGCAGGTGACAATTGCGAAATGGCCGCGTCCGCCGCAGCCACCTGAACGGGTGGCGGGCTCTGCTGGGCGGCAAGCTCCGGTGTTGCCGACGGCAACGACGAAGCCAGTTGCGGCGCCCACCGGGAGATCATCTGCCTGGCCGTCTCGCCATAGGACTGCGAAGCGAAAGCGGCAAAACAGATGCCCGCCGTCAGCAGCAGGCCCATGAAGCCGCGCAGCGCCGGCCTGCCACGCGACGGCCGACGAAGCTTGCTCACGGCCTGCTTCCGCGCGGCATCGTCCTCCATCCTGGAAATCTGTTCATTGACACGCGCGAGTTGCTCATCCGCGCTGGCGATCTGCTCATAAGCATGTGCGAGCCGTTCATCGGCGCGCGCGACCAGCTCCAAGTCTTGCGTGGACAATCCTTGCGTGGACAGTCCCGGACTAACATCGCCCGGACTGACATTGCGAGAATCGGTTTGCTTGGTGTTCGCCGAGGACTCCATAGGCGCCTCCTCCCAGTTTTGCCGTCAACTGAACGGGCGATCGTCGGATTGTGGACACTCCCTACCGCCGTTTTGACCAAAGCAAGGCTGGAGGATGGAAAGTATAGGGCAACAGCCCTTCAGGAACCGCCTGGGAGAAGACCAGGGCCCGCGGCAGCACGGCTCAGTTCGCCTTGCGGCTCAGGAAGGCCGGGATATCGAGGACCTTTTCCTCGACCGGGTTGCGTACGGGCGCGGCGCGGCCGAACGGATCGAGGCGCTGCGGCGCCGCCGGCCGCGCATGTTCCGCGACCGGCCTTACCGGTCGCACTTCGGGGTGGCGGGCCACCGGGAGCATCGACGGATTCTCAAATCGCGGTGGCGATACACTGCGCTCGATCCGCTCTGCGGTTCGGCGCCTGTCGTTGCTCAGCCGGCTGGCGAGGTCCGTCAGTGAGCTTTCCGCCGGCTGGCGCTCGCGCGCCGCGCCGAGATTATCGATGCCGGTCGCCACCACCGAGACGCGGACGACGCCGTCGAGGCTGGCATCGAAGGTGGCGCCCACGATGATGTTGGCGTCCGGATCGGCCTCGTCGCGGATGCGGGTGGCGGCCTCGTCAACCTCGAACAGCGTCAGGTCCCTGCCGCCGGTGATGGAGACGATCAGGCCGCTGGCGCGCTTGATCGAGGGATCCTCGATCAACGGATTGGAAATCGCGGCCACCGCGGCGTTGAGCACGCGCTTGTCGCCGGAAGCCTCGCCCCTGCCCATCATGGCCTTGCCCTTCTCGCGCATGACCGAGAGAACGTCGGCAAAATCGAGATTGATCAGGCCTTCCTTGACGATGAGGTCGCTGATGCAGGCGACGCCCGAATAGAGCACCTGATCGGCCATCGCGAAGGCATCCGAAAATGTGGTCTTCTCGTTTGCGACCCGGAACAGGTTCTGGTTCGGGATGATCAAGAGGGTGTCCACCTCCTTCAGCAGTTCCGCGATGCCGGCTTCGGCGTAACGCATGCGGCGCTGGCCTTCGAACTGAAATGGCTTGGTGACGACACCGATGGTGAGGATACCGAGTTCGCGCGCGGTCCTGGCGATAATGGGGGCGGCCCCCGTGCCGGTGCCGCCGCCCATGCCGGCGGTGACGAACACCATGTGCGCGCCGTTCAATTGCTCGCGGACCACCTCGATGGCCTCTTCCGCTGCCGCGCGCCCGATGTCGGGCTGCGCGCCGGCGCCAAGACCGCCGGTTACCTGCCTGCCCATCTGGATGACGCGCCCGGCCTTCGAACTGGTGAGCGCCTGGGCATCGGTATTGGCAACGATGAAGTCGACGCCTTCGAGCCCGGCCTCGATCATGTTGTTGACGGCATTGCCACCGGCGCCGCCGACCCCGCATACAATAATGCGCGCCTTCAACTCGCGGATATCAGTGCTAGACATTCTTGCCCCACGATTGCTCCGCGACGCTGCGGAATGAGAAGACTGGGATAGCTACCCACGTGCCGCCTTGCGGTCTGATTCCACCAGGGTCGCGGCGAGCTGCCCCAGCCGGCGTTCCGTCTTGTCGATCGAGCTGTCGGTTCGGGCACGGGCCCGCAGGACTGCCACCTCCCCCTCAAGCCGCGCAGCCGCCTCTCGGGCGGCCGTGGTCTCGGCAGCCGCATGCAGCAGCTCGGTCACCAGGCGTTCCGCGCGCTCGCGTTCGCGCTCGAAATCGGCGCGGTGACCGGCGGCCATTGCTTCGAGCTGCACGATCTCGGCCTGCAGTGCCACGACCTTGGCCGTCAGCTGGGCGACGGCGCCTGCCTGGCGACGGCCCGGCGGCTGTGGCGTGTGCCTTATTTCGGCGAGATCAACGCTCACCAGCGCCTTGCCGTCGTCCGACAGCGAGCGCGGCAGCCGGAGCCGCCTGGCAAGCGAACGGGCGGCCACGGGCGAGATGTTCAGGCGGGCGCCGAGGGCGTCATAGGTCAGAGTCTCAACGGACATCGGCTGTTCTCCCCGAACGAACCGGGCGGTAATCCGCTAGTGGTAACAGGCAATGACCGCAGGCTAGGCCGGCATGGTTAACAGAGGGTTAACGGAGCGAGCGGCGCGCCGCCGATGCGGGGCCTGCCGCGGCAGCCGTGACCATCTGACCTCGCTCGCGGGCGGCGATTGAGCGCGTCGAAAGCTGGCGCGGGATCAACAGGTTGCGGTATATTTGGGGATAGCGGCTGAGGCGCGATGCCCATGGACGACGAACAACTCGCTGACCTGCACAGATTCCTTGCCGAGTACCATCGAAAGCTCGCCAAGGACGCCGTGCTCGACGTCGTGCAACAATATCACTCCGACCTCGCGCAGCGACTCGCGGACGAGGCCGCGCTGATACCGAGGCGAACGGCGATCGCGCAGCGCCTTCGGGACGGCGAGCAGCAGAAGAAGAACAATCTGGAGTGATGAGGCGCGGCGCGGCAGTCTCAGCTTCATAGGATGGATAGAGCGGAAGTGAAACCCATCCTACTGCCCATTTCGTGAAGGCCAGCGCAAGGCTATCATCGCGCATCACCACGCGTTGGGGGCGGATGATCCGAGGAAGGCCGTCATGAACCAGCCGCAGCCAGTCAAGGACGCCAGTCCGCTGTACGAAGTCGAGCGTCGCGCCGAGCACGCCGCGCGCCCCGGCTTTCGCATTACGGAGTTGCAGCTCTCCGCAACCCAGAAGGTGCCGTGGCACACCCACACCAATGTGTCAGATACGTTTTACGTCCTGGAAGGCCAGATGCGGCTGTTCCTGCAGGATCCGAAAGAGGAAGTGAATTTGCAGCCCGGCGAAGTCTATGTCGTCAAACCTGCGCGACCGCATCTGGTGACCAACGGCGGCACGACGTCGCTCACCTTCCTGGTTCTGCAAGGGGTCGGCGAATACGATTTTGTTCCGCTGGTGTCGCGTTAGGCCGAGCATGATGTCGAGGAATGCTCCGCGCGATCTGCAGAAGCGTGCGCCTGCGCGCGCACGCAAAACCATCGCGTCATCGTGATCACGCGGAACCCGCGACCCCGCCGTCGCCGCAATGAGCCCGTCACACTTTCTACAAACAACCGCGTGAAAATCCAAAGGAACAAGGGGGAATGTTGGGTCGTTCTGCTGCAGGCGTCATCCAAACCAGAGGAGACAGCTATGGCAACCAAGGTAAAACCCGTTCCTGAAGGATATCACACCCTCACGCCTTATCTCGTCGTCGACGGCGCGGAAAGGATCATCCAGTTCATGAAGAGCGCATTCGGCGCACAATTCGTGTTCGAGCCGATGATGCGGCCCGACGGCAAGATCATGCACGCGGAGCTCAAGATCGGCGATTCCGTCGTGATGATTTCCGATTCTTCCGAGCGCGCAAAGGCCACCTCGGCCATGCTGCACCTCTACGTGCCCAATGTGGATGCGGTTTACCAGATGGCGCTGAAGGCCGGCGGCACGTCAGTGATGGAGCCTTCGGACATGTTCTATGGCGACCGCAGCGGCGGCGTGACGGACCCGGCCGGCAATCACTGGCACATCGGCACCCACGTCGAGGACGTTTCGCCTGCCGAGCTCAAGAAGCGCGCGACGGAATTCATGAAGCAGCAGGCAGCCTAGCGCCCCTCGCTGTAGAACAATGCGGGGCGGGTTAGCTTGTCCGCTGAAGCTCGGAAGAGTGAAGGCGGAAGCGTGGCCCGCCCTACCTACCGATGCTGTCAGAGTGGGTGCGGCTTCGCCTAACCCATCCTATGAACTAATCTGCCTCCTCGCTTATTTTCGGTCGAACGCGTGGTACCTTGCGCAACGCTGGGCGCAGTGCCCTGTCGCGCGACTAGGGACAGAACGATGCGATCGACCTTTCAACTAAATACTGCGGCCGACTATTGGCTTGAGATGGTTGTTCCAGATTGCAGCGAATATTTTGCCAACAATGAAAGCCTACGCTGTGCGCTCCACGCCGCAATCTCGCTCTTTCACATGTCCGATTGGGTATTTCACACTCACGAAGCTGCCGTCAAAACTAGCTTTACATTCATAGACCGCAACGGAACCGCTCTTCCGGTTTACGATCCCGCTAGTTTCGCAACAGCATTAGAACAGCAATTTTCAGATTTTGGTCTGATTCGGGGCATTGCCCACGCTGCGAAACATCTCAAGTTGAACAATGTTAGGCCAATCCCAAACGCGCCCAGTCACGCAGCAAACACTGCGGTTCACGGGCCTACCTTTGCACCGAACGTTTTCGCCCCTGGTGTATTCGATACCCGTCGAAGAGTTATGTTAGCTGGCGCTAACGGCAGCGACGTTCAGTTCGAGAAAATCGTGCGAGCGGTTTACGCGATGTGGACATCATTGAAGTCAACACATGGATGGTAAGTTTCATCACAACGGCAAATTGTCGTGCTTCTTCGCCGGCATCTCGACCTTCTTGTCTTTCAGCATCGCCAGCGCGCGCGCGATCCGCTTCCTTGTCGAGTGCGGCATGATGACGTCGTCGATGTAGCCGCGTTCGGCCGCGATGAAGGGGGACAGGAAGCGGTCTTCGTATTCCTTGGTGCGTTTGGCGATCGCATCAGGGTCGTTCATATCGGCACGGAAGATGATTTCCACCGCGCCCTTGGCGCCCATCACGGCGATCTGGGCGGTCGGCCAGGCGTAGTTCATGTCGGCGCCGATTTCTTTGGACGCCATCACGTCGAACGCGCCGCCATAGGCTTTGCGGGTGATTATGGTGACGAGCGGCACCGTGCATTGCGAGTAGGCGAACAGCAGTTTCGCGCCGTGCTTGATCAGGCCGCCATACTCTTGAGCTGTGCCCGGCAGGAAGCCCGGCACGTCGACGAACGTCACGATCGGGATGTTGAAGGCGTCACAGAAGCGGACGAAGCGCGCGGCTTTCCGTGAAGCATCAGAGTCGAGCACGCCCGCCAGCACCATCGGCTGGTTGGCGACGAAGCCCACCGTGCGACCGGCGATGCGGCCAAAACCAGTGACGATGTTCCGGGCAAAGGTTTCCGAGATTTCGAAGAAGTCGCCCTCGTCCACGACCTTACTGATCAGCTCCTTCATGTCATAGGGCTTGTTCGGATTGTCGGGGATCAGCGTATCCAGCGACATGTCCACGCGCTCGATGTCGTCAAAGCTCGGCCATTCCGGCACGCCGTCGGTGTTATTGGACGGCAGGAAATCGATCAGCCGGCGCATCTGCAAGAGGGTCTCGACGTCGTTCTCGAACGCGCCGTCCGCAATCGAGGAGCGCGTGGCGTGCACCGAGGCGCCGCCGAGTTCTTCGGCCGTGACCACCTCGTTGGTGACGGTCTTCACCACGTCGGGGCCGGTCACGAACATGTAAGAGGTGTTCTTCACCATGAAGATGAAGTCGGTCATGGCCGGCGAGTAGACGTCGCCGCCGGCGCACGGGCCCATGATGACTGAAATCTGCGGGATCACGCCCGAGGCGATGACGTTGCGGCGGAACACGTAGGAATAGCCCGCGAGCGCCGCCACGCCCTCCTGGATGCGCGCGCCGCCGGCGTCATAGAGGCCGATGATCGGCGCCCTCGCCTTCATCGCCATGTCCTGAAGCTTTGTGATCTTCAGCGCGTGGGTTTCCGACAGCGAGCCGCCGAACACGGTAAAGTCCTTGGCGAACACAAAGGTCTTGCGGCCATTGACGGTGCCCCAGCCGGTGACGACGCCGTCGCCCGGCACTTTTGACTTCTCCATGCCGAATTCGGTCGAGCGGTGCTCGACGAACATGTCGAATTCCTCGAACGAACCCTTGTCGAGCAGCAGCTCGATGCGCTCCCGCGCGGTCAATTTTCCGCGGGCGTGCTGCGCCTCGATGCGCTTTTCGCCGCCGCCGAGCTTGGCGCCGGCGCGCCGTTCTTCGAGGGTGTCCAGGATGTCCTTCATGCTGCTTCCGCCCGCCTTTGGTGCCGATTTAAGGGCCTTCTAACACGGCATTTTCCGATCCGGAAACACCCTTCCGGCCTCTGGTACCGCCGCCCGGCGAACCCTATATCCGCATCCTGATCAGGGGAACGGAATGACCGATACTGCTAGCGCCGACACCTCAGGCGCCGTCACCGGGGGCGTGCGCACGGTGCTCCGGCTGGAAGGATTAGCGCTCTTTATCGGCATGACGCTGCTTTATTATATCTGGGACGGCGACTGGTGGGTTTATGCCATCCTGTTCTTCGCGCCGGACCTCAGCTTTGCGGCCTACCTGTCGGGACCGCGTTTTGGCGCACTCATCTACAACACCGTGCACAGCTACCTCGCGCCTGTCGCGATCATGACGACCGGATTTGCCACCGCCTCGCCGCTCATTCTCTCGATCGCCATGATCTGGCTGGCCCATATCGGCTTCGACCGCGCGCTCGGCTACGGCCTGAAATATACCAGCGGTTTTGGCTTCACCCATATGGGGCGGATCGGGAAGCCGACCATCAAGGCTTAGGCCGGCGATTTTCGATTCAGGTGAACTGAACGCCGATCTGCGTCGGCTTGCGCCAGACCACGGCGCAGCGCCGCGCCGTGGACTCCATTTCCATCAGAAGCTGAAAGCTGTCGGGAATGGCGGCAAGGTTCGTCGCCGCGATCGACGCGCCGGTCGCCGAAATGTTGCGGACAGTGAAGGTCAGATGCTGCATGGCGAAGCTGATCTTGGCCGACGCCTGCATCGCGCTCAATCCGCATGTCGGCGGCAATCCGGCGACCGCCCAGGAAGCGCGCAAGGCGGTGAGCGAATCCCTGCAGGCGCTGTTGAAGCTGGGGTAGCGGCGGCGTGATGGAACCCGCCCCACAAGTCAGGCGGCGGTGAAACCAATGAACCCGTTTGCAGTTCTGGCGTTGATGGCCATACCGAAATGGAGGCCATCAAGATGTCTGGATCCAGTTTTACCCAAAAGGCGCTGCTGTTTGCGGTGTTATGCCTGCCCTTAGGCGCAGCGGTGGCCGCACCTGTCTCGCCTTTCGTCGCCATGGCAGGTACGTGGTCCGGCGGCGGTGTTCTCAGCACTAGCGACGGACAACAAGAGCAATTACGCTGCCGCGCGACGTACAACGTCGCCGGAAGCGGCGAGCAGCTTCGGCTCAATCTGAGGTGCGCCAGCCCAAGCTATAATTTCGATCTCGCAAGCGACGTTGAATACCGTGGCGGCGCGATCTCGGGTTCATGGAGCGAAGCGAGCCGCAACGCATCCGGGACACTTTCCGGACGGGCGGCCGGCGATCACGTCCAGGCTGCAGCAAGAGGCGACAGCTTCTCGGCCAGCCTGTCGTTGACGACGCGTGGCGGACGGCAGACGGTGTCGATCCAGCCTCAGGGCACCAACATCACGTCCGTCTCGCTGGCGCTGAGCCGGCGTTAGCGATATCGGCGAGGCGATCCGGCGCACGGCGATCCAGCCTTACGGCAGCCGCTTGCCCGGCATGTCCTTGCCGTTCTGATGCAGCGTCAGCGACGGCGCCACGCCGCCTTCCGGCCGAGCGAAGCTGACCTGCGCGTCAACCACGCGATAGAAAAACTCGGCCTCGCTCTCGGCGAAGACCTCGAACTCGCGCTGCGCCGTCGCCTGAATGTACAGCCGTCCGCCATCGGGGCGCACCGTCAGGATGAAGGTCGGCGTCACCTCATAACGGCCGGCATAGCTTGCGAGAATTTGCGGATCGACCGGCACCTGTCGGCGCAGCCTGGGAAGCACGTAAGCGGCATTGATCAAATGCATGCCCGTACGCGTATTGGCCGAGTAGTCGGCGGCATTGGACAGCAGGATGCGGGCACGCCTGCTCTTCGTCGAAAATCCGACAAAGGATGCGTAGCCGCCAGTACCGCCATCCTTCCAGACGATCTCATCATTGTGAAGGGTCGAGATAAACCAGCCTTGCCCGACCAATGGCGTACCCTGGCCGGTCGGCCGGCGCTCGGCGAAGGTCATCTCCATGGCAGCCGCCAGCGGCGTGCGCCGGTTACCCAAGCTCACGTCCAGAAACGTAAAAAGATCGTTCGCCGTCGAGCGGAGCGCACCGGCGCCCGCCAATGTCGGAATGTCCCAGTTTGCCACCGGCGCGAGGCTGGCGTCGTGACCACGCGCCAGGCGTTCCTTCATGGAAGGCGACAGTGCAATGCGGGTGCTGTCCATTCCGAGCGGCGCACAAATACGCGAGACCACGAGTTCCTCGTAACTCGAGCCCGCACGCAAGGCGAGCGCATGGCCCAAAAGGCCGAAGCCCAGATTCGCGTATTCATAATGCGTTCCGGGCGCAAACGATAATTTGTAACTGGCCAGAAAATCGTAGAGCTGCCCGACCGTGTAGTCTGCATAGGGATTGTTCTTGTCAGCCGGCTTGAAGTTGGAGGGCAAGCGCGGCAGGCCCGACGTGTAGGTCGCAAGATCGAGCAGCGTGATGGGTTTGCCATCGAACTCGGGCACGTGCACGTCGCGCGGCAGAAATTTGGCCACGGGATCGCCGGGCGAGACTTCGCCACGCACCACCATGTCGGCAAACAGCAACGCGGTGAACACCTTGGTGATCGAACCGATCTCGAAAACCGTGTCGACGTCGAGTGGCCGATTATTTTCAGAGCCGGACTGCCCGTACGCGAAAACGCTGCGCCGGTCACCGTCAAGAAGGCCCGCGACAAGCCCCAGGCTTTCGCGCCCGACATCTACGCGCTCCCTGAGAACGGCTGCCACGCTCTCTTCCGACGACGCCTGTGCCCAGGCGCGGGCGGGCCCAAGCGAAAGCGCCAACCCTCCCAGCACGACCGAGCGGCGAGACAACATGCAGAGCCCCATAGCGGCGAGTGACGCTAGTCCAGCGTACTCCTGTGTGCCAGTAAAGTCGGCGTGGATCGGTTCGTCAAATCGCCACGATATCGGCAAGGCACTGCTGCACCACCGTCATGCGGGCGGCGATGTGGCTTTGCTCCTTGCAGTCCATGTTCATGGCGAACACGGTGGGGGAAGAGCCCTTCTCGACCCAGCCGACCATCCAGCCCAATGACGGCTTGCCTTGCTCGGCGCCCAGAAGGCCGCTCTTGGCGCGGATGGTGGCGTCGCCGACCTTCGTCACGGTGAGGATATCGCGCGTCAGTTCCTGGCTGCGCTTGGACACCGGCAGCACGCCGCGCCGCAGCCGGTCGACGAAATCGATCTGCTGCACGGGGTCGATGCGCAAATTGCCGGTCAGCCAGAACTGATCGATGCCGCCGCCGATGTCGCGATTGCCATAGTCGAACAGGTCGAGATATTTCTGCATGCGCTCGGCCCCGATGCGCCGGGCGATTTCCTGATAGACCGGCACGGCCGACACCGCGATCGCCGAGCGCAGCGTGTGGTCCTTGTTCCAGGGCTCGATGCTGCGCGTTACGCCGTCCCACTTGAAGACGTCCTTGTCGGGGTCCTCGACCACGCCGGTCTCCAGCGCGATGATCGAATTCGGAATCTTGAAGGTCGAGGCCGGCAGCCTGCCCTCGCCCGAGCGCACCTTGTCGCTGGCGATGATCAGGTAATCGTCCACCTTGTAGGCGACGAAGGTACCTGTCGTTCCAAGGTCGAAAAACCGCTTGGAAAGATCGTCGCGAAACTCGCTGCGCTGGTAGGAGACATTGGCAAGGGCGCGCGCGGGCACGAAAGAGGTCGCGGCAAGGAGACCGAGCGCTTGGCGGCGATTGATCACGGTTGTATCCGAATTGGTTGAGGATGCGGAAATGATGCTAATGGCATCGTGGTAAAACAATGACAACCAAAATCTCAGATAGCAATTCTTCGGCCAATACGAAGGTCCGATTTCGCGTTAAATTGCTGCCGATCTGACGATGGAGCGTTTGCTTGCGGCTGATATTTCTTCCCATGATCTTCTGCCTGGCCGCCAGTTCAGCCGCCGCCGCGCCGTTCGTGCCGCCCGGCGTCACGCCGCCCGACTACGTCGTCACCATGAAAGAGACATTTGCTGATCGCAAGGGAAGCAGTATCAGGGTCGTGACCCGTCATGGCGAATGGACCCGCAGCGACAGCACGTACGCCACCCCACCCGAGACCGCCTATTATCGGCACGGCAGCAATGCCTACGTCATTGACAACGGATGGATCAGCCACTTTCTGCGCAATGTCAAACTCGAATACGACCACCAAGCCCGCAACACCGGCGAGCGGCAGACCCATCTCGGTGAAAGCTGCACGGTGTGGGAAACGGCGCGGAGCAAAGCCGATAGCCCAGCCCGGCATAGCTTCACCGACCTGAGCTGCTTCACCGATGACGGCATCGAGTTGTGGCGCCGGAGGTCCGGTGCCCAAGGTATTAGTTGGTCGGCCGAGGCGATCCGGGTCGAGCGTCGGCCGGTTGCAGCCGAGGACGCCCGGCTGCCGCGCGCGCTGCTGGCGCTGAACTGGTGGGACCGAAAGGACTCCGCGAGCTCGACGGCGGCAGAGCATGAGACGGTCATGGAGCTTTCGGAAGAAAGGATACTTCCGGACGGATCGAACCCGGCTTCGCCTACCGTTCGCACGACGCGCCGGGCTGGCCCGTGGCTATTCAAGGAAGTGATCGCAGGCACACAGCGGAAGATCGAGATTTCCCATGATTCAATCCGGATGCGCTTGACGTACAAGTGCGGCGGGGCCGACGTGGAAGAGGAACTCACAATCGCGAGGCCCGACTCCGAACGCGCGAAGCCCGTCCACACCTTCCAGCCTGTTCCCAGCGACCGCTACGATACCGTCCTCGGCGAACGCTGCCGCTGGTTCGACATGACTCCCGGAATGGCCGATGCCAGCACGAGTGCGTGTTTCACAGATGACGGCATCATGCTCAAAGAAGACCATCGCTCCAGGATCTACCGGGGCACGTGGACCGCAACGCGCATCGTCCGGCGCCCGGTCGCGATCGACGAAGTCAAGCCGCCGGCCGAACTGCTGCAGCCGCGCACATGGGACCTCGACTGACGCGGTTTCGCGCGAAGCTAGCGCACGCGCCCCGACAGCCGCAGCACGAAGACCAGCACTTCGGCGACCGCCTTGTAGAGATCCGGCGGAATTTCGTCGCCGATTTCGACATGGGACAAGGCGCCGGCCAGCACCTCGTTCTCCTCGATCGGGATGTCATGTTCGCGGGCGAGTTCGATGATCTTCGCGCCGATGACGCCCTTGCCCTTGGCGACGACGCGCGGGGCGCCGGTCTTGTCATAGTGCAGCGCGACCGCAAGCTTGTTCTTGGTCTCGACGCTCATAGCGCGCGGTCCAGAAAATGGCCGGCACGGGCGGCTTGCGCGGGCTGCGGCGGCGCGCCGTCGCGGATCACGATGTCGCCGGGCGTAAGTTCGGCCCGGCTCAGCGCCTGGCTCAGGTCGGATGCGCCGGCGCGCAGTTGCTCTGCGGTCGCGGGCCGTTCCGCCCAGATCCGCACCGAGGTCTTTTCGCCCATGAGCGATATCAGCGCGTGAACCGGACCGGCCGGCTCGACGTCGAGCGAAAACCGCGCCCGCCACACCCGCTTGGCGGCCTCGACTTCCTCGCCGCCGCCATCGCGGGAAATCTCGAACTGCGCCATCGCCGTGCCCTGCGGCGTCGCGAACGGAATTTCGAAATTCCAGCGCGGCGCATTCATGTCGGCCTTCGGCGCCGAAGTGTCGATACGATCAGGCAAGGACGCCACCTGCAGCAGGGTTTGCCGCGCGATGGCGGCATCGGTGTCATCGAGCAGATGATGCGCGGTTGCTTCGAGCGGCGCATGCGGCGCAAGCGTCGGCGATGCAATCGGCTGCGCGGCCGGAAGCGCGCCGCGGACGGGTGGCGGCGGCGTGTTGGTGTGGAAGGCCACGTCGCTGCCTCGAACGTCTTTCGGCGTGGCGGCTATCCGCGCCGGGGTGCCAAGCTCCTGCAGCGCTTCCTGCAGCAGGTTCAAGGTCGCACCGGCCGAAGGTCCGGCGTCGAGCGCCGCCGCAAGCGGACTGCGGGCGGCCTGGCCGGCCAGCGCGAGGTTTTCGGCGGCCGGCAACCGCGCTTGCGGCAGTAGGATTTCCTGGACATCGAAATTGGGAGGCGCAGACGGTGCAAGGCTCGCGGCGGCGGCCTGTGGCGACGCGGCTTGTTGCGCCCCGGCCAGTGTCGCGACTGTTGCGTTGCTGCCAAGCGCCGACTGCAGCGTCTGGCGAAGCACGATCAGCGCGGCCTTGAGATCGGGAACGCCGCTCGGGGGAACTGAACCCGCCGCCAGCGACGCCTCGAGGAAGATTCCGGATTTCTGGAACGCGGTCTTGATGTCGCCGCCGTCGAGGTTCTGATCGAGGCTGGTCTGTTGCGCCAGCACCTGCGCGATCGCCGCTTGCAGTTTCGGCGGCAGATTGCCGACGGAAACCGCCGCGCCGAGATTGGAAAACAACGGCGCCAGACTGTCCTGTTCGGTGACCGCGGCTTGCGCGGCTGCGGAGACGGCTATGCGCTCCAGCGGCGTCAGCACATTTTTCGGTGACACGATGGCCGGCCGATTGGCTGCGGCATCGGCCAGCGCATCGGGTGACAAGGTAACGGCGTCGGCCGCGGCATCGCCGCCCTGCCTCAGCAATGCGAGGCGGATGCCGCCATCCTTGGTCTGCATGACCGCAAGCTGCAGGTTCTGGCCCTGCTGCAACGGAATTTCCGAGGCCACGTCGATCGAGAGGCTGGCGATCGCAATCCGCACCAGATCGGCGGACAACACCTTCAGGACCTGCGCGTTGACCACGCTCCCCGGCTGCAGCACGAGCTCGGGCGCAATGCCGCCAGCCTCTTGGGCTGATAGCACCGGGAGAACGGGATTGATGGATATCGCCATGTCATGAGGTCTCGGCCAGACTGCAGACTAACCAGGCGTCGTAAACCTCTCGTTAATACTCTGCCCTTTCGGGCCCGTTAGTAGCGGCAATTCCACTTGCGACCCATCCGGCAGCGACACCCTTGGGAGCCTGTGCGGTCTCCGGTTGTTCAACAACGGTGTTTGCGGACTTTGGCCGTTTGGCCACCTTGCTTGAAACTTCACCCTCGCTATCCGCCGGGGTGTTCATGGCGGCGACCATCTCATCAAGAACCATCTTGTATTCGCCGGCGACCTCCTCCAAACGCGCCTTTCGTTTCCTTGAAGAGTTCTTCTGCAACCGTGCGGGTTCGATCGCATCCTGTCCGAACCGGACGCGCTGAAGCTTCTCGCCGACAAACCAGACGCAGACGATCCCCGTGACTTTGTTGTCATCGAAAATATCGGTGTTCACCGCATCCACGGTCATGACCGGACCGCCGGATTTCAGCACCACGAGATTTCCCGGTTTGAAAACGGTCATTCGCAGATCCGCGGTCAACAATTTTGATGAGCGCAACTCGCGGCAACAATCGTTTCGTCTTGAGGTTGCCGCACCTGCGCCAAGGCAAGACGCAAACCAATACGACGCGCGATTGTCCAGACAATGCGCCGTCACCATGCCGATACGTGCAACTTATACTAGCACATCGCCCCGATTCGCGGTGGGCGGAAGCCGATCTCAGCGCGAGGAAGGCGCGCCGGGATTCAATTCCTTGACAATGCGCACCGCGGCCCGGAAATCGACCAGCCGGGCGGCCCGGCGGGCCGCCACCTCCTCGTCCACGCCCCATTTTTCGGCGTTCCAGTCCTCATCGACATGGGCGGCCGCCCAGATCTGATCGGGATCGCGAACGCCGTGCAGCAGCGCCAGCGCCAGCAGCGCCGAGCCCGTCAGCGTCGTCACCACATGCAGGGCGGCCACCGACCAGGGGTCGGCCGGGAACACGCCGCGGGCGGCCTTGATCGCCTGCGGCGGCTGGGCGGCATGCACGATGCCCTCGGACAGGATGAAATGGGCGCCGAGTTCGTTCGCGGCCCAGGACAGTACCGGGTCCCAATGCGCGGCTTCGCGCGCGACCAGCGCCTCGGGATGGCCGGCGCGATAGAACAGCAAATCCGTGCCGAGGTATTTTGCGACATCGTCGGCCACGGCATCGACGCGATCGGTGATCTCGGCGACGCTGTTGGCAAAGCGCGTCAGCGGCATGGTCAGGGGATCGATGGTCTCGCCTTGGGCATTCCATTCCGCGGCGATCGCTTCCGCGATGGCGCTGGCCGGCGCGACGACCTGCCGGCCGGAAGGCGTGCGGATCGGCTTGCCGTCGAGCGTGACGGCAAACCCGCCATCGGCCACGGCCGTGCCGGCCTCCTTGTAGAAGCGCTTGCGCCGGGGAGTGCGCGTGGCGCGTCGCACCGCCTCCTCCGGATCGAGCGGCGAATGTCCGGCGACTTCATCGAATAGTTCACGCATGCGGGTCTCGGCTTCCGGCAGTCGATGAATAATCCAGCCCCGACAATACGATATCGGGGAATGCAAATAAAGCCGATGAGGCCGTTGCGGAAACTACTTGCGATTTTGGATGCGGCAATGGGCTGTGCCGGGTTCCGCTGACTTCAGAGCTTTTGATAGATCACCTTGCCGGCCCGGATGGTGTAGGCAACCCTGGCCAGGTTCTTGACGTCGGCAACGGGATCGCCGTCCAGCACCACGACGTCGGCGTCAAACCCCTTCTCGACCCGGCCCTTCTTCGCGGCCTTGAAATACTGCGCGGGATTGATCGTCAGCGACGCCAGGATCTGGCGTTCCGACAGCGCACGGTGCATCAGCTCATATTCGAGCGTAGTGTCGTAGAGCTGGATGTAGCCGACGTCGGTTCCGAACAGAACCGTACCGCCGCTCTCGGAGAAGCTCTTGAGCTGGCCGATAATGTTGTCGACGATGCGCGCGACGATCTCGGGCGGCAACGGCAGCTTCGCAAACAGGGACAATGTCGGCGTCAGCGCAATCCCCTGCTGCTTGAAGCGCGCGAGCTGCTCGGGAGGATAGCCCGGCTGCCTGGCGACGGTATGCGCCATCACGTCGACCCCGGCGGCGATCACGGCCTCAATACCGGCCGTATTCTGGGGATGCGCGAACACCGGCTTCCCCTGCGCGTGCGCGATATCGACCGCGGCCTTGGCAACGGCCACGTCCATGTTGACGACCGGCTTGTCTTCCCCCTTGTAGGAGCCGGTGAACAGTTTGATACCGTCCAGGCCGGCCCGCAGATAGCCGCGCGTCATTTGCGCGGCTTCGTCGGGCGTGGCGGCTTCGGGGAGTTGCATCTCCGGCGGCAGATAGGCGGGATGACCGCCCCTCGGGAAGATACTGCCCGCCGTATGGATGTCTGGGCCCAGCACCTCGCCCGAGTTGATCCGCCGTCGCAACGGCAAGGTATCGCTCGGGTCGGAACCAACGTCCCACACCGTCGTAAAACCCCACCGCGTCAGCATCTCCCGCATATGCTCCTGCAGCGGCGCGGCGGGTGCAGAGCCCGCGTTCTTCCAGACCGCTTGCGTGAAATGGACGTGGCTGTTCCAGAAGCCGGCGACGACAGTCTTTCCGGTGCAGTCAATGACCTTCGCATCCGAGGGAATTTGAACTTCGTTGCGGCTGCCGATTGCAGTAATGACGCCGTTGGTCGTGACGATGACCGCATCGTCGAGCGGATCGGCGTCAGGCGACGCGTACGCCTTGCCGCCCACAAGGGCGAGGGTCTGCGCATTGGCTGTAGTGCCGATGCCGATGGCCGCCGCAAGAAGACAATAGAAAAGCGCGGCGCGGAGCAGATATCCAGTCATGCGGAGCCCTCAATTGAATAACACAGCCGACAATACCTGATGCGTGCGCTACCGGTTTGACAGTTGTTGCGCAGACCCGCGCGTCACGTATCTGTGTTATTCCTCCGGCGCGTTCTCGATCGGATCGAACCGGTCGTGCTCCAGTCCCAGCAAATTCCAGGACTGCAGCATGTGCGGCGGCAGCGGCGCGCTGACGTCGATGACGCCGCCGCGCGGATGCGGGATCACGATCCGCCGCGCCAACAGATGCAGCCGGTTCTGCAGGCCGCCCGGCAGCGCCCAGTTCTCCTTGTTGAAATACTTGGGATCGCCGACGATGGCGTGGTCGATATGGGCCATATGGGCGCGCAATTGATGGGTGCGCCCGGTGACCGGCTTCAGCGACACCCAGGCGAGTTTTTGGGCGGAGGTCTCGACCACGGCATAATAAGTCACCGCATGGCTGGCGCCCTCGTCGCCGTGTTTTGCAACCCGCATGATGCTGTCGTCCTCGCTCTCTTCCTTGGCGAGGTAGGTCGAGATGCGGCCCTGCTTCGGCTTCGGCACGCCGGCCACCAGCGCCCAGTAGATTTTTCGCGCCGAACGGTGGCGGAACGAGCCGGTCAAGGCGGTCGCGGCAAAGCGGGTTTTCGCGATCAGCAGACAGCCCGACGTTTCCCGGTCCAGCCGGTGCACCAGCCGCGGCTTCTGTCCCTTGGCGTCGCGCATCACTTCCAGCATGTCGTCGACATTTCGCGTGATGCCGGAGCCGCCCTGCACGGCAAGCCCCGCGGGCTTGTTCAGCACCATCACGTCGGCATCCTCGAAGATGATCATCTCCTTCAGCGCCTTCAGTGTTTTGGTGGCGGCTTCGGACAGCGGGCCCGCGCCTTTCGGCGTGTCGAGCTTCAGCGGCGGAATGCGAATGCTCTGCCCCTCCTCGAGCCGGTCCTTGCTGTCGGCGCGCTTGCCGTTGACGCGCAGCTCGCCTTTGCGAACGATGCGCTGGATGTGGGAGAACGACAGGCCGGGGAAACGCGCCTCGAGGAAGCGATCGACGCGCATGTTGTTTTCGTCCGCGGTGACGACGACGGTCTGAACCTTGGTCGGCAGCGGCGGCGGCTCGACGACGACCTTTTCGGGCTCGGGAACGAAAGGTTTTGGCGCACGCGGCGCCGAAGCTGGAAAGCGCGCGGGCTTGCCGCCCGGACGAGACGATTGCGGCCGCTCGGCTGCCGAGCCTCGATAGGGCCGCGCGCCCTTCGGGCGATCGCCCGCCGGGCGGAGAGGTCTCTTGACGCGGCGGCTCATGCCGTTTTTCCAAACTTTCGAGATGTCGGACGGGTGGTACGGCGCGGCAATACCGCAATCTTCGCACCTACCTGGCTTTCGGCAAGACGCAGCTCGTAATTCTGCTGCAAGTTCATCCAGAATTGCGGACTGGTGCCAAACCAGTGCCCAAGACGCAGCGCCGTATCGGCCGTGATGCCGCGCTGGCCGTGAATGATCCCCGTGATCCGGTTCACCGGCACGTCAATTTGACGCGAAAGCTCGGCAGCACTCAAGCCAAGTTCGCGCAACTCTTCGGCAAGATGTTCGCCGGGATGGATAGGTGTACGGGGCACGATGGTCTTCCCTCAATGATAGTCGACGATCTCCACCTCGATAGGCCCAGGCATCCCGTCGGGCCATGCGAAGCAGATACGCCATTGGTCGTTTATCCGAATTGAAAACTGTCCGGCACGATCGCCCTTGAGCGCTTCCAGGCGATTGCCCGGCAATCCTGCCAGGTCACCGAGGCTCACTGCTGCATCCAGCCGATCAAGACGCATCTCGGCCTGCCGCGCAAAACCCGAGAACTCCTTGACACGCTGACCGGAAGCAAACCGCTCGGTGCGCTTATCCCGATAGCTCACGATCATCGCTGACGAGGCTAGCAGCATTTACGACTTACGTAAATAGTAATTCCGCTATCTCCGAGTGCGTCGCGAACCGTCACGGCGAATTCAGTACAAAACAGGCGCCGGATCGGCCAAGTTAGGCCAAACAGCCAAGAAACGTGGGGTAGTCCGGATGAAATTACCAAGATCGGCTTTGACCGTTCTGGCGGCAATGGTCGCTAGCACGGCGTGGGCGCAGATGCCGGAGGATCTGGCCTGGAAGCTCCTGGAACTCGGCCGCGTCATCGACCCACCCAAGACGGTAGAGCTCTACGCGCCGCTGCAGGAAAAAGAGCCGTATCAGGACGTCAAGGTCGAGCGGGACGTTAAATACGGCCCCGCAGATCGCAATCTGCTCGATATCTTCGCACCGGATAACGTGATATCGGCCCGGCCGGTGCTGATCTTTGTCCACGGCGGCGCCTTCGTCGGCGGCAACAAGCGGACCACACCGATCAGCCCGTTCTACGACAACATCATGCTATGGGCCGCAAGGAACGGCTTCGTCGGCGTCAACGTCACCTATCGGCTCGCGCCACTGGCACCCTGGCCGGCGGGCACCGAGGATATCGCCGCCGCGGTCAAGTGGATCACCGACAAGATCGGCGAGCGTGGCGGCAATCCCGCGCGCATCTACCTGATGGGACATTCCGCCGGCGCGGTTCACGTCGCAAACTATGTCTCACATCCCGAATTCCACAAGGTGAAGGGTGGCGGCCTCGCCGGCGCGATCATGCTCTCGGGAATTTACGACCTGACCGCGACACCGCTCGCCGATACCGGGCGCGCCTATTTCGGGGCCGATCCCGCGCGCTACGCCGAACGATCCTCGCTGTCCGGTTTGGCAACAACGGATATCCCCCTGATGATAGCCGCCGCTGAACTTGATCCGGAAGGCTTCGTGCTGCAATTCGATCTCGCGAAAGAGGCGAGTTGCAAACGCGCCGGCGGATGCGCGCGCACTTTCCTGCTGCCGCAGCACAGCCACATGTCGGAAGTGTATTCGATCAACACCGCCGACACGCGCCTGACCGATCAGATCCTGGATTTCGTGAAGACAGGGAAATAGCGACGGAATTCAGGGCGCATTACGGCCTTGCGCCCGGAACGCCGTTACAGCTGCCACGAATATTGACTCCAGATTTTATAGTATGTACTATAAAAAATGTAGTAAGCTGGAGCCTCCGATGTCAGCAGCATCCGATGTCGCCCGCCCAACCGGCGTCCGCAGCTTTTGGCTTGGCTTTGCCGCCTATCTGCTTCCGTCCTTTCCGATCGCCTTCGTCTGGCATCTCGTCCTGTTCGAGCAGAAGTACCACGCGCTCCAGATCTATCGCGACGAGCCGGTGATTGCCTTCGGACTGGCTTCGATGATCATCCAGGGCGCGATCTTCTCGTGGTTGTTCCCGCGCGTATTCACCCAAGGCAGCGGCTCCTTCGTGAAGGACGGGCTCTTGTATGGTCTTGGTGCGGGCCTGCTGTCGTGGTCATTCACCACACTCGCGGTCGGAGCCAAGAATGTGATGGTTTCCGTGCCGGACTATGTGCTGCTCGAAACCGCGTTCACGATCCTGCAATTCGCGATCGTGGGTCCATTGATCGCGCTTGCCTACCGAAGATGATGCGGAGGACACCAGCCTAGAGGCATGAGCAACCTTCACTATCCGCAATTCTGCGCACTTGCCCGCGCGGCGGAAATCATCGGCGAGCGTTGGACTCTCCTGATCATTCGGGAGCTTCTTCTCGGACCGAAGCGATTTGGCGATCTCCTGGATCATCTTGACGGCATGAGCCCAACCTTGCTGACAACGCGCCTCACCGCCCTGACCGAATGCAACGTCGTGCGGCGGACCGTCTTGCCGCCTCCGGTCAATGCGCAGGTGTACGAGCTGACGGAGATCGGCCGGGAGATTCAGCCCGCGATCCGGGAGTTGATCCGCTGGGGCGGCCGCTTCCTGTTTCCGCCGGTGCCGGGCGACACGTTCGAGCCGGATTGGGTGCTGCTCGGCCTTGATGCCATTGCGAAGCGCTCACCCGTGCCGGAAATCAGGGTCGGCCTCGTGGTCACCCATGGCAAGAAATCGGCCGGCTTCACCGTCGCGGGCAGCAGCGTCGGGACAACGATTCAGAGAGGCCTCACCGATTGCAAGGGGACGCTGGAAGCCCCGTTCGACGCGGTGCTGCAGATTGTCGGCATGAGCGTATCGCTTCAGGATGCGATTGAGGCGAAGCGCGCCACCGTAAGCGGCGCAATCGCGCTCGTCCGCAAGCTTCCACTTCTGTTCGACCTCGCGGATCGCCGGCGCATCACGCCCGCTGCAAACTGACAGGAGGGACCGGTGGCCTGGACGAAATCGCCGCAGTCGCTGATCGATCTGTTCGAGAAGTCGGTTCCGTCAGGCACAAGCGTTTCCCGCCGCAAGATGTTCGGCTACCCGGCGGCCTTCGCCAACGGAAACCTCTTTATCGGGCTGCATCAGAACGATTTCATCATACGGCTATCGGAGAAGGATCGCGCCCGGTTCAGCGCGGAATTCGGCGAACGGCGCTTCGAGCCCATGCCGGGCCGGCCGATGCGTGAATATGTGCGATTGCCCGACGAACTGATGGCCGACCCGCGCAGGCGCGCATCCTGGATCGATCTTTCGCTGCGCTATGCCGAGGCCATCGTGCCGAAGGCGAAGTCCCCAACGAGAAAGCAGATGCCTCGATCGGTGAAAAGGAGTCGCACGTGAAGAAGTTTGTGCTGTTGCATTACGGATTTGAGAAGCCCACCCCGGAAATCATGGCCGCCTGGGGCAAATGGTTTGAAGCAACCAAGCCGCATACCGTTGACACGGGCGGCTTCGGCAGTGGTCGCGAAATCTCGAAGGGCGGAACGAAGGACCTTCCGCTCGGGCCCGACTCCATCACCGGCTTCACGATCGTCAACGCGGCAAATCTCGACGACGCCGAGAAGATGGCCCAAGGCAACCCCTACATTTCGAGCATTCGTGTCTACGAAGTAAGGTCGGCTTGACGCGAAAGACGTTGCAGCGAACGGCGCGGTTCAGCGGCACTGCCGATGCGCCGTTTCGGCTAGTCTAAGCAGCTTGAGCTACTTGCACTCGAGCTATTTGCACTGGGCGACGTTTCTGACCGCCGTCAGATCGCCCATGGAATTGTTGGACGGACGGTGCTTGGCAGCCTCCTCCGCCGCCGCGCAGGCCGCCGCCGCGTCGCCATTCTGGAAGCGCGCCCAGGCGAGATTGGTCCAGGCGTCGCCAAAATCCGGCGCGTCCTTGACCGCCTGTTCCAGCACGGACTGCGCATCACGCGGTCGTTTGGCGACCAGCAGGAAGCGGCCATAATCAGCCTTGAGGGCCTTTACCGGGTTGGGCCGCTCCAGCGCGATCCGGAAGAACTCGTCCGCGGCATCCAGGTCATTGAATCGCGCTTGGGCAACCACCGCGAAACCATGATAGACGCGGCTCTGTTCAGGCAAAATGAGAAACGCCTGATTAAATCGCACCGCAGCTTCCTTGATCTTGCCGGTATTTATCGCTCTCCAGCCACGCATCGTCGTTTCGTCGAAAGCCTTTTCACGCGAGCCGGCGGCTCCCACGATGGCGTCTACAAATTTTTCATCAGCGGCCTTCTCCTCCGGACTCTTGACCGCGAATCCAAAAAATGGCTGCTCGTTGACCGGCGCGGAATACGTCCGCTTCGTCACTTGCACGCCCGGCACGACCTCGACGGTCTCGGCAGCAGCCGCAAGCGTGGACGCCAGCGCCGCCACAAAGGCCGTGGCGCGAATGGTCTGTGCAAGATAGTTCCCGAAACTGGTCATTCGCGCTCACGTTCCCTTCGCAACTTCGCCCAGTAATCCAGCCGCTTGCGGATTTCGCGCTCGAAGCCGCGATCTGGCGGATCGTAGAAGGTTTTCCGTCCGAGCGCTTCCGGAAAGTAGTCCTGCCCGGAGAACGCGTCCGGCGCGTCGTGGTCGTATTCGTAACCCGAACCATAGCCTTCCGACTTCATCAGCTTGGTCGGTGAATTGAGAATATGTTTTGGCGGCAGCAACGAACCGCCCTCTTTCGCCGTGCGCATAGCAGCTCCGAACGCCTTGTAGGCGGCGTTCGATTTCGGCGCGGTGGCGAGATAGATCACGGCCTGCGCGATCGCGAGTTCGCCTTCGGGAGACCCAAGAAAATCGAACGCATCCTTGGCGGCATTGCAGATCACCAGCGCCTGTGGATCGGCAAGGCCGATATCCTCGACCGCCATCCGCACCACGCGCCGTGCCAGGAACAGCGGATCCTCGCCGGCATCCAGCATGCGCGCGAGATAATACAGCGCCGCATCCGGATCGGAGCCGCGCACCGATTTGTGCAGCGCGGAGATCAGATTGTAATGGCCGTCGGCGGATTTGTCGTAGATCGGCGCGCGGCGCTGCAAAATTTCCTGCAACTGCGCGGCGTTGAAGATTTCATCCTTGCGCGCGGCGCGCCAGACCTCTTCGGCCAGCGTCAGCGCGGCGCGACCGTCGCCATCGGCCATCCGCACCAGCACGGCGCGCGCCTCGGCATCGAGCGGCAGTTTTCGACCCTCGATCTTTTCGGCATGCGCAAACAGTTTTTCGATCGCGGCGGCATCGAGCGAATGAAACACCAGCACCCGCGCCCGTGACAGAAGCGCGGCGTTGAGTTCGAACGACGGGTTTTCCGTGGTGGCGCCGACCAGCACCACGGTGCCGTCTTCCATCACGGGCAGAAACGAATCCTGCTGGGCGCGGTTGAAACGATGCACCTCGTCGACGAACAACAGCGTGCCCTTGCCCATCTCGCGGCGGGCGCGCGCCGCGTCGAACACCTTCTTGAGGTCGGCGACGCCGGAAAACACTGCCGAAATCTGCTCAAAATGCAGTTCGGTGGCATCAGCCAGCAGCCGTGCCACCGTGGTCTTGCCGGTGCCGGGCGGCCCCCAGAACACCAGCGAGCCCAGCGTGCGCGTGGCCAGCATGCGCGTCAGCGCGCCATCGGCACCAAGGATATGATCCTGGCCGACGACGTCGGCGAGCGTGCGCGGGCGCAGCCGGTCGGGCAGCGGATGCGGCGCATCCTGCTCCATCCCCGCCGCGGCGAAGAGGTTGGTCGCCTCGCGCGGTTGTTTCGGGCTCATCCGCCCAGCGTCACGTTGATCTGCTGGCCGCCGCGCACCACGACGATGCGCCAGAGCCTCGACGATACTTTCGACGCCTTGTCGAGGTCGCTGGTCTTGGCGATCTTCTGGCTGTTGACCGCAAGGATGATGTCGCCCTTCTGGAACCCGACGCTGGCCGCAGTGCCGCCATCGGCGAGATCGATCACCACGACGCCCTCGGTCTGGGAATCCAGATGCAGCTCGTCGGCAATCGCCGGCGAAATATTGGCGACCTTGGCGCCCTGGAACGGCGAGCGCGCGGTGAGCACGATTTCATCGCGGTTGGTGTCGGGGGCGGTCTCCAGCGGCACCGTCAGTTTCACGGTCTTGCCGGCGCGCTGCACGTCGATCTGCGCAGCGCCGCCGAGCTGCCTTGTAGCGAAGCGGTAGTCGAACGCGTTAGGCTCGTCGATCGTCTGGCCTTCGATCGCTACAATCAGATCCGAAGGCTTCAGCCCGGCGCGGGCAGCCGGACTGTTCGGCGCGACATTGGCGACCAAGGCGCCGTTCGGCAGTTTCAGCCCGAGCGTCTCGGCGATTTCGGGCGTCACCGCCTGCAGTTTCGCGCCCAGCCACGGCCGCTTGACGGCCTTGCCACCGCTCTTCGCGGACGCCACGACCACGCGCACCATGTTGGCCGGGATCGCAAAGCCGATGCCTTGCGAGCCGCCGGAGCGCGAAAAGATCGCGGTGTTGATACCGACGAGCTTGCCGGTCATGTCGACCAGCGCACCGCCGGAATTGCCGGGATTGATCGCAGCGTCGGTCTGGATGAAGAACTGGTAGTCGGTGATGCCGACCTTGGTGCGGGCCAGTGCCGAAACGATGCCGTGGGTGACGGTCTGGCCGACGCCGAAGGGATTGCCGATCGCGAGCACGACGTCGCCGACCAGCAGTTCATCCGAATTGGCGAACTCCAGCGTGGCGAATTTCTCCCTGCCGTCCTTCACGCGCAGCACGGCCAGATCGGTGCGGCTGTCCTTGAGCACGATCTCGGCCTCGAACTCGCGCTTGTCGGCCAGCGAAATCTTGACCTGATCGGCGCCCTCGATGACGTGGTTGTTGGTGACCACAAGCCCCGCCGGATCGACCATCACGCCCGATCCGAGCGAGCGCTGCATCTGCTCGGGCTGCTGGCCGGGCACGCCGAAGAAGCGGCGGAAGACCGGATCGTCCAAAAGCGGATTTCGGTTCTGCACGGTCTTCGCGGCATAGACGTTCACCACTGCCGGCTGCGCGCGCTGCACGATCGGCGCGTAGGACAGCCGGAGCTCGGCGCCCGAGGCCGGCACGCGCCGGTCCTGCGCCAGCGCTGGTGTTGCAACGACTGCCGCAACCAGCAGCAGGACGAAGGAGCGGATCAAATTCATGCGAAAATCCTGGAATTTGGCGCCACACATATAGTCGCGCGGCGGCAACGAGAGAAGATAAAGTGGGACACAGTACCGGCCAGTCAGGCCGCGCGATCGGGCGTTTCGACGGCGTCGGGCGCAGGCCCGCAGGATAGCCGTTCCTGATGGCCCTCGCCCCACGCCCGCAGCGTCTCGATCACGGGCCGCAGGCTCTCGCCAATGTCCGACAGCGTGTATTCCACCCGCGGCGGCACCTCGGCATAGACCTTGCGAACCACGAGCTTGTCGTCCTCGAGCGCCCGAAGCTGCTTGGTCAGCATGCGCTGGGTAATCCCCGGCATCCGCCGCCGCAACTCCCCGAAGCGCTGGGTCCCGGCCTGCAGGTGGAACAGGATCACGCCCTTCCACTTGCCGTCGATCAGGTCAAGTGTCGCTTCGACCGCGCAACCCGGCCGGTGGGCAAAATTTCGCCGTTTCATGGATTTTTCCCAATAGTATACAAACAGGGACTAGTTCCCCGAATTTACAGTACTTGCCAATTTGATGCTAGCGCGACAGTTAGGCCCTAATCGCTAAATCAGGCAACCAGGAGGGCACGGACATGAAAGCCGTCGGCTACAAAAAATCGCTCCCCATCGAGGACGCTCAATCGCTATTCGATTTCGAAACCGCCAAACCGGAACCGAAGGGTCGCGACGTCAGGGTCGCCGTCAAGGCGATCTCGGCCAACCCGGTCGACTACAAGGTCCGCAAGCGCGCCGCCCCGCCCGAGGGCGAAACCAAGATCCTGGGTTATGACGCCGCCGGAATCGTTGATGCCGTCGGTCCCGACGTAACCCTGTTCAAGCCGGGTGATGAAGTGTTTTACGCCGGGTCGATCCTGCGCCAGGGCACCAATGCGGAATTTCATCTGGTCGACGAACGGATCGTCGGCAAGAAGCCGAAATCGCTATCGTTCGCGCAGGCCGCCGCGCTGCCGCTCACTTCGATCACCGCTTGGGAGTTGCTGTTCGACCGACTCGGCGCCGTGCCGGGGAAGAGCGTCGATCCGCGCACGCTGTTGATCACCGGCGGCGCCGGTGGCGTCGGCTCGATCCTGATCCAGCTCGCGCGCCGCCTCACCGGCCTGACGGTCGTCGCCACCGCCACGCGTCCGGAGTCGCAAAAATGGTGCCTCGAGCTCGGGGCGCATGCCGTGATCGACCATTCCAAACCGATGAAGGAGCAGACCGAGAAGCTGAAAGTGCCGCCGGTCGCCCTGGTCGCGAGCCTCACCTTCACCGACCAGCACTACAAGGCGATCGCCGAATTCATCGCGCCGCAAGGCAAGTTCGGCCTGATCGACGATCCCCCGGAATTCACGGTCTCTGCCTTCAAGGGCAAGGCGGTCTCGATCCATTGGGAATCGATGTTCACGCGCTCGTCGTTCCAGACGGCTGACATGATCGCTCAGCATCATCTGCTCAACGATGTGGCAGACCTGATCGACAAAGGCGTCCTGCGCACCACCCTTGACCAGACTTTTGGCACCATCAACGCGGCCAATCTGAAGCGGGCGCACGCGTTGCTAGAGTCAGGCAAATCGCGGGGCAAAATCGTGCTGGAGGGATGGTAGCAGCCCAACAACAGGGTTGATCGGGACGTCGATTCAAGGGACGCTGTTCCATCGATCCGGGACGGCTGTCGCCGAAAACCCCGGCGCGAATTGCCGGGGAACACGGAAGACAGGAGACCTGTTTCGACATGATACGGATGTTTCTGACGGCCGCGATAGCGTCGGCCTGTGTGGTGGGCTGTGCTTCGATCGCAACAGCGCAAGGTAGCTACCCCGAAAAACCGCTGCAGTTGATCGTGCCCTTTCCGGCGGGCGGCGCCTCCGACGTCGTCGGGCGCATCCTTGCCGGCGAGCTCGAGACCCGTCTGGGCAAGCCCGTCATCGTGATCAATCGCCCCGGCGGCGGCACCACGATCGCCGCCAAGGAGGTCGCCATCGCGGCTCCCGATGGCTACACCCTGTTCTCCAGCTCGAATTCGACCTTCACCTTGCAGAATGCGGTGAAGGAGAACGTGCCGTATGACAGCGCGAAGGATTTCGAGCCGATCGCCCAGACCGGCACCATAACGATGGTGCTGGTCACCAATCGCGACAATCCGATCAAGGACGTTGCTGCACTGGTTGCGGCGGCCAAGGCCAATCCAGACAAGCTATCGCTGGCTTCCTTTGGCGTGGCGACCATTTCGCATTTTGCCGGCGAGCTGTTCAAATCGAGTGCCGGCATCAAGATGGTGCACCTGCCCTACAGGGGCAGCGCGCCGGCGATGAACGACCTGATTGGCAAGCACATCGAGTACCACGTCGATACCGTGATCGCGATCAGGCCGCAAATAGAAGCCGGCACGGTTCGCCCATTGGCGGTGTTCTCCGCCAAGCGCTCGCAGTTCCTCCCCGACGTTCCGACGCTCGCCGAACTCGGTTATCCCAATATCGACCTTGTCTCCTGGGGTACCGTGGTCGTGCCGAAGGGAGTCCCGCCGGCCATTCGCGATCGGCTGACCTCGGTGCTGGAAGAGGCGATCGCAAGCCCTGCGGTGATCGAGCGCTTTAAGAAGGTCGGATACGAAGCCGGCTTCAAGCTTTATTCGGACTGGCCGGGTTTCATCGCCAAGGAAACCGCGGAGATGAAAGAACTGGCCCTCAAGGGCGGGATCAAGGAAGAGTAATCCCGACATGACCGAGCCGTGCGATCTGCCCGCGGTAACGGCCCGGGCGCTGATCGGCGAGCGCAAGCTTTCGCCGGTGGAACTGATGGACAGTTGCATCCGGCGGATCGAGGAGATCGATCCCGCCGTCAATGCGGTCATTGCGCGCTCGTTCGAGTCCGCGCGCGCAACGGCGCGGGAGAGCGAGGCTGCCGTGATGCGCGGCGATGCGCTCGGCCCGCTGCACGGGCTTCCGCTCGGGGTGAAGGACCTGATAGACGCCAAGGGGCTGCCGACGAGTTTTGGCAGCGTGCTGTTCACGGACAACATCGCGGCCGAGGATGAAGCTATCGTTGCGATGCTCAAGCGCGCGGGCGCGATCGTCATCGGCAAGACCAACGTCCCCGAATGGGGCGCCGGCGGCAACACCCGCAACGCGCTTCATGGCGCGACCGGTAATCCCTTCGACCCCGAGCGCTCCGCTGCCGGCTCGTCCGGCGGATCGGCGGTGGCGCTTGCCACCGGCATGGTGCCGCTCGCGACCGGCTCGGACACGGGCGGCTCGGTGCGAAACCCCGCCGCGTTTTGCGGTGTCGTCGGTTTCCGCCCCTCGCCCGGGCTGATCGCCAGCAACAGCCGCAACATGGCATGGCTGCAAATCTCGCAGCTTGGACCGATGGCGAGAAATGTATCGGACGCCTGCCTGATGCTTTCCTGCATGCTGGATCGCGACGCGCGGGATCCGCTATCGGCGATCCTTCACGCCGGCGGAACGCCCGAACGTGCGACCTATCGCAATCCGCCAAGGGTCGATCTCGCTACCTTGCGGATCGCAGCGACATCCGATTTCGGATTTGCGCCGACGGAGAGCGCCATCGCTGCGACATTCGAGAAGAAGCTCGCGACATTCGGATCGGCATTCCGCAGCCTCGAATGGACCCATCCGGACTGCAGCCATGCCGACGAGGTGTTCCGGATCCTGCGCGCCGTCGCATTTCTGGGGCGTCACCGTGAACTCGCCGAGAAATATCCGGACAAGGTGGGCCCCAATATTCGCGACAATGTCGCCGAGGGGCTTGGCTATTCCGCGCTCGACGTGGCGCGTGCGCTGTCGCTGCAGACCGCGCTCTATCGGAGCTGGCAGACATTCTTCGGCGAGCATGATTTTGTCATCGCGCCAACGGTCACGATCAGCCCGCGGCCGTGGTCGGAGCTCTACCCAGCCATGATCGACGGCACGCCGACCAAAAGCTATTTCCACTGGCTGGCGCTGGCCTATGCCGTCACCAATGCCGGACATCCGGTGGTGGCGATACCGGCCGGCCGCAACGGCGCCGGATTGCCGTTCGGTATCCAGATCATCGGCCCGCGCGGCGGCGATGTCGCAACGCTTGCCGTTGCCCGCGAGATCGAGGCGCTGCTTGCTTCCAATCCGGAGACGGCCCGCCCCGTCCCCGATCTTGCCTGGCTGCGCCGTCAGCCGCCGATGTCCGGCCGGCCGGGTTTTCTGGATTTCGACTGAGGCGATACTCGTCCGTGGCTCGCTTGCTGGAAAACGGCGTGCCGCGCGGCAAGATCGCCTGGCGTGATGGCCGATGTTCGCAGCGCAGCGCGAGCAGTATTCTCGCGCTGCAACGAGTTCCGGACCGTGAAAAAAATGGTGCTTCGCGACGGCGGCTCCTTCCCCGTCGCCTGAACACCCATTCATGAAAATTAAATCTGCCGCCAAAGCCGTTTGGAAGCCGGCACTTAGGCAACGAACTTCACTCGAATGTGTTTAGCGAGTGTCTGTTTTTGCAAAAGAATGAACTTCGCTCGAATGTAATGTGGCTGGCGTCTGTCTTTAAGGAAAGGAGTGGTCCATGAGGAAAGCACCTTTAGCTCTGGCTGCTGCGGCGGTCCTGGGCATGACGGCCGTAACGGCGCCATCGCCGGCGGAAGCCCACTGGCGCGGAGGGGGATGGGGACCAGGCTTGGCCGGCGGACTTTTGGCGGGAGCGATAATCGGCGGCATCGCATCCAGCGCTTACGCCTATGGTCCGGGTTACGGATATTATGGCTACCCGGGCTATTACGGCGGGTACGCGCCGGCTTACTATGGTGGGTATTACGGCGATCCCTACTATCCCGTGGTTCGCTATCGTCGCGTGATCCGCCCGGCGTACGCCTACTATGGCGGTCCGCGATTCTATGGTCCGCGGTATTATGGCGGCTACTGGCGTCGCTGGTGATCCGGCAAAATGAAAAAGGGCCGCCCGATTGGCGGCCCTTTTTTGCATGGCGCTGCGAGAGCACCTTAGTCGATTTCATGCACCACGGTACGGGTGCCTGGATCGACCAGCATCACGCGGTCGTTCGAGTAGACGTAGCGATACTTCGTCACTGACGGGCCCCAATCCGAAGGCACCGGCGCGAGTTCGACGTCGGTCGGCACCTTGGCGCCAACCACGATCCGTTCCCGTGTTTCCACCGGACGGATCTTGTGCTCGGTCACATAGCTCTTGATCCGGGTGCGATATTCCGGCTCGATCCGGACTGTCGCGCCAGCGGCTCCGGTCGTCGTCTCGACGGTAGTAGTCTGCGCATTGGCCATCGTCGCAACCAGCGACGCTGCCGCCGCAATCATGAATAGCTTCTTCATCTGGTTCCTCCTCAAACCGCATCAATGCGGCCGCAGGGAAAACAGATTTTTCTCGCTCTTGTTCCGAGAGGAATGCGGCACTGCAATGCATTGAATGCGCAAAGTTATCGCCTGATGCGCCGCTCTCAGCGCGACATCGCATTGCAACCTCAAGCCAGCGGCACGCCCTCAACGAAGATCAGCCGCCGATCGAGCGCCGTCTGCCGCACTTTCAGAGCCTCCGCATATTCCGGCGATGCGTACCATTCGCGTAAACGTTGCATCGTCGGAAATTCGACGACGATGATGGTTTTCGGCGGCGGGCCGCCTTCGATCAAGTTTGCGCCGCCGCCGCGGACCAGATAGCGGCCGCCATAGTGCGCTATCGTTTTCGCGGCGATGGCGCGATAGGCCCCGAAGCTTGCCGCATCGCGCACATCGACTTCGGAAATAACATAAGCCGACATCTCGCACCTCACGCGATGGTCTGAATCAATCCGCCTTCTGCCCGCAGCGCAGCGCCGTTGGTGGCGGAAGCCTCTTTCGAACTGACGTAGATCACCATATTGGCGATCTCCTCGACGCTGGCAAAGCGCTGGATCAGCGATCCGGGACGATGCTGCTTGATGAACTGCGCGGCCGCATCCTGCTCGGACTGGCCGTTCTGCCTGGCGAGATCGGCAACGAAAGTCTCGACGCCTTCGGACATGGTCGGCCCCGGCATCACTGAATTGACGGTAACAGCGGTACCCCGGGTCAATTCGGCAAGACCGCGCGAAACGGCGAGCTGCGCCGTCTTGGTCATGCCGTAATGGATCATCTCCTTCGGAATCATCAGCGCCGACTCCGAGGCGATGAAAACGATACGGCCCCAATTCCGCTTCAGCATGCCCGGCATGTAGGCGCGCGACAAACGGATGCCGGACATCACATTGACATCGAAAAAGCGGCTCCAGTCTTCATCCGGAATATCGAAGAAGTTTTTGGGCTCGAAGATGCCGGCGTTATTGATGAGAATGTCGACATCAGGCAGCGCCGCAACCAGGGCCTTGCATCCCGTGGCCGTCGAGACATCAGCGGCAACTCCCCGCACCTTGCCGCCGGCCTTATCAGCAGTCTTGCCGAGCGCGGCAGCCACGGCATCGACCTTGGCCTGCGTCCGGCCATTGATCACCACGTCCGCGCCGGCAGCAAAGAGGCCCTTGGCAATTGCGTGGCCGATTCCGGAGGTGGAGCCCGTCACCAGCGCCGTCTTGCCCGAAAGATCGATTTTCATCCGTCATCTCCATCGTTGATGACAGCGATATCGGGAGCGGCGGATACGATCACAATTGCAGCCAGCGCGCGTCAGATGCGCAAATAAAAAGCGGCGCCCCGGGGGGCGCCGCTTTCGAAACGAATGTAGACGGAGCTTACGCCGCTTCCGCTTCCTTTTCCTGCACCGGGCCGGAATCCAGGCCCTTGGCATCGACGTCGCGGTCGACGAACTCGATCACAGCCATCGGCGCGTTGTCGCCGTAGCGGAAGCCGGCCTTGATGATGCGGGTGTAGCCGCCCTGGCGGTCCTTGTAGCGGGTCGCCAGCGTGTCGAACAGCTTCTTGACCTGATCCTTGTCGCGCATTTCCGAGATCGCCTGGCGGCGCATGGCCAGCCCGCCCTTCTTGCCGAGGGTGACCAGTTTCTCGACGATCGGGCGCAATTCCTTCGCCTTCGGCAGCGTGGTGACGATCTGCTCGTGCTTGATCAGCGCGGCGCACATGTTGGCGAACATCGCCTTGCGATGCTCGGCGGTGCGGTTGAGCTTACGATGAACCTTGCCGTGACGCATTGAACTATTCCTTCTATTCGTCGCGACGGTTCGTCGGACTTGTTGCTCAGGTGGGCTGCCTGCGTTCGCCCGTTAAAAAGCGCGACGAAACATCATCGCGCTCTGGCTTGTTGTTCGATCAGTAGTGATCTTCGAAGCGCTTGGCGAGCTCGTCGATGTTCTCCGGCGGCCAGCCCGGCACTTCCATGCCGAGATGCAGACCCATCTGGGCCAGCACTTCCTTGATCTCGTTCAGCGACTTGCGGCCGAAGTTCGGGGTGCGGAGCATTTCCGCTTCCGACTTCTGCACGAGGTCGCCGATGTAGACGATGTTGTCGTTCTTCAGGCAGTTTGCCGAACGCACCGACAGTTCGAGTTCGTCGACCTTCTTGAGGAACGCCGGGTTGAAGGCGAGATCGGGGATGATCTCCTGCGCCACTTCCTTGCGCGGCTCTTCGAAGTTCACGAACACGTTGAGCTGGTCCTGCAGGATGCGAGCGGCATAGGCCACCGCGTCCTCCGGCGAGATCGCGCCGTTGGTCTCGATCGTCATGGTCAGCTTGTCGTAGTCGAGGATCTGGCCTTCGCGGGTGTTCTCGACCTTGTAGGAGACCTTGCGCACGGGCGAGAACAGGCTGTCGACCGGGATCAGGCCGATCGGCGCGTCCTCGGGCCGGTTACGCTCGGCGGCGACATAACCCTTGCCGGCGGCGACCGTGAACTCCATGCGGATTTCCGCGCCCTCGTCCAACGTGCAGATCTGCAGGTCGGGATTGAGCACCACGACGTCGCCGACGGTCTGGATGTCGCCGGCGGTGACAACGCCCGGGCCGGACTTCTTGACGACCATGCGCTTGGGGCCTTCGCCCTGCATCTTGATCGAGATGTCCTTGATGTTGAGCACGATGTCGGTGACGTCCTCGCGAACGCCCGCGATCGAGGAGAACTCGTGTAGCACGCCGTCGATGTGCACCGACTGCACGGCGGCGCCCTGCAGCGACGACAGCAGGATGCGGCGCAGCGCGTTACCGAGCGTCTGCCCGAAGCCGCGCTCGAGCGGCTCGGCGACCACAGTCGCGAACCGGGTCGCGTCGGTGCCCGGCGATACCTGCAGCTTGTTCGGTCGAATGAGTTCTTGCCAATTTTTCTGGATCGTCACTTTGTCACCCATGGGCCAGTCGATCTGCCTTCAAATCACCGGCGTTGGAGATCGCGGATCAGTCCGCGGAAAATTCCAAAAGCAACTGCGGGCGGCAAAACCGCCCGCAATCGAACATCAGACGCGCCGGCGCTTGCGCGGACGGCAACCATTGTGCGGGATCGTCGTCACGTCGCGGATCGACGTCACGGTGAAGCCCGCCGCCTGCAGCGCACGAAGCGCCGATTCACGGCCCGAACCGGGGCCTGCAACTTCCACTTCCAGCGTGCGCATGCCGTGTTCCTGCGCCTTCTTGGAAACGTCTTCGGCCGCGACCTGCGCGGCATAGGGGGTCGACTTGCGCGAGCCCTTGAAGCCCATCGTGCCGGCCGAGGACCAGGCAATGGTGTTGCCCTGCGCGTCGGTGATGGTGATGGTCGTGTTGTTGAACGACGAATTGACGTGCGCGATGCCCGAGGCGATGTTCTTGCGTTCGCGACGGCGTACGCGGGTGGCTTCCTTGCCCATTACCTAAAACCTTCCTGTGATCTCAAACGCCGCCGTACTGCCAGCGGCTACACCTAAGAAGCGAACGGTGAGCGGCGAATAGTTCTATTCGCTGCTCACCGTCTGCTATTCGAAAAATTACTTCTTCTTGCCGGCGATCGACTTGGCCGGGCCCTTGCGCGTGCGCGCGTTGGTGTGGGTGCGCTGGCCGCGCACCGGCAGGCCGCGACGATGACGCAGGCCGCGATAGCAGCCGAGGTCCATCAGCCGCTTGATGTTGATGCCGGTCTCACGGCGAAGATCGCCTTCGACGAGATAGTCACGGTCGATCACTTCGCGGATCTGCAGGACTTCCTGGTCGCTCAGCTGGCTGACGCGACGATCGAGGGGGATCTTGACCTTCTCGACGATCTCGGCCGCGTTCTTCTGGCCGATGCCATGAATGTACTGGAGCGCGATCAGAACGCGCTTGTTGGTCGGGATATTCACGCCGGCAATACGGGCCACGGACTTCTCTCCTGTCGCCGATCCCTCATGGGCCGGCCTTAAGTTCTTGCTATCTCGGGCAGGTTTCCGCAAACGCGAACACGACGCCCTTCCCCTCATCTGCTTCGGGGCCCGGCATCGTCAAAAACTATCCGACTTGGATGCGGGGCTTATTAAAGGATTCAACTCGGTTTCGTCAACCGCCTCTATCGCTTAGCTCGCTTTTTCGTGACCTTTTTGGCAGGCCTCGAAGTGGTCTTTTTTGCTGCCTTTTTGGCCTTGGCGGTTCCCCGCCCCTTGGCCAGCGAAGCGGCCTTACTAGCCGCCGTGGAAGCCGGTTTGGTGGCCTTACGGGCCGTTTTGACGGCCTTCTTGGCGGTTTTGGCGGCCTTTTTGCCCGTGAGCCCGGCAGTCTTCCTGGCGGCTCCCCTGGCCTTCCGGGCCGGCGCCGCCGCTCTGGGTTCCACCGCCCCGATCGCCGACAGGATCCGGTTGATCTCGCGGGTGACGTGCTCGATGGTCATCATCCCGTCGACCGTCAGGAGCTTCCGGCGCTCGGAATAATAGTGAATCAGCGGCTCGGTCAGCGAACGGTAGTTCGCCAGCCGCTTCGACAGCACTTCGGGGGTGTCGTCGATTCGCACTTCCTCGCCACGGGCCCGCATCTCGGCGACGCGCGTTTCGACGCGATCCAACAGCGCGCTCTCGTTGACGCGCAGTTCGACCACGGCGTCGAGCTTGATGTGCTTCTTCTTCAGCAGTTCATCGAGCGCGGCCGCCTGCGGCACCGTGCGGGGAAAGCCGTCGAGGATGAAACCGTTCTTCATGTCGGGCTGGTCGAGACGGTCGGAGATGATCCCGATCACGATCTCATCCGGCACCAGCGCACCGCTCGCCATGATGTCCTTGGCCTGCAGGCCGACCGGCGTTTGGGATGCGACCGCCGCGCGCAGCATCTCGCCGGTCGAAAGCTGGATGATGCCGTACTTCTGAACCAGCCGCTGTGCCTGGGTTCCCTTACCCGCACCCGGCGGACCCAAAAGGATCAATCTCATGACTTTTCGCCCCCCGGCTTGGTGAGCGAAACGCCGCACACCCTCTTATTGAAATTCAGACCGCAGCGTTTCCGCGAGATCAGCGGCGGCGGCCCCTCAGCTTGGATTTCCTGATCAGCCCCTCATACTGATGGGCCAGCAGATAGCCCTGCACCTGCGCCACCGTATCCATGGTCACGCTGACGACGATCAGGAGCGAGGTGCCGCCGAAATAGAACGGCACCGACGCGTAGGAAATCAGGATCTCGGGAATCAGACAGACGATCGCCAGATAGATCGCGCCGAGCACGGTAACGCGCGACAGCACGTAATCGATATATTCGGCAGTGCGCTCGCCCGGCCGGATGCCCGGGATGAAGCCGCCATGCTTCTTCAGATTGTCGGCGGTCTCGGTCGGGTTGAACACGATCGCGGTGTAGAAGAATGCGAAGAACACGATCAGGCCCAGGTAGAGGATCAGGAACAGCGGACGGCCGTGGCTGAGCTGGGTGTTGAGCCACTGGAACCATTCAGGGCCCTTGCCGGCGTTGAAATTCGCAACGGTGGCCGGCAGCAGCAACAGCGACGAGGCGAAGATCGGCGGGATCACGCCTGACGTGTTGAGCTTGAGCGGCAGATGCGAGGACTGGCCCTCGAACATCTTGTTGCCGACCTGTCGCTTCGGATACTGGATCAGAAGCCTGCGCTGCGCGCGCTCCATGAACACGATGAAGGCGATCACGGCGACCGCCATCACGATCACGACCAGGATCAGGGCGGTCGACAGCGCGCCCTGGCGTCCCAGTTCCAGCATGTTGGCCAGCGCCGAAGGCAGCTCGGCGACGATGCCGGCCAGAATGATCAGCGAAATGCCGTTGCCGATGCCGCGCGAGGTGATCTGCTCGCCGAGCCACATCAGAAACATGGTGCCGCCGGTCAGCGTGACCGTGGTGGAGATCAGGAAGAACATCCCGGGGTCGCTGACGACGTTGCCGGCGCCCTGAAGTCCGATCGCGATGCCGTAGGCCTGGAACGTGGCGAGAACCACCGTGAGGTAGCGGGTATACTGGTTCAGCGTCTTGCGTCCCGCCTCGCCTTCCTTTTTCAAGGCTTCGAGCTTGGGCGATACCGTCGTCAGGAGCTGGATGATGATCGATGCCGAGATGTACGGCATGATGTTCAGCGCGAAGATCGCCATGCGGTTGATACCGCCGCCGGCGAACATGTTGAACATGCCAAGAATGCCGCCGGCCTGCGACTTGAACACCTGCTCCCAGATCGCGGGATCGATGCCGGGCAGCGGGATATAGGTGCCGAGCCGATAAACAAGCAGCGCACCCAGCGTGAACCAGATGCGCTTCTTCAGTTCGTCGGCTTTCGCCAAGGCGCCGAAATTGAGGTTTGCCGCAAGTTGTTCTGCTGCTGAGACCATGTTCAGGCTTTCTCCCGCCGCCCCTCAAACCGCCGCCCCTCCCCTGGGGCGATCGGCAGACGCCGGACATTATTTGGTGCTCGGCTTCGATAAGTCCATTGCTCTCACGTGCGGATCGCCCGCGACAAAACGGGCGATGACGCAGATGTTACGCCGCCTCGCCTTCGTCCTTCTTGGCCGGGGCCAGGATCTTCACCGTGCCGCCGGCCTTCTCGACCGCCGCGACCGCCGATTTCGAGGCGCCATGCACCTCGATCGCGAGCTTGGCCTTGAGTTCGCCGCGGCCGAGCAGCCGCAGGCCGTCCTTGGCGCGACGGATCACGCCGGCCTTCACCAGCGATTCGACGGTGACGGTTTCCTTGGCGTCGACCAGCTTGGCGTCAATCGCCTCCTGCAGCCGGTCGAGATTGATCTCGGCGAAGTCGAGCCGGAAGATATTGTTGAAGCCGCGCTTCGGCAGGCGGCGATGCAGCGGCATCTGGCCGCCCTCGAAGCCCTTGATGCGCACGCCCGAACGCGCGGTCTGGCCCTTGCCGCCGCGGCCCGAAGTCTTGCCCTTGCCCGAACCGATGCCACGGCCGACGCGCATGCGCTTCTTGCGCGAGCCGGCGTTGTCGGCGATATCGCTGAGCTTCATCGTTAGTTTCCCTTATCCTTGGAGCATGATCTTAGCCGAAAACCGGTACCCACTTTTCGGGATCATGCTCCGATCTTACTTCTCGCCGACGACGCGGACGAGATGTTGAACCTTGGCGATCATGCCACGAATTGCAGGCGTATCCTGCAGCTCGGTGACACGACCGATCTTGTTGAGCTTGAGGCCGATCAGCGTCGCACGCTGCGAGTGGTGGCGGCGGATCGCGCTGCCGGTCTGCTCGACCTTGATCGTCTTTGCGGCCTTGGCCATCGTCTTAACTCCAAAGAGCGCTTGAAAATCGCGCCGGTTATTCAGCCACCACTTCGGCATCGCCGCCGACGCGGCGCGACTGCAGCGTGGACACCTTGATGTTGCGGCGCGCGGCCACCGAACGCGGCGAATCCTGATGCTTCAGCGCGTCGAAGGTGGCGCGAACCATGTTGTAGGGATTCGACGAGCCGATCGACTTCGCCACCACGTCCTGGATGCCGAGCGTTTCGAACACCGCGCGCATCGGGCCGCCGGCGATGATGCCGGTACCGGCCGGAGCGGCGCGCAGGTAGACGCGGCCGGCGCCGTGGCGGCCGGCGATGTCGTGATGCAGCGTGCGGCCTTCGCGCAGCGCGACGCGTGTCAGGTTACGCTTCGCCGACTCGGTCGCCTTGCGGATCGCCTCGGGAACTTCGCGCGCCTTGCCGTGGCCGAAACCGACCCGGCCCTTCTGGTCGCCGATCACGACCAGCGCCGCAAAGCCGAAGCGCTTGCCGCCCTTGACGACCTTCGCCACGCGATTGATGTGGACGAGCTTGTCGACGAACTCGCTGTCGCGCTCTTCGCGATCCCTGCTCCGTTCGCGTCCGCCGCGTTCGCGTTCACCTGCCATGGTGTTTTCCAATCTTTAGGGGAGTAATGCCCCTGTCCTCGTAATTATCCAAAACAGTTCGTTAGAAGCTCAGTCCGCTTTCGCGGGCCGCATCTGCGAGCGCCTTGACGCGCCCGTGATAGAGATACTGACCGCGATCGAACACCACTTCCTTGACGCCCTTCTGCACGGCGCGTTCCGCCAGCAACTTGCCGACGGCCTTGGCCGCATCGATGTTGGCGCCCGTATTGCCGCCATCGCGCATGGTCTTTTCCAGCGACGAGGCGGAAGCGAGCGTTTCGCCTTTCAGGTCGTCGATGACCTGGGCGTAGATATGCTTCGACGAACGGAACACCGACAGACGCGGACGTCCATTGGCGGACCGGCGCAGCGAGTTGCGCACGCGCTGCTTGCGCCGGGCATTCGTGACCTTGAGTGACATGACCGGCTCCGTTACTTCTTCTTGCCTTCCTTGCGGAAGATGAATTCGTTGGCGTACTTCACGCCCTTGCCCTTGTAGGGCTCCGGCGGACGGTAGGCGCGGATTTCCGCGGCGACCTGGCCGACGCGCTGGGAATCGGTGCCCGTGATCGTGATCTCGGTCGGCTTCGGCACCACGATGGTGATGCCTTCCGGGATCGCGTAGACGACGTCGTGGCTGTAGCCGAGCGCGAGCTGCAGGTTCTTGCCCTGCAGCGCAGCACGGTAACCGACGCCGGTGATCTCGAGCTTCTTCTCGAAACCCTTGGTGACACCCTCGACCAGGTTCGCGACCTGCGCGCGCGCAGTGCCGTACATCGCCTGCGCGCGGTTGGTCTTGAGCTTCGGTGCGACCTTGACCTCGCCGCTCTCGAACTTCACTTCGACGTCGTCATGCACGACGAACTGAAGCTGGCCCTTCGGCCCCTTCATCTTGACGGTCTGCCCCTCGACGGTCGCCGTCACACCGGACGGGATCGGAACGGGCCGTTTGCCAACACGTGACATGGCTCTAAATCCTTCCTCAGAACACCGTGAAGAGAATTTCGCCGCCCACATTCGCGTCACGCGCGGCGTGGTCAGCCATGATTCCCTTTGGGGTCGACAACACCGAAATACCGAGACCGTTGTTCACGCGCGGCAGGTTCTTCACCGAGGCGTAAACCCGACGGCCCGGCTTGGAGACCCGCTCGATCTCGCGAATGACGGGCTCGCCGTCGAAATATTTCAGCTCGATCTCGAGCTCGCTGCGGCCCGAAGCATGTTCGACGCTGGCGTAGCCGCGGATATAGCCTTCGGACTTCAGCACTTCGAGCACGCTGGCGCGCATCTTCGAGCCCGGGGTCGAAACCTTGGACTTCGAACGCATCTGCGCGTTGCGGATGCGGGTAATGAGATCGCTGATCGGATCGTGCGTTGACATCTTGACGACCCTCCTTACCAGCTCGACTTCACGAGCCCGGGAACCAGGCCCTTGGAGCCAAGTTCACGCAGCGCGATGCGGGAAAGCTTGTTCTTGCGGTAGTTCGAGCGCGGACGACCGGTCAGCTCGCAACGGTTGCGGATCCGCGTCGCCGACGAATTGCGCGGCATCTGGGCGAGCTTCAGCGTCGCCGCAAACCGCTCTTCCATCGGCCGGGTCTTGTCGGCGATGATCGCCTTCAACTTCGCACGCTGCGGGGCGGCGTTCTTCGTCATCCGCTTGCGCCGGTTGTTCTTCTCGATCGAACTCTTCTTTGCCATGCTTGGCTCCTGGGTTTCCGCGTTTGAGAGGCTTTAGTGGCTTCTCACTGCCGGAACGGGAAATTGAATGCGGTCAACAAGGCACGCGCCTCGTCGTCGGTCTTGGCCGTGGTGCAGACCGTGATGTCCATGCCGCGGGCTTCCGAAACCTTGTCGAAATCGATTTCGGGGAAAATGATGTGCTCCTTGAGGCCGAGCGAGTAATTGCCGCGACCATCGAAGCTCTTCGGGTTCAACCCGCGGAAGTCGCGCACGCGCGGCAGCGCCACGTTCACCAGGCGGTCGATGAATTCGTACATCTTGGCCTTGCGCAGCGTAACCTTGCAGCCGATCGGCTGGTTCTCACGCAGCTTGAAGGTCGCGATCGCGACGCGCGAATAGGTCACGACCGCCTTCTGGCCGGCGATCTGCGTCAGTTCGCCAGCCGCGGTCTCAGCCTTCTTGCGGTCGTTGACGGCATCGCCGACGCCCATGTTGAGCACGACCTTGTCCAGCCGCGGCACCTGCATGACGTTGGCATAGCCGAACTTTTCAGTCAGCTGGCCACGAATGCTCTTGTCATACTCCGCGCGCAGGCGCGGTGTGTAAGCGGTATCAGCCATCGATCTCTGCTCCCGAGCTCTTGGCAATGCGTACCTTCTTGCCATCAGCCTGAATCTTGAAGCCCACGCGGGTCGGCTTTCCGTCCTTGCCGACATAGGCGATGTTGGACAGGTGGATCGGCGACTCCTTGGAGATGATGCCGCCTTCCTGGTTCTGGGTCTGCTTCTGGTGACGCTTCACCAGGTTGACGCCGCGCACCAGCGCCTTGTTCTCGGCGGGGCGGACCTCGAATACTTCGCCGGTGCGGCCCTTGTCGCGGCCGTTCAGCACGATGACCTTGTCACCTTTCCGGATCTTGGCAGCCATCACAGCACCTCCGGCGCAAGCGAGATGATTTTCATGTGGTTCTTGGCGCGCAGCTCGCGCGGCACGGGCCCGAAGATACGGGTGCCGACCGGCTCCGACTGATTGTTGATCAATACGGCGGCGTTGCGGTCAAAGCGGATGACCGAGCCGTCGGCGCGGCGGATGTCCTTGCGGACCCGGACCACGACGGCCTTCATCACGTCGCCCTTCTTCACCTTGCCGCGCGGAATCGCTTCCTTGATCGACACGACGATAACGTCGCCCACGGTGGCATAGCGGCGCTTGGAGCCCCCGAGCACCTTGATGCACATGACACGGCGTGCGCCTGAATTGTCGGCCACGTCGAGGTTGGTCTGCATCTGAATCATTGATGCACCTCGTCCTCTTTCTGTTGCGCTCGAATTAGCGCCTAAAATTTTTCCTGATTACCCGTCCGGCCAAGCCGAACGAACTCAGGCGGTTTTCTTCTGCTCGCCCCGGACCACGGTCCAGCGCTTCAACTTGGAGATCGGCTTGCTCTCCTCGATCCACACCATGTCGCCCGGCTTGAACTCGCTGTTCTCGTCGTGCGCGTGGTAGTTCTTGGAGCGGCGGATCGTCTTCTTGTAGATCGGATGGGTGAAGCGGCGATCGACGCGCACCACCACCGTCTTGGCTTGCTTGTCGCTCACGACCACGCCCTGAAGGGTACGTTTCGGCATAATAAGGCCTCTTACTTCTTCTTCGCGCGCGTTTGCGCGGCGATGGTCTTGATGCGGGCGATGTCGCGGCGGGCTTCGCGCAGCCGCGAGGTGTTCTCCAGCTGCCCGGTGGCGCGCTGGAAACGCAGATTGAAACGCTCCTTCTTCAGATTGAGGACGGCGTCCTCTCTCTGGTCGTCGCTCATCGCGCGGATGTCTTCAACTTTCATCGGGGCCATGACGTTACTCCGCAATGCGCGCGACGAAGCGCGTCTTGATCGGCAGCTTGGCGGCGGCAAGCGAGAGCGCCTCCTTGGCGGTCTGCACCGTGACGCCGTCGATCTCGAAAATCACGCGGCCGGGCTTGACCCGCGCCACCCACAATTCCGGCGTACCCTTGCCCGAGCCCATGCGGACTTCGGCGGGCTTCTTCGACACCGGCAGGTCCGGAAACACGCGGATCCAGACGCGGCCGGCGCGCTTCATGTGGCGGGTCAGCGCGCGGCGCGCGGCTTCGATCTGGCGGGCGGTGATGCGCTCGGGCGCCATCGCCTTCAGACCGAATTGACCGAACGACAACGTCGCACCCGAAGTCGCAACGCCGTGGATACGGCCCTTATGCGCCTTCCGGAACTTCGTTTTCTTTGGTTGCATCATGGCTTTAAGCCCTCAAACCTTCTTCTGATGTCTCACGCTGCGTCGCGGCGCGGACGTGCGGTGTCGCCTTCGGCCATCTTCTTGTCCTGGGCCATCGGATCGTGCTCGAGGATCTCACCCTTGAAGATCCAGACCTTGACGCCGCAGGTGCCGAACGTGGTGAACGCGGTCGCCACGCCGTAATCGACGTCGGCGCGCAGCGTGTGCAACGGCACGCGGCCTTCGCGGTACCACTCCATGCGCGCGATTTCGGCGCCGCCGAGACGGCCCGAGCAATTGATACGAATGCCTTCGGCGCCGAGACGCATCGCCGACTGCACCGCCCGCTTCATGGCGCGGCGGAAAGCGACGCGGCGCTCGAGCTGCTGGGCGATCGATTCGGCGACCAGGGTAGCGTCGAGCTCCGGCTTGCGGATTTCGACGATGTTGATGACGACGTCGGAAGCCGTGATGTCGGCAACCCGCTTGCGCAGCTTGTCGATGTCGGCGCCCTTCTTGCCGATCACCACACCCGGACGCGCCGAGTGGATCGTCACGCGGCACTTCTTGTGCGGACGCTCGATCACGATGCGGGCGACGGCCGCCTGCTTGAGTTCCTTGTGCAGGATCTCGCGGATCTTGACGTCTTCATGCAACAGCTTGCCGTATTCGTTCTTGCCGGCGAACCAACGGGAATCCCACGTGCGGTTGATGCCGAGACGCAGTCCGATTGGATTGATCTTTTGACCCATCGTTTTCTCCCGCGCCGCTTTAAGCGCTTGCCTCGGCCTCGACCTGACGAACCACAATGGTCAGGTGCGAGAACGGTTTATAGATACGCCCCGAACGGCCGCGGCCGCGCGGTGAAAAACGCTTCATCACGATGCCGTTGCCAACATGCGCCTCGGCGACGACGAGATCGTCGACCTCGAGGTCGTGGTTGTTCTCGGCGTTCGCGATCGCCGATTCCAGGCACTTCTTGACGTCGACCGCGATCCGCTTGCGCGAGAACTGCAAATCGGCGAGCGCAGCCGAAGCCTTCCGGCCGCGGATCAGCTGCGCGACAAGATTGAGCTTCTGCGGGCTGACGCGCAGCATCCGGGCAACTGCCTTGGCCTCGTTGTCCGCGAGGACACGTTCGCGCTTTGGTTTGCTCATCGTCTATTCCTCAAGCCTTCTTGGCTTTCTTGTCGCCAGAATGGCCATGGAAGGTACGGGTCGGCGAGAACTCGCCGAACTTGTGACCCACCATTTCCTCGTTGATCGATACCGGCACATGCTTCTGGCCGTTGTAGACACCGAACGTCAGGCCGACGAATTGCGGCAGGATAGTCGAGCGGCGGCTCCAGATCTTGATGACGTCGTGACGGCCCGACGCGCGCGCAGCATCTGCCTTCTTGAGCAGAGAGGCTTCGACGAACGGGCCTTTCCAGACTGAACGTACCATGTCCGGCGTTCCTTACTTCTTCCGCTTGTGGCGGCTTAGGAGGATGAATCGATTGGTCGATTTGTTCGAACGGGTCTTCTTGCCCTTGGTCGGCTTGCCCCACGGGGTGACCGGGTGGCGGCCGCCCGAGGTGCGGCCTTCGCCGCCGCCGTGCGGATGGTCGATCGGGTTCATGACGACGCCGCGGTTATGCGGACGCCAGCCGAGCCAGCGGGTACGACCGGCCTTGCCGATCGAGATGTTCATGTGATCGGGGTTTGACACCGCACCGATGGTGCCGCGGCAACGACCGTGCACCAGGCGCTGCTCGCCCGAGTTCAGGCGCAGAATGACGTAGTCCTGGTCGCGACCGACGATCTGGGCGTAGGTGCCGGCCGAACGTGCGATCTGGCCGCCCTTCCCGATCTTCATCTCGATGTTGTGGATGATGGTGCCGACCGGCATGTTGCCCATCGGCATGACATTGCCGGGCTTGACGTCGACATAGTTGCCGGCAACCACGGTGTCGCCCGCAGCCAGACGCTGCGGCGCCAGGATGTAGGCCTGCTCGCCGTCCTGATACTTGATCAGCGCGATGAACGCGGTGCGGTTCGGATCGTACTCCAGCCGTTCGACGACGGCGGGAACGTCGACCTTGTTCCGCTTGAAGTCCACCAGGCGGTAGGACTTCTTGTGGCCGCCGCCGCGGAAACGCACGGTGATGCGGCCGGTGTTGTTGCGGCCGCCGTTGCCGAGCTTGCCCTCGGTCAGCGCCTTCACCGGCTTGCCCTTGTAGAGCGCCGAACGGTCGACCATCACCAGCTGGCGCTGGCCCGGCGTCGTCGGATTGTATGTTTTCAATGCCATCGCTGTGTCGCCTTATAGTCCGGTAGTGACGTCGATGCGGTGGCCCTCTTCGAGGGTCACGACAGCCCGCTTCACGTCCGACTGCGAACCGAAATTGCCGCGGAACACCTTGGTCTTGCCCTTGCGGACCAGCGTGTTCACGCGCTTCACCTTGACGTCGAACAGCTTTTCGACGGCTTCCTTGATTTGCGGCTTGGTCGCCTTGCTGGCGACCTTGAACACCACCTTGTTGTGCTCGGAGGCAACCGTCGCCTTTTCGGTGACGACGGGTGCGACGATCACGTCGTAATGGCGCGGATCGATATTCTTCATTTGAAGCGCGCCTCCAGCGCATCGACTGCCGCCTTCGTCAGCACGAGCTTCTGACGACGCAGAATGTCATAGACGTTGATGCCCTGGATCGGCAGCACGTCGATATTCGGAATGTTGCGCGCAGCGGTCGCGAAACCGGCATGCACCTCGGCGCCGTCGATGATCAGCGCATTGGTCAGGCCCAACCCTGAGAAATGACCGACCAGCGCCTTGGTCTTGGCGTCCTTGACCTGCGCATTGTCGATCACGATCAGGCCGCCGTCCTTGGCCTTCGCCGACAAGGCATGCTTGAGCGCCAGCGCGCGCACCTTCTTCGGCAGGTCGGTCGCGTGCGAGCGAACCACCGGACCGAACGCACGGCCACCGCCGCGGAACTGCGGCACGCGGGCCGAGCCGTGACGGGCGCCGCCGGTGCCCTTCTGCTTGTACATCTTCTTGCCGGTGCGCCAGACGTCGGCGCGGCCCTGCGTCTTGTGCGTTCCGGCCTGGCGCTTGTTGAGCTGCCATTGCACGCAACGCTGGATGATGTCGGCGCGCGGCTCGAGACCGAAGATCGCGTCCGACAGCTGTACCGATCCAGCTTCCTTACCTTCAAGGGTCGTGACTTTCAGTTCCATCTCACGCGCCCTCCTGCTCGGCCGGAGCCTGAGCCTGCTCACCGCCGGCGACCTTGAACTTGCCGGGCTTCGGAGCTTCCTTCGGCAGCGGCTTCTTGACGGCGTCGCGCACCGAGATCCAGCCGCCCTTGGAGCCGGGAACGGCGCCTTCGACGAGGATCAGGCCGCGCTCGACGTCGGTCTGCACCACACGCAGATTGAGCGTGGTGATGCGATCGACACCCATGTGACCGGGCATCTTCTTGTTCTTGAAGGTCTTGCCGGGATCCTGACGTCCGCCGGTCGAACCGATCGAACGATGCGAAACCGACACACCGTGGGTGGCGCGCAGACCGCCGAAATTCCAGCGCTTCATGCCGCCGGCAAAACCCTTACCGACCGAGGTGCCGGTGACGTCGACGAACTGGCCGACCACGAAATGGTCCGCCTGAATCTCGGCGCCGACCGGGATCAGCGCGTCCTCGGACACGCGGAACTCGGTGACCTTCCGCTTGGGCTCGACCTTGGCGACCGCAAACTGGCCGCGCTCTGCCTTCGGCAGATAGACGGTTTTGCGGGTACCCGAACCGAGCTGCAGCGCAACATAACCGTTCTTCTCGGTCGTGCGGTGGCCCAGCACCTGGCAATTGCCCAGCTTCAGCACGGTCACAGGGATATGTTCGCCGGTCTCCGTAAAGACCCGCGTCATCCCGACCTTTTGTGCGATCACTCCGGAGCGCATCGGCGTGCTTCCTGTTCTTTCTGTCCGCTAACTTCGGACGATCCTGAAAATCTTAGAGCTTGATCTCGACGTCGACACCGGCGGCCAGATCGAGCTTCATCAAAGCATCGACGGTCTGCGGGGTCGGATCGACGATGTCGAGAAGGCGCTTGTGGGTGCGCATCTCGAATTGCTCGCGGCTCTTCTTGTCGACGTGCGGTGAACGGTTGACGGTGAACTTCTCGATGCGGGTGGGCAGCGGAATGGGTCCGCGAACCTGGGCACCGGTACGTTTCGCCGTGTTCACGATCTCGCGGGTCGACGTATCGAGGATACGATGGTCGAACGCCTTGAGACGGATGCGAATATTTTGGCCGTTCATTGCCGTTGTCTCTTTCTTCGTCGCTTGATGCGAGTAGTGAGCGGCGAATAGCGAATGAAACCATTCGCTATCCGCTTTTCGTTTTCTCTTTACTCGATGATGGAGGCGACGACGCCGGCGCCGACGGTGCGGCCGCCTTCACGGATCGCGAAGCGCAGCTTTTCTTCCATCGCGATCGGCACGATCAGGTGCACTTCCATCGCGATGTTGTCGCCCGGCATCACCATTTCGGTGCCTTCGGGCAGATGCACGACGCCGGTCACGTCGGTGGTGCGGAAGTAGAACTGGGGCCGGTAGTTGGTGAAGAACGGGGTGTGACGACCGCCCTCTTCCTTGGTCAGGATGTAGGCCTCAGCCTTGAACTTGGTGTGCGGCTTGACCGAACCGGGCTTGCACAGCACCTGGCCACGCTCGACTTCCTCGCGCTTGGTGCCACGGAGCAGCGCACCGATGTTGTCGCCGGCCTGGCCCTGATCGAGCAGCTTGCGGAACATTTCGACGCCGGTGACGATGGTCTTCTGGGTGTCGCGCAGACCGACGATTTCGATTTCCTCGCCGACCTTGACGATGCCGCGCTCGACGCGACCGGTCACAACGGTGCCGCGGCCCGAGATCGAGAACACGTCTTCGACCGGCATCAGGAACGGCTGATCGATCGGACGCTCCGGCTGCGGAATGTAGGAGTCGACGTTCTTCATCAGCTCGAGGATGGCGTCGTGACCGAGCGCCTTGTCCTTGTCTTCAAGAGCGGCGAGCGCCGAGCCCTTGATGATCGGGATGGTGTCGCCCGGGAATTCGTACTTCGAAAGCAGTTCGCGGACTTCGAGCTCGACGAGCTCGAGCAGTTCCGGATCGTCGACCATGTCGCACTTGTTCAGGAACACGACCAGCGCGGGAACGCCGACCTGACGGGCGAGCAGGATGTGCTCGCGGGTCTGCGGCATCGGGCCGTCGGCGGCCGACACGACCAGGATCGCGCCATCCATCTGGGCTGCGCCGGTGATCATGTTCTTCACGTAGTCGGCGTGGCCCGGACAGTCGACGTGGGCGTAGTGCCGGTTGGTGGTTTCGTATTCGACGTGGGCGGTCGAGATCGTGATGCCGCGCGCCTTCTCTTCCGGCGCCTTGTCGATCTGGTCGTACGCCGTGAACGTCGCACCGCCGGTTTCAGCCAGCACCTTGGTGATCGCTGCGGTCAGCGATGTCTTGCCATGGTCGACGTGACCGATGGTTCCGATATTGCAGTGCGGTTTATTACGTTCAAACTTTGCTTTGGCCATTTGACTCTCCGTTCAGTCGTTAGCTTTGAACCAACGACAATCAGGCAAACTTCTTCTGGACTTCTGCCGACACGTTCGCCGGCGCTTCAGCGTAGTGATCGAATTGCATCGTAAAGGTCGCGCGTCCCTGGCTCATCGAGCGCAGGTTATTCACGTACCCGAACATGTTCATGAGCGGCACCATCGCGTTGATGACGTTGGCGTTGCCGCGCATGTCCTGGCCCTGGATCTGGCCGCGCCGCGAATTCAGATCGCCGATGACCGAACCGGTATAGTCTTCCGGGGTCACCACCTCGACCTTCATGATCGGCTCGAGCAGAACGGACTTGCCCTTCTGCAGCGCTTCGCGGAATGCCGCGCGCGATGCGATTTCGAAGGCCAGAGCCGAAGAGTCGACGTCGTGATACTTGCCGTCGACCAGCTGGACCTTGACGTCCACCACCGGGAAGCCGGCGACCACGCCCGAGCCCATCACGCTGTTGAGGCCCTTTTCGACGCCAGGGATGTATTCCTTCGGCACCGCGCCGCCGACGATCTTCGATTCGAACTCGTAGCCCTTGCCGGGCTCGTTCGGCTCGACGATGATCGACACTTCGGCGAACTGACCGGTACCGCCGGTCTGCTTCTTGTGCGTGTACTTGACTTCCGCGCGCTTGGTGACCCGCTCGCGGAACGCCACCTGCGGCGCGCCGATGTTGGCGTCCACCTTGTAGGTACGGCGGAGGATGTCGACCTTGATGTCGAGATGGAGTTCGCCCATGCCCTTGAGAATGGTCTGGCCGGACTCCTGGTCGGTCGACACACGGAACGACGGATCTTCGGCGGCGAGCTTCGCCAGCGCCACGCCGAGCTTTTCCTGGTCGGCCTTCGACTTCGGCTCGATCGCGATCTCGATCACCGGCTCCGGGAATTCCATCTTTTCGAGGATCACCTGCTTGTCGGGATCGCACAGCGTGTCACCGGTGCGCGCTTCCTTCAGGCCCGCCAACGCGACGATGTCGCCGGCATAGGCTTCCTTGATGTCTTCGCGGTTGTTCGCATGCATCAAAAGCATACGGCCGATACGCTCTTTCTTTTCGCGGGTCGAGTTCACGACGCCGGTGCCGCTCTGCAGGATGCCCGAATAGATGCGGCAGAAGGTGATGGTGCCGACGAACGGGTCGTCCATGATCTTGAACGCGAGCAGAGCCAGCGGCTCCTTGTCGTCGGCCTTGCGCACCACTTCATTGCCATCGTCGTCGGTGCCCTTGATCGCGGGTACGTCGACCGGCGACGGCAGATAGTCGACAACGGCGTCGAGCAGCGGCTGCACGCCCTTGTTCTTGAAGGCCGAGCCGCACAGCACGGGATAGAAGGCGCCGGTCAGCACGGCTTTACGGATCAGCCGCTTCAGCGTCGCTTCATCCGGCTCGTTGCCGTCGAGATAGGCGGCCATCGCGCCGTCGTCGAGCTCGACGGCGGCTTCGATCATCTTCTCGCGGTATTCCTTGGCCTGGTCGACCATGTCGGCCGGGATATCGACGTAGTCGAACTTCGCGCCGAGCGATTCATCGTTCCAGATGATGCCCTTCATGACGACGAGGTCGACGAGGCCCTTGAAATTGTTCTCGGCACCGATCGGAAGCTGGATCGCGATCGGCTTGGCGCCGAGGCGGTCAACGATGTCGGCGAGACACTTGAAGAAGTCCGCGCCGGTCTTGTCCATCTTGTTGGCGAAGACGATGCGCGGAACCCTGTACTTGTCGCCCTGGCGCCAGACGGTCTCGGTCTGCGGTTCGACGCCCTGGTTGGAATCGAGCACGCATACGGCGCCGTCGAGCACGCGCAGCGAACGCTCGACTTCGATGGTGAAGTCGACGTGGCCGGGGGTGTCGATGATGTTCAGGCGCTTGCCGTTCCAGAACGCGGTGGTCGCAGCGGAGGTGATCGTGATGCCACGCTCCTGCTCCTGCTCCATCCAGTCCATCGTCGCGGCACCTTCGTGCACTTCGCCGATCTTGTGGCTCTTGCCGGTGTAATAGAGGATGCGTTCGGTGGTCGTGGTCTTACCGGCATCGATATGCGCCATGATACCGAAGTTGCGGTAGTTCTCTATGGCATGAACGCGGGGCATGGGCTGTTCCTTAAATCCGTTCTTCGCCGTTACCAGCGATAATGCGAGAAGGCACGGTTGGCTTCCGCCATCCGGTGCACGTCTTCACGCTTCTTGACGGCGTTACCCCGGTTATTCGATGCGTCGAGCAGCTCGGCCGAAAGCCGCTCCGTCATCGTCTTTTCGTTGCGATCGCGCGCTGCCGTGATGATCCAGCGAATGCCCAGCGCCTGGCGGCGAACCGAGCGCACTTCGACCGGCACCTGGTAGGTGGCGCCGCCGACGCGGCGCGAGCGCACTTCGATGGTCGGCATGACGTTTTCGAGCGCCTGCTCGAACACCGGCAGCGGGCCCTGCTTGGTCTTGGTTTCGATCATGGCGAGCGCGCCGTAGACGATGCTCTCGGCGGCAGATTTCTTGCCGTCGTACATGATCGAGTTCATGAACTTCGTGATGATGACGTTCCCGAACTTCGGATCCGGGTTCACTTCACGCTTTTCAGCAGAATGGCGACGAGACATCTGATCTGTTCCCGCTTACTTCGGACGCTTCGCGCCGTACTTCGAACGACGCTGCTTACGGTTCTTGACGCCCTGGGTATCGAGGACGCCGCGGAGGATGTGGTAGCGCACGCCGGGCAAGTCCTTGACGCGGCCGCCGCGGATCATGACCACCGAGTGCTCCTGAAGGTTATGGCCTTCACCCGGGATGTAACCGATCACTTCGAAGCCGTTGGTCAGGCGCACCTTGGCAACCTTACGAAGCGCCGAGTTCGGCTTCTTCGGGGTCGTGGTGTAGACGCGCGTGCAAACGCCGCGCTTCTGCGGCGACTGCTGCAGCGCCGGCACCTTCTTGCGTGACTTCTGCACCGCACGCGGTTTTGCGATCAGCTGGTTGATCGTCGGCATGTCAGCCTTCACCCTTTAGTTCGCGCGAAACCTTGAATGGCTTTCGCAAATTCTTCTCGGAACTAGCCGTTCCGTTCGGCCCGCCCTGCGTGAAAAACATCCACGCAAAGCGAAATCGCGCCAACCACCCATCGCTGAGCGGAAAGCGCTTCGACGCCACAGAGGACCGCGAATAAAGGCCGATCAGCGTTCGCTGTCCGGCCTGCTACCGAGGTCATGCATCCGAGTTCACTCTCAAGAGGACGTGCTCAAGAGAACTAAAATCGTCCTGGCATTGCCTAGCAATATGATCGACAGCGTTTGAGCGGCATTCGTCGAGGTTGGTGCCCGTCCAGGTCCTCTAGGAAACTTCCGTAAGGATTTGAAAGGGTGTTCCGTTCCGACGCTGGCGTTGCTCACCGCCTGTCGTTAAGTGGCCGTCTTCTATAAGCGGTGGATAGCTAAGTCAAGCGAAACGAGAACGCTGGAAACGCCTATGGCGTCTGCGGATTCAGTGCTTCGCGCGAATTCGGCAAGTTCGAAATGGCGCTGCCCCTCCCTCCCTTGAGTCGCGCCAACCGCTAATTTTACCCGGATAAAAATATCCAGAAACACCAAATACTGGTTCCACTTTTTCCCGGCTAGCTTTTGTTTGCCTTTCGAGGCGCAAAACTACCGCTTCGAGACCGGGAATCCCCATGAAGTATACCGACATCGCGATCATCGGCGGCGGCCTTGCCGGCTCGACCGCGGCCGCCATGCTCGGACGCGCGGGAATTCCGACGGTTCTGATCGATCCGCATCAGGTCTATCCGTTCGACTTCCGCGTCGAAAAAATCAGCGGCAACGAGCAGCTCGATCGTTTTTATCAGACCGGAATCGCCGATTCGGTGCTTCGCTCGGCCACCCATGACGGCGAAAACTGGATCGCGCGATTCGGCTACCTGCTCGACAAGAAGCCGAGCCGCCAGTACGGCATCATGTACGACGCGCTGATCGGCGCGATCCGCGCCGAAATCCCGTCCCCCGCCGAACTGATCTACGCCAAGGTGACCGACGTCTCGACCAGCGCAGAGCGGCAGAATCTCACGCTGTCCAACGGCGAAACCATCTCGGCGCGGCTGGTGGTGCTGGCCAATGGCCTGAGTGTCGGGCTGCGCCGCAATCTCGGCATCGAGCGCCATATCCTCAGCGTCAGCCATTCCATCTCGATCGGATTCGACCTGGTGCCGGTTGGCCGCCCGGCCTTCGAATTTCCCGCCCTCACCTATTTTTCGGAACGGGTAAAGGAGCGCGTCGCCTATGTGACGCTCTTCCCTGTCGGAAACCGGATGCGGGCCAACCTTTTCGTCTATCGCGAGGTCGACGACCCCTGGCTGCGCGAGATGCGCCACAGGCCGGTCGAGACCATGAACGCCGCGCTGCCCAGGCTGCGCCGCATCACCGGCGAATACGGCGTTGCCGGCGACGTCAAGATCAGGCCCGCCGATCTCTATGTCTCAACCGGCTATCGCCAAGCGGGCGTCGTTCTGGTCGGCGACGCCTTTGCGGCCACCTGCCCGGTTACCGGCACCGGCACCGACAAGGTGTTCACGGACATAGCCCAGCTCTGCAACGTCCATATCCCCGTCTGGCTTGCGACCGAGGGCATGGGCGCGGACAAGATCGCTTCCTTTTACGACGATCCGGTCAAGCAGGCTTGCGACACCTGGTCGATGGCAAAAGCCATAAGCTTCCGCAAGGTCACGATCGAGAACGGGCCATACTGGAGTGCGCAGCGCTGGGCGCGCTTCCTGGCGTGGTTCGGTGAAGGCGCCGTGCGGCGGATGCGCAACCGCGTCAGCGCGGGGTCAAGCCGCCGGGCTCACTCCTCGTCGTCATCCTCATCATCGTCGTCGTCTTCATTGTCGTCGTCGGCCTGACCGGCAGCGTTGTGCGGCGTGCGGCCCTGGTCGTCCCAGAGCTTGCGATAGACGCCGTTGGCCGCGAGCAACTGCGTATGCGAGCCGCGCTCGATCGCCTTGCCGCCTGAAATCACGATGATCTCGTCCATCTCGACCACTGACGTCAGACGGTGGGTCGACCAGATCATGGTGCGGCCCTCCGCCACGTTGAGAAGCGTGCGGTTGATCGCGGCTTCCGTGGTCTGGTCGAGCGCCGATGTCGCCTCATCGAGCAGCAGCAGCGAGGGATTGCGGATGATCGCGCGCGCGATCGCGATGCGCTGGCGCTGGCCGCCCGACAGCGTGTCGCCGCGCTCGCCGACCGGCGTGTCGTATTTCTGCGGCAGGCTCATGATGTAGCTGTGGATCTCGGCCTTGCGCGCCGCCTCCTCGACCTCCTCGTCGCTGGCGCCTTCCTTGCCGAGCCGGATGTTCTCCCGGATCGACATGTTGAACAGCATGTTCTCCTGGAACACGACCGCCATACCGCTGCGCAGGGATTCGCGGGTCACGCGGCGGATATCGACGCCGTCGATGGCCACGCGCCCCTCGTCCGGCGTGTAAAGACGCAGGATCAGATTGAGCAGCGTGCTCTTGCCCGAGCCGCTGGGGCCGACGATCGCGATGCGCTTGCCGACGCCGAGCTTGAGGCTGAAATTGTCGAGCACCGGCGTCTCGCTGCCCTCGTAAGCAAAGGTAACGCGGTCGAAGGTGATGTCGTTGGTGATGCGCGGCATATCGGGCGCGCCCCGGGCGATCGGCGCCCCGCGTCGGCTCATCCAGCAGTTCCTGGATGTGCCGCACCGCCGCCGCCGACTGGATCGACACCGGAATGAAATGCATCAGATGGGCGATGTTGTAGGACACCTCCCAGAACGCGCTCTCGAAGGTGACGAAGGTGCCGATGGTGATCTGGCCCTTGGTGGCGAGATAGGCGCCGATCGCCAGTACCACGAGGTGCAGCAGCAATACTGAAATGGTGACGGTGCGCTCCACCATCGTGGAGAGGAAGACGGCGGACGCGGTCTTGATGCGCACTTCCTGGTTGCGCATGGTAAACCAACCCAGCGTGCGGCGCTGCAGGCTGAACGCCTTGATCACCGCCTGCGCGGCCACGTTTTCCTGCACGGTGCCGAGCAGCGCCGATTCGTTGAGCTTCTGCTCGTAATTCGCCTGCACCGCCTTCGGCGTCAGGATCCGCGGCCCGATCAGCGTGATCGGGAATACCAGCAAGGCGACCGCCGCGAGCTGCCAGTTCAAAAACAGCATCAGGATGATGCCGGCAATCAGTTCAAAGAACGGCAGCGCCGCGCTGTTGGCAAAAGTCTTGATCGAGCCTTCGAAGGCCGCAAGATCGATCGAAAAGCGCGAGAGTATCTCGCCGCGCTTGGTGCGGGCAAAATACGACGCCGGCAGGTTCTGGACATGCTCGAACAGCCGCGTCCGCACGTCGGCAATGATGCACGCCGCCAGCCGCGCATCCCAGCGCTCATACCAGACCGCAATGATCGAGGTGATGATGCCAGCGACCGCAAGCACGCCGAGGATCTTGTAGAGCGCCTGAAAGTCCTCCTCGCCGAGCGCGTCGTCGATCAGGAATTTGAGGCTCAGCGGCATGATGACGTTGAACAGCGTCTCAACGAGAACGCCGAAGGTCACGAAGACGAGAAGCTTCCTGTAATTGCCGAGATACGGCCTGACGAAGCCGTAGATGGTCGCCATCGCGCCGGCGGCTTCCTTGGCGGTGAAGACGACGAGGTCCTCGTCATCATCATCGTCGTCGAGCTCCAGCTCGTCCTTTTGGTCGTCCTTGTCATCGTCAGGGGGCGCGCCGGCCCCCTTACCGCCGGAGAGCGGCGCGACGGCCTCCAGCACGAGCTTCTTCGTCAGCTCAGGATCGTCCGCCGGCACGGGATTCTGATCATCCGAGGAAGGAGGCTTGGGCGCCATGAAACCAACCGATGCTGCACGGCCGGCTTGACCGCAAATCGAACGCGGCAGCGGCGAGCGCTACCCGTGCGGATTCTATGCGATCGGGATCAATTCGGCAAACATTTGGCGCGACCGGCGCTGATCCATCAGAGCCGGCCGTGCCTTAATACACCGTTCGGACCTCAATCGTCCGATTCGACCTTGTCGAAGAACGAATAGCGCAGGCTGTCGGCGTCGGCGTACCACTGCCCCGGCCCCTTGTTGGCAGCCAGCGTCGCCGCCCACACCGCATCGGTGCAGTCGCGGCGGTGCATCGAGAGGTCGAAGCCGTTGCCGAAGAACAATTCAGACCATTCCCACCAGGTGCCGAGCTTCTTCACGCCGCGCAACAGGTCGTAACGGTCGATCAGCGCGGGGGCCATGTCGGACGTCACCGATCCGAACAGCAGCCCGGTCTTCACGACGCGGTTGAGTTCGCGCACCGCCCGCGGGACCTGCTTTTCGGCGACGTGACACAGGCTGGTCTCGAACACGAAATCGAATTCGCCGTCCTTGAACGGCATGTCGACGACGGAGCCGAGCTTGTTGTACTTTTTCAACGCCTTCGGGGTTTTGGCGTGGATCGCCTTGTTGTTTTCGATACCCCAGGCATCGATGCCGCGCTCGCGCAGCGCGCCGACCAGTTCGCCGCTGGCGGAGCCGGCAACCAGCAGCTTGTAGCCCTTGGCCCTGTTCCAGACGATCTTGATCAGGTCCGTCAGATAGGCCGGATCGGTAAACTGGCTCCAGACTTCGCTGTAGGGGCCAACGCCGCGGTAATTCTCGAAATAGCTGCGGTCGATCTTGTCGGACGATACCCCGCCCTCTTGTGCGCGGGCGCGGCGCAGCCGCATCATCTCGGTCAAGATGATATCGGTGGCGGCGTCGGAGGAGTCGAGCAGGCCGTTCAGCGTCGAATCGAACAGATAGTCGCCGACCACGACGATCCCCGGATGCTCTTTCGGTTCGGGGCGATGGTTGGTCATGACGTCGCGCACCGGCAGGCCGCCCGGCAGCGCATTCACCGACGACAGCCAGCGGTGGATCTTGCCTTCCATGAAATGATCGCGGGCGTTGCCGAGCGAGGCCGGCAACGATTTCAGCGCGGCGTCGATCAGTTCCTGATCGCTCAGATTGGCGAACGCAAGCGCGTCGGAACCTGCGATCAGCCAGTTCAGCACGCCGTGCTTGCCGACGTCGTGGCGGGCGCCCTCGTTGTAGACGCAGCAGCCGCCGAACGCTTCCGACATGAACCAGGCGCCGGTGATCTTCTCGCCCCAGAACGGTTCGTCGAACAGGATCGAAACCCGAAGATAATGGGCCGGACGGTCGAAATAGGCGACGTGCTTGACCATCGACCGGCGCAGCTCTTCGCCATCCCAGCGCATGGTGGCGAGCCAGGAATGCGGCAGGCACATCAGCACCAGATCGAAATCCCGCGTCTCCGGCCCCTTCCCGTTCATCATATTGAGTTCGTAGCGACCAGAGTCGGTCTTGCCGACCTTGAGCACGCGATAGTTGAGCTGAATATCAGCATCGACTTCCGAGCGCAGGCACTCGATCAGTTGCTCGTTGCCGTTCTGGATCGAATACAGGCCGATATAGCCGTCGACATCCATCACGAAGTTCTTCAGCGCGTTCAGCCCGTTAGTGTTGTGGCTTTCGGTCGCGATATCCGATCGCGCCATCACCTTGAGGAAGCGCTTGGCGGTGGGATCGTCGACTTCCTTGTCGAGCACCTCCTCGCAGGTCATGAAGGCCCAGGGATGCTCGTTGTCGTGGGCGCCGACGCCCTCATAATACTCGATCGGCGATACCATATCGCTGCAGCGCTTGCGGAACGCCTCGATCGCAGCCGCGGTCCTCTCGCCATACTTGCGGCGCATGCCCGGCACGTCGTGGAGCAGCTCACCGTCGAGGTGCACCTGCTCGGCGTCCATCGGTATCGTTTGCAGGCCGAAATGCTGGATCAGTTCCCGCAGCGGATCCGGGCCGGTCATCGAATAATCGTAGATTTCGGCGACGCCGGCCTCGTACATCGCCGGCGCGGAATCGAATTTCCGCGAGACGATCTTGCCGCCGACCCGGTCGGATGCCTCGTAGATCGTGACGCGGCAGAGATCGCCGAGCTTTTTCTTCAAATACCAGGCGCTCATCAGCCCGCCCGGGCCACCGCCTACGATTGCAAGATCCAACATGTCTTTTCCGTCGCCCTCCGGCCCCCCTGCCTTCTGGAAGCAGCCGGTCTAAACCACAAGCAAAAGCCCTTTTCACCCTGAAGGGAAGATGAACAAAGCAGGTCTCCGCAACGCAGCAATGAAAGAAAGCAGCAAAAAGGCCGGCTTGTGCCAGCCTTTTGTCTTCGCACCGTATTCTTGCGGAAGCCGTATCCCGTCGGCGGAAGGGCCAGCGATTCCGCCCCTGGAGCCGGAGCCGTGGGTGCGGCCACCTACCCGCCACGGAACGCCTTGCCGGCCAGCAGGCTGACCAGCTCCTGCTGGCGCGACAGGCCGGTCTTGGACAGCACGGCCTTGAGCTGGCTGCGCACCGTCTCCCGATTGACGCCTGTCGCGTCGGCAAGTGCATCAACGGTTTCGGCCTGGCCAATGCCTCGCGCCACGCGCGCTTCCGCCGGTGTCAGGTCGAACAGGCCTTGCAGGACCTCCGCGGTCGGCACCGCGGCGCGGTCGACCGGCGTCACCACCAGCAGCGCGGTGGCCTGGGTGAAGATATCGCGGGCAGCGCCGCGTACCGGGATGACATGCAGCACCATCGGCACGTGATCCACCGTCGCGGCGACCGGTATGGATTTCACGGTCCGGCTGCCGGCAAGAGGCAGCGTACCGAGCGCTCCGGCGAGCAGCGCATCCGCCGCAACGTCCGTCATCATCACGCGCTGGGCGCGATCCTGAAACAGCGAAGGCATCAGCGTATCGAACAGGCCGTTCGTCGCGAACACCCGGCCGGGCCCGCGCAGCACCGCGCCCGGCAGGCCAAGCGCCTGCAATGCATCGACCTGAGCAAGTGCGCGCTCGAAGCCAAGACGGTTTGCTGCAAGGGAAGCCCGGGCCAGATGCGGCCGCAGTCCATCCAGCAGATTGACGACCTGTTGCGGCACCGGGCCGTGATCCTGATGCCGCGGCAGCACAATCGCGATTGAATCGCCGCTCGGCATCGGAATGATCGTCCCGGCCCGGTAGCCGAGGCCGTGTTTGCGGTAAAAGTTGCAGTAGACTTCGTTGGTCGCAATCTCCTCCTCCGAGAGGAGGTCATAGTCCGTGACGAAGCCTGCACGATTCAGCGCGATGGCGCGCGGCAGGTTAGGATCGCGTTCGCTCCATCCCTCTGTCAGGAAAACCGGCATGAGCGCGTCATATTCGACAGAATTGACCGCGCTTGTGTAGCCATCCCGCACGCCGAACAGAAAACCGCCGTTGCCGCCGACCGCCGCACCGAGTTCGCCAAGCAGGGCTGGCCAAAGCGAGGGGATGAGTCCGGCCTCATAAATGCGATCGATCAGGCGTTCTGGATCAATTGATGCGCTCATGGGGAATCGAAGGGGATCGTCAACATGGCCGGACTGCACACCGTGAGCTGGTAGCACGTATCACCCTTATGGGTGAAGCACGGGTCGCGCCGTTGAAAAAGGAAAAGCCGGCTTCGCAGCCGGCTTTTGTTGTTGATCGGAACCAGGTGGAACGGAACCCTTACTCCGCCGGCGGTAACGCCAGCGGTTCCGCTTCCGGAGCGGTCGGCACGATCGTCGCCTGCTTCTCGCGCTCGTCGAGGATCAGCTTGTCGCGCTTGACCGCGACTTCGCGGATCTTGGCCATCGAGGCGCCGGTGCCCGCCGGGATCAGCCGGCCGACAATGACGTTCTCCTTGAGGCCTTCCAGCGGGTCCACCTTGCCGTTGACGGCGGCTTCGGTGAGCACGCGGGTGGTCTCCTGGAACGAGGCCGCTGAGAAGAACGAGCGGGTCTGCAGGCTCGCCTTGGTGATGCCGAGCAGAACCGGCGTTCCCGTGGCGGGCTTCTTGCCCTCTTCCTTGGCCTTCAAGTTGAGCGCGTCGAACTCGATCTTGTCGACCTGCTCGCCCGAGATCATGTCGGTGTCGCCCTGGTCGGTGACCTCGACCTTCTGCAGCATCTGACGGACAATCACCTCGATGTGCTTGTCGTTGATGAGCACGCCCTGCAGCCGGTAGACTTCCTGGATTTCGTTGACCAGATAGGCAGCGAGTTCCTCGATGCCCTTGATCGCCAGGATGTCGTGCGGCGCCGGATTGCCTTCGACGATGAAATCGCCCTTTTCGACGATGTCGCCGTCCTGCAGATGGATGTGCTTGCCCTTCGGGATCAGGTACTCCCTGGTCTCCTCGGTCTTGTCCATCGGCTCGATCGAGATGCGGCGCTTGTTCTTGTAGTCGCGGCCGAAGCGGATCGTGCCCGCGATTTCCGCGATGATCGCCGCGTCCTTTGGCTTGCGGGCCTCGAACAGTTCGGCCACCCGCGGCAGACCGCCGGTGATGTCGCGGGTCTTGGCGCTTTCCGTGGAGATACGCGCCAGGATGTCGCCGGCCTTGACCTTGGCGCCGACGTCGACCGACAGAATGCCGTCGACCGACAGCATGTAGCGGGCATCGCCGCCACGTGCGAGCTTCAGCACCTTGCCGTCCTTGCCCTTGACCACGATGGCCGGGCGCAAATCCGCCCCGCCCCGCGACGCGCGCCAGTCGATGACGACGCGCTTGGCGATACCGGTCGATTCGTCCAGCGTTTCCGAGATCGACTGGCCTTCGACCAGATCCTCGAACCCGATGGTGCCTTCGACTTCAGTGAGAACCGGCCGCGAGTACGGATCCCACTCCGCGATGCGCTGGCCGCGCTTGACCATGTCGCCTTCATCGACGTGCACGCGCGCGCCGTACTGAATGCGGTGGGTCGCACGCTCGGTGCCGTCGGCATCGGTGATCGCAAACACCATGTTGCGAACCATCGCGACCAGATGACCTTCGCTGTTCCTGGCGATGGCCTTGTTCTTGATGGTCACCTTGCCGTCGAAGTTCGACTCCACGAACGACTGCTCGTTGATCTGCGCCGCGCCGCCGATGTGGAACGTGCGCATCGTCAGCTGCGTGCCGGGTTCACCGATCGACTGGGCGGCGATGACGCCGACCGCCTCGCCGTGGTTGACCGGCGTGCCGCGGGCCAGGTCGCGGCCGTAGCACTTGCCGCAGATGCCGTTGACGAGTTCGCAGGTCAGGGCCGAACGGATCTTCACCTCCTGGATGCCGGCCTGCTGGATGGCGTCGACATGCGTCTCTTCCATCAGCGTGCCGCGCTTGACCACGACCTTGTTGGTCGCGGGATCGCGCAGGTCCTCGCCCGTGGTGCGGCCGAGGATACGCGACGCCAGCGAAGCGACAACCGTGCCGGCATCGACGATGGCGCGCATCTTGATGCCGAGCTTGGTGCCGCAATCGTCCTGCGTGATGATGCAGTCCTGCGCCACGTCGACCAGACGGCGGGTCAGGTAACCGGAGTTCGCGGTCTTCAACGCGGTGTCCGCGAGGCCCTTGCGGGCGCCGTGGGTCGAGTTGAAGTATTCGAGCACCGACAGACCTTCCTTGAAGTTGGAAATGATCGGCGTCTCGATGATTTCACCCGACGGCTTCGCCATCAGGCCGCGCATGCCGGCGAGCTGACGCATCTGGGCCGGCGAACCGCGCGCGCCCGAATGCGCCATCATGTAGATCGAGTTGATGTCGGCGTCGGCGCCCTTCGGCGTCTTCTTGGTCGAGGAGATTTCCTTCATCATCTCCTTGGCGATTTCTTCGGTCGCCTTCGACCAGGCGTCGACCACCTTGTTGTACTTCTCGCCATGGGTGATCAGGCCGTCATTGTACTGCTGCTCGAAATCCTTCGCCAGCGTGCGGGTGGTGTCGACGATCTTCCACTTTGAGTGCGGCACCACCATGTCGTCCTTGCCGAACGAGATGCCGGCCTTGAACGCATTGTAGAAGCCGAGCGCCATGATGCGGTCGCAGAAGATCACGGTCTCCTTCTGGCCGCAGTGACGGTAGACCTGGTCGATCACGCCGGAGATTTCGCGCTTGGTCATCAGCTTGTTGATGATGTCGTACGAGATCTTCTGGTTCTTCGGCAGCAAGGTGCCGAGCATGACGCGGCCCGCGGTGGTTTCGATCCAGCGCCTGGTGGTCTTGCCGTTCTCGTCGGTGCCCTCCCACCGGTACTTGATCTTGGTGTGGAGGTGGATGACCTTCGAATGCAGGGCGTGCTCGAGTTCGGCCATGTCGCCGAAGATCTTGCCCTCGCCGGGCAGGCCTTCGCGCATGATCGACACATAGTAGAGGCCGAGCACGATGTCCTGCGAGGGCACGATGATCGGCTGGCCGTTCGCCGGGTGCAGGATGTTGTTGGTCGACATCATCAGGACGCGCGCTTCGAGCTGCGCTTCCAGCGACAGCGGAACGTGCACGGCCATCTGGTCGCCGTCGAAGTCGGCGTTGAACGCGGCGCAAACCAGCGGATGCAGCTGGATCGCCTTGCCTTCGATCAGGACCGGCTCGAACGCCTGAATGCCGAGGCGATGCAGCGTCGGCGCGCGGTTCAACAGCACCGGATGCTCGCGGATCACCTCGTCGAGGATATCCCAGACCTCGGGACGCTCCTTCTCGACCAGCTTCTTCGCCTGCTTCACGGTGGTGGACAGGCCCTTGGCGTCGAGCCGCGAATAGATGAACGGCTTGAACAGTTCGAGCGCCATCTTCTTCGGCAGGCCGCACTGATGCAGGCGCAGTTCGGGACCGACCACGATCACCGAGCGGCCCGAATAGTCGACGCGCTTGCCGAGCAGGTTCTGCCGGAAGCGGCCCTGCTTGCCCTTGAGCATGTCGGCCAGCGACTTCAGCGGACGCTTGTTGGCGCCGGTGATGACGCGGCCGCGGCGGCCGTTGTCGAACAGCGCGTCGACGGCCTCCTGCAGCATGCGCTTTTCGTTGCGGATGATGATGTCGGGCGCGCGCAGCTCCATCAGCCGCTTCAGGCGGTTGTTGCGGTTGATGACGCGGCGGTAGAGGTCGTTGAGATCCGAGGTCGCGAAGCGGCCGCCGTCGAGCGGCACCAGCGGACGCAGGTCCGGCGGAATCACCGGCACCACGGTCAGGATCATCCACTCCGGCTTGTTGCCGGAATAACGGAAGGCCTCGACGATCTTCAGCCGCTTGGCGAGCTTCTTGTGCTTGATGTCGGATTCGGTCTCGTGCATTTCCGCGCGCAGGGACTGCTCGAGCTTTTCGAGCTCAAGCCCCTTCAGCAGCTCGCGGATCGCTTCGGCGCCGATCATGGCGGTGAACGAATCCTGGCCGTATTCGTCCTGCGCCTTCAGGTACTCGTCTTCCGACAGCAACTGACGGTCCTTGAGCGCGGTCAGGCCGGGCTCGAGCACGACGTAATATTCGAAGTACAGAATCCGCTCGAGATCCTTCAGCGTCATGTCGAGCAGAAGGCCGATGCGGGACGGCAGCGACTTCAGGAACCAGATGTGGGCAACGGGCGCGGCCAGTTCGATATGGCCCATGCGCTCGCGCCGGACGCGCGACAGCGTCACTTCGACCGAGCACTTTTCGCAGATGATGCCCTTGTACTTCATCCGCTTGTACTTGCCGCACAAGCACTCGTAATCCTTGATCGGCCCGAAGATGCGGGCGCAGAACAGGCCGTCGCGCTCCGGCTTGAAGGTCCGGTAGTTGATGGTCTCCGGCTTTTTGATCTCGCCGTAGGACCAGGACAGAATCTTCTCCGGGGACGCAATTGAGATCCGGATCTGGTCGAAGACCTGGGCCGGGGTCGTCGGATTGAAGAGATTCATAATTTCTTGGTTCATCGTCTTCTCCTCGCGTGCCGATCGTCACCGGCAGCAAATTCGAAACTCTTTTTTAGTGCGCGCCCCGCTCAACGTCCGAGAGAAGCGCGAATGCCCGGCCGATCTGCGCGAAGACATGCTTCGCGCTCCTGGCCGGACATGGAATCTTTAAGCGTTACTCAGCAGCCTCGGACGTGGTCGCCGGCCCCACCTTGGAATTGTGCAGGTCGACGTTGAGGCCGAGCGAGCGCATTTCCTTGACCAGCACATTGAACGATTCCGGAATACCCGCCTCGAACGTGTCGTCGCCGCGCACGATCGCCTCGTACACCTTGGTACGGCCGGCGACGTCGTCCGACTTCACGGTCAGCATTTCCTGCAGCGTGTAGGCCGCGCCGTAAGCTTCCAGCGCCCACACCTCCATTTCGCCGAAGCGCTGGCCACCGAACTGCGCCTTGCCGCCCAGCGGCTGCTGGGTGACGAGCGAGTACGGTCCGATCGAACGCGCGTGGATCTTGTCGTCGACCAGATGGTGCAGCTTGAGCATGTAGATGTAACCCACCGTCACCTTACGATCGAAGGCGTCGCCGGTGCGGCCGTCATAGACGGTTGACTGGCCGGAGGCGTCGAAGCCCGCGAGCTTCAGCATCTCCTCGATGTCGGCTTCCTTGGCGCCGTCGAACACCGGGGTTGCGATCGGCACGCCGTGGCTCAGGTTCCTGCCAAGCTCCATCAACTCGCCGTCGTTCAGCGTCTTGATGGTTTCATCGTCGCCATAGATCTTCTTCAGGGTCTCGCGCAACGGCTTGAGGTCCTGCTTCTGATAGTAGGCGTCGATGGTCTGACCGATGCGCTTGCCGAGGCCTGCGCAGGCCCAGCCAAGATGCGTCTCCAGAATCTGGCCGACGTTCATGCGCGAGGGCACGCCGAGCGGATTGAGCACGATGTCCGCGTGCGTGCCGTCCTCGAGGAACGGCATGTCCTCGATCGGAACGATCTTGGACACCACGCCCTTGTTGCCGTGACGGCCGGCCATCTTGTCGCCGGGCTGGATCTTGCGCTTCACCGCGACGAAGACCTTGACCATCTTCATCACGCCGGGCGGCAATTCGTCGCCACGCTGCAGCTTTTCGACCTTGTCGAGGAAGCGCTGTTCAAGGCCCTTCTTCGATTCGTCGTACTGCTTCCGCATCGCCTCGATTTCGCTCATCAGCTTGTCGTTCGGCGAAGCAAACATCCACCACTGCGACTTCGGATACTCCTCGAGCACGGCGCGCGTGATCTTGGTGTCCTTCTTGAAGCCCTTGGGACCCGCGATGCCCTGGCGATTTTCCAGCAGCTCTGCGAGGCGGCCGTAGACGTTGCGGTCGAGGATCGCCTGTTCGTCGTCGCGGTCCTTGGCCAGACGCTCGATCTCTTCCCGCTCGATCGCCAGCGCACGCTCGTCCTTGTCGACGCCGTGACGGTTGAACACGCGCACTTCCACGATCGTGCCCTGCACGCCAGGCGGCACGCGGAGCGAGGTATCGCGGACGTCGGAAGCCTTTTCGCCGAAGATGGCGCGCAGGAGCTTTTCTTCCGGCGTCATCGGGCTTTCGCCCTTCGGCGTGATCTTGCCGACCAGGATGTCGCCGGCGCGGACTTCGGCGCCGATATAGACGATGCCGGCTTCGTCGAGGTTCTTCAGCGCTTCTTCCGAGACGTTCGGAATGTCGCGGGTGATTTCCTCAGGGCCCAACTTGGTGTCGCGGGCCATCACCTCGAACTCCTCGATGTGGATCGAGGTGAAGACGTCGTCCTTCACGATCCGCTCCGAGAGCAGGATCGAGTCTTCGAAGTTGTAGCCGTTCCACGGCATGAACGCGACCAGCACGTTGCGGCCGAGCGCGAGTTCGCCGAGATCGGTCGAGGGACCGTCGGCGATGATGTCGCCCTTCTTGACGATGTCGCCAACCTTCACCAGCGGACGCTGGTTGATGCAGGTCGACTGGTTGGAGCGCTGGTACTTCATCAGCCGGTAGATATCGACGCCCGACTTGGTGGGATCGAGATCTTCGGTGGCGCGGATCACGACGCGGGTGGCGTCGATCTGGTCGATCACGCCCGAGCGTCGTGCGGCAATCGCAGCGCCGGAGTCGCGGGCAACCACGCCTTCCATGCCGGTGCCGACGAACGGCGCCTCGGCGCGAACCAGCGGCACCGCCTGGCGCTGCATGTTCGAGCCCATCAGCGCGCGGTTGGCGTCGTCGTTCTCGAGGAACGGGATCAGCGCCGCGGCCACCGAGACGAGCTGCTTCGGCGACACGTCCATATAGTCGACCTTGTCGGGCGTGATCGGCAGCACTTCGCCGGCGTGACGGCAGATGATCAGGTCCTCGGTGAAGCGCCCCTTGGCGTCGAGCGGCACGTTGGCCTGCGCCACGCGATAACGGCCCTCCTCCATCGCCGAGAGGTACACGACCTCCTCGGTGACTCGGCCGTCCTTGACCTTGCGATAAGGCGTTTCGACGAAGCCGTATTTGTTGACGCGCGCGAACGTCGCCAGCGAGTTGATCAGGCCGATGTTCGGACCTTCCGGCGTTTCGATCGGGCAGATGCGGCCGTAATGCGTCGGATGCACGTCGCGCACCTCGAAGCCGGCGCGCTCGCGGGTCAGACCGCCCGGTCCAAGCGCCGAGAGACGGCGCTTGTGGGTGATCTCCGACAGCGGGTTGGTCTGGTCCATGAACTGCGACAGCTGCGAGGAGCCGAAGAACTCGCGCACCGCGGCAGCCGCCGGCTTGGCGTTGATCAGGTCCTGCGGCATCACGGTGTCGATATCGACACTGGACATGCGCTCCTTGATCGCGCGCTCCATGCGCAAGAGGCCGATGCGGTACTGGTTCTCCATCAGCTCGCCGACCGAACGCACACGGCGGTTGCCGAGATGGTCGATGTCGTCGATCTCGCCCTTGCCGTCGCGCAGATCGACCAGCGTCTTGATGACGGCCAGGATGTCTTCCTTGCGCAGCGTGCGATGGGTGTCGGGCGCGTCGAGTTCGAGGCGCATGTTCATCTTGACGCGGCCGACCGCGGACAGGTCGTAGCGCTCACTGTCGAAGAACAGCGACTGGAACATGGTCTGCGCCGAATCGATGGTCGGCGGCTCACCCGGACGCATCACGCGATAGATGTCGAACAGCGCGTCTTCACGCGTCATGTTCTTGTCGGCATGCAGCGTGTTGCGGATGTAGGCGCCGACATTGACGTGGTCGATGTCGAGCAGCGGCAATTCCTTGTAGCCCTGCTCGTTGAGCGCCTTCAGCGACTTCTCGGTCAGCTCCTCGCCGGCTTCGGCATAGATTTCACCGGTCTTCGGATTGACGAGATCTTCGGCGAGATAATTGCCGACCAGCTCTTCGTCCGACAGACGCAGCGCCTTGAGGCCCTTTTCCTGCAACTGGCGCGCCGCGCGCACTGTCAGCTTCTTGCCGGCCTCGAGCACGACCTTGCCGGTATCGGCGTCGATCAGGTCGTTGATGGTGGAATAGCCGCGGAACCGCGCGGCGTCGAACGGCACGCGCCAGCCTTCCTTGGCGCGCTTGAAATTGATCTTCTTGTAGAAGGTGGACAGGATCGTCTCGCCGTCGAGACCGAGCGCGTACATCAGCGAGGTCACGGGGATCTTGCGGCGGCGGTCGATGCGCGCGAACACGATGTCCTTGGCGTCGAACTCGATGTCGAGCCAGGAACCGCGATACGGAATCACGCGCGCGGCGAACAACAGCTTGCCGGACGAATGGGTCTTGCCCTTGTCGTGGTCGAAGAACACGCCGGGCGAACGGTGCATCTGGGAAACGATGACGCGCTCGGTGCCGTTGACGACGAAGGTGCCGTTCATGGTCATGAGCGGGATATCGCCCATGTAAACGTCCTGCTCCTTGATGTCCTTCACCGACTTGGCGCCGGTTTCCTCGTCGATATCGAACACGATCAGGCGCAGCGTCACCTTGAGCGGCGCAGCATAGGTCATGCCGCGCTGGCGGCACTCGTCGACATCGTATTTCGGCGGCTCGAATTCATAGCGGACGAATTCCAGCATCGAGGTGCCGGAGAAGTCCGAGATCGGGAACACCGAGCGGAACACCGCCTGGAGGCCCTCGTCCAGCCGGCCGCCTTGGGGTTCCTCGACCATCAGGAACTGGTCGTAGGACGCCTTCTGAACCTCGATGAGGTTCGGCATTTCGGCGACTTCCTTGATGTGTCCGAAAAACTTGCGAACGCGTTTGCGACCGGTGAATGTCTGCTGCGCCATCGTGGCCTCTCATTTTCGTCGCCCTTGTGGGCGAACCTTCCGAAGCGCGACTGCCATCGCCCCCGGGTTGAATTTCGAATCGCTCAAAAGGAACAAAGCTCAATTTCAGGAATTAAGTCCTGAACTCGCACCTTAGACCTTCAAAACGCAAAACGACGCGCGGGGCGCATGACTGCACCCGCCCGTCTCAACTTGCCGCTTCACGGACTGAAAAAGCCCGAAATCTGACTGTCTCCCAACGGCTTACGTTGGGAACCCTGCCGTCCCCACCGCCTACCGCCTTTTCCTGCTGCCGCTCCGATATGGGGCGGAATCGTGGAGATTCGAGGGGCTAACCCCGCGAATCCCCACACTTTTCTGTGTAGTACGCTTACTTCAATTCCACCTTCGCGCCAGCCTTTTCGAGCTGGGCCTTGAGCTTGTCGGCCTCTTCCTTGTTCACGCCTTCCTTGACCGGCTTGGGCGCGCCTTCGACGAGGTCCTTGGCTTCCTTGAGGCCCAGGCCGGTGATGGCGCGGACTTCCTTGATGACTTCGATCTTCTTGTCGCCGGCGGCAGCGAGAACGACCGTGAACTCGGTCTTCTCTTCAGCCGGAGCAGCGGCAGCGCCACCACCCGCGGGACCGGCAACCGCCACGGCGGCAGCGGCGGACACGCCCCACTTTTCTTCGAGGAGCTTGGCGAGTTCGGCAGCTTCGAGCACGGTCAGGCTCGAGAGGTCGTCGACGATTTTCTGTAGGTCAGCCATTGATCAGTTTCCTTAAACGTTTGGTTCGAACCAGGTTTGATTTGCGAAGGGTCAGGCCGCTTCGCTCTTTGAGGCATAGGCCTGGACGACGCGCGCGAGCTTGGCCGCGGGCGCAGTCGAGAGCTGCGCGATCTTGGTCGCCGGCGCCACCAGGAGGCCGACAAGCTTTCCGCGCAGTTCGTCGAGTGACGGCAGCGAGGCAAGCGCCTTCACACCGTTCACATCCAGGACGGTTTTACCCATCGAGCCGCCGAGGATGACGAACTTTTCGTTCGCCTTGGCAAATTCGATGGCAACCTTCGGCGCTGTTACCGGATCGTTTGAAGTCGCGATCACGGTCGGTCCCTTCAGCAGGGAGCCGATGGCAACGACATCCGTGCCTTCAAGAGCAATTTTGGCGAGACGGTTCTTCGAGACCTTCACCGACGCGCCCGCCTGCTTCATCTGCATGCGCAGCTTCTGCATCTGGGCCACGGTGAGGCCGGAATAGTGGGCGACGACTGCGACGCTCGTGGTCTTGAAGACCTCGTTCAGCGCCTCAACCGCGTCCTTTTTTGCCGCTCTTTCCACAGCAAGCTCTCTCCGGTTGGCGGCCTTCGCAAGAAGCGAGACCGCCGGGTTGCACCCATCGTCTCGCCCAAAACCTGACCTCTAGACACCAGTCTCAAGGACACGCCGGACAGGACGACATTGATAAGCCTGCCCTCCCGAACCAGATGGTGCGGGGTGTCGAGGTTCGAACCAAATCAGCCAGGGCGCCACACGAGGCGACGCTGAAGCGAAATCCGGTCTTCACCCGTCTATGCAGGCTGTAAGATTAAGCCGTTGAAGAAACTTGCGTTTCGGCACAAATTTCAACTTGGGCGCCTGCAGTCTCGGACAGGATCGAGGCCATCCGGCAAGCCGAAAGACCCCTGCCGCACTCCACCGAAGCGATGAGTTTTCCTTCCTTTCGAGCAATCCATGCGGATGTCCTGAAAGGAATGATCTCCTACCGTGTCGGATTTTCGGAATGCGCGCACGAACGTGCCAGCAACTGCCAGCACGCCCGGAAGCGGTTGTTTACCGAGTCTTGTCCGGCTTGCCAAGGGCAAAATTCACACCAGTTCATCGGCCCGGCCGGAACAAAAATTTTCGCCCCGAATCGCGGAAATTCTTTGACGAATTCTGTCACACCGGGGGCTCCTGGTTCGTCTTGGCCGCAGGAGGTTCCCATGCGGCGTCAGTTGGCGGCAATTCTTGCGATACCCACGGTTCTGAACGGACTGGCCATGCTGGTGGCTGGCCCCCTCTGGTACGAAACTGTACCCGGGGTGCCGGACACCGGTCCGTTCAACCCACATTTCGTTCAGGACATCGGGGTCGCGTTCCTCGTGGCCGGCCTGGCGCTGGCCGCCCGGGCATGGCGGCCACGGTATTGGCCGGCCGCCGTCGCGGGCGCCAGCTTTCTCACCGCCCATGCCCTGCTCCACCTGGTGATGCTGGCGGGCGGGCACACCCATCATCCCACCTTCGACCTCTTCGCCATCGTGCTGCCGTCGGCAGCCGCCCTCTATTCCGCCTTTCCCAGCCAAGGAGAAAATCATGCGTAGTTGGATCGCGCGCCGCATGCTGCGCGCATTTGCCAAGCGTTACGGGTACGACGTCAGCTATATGGAAATGATGCTGAACGTATCCCCTGCCGCGTTCTTCAAGTTCGCGCCCCTCATGAAGGCGGCCGCCCACCGCGAGGCGGTCCCGATCGACGCGAGCTTCGCAGCCAAGATCGTCGGCGCGCTGGCCGAGGATTGCGGGCCCTGCACGCAACTGGTCGTCGACATGGCGCTGGAAGCCGGCATGCCCAGGGACCAGATCGAGGCGGTTCTCCGCCGCGATCCCCGGGCGATGAATGAGGCGACGACGCTTGGATTCCGGTTCGCCGACGCCGTGGTGCGCCGGGCCGCCGGGGCGGAGGACGAGTTTCGCGACGCCGTCCGGGCGCAATGGGGCCAGAAAGGCGTAATAGATCTGACGCTGGCGCTGCAAATGGGCCGCATGTTCCCGATGGTGAAGGCGGGGCTCGGCTACGCCAAGGAGTGCCGGCGTGTCACTGTGAGTGGACACAATGTCGATGTCGTCAAACAGGCCGCATGATGACGACCCGCTGGCGCCCCATCGCGGGCGCCTGCTCGGACTCGCCTATCGCATGCTCGGCAGCCGTATATCGTCCGAAATCCCGACAAGCTGCGCCATCTGCCGGCTGCCGGAATGCACTGACGCGATCAGCCGAGCGGCACCTTGTATGGCAGCGGCTTGCCGGCGAAGAACGCATCGAGATTGGCCAGCACGCAGTCCTGCATCGCCACATGCGACTCCAGCGTATGGCCGCCGATATGCGGCGAGAGCACGACGTTGGGCAGCGCCGTCAGCGCGTCAGGCGCATGCGGCTCCTTCGCATACACGTCGAGGCCCGCCCCGGCGATGGTCTGGTCGGTCAGCGCCGCGATCAAAGCCGGCTGGTCGATCACCGAGCCGCGCGAGATGTTGACGACATAGCCGTCCTTGCCGAGCTTTTTCAGGACATCGGCACCGACGGCATGATTGGTATCCGCCCCCGCCCGCACCGCGATCATCAGGACGCTGCACCATTCGGCCAGCGCATCGAGCGTCGGAAAATATTGATAGGGAACGTCGTGCTTGCTGCGGCTGAAATAGCCGACCTCGGTCTCGAACGCGGCGACGCGCGCCGCGATCTTGCGGCCGATCTCGCCCATGCCGTAGACGCCGATTTTGCGGCCCAGCATCCCGGCCTGCGGTCGCATCATCGGTGACGGCTTTGCGGCGGCCCAGCTGCCGCCCCGCACATAGTCGTCAGCCGCGAGCAGTCGCCGCGTGGTGGCCAGCATCAGGGTGACCGCGATGTCGGCGACGGATGCCGCATTCGCCCCCGGGCTGTGGCCGACCGCGATGCCGCGCTTCGCCGCAGCCGCCAGATCGACGCCGTCATAACCGGTGCCGTAGCAGACGATGGCGCCCAATTTCGGCATGAGATCCATCGCCTCGCCGCGAAGCGGCGTGCCGCCGGCCGTGATCATCGCGCGAATGTCTGCGAGCTGTTCGGCGGAAAACACTTCATTGGGCGGCTTGCCGGCCGCGTTCAGGAGCTCAAAACGCTCGCCGAAACGCTCCATCTGGGCTTTTGGAAAACGCGAATAGATCAGGACCTTCTCGGGCATTGTTGTTCCTTCTTGGCAAGTCCGGCGCTGCGACGATTACGCAATTGCCACATCAAACGCAAAGGGCGGAATCGGTCACCCGATTCCGCCCTTTTGTATTTTATTCGCGTAAGCCGCGAGGAACTAGCTGAGCAGCGTGCCCGGCTCGACCTTGACGCCCGGGCCCATGGTGGAGGAGACCGCCACGCGCTGGATGTAGGTGCCCTTGGCGCCGGCGGGCTTTGCCTTCGACACCGCGTCCGCAAGCGCTTTCACGTTCTGCACCAGCTTTTCCTCGGAGAACGAGGCCTTGCCGACGCCGGCCTGCACGATGCCGGCCTTCTCGACGCGGAATTCGACCGAGCCGCCCTTGGCGCCCTTCACGGCGGTGGCGACATCCATCGTCACGGTGCCGATCTTCGGGTTCGGCATCATGCCGCGCGGGCCGAGCACCTTACCGAGGCGGCCGACCAGCGGCATCATGTCGGGGGTGGCGATACAGCGATCGAAATCGATGTTGCCGCCCTGCACCTTCTCGACCAGGTCTTCGGCGCCGACGACGTCAGCACCTGCTGCCTTGGCTTCTTCCGCTTTCGCGCCGCGGGCGAACACGCCGACGCGCAAGGTGCGGCCGGTGCCGTTCGGCAGGTTGACGACGCCGCGAACCATCTGGTCGGCGTGACGCGGGTCGACGCCGAGATTGATCGCGATCTCGATCGTCTCGTCGAACTTCGACTTGGCGCGTTCCTTGACCATCTTGATGGCATCCGCGAGCGGATAGAGCTTCTCGCGGTCGACACCCTCGCGGGCCTTCTTCAAACGTTTTCCGATTGCCATGGCCCGTTACCCCGCAACTTCCAGACCCATCGAACGGGCGGAGCCCTCGACCATCTTCATGGCCGATTCGATGGAATCACAATTGAGATCCTTCATCTTCTTCTCGGCGATCTCGCGCACCTGCGCGCGGGTCACCTGGCCGGCCTTGTCGCGGCCCGGAGCTTTCGAACCGGACTGGATCTTGGCGGCCTGCTTGAGGAAGTGGGACATCGGCGGCGTCTTCATCTCGAAGGTGAAGGAACGGTCCGCATAGATGGTGATGATCACCGGGATTGGGGTGTTCTTTTCTTCCTTCTGCGTCTGCGCGTTGAACGCCTTGCAGAATTCCATGATGTTGAGACCGCGCTGACCAAGCGCGGGACCGATCGGGGGCGAAGGATTCGCCGCACCGGCCGGCACCTGCAATTTCAGGTATCCGGTCACTTTCTTTGCCATGTATCACTCCTGTTGTGCCGGGTTTCGAAGCCGGCGGTTTCAGGTTCGTGGTTCGGATCAAGGACGGTTGGCAACCGCCTCTTCCTCCCACGGCCTCTTGATACGCGAAGACTAAGCTGCGCGCTCTCTAAGTGCGGAGACGCGCTCCGCGCTTTTGCCGATCAGACCTTCTCGACCTGACCGAATTCCAGTTCGACGGGCGTGGCGCGGCCGAAGATCGACACCGCGACCTTCACGCGCGAACGCGCCTCGTCAATTTCTTCAACCACGCCGGAGAACGACGCGAACGGGCCATCGGCCACGCGGACGTTCTCGCCGATTTCGAACGACACCGACGCCTTCGGACGTTCGACGCCTTCCTGCACCTGATGCAGGATTCGCATCGCCTCGGATTCGGAGATCGGCATCGGCTTGTTTTCAGCGCCGAGGAAGCCGGTGACCTTGGGCGTGTTCTTGATCAGATGGAACGCCTCGTCGGTCAGCTTCATCTTCACCAGCACGTAGCCCGGGAAGAACTTGCGTTCGGCGTCGATCTTGCGGCCGCGGCGCACCTCGGTGACCTTTTCGGTCGGCACCAGCACCTGCTCGAACAGATCTTCAAGCCCACGCTGCTTCGCCTGTTCCCGGATCGATTCCGAAACCTTCTTTTCGAAATTCGAATAGGCGTGAACGATGTACCAGCGCTTGTCCATGGTTTGGGTTCCGGTGCTCATCAGTGGACGCCCAGAAGGAAAGTGACAACGTAGCGAATGACCAGATCCGACATGAAAAAGAAGATCGAAGCCAGCGCAACCATCACGAACACCATGATCGTGGTGATCGTCGTCTCGCGGCGCGTCGGCCAGGTGACCTTGGCAGTCTCCGAGCGCACTTCCTGCAGGAATTTGAACGGGCTGAAAGCCATCGTTGGTTACCGCGTCCTTCGTGAGACGATTGTAATTTAAAGCGAATCCGAACAGCCCTCTCGCGCCCAGCCCTCTCTCGAAGGATGAGCCGCCAAGCGGGCTCGATTGTTCGGGGGAATTCAAAGCCGCGCCGGATATCCGCATCTAGCGGGCCGGCTGCAGGTGGCGGGTATCTACTGCCGGCCGGGCAAAAGGTCAAGGTACGGGGTGCCGCGGGGCCGCCACCGCCTGATCCCCCTTGGGGCGGCGGCCCCGTCATTGGTTAATCACCAGTACCGCCATGCCTCAAATGCTCACAAGGCCACGATCTGGTTCTTAAAAGCTGTCGGCTATCCTGCAGGCTCCAAGGGGGCGAGATCGACCATGGCTCAGTTAGGCCACGACCAAGAGCGACCCGCGGGCGAGACGGCCTGGACCGTTCTCGACGCGGCCAACGACCTCGGCGACATCCTCACAGTGGATGCATGCCGGCGGGTCATCGATGCCGACCTGCGGGGCGAGACCCCGGCGCGCTCCGATGTGGCTGTGCTCAGCGCGTTCTTCGCCTAAGTTCAAAAATCGGTCTAAGCATTTGATTTAGCTGGCAGGAGTGGCAGGGCTCGAACCTGCGACCCCCGGTTTTGGAGACCGGTGCTCTACCAATTGAGCTACACTCCTGCAGGGAACCGGCGCGTGCGCCGCTTCGCGCCGTTTCAAGCATAGGCCATGCCCCGATTGCAAGGGCGAAGCGATTGCTCCCACATCAAGAACTCTATCCAAGCCAGGGCTTCTGCGCCAAAGTTCGCGTCTGTCACAAACAACAAGCGCAACGGGAGACACCATGAACGCGCAGACCGCCGCCCGGCAGACGTCCGCCCCCCAGACCCCCGCCCTCCCCGACGCCAAGCCGGAAACGATCGGGCTCTCGAGCGTACGCCTGCAGTCTATGTCGGATGCCTTCCGGCGTGAGGTCGACAAGGGAACCCTGCCCGGCGCGACCGTGATGGTGGCGCGGCGCGGTCAGGTCGGCTGGTTCGATGCGATCGGCCGGCAGAGCCCGGCGGCGGCCACGCCGATGGCGCATGACAGCATCTTCCGCATCTTCTCGATGACCAAGCCGATCGTCTCCGTCGGCATCATGATGCTGGTCGAGGACGGCCACTTCGTCCTGGGTGACCCCGTCGCAAAATTCATTCCGGAGTTTGCCGAGCAGAAGGTCGGCGTCGAGAACAACGGCAAGCTCGAGCTGGTACCGGTGAAGCGGCAGATGACCGTGCAGGATCTGCTGCGGCACACCTCGGGCCTGACCTACGACCACACCGGCAACGGCCTGGTCCAGCAGCTCTACCAGCAGTCCCGGCTGCGCAGCCGCAAGATCACCAACGCCGAACACGCGACCATAATCGCCGGCATGCCGCTGATCTGCCAGCCCGGCGCGGAATGGAATTACAGCCGCTCGACCGATGTTCTCGGCCGCATCATCGAGGTTGTTTCCGGCAAATCGCTCGGCGCCTTCCTGACCGAACGCATCCTGGCGCCGCTGCAGATGACGGAGACCGCATTCCATACGCCGGAAGCGAATGCCGGCCGCCTCGCCGAACCGTTCTCGACCGATCCCTGGAATGGCGACAAGGTGCAGCTCTTCAACATGCTTGAGAAGCCTGCGATGGAATCCGGCGGCGGCGGGCTGGTCTCGACCACGATGGACTATGCGCGCTTCTGCCAGATGCTGCTCAACGGCGGTGCGCTGGACGGCAACAGGATCATCGGCCGCAAGACGCTGGAGCTGATGGCCTCGGATCACCTTACCGCCGGCGTGAAGGTCGACTCACCGCTGATGCCGCCCGGCCACGGTTTTGGCCTCGGCTTCGCGGTCCGCACTCACAGAGGGATAGCGCCGTTCCCGGGCTCGCTCGGCCAGTTCTTCTGGAGCGGCATGGCCGGCACGTTCTTCTTCATCGATCCCGCCGAGGACCTGTTCACGGTGTTCATGATGCAGGGCCCCGGCCAACGCGAATATATCCGCAACCTGCTGCGGGATCTGGTGTACGCCGCGGTGGAGTGAGGCTGACCGAGATCGCACAACGCCCTCCGCCGTCATGCCCCGCGAAGGCGGGGCATCCAGTACGCGGTGACATTTGCGGGAATCGAGACGGCTGCGTTTACAGGATCGTCCGCCCCAATGCGCAATTGCGCACAAGGCGGACGATGACACCGAGTAAAAAATGCGCGCACCATACCAGCTCACTCTCAACTGATCGTCGCCCCGCCGTCGATCACGATGGTCTGGCCGGTCATGAAGTCGCCGGCCTTCGATCCCATCAGGACCGCGGCGCCCGCGATCTCGTCGGGTACGCCGATGCGGAGCAGCGGCGAACGCGCGGTGGACGCCTTCAGCGTCTCCGGATTGTCCCACAGCGCCTTGGCAAAATCGGTCTTGATCAGGCCGGGCGCGATGCAGTTCACGCGAATATTGTGCTTGCCGTATTCGCAGGCGAGGTTGCGCGCGAGCTGCATGTCGGCCGCCTTCGAGATCGCGTAGGCGCCGAGCACGGTCGACCCCTTCAGGCCGCCGATCGAGGACACGATCACGATCGAGCCGTCCTTGCGCTCGATCATCTGCGGCACGACCATCGAGATCAGCCAGTTGTTGGCAACGATGTTATTGTCGAGGATTTTTCGGAACTGGTCATCGGAAATGCCGCCGAGCGGACCGTAATAGGGATTGGATGCGGCGTTGCAGACCAGCACGTCGATCTTGCCGAAGGCGCGGTTGGATTCATCGACCAGGTTCTGTAAATTTTCCTTGCTGGAAATGTTCGCGGCGATCGCAACCGCCGTCCCCTTGCCGAACTTTTCGTTGACCTCCTTGGTAACCTGGTCGCAGACGTCCTGCTTGCGCGAGGAGATCACCACCTTGGCGCCGTGTTCGGCCATGCGCTCGGCAATGGCACGGCCGATGCCTCGCGTGGAGCCGGTGATGACGGCGACTTTCCCGGTCATATCGAACAAGCTCATGTCTCTCTCCCCGATGTTGATCCAGCGCGAGGCCGGCTTGGTCTTGAATTCGAACTAAGCAGCGTTTGCGGTCCTCGACAACTCGAGGCTCAAGCGAGTTTCGTCTCCGGCGGCTTCACCTCGGGCCCTGCCGGCTGATGCATCGCGTTGTGCGAAGCGTCCGCGATCCAGGGCTGCTGGTTAACCATCGGCAGCCGCCAGCCGGTGTAATTCGCGCTTGAGAGATAATCGAGCCGCGTCACCGAACAATTGTCGATATCGAAGGCGAGACCTCTCTCTGGCTGACCGAGTGCAAGCCCGACAGCGGCCCTGATCGTGCCGCCATGCGCGACGACGATGACGTCCCTGCCCGCCTGCTCGGCGTTGATGCGCTCGATGGCGCCGCATGTGCGATTGTACAGGTCAATGAAACTCTCGCCGCCGGGCGCGGGTTCGTCGATCTCAGTAAGCCAGTGGCTGCCGATCGGCCGGCTGGCGAGGAACGCCGCGCGATTCAGGCCTTGCCACTCACCGAGATGCTGTTCGGCAAATGCATTCACGTGCGGCATATCTGACGGCTTAGGAAAGCCGGCGGCCCAGATAGCGTCCGCGGTCTGGTGCGTTCGCTTCAGATTGCTTGCATACCAGACCGCATTGCGCGGTAGGATTTTTCCGACCGCTTCGAACACCACCCGATCGCTGGTGTCACAGCCAAGATCCTTTTGCCCGTAAATGCAGCCGTTATCTTCGCGGACCGGCGCATGGCGAACCCACCACCATCGCGTCGCAATTACCCGCGGTTTGTCTGGATTGGACATCGCCAAAGCCCTTCAATACTGTTTGTTGTCGCTGTACGTCAGAGCACGCATCGTCTCAAGTGACTTTGACGTTTGAAATCTTGTTTGAATTCCGCAAGGCGGCAGACGCCGACACGCATAATACCACAGGGAGAAACTCATGGGCCGCCTCGAAGGCAAATCCGTCGTCATCACAGGTGCTGGAAGCGGCATCGGGCGCGCCGCGTCGGTGCTGTTCTCCAGGGAAGGCGCGAAGCTCGTCATCGTCGATCGCACCGAGGGCGTGAAGGAAACCGCAAAACTCGTCAGCGATGCCGGCGGCATCGTCGAAGCCGTGATGGCGGATGCGGGTTCCGAAAGCGACGTGAAGGCCTTCATCGACAAGGCGGTCGCGAAATATGGCAGGCTCGACGCGATCTGGGCCAATGCCGGCGTCAGCGGCGGGCTGGTGCCGCTCGCCGAGCAGACCGTCGACCATTGGCAGGAAGTCTTGCGCGTCAATCTGATCGGGCCGTTCCTGGCGATCAAGCATTCGATGCCGCACATGATCAAGCAGAAGTCCGGTTCGATCGTCTGCACCGCCTCGGTCGCGGGCCTCAAGGCCGGCGCCAGCGGTCACCCTTACGGCGCGAGCAAGGCCGGCGTCATCAGCCTAGTGCAGACCACCGCCTACTCGCTGTCCGGCACTGGCGTCCGCATCAACGCGGTATGCCCCGGCCTGATCGAAACCGGCATGACCAAGCCGGTGTTCGACCGCGCCAAGGAGCGCGGCACCCAGGACAAGATCGGCCAGCTCAATCCGCTGAAGCGCCCGGGCCAGCCGCACGAACTCGCGGCGATGGGACTGTTCCTCGCCAGTGATGACGCCTCCTACGTCAACGGCCAGGCGATCCCGGTCGACGGCGGCCTCACCGCATCGATGCCGTACACCGGCAAGCCGATTTAGCCGCGACCTCGAACTAGGACGCGGCGCAGCGCGACGCTCCATGCCGCACCGCGTTCGGGGCACGAGACTGATTTTCTATGCGGAGATCGCAAAGAGGCTCCTGCCTTTCGCCGGCGAATAATCTGTTGGCACCAGCAACCGGTCCTCGATCTGGCCGACCATCAAGCCGTGCTCCGCATGCGTCACGCGCTTGATGTCGGACCATTCGGTATCGGCCATAAAGGCCGACCATGCGGCGGTCTTGGTTGCCTCGTTGGGCCACTCCAGGAGATAGACAAACTCGGTCCTGTCGCCGAATTTGGTTTCCCACATCGCGACGATCCTGAAACCGTATCTGGTTTGCATAATGCGCGCGGCGTGATCGCGAAAGCGGGCGTGGAACGCGGTTTTGTTCTTTTCGAATATTTCGTAGATGCGCAGTTGCTGAATCATGACCAACTCCAATCAACTTCGGAGATATGGGCTCCCGCGATGCAATCACAACCCGTCCGGCGGCAGGCCGGATGATTCCGCCGCCACCGCGCGGTGGCGGATGCGTTCGCGGTAGAAGGCGTAGAGGCCGGAGGCTACGATGATCGCAGCGCCTGACACCATCATGGCGTCGGGCCTGTCGCCGAACACGAGGTAGCCGAGCAGCATCGCCCACAGCAGCGCGGAATAGCGGAACGGCGCCACCGCCGAGATATCACCGGAGCGCAGCGCCGAAATGATGCATTGATAGCCTATCAGGAGCAGCACGGCGGCCACCGCCTGCAGGCCAAGCGCGCCTGTCGATGGCGGCGTCCAGCCGCCGAGCGGAACAAGGATGGCGCCACCGGCCGTCGTCACCGTCACCGTCGTCAGCAAGGTGATGAACAGTGACGGGATCTTCGCGGGTATCCGCCTCGTCGCGAGATCGCGCAGCGCGCAGAACGCGACCGACACCAGCGCGAACAGCGAATACTGGCTGAAGCCCGCAAGCCCCGGCCGCACGATGATGAGCACGCCGATGAAGCCGGCCACGATCGCCGACCAGCGGCGCCAGCCGACCGGCTCGCCAAATATCACGGCGGCACCGAGCGTGATCGCCAGCGGCAACGCCTGGAGGATCGCCGAAGTGTTGGCGAGCGGCAGATGCACGAGCGCTGTCATGAACGAGATCGTGCCTCCGATCTCGCCGAACACCCGCAGCGCCACCGGCTTGACCATGAGGGTGCGCAACGGACGCAGCGCGTCCTGATGCCACGCGAGCGCGGCCACCAGCACAATCGCGAACAGCCCGCGCACCAGCATCACCTGGCCGAAGTTCATCTCCGACGACACCACCTTGGTGATGGAGTCGTTCGTGGTGAACGCCGCCATGGACACCGCCATGAGCAAGCTGCCGCGGATATTGGGAGAGAGTGCCAACTGGGTCAGGTCGCGCCGGCCTTTTGCGCGTATTCCCACGAAGCCTTCGACAGCGGCACGGTGCGCGCCGCGGACTCCAGCGCCTTGGCGTTGGCAGCGGTGCCGTCGCGAACGCGACCGGCGATGCCCTGCGTGATGCCGGCGAGGCGGAACAGATTATAGGCAAAATACCAGTTCAGGTCCGGCACGGCGCTGCCGGTGACGTTGCAGTAGATTTGCGCGGCCTCTTCCAGGCTCGGAATGTTGAGCGCCTTGAGATCGGCATTGGCGAGACCCGGCATGGTCCACTGCATCAACAGATAGGTGAAGTCGGCCATGGGATCGCCGAGCGTCGACAGCTCCCAGTCCAGCACCGCCTGCACGCGCGGCTCCGTCGCGTGGAAAATCATGTTGTCGAGACGATAATCGCCGTGGACGATCGAGGCGCGCGCCTGTGCCGGCACGGTTTTCGGCAGCCACTCGGCGAGTTTTTCGAATTCCGGAATGTGTTGGGTTTCGGAGGCGCGGTATTGCTTGGTCCAGCGATCGACCTGGCGGGCGAAATAATTGCCCGGCTTGCCGAAATCGCCGAGCCCGATTTGCTCGGGATCGAAGACGTGGAGTTTCGCCAGCGTCTCGATCTTGCTGGTGAAGATCTTGCGCCTGTTGTCCGGCGTCTGGCTCGGCAGCGTCGGATCCCAGAACACCCGGCCCTCTTCCATCGACATGATGTAGAATGCGGCGCCGATCACGGCGTCGTCGGTGCACAGCGCATAGGCCTTCGCGACCGGAAAGCCCTGCTTGCCGAGCGCGGCGATAACGCGGAACTCGCGATCGACCGCATGCGCCGACGGCAGCAGTTTGCCGAACGGCTTTCGGCGCATCACGTAGGATCGCGCCGGCGTCTCGAGCTTGTAGGTCGGGTTGGACTGGCCGCCCTTGAACTGCAGGACGCTCAGCGGTCCCTGATAGCCTTCGACATGCTCGCGCATCCAGCCATCGAGGCTCGCCTCGTTGATACGATGACGCTCCTCGACTTCCTTGGTGCCCGAGAATTCTTCGTCTTTCCTGACGCCGTCGGCCACGATGACGCTCCCTCAATTTCTTCTTGAACTTTGGGGAGCGCCATCATGACGTTCCCGTTAATGGGTAGAGTTTGCATACTTCCGAAGTTCAAGTCTGGCAATGGCGCGGTTATGCACCTCGTCCGGACCATCCGCGAGGCGGAGCGTACGAATATGGGCATAATCCTTTGCCAGGCCGGCCTCGTCGGAGACACCGCCGCCGCCATAGGCCTGGATGGCATTGTCGATGATCCTCAGCGCCATGTTGGGGGCCGTGACCTTGATCATCGCGATCTCGGCCTGCGCGGTCTTGTTGCCGACCTTGTCCATCATGTCGGCGGCCTTGAGGCAGAGCAGACGATTCATCTCGATGTCGGCGCGCGCTTCGCCGATGCGCTGTTCCCACACCGAGTGCTCGATGATCTTCTTGCCGAACGCGGTGCGCGAGGCCAGCCGCTTCACCATCTTCTCCAGCGCCTCCTCGGCCTTGCCGATGGTGCGCATGCAGTGATGGATGCGGCCCGGACCAAGACGGCCCTGCGCGATCTCGAAGCCGCGTCCCTCGCCGAGCAGGATGTTTTCCTTCGGCACGCGAACGTTTTCCAAAAGCACCTGGGCGTGACCGTGCGGCGCATCGTCAAAGCCGAACACCGGCAGCATCTTCTCCACCTTGATGCCGGGGGTATCGAGCGGCACCAGGATCTGCGACTGCGCCTGGTGCTTCGCCGCCTTCGGATCGGTCTTGCCCATCAGGATCGCGATCTTGCAGCGGGGATCGCCGACGCCCGACGACCACCATTTGCGGCCGTTGATGACGTAGTGGTCACCATCCTTTTCGATGCGGGTTTCGATGTTGGTGGCGTCCGAGGACGCAACAGCCGGCTCCGTCATCAGGAAGGCGGAGCGGATCTCGCCATCCATCAGCGGCCGCAGCCACTTCCGCTTCTGCTCCTTGGTGCCGTAGCGGATGAACACTTCCATGTTGCCGGTATCCGGAGCGGAGCAGTTGAACACCTCCGAGGCCCAGGAGATGCGGCCCATCTCTTCCGCCAGCAGCGCATATTCGAGATTGGTCAATCCCGCGCCGCGGAATTCGTCGTCCTCATGCGCGTTCGGCGGCATGAACATGTTCCAGAGGCCTTCGGCCTTCGCCTTTTTCTTCAGTTCCTCGAGGATCGGGATCACCTTCCAGCGCGGGCCTTCCGCATCCTGCTTATCGTAGATCGGAACCGCGGGGCGGACATGCGTCTTCATGAACGCCTGCACGCGGTTCAGCCATTCCTTTTGCTTTTCGGACATATCGAAGTTCATGGGACGCTCCTCGACTCTGGGCTTTCTGAATTCGTTGGGCCGCACTGTCCGCCCGCCGCTTTTGACCCGCAAGGCATTTTGCGAATTTGGCGACGATGGCAGTCCGGACTGGCTGGAGATGCGACACGTTCGCAAACGTTGTTGACATTTCCGGTCCTTCAAACGATAGTTTCATACAACTGTTTGAATTGCAACTCCCCGAACGGGGCCCAGATATGTCGAGCGATCGGACCCGGTCTGCCATCCTTGCCGCCGCCGAACGGCTTTACGCCGATCGCGGCTTCGGCGACGTGACGCTGCGCGACATCGTCGCCGAAGCGAACGTCAATCTCGCCGCGGTGAATTATCATTTCGGCTCCAAGGACGAATTGATCGCGGAACTGTTCGTCACCCGCAGCCTCGCCACCAACCGCGAGCGGCTCAACGAGTTGAAGGCTGCCGAGGAAAAGGGCGGCGGCCGCGCCCCGATCGACGCCATTTTGCACGCGCTGGTGGGCCCTACCCTGCGCGGCTGCCTCGGCCCCGACCGCGAAGGCTCGACGGCCGCACGCTTCATGATCCGCGCCTCGATTGAATCGGTACCGCCGATCCGGCGCATCAAGAACCGCGAGGTCGATCACTTGCGGAAATTCATCGCCGCGATGCGCCGCGCGATGCCCGGCCGCGACGACGCCGATCTCTATTGGGGCCTGCATTTCGCGCTGGCGATGTCGCATCACACCATCCGGGAAAAGGAGCGGCTGACGAAATTGTCGGAAGGGCAATGTGACCTCAACGACGTGGACGCCATCGTCGATCGCGTGGTCTCGGTCTCGGTGATGGCGCTGACGGGTAGCGAGGCGCCGGCGAAGAAGGCGCCTGCCCGGCCGGCGGTGCCAAATGGAAGGCTGACACGGCAGGACTTGTGAGCCTGGATGAACCAACGCGTGACAACGGCTCGCTCCACGTCATCGCGAGCCAACGGGTCGCGCGAATGCGCGCCCGATGACAGGCTCCGCGAAGCAATCCATTCTTTCTTTATGCCGGGGTCATGGATTGCTTCGCTTCGCTCGCAATGACGGTGGATATGGTTTCGCGTTCTCGCGGCGCTGATCGCCCGAGGGTTTGCATCTTCGTTTGCCCTCTTCGAAATAGAGGGCACAGGGAAGACCGGGTGCTTGCTGCACCCGCGGTCTCGCGTGCGATTTGCGCTAACAAAACTGCACACGAGCATACAGGGCAGCTGGAGGATTCCGGCCTTCCCTGCGTCGATCAGCCTGCCGGGAGTCGCTTCGGCATCTCAACGCCCGGAACGGTCAGGCTGGCTCCGCGGTTATAGCAGGCCAAGGAAGGAGCTGATCATGCCAAGCCAGCCGACCATCGCGCGCATCTGGCGCGGCCGGACGCGGCCCGACGTCGCGGACAGTTACGAAGCTTATCTGAAGACGGATGGAATCCCGCCGCTGGAGAAAACCGCTCTTGGCGTCCAGCTATTCCGCGAGGATCGCGCACACGAGAGCTGGTTCACGACCATTTCCTATTGGCCGGACCTCGACTCGATGACCGCCTTCACCAGGGGCGAGCCGACCAAGGTTCACCATCTCGACCGCGATCCCGAGTTCCTGATCGAACTCCCGGAGTTCATCCAGATCCACCGGATCGTGATCGACCGTCAGGGGCTGCGCTGAATTGGAGCGCCTACATCACCGCGACGCAATCGATTTCGATATCGAACGGCCCAAACCATTGGGGAACGCAAACGAAGATGCGCGCCGGGGGCTCTTCCGGAAAATAGCGCGCATAGATCGCGTTGACGGCGGCGAAGTGCTCGACCGAGGTGCAGTAGACGTTGCACTTCATCACGTTGCGCAGCGATGTGCCCGCGGTCTCCAGGCACAGCTTCAATTGCTCAAGGACGAGCTCGGTCTGACGCTCGATCGGGCCGGCGAAGAGCTCGCCGGTATCGGGATCGAACGGCGGCAGGCCCGAAACAAACACCATGCCGCCGCCGCGCGTCACCGGCGAGACCGGTGCGCTCCGCTTCGCAAGCCAGGACGACATCGGCTCGACGTGAATGACTTCCCGCTTCATCGTTGCGCCTCTCGAACGGACTGATCGAGGGTGCAGACTAGCGCAATCTGGCGCCGCCATGCTTCGATAAAGATGGAAGTGTCGATGTCGAAATCAGACGATCTTCTGCGCCTTCAACGCCTCGACCTTGGCCTCGTCATACCCGATCGTCGCCAGCACATCCTTCGTATCCGCGCCGAGCAGCGGCGGGGCGCGATATTCCTTTACCGGGGTGCCGGAGAAGGTGATGGCATTACGGATCAGCGACAGGTCGTGCTGCAAGGGGTGGTCGACCTTGACCTGCATGCCGCGCGACTGCACGTGCGGATCGTTGAACACCTGCGAGAAATCGTTGATCGGGCCCGAGGGAACGCCGGCCTTCTCCAGCTCCTCCAGCCAGTAGGCCACCGGCTTCTTCAGGAAGAGGCCTGCAAAGATCGCCATGATCTCCTTGCCGTGGACGACGCGATCGTTGTTCTTGAGAAAGCGCGGATCGGTCGCGAGTTCCGGCGCCCCGAGCACGCCGCAGGTGCGCTGGAACTGGCCGTCATTGCCGACCACCAGCATCAACTCGCCGTCGGTACAGCGGAACACGCCGGCCGGCATGCCGCCATTGCCCCAGGTGCCGCGCCGCGGCGGGGTCTGGCCGTTGACGAGAAAGATCTGCGCGTAATGCGATAGCGAGGCGATCACAGTGTCGAACAGGCAGACGTCGACATGCTGCCCCTCCCCGTCATTGGCCTTGCGGTGATAGAGCGCCGCCAGAATGCCGATCGAGGAATTCATGCCGGTCATGTAGTCGACGATGGAAGGACCGACCTTCATCGGCCCCGCGCCCGGCTCGCCGTCGAGATGACCGGTGACGCTCATCAGCCCGCCCATCGCCTGCAGGATCGCGTCGTAGCCGGCGCGCGGCGCGTAAGGCCCGGTCTGGCCAAAGCCGGTCACCGAACAATAGATGATGCCGGGGTTGATCGCCTTGATCGCTTCGTAATCCAGCCGGTAGCGCTTGAGATCGCCGACCTTGTAGTTCTCCATCATCACGTCGCAGGTTTTGGCGAGCTCGCGGACGATGTCCTGCCCTTCCGCCGTCGCGATATTGACGGTGACGGATTTCTTGTTGCGGTTGGCGCAGAGATAGAACGAGTTGTTGTTGTTCGCCTTGCCCTCGGGATCTTTCAGGTAAGGCGGGCCGAAGGCGCGGGCGTCGTCGCCGCCGCCGGGGCGTTCGATCTTGATCACCTCGGCGCCCAGATCGGCCAGCATCTGTGCCGACAACGGGCCTGCAAGCACCCGCGTCAGGTCGAGAATTTTGATGCCCGAAAGTGGCAGAGCCGACATGAATTTCCTCCGAATTTTTGGCGTGGTGGCGCGGGAACGTGTCCGGGCGCTGCGAAGCCAAGCCGATACACTATTTTATGTGACTGAGCCCTGCATTACCGGCATGACGCCATCCGTTCGGCGCCCGCTCTTGCGCGCTGGCGGCCGGACCCCAAAAGCACGACGGCCCGCCGAAGCGGGCCGTCTTGTCGTCAAACCGTGTTACCGGCTGGTCCGATTACCTGCTGCCGCCGGCCTTTACCTGCTGGCGCCGGCCTTGGCGCGGCTGGCCCGCCATTCTAGGAATTCGCGATACAGGGGATCGCGGTCCTGCGGCGCAAGGGCTGCGGCCGGTGCAGCAAACGGAGCCGGCGGCGGCGCCACGGCGCCTGATGCCGCCGACACGGCCGAGCCTGCGGGCAGCGGCATGTTGCGGTCGAGCCATTCCTGCGCCGCCTTGAAGCGGGTCCAGCCGGACACCGTCGCGCGTGGCGCCATTTCCTTCCACTTCGGATGGAACGGCGGACGCTGCAACTGGCCGACCTTGTCGAACATGGTGTCCACCAAAAGCGCCAGACGGCGGTAGCGGTCGCTGTTCGGCGCCCAGTTATACGACGCCAGCACCGCCTCGGCCGCAATCGTCTCCACAGAGCCGCCATCCGCGACCAGGTTCGGGTAGTCCGTCGACGACAGCTTGGACGGCAGATATTCCTCCTGCAGCGGCTTGGCATAGTCGACCGGCACCAGATGCAGGTTGCGGTCGTTGATCTGGTTCAGCCATTGCAGCGGCTTGCCTTCGATCGCCACGATGGCGTCGACCTCGCCCTTGCGCAGCATGTCCACTGCCAGCCGCGGCTCCTGATAGATCAGATGCGGCCTGATGCCGAGCCGGTCGAACACGTTGATCGCCGTCACGAAGGTCGAGCTGTCGGGCAAATCGACCACCACGGTCTTGCCGTCGAGATCCCGCATGTTGGTGATCGACCTCGGCGCCAGCACGTGCATTTCCTCGTTGAACATCTTGGCAACGTAGACGAACTGGTTGCGGATGTCCTTGGCGAAGTCCTTGCGGTCTAGGTAGGACAGCGTGTCCTTGCGGACGATGCCGGCGTCGACGCCCCGCAGCAGCAGGATGTCCGACACTGCTTGCACCGATCCACGGCCCATCACCGGCAGGATCCGCAGCGAGGTGCCGTTGTCGAGCACCGAGGCGAGATCGGCGCCCACCTGGGCGTAGGTAGAGCCGAACGAACCGGTCATCAGGCTCACGGTATTGGCATTGAGCTGGTTCGCCAGATCGCGCTTGGTGGCGGTGCCGTACTTGAAGATGGTCTTGAAGGAATCGCTGACGGCGCCCGCATCGACGCCGCTTCGCACCGGGCCGAAGTGCTGCCACTGGCCGTTGGTGAAGCGCATCATCCGCATCTGCTCGATTGGCGCGTGGTCGGACGGGCTGGTGTCGATCTTGATGCCCTGCACCATCATGGGAAGCTGGATACCCTTGAGCAAGCGGGCCTGCTTCATGATGTTTTCGCGCGACAGGTCGTCGCCGCAGTTCTTCAGGACCTCGACCGTCAACTTGCCGACCAGATAGCCGAGGACGGCCTGGCCGTTGGTCTTGCTCACGCTCGGAAGATAGCGCTGCATGAAGGCGCTCCATTCGCGGAACACCGCCTCGCCGGCCGCCGCCGCGTCTTCGCCCTCCAGCCTGTATGCCGCCGACAGCAGGCCTTCCGCATTTTGCGGGCCCGCCGGCTGAATCACGGCCGAGTACGAATTGGAGATCGACGCGGCGAACTGTAGCGGCCTCCAACCGAGTTCGGCGGCTCGCTTGATCGCCATGATCGCGAATTTCGGCGTGGTGAACTCGATGAGGACGTCGGCGCCCGAGGCCTTGAGCTTGGCCATCTGGGCGTCGATGGTGGTGTCGGTCACCTTGTATGGCGCCTCGGCCACGATCGCAATCTTGCCACCCAGGCCGTCCTTCAGGCCCTTCAGGTATTCCTTGCCCATCCCATCCTCCTGATAGAGGACGGCGATCCTGCTGCGGGGATGATTCTCCAGCAGATACTGCGCAAAAATTTGCGCTTCAGCCGTGTAGGTCGGCAAGAAGCCGATGGTCCAGGGAAACTCCTGTGGCTGGTCCCAGGCCGCCGCACCCGACAAGGCAAAAAGTTGCGGGACCTTTTTTGAATTCAAATAGGGCTGGATCGCGGCATTCGTGTTCGTGCCGATGGTCCCCAGGGCGAGGAGAACGTTGTCTTCCTCGACCAGCTTGCGGGTCATCGCCATGGTTTTGGTCGGTTCGTAGGCGTCGTCATAGGTGATCATATTGACCTTGCGGCCGTTGATCCCGCCTTCGGCGTTGACCTTGTCCAGATAGGCCGTGATGGTCTTGGCGATAACGCCATAGGCGGAGGCCGGACCGGTATAGGGCGCGGTGTTGCCAATCCGGATCTCCCTGTCGCCCGGGGGCGGCAGCCCCTGGCCGAAAGCCGGCCCCGCCATCGCGGCAATCACTACCACTGCCGCCGCGGCGCTGCGCCGAGGCGCGGAGAAAAGCCCGCGCAGACCGCCACGGGTCCCAGACCCGGACAATTGTGCCACCCAACGAGTATCGATCAAAGCCCGCATCTGCCTGCGCCCCCCTAAAGCAATATACCTGCGATTTCCCAGCAGCGAGAAGGATAACGTTTCAGCCCTACTCGCTGACATTGTGTCTCAATCGGATTGATTTTGTGTCAAGGCCAGTCGTTTACCAGAGCGCGGTTAGTCGATTGTGTGTTCTACCGCGACAATGCAGCACATTAGCGTTACCGAATCGGGATTCGGTTGCATCAACGAATATCGATTCGTCCTACGGTTGCAAGTACAGCCTGCGGTCGATTTTGAAGGCCGACCGAGGATACCGACCGAAACACGGGACACGTTGCGCCGCCCTTATCATCCCCAAAACACGGCGGCCCGCCGAAGCGGACCGCCCTTATCGTCAAACCGCGTTATCGTCAATCCGCGTTATACCGGTTGGCCTGATTATCTGTTGGTACTGGCCTCGGTGCGGCTGGCCCGCCACTCCAGAAATTCGCGATACAGCGGGTCCTGCGGGGCAAGGGCTGCGGCCGGTGCAGCCGGTACCGGCGCCGCGCCGGATGCCGACGACACGGCCGCGTTCGCGGGCAGTGGCATGTTGCGGTCGAGCCATTCCTGCGCCGCCTTGAAGCGGGTCCAGCCGGACACCGTCGCGCGTGGCGCCATTTCCTTCCACTTCGGATGGAACGCGCGCATTTCGCCCTCAGAAACGCCCCGAAATTGACGCCAACTTTTCACCGCGCGATCAAAGCGTGCGGCGCCTGACATTTCCCTGGATCACAACGCGCCTTCCGGGACGCCATGCGCCTCGCGGCGCCAGGCCCCCGGGCTGACGCCGACCGCGGCCGAAAACACCCGTGTAAAGTGGCTTTGATGGGCAAACCCTGCCGATATCGCAATCTCGGACAGCGGCAGGTCTCGGACAGTCATCAACCGCTTGGCCGCCTCCACGCGCTGGCGAAGAAGCCACTGGTGCGGCGGCAGGCCGGTGGAAATGCGAAATGCGCGTGAAAAATGGCTGACCGAGAGATCAAACTCGGCGGCGATTTGCTCCAGCGAGAGCTTTCCGTCGAGGTTGGATTCGAGCCTTTCGCAGGCTCGCTTCGCCTGCCACGGGGCAAGGCCGCCGCGGTGCGGATCGATGATGCGCTGCAGCCCGCCATAGGTCTGGGCGACGTGGGCCGCGAACGCGAGCATCATATGATCGATGAAAAGCTGGTTGGCCTCGTCCGGCCGACGCAGCGCCTCCAGAAACGACGCGCCGAGATGGCGGACGACCGCGTCGTCATGGCCGATGCCGGGCTGATAGCCGAGCTCGCCAATGCGTGGCGCACCGGTCTGTTTGGCGATGTCGTCAAGCGCTGTGCGCGGCAGGTAGAAGAACAGGGAGTGGAACGGCTTGTCGATCAGGTAGCGCGGATCGCGCTTCAGGTCGTACAGGTAGGTTGCGCCGGCGCGGACATCCGTCTTGATCACGCATCGGCCGCGCTCCCAGCATTCGCAATCTCTGTAATCGCGAAATTTGAGGCTGACGAGATAGGCATCCTCGGAGGGAAACGAGCCGGAAAGACCCGGCGCAGGGTTATCATCCCGGGTTTCGGTAACCGCGAGTGCAGCACTGCGCAGGGAGCGGGTTATCAGCGAAGGCGCGTCCTTCAGATGCAAGGGCTGCCCGAGCCTTTGTCCGTACACGCCTTGCAGTGACATAGGGGCGGCCCCACCCGTCGAATTGGATCGGGCACCATCGCCCGCGAGGTCGCTGCACATTATCGGGGATCGGTGAGCGGCCGTCCAGATTTTCCACGCGGAATAGCTGGTTGCCCCGACTGCATGATCGAGCCTGCGATGTGACGGTTCTGTAAAATTAAAGCTTGATCGTCTTGCCCAAGCTTTGGGCGTTGGTGTTCATCGGCAACATCGTTGCTCAACACGAAGGCATTTGCAGGCGTCGCGGCTGCATTCGCTGCGACGGATCGCAACTGTTGGCTGCATATGGCATTGGCGAGATTGCAGCAGGATCGGGCAAAACATGGCTGCTTTAGGAAATACGCCGGACCTGCCAAGCATCTAGAACGCGCACCGAACGTAGCTTCGCACCAGCCCACAGACAGGGCCCAAGCGGAGCGAATCCATGGCCCCCTCAACGCGAGCACACCGCCATGAGCAAACCGATCTTGCACGATCCTTCCGAGAATCTGCCGACCGCGCCCGAGGCGTCCGGGGACGAATTGCCGGTCGGCGAGCGGCGTCCCGCCGATGCGGAGATGGCGCGGGTGCTAAGGACCGCCCCCCTTCGCATGGCTTCTGATCCAGCCAGTGGCGCGATCGCCTATTGGAAACATGATCCCCTGCACGATGTCGTCGAGCCCATGGCTGATCATGTCATCATGACTTACCCCGCCGGCTCACAGCGGCTGGAGCGGCGCACCGGGAAATCTGCTGCAATTGCAACAGCGCGTCCCGGGGTTGTGACGGTCATTCCGGCCGGCTCGACCTCCCGGTGGGACATTCACAAGCCCATGCATGTCGTCCAGCTCTACCTTCCCCACAGGACGCTCGAGCGTGTTGCCGGCGAAGCCGGCATGGCCGCTCCTGGCGATCTCTTGGAAAGAACCGGGCACACCGACCTCATTACATCCCGATTGCTGATGAGTGCGGCGGATGCGCTTGAGGGCAGCGCGGCCCTGGATGCCCTGTTCAGGCAGCAATTGACGGATCTCTTGGCCAACCGCCTGCTGGCCGCGCACGCCGGCTCGCCGATCATGTCTCAGCCGGTCGTGGGCGGCCTCTCGCCGATGGCATTGCGGCGCGTCATCGAGCGCCTGCGCGCTGATAGCGATGCGGACGTCTCTCTCACGGCGCTAGCTGCGGACGCCGGCTTGTCGCGTTTCCATTTCTGCCGCGCCTTCAAGGAAAGCACCGGCCTTTCCCCTCACGCCTGGCTGCGCCAGCACCGGCTCGAGCAGGCCATGAACATGCTGCGCGACACCGACGAATCCGTCGTCTCGATTGCAGCCGCGCTTGGTTACTCCTCCCAGACCGCCTTCGCCGCCGCATTCAGGAAGCTGACCAGCGAAACACCGAGCGAGTGGAGACGGCGTACGCGATAACAGCAACGCTCTGCGGGTAACGAAGTGCTCTCAATGGCGAGGACAAGTCATGAGCTGCAAGCCAGTCGAGCGCCGGCTTTCGCAGGAAACTCAGCCTGGAACGGCGGAGGCGCATCAGTCCGACCTGCAAAATGGCGAGCGCCCTCACGCGGACGCAGAAATGACGCGCGTGCTAAAGATGGCGCCGGTTCGCATCGCCTCCGATCCGTCGAGCGGTGTGATCGCTTATTGGAAGCATGACGCGCTGCACGACGTCGTCGCACCCATGGCCGACCACGTCCTCATGACTTTCCCCTCGGGATCACTGCGGTTCGAGCGGCGGACCGGGAAATCGGTGGTGTTTGGAACGGCGCGTCCCGGCACGGTGACGGTCATCCCGGCCGGCTCCACCTCGCGATGGGACATTCCCGAGTCCTTGAACGTGATCCACCTCTACCTTCCGCAAACAACGCTTGAGCGCGTTGCGCTTGAAGCGGGCACGGCATCTCCCGGCGATCTGATCGATCGATCGGCGCATCCCGACCCCATTACATCCCGTCTGCTCCTGAGTGCGGCGGATGTGCTCGGCAAGGCTGGCATTCGCTCCGTTGCTCACGGACTTTTCGAGCCGTTCCGAGAAAAAGGAATTCACGTCGCGACAATGACTGTCTTCGCCTTTGTTTCCCCGGGATCGAGGGAGGCCTCATCGGTGGCCGAACACTTCTGGCATCTGTACAGCCAGCCAAAGGACTCCTGGACCGCCGAAACGAACTACGCCCCGCCAGCGCATGACACCAGGGAAGCGATGAACATGCTGCGTGACACCGACGAATCGATCGTCTCGATTGCGACCGCGCTTGGCTATTCGTCGCAGACCGCTTTCGCTGCGGCGTTCTGAAAGCGACCGGCGAAAGCGAGCGATTGGCAAAGCGCAGGCGTTAGCAGCAATCGCTCTACAGGTACGGCAATCGCTCTGGCGCAACCGCAGCTCCTATCCGCTAGACCATCACGGTGCCAATCCAACTGGATGGAGAAAAAAGATGATCTGGAAAAGCATCGACAGCCCCCGTGCGATCGCACCGGCTTCCGCGCGCTGGTCCGCGATGTCTGGTTTTGCCAGCAAGACGGCTGAGACAGTCTCCGACTTCGCCAGCGTCGTTCACAATCTGCTTATGGATGTACGCGATTGCTACCGGCCCGAACTGCACTACATGCGTGGCCCCGGTCCGAAATGGCGCGCCAAGAATCAGCCCTGGCTAAGATTCGATTCTGCCCCGGGCGATTGGCGGAAGCACATGCGTTAGCAGCAATCTCTCGACAGGTACGGCAATCGCTCTGGAGCAGTCACAGGTTTGGTCCGCTAGATAAAGACCATCGCAGTGCTCACCGCCTATAGGAGACAAACTATGGCCTGGAAGAATTTGATCGGCCCATGTGCAATCACATCGCGACGCAGGGTGGTCGCGAGCGCCCTCATGTACGGACTTTCGTTGTCGGTTCGCTTCACCTCGGCAACGGGCGAGGAGGTGGAAATACCGGCGCAGTCCGTGCAAAGGACCAATCCCGTGATTTCCATCATGGCTAGGAATGGCGCCCAGCTCCCCTACCAGGACTGGGGCCTGAGGTCCGCTCAGCCGATTGCCTTTCGAGAAGGCTCGCGGCTGAGTTCCGGAGGCTGCCGCGCGGCATGTGAATCCCCCATGCCGATATCGTCAATGCCGGGCTGCGTCTCTCCTTAAGAGCCCGCGATTTCGTTTCACCTCTTCGTTCGCATCGCGCGCTGTCCTCAACGAGATCAGCGAGCGGTAGCGCGCGGACTTTTGGAAGTTCAACCACAGGAGCAAACACATGCGACTAGTCATCATCGGCGCCGGCTTCGCCGGCATGTATGCCGCCCTCTCCGCGGCGCGCCTGCGCGATATCCAGGGCGTTTCGCCGGAGGAGCTCGAAATTGCGCTGGTTGCGCCCGAGCCGACGCTCGTCGTCCGCCCGCGGCTCTACGAGCCGAAGCCCGAAACAATGACGGCACCTCTGCTCGATGTCCTCAACGCCATCGACGTCGTCTACGTGCAAGGCAGTGCCGAGACGGTGGACGCCAAGTCTCGCATGGTGCAGATCACCACCAACAAAGGCACACGAAAGACCCTCTCCTACGATCGCCTGGTCGTAGCCACCGGCAGCCGGCTGTTCCGCCCCAACATTCCTGGTCTCGCCGAACACGGCTTTTCCGTCGACTCGTTCGATGATGCGGTTGCCCTCGACAAGCATCTGCACGACCTGGCCAGGCGGCCGGCGGTGAACGGCCGCGATACCGTCGTCGTCGCAGGCGGCGGCTTCACCGGCATCGAGGCGGCGACGGAGATGCCCACGCGGCTGCGCGCGATCCTCGGCAAGAATGCCAAGCCGCGCGTCATCATCGTCGAACGCACCCCGGCGATCGCCCCCGATATGGGCGAAGGCCCCCGCCCCGTCATCGAGGAAGCGCTGCGGAAGGTGGGCGTGGAAACGCGGGTCGGCGCCGGCGTCGCCTCGCTGGACAAGTCCGGCGTCACGCTTTCAAACGGCGATCACATCGAGACGGAGACGGTGATCTGGGCGGCCGGCATTCGCGCTGCCCCGTTGACCCAACAGATCCCGGCCGAACGCGACAGTTTCGGCCGGCTGTTGGTCGATCGCTGTTTGCGCGTGCCGGGCGTCCAGGGCGTATTCGCCACCGGCGATGCCGCTCGCGCCGCCTGCGACGATGAGGGCAACTATGCGCTGATGTCCTGCCAACATGCCACGCGGATGGGTGCCTTCGCCGGCAACAACGCCGCAGCGGAGCTCCTCGGTGTTGCGACCAAACCCTATCACCAAAGGGCCTACGTCACCTGTCTCGACCTCGGCGAAGCCGGCGCGCTGTTCACGCGCGGCTGGGAGCGCAAGGTGGAGATGGTCGGCGACGTCGCCAAGAAGACCAAGCAGGAGATCAACGGCGTCTGGATCTATCCGCCCAAGCCCGAGCGTGCCGCCGCCCTCGCCTCGGCCGATCCGGAGCGGGTGACCGATCTCTAACGCTCGACGCAACACGGGCCGCGCCTTCCACGCGTGAAATGCGGCCGCTTGGAATCTCGCATCAAAATCGAACGTCAACATCGATCAATGGAGCCTTCAAAATGAACCAGATGATCCGCAACATCAGGCAGAAGACACTCAAGAGCCTGGACAACACCTCACACCCGGACAGAGCGGGGACCGACGAGTTGGTTCCGTCGCGCTATGCACTGCAAATCGGTGAGATTGACGTGCTTGTGATCAGCGATGGGGTGCTAACGCCGCCATCCGAGTCCATGGCCACCAACGCCGATCCGGCCGTCCGGTCGGCCTGGCTGGACGACATGTTCTTGTCGCGGGACGCGTTTGATTGGGCGCTGAACGAGGTCGTGGTACGCAGCGGCGGCCAGACCATACTCATCGACGCTGGACTGGGGGAGGAGTACCCGGACTTTCCGCGGGCCGGGCAGTGGGGCCAGCGACTGGAGGCCGCCGGCATCGATCTTGGGTCGGTGACCGACGTGGTGCTGACCCACATGCACTTTGATCACGTTGGCGGACTGCTCGTCGACGGCGTGAAGGATCGGTTGCGCCCGGACCTGCGGATCCACGTGGCCGCCGCCGAGGTCAAGTTCTGGGCGTCGCCCGACTTCTCCCGCACCGCCATGCCGCCGGCGCTCGCGGACTTGGCTCGACGGGCGTCCAAGCAATTCCTGGACGAATACCGCAGCCAGCTGCGGCCGTTCGATGAGGAGTGTGAGGTTGCGCCCGGAGTCGTCGTCCGTCGCACCGGCGGCCACACCCCCGGGCACAGCGTGGTTCGCCTGGCGTCCGGCGATGACCGACTGATGTTCGCCGGCGACGCCATATTTCCGGTCTCGTTCGATCATCCCGAATGGCACAACGGCTTTGAGCACGACCCAGAGGAGGCGACCCGTGTTCGGCTCCAACTCTTGCGGGAGCTGGTGGCGACCGGCGCGTGGCTGGTGGCCACGCACATGCCCTTCCCCTCCGTTGGCCGGGTCGCGGCTGCCGGCGACCTCTTTCGTTGGGTACCGGCCTGGTGGGACTACTGACAGCTTGTTGGGTTAGGGCCGAACCAGGGCGCGTAGCAAACGCTTCATCCGATACGGGCCGCGTTTCCAGCGCGGGAGCGCGGCCCGCTCACCCAAAACCCTTTTGGAGCTCGACCTCGATGAAACACGGGACCGTGCGCGCGAGCGCGTTCGCCATGCCGCTGACGATGGCTCGGGAGCTGAACTGCGATGCTCATCGCATCGTCGCGAGTTGGACTGCGAGAGCACACGCCCGGTCGTACTCGTCGAGATTGATCCACTCGTCGATCGTATGCGGCTCGTTCTGCCCCGCGCCGAAGGTCACCGTCGGAACGCCGTGGCGGACCATCCAGTTTGCATCTAGCCCGCCATTCGCGGCGCGGATGCTCGGTGTTGCGCCGATGCCGGACACCGCCGCAACCGCGCGTTTGACCACGGGCAGGCTCTCCTTCATGCGGAACGGATAATAGTCGGTCTCAGCCTTGAACTTGACGCGGCCCGACTTGCCATCGCTGTTGTTCACGCGCTTTGCTGCCTTCTCGAACGCCGCCTTGTAGGCCTTCGTAATCTCCTTGAAGAACTTGCTGTCGTGGCTGCGGCTTTCGCCGCGCACGTGCACATAGTCGGTGACAACATTGGTGGCGTCCCCGGCCGGCCGTCCGTCGCCGCCGGTGACGGGGCCGACATTGCTCGTGCCCTGCCGCTTGCGCTTCACCACCTTGCCGAACCAGCCACCGGCCTTCACATCGGCGAGCGCAAGCGCCAGGATCATGGTCGAACTGATCCCGCGCTCGGGTGCGACACCTGCGTGCGACGCGCGGCCGAAAATCTCGACCTGCCAGCGATCCGCACCAACGGCGCCGATCGTGACATTGGAGGCAGAGCCGCCGTCGTAGTTAAAGGCCATGACCGGCGAGCCGAGATCGGCGGTCTTGACATGGCGCGCGCCGTAAAGCCCGCTCTCCTCGCGCACGCAGAACAGAAGCGTGATCGGCGGATGATCGAGCTTCTGTTTCGCAAGCTCGGCCGCCAGCGTGACGAGAACGCCACAGCCGGCGCGGTTGTCGCCACCGAGCGCGGTCTTCGCCTCATTGACGATCTTGCGCCCCGCAAGCTTCGGCTTCGCTCCGGCGCACAGCGGCACGGTGTCCATGTGAGTCATGAACATGATCCGCGGCTGGTTGTGCATTGCGCCCCGGCCGGGCAGATCGACAATGAGATTGCCGGTCTCTGTCGGCACGGGAATGCGTGTATTGGCGTCGTCGAGGCGGATCGCGGTCGCCGGAACGCCACTTTCCTGCAGCGCCGCGCTGAGCTCGCGCCCTATCGCTGCCTCCTTTCCGGTCACTCCCTCGACAGCGAGGAAGCGCATGAGGCGATCGGTGGCGGTTTTGACGTCGACGGGCATGACGATCCCTTGATGTGGCTTGCGGAGCTCGTAAGCATCGTTCGAGACGCGCTGCTTCGCAAGGCTCATTTGGAAGAGTCGGGCATGCCGAGCCGTAGGTAGCTCGCGGCCGGAAGGCACCCTCCCCTTAGGATTTCCCAGTCCGATGTCGGCTTCCAGGCCACCCACATCAGCCAACCTGTTATCGGATGGGAGGCCGCTGCGTATGCCAGTCCGTCATCGACTGGAAGGCATGCGCGGCACGTGCAAGCACCTCCTCGGAGAGATGAGGACCGACCAGTTGCATGCTCAGCGGCATCTGATCTGAAGCCATCCCCATTGGCAGCGTAATCGTGGGGCTCCCACTGAAGTCGAATACGGCTGTGAACCGCAAAATACTCAACAGCACGCCAGGATCGGCGCCATATTCACTCATTTTGGCAAGCGTCGGAATCGGCATCGGCATTGTGGGGACGAGTAACAGGTCGATGTCCTCGAACAATGCCGCCAGGCTGCCGGAGAATTTCAGCCGCTCGTGATGAATGGCCGCGATCTCGACACCGCTTACCGATCTGCCTTGCTCGATCAACTGCGCAAGGTCCGGACCGTACTCTGACTTGCGCGACGGATACGTCTCCAGGTGAGCTTCGGCCGTCTCCACCGAGCACATCGGAATCCACTGACTGACGAGCTTCTCGTAGGAGGGAAATTTGACCTCACGGATTTCTGCGCCGAGATCAGCCAGAGTGCGCTCCGCTTCCAACAAGGCTGCCACGACCTGCGCGTCTATTCCTTCCTGAACGTATTTGCGATCCACGCCAATCCTGAGACCGCGTACGCCATCGCCAATCCGAGCCGGATAATTCGGAGCGGGAGCCAGCAAAGCCGTTGGGTCGTTTGGATCCGCGCCTGCGATAACGCCCAGCATCGCCGCGGCATCCGCGGCGCTTCGGCACATCGGTCCGACATGATCAAGCGAGTCCGCCAACGGGAAAACGCCGTACCGGCTGACCCGGCCCCATGTCGGCTTGATTCCGGTCAGCCCGCAGGTGGCCGATGGAAACCTGATCGAACCGCCGGTGTCACTCCCGATCGATCCGTAGCAGAGCCCGGCCGAGGTCGCGACACCGGATCCACTCGATGAGGAGCCAACCCAGTAATTCGCATTCCAGGGATTGAGCGGGGCCTGATCATCCGGATGATGGCTCGTATAGGCGCCTTCCGTCATCTTGAGCTTTCCGAGCGTCACCGCACCGGCGCGCTCGAGCCGGTCAACGATCGTAGATGAATTTCTGCCGCTCGCCTCGCCCGCGCAGCGGGCTTTGCCTGGACGATGCCCTGTCATCGCCCTGCTGGGCACGGAAACTCCGAGCCGGCTGAAGCTCGTGCTGGAGCTCGATCCGGCGTCGTTTCTCGTCAAACCGCTGCGCTCCGCGGGCATTTATGCGGCGCTGGTCATGGCGTTCGAGCGGACCGAGCGCACCAACGAGTTGAAGCAGCAAGTTGTCAAGCTGGAAGAGCGCCTTCGCTCGCGTCGGGTCGTGCTCGCTGCCGTCCTTCAAGTGATGCATTCGCACTCCATCGCTGAACCCGCCGCCTTTGCACTAATCCGGCGAGCCGCCATGGAGCAGCGCAAAACAATTGAGCAAATGTCAGCGGAGATCGCGGCAAACGGCAGTTTACCCCGCGCGACCGGATAGATTCACCATCGCCTGGTCGCCGGACTTCGCGGCAAGTTCCGTACCGGTCGCGCATGGCAAGGATGCCCAAGGTCACGAAGTCCTTCAGATGGCCACGCGGAGCAGCCCGCTGCCTACCTGCTTGCTCGAGTATGTCCAGTTCAGCTGAAGTTCAACAGTGTGTCGAGGGTCCTGGCTCAGTTCGTGTCACTCCACGCGCAGGGCGCCGTCTGCAGAGATCGGTCCTGTCAGGCTCATTCGTGCGGGCGGCAACGACGTCAATTCAATTTGCCTGCCGGCGAGACCGGCATATGCTCACAGCAATAAAAAATTTCAGGGAGGCGATAAATGGCAAAGCAGTTGATGGCGGCGGCTGTTCTTCTCATGGCGGTCGGAATGAATGGCGCACAGGCCCAGGATTATCCCGCGAGAACGGTCACGATTATCGTTCCGTTCGCAGCCGGCGGGCCGGCCGATATCACGGGCAGGATAGCCGCCGACATTTTCAACCGTCATCTCGGCCAGAAATTCGTGGTGGAGAATGTCGGAGGTGCCGGTGGCACCATTGGCGCACTTCGCGCCGCTCGCGCGCCGTCCGACGGATACACGATCCTGTCCGGTCACTTGGGCACCAATGCGCTGGCGCCGGCGTTCTATCCGAATCTGGGCTACGATCCGCAGAAGGATTTCGAGCCGATTGGACTGACCGCCGAATATCCCGAGCTGCTTGTCGTCCGCAAAGACTTCCCCGCCAATAATCTCAACGAATTCGTCGCCTATGCCAAATCCAACGCGAGCCAGCTCAATGTCGGGCACGCCGGACTTGGCTCGGTATCCTACATCGGCTGTCTCCTCCTCAACGCGGCCATCGGCATCAAGCCGACAATGGTTCCGTTTACCGGCACAGCCCCGGTGTTGAATGCGATGCTCGGCGGTCAGATCGACTATGAATGCGATCCGGTGCTCGGCACATTGAGCCAGGTGCGGGCTGGCACCGTCAAGGCGCTGGCAATCGCCGCCAGGAAACGCAGCCCGATGTTGCCGGATGTACCAACTTCCTAAGGGCCTGCCCGAGTTCGACTGCGCTCCTTTTTACGCGGTGTTCGTACCAAGTGGCACGCCGCAGTCAGTTATTGATAGACTTGCGGAAGCCCTGAACAAAGGCCTCAGCGAAGATTCAGTGCAAAAACGGTTGGCTGATCTCGGCGCCGATATCGTGGAGCCTGACCGCCGTGGACCAAAGGCACTCGCGAACCTGATAAAAAGCGAATCTGCCCGGTTGATGCCGATTCTAAGAGAAGCGGCGGAGAAATAAGCGCTGCGAATGTATCTGCCGTTGGAACGCGTTCGCTTCCGTTAGAGCATTATCGGTTCTGATTGAATCAGAACCGAAGCCCTAGATTCTTGTTTTGACGCATTTTCTTCACGCGAACCGGTACCCACTTCGCTCGAAAACGCTATGGTAGCTCATCGACATTGGCTAATGCCCCGCCAGATAATCGGCGCGAACGGGCGCGGTGCCTGATGGCGGCACATCAAGGCGCACGGCGATGCCCTCCAGTTGCGGGCTTGGAGCCGGATAAAGCTTCATGACGAGCGGATCATGCCCCGGAACGATATAGCTCTCATCCGGCGCAAGCGCCCGCAGCCGATCAAATCCCTCCAGCATTTCGCCGATATGGAGGGCGGTCGTAAACGGACGCTCACTGGCCATATTCTCGTAAAAATGACTGACATCGGAGGCAACGACGACAAATCCCCGGCGGGTCCTGACGCGAACGAACTGAAGTCCGGCGGAATGGCCGCCGGCCGCATGTATCGTAAGGCCGGGAGCGAGCTCGGCGTCGCCATCATAGAACAAGACGCGCCGCGCATAGTTCAGCCGTACAATCCCGCAGACGTCCTCGACCTCGAACGAATGCGACAACCTCGGATATCGCATAAAGCGTCCCGTGGCATACGCCAGTTCGCGTTCCTGGAGATGGAATCGCGCGTTCGGGAATCGGTCGAAATTGCCCGCATGGTCGTAATGCAGATGTGTGAGGATGACATCCTCGACCTCGTTCGCACCGATGCCGAACGCACTGAGCGTCTCCACCGGACAACGCAGGAACGTCCGCTTTCGCTTCTTCGATACTTCCGCGTTGAATCCGGTATCGATGACAAAGGTGCGGCCCCCTCCCCTTGCCAGCCACATGAAATAGTCCATCGGCATCGGTCCGTCGTGCGGATCGCCGCCGATGAAATGCTCGCTCCGCCGCGCCTCGCGAGTGGCATAGCGGATAGCAAAGAGTTCGTACTCCTGCTCGGCCATGCTATCTCCTCATAGAGCGGCGATTCATCACTTTGCGTCGACTTCGTTGAACGCCTCGCGCGCATTCCGGAAGGCATCGATTCCCGACGGGATGCCGCAATACACCGCGACCTGAAGCAGTATCTCCTTGATCTCCTCCTTGGTGAGGCCGTTCTTCAGTGCTCCCTTGACGTGCAGCTTCAGCTCGTGAGGCCGATTCAGCGCTCCGAGCATCGCCAGATTGACGATGCTGCGGGTGCGACGGTCGAGTCCCGGCCGGGTCCACAACGCGCCCCAGCAAAACTCGGTCGACCATTCCGCCATCGTCCGGGTGAATTCGTCGGCGCCGGCGATGGATTTGTTGACGTACTCTTCGCCGAGTACTTCCTTGCGGACCTGCAGGCCTTTTTCGAACAACTCGCTCATCATTGGTTCCTTCCATTGTTTGAGTATTGCTTTTCAGGTGCGGCTCAGCCGTGTGCCCTCATCAGGCTTGAGACGTCAGCAAGCGTGTCGAGACGCCAAACATCGTCGATGATGCGATCGATATCCCAATCGCTTTGCCCCAGCCGCGCACAATCGCGCATTTTCGCTTCGATATCACGGTCCGACAGCGGATCGGCAAGACTGCCTTTCGCTTCCATCACGACCTCACTAAGCATCTCCCCCGACGCCATTTGGATAGCGACGCGCGCGGCGCCGTTCGGAAGCGAAGCGTCAAGCTCCGCCTTCACTTTCTGCCGCAAGGCCGCGATCTCCGGCCGAAATACGATCGCGTCCGAGAATTCGGTGATGCCGGCCGCGCCCAGCAGCAATGCACAGGCGGCACAATGATGAATGCTGACCCGCGCATCGCGTTCGTTGCGAACCGGCCGGTCGCCGCGTGCCAGCAAAAGCGCCGAACCCCGCACCGTGATGAAGGCGATATCGTCGATGCGCCGATCCAGCTTTTCCCGCAATTTGAAGCAGGCGTCGATCACGGCATGAAACACGATGCCCGCAGGATAGGGCTTGTAGGTGTTCTTCGCGATCTCCCAGGTCTTGCCGAGACTGTCCGTCAAACGCTCAGGATCAGGTTCGTCGCCCATGGCACGGGCCCAGCCGAGCGGCCCTTCGATGGCCCGTGGCGATGCGGAATAGCCTTCAGCCGCGAGCAATGCCGCAAACAGGCCGTTGCGCGCCGCATTGCCGACGCTGACATTCTTGGCGGCGCTCGGAAGATTTTCGACGATGCCGGCCGATTGGCTTGCCGCAATTCCAATCGCATTGGAAATCTGGTCTGCCGGGAGGCCGAGCAATTTGGCGCAAGCGGCCGCCGCGCCGAACACGCCGCAGGTCGAGGTGATGTGCCAGCCACGCGCATAGTGTCCGGGAGATACCGCATTGCCGACGCGGCATTCGACCTCCACGCCGAGAATGAATGCGATCAGAACGTCCCGCCCCGAAAGCCCGCGCGCCTGCGCCAATGCCAGGACCGGTGCAGCAACGGGCGCTGCCGGATGAATGATCGTGTCCAGATGGGTATCGTCGAAATCGAGCAGATTGGCCGAAATCGCGTTGACGAACGCCGCGCCCATCGCATCGAGCCGCTCGGAGCGGCCGATGATCGCCGAAGTTGCGGCGCCGCTGAACGGCGACAGCACGCGCAAGGCAACGCCGACCGCAGGGTCATGAGCCGAACCGAGGGCCGTCGCAAAGAAGTTCAGAATCGAACGCTTCGCTTCGTGATTCTGCCTCGCGACATCCGTCCACGTTGTACCGGCAACGAAATCGGCGAAAATTGTGCCGACGCCTTGCGCTTCATCTTGCCGCACTGAGCGAATTCCCCGGAGCTTGTTTTTCCAATCCTATTCCGGCGCATTGAGCCCTGTCGACAGAATTCTTATGCTTGACAGATTAACTGACAATCTGTGAGTTTGGTCAAACGCGGCCAGGGAAACCCTGCCGCGGCAAGAACAAGAAAGCGCCAGCGGCGCGACAGGGAGCGAATCATGGCAGCAGAAACAATCGGCTTTGTCGGAACGGGCCGCATGGGCGGACCGATGGCCGGGCGCCTGCTCGACGCCGGCTATTCGCTGTGCATTTACGATGCACAGGCTGAAGCGACCAAGCCGCTGGTTGCGCGCGGCGCACGGCTGGCGAAATCGCCCGCCGAAGTCGCGTCAAGCGCAGACATCGTGCTGGCCAGCCTGCCGACCCCCGACATCGTCAAGGCCGTTGCGCTGGGGCCCGATGGAATCGTCGCCGGAAACCGCGCGACCGTCCTGATCGACTTGTCTACCACCGGGCCCGGCGCCGCCAAATTGATCGCGAAGGGATTTGAAGCGCGCAACCTGACGCTGGTCGATGCGCCGGTCAGCGGCGGCATCAAAGGCGCGGTGAACGGCACGCTTGCAGTGATGGTGTCCTGCCCGAAAGCGACCTATGACAGGGTTGAGCCGATCCTGAAGCACTTCGGAAAGCTGTTTTACACCGGCGACAAGCCGGGCACGGCGCAAACCGCAAAGCTCGCGAACAACCTGATGGCGGCGGCAGCGCTTGTGATCACCTCCGAGGCGGTCGCGATGGGCGTCAAGGGCGGCGTCAACGCCAAGGTGCTAATCGACATCATCAACGCCAGCAGCGGGCGCAACAGCGCTTCGGAAGACAAATTCCCTCGCGCCGTGCTTCCCGGCACCTTCGATTTCGGCTTTACCACCGGCCTCTCCTACAAGGACGTGCGGCTCTGCGTCGATGAAGCCGAGGCCATGGGCGTGCCGATGGTCTGCGGCTCGGTGGTCCGGCAGATGCTCGCCATCACCAACGCCAAATATGGCGCGTCTTCCGATTTCACCTCGATCGCGAAAGTGCTGGAGGAATGGGCCGGCGTGGAAATGCGCGGCTAGACCCGGGTCAACGGCGCGCGAGGACGATTGCCATGACAATCGGATCGACCGGATCAAGCAAGGTGTCGTTGGCGCGGGCGTTGGCACGCACCGCGCTTGCCGTCGACCTCCGCCGTTTTGACGCTGATGTCATCGCCAAGGCGAAAATCTGCCTGCTGGATTTTCTTTCCTGTGCCTTCGAGGCGAGAAACCATCCATGGAGTCGCCAGGCCATCGGCATCGCGCGCGAGGTCGGAAACGGCGCAACCGTCATCGGCACCCGCACCCTCGCCTCGCCGGGCGACGCGGCCTTCGCCAACGCCACCATGGGCCACGGCCTGGTGCGCGAAGACATGCATGCGGCCAGCATCTGTCACCATGGCGTGGTGATCTGGCCGACCCTGCTCGCTTTGTCGGAACGAACGCCACTGTCCGGCGCAACGTTCCTTGGCGCCGCGATCATCGGCTATGAGACCGGCGCACAGATCGGCCGCGCACTGTTTGCCGCCGACCTCGCGCGCCTCTACCGGCCGACCGGGCTTGTTGCGCCGTTCGGGGCAGCCCTTGCGGGCAGCTATGCTCTCGGCCTGACCGAAGACGTCGCAACCAGCGCAATTGCCATTGCCGCAAACACGTCGTCCGGCCTGAACGAATGGCCGCGCGCCGGCGGCTCCGAAATGTATTTCCACCCAGGCTTTGCGGCGCGCAACGCGATTGCCGCGGTCGAACTGGCCGAGGCCGGCGCGTGCACCTCCGAAACCATCCTTGAGGGCGAGGCCGGACTGTTCGCCGCCTTCGGCCGCCAGCCTGCCCCCGCCGGGATCCGATTGTTTGCCGGCTCCCAGCCCGAGATCATGGCCGTCTACAACAAGCCCGCTCCCGCCTGCAATTTCGCACAAACCGCAGCGCAGACAGCGTTACGTGTCGCGCGCGAACTCGGAACATCCGAAGACATCGCGACCGTTGCGATCAGAGTCCCCGAGGCGGCGGCCCGCTACCCCGGCTGCGACTCCAAGGGGCCATTTCACAACGCGCTACAGGCCAAGATGAGCATTCCCTTCAGCGTCGCAGCCGTGCTGGCGCGCGGTGCGCTCGAAGAGGACAATTACGCTGATATCGACGATATCAGGATCCTCCGCCTCGTCGAACGGACCGAGCTGCAAAGCGAGCCCGGTCTCACCGCCGCGTTCCCGGCCAACCAAGGCGCCGAGATCCGGGTTGGCCTCCGCAACGGAAACACCGTCCATCAGCGTCTCGACAACGTGATTGCCGCGACGCCCGAAGAAATCCGCACCCGCTTTCGGGGTGCTGCCGCCGCCGTTATCGGCGACAAGCAGGCGCGGCATCTGGAAGAGTTGATCGACAATTGCGCATCACTTCCGGACAGCCGCGTCATCGCCGCCCGGTGCCGGCTTGAGCCGACCGAACAACGGCTGCGGCCAGCGTCATGATCGATAACAACAAACAGAAAATGGGGGGCATCATGTTCAAACCGGAGACCGCCGATACGGCCATACCGATAATAGCCGGTGCGAAACACGGATGTTCCGTTCCTGTGCGAGGTTGCCAGTGACCCAGGCACTGGAAGGCTTCCTGCAGGCGTTGTCCGCCGGGCTTTTGATCGGCTCGGTCTACGGCCTGATGTGCGTCGGGCTCGGGCTGATCTTCGGCGTCATGCGGGTAATCAACTTCGCGCAGGGCGATTTCATGATGCTCGGCATGTATGCGGCATTCTATTTCTTCACCGCGCTCGGCGTTCAGGCCACTTTCGGCAACACCTTCGGTCCGTTCGTCGCGATCGTGCTTGCCGGCCCGGTGCTGGCCGTCTTCGGTTACTTCGTCCACCTCACCCTGATCTCGCGGGTATCCGGCACGCGCACCTCTTCACTCGAGGGCGAGGGTCACTACGCCCAGCTCATTCTTACGCTGGGGATCGCACTGATCCTGCAAAATGGTGGCCTGCTCGTGTTCGGCTCGGTATTGGCCTCGATCCGGACGCCGCTGTCGAGTTCGGCGTGGGAGCTCGGACCGCTGTTTTATGACGTCAGTGTCTTCATCAACAAGGCGCGCGGGATCGACGCGGTCGTCTCGCTGGTGACGATGCTGCTGCTGACGCTGATGATCACGCGGTCGCGGATCGGAAAATCGCTGCGTGCCGCGGCCGACAATCCTACCGCGGCGACCTATATGGGCATCGACGTCGACCGTGCGCACCGCATTGCCTTCGCACTCGGCACCGGCATTACCGCGATTGCCGGCGGCCTGCTCGCCACCAACTACCCCTTTCACCCCTTTGTTGGTGTCGAATACGTCATCGTCATGTATGCCGGCGTCGTGCTCGGCGGCATGGGCAGCATCATCGGCGCCTTCTGGGGCGGCATGACGATCGGGTTGGTCCAGCAGATGTCGACGCTGATCCTGCCGACGCAATTGCAGAACGCCGCGATCTTCGTCGTGTTCCTCCTGATCATCTTCTTCCGTCCGCAAGGTTTCTTCGGGCGCATGGTCGAAAGGACATGATCATGCGCGGATGGCGTTCGCTGCTCCCTATCATCGTCTTCACCGCGCTCTATGCCACGGTGTCGCTAAGCGTGACCAATTCCTATTACCAGTTGGTGATGACGTTGGTTCCGGTTTGGGCGATCTTCGGCTTGTCGTGGAACCTGCTTAGCGGATACACCGGGTTGATCTCGTTCGGTCATGCCGCCTTCTTCGGCGTCGGGGCCTATGCCGTCGTGCTCGGCCAGATCCATTTCGATCTATCGCCGTGGATCATGATCCCGATCGCGGCCATCCTCGGCGGCATCGCCGGACTGCTGATCGGCTTTCCGACCTTCCGCCTGCAGGGGCACTACTTCGCGCTGGCGATGCTCGCCTACCCGCTCGCCATTCTCTACGTGTTCGAATGGCTCGGCCTTCAGGAAGTCACGCTGCCGATCAAGCGCGATAATCCGATCGCCTATATGCAATTCGCCGATCACCGTCTCTACACGCTTCTGGCGCTGGCGATGATGCTGGCCACGATCCTGCTGACGCGTGCCATCGAACGATCGCGCTTCGGCATGGCGTTGCTCGCGATCAAACAGAATGAAGCCGCCGCGGAAGCCGCGGGGATCAACACGCTGGCCTGGAAGCTCCGTGCCGTCACGCTCAGCGGCGCCATCGCCGGAGCGGTTGGCGGGTTTTATGCAGTCGTGCTGCTGGTGGTGACCCCGCAATCCGTGTTCGGCATGCTGGTGTCGGCACAGGCGTTGACGGTCGCCATGTTCGGCGGCGTCGGAACGGTCTGGGGTCCGGTGATCGGATCGGTGATCCTGATACCGCTGGCCGAAACGCTCAATGCCGAAGCGGGCTCGCGCTTTCCCGGAATTCAGGGGGTGATCTATGGCCTCGCGATCATATGCGTCATTCTTCTCGCGCCTGAGGGCCTGTTCTGGAAAGTGCGAGACTTCCTGCGCAAGCGGTCGGCACCACCGGCTGCGGCAACGTCGAGCGCGCCGGATGTCCCGGTTGCGGTTGCCATCCCCGCCGCACCGGCACCAGCGCGTGCCAAACGATCCGTCGGAACAGGCGACGTCGTCCTGGAAGTTCGCAACCTGTCGCGCTCGTTCGGCGGATTGAAGGCCGTGCAGGATGTCAGCTTCAAGCTGCGGCGAAATGAGATCCTCGGGATCATCGGTCCCAACGGGGCCGGCAAGACCACGCTGTTCAACCTGCTGAACGGATTCCTTCGGCCAGGTACGGGCGAAATTCTCCTCGACGGGCGGGAGATGTCCGGCCGCAAGCCGCATGAGCTCTGCGAGGCAGGCATCGGCCGCACCTTCCAGATCATGCGCCCGTTCCTGCGCATGTCGATTTCGGACAATGTCGTGGTCGGAGCCTATGTGCGCGCCAAGACCGATGTCGAGGCAAGGAAGCTGGCGGCCGATGCAATTGCCCGCGTCGGACTGTCCGAGATCGCCGAGCGCATCGCCGGCGAACTCACGACCAAGGAATTGCGGCTGATGGAACTCGCCCGCGCGCTGGCCGGACAGCCGCGCATCCTGCTGCTCGACGAGACGCTCGCGGGCCTCGGACACGACGAGGCTGATGAGGTCGTCGCGGTAATCCAGCGGCTTGCCCGCGACGGCATGACGATCGCGATCATCGAACACACGATGCAGGCGATGGTTCGCCTGGTTGACAGTTTCCTGGTGCTCGACCACGGCGCCGTGATCGTCGAGGGCGAACCAGAAGCTGTCACCCGCGACAGCCGCGTTATCGAGGCCTATCTCGGCAAAAAATGGGTGGCCCATGCTCCGCATTGAAGGGCTGACCGCCGGATATTCCGCGATTCCCGTTTTGAACGGCGTCTCGATCAAGGTCGAGGAAGGCCAGTTCGTTGCGATCGTCGGACCGAACGGCGCCGGCAAGACCACGCTGTTCAAGACGATTTCCGGCATCGTGCGCCCAAGCGCGGGAACGATCACATTCAGGCATCACGACCTGCTGTCGATCCGGCCGGCGCAACGCGCGCATCTCGGCATCGCCCACGTACCGGAAGGCCGCCAGGTGTTTCCTTCGCTCACGGTGATGGAAAACCTCGAAATGGGCGCGATGACCGAGGCCGGCCAGCGCGACTGGAAACACAACATCGAGCGCATCTTCGAATGGCTGCCGATCCTGGCCGAGCGCCGCGGCCAGTTCGCGGGCACGCTGTCGGGCGGACAGCAGCAGATGCTCGCGATCGGCCGCGGGCTCGCAGGCTCGCCCAAGCTCCTGATGCTGGATGAACCCTCGATGGGCCTCGCGCCCACGATCGCCGATTTCATCTTCGAACGGCTGATCGAAATCCGCCGGCAATCGAACCTGACGATCCTGCTGGTCGAACAGCGCGTCGCGGAGGCCCTTGAATCCGCCGACCACGGCTACGTGCTCGAAGCCGGCCGCGTCGCACTCGAAGGCAACAACCAAACCTTGCGGGCGGACGACCGTATCCGCAAGGCCTACCTCGGCATGTAACCAACAAACGACACCATTGGGAGGACGAAAATGGGCCAGGACAACCGATCCGACAAGGTCTCGCAGACGTCGCTGACGCGACGAACCGTGCTTTCCGGTGCGGCTGCGATCGGCCTGTCGACGGTAGCTCGCGCGCAGCAGCCGGCGGAGGTCAAGGTAGGCCTGATCGTGCCGTTGTCGGGTATCTATACCCGTCCGGGCCAGGTGATGCGCATGGGCGCCGAGATGGGCATCGAGCACATCAACGCGCAAGGCGGCATCAAATCGCTCGGCGGCGCGAAGATGAAGCTTGTCGTGATCGATTGCGGCGACACCACGGAAAAGGCCAAGAACGCCGCGCAGCGCATGGTCGCACAGGAGGCCGATCTGGTTGCGGCGACCGGCTCCTATCTGAGCTCCTTCACGCTGGCCGTGACTGAAGTCACCGAGCGCGCCGAACTGCCAGTCCTCACGCTGTCGTATTCGGATTTGCTGACCGAACGCGGCTTCAAATTCATCTTCCAGACGGCGGCGCCTGCGAGCCGGCAATCGGAACTCGGCCTGCCCGAACTGATGAAGCTTGCCGAAGCCGCCTCCGGCAAGCGCCCGAAGACAGTGGCGATGCTGATGGATAACACGGCGACGTCGGTTGCGACCGCCAAGGCGCTCAAGGAGAAGATCTTTGCGCAGGAAGGCCTGCAACTGGTCGTGGAGGAAGTGTGGACCCCGCCGCTTTCCGACGCCACGCCGCTGATCCAGAAGGTCAGATCGGCCCGTCCGGACCTGCTGCTGTTCATGCCCAACGCCATCTCGGACGCCAAACTCGGCCTCGAAAAAATCAACGAGTTCGGGCTTGGCCAGGGCAAGATTCCAACCGTGTCCTTCTCGATCACGATTGCGGAGCCGGACATGCTGCAAAGCGTCAGCACCGACGCCGTGCAGGGCATCATGACGGTTGTCGCCAACTGGGGCTCAAAGGGCCATGAGGCGCTGATCGCCGAGTTGAAGGCGAAGTACAAGGAGCCCTGGATGACGCAGAATGTCATCTCGACCTATGGCGACATGTGGCTGATGAAGGCCGCCCTCGAGCAAGCCGGCAAGGCCGACCGACTTTCCGTTGCGCAGGCGTTCCGCACCATGGATGGCGGGCCGTCGAAACACTACCCCGGCGGCCAGCTCAAGTTCGACGAAAAGGGCCGCCGTGTCGGCGCCGGTGTTGTCATCGTGCAATGGCAATCCGGCGTGCCCGTCACCGTCTATCCGTCCGACCTCGCATTAGCTGCTCCGTTCTGGCCGAAGAAATCTTGACTGCAACGCATCTCAAAAATTTCAGGGAGGAATAGTCATGACAAAAATTACCTCGGCCGCATTGACGCGGCGCAGCTTGCTCGCCGGCGCATCCGCCGGCCTGATCTCGTCTCGCGTGTGGGCGCAACAACCGTCCGAAGTGAAGGTCGGGTTGCTGGTGCCGATTTCCGGCCTCTATGCGCGTCCGGGAGCCGTGATGCGCCACGGTGCCGAGATGGGGGTAGAACACATCAATGCGCAGGGTGGCATCAAGTCGCTCGGCGGCGCCAAGCTCAAGCTGGTCGTGCTCGATTCCGGCGATACCACCGAGAAGGCCAAAAATGCCGCGCAGCGCATGGTCGCGCAGGAACCCGATTTGGTGGCGGCCAGTGGTTCCTATCTGAGTTCATTCACGCTGGCGGTCACGGAGGTGACAGAACGGGCCAATCTTCCGGTCCTCACCCTCTCCTACTCCGACCTGATTACCGATCGCGGCTTCAAATATGTCTTCCAGACATCGGCTACGGCGGGCTCGCAGGCAAAACAGGCTTTGCCGCAAATCGTGAAGCTTGCTGAAACCGCTTCCGGAAAGAAGCCCAAGACGGTCGCGATCATCACCGACAACACCGCGGCATCGGTTTCCTCGGCAAAGGCGATGCGCGACGGCCTGCTCGCCGAAAACGGTCTGCAGTTGATCGTCGATGAAACCTTTACTCCGCCGCTCGCCGACGCCACCCCACTGGTTCAAAAAATCCGGTCGGCGAAGCCTGACTTGCTCTTCTTCCTGCCGACCGTGATTTCCGACGCCAAGCTGCTGCTCGAGAAGATGAACGAGTTCGGCCTCGGGCAAGGCAAGATTCCAACCATCTCGTTCGGCATCGCCATTGCCGAACCCGACATGCTGCAGACCGTCAGCCCGGAATTGCTGCAGGGCCTGCTCACCTGTGTCGCGAGTTGGGGCGCCAAGGGCCACGAGGCGCTGATCGCCGAACTCAAGACCCGTTACAAGGAGCCCTGGATGACGCAGAACGCGATCTCCACCTATGGCGACATGTGGGTAATCAAGGACGCGCTCGAGAAGGCCGGCAAGGCTGACCGCGTTGCGGTCGCCGATGCGCTGCGCTCGATGGATGCCGGTCCGTCGAAATATTACCCGCTCGGCGAAATCAAGTTCGACGAAAAGGGCCGTCGCGTCGGCGCTGGGATGACCATCGTGCAGTGGCAAGCCGGCGTACCGGTCACGGTATTCCCGCCGCAACTGGCGCTGTCCCAGCCATTCTGGCCCAAAAACTAGCTGAAGATTGGATAGCGATATGGACAAGGCGACATACGATCGAGGCCTCCAGATCCGAAAGAACGTTCTGGGCAATGAATTCGTCGACAAGGCGATCGCATCGGCCGACGACTTCAACCGTCCGATGCAGGACCTCACGACGGAGTATTGCTGGGGCTATGTCTGGGGCCGTGACGGCCTTACGCACAAGACCCGCAGCTTTCTCAACCTCGCGATGCTGTGCGCGCTCAACCGGCCGCAGGAACTCAAGACCCATGTTCGGGGTGCCCTGACCAACGGCGCGACGCGCGAGGAAATACGCGAGGTGTTCATGCAGGTCGCGATCTATTGCGGCGTGCCGGCCGGCGTGGACGCTTTCCGTAACGCCAAGGAAGTGTTTGCCGAACTGGACAAGAAGTAACCGGGGCCTGAGACGATGTTGAAGGGCAAATGGGCTCTCGTGACCGGGGCAACGGCGGGCTTGGGCCTGGCCGTGGCCGAAAGCCTTGCCGGAGCGGGAGCCAACATTGCCCTGCATGATCTCAACGAACCGGTGCAGACGAAAGATCGTCTACGCACGCAGTTTGGCGTCGAGGTGGTCAGCATCGCAGCCGACCTGTCGCAGCGCACCGCCGTAGAAGCGATGATGAACGACCTGCTCGGCCGCGTCAGCACGGTCGATATCCTGGTGAACAATGCGGTGGTGCGGCATTTTTCACCGGTCGAAAACTTCCCGCCGGAACGATGGGACGAAGCGCTCGCCGTCAATCTGTCGGCCCCGTTCCACCTGATCCGTCTCGCATTGCCCGGAATGAAAGAGAAACGCTGGGGCCGCATCATCAACATGGCGTCGATCTATTCGACCCGTGCGGTTGCGGACCGCATCGATTATGTGACCACCAAAACAGCCATTGTCGGCATGACCCGCGCCGTCGCGATCGAGACAGCAAGGAGCGGGATTACCTGCAACGCGCTTTGCCCGGGCACGCTGCCGACGCCGGCCATTCAGGGAAAAATCGCAGGGATCGCGGCCGCCGACGGCAGCACCGTCGAGGAAGCGACGCGCGATTATCTGGCGGCGCGCCAGCCGACCGGACGGTTTGTCGCCATGGAGGCCGTCGGTGCGATGGCTGCCTTCCTGTGCAGCCCTGCCGCACAGGATGTCACCGGAGCAACGCTGCCAATCGACGGGGGCTGGTCCATCGCATGAGCACCGTCGGCCGTCTCACTCAGGAGATCTGCAATGGCTGAAGCATCGAGCCGAAATGCCGTGGTGACCGGCGCCGCCGGAGGCATGGGTCGCGCCATCACGAAAGCGCTGGTCGAAAGCGGACGCCGGGTCGTGCTCGCTGATCGCGACGGCGAATCCCTTCGTCAATTCGCCGGCGAAATGGGCGGTGGCACATTTCCGATCCAGCTTGATATCACCGACCCGACCAGCGTGGACCGCCTGCCCGACCTCGTCCCGGACACCTTCAAGCCGATCGACATCCTCGTCAACAATGCCGGCCACGACATTGGCGGCCGGACGCGCTTCGATGCCGGCGCGGCGGACGATTGGTCCGGAATCATCCAGACCAATCTGATCGGCCTGATGCGGGTGACCCGCAGCCTGCTGCCCGACATGGTCAGGCGTAACGCAGGCCACATCGTCAACATCAGCTCAATCAACGCCGTACGCATCATTCCCGACATGGCTGCCTATAGCGCCAGCAAGGCGGGCGTACACATGTTTACCGAAACGCTCCGGGGAGAGCTCGCGGAAACGGCGATCCGGGTGACCGAAATGCAGCCCGGCCTGACCAGGACCAACATCATCCTCACCCGCTATCGCGGCGACCGGGAGAAGGAAAAGGACTATTTCGACCAGTTCAAGATGGCGCTCGATCCGGCCGATATTGCCCGGTCGATCGTCTTTGCGTTGGACCAGCCGCCGCATGTTCAGATTGCGGAGATGATGATTCTGCCCGTAAATCGCTATTGAACCAATGCCGGCACCAAGGCGGTAGACAATGGACAAACGCGGTGAATTGCAATCTACGCTCCGGATCGAGGACGTTCCGACCGTCCGGTCGAGGGTCGCCCAGAAGCTGCGCGAAGCGATCATGTCCGGAAAGCTAAAGCCGGGCCAGCGCCTAGTCGAACGGGAGCTTTGCGAGATGACGGGTGTAAGCCGGCCGTCCATTCGCGAAGCGCTCCGGTTGCTGGAAGCCGATGGTCTCGTCAATACGGTCCCTCACCGCGGCCCTGTCGTCAGCACTATCAGCCTTGAGGAAGCAAAGCAGCTCTACGCAGCCCGCGCCGTCCTCGAAGGATTTGCCGGACGAGAGTGCGCGCGCCTGCACGATCCCGCTGTCGTTCGCCGGATCGGGGATGCCCTGACCAAATTGAAAGCCGCATTCGCCGAAGGCGATCTCATGACGGCTCTCGAGGCCAAGACCGAGTTCTACGCCGCGCTGATCGGCGGCTGTCAGAACGCCTTCATCGAGCGAATGCTCAGGCCGCTGCACGACCGGATCACGCTGTTGCGAATTACGTCGATGTCGCAGCCGAAGCGAATTAACAAGAGTCTTCGTGAGGTCACGGCGATCTGGCGCGCCATCCAGAACGGCGATCCCGACCTCGCCGAGCAGTGCTGTGTCGATCATATCAAGGCGGCGGCAGTGGCCGCGCTCAGCATGATCGAGCGAACATCCGCATCGGACGAAAAGGTGAACGCGGATGATTGACCGATCCTTTTCCCGATCGAGCTACGAAGGGCCACAAGGCCGATAGGAACCTGCCATGAAGTTCGTAAAAGGCGTTCTCCTGATGTTGCTGCTGTCGCCGATGCTGCCGGCATTGGCGCAGGAATTCCCGAACCGACCGATCACCATGGTGGTTCCCTTCTCGGCCGGCGGCCCAGGCGACGTGATCGCGCGCCTGCTCGGCAGCTCAATGAGCGCGACACTCAAGCAGGCGGTAGTGATCGAGAACGTCGTCGGCGCCGGTGGCACTATCGGCACCAACCGGGTCGCCAAGGCCGCACCCGACGGCCACACTCTCTTGCTCATGCATGTCGGCCAGGCGACCGCGCCCTCGCTCTATGCGAAGCTGCCGTTTGATCCCGTCGGCGACTTTGCCCCGATCGGCCTCGTCACCGACGTGCCCATGATCCTGGTGGCGCGAGCCAATTTTCCCGCCAAGGACCTGAAGGAACTGGTCGCATATGTGCGCTCCCAGGGCGACAAGGTTACGTATGGCAATGTCGGCCTCGGCTCCGCATCGCATCTCTGCGGGCTGATGTTCATGAGCGCCATCGAAGCCAAGCTGACGCCGATCTACTACAAGGGCGGTGGTCCCGCGCTCAACGATATCATCGCCGGTCACATCGACGTCTATTGCGATCCGGCAACCGGACCGACGCCTTATATTCAGGCCGGCACCATCCCGGGCTTCGCCATTACCAGCAAAAAGCGCGTCGCGACCTTGCCGAATGTGCCGACGTCTGCCGAGGCTGGTGTACCGCAATTCGACGTCACGACCTGGTATGGGATGTATGCGCCGCGCAATACGCCGAAGCCGATCATCGATGAGCTCGTGAACGCGCTGCAGAAGGCACTCGCGGATCCGCCTTTGGTGAGCCGCTTCGCCGAACTCAGCATGGCGCCCGTCGAGCAGGAGCGCGCAACGCCAGCGGCGCTCGAAGCCCTCCTCAAGAGTGAAATCGACAGATGGGACCGCATCATCAAGCAAGCAGGCATCAAGCCTCAATGAACGAGGTCCGATGGGCCAGGATTCCATCGGTAGAGGGCTCGAAGTGCGCGAAGGCAGGTCGCACCAGATCGAAAATCGATCGCGGTCTTGCGCTGAGCGGGCCAGCTTTGCCGGCCGGACACGTCGACGGCCGTGCTGATCTGGCGCCGTCCTCCACCGAACCGGGCGTCCTAGATGGATGAGTCCTGATCGACGATCGCCGGACGCGATACGACGTAGGCAGCACAGGCCAGGAACAGCACCGCCACACCCGCAGCAAGCGGCATTGACGGATCGACGCTATACCAGAATACGACGAACCCGATCGTCATCCCCGCGTAAGCCATGGCCTTGGCCGGACGCGGGATGGCCCCGGCGGCGCGCCAATCCCGCAGCGGTTTGCCAAATGTCGGATGATCGAGCAGCCATGCCTCCAGCCGGGGCGAGGAGCGCGCGAAACACGCCGCTGCCGCGATCAGGAAAACCACTCCCGGCATCAGCGGCATCACCAGGCCGATCACGCCGAGCGCGACCATCACCCAACCCAGACAGAAGTAGATGATGCGCATCAGACCTGCCGCCCATCTGTCTCTTCAAGCAAGGATCGCTCGCTCCCGGCTGACGCCTTGGCCGGGCATCAGCTTCTTCACGGCAGGAATGAAATGGAGCGGGTGAAGGGAATCGAACCCTCGTATTCAGCTTGGAAGTCGCAAAATCATGTAGTGTCTTCAGTGGTCATCCTGACATTTTCGGCGTTTTCGGCCAGTTGAGATAGTTACGGAATTTCTCTTTGTCAGAATGGCAACCGTCCCATGGTCACAGAACATTTTGCCGGGAGTGCCATCACAGCTTTTCCGCGATTAGACGTAGACCGAAAACGGCCAAAGCCGTGCCGATGACCCGCTCGACCCAGAAGCCGAAACGGTCATAAACGGCGCGGAACGGTCGGCTGGAAAAGAGAACGGTCACGAGGCTGTACCAGATGGCTTCGAGCAGGAACCCGCCCGCGAGAATTACCAGCTTGGCCCACAGCGCTGTGGCGGGTGGAATGGCGAGGGCGTAGAGACCGATAAAGAAGGCAATTCCCTTCGGGTTGGAAAGATTGACGAGCACTCCCATACGCAGCCCCCGAAGGACGCCGTGCGGAGGCAGGTTGTTTCGCTGTTGCGACGGGCCTTGCGGACAGCCAACCATGATGCCGAGATAGACGAGGTAGCAGCCTCCCGCGAACTGCATAAGGTTCGCGAGCCATCCGACCCGCATGAGCACCAATGCAAGCCCCGTCATAGTCAGGACGGCGTAGACCGTAGCGGCGATCGCCAGGCCGAATGTTGCACCGAAGGCAGCACGTCGAGCACCGGCCGCGGCAAGTCTCGAGATCAACGCAAAATTGGGGCCCGGACTCACGACAACGGCTGCATAGAGCGCAAGGGCCGTTCCGATGGTCAGCAGTTCTTGCCTCATGACTGGCTATCCCGACTAGAAATTTAATTCTGCGGCCGATGGCCCCGTCGGGCCGGGAGCAGGCCTCCACTTGCAATGTAGACACCGCCTGAAATCAGAAGCATTGCGATCCAATCGCCCATTGCTGGCCGTTCGCCGAGGATCGGGATGGCCAGGAGTGTCGTCATGACCGGGGATAGGGCCGCGAATGCCGAGCCGTTCGACGCGCCGAGAATGCTGACCGCGCGTCCGTAAAGCCAAAAAGAAATCACTGGCGTCAGAAAACCTTGAACAAATGACTGCAGGGCGACATCACGCCAGGGCGCATTGAGGAGATTGGTCCCGAAAATGATGGCGTATAGCGGCACGTAGGTGATCAATGACCCGACCGCTGCAATCGCAGCAGCGTGAAGCCCGTCCAATCGTGTCTTCCGCATGGCTACCGTATAGCCGGCCCACAACATGGCCGCACCAATGAACAAAGCGTGGCCGATGTTCTGCCGCGATCCGATCGTGCCGCCCGCGCCCCAAACGATGCCGAGGACACCAGCAACAATCAAGGCAAGCCCGATCCGCTTGGCAACGGTGAAGGCCTCACCCAGCACGACAGCGGCCAGGATCGCAACAAGTACGGGTATGAGTGCAGTATACAGAGATGCGGCGTGGGCTGCCGGCGCGAACAGCAGACCAGCGTAGGAAACCAGCACCATCGGTGCTCCACCGCCCAGCACAATCGCTGCCAGTCCCACCCCACCCAGGCGGTCGACGGCAAGGCCCTTCTTCAGCAGATACGGCAGCAGGATCAATCCGGCGACACCAAAACGAATTGCCGTGATGTCCCACGGTGTGAGGCTTGTCTTGAGCCCACGCCGTGCGGCTATGATCCATGACGCCCAGATGCTCACGGCCGCAAGACCGTAAAGCGAGCCACGCATGTAGTCGGAGGGTGTTGGTTTCGACAAAGGAACGCAACCGCCTATTCAGTCTATCTCCGCCAACGCAAGCGGTAGCGCGTCCACATAATCCGCCGCATTGAGAATCTGGCGTTTCGCTATGAAGTCACGCCGCGGCGGCGCGAAGATGTCGATCAGAATGTGACGGCCTGGCCCCACACCTTCGGTGGTGTGGACCAACGTTGGAGGGATGATTGCGAGACTGTTACGATCTGCCTTGACGTGTTCATCGTCGCGCCATTGGCTTGCGTCGCGGCCCCATGGCGATCGGAAATGGTGGATAAATTGCCCTTCGAGAGCGAGAGAGCCCTGCTCAAAGTTCTGGTGCGCGTGAGGTGAAAGAGAAGTCCGGTCGCGCGGCCCCTGATATTCGACCCAGTTGATGCTCATGGTCGCGGACTGGAACAATTTTGCGCGCGGCATCCCGGGGGAGTTCGGCAGATCATCCAATTTGTAGACCAGCGGTCCGGTCGACCTGCGGGAGAAGCCTGGAAACAGGGGTAACAGATCCGCCGACGTTCGGATTTCAGTGATACTCTCGGTCGTGGCGGCGCCTAGCCCTGCGACCGCCGGCGCAAAAAGGCGGATGAAGCGGCCCGCCCCTTCGAGGCGGACGGTTGTCATGCCTGCCGGCACAATAACCACGGAGCTTGCCGGTGCCAGCACTGAACGCGCAACTGCACCACGGTCTGTGTCTCCGGCTGTCCCATTGATATCCCAGCCAACTTCAGCGGGCACATCCGGCAGCAGCAGGAAGTATTCTTCTTCGCTGGTCACTGAAACCGGACCGCCATCAGGCGCGGCTCTGGTCCAGGCCACCAGAAAGCGACGGGTGCGTGCATAACGATGCACATGATCCGGGCCTAAGGATTCGTCTGCATCCAGGCGGATCAAGTCGGCCGTGACGCTCATCGGAACACGGCCTCGACCGTAGCGGGCTCTGGTGCAAAACCCTCCCAAATGGTGGCGATGTGCAGACCGGGCGTCGGCCTGATGCGCGACATGGCGCCGAGACCGAGGCGGTCACCCGCAAAAAGCCGGACACCGCGTGCGTGCTGGTTGCGCACGATCCACAGCACGGCATTCATCGGATTTCCCATGATGACTTCGGCGCTTTGTCGATCAACGATCGCATTGCTTCCGACATTTCGGGTCGTGACGGTCATGCGCTTGAGTTTCTCGGTCGCAGCCTCCGTGCCATCGAACGGTATCGGCGTTCCCGTTAGAATCGCACGTGCGCCCACATTGTAGACGGTCAGTATCGGCGCCGTGATTTTCTGGTCGACGTTGACCAGAGAATCCCCGAGTTCGATCGACGGGAGCAGGAAGGCGATCGAGCGTGCCGCCTCCGCGACGGTTTGAGCGTCATTGATCGCTTCGTCCTTGACCACGGCAAGAAGTTTCGCCTCGACGATCGGACGCGCGCCGTAGGTCACCGGGATGCTGGCACCGTCGGCCGGCCTGAACATCGCGGCGAGATAGATGCCGCCGAGAGGCTCCTTAAGCCCCAGATCACGCTGCGCGGGGGGCGTAATGGCGGCAGCCTTGTAACCGAGCGGCCGGCCCATCAGCGGCTGGATGTGAGCGAGAAACACATCACGGATGCACACGGCCTGGTCCATCGAGAGGTCCGGATCGAGCAAAGGAAGCGAGGTTCGGGATACCCAATGCTCCGCCACCGCCGCTCCGAGCGCCTTGCAATCCATCGCCTTCTCCTCGCCGAATGCCTGATGAGAGAACGTTGCAACCGCACAAGCCAAGAGACGCATCTTGCGATCAAGTTGCGTCATAGCCGTCTGCCGCCCACGGACCGCCCTGGAACGCGACGGCCGGGCCGTGCGCCTCGCCCCCGAGCTGTTCAGTGATCTCGGTAGCGAACGTGTCGGCGTTGTCCTTTGCAATGAAACCGAGGTGACCGGCCGCGCTGTTATTCCACCAGCCACGGGATCCGGCCGAAACGCCGTAAGCGATGGTCGCCCCCACCCGCGGTGTCACCAGTGAACGCCATACGAGTTCAGCAAGGTCGCGGTAGCTCACCCAGGTGCTGATCTGACGAAGGTTCGTCGGTTTGTCGAGCGCAGACCCGATCCGGATGCAAACCGATTCGACTCCGTGCTTGTCCCAGAAGAGGCGCGCGACGGCTTCTCCGAAAACCTTGCTGGCGCCATAGAGGGTGTCGGGGCGAGGCAAAGCCGATGCATCCACGGATTGCTCAACCGGATAGAACCCGACGACATGGTTGGTGCTGCCAAAGACAATCCTCTTCACGCCCGCCGCATGAGCCGCAGCGAAGACATTGTAGGTTGCGATGAGATTTGCCGAAGCAATCTGTTCGATGGAAGCTTCTCGCGGGATTCCGGCCATGTGGACGATGGCATCGACACCTGCGATTACAGATCGTGCTGCGACTGGATCCGAAAGGTCACAGCACATGGTTTCCTCGCCGTCCTGGGGCGGATCGAGCGAGAGAATGTCGGTGCTGCGCAACCGGATACGCGGGCGTAGATACTGCCGCAGTCGAAGGCCGATTTTTCCGGCTGCTCCGGTCAACAACACGGTCCCGAAAGAGGACATGATGCTCCCTCGCTGCTGCCCTTTGGCCCCCAAGCCGGCAGCCTTTTGTGCGACGAAGGTCGCAGACTTGCAACGCCGTGTCAACTATACGGACATTTGTCTGCTATACGGACATTGTCTTTCGCTCGAAACATCGGCATAACGAAACAAGTTCCATGGGAGAAAGCAGGCACATGGCCCGAGCAGTGGTAAAGGCCGCCTCTGTCAGCAAACCCGCTCAAGACGACGAGCGCCCGGCTCATTTCGTTCAAAGCCTTGAGCGAGGATTTCAAATCCTTCGCGCATTCGATCGCGAGCATCCTTCCATGACGGTCAGCGAAGTGGCTGGCCGCACCGGCCTGACCCGAGGCACCGCACAGCGTTTTCTGCTTACGCTCGTCGACCTTGGCTATGCCGAACACGATGGAAAGCGCTTCGGATTGCGACCGAAAGTTCTCGATCTCGGATTCGCTTATCTGGCGTCGAATGACGTCTGGGATACCGTCGAGCCTTTCGTGGAGGAGGTCGTGAATGAGTTGAATGAATCGTGCACGGTGGGCGTGCTCGATTGGCCGGACATTGTCTATGTTTGTCGCGTTCAGGCGCGCCGGGTAGTCAATACGGCCCTGAGCGTGGGATCGCGTGTGCCGGCAAACGCATCCTCGCTTGGCCGCGTGCTGCTCGCCTATTTGGATCCGCTCGTTCTTGACCGTTATCTCCTCGATACGCCGCTTCCCGCGCGGACCCGAAATACGATTACGAACCCCCGAGAGTTGAGGAAGGCACTGTCCGAGGTAAGAAAAAATGGATGGGCACTCGGTGATCAGGAATATGAAGAGGGCGTTCGTTCGGTGTCCGTGCCGCTTCGGAACCGCCAGGGCGGCGTAATCGCTGCAATGAAGGTGGTTGCGCCGACGAGCCGCGCGACGAAAGAGGAAATGATCAGGCGATTTCTTCCCGTCCTCCGCCAGGCCGCCGAACGGGCGAATGAAGCGTTGCGGGCCCGTTGAGGGTGCGGGTGGTCGGATGACGACACTCTGCTCCAACCGCAGGTGTCACGCGAACAGTCGACCGAAAAGCAAGCATCGGGACGCGCGAAGCTGCCCATTTGTCAGAATGAAATCCGACTCGCTCACCAAGTCTTTGAAATAGCTGTTGGAGCGGGTGAAGGGAATCGAACCCTCGTATTCAGCTTGGAAGTCTTCGAATTTCAGTAGTATTTTCAACACCCATTCCGACATTTACCAGCTTTTTGGGTGATTGAGATCACTATAGAATTTCTCTTTGTCGGAATGAGGGTTACTGCCGACCAAACGGAGGCGCAACTACCCGATTGCCGGCGCTCATTATGACTCTGGTATTCGCATCATAGCCCGGCCCGAATCCCCGAAAGCGGTCGTCCGCTCGGGCGATCTCATCCAGCCGACATTGCCGCGTCGGCTATGTGGCGAGTTTAGCTGCTACGAGATCGGTTGCCCAATCGAGGAAGGCCTGCCGACCACTCGCGTCGCTCGGCAAACTGACAGTACGCAGCAGAGGATTTCCCATCAGGGCGGTCGCGATGTGAATCGCGTTGAGCAGCGCTATGAGCCGGCGTGCCTCATCGGTGCCGCCAGCGCGTTCGACGAGCGATGATAGCATCCCCGTTCGTCGCGGTGCCCAGCCTGCCATCTGCATCCACACTACCATCCGGGCGGCTCCCTCCGTGTCGTAGACCGCCCGCATCGATCGGCTGACGGCCTGGAGGTCCAGTGGCCCTTCATCACCGATCACTGCACCGATCTGTCGCATGAGTTTTGGGGCGCTCCGCGCCATTAGCGCCTCGATAAGGCCCATGCGGCTTTCGAAGTGATAGTGGACGCCGGCGTCGGTAATGCCTACGGCGGCCGCCACCCGTTGCACCACGACAGCGTCGAGCCCCTCAGCCAGGCGCTGGAGCTCGGAAAGGCGGTAGCTGCCGGGGACCCCGGTACCCACCGCCTGACGGGAAGTTGACAAGAATAGGGAGGGTAACGTGCTGTACAAGAATCGAGGCCGAGGCTCTCGAGGATCGTGACCGACAGATCAAGCAGACTGACGGGCGTCTCACATACCCCCGGCGAGACATCCGCGACCCACTACTGGAAAAGCTCCTGACGAAGGCGTTCGACCGGGTTCCGATGAGAAGCGCCATATAAAGCTGAACTCCCTCATCGTTGCGTTGGCGTCAGGCGTTGCCACGTCGTGCGATAGCCGCCTCAAGCGTATTGCTCACCAGACACGAGATCGTCATAGGGCCGACCCACCGGGTACCGGCGAGATGTCTGCGCGGCTCATGCATTCCGACGAGCTTGCATAGTGCCGCTCCCAAGATAAGCTGGAGCGCCCAAGCCATAACCAACGCAGCTCGCCGAGAACGGCATCAACCGCCGGAAGCTAGGATCGGCATAAACCGTCTTCAGGCCCATGCTCTGCCCGCCCCCCACCGGCGGGCCCGGTGCATTGGGAAAACGGAAGGAAAATAGCGAGCGAGCATCGGGCCGCGGCGGTGGCGAGTAGTTCAATCGACCCCCGCTAGCCGATATCCTGGAAAAAATGGCCGCCGCGCAAAGGCGGCGGCCAGTCAGGGAGGAAGCAGGTAACCGACCTGCCGGCGGAAGTGAATTTTCATCGGCCCTCTTCCGACAAACTCCATTCTCGACCTGACAACGACCGCACGACCCACTGATCGATCTCCGAAAGTCCGAACGTTCGACGGAAGGCCTACATGGCTTTCGCCGAGTTCGCGAAGATTGGTCGGCCAGCTTCTTGGCCGAGCCGCTGATCGATTGACAACAAGGCACCCGTTTCAATCGCGGCTGTTGTCATTGCCTTGGCTCCGTTTTCTCCAGTCACGTTCGTCGCGTTGGAGCGTGAGGAAGGCGAACAGAATCCAGGCAATGTGAAAGATGGCGCCGACTCGCACCGGCTCGGCGACATGTCGCCAGATGCCGCTTGGGCCACGCGTGGTACGACGACAGCGCAGCCGAACACCCGGGTGTTGCGCTGCCAAGAATAAGAGCTTCCCGCCAGTGCTGCCACGAACACGAGCCACACGATCCCGACGACCATGTTGAGCAGCTTGGTGCAGAAAATGAAGCCAATGAGTCCCGACAGAACAAGCGCGATATTTTTCGCGTTCAGATGGAGCGATGTCGGGTTCTCCACGAATGATTTAGCGACGATGATAGACGCAAGGAACAGAAGCAGGCAGCTCACCAATTGTGGAAAAAACCCGGCTCCCGAGTGCGAAAGCTCTCCGATCGGCAACCGCAGGGCAGCCAAGCCAAACGCCACGGCGATGACAGCAAGCACAAGCCCACGGCCAAGCTCTGATTACCATAATTCAAATTCTCCGGTGGCGGTGGAATGTCAGGATCCTCGCAAACTTCTAGCGATCTGCCGAGGACAGCACCGTCGCGAGCAAGTTTGCAGCGGAATCTCGCGCAGCCCGTGGCCCAAGTTCCGGAGCCGCACGTTGATATTCTTTAACTGCGACGAGCGCACTTCGAGAGCGAGCCTGCATGGTGGCAAGAAGTCGATCGCTCTCACTCTCCAACGACGCGTCGGGAACGACGGCTCCAACGAGCCCCCAGGACAATGCGGTTGGAGCGTCAATCTCGTTCAAGCTATAGACGAGATGCGCCAGCGCTTTCGGGGGAATCTTCCGCATCGCAGCTGACATTGCTAGGGTCGGCGGAAGATCGCGTTCCATCTCCGGTAGGCTGAAGCGAGCCGTGTCCGAAGCCAGCGTGACGTCGCATGCGATGGCGAGCGCGGCCCCGAACCCGCGGGCAATTCCCCGCACGCTCGCCACGACAGGGACCGGACAGGCCGAGAGCGCGTCATAGAGATCGAGGATGGGCTCGATCAGCGTCTCCCGAAGCTGCGCAGCGTTCTTTACTTGGGGATTCCCCAGGGGATCGCGACCGCGGCAGAAGTCAGGACCGGCACCTCGCAGGTGCACAAGCTTCACCTCGGCCGAAATCGCGCGAAGGTGAGCCGCAAGCATGGAGATGAGCGGCAGCGTCAGCATATTACCACGCTCGGAACGATCGATTAGGATCGAAACCAAGTCACCGCTACCTTCAATCCGGATCGGAAATCGTGCGTCCGTCACTTTGCGACCCCCCGTGATCCGGCGCTCGCGGGCCGCTCAGTTCGATCGCGGCGTGGACCTATGATGCCCGTGCGACGCAAAGTTCCGATTTTTTCAGCGGAAAACCCGAGGAGCGTCGAGAGTACTTCGTCCTCGTCGGTACCAAGACCAGGCGGAAACCGGTGCGCGATCTCCGACTCTCCGACATATTTCACCGGATTACCCGGCACGCGGAGCCGCTGATCCGGACTGGAGAGATCGAGCACCATGTTCCGGTACAAGACCTGATCGTCGGACAGGCTTCGATCGAGCGTGTTGACCACGGCGGCCGGAATCTCGGCGGCGCGCAATGCTTCCACCCATTCTACGGAAGAGCGCGTAAGAAAGATCGGCTCGATAACAGCCCACAGCTCTATCCGATTGCGAAAGCGTATTTCGTTCACCACGAACCGTTCGTCTCCGGCAAGGTCAGAGCGCCGCAAAACGCCGCACAATGATTGCCACATTCGCTCGGTGTTGGCCGTGATGACGACGTCGGCTCCATCGCCGCAAGTGAACGCCCGGTAGGTCGGAATCGAGTCGTGACCTCGTCCCTGCCGGCCCGGAACATGACCCGAGACGAGATGATAAGCGCCTTGGTAGCTCAGCATGGAAATCTGGCAGTCGAGCATCGCAATATCGACGTGGCGGCCATGCCCCGTCCGCCTTGCGTCGAGGAGCGCCGCAAGCAGGCCGATGACGCCGTACATGCCGGCAGCCAGATCGCCGAGCGGAATGCCCGAACGTACGGGATGCCCGTCCGCTTCGCCCGTGAGCGACATGCCGCCGGACATGGCCTGTACGATCATGTCGTACGCGGGCCGGTCGCGGTAAGGACCGCTCTGGCCGAAGCCGCTGATCGAGCACCAGACGAGGGATCGCTTGTTCGCCGCGATATCTGCGTACCGGAGGCCGAGCCGATCCAGAACCCCCGGGCGGAAATTTTCCACGACGACGTCGCTCGCCACCGCCAGGTCCCGGACAAGTGCGCTGCCCTCCTCAGACTTCAAGTCTACGGCCAGGCTGCGCTTGTTGCGGTTGACGCAGTGGTAATAGGCGCTGTCCGCGCCGACGAAGTATGGTGGCAGCTGGCGGGTCATATCGCCTTCCGGCGGCTCGACCTTGACGACTTCCGCTCCGAGATCGCCCAGGATCTGCGTGGCATACGGTCCCGACAGGAACTGCGTCAAATCGAGAACTTTAAGGCCCGCGAGCGGCCCCAAGGAGGATCGGAGTTCTGAACTCATTGCTAGACAACCTTGGATTTGGGGCGGGGGAAGGAGGCGCCGAGTGCGCGCGACAGCGCTTCGGCTTGGTCGGTGACGAGTCTGGAAATCTCGGCTTCGTTTGCCCGCGTGGACCGCTGTTCGGGCATGGTGACGCCCAAGCTGCCGATGACCCGGTCCGATGCGCCGAACACGGGCGCGTTGATGCCGACAGCACCGGCAATCTTTTGTCCCCGGGAGATTGCGTAGCCCCGCTCACGAACGGCGGTGAGCTCGGATAAGAGTTGATGACGTGCTGGACGCTTCTCCCCGGACGCGGGGGCGCAATCACTCATCTTAAGTACCCGGTCGACCTCGGCCGTCGGTAAGAAGGCCAGGATCGCGCGGCCGCTCGCCCCCCACAACACGGGAAGGGGCGTGTTCATGGACAACTGATACCGGAGCAACTGGCTGGAATCGACCTTATCTGCGAAGATCATGCGGCATTCGGCCGGCAGATAGAGGCTGAGAACGCCGGTTTCGCCGCAGCCATCTACGATTTTTTGAAGAAAGGGCCGCGCCAGAATTCGAACATCGTGCTTCAACTCGACCAATGCCGCGAGCCGGAAGAACTCCGGGCCCACGCTATAGGATCGCGCGATCGGATCGCGCTCTACGATCCCATCCCGGCTCAGGAGTTCGAGCATCCGATGACATGTGCTCGGCACGAGCCCGAGCGCCGCCGACACGTCCTTGATTGTCGTCTCGCCCGTCTCGGCGAGATGTCGCAGAACCTGAACCACGCGTTGGACGGTCCCGAGCGTCTCCGGCTTGTCGCTCATTCGACAAGCTCCTCGTAGGCGCCGGCCGCAGCCAGCAATTGAACGATGCGCTCGGGCGTGAGAGGCGTCTCCACAAAATGCACGCCGAAGGGCGAAAGTGCATTTTCTATCGCAGCGATGATTGCGGCCGCGGCCGGGATCGTTCCGCCCTCACCGGCGCCCTTGACGCCGAGCGGATTCAGCGGGCTGGGCGATTCCACGTGAGCAATGCGGCAAGTCGGCACGTCCGTTGCCATCGGAAGAAGGTAGTCGGCGAAGGTCGTCGTGAGTGGTTGGGCGTTGTCGTCGTATTTTACGAATTCGAGCAGCGCGTTTCCGATACCGTGGGCCACCCCTCCCTGAACCTGTCCGTCGACGATCAGCGGGTTGATGATGTTGCCGCTGTCGTGCGCGACGACATAGTCCACGATCTTGACTTGTCCGGTTTGAATATCCACTTCGACCTCCACCGCATGGGTGCCGCTGCAATACGAGGCCTGCGAAGGCGTGAAATATGCAGTGTGCTCCAGTCCGGGCTGGTCGCCCGGTAACATGGCGAAGCCGGGCATTCCTTGAGATAGTCGCGCAAGCTCGCCAAAACCCAACTGCGGCTTGTTTCCGCCCTGGCCGGTCGCGATTCCGTCTTCGACCAGGATGTCGCTCTCCGTCACGCCAAGCGCGCGCGCCGCCAGCTTGATCACTTGCGTCTGCACGGCCTTGGCCGCGATCGCGGCGGACGAGCCAGCGTTCACGGCTTGGCGGCTCGCGAACGCACCCACCCCGTTTGCGATCGCCCCGGTATCTCCGATCGTCATCTCGATGTCCTCAATGCGACATCCCAGATGATCGGCGACAATCTGTGCAAGCGTCGTGCGGGTGCCCTGACCTTGGTTGGTGGCGCCCGTCGCGACCGCTATTTTTCCATTCTGCTGAATGCGGACCGTGACGCCCTCGAACGGACCGAGACCGGTCCCCTCGACATAGTTCGCCAGTCCCATGCCGAGATAGCGTCCTTCCCGTAAAGCGGCCTGCTGGCGAGCCGGAAAGCCCTGGTAATCGCAGAGCTCGAGGGCGGCGGATTGGGCCTTGGGATAGTCACCGCTGTCATAGACGACCGGCTTGCCGTCGCGAAAGACCAGTCCGACGTTATAGGGCATTTGGTCCGGTTGGATGAAGTTGCGCCGCCGGACCTCGGCCGGATCGAGCGACAACTCTCGCGCCACGCGATCCATCAGCCGCTCCATGGCAAATACCGCCTGCGGTCGGCCGGCACCCCTTACAGGTGTCGTCGCAACCTTATTGGTGAGCGCTACGGTCACGTCGAGGCTGTAGGCGGGCAGCACGTACGGTCCGGGCACTGTTGCCGACGCGATGTAGGGCATAATCACGCCCCAAGGAACGAAGGCGCCGGTATCGTGCAACAAGCTGCCCCGAACGCCTCTGATTTTGCCGTCCCTCTCGACTGCGATCTCCACATCCCAATATTGATCCCGTTCCTGGGTTGCACAGATCAAATGCTCTCGCCGGTCCTCGATCCACTTGATCGGCACGCCGAGTTTCAGTGCCGCAGCCGCTACAACAGCCTCTTCCGGATAAAAAATCGCCTTTGGTCCAAAGCCGCCGCCCACATCCGGCGCGATCACCCGCACCTTCTCGACGCTTCGTCCAAGAAGATCGGCGATCATTCTTCGTCCGATATGCGGGGTTTGGGTCGCCGACCAAACATTCAGCATATCTCCGGCGCGATCGTATTGAGCGACGACCCCACGGGTTTCCATCGCCATTCCACCGCCGCGATGCTGAAAAATCTCTTCCCTGAATACGTGAGGTGAATCCGCGAATGCGGCCTCAACGTCGCCGAACGCGTTCCGGAACCGCGACGCTATATTGTCGGGTAGGTCGAGATGGACGGTCGGTGTTCCGGACACTATCGCGTCCCGGCAATCGCCGACGGCGGGAAGCGGCTCCAGATCAGGGAATACTGCGTTCGCCGCATCCTCTGCCAGATATCGGTTATCTGCGATCACCAGCGCGATCGTCTGACCGACATAGCAGACTTCATCCAGAGCCAAGCAATGCTGGGTCTTCAACGCCGCGATGGATGAGTTAGGCACCAGCATCGGCATGCGCTCATGCCGCATCGGTCCGGGTAGGTCGGCGGCAGTTAGGATCGCGCGCACGCCGGGCATACCCAGCGCGGACTCGACATCGACGGAGTGCAGCCGCGCATGCGCGTGCGACGACCGCACGAAGCAACCATGCAGCATCCCCGGCAGCTTAAGGTCGTCCACGTAGCAACCGCGCCCGGTAAGCAGAGCAGGATCCTCCAGACGTTCAACACGAGCGCCGAATTGCTTTGCACCCATCGTCAGATTTCTCCCGCCCGAATCCGGCGCGCTGCATCCAATGCCGCGGACACGATTCCGGCATAACCCGTGCAGCGGCACAGGTTTCCGGTGATGACCTCGCGCACCTCTCCTTCCGTTGGATCTGGATTGTCGATGAGGAGTTCGGTTAGCGTGGCGAGCATACCCGGGGTACAGAAGCCACATTGGAGAGCATGGTGCTCCCGAAAGGCACGCTGGAGCACGCTGAGCCCGTTGGCATCACCGCCAAGCCCCTCGACCGTCGTGACTTTTTTTCCGTCAGCCTGGACCGCAAACATAAGGCAGGAGCGGACCGAACGTCCGTCCAGCAGGACGGTACATGCCCCGCATACGCCGTGTTCGCATCCGAGATGCGTACCCGTGAGATCAAACTCGTGTCGCAAAAGGTCCGCGAGCGTTAACCGGGGATCTACTTCTGCTGCACGAACCTGCCCATTGATCTCGATTGAAAGAGTTTTCCGAGTCATTTCAAACCTCTCCGGCCGCACGTCGCGCCGCATCCGCGAGCGCCCGTTCGGTCAGCACGCGCGCGAGCTGCCGTCGATAGTCTGGGCCGGCATGGATGTCCGTGATGGGCTCGATGTCGGACGCAAGGATCGCAGCCTGGCGGAGAGTCATTGGATCGGGTCGCCGCCCGACGAGATGCTGCTCGATGGCAGGCATGCGAAGCGGCGCGTTTCCAATGCCCGCCAGTGCCACGGAGGCGCGCGCGATGGAGCCGTCCGATCCGAGCTGGATCAACGCGGCAGATGCGACAATCGCAAAATCGCCGTGTCTCCGGGCGAATTCGTGGAAACCGTAACCATGGCCATTGCCCCACAGCGGTAACTCCACCGCGCACAGAATCTCGTCCGGTTCCACTGCGGTGGTCATGAAGGCAGTCCCAAACTCGGAAAACTGCACCCGCCTCCTGCCGCGCACGGAATGAAGTTCTACAATTGCGTCATGTGAGGCACAGACGGTCGGCTGTTCGGCGGACGGGTCGGCATGGCAGAGGCTTCCGCCGATCGTACCGCGATTGCGGGTCTGTCTATGGCCCGTGTAGGCGAGTGCTGCCTTTAGGAGCGGACAATGCTTGGAAACGAGATCGGAGTACTCGAGCTCGCGCTGCCGCGTCATCGCGCCGATGCGCATAACGCCGTTCATCATCGTGATACCGGCCAGATCCCGGATGTTCTCGAGAGCCACGATGTGATCGACGATGACGTATCGAAAGTTCAGCATGGGTACGAGCGACTGGCCGCCTGCCAGTATCTTGGCATTCTGAAGACCGGCCAATAGCGTCGCGGCCTCGTCGAGACTCGTCGGTGCATGATACTCGAACGGAGCCGGCTTCATCGCGAAAACATGTGGATCGAACAGGCGCCGTGATCGAGCCCGGCAATGCCTCCGCCCGTTGCGTGGGTCAGCCCAACTAGCGCGCCTTCGACTTGATGTGCGCCAGCTCGGCTTTGCAATTGCCGGCTGACTTCGACTGCTTGCGCTACGCCTGTCGCGCCGATGGGATGCCCGCGCGACAGCAGGCCGCCAGATGGGTTGACCGGCGTTTTACCGCCGAGCGAGGTAGCACCGCTCGAAAGCAGCCCGTACCCTTCTCCCTTCGCGCAGAATCCGAACGCCTCGTAATACATAAGTTCGGCGATCGTAAACGCGTCGTGAACCTCGGCCACGTCGACATCTTCGGGACCAATACCCGCCATTTCAAAGGCGTGTTTCGCCCCACGAGCGGTCAGCTCCGCCCAAGTCATGTCTCGATAACCGTCAGTGTAGAGACCTGATGTGACTTCCGAAGCGACGATCCGCACCGGCTTTGTGTCATTCCGCCTGGCGACGTCGCCGCTTGTCAGCACAAGCGCGGCCGCGCCGTCGCCGGTAGGGCAGCAATGCCACAGGGTGAAGGGATCAGTCACCGGGCGGGCGTTCATCACTTCATCGAGCGTCACGCGTTTGCGTATCTGAGCGTTAGGATTGAGCGCTCCGTGATCATGGGCCTTGACCGAGACTTCCGCGAGTTGCCGTTCGGTCAGGCCGTATTCGTGCATGTAGCGTCGCGCCCTCATTGCATACAGAGCCGGCATCACCATGCCTTGGTTGACCTCCCAGTCCTCCTTTTCGAGCGGGAGCACACCTCCGCCGAACTTGGTCAGCTTCTCGACTCCGATCACCACGACGACATCGTGCTGACCGCTTGCGACCGAGAGCCAAGCAAGCGATAGCGCCGATGAACTGGATGAGCAGGCGTTCTCGATGTTGATGATCGACATGCCGCTAATCCCAAGCGTCTTCATGACGCGCTGCCCGGCCAGCATGCCGCCCAGCGCGGTGCCGCAGAAGACAGCGTCAATCCGCTTGGGCGAAAGCCCGGATTCGGCGATGGCCTCTTTGACCGCTGGCCAACCGATCTCCGCCAATGTCGTGTCCGGATACTTGCCGAAGGGAATCATGCCGGTCCCGACGACGCATACCTCGCGCAGGCTCTTCATGTTCATGTCGGTATCCTCTTCAGGCCGGAACGAAGGTATAGGTCGAGAGAGGCGCACCAATGGGATCCGTCCCGACGACCCCGAGCGCGAGTTTCATTGCACCGTCAATCCGCAAATTTGCGAAGGAAGCGTCGAGGTGAGCCAACACTCGTAGCCCTTCCGGCAGGTCCACGTATCCGAGTGCATAGGGCACATTCCAACCCTTCGGTGCCTGATGCACGACCGAGAATGAGTAGAGCGTGCCTTCGGATCGGAGCCGAGAGGCCTCGACATCCTCGGACAGGCACTCGGTACACACGTCTGCCCGAGGAAAGCTGCGAGCACCGCAAGCGCGGCACCGGCCGGTTATGAGTTGCGGCGTGCCGTCTTCAGCGACGGCGACGAGCCGGTCTGAAATGAAGTGCGGCGTGAGGCCTTGAGATCCAGAAGTCATGACGCACTCCGTTTCGACGAGAAGAGGCTGCGGATGTAAATGAAAAGCAGAGAGAAGACTGAGATCCCCTTGACTGGCGGGGCGGTGCTTGGCTGAGAGATCTGCGCGGCAACATCGCGCCCGAGGCTGGCCGGGGAGCTGACTCTGGCCGGATCCACAATTTGGCGCTCTCCACGCGCATCGGCAGAGATGCGCGCGCGCAGATTCTTCGCGAACTGATCGATGAGAACCTGCGCGACGCCGGCGATTACACCCTGTGCCCGACCGTACTGGGCGACTGCACCGGCGAGGTTGACATCCGTCTCGACGTTGACGCGAGTCCCGGCACCCTGAGGCGTCAAATGAAACATTACCTCGGCTGAGGCGTTTCCGCGCCCCTTCACCTCGTTGCCGTAAGCCTTCACGCGAACGCTATGGGCGGTCTCGTTGATGTCGACGAATTGCGCTTTGCCTCGGAATTCGACCGCAACGGGGCCAAGCTTTGCCTTGACCCGCCCGACATAGGTACCCCCGCCTTCGTCGGCGAGGAGTTCCGCGCCTGGCATGCACGGCACAATTGCCGGCACGTCGAGCAGCACCCGCCAAGCTTCAGCCGGCGGGAGATCCACGATGAATTGGTTTTCGATCTTCAAGACGATTTTCCTTCAATCCGATGCCTTAGAAGAGCTGCGCACTAGCCGATGGTGAAAGGGTCGCGAGTCGCGCCCGACAGCTCAATCCAGATCGTTTTCGTCTCGAGATATTCATCGAGAGCCTGCATCCCATTCTCGCGGCCCCATCCCGATTGCTTGTACCCTCCGAAGGGAGCGTTGTAGCCCACGACCCGGTACGCATTAATCCACACGGTCCCGGCCCGCACTTGGTTGGCGACGCGGTGCGCGCGCTGAACGTTCTGAGTCCAAATCCCAGCCGCGAGACCAAATTGCGTGTCGTTCGCGATGGCGATCGCCTCCTCCTCTGTGTCGAACGGAAGGACGCAGAGTACCGGTCCGAAGACTTCCTCGCGTACGATGGACATGTCGGGCCTAACATCCACCAGAATAGTCGGTAGAACGAAGAGGCCGCCGGGCCCTCCTTCGAGGCCACCGCAGGCGAGACGCGCGCCGTCCGCCAAGGCACTCCTGATCATTCCGGAAATCTTTTCGTGCTGCTGACGCGTCGCGACCGGGCCCATCTCGGTATCGGCCTGGGTTGGGTCACCGAGCTTGATTGTCTTGGCGCGTTCGACAACGCGCCCGAGCACCTCGTCCATGATTGAACGTTGGATCACGAGGCGCGAACCGGCCATGCAGCTCTGACCGGAGGCTGCGAAGATGCCGGCAATAATTCCGTTCGCGGCCGCTTTTCGCTCGCAGTCGTCGAACACGATATTGGGAGATTTGCCGCCCAGCTCAAGCAGCACACCGGTTAGATTGTCGGCTGCGGCCTTTGCGATGCTCTTGCCGACGTCGGTCGATCCTGTGAACGCGATCTTATCCACCCGTGGATCGCCCACGAGCGCGCGGCCGGCTTCCGGACCGCCCGTTACAACATTGAAGACGCCTGGCGGAAAGCCTGCTTCTTCGAACAGCTTGCCCAATTCAATAGCCGAGATCGGCGTGTGCTCCGAGGGCTTCACTACAAACGTGCAGCCGGCGGCCAGCGCCGGCGCGAGCTTCCAGACCAGAAGCAGACCCGGCGAATTCCATGGCGTTATCGCCGCCACTACGCCGACCGGCTCCTTGCGCGTGAAAATGGTGAAGTTGGATCGATCCGACTGCAGGCTCGCACCCTCTATCTTGTCAGCCGCTCCCGCGAAATAGTTGAACCATTCGGGGATGTAGCGCCATTGCGCCTTCATTTCGCGGACCAGCTTGCCGTTGTCGCGGCTCTCTATCGCAGCCAGCCGGTCGACGTCGCGCGCGATGAGCTCCGCCATTCGGCGCAGCAAAGCCGCCCTGTCCCGGGCCGTCATGCGGCCCCACGGTCCCATGTCGAAGGCCGCGCGCGCGGCTCCAACCGCCGCCGCCACGTCCGGCATTGCCGCATCGGGCACGGTGGCCCAAGTCCGGCCGGTATACGGATCAAGACTGTCCAGTCGGCGACCGGACGCAGCGCCGACCCAACCCCCATTCACGAGCATGTCGTAGGCAACGGGTGATTGATCGCGTGTGTCTGATACGGTGTCCAACACGAATTTCTCCTTTGCTCGAAAATGACTTGGGTGAGCGTCAGTCGTCGAGCGGGACGCCACGCGTCTCCGGTCCGAACCAAATCGCCACGAGACCGATTACGTAGAAGACGGACGTCGATGCCGCGGCCGCCTGAAAAGAGCCGAGCGATGCAACCAGGCCGCCGCCGATGAGAGGTCCAACCGCCGTGACGCAGCGGGCAAAATTCCAGCAGAAGCCCTGCCCCGTTGCCCGGACCCGGGTCGGAAACAGCTCCGGCAGGTATGCCGCGAAGGTGCCGAAACCACCGATTACGAAAAATCCGAAAACGGGCATGAACATCATCAGCTGATCGAGCGTGGCGATCGAGAGGAAGAGATGAAGCGACGCGAGAAGGGCCCCGAGGCCGAACAAGAAGTACGAGGCGCGTCGACCGAGAGCGTCCGACAGGTAGATAAGCGCGATATAGCCGGTCGCTGCGCCGACCATCATCAACATGAAGGCCTGAGAGATCGCTTGAACGCCGACAGCCGCGGGATGTCCCGCCGCGCGTACAAGCTGCTGGATCCAGCTCGGCAACAACGTCAGACCGCCCCAGCTTCCGATCATCATCGCCGCCGAAATCAGGACGCCAACGATCGTGCGCCGCCGAATGCCGGGGGCGAAGACGGCCGAGAAGGTCTCGAACGCCGTGACGTTTGCGGTGCGCTCTTCCTGACGGACGCGTCGCCACCGCTCCGGCTCGGGCACGAAGGCTCTAATCGCGAGTGCGATCAGCGCCGGCGCCGCGCCGGCGGCCAAGACCCATCGCCAGCTGATGGGTCCGAGCAATAAATTATCGAGTGCGGCTACGAAGAAGCCGACCGCGAAGCCCAACTGCATGACCTGCATGGCGCGGGCGCGGCCTTTTTCGGGCCAGCTTTCCGCGACGAGGGCGGCGCCGGCCGCCCATTCGCCGCCTATGCCGATGCCGGCGAGCGCCTGAAAAGCCGCAAGCTGCTCCCAACTCTGGGCCAAACCGCTCAGCCCGGTGAAGGCCGAATAGATGACGATCGTGATGACCATCGTGACTGTGCGGCCAATCCTGTCCGCGACGACCCCGAATACGATGCCCCCGATCCCCCAGCACAGCAGCTTTATCGCCATGATGTAGGCGCCGACTTGGGCAACTTGCGCGGGATCCGTCGAGCCGATGAGATCCGACACGGCCGGGAAAAGCACCAGCGTGAACAGATTGAGATCCATCGAATCGAAGGTCCAACCGAGAAAACCGGAAAGAAGCGCAAGCCATTTGATCCGCGCTGCATCGCAAGCGTTCGTCACGGGGTACGGCGGAACGATCGAATTAGCTTTGAGACCCACGGGCTTCCTCTCGACTTAGTCCGGTCTTCCGGCTCGTGCCGGAGGTCCGTCGCCGCATTTCTCGGCGGCGATCAATCATCGCAGTCCGCAACATTCCAATCAACAAAATAGAATTCCATTGAGTAGAATTTGGGAATTCCGCTCAACCGCAAGGAACGCTGATCTAACGTTTTGATTTTGCTTGATTTTTACGGCGCAGGTCCGCATCTACTCGCAATCCCGCATAGCAGGCGCGAGCCCGGCAATTGTCAGGACTCTGCCGGGTCATCGGCGCGACGCCAAACATGCGCGCCGGCGACCACTGTTATTTGTGCGAGTTCGCCGCGGTTGGAGCGTTCCGTAGGCTCCATAGGAACTCCAGCAATTGGGCGTTAACGATTGCCGGTTTCTCCAACGGCGCCATATGCGAGGCATCGGCAATGACGTGCAGATGTGCGCCGGGAATAAGCCGCTCGAGGATTTCCGCGGACGATGGTGGTGTGCTCGGGTCATGCTCGCCGACCAGAATGAGGGTCGGGCACGCAATGCGATGAAGCATCGGCAGAAGATCAAGTGCCGCAATCATGTCCCATACGGCCGCGTGTACGAGCCTATCGTCGGCAAGCAAGGTCTTTATAACCCGTTCGATCAGGTCGGGACGGCGCGCGATCGTCGTAGCGGTAAACCAACGCTGCACGGTCGATGACAAGACTGCATGCATACCTCCATCGCGTGTGGTCGCGCCTCGGGCACGCAAGGCAGCGCGCGCTTCATCGGAAAATCCTGCGGCAGTCCCGATCAGCGCGAGCGAGCGGACCATCGTTGGCTCGGCGAGCGCCAATGCTTGGGCAATCATTCCACCAAGAGACAGACCGACAAGGTGCGCACTCGCGACGCCGTTGGATCTGATGACCTGCGCAAGAGTCGCCACCGTGTTCTCCAGCGTCCAGTCAGCCGCCGGACCGCCGGACGTCCGGCCATGACCCGGCAAATCGAACGCAATGACATCGTGGTCTTCGCCAAGAGCTTCGATTTGTGCGCTCCAGTAGGTAAGATCCAATCCTGCAGGATGGACGAGTATGACCGCCGGCGCTTCTGGCGGCCCGGTTCGGACCATGTTGATCGCACGTGTGCAAGAGATCCGTTTCTCCGACATCTGAATCGTCCCTTTTTTCTGACGTGCAACGGGATTGTTCGATCGACTTGTGCGCGGCCGCGCGAAGCTCGGCAGCGAAGCACCGTTCCAGACCGGTTTATAAAAGCGACCACACTTCGCGTTCATCAGGAGTTGATCGACGTCTCGCATTCTGCGGGTCAGCGCTGCATGACTTGGCGTCATGCTGGCCGGCACTCGTCAATGATCACTCGCGGGTATAGGAATATCGGATTTCGCACCGCAAGGCTTCTACCGCTTCGCGGGGCGATCCACATGGTCGTCGAGCCACTTCATGACGATCTGCGCAACCTCCACATTATTGAGATCTTGCATGAACATATGGCTGTTTCCCCTTATCCCTAGGTCGGGCAATGAAATGAAGGTCATATCTCCCCCTGCCTTGTTGATCGCGTCGCGCTGCGCGATGCAGTCCGGACTTGGCTGAGGATTCTGGAAATGGTCCCCGACCATGATGAGGATCGGAATTTTCACCAGGATCGAGATCTGCTCCGCATTCAGGTTCGCGAAACATCCCGTCTCGAGCTGAATTATGCCCTTGATTCCGGGACGGCCTTTCAAGGCCGCCTTTGTCGGAAAGGTACTCGACTCGGAATGACCGACCAGTACGGCGCCACCGAGTTTTTCCGCAAGCTCTGCGAGGTTGACGACCGTTGGAAGGTTTGAAACCGGACTAACCACCTCGGCGATGAGGTCAGGGACCTGCGTAAGAATCAGATCGGGGATCATCTGCTTGTAGAGTTCTTCGATCTTGTCCGTAGGAAACTTCGAATCCGGCCAGGGTTCACCAACCTTCGGACCGAGCCGGAAAGTGAGCCAGGCAAATTGATCGGTGGCGGCGAGGATCGGCGGTAAGGCGCCGGGCGACTTCTGACCGAGCCGGACTTCGTTGAAGCCGATCGTGTTGAACCCGGAGCGTCCCCGACCTGCCTGTTCCGCGAGGTAAGTCGGATATCCCGACCGGGTGAAGTATTCGTACCACCCCATCCGCCCGTCCGGTGTCGTCTCCCATTCCTTCGAGCTGAGACAGCAGCCGTGAACGAAGACAACGGGCACCTTCGACGCATTCACACCCTTTTGAAACTGGATGTACATCTGATCGACCACGACGTTGCCGCCTGGTGGCCCGAAGCGCGACGCGACCTCGTTCCAGCCGGAATTAGCATTGACGATCTTCCGACCGCCGACGAAAAAACTGCCCTGTTGCTGCAGTATGAGCGGCTCGCTCGTCGGCTTGAGATCTGTCAGCGCCTGCGCCGAAGCGGGAGGGGATGCCATCGTAACCAGACACAAGGCGAGCAGAGCGCCCGCTCTGCCCGCTGGCAGCCCACCGGAGCTTCCGGTGGTTGACGCAGCACGCACACTGTTACCGCGCGCTGAACGAAAATAGGACGTGTCCCTCACCGGCTCCTCCGTTTCCGTACCCGAACGCAAGCCACCAAGCCGCAAGCGCAAATGGAACAGTTTCTCCTTGACGAAAAACACATACCAAGCTTAATCATTCAGCCAAACAGAATTCCATTCCGGTAATCGGAATATGAGAAGGACCCGAACAGCCGCTAGGAACGTCTCTTTTGGGGCGGACTGGACCAACCGACCTCAGCGACGAGTCGTCCTTCTCGAGACTGGCCTGATTTTGTGGTCGACGCCCCGGCGAGCACCGCCCGGTTGAGGGAGCAAACGAGAACAACATGCAAAACCGAATTGATGGGGGCGAAGCAATCCTCGAGGCATTTCGTCAACTCGACGTCGAATACGTCATCTCGTCCCCGGGTTCGGAATGGCCCTCCCTGTGGGACGCAATGGCTCGCCAAAAACGCGACGGCAAGCCGGGTCCTGTCTGGATTGACTGCGGTCATGAGACGATCGCAGTGACCATGGCCGCCGGTTATACCCACGTTACGGGACGGATGCAGGCAGTCGTCCTTCACGCGGGAGCCGGGCTGCTTCAGGGATCGATGGCACTCTTTGCCGCTGCCGCCCAAGAGACGCCAATGGTCGTAATGTCGGGCGAGGCGCTCGACTATGGAGAAGACGGCTTCGATCCGGGTTCGCAGTGGTATCGCAATCTGAGCGTTACCGGGGGCACGCAGGCGCTTGTTGCGCCGTTCATAAAATTTTCGCAGCAGGTCCCGAGCAGTGCCACGCTTTACCAGTCCATCGTCCGAGCCGGCGAACTGTCTCAGCGCATTCCGAGGGGGCCGACGTACCTATGCGTGGCCATGGAGACAATGATGCAGGAGTGGTCGCCTCCTCGCAACGTGCGAAAGGCGCCGCCGGCGCCAAAGCGCCAGCCCCTGACGCACGATCTCGCCAAGGTCGCAGAACTCATAGCATCCGCCCGGCGCCCGCTCGTAATAACGGAGAACACCGGAAGAGATCCTGCAGCTTATCGGGCACTCGTCGATTTCGTCGATGTGACCGGAGTCGGCGTCGTGGAAGGTTCTGCATCATTTTTTTCGAGCTTTCCCAAGGATCACCAGCAGTTTGCGGGAACGAGCGTCACCCCGCACCTGACGGACGTTGATCTCGTGCTCCTAGTGGATGCAAGAGCTCCCTGGTATCCGCCCAGCAACATCCCGGAAAACGCCAGTGTCGTGTGCATCGGCGAGAATCCCTTAAAGACGTCCATGGCCTACCAAGTGATGGAAGCATCCTTGTACCTGGAGGGCGATACGGCTGTCACGCTCGAGCTCTTGACGGGGATGCTGCGGGAAAACACGACGAACGGCACGCTGCGCAATGACCGACGGACGTTTTGGTCGGCAAAGCACGGTGTCCTCGTGGAACGCCTCGAGGCGGCGCGCGAGAAAGCAAAGGTCAGCGATCAAATCACGATGCCTGCTTTGGCGACTGCTCTGCGCGACAAGTTGCCGACGTCGACAACCTTCGTTGATGAGACCATTGTCTATTCCGTCGAACTCCGAGATCAACTGCGTTGGCAGGATCCATTCGGGTACATTCGCGCACCGAGCGGACTCGGGCAATCGATCGGCTACGCGCTCGGCGTCAAAATGGCGCTGCCGGAACGAACTGTCGTGGTCATGATGGGCGACGGGACCTTCCTATACAACCCTGTTCTTCCCGCGCTGACCTTTGCGGAACAGCATGGCCTTCCCCTGCTGATCCTTGTCCTGGACAACGGAAAGTATGCTTCGATGCAGCATATGCATAACGTTTTCTATCCGCGAAGTGTTTCGAAAGATACAAACGACTATTACGGAACGAACATCAAGCCGGCCAACTACGAACAAGCTGCCGGGCTGGTAGACGGATTCGGGTATCGGGTCGAACGTGCGGCGGACCTTCCCCAGGCTATCGAGAGCGCCATTGCCGCATTGGGAAAGGGCAAACCTGCGATCTTGAATATCGCGGTCGCCAATTACGAAAGCTGGACAAGATGAGGTCGGATAGCGGGCCTTTTCTTCGTCGCGGAAGGAGGTTGGAAGGATGCCGATTGTTGCTTCCGACCCGGGATGCTAGCTTGCCGGTCCGCCCGAGTACCGGGCCGTTCTCAAAGTGGACATGCAAGGTTGGCTAATGACGACAGGCGACGCTTTGATGGGTACTGAAACTTCGGTCCGCGGGGACACGCCGGGAACGGTCCAGCGAGTCCTGCACGTTATCCAGTATTTCGCGCGGCATCGGGAGTCATCTCTGAAGGAAATGTCCGACGCCCTCGAACTCCCGCCAAGCACCTGTCACAGGCTGCTCGAAATCATGCGGCGGGAGGGCTTTATCGACACCGTGCCAGGGCAAAGGAAATACCGGCTCGGGATCGAACTGTTGCGCGTATGTGCTGAAATACAATCCAATCATGACCTTACCGACATCGCGATGCCGTTTCTTGAAAAGATCGCGGATGAGTCAGGTGAGACAGCCGTGTTCAGCTTGTACCTGCCGTCGGCGAAAAAGATCTGCTACGCGCTCAAAGTCGATTCACGGGCGGCGCTGCGCTACGACATCAGACTTAATGTGCCAATCTCCCTCCTCTGGGGAGCGAGTGGCCTTTCGATAGCGGCCTTTCTGCCGCGCCAAGATATTGATCTCGCCTATGCCGATGAGGGACCGTCGCCTGTGAACGGTGTATCGCTCCCGTCTCGCGATGAACTGGAATTGCGGCTCGACCAAATCAGGCAGGCCGGCTATGCGATTACTTTCGGAGAGAAGATGGCGGGCGCGATCGGAATAGCAGCTCCGGTGTTCGGACGGAGCGACATGGTTTTTGGTAGCCTGCTGGTCGTATATCCGAGTCTGCGCGTCAGCGACGAAGAACGAGAACCGCTCGCTCGCTTAGTCCGGGAGGCGGCGGCCGGGATGTCCAACGTGGTAGGAGCGCAAGCTGTTGGCACTGCTTCCCGTACTGAATTGCCCCGTGTTTTCTAGGCAATCTGTGGGTTCAGTTTTGCTGCTGTTCGAAGTTGATTGGTGACATCATTCCGTTTCTAGCGTGCTTGCGTTTGGATTGTAGAACATTCCTTTGAGTAGAACTTGCGTCAGGTGTAGCCGAATCAGAAATGGCTTGATCTGACCTCGTTGATTTCGATGCAGTTCATCGATGGGTCATAGACGTATATCTGTCGGACTTCAGGCATTGAGAAATTGCCGGCATCCGCATAAAAGATGCCTGCGGCATGGAGGCGTCTCTTCACAGCATCAAGATCACGGACCGTTATGGCCAAATGGCCAGAGATGACAGGGTTCACGCTGAACCCATTGTCGCTCGCGAAGTTAGGCATAGGCTTCATGATGTGGAGACCGCGATCTCCATCGCCTATGCAAACAAAAGCTCTCTCGGTGCGCTGAAACTTGCCTGACCCCTTCCCCACCGTCTTCGGTGTTGGACCATCCGTCAGTCCAATCAGGTCGCGATAGAAACGAGTGCTTTCCCTGACATCGTGCGCGGGCAGGTTGATATGGTGTATTGACCAATCCATAATTTCCTCCAGAAGAGTTAAATCGGACGAGTTCCTGCAGTTGCGACAGGGAGCGTATGGTCACACCATGAGTGTCGCAGTCAGCCTATGATGAACGGATCTCGGTCCTTTCCAGCGATCTCGACCCAGATTGATTTCGTCTCAGTGTATTCCTCGAGGCCTACGCGTCCGTTCTCGCGACCGAGCCCGCTCCTCTTATACCCACCGAATGGCACACCAGGCGCAAGAGTCCGATAGGAGTTTATCCAGACTGTCCCAGCCTTCAGTCTGCCAGCAACACGGTGCCCTCGTCCGATGTCGTTGGTCCAAATTGCCCCGGCCAGACCGAATTCGCTGGCGTTCGCGAGCGCTAACGCCTCAGCCTCGCTGTCGAATGACATCACCGCGACGACGGGGCCAAAGATCTCTTCCTCGACGACGCGCATACCGGGTGCGGTATTCGTTATAACAGTCGGCTCGATGAAAAGGCCGCCAAGCGGGGATGCGCGGCCGCCAGCCGCGATCGTCGCCCCTTCCAACTTGGCCGTTTCGAAGAAGCCCAGGATTCTTTCGAACTGCGTGCGGTTGGCGATCGGCCCCAGTTGAGTGTCCGGAGCGCGCGGATCCCCAAGCCGGATTTCGCGCGTGCGCGCCACGAGCTTCTCGACAAAGACATCATGGATCTGGCGGTGAAGAAGGAGCCGCGAGCCCGCCATGCACGTCTGACCCGATGCTGCGAATACGCCCGAAATCACACCATTGACCGCGGCGTCGATGTCCGCATCAGGAAAGACGATCTGAGCCGATTTGCCGCCCAGTTCGAGAAGCACACCCGTGATATTCCGAGCGGCCGCTTGAGCCACCTCCACACCGACCGAGGTGGAGCCCGTAAACGTGATTTTATCCACTCCCTTGTGAGCGACGAGAGCTTTTCCGACTTCGGGCCCGTTGCCCGTCACGACGTTGAACACGCCGGGGAGGAAATCCCGCAGCATGCACCAGTTCCGCGAACTTGAGCGCCGAAACCGGGGTGTAATCCGATGGCTTCAAGACCATGGTACAGCCTGCAGCGAGTGCAGGCGCCACTTTCCAAGTGATCAACCACAGCGGCGAGTTCCACGGAACGATCGCCGCTACGACGCCGACGGGCTCGCGTACCGTGTATACGAAGAAGTTCTGCCGGCCCGACGGCAGAACTTCACCACCGATTTTGTCCGCCAGACCGGCGTAGTAATAGTACCAATCCGGAAGCATATGCATCTGGGTCCGAAGGTCTTTCAGCAGTCTGCCATTATCCCGCGATTCGACGATCGCTAGTTCCTCTGCGCGCTCGGCGAACAAATCTCCCAAACGGCGCAGAAGCTTCGATCGTTCGACGCCGGTCATCGCGCCCCACGGACCCGTCAGCGCATTCTTTGCCGCCATGACGGCGCGGTCGACGTCAACCTGACCAGCGTCCGGCACCTGCGCCCATGCTGTTCCCAAAAACGGATCATCGCTGAGATAGGTTGCGCCGGAGGCAGCCGGGTCCCAAGCGCCGTTGATGTACAGGTCGTGATGCGCCGGAGCGACGTCGTTTGGCATTGTGGATCTCGCTATTTTCTTAAGTTATGTCTGCACTATGCTCCACAATCGTCAGGAGCTGCACAGCGTCGCCGCAGTCGGCGAGTCACGAAAGGAGTTCCGTGTGTCAGTTGAGTTCTAATTGGCGATCGGTCACTAGCTTCCGCCATGACACGATTTCGTCGTGAAGTCGTTTTCCGAAGATCGCCGGCGGTTCGATAGCGATCTTCAAACCTATCTCGTCCATTCTTTTCTGATTCTCCGGGAGCTCGAGAACCTCGGTAATGCCGCGATAGAGCTTGTCGATCACATCGCCGGGGGTGCCGGCAGGCGCAACGAGGCCGTACCAGGTCTCTTGCGTGTAATGGGGGTAGCCCGATTCAACGACGGTCGGCGTCTTCGGCAGCATCGGACTCCGTTCCGAGCCAGTTAACGCAATGGGGGTCACGGAGCCTGAATCGATAAGACCGGCGACCCCTGGTATGCCGATGAACGTCATGTCGATGAAGCCGCCCAAGAGATCCGTAATCACGCCCGCAGCGCCCTTGTAAGGCACGTGCCGCAATGTGATACCGGCGGTCTGGTTGAATAGCTCGATGGCGAGGTGATGCGGAGAGCCGATGCCTACGGAGCCGCAGGTGATCTTGTCCGGATTCTCCTTCGCACGCGCAATCAGCTGTTCAAGCGACGTGATGCCGGACGCCTTGCTGGTAATGATGACGAACGGCAAAGAAGCAATCTTGGCGACGGGGGCGAAACTGCGTTCGACGTCGAACGGCAGCTTTTTGTTCATCGCCGGAAGGATGCTCATGACACTGATGGTCAGCAGGAGCGTATAGCCATCCGGCTTTGCATTTGCGACATGGGCCCCGCCGACGATACCCCCTCCTCCTGATAGTCCGTTCACGATGAATGGTTGGCCCCATTTCTTCTGAAGGCCCTCGCCGATTAGCCGGGCGACCAGGTCGGTCGTTCCGCCCGCCGTGTATTGATGAACCAAAGTCACCAGTCGAGCCGGGTATTTATCCGCTCCTTGCGCGAAGCTTGTCTTGGACAGCGGCGCCAACAGCGAAGATATAGTGAGCGCAAGCGCCGTTCTGCGGTCCAACATCTTTCATCCTCCCGAAATTGGCCCGTTCGCCGGGATTTTGGCGCTTAAGCTTTTTCAAACTTGCGCAAATTGGCTTTGCGGCAGTCGCTGGTTGGAATTCCATCTGGGAAGCGATGCGAGGTATCGAGGTTGAACACCCTTTTGGCATTCTCTCCCAGGATGTTCCGCTTGGCTTGCTCGCTCAAAAAATCAAGGTCCCAGATCGTGCTTGGCAGATCCATGTCCCAGTGCGGATAGTCGGACGAGTACAGGAGCTGTGTTTCCGCATTGATCATCTCGAAGGTGAGCTCCAGCGCCTTGCGATTGTTCACCATCTCCATGGGCTGGGACGAATAGTACATGTCCCGCATGTAGTCGCTCGGCAGCTTCTTCAAAGCGGGCGCTTCCGATGATCTCATCCTGTAATCGTTGTCCAGGCGCTGCATCAGCCAGGGTACCCAGGCAAGGCCGGACTCGATCCAAATCACTTTCAGTTTGGGAAACCGCTCCGGCAGGCCGTTTACGATCCAGTTCGCGCAATGGACTGAATTGAAGAAAGTGAAACCGAGCGCATGAGCGGTCAGAAAGCGATTGCAGTTCGACACCAACTGATCGTTCCAGTGATATGAAGCGTGGAACGAAAGAGGAAGCTCCAATTCCTCCAGCAGCGAGTAGGTCTTCATATACGCGTTGTCATGCACGGGCTTATAGCGCGTGGAGACAACGGTGAATCCTATGACGCCCTTCTTTCCGGCATTCTCCTTGACGACCCGGTACGCCGCTTCCGGATCGTTGAAAGGCAGGTAAAGCATCGAAACCAACCGCGGATTCGACGGAAGGAGGACCTCGGTTATCCAACGGTTGTAGGCGCGGGCAAGCATGACCTCGACGTCCACTTGCGGGTGGAGTCCGAGAAAGAGCATCGGAGTCGGAAACAGGCATGCATAGTCGACGCTCAGCGCATCCATCCATCGGTGGGCCTGAATGGCATCTTTTTCGGCACCCGTCCCGACGATCGACACGTTCTCGCCCTTCCGCGCCATGTAGCGCGTAATCCGGCCGCCGAGGTCCTGATAACCAGGCTGATCATACAGCACACCGTTTGCGCCGCGGTACTTGAATGCATTCAACGCTACTTGGCGGAACGCAGCATCGTCGATGAAGTTCAGAATGGGCTCGAAATTGTCCGTCTCGTAATGGTGACAGTCCACGTCGACAATGAGAACGTCGTCAAGACCGCGCCGGTCGGCCTGACGTCGCGCGTTAGCAAGATGAATACCCGTGTCGTATCCGTCCACCGGAAGGTTGAAATTCGCCTCGCTCGACAGGATTTCCATAGCTCGACCCTTACTTGATGCCGGAGAACGTTTGAAACATTCCGAGTTCGAAAAGCTCCACGCGGGCGCTTTTCAGCAGCATGCTCGCGACGATCAGAACGGCCGTTGCGTTCAATCCGGCATCCGGCGGGACAACCGCGCTTCGATCTCCCTCTTCGAAGCGCTGGACATAGATGTTGAGGGCGGAGCCGATAATTGACTGGAGTGTTTCGTTATCCAGGGCCGCACCGGCCTGCGGCACGAGATCCTTGAGAATTTGGGCAAGAGCAGAAGCGTCTTCCTCAGCCTGAAGGCTTCTTCCGTTATCCGCTCCGGAGATGGTACGCTTAGCCAATGACGACATAGATCTTCCCTTCTTCCTCGCGGACCGCGAATTTGCGGACGCCCTGTTTGCCATCGCCCGCGCAGCGCCCGGTTTCGATGTCGAATTCCCAGCCGTGCCACGGACAAACGAGGTTGATCTTGTCGTCGCTGAATTTCATCCCTTTGAACTTTCGGTCGGAGTCGACGACTTCCTCGACCTTGTGGATCAGCATTCCCTGGCAGACAGGGCCACCTTGATGCGGGCAGACGTTCAGGAAAGCATGCAACCGGCCGGCGATGCGGATGACTCCGATTTCTTGCTCGCCGTAGCTGACGATCCTGCGGGCTGACTCAGGAATCTCTGAGGATGCACCAACCAAAATTTCGCTCATTCATTCTCCTCTCCACGCTACGGACGGTAGCAGGCTCAGTATTCTGGTCAACAAAAATGCATTCCGATCAGTGGAATACTGCAGAACTTATGCGATCGGTCGCGTTAGATGTGGCGAATAGCTGTCGAGATCATCGGCGGCTCTGCATCGAGACCCGCCTGTCACGATGACGAACAATTGCTCCGCCGATTGGGGCGCCGTCGTCGTGGCCCCGGGGTGCAAGTTCTTCTACGACGACGGCACCGACTACACCGACGGTCCCTTGGCCCATGAACGTTGGCACGGGCGGCTCGTACACTTTCGTCAGCGACTAGGCTGCTGGATGCGTTCAGGACATCCTGCTCTCCGCCACCGTGGAACTGCCGAACCAGAACCCGCAAACGGTGACCGCTTCTGAAGCTGCACCGGCGGGCGAATGTCCTGATCCATGTGACCGAGAGCCTCGGCCCGCAGAACAGCGGGGCACGGCATAAGCTCGGCGAACGGAAGGTCCAGTTTGTCACCAAGCCCTAGCCGGCCATCGCCACGAGCGAATCGAAAACGAACGAAGGGCGCCGCCGTGCGGCGCTCTTCGCATTTGAAATCGACACTCGGATCGCCGCGCTCCCGACGGTTCGGGTCCGGCTACAGTCGGTCCGTGCTCGCATCTTTGGCGCCACGATTCACCCGTCGACCGAGCGAGCCAAGGAGCCCGGAGGAAGCTCGATCGCTACATGCGCAGCAAGTACCGCTCGCAGCTCCGCGTTTAACCGCGTCAGCAACGATATCGCTCGAGCGCTGCTCTCCGAAGGCAAAGGTCACACGTTCGAATCGTGTCGGGTGCGGCATTCTTCTTTGTTTTACAACGCGATATGCAGGCTCGTACTGAAGAATCAGCTCTGGCTCATACGAGCGAGTAAGCAGACTCCAAAAACTTCGTAACGGCGAATGCAAATAACTCGGCTACCACCCATGGGTAGCTGAACCCATCCGCGGAATCGCTGTCGACGGATTGTCTCATGGCTTAGTACGCTTCGGCCATTGACTGATTTCTCTTGAAGGCGGCCGCCCTCTCGTGCACCAACCTTTCGACCTCGTCGCGTACACTCACAGATCTTGTTACGCCTCCTACTCCATGGCCGGCGCTCCAGATATCACGCCACATTTTCATGAGGTCCGTATCGCGACTTACGCTGAAACCTTTGTGATTTCCGCCATCGAAAAAGCCCGACTTTTCCAGACTGGCGCGCAGCATGTTTGCCGGGATGCCAGTCAGCTTGTCGGTCGTCACAACGTCGTCAGCGCCGCTTTCGATGAGCATGTCTCGATAGCGTTGATTCGCCTCGCTTTCATGCGTTGCGATGAAAGTAGTGCCCATGAGCACAAAATCCGCTCCCATCATTTCGGCAGCCGCGATCTGCCGTCCTGACGAAAGACCTCCCGCAAGTGCGATCGGACCATCAAAAAATTGGCGAACTTCCGCCAGGAACGAGAATGGATTTAGCCAACCCGTATTGCCACCCGCGCCGGCGCTTAGAAGCACCAATCCGTCGACCCCTGCTGATGCAGCGCGTTTTGCGTGGCGAACCGTCGCGGCATCTGAGAAGACCAGACCACCATAACTATGGATACTGTCTATCAGCCGGTCCGGGCTGCCTACGCTGGATATGGCGATCGGTACCTTATGCTTGATCATCACGTCGACGTCGGCATCGAGTCTCGTATTGCTCGCATGGGCGATAAGATTTACCGCGAATGGAGCCGTCGCTCCTGCAGTTTCCAGCTTCGCGGCAATATCGCTGATCCAGGAGTCGAGGATCTCAGTGGTTCTCGCGTTGAGAGCCGGTATGGACCCAAGAACGCCGTTTGACGACGACGCGACGACAAGGTTTCGACCGGAAACGAGAAACATCGGCGCGACAAAGACTGGCAACTTGAGCTTGGCCTGGAGCCGAGCGGTCACTTGCGGATTGCCATAATTTACCATTTTGATTGCCTTTGCTGAGCAGGTACAATCGAAGGACAAGATTCAGTGCGCGGACTTGACGCGCTTCCTGCGCGCCACGCTTCGGAAAACCAGGCGGTCGACCGTCATGGTCCGGGTTTGTTGCTGCTCTTGAACTGCATTCGCATGCAGTCAGGTAAATCGCGAGAAGTCGGCGCGGCGCTTCTCTTTGAATGCGTTAACCGCTTCTATTGCTTCAGCTCCATGCTGGAGCCGAACCAAATGCTCTATTTCGACCTTTATCGCTTCGCGAACGTCCTCCGCCATTGACCGCTTCATCAGCATTTTCGTCGTTCGCACTGACGTAGGCGGCTGAGCCGCGATTAGCGCCGCCTTCGCTTTGGCAATCTCTTCAACTTGGGCATTGGGAAACACGCCGTTCACGATCCCTAGCTCAAGCGCCGTAGTCGCGCCGAACGCTTCTCCTGTGAGCAGGATTTCGCTCGCGCGATGATGTCCGACCAGCCGGGGCAACAAATAAGACGATGCACACTCCGGACAAACCGCCAACGGCACGAACGGAATTCTGAAGTTTGTATGTGATCCGCAGTAGACGAGATCGCAGTGCAGAAGCATCGTCACGCCGATGCCAACGGCAATGCCGCATGGCACGGCAATGACTGGCTTGCTGCATTCCGCCAAGGCACGCATGAACCGACCATGCGGCCCGTGGGCCCCCTCGACAATGCCGTCGGATAAGTCGTTGCCGGCGGTAAAGCAATCAGCACTCCCCGTCAGGACAACAACCCTGATGGAAGCGTCGGCCTCGGCCCGTTCAAGGGCATCTGCGAGGCATGAATACATCGTGCGAGTGAGCGCGTTTCGCTTTTCCGGTCGGTTCAGTCGGATGGTTAGAGTTCGATCACCGATTTCGGTCAGCACATTGTCCATCATGAGCGGCTCTTTAGTCACAGAAATCCAGCGATTCAGGCAGCGCCGCGTTCGAACACAGCAATGTGGGCGACGGCTTCCTCGAACCCCCAAAGCCCCCCACCATTTTCCTGGACGGCAATCCGGGCATTATTCACCTGGCGCGACCCTGCTTCGCCTCGCAACTGCGCAACGAGTTCGAAGATCTGTCCAATGCCGGTCGCCCCGATCGGATGGCCCTTCGATTCGAGGCCGCCCGATGGGTTGATGGGCACGCGGCCGCCCAACGTTGTGGCCCCACTCTGCGCAAACCTGCCGGCGGCTCCGAGCTCGCACAGCCCGAGATTGGCGCTCTGGATGAGCTCGCCGATCGCGGTGGCGTCATGGACCTCCACCACGTCGACATCCTCGGGCGCTACGCCCGCCTGTTCATAGGCAGCTCTAGCCGTGAGCCGGGTGATATGATTCTCGAGATCATCACCCCCGCGCGCCGTCGCGGAGCGAATGACGCTCGCCCGTACCTTGACCGCGCGAGACGCCTGAACACCCAAACGCTTGAGCGCCGCGCCGGTGCAGATGATGGCGGCCGCAGCGCCGTCAGAAATCGGCGCACACATGGGCAGCGTCAACGGGTAGCAAATGGCGCGCCCCGCCAGGACTTCATCGGCAGTCATTGGCTTACGATACTGTGCTCTTTCGTTGTCGACCGCGTGGGTGTGGTTCTTGGCGGCGACAAAGGCCATTTGCTCCTGGGTGATATCGTGCAAACGCATCAACTGTCGACCAAGAGCGGCGTAGACGTCCATGAAGACACTGTAGGGCCGATCGGACACACTCCCGGGAGGCGGATCGATACCCTGACCGAGAGCAATCAACCGATTCGCATTTTCCTTCGGCGTATGGACATCCCAACCCGAATCGAAGATGGCGAACATCTTCGCCTTGTCCTCGTCGTACATTTTCTCGGCGCCTATTGCGAGGGCGACCTCACCGGCTCCGGCGCGCAGATGGTTCACCGCGAGATTGAACGCGGACGACGCCGTCGCACAGGCGTTTTCCACGTTGAAGACCGGGATTCCATGAAGGCCTTGCGGCAACAGCGCGACCTGCCCGCGGATGCAAGTCTGCCCCTCCATGAACCCTTGGACGGCGTTTCCAAAGAAAGCAGCCTGGATCTCGGATTTGTCGATACCTGCATCGCTCAACGCATCATTCAAAGCCCACGCGACAAGCTGTTTCAGGCTCCTGTCCAAATGTCGACCGAACGGTGTCATCCCGACACCGATGATATAGACGTCTTCCATGTGAATTCCTCTGAATTAGATAGAGCGCCAGTGGCCTTGCCAGAATTGTTCGCGAACCACGCGTCTCAACAGCTTGCCCACGGGACTGCGAGGCAACTCGCTCCAGATCTCCACGCGCTTGGGGGTCTTCATGCCACCGAGGCGTTCGCGACATAGCTCCAATACCTCGTCTTCATTCAAGGCATGGCCCGGCTTGAGCTGGATGACCGCAGTGACGGCCTCTCCCCACTTCTCATGCGGTGCTCCGACAACGATACAGTCCTGAACAGCCGGAATCTCGTAGATGATCTTTTCAATTTCCGACGGGAAGATATTGAACGCGCCGCTAACGATCATGTCCTTCTTGCGATCCACGATCGTGACGAATCCCGCATCGTCCATGATCCCGACATCACCGGTGTGGTGGAAGCCGAACGCACTGACTTCATTCGTAGCTTCCGGATTCTTGTAGTAGCACTGCATGAGGGATGGCATGCTGACCACGATCTCTCCCCGTTGCCCCCTGGGGAGGATATTGCCATCGTCATCCATGATTTCGATGCGGACGTACTCCGCTGCGCGCCCCGCGGAGCGCAAAGCTGACTCGTCGAATGAGCCGTCCTTCAAGATGTAATCTTCGGGCGCCTTGACCGTCACGGGCATATGCGTTTCCGACTGCGCATAGGATTCCCACACGACGGGTCCCAGCAGGGCGACGATCTCCTTGAATTTTTCCGGCGCGATCGGGGCCGCCCCCGTCAGGCACATCTTCACGGATGAGAAATCGGTGCTTTTGACCTTTGGATGCACCAGGAGCACGCCGATCATCGTTGGCGGCATGAACAGGTGCGTGATCCTTTCCTGCTCGATCAGGTGAAGGGCTTTTTCGGCGTCGAAGCCCGACATAATCACATTGGTGCCCGCAGACGGGTAGAACGCCATGGCAAACATTCCGGCGGCGTGCGAAAGCGGAGCTATGGATAGAACGCGCGAGCGCGATTGAATCCTGAATGCCTTTTCCTGGGCAATCAATCCTTGTTCGAGCGTATAATTGGTGTGCACGACGGCTTTCGACGGACCAGTCGTGCCTCCCGTCGGCACAAGACATGCCCGCAGCATCATATCGGGCTTGGAGTACGGAAATTCTTCGAAATTTCCGTCCAGCCAGCTCGCCAAGCTTTCACCCTCGGGGGAATCGGCATCGATGCAGATCCACCTGCGGACCCTGCTGTTGCCGGCCCTCAGTTGTCGCACTTCCTTTTCGTAACGGCTGTTGAAGAAGACCAGCTCGGCGTCCATGAAGTCGAGCACTTCCGCATTGGTTTCGACGGCGTTGCGATCGTGCACGCCAACCCAGGCGAAATCGGCCCGGTTGATCCCCATCTGCAGCATGGAAATGCGGGGGTCGTTCGAGCTGTAGATGCCGATCACTGCACCCGCCGTCAATCCGGGCTCACGGCTCAGAGCCGTCGCAATCGCGTGCGCTGTCCTGCGCGCTTCCGCGTAGGTCACGCGCAGATCCCCGAAGACCGCGAACTCGACGTCGGGATTGGCAAGCGCCGCCTTTTCGAAATGGTCCGATACCCGCACTCTTCCCTCCCAGACGAGGCACTGTTATTGCCCGAACCACCCTTGATCGCGGGGGGCCGCATCGCATGTCCGCTTAGTCTACCGGACCCGTAGCGACGCGAAGCCGGCGAAAACGAGCATCGGACCGCATTTATTACTTGATCGTCTCATTTTCTGACTTAGAAGTCAATCTTGACTGGTTGTTTAGGAACGGAGAACAGCATGGAGCGCCAGACACAGAAGGTGATTTGCGAACGTCGCGGTCACACCCTCATCATAACCATCGACCGCCCTGAAGCCCGCAACGCCGTGGACTATGAGACGTCGCTGCAGATGGAAGCCGCCCTGGATGTGCTTGATGCGGATCGCGAACTTCGCGTGGGCATCATTACAGGGTCGAACAAGACCTTCTCGGCAGGAGCGGACCTCAAAGCGGCCGCCAAAGGGGAGAGCTCGATCACCGATCGTCGCGGCGGCTTCGGTGCTTTTGCCCGCCCCTCGCTCAAGCCCGTGATTGCCGCGGTCGAAGGTTTCGCGGTGGGAGGCGGGTTTGAGCTTTGCTTATCCTGCGATCTCGTCGTCGCGGCGCGAAGCGCAAAATTCGGACTACCGGAGGTGCGCCACAACGTAGTGGCGGTCGGAGGCGCCTTGTTTCGGCTCCCCAAGCGGATCCCCTACAATATTGCCATGGAGATGGCGATCACCGGGCTGTTCAGAAGCGCCGAGGACCTTCACGCTCTCGGCTTCGTCAATCGGCTGGCCGAGGAAGGTCAAGCCTTATCCGTTGCTCTTTCGTTTGCCGAAGAAGTTCTTGCCAATGGTCCGACCGCGGTGTGGGCAAGCCGCGAAATCATGTTTCAGTCCAACAACTGGACCGATTATGCAGCCTGGAACGAGCAGTGGAAGATTGCCCAGGTTGCGCTCGACAGTGAGGATGCAAAGGAAGGCCTGCGAGCGTTCGCCGAAAAGCGCAAACCCCGGTGGAGGGGTCGGTAGATCACGTTTGACGTCAACGCAGCGGCGCTTTGACGTTCGACCGGTTGCGCCGAGGAAGAACCGTGTCCGGCCTCACTCACATGGCGAATGAGAATCCGCCATTGACCGGATAAGTCTGTCCGGTCATCCACGAGCTTGAGTCGCTGGCCAGCAGCGTCACCAGGCCTGAAATGTCTTCGGGACGTCCAAAACGGCGGATGACATAGCGTTCAAGCTGACGTTTCGTCCTCTCGGGAGGCTGCGCCTCGATTACCGGCGCTAGTGTCGGGGTCAGCGTTGCGGCGATCGCAACGCAATTCGCGGTGATATTGTAGCGACCCAAGGTGCGCGCCACAGCCCGCATGAAGCCGGCGGCGCCCGCCTTGCCGCCCGAATAGACCTCGATCCCAGACTCTCCAACTCGTCCCGCGTCGGAGATGATGGTGATTAGCCTGCCGCTCTGCTGCTTGACCATATAGGGCGTCGCAGCGGTCACGCAGGCGATCACACCGAAGAGATTGACACCAAGCCAGCGCTGCCAGTCTTCCGGAGACGTCTCCCAAAATGGCTTCGGCGCAGTACTGGACGGGTTGGCCCCCTCGTTGCCGGCATTGTTCACCAGCACATCCAGCGTGCCGAACTCATCGACGGTGCGGCGCATCATGGCCCTGACCCCGTCGAGGTCGGTCACATCCGCCTGGACAGCGATCGCTTTGCCGCCCGCATCGACGATCTTCTGTGCGACCCGCGTGGCGCGTTCCAGAAAATAATCGTTGACGACGACCTTGGCACCATGAGCCGCGAGCGTCAGCGCAAGTTGACGGCCAACTCCCTGCCCGGCACCGGTAACGACTGCCGCCTTGCCATTCAGATCGAGAATGCTCATCGATGTCTCCCTCCGGAAACTCGCAGCGCCGGCTTGGCGCTCGCTTCCATCGATTTCCAGCACCTGCGATAGATCAAAATTGACTACAAAGTCAATTTTTTAATCTTATACTACATTCCGCGGAAATGGGAAAGGATCGGCTACGGCTGAGGTGGCGCGCGCCTGATCATGTGCGCTTCGGATGAAAGCTCCTGCCTGGGGCGGCAGGCCATCCGGCCTGGTCATCGGGTGCGCAGGGGGTGCGTACCGAGCTGTCAACTTGCTTTACTCAATGATATAAAAGGATTACTTCAAAGTCAGGAGTTTGGGCGATCAGTGACGCGAGCGCTAACGCTGTCGGATTGTCTTCCGATCAAATGGCGGAAGATCCGGCAAGAAGCCGCACTGCCCATAACGAGGAGCTGAGAACGAAGTGCCCCGATGGAAGAACGTCCTTCAAACCAGTGACGAGGTTTATCGCGTCAAGCGGAACGCGGTCCTGCGAGAGGCAACGCGTATCATCGCGAGAAAAGGCTTTCACAACACGTCTCTCGACGACGTCGCCGAAGCCCTTCAGGTCTCGAAAGGCACGCTCTACAACTACGTAACCGACAAGCTCGAGATACTTTTCGAGTGCCACATCATGTCCCTCGACATGGGGTTGCAAGCCGCCGCCTTTGCGGAGAAGCATGGCAGGACGGGTTATGCGAAGCTCCGGCTGAACCTGCGCGCCTATATCCGCTGGCAGAACCAGGCCCTGGGCGCCGGCGGCGTGACGTCGGACGTGACCGCGCTGCGCCCGGCGGATCGACGCAAGGTCATTGCCAGGCGCGACGAGATCGAGGATCGCCTCGTCTCGTTTGTCGAGGAAGGCATGAAAGACGGCTCGATCCGGCGTGTCGATCCAAAACTCGCCGTCTTCACGTTCATGGGAGCGGTGAAGGGAGTTCAGAGTTGGTACTCGCCGAAAGGCCGGCTCGGATTGGGCGAGATCGCGGACGGAATGGTCGATTTGTTGATGCATGGCCTGGGGACGAGCGCAAATCCTGACGATAGCGACCTCGTGGAAATTCCTGCTGATGTCCCCGTTGACGTGTTCGGCGCCGAAACCGCCAGAATGGCGGCCGACGCGTCGATCGCCCTGACAGCCTCCAGAAGCGCCGATATGGGCTCGCCGGAAAAAGCGAGGCGTCGTCAGACCGGCGAACCCCGGTCTGGACTCACCGCAAAGAAAAACCGGCCCTGATTTTGCGGTCGCGTATCCGGCTCGCTATTGCCCGCACGCCGCCTGTTGACTTTTCGTGCATATTAGTGACTCTTGAGTCAGTCCGCGGCGTGATTTCCATTCGCGTCGGTAAAAGACGGATTGCCGGGGACTCCGATCGCTTGGAGGCGAGAAGCAAACGGGGAGCGCACTTCTCAAGCTTCGTCGAGAGCCCGTCAGCTTTTTGCGATGGCTGATGATATGTCGATCCTGCAAGGTTTACGCATCATCGAGATTGCCAGCTTGGGCCCCGCTCCGTTCTGCGGCATGCTTCTTGCGGATTTGGGTGCGGACGTGATTGTCGTCGAGCGCAAGGATGCGGCGACGCCATTGCCGCGCCCGGACTACATTGTGAACCGAGGAAAGCGCTCGATCGCACTGGACTTGAAGCGACCGCAAGCCATCGAAGTGGTATTGCGGCTCGTCGAACGGTCCGATGTGTTGATCGAAGGCATGCGGCCTGGCGTCATGGAGAGGTTGGGCATCGCTCCCGAGGTCTGTCTGGAGCATCGCCCTTCGCTCATCTATGGCCGTATGACGGGGTGGGGACAGTATGGTCCGCTCTCTCACTCGGCGGGGCACGATGGGAACTACACCGCATTGTCGGGCGCTCTCTGGTACGCAAGTCCTCCAGGTGTCGCGCCCGTAGCCCCTCCAACATTGATAGGAGATGTCGGAGGTGGTGCACTCTACCTCGCGATCGGTTTGCTGGCAGGCGTTCTGAAGGCAAGGCAGAGCGGCCGTGGACAGGTCGTCGACGCAGCCATCGTGGACGGCTCTGCGCATATGCTGAACTTGCTACTCAGCGCACTGGCCGCCAGCGACGCGGGCTATGAACGAGGCGTCCATCATTTTGATTGCGGTCCCTCGGTCAATACCTACCGTTGCTCGGACGGTGGTTGGATCATCGTGTCGCCTCTCGAGAGCAAATTCTACGAAGAACTACTCGAACGCATCGGGCTTGCCGGGGACCCCACATTCGAGAACCGGACCGACACCGCGAATTGGCCACTGCAGCGGGCGTTATTGTCGGAGACCTTTGCCAAGCGGACGCGTGCCGAGTGGTGTGCGATACTCGAAGGAACCGACGCTTGCTTCGCCCCGGTAAACGATCCCGCGGAGGCGGCGCGCCACCCGCATATGGCGGCGCGACAGGTATTTGCCGAAGTTGGTGGCGTATTACAGGCCGCTCCGGCCCCGCGCTTTTCTCAAAGCCCTCCAACCGATTGGCGACGAGGCGTGCCGCGTGTTGGCGAGGATACGGAGACGATCCTCCGCGAGACCGGCTATGATGAAGGCAGCATGCGAGAACTGAGATCGTCCGAAGCAATCTAGGCTCGCCTCTTCGCGCGCATGACGGAGTCGGAGGGCCCGCTTCCAGTTGGCCTGCTGCGTCTGCTATCCCCTCGCAAGGTCGCGCCGGTCTCGCCGACATTTGACCGCCTACCGGAGAACACGCACGAACCGCTGCGCGCAGCTCAATGTCCCGCTTGCGAGGCCCTATTGCGGAACAATCTGGACTAACCTTTTGCCGATGGCAGCCCCACGCATCATGCTGATCAGCGCTGAAGGCGCCTGCTCCAGCCCTTGAACGATATCCTCGTGGAAACATATCTCGCCCGCCTGCAACCACGGTGCTACTCGAGTTTGATACGCAGCAAGCTTATGCACGTGGTCGGAAACCATGAATCCGGTCATTGCGATGCGCTTTGCAAACATCGCCTGCATTCCCTTGATACCGCTTTCGTTGACCCCATTATACTCGGATATCATTCCGCATATCGGAAAGCGCGCCCCAACGTTCGCATGGCGCAGTGCAGCCTCGAGCGTACTTCCGCCCACATTATCGAAGTAGACGTCAATGCCCTTCGGACACAGTTCGTGCAGCGCTTTATCCATCGCCCGCGTCCTGTAGTTGAAAGCCGCGTCGAACCGGCATTTCGTCTGGATGAAGGACACCTTGTCGTCGCTGCCAACCGAGCCGACCACACGCGCGCCGGCGCGCTTGGCGAACTGGCCTGCCAACTGACCGACCGCGCCCGCGGCTGAAGAGATGTACACGGTGTCGCCGGGTTGCGGTCGACCCAACTCTATCGCGCCTACCCAAGCGGTGAGGCCCGGCATGCCTAAAGCGGAGATCGCCAGTGTTGGACGGCCGAGTGCCTGGTCAATCAAGTGGAGACCCTCCCCACGCGGTACCACGGTGCGTTCGGCCCACTCCAGGAAGCCCCACACGTAATTGCCTTCGCCGAAGCGCGCGTTTTTCGACTGAAGGACGCGCCCTACAACGCGCGAAGTGAGAGGCTTGCCAACTTCGAAGCTGGGCGCATACGAGGCTTCTTCGTTCATCCGGCCTCGCAAATAGGGGTCCACCGACAACCAGACTGCCTGGACGAGCACGTCTTCCGCTCCACAGGACGGCTCTTCACGAGCTTCGATCCGGAAGCAGGATTCATCGACCCATCCTGTCGGACGCTTGGCAAGCAGAACATGTGCGTTCGTACGACCTGGCTGCGCCATCTTTTCGCTCCTTTTGATGTTTTCGTCGACGATGGTACGTCCCTGCGCATGGCTCTTGCCGATCAGGCCTCAATCGACAGACGTCCATATCGCCCATCAACCTGCGCCCCTCAGGAGATCATGTCCATGCATGACCGCAAGTGTCTGCGCGGTGACGCCGGCGCTTTCATCGGAGAGAAAGAATAGCGCCGCGTTGGCAATGGCTGCTGCGGCGGCTCGGCTGCCAGGCGCCATGCGATCATGGTCGAAGTGAGCGTAAGCGTCGGAGCCAAAGCAGAGCGGCGCGCATTGAGGGCCGGAATAGACGAGATTTGCTCGAATAGAGCGCGAGGCCACTTCCTCAGCGATGCTTCGCATAAGTCCGACGGTGGCCGCTCCGACCGTGTCATACGCCGTCCTCTTCCGGCCCGTCCCAGGGCCGGTCATCGAGGCGGTGAAGACGACCGAACCGCCGTCCCTGAAATTGGGTAGCGCTTCGCGGCAACATAGCATCGGGCCACGTACATTCAGATCGAAAATGCGGGTCCATTCCTGCGCATCGAGTTGTTGATCATGCTCGAGGTTACCTCCGCCCGTGGCATTCAATACCAGCCCGTCAAGGCCGCCTCCCAAGGCTTTGCACGCTTCGCGCATCATCCAGCCTGCGTCGGCCTCAAAGGCGAGATCGGCTCCGATGGCGTACACATCTCCTCCATCACTCTGGATCCGGTCGACCGTCTCCATGGCAACTTGCTCGTCGGCACCGGCAATAGCGACCCGCGCGCCTTCGCGGGCAAACAGAAGACCCATTGCCACTTCTGTGCGAGCCGCGGCAGACTCGACGTCGTGCCGTTCGGTTTTGACGACAAGCACGCGGCGCCCCTCCAGTCGTCCCGGCCTGGGATCAGCGACGTTCGATGGTAGCAAGTTCAACACGCCAACCTCGCTATCGGGAAGCACAGATCGTCAGGCGCAACTCTCCTATCGACGGCCTGGACGAGCGATCGAGGAAAGGGCTGCAACAGCGATGATATGAATAAATTGACTTCCGAGTCAATTTATTATATCTGCGTTACATATTGCCGCGCAACGAGCAACGAGCAGAGAAGGTTCTGGATGCTGCCCCCCGCTTTGAAGGGTCGTTTGCGACTCCCCGCCATAGCTTCGCCGATGTTCCTGGTCTCGGGCGTTGACCTGGTAGTCGCGACCAGCCGCGCCGGATTGGTAGGAAGCTTTCCAAGCCTCAATCAGCGCACCTCCGAGGGATGCGAGGCCTGGCTGAAGGCTATCCGATCGCGCCTTACGGACGCTGATGCGCCTTGGGCGATACAGTTCGCGGTTCATCACACGCATAAGCGCATGGAGGAAGACATCGCGCTGACCGTCAAGTATCAGGTGCCTATTTTGATCAGCGCCATAGGAATAACGAGAGAGGCGACGGACGCCGTGCACTCATATGGAGGTCTTATCTTTCACGATGCAATAAATGTACGGCACGCAAAGAAGGCGCTCGACGCAAATGTGGATGGGATAATCGCCGTGTGCGCTGGTGCCGGCGGCCATTCGGGCACGTATAATCCATTTGCCTTCATCGGCGAATTGAAACCCCTCTTGGGCGACAAGGCGCTTATCCTTTCCGGCTGTATCGGTGACGGTCATTCCCTTGCGGGCGCGATAGCTGCTGGCGCGGACCTCGGATACATGGGCACTCGCTTCGTAAACACCAAGGAGAGCATCGCAACCGAGCGTATGAAGCAGCTGGTGATCGAATCCGACATCCGGGACGTCGTATATTCCTCTGAAATCGATGGCCTCGGAGCCAACTGGCTGAGACAAACGCTTCCGGACAAGCCGGTTGGCAGTGACAAGCCGGGCGCCAGTCTCGCGGAGTTGCTATCTGACCATAAGCGCTGGCGCGATATTCTGAGCGCCGGACAGGGCGTCGGATCGATAAACGACATTCCGACAGTTGCTGAGTTGGTCGAGAGAACCGAGCATGAGTATTTCTCGGCCGCGGAGCGACTTCAGGTAGACCGAGCCTCCCACAGTCACAACGGAAACGTTCGGACCGCAGGGTCAAGTCTTTCCGATACTTGGACAGTTGAATTGTCGCGGTAGTGCGCGAGCCGCACGATCGCACTTGACGTTTGTTGAAAACAATAGGGAATCGAAAGGGAGAAACGCCATGGATCGACGCACTCTACTCTTGCTTGCGGCGGCTACTGCTCTTGGAGTCAATAGACGTGCGTCGGCTTCGGAGACGCCGGGTGTTACTTCGACCGAAATCAAGATCGGCAACACGGCGCCCTACAGCGGGCCCGCATCGGCGTTCGGCGTGATCGGCCAAGCACTGAGCGCATACTTCCGGCAGGTAAACGACAACGGAGGCATTTCAGGACGCAAAATCAACTTCATCTCGCTCGACGATGCCTACAGTCCGCCCAAGACGGTCGAGCAAACGCGGCGCCTCGTCGAGAGCGATGAGGTAGCATTCGTACTCAACGGGATCGGCAGCGCCCCGCAGTTGGCCGTTCAGCGATACATGAACCAGCGGAAAGTGCCGCAGTTGTTTGTCGGCGCCGGTGTCGATAGGTGGAGCCAACCGGACGCGCTTCCGTGGTCGATCGGGTGGCAGCCCACCTTCCGTACCGAGGCATCAATCTACGCGCGGTATATCGATGCCGAGAGACCGAATGGACGGGTCGCCATGCTGCACTCGTCGGAGGATGCCGGCAAGGATTACGTTGCGGGACTGAGGTCGGTATGGGGAGGCAACTTCGATAAGAAGGTAGCCCGATTGGCAACGTACGAAACGCAAGACCCCACAGTCGAGAGTCAGATCGTCTCATTGCACGCCTCTGGAGCCGATGTTCTGGTAATTACGGCAACGCCCAAATACGTGGCCCAGGCGATCAGAAAGATCTATGAACTGAAATGGAAGCCATTGACGTTGATCACCAACACAGGGATTTCCGTTGCGGCTGTGATCAACCCTGTGGGACCCGAGAAGGCAGTAGGCGTCGTTTCTACCGGCTATCTGAAGGACAACGGCGATCCCGCCTGGAAGGATGACCCCGGCATGAACGCATTTCGCAGGTTTATGAAGCAATATATGCCAAATGCGGATTTGGGTGATTCGAACTATGTTTTCGCCTATAGCGTGGCCGAGACCGCGCTGCATGTTCTCAAGCAGTGCGACGGCAATTTTTCGCGTGAGAACATCATGAAGGAGGCAGCGAACATTCGCAATTTGGCGCTCTCGTGCTTGCTTCCTGGCATTATGGTCAACACCGACTCGAAAAATTTCCGTCCGATACGACAAATGCAACTTCAAAGGTGGACCGGCACGCATTGGGAGCGCTTCGGCAATCTAATCGACGGGTCAGCCACGTAATCACTGAGCAACCGCAACTTGGTAAATGCGAGGAGATTTGCCAGCCCATCTGCCAATTCTCCCCCGCGTCGCAAACCTCGTCTTCCCCCCTGTCGGGGAAGTTTCGGTATATGTCCAGAACGAGTCGTCTATTTGAACTGATCAACATGATGCGCGCAAGCAAGGTGCCCGTTAACGCAGCCATCTTGGCGAGTTTGATGGCTTTATCGATCTCGGTTTCTGCACCAGCGGCTCCGGATCCGGCTCAACGAGGAACATCAGTCATGACTAATCACGAAGCTTGGAAAATATACGAGAAATATCTAACCGCATGGAATACAACTTCGATTGAGCGGCGCTTGAAAATCGCCAACGAAGTTTTGAGCGAGAACATAGAGTATCAGACTGCACGACATGATCTGTGCACCGGTCGAGCGCAAGTCATCGAAGATATGGCCACGTTCCATGAGAGGTTCCCAGGAGGCCATTTTGAAATAGGCGGCGTCTCCGCGCACCATAATGTGGCTTTATTGACTTGGATCATCATTCAGGCCGATGGCAAGGAGTTCGCCCGCGGCGGCGACCAAATCACCGTCGATCGCAATGGAAAGATCTCGAAAATTACGACCTTTGCGCCATCTGCAAAAGATCCGAATTAGGCTCCATGAACCTTGCATTTGAGTTTACTCATGTTGCGTTTCAGATTGGAGTAGCAGCAATTGCTGATATTGCGCTGCAACCTCTGAAGCGTATCGACAGTCTGACGTAACGCGGAGTTTGATCGCCACACGATCGAAATAAGCGGTCGCGCGGCACCTGAAATACAGCAGATTTCCCGCAGGTGGTTCGCTTCAAACGCGTTCGGAATTGCGGCCGCAGCAGAATTGCAAGAGGCCGACGCTCTCAAGGCTTGCACCGGGTACTCTTCGTAAGCGATTTTGCAGGTGATCAGCCAGATGCCGAACGCGATCGCCGTCCGGCCAACCGCACCAGTTTCGCACCAGAAACGCCATAAACGAAGCGCAACAAACGCGATCGAGATCAAACGAAATCCAGCAAAATCAACGAAACTGATCGATATTCTGCCGCTCATAACGGTCTGGTTGCAGGTTCGAGTCCTGCCGGGCCCACCAGCCTTCTACGGCTCGGCAAGCCATCCTGCGATCATCAACGGGAAAGACAGCCGCAAGGCCGACGTGGTTCGCGGTCCCAACCAAAATATCGAAAACAACCCCATGCAAAGTAGCAATGGTCGCTGGCATGGATGCTTGCAATCCCGCGAGAACATTTTGACACGTCGGGCAAATCAGGGGCACTATTCAATGATCGCGCAATTTGAAAAACGCCCATGGGCCTGCCCGACAACGGGCTCTTCGGCGCGATTGCAGGCAAAAATCCTTACCCACAACTGAATTGCCCCGACCTCCTTCAATCGGGGTTGAGCCAAGTCTCTCAAAAAAGCATGAGCGGCTCAGCAACAACTTAGCCCTGCCAGGGCAGCGAGTACGTCCGGACGTTGGTGAACCCTTTCATGGCCTCCACAACTCCCTCCTTGTAGCCCTGCCCGGAGTCCTTGATGCCGCCGAACGGCGACATCTCGGTGCGATAGCCCGGCACCTCCCACACGTTCACGGTGCCGACCTCAAGTTCGTTGATGAAGCGCGTAATGTAATCGAGGCGATTTGTGCAAACTCCGGAAGACAGCCCGTAGGCTGTCGAATTGGAAATGCGGATCACCTCTGCGATGTCGTTCGGACAGCGAATCATCGGGATCACTGGTCCAAACGTCTCCTCATGCACGAGTTCGCAATCGTACGGCACGCGGTCGACGACGGTTGGGGCATAGAGGGCGCCCTGGCGATCGTTGCCGTGAAGCAGCTCGGCGCCCTTCGTCACCGCGTCATTGACACGGTTCTCGAACAGCACAGCGGATCGCTCATTGATGACCGTGCCAACATCGGTCTCCGGATCGGCCGGGTCGCCGCATTTCAGCTTCCTGGCCTTTTCGAGCACGCATTTCGAGAATTCATCGGCGATCTTATCGACGACGAGAATGCGCTTCACCGCCGTGCAGCGCTGGCCCGAATTCTTGGTCGCGCCTTGCACGGCGAGTTCGGCTGCCTTGTCGAGGTCGGCGTCCTCCATGACGATCAGCGGATCGTTGCCGCCGAGTTCGAGCACGATACGCTTGTAGCCTGCGGTGCGGGCGATGTGCTTGCCGACCCGAACGGAGCCCGTGAAAGTAACCAGGTCTGCGTCCGGATCCGTGATCATCGCATCACCCATCGTGGACGGATTACCCGTGACCACGGAGAGCATCTCAGGCGGCAGTCCCGCTTCGTAGAGCACGTCCGCGAGTGCAAGTGCGGTCAGCGGAGTCAGCTCAGTCGGTTTGAGAACGACCCGGTTGTTCGTTGCGATCGCAGGCGCGAGCTTGTGGCTCACCATGTTGAGCGGATGATTGAATGGCGTGATCGCCGAGATGACGCCCAGCAACGGGGTCCGCAGCGTGTGGATACGGCGCGCCTTGCCGTTCGGCGAGATGTCGCAGGCATAAGACTCGCCGTCGTCCTTGACCGCGAGTTGTGCGGCGAACGACCAGACGTCGTAGGCGCGCGTCGACTCGTAGATCGCGTCCTTCCAGCAGAGGCCGGACTCCGCGGATATGATACGCGCGAAGGATGCGCGCCGACCGCGCAGCAGTTCAGCAGCCTTCTGCAGAATTTGCTGACGCTCGAAGCGCGACAGTTTTGGCTTGAACGCTTTCGCCTTGCCAAACGCTTCGCGCACGTGTTCGGGGCGCGCTGCCGGCACGGTGCCGACGAGCGACCCGTCGTAGGGATTGCGGACCTCGATCACATCGTCGGTCGTGACGTGTTTGCCGGCAATGCGCAACGCCTCTCGCTTTGCCGCGTAACTGAAAGGCACGTTCATAGCATCGATCCTCAGGCTACGAGATTCAACGCGACGTCGAAGACGTCGAAATTGCGGAGCGTACGGCCGGCAGGAACCACGATCTTTCGATTCGCGATCATCGGCACGGTCTGCTCCGTGAGACCGCCGTGCGAACGCAGCGGCTCAGTTAGTCCCGACAGATCATGCTTGGCGGCGGAGGTGCCGAGCACCTTGTGTTTCGACGACAGCACGACGACGTCGCCAATACGGTCGGCCGGAAGCTCGAACCGCTTGCACGCCTCTTCCGCCGGGATCGCAACCTCGACCCCCGCGATAGTCTTGATGTGATCGAGCACGGCTTGCCGCTTGTCGTTATCGACGTAGACAGTCGCGAATGAGCCGAGCGCACCATGATGCGCGACGTACGGGTCTGTGATCGGCAGAATCACGCGCGTCATCCCGGCACCGAATTTCCCGTCAAGGATCTCCTGCAGGTAGATGACGTCCGGCTCGCCGTTTGCCAGATGTTTGTCGTTCATGCCGTGATCGGCGGTCATCACCAGCACGCAGCCCAGCGCATCGAGCTCTCCGACGTAGCGGTCGAACATCTTGTAGAAGCTGTCGGCGATCGCAGAACCCGGCGCCGCCTTGTGCTGCACGTAGTCCGTGGTCGAAAGATACATCACGTCCGGCCGGAAGGTCTTTAGCAGCTTGACGCCGGCCGCGAAGACGAACTCCGACAGATCGGCCGAATAGACTTCCGGCAATTTCATGCCGACGAATTCGAGCACGTTTTCGATGCCGTTTTCGGCCATGTTGGCCTTGTCGGCCTTCTCCGACGAGAACGCGATGGCGGTCCCCTTTTGGAAGTCGAGGCCCTTCCCCAGCAGCGTGCGCAACTTGTCCTTCGCGGTCACCATGGCGACCTTGCTGCCGGCCTTCTGGAACTCGGCGAGGATCGTGGGTGCGCGCAGGAAGCGGGCGTCGTTCATCATTACTTCCTGCTTTGCCTCGCGGTCATAGAAGAAGTTGCCGGCGATGCCGTGCACGGCCGGCGGTCGGCCGGTGATGATCGACAGGTTGTTCGGGTTTGTGAAACTCGGGATCACCGACAGCGCGAGCGTGTTCGTGCCGGTCTTCAGTATCCGTTCGAGGTTGGGGCAGAGTCCCTTCTCGATAGCGCGCTCGATATAGCCGGGCTCGGAACCGTCGATACAAATGACGACGGTCGGGGTATTGGGGACGCGATAGCTGCGGCCATTCGTCGTCACGGAAGCGGGAGTACGTGTGAGCATGGCTCTTCCTTTCCAGTGTTGCGCCACGCGGTGACGCTCTAAGGGGGACCTTTTTCCCGGCAATACCGAGAGGCGGATAAAGTGGCCGGCAATGTTCGGTGCCGGCCGAGTTGCGTCAGCGGATCATCGAGCGGACGCGGGAGGAAAGGAGGTCGGTGACCAACACCATCGCAAGGATGACCAGGATGCAGGTCGCCGTGTCCTGATATTGGAACAGCTTCATCGAGGACACGAGTTCGAAACCGATGCCGCCCGCGCCGACCATGCCGAGCACGGTGGATTGGCGCACGTTGGTCTCGAGACGGTAGAAGATGGTACCGAGCCAGGCTGGCAGCACTTGCGGCAGCACGCCGAAGAAGAAGGTCTTGAACGGGCCGGCGGCCGCCGAGCGGAACGCTTCGAGCGGACCTTCGTCGATGTCTTCCATGGCTTCGGCAAAGAACTTGCCCAGCATACCCGCGCCGTGGATGGCGAGAGCGAGCACGCCGGCGAACGGGCCGAGGCCGATGGCGGCGACGAAGATCAGCGCCAGGATAATCTCGTTGATGCCGCGCATGCAGTTCAGCACTTGGCGGGTGAAGTGATAAATCGCCGGATGCGGTGAAAGGTTGCGAGCCGCAAAAAAGCTGATCGGCAGCGAGATCGCCACGCCGAGCAACGTTCCCCAGATCGCGACCTGCAGGCTTTCCAGCGCGGGCCGCCAGAGCTTCTCAATGAACTCAGGATTCGGCGGCATCATGCGGACCAGAAAGTCCCACATATAAGGGATGCCGTTCCAGAGATTGGCCGCGTTGATCTGCGATCCGACTGCAGCCCAATAGAGGAAGCCCACGATCACCAGACCGAGGACGCCGGTGCCCCACCAGCCGAAGCGGCCCTGAGGCGGACGAAGAACGAGTTGGTAGCTGGACATGGTCGTCTCCTGCTCAGGCGGATGCCGCAAGGGCGATGGGATCGAGCGAATTCGACACAAGGCGTGGGCCGGCATTCGGCCGCAACACGCGGGCGACGCCCGGATCTTCTAATCCCGGATAGATCTGGTGCACGACGTCGACAGTGAGGTGGTCCGGCGTATCGTCGAACACCACTTTGCCGCCCGAGAGACCAACGATGCGCTCGCCAAATTCGACTGCGTAGTCGACCTGATGCAGATTGCAGATGACGGCGATGCCTTCTTCCTTGCAGATCGCCTTGAGATAGCCGAGCACGACACGCGAGGTTTTCGGGTCGAGGCTGGCCACCGGCTCGTCGCACAAGATGACCGCCGGGCGTTGGGCCAGCGCACGGGCAATGCCGATGCGCTGCTGCTCGCCGCCAGAGAGCTGGTCGGCGCGCGCCATTGCCTTGTGTGTCAGCTCGACGCGCTGAAGACATTCCATTGCGATCTCGACGTCCTTCGTCGGGAAGATTTGAAGCGCCGAGAGGATCGACGACATCCCGGCCATGCGACCGACCAGGATGTTCTTGAGTACGGTGAGCCGCTTTACCAGGTTGTGGTGCTGGAAGATCATCGCGACCGGGCGCAAGCGTCCGCCGGCCGCGCGTTTGGAGTCAAAGATCGTGCCGTCGATGACGATCTGGCCGGCGTCCGGCGGCGTGAGGCCGTTGATGCAACGGAGCATGGTGGATTTTCCGGCGCCGCTCGGCCCCAGCACGACGAGGAATTCGCCTGACTTGACTTCGAGGTCGATGCCCTGGAGCACCGGCTTCCCACCGTAAGATTTCTTCAAACCTGCGATCTTGATCATCTGAGCAGTCCTATGCCGGAGGGTTGGTTACGGCGGGTCAGCGCAGCGGGCTCATTTCATCTTTTTCAGATCGAGATTGAGCGCCTTTGCGGTGTCCCGAATCACATCGTAGGCCGCATCGTTGGTTTCGACGAAGCGGTTGAGCTTGCCCTGGTCGGCCCAGGTGATGTCCTTGATGTTCAAGAACGCGGTCTTGATCTTTGCCTTCAGTTCCGGTGTCAGATTCTTGCGCCACACCGTCGGCGATTCCGGGATCGGGTCAGAACTCCACACGACGTGGATGTCCTCGCGCTTGACGAGATTCTTCTGCACTGCGGCGTCGAAGATGCGGTCAGCGATGGTGGCCGCGTCGACACGCTTGTTGGCGACCGCCAGTGCGTTGGCATCGTGCGAGCCGGTGAAAAGAACGCGGCCGAAGAACTTCTCCGGGTCGATTCCGAGCTTGAGCAGGCCGGCCTTGGGGAAGAGATGGCCGGAAGTCGAAGACGGATCGACGAACGCGAAGGTCCTGCCCTTCAGATCGTTGATGTCCTTGATGCCACTGTCTTTCCGTGTGATGATCTGGCTGTGATAGAAAGTACGTCCGGACTTTTGTGTCTCGGCGGTAGCAAACGCCTCGATGTTGGCCACGGAGGCGCCGAGCACATAGGAGAACGGGCCGAGATAGGCCACCTCGATATGACCGGCGCGCATCGCCTCGATGACGCCGTTGTAGTCGGCGGCAACGAACCCCTGCACCTTCATGCCGAGATTCTTTTCGAGCGCATCGAGCAGCTGCTGGCTCGACGCCAGCATCGCGCGAGAATCTTCTGATGGAATGAGACCGACGCGGATCACACCCTCTGCACGCAACACATTCGGCATGGCGACCAAGGCGCCGGCCGCAGCAACGGACCCGACGAGCATTTTCCGACGCGTGATGTTCATGTTTTCCTCCTGTGATTCCGTTGGTCTTTTTGACCATTGCCGGTGGTTTGTGATGGGCGCGTTCGCCTTTAGGTCTGTTTCACTACGCTGCCTTGACCGTCTGCCTTCCAATGAAATTCCTGCCGCGCTCGCCTTCCAGCGCCTTCTCGACCAGGCGTGTCCATTCCGCCGGCGAAACGCCGTAGGTGGCAGGATCAGTCTTGACACCGATCCCCTCGAGGAAAGACCGCAGCTTGCGGACACCTTCGCTGAGGTCCGGGCCAAAGATGCGGCGCAGTGCGGCGTCGCAGTCGGGGCTGTTGCCTATTGCCCACCCCATCACGATCGGCAGCGAGAACGAACAGGCGATGCCGTGGATCAGTCCGATCTTCAGCGTAATGTCGTAGGAGATGTTGTGGGCCAAAGCCGTCTTGGTCTGCGAGAAAGCGAAGCCGGCGAGCAGGCTGCCGCGCGCCTGACGGGTGCGCAGATCGACATCGCCGAGATTGTCGAGCAGGCGCGGCAACGTTTCGATGATCTCGCGTGCGGCCTCGACCGCGAAGCCGGCCGAGACCGAGTTGGCGTTGACGTTCCAGATGCTCTCGAGCGCATGTGACAGGGAGTCGAGACCGGTCGCCAGGGTCAGCCCTCGCGGCGCCCCAAGCATAAGCTGCGGATCGAGCACGGCGGCTTCGGGATAGAGCAACGGATGCGCCAGCGAATACTTGCTGCCGTTGGCCGAATCCCACACGGTTGCCCAATGGGTGACTTCGCTGCCTGTTCCGGAAGTAGTCGGCACCGCAATGATCGGCACGATCGCCGACGTGTCCAGCGGGGCCTTCTCGGTAAGATGGCGGCGGACATTCTCGAAGTCGCCCTTGCTTGCAGCCAGCACCTTGGCGGCATCCATCATCGAGCCGCCACCGAGGGCAACGATGACTTCAGGCGCTTGCGTTGCAGCGCCGAAGACACGGCAGGAATTCACCAGATCGGCGCAATCCGGGTTGGTCTCGATATTGTCGATGACGGCAACCGGCTCGCCCGCGACCTTTGTAAGGCGCGCCGCCAGATCGTTGAAAATCGATTGATTATAGGTCACGAGGGCATAGCGGCGCTTGCCGATCAGACCTCCGACTTCATCGAATGTCCCTGCGCCGAAGCGAACTTTTACGGGATTCCAGTAGGCCCACCGCATAACGTTCCACCCTTGATCGCGCCTGAAGCGCTGCTACTTCCGCGCTTCTCGTGAGCGCTCGTTGTGGTCCGGACCATTGCTGAACGCTGTTACATCGACAAATTGATTTTTTCAGATAAATAGATAGATTTGTTCTATGCGATACACCCAGATTCGCTCCTTCCATGCTGTGGCGACTGCAGGCGGCTTCAATGCCGCGTCGGATGCAGTTCACATCACGCAGCCGACGCTGACAGCCCAGGTCGGCGCGCTGGAGGAGGAGTACGGCGTCGAGCTCTTCATCAAGAAGGGCCGCCGCCGCGAGTTGACCGACACGGGACGGCAACTACTGGCGATTACGTCGCGCCTGTTTGCCGAGGAAGAAGAAGCGGTCGCATTCCTGGAGCAGTCGCGCGAGCTCAAGACCGGTCGGCTTTCGATTGGCGCGGTCGGCCCCTATCACGTCACCGAGATGCTTGCGGCCTTCAATCGCGCCTATCCGGGGATCGAACTCGCCGTGAAGCTCGGCAACTCGCACGAGGTCCTCGATGATCTTCTTGACTACAAGAGCGACATCGCGGTGCTAGCGCACATTGATGAGGACGATCGTCTTCTCACTCTTCCATATAGACGCCATCCAGTCGGCGTCTTTGTGCGCACCGATCATCCGCTGGCGAAGCAGAAGAGCGTCAAGATCTCCGAACTCGAAGGCGAACCACTAATTATCCGTGAGACCGGCTCTACGACGCGACGCGCGTTCGAGCAAGCGCTCGCTAAGGCAAAGATCAAGCCGCGCATCGTCATGGAGATCGGAAGCCGCGAGGCGATCCGCGAAGCCGTCATTCGCGGGTTGGGCATAAGCTACGTCTCCGAAGCCGAGTTCGTTCCAGACTCTTCTCTGCGCCTCATCCCAATCAGTAATGCGGGAATCTTCACCTATGCGCATGTTGTGATCTTGCGGAAACGCGAAACCAGCCGGATCATCCGCGCGTTTCTCGAAGTCGTGCGTAAGACAAAGGTTTCCAATACAAAGTAGCGTCGTTAGAGGTAATTGGGTTGAGCGGGAGTAATTGCCTGGAGAGCACTATTGGCCGAGCAATGACCGCTTTGGCTCAGAAACAGAAGAGGCTTAGCTTGCGCAGGCGACTTGCGTCTCTCGCGCGATGGCGAAGGCTTCCTGCACCACGCATTGTTCGCCCACTCCAAGATTCACACATCCGAGGCGGGACTGCGGACCGCACCAGTCTCGCACCAGAAACGATTTGAACAAACCGCAGCGAACGCAACCGAACTCGAACGAAAATGTAGAAGAATCAACGAAGCCGACCATTGTCCTCCCGCTCATAACGGTCTGGTTGCAGGTTCGAGTCCTGCCGGGCCCACCAAAAATCAATCACTTGGCAGGTTTCATTTCGCCCCCTCTGAGGCACCGCACCAGAAACGCCTATCTTCATTGCTCCTCGACGTGCTTCAGCAGTCGACAAACTACCGGTACGCGAGTGATCTGGCTACGATGTCTCCACTTGATCGTAGATTTGGTGGCTTCATCGCAAAAAAGGCGAAACACCGCGATGACTACGTTTCGCAAGTGTCCGCCTGCTCGATAGCAGTCTTCGCACCGGTGTCCGGGCCAAACTCTGTGGAAGAGGGAGTTTTGCAGAGAACGGCTCTCCTTTGGGTACTCCCTGGTCGTGAGCGAAACGCCGCCGTCTATGGATAGATGATCGCCTTGATAATCCCATCGCGACGCGCGACCTGTTGCTCAAATGCCAGCGGCGCCTGGTCGAGCGAGAAGCGATGCGTGGCTAAGGGTGCAAGCCTGACCCGGCCGCTCTGCGTTAATGCGATTGCTCGCGGATAGACCTCCGGCATGCGACGCGAAAATTTGATCGACAGGCCTTTGCGACGCGATTCGGCGCCGCTCAGGACGTATTGATTGTTTTCCGGAATGCCGACGATGACGACGCGGCCGCCGATACGGGCACTGCGCGCCGCGTGCTCGAAACCGTGCGAGGAGTCGGTCGCCTCGACCACGAGGTCGGCGCCGCGGCCGTCGGTCGCCCTCGCGACCTCTTCCTGGCTGCGGCAAGCAACGTCGGCGCCGAGATCGCAGGCCAGCGCCGTGCGTTCATCGACCGGGTCGATCGCGACGATCTTGCCGGCACCGGCCAACCGCGCCAGTTGCACCAGCAGCAAACCTACCGGCCCGCAGCCGAGCACCGCAACCGTTTCCATCAGCCGCGGGCGCGCCAGGTCCATGGCGTGGATCGCAACTCCGAGCGTCTCCAGGATAGCGGCAGCGGCCGGATCGATACTGTCGGGCACGATATGCACGGCGGACTTCGGCACGCAGACGAACTCGGCCATCGCGCCGTCGTTCGGCGCGTAGCCCAGGAAGCGCACGTTCGGGCACAGGTTGGTGTGGCCGCGGTGGCACCATTCGCAGCGGCCGCAGGAAATCGCGGGGTCCACCGCCATCAGCGCATCCGCCGGCAACCCTGCCCGTCGCGCGGTGTCGGGGGTCAACGTGCCCGAGAATTCATGGCCGAGCACAAACGGATTGATCCGGGTCGGGCCGGTGGTGCCGCCTTCGAGATAGGAATGCAAGTCGCTGCCGCACACGCCGACGGCCTTGACCCGCACAATCACCTCGTCCGCCGTCGGCGTCGGCGCCGGAATGTCAGTGACGCGGATGTCGCGAATGTCGTGAAGAACCGCTGCGCGCATGTCCAAGCCTTGATCCCTGCATGTCGTTGGCACCACGACGGGCAACCGTTGGCACCATACATATGTCCTTTTACAATTACAAATGTTCTACCCAGCCGCCGAAGGCTCAGGAACCTCGCATTTTTGCATAATGCTGCCGGTAGATCGCCCGCCGTTCCTGCAGGCCGGCGCGGGATGGCGCGTCCGGCTCGAGTGTGATCGTGGCGTTCCTCTCCGCCTCCCCGGTCAACGCGCCACCGCTGGCTTGCCGCGCCAAACGCGCGGCGCCGAGCGCCGGCCCGAGCGGGGCGAGTGGCGGCAACTGCAAGGGGCGATCGATCACCGTGGCGATGATCCGTCCCCAGAAACGGCTGCGCGCTCCGCCGCCGATTAGCGCGATCGTTTCAATGGGCGCGCCGGCTTCCGTGAGCGCGTCGTGGCAGTCGGCCATCGCAAAGGCGACGCCTTCCAATACAGCGCGGCCGATATGAAGCGGGCCTGCCGCGGCGCGCAGGTTCGACAGCGTAGCGCTGGCAAGCGGATCGTCATGCGGGGTTCGTTCGCCGCTGAGATAGGGCGAGAACACCGGGATCTCCGCCGGCGAAAAATTCGCGGCCTCGATCTCGGCGAGGAACCGCTCGATCGACGCGACGCCGAGGATACAAGCGATCCATGTCAGCGCGCTTGCAGCGCTCAACACGCATCCGTGCTGGCCGAACAGACCAGGCACGGCGTGCCGGTGGGTGTGCATGCCTTGGCCTCGGGCCGGCACGAAGCGATCATTGGCGACGAAATAGACGCCTGACGTGCCAAGGCTGATGAAGGCGTTGCCGGTCCGAACCACGCCGGCGCCGACCGCACCCGCCATGTTGTCGCCCGCGCCGCCGGCGACCGGAAGATGCACCCGCAACCCGAAGCGCTGCGCCAGCTCCGGCCGCAGCGTGCCACCAATCATGCCGCTCTCGACTAGCTCTGGCAGGACATCGGTCGCGATCCCGCACGCTTCGGCAAGCCGCGGCGACCACACGCCGGCCCGCGTATCCATCAACAGCGTCGCGGAGGCGTCGGCACGATCGGATACGGCGTCGCCAGTGAGGCAGAGCCGTACATAATCCTTGGGCAGCAGGATCCGGCGCGTGCGGCGGATCGCATCCGGCTCATGGCGCGCCAGCCACAGGATCTTCGGCGCGGAAAAGCCGGGCATCGGCCGGGCACCGGCGAGTTCGGCGAAATCGGGGAGCCTGGAGTCGAGCTCGGCGCATTCGGCCGCCGCCCGCCCGTCATTCCACAACGGCGCTGGCCGGATTGGCCGGCCGGAAGCGTCGACCAGCGCGACACCGAGCATTTGACCCGACAGGCCGATCGCTGCGATACCGGACATCAGCTTCGGATGGTCGGCGGCGAGACGATCGAGAACGGCAGCCGCCGCCGTCCACCACGCGTCGGGATGCTGCTCCGACCATAGCGGTCGCGGACGATCGATCGAGAGCAGCGCCTCGGCGCTCGCCTGCTCTCGGTCCTCGGCGTCTACGATGATCGCCTTGACGGCGGAGGTCCCGATGTCGAGCCCGAGATACAAGCTCACCGCCGCTTGCCGATCAGCTTGAGTGCGCCGGCCGCGGCCTTTTCATCCGTCACCAGCACCTTGCCGATCCGCCCCTGCAGGGCCGCCGCAATGATCGGCGCCTTGTTGGTCCCGCCGGCAATCAACATTACGGTCGGCGCCCGCGCGAGCTTTTCGATCGGCAACGCGATGGCGCGCGCGTTGATGCCGTGGCTGATCTGCCGGCCCGACTGGTCGAGGTACTGTCCGAGCACGTCGCCGACGGCGCCGGCACCGCGCAGATCCTCGATGCCGACGTCGGGAGGAAGTCCGTGGCGCACCAAGAGCGAGCGCGGCGAGAGATCCCCCATGCTGAGCAGCGCGAGATCGATCCGGTCGACGCGGTCCAAGACCTCCGCATAGACTTCCTGGGCCATGAAGGTGTCGCGCGAGCGCCGGCTGCTGGCATAGATCGGTGCCGCCAGGTAACTACATTTGGCATGCAGCCGGCGCGCCAGCTCGCCCGCGATCTCGAAAGTATTGAGTTCGAGCCCGCGCGAGAGCCCGCCCATCATCGAGACGATCCAGAGGTCGGGATACTCCGCAGGTGTGACGTGACGGATGGTTTCGCGCAAGGTCGCGCCCCAGCCGATGCCGATGGTGCGCGGCTTCTTCTCTTCCAGGAATTTCGACAGGTAGGCCCCCGCCGCCATTCCGATCAGGCTCGCCACCAGTTCGGGGTTTTCCGGGCTCGGGATCACCACCGCATCGTCGATCCCGCATTGCTGCCGCAACTGATGCTCAAGCTCAGTACAGCTTGCGAACGTCGAATTGAGCCGGATACTGACGATGCCACTGTGGCGCGCCTCCGAGAGCATGCGGTTGACCCGCGCGCGCGTCAGTCCGAGCCGCTCGCCGATCTCGGCCTGGGTCAGGTTCTCCATGTAGTAGAGCCAGGCGACCCGCAGGATGGTCTGGTCACTCAATGTGTAATCTCCTGCAGCAGCCTCAGAAGCTCGTCATGGATGTGACCATTTGAGGCGATCTTTTCCAAATCGTCAAACTGCGAATCGGCGCCGGCGACCGTGGTCACGCGTCCGCCCGCTGCGCGCACCAGCGGCATCGCGGCGGCATGCGAGACGAGATCGGCCTTGATCGACACAAAGGCATCGAGCCGGCCGGCCGCAATCCATGTCATTTCGAGCGCGCCCGAGACGACGATGCGGACACCGCGCACCGCCGAGCCAAGCCGCTCGATAATGGCCGCGGCCGTCCGGACTTCGTCGGGCTGGTAATGCGAGGTCAGGATCACCGACACCACCGCGTCTGCAAGCGCGCGCGTGTGCGACACCCGCACCGGCTCGCCATTCACCGTCGCCAGCGCGCCCCGCACGTAGCGGCCGCGGATATCGGCCAGCGGCGACTCGATCAGGCCGACCAACGATTCGCCGCCATCATGATAGGCGGCGCTGACCGAGAACCACGGTAGACCGACAGCGTAATTCACGGTACCGTCGAGCGGATCGATGATCCAGCGCGACAGGCTTGCGCCACCGCTAAAACCCCTCTCCTCCGACAGGATCGCCGCCCCCGGTGTCAGTGCTCTTAGCCCATCGATCACGATCCTCTCCGCGGCGAGATCGGCATCCGTAACGATGTCACGCAGTTCCTTGCGCGTTGTCGCAAGCGGCGCGCGCTGCATTGCGACCAGCGTCGCGGCCGCCTCTGCTACCACCGGCTCGGCGCCGCGCATCAGCGCCATTAAATCCTTCTCAGCAGACATCGGCATCAAGCTCTGTTGGTGGAAGCTGTTCAATTCAGGCTGCCTTCACGCCGGGCACGCCATCCTCGACCACGAAGGTTGCGAGCCGACGCACCGCGCTGTGCGCGTCCTTGACGTCGTCGACCGCCTCGAAGCCGACCGTGCAGGATCGCGAATCGAGCTCCATAACCGCGTAACCGCGCTTCTCGCCATTGGCATAGATCAGTTCCGGGTTGCCGGCGAGCGCGCTGCGCACGCCGCTCTCGCCTGGCCCTTGCGAGGTGATCGAGGTGCCGACGAATTCGGCCGCGATGGTCGACCCACGCGGTCGCGAACACTCGCGCTTGAGATCGGCAGCAAAGTAAGCGTGGCGGTCACCGCCGATGACGACCGGATTGCGCACCTTGTGTGTGACGATCGAATCGAGCAGGCGGCGGCGGGCATTGGGATATCCATCCCAGCCATCCATCCAAAAGCGGTCACCGCTCTCGGCGTCCTTTCGCTTGGCTTCAGCCATCAAGGTCTGCTGCGCCACGACGGTCCAGCGCCCGCGCTTGTCTTGGAACCGTGCATCAAGCCATTGCTCCTGCGGACGCCCGAGCATGCTACGCATCTCTTCCGTGCGCTCCGGGCAGTCCTGTACCCATGTCGGACGTCCGCCATTCACGCAGGCTGGCGCGGAGCGATATTGACGGTCATCGAGCAGCAGCATGTCCAGCATGTCGCCGAAACGATAATGCTCGTAGATGGTCGCGTTTGGGCCATGCGGACGCGCCGACGGCGGCAACGGCATGTGCTCGTAATAGGCCTGATAGGCGGCGGCCCGGATTTTCAGGAAATGCTCCGGATCGCGCGTCGTGTAGGAGCGATCATTGGCATAGTCGTCCGCTACCTCGTGGTCGTCCCAGACCGACAGCCACGGAAAGGCGGCGTGCGCGGCCTGCAGGTCGGCGTCGGATTTGTAGAGTGCGTAGCGATTGCGGAATTCAGCAAGCGTTGTCGGAATCCCGACGCCGTGCTGGCGGACGTGGCGCGAGCCCCAGGACTTCTCGTAGATGTAGTCGCCGAGATGCACGACCAGATCGAGGTCGCGCGCGGCCATGTCACGATACGCGGCGTAGTAGCCCTGCTCGTATTGCTGGCAGGAAGCGAAGGCAAAACGGAATCGGCTATTGCCCCCGGCCGGCGCGGTGCGGGTGCGCCCGACCGGGCTCACCGCCGACCCGGCGCGAAACCGGTACCAGTAGACGCGGCCCGGCCGCAGGCCTTTCGCCTCGGCATGCACCGAATGCGCAAGCTCCGCGGTCGCGCGAACGACGCCGTGTGCTGCGATGCGCGCAAATCCTTCATCCTCCGCAACCTGCCACTCGACCTCGACCGGCGAAGCCGGCATCCCGCCCTCCTCGAGCGGTCGCGGCGCGAGGCGTGTCCATAGGATGACGCTGTCCTCGCGCGGGCAGCCGGACGCAACGCCGAGCGTGTATGGATCCGTGCTGAACGTCACCGGCGCACCGCGCACGATCCCGAATGGCGAAGCCACCGCAGCGCTGGCCAGCGAGCCGGTGAGGAATCGCCGGCGTGGAATCATGAGGCTGCTCATGATGGCGCGGCCGCGGATATCATCTCGCGCCGGATATTCACCGCGAGATCGGGCCGGTCTGTTGTGATCTGCCGCACCGGCTGCGCCAGCCAGTGGGCGATCTCCTGCGGCTCGTTCGTCACCCAGGCACCGAGCCGGCCGCGACCCAGAACTTTCAGCGCCAGCGGCTGCGCCAGCGCCAGCAGCGACTTCTCGATCGCCACGATGCAGTCGGGAATGGCGGCCAGACGGTCGAGCGCCGTCGCCATGCCGCCCATCATCTCCGCCGACCGGCGGTCCAGCGAGACCAGCACCCGCGCCTGCGGGTTCAGCCGTCGCACAATCTCGATCGCGCCAGGCACGAAGCAGGTGAGCACGGCGCGTTGCTCGAGTCCGCGCCGCTTCACCGCGTCGACCAGACGCTCTTCGATGCCCGGATAGGGATTGCCGAAGGCGTCGGTCTTGATCTCGATGTGAAGTTCGAGCGGTGAATCGCTGAACAGGTCGAGCACGGCATCAAGCGTCGGAATGCATTCCTCGCCGGCGTCGCGCAGGCGCGTCGCGGTCAATTGCTTCAACGTACGGACCCCGACCAGTCCGGTGTCATGCGTGGTGCGATCGAGCAGCGGATCGTGAATGACAACGAGCCCACCGTCGGCGCTCTGGTGAATATCGAACTCGACCGCTTCGACGCCAAGTCCGCATAGATTGCGGAAGCCGAGCAGACTGTTCTCCGGCCAAAGGTCGCGAGCGCCGCGGTGTCCGGCGATGAAAACCATACTTCGTCCCTATTTGCTGCTGTCGATAAGCCCTTTGAGGAACCAGCGCTGCAACAGCAATATCACCAGCGTCGGCGGCAGCATCGTAAGCAGCGCGCCGCTCATGGCGATGTTCCAGGCCGGCTCGCTGTCGGAGCGCGGGATTAGGTTCTTCAGCGCGATCACGGCGGTCGCCATGTCCTTGTCGGTGGTGAACAGCAACGGCCACAGATACTGGTTCCAGCCGAACAGGAACAGGATGATCGCGAGTGCGATGATGTTCGAGACCGACAGCGGCAGCAGGATGCTCCAAAAGAAACGCAGCGGCGACGCGCCGTCGAGCCTTGCGGCCTCACACAATTCATCCGGCACGGTGAGGAAGAATTGCCGGAACAGGAAGGTTGCTGTGGCCGACGCTATCAGCGGCAGGATCAGCCCCGGATAGGTATTGACCATGTTCCATTCCAGCGTGATCGTAACATCGTGACCGCTGATCCATTTCCAGAGATCGGCAACGTGAAGCATATCGGCGAGCCATTGCAGCGGCAGCGCGGCATTCGCCACCGCTTCGAACGTCGGCACGATCCGAACCTCGATCGGCAGCATCAGCGACATAAAGATCAGCCAGAACGCCAACATCCGGTAACGGAAGCGGAAATAAGTGATGGCGAAGGCGGAGAGTAACGACACCGCGATCTTGCCGGCGGTGATGCCAACCGCCACCACAATGGAATTGAGGAACGTGCGGCTGAAATCGGCCTTGGCCCATGCCGCCTGCAGATTGGCGACAAACTGGCCTCCCGGCAGCCACGGCAGCGGCACCTTCTGCACTTCGGCGATCGTCAGCGACCCCGCGACAAACGCAAAGTAAAGCGGCACGCACACCAATAGCGCGCCGGCGATCAGGATCGCGTGGCAGATCGTGTCGAGGACGGGCGCGCGTTCCACCATGCGGTCAGACCCCGTAGTTGACCTTGTGGTCGAAATAGCGGAATTGCAGCAACGTGCAGATCAGCGCGAACGTCATCAGCAGCACCGACTGCGCCGCCGAGGAGCCCAGGTCGAGATTGATGAAGCCGTCGACATAGACCTTGTACACCAGGATGTTGGTCGCGCCGGCCGGCCCGCCATGGGTGACCGCATCGATGATGGCGAAGGTTTCGAAGAAACCGTAGATGAAGTTCATCACGGCGAGGAAGAAGACGGTTGGTCCAAGCATGGGAAGCGCAATCAGGAAGAAACGCCGTATCGGCCCGGCGCCGTCGACGGCAGCCGCTTCCATCAGCGAGGCCGGCACTGCCAAAAGGCCGACGGCCAGGAAGATGTAGTCGTAGCAGATGTGCTTCCATGACGCCGCCATGATCACAAGCCACAGCGCGTCGTTCGGATTTCGGTTGGGATCCCAGGAAATCCCGAGCGCGTGCAGCATGTGTGCGAGCGGGCCAACGACCGGATTGAACAGGAACGCCCACAGGATGCCGGCGATCGCGGGCGCGATCGCATAGGGCAGCAGGATAAGGGTCCGGTAGACGGAACGTCCGCGCACCACCCGGTCGCTGGCGAATGCCAGTACCACGGCGACCGCAAGCGTAATCACATTCTGCGTCACCGTGAACCAGATCGTCGTGACAATCGACTGGCGATATTCGCCGCTTGCGAACAGCGCCTTGAAATTGTCGAACCACACAAACTGGACGTTGCTGCCGAACGGATCGCTCAGCAGCACGGACTGCATCAGCGCGCGCAGCGACGGGATGAAGAAGAAGCAAACCAGGATCAGCAACTGCGGCAGCAGCAATAGCGTCGGCAAGCCGGCCTCACGGCCGAAATTCGCCCGCTTCAGCCCCGGCTCGCGATCGGGCTGGCCGCGCCTGGGCGTCCGCGCCCTGATGGGCCGGGGCGTCACTGAGCTATGCTCGGCAACGGTTGCGCCGGGCGATGGGTGCTGCGATCTGACCAGGCCGGAAGGCTGCGCTACCTGCACCGCGGGCGATTCCGGCCAGATCGGCGAGCTTGCGATCGGCGAGCTTGCATTCATTTCGGCTCGCGGCCCGCCTCGGCGTCTTTTCCGGCGTTAAGCTTCTCGAACTGCCGTAGGATTTCGTTGCCACGCTTGACGGCGTCATCCATCGCCTGCTGCGGCTGCTTCTGGCCGGTGAACACCGCTTCGACCTCGCTGCGCTGCGCCAGCATCGTCTGCACGAAATTGCCGAAACGGAATCCGCGCGAATTGTCGTTGGGCGTGCCGCGCGAGAGCTGCAGCACCGCGATCTCGCGAGTCGGATGCTCCTTGTAGTAGCCACGCTCGCGCGCCAGCGCATAGGCTTTGCTGGTCGCCGGGACGTAACCGGTCACGCCATGCCACCACACTTGCGTCTCCGGTTGAGCGACGAAATCGAGGAAAGCGGCGACCGCGTCGTAGCGCTCCGGCGTATGGCCTTTCATCACCCAGATCGCGCCGCCGCCGATGGTGCTGTTGAGCGGCGGATTGATATCGTTCTCGTGCGGCAGGAAGGTGGCGCTCCACTCGATCTTGGCGTTGCGCTCGATATTGCCGTGCGACGCGGTCGAGTTGACGAAGGTCGAACAGCGTCCGGAGGTGAACAACTGCTCGGGGCTTAAACCCTGGCCGGCGATCTGCAGGACGCCATCGTCAAGCCATTTCTTCAGGCGCGCGACTTGCGAGACCACCTTGGTCTTGTTGTACACGAATTCGGTGCCGAGCCCACCGAAGCCGTTGGCGAGCGTGCCGTAGGGCTGGTTGTTGATGGCGCTGTAGTTCTCCAGCAGGCTCCAATAGAAATCGCCCGGCAGTACCGTGCCGCACTCGCTGACGCCCTTTGCCTTGATGGCATAAAGCTGCGCCTCCAGCTCCTGCCAGGTGTCAGCCGGCTTGTCGAAGCCCGCTTTGCGGAAATGCTCCTTGTTGTACCAGAAGATCGGGGTCGAGGAGTTGAACGGCATCGCCGACATCCGGCCCTTATAGCTCCAGAAGCTCGCCACCGGCTTGATGAAGTCGGGCCAGTCGATCTTGTAGCCCTTCTGATCCAGGAGATCCTGCACCGGCACGATCGCGCCGGAGAGCAGCATCGTCAGGTAGCCGCGCTCGGCGATCTGCACCATTTCGGGCGGGCGCTTGGCGCGATAGGCCGCGATTACGCCATTGGTCACCTCGTCGTAATTGCCCTTGGCGACCGCGACGACGGTGTATTTGTCCTGCGAGGCGTTGAATTTCTCGACAAGTTCGTTGAGCCGGTCGCCCAGCACGCCGCTCATGGCGTGCCACCATTGCACCTCGACGCGTGCCGCCTGCGCAGGTGCTGCCAATGCCAAAACCCCCAACAAAACCGCCATGAATGCCGTTTTCTTCATGGGTAATCCTCCCTCCCGCGGTCCGGCAAGCCGGCGCCTCAAAAAACCCGTCCGCGATCATTTGTATTTCTACAATGACATATGTGTCGGCATGATGAAAGGGCCCGGGTGCGGTGATTTTTGGGCGACTTCAGCGCCGCTCGCTAAGTCCGGTTGGTCCGTGCGCAAGGTGCCTGGCACGATCGACCGCGAGCACGGCCGGGCATTGGCTCAGGAAGGCCCCCTACTCGATCGCTGGAGTGACGCGCCATCTGCTCAATCAGCGAGTTCGATGAGGATGGGTTGATGATCGGAGGCGTCGGTCTTGCCGTTGACTTCGACGCGGCGGACCAGACCGGTCAAATCTTCTGTCGTGAAAATAAAATCGCGACAGTCGGGGCCATCAACCCACTGCGCATGATCGTAAAGTCCGCAGGTCGGCGATCTCGATTGGCCCGGGTGACAGATGGTCCATGCGTCCCGATAGTTGAGGCCGGAACGCACCGATTGATGAATCAACGCGTGCTGCGAGTCAGACACATCGAAGTTGAAATCACCGCACAGTAGGCTCGACGCTGCCACCGTCTGACCTCCGTAAGGGTCGTTGTGTTGTGAATCGGACACTTTGGGGCTCGTCGAGGCTTCCTGCTGCAGGTCCAGCAGCCGGGTAATCTGGGCTTCGCGCTGGCCTGCAGAGTGATATTCGAGATGCGTGTTGACGATCCGCAGAGCGCCGAACGCGGCCTGAACCGTGACCTCCAGCGCGTGACGGCGCATGCTGCGCATGGCACCTGCTCCCGGCCACGGCAGAAGGTGATTGGCAATCTGCAAGATCGGCAAGCGCGACAGCGTCATGTTCCCGAATTGGTGTAATACGTTCGCGCTGTCCATCGTTTCGATAGCCGGTCTAAACACCGGCAGATAACCGGGTAGCAGTGCAGCAATTTGCGCACTTTGATCCATATCGCCATCGAGTTTGGAAAAACCGGAAGATACCTCCTGGAAACAGAAGACATCGGCGTCGGCCATTTCCTTCGCGACGGCAACGATCCGCGCCAGGTCGGTCACGCCATCGCAACCCTTTCCGCACTGGATATTCCACGTGACCAACCGCATCAGCGGATACCCGCGCGCATGAAGGATTGGACGAACTGCCGCTGGAACAGCAGGAACGCGAACAACAGGGGCGCCATCGTCATTACAGTCGCGGCGGTGATGATCGACCAGTCTACGCCGGTTTCCGGTGCGCCGAACACCGCCAACCCTACCGTCAGAGGTCGCGCCTCGACCGAATTCGTGACGATCAGGGGCCACAGGAAATTGTTCCAGTGATAGCTGACCGAAACGAGACCGAACGCGACATAGGTGGGCCGCGCCAGCGGAACGTAAACCCGCCAGAGGATCTGCAACGGCCCTGCCCCTTCGACCCGGGCCGCTTCCACCAGCTCTAGCGGAACACTCTTGAATGTCTGGCGTAACAGGAAGATGCCGAACGCGCTCGCGAGATACGGCAGCGCGATCGCCGGAATGGTGTCCAGCAATCCGAGCTTTCCGATCATGCGGTAATTCTCGACAATCAGTACGTCGGGCATAATCAGCAATTGGAGCAGGACGAGCGCAAACGCGATGCCGCTGCCTTTGAACTTGAAGCGCGCGAAGGCGTAGGCCGCCAGCGTTGAGAGGACGAGCTGTCCGATCAGGATCAGAACAACCAGGATGACCGTATTCAAGTAGTAACGACCGAACGGCGCCTGATGCCATGCCCGCGCAAAATTCTCCAGCGTCCAGGGCGCAGACAGGCTGAACGACGTTGCATAAGCGGCAGGATGCAGTGCGCTCCAGAACGCGTAGGCCAGCGGCGCAAGCCACAGCAGCGCCAAAAGCCACGCGGCAACTGCCTCAAGAGGATGTGTCCGCCCGTTCATTGATAGTGGATCCTGCGATCAAGATAGCCGAACTTGATCAATGCGACGGTGCTCAGCAAGACCAGCAGCACGACGGTCAGCGTTGCTGCATAGGCCGAATCCTGGAACGTGAATGCAACTTCATAGATGTAATACAGCAGCAACGTACTTGCGTTATTGGGGCCGCCTTTGGTCATGATGACAAGGTGATCCACCAACTTGAATGAATTGATGACCGCGTTGATGGCCACAAATAACGTGGTCGGCATCAGTAACGGGAAGGTGATCCGCCGGAACGTGTACCAGCGGCTCGCTCCTTCCACGGCCGCCGCCTCCTCGAGATCAGGCGAAAGCTGCTGAAGCGCGGCGAGATAGAAAATCATGAAGAAGCCGGCCTCCTTCCAGATCACCATGACGATCAGACAGCCCATCACCGTGCTTGGATCGCCAAGCCAATTCCAGCCCCCGAAACCGAACAATCCGCGCAACTGATCGAGCAATCCATAGTCCGGCGTATAGAAAAACAGCCAGATGTTTGCGACCGCTATCATCGGCAGCACGGTGGGCGTGAAATAAGCGAGCCGCAGGAAGCCGCGTCCTCGCATATTGCGGTTGACCCAGATCGCCATCGCCAGCGCCAGCGCGATCGACGTCGGAATGGTACCGAGCGCGAACCAGAAATTGTTGGCTAATGCTCTCCAGAAAATCGGATCGGCTGCCATCGAGTGATAACTGTCAAGGCCGACGAAGGCCTCGGTGCCATTCCGGCGCGTGATAAAGAAGGAATGCCGGATTGTCGCCAATATCGGGTAGTGCGTGAACGCAAGCAGCAGCACGGCCGCCGGCAACAACAGCAGCCAGGCGTTCACTGCGTTCCACCACGCGTGCGATCTCGCCTGGCGCGCAACTGATGACATGACGAGTTGATCGGACATTGGCTTATTGGGCCGAGTGGCGGCGAATCCCTACCCGGCCCCCTTTTTTTATTTATATGCGCGGAGTACGCGGTCGGCCTGCTGCTGAGCGGCAGCAAGTGCCTCCTGCGGCTTCTGCGCGCCGGTGACCGCCGCCTGCACGGCATCTCCCACAAACTTGTAGATGCGGCCATTTTCGTGAACCGACAATTCCGGCACGGCATGCTCAAGCTGATCACGGGCAACGGTCGCGGCAGGGAAACCCTTTGCATACGCCTCCATCGCCGGCGTCTTGTAGGCCGCCGGAGAAACCGCGACGTAACCGGTTTTCATGCTCCACTCCGCTGCGCGCTCAGGAGCTGTCATCCACTGGATGAATTTGACGGCGGCCTTCTGCTGCTCGGGGGAAGCGCTCTTGAATATGTAGAAATTGCCACCGCCGGTCGGCGAACCGCGCCGCTCCTTGGCAGGCAGCATGGCAACGCCAAAGTTGAACTTGGCAGCGTCCTTGACCGCAGTCAGGTTACCAGTGGTGTGCCACATCATCGCGGTCTTGCCTTCGAGGAAATCGGTGCGCAGCGTCGCCCAGTCGATGGTGCCCGTCGGCATCACATTATGCTTGCGCGACAGGTCGACCCAATAATCCAACGCGCCCACCGTCTTTGGTGCCGTGAGATAAACCTCGTTACCGGGTTCGTTCATCAATTTCTGGCCGTTCTCGATGGCAAGCGCCTGCAGCATCCAGTAGGCGTAGCCGGTTGTCGGAATTTCGACGCCCCAGCGCGTGGTGTTGCCCGATGCATCCTTCTTGACAAGTTTCTTGGCCATTTCGGCCATTTCGTCCCAGGTCGCAGGTGCCTTTTCCGGATCGAGGGCCGCTTCCTTGAAGGCGTCCTTATTCCAGTACAGCACGATCGTCGAGCGCTGGAACGGAATGCTCCAGGTCTTGCCGTCGATCTGTCCGTTCGCCATGAACGCCGGATAGAATTCCTTGAACCACGACTTGTCAGTGACAAGACCATCCATTGGCACAATTGCGTTTTCGTCCATAAGTGTGAAGACGTCGGTCGACAGCAGCACCGACAATTGCGGCGGTTGACCGCCCTTCATTGCCGTCATCGCCTTGGTCATCGTATCGGTGTAGTTGCCGGCGTAGACCGCGGTCACTTTGATGTCCGCATTCTCTTTCTCGAAACGGGAGACCATGTCGTCGATGATCTTCGTCACCGGTCCGCCCACCGCGACCGGATAATACATGGTCAAATCGACAGCCGCAGCGGGACGCGCGCCCAAAAATAGCACCGCGACTGCAGTCGCCGCCAGCATTGTTCGTCGAACCAATATCATGTCGTCCTCCCATGTCACTTTTTTGCCGCGCCGAGACCGTCGTTTCAGTTTCAGCCAGTTGCTATACGCCTTGCCTCATTGAGCATCGGCTCCAGCCGCCGTTCCGATTTCTGGTCAAACTGATGTTCATGGCCGGCGTCCCAGGCAAGCCTGACGTCATCGCCTGGCTGAGCCTTGCTGAAACCGTCCTGCCGCACCGAAACCGGCTGACCCGCGATTTCGCACAGAATGATGCTGTCGGCACCCAGATGCTCGACGGTCTTTACGCGCGCGGCTTGACCGTCCTGCGCCACGATCTGAATATGCTCTGGTCGAATGCCGATGAGGCGGTCGCCCTGCGAGATCAAGTTCATCGGCGGCGTTCCGATAAATCGCGCCGTGAATGCCGTCGCTGGCCTATTGTACAATTCTTCCGGTGAGCCGTTTTGCTCGACACGGCCGTCGCGCATCAGCACGACGCGATCTGCCATAGTCATGGCCTCGGTCTGATCGTGCGTCACATAGACCATCGTCATTCCAAGTCGCTGCTGCAGCGCCCGAATCTCGGTCCGCATCTCGTGACGCAGCTTGGCGTCGAGATTTGAAAGAGGTTCATCCATCAGGCAAACCCGCGCCTCGGCGATGATGGCGCGTCCGAGTGCGACTCGCTGGCGCTGACCGCCGGACAGCTGAGACGGCTTGCGCTCGAGCAAACGTCCGAGGCCGACGATATCCGCAACACGCTTGAGCCGCGCATCGCGCTCGGCGCGGGACACACGCCGCACGCGCAGGCCGAAGACAATATTCTCCGCCACGCTCAGATGCGGAAACAGCGCATAGGACTGGAACACCATGGAGATTTTGCGCTGGGCCGGCGTGAGATTGGTTACGTCCGTGCCGCCGATCGCAATTGTGCCCCCGTCGAGCTGCTCAAGACCTGCAATCAGGCGAAGCGTCGTGGATTTGCCGCAACCCGATGGACCGAGCAGCACCAGTAGCGAGCCTTCCTCCGCCGTGAGACTCACGTCGTCGACGGCCCGCATGGGACCCCAATTCTTGGAAACGTGATCCAGCGTAATCGCCGACATGATCTATCCGGTTCAACGTTGTGCTGCTGCCGCGCACGTTAAGTCGCGCGAAAGCGTCTTGGTCCGTTGCTTCTTTTGTCCTGACATCATTCTCAATCAGTCAGCCAGCGCAGGCGAGCGATCCGGCCGTGACGAGGACCTGTTCTACGGTTGGTCGACCGTTCCCGCGCCCATCGCCCGGGAAGCCTTCCAAGGCTTTTCTCCGCGCCCGCGCATTATCTATTCCTCCGATGTTCATCTGAACACAGAGTGCGAGCGAATGAAATAGAAATTGCGCAATTTATGTTCGAATGATACTTTTTGACGACAAGAAGGATTTTCATGCTCACAACCGTCACCAAGCGACAGGCCCGTATTTTGGAGATCGTGCGCGAGCAGGGCTTCGCCTCGATCGAACATCTTGCCGGGCATTTCGTCGTCACGCAGCAGACCGTTCGCCGCGCGGTGAATCAGCTATGCGACCAAGGCCTGCTGCGACGGATCCACGGCGGCGTCGGCCTTCCAGTTCAGAACCAGAATCTTGCTTATGGAAGCCGGCAGGGATTGAACCCCGACGCCAAGCGACAGATCGCTCATGCGGTATCCAATTTCATTCCCGACGGCGCATCACTCATGATCGGCCTCGGGACCACGCCCGAATATGTCGCGCAGGCGCTGTCCAATCGTCAGGATTTGAGGATCATTACCAACAACCTGAACGTGGCAGCGGCGTTCGCGCGCAATCCAGACGTCGAAATCACGATCGCCGGGGGGACACTGCGTCCCCTCGACCGTGACATCGTCGGCGACGCCGCAGTACGGTTTTTTTCTGGTTTCAAGGCGGATTTCGGAATTTTCGGCGTCGGCGGCATAGATCAAGATGGCGCCCTGCTCGATTTTCACTCGGATGAGTTTCAGGCGCGTCAGGCCATCGTTGCCAATTGTCGGATCGCCCTGCTGGTCGCCGACGTCAGCAAGTTTGGCCGCAACGCTACAGTGCGCGGCGGCCATCTTGGCGAATGCCATCATTTCTTCACCGACAAGCCATTGCCGGCAGGGTTTCGTTCGATCGCCGAACAATACGCGGATCGGATACATACCGCCAGCGATGGCGCCGTAGACGCCGCGTAAGTCAGACGGCTCAGTTCGTCGACTCGTTCCAGGAGAGCATCGATCATGTCCCCGCTGATTTCCCTGATCGATCTCGCCGGCTCGATCGCGCTTCTGCTTTGGGGCACACACATGGTGCAGACCGGCGTGCAGCGCGCGTTCGGCTCGAAATTGCGCTCCATTCTGGGTCGTGCCTTGCGTAACCGCCTTCGCGCCTTCCTCGCCGGCGTGGGCGTTACTGCTCTGCTCCAAAGCAGCACCGCCACCGGACTGATGACGGCCGGCTTCGCAGCAGGAGGTCTGGTGGGGTTGGTCCCGGCTCTCGCGGTCATGTTGGGTGCCAACGTGGGGACGACCCTGATCGTGCAAGTTCTCTCGTTCGATGTCGTGCTGATCTCTCCAGCACTCATTCTGCTCGGCATGGTGATGTTCCGCAGGGATTCGCGAACCCAAGCACACGATCTCGGTCGCGTGTTCATCGGCCTTGGCTTGATGCTGCTTGCGTTGCACCAGCTTCTTAGTCTCATGACTGGCTACGAGGATTCACCCGTCTTGAGCATGGTGTTGGGCGCCGTTTCCGCCTCGTGGCTTCTGGACGTATTTCTGGCGGCTTTGCTGACTTGGGCTGCCCATTCGAGCGTCGCCATCGTCCTGTTCATCATCTCGTTAGCGATGAAGGGCGTGGTTCCTGCTGACGCCGCGTTTGCTCTTGTTCTCGGTGCAAATCTCGGCACGGCCATCAATCCCCTCTTGGAGGGTCCCCGAGGCGACGATCTGGCGGCAAAGCGGCTTCCAATAGGCAATCTGATCGGACGTATCCTGGGCGTTGCCATAACGATAAGTTTTCTCGGCCCGATCAGTCATTTCATGGCCGCGATCGAGCCAACCAGCGCGCGTGCAGTGGCCGATTTTCACACCCTTTTCAATGTTGCGGTGGCTGCCGTATCCCTGCCGCTTCTGGGGCCCTATGCGTCGCTGTTGCGCCGCTGGCTCCCAGAAAACATCAACCCGGCTGACCCGGCACGGCCACTCTATCTCGATTCCGCGGCTAAGGAGACTCCCATCGTCGCGCTCGGCGCAGCATCTCGCGAGGCGCTACGGCTTGCCGACGTGCTTGAGGAAATGCTCCAAGGAGTGAACGCGGGACTAGCGAAGGGAAACCGAAGATTGCTGGTTGAGACCCGCCGGCGTGAAGACGTGCTGGATAAGCTGAATATCGCAATCAAGGCCTACCTTACGTCGCTTGATCCAGAAGAGTTAAATCCCGCGGATCATCGTCGTCTGAATGAGATTTTGACATTCACGATGAATATTGAGCAGGCCGGCGACGTAGTCGACCGAAATTTTTTGCCGCACGCCTCCAAGAGGCTCAAGCGAGGCCTGGTGTTTTCCGAGGAGGAGCAAAAGGAGCTGACCGCCATGATCGAGCGCCTATCCGTCAATCTGAAAACGGCAGCATCGCTACTCGTCACTGAAGATCAGCGGACCGCTCGCCTGCTGGTGGACGAAAAAGTCGCGTTCAGGGACGCCGAAACCAAAGCGACAGCTTCGCACGTCAACCGACTGCGCAATGGCGATCTCCAGGCCGCTCAGGCCAGTTCGATCCATCTCGATCTATTGCGGGATATCAAGCTGATCAATTCCCATATCGTGGCTGCCGCGGCGTATCCGGTGCTGGAGCGCAGCGGCGCGCTTCTGCCAAGCCGCGTGACGTAGTCGCCGCACGACGTGTCGAGCACGGCAATCGCAAATTATGACAAAAAAGCCCTGTCTGAAGGACGGGGCCTCTAGTTTTGCTAGCTGTGAACTTTCAGGAGGTTGTCCATTCGATCTGATTGGTCTTCGCGTTGAAGAGATTGAGCACGTCGAGCTGCAGTCGCACGCCATTATCGAATCGGTAGCCAGCCCGTGCGTTGAAGATCAGCGAATCCTGCGAGCGGACGCTGTCGTCATCGATCAGGGGGCGCGGCCCTTCGCCTTCGGCAGCGCAACTGCGGCGGTTGCAAGCAATAGCCGCCATCCGCCACCTCTCGCATACCACCCCCGCGAAAGATAAATTGCTACACTCGCCTTGCAACCGCGAGACGGTAGCAATCCCGGTATGATGTCACAATCAAAAATGATGCGACTGCGAGGATAGCACGCATCACCATCCAAAAATGCGTTCGCCCAGCCAGTAGCTGCCAACGATGGCGACCGCAACGGACGCGATCCGCGGCGTCAATGATGCGCCGCGTCCGCGCGTCAAAACGGACAGCGTCGGCAGGAACAGCGCGACAAAGATCAATTGCCCGATCTCGACGCCGACATTGAATCCGACGAGCGCCCGCACGATCGCCGCCCCTTTCAGGCCGAGTTCGCCGAGTGCCGATGCGAAGCCGAAGCCGTGCACGAGGCCAAAGACAAAACTCCAGATCCAGCGGCGCCGATCGGGTTCGGTCACAAGCAGATTTTCCAGCGCGACCCAGACGATGCTCGCCGCGATTAGCGGTTCGATGATCCGCTCCGGAATGGTCAGAATATCAAGTGTGGCAATTGAGAGTGTCACGCTATGCGCAAGCGTAAACGCTGTGACAATGCGGACGACGGACCAAAAAACTTGAGCGGTTGCAAGCAGTGCTACCAAGAACAGCAGATGGTCGTAACCGGTGATGATGTGCTCGATGCCCAGCTTGACGAAATCGAACCATCCGGTCGCCACGGGGCGGTCCACGTCGATCGCGACTTTCCGTAATGGTTCCTCAAAGCTAACCTGCCGCTCGCCGTTGGCTGTCCCCAAATTTCCCAACGTTCGATAATGCTCGCCCAGAAGCTCGCTCCAGTCCTCGGCAATCTCGAGGCGGCCGTGCGAGGCATCACAGCCGAACTCGATCTCGATCGTGGCGCGAGCATCGTTGGCGCCGGCACCGCCGATCCGTACGCGGCCCATCCGGCAGCGCGCACTGCCGAGTTCGACCGAAAGTGTCTGGCGGGCGTATTTGGCAATTCGCTCCGCTGCTGGCCGATCGCCGTTGACCGCAGACGCAAGCAGTTCGACGGATCTGTTCGGTATTTCGGGCAGCACGATCGACAGCGCGTAATGCAGCCGATTGTCGATGAGTTCGATTCGCACAAGCGCCGTCGTGGTCGCGTGGGCAAGCGCGAAGGCTGGCCACAGTAAGGCCAGTGCCAACCACGTCCGCAAGACGCGTCCGATCATGGCGCGCCTCCCAACTGCTCCCACGCCTCTGGGACGAAGCCGGGGAGCAATGCGATCTCGCGCTTGTCGTCGAGCCTCGCGTAGCGTGACAGGCCGAGCAGATTGGCTGCGCCAAATGAGATCGCAAAGCTGTCGGCCCCGGATCCCCTGAGGATCACACGGGACCGTGGCGGATCCAGGCCGAACTGCGCAACATCGACGCCGGCAAGTTCGGCATCGGTCAAGATCCGCTCCGGCCCTGAATTGCGCAGGAGCGTGACCGCACCCTCGAGGCGCCCCTCGAACCCTGCCGTTACCGTCCCTCGCTCCGCCCGCCAACCGCTCTCACCGCGCACAAAGTACCACCGCCTATCACCACTGGTCACCTCGACCTCGCGGACCTGCTCGGCCGGAATGGTCAGGAGTCCGGCGGGCGTGAACGGCGCGAGTCCCGGACCACCTCGACCGCCGGTGAAGGCAAGTGCTGCGAGGAACGCCGTCGCGAGTATCGCAGCGGCGATCCAGCCGAAACGGTTCATCGCCGCCGCCACCACATCGCAACCCCGGCAAGGGCGACCAGGCCCGGCATCAGCAGTACCGTGACGATGAAGATGCCGCGCATCTGTGCGCCGGTAAGCGTCACCGTCGGCAAGACCTCGACCGGGGGCTTCATGGTCGGCGCCCTCTCCTGGCGCGTCAGCCAGGCGATCCCCGCGAGCACGACATCGGAATTGCCGAGATAAGGAAAGAAAGAATTGGAAACGAAGTCAGCGTCGCCCGCGACGATCAGGCGAAAGGGCTTGGCTGCTTCGGTGATGCGTCCTTCGGACGCAAGCACGATGATCCGCGCTGCGGGCGGTCCGGTCTCCGGCTCCACCCGCTTTCCGAGACGATCGCTGATGATGTAGCTCTCCGTGCTGCTGGCCGCCAGCGGTACGACCCGCACGTTGGGTGCCACCACCGTTTCAAGCGGCCGCGCACCCGGATAGAATGATAGCGAAAGTCCGCGCGTGACCGGATGGGTACCGTAGCGTGATACGGCGATCATCTGTTCATCCGTAAAATAGTGATCCCTGGGGTCGACGATCACGCCGTCGCCGATCTTGACACCAGCCCGGGCCAGAACTGCTGCGATGCTGTCGTCCAGCACATAGTCTGGCTCGACGAGGACCATCGCCGAGCCGCCGCGCTCCAGATAGCGGCGCAACAGTTCGCTTTCCTTCGGGCTATAGGCAGTTCGGGGATTGGCCTCGACCAGCACAGCGCAATCATCCGGGATCGCCTGTCCGGTCGCGAACGATACTTTTCGCGCGACCAGCCCGAGCTTCTCCAGCGCACGCCGGAGCCGTCCGATGCCATGCTGCTCCATCTGCACGACCGCCAGCCCCGAGGCATCGTGATGGTGACTCTGAGCGCCCTCGAAATGCGTATGGAATTCGAAATTATCGATATCGTACTCACCATGGCCGGCGGCGAAGCAAACCACCATCTCGCGCTGGCGCATCAATCGCAGCAAGCCGAGCGCAATCTCCCGGTCGTCGGTGGTGACCACCTCGATGCGGCGGTCGCCGGCGCGCAGCACGGCGGAATTGTAGGTGCGGACACCGAGGCTGTTCGCCAGTGCCGGGCTCTGGTCGGCATCGATCAGTCGCACGTGAAAGTTGGGGTTTTGCCGCTCGAGCTGGCTGAGCATGGTGGTCAGCGCCCGGGCGCCGGGATTCTGCTTCTGGTAGAAATAGGCGACGTCGATCGGCTCCTTCAGTGCGAGCACCAGGTCACGCGCCTCGGCTGACGGCGTGAACGCCTTCTCTCGCGTGAGGTCGAGATAGGCGTCGTGGCGAAACAACGCGACATTGGCGAGAATCGCGACGGTCAGGGCAGCACCGACAACAAGCACCGCGGTGACGACACGGCTCGTTGACCCAATCCGGACCGGCAGCTTGAGCCCCGCCGCGAACAGGAGTGCAAGCGCGGCGACGACACCGAAAAACCAGCCGATGTTGGCCAGCTCCGCACTCATCGCTGCGCCAGTCCCCACGTTGCGAGGAACAGCGCGAGCATGCTCGCGGTGACGAAATAGCCGACATCCGACAGGAAAACCGAGCCCGAGACCATCGGCTTGAAATGGCCGATCAGCGACAGGTTGATGGCAACGCTGTCGAACGGCGGCGGCAGCAGATAGGAGACCGAATCGGCGAACCAAAGCATTAGAAACGTGCCGATCGACAGTGCTGCGGCGACGACCTGATTTTCCGTCAAGCTCGACATCAGGAGACCGACTGCAACAAGAAGCGAGGCGTGCAGCATCAGCGCCAGATAACCCGCATAGATCGGCCCCCAATCCGGCTCGCCGTAGCGACCCAGGATCAATGCATAGAGCAGGGATGCTGCAAACATGCCGAGCACGAGCGTCAGCGTGGCCGCATACTTCGCAAGTACGATGGACAATTCGCCCACCGGGGCGGTGAGCAACAGCTCGAGCGTTTCCGATCGCCGCTCCTCGGCAAAGCTGCGCATGGTCAATACCGGTACCAGCAGGATCGACAGCACGTACATCTGGTGGAAAATGTACTGCAGATTGGCGACCTTGGTTGTGAACAGCGTGAGGCTGAACGTGTAGCCGAGCACCAGCAGGAACACGGCGGAAACCGTGTAGCCGATCGGCGATGCCAGAATCGCGTTCAATTCCTTGGCAAACAGAATGCGCAGCGTTTTCATGTCAGGGACAAGAACCACTCTTCAAGATCGGGCGTATCGGCAATAGCCCGCACGCCGAGCAGACGGCCATTGAGCAGGACCGCGACCCGATCGGACGTCTTTTGCACTTCGCTCAGGATATGCGAGCTCATCAGCACCGTGTGACGACCGGCAAGCGAGCGGATCAATTGCCGCATCTCGATGATTTGGCGTGGGTCGAGACCATTGGTCGGCTCGTCGAGAATGAGAATATCTGGATCGTGGATCAGCGCCTGCGCAAGCGCGGTCCGCTGGCGATAGCCGCGCGATAGCTTCCCGGTGGGCTTATCGAGCACAGCGGACAGCGCCAGCCGAGCGACCACGCGCGCAACCGCGCTTGCGATTTCTCGCTCGGGTACGCCGCGCAGCCGCGCCATGAAGGTGAGGAATTCACCGACGCGCATGTGGTGATAGAGCGGCGCCGATTCAGGCACGTAACCGATACGCCGGCGCACCGCGAGCGAATCGTTGAGGACGTCCAGCCCGGCCACGGTCAGGCGGCCGGCAGATGGTAGAAGATAGCCCGCAAGCAGCCGCATGAAAGTGGTCTTGCCGGAGCCATTTGGCCCGAGCAATCCGAATATTTCCCCGGCTCGGACGTCGAGCGTCAATCGGTCAAGCGCCGAGACCGAGCCGTAGGTTTTGCTCACATCGATCGCGGAGATGGCCGGCGCATCCGCCCTCGCGGTCGATATACCGCCAGGCACTGCATCGCTCGGCATGATGGTCATGCAAGGTCCCAAAAACGCAACGCCGGTCGGCCGGGCCGACCCGAAGGAGCCCAGCCGAATGAGTCCTCAATCGTAGAATTCGGGCGCCTTCTTCGTCGCCTTGAAGATCTCGGGGTCATGCCCGTAGAAGATCTGAGCGTTGTTGGCGTCGCGGATGAGACGAATGCGCTGATAGCTGTTGTACGCATCGCCTGGCGATTGCGTACCCGGGATCGGCGGAATCAGATTCTTGTCGAGATTTTCCTTCAGGTAGACAACGTCACTCGTGAGGATGACGGACCCCGTCTTCGGAAGTTTCACTACCACGAACTGACTGCCGGGCGTATGGCCGGGCGCGCGCATGACGCGCACGGAACCATCATCGAACAGGTCGAGATCGCCATTGAGGCGGACGATGTTCATCTTCTTGGTGTCGGCGAAGTCGCCTGGGATGTAGTAAATCGAAAACCCGACATCCGGCCACCAGGCAGCCTTCAAGGGCGAGATGCTGACGCAAGTTGAGCGCATTTCGAAGAAGATCATCGTGGCGGCGGGCTTGCGGCCTGAGCTGACGTTTACGTCGTTCGGCCGACATGGCGGGACCACGGAAGCGAGCACGTCCGGCCTAACGGAAACGCAGTTGATGAAGAAAGGCCAATGGTCATCGACCAAAGCGATGGCGCATTACCTGCGTCATGACGACGAGGCCAAGCAGGACGCGCAAATAAAGCGCATCAAACGGCGCAAGCAGACGGTCAAAAAGTGAACATTTGTCGGAATGGATTCAGCCGGCTTGTCGGAATGGAGATTAACGAATCCAATAAGTGCCTGAAAACATTGGAGCGGGTGAAGGGAATCGAACCCTCGTATTCAGCTTGGAAGGCTGCTGCTCTACCATTGAGCTACACCCGCGCTGGCGTTGACCTAACACGCCGTGCAGGCGGCCTCAACCCGCCCCGCCGCCCTGGTCCGAACATCCTGGGGAGCGGTCCATCTGCCGGTCCGGGCCCTTAACAGGGGCCGATTCGCCGCCTATATTGATGTTTCCATCAACAAAGAAAGGAGGTGATCCAGTGTCTTATACCAAGCGCTGTCACCTCGCTGGGATCGCCCGCTAGGCTGACGTTTTGGCCTGGCTCCGGGCGCTCTCAGGCCTGGACCAGCGAGCACAACAAATGGGGCGCGACGGGAGCCATCCCGCCGCGCCTTTTTGTTGCCCCGAAGCTCAAAGATCAAAAGCCGCAGAGATTGACGGAGCGCGGGCACGGGCCGCGGCGGTCTTCGACGATGCGCTCGCCGCCATTGATGGCCGAACTGCCGTAGTAGCGGTGATGGCCGGTGACGTCGTGCCAATCGCCCGCTTGCGATGACGCCGGCTGCGATGCACGCAATCTGGCGGCATCGCAAATGATCGTGGCAGGCTGGCGTCGCATGACCGTCTCCTTCAATGGTGTGCGTTGGCTCGCGTTCTGCCCATCAGTCGAGAGCCCGCCACCTCTCGTTCAAGGGCAATCCGATATATCGTGTTTCCGGAATGTTTCGTGGGCCGCCGGAATGTCGGGACCGGGCGCGGCAAAACGTCCTCGGGAAGCAGCCAATCCCGGCCCCCGCATAAAGGAGAAAGCGATGCTCTACGCCATGCTGGCCTACCACGTCGAAGCCGAGGTCACGTCCTGGACGGCGGAGGAGGACGCGGCCCTGATGACCGAACTGCTGGCCGTGCATGACCGGCTGAACGCGAAGAAGCTGCTCGGGCCGGCGGCCCGGCTGGGCGCGACGGCAGAAGCCCGCACCTTGCGAGGTCCCGGCGCCGGAATGGTCATCGACGGGCCGTTTGCCGAAACGAAAGAGCAGTTGCTGGGTCTATATGTGCTGAATTGCGCCGACGAGGAGGAAGCGATCGGCATTGCGCGCGACCTGCACCGGGTCAATCCGTCCGCCGTCTACGAAATCCGCCCGATCAGGCTTTATCTCCCCGGAGAATCCTTGCCGAAGACCGCTCAAGAAGGCTGAGGCTTCGAGACGACGACGAGCTTTCGGAACAGGAAGACGGCGCGTTTTGCCACCCCGGTGATCACGGCGCCGATGAGGTTCTCCTCGCCGCTTGGTCGCGGCGGGCGGAAGAGTTCACGGGAGTAGCTTGCCCCCAAGGGAACAAAAGCGAATTCGTTGACACAACCGATCGACGGCGTACGCTTGTTGGATCGCGTTGTGCGGGAACTTGCTCTGGCCTGCCGCCAGCTATCGCCCTTTCGGTATGAGCCGATCGGAACACAGGCACATCCATTCCGGTCGAAGAAAATGACGATCACGCTGCCGTCAATTTCTCGGCGTTCGATCCAGATCAGGCAACTCGCCTCTCATAGGTCTCGAAATCTGGCTGCATTCTTTGTAACGGAGTTTGTCCGATGCAAACCAGGGTCCGAACGCTGATTGCTCTTGTCCTGGCGCTTACGTCATTGGGCGCGATCACCGAGCGGGTGCGCGATCCAGGCGTGACCGACACTGAAATTCGCATCGGCAACGTTATGCCCTATAGCGGGAGTCTGGAGGTCTTCGGCGCGATTGGAAAAGCCGAAGCGGCGTATTTTGAGATGATCAACGAGCGTGGCGGGATCAACGGCCGCAAGGTGCGCTTCATCTCATATGACGACAAATCCGATCCATCGACCGCTCTAAGCCTCACGCGCGACCTGATCGAGAAAGACGACGTGCTCTTGATGTTCGGTTCGTTCGGAACGCCGGGGAATTTTGCCGTTCGCGCATACCTGAATGAAAGGCAAATTCCCCAACTCTTTGTCGCCTCCGGAGACGATCATCTGAGCGATCCGTCGCTGTTTCCGTGGACAATGGGCTGGCAGCCCTCCATTCGCGAAGAGGGACGCATCTACGCCAACTACATCCACGCGTTCTACCCCGGAAAAAGGATCGTAGCCCTTTGGCAGAACGATCATTTCGGTCGAGAACTGTTCAAGGGGCTGGAAGACGGGCTCGGTGACATCGCCCGGATGATCAGGGTCGACATCGCCTACGATATCGCAGACGAGCATTTGGACACGCACGTATCGATCTTGAAGCGATCAGGCGCCGAAATTTTCGTATTCGCAGGGGTGCCGGAAAACGCAGCGAAAGTCGCCCGAATAGCGGCGGATCTCAATTGGCACCCGGTGTTCATCTTGAACCATATGGCGTCATCGATCGCGACGGCGCCAAAGCCCGCCGGCCAGGAAAAATCCTTGGGCGTCATTACAGCCACTTTCTTGAAGGATGCGAATGATCCGGCCTGGAAGGACGAGCAAGCCGCCAGGGACTGGCAGACATTTGTTGAGAAATATAATCGGGCCGGCGGCAGAGACGACAGTAACGCCGTGTTCGGCTACGCCGCCGCCGAGACATTGGCCCAGGTGCTCAAGCAATGCGGCAACGACCTGTCCCGCGAGAACGTCATGAAGCAGGCCGCGGCCCTGAAAGACTATCAAGGCTCCATGCTGCTGCCCGGGATCAAGATCAGCACGGGACCCTGGAATTTTCGGCCGATCAAACACCTGCGGCTCATTCAATTCGACGGCCGCACCTGGCAGCCGATCGGCGACGTGCTCGAAACGGCTTTCTCCAATGCGCAGAAGTAGGCGGTGTGTGTTTGAGCGGGCGGGCTGGCGCAGAAGTTCAAGGAGATGGCTTGCCGAGCCTTGGCTTGCGTATGGGCGGCACCAGTCCGTCTACGCTTTCGCTGCGCTCAAGCTACGCCGGACACGCTCCGACCAGACGGTCTCCGCGCGGCTGCGCCACGCGTAGCCCGTCAGGGCGAAGGATGGTGGGGAAGGAAGGACTCGAACCTTCGAAGCCATGAGGCGGCTGATTTACAGTCAGCCATCTTGTGGTTTCAACGATTACCACGAAGCCCCACATGAGACAAAAAATTCTCTTCCAATCAAGTATATAGCTCCCTATTGATAGCTGATGACATCTCCCGAAATACCACTACAGCTAGGTATTTTGTGGGGCTTAGAGTGGGGCTTGGAAGGGGGAGCTAATGAAAAGACCGCTTACTGCGTTGGCGATCGAGCACGCAAAACCGCGAGCGAAGCGCTACGCCCTGCCCGATATTGGTCATCCGGGCCTGCGGGTGCTTGTGTATCCGTCGGGAGTGCGGACGTTCGTCTACAGGTTCCGACGGGGTGACAAGCAAGACGTGACTGTAGTGCTTGGCCCTGCCAGCGGTCCCGGCGCGCTAACGCTTATACAGGCCCGTGAGGCGGCTGGTGATGCACGCCGACAACGCGCAATGGGCGCGGACCCGGCCGACCAGAAGCGCGCTACGCGCAAGGCGGAAGCGGCTAGGATTGCTGCGGAGGAGAAGGAAGCCCGGCGCCGGGAGGACACGGTCGCGAACGTGCTCGTGCGCTACTACGGCGACCACGCCGATGGATTGAAGTCCGGCCGGGAGGTGCGGCGGGTTCTCGACAAGGAATTAAAGGGTTGGGCCAAGAGGCGCGTGGACGACATCCAGCGCAGCGATGCAATCCGGGTTCTCGACACGGTCAAGGCGCGTGCGCCGATCCAGTCGAAGCGGCTCCGCGCGTATGGGCGGCACTTCTTTCAATGGTGCATCACCAAAGAACTGGTCGAAAAGAACCCGTTTGATGGAACCGCTGTCGTCAAAGAAGTTTCGCGTAAACGAATCCTGACCAACGGTGAATTACGGCTCTTGCTGCGGGCAATCGAACGGCTCGAATGGCCCCGGCGTCAATTCGCCCATCTGCTCTTGCTGACGGCGCAGCGGTTTAGCGAGGTCGCCAACATGGAATGGTTGAAACTCGACCTGACCAGCGACGCGCCATTGTGGACCCTCCCTGACTCGAAGAACGGCAACCCTCATATCGTCCCCCTTGCCCCGGTCGCTGTCGAGATTCTGACCAGCATGGACCAGATCAAGGACTCGCCCCGTGTGTTCCCCTCGTTCTCTGCCACCCACGCCAAGGCGCGCATTGACGAAGTGATGCTGGAGATCGCGCGAGAAGACGCGGCGGCGGTTGGTGACGATCCAGACGAAGTCAGAATCGAGCCCTGGCGACTTCACGATTTGCGACGCACGGCCGCCACCACCATGCCCAATCTGGGGGTAGAGGTTGGAGTGGTTGAACGGGTGCTGAACCATCAAATGCGCGGCGTGATGGCGGTCTATCAGCTTCACACCTTTGCTGCCGAGAAGCGGCACGCGCTTAACTTATGGGCGGACTTCCTCGCCAATCTGATGGTGGCGCGCGAGTCGAATGTTGTGCAGTTCAAGGCGTTAGAGGGCTGACCGATGGCGCCATTCCCCGATTTGGTCGGCAATGAGATTGCCGAAATGACTGATTTTTTCGAGCGGACCAAGAATCCAGCGGCGGCTTGGCGGGCATACAGTCTTGCTCAAATATACACCCGGCCCGTGCCGCGCGTGATTCAGGCTGAGGTTGATCGTTTTGCCGCATGCGTGAGCGAGGCTGCTGGAAAGGTAATTCAGAATGAGCTTGACTTGCTTGCGGCTACATCGCGGACGCCGAAAGAAAATCTGGAGGACCAGAAGAAGAAGAGGACGGCCAACCATAAAGACCGCATTGTCAATTTCCGTGCGAAAGAACTTTACGCTGCGTGGCGCGGCAAGGCCCACGAAAACCCCGTTGGGCAACTGCAAATCGAATGGCGCGACATTCGGATATTCGGAGCACTTCAGTCGTTGACCGCAAGAGGTGTGAGACCTGGACGCGCTCGGCAGATCGTCAAGGACAGCGGATATGCGGGTCTTGAACTCGACCAAATCGAGAAAATCTGGAAACGCCTGAAGACGAAGTTGCAAAAAAGTCAATCCATCACCCACGGCGACGGATGATCCCTTGATGTGAAGGATGATCCTTTGATTTTGGGTGGTATCCGTTAGCGACTTTCTACCCAGATTTTCTCGTTCCTATTCGGTACTTCTTGAGATGTCACCAACCCCAAGAGGACCAACATGAAGCAACTGATTAAGTCGGAAACCGTGCGAGGAAAGCTCGACATGCCGCGCTCAACGTTTGAGCGGCACGTGAAGCTGCGCACGAATAGCCTGCCCTCCCCGATCTATATTGGACGCTCGCGTTTTTTTGATGCGGCAGAAATCGACGCTTGGATGGCCGGGTTCACCAGCCATCCCGCGAACGATGCGTAAGTGCATGACAATGACTGACATCACCGATGAACCCGCCTATTTGATCGAACTCGCGGAAGTTCTTGAAGCTTCCGAAGAAACCACGCTCGGACCGACTGACGCCCATCTGGCGGCGGTCGCCCTCCTGCACTATGCCGCGTTTTTGGACGCCAACACGCCCTTGTTGGCCTCCTAAGTCAGCGCTTTCACGGGCATTAACTTCTCTCGACAAAACCTCAACATCGCCATCACGCGGTATCCGCCGCGTGAATGCTGAACTGCGCCCGATTCGGTGCAAAAATCGCTTGAAAGGAGATTCAACCGATCCCTAGCGAGTGGTGAAATCTGCTCAAATCCAAACACTCGAACAAATGAGGAAGAATAAATGAGCAATGATGATTTCTCGTTCTCGGAAGCTGAGTTCGCCGCGTTCGTCGGCAAGTCGCATGCGTGGGCGCGCCGCGAACGGCGGTTTGGGCGTTCCCCCGCTTATACCTTGATCGGTCGGACGCCGAAATATTCTCGTCAGGACATCGCAGCGTGGATGCACGCAAATCGTGTCGCGCCGGGTGGCAAGCCCGCTTCAGCATAAAAAAGCCCGCCGAGCGTTGCTGCGCTGGCGGGCTAAGTAGAAGGACTATGGAAGTGCAAGTACGATACCCCACCCTCACCGAAAAGCTGGCCCGTTCCAGTATCCCTTGTCCGACGATCACCGCTGATCACATGCTGGCGGCGGCGCGCCGTCATGCAAAATATCTGCGCACCGTCTCGCCCCGCGAATATCAGATGCGGGTGTTTGAGGATGGAAGCGTGTTCTTTCGCAACACCGAAATCCCGAGGCTGGAAAAGCTGTTCTCTCTCGCGGACATCCAAGCGGCGTCTCGCGACTTCTGGATGAGTCCGAGTCGCGCGCTTTGGCAGCACATCGCGGCGCTCTGGGTCTGAGCAATGTCCGATTCCTCCGCTTTCGAGCGCGCCGCGCTGGCGATGTACGGCAACGGGTACTCGCTGTTGCCTATCGTGCCGCACAATGCCCCGTTTGAGGGGCGGGGTAAGGCACCCGGCACCGATTACCCTATGACGGGATGGCAGGATTACTGCACTGAACGCGCGTCGATTCACAAGACCGCCGCTTGGGGGCGGCGAGCCGATAGATGTGGCGGCGGGCTCGGCCTTGCTTGCGGATTTGGTGGCGTCGTTGTGATCGACATCGACTTCGAACCGGCCATGGATGCCCTGCTCACCATGTTGCCGCAGTCGAATGTGCAAAAGAAGGGCCGCAAGGGCATCTCGCTCTTCTATCGCGGCAACACCGACGCGATCCGCTCGCGCAACTTCCGCACGCCCGAGCGCATCGGCCTTGTCGATCTACTCTCCGAAGGCAAGCAAACCGTCTTGCCGCCCTCGATCCATCCTGACACCGGCGAGCCTTACTATTGGTGGACGGACGACACGCTTCTTGACGTGTCTCTCGATCAACTGACCGAGTTGCCGGACGACATCGCCGAGCGCATCGGTGAAGCGCTGAAGGCGTATGGCTATGATCCCAACTTCGAGCGTCGCTATGAGCCGGTGCTAGGTGAACCGTGCAGATCAAGTGCATCGCAGACCGCACTCAACATCTACCGTCAAGCCAATGAAGACGCGATGGCGAATTTCGACTGCTGGGTGCCGAAGCTCTACCTCTACAAACTTCGTCGCAAGGCCGGCGGTTTTGAAGCGGTCGCGACGTGGCGGCAGTCAGGCTCTGGTCGCTCCCGCGAACTCCGCAAGCGAAACCTCTCAGTTGATCGACGCGGTATAAAGGATTTCGGCACCGATGAGACTTACACGCCCGTAGACCTCGTTATGAAGGCGCGCGAACTCGACAAGTCCGCCGCTTTGAATTGGCTGCTGGAACAACTCCCGCAAGAACCGCTAATCATTCTCCGAAAGTAGCCATGGCCCTGCTCCCCAAGCCCATTGATCCGCCTTTCGCCAACGACAACCGGCCGCAACAGGCTGGCGGTGGTGCTCCCGACCCGCCTTTTCGTCGTTTTGTTGACGGGCAGTTTGAGAAGGCCAGTTACTTGATCAAAGGCATTCTCCCGTTGCATGGCGTTGCCCTGCTTGCCGGTCAGTATTCGTCGGGCAAGACCTTCGTTGCACTCGACATCGCGCTATCATTGATCTGCGGCGTGCAGTTTTTGGGGCGAAAGACGAAGCCCGGCGCCGTGCTGTGGTTTGCGGCTGAGGGCGCCGGCATCCTCGAACAGCGGTTGGTCGCCGCCAGGCGGGCGAAGTTCAAGGCAGAGGTTGACGCGCCCCACTTCCCGTTTCTATGGGAAGACGCCGTCCCGAAGGGGGACACCAACGCTATTCTTTCTGATCTGAAGCTCAAGATTCGTTCAGCGCAAGGCGAGTGCGCCGAGCACCATTCCAACCTCCCCCTGCGCGCTGTCTTCATCGATACGTTGGCGGCATATTTTGCGCTTGATGACGAGAACGATAATGCCAAGGTCGCAACCTTCATGGCGAAGCTGGGTGAGATCGCGCGGGAAATGGATGTGCTGATCATTCCGATCTGTCACATGGGCAAGAATGCAGACGGCGGCATTCGAGGCGCGAGCGCGTTCGGTGCGGGGGCCGATGGGGCTCTTGCCGTTCTGGCAAATATCAATCAGGCAAGCGGCGAGGTTGACGGCGCGCGCACCATTTCACTAGCGAAGACGCGAGTTGGTGTTCCCGGCCCCCTGATATCATTCGCGATTGAGCAGACCGTGATTGGCGTTGACGAGGACGGTGATAACATCACGCCGGGCTACGTGGTTTTTGCGCCAGTGGGGACGAGTGCCAAGGGCAAGGCTCCGACGCGCGCCGTGCGGGATTTGATCGACGCGATCTCCGAGGCGATGATCAGCCACGGCGCGGATGTGCAGGTCTACGAAGACGCCCCACCCCGCAAAGCCGTCCGCGTCGATTACGTGCGCGATGAGTTTATGCGCAGGCACGCCGTAGGCGACTCCGCCGACACTTCGACAAAGCGGCAGGCTTACAAGCGCGCCCTCGATAAGGTGCTGGCAGACCAAATGTACGCCAGCCGTTACGTCGGCGGGGTGGAATACATCTGGCCGATTCAGATGTAGTTTTCACAAGTCGTGACATCTGGCGTGTCACGCGCGGACTGACAACTGTCACGCCATAGGCTATCTCACTGAAATCAAAATAGTTTAGGCGTGACATTGCTTGGTCACCCTTGTTTCCCCGGTATAAATCAGCGCCCTACACACTCCTTTAGGTGTGTAGGGCTGATACCCAATTTTCTTGATAGTGTTCTGTGACAACTCTTGCTGCTTTTGGTGTCCGTGACATCGTTTTCCATTTATATAGGGGGCATTTTCTGTCACGCTAAAAACTATCCAAAATCAGCAACTTGCGAAACTGAAAGAAAAGGCGTGACAACGGCTATGTCACGCTTTGAGTTGATAACTCTCAACGAAGTATTGCTGAAGCTCGCGCCCGCTGTACGCGAAGTGAGACAGAAACAGCCCATGCCCCCAAGGGCAGATTGCCCGCATCGACGGATCGCAGGAGGACACCCGAAGGTTCGCGACCGAAACCCGTAAGAGCAGCCACGATTGGGGCCGCGCCGTAACAGATTGTCATCGTCGGAATGACTGCCGGTGCCGCAGCGTTCGATGCCCGGCATTGCGTTCACGAAGTTGATCGGGAGGGAACCTCAACCGCCCCCGCCCGCCGCTCCGCAAGCCCACCGTTCCGCTTAGCGTGACAGACCGGAAGCAATCATTGGCTCCAGAACGGTGCCTTTGACCCAAGGCGGACATTTTCCAAACATTCGAAACAAATTAACTCAAGTGGTTAAGTTCGCCGAAGCGAGGCCAGTTTATCATTGCGGGAATATGCCTACGTAGACTGAAGCGGCGGTGAACCATGTCTCGCGACCTTCCGATCTCAGGACCGTCTCTGGCTGACAAAGTTGCGCTATGGCTTTCGACAAGCCGCATGACCGATGGCCTTTGGATCGGAAGCTCACATGGTGACCCTGAACCTGCGCTACAACGTGTGGAAGCCGCGCTTAAACTAATGGAGCATTTTGCTCCGCTTCATTACCGACGCGTCAAGAGTAGCTTATCTCGAATTTGGGTGACGCTGGTTCCGCATGGAGCCGGCTGCTATCTGCATTCCTTGAACGCCTGCTTGCTCGACGAGCGCGTCATCGCTTCTGAAACCACAACGCTCGAATGGATCGCATCCGCTATCATACATGAAGCGACTCATGCGAGGCTAGAGAAGCGGGGCATTCGCTACGACGAGTCGGTCCGCTATCGGATCGAACGGAGTTGTGCTCGAAGAGAACTGGATTTTGCTCTGCGTCTGCCAGACGCCGACGCCTTGTTGGAAGAGATCAAATGGAGGCTCGAACGGTGCAATGAGGAGAATGCGTCCTTTACCGATCAAAAAATGTGGGAGGGAATTGAACAGGGCAACGAAGACATGCTCCGTCATCTCGGGACGCCAGAATGGGTCATATCTTCAGTGTTCAAGGCGAGAGATCTAGTGGTATGGCTTCGCCGCTTCACACGACGTATAGCCGGAGCTTCTTTGTAATGATCGCATAGCGTTGGGACGACCGTTTCTGGCCCTAAGCCGAAGGGCGGCTAAGCCATTGTGATGTCGGCTGTCGAGGGGAAACCGGAAGCCGAGCCGCACTTGTCTCGACCGCCGCTTTTGACCCATAGCCGACCTTGTTTCGAGCGGGGAATGCTTTCCTACTGGTGCGATGCGGCAGCGTCGCTTAAACGAGTTAAGGACCAAACCAACGTTGCCGAGGCTGAAGGTGTCAAACGTCAAGCGTGCCGCCGAACTCGAAGCTATCCGCCGAAAGCTCATTCCGCTGACATCGTACCGTCGGCTTCTGAACGGCCCCGAACACGTGTCGGGTTGGTTGGCGGTCGATCAGTCGATGATCGACACTTTCGCTGATGCCACTAATGATCATCAGTTTATTCATACCGACCGTCAACGAGCTGAAAGCGAGACGCCATTTGGAGGAACAATTGCACATGGATTTCTCACGCTATCGCTCCTGTCGGCACTCGCTTTCGATGCGATGCCGGGCGTCGAGGGGACACGAATGGGCGTCAACTACGGGTTCGAGCGGGTTCGTTTCCTCAGCCCGGTGAAATCTGGAGCCCGAGTGCGGGGTAAATTCCGTCTCATTGGATTAACCGAGCGCGCGGTGTCAATCCAATCAGCGTGGGACACGGTGGTAGAGGTTGAAGGTCTGATCAAGCCAGCTATCGAAGCGCACTGGATCACCTTGGCGCTGATTGATCCAGACGGACCGCCAGTCCGAGCGGGCTAAACTCGATTGCCGCTTCTGCCCCTTCTGCGACTTCCTGCGACGTCCGCTATTGCGCCGCTATTGGCTGACAAGCGGACATCGGGTGCGCGGCCCCAATCACCCGATTTATGGTGCACGGCCTAACTCTTTGCGCACCTGAGAACAGTCTGGAATCTTGCATCTCTGCAACCCTTTGGGTCCTAAGAACCACCCCCTAGGTGTGGGTGACGCGCGACCCCCCGCCTTCGGTAGATACAAAATTTCAAAGGCGACTTTCTTTTCTCGGATCGCCTCGTGGCTACGATGTGGAGCCACGTGCAAGGGCGACTGCAATGGGCTGTAGCGCAATAGCTCTTCGTCCGATCCTGAAAGCAATTCAATCGTCTCAGGATTCCGCCGATGCCCGCTCCCCCGCTTTATCCCGCCGACTTCCGCACTGCGCTATTTTCAGCGCCAGCACGGAAGCGCCGCAAGAATCCGCGCACCGTTACGATGCCCGAGCATGTCGGGCCGCATGTGAAGCTCGTCTTTGCAGAAATGGCGCGACAACGAATGACGTATGACTCACTGGAGGAGCGAAGTGGCGTCCGCCGGGCCACCACGAAGGCGTGGCGTCGAAAAAACCGACCCGGCCTCGAAAGCCTTGAAGCTGCGCTAGCAACGCTTGGGTTCGGTTTTTGTCCGGTCCCTGCTCTTGAAGCACTGCCGCCCGAACTCGCCGGTGAACTTGCCGCGCTCGCGCTCAAGCTGAGAATGAACATCCCCCAAACCTGGGCTGCGCTGATCGATATCGGCGTCGAGCAGAAGCTCGTCCGCATGCGCGCCGACGAACGCGCTGCTGTGTTGGCGGAGCATGACACACGTCGATTGCGCCATGACAACGACAACACACCGCAACAGCGAGCCAGCGAAAGCGCGGTCTCAGCGACTTAGGGCGTGGACTCACTAACGGCCCGGTTCGGCGCTTACGAGGCAGAAGCGGACATCGGCCGGTCGAGGCGCCCTCGGCTGAGTCCGTTGAAAATGACCCAAAGCGGAAATCGGTGCACTGGCCTCAGATCATCCTGCGCGCTCGTTTCGACTCCGAGTACCGGGAAAAGACCTTCAACAACCAAACCGATTGGTTATACTGGACTGCACGTTACCCCATACTCTGCTATTCGAAGACATTTGACAAGCTGACGATGGAGGCGTTGATGCGAGTTTGCCTGATCTTGACCACCTTCTTGGCGACATTGATGGGCTTCTCGGCACAAGCTTATGCAGGCAAGTTCGTTGAGTTTGAGAGCGGAGAAGCTGAGTCCAAACGGGTCCGGCTCATTGGATATCTTGCCCGTCCTGAGGGCAGCGGGCCTTTCCCGGCGGTTGTCGTCTTGCACGGCTGTGGGGGCTTTCACCAGGATATGCTTGCGTGGGCGGACAGGCTTCGCCGCTGGGGATACGTTGCGCTCGCGGTTGACAGCTTCGGACCTCGCGACATTGAGACGAACTGCGCTGCCTTTGCTGACCAGCCCGCCGACGCGTTCCGGGCACTCGCATACCTGAAGACAAAGCCGTACGTACGCGCGGATCATGTTGCGGTCTTGGGGTTCTCCATGGGAGGGATTTCGGTACTGGCTGCCCTGGAACAAGAATCTATCTCCGGCCTGTACCCAGACAAATTCAGCGCCGGTGTCGCGCTTTATCCCAAATGCAGCAGTTCCACCGGTCTCATGACAGCACCGACACTGGTGCTCATTGGTGCATTGGACGACTGGACTCCCGCGTCGGACTGCGAGGCGATGGCCGCAGGGCGCAGCGAACTAGGTATCTCACGGTCGCCCGGCGACCGTTCGTTGGTGCAGTTGATTATTTACCCGGACGCCCACCACGGTTTTGATTTGGCAGGGCTCAGGTTTACGAAGGGGATAAAGTCTTCGGGGCATCATTTGGAATACAACGATGCTGCGACACGGGACTCCATTGAGAAAGTGCGCGCGTTCTTTCGACAAACGCTCAGCAACGAATAGAACCGCACGGATATCCTGTCGCGCAAGTCCGCTGCTGGCCCCAAGCAGAACAGCGCCTTAGCCGTTGTAAGGTCAGCTGGCAAAGGCAGACCGGACGCGAGGCCAAGCTTGCCTCCACCGCCGCTTGTGACCCAAACCGGACTTGGCGCGCGGCGCGCCTCTTGAGCTTGAGTACTATAAACTCAGCGGACCCAAATGGCATCTGCCACGGCCAATTGCAAAAGCAACGGAGACACGCACATGCAAAACCTTGCCGGACGGACAGCCTTCGTCACCGGAGCAGCATCCGGCATCGGATTAGGAATCGCCACGGCGCTGTCGCAAGCGGGCGTGAAGGTCATGTTGTGCGACATCGAGGAAGAGGCGTTGGCAACGGCGGTCGCGAAATTGAAACTTACCAACGCCGACGTTGACGGCGTGAGAGCGGATGTATCACTTAAAGCAGACCTCCAAGCCGCAGCGGATGCCACCGTGTCGCGCTACGGAAAGGTTCATATTCTGGTCAACAATGCGGGGGTCGCCGGCGGCCGGGGTTATGGTCATTGGACAGATGCGGGTTGGAATTGGGTTCTCGACGTCAACCTGATGTCGGTGATTTGGGGCATCGAGATTTTCGGTCCGCTAATCGAGGCGCACGGCGAAGGAGGGCAAGTTGTTTCCACGGCGTCCGTCTTCGGGCTGATTGCTGGAGGAAGTCCGCAGTATGATGTGAGCAAATATGGAGTGGTGGCTCTGTCCGAAGGACTGCGTAAGGCGCTCGCGCCGCGGAAAATCGGGGTATCCGTTCTATGTCCGGGCGTTGTCCGCACTCAGATCTTTAATTTTCGTCGCAACGTGCCGCAGCGGATCGTCGAGAAGATCGGCAGTCCGCCGACGGAAGGACCGATCGCCGATACTATCAAGGCACTCCAGGAGCGGACCAACAAATTTGGCATCGATCCGCTCTATGTCGGCGAACTGGTTCGCGAGGCAATCGAAAATGACTGGCCCTACATCTTCACCGACACCGAGCACGAGGCCACGATCGACAGGCGCTTCGCCGCGATCAAGCAGGGCTTCGACCGCATCCGCGGAAGGACGCCGCGGCGCTAGCTATCGCAGCTGCTGACGGCCGCTTCTGGCCCCAAGCAGAACAGCGCCTAAGCCGTTGTCATGTCGGCTGATAGAGGCAGACCGGACGCCGGTCCATGCTCGTCTCGACCGCCGCTTGTGACCCCGTTGCGGACATCCGGCGATTGCCACATTGGTCGCGATCTATCAATACTGTCGCTCAATATCGGGTGCGATCACCTTTCGTGACCACTTGGATGGAGGTTCTTCGTGGACGTCAGATTAAGCGTGTTTGTAGCAACAATACTGGTCTCAGGTCTGTCGGTGGGTCCTGCCTTTAGCCAGGGAGCCTCGTCCGATTCCTCGGCCTATCAATATTCACAGCCGATCGAGCCCACATTTTCCGATATTTCTTATGCCACGCTGTCGCCGTCGCAAAAGCTCGATCTGTATTTGCCGGCGGCCCAGGACAGGCCGGTCCCGGTAGTGATTTGGATTCATGGCGGCGGGTTCCGAGTCGGCGACAAGCACTCCATGCCACGACGCAATTTCGGCCCCCCACCCACACCAGAAGGACCAGATGGGCCTTATCAAATTCAGGTCCCAGATGTCGCCGCGCTGACCCGCAAAGGCTATGCAGTCGTGAGTCTCAATTACCGCCTCCTTCGCCGCCCTGGCGCCGCGTTTGTCGACTTCGCCCTTCCCGCCGTTCAAGACGGCAAGGCCGCCGTGCGCTTTCTTCGTGCCAATGCAACGAAGTATGGTCTTGATCCTGAGAAATTCGCGGTCTGGGGCAATTCAGCCGGAGGCTTCATCGCCGCGATGTTGGCTTTAACCGGCCAGGAACCCACCGCCTTCGACGATCCGACCCTTGGTAACTCTGATATCTCCAGCGCCGTCCAAGCCGCCGTCATCTGGTACGGGGCGATCGAGGTCAAGAACTTGAGTATTGCTCACTACATTACTGCTGCAAAAGTCATCCCCCCAATCTTGATCGCTAACGGCGACGCGGACACCAGCGTCCCCGGAGTCCAAGCGATTCGGCTCAACGACGAACTGCTGAAGAAAGGGGCGAAGTCTACCCTCACCATTTTGCCGGGCGCACATCATGAGGACCCTGCCTTCATGGCCACGCAGATGCTTCCGACTTTCAAGTTTCTCGATGCCGCTTTCGGCCAATGACTGATCACTGAATGTCCGGTTCTGGCCCGAAGTCGATGTGCCCATTTTGGCCGCGCATGTCGGCCTTCATGGGGAGAGCCGACCAAGCGCGGATGGGTCGGCGAGGTCATCTTTTGATCCTTAGCGAACGAAGAGGATGGCACTATCTGCAACTGGTGTTGGTCGCAATTCGCAGCTCGATGGCGGATCGGTGTTAGCGCAATCCGCCATGTCACGACTAAAAGTGGCGGATCACGCTTCACTGATCCGCCAGACTGCCTGCCAGTAAAAGTGCAGAACAGCCGGTGACTTACCATCACACACCACGAGACAGCCATAGATACGTTGTGCCATCTCTGAGCCTCTCAATAGCTCGGCGAGCGACGAGGTGGTCGATGTCACTGGGTGTCAGGCCGATATCCGCCAGCTCTCTGTCACTCAGGTTGTGCAAACTCTCGACTTGGCGCCGTTTTCTGAACGCACGCCAATATCCTTGGAGCAAACTCAAGACGCTCCGCGTCGATGGGACTGGTGGTCCAGCCGCTTCCTTTTCCGAGGAAGCGTCTCGCAGCGCTGCGATGGATGCATCGGGGCGCGCCTCGGCCAAAGCATTGCCCGGGGCGTCTTTCACCAAAGCGATGGCGAGGTCGCGGCGGAGCCCTTCGGCATCGCGTCCGGTTTCGGATGTGAGGTTCGTCTGTTGGGGTGACATCGGATGCTCCTGCTGTTGTGCCGGCAGGGAGCGTGACCAAACAAAAGGCCCCGTCCGATGCCGGCGGGGCCTGGTAAAAAGATCGCGTCGTCAAATTCCTAGCGCACGACTCCTTCCACGGCCCAGCGAGAGCGGGTTACGTTTTTACGGGTCCACGATGCGCACGACGTTTTGATCATGAAGCGTAGTTACCACGGAGATCGCGCAAAATCAAGGGGTGTGCCGGTGCTACTCGCATCCTAGAGGCGAGCTGGCCTGACCCGACGCGAAGTCTGCCTTGTATCGGTAAGGGATACCAAAACGGGCCTGACGACTTTGAGCAGATTGCGCACATTACTCGCGTCACCATCGCTCTGACAAAGCAAGAACAACAAGTGCAGCGGGGCGCTTCGGCGGCCGAACCCCGCTGTGACTTTTGCTAGAGGTCGAAAATGTCTGAAACTTTCCTCTCCCGACGAAAGATCGCATCGCGCGGCGGTTTCTCGCCGAATACGCTCAAGAACTATGCTGAACGCGGGATTGGCCCTGAGTTCGTGAAGGTCGGCGGTTCTTGCCGCTACAGCGTGACCGCATTTGATGCATGGCTTGCGCATCACAAGGTCGGAGCCGCCCAATGAGCCGCGCCAGACTTATCGCAGACCTTAAGGCTGCGACTACCGACCTCGCAGCGGCGCGCCGAGCGCTCACTGATGAACAGTTTCGTGCGCGACATGGCATGGCGCACAACCTCATATTCGCGGCGCACGTTGAGCACACGACTTACCATCGCTGGCTTCGCATCGGCGAAGCTCTCGCCAACTATCGCTGATCACCACCCTGCCCGCACCATTTACGAAGGCTACGTGCAATGAAAATCCTGAATCACCTCTTCGGAAAGAAGACTCCCTCTTCCACCGCCATCGCTGCCGAGATCGAAAAGGCGCGCGCTGAGCACGCCGCCGCCGTCGCTAAGTGCGGGGCCGCACTGGCTGGCCTTTCGACCATGAGTGATGCCGAACACATCAAGGCCGAGGCCGAGTACCAGGCACAACGTCGCGCCGCAGATCGCGCTGAAGCTCGTGTTGCCGACCTGGAAAAAGCGCATGCCGAAGCCCTGGCGGCCGAAGCGGAAGCCGAGAAGCGGGCCGAGGCGGAGCGGCTTCGTGCTCGCGTCGAAGCAGCGCGCAACGCAGTCGAGGTTGAAGCCGCCAATCTTCTTCGCTCCTACGATGAACACGCCGCTGCGATTGCGGATGTGCTCACGCGCCTTGACGCGATGAACGCAGAAGCGGACGCGGTCAACGAAGCTGGCCGGCATACGCCGGGCTTCGAGCCCGTCCGCAACACCGACGCGGCACATCGCAAGCACCCGGATCGGCTCCCGAGTGAACAGCGCGAGAAGCGGCAGTGCTGGGTCTTTAAGTACCCTGCCAGCCCGCCCGACACCGAACGGGTGAAGTATCAAGCGGACGTCGCGCGCGAAGCAGTAGTTGAAGCGACTATCAGTCCCGACACGGGCAAGGCAATCCCGGTCCCGTCTGAGCGATACAACTACTATGGCCGCGAGCTAATTATCAGGCCTCTGCTTGAAACTCGCGAGATCGTTGTCGAGCGGACCAACTTCAGGTCCGGACGCACCGAGAATCCTCTGTCTGCAATCCATTTGCCGCCCGGCTTCGCATCCGGCAAATCACACTGGCCGCGTCAGCAGTGACACACTGCGCTTGAAGTCGACTTGCACTATCTCGCCAAAATTGGCGGGATGGTGTGCGGCAAGTCACGTTGTGCGAGACGGTGGCTGCCGTGCAGAGGAAGCGCAAAGTCTCCAACGGGCCTCTAGCGAAAGTCATTCGAATCTCGTTCGCCACCGGGCGACGCTGACTGTGATGATCATTCGGGCAGCCCGGCTCGTCGCAATCCTTCTTCCAATCGCGAGAGGTCCTCGGCAAGCCGATAAGGACCCCGCACATCTTTTAGAGTGGAAATACGCAGCGTGGGATTGAGTTGCCGCAGCCGAGCCATTGCCTTGTGTGCTTGCTCCGGCCGTTCAGCCATTGCGTTGCTCGCGGCGGCGTTGCGTAATGCAGGTTGAAAGTCCGGATTGTCCTGCAATGCCATCGCCGCCCACGACGCTGCTTCGTCATAGCGACCCAGGAAGAAATGTGCATGCGCGATCCCGTTTCGCATTCCCATCAGCCGCGGATCAACTGGATTCAGGTGCATGGCACGTGCGAAGCGCTCGATCGCCACTTCCGGCTCGCCGAGCCATATTTTCACCCAGCCACCACAATACCATGCCTCAGCCAAATTGGAATTGAGCACAAGGGCGCGATCGATTAAGGCGGCGCCCAGCTCAAGATCGCGAACAATATGCGCTAACGCCCACCCGGCGGCAGCGAGCGCTATCGTGTCATCCTTGCCCAGTTCGACCGCCCGCTGAGCGAGCCTTTTCACTTCGGCAATCTCGTTCGCCGTAACTGAAAGCCAGCCATTGGTCTTGGCAAAGGCATAGCAAAAGGCAGCACGACCATAGGCAGAAGCAAATTCCGGGTCGAGATCGATCGCGCTGTTGAACAGGCGCAAAGCCTCGTCGTTCGCTTGACGGTTAGCAAACTGATAAAGCTTCGCCAAACCGCGTAAATAGATTGTATAGGCGTCGAGACTCTCGGTCGGCTTGCGCTTGGCGCGCTCGATCTCAGCTTGCTCCACAGCCGGCGCGATCGCTCCGACCACCCTTTCAGTGACCCGGTCCTGCAGCTCAAAAATGTCGCCGAGCCCGCCATCAAACCGGTCGGCCCAAAGATATGCTCCGGTGGCGGAATCGACGAGCTGTCCTGTGATGCGCACGCGGTTGGCCGTCTTGCGAACGCTGCCTTCGAGCACATAGCGCACACCGAGTTCACGCCCCACCTGCTTCACATCGACCGCGCGTCCCTTGTAAGTGAAGCTTGAATTGCGGGCGATGACAAACAGGGCCTTGAGATGAGACAGCGCCGTGATGATTTCCTCAACGATTCCATCGGCAAAGTAGTCCTGTTCCGGATCACCGCTCAGGTTCTCGAACGGCAGCACGGCGATGGAGGGCTTGTCCGGGGGTGGCGGGGCCGCACTCAGCCTATTGATCGGCGCGCTATGCGCCCCTGCGCGTACAGCGTAAGCACGGATCGGCTTGGAGATGTTTTTGAGCCGCTGTTCGCTCCGGTCCTCGAAGCCAACCCGCAGCTTGCCTTCGACTTCGCTGTACACCTTCTCCGAAATCAGGATGCCGCCCGGATCAGCGACCCCTTCTAGCCGGACCGCGATGTTGATCCCGTCGCCAAAAAGATCGCCGTCAGCCCCGACGATAACCTCCCCGAGGTTAATCCCAATGCGTAGCTTGAGGGAGCTTTGGCCTGACGCGATGCTTTCCTGTATCTCCAGCGCGCATCGCACCGCAGCCGACGGGCTTGCAAACTCCGCCAACGCACCGTCACCCGTGGTCTTGATCAGCCGCCCGTCGTGGCGGGAGAGGCCAGGCTCGATTACTTCGCGCTTGAGCCGCTCGAACTCGGCGTAGGTGGCTTCCTCGTCGTGTTCCATAAGCGCGGAATAACCGACCACGTCGGCGGACAAGATTGCCGCTAATCGCCTTTGAACCCGGTGCTCCGTCACTGCGCCCTCCGAACGACCAGACCAACCGCGCCGCTGGGGCAAGGAGAAGCCTAGCACTTTGTTGTCGATCTGTGAGCGGTAATCGCCGGAGGGCCCTATTGCCCCAAGCGGCATTTGCTTGATTCCGATAATTCAAAAATGCCTAGCCCGCTAGCCGATTGCCAGCCAGCCACGGCAACTTCAGATAGTTGAAAACTTCAGGTAGTGGCCGACTTCAAATGGTAGCCAATTGGCTAGAGATTGCGGCGAAGTGACATGCCCAAATCAACATCGACCTCGTTACAGCTTTCCCCGCAGACGGGCCTTCGTGCTATGCCCCGGAGGGGCCAAGACGATCACTTTGAAATCGAGGAAGCCATCTTTCCCCTCGTAGATCGAGTATAATTCTGCAGCAACAGCGATCCCGTTCGATACTAAGTCGCTGATTATCTCTGACGCAACGTCTCGATCCAGATAGCCTATATGCCACCGGCCGATGCGGCGACTAAGCCAGCCCTTTTGCTCCGATACTCCAATAACCGCGATGGCGTTGGAGTCGTGCGGATTATCCGGTCGGTGCTCAAGCTCGACACCATACTGTAGACCTTTTGCTTCCGCCTTTCGGGCTGCGCGCGCAAAGGCGATAGCATCTGCTTTCCGATGATGAACACCGACGACGCTTTCGGCGAGCGTGGTTTGTACCCATTTGCCATCAGGCATATGCCGATCTTGCGCGTAGCGCACTGATCATGCCCCCCTTTCATTAGTGAGGCGTGATGGTCGCCTTCGCAGAAACATAATCAGACCAAGCAGCAGCCACCACGCAGCTACTGTTAGCCATACGAAAGGAACGTATTTTGCTTCGACTTCTTGATTGATGTTCTTCCAGACATCAAAGCCGTCAACGAGGGTGAGGCGCAGGGGTTTGTCTTCCACCATCGTGCAATCGGAGCCGGTGTTCGTCTTTTTAGTGCGGGTACCGACCAGCCGTTTGTTGGAACGGTCAACCGTGTAGACGTACTCTACGCAATCAGTGTCAGTGCGGAATAGAATTGTCGTGCTGTCCCATTTAGTGATGTCGTAACTGTATGTCTCCAAGTGTAGCATATTGCCGAAAGATATTTCTGCCTGAGCAGCGGTGCACGACTTCTCTTCCCTGATGCATCGAATTTTGGATGTCTGAATAGGGAAGGCTTGTCGAGCATTTTCCATCGTCCATGTACCGGACGCCATTACATATCCGCGATCCCAAGAGTCTGTGTAAACCGATATGCCGGAACGCAGCATGATAGGATTCTGCGCCGTAATAAGTAAGTTTGCCGCGATGATAATCGCGAGTGTTCCTGCGAGACCAATGAAAAGAAACAGTACGCCCAAGCCAATCGCTTTGAAAAACCGCACCAGTGCCCCCCTGCTTTATCTCAATCCTCTTACGCGACGTTCCTTCTTTTTACGACCTGTGGTTCTTTGGGCATGTGAAAGACGAGTGCCATGGGTCGCGATTCCGCAGCTCGGACTGGGCCACGAGCCTCGGAAGACAGGCCGCCCACACCCAAAGCGTCAGTGCTGCTGACCCAAAGAAATCACTTCAGCACCCTTGATGTCGTACTTGGAACCCCCATGTCCTACCAAATGGGGTAGGTATGGATGACGGTTTCAGCAGAAAAAATTGCAGAGCTGCGCGTAAAGAACCTTGAGATGCTTCAGAGCTTGATCAGCCGGATGGCTGGCTACGGGGCATCGTTCAAGTCCTATTGCATTACCGTCACGACCGGTGTGATCGGCTTCGGCCTCACCCTCCATAGTCCTGCTGTCGCCGCACTAGCGTTGCTCCCAGTGTTGGCGTTCGCGGCAGCCGACGCGCAGTATCTCCGTGTTGAGCGCCGTTTTCGCGCGCTGTTCGATATTGTTCGCAAACAAAAATGGGACGAGATGCCCCCTTTCGACATCAGCCTCGAAACGGCACCGCCTCAATCATTTCTAAGTGCTGCCATCTCCTGGTCGATCGTCTGGTTCTACGCACCGCTGGCGATTGTCGTCCTCCTAGCGGTGCTCGGAGTCAGGGTCTATGGCTAACATCTTCGATCCAAAATATTCGTACTTGGCTGGGCTCGGCGTCGCGTCAAGACGCAACACTCTCCTTGACTTGGTTGAACCACCAACGACGACGCCGGGAATCAGCCCGACAACCCAAACTCTGGCCAGTCTCTTGTCGGCATCGCCTCCAGCGCCGCCGACCAATCCGTTCCTTCCGACCCGGCCTCTCTTTAACACCTTCCTTGGCTCAATCGAGAGCCCCGCTCCCACGCCGCGACCAGCCGCACCGCTCTACGCGCCGCCTAAGCCGAAGCACATTGCACAGGAAACGATAAGGAGAGCGTTCTTCAGCTTCCAGTTCGACGGCGACATCATGCGTGTGAACGCCGTTCGCAACGCATGGAAGATCGATCACCCGGACAGCGCGACTAACCGCAGCTTCCGCGACAGCAGCCTCTGGGAAGCGCGGAAACTCGAGTCCCCTGAAGCAATCAAGAACCTGATCCGCTCTGGCGTGCTCTACACTTCCGCAGTGTGCGTGTTAGCCGGTTCGATGACTTGGGACCGGCGGTGGGTGCGGTACGAGATCGCGAGAGCTATCATCGACGATCGCGGTCTGCTGACGGTGCACCTGAACAACATCAGACATCACAGGACGAAAGCCGTTCATCCGCGCGGCCGCAATCCGCTCGCACACATGGGCATTGCGAAGGTCCAGCGGCACGCGAACATGCCGCCTCAGTACTTCCTCTACGAGATGTCATTCGCCCCCGATGGCATTGGCGGCTTGGTGGAGAATTGGACTCCGTACAGCGACTACACCGCCTCCGTGAAGAAGCCAGCGTGGTTGACCGACCCCGCCGTGGGCTACGTAATGCCTCTGTCGAATAATGCCTCAGAATACGATTACGTGCTCGACCATGGCCACCGCAACATTGGAAGCTGGATCGACAAGGCCGCGAAACAAGCAGGTCGCTGACTCTGGGATTGGCATTCGAAAGGCCGATGAAACGGGCTCAGGGCACGTCGCCAGCTTTGCGTGACCCGCCAACGCCGTAGGGCTTGTTGAGAAAGTAGTCGCGATTGCCCAGCGCCTTTTCTGCATACTGATCAATTGCGACCGTAATTGCCTGGACGTGGTGGTAACACCAACCTTCGCGCATCGCCCGGTGACGCACTTCGGCGAGCGCGTTAATCCACGGCGAGTTGTCAGCTTTCTCGTCGAACCACTTCAGCGGCTCTGCCATCACCAACTCCGGCCGCCAAGCACACGCCCTTTCGTTGGCCCGCCCTGCTCCTTCTTGAGCCGTTCACGCTCAGCACAAAGGTCGTCGATTTTGGCGTGCATCCTTCCAAGGAGGAGTTCAGCCGAGGCGGTAGAAATCCCTGCCCTTTGAAGCTGGAGGATTTCCTTGCGCTGTCTTCCGACCTGGACGCGCATGTGCTCGATTTCGGAACGGACGCGATCTATGCCCATAGCGCTCCTTCATTACCCTCTGGATTGTCCGCACGAGCCCCTCCGCCCTGCGCTCTAGCTGGTCGTAAAGACGAAGGCGCCTGAATAGGATCTCGATTTCACGATCTCTTTTCATGAGGTGAGTATTAGCACAAATCATGAACAAATTAGCAAGCCGCTAGGACTAGGGGTTGGTCGCCTGGATGCCCCCAGCCCTCCCTGCGCAAGGGAGAGTATGGTCGTAAAAACCATCGAAATATCAACGCGGTGGGGTTGAGATGTCCCCCGTGGTGTCACTTCGAGATGGACGGCTCAATAAAGCCCTATAACTCAATAAATCCCTATAAAGTGTCAGTGCCGCAAACGCGGCTTGGGGGAAGAGTTGTTCGGGTGGCAGCGAAAACGCGCAGTCGGGGCCGTCGTTGATGCGCTTCGGCCAACAGTTGGAACGATCCAACACCATGGTGTGCCCGCTCGCTTTTGGTCCCAACCCTACGTCGCCGGCTTTTTTCAGTTCATGATTGGCCATCACGCCAAGATGGCAACGCGAGGGCGTATTACCGGGGCAGATTTGGGGCTTCTGCTGACCGAGGTTTTCACAGAGCTATCGAACATGAACGGTGCTGCAATCGCACGGCGCGCGAACGAATTGCATGCAGCGAATGATCCCGAGTTCAACCGAGGAGCCGACGATGCAGCGGCTGTTTGTTTCTATCAACTGCGTGTCTTAAAGAATGAAGCCAACCACCCGTTGGTTCAGGTCGCCACTCATATTGCTTCCGCTAACAAAGCGAAGGGCGAGAACCGAGAATACATCCTTTCGATGATGTACATGGCCTCGCTGTTCAAGGAAGTAGACAAGTTCCGTCACGACGATTCAAACTGAAAACCGAGTAATCGCTTGTTACCCTCGCCCTTGGGCGCAGGCCCATTACTCCGGCAGATACGGTTCTTCTTGCGTTACGGCACGACAAACAGCGCGATACCACGCAAGACCGTTTGTGCCCTTGCGCACAGGCGCGGTGAAGGCTTTTGATAGATCGTCATCGTCGTGCATAAATGATCCTGACAGACCTCGCTTGCAATCGTATAGCTCTTTCGTCCGAAGCCCGTTAGCGATCAAGTTATGGCTTTCCATGTAAAGCTCACTCTCCGACCGTCCCCATTGTTTGCAATGTAAGTAAGCCGGGTGTGCCAACCTAACGTAAGGATACTTCCACGAAACCATTTTGAAGGGGTAGGTCATGCCACTAGCTTTGGTCTGCCTACTCTTCACCTCAATTTGCTCAATCGGCAGATCAGGCTGCCCAAGTTGAAGAAGGTCCGCCGGAGCAGGATATTTCCCATCGGGCCGGTCGCAGTAGCTCTTCAATATTCCGAGTGACTTTAGTTGCTGCTTCATCACGTCGGGATTGTCGATGCGCGTCGAGATGACCGTAAACCTTCCCGGAGAAATGAACTGCACCGTTTTCAAATCAAACGTCAGGGTGTCGTTTTCTGTAGGAATTTCGAGAAAGCGCTTCTGCTGATCCTCAGCGTGCGTCGGGCGAGAAGCTACGAGCAATATGGCGCAGATCACCGGTAACCAATAAGCAGGTCTTTGACATTGAGCGCATTGCATCCAGACACGCGTTGATCAGGTGGAACGATCTTAACTCACACCAAACTTGCTGCAAGCGCAGGTCGGCAGTGTCCAGCGCCTTCGCAGCCGTCTTTACGGCGTGAAGGCGGAAATCAGTGCCGCGCCAAATGTGTCCAGCGACGCTCTCGACAAGATTATTGCGAGAGCAGCGAAAACGATTGGCACGCCGACTTCTAGGATTTTCCGCGCCCGCCTCAATTCCCGGGGTAGCCGCCTAATCCCAAGTCGCTGTTCTGCTTTCAGCACGGCTGCATCTGCAGCTTTTCTTACCTCAATGTATGGCTCCCACCACGGGTCTGGGTCCGATGGCCCTTCTTCGTGCTCGCGTTGGCCATCTGCGATTTCCTCATCCGTGTCTCGCGCCGCTTGCAACGCCGCTCGCACTCGTTCGGCTTCCACATACTCAACAACTAGTCTTGCGGCCTCTCGATCGCGAAGCACATCTGTAGCTGCGCGCAGTACAAAACTAACCAGAAGGAGCACAACCGTCAAAGATAGAAGCATGGGCAGAACATCCACCCGATTGCCAAAGTCGAGCGGGATCAGACTGGTGGATTGAAAATTCACCTTGAACAGTACGGCCGCTGCACAAACTACTGAAGCAATGATCAGATGGCGACCTGTGCGCGTTGTCTCTGCGCGCAACGGATCACCGTACAGCCCCTCCAAAAACCTGCTCAGTTCTTTAGCGGACCCATCAGGGCTTTCATCTTTCTCAGGGCTTTCGTCGTTCACTTGCCACGTAGTCCTTCTTACACCTTCTTGCCACGCGAGGAACGGCATCAACCAGCTCGTCGGCTTCCAAACCTGTCATGACGACAGCTTATCAATCAGCTTCATCATAATGTCGTCAGTCGCGCCGCCTCTCCAGTCGGAATGGTTGGGGTCGAACTTGAACTTAATCCCGATGATGTCGCTGGGTATCCCTACGAACTTGGTATCGTCGAGAAAAATGGGAATCACGCTTTCATCTTGGATTCGCGGCGTGAAGTGCTCGCGCTCAAAGGTAGGCCAGATTTTCTTTGCATGATATTGGTCAAGGAGAACAAGAACATACTTGCTTCTCTTAGAAAAAATCTCCTTGAACTGCTCGGACCATGCTTTTCCTAGGAAATTTGCCTCAAACATTTCGTCAAAGAAATTAGAAACGTCTAGCGCAGCTAGGCTCTCGGAAATAAATCGCGCAAGTTCGCGATTCTCGCCAGCAAACGAAATTGCCACCTCGTATTCAAAATCCGGGCTCTCCTCGCGAAAACCGCAGTCCTGACGAAGCTGATTCCAGTCTAAATGCTTTATGAAATAAAACAGCGCCGGGTCCTCGATCGCAAAAGTCTTAGTCTCCGAGTTGTAGTAAAAGTGACGGGCAACCAACGGTTTGGAATCCATTAGGACTGCTAACCGCCGTTCCTTTATATTGTTGATGCTGCCCTTAACGTCGGGCTGGGCGTTTGCCATTTCATTTAGGTCCACAATCGACGACTCTTGTGACCCCACTTGCCGAAGCAGCTTGAAATATGGATCATTGCTCGGACGGAATCGCCGACCTCTACAAAACTCCTTAACGGCCGGATAGTACGCCGAGCGCAGTCTTTCGACGACCCTCTGCCGCACATCTCCAATGTTGAACCGTATCCGCGTGTGCTCCGCTGCCGTCTTGGTTACGTTCGCTGCGGCGCAGATGGACTGACATATTTGTTGTGTCAGCCAGTAATCTCCTCGCGTTTCTTCGTACACCTGCTCAGCGTTTTCGATCGTTATGTTGAGTCGCTCCGACCCACGCTGAACGAGTGCAGTGATGTCACTCTTTCGTCCCGGCGCGATCTTGTGAATCCCGGTACGCTTCGCGATGTCAGGAACGAGCTGGATAAGTTCCGAGCCAACTTGATTGATGCCGATGATGATCAGTTTGGGGCCGCTCGCTTGATCTCCCTGTTCTGCGGACAGCTTGGCGGTATCCGCGATCTGCTCCTGCAATTCGGACGACAGCCGATGGAAGTCGTCAATTACAAACCGACCCGAAATCTTCTCTCGAACGACCACTTCTATGCGGGTGACGTCTGGAGCATGTCGAGAGGTGAGATACTCTGTCTTTGCATCGTCGCCGAGTTCTTCGATGATGCGCCGAACAGTTGTTGTTTTGCCGGTTCCAGATTGCCCCTCCAAGATGACAGGTTTTCCCGTTCGCCGGACGTCGAGCAGTATCTCATTGTAATTGGGCGGTTGAACGAACGTAAATTCCGGCACCCCTTCAGTCCGAAAGACTTCCTCTAAGAATAAGACGTTCGCCATATTGGACTTCCTGAAAATTGCGGCGGGCTTTGACAATCAGGTCACACTCTACCGTCTTGCCACAACTTTGGGACCTATCCCGGGCGAGCCTGGCAACCAATAGGTGTGGTTATCCCCGGCGTATTTCAGAGAACCTGCGCGGCGCGCCCCTTGTCGTCGAGCCGAAAGCCGCATAGGGCGGCTATCTAGTCTAGATGCCGCGCCGCCCACGGCAGCTTGTCCGCACTGCCGCCCCCGTACAACCACGGGAGCGCGTCTGGAAAACCGTCGGCCTCCGTCTTGCTCGACCGCCAGAATGCCATCAGCTCCTTGCGATTTGGCCGTCCAGTCGGCGCGCATTTCGTCGCTGATGAAGCCGTCAGGTGCGTGCCGACGCCGTCGCCGTAAACTACCTCTCCTTAGTTGCGTGAGGCGCCGCCCCGTAGCAGATGACGATAGCCTTGCGCAGTCATCCAACTGGCGCGCGATAGGTGGCTTTCGAATGCGAGCCGCGCGCGGTCGGCCTCGATGTCTGGATCGATGCGAAGTACGATTCGAGAGACATCGCGCCAGTCGGCGCCTTGTTGATCAGCATCAAACACGCGCATGTACGTGATCATGTGCTCCTCGTCATACGCAGTGAGGGTTGGTCCGTCTGGCGCTACATCCGCGATTTGCGGATCGAGCGGAGGCGTTTTCATAGGCGTTCTCGCGACGAAAGTGCGACGGTGCATCACACACAACCTCAGCCCCAGTTTGGGACGTTTGTAAGTCAGCGGTCGCGATTTGCGGATCGTGCCGCGCATAGCGTCGCATAGGTTGCAGCAGAGGCTTCGATCCTCATCAGGATGAACCCATTTGTACGGCGTAATCTCCCGCTGCTTTGTCAATTTGATCATGCGGACTGGCGGCTTGTAGCGGCGCGTGCCGCAGGACCGACATCGAAAGGACGGTTCTAGCTTCCAGATCGGCATATCACGCGCCGTGCGGATAGCATCAATCCATGTTCTTGAGCTTGCCGCGCAAGGCCTTCGACGACTTGCCTTTAGCTATCTCATCGAGCTTGCTGAGCTTCCGGGCCTGGTCGACTTTGGTCTTCGCGGCCATGCGCTGCATGTGCCGCGCGATGCTCCCTTGAACATTAGCTCCCCCTCCCGATTCGAACGTCAGCAGCGTATTCTGCTGAATCATCACTCAGGCAGCAGCCAAGCTGGCAATCGGAGCCAGAGGCAACCTCGCCTTTCGTCGGTTGAGCTAGCAGCGGGATCAGTGGGGCTTGGAGTGGGGCTCAAGAGCATTCGAAAATCTGCCGCGCGGGGCGGCACCTGATTTTCTTACCTAAGCCATTGAAAAGATTGGTGGGGAAGGAAGGACTCGAACCTTCGAAGCCATACGGCGGCTGATTTACAGTCAGCTCCCTTTGCCACTCGGGACACTTCCCCGTCCGCCAGCGTCAGGAACCGGCCGCCCGAGTGGCGGAGGACCGGACCATGGATGACGCTGAGGCCGAAAGCCTGTTTCGAACCGGCTTCGACCGGCGCGTTTATGGGCGAAGCGGGATAGCAAAGTCAACCAACGGCGCCTGCCAAAAACGCATCTGATGAGGCCAAATTGCCATATTCGGGCCCCCGTGACACAAGCTCCCCATGAGCGATCGCGACCGAAAACCGCCGTTCCGCCGTGGCGGCGGTAAACCCTTCGAAAAAGGGCGGAAATTCGCCCGTCCACCGGGCCGGGACCGGGATTCGAGCCCTGACGGGCCGGTGATTCTTTATGGCTGGCACACGGTTTCGGCGGCCCTAGCCAACCCGGAACGGCAGATCCGAAAGCTGTTCCTGACCGAAAACGCCGCAAAGCGCCTGGCGGACGAGAATATCGACACCCGGGTTCCCCCCGAAATCGTCCGCCCGAACGCGATCGACCAGCGGCTCGGCCCCGACGCCGTGCATCAGGGGCTATTGGCGGAGGCCGAGCCCCTGCCCTCGCCCGATATCGATACGCTGGCTCAGGAAGGCATCGTGCTGGTGCTCGACCAGATCACCGATCCGCACAATGTCGGCGCAATCATGCGCTCGGCGGCGGCATTTGCGGTGAAAGCGATCGTCACCACGGCCCGGCACAGCCCGGAGGCCACCGGCGTACTGGCGAAATCCGCCTCCGGCGCGCTGGAGCTGGTACCGCTGGTGACCGTGCAGAACCTCGCCCGCGCGCTCAACGAGTTGAACGACCGCGGCTTCATGACGGTTGGGCTGGACAGCGAGGGCAGCGAGGACCTCGGCGCGGTGACGCTACAGCAGCCGCTGGCGCTGGTGCTGGGGGCCGAGGGCAAGGGCCTGCGGCAACTGACCCGCGAGACCTGCCGCGTGGTGGCGCGGCTCGACATGCCCGGCGAGATCAAGAGCCTGAACGTGTCGAACGCCGCGGTGCTCGCGCTCTATATCGGGGCGAGCCGATTGGGCCTGATGAAATGAAGAACGCCCGCTCGCGCGAAGCGAACGGGCGCTGAAGCTTCAGATTTTTACCGGATCAGTAATAGCGGCGCAGCACGCGCCGACCGTGATAATAGCCGTAGCGGTGTGCGCGATAGTACGGACGGTTATAGCCATAGCCGTAGCCGGAGATCGCGCCTTCACGATAGACCGGGCGCGGCGCCCAATTGCCGGGACCGGTGTAGGTCGGGCCCTGGTTGACATAGTAATACTGCTGCTCCGGATCAGGCAGCCGCTCGCGGACCCAGCCGCCGCAGGGGTTGCAGCCATACGCAGCGACGGGCGCGACATACACTTGCGGCGCGCAGCCGGTGTAGCCACAGGCCATCGCGGGCGCAGCGGCCATGACGGCGACTGCGGCGACCAATCCCTTAATCAAATGACGCATTACTCTCTCCTGTTGGTGTTTTCGTTGCTGTAATTTTCTTAGCGTGGAAAATGATGGGGCCTCCGCCTGTCTTCCTGCGGCGCGTAGATGATCTCGGGCGGATTGACGGGGACGTTCGATTGCGCCGGCAGCGGCGCCGATTGCGCCGACCAGGATTGATGATAGCTCTCGGCCGGCTGCGGCAATCTGCGGTTCGCCGGCGGTTCGATTTCGAGCCGCCCGTAACCGGGCATGCGGCCGGCGCTCGGATAATAGCGGCCGACGTGCGGCACCGGATCGACATAGCGACCACCGTAGACGGTCGGCTCGACATGGGTGCCTTTGCCCAGCCCCCAATCGCCCTCGACCACCGCATAGGATGCATCGACGCCATTAATGATGACGGGTACGCCGGGGCGGCCTGGTATCACGATCTCGAAGCCGCCGCCGGCAAAGGCCGTCGACGTCATCGCCGCCAAAATTGCCAGTGTCGAGGCAACGCGCATCGCTTGGGATTCCGTTTTCCTGGAGTCCCAATTTAATCCGACACGCCGTTTCAGGGGTTAAGGCGGCCGGCCAAACTGCCGGTAAGGCTAACGCGCCAGCATGGATCGCCGTTCAATTGCGAGAAAAGTCGCTATCCAAACGTTAACGCCGAGGGGATCGGCAGGCCGACCCCGGGAGTTGGCGCCCGCTGGATTGTTATTTGCGCGGCAATGTCGCACCATCCCGCCTTCTCCCGCTTCCTCCGAACTCCAGCCGAAATGCCTGAAATGACGACCAAAACGCCCGCGAAGAATGTGCTGTGGATCATGTGCGACCAGCTTCGCTACGACTATCTCGGCTGCACCGGGCACCCCGTTCTGAAGACGCCAAACATCGACGCGATGGCCAAGCGCGGCGTTCTGTTCTCGAAGGCCTATGTGCAGTCGCCGATCTGCGGCCCGTCGCGGATGTCGTTCTATACCGGCCGCTACATGCGCTCGCACGGCTCGCACTGGAACGGCTGGCCGCTGCGCATAGGCGAACCGACGCTCGGCGATCACTTGAAGAAGATCGGCGTCCGCAACGTGCTGGTCGGCAAAACGCATATGGCGCCGGATCTGGAGGGCCTGAAGAATCTCGGCATCCCCCAGGACTCGATCATCGGCGTGCATGTGTCGGAATGCGGGTTCGAACCCTATGAGCGCGATGACGGCCTGCACCCGACCGGGCGGCCGCGCCCGGCCTACGACAATTATCTTCGCCAGCACGGCTACGACGCCCCCAATCCGTGGGAGCACTGGGCCAATTCCGGCGCAGCCGAGGACGGGAGCCTGCAGAACGGCTGGCTGCTGGTGCACGCCGACAAGGCGGCACGCGTGCCGGACGAGCATTCCGAAACGCCCTACATGACGCGGCGCGCGATGGAGTTCATTGCGGAAGCCGAGGATGTGGGGCGGCCATGGTGCCTGCATCTGTCCTACATCAAGCCGCACTGGCCCTACATCGCGCCGGAGCCCTACGCCAGCATGTACGGTCCGCAGGATGTGCAGCCGGTGATCCGCTCGCAGGAGGAACGCGCCAACGCCCATCCCGTGTTCGCCGCCTATATGGACATGCGCTACTCCCGCAACATGTCGCGCAACGAGGCGCGCGAAAAAGTCATTCCGACCTATATGGGCCTGATCAAGCAGATCGACGACCAGATGGGCGTATTGATGCGCTTCCTCGAAGCGCGCGGCCTGCTCGACACCACCATGATCGTGTTCACGTCGGACCATGGCGACTATCTCGGCGACCACTGGATGGGCGAAAAGGATCTGTTCCACGAGCAATCGGCCAAGATTCCGCTGATCGTGATCGATCCGTCAAGCGCCGCCGACAGCACGCGCGGCACGGTGAGCGATGCGCTGGTCGAGGCGATCGACCTGGCGCCGACCTTCATCGACTATTTCGGCAGCAATCCGCCGGACCACATTCTGGAAGGACGTTCGCTGCTGCCGCTTTTGCATGGCAAGCGGCCGGCTGACTGGCGCAAGGTCGTGTTCTCCGAATACGACTACGCGATGCAGGACGTCCGCGTGATGCTGGGCCAGCCGATCGAGCGCTGCCGGCTGTTCATGGTGTTCGACGGCCGCTGGAAATTCATTCACGCCTCCGGCTTCCGCCCGATGCTCTACGATCTCGAAAGCGACCCGCAGGAATTGACCGATCGCGGCGCCGACCCCGCCTGCGCTGACGTCGTGGCGCGGCTGCAATCGGAGTTGTTCGACTGGGCGCTGCATCCGAGGATGCACATCACCACGCCGAATGCGAAGATCGCGGCATATGCTGCCCAGCAATTGCAGGTGAAGAACGGCGTGCTGATCGGCATCTGGGATGAAGCGGAACTCGGCGCGATCAAGGAGAAGATCGGGATTATCCGCAGTTGAATTTCAAGAGCGATCATCGGCCGCAGAGCCCAAACGACGAGAAATTTGCAAATAAAACCGACATGGCGAGACGCGGCTTTGACCCAATGCGAACGCGCGGATCGGTCGAAACGCGAGCGTCAGACACCTGTCAAGAACGTCTCAATCTCGCCGATGAACTTTGACCAAGCGGGCTCGCCCGGTATGGGGACGTGGTTTTCTGAGTCCAAGACCGCGAATCTTGCGTTCGGGACGGACGTGGCGATGCGGCGTCCCTCGTTAAACGGCGCTGCATTGTCGTTACGACAGTGAAGGACCAGGGTTGGGGCAGATACCTTCGGCAATAGATCGACGATATCGATCTCGTCAACGGCACATCGGTTCATGATCGCGTTTTCGACTGACGTCGAGAGGCGCAGCAGGTTTGCGTACCACTTGATCTGCTCGGCCGAAGCGCCGGGAAGAAAGACAGAGCTGAATATCCTTAGCAGAGCGGAGTTATCGTCGCCCCATCCCTGTCGCATGATGGCAATCCACGCTTTGGCGATTTCGGCCTCTTTCGGCGAGCCGCGTTTGTTGCGGCCCAACGCAAAGCCGCCGTGAAGGATCAGTTTCGATACACGTTCGGGATAGCGGGCAGCGTGAGCGATGGCGATTGCGGCTCCCTGCGATATGCCCAGGATGGCGTAACGATGCAGATGCAAAGCATCCACAACCGCGTCCAGGTCGCGCTCGAACGTTGTGAACGAAACATCGGTGATGTCTCGATCGGAAAGCCCAAAACCTCGACCATCGTAACGAACAAGCCGGACGCGGTCGACGAGGAAACGCCAAAGCGGTCCGCGGATAGGACTCTGCCAGTCGTACTCCAGGTGGGTGGCCCAGGTGGGAATACACACAAGCGGCATGCCCTGGCCCACACATGCAACGGCAATGTTGACGCCGTCTTGGGTTCGGCAGAATGTGAGCTCCTGATGACGCGAACCGATCATTGGAGGTCGGCTATCCAGTTCCCCATCGGATAATTCGGCCGCGAACAGATAGCCCCGGCGCGGGACGGTTTTGACGATCTCATGGGCATCGTCGGACAGCGCCTCGCGGATGTCCTTGATGGATTGGACGAGACAGCCATCGGATACGAACACGTTGGGCCACGTCGCTCTGATCAGCTCTTCCTTTGAAACGAGCCTGCCAGCGTGCTCAGCGAGATAGCGTAGCACATCGAAGGATTTCGGCCGAAGTTGAAGCTCCCGCCCGCCGCGCATGACCGCGCAGCGCTGCAGGTCAAGGGCATAACCGTTGAAGCAGAGCACCCTGGGAGAGCCGGAATGCATCCTGACCTCCACCGCCTTCAAAATACGATCTTACCACCTTCACCGATATTTCGGCGGAATTTCATCGCGCCCTCACTACGCCAGACGCTCGCCGTGCCAGTGTCGGCCCAGCGTGCGGGCGCGCCCCTTCGGGCTGCTCCGGGCCCGTCGCCAACAGCCACCCAAACGCTTCGCCGAGCCACGATAGCCCCGGAAGGATCATCTGAGGGGGAGGCAGCCATGAACCTTCTGCGTTCATTGATTTTGGTTCTTGCCACTCTGGTCATGTCTGTCACGGCGGGGCCGGTCGCACAGGCGCTAGATTATCCCATCCACACGGTTCGAATTGTCGTCGGTTTCGGACCGGGCACGTCTCCAGATATTGTCGCTCGCTTGCTCGACGATCGGCTTTTCCAGGCATGGGGCAAGCCGGTCATCATCGAGAACACGGTGGGCGCCAACGGCAATATTGCCGGGGAGCGCGTCGCAAGGGCCGAGCCCGACGGCCATACGCTGCTGCTCGCGGCCGCCCCAGTTATTGTCATTAACCCGAGCCTCTATGAGAAGATGCCGTTCGACCCGGTCCGGGAGCTTGTGCCGATCTCTCAGTTATGTGCTTACGCAAACATCCTCATCGTCAGCAACAACGTGCCGGCGAAGAATGTGCAAGAGCTTGTGGCACTCGCACGCGCGCGACCGGGCGCACTCACCTATGGGTCCGCAGGATTTGGCTCGACGCTGCACCTCGCCGGGGAACTGCTGAAGTCCATGGCGAAAGTCGACATCCTGCACGTGCCGTATCGCGGTGCTGTCTTTTCCCAGGAGCTGGTCGCTGGACGACTCAGCATGGCGTTTGCTCCTCCTACCGGCGCGTTGCCCCTCGCGCGCGAAGGGAAAGTCAGGGCGCTCGCGGTGACGTCGTTGGAGCGCTATGCCGGCGCACCCGATCTCCCGACCATGGCAGAGTCTGGCTTCCCTGACTTCGACGTAACGGTATGGTTCGGCCTCTTGGCGCCTGCCAGAACTCCACCGGCCATCGTCGACAAGCTGCACCGCGAAACAGCGAGGATTCTTGCCATCCCCGACATACGCAAGCGCTTCGGTGATCTTGGAATCGAGCCGATTGGGAATTCACCTGCGGAATTCGCCGCCGCTATTGATGATGAGATTCCGAAATGGGCGAAGCTGGTTAGAGAAGCGGGTATAAAGCTGCACGATTAGATTGCGGTCGGCCGCGGAACTTGTCGCCGGCACCGGCGCCGCCCTTCGAGGAGAGCAATGAAGCCATATCGCCGCGACACCAGATTTGACCGGTGGTCATCCTTTCCCGACCGGGCATCGCGGCGCTGCTGCAGTTAGAGCTATTCGATTGGGCGCTGCATCAAAAGATGCACGTCACGACGCCAAACGCAAAGATCGCTGCCTATGCGGCCCAGCAACTGCAGGTAAAGAACGGCGTGCTGATCGGCATCTGGGACGAGGCCGAGCTCGGCGCCATCAGAGAGAAGATCGGGATCAAGCCATAAGACCAGTGATGCGCATTGCACGACGGATTAGCCCAGGCAAAAGACGTCCGGCGTTCTGTCTCGGCATCAAGTGAGCGTGAGGCGTGAGGCAGCTCACATTCGAGAACCGCGAGTTGATCTAAGGCCGTCGCAAACCCGGCTGCGGGAGACGAGCCATGCCATTGTTCAATAGCCAAATCGATTGGCAGGGAATCGGCACCATAGTGGTGGTTGGGCTTTTCACCCTATTCGCCCTTACGTTCGCCGTTGTTAGTTACGTGGAATGGTCATCGAATGCCGACTTGGCCGAGTCTATGAGCACGACCGAGTCATCGGCATCTGATCCGAACCATTCCAACAAATCTGCAGCGCAGAACCCGTCCGCCAAGGGCCGAACGAACTGCCCCCTCGATAAGAAATCGCTCCCAACTCAACTACTGCCCTTGCCGTAGTCTACACTTCAGACCAATTCGATCTCGTGCGCTTACGACGCATCGTGCGCGACGGACGATTCCATCAGCGGCCGGTTGACCGGAGTACGGTAGAGCTCGTTACTGTCTCCGTCGGTGACACGCACAGCACATCCGGTGGAACACAGCTCGGGGCGAACGATGCAAAGCTCGCTCGCGAGGCTTTCGGCCTTATCGATCGCGTTTTCTGTGTTTTCGAGATACATGCCGCCCTGGTTTTTGAACTCCGCGCCTATGACGAGATCAAAGTTGAAGTATGGCATCAGTGCCCCCTGCCAAATTCAAGCTGCACGGAATCTAACTGAGTCTGGTGGGTTCCCCTCATTTCAATTTCTGCATTTGACATCTGATTGTAGCCGTCTGTTGCGCTTCGGTACCGCGACCGGGGCACGATTGCATTCTGCTCCGGGCGGCTAGCGCAAACCAGGGGTCGGAAACGAGTGTTGCGGCGGCGACACGCCGCGTTGGTAAATTGCGGCCGCTCACGCCACGTTTATTGCGGTTCCGGGCGCGCCGGCGCTACGGTCGCCCGGCGAAACACTTGCAGTCCCCTTGAGGAGCGCAATGAAGTCCTATCGCGGCAATATCGGATCTGTCGGCTGGTCATCCTGTTCCCGCCAGGCATCTTGGCGTCGACTGCAAACGATCGTGATCGCGATCTTGCTGCTCCTGCCGATCGGCGCAAGTCCCGTGCTGGCAGCACCGAATTCCGCGTCGGCAGCCTCGACTTCTCACGTCTATCTGCTCCGCGGCGTGCTCAATATTTTTTCTCTGGGTCTCGATGACATCGCGGCACAGCTACGGGCGCAAGGCATTCCGGTCACTGTCGCGAACTTCGCCTCCTGGTCGTCGCTCGCCGACGAAGCCGCCGCCGGATACAAAAGTGGCAGGATCAAGACGATCATTCTGGTCGGGCATTCCTCGGGCGCGACCGCATTGCCCGACATGGTCGCCAGGCTGGACCAGCTTGGCGCTCCCGTTAAGCTGGCAATCGGCCTGGATTCGGTGTTTCGCACCAAGCTCTCGGGGCGCGTGGGACGCTACGTAAATTTCTACATCGCCAACGGCAACGGCGAGCCGGTCGCAAAGACCGCGCAATTCCAAGGCAAGCTTGAGAACATCGATGTGCAGAACGTTCCTGGCGTCGGGCACATGTCCATCGAAAAGAACCAGATCATGCAGCGGAAGGTGATAAGCGAGATCGACGCTGTCGTCTTCGGCCGGTCTGTACCGGCTTCAGGGGTGCAGAAGCCGCGGCAGGCTGGAGCGGCAAGCGCACCGAGACCTGGCACGGCAAGCACCGCAGCGGTACGTTAGTAGCGGCAGTTCGAACGCCGTCGCCAAAGCGACGAGTGCCGCAATTCCGCCAATTCCCCAGCGATAGATCACCCGCAACGCGCTGGGTGGCGTGGCCCGCCGGCATTCATGGTCCGGCGTACCTTTACGTCTAGATCGCGAGCGGAATGTACATGAGAAATCCGACGCAGATTGCGGCCGTGGTGATCCGTACAGCCCTTTCCATTTGCATCTTCTCGACCATTTGCAATCTGGCACTCGCCGGTCCGGTCGCACGCTCGACCAATGCTGCCGCGACGACCGCCCCCGTCGCGCTGCCAGCCGCGACCCAGCCGCAGGCGCGCGTCTACCTGTTCCGCGGCGCGCTCGGGCCGATCTTTTCGCGCGGGATGGACCATCTGACCAAGCGCCTCGAACAAGCCGGCATCCGGGCTGACGTCTACGAATTCACCATTTGCCGGCTGATCGCGGATCAGGCTATCCGCGATTACCGTGACAATGCCGCTCCGGTCGTCCTGATCGGTCATTCGATGGGCGGACTTTGTGCCCTGACGTTCGCCGGGATACTGAAGTCCGAAAACATCCCGGTTAGCCTGGTGGTCACCATTGATCCGGCTCACGCAAGTCCGAAGGTGCCGCTGAACGTCGAGCGTTACATCAACATTTTCCTGTCCGACAGCGTATTGGGCGGCGGAGATGTGGTTGCGGAGCCGGGTTACCGGGGTCACTACGCGAGCTTCGATTTGAAGGAGCACGAGGAAGTCACCCACATCAACATCGACAAGATGGATTCCGTCCACGAGCAATTGGTGACGGCAATTGCGCAACTTGCGACGACGCCTTTGCCAACCGGTGGAGAGGCGGTGCCGCTGCGCTACGTCGTTCCTCCCAATGCCCCAATCGAGCTGTGGGACAGCGGCACGCAGCAATTCGCCCGTTCGGGCGATACCTTGCAGAGGCTTGCAGCACTTAACCATGTGCCGCTGTGGTCACTTACCCAAGTCAATCAGTACTCGGAGAGTGCGCCGCTGTCAGTTGGCCAGCGCGTCTTTGTTCCGCGGCGTCTCGTTGCGCCTGTCACGACATCAGCGGCGACGCCTCCGAAACGGTAACTTACAGGGTATTCTGCGGCGTCAGGAGCGCGGCAGAAACGGAATCAGCATCGGAACGCGACGGCAATACGACCCATAGGCATCCGCACCGAGTTCAGCCGTGAGGAAGCCTTCCTCCATGCGGGCCTTCAACGACATCCCGAGCGAGATCAGCATCGCACCCAGCATCGCGGTCACTGTTCCGACCGCGACACCCGTCACCAACATCCCAAAGATAAGCCCCGTATAGATCGGGTGGCGCACCAGCCCGTAGGGGCCGGTATCAATGACCTGATGGCCTTCCTTGTGTGTGATCGCGTTCGACCAGAAACGTCCGAGATGAATTCTCGCCCACCATGTGAACGAGATCCCCGCAAGGACCAGGCACGCCAGCGCGTAGATGCCAACGCTGCCAAACTGCCAGAGCGGCTTTTCCCCCAGAACCTTGCCGGTCAATGGCAAGAAAAGAATTGCCCCTGCGAAAATGGGGAGCCGGTATTTGAGCGAGTCCCAGGTCATCACGTGTTTCTTGGTTTGACCGGACCAGAACGACGCCAAAACCCAACTGACGACCCACAAAATCCAGATGACGGCGAGCAACTGTGTGGGCCAGGTAGTGGTCCAGCCACTCAAGGCGAAAGCGAACCATTGGCCAGGATCGTGCAGCATGTTGCGGACCTTCAGTGAGCGATTGAATCAACCGCCAAACCGGCGCTCGATGTGAAGCGATCGAGCGCGACTACTCGGCGTTGAGCTCCATTCAGGCTGATGGTGGCCGGCATCGAGCAGATGCGCAATGGTTTCCCGCAACACAGGTTCGACGGCGCCCGGCGCATAGCCCAGCTCTCGTTGTGCTTTCTCGATCGACAAGGCCCCTGCCCGCAATGCGATACGAACGCCTTCGGCCGTACCGGACGGGGGCCGGCGCGTCACGTGATCGGCGATGAACTCCAGCGTTGCAGTGACCATTTCGGCGACCTTGCCGTTCACGTGAATGCACCGGACGCGACGTCCGCTGATCTCAGCCATGAGTTCGAGAACCTGTCTTAGCGGCATGCTTTCGCCGCCGAGAACGTAGCGATGTCCAGCCTGTCCGCGCTCCATGGCAAGGATCAGCCCTTCGGCGGCGTCGCGCACATCGACGAGGTTCACGACAAAATCAAGATGCAATTGAAGGCGTCGCTTGAGAAAATACCGCAGCATTGCCGTCGGCGGCGTAACGTTGTGATCGTAAGGCCCGACCGGCATGGTGGGACAGCCGATCACCACCGGGTATCCGGATGCGGCCGCCTGCATGGCGAATCGGTCGGCGAGCATTTTCGAGCGCGTATATGGACCCGGCATGTCGTCCGGCAAGAGCGCATCGTCAGCGACAGGAACCATCGATGGCGAGGCACGGAACAGAATGGATTCCGTCGAGCAGTGCAGGAAGCGCCTTATGCCGCGCTTTCGCGCCGTCTCAATGACGATTTCGGTGCCACCGCAATTGACGGTGTGAAAATCAGCTTTTCGCGGCAGCCACATCCCCGGTAGGCCGGCCAGGTGATAGACCTCGTCGACCCCGTCCATTGCTCGGTCCACTAGGTCGCGATCAAGTACCGATCCACTGACATACTGAACCTGCGTCAAGGCGCGGGGTGGTGGCTGAAGATCGAGAACCCTCACCCGCCCACCTCGCACGATCAGCGCCGCGACGAGGTGCTTTCCGATGAACCCACTGCCGCCTGTGACGAGTATGCGCGTCATGCTGCGGGTGCACTCAAGCTGAGCTATTTGAGATCACGATGTAGCACCTCGCGGTTGCCCCTGGATGATGATAGCGAGATCGCGCCGAAAGCCCAGCGCGATAAACAGCTTCGCCATGACAAACATTGGTCCGAGCAAAAGGTGGGTCGGATTGTCGACCAGCGCCGGCTGCCGCCGCTCGAACACGCGGTGCCCAACAATCTGCGATGCGACCCCAACGACAATCAGGATGGCCGTAAGTGACCACATGCCAGCAGTCGTCGCATGACTAACGATCACGGCAGCGACTGAGAGCAACATGATTGCGGCCCCAAGGATCGCGGCTCCGAGCGCGAAGTCGAGCAGGAACCAGTAGATGAGCACCGGTACGACAGCGATGGTCGCCGCGCTGGTCTGGAACCCGAATACGGTGATGGACCACAGGCTGAGCGGAAGAACGGCGGCCAGGAACAAGAACGCGATGCCGAAGACATGCATCGCGCAATTCCAGGGGTCACGATGGTATTCAACGTACTCCGCAAGCTGCCGCCGAAAATATGAACTCATGCGGTGCTCTCCCTGCCGTCGGCAGCCGCGGCTAAACTGAATCAAACAAAAAAGCCGACACCCCTGCCTCGATAGCTAGAGTTAAACTTGGGAATCATCGTCAAGTCAAAGCGCGGCCACGGTGGTATTCCCGGCTCATTGAGCGCGAAGACGCCGCAGCGTAGACAAATCATGCGGTAATTCAGGCAACTAACATGGTATATGGGCCCGTGGAACCGGCACATCTTGCGACAATTTTTCCAGCAAATGTTGCCGTTCAGCCAAGCGTCCACTGAGCACTGGCGCGATTGTTCCCACGAGAAGTGGGCGACGGCCCCAGGACCTATCCGGATTGAACCAACTCGTCTGGGACCTCGGCGCGATCAGGGAGAAGATCGGAACGAAGCCTTGGAGGAGCCCACGCCATAGATGGCGACTTACTCCGACACTACATGCGCCTGCCGCCAGGCCGCCGGCGGCGTCCCTACCGTCCTGCGAAACGCACGATTGAAGGCGGCCTCGGAATCGTAGCCCACCGCCTCTGCCACGCGCGCGATCGGATCGCGCCCCGAAGCCAGCAGACCCGCCGCGAGTTGCATCCGGATCGCGGCCGAGACGCCCTTCAACATCGTTCTCGAAGCACGGCGATAAGGGACGGCGAACGTGCAGCAAACATCTTGAGCCGCCGGGAGGACTTGCTCACCGGCGGCAAGGGTACATGGTCATGACGCAGACATTACGAGCAAAACAAAGCAAGCGAGAGCTTGGCCAGGCCGGCTGGATCCTTGATTATTGGGTCGCCTCTTTGATCGCAGCGGTGGAGCGCGCCATACGTCATCGACGCGCGAAGCATCGCGCCAGGATGCGGGCCGCCAACCCGATCTCCGCAGCATCTGCGCGTAACGTTACGGGCGCGAGCGGCGATTCTAATTCGTGATCTTGTAGCCGGTCGCCTTCACGATCGGCTGCCACAAGGCGTGATCAGCCGCGAGCCTTTGCGTCAACTGCTCCGGCGTGGAGCCAACCGGAATCAGCATGACCGCGAGCAGCTTTTCCTTCACCTCGGACTTCGCCAACACCTCGGCGACGGCCGTGCTCAGCTTCTTTGCGAACTCTGGCGAGCTGCCGGCCGGCAGCCACATGCCGTACCAGCCGTCCGCCACCAGATTGACGCCGCTCTCCTTCAGAGTCGGGATGTCCGGCAAGAACGAAGAACGGGTCTCGCTGGCCACGGCGACAATCCGCAAACCTCCGGCGCGGTGCTGTGTGATCGTGTCGGAAACCGTGGTGATGCCAAACGGGAGGTGACCTGCAATCAGATCGTTGACCATCAGCGCCGAACCACGATACGGCACCTTGGTCATCGACAAGCCCAGCGCCTGCTCGAGCTGCCAGCCGGTGAAATGCGGGATGTTGCCGCTGCCCGGAGTGCCATAAGTCGCCTTGCCGGGATTCGCCTTCAACCAGGCTGCCAATTCCTTGAAGTCTTTGACTTCGATCGCGGGGCTCGCGACCACGGCGAATTCGAAGCGGGTAAGCTGCGAGACCGGCACAAAATCCTTGGCGGAGTCGAAGCTCGGTTGGTTCTCCACCATGGGCAGCAGGTACATGGTCGGGCCAGTCGTCATCAGGATCGTGGTGCCGTCGGGATTCGCGCCCTTTACCGCCCGGATGCCGATCAGTCCGTCGCCGCCGGTGCGGTTCTCCACGATGAAATTGCGGTCAAGGAGCGCAGGCAGATATTGCGCCAGCTGGCGGCATAGCAGGTCGCCGCTGCCGCCGGCTGCAAACGGGAAGATGATTTTGGTCAGCGGGCCCGATTGCGCGAACGCCTTGCCCGTCATCGCTGCGAGCGAACATGCGGCGCTTCCGGCCAGAAAATTGCGGCGATCCATTGCTATCGTCCCTTACGCGAAAGCGGTTTCATAGACAGTCATAATTCCGATCGCGACGGTGGCAAGCCCCACCGCCCCCTGCAGGCCGCGATTGACCCAGGTGAGCGAGCGGGCGGAGACCGCGAGCGGCACCGCGATCACCGTCGACAGCGCGCCCATGCCGATCATCGAGCCGACGCCGAACAGTGCGACGTAACCGAGGCCGAGCGCGGGACTGGACGCCTGCGTGACCGCCAGCACCAGAAGCGCAGCCGAGCCCGCCATGCCGTGCATCAGCCCGACCAGTAGTGTGCGCCAGCGGAAGCCATGGTCGTGGGCATGGGCCGCACGGGCATGCGGGCTGGTTTCGCCGGCATGGCTGTGGGCGTGGAAATGCACCGTGCCGTCGCCATGGCCGTGCCGGTGGAAATGCACCCGGTCGCGCCACAGACGCCACAGCACATGCGCCCCGAGGCCGACCAGCATGACACCGACGGCGGTCTCGATCGGCCGGGCAATGGTTTCGGGGATCGCGCGGCCGAGCAGGATGGCACAGCCTGCAAAGACGAACAGCGTCAGCGTATGGCCGAGCCCCCAGGTCAGGCCGTGCTTGACGATATCGGCCACATGGCTGCGGCGCGCGGCGATGCTGGAGACGGCGGCGATATGATCGGCCTCGAGCGCATGCTGCATGCCCAGCAAAAACCCCAGCCCCAGAATTCCGAACATACGCCCCCTGCTACCCGCTGCATCAGTTGAAGTTCAGCTCAAAGCTGAACTTCTAATTTTGATTTCGACGCGTTTTCTTCACGCGAGCCGGTGCCCACCTACGGATCAAGTCTGGGGGCATGCTTCGCTTGAAAACGCCATGAAATACCAGTTGGAAGCCTTTGTCAGGTCAAGACTTCATCGAACAGGCTTTTCATCGACGCCCAGGAGCGGCGGTCGGCCTGTTCGTTATACAAGGCGGTGCGCATCATCGAACCGTCGGCGGCCGGGTTGGTGAAGCCGTGCAGCGTGTTGCCGTAGGCGATGACCTGCCAGTCCTTTACGCCGCCAGTGCGCATTTCATTCTCGAAATCCGCAATCTGATCAGGCGGCGCCAGGGGATCGTCCACCCCGGTGCAGACCAGAACGCTGGCCTTCACCAGCCCCGGTTGCGCCCGCAGCTTTGTCGCCAGCACGCCGTGGAAACTGACCACCGCCTTCAGCTCGGCGCCCTCGCGCGCCAGCTCCAGCACCACCGACCCGCCGAAGCAGAACCCGATCGCCGCCAGTCTTTGGCTATCGACCTGCGGCAACGCGGCGAGTGTTTCGAGCGCGGCGCGACCACGGGCGCGGAGTTTTTCCGGCTCAGCGCGAAGCTCGCCGACCAGGGTCGCGACCTCCTGCAGGTTGGTCGCCTGCCGGCGGTCGCCGAACATGTCGGCGGCGAACGCGACATAGCCGAGACCGGCGAGCCGGCGCGCGCGCTCCATCGCGAATTCGCCAAGCCCGAGCCCTTCGTGAAATACGGCGACGCCCGGCCGCGGCCCGGCAGCGTTCTCGTCAAGCGCGAGATAACCGCGCAAACTGGTTTCGCCGCAGCGGTAATCGACGTCGCGCACCTGCATGAAATTCCATGATCCTTCAAATGATGGGCAGCCGGAACTTCACATCGGTTTTGACGATTGCACAATCCTCGAATCGGAACATCCGATAACGCCTCCGGTTGGGCTCCGACCTGACATCGGAGCAATCACAATGACAAGATCAGCAATTCTCGGCGCCGCCGCGATCCTTGCGTCCGCGCTCGCAAGTCCTGCGATGGCGCAGGAGGTTATCTACAATCCCGGCTATTGCGCGCAGTTCTATCCAAACGCCAACTGCCCGAACAAGGGACCGGGAAATCCCTATACCGACAGCTACCAGCGGCAGGTCTCTCGAGACCAAGTCTATCGGGATCGCACCTGGCGGGACAGCTACAACCGCTGGGACAACAACAGCAGCTTCTGGCCGGGCGATGTCGCGGCCGGCGTCGTCGGCAGCGCGGCCGGCACGGCGGCTGGCATCGCTCCGATCGGCGGCGATGCCTATGCCCACCGCAACGGCTTTGTCTGCATCCCCGGCACCTGGTTCCGCGGCGAGGATGGCCGGAGGCATCCCTGCCAGTAAGGCAAGCAGAATTTGCGATGGGAAGCCGGCCAAATGTCCGGCTTTTTCATGCCGGGACGGATATCGGGGTTCTGGCCCTTTGCGGCCAAGTCTGGTATTCGAGCCGCCGAAGATCGGGGCCAATGCGGGATGTTCTCACCGCTCACCGATCACTCCAATTCGCCGGTTTAGCTCAGCGGTAGAGCAGCGGTTTTGTAAACCGAAGGTCGGGAGTTCAATCCTCTCAACCGGCACCATGTCTTGCTTGAGGCCGCACCCAGCGATCTCTGAGAATGAAGCGAAATACGACACTATCCTCGAGCCGCGATCCGCCAGGCACTGATGGGGCACTGATGGTTTGCAGCATGGTCAGGCCGCCGCAGCCCCCACGAGGCGGCGAACCGGATCAGCATGGTTCGCACGGTCACTTCCCCCGATGATCCTGCGCCGCTCTGGCTGCCATCCGCTCAACAGGTCCCAAAAATTAAAAACCTCCGGCAGGGCATTGCCGGAGGTTTCGGAGGTTTATCATAAAGAAGCTTTGCGTCTCCTTGAGACTAAGAGGCCGTCAAACGATTTTGGCGGCTACCTGGAGATCACAATACATGACTAACTCACATTATCAAATCACATTTTGAAACTAATTCGCTCGCCCACAGATAGAACGTTCTGCTTTCCGAGGATCGTCGTCCAACATCCTGAAGCACGGATAACAGCAAAAACCCCCGGCAGTTTCCTGCCGGGGGCTCTCCTGGACTATCGTTAGATTATGCGATCAGAAGTTGCGCTGAACGCGAACGTTCAAGCTGACCGTATCCTGGTCCGCGTAGTTGTAGACGGCAGTCGGCTTGGGAGCCGTCGGCGTCAGAACCTTGGAACCGGTGAACTTCTGGTCGAGGTGGAAATAGAGCACTTCGGCCGAGAACGTCAGGTTCTTGACGGGAGTCCAGCGGGTGATCAGACCAATCTGCGCGAGATTGAAGTCGGGGTTGCAGCTGAAATCCGCAGACTGGGCGCCGAGGTTGCTCGCAGCGTAGGCCGCACAGTAAAAGTTCTTCGCCGTGCCATCATAGCGAATGGCAGCGTAGCCGCCGAACAGGCTGGTCGACCAGTATGGATCCCAGTTGTGGTTGAACGCACCACGGAAACCAAAACCTTCGGTCAGATGCAGCGTGCCGTCACCGCCGGCGAATGTCGGAAGATAGACGGCGTCGGTTGCGTTGGCGAAGCCGATGCTCTGATACGCGCCGCCACTGCCGCCGCCGAACATATTGAAGGCCCGTACGCCAGCGCTGGTGCCAATGATGTTCTTCATGTCGCCCTTGCCCCAGCTGGCATCCATCTTGATGTCGTCGCCGGCGCCAGTCGGGATGTTCTTGATCTGCAAGGCAGCCATCACCGAACCGCCAAACTTGCTCTCGGGGTGGCCAGAGATTTCAGAGAGACCATTCGCACCGAATGTCGGTCCCCCAAACGGCGTAACAAGGCCGCCGGTCACCACGTGTGTCAGAGCATTGTATGAACCGTTAACCTCATGCAATGCGCCCGAAATCTGGAACAGACCCCAAGCCTGATCGACCCGAATGTTGCCGACGATGTCGGGAACATGCGTGCCAGCGTAGGCGTTGCCGCTAGAGCCCGTGCCGGTAAGCGACGCGAGCGTAACGACGCCGGCGGCGGAGGTGTTCGCAAGGTTGTACACGCTGATGCGGTTGAACGCGAGCGGGTCGTCTAGACCGATCGTGCCCGACACGCCGTTGCCGAACTGAGCAGTGTACTGGATGTTGTTCGTGCCGGTAACGGTGTCATGACCGCCAACCAGGAACGAGGTGTTGTTGCCTGGATAACCATGCCAGGGCGTCGCATAGGCCGAAGCCGAACGACCGAAGGTGAACCCAGCGAACTGGATGAACAACATTTCCGTCGCGATCTGCTGGCCGTTGTTAAGGCCACCGGCTTGGCCGGTAGGTCCCACTTCTCTGAAGCTGCCGCTCGGCGAGGCGAACGACCAATCCAGCTGACCGAAGGTGCGAACCACGCCGTACTCGGTGGCAGTGCGGGTATCGATCGTGAACGCCAGACGGGAACGGGAGGCGAAGTAATCGCGATAGCGATTGCCCTGACCCAGATCGCCGGCCCAGGCCGGCTCATTGTAAGGAGCGCCGTTGAACGTTGTATCAACGCGCAGATAACCACCCAGCTTGATGCAGGTGTCGGTGCCCGGGATATAGAAGAAACCCGCGCCATACAGGGAGCAGATCCTCACGTACTCGACCGCTTTGGCCTTGACGGGAAGATCGGCTGCCTGAGCTCCACTCATGGCGATCAGACCCGCCGCTGAGCCGAGAATAAGGCTCTTAACCATCTTCATGTTAAACCTCCAAGTTGCTCTGTAGGGAAGGTTCCGGATCCGCTGGGTGAAGCACCCTAAGGTTGGTTCCCTTGTCCCCCATAAAAACCCGCCCAGCCGCTTCGCGCCTTCGGACACTCCCGCATCAGCGCGAGGGACTTAAGCGAACCACCTAGAACGGGACGATCTAGGACCCCCCAGTCGTCACGAGGACTATGCCTTCACAACTAAGTTAATCAAAATACTTTATGTACTCATGCATCGTTATGGTCGGCGCCTGTGTCCTTGCAGCAACAGGTCGAAAACAGGACAATTGCTAGGAATCATACCGATGTTTAAGGTGATTTAGTTCAATGATTTCATTATTGAATTTTCCAATGTGCATCGATGCAAGATCGGTGAAAAAAAGGGGCATCGAAAAGCAGATGAATTCACGAGTCGTGGAGAAGAATTCCGATCAACCTCAGCCCTCTGCAAGGAATCAGGACCTGGCAAAGCGATTCGCGTGGGAGGTCGCTTCAATCAATGTGCACCTCCAGCAACTCCGGCATTTTTGGGCGAAGACCCTTGGCGTTAGTGGTCCGCAGTGGATGATTCTGATGGCTCTGGCGGACTTGGACAAAGGCGACGGAGTTCCGGTGAAGGTGGTGTCAAAGATGCTTCACGTCGACTCGTCGTTCGTGACAACCCAGTCGAAAATGCTTGAAAAGAAAGGCTTCATGCGCCGAAAGACCTCGGAGGACGACGGCAGAGTTGTAAAAATGTCACTGACGGACAAGTCATACAAGCACATCGCAAACCTGGCCTCCCAGCAGGAAGCCCTTAACAAATTTATCTTTGCGGAATTCAGCGATAGAGAACTCACCGAGTTCACCGGCAAACTCGCGTCCCTCAAGGATCAATTTGAGAAGGCCTGCTTGAAGGTTGCCATGGACATCTGAGTCTCGGGCGTTGGTGAGTCTTGGGTGTTAGTGAGTCTTGGGCGTCAGTAAGTCTTGGGCGTCAGTGAGTCTCGGGCATGAGCCTGAACTCACAAACGGCCGACCTCGTGCCCTGCTAGAGATCTCACCAGGGTACTATCGAATTCGCTTGCGCTGCGCGGCTCGTTTCGAATCGGTCAGAAAGCGAACACCGAACTCCGGCCTGGACGATGTCCACCGTTGCGCAGGGGCGCATTCCAAAGTTCCACGCGCCGTTTCTGGCTGCAATGCGTATTGATCCATATCAAGCGAGCCATCGATTCTTCTTCTTTGAATGATCCCCGACAGGGAATGGGGAGCTTTCATGGAAGATCTGGTATGCCACATTGATCAGCGGCGGAAGGCCAATCGCAGCACACTCGACCGCACCGCGGAGGCGCGAATTGGCTTGCGAAAACGCACGCCTTGGTTGAGTATTGATCAACCTAAGTAATAAAGTCAGATTTGATGGCCATTCCGGTCGGTCACTTTGACCAAAAAGGGTGGATCCAGTGGCCGGACAGCGAAGATCTGTCTGCCGAATTTCTGCGGCTTTTGGGTGCTGCTCAAGAAGGCGGCTCAACTGTTTCTGAATGCTTCCGCACGGCAAGCCGGATAGATCCGAAGGACCACGAATCCTGGTACCGGGAATGGAACAAGACGGCCGACGCCAACAATGAGCGAGGCAATACAGCTCTCGGTGCTGGACATTTTCTGACGGCCCAAAGCAACTGGCTGCGGGCCCTAAACTATTATAGCGCGGCCGTGTTCGATCTTGAATTCGTGGACAAGAGACTGCAGGCCGGTCTCGCCAAGATGCGGACCTGCGCCCGTCGCTACCTGGAGCATCGAACCCCTGCTGGCGAAATTGTCGAGATTCCCTGGCTGAGCCGCTATCCGTTAGAGGGCTATTTCCTGCCTGCCCCAGCCGCGTCGGCTCAAACGCCTGTCATCATTTGCCTCGGCGAACCGGGACATCGAAAGGAAGAGTACCTCTACAAGACGGCGCGCCACGCCCGCAATCGCGGAATGTCGCTGCTGGCCACTGACCTTCTGGGAATGGATAACGGCGCACAGTTCGAAAATGTGGTCGGCCGTTCTGATCTGGAGACGGCTGTCTCCTATATAATGGACTATCTCACAACGAGGGACGACGTTGATAAACGTCGAATAGCGATTCTCGGCGATGGTTCGGGCTCTTTTGTCGCGCGCGGTGTTGCGCTTGACCATCGATTCGCTGCCGCCGTTTGTGACGGCGGCATTTGGGATTTGCAGGAGCGGGCGTTTTTGGCAAACCACATTGCGCCGCTTGATGCGCGCGCGAATCTCATACCCAACGGGATCGCACGAAATCTAAAGTGTCCGATCTTGATTACCATCGGCGAGCATGGCTGGCTGGAGCCAGAACACGTGAACGTCCTGATCGAGCAACTCAAGACGGATCAGCAGGATATCACGCTGAAAATTTTTACGGGCGCGGAAACGGCTGCCTCCCAAGGGCACGCCGACAACCCAACGCTTGCCAGCGAATTCATTTTTGACTGGATTGCGGACCGCTTGGAAAGCAATGCCGCTTCAAACCCATAGCTTGCGGCTCGGAGGAGCGTTGAGCGGCGACGGAAGCGCTCAGCAAGCGCGAAGATCGCACTGAGGCCGCGGAAGCGATCCGGGGCTTGGTTGAGGGATCATGCTGCGCCCGGTCCTAACCGCAGCGAAATTGACACCACCATGTGCACGTTGCCGGTCACGAACTGTCACCGTTTTGTCACCTCGCGCGCAAAAGCGCGGCAGTTATCCCCGGCCACCTCTCCACCCGCTTGATTCCACAAAAGGCGTTTGATGGAGTGACTTGGGCCGAGGTGTTTCATGAAATGGATGAGGGAACGCGATCTCCTGATCGCGCAAACGATGGCGTTCGTTCAATCGGTGACCGGCAAGACGCCGGAGGCCGAGAATACGGTCACCACGTCGGTTGCCCCGCTCTCCGTCGAGAGATCCGAAACCACACGCGCGGCCGAAACCACCCGCGCGGCCGCGGCCCTTCCTGACATTGAGTTTCTGCTGGCGGCGACCCCGTCCGTTGCCCGGGCGCCAAAAGAAGCATCACAAGACATATCAACAGAAGTACCTCAGGAAATACCGCGGGAGATATCGAGGCCGGCCCCTCCTGCGCGTCCCGATCTGCGGGAAGAATTCCAGTCCGAGATCAGGGCGCGGGTCGCCAGTTTCCGCGCCCATCAGGAGCGGTTCAACCGCGAGCGCGAGGCCTATTGCAGCGCGACCATGGCGAAGGTCCACGCGGCTCTCAAAGAAGGCGAGCAGCCGACGCGGCCGGGCAAGTAAACCCGGGCAGACCCAGCGCGCAAAAACCGCGCTTCCCCGGCATCCGCACGATGTTCAGAGCCAATTCAGAGCCAAGCCTTTCAGAGCCAAGCCTTTCAGAGCCAAGCATAGACCAGCGCCACGTTGGCCGCGCAGGCGGCCAGCAGGCAGACGGTCAGCGTGAGTTGGACACGCTCGCAGGAGGTCTGGAGGCTCGTTCTCATGGCCGGAAACATCCGGCGATTCTGGCGGTCGAGTCTCGGGGATTCTTTTTCCCGGGATTTACGACTCGTTAAAGACTCAGAGACTCCACGAAAATGGGCCGAAGCGAGCCAATTTGCTCCCGAAACGGCCTGTCGAATGGCTGCATGGCAGCCAAGCCTGAAACCCGGACCCCGCTTCCGCGTTGACCGTTTTATCGGAGTCGACAATGCCCTACGCGCTGTTCTCAAACGATGCCAAGCTGAGCAAGGCCTATCCCACCGCGGCCGACGTCTGGAAGATTGCCCAGAAGAGCGGCCTCGTGGTCGATGTCGTCTCCGAGCAAGACAGCACCGCCCCTCGCCCGGTGCTGGACCATGATTACGAGATCAAGCCGTGCCAGCTCGAGCCGCATGAAGACCCCGCCCGAAACAAGGCCGACGCCGAGCGCGACGCGCAGACGGAATTGCAGTTGGCGTCGTAAGGGCGACGGCGGCCAGGTAGGCAACCCGGGCAAACGACGGCTCTCGGCGTATGGGCCCCGCTCGCCGGGGACGACATCCGAGGCGGAAAGAAAATCGATTTACGGCGTCGCCGAGACCAGCGATGCCTGTTCCGCAGCCAGAGTGACACAGGCCTTGCGCCGCTGCAGTCCCCTGATCGCGCCGGTTACCTTGCGCACCTTGCCGGCCCCGCACGCGGGATCCTGCACGAAGGCGACTTCATAGGGAGCAAGCATAAGCGGTTCGGATTTCAGGACAGTTTGGGCAAGGCACGGAAACGCCGCTGCGGAAAAGATCAGCCCTAACGCAAAAGCACGCATGTTCGTTGTCCCACCAGCCGGCCGGAACCATAATATCGGATCGTGACGAAAAGTTGCATGCAGCGCGAAAATTCTTTCGCGCCCGCCAAAAAGCAACCGAGGCACGCTCGCCCCCGACAATTCCCCCAACAAAAAGGCCGGCGTGAAGCCGGCCTTTGTCGTGACGATACGAAGCGCCGTATCAATATCTGGCGGCAGCAGGCCCACCCCAACCAAACCGGTAGTTCACGCCGACCTTGGCGGTGTGTTCGTCGTTGCGGAAGCTGCGACCGGCGATATCGGCAGGACCCGTCGTGAAGGTGGTGTTGCCGAAATTGTAATACTGGTACTCGGCCTTGGCCGACCAGTTCGGGGCGAACATGTATTCGAGGCCGCCGCCGACGGTGTAGCCGTCCTTGTGGCTGCCGTTGGTGGTGAAGCCTTGCGGCACGCCGGCCACCGAAACACCGAGATTGTTGCCGTCGCGCCAGGCGTAACCGCCCTTGGCGTAGAGCAGCGCCGGACCCCAAGTGTAGCCGAGCCGGCCGGTCACCGAGCCGAGCTGGTCGGTGTTTGACGTCACGAGGGTGCCGCCCGGAAACAGCACGCCATTATTATTGTTGTTCGGCAGCCAGCTATACTGGGCTTCGGCACCCATTACCCAGTTCGGCGCGAACTGATAGTCGAAGCCGCCCTGCACGCCGCCAAGGAAGCGGGCGTCGCTGCCCTGCAGGGAGTTGTCACCCGCAAAGGCGCCGCCGACATGGCCGCCGATATAGAACCCGGTCCAGTTATAGACGACCTGAGGCGCGGTATAGGCAGGCGCCTTGGTATAAGGCCGCGGCGGTATGTCGGCCGCAAAAGCTGGAGCCGCCATGGCGGCCAGCGCGGCAGCGCCGAGCAAAATCTTCTTCATACTCATTCCCCGTTACGGACGTTGCGGACCCAATCCAAACAACGTGACTTCATTTAGGTTGCTTTGCGACAAGTGCCCGCGACCCGATGGCGCGCCACTGTGACGGCACAGCAACAAAACGCTTTAGTTCCCTTGCACATAGGGCTTTTCCCTCCATTAAGGAGGTGGTTTCCCGCTTAGTTGATGTCCGGGATGACTAAGGCAAGGTTCAACCCTCGCCGAAAAGTGATCCGAATTCGTTCACGGTTCCGTCCCGGGAAACAGCGCAAATGCGGACGCCCCCGCCGGCAGGCTTCACGGCCACCGGCGGGGCCCCTTGTTCCCTTGGCGGGGCCTAGCTCCCTTGGGGCCTGGCTCCTTGGGGCCTGGCTCCCTTCAAGAGCGAGCCACTTCGATGACGGCGTCGGCAAAGGCCTGCGGCGCCTCTTGCGGCGGGTTATGTCCGATCCCGCCAGTGAGGAGGCGGTGGGCATATTTGCCGGAAAACTTCCTGGCGTAGACCTTGGGGTCCGGATGCGGCGCGCCGTTGGCGTCGCCTTCAAGGGTGATGGTGGGCACGGCGATGGCGGGGAATTCGGCCAGCCGATTTTCCAGCTCGTCGTATTTCGCCTCGCCCGGGGCGAGACCAAGCCGCCAGCGATAGTTGTGGATCACGATGGCGACATGGTCGGGGTTGTCGAAGGACGCCGCGCTGCGCTCGAAGGTGGCGTCATCGAAATTCCACTTCGGCGAGGCGAGCTGCCAGATCAGCTTTGAAAATTCGCGCCGGTATTTTTCGTAGCCCAGCCGGCCGCGTTCGGTCGCGAAGTAATACTGGTACCACCATTGCAGTTCAGCCGATGGCGGCAACGGCTTCTTGTTGGCCTCCTGGCTGCCAATCAGATAGCCGCTGACCGAGACCAGCGCCTTGACCCGCTCCGGCCAGATCGCCGCGACGATGTCGGCGGTCCGCGCGCCCCAGTCGAAGCCGGCGACCACCGCCTTGTCGATCTTCAGCGCATCCATCAGGGCGATGACGTCGGTAGCGAGCGCGCCCTGCTGGCCGTTGCGCGGCGTGTCGCCCGAGAGGAAGCGCGTCGTGCCGTAGCCGCGCAGCCAGGGCGCGATCACCCGGAAGCCGGCCGACGCCAGCACCGGGGCGACGTCGACGAAGGCGTAGATGTCGTAGGGCCAGCCGTGCAGGAGGATGGCGACGGGACCATCGGCGGGCCCGGCTTCGGCATAACCGATCGTGAGTACGCCGGCCTCGACCTGTTTCAGCGCGGCAAACGAGGTGTGGGCGCCCGGCCTGATCGCGCCCGCGCCGGGCTTGGCGTCGCCGGGCTGTGCAAAGAGCGCGCCGCTCATGGCAAACGGCACCGCCGCAAGCGTCACGGCGGCGGTACCGAGGAAGCGGCGCCGGTCTGGATTGGTGTGCTGGGACATGGATTCTCACTCCGGCTATATCTGATGCGATTTGATCGTATGCGATATAAATGATGCATCAACCCCGATGTCGACCCTTCCGATTTAATCGTATGCGATGCAGATGGGTGCAAGGCATCACAGTCTCGTGTGGAGGCCAGCATGGAATCCGCGAAGGAAAGGACTCTGCCAACACCGACCCGGCCAAGCCGCGCTCTCAGCCAGACGCGCGCGATCAGCGCGTCATTTTCTCCAGTTCCGCGAATGGCGCGTACGCCATCCCCGCACAGGGCTCGACGGCGTTTTCGATGATGCGGTCGAGGCGACCGTCGACGAAGAGGATGGCGCGTTCGCGCGGCTCGCGGTAGCTGCCGTCGGACTCGCGCGGACTGAAGCGGAGACAGGCGACATAGCGCAGCCGCCCGCCGATGACGCGCTCGACCGGCTCGGCCATCACGGCGTCGCGCACGCCGACGGGATCGTTGAGATAGGTCTTCAGGAACGACAGTATTTCGGCGCGGAAATTTTTGGGAAACGGCTGGCTGGAGACGCCGCGATCGTCGGTAAAGGTGATCGGCTTGCTGTCATCGACGGCGGCGGCACAGGCCGACAGCATGATCGGCAGCAACATCATCGCCGCGAATTTGGCCGAACGTCTCAAGCGAACTCTTCCCCTGCCCTTCGCCGTCTCTTAGACCGCCCGGCGGCGAAATGGAATTCGCAACTCGGTTATCTCCTCGCTTCGCTCTCGAAAAGTTGAGCGCGCGCGCCAGCCCACGGCCATTAGCGAAGCAAATGGCGCGTGGGCTGGTCTGTCATTCGCAAGGCGCGGGGGCAATGGGGGCGAAACGCGCGCCAGCGAATCAGATTCAGCTGCGTTTTGCGGCCGGCGTCACGTGCTTGACCGCGATATGCTTCGCATGCGTCTTGTGCAAGCCGATGTGCTTGTGGTGGCGATGATGTCGATAATGCTTGTGATGGCGGCCCATCCTTGCATTGGCGTTCAGCGCCTTCGATTTGCCCTCAGCCTTGATGACAGGTGCCTGCGTGGACTTGTTCACCGGAGCCTGCGCGGTCTTGCCAGTCGTGCCGGCAAGTGCAGGCGCGGCGAGAACGGAAACGGCAACGAGCGCTGCGGTAATGGTCTTGAGCATGGTTGTCTCCTTCTCCATGGGACCCGCGGGCATTTCCGGTCGAAAGGCCGGGCTCGCCGATCATGCAGGCGACGCTAGCGGTTGCGCACTGAACCGCTCCTGAATCGGACTTTTCGATTCCGTTCATCTGAATGACATCTTCGTCATGTCCGGTGACGGCGACCGCCGATGAAAATTGGCGAAAATCGAGGGAAGCGGTGCGGGAATGTTCTCGGCCGCCGGGGGTTCAAATCAACGGGCTTCGGTGTAGGATTGCCGAACCGGCCATCAGGAGAGATGCATGAATAGACTTGCGATCAGACTTTTGACCCTTGCCATGTTGTCGCTCACGCTCGCGGCGGCCCCCGTCGTTAGCGTCGTCTACGCCGCACCCGATAACGATCCGCCGCCGCCGCCGAAGAAGAAGAAATCCAGCGAAGCCCGCCCGGGCATCGAGCAGACCGCATTCGCTGACGGTTATCGCGCCGCCTACGCCGCGATCTACGACCGCCACGACTACACCTCGGCGATTACGCAGCTCAAGGCGCTCGGCCGTGACGACCAGGCCGCCGTCGCCAACCTGATCGGCTACTCCTATCGCAAGCTCGGCGACTACAAGGTCTCGCAGATCTGGTACGAGCGCGCGCTCAAGGCCGATCCGAGCCACGTCAAGACCTGGCAGTATTACGGCCTGTGGCAGGTCGAACAGGGCAACCGCGACCAGGCGCAATATCACCTGAACCGGATCGCTCAGCTCACCGGCACGACAAGCGAGGAATATCGCTCGCTCGCCGCCGCGCTGGAAAAGCCGCCGGGCACGGGATTGGTTTATTGATGCACTAACCTCTCCACGTCATTGCGAACAGCCGGCGCAGTCGTAAGGACGCGCCGGTTTTTTGTTGTCACTTCATTACCGCCTCGACCTCCGCGCGGAACGCCTGACGTGCGCCGTCACGCGAATAGAACATGTGGCCGCCGGGATAGACGACGAGCTTCACCCGGTCCGCACTCGCATAGGCCGGCAACTGGTCGAGAAGGACCTTGGACGCGAAATACGGCGTGGCGAGATCGAACAGCCCGTGTCCGACCAGCAGTTTCATTTTCGGATCGAGCGCGAGAATCTCGCGAAGCTGTGAAACCGACTCGGCCGGCCCGCGGCCGAAATCCCACGACCTGTTCACGCTGTTGCTGAGCAATTGGTACGAGCCATCCGGCCGCCAATTGAGCTTGCGCGTTGCGAGGTCGACGGCTGCGCTCGTCAGCGGCGCCATCAGGGGATCGCCGGACGGATCACCGAAATGCGCGGTGTTGGAATCCGGATAGGGGTCGAAGCCTGATACCGAGCCGTCGTAGCGCCCGGTCACCCGGCCGTTGCGCCGGTCGAATTCGCGGCGAAATTCGCCAACCTCGAAACGCCCGGCAAGCCTGCGGCTTACCGCCTGATCGATCCCGGTGAGCGTTGCCACCCTGTCCGTGAGCCGCGCCGTTGCCTCCTTGTCGGCCTGCCCCTTGAGGAGATCGACGATGAATTCGCCTTGCGCGTAACGCTCGACGTCGGCGAGATCGGCGCGCGTCACCCGCCCCCTGGTCTCGCCCCTGGCTTCACGGGCCACCGCCGTCATGCTCGGCAGGCTGTACATATATTTCAGCAGGCTCGAGCCGGAAAAGTCGCGGAAGTCGAGCAACGGCGACACTAGGATCAGCCCGCGCACCCCGACACCCTGCTCGGTCTGCAGATTGCGGACGATTTTCGGCCCGCGAATGCCGCCATAGCTCTCGCCCGCGACGAATTTCGGCGACAGCAAACGGTCGTATTTTTCCAGCCAGCGCCGGATCACGAGCGCGATCGAACTGACGTCGCCATCGACCGAAAAGAACCGCTTGCGCACGTCTTCGCCGGACGCAACGAAGCGGCTGTAGCCGGTGCCGACGGGATCGATGAAGACGAGATCGGTGAAGTCGAGCCAGGTCTCGGCGTTGGGCAGCAGATCAGGCGTCGCTGACGATACGGCGCTCTCACCCGTGATCGAGATGCGCCAAGGGCCGGCATCGCCGAACTGCAGCCAAGCCGAGGACGCGCCGGGGCCGCCGTTAAACAGAAACGTCACCGGCCGGCTTGCGCGATCGGCGCCGTCGAGTTGATAGGAGGTGTAGGCGATATCGGCCTGCGGCTCGCCCTTGTCGTCGAATATTCGGATCGAGCCTGCGGTGGCTGTGAAGTTGAGCGTGCGGCCGGGCAGTGCCAGCGTCTGCGTGGTGGTGGAATCCGGCGGCAGACGGTGTTGTTCGGCGGCAGAGGGCGCTGGCACGGCGGCGCCCCGCCCTGCTCCGCCCTTCTGGCCCGATGGCGACGGTGTGGCCGCGGCCGCGGCCGGCTGCTGCGAGGTTGGCGAACTGGCCTCCTCGGCGCGCGCACTGCTTGCCCAACACACGACCAGAAGGGCAGCGGCAAGACGCGCGGGGCGCGTCGCCGTGAAACGAAAAGCCATGCCGTTTGCTCCCTGCGCGCCCCGCGATCCAGCCGCCCCACGGATTCTGCCGTAACACTGCGACAATGAGGCCCTGATGCACAACAAGCACAAATCTTTTCGAAAATCACAATCCCGACAGCATCGCGTGAGAAAGCGGTCAGTGCGCCCGGTGGTTGTCCTCGCCGGCCGTCAGGTGCTATCGGTCGGTTCCACCGGCGCACCGGCCAGGTATTTTTGATCATCCATGCAACCATTCAGGCGCTGGCGCGACTAATGAACCTGCGCTTTTCAATGGGGACTTAAAATGAAACGTTCGATTGCTGTTTGTCTCGGCCTGTTGGCGCTGGCCTCCCCGGCGATCGCAGATTCGCCGGTCGCGGTGGTCGAGGACGTCCAGGGCAAGGTCACCGGCGCGGAATTCATGGACTATGTGACGCCCAAGGCGGTCATCAAGATCGGCGACGGCGGCTCGGTCATTCTCAGCTACCTGAAGTCATGCCGGCGCGAGACGATCAGCGGTGCCGGCACCGTCGTCGTCGGCACCGAGGAGAGCGCCGTCCACCTCGCCGAGGTCAAGGCCGAGAGGACGAATTGCGATCCCAGCCAGGCCAACGCGACCACGCGCGAGACCAGCGGCGTCGCCGCCACCGTGCTGCGCAGTGTCGACAACACGGCCTCCTTGCCGCAGTCGCAGCTCACGCTTTACGGAGCATCGCCGCTGGTGGAAGCCAAAGGCCGCGGCAAGCTGGTTATCCGGCGCCTCGACGTGCCGGGCGAGCGTCAGGAGATTAGTCTTGGCGGCACCCAGCTCAAGGGACGGTTCCTCGATTTCGCCAGTGAGAACGTCGCGCTGGCTCCAGGCGGCCTCTATGCCGCAACGTTCAAATCATCGCGGATTGTCTTCAGGGTAGACCCGCAGGCCAGGGCCGGCGCGACGCCGATCGTCGGCCGGTTGCTGCGGATGGAATAGGCGTGACGGGCCATCCCGCTTGAGAATCCGGCGCAGCACGCGCAACAGGATGGTGGTTGCCGCCATCGCGCTGGTCTGCGCGGCGGCTTCGATTTCTCCGGTGGCCAGACCGATCCGCGGGCTCTCCCTCGATATCCTCACCGCCCTGCGCTGGGAGATGTTCGGCCGCAGCCATGATCCGGCCGCTTCGCCGGCAGTCGTCGTCGCGATCGACGAGGAAAGCATGCGCACCGCCCCCTTGAAGGGCGCGCCGATGCTGACCTGGACCGGAGAGATCGGCCGCGTGCTGTCAGCGACGCTCGAAGGCGGCGCCAAGGTGGCCGGCTTCGACATGGTGATCCAGAACTCGATCGAGCAGTCGGAGATTCCGTTCGGCGAGGGCATGCTCGGTGAGAAAGTCCGCGGCTTCGACCGCGACTTCCTTCGTGCGCTTGCCGTTGCGGCGGCGAACGGCAAGGTGGTGCTCGGAGAAACCCTGGGCGGCAACCAGTCGGTCAGGCCATCGCCCGGACAGCGCGTCGCGGTACGCCAGCAGCAGAACATCCGCCCGCTCAACGTTTTCGTCGACAGCGACGATATCGTGCGACGGCTGCCGCTGGGCTTCACCGTCAACGGGGCGAAGGTGCCCTCGATGGCGGTCGAGCTGGCGTCGCGGGCGCTGGGCGCGGCACCAGAGTTCGATGAGCGCGGCAGGCTGACGCTTGCCGGCTACCGCGTCCCCGGCCGGGTTCCGAACACGATGACGCTGAACTTCGAGGGCGGTGCCGACGACATTCCGACTTTCTCGTTTGCCGACCTGCGCGCCTGCGCCGTCAAGAACGACAAGGATTACTTTCGGCGCTGGTTCGCCGGAAAGGTTGTCATTTTCGGCAGCGTTCTCGATATCGAGGATCGCCGGCAGACCTCCAAGCGCTTTGCGACCGGCATCGAAGGCGCGCGCGCACCGCGCTGCGCGGCCGAGAGCACGCCGGTCATGGCCAGCTTCAGGATCAGCACGATCGCGGGCGTCTATATCCACGCGACGGCGGTCAACAATCTGATCTCGCGCAACGCGGTGGTCGAACCCGGCCCGCTGGTGCGCTTCCTGATCTCTACCCTGTTTGCGGTGCTGGCGGCGGTTGCCGCGTGGCGGTTTCGGCCGCTCAGCGCAGCATTGGCCTGGATGGCCGTGATCGTGGCCAGCATTGCCGGCGCCACGATCGCCTTCAACCATGCGCTGGCGCTGCCGATCGCCGAGCCGCTCCTGGCGAGCCTGTTCGCGCTTGCCGCCACCATCGGCTTCCGCTTCGTCATCGCCGACAAGGACCGCCGCCTGCTGCAGAAAAGCTTTGCGCTCTACCTCGCCCCGCACGTCATCAACCGCATGCTGTCGTCGAACAAATTGCCGGAACTCGGCGGCGAAACCCGCGACGTGACGGTGTTCTTCTCCGACATCGAGGGATTTTCGCTGATCGCGGAAAAGATGTCGCCCGACAACCTGATGGAGCTGATGAACGAATATCTTTCGGCGATGACCGACGTCATCGAGCGTCACGGCGGATATGTCGACAAATATATCGGCGACTCCGTCGTGGCGGTGTTCGGCGCGCCGGCGGACGACCCCGATCATGCCGCCAATGCGGCGCGCGCCGCGCTGGATTGTTGCGCGCAACTGGCCGAACTCAACGCTTCATCCGCCCTGTTCCAGGAATACAAGCTGGCGCAGCGGATCGGCATCAATTCCGGCGAGGCGCTGGTCGGCAATTTCGGATCGCGGCGGCGCTTCAACTACTCGGTGATGAGCGACGCCGTGAATCTCGCCTCGCGACTGGAGGGCGCCAACAAATTCTACGGCACCACCGTCATCGCTTCCGAGACCACTGTAGCCCTCACCGGCGAAGCCTTCGCCTGGCGCGAACTCGACGCCATCAGGGTCAAGGGGCGAACCCAGGCGCTGAAAATCTACGAATTGCTGGCGCTGTCGGCCGGGCTGACATCCTCGCAAGCGGTATTGATCACCGACTACGCCGACGGGCTTGCGCAGTGGCGGGCCCGCGAATTCGGGCGCGCCGCGCAGTATTTCGGCCGTTCGGCCGACATCGACCGGCCGGCATCGTTGTTTGCGGCGCGGGCCCGGGAATTGGCCCAAAACCCGCCGGGCGAGGATTGGGACCCGATCCGGACGTTGCAGGAAAAATGACGCCCTGATGACCAGCGGTTTACGTTACCGGCGCGAAAGAGCCGCCCGGCTATCTCGACAAGCCTGCCTAAGGTGTATAGACGAGCGCGGCGCAATCCGGCGCCACCCAATCCTGGCGCTACCCGAGAGTTCGTCGTCCGATGGCCACCCCCAAGCGATACGACCGGATCGCCTTTGTCGCAAGCGCGAGCACCGAGGCGCAGGCCGCGCTGGCGCAGCTCGTCAAGCTCTACGGCAATCATGATGCCGACGATTCCGACGTCGTGGTGGCGCTCGGCGGCGACGGATTGATGCTGCAGACGCTGCATCGCCACATGCGCTCGGGCAAGCCGATCTATGGCATGCATCGCGGCACCGTCGGCTTCCTGATGAACGAATACACCACGCACGACCTGCAGACGCGGCTGGCGGCGGCACGGGAATCCCTGATCAATCCGCTCCTGATGCGCGCCACCGACATCCATGGCACGGTGCACCTGCATCACGCCATCAACGAGGTCGCGCTGTTTCGCCAGACCAACCAGGCCGCGCATCTGCGCATCCTGATCGACGAGCACGAGCGGATGGCGGAATTGATCGCCGATGGCATCCTGGTGGCGACGCCGGCCGGCTCCACCGCGTATAATCTCTCGGCCCAAGGGCCGATCCTGCCGATCAACGCCGCGCTGTTGGCGCTGACCCCGATAAGCGCCTTCCGCCCGCGCCGCTGGCGCGGCGCCCTGCTCCCCAACTCCGCTTTCGTTGTCATCGAGGTGCTCGAGGGCGAGAAACGTCCGGTCGCGGCCGCCGCCGACCATGACGACGTGCGCGATGTCTGCCGCGTCGAGGTGCTGTCCGACAAGACGATCTCGATGCGGATGCTGTTCGACCCCGGTCACAGCCTCGAGGAACGCATCCTGCGCGAGCAGTTCGGGTCCTGACGCCCGCCCGGTGACCGCCCGTTGACTTTGAGCCGGGTTCCTATCCGAAAAAAGTAGCGCCACCGGGTATTCGCGCGAGCCTGATAGGCCGGCTTCGCAACCATTCCTTAACGAGCGCCGCGATATGGTTAACACCAGTATACTGTTTTGCTGGGCCGGGCCGGACCATGTATCGCATCGACTTCAACAAGCTGCGGTTTCTGATTTGCGACGACAATCCGCACATGCGCCGCATCTTGCGGACGCTGTTGCATTCGTTCGGCGCGCGCGAGGCCTATGAGGCCGAGGACGGCGCCACCGCGCTGGAAATGTACAGCCACTACGTGCCCGATATCGTCATCACCGACTGGTCGATGCCGATCTTCGACGGCCTCGAACTGGCGCAGATGATCCGGCAGCCAGAATCGAAGGGCAACCCCTACGCGCCGATCATCATGTTGACCGGGCATTCGGAGAAGCGCCGCGTGACCGTCGCACGCGATGCCGGCGTCACCGAGTTTTTGGCGAAGCCGATCTCGGCCAAGGGACTCTATCAGCGCATTCTCAACGTCGTCGCCAACCCGCGCCCCTTCATCAAGACCAAGACCTATTTCGGCCCGGACCGCCGGCGCAACACCAACAATGCCTATATCGGCCCCGAGCGCCGCGTCGGCGGCGAGGTGGAAGTCATGCAACAGCCGTCGCTGCTCGACAAGGCGCGCTCGGCCGTCTAGCGCCGGCCTGGAGAGACCATCATGGCGAAAGAAAAGCCCGGGACGATACAGGTCAAGTCGTTTGGCGATCACCACGTGATCACGCAGCCCAATCCCCTGCGCAAGGTATTGCTGCGCGTTCCCGAATCCGACCTCGACGATCCCGTCGGGCGCGCGGAAAAGGCGCTCGCCGGACTGTCCGGCGAATTCAAGAACTGGATGACGATCGAGGCCGACCGGCTCTCGGCGGCGCATGCGGTCGTTCTCCGCGACGGCTTCACCGTCGACAACCGCGAAGAGCTGTTTCGCGCCGCCCACGACATCAAGGGCGACGCCGCCACGTTCGGCTTCCCTTCCGCGGGTGCTGCCGCCGAAAGCCTCTGCCGCATCATCGAACACGCGCCCGACCTCGACCAGGTCCCGGCGGAGTTGATCACCCACCACATCAACGCCATTCAGGCGATCGTGCGCGAACGCACCAAGCTCGACACCGCCACGATGGCGAGCAAGCTCAGCAAGCAACTGCGCGGGGTCGCGGACGAATTTTTGCTCAAGGTCAACCGCGACCGCCCCGAACATCTCGAAGCGATCCTGGCGCCGAGTATTGTGCCGGCGGAGTGAGAGTCGCCGCTCTCTCGCGTTGTCGCAGCTTCGTAGATTCCATGGGGCGGTGAGCGTGGCCTTTCCGGTAGGTTTGGGTTTCCACACTCGAACCATCGGAGAGTCAGATGCAAGCATCGACCGTAGACACGCCCACCGTCGACCATTGTGGCACAATTTTCGTTGCAATCGAACTGAGTCAGAAGAGCTGGCTGGTGACGCTGCACAGCCCGGACAAAGGCAAGATGTCCCGCCATAAGTTGGAGGGAGGAGATCATGCCGAGTTGCTGGCACTGATCGGTCGGGAGCGCGACCGGGCGGCTCGGGCGCTGGGAGCCATTCCGGCGGTGGTGAGCTGCTACGAGGCCGGCTACGACGGGTTCTGGCTGCACCGGCTTCTGATGGCGGCCGGGATCACGAACTACGTGTTTGACCCTGCGAGCATTGCGGTGGATCAGCGGGCGCGTCGGGTGAAGACCGACCGGATCGACGGCGAGAAGATGCTGCGGACGCTGATGGCGTATCTGCGCGGTGAGCCGCAGGTGGTACGGATCGTGCGGGTACCTGCGCCGGAGCAAGAGGACGCCCGCCGCGCCAGCCGCGAACGCGGCCGGCTGATCAAGGAACAGACCGCGCACACCAGCCGGATCAAGGCGCTGCTGCGGCTGTTGGGCATGGCGGTCGGGAACCCGCGCCGGCGCGACTGGCTGAACTGGCTGGCGACGCAGCGGGATTGGCAGGGCCAGGCGGTGCCGCCACGGATGCTGGCGGAGATCAAGTACGAGCACGCGCGGCTGATGCTGGTACGCGAACAGCTCGAGCGGCTCGCACAGGCACAGGCTCAAGCGGATCCGGCACCTGCGGCGGCGCAGATGGCGGAGCGCAGCGAACTGTTGCTCCGGCTCAAATGCCTCGGCCCGGCGTTCGCGACGACGCTGGCCAGCGAGGTGTTCTACAAGGACTTCCGCAACCGGCGTGAGGTCGCGAGCTATTTCGGGCTGACGCCCAGTCCGTGGCAGAGCGGCGGGATCGACCGCGACCAGGGCATCAGCAAGGCGGGCAACCCGCGCGCCCGCTGCGCCGCGATCGAACTTTCCTGGCTGTGGCTGCGGCATCAGCCGGAGAGTGCGCTCACCCGATGGTTCCGCAGCCGCACCCACAACAACGCCAGCAAGCGCAACAAGCGCATCGCCATCGTGGCCTTGGCGCGCAAGCTGATGGTGGCGCTCTGGCGCTATCTCACAACCGGCCTGGTCCCCGAAGGAGCCCTGCTCAAGGCCACAAAGCCGTAACCGTTTCAAGCAACGCGTCAGCGTCGCGGCACCAGCCGCGGTCAGCGCGGAATGGATGATGACCGTGCCACCCTTGGGCCAAATCAACAGGCCGCTTCGTAGATGGGTCTCATCCTGGTGGCTTCCTCGCCGCAAGCATGCGGAATGTGGGTACCGGGCTGTAACCGCCCGACCGGATATGAGGTGATGCAGTGAGCTGCTGCATAAATCGCCGGAAGCCAGTTCCTGAGCGCACCGACCGCGGCGGCACGCTGCGCTACGCATGGCTCCGCGCGCCGCCGCTCCGCCGAATGCAAAAAATCACATCCAAGCCCCGGTTGGGATGCTTGACTCAAAAGGCCTCATATGAGGGTGGGCAAAGGCGCACTTGCGCCGTGCCCACCATTGATGTTTCCGATCATGCGTTGAAGATGGTGGGCACGCTTCGCTTTGCCCACCCTACGAAATTTTCGAATTTACGCCGCGATCAGATCGCGCTCGGGCGGCACGAACGCTTCGTCGGCAACCAGTTCCTCGCAGAACATGCGGGCTTCTTCGCGCGCGGACTCGGTCGCGAAGCGCCGCAGCAGGATCAATAGCGGCTCGGCGGCCTTGCGGTCGGTCTCGCAATGGGTCAGCACGCGCTCGACCATGCGGCGGCGCAGCCTCGCCGCGCCTCCAATCGTATCGACATAGCCGGTTTCATGGCTGACCTCGAGCGCCACGCGAAACGCCGCGAAGGTCGATTCGGGAAGACCCGCGCGGATCAGGAGCGCCTGCAGGCTGGCGCCGCCGCGGTCGTGCAGCAGCGCCGTCACGCGGGCCAGCGGCAGATCGGCCAGTTCGGCCAGCGCCGCATCGAACAGCTCGATATTGCCCGACAACAGCGCGCGCAGGATCAGGCCTGCCGTCAATTGCCCGGTGGCGCGCAGGTGCTGCACCAAGCCCTGCATGTCCTCACCGCGCGAACGCGCCGCGATATTCATGGTCGAGCGCTCGCGCGCTTCGCTCGCAAGCCGCCCTGCCCGGTCGGCGCTCAGCCAGTTACGCGCGACGACGAATTGCGCCAGTGTGTCGGAGAGTTTGGCGATCAGCGCAACGCGGGTGGCGGCGGGAAGGCCTTCCAGCACCAGCATCGATTCCCGGATCGCGGCGAGATGGCCGTGACGTTCGACGATGCGGTCCCAGGAAAACGGCGCCAGTTCGGCGTAGGCGTTTTCGATCAGTTCGAGCGCTGCGGCCGCCGAGCCGACTTCGGCAATGGCAGCGGAAACCGAGGGCGGCAGGTTGATGCGGCGGGCAATGGCGCATTGCATGTCGCTGTTGCCAGTCGCGACGATGTCGACGAGGTCGGCATCGATCAGAAGCGGTGAATGCTCGAGTACCGGCAGCGCGATCGAGGGCTGGTCGAGCGAGAGCGCCTGCACGATCGCTGCCGGCGCGTCCGGGCTGCGCGAAAATACTTCCGCCATGGCCTGGCGGACCAGCGGCGACGGATCGTCGAGCAGCATCAGCAGCGCGCCTTCGGCGGCGATGCGATCGTCCTCGCTGAGATCTGAAATCAACCAGGCCCGCGCCAAAGCCCGCGTCGCCTCTGCCCGCTCGCCTGCCGGAGCGGTACGAATCCAACTAATGAACTGCCGAACGATCATGGTCCTGGCTTACGCAACCTGTGACGACACCGTGACGCGGTGCCACTATTAGAAAAAATAAACCACGACGCTTAACAAAGGGTTCACCATAAACGGCTGGTTTTATTGACGTTTTGTTAAGGGCGCGACAACGCCTCGTTAGTGTTTGATGGCGTCGTCGGGATAATGGAACCTTTCCTCTCCCGGCTTCCGCGAGCCAACAACGATGAAGATCGCCGAAGCGTTCGAGCGGTTCACCAGATGATGGGCGTTGGCACATCCGGCAGGGAATCCCGCGCAAAGGACCCTGCTCCATCACCATTGTCGTCGATCAGGGTGAGTTGCGTAGGGTGGACAAAGGCGCTTTTGCGCCGTGCCCACCGTCTATCCACGTCGGTGTTCTTGAATGGTGGGCACCTGCGTTTTGCCCCCCTACAAACTAGCTGCTGAACGTGCCGTTGCGGTCGCTAAAGAGATCGAGCCGGCCGGGTGCGCGCACCTCGGGCTTGTGTCCCGACAACACGGTGCTCGCGGAGGCAACCGAGGTTGCTGACGCAACCGGGATTGCTGACGCAACCGAGGTTAGCGACGAATTACTGCCCCACAATTCCTGCACCGCCGGGGAGATCGGCTGCGAGCGTTCGCCAGCCTGGAACAGCGAACGGAAGATCGGCTCGGGTGACGCAGCGGCAGTCTGCGACGTTGCGGCAACCGGCGTCACGCTGCGCTGATCCGGGAAGCTCGACAGATAGGCTGCGTTGTCGATCGCCGTCGTCGCCGGCGCGGCGTTGCTCGCGACCGTGATACGCCTCGGCAGATCGCCGCCGGCGGCCGCCATCGCGGTGCGCGTCACCGGCGAACTGGCGGCAGCCGCGTAGCGCGTGTTCAGCACCGAATAGACCTGGGAGACGCTGCGGGCCTGTCCCGAGCGGTCGTAGAAGATCGACTGGTTGGCCGCGGCCGCGTTCGGAAACATCCGCGCGGCGGAAGCGTTCGGATTGTCTTCGGCGCTCTGGATCAGCTTGCCGGCGCCGCCGACGCCCATGAAATGCGCCATATAGAGTTCGGCGTCGGTCGGGCGGCGGCCGATCTTGCCGGTCAATTTGAAACTGTTGGACTGGGTCAGCACCGCCGCCATCGACGAGGCGGCTTCCGGATCGTCGCGCAGCTTCATGATTGCCGCGCGCGCGTCGGGGTCGCTGACCGAATAGCTGCCGGAAGGATCTTTGGTGATGGCCTCGGCATATTTGCCGTAGCCGAGATGGGCGCCCGCCTCTTTCACCGTGCCGAGCCAGGTCTGGTCGATGAACTGAAACAGCCCCCGCGCCGACGAGGTGGTGGCGGCGGCCTTCGGGTTGAAATTGGATTCCATCTTCGCGGTGGCGAGCAGATATTCGAAGCTGGTGCCGATGGTCGAGGCAGCCTGCCTGATCGAACCCGCGATCTTCACGCGCGTGGGATCGACACCTGCCGCAGCCGTGGCGCTCGTTGTGTCGACCGACATGTTTCTGGTGCCCCGCTCCTCGCGAAACGACCGCGCGGGCTCTCAAGGCCCTGGCAATCAGCGCCTATACGCGGTCGAGACTGCCGCAATTATGGTTAATAGGGGGTTAAAGTCTCTGCGATGTCATTCCGGGGGCATCGAAGATGCGAACCCGGAAATGACGAGATCACTTGCGGTAGACCTTGCTTGGATCGAACTGCCGGTCCGCGTCGACGAATGACAATCGCGCGCCGCCATCGGCAGAAGAATCGACCTTGCGGTAGAAACACGAGCGCCGGCCGGTGTGACAGGCGGCGCCGATCTGCTCTACCCTGATCCAGACCGCGTCCTGATCGCAATCCAGGCGCATCTCGACCACGCGCTGGGTCTGACCCGACGTCTCACCTTTTCGCCACAACGCACTGCGCGAACGGCTGAAGTACCACGCCTCGCCGCTCGCGATCGTCTTGCGCAGCGCCTCGTCATTCATGTGCGCGACCATCAGCACGTCGCCGGTCGCAGCGTCGGTCGCGACAACGGTCACGAGCCCGGACGCGTCGAATTTGGGCTGGAAATCCAGCCCTTCTTCGCGATCGTGATCATGTTTTGAGGTGGACACGGCAGACCTCGCCAAAATTCAAGCGAGGTTACCGGCTCGGTCCTCGCACCAGGGACAGGAAACGCTGCTGTTCCGCCGGATTGTCGCGGAACATGCCGGTGAACCGGCTGGTGAACGTCATCGCGCCATGCTTGGCGACGCCGCGCACCGACATGCAGGTATGCTCCGCCTCGATCAGCACGGCAACGCCGCGGGGCTTCAAGACCTCGTCGATCGCGGCCGCGATCTGGGCGGTCAGGTGCTCCTGGGTCTGCAGGCGGCGAGCAAAAATGTCAGTCAGCCGCGCCAGCTTCGACAGGCCGACCACCCGCTCCACGGGCGTATAGGCGATATGCGCCCTGCCGTAGAACGGCATCATGTGGTGCTCGCATTGCGAGGTGAATTCGATGTCGCGGACCAGCACGAAATCGTCATAGCCGGCGGTTTCGCCAAAGGTGCGGTCGAGCACCTCGGCCGGGCATTGGTGGTAGCCCTGATAGAGTTCGTCGAAGGCTTCGACCACCCGGCGCGGCGTATCCAGCAGGCCCTCGCGGCCGGGATTCTCGCCGATATAGCTGAGCAGGACGTGCACGGCCTGTTCGGCCTCCGCGCGCGACGGGCGCGGCAGGTCGGCGCGAACGGCAGCCGCCAGGAACTCGGCCGGATCGAGCTCGGCCGGGCGTGTTTCCGGGGCCACGTCGGGCGATTTGACCTCAGAAGGCTTCAAGTCAGGCGCCTTGCCGGGGCGGAGGGATTTGATCAATGCGTCCATGTCTTCTCCGTTCGACCGGCCCGAAGGACCGGAGTGTCACCGGGCAGACGGGGGCGGTTTTGCCGCCGGACGCCTGAGTCCCATCACAATACGTTGGCGGGCGAATTGGTTTCCATTTCGGCACGCCTCGGCGAAAGGCCGGGCTGTTTTTCGGCCGTTCCTGTCCATATATAGGACGATGAAACCCAGCCGCCAAGGGCGCTCAGACCGCCGCCCGGGACACCGATTCTCATGCTGAACGACATCTACAACAAGCGGATCATCGAACTGGCGGGCAATATCCCCCGCCTCGGCCGCCTCCCCGACCCCCATGCCAGCGCCACCGCCCACTCCAAACTGTGCGGCTCGACCGTCAAGGTCGACCTGAAGATGGAGGGACCCGTGGTCACCGACTTCGCCCATGACGTGAAGGCCTGCGCGCTGGGACAAGCCTCCTCCTCGATCATGGCAAGCCATGTGGTCGGCTCGACGGCTGGCGAGTTACGTGAACTGCGAGAAACCGTGCGCAAGATGCTGAAGGAAAACGGCGGTCCCCCGCAAGGCAAATGGGCTGACATCGCCTTGCTGGAACCGGTTCGCGACTACAAGGCCCGCCACGCCTCGACCATGCTGACCTTCGACGCCGTGGTAGATGCCATCGGCCAGATCGAAGCCAGAGCGAAGCAGCCGGCGCAGGCTTAAGGGATAAGTCCCGTTAAGGGATCAGTCCTGCCTAATACACCGTCGTCATGCCCGCCAACGGGTCTCGCCTGCGGCGAGCCCGATGACAGGCTCCGGCGGGCATCCAGTACGCCGAGAAATCCCGATCAATTTACAGATGCTGCGGCGTACTGGATCATCCGCCCCAGTGCGCAATTGCGCACAAGGCGGATGACGACACCGCTTGTGTAGATGCGTTTTACTTCTGCTGCGGCGGGGCCGGCGCAGTCGCGGAGCCGCCGGTCGGAGCCGCGGCCTCGGCGGTCTTGGTGGATTTGCCCTGCGGTTGCGCGTCGCTCTCGACGGCGGAACTGACGAAGCGGTCCTGCGGCTTGGCAGGCTTCGCCTCCGCCATCGGCACTGACGCATTGTCCTGCGGGAACACATCGGCGACCGCATCGGTCGTGACGAGATTGGTCAGGCGCAATTCACCGCGCGACATCTCGTGCAGATCTTCCCACGGCGGCACGCTGAGCGCGAGCGAGAGCAGATCGCCGGTGCCGCCCATGTCGAAGGTAAATTTCGCGAGCCGGCCGATGTCGCGCTCCACGATCATCAGGTCTTGCGCGGTGTAGGTCGCGGCCTTGGCGTCGTCGGCGCGATCGCCCATCCAGATCTGGTGCACGCGGACATGGGCGCCCGGCGGCACGTAACGGGTCTTGCCCGAGAGAAGCAGGAACACGCACATTGACTCGCAATGGGCTTCCGGCGTCACGCTCGCGCGTTCGCCTTGCGGGGCCTGCGTGCGCACGGTGGCGCCTACCGTGGTCAGCGCGCCGAGACCGCGGAACCGCCGGCCAAGCGCGATGGAATCGTTTACCGAGCCGCCGCTGGAATCCAGCACGATGGTCGCGCCGGCGAGCTGGCGGCCCTTGGCGAACTCGTCGAACTCTCTCGGACTATCTGATGTCACGATGCCGACCGCTGAGACCCAGCCCCTGCAATCGGGCTGGCAAGCATTCCACTTGAAATGCATCGGCTGCTTGCGTTCTTCGAGGGTGCCGCCGGCGTGCGCCGAGTTGCCCAGCGTCGTGATCGCGCCAGGCAATGCGAGACAAAAGGCGGTGGCGCCGAGAAGCGCCCAGCCGCGAATTTTCAGCGACCTTGCAAACCTCAATTTGGTTCCTTCCCCCAAGCAGCCCCCTTTAGGGAGCGATGGCAACGGCCCCACTTCAACGCGACATGATTCTGTCATCGAAGCGTGGCTGAAACGGTAACTGTCCTGTCCTGTGTCGTCCATAATACCTTGGCGTGCTCCGGTATACTGCGGTGCGATAGTTGCGAACTGTGGCGTAAATATCTGCACGCATTGAGTTCCGCGCTTGGGAACACCCGAAAAACTACGTACATAGTTCAGCATGGCGCCCGCGGATCATTCATCGTCACCTCCAAAACACTGCACGGATTGTGCCAACACTGTCCGTCGTCTGCCGCGCAATGCAGGGCGCGGGCTGATCTGGATCTATCGCCACACACTATCGCTGCTGGTTGGCTACAACTGCCGGCATCTGCCGACATGCTCGGTGTATGGCGACGAAGCAATCGAACGCTTCGGTCTATGGGGCGGCGGATGGATGACGCTGGCGCGGATCCTGCGCTGCCAACCCTGGGGCACATCCGGCATCGACAATGTCCCGCTCACGGCACCGCCTGGCGCGCGATGGTATCTGCCGTGGCGTTATGGTCGATGGCGCGGCGTCAACGGCGGATGAATACGAAGCTTGCGGCACGCCTGCGTTCCGTCGCTCACCGCCAGAAGAAAAATCCGCCTCTCGGCTGCGGTCCGATGTCCGCCGGCGGACGCGGCTTTCGCACGCGCGGCGGCGGCGGCGGTGGGAGTTCGGTCGACGACGTCGCATCGGAACTGGCCGGGCCGTCGTCGGGCAACCTCACCGACAGCAGCAAATTCGTTTCGGGCGTCCGCCAGCGATAGCCGATGCCGAAATCGATCGGCTGCGCGCGCCGGAACAGTGCGGCATATGAATCCTGATAGCGTCCCGGGAATTCGTCGATCGGCCCCAGATAACGGCCGAACGGGAAGAAGCGCCACTTCTTCGTGCTGTAATAGCCAAGCGGAATTCCGGAATCGTCCTGGATGATGGTGGCGCTGTTATTGAGCAGGAAGTCGCGCACCGTGGTGAAGTTACCGGAATGCAGCAGATAGGAGGCGCTCTTGATCAGGCTATTGCCGGGCGCGAGCGTCGCACAGAACTTCAGGAACCCGCTCCCCTTCACGCCGGAGTTGGAAAGATCGGTCGAGAAATAATACAGGGTCTTTTCCTGACCGTCGCTGCCGGCGAACATGATGCGCACGCCGCGCACGGCATTCGGTCCGGCATTCTCGCCTGCGAGATACGCCGCGCCCTGGTCGTCCAGCGAGATCGGACTGACGCTCTTCACGGTCATGCCCGAGCGCGCCAGGAACACGTAGAGGATCGGCAAGGTACCGCTGATCTGGCCCGCCTGCAGATCGGTCTTCATATCCTTGGTGATGAAGAAGCTGAAGCTCAGGATCGAACCCAGCGAGCGCTCGACATTGTAGAGCGCTGACGCGATGCCGCCGCGCGGCAATCTCGAGAGGTCGGGCACCGAGCCGACCGGCTCGAGCGCACTCAGCACGTAGGTCGACGCCTTGGAATGGAACGCGTTCGCGTAGAGAAAGTCCGGGCCTGAGAACATGTAGAACATGGTCGGCTTGGGCGCCGCCAGATTGGTATCCGCCCAGGCGCGGATCCGTGACAGCTGGCGCTGCTCGAGTTGCCCAAACGCGGTGTCGAAGAATTTGGCGTGACGTTGCCAGGCCGGCTCCTTGGTGAGCGGCGCCAGCGGCGAATCCACGGAAGGCATCATGCCGGCCAGAAATTTCGCGGTATCGTCCACCGTTGCGGTTTGGGCATGGACGGTAGCCGCAACCGCCAGCAGCATGACAGCAGCAAGCGTCGCCGTTTTCAGGGAATGCAGCATGTTCATTCGCTACCCGCGGATACGGCCGCGGGGGCTTGATCTGCCCGCTTGCGGAAGACGGCGTAAATCAGGAGACCTGAACACATGATCAGAAGACCCAGCAGCGACTGCAACGGCCGTTCGGTCAAAAGGTAGTACATCATGAACCCTGTCACGAGCAGGAAAACCACAGGGGTTACCGGGTATCCCCAGGCACGGTAGGGCCGCGGCAGATCGGGGTGTGTGATGCGCAGCTTGATCACGCCGAGCACGGTAAAAAACGAGCAGAACAGCAGTGCAAACTGGATGAAGTCGAGCACCGCCTCGAAGCTGCGCGTAAACAGCATCAGGCTCGCGACCGTGAGCTGAAACAGAATGGCGTAAGCCGGCGCGCCGCCGGTCGAGCGGCGAGCGAACGCCCGCAGCACCGGAAGGTCCTCGCCCATCGTCATCATGACGCGCGGCCCGATCCACATCATCGCGCTGATCGAGGAGATCAGCCCGAAGCAGATCATCGCGCCGACGATGCGGCCGCCGAATTCGCCGAAGATGTAGCTGCCGGAGATGCGTGCGACGTCGAGTTGACCCGCGAGCTTGTCGATCGGCGCGGTGTGCAGGAACACCGCGTTGAGCGCCACATACAGCACCAGCACGATCAGCGTTCCGAACAGCATCGCCCGCGGCACGTTGCGCTCGGGCAACCTCACCTCACCGATGATGTAGGTTGCCGCGTTCCACCCCGAGAACGAATACATCACGAACACGAGGCTGATCGCGAACGGCGCGCTGACGATATGGGTGAAGTCGGAAGCCGATGGCGCGAACGATACCGGCTGTGCCGTGCCGATCACAAATCCGCTGACCAGGAAGGCTACGATCAGCAATACCTTCAGAATGGTCGCGATCAGTTGAAAGTTCGAGGAATGCCGCACGCCGGTGAGTTGCACCAGCGACACCAGCCAGACCACGCCGATCGCCAGCGCCAGCGGCGGCGCGTTGGGCACGACCGACTTGCCGTACTCGCCGAATGCCATGGCAGCCAGCGCGACCGGTGCGGCGAAGCCGACGGTTGCCGACACCCAGCCCGCCACAAAACCGAAGGCCGGGTGATAGGCCCGGCCGAGGAAGTTGTACTCGCCGCTCGAGCGCGGAAACATCGCGCCCAGTTCACCGTAGGAAAACACCCCGCACAACGCGACGATGCCGCCTATCGTCCACAGCAACAGGATCGAAAAGCCCGAGGGGATGTCCTTGACCTGAAAGCCGAGGCTGGTGAAGACGCCGACGCCGACCATGTCGGCAACGACGATGGCAACCGCCACCAGTACCGAAACGCTGGAGCCGCTGCCGGAGCGCGAGCCGGGCCACGCCGGGCTTCCCGTTTCTGATGCCGCCATCTCGGACCGTACCTTCAGCGCCGCAGCCAGGAGCTGCCATCGTGCAGGCACACGCGCCTCAATTCAAGCAATGTTAACAATGGTTTAAATTGAGAGACAAAATAGGTTCTATGGTACCGCCAGCTTCCCCGTGGCAGCTACTGGATTGCGAAAACATCGTGACGGTCCCACAATCGCGACACGATTGCATGGTCTCCTCGGGGCTTCCGGACGTGGGGAGTTTTCCGGACGCTTAATGTCGCCTAAACGCGTGCGAGCTTACGCCGGTTGACGGTCGATCTTGGGACATTGGGGTGGATGGTCGGAGCAATTCCGAAATTCCTGACAGTTGATCGCGCCAACCGGGCAGCGTCCCCGGTCATGCCGCGCCGCGCCTCGCCGATCCCCTTGTCGTTTCCCTTGCCGTTCCGATGGCATTGGGTTGCGATGGCTGCGCTGTGCGTGCCGCTGGCGTTTGTCCTGGTTCAATGCGGCAAGGCGCCGAGCGCGGGAATGCTGGCGGCGAACACGGATGGCGCAAAATCCCGGGCCGCAAAGTCCCGGACTTCAATCGATACGTTTGACGACCGTTTCCCCCAGCCGCAATTTGCCGACCGTTTCCCGACCGCCAATGAAAGCCTGCCGCAGGTCCAGCGCCAGGTTGCGCTGGCGCCTCAGCCGCGCGCCGCGCGTACCGAGCCCGTGAGGATCGCGTCGCTGACGCAGACGCTGGCGCTGCCCCGCAGCGAGCGCGAAGAATTGACCACGCTGGTCAGCATGAAGTCCTCGGCCTTCCCCTATTTCGGCACCAATCCGCGCTCCGAGGAACCGTTCCTCAACATCTCCAAGGGCGACCGCAAGGGCCACCGCAGCTATGGCGGCCGGGTCTATTGGCAGGACGAGACCTACAACGACAGCCGCGTGCTGGTGCATGTCCCCGAGACGTTCGATGCCAGGAAGCCGGGCGTGATCGTGGTGTTCTTCCACGGCAATGGCGCGACGCTGGAGCGCGACGTCCGCGACCGGCAACTGGTGCCGCAGCAGATCTCGGATTCCGGCGTCAACGCCGTGCTGCTCGCGCCCCAGCTCGCGGTGAACGCCGCCGATTCCTCGGCCGGCAAGTTCTGGCAGCCGGGCGGCTTCAAGCGCTTCATCGATGAGTCGGCGAGCCACCTCGCCCGCCTCTACGGCGATCCAAAGTCGGCGCAGGCATTCGCGAACCTGCCGATCGTGATCGTCGGCTATAGCGGCGGCTTCCTGCCGACCGCCTGGAGCCTCGAGGTCGGTGGCGTCCCCAACCGGGTCCGCGGCGTGTTCCTGCTCGACGCTGTCTACGGCGAGCTCGACAAGTTCGCGTCCTGGATCGAGAAAAACCGGACCGGCTTCTTCGTCTCTTCGTATACCCGCTACACCAAGCGGCACGACCAGGAGCTGATGCAGATGCTCCGCGACAGGGGCATCACGGTCACCGAGAGCATGGACGGGCCGCTGCGGCCCGGCAGCGTCGTGTTCGTGAAGACGCCCGACGGCGTCACCCACCGCAACTACGTCACGCAGGCCTGGACCGAGCATCCGGTCAAGGACGTGCTGGTCAAGATGGCGGCAACGCCCGCTTTGACGCAAGTCGCCAGCGCGCCGTACTCAAACCGGTAGCCGCCTCTTCGCCGCGCCATCGCGGCGTGTGAGCCGTCACCCGCTTTGATCATGTTCCGCTAAAGACTATTTTTCGGTTTGGTCAGGATCACCGCCACCAGCGCCAGTGCAACGAAGGCCGCGGCGACGTAACCCGCGGCATGGAGCAGATCGCGCGCGTAGAGAAACCCGCCTATCGCCGATCCCACCGCCTGCCCGATGTAGAGCACCGACGTGTTGAGCGACACCGAAGCGGATGAGAGCGCAGGTGCCGCGCCGACCAGCCGCACCTGCTGCATCGAATTGGTGGAGGCAAAACCGAGGCCCCAAATTGCGACCGACGCAGCCATCAGCGGATAGATGCCGGCGCTGAGCGCCCAGCCGGCCACGCCCGCCAGCAACAGCACCGTGAAGAATACCGACGTCTTCCAGGCGCCCCAGGAATCGACGATACGGGTTCCGATCGCCGTGCCGATGACGCCGCACACACCATAGACCGCAAATACCAGCCCGATCGCATCCGGCCCTGCCCCCGTCAGCCTCGCCAGCAGCGGCGCCATGAAGGTGAACACCACGAACTGACCGGACATCTGCAGCGTGGTGATTAACAGCAACAGCACGATCAGCCTGTTGCGGCCGATAGCGGCCCATGTCTTGAGGTCGACCGGCGCGCCCATCAGCCCGCGCGGCAGGCGCCAGGCCAGAAGAAGGAAGCTTACGCAGCCGATCAGGCCAATGCTGCCATAGGCCGCGCGCCAGCCATATCGGCTGGCGATGAAGGTGATCAGCGGCAGGCCGACCGCCGCCGCCAGCGACCAGCCGAGAAAGATGTAAGCGATGGTGCTGCCGCGCTTTTGCTCCGGAACGATCAGCCCGGCAGTCCCGGCCGCCTGCGGCGTATAGAGCGCGCCGACCGCGAGCATCACCAGACGGATGATGAGCAGGCTGGTGTAATCGGGCGCGAAGGCGGAGGCGAAGTTGGTAAACGCAAGCACTGCGAGCGTCGCCGTCAGCAAGGTGCGGCGATCGATCCTGGAAGTCAGCCACGCCGTAACGGGTGAACCGACGCAGAGCATGATCGCACCGAAGGTGATCAGCAGCCCCGCGGTGCGGATGCTGATATCGAGACCAGAGGACAATTCGCCGAGCATGCCTGCCGGCGCCAACACCGAGCAGCCGGTGACAATGTTGCCGAGCATGAGTGCGCTGGGCGCAAAGCGGCGTTCGGCCCGGACAGGCATGGGCACATGTTTCATGCACGTGCATATACGCGGCGAGCCGCGCCAAGAAAAGGCCGCGATGCCGGACTATTTGTCATCGCCGTCATGAGATTATTGATTTGATTCCGCTGATGCCTCGCGGGCTCTGCGTGCGTTGGCTGTGAAGAAGTAATCCGTTTTTCCGGGCAATGAGGCCCCGGTTGCGGCCCCCCGCGGCGGCTTCCATCACGCCCAATTTAGCAAATTGCCCGATTGCAGGCGCCGAATCCCCTGCTATACCGCAGCATTCCGCTTACCTGCGCTCGTTCGCAGGAGTGAGCTTTAGGAGACTGATATGCCTGACCAGAATACGCCTGCATCCGGATTCCAGTTCGGCCTTGCCAATTTAAAGCCGGCCGAGCCCCTGGAAAAAATCACCCTCACTTTCCCGGACGGCGCGAAGCGCGAATATCCCAAGGACATCACCGGGCTCGACATCGCCAAGGGCATCTCGCCCTCGCTGGCCAAGCGCACGGTGGCGATGGCGCTGGACGGCGTGGTCGTCGACCTCAACGATCCGATTTCGGGCGACGCGAAGATCGAGCTCATCAACCGCGACGATGCGCGTGCGCTGGAATTGATCCGCCACGACTGCGCACATGTGCTGGCGGAAGCCGTGCAGTCGCTGTGGCCGGGCACCCAGGTTACCATCGGCCCGGTGATCGAGAACGGCTTCTATTACGATTTCTTCCGCAACGAGCCGTTCACGCCGGAGGATTTTGCGGCGATCGAAAAGCGGATGCGCGAAATCATCGCGCGCGACAAGCCCTTCACCAAGGAGGTGTGGGATCGCGAGAAGACCAAGCAGGTATTCCGCGACAAGGGCGAGGCCTTCAAGGTCGAGCTGGTCGACGCCATTCCCGGCGACGAGCCGATCAAGATCTATTTCCAGGGCGACTGGTTCGATCTCTGCCGCGGCCCGCATATGAGTTCGACCGGCAAGGTCGGCAACGCCTTCAAGCTGATGAAGGTGGCGGGCGCCTATTGGCGTGGCGACTCGAACAACCCGATGCTGACGCGCATCTACGGCACGGCGTTTGCCAAGCAGGAAGAGCTCGACGCTTACCTCAAGCAGATCGAGGAAGCCGAGAAGCGCGACCACCGCAGGCTCGGCCGCGAGCTCGACCTGTTCCACTTCCAGGAGGAAGGCCCCGGCGTGGTGTTCTGGCACCCGAAGGGCTGGACAATTTTCCAGGCGCTGATCGCCTATATGCGCCGCCGCCTGACCGGCGATTACAGCGAGGTCAACGCGCCGCAGATCCTCGACAAGGCGCTGTGGGAAACCTCGGGCCATTGGGACTGGTACCGCGAGAACATGTTCGCGGCGCAGTCCGCCGGCGACGAGGCCGAGGACAAGCGCTGGTTCGCGCTGAAGCCGATGAACTGTCCGGGCCACGTGCAGATCTTCAAGCATGGCTTGAAGAGCTACCGCGACCTGCCCTTGCGCCTTGCCGAATTCGGCGTGGTGCACCGCTACGAGCCGTCGGGCGCCATGCACGGCCTGATGCGCGTGCGCGGCTTTACGCAAGACGACGCGCACGTCTTCTGCACCGAAGCCCAGCTTGCCGACGAGTGTCTCAAGATCAACGAGCTGATCCTGTCGACCTACGCCGATTTCGGCTTCGAGGGCGAGCTCACGATAAAACTCTCGACCAAGCCGGACAAGCGCGTCGGCACCGACGAGATGTGGGACCATGCCGAGCGTGTGATGGCCACTGTGCTGGCGGAAATTCAGGCCAGCGGCAGCAATCGCATCAAGACCGCCATCAACCCCGGCGAAGGCGCGTTCTACGGACCGAAGTTTGAATACGTGCTGCGCGACGCCATCGGCCGCGACTGGCAATGCGGCACCACGCAGGTCGACTTCAACCTGCCGGAACGTTTTGGCGCGTTCTATATCGATGCCGACGGCTCGAAGAAGGCGCCTGTGATGGTGCACCGCGCGATCTGCGGCTCGATGGAACGCTTCATCGGCATCCTGATCGAGCATTTCGCCGGCAACTTCCCGCTCTGGCTTGCACCGATCCAGGCCGTGGTGACGACCATCACCTCCGAGGGAGACGAATACGCCAAGGTGGTCGCGGCCGCAGCGCGACGCGCCGGCCTGCGCGTCGAAATCGACCTGCGCAACGAGAAGATCAACTACAAGGTCCGCGAGCACTCGCTGGCGAAGATCCCGGCCCTTCTCGTCGTCGGCAAGAAGGAAGCCGAGACCCATTCGGTCTCGATCCGCCGGCTCGGCAGCGAAGGCCAGAAGGTGATGCCGACCGACGAGGCGCTGGCCGCGCTGGTGGAGGAAGCGACGCCTCCGGATGTAAAGCGGGCGCGGATGGCGGTCTGATCATAATCGGTCTAAATCCGCTTCCGCTGGAGCGGCTGTGCCACTATCTCTGGCACAGCCACTTCCTACGAAAGAGACCCTGTGCCCGATGCCATTGAACTCCTGAAGATCCGCCGCTCGGTCAAGCCTCGCGAGATGAGCGGGCCTGGCCCCACCGCGAGCGAACTCGAGACCATCCTGACCATCGGCGCGCGGGTGCCGGATCACGGCAAGCTGACGCCGTGGCGCTTCATTGTGTTCGAAGGCGACGCTCGGGCGCGGGCCGGCGATGTCATTGCTCGGGTGTTTGCTAAAAAGAACCCGTCAGCCCCGGCCGCCGACATCGAGATCGAAAAGCGCCGGCTGATGGACGCACCGCTGGTGATCGCCGTGGTGAGCTTTACCCGGCCGCATCCGAAGGTGCCGGCCTGGGAGCAGGAATTGTCTGCGGGCGCCAGCGCGATGAATATCCTCACCGCCGCCACCGCACTCGGCTATGGCGCCAACTGGCTCACCGGCTGGTTCGCTTTCGACCGCGATGTGCTCGACGGACTTGGATTGAAGGCGAACGAAAGGCTGGCCGGCTTCATCCACATCGGCACGCCGGCAAAGCCTGTCGAAGACCGTCCGCGGCCGGCGCTGTCGGATATCGTGACGCGGTTCTAGATTCAGCAAGAGGATGCATGCCCCGGACTACGCCGGGCATGAATGGTGTGCGCGGCATGAATTAGGTTGGGCCGTGACGACGGACCATCTCATGCCCCCGGACGCAGGCGGCCTGAGTGCTTATATCCGGGGCCCATTCTACTTTGCATGGGGTTGTTTTCGGGATTTTGTGTCTAGGCCTGCGGTGTATCGCCGAAGGGTATCTGCACTGCGTCCGGCACACGAGATCGCTAGTGCCTCGCGCTAACGTGGATTCGAGTCCAACCCATCCCGCTCTACCTACCTACCTCGCCACGACCTCGACCTCGGCGTCGACGCCGTTGACGACATTGAAGGGACGCTCGAACACCTTGCCTTCGTTCTTGGCTATCGCCCGGTATTCGCCTTCGGACAACACGACGCGCGGAAATGCGCCGATCGATTCCTTGATGACGTCGCCGCCCGGCGTGATCACCGACCACGCGGTGTTGGCGAGTGCCTCGCCGCCCCGGTCGCTGACGAGTTTTAGCGTAATGACAGCCGCGCGGTGGCTGACGGTCACGTCCGTCAGCTTGCCGGCCTGGACGCGGATGTCGGAGCGCACGACGGAGTTGGCGTCGCCATAGTTGGAAATGATGTAGTAGGTCCCCTCCGGCAGCAGCGCGACATCGCCTGCGGCCACGTTGGGCACCAGCGACTGGCGTTCGGCGCCGGCGCCACCTTCGAACTGGCTGCCCTTGTAGAGCGCAAACGAAATCTGGTTCGGTGGAATCTTGCTAGAGCCGACGCGGCCTTCGATGCGCAGTCCGCCGGCCGGAAGCACGAAGGCCACGCGATCAGTCTCGGCCTTCAGGCTCACCGCCCGCACCGCGCTGACCAGGCCGAGGGCGACGTGGACGACGTAACTGCCGGGCGGCAACACAATGTTCGGGGTCGCACCGCGCTCCTCGCGGATCAGCTTGAACGTGCCGGTGTCGTCGGGCTTGTCGGCGAATACCCGCCATACCAGCCCGCCGTTGATAACCGGCAGATCCTTGCCGTAGCGCGCCGTCAGCGACAGCACCCCCTGATTTGGAGCTGCGGCCCCCGGTGAAGGCGCTGCCGGCGAGATCGTCGCGATCGACGGGGGCACAATGGTGGGCTGGTTCAGCGGCGCCGGAAGCGGCGGGATCGTTCCCGTCCCCGACGGTGGGGCCAGATTCATGGCAGGCGCGGTCTGGACATCCGGAACCGCGGCCGGCGGCACCGGTGGCGGGCGGTCCAAGAACATCTGGGCCGAGGCCGAGGCCGGAAGCAGTGCAGCCAGCGTCAAGGCAAGCGCCAGCGCCGGAAAAGGCCATCCGCCCCGCCCGTTTCCAACGATACCGTTACCGCCCGAAATCATGGCCATGCTTTTCACTGAAAACGCGGCAAATTCAAGCCTCCGTCGCGCAAGTTCGGCCGGCAGCGCTGGCGGAACTGGCTCCGGCACCCAATGTTAATGCTGCGGTCGCGGTCCAGTCACATTCCCCGCCTAAGGCCCGCTCTTGCAGGACATAAACCATGCAGGCGGATCGGAATGGACTGTTCTGGCGCGGCCGCGCCGCGGCGAATATCGTTGAAGCCGCAGGAGAGTTTACGTGTTGGATAGCTGGATGGGCCGCGGCCAAAAGGGCTCCGATGCCCAAGAAAAGGCCCAAGACAAGGTGGGGCTCGGCAGTATCCGCCGGCCGGTAATCGGGCTCGCGCTGGGCGGCGGCGCCGCTCGCGGCTTTGCCCATATCGGCATCGTCCGGACGCTGGTGGCCCACGGAATCATTCCCAACGTCGTGGTGGGTACGTCGATCGGCGCCGTGGTCGGCGGCGCCTATGCCGCCGGACATCTCGACACGCTGGAAGAATGGGCGCGCAGCCTGCAGCCGCGGACTGTCTTCTCCTATCTCGATATCCGCCTGAACGGCTCGGGCCTGATCGGCGGCGCCAAGCTTGCGGCCGAACTGCAGAACGCGCTGGGCCAGAGCCTGATCGAGAATCTGCCGGTGAAATTTGCCACCGTGGCGACCGAAGTGCGCACCGGCCACGAGATCTGGCTGACCCACGGCCCGATGGTGGATGCGATGCGCGCCTCCTATGCGCTGCCGGGAATATTCTCGCCGGTTATTGGTCGGCGACCGCTGGCTGGTCGACGGTGCCCTGGTCAATCCGGTGCCGGTGTCGGCGGCACGCGCGCTCGGCGCGGAGATCGTCATCGCCGCCAATCTTTCCAGCGACGTCTTCACACACTCCACGACGATCTATTCCCACGGCCCGACGGCCGGCGTTTCGGTATCGGTGATGCCGGAAGCGCTGTCCGAACCCGAGCCGCGCAAACGCGGTATCGGAAAATTCTTCTCCGCCGAGCGCACCATGAAGCGTGAGTTCTTCGGCGGCGGCGGGCGGCCGGGCATCTCCTCGGTCATGGTCGATGCCTTCAACATCATGCAGGACCGCATCACCCGCGCACGGCTGGCCGGCGATCCGCCCGATCTCCTGATCTCGCCCCGCGTCGGCAAGATCGGCTGGTTCGATTTTCACCGTGCCGACGACCTGATCGCGCACGGCGTGCGCGCCGCTGAGCGCGCGATCGAATCGATCCAGGAAGCGATCCACATTCTGGCGCCGCCACAGGCAGGCGACGCCGCGCCGGCGGTGGAAAAGGCCGAGAAGGAATAGCGTGGCGTTTTCAAGCGAAGTGGTTACGGGTTCGCGCTAAGAAAACGCGTCAAAACAGGCTCAGGCCGTCTTGATATAGTCGCGTAGCGCTTCCTGCTCGGTCTCGAATTCATGGACCCGGCGCTTGACGATGTCGCCGATCGAAATCAGGCCCACCACCTTGCCGTCCTCGATCACGGGCAAATGGCGGAACTTGCCGAGCGTCATCATTTCCATGATGCCGGCAACGGTGTCGGACTCGCGGCAGCTCACGACCTTGCGCGTCATGACGGCACTGACCGGTTCCTCGAGCACCCTGGCGCCGCGCTCGCCCAGCACCCGGACGATATCGCGCTCCGAAAGGATGCCCTCAAGGTGCCCCTGGTTCATCACCAGCACGGCGCCAATCTTGCGTTCGCCAAGCACCTTGATCGCGGCCGAAAGCTTGACGTCCGGCTCGACGCTCAGGATCTGATGGCCCTTGGTATCCAGAATTGAACGTACCGTCATTGGCGCCTCCCTGAATCCGCTCGCGCCCCCTGGGGGCCCGACTTGTTCGCGAGTCTTCAATCAACAGTTCCGCGCCGGTTTCATTTCGGGGCGCGGTTTACAAGCGCGGCTGTCGTGCACGGCAGCGGCATAGGCTTGCGTTACAACTTTATGTGGATGATGAATGAAATCGTCCTTCGCCGCAAGCGACGATCAGACGCGGCCGGGCTCGTCCGGCGATGAGGCCTCGGCGGCATGATGCATCGCACGCGGCACCGGGTCGAACAGCGAAAACAACATCAAGCCGGCGAGAAATCCGCCGATATGCGCCTGCCAGGCGACACTGGCGCCCTCAGAGCCGATCGAAATCGACCCGAGGCCGAAGATGATGTTGACGCCGAACCACACCGCCAGAAATCCGAGCACGCGCGGGTTGCGCAACGCCCGGGCAAGCGACAGCGCTGGAACCTTCGCCGCGGCATCCGCATCCCCCCGGTGGAACGAAAGAAAACTTCCCCGCACGAAGGCGAAGCGGATGGCGGCGGCCATGGCGCCGGATACCGAGGCCGAGGCGCCGATCATCGGCGCGATCGCGTGCTCATGGGTGACGAGATGCGCCAGTGCGCCCGCCGCGGCCGTCACCGCCATGAAAACGAAGAACCTGGCAGGACCGAACCGGCGGGCCAGCGCGCTGCCGAACGGCAACAGCCAAAGCACGTTGAAGCCGATATGGCTGAGATTGGCATGCAGCAGGGAATAAGTGACGAAGGTCCAGACCTTGGCGCCGGCCCCGCCGGGGAAAGTGATGTTGAGCAGCGTGGAATCGTAGCGCTTCGGAATGAAGCCGAACACGTCGATGGTCCAGTTCTCCAGTTCCACCGGCAGCAGCACGCGCAAATGAATCGCTGCGATCAGCGCGACATAGGCCGTCAGCGCGCCCGGCAGCGTCAGGATCGGCTCGTGCGGGGCGTCCGGCGGCTCGAGCTGGGATGAGTAAGACTGGGAATCCAAAGGCCAGGACCTTGCAAGGCGGCTTCGAGGGGTATTGGTCCAGATAGGCGGCTTTGCCCGCCCTGTGCAAGTGCACAATCGACAATTCGGGGCCAGGGCGAATTCTGCAGGTACATGGACCCCGGCGCTGCGCCGGCGTCCGGGACATGATGTCGCTGCCAAAAGAACGAAAAGAAAAAGGGAGGATGCTGAGAACATCCTCCCTTGTCTTGCTGATCTTCTCGCGCCCCTGGAGCCGGGATTACATCCCCACCCCTCCCCGCGCGATGACCAAACTGTTTGACGCTGCCTGTGTACCAACTGCGCCGAGAACCCAGAGATAAGCCGGCGCCGTCTGATGCGTTCCACACTACGCACGCCGCCCCGCCTTCGCCAACCTCATAGTTAACTTAACGTTAACAACGCAAAGCCGTGACTCGCGCGGCCAAATCGCCTTCCCGGCATGGACGCTGCAAAGCCTGTCCTGCACAACACAGAAGGGAAGGCGTGTTGCGCAAAAGCGGGACAGAAGTGTCTCGCTTAAGGCAACCCGGGGCGAGGATTAGTTATGAAACACCCATCGAGCCGCGAATTCTTCGCCTATTGGGATGCGAAGCGCGGCGATGCGCGGGCGCCGGACCGCAGCGAGATCGAACCCGGTGCGGTGCGCGAACTGCTCGGCGACATCTTCGTGCTGAACTACGACAACGATGCCGGCTACCCGTTTCGCGTCGCCGGAACCCGGGTCTGCGCCCTGCTCGGCCGCGACCTGAAGGACACCAGCTTCTCCGCGCTGTTTACCCCGGACAGCCGCCGCGAGATCGAGGACATCGTCAGCTACGTCGCGGAAGAAATGCTGGCGGCGATTGCCGGCATCACCGCGACTTCGGACGACGGCACGACGGCGCATCTGGAGTTGCTGCTGCTGCCGTTCAACAACCGTGCGCATGCGCCGATCAGCCTGACCGGAGTGCTGGCGCCGTTCGAAGGCGACCTCGGCACGATCAGGGATTTCAAGGTGACGTCGTGGCGCTATCTGCACCGGCCGCAAAAGCTCGTTCCGCGCGCCTTGCGCAAGCTCGCCATCGCGCGCGGCTTCATGGTGTATGAAGGCCTGCGGTAATCACGAACCGACGGGTTCAACGAACGCCGCAGCACAACGCATGGTCGCGTGACCATGCTCGAAAACGACCCACAAAAAGCCTCCAAAAAATGCAACGCGAAGCATTGCCTAAATGCGAGGCGTCAGGCAGGGTCGAATTGCGACGTGGAGCCGGGCCACATCAGCCGAATACGCACCGAGAGGAATCTCGGAGGCGGTGAATTGGCGTAACCTCGGAGATATTAGAATGCCCTTCAAGAAACTGTTGCTTGCCGCTGCACTTGTCACTGCCGCGGTGGCGACGCAGGCCCATGCCGACGCGCTCGATTCCATCATGAAGTCGAAGGTGATCAAGATCGCGGTGCCGCAGGATTTTGCGCCGTTCGGCTCAGCCGGCCTCGATCTCAAGCCGCAGGGCTACGACATCGACATGGCCAATCTGATCGGCAAGGAACTCGGGGTGAAGACCGAGATCATCCCGGTGACCAGCGCCAACCGCATTCCCTATTTGCAGACCAACAAGGCCGACCTCGTGATCTCAAGCCTCGGCAAGAACGAGGAGCGCGAAAAGGTCATCGACTTCTCGATCGCCTATGCGCCGTTCTTCTCCGGCGTGTTCGGCACCAAGGCGATTACGGTTGCGAGCGCAGTCGATCTCAAGGGCAAGACCATCGGCGCCACGCGCGGTGCGATCGAAGAACAGGCGTTGACCGCCTCGGCGCCGCCGGACGCGACCGTCAAGCGTTTCGAGGACAACAACGCCACCATTGCCGCCTTTGTGTCCGGCCAGGTCGACCTGATCGCTACCGGCAACACGGTGGCGGCCGCGATCGCCGAAAAGGTTCCGGCGCGCGCGCCGGCGCTGAAATTCGTGATCAAGGACAGCCCCTGCTATGTCGGACTCAACAAGAACGAGCCCGCGCTGCTCGCCAAGGTCAACGAGATCATCACCAAGGCAAAGGCTTCGGGTGATATCGCAAAACTGTCGGAGAAGTGGCTGAAAGCCCCCTTGCCGCCCGGCTTCTAAACGCCAACGCCGGGGCACCCGCGTGTCTTACAAACTGCAATTCGCCGAACTGCTGCCCTATTGGAGCGTGCTGCTGCAGGGGCTGATCTTCACGATCGTGCTGACGGTCGTGTCGACGGTGGCCGGCATCGCGGTCGGCACCGCCGGCGCCTCGGCGCGCACCTTCGGACCCGTTTGGCTCGGCCGCGTCGTTGCGGTCTACGTCGAACTGATCCGCAACACGCCGTTCATCGTGCAGTTGTTCTTCATCTTCTTCGGCCTGCCGGCGATGGGGCTGAAGCTCAGCGAGACCACGGCCGCCTTCCTCGCCATGGTGATCAATCTCGGCGCCTACTCGACCGAGATCATCCGCGCCGGCATTGAGGCCGTGCCCAAAGGCCATATCGAAGCCGGCCTCAGCCTCGCCATGACCAAATGGGAGGTGCTGCGCCGTATCGTGCTCAACCAGGCATTCCGCAAGATCTATCCGGCGCTGTCGTCGCAGATCATCATCGTGATGCTGGGTTCGGCGGTGGTATCGCAGATCTCCGCGGAAGACCTCACCTATGCCGCGAACTTCGTGGCGTCGAGGAACTTCCGAAACTTCGAAGTCTATTTGCTGGCGGCGCTGGCCTATCTCGTGCTGGCGATGCTGACGCGTTCGCTGCTGCGGGCGCTCGGCCGCGTCATCTTCAAGGCGAGGTGAACCATGCTGCAGTTCAGCTTCTGGGACATCCTCTCCAACCTGCTGATCGCCACGCAATGGACGATCGTGCTGTCGCTGATCGCGTTTGTCTGCGGCGGCATCGTCGGACTGGCGCTCCTGTTCATGCGCACCTCGCAGATCGCGCCGCTGGAATGGTTCACCAAGATCTACATCGAGTTCTTCCAGGGCACGCCGCTCCTGATGCAGCTCTTTCTGTTTTTCTTCGGCATCGCGCTGTTCGGCGTCGAGGTGTCGCCGTGGACGGCGGCGACGCTGGCGCTGACGTTCTGGACCAGCGCGTTCCTGACCGAGATCTGGCGCGGCTGCGTCGAGTCGATACCGAAGGGCCAGTGGGAGGCGTCCTCCAGCCTCGCGCTGAGCTACATCGAGCAGATGCGCTACGTGATCCTGCCGCAGGCCTCGCGCATCGCGGTCGCGCCGACCGTTGGCTTCTCCGTGCAGGTCATCAAGGGCACCGCGCTCGCTTCCATTATCGGCTTCGTCGAGCTGACCAAGGCCGGCACCATGCTCAACAACGCCACCTTCCGGCCGTTCCTGGTCTACTCGCTGGTCGCGCTGATCTATTTCTGCCTGTGTTTCCCGCTGTCCTGGTGGGCAAAAAAAATCGAAGGCCGCCTCAATGTCGCTCGTTAGCATTCGTGACGTCAGGAAGAGCTTTGGTGCGAACGAGGTGCTGAAAGGCGTCTCGCTCGACATCGCCAAGGGCGACGTGGTCGCCATCATCGGCCGCTCCGGCTCGGGCAAGAGCACCCTGCTGCGTTGTATCAACGGCTTGGAGACCTATCAGTCCGGCACCATCACCGCCGACGGCATCGAGGTCGGCGGCCTGGCCACCAATCTGCGCGAGTTGCGCCGCCATGTCGGCATGGTGTTCCAGCAGTTCAACCTGTTTCCGCATCTGACGGCGGCCGAGAACGTCATGCTGGCGCCCACCGTCGTCAACAAGGTGTCGAAGGCGGAAGCGCGCGCCACCGCCGCCGAAGTGCTGGCGAAGGTAGGGCTGTCGGAAAAGATGGATGCTTATCCGAGCGAGCTCTCCGGCGGCCAGCAGCAGCGCGTCGCCATTGCCCGTTCGCTGGCGATGCGGCCGAAGGTATTGCTATGCGACGAAATCACCTCGGCGCTGGACCCGGAACTGGTGAATGAAGTGCTGCGCGTGGTCGAGCAGTTGGCCCGCGAGGGCATGACGCTCATTCTGGTAACGCACGAAATGCGCTTCGCGCGCGACGTCGGCACCAAGCTCGTCTTCATGCACCACGGCAAAGTGCATGAGGAAGGTGTTCCGAAGGAGGTGTTCGCCGCGCCGCGAACGCCGGAATTGCAGCAGTTCGTGGGTCAGGTCGGCTGACCCAGGTCCTGAACCCATAAATCTACCGAGCGGACGGCTTGTCAGGTCCGCTATGCGACGATCCTCGACGAAATTCCGCATCCATCGCCCCGAAACGACGCTATGTGCCAAAGGACTAAACCGCTCGCCCGGTAGGGCACTGCGGCGGGCGGCACAGCCAAGACGATAGCGCAACGGGGCGTCCTGTCTTGAGATCTAGGGGTTTCGACAACCTCACTCAAGATCCGCGTTACGGATCGATGAGCACTCCCGGGTTGAGCATGCCTTGTGGATCGAGTTCTCTTTTTGCCGCCCGAAGCGCGGCCGCGAAAAGATCCGGGCGTTGGCGATCGTACCAAGGCCGATGATCACGGCCAACAGCGTGATGATGCGTGATCGTGCCGCCCGCCTCAATCAGCGCGTCGCTGGCCGAATTCTTGATCGCCTGCCATTGCTCCAGAAGCGCACCGTGGCGACCGAGTGCGTGGAAAGAAAAATAGGGCGCGGGCCCGTCCGGATAAACATGGGTGAAGCGGCATGTGACCTCGCCTTTCAGGCCGGTCGCTTCGAGGATCGCACGCTCCGTCGCCGCCTTCACTTTGTCGTGGAAACTTTCGAACCGATCCCAGGTGATAGCGGTCTCAAACGTGTCGTTGATGAGACCGGCGGGTGTCAAAAACTCGCGCGCATATGGCATGCGAATAAAAGCGTTCCGCCAGATTCCTGCTGCGCCTTCGAGATGTGCATCGCTGCCTTTTGCGGCTTCCGGCGTCCCGCCATGGTCGGCGCAGCATTCGAGCGCTCGTGCCATCCAGGCATCCGGCGAATGGTCGCCGGATTCAAAGCCGAGCACCATGATCGCGACACTGCCGTCGGCCGCACCGGTGTTGAACGCCTCTTGCGCGTCAAGGATGCGACAGTTCGATGGATAGAGGCCGGCCTGTGCGATGGCACGCAATGCGCGTGCCGCACCGAAGAACGAATGAAAACGAACCGATGTGCCGGCGCGGAATTTCGGACGTGGCTGCAATCGCATCCAGGCGCGCGAAATCACGCCGAGCGTGCCTTCCGAGCCTATGAACATGCGGTCGGGGCTCGGTCCAGCACCCGATCCCGGCAATCGACGCGTTTCGAGTATGCCGCGCGGCGTCACGACGCGCAGGCTTTCGACGAAATCATCTATATGCGTGTAGAGACTGGCGAAATGGCCACCCGATCGCGTCGCGATCCAGCCGCCAAGGGTTGAATATTCGAAACTCTGCGGAAAATGCCGCAACGTCACGCTGTGCGGTTTAAGCTGGTTCTCCAGCGATGGACCAAAGGCACCGCCTTCGATCAGTGCGGCGCGCGATATCTGATCTACCTCGACAACCTTGCCGAGATTGCGCAGGTCAAGTGTGACGGCCGCCTTGTAGCGAAGCCCATCTATTCGCGGCTCGACGCCACCGCAGACGCTCGACCCGCCCCCGAACGGCGTCAGCGAGGCGCTGACACCACCGGCCCAGTCCATCACAGCGGAAATTTCTGCTTCGTTTCGCGGATATGCGACCACATCGGGCGCGCTATCGTAGTCGCCGAGCATGGCTCGCACGTAGTCTGGATAGGATTTTCCGTAGGTATGCGCGACCCGGTCGTAGCGTTCGCTCGTACAGAAAGCGGCAAGTGAGCTCGGCAATGCAACGCGCGGCGCGCGCAGTGCCAGGTCCTCGACACGCGGCACGGCTTCTGTCTCAAACGCATCGCGCGCGAATTTCGCGTGGTAACGGCCGAGCACGAAAGCCTGCTCCTCGGCAGTCATGCCTTCGTCTTCGCGGCCCCAGCCGTAATGTTTTAGCCTTGCACCGCCCATGGCATCCTCCCTGCTTTTTTCAGTTTGTGATTTCCGAGATCGCCGCGATATCCAGCGCGCCGCTGCAGTTCTGAGTGTTACCTCAACGCGCGCTGAAGGTGAGGCCGGCGCGCTCCTTCAGACGCTTGCGCAACGCCGGACCCATCAGTGCGCCCGGCGTCCAGATGCCGCCATCGCCCTGCACGTCGCGCACAAGGCAGAGAGCGCTCTCGGCGATCATCTTGCTGGCCGAGCCGTAGCCCGGATCGCGGTCGCCCGTGACTACCGCCTCGACCCGTCCGCCATCCGGCAGCTCGCCCAGGAAGAGGATGTCGTAGAAGCCCTTCTCGCGCTCTTCCCTGGAAGGGCCTGCGCCGCGCTTGAGACCGCCGGTCCCGAGCAAGGAAACCATCGTGGCGAACGTCTCCGTCGCCACACCAGCGATTTCCCCAAATCCCGGCGCGACCATCATCTCGTCGTAAACGAAGTCCGTGCCGTAGGGATGACCCAACAGGAAATTCGTGCGGTGCACATTCTTGGTGTTGATAGGCGCCATTGGGAACGGGACAAGCAACACGTTCAGGCTCGGGTCGTATTCGGGAATAAGGCCCGACGGCTGAGACGGCCCGGTGAACCCCGGAGTCAACGCGAAGGGATCGGTCAGCAGCCGGATCAGGGCCGGGTCGCGCGCGGCGGCGGCCAATGTCGCCTGAGCACTCGCCGCGGTGCCGCCAGACATGCCGCCTTTCACCTTGCGCAGGCGGGCCTTGACCCGTCGCGCCGGGCGTCCGAATTTCTCGCGCCCCTTCTCCTGCAACGTAAGCACGCCGAGATCGAACGGGATGGAATCGAAGCCGCAGGAGAAGACGATGCGCGCGCCGGTCCGTTTCGCCTCTTCGTGATGGGCGTCGATCATGCGCCGCATCCAGGCCGGTTCGCCGCACAGATCGACATAGGCCGTGCCCGTGGCCGCGCAGGCCGCCACAAGCTCGGGGCCGTGGAGCTGATAAGGCCCGACCGCCGTGATGATCACGGCCGCACGCTCGCACATCGAACGCAGGCTGGCCGGTTCGGCGGCATCCGCGATAACCAAAGGCAAATCGTCTGGTGCACCGATGTCGGCACGCACCTTCTGGAGCTTGTCGGTCGAGCGCCCCGCGATCGCCCAGGACGGAGCATCGTCGCCGCGATAGGACGTCGCCAGATACTCGGCGATGAGACGACCAGTGTAACCCGTTGCACCATAGACGATGAGGTCGAAGTCCCGCTTCACGACTTGGTCCTCCTCGATATCCGGGAGAGCTAGCTTCAGATCCGTGTGCAATCGCAGGGCACGAGGACGCTCAGCACGAGCAGCAAGGGCCATTTGAGGGGCCGCCGCTTCACTGAACCGTCCCATCGCGTTTGACGGAGGATACCACAGTTCCTGCCTTGGGCGCGGACTCATTACGCACGCAGCACGGCGGCCCAAGTTTGGTTGAACCAGCGCGTAAACTCAGGACAGCGTCACGTTATCGAGGAACGGCTTCCAGGAGAGCGCCTCATTGTTGGCCCTGTCAAATTGTCCCTCCTCTAAAAGCTTGCCGACACAGCTGAAGTACTCACAAAGGAATGACGCATCCGGCAATCGGTACACGTGCTCATCCGGGACCCACAGATGAAATTTCCTGGCGGAGCCAAATGCAGACATCATTGCAGGTTTGAGATCGCGCACATTGTCCGGCCATCCTGACGACGCGCTCCGAATTTTGATGCTATCTGAAAGACTGCGAAATTTAGAGCCGAGGCTCCGGAGCTCGGAAGCTTTCTTTTCATCCGTCTTCCGGTTCAACCATTCCAATGAGACGCCAAGTACGACCCCGGTCAAAAAGACCAACGCAAATTTAAACCGGCGCTGTTGGCCCAGTGCGAGAAGGTTATCAAAAGCGGGCGTAGCCACAGCGTTACGAAAAACCGTCGTAGCCACATCGTTAGGATCGGAGAAGACGTTTTCCTCCAACCATTTTTTTAGGATAGGCGCGATCAGTGGGATCAGCAGAAGACCCCAAATTCCAAACAGAAACTGTTTAAGCCATTTGGACATGGAGCCTTATTGTCTATCACACTGAACAGCCATCCAGCCGAATCAAAGGTTGCACCCGATCACACCGCCTAACGCGACAGCAAATTGGTCCTGGCCACGTCGATTACCTCGTCGCCGCGGCCGCTTATCACGGCGCGAAGCACCCAGAGGCTGAAACCCTTGATCTGCTCTGCCGTGATCGTCGGCGGCATCGACAATTCCTGCGTCGCGGTGACGACATCGAGGACGGCCGGACCGTCATAGGCCAGCACGTCGCGGATCGCGTTTGAGAGTTCGCCCGGGTCCTCCACCCGCACCGCGTGAATGCCCATGGCGCGGGCCATCGCCGCGAAATCGGGATTCTTGAGATCGACGCCGGTTTCGATGAAGCCGGAGGCCTTCATCTCCATCGCCACGAAACCCAGCACGCCATTGTTGAAGATCACGACCTTCACCGGCAGCTTCATCTGCGTCAGCGTGATCAGGTCGCCCATCAACATGGCAAAGCCGCCATCGCCCGACATCGAGATCACCTGCCGCCCCTTCTGCGAAGCCTGGGCGCCGATGGCGTGCGCCATGGCGTTGGCCATCGAGCCGTGAACCCAGGAACCGATGAGGCGCCGGCGGCCGTTCATGGCGAGATAGCGCGCCGCCCAGATTGTCGGCGTGCCGACATCGGCTGTGAACACCGCGTCCCCTGACGCCTGTTCGCTCAACAGGCGCGCCAGATACTGCGGATGGATCGGCTTCTGGCCGGGCGTCCCCTGCGCGAGTTCGTCGAGCCCGGCGCGTGCCTTCCTGTAGTGGGCCAGGCTGTCGTCGAGATGCTTGCGATCGGTCTTCGCCTTCAGTTTCGGCAAGAGCGTACCGATCGTGGCGCCGACGTCGCCGACAAGGCCGAGGTCGAGTTTGCAGCGGCGGCCGAGATTCTCGGGGCGGATATCGACCTGGGCGATCTTCGCGTCCGTCGGCAGGAACTGCTTGTAGGGGAAATCAGTGCCGAGCATCAGCAGCACGTCGCACGCATGCATCGCCGCATAGCCGGACGAGAAGCCGATGAAGCCGGTCATGCCGACGTCGTAGGGATTATCGTATTCGACATGCTCCTTGCCACCGAGCGCATGCACGATCGGGCTCTTGAGCGTCTCGGCAAGCCGCATCAGAGCGTCGTGCGCCCCGGCACAACCGCGGCCACAGAACAGCGTGACGCGCTTGGCGCCGTTGAGGAGTTTGGCGAGCGCCTCCAGTTCGGGGGCGGCCGGCTGGACCATGGGCAGAGCCGGCAGCAACCCGGCATTCGGCGAGATGCCGCGCTTTGGCGCCGATCGCAACGCGACGTCGCCGGGAATGACGATGACGGCAACGCCGCGTTTCCCCACGGCCGCACGGATGGCGTTTTCCAGGACGTAAGGCAATTGCGCCGGATCGGAAACCAGTTCGCAATAATGGCTGCATTCCCGGAACAGGTCCTGCGGGTGCGTCTCCTGAAAATAGCCACCGCCGATTTCGGCGGACGGAATCTGCGCGGCGATGGCGAGTACCGGCGTGCGGCTGCGGTGCGCATCGAACAGGCCGTTGATGAGATGCAGATTGCCCGGCCCGCACGAGCCGGCGCAGACCGCAAGCTCACCCGTGATCTGCGCTTCGCCCGCGGCGGCAAAGGCTGCGACCTCTTCATGCCGGACGTGAATCCAGTCGATCGCCTTTCGCTTGCGCAACGCGTCGGTGAGGCCGTTCAGGCTGTCGCCGACTACGCCGAAGATACGCTTGACGCCTGCCTGGGCCAGGGTCTCTGCGATGAGGTCGGCAACATTCTCGCTTCCCATGATGGTCTGGTCCTTTCTCAGCGTCCGGTGAACACCGCCGCACGTTTCTCGAGGAACGCGTTGCGCCCTTCCACCGCATCGGCACTCAGGCGGATCTGCGCCTGCGTTTCGATCTCGCGGCGGAACTGATCGGCATAGCTGGCGTGCTCGCTTTCGTCGATCAGACGGCGCGTCGCGACGAGAGCGCGCGTCGGCCCGCTTGCCAGTTTGCGCGCCAGCGAAAGCGCGCCGTCACGAAGCGCGGCATCGTCGAAGACTTCGCGGACCAGTCCCCACTCCCTGGCCTGATCGGCCGAGAGCGGCTCGTTGGTCATCATCAGTTCGAGCGCGCGCTGCCGGCCGACGAGACGCGGCAACAGCCAGGTCGAACCGAGATCGGGGACCAGCGCGATGCGGCTGAACACCTGAATGAAGCGCGCCGAACGCGCGGCAACGATCATGTCGCCCGCCATCGCAAGGCTGAACCCGCCGCCCGCCGCCACGCCGTTGACCGCCACCACGACCGGCACGCGGCATTCGCGCAACGCCTTGAACGCCGGCCAGTAATACTTCATCACGCCAGCGGCGATGTCCTCGCCGAGGATTTGCGCCGCCTTGAGGTTCTGGCCCGAGCAAAAACCGCGGCCGGCGCCGGTCAGCACCAGCGCCCTCACCTGCGGATCGTCGGTCATCTCGGCAATGGCTGCCGCGAGATCGCCCAACAGATCGGGCGTCATCGCGTTGAGGGTCTCAGGCTCGTCCAGTGTCAGCACGCCGACGCTGTCGTCGCGTTCCCGCTTAACTCCCGGCATTCGGTTCCTCCGTCCGCTGGCATTTTCGGCCGGGCCCGGCCGGACGCGAGAGTAACCCTAATGCCACCGCGCGCAACAATCGCCTTGTGACGTCGCACATCCGTTCATTCGGCCGAATGCGGCCCCGCCACGAGTGACCGGCTTTCGCATTACCATCCCCACGATTTGACACACAGGCCAGGTAAGCTCAGCCTGCGACGGCAACTTCGACGGGAACGAATCGAGTCGCATGAAGCTGATGCCCGGCTCGGAGCGCATTTTCGCGGATGACGAAACCGACCCGCTCGACGGGAAGGTGCGCTGGTGCCCATCGAAATCGCTGTGGATCGGCGCGATGACCGCCTTCGCCGTCGCCCTTGGGCCAATGTTTCTGACCTGGAGTGCCCTCCTCCTCTTCGTCACCACCAGCGGCGTGACCCTTTGCTTCGGACACTCTGTCGGCATGCATCGGCGCTTGATCCATTCGAGCTTCGACTGCCCGCTATGGCTCGAACATCTCTGCGTCTATCTCGGCACGCTGGTGGGAATGGCCGGTCCGTACGGGATGGTGCGATTGCACGATTTCAGAGATTGGGCGCAGCGCCAGCCGCAGTGCCACGATTATTCCTGCCACCGCGCCGGCTTTTGGCGCGACGCATGGTGGCAACTGCATTGCAATCTTGTGTTGAAGCACCCGCCGGAATTCCGGCTCGAACCGAGGCTGGCGAACGACCGCTTTTACGCCTTCGTCGAACGAACGTGGATGTGGCAACAATTGCCCTGGGCGATCTTGTTCTTCGTCATCGGCGGCTGGAGCTGGCTGGTCTGGGGCATTTTCGTTCGGATCAGCGTCTGCGTGACCGGCCACTGGCTGATCGGCCATTTCTCCCACCGAAGGGGCGGCCAGACCTGGGTGATCGATGGCGTCGCCGCACAGGGATACAATGTCGGACTCGCGGGGCTGATCAGCATGGGCGAGAGCTGGCACAACAACCACCACGCTTTCCCGCAATCCGCAAAGCTGGGGCTGTTGCCGGGACAAATCGATCTCGGCTGGTGGCTGATCAGGAGCTTCGAGGCTGTTGGCCTCGCAACCAACGTCAAGACGCCGGCCGACCTGCCACGGCGGCCGGGGTTGCGCCGCCTGGGAAGTCCCGGGAGCGCCGAGGCGGTCGGCGGCGCCTCGCGCGCAACGCCGTGAGGCCGGAGAACCTCGGACCCGCCGCAGCCAACCCCGATCCGCGTGAATGCCAACACTTGATGCAACCGCCGCTAACACATCGTTAACCCTGTCGGCCTTAGGGTCTTTCTGACGCCGAAGGACCGGCTGTCGGGTAGCGAAATGTCGTTTGCGCAAAAGAAAACAACCACCGTACCGTCCGCCGAGGAGCGACGGCGCTTTCAGCGCGTCAAAGTCCACCTGCTTGGCCGCTACATGCTGCCGGACCGCCGCGAATTTCCTTGCCAGATTATTAACATGTCGCCGGGCGGACTGGCCCTGCTGGCGCCCGGCATCGGCAATGTCGGCGACCGCGTGATCGCCTATCTGGACCATATCGGCCGGGTCGAGGGCAAAATCACCCGCATCATCGACAACGGCTTTGCCATGACGGTCGGCGCCACCGCGCGCAAGCGCGACAAGCTCGCCGCCCAGCTCACCTGGCTTGCCAACCGCGATATCCTCAATCTGCCGGAAGACCGCCGCCACGACCGTATCATTCCGCGCAACCCGATCGCGCTGCTCACGCTCGAGGACGGCAGCAAGATGACCTGCCGCATCATCGACCTGTCGCTGTCGGGCGCTGCGATCGCCGCGGAGAACCGCCCGCCGCTGAAATCGCTGGTCATGCTGGGCAAGGTGCAGTCCCGCGTGGTGCGAAATCTCGAGGAAGGCTTCGCACTCGAGTTCGTCCACGAGCAAGTCGGCGAGGCGCTCGAAGAAGCGGTTACCGCGCGGTAAAGCGCCGGCCGACAAAAATCCCTGATTTTTCAGTCTCAAAGGCGGTATCCGCGTTACCGGATGCCGCCTTTTCCTGTCCGGGCACCGGCCGAAGTCGGTTAACGGAGGGCGCTTTTGAGGGCGCATCTGCTGCTATCGCAGCGTACAGCCCTTAATGCATCCAATTTGAATCAATTGCAGTTGTTTCAAATTTTATTCGAATTCGATTCAAGTATAGATCGAATTAGCCGCAGCTTTTACTTGTATTCACGTCAAATGTACTTGCCTGACTTAGCAGCGGCGCAAATCCTTTGTGCAAAACATGGTCCCAACAAGAAACGGGGGCCACAATGTTGTTCAGGGGACAGGGGAAGGGACTGGCGGTCATCGCCGTCCTGTTGGGGTTAAACGCTTCAATGGGCGTCTCGGCGAAAGCCGGCGAAGCTCTCTATGCCAGCCTGGGCGAGACCGCGCGTTCGCCGATCGGCTGGGTCGAATTCTGCGCCGAGAATCCCGGCGATTGCCGTGGCGGCCCATCACAGCCGCGCGACATCGTGATGTCGCAGACGGCGTGGCGGGATTTGCTGCGGGTCAACAAGTGGGTCAACGAGACCGTCAAGCCGATCACCGACATGGATCATTGGGGTGTGATCGAGAAATGGTCGTTGCCGACGGACGGTTACGGTGACTGCGAGGACTATGTGCTTCTGAAGCGCAAGATGCTGATCGACGCCGGATGGCCGCGCGAAGCGCTGCTGATCACGGTGGTGCGCGACAAGAAGGGCGAAGGCCACGCGGTGCTGACCGTGAAGACCGACAAGGGCGAGTTCGTTCTCGACAATCAGAACGAAAACGTCCTGGCCTGGACCGAGACCGGCTACCGCTTTGTCAAGCGTCAGTCGCAGAGCGATCCCAATGTGTGGGTCTCGCTCGGTGACAGCCGCCCGGCGGTCGCTACCGCCTCGTCACGCGATCGATAACGAAAGGATTTTACGAACCCGCGACCCGGTCACATCCCCACCCCTCCCCGTCCCAGACCGGTTCGCGCGCGGCCAGCCTTCCCCCAAAGGCTGGCCGCAACTTTTTTGGGACAAGGATAGCTCGAAGCCTACGCCGCCAGCCCAACGCGCGACGTCGATTTTTGCCGCATGGGCTTGCCGCCGGGCGGTCCCGGCGGTTTGTGGTCGAGCAACGAAAGCGCTTCGAGAACCTCGTCGATCGTCACGATGCGTCTCGCGCCCGCCAACTCGCGCAACGCGGGATTCGAAGTCACCGCCGCCGCGTCCGAGGCCCAGGACGCCAGGATCGCGCGCTTTTCGCTCAGTGAAAGTGTCGCGTCGGCAACCACATCGCGCGGGTGATCGAACACGGTCGCCGGATGCAGCACCGCATTAAGATCAAACACATTGTCTGCCTGGTCGATCATCGGTTTATCCTCCCAAAGGTAGAAAACGCTTCCCGCCCGCAATGTTCGGGCGGGAGCCTTTTGGTTCCTTCGCGAGCCGCGACGGGCTTAAGCCGCCTTCGCCTCGATTTGCTGAACGCTACCAGGCGCCATGCCGTTGATCGCGATGCGGCGCGGCTTCATCGCCTCCGGGACTTCCCGGAACAGTTCGATGCGCAGCAGGCCGTCCTCGAACGAGGCGCTCTTCACCTGCACATGGTCGGCAAGGCTGAACTGGCGCTTGAAGGGGCGCGCGGAAATACCCTGATAGAGATATTCGCGCTGTCCCTGCTCGGCCTTGCGGCCTTCGATCGTCACCGTGTTCTGCTCGGCGGTAACGGCAATCTCGTCGGCCGAGAAGCCGGCGACCGCGAGCGAAATCTGATAGCGGTCTTCGCCCAGCCGCTCGATATTGTAGGGTGGGTAGTTATCCTCGCCAGCGCGTTGCGCGGTTTCGACGAGGTCGAAAAGGCGGTCGAAGCCGATGGTCGAACGCCAGAGGGGTGAGAGGTCGTATGTGCGCATAGCCAAATCCTCCATAGAGCAAGTTGGATACGAGCGGCACCGGACACGACCGGTGCCCGTCTCAAGACCGGGCCCATCAGGCGCCCGGACCGCCGAACGGCGGCAGCAAAAAAAATTAGAAAACCGCCATTTGGTTTCAAGGGCCCCATAAAAATTTTTTGGCTTCCTCCCGGTTCGTCTCCGTTACGATTTTTGCGCTGCACGAACGATGTGCCATGATGGACGCCTCATCGGGAGAAGCTGCCGTGGCGCACAGCGAGATCGACGCCATCCGTGCATTGCTGGGTTCGAAGCCGCGGCCGGTCGGCTGGTCGGAGCGGCGGCAACGCATCAATGAGGTCGGATCGACCTGGCCGGTGGCGTCCGATGTGACATGCGAGGCCGTCGATTGCGACGGTGTCGCCGGCGAGTGGTCGATCGTTCCGGGCAGCGAGCCTTCGCGTGTACTGCTGTATTTCCACGGCGGCGGATACTGCTCCGGTTCGATTGTCAGCCACCGCCGCATGGTGACGGAGGCCGGGCGCGCGGCAGGCACACGCACGGTTGCGATCGACTATCGGCTGGCCCCCGAACATCCCTACCCCGCCGCCCATGAGGACGCGCTCACCGCGTGGTACTTTCTGCGCCGGCAAGGCATTGCGGCCAAGAATATCGCCGTCGGCGGCGACAGCGCCGGCGGCAACCTGACGCTCGGGCTGATCAGCCGTTTGCGCGCGGCGGGGGAGCCGCTGCCCGCCTGCGCCTGGCTGGTCTCGCCCTGGACCGACCTCACGATGTCAGGCAGCACGCTCGCGACCAAGGACGCCGTCGATCCGCTGATTCACAAGGTCTATCTCGACGAACTCGCGGATGCTTACGCACCGCCCTCCATCGATCGGAGGGATCCTCTGATCTCGCCGCTGTTCGCCGACCTCAAGGCCTTTCCGCCGATCCTGATTCAGGTCGGATCGGCCGAGACGTTGCTCGCGGACGCGGCGCGGCTTGCCGAGGCTGCCGGCGCAGCCGATGTCGATGTGACGCTGCAAATCTGGCCGCACATGATCCATGCATGGCCGGTCTGGAATGCTGGCCTCCAGGACGGCCGGCGCGCGCTGGCGTACGCCGGTCAGTTCATCCAGGCGCATCTCCGTTAGCCCCAAGGGCCATTCCTGCCGCCCCAAACCCTGATCTTGCGGGGTTTTGCCCGGAATCCCGCGGCCTCACGGCAAATCCCGGGGTTTTAGCGCCGTCTGGCCTGTGCTATTTTGGAACTTTAGAATCACGTCCGGATTTGGAGTCGCATGATCGAACTCGCGCCCCGGAGTGCCAGCCCCATCGCGCGTTTCGGCGGACAGCCGATTGCGATCGCCGCTGCGGCCCTCGTCATTGTTGTGGTTGGCGCAACCTCTATCACCCTCTGGCGTGCCTATACCGGCAGCGCCCCCGAGACCGAACGCGTGGCTGCGACCCGGCAGTTGCAGGCGCGCGCCGCACAGGCGTCCGAACAACTGGTCGAGAAGACCAAGGGTCTGGAAGCGACGCAGCAGGAATCGATCGATCAGTTGCAGGTGGTGCAGGATCAGTTGCTGACCGTGCGCCGCCTGCTCGCCGCGCAGCAGACCGACACCAGGAAGCTTTCCGAGCAGGTCGGAACGCTCACCGAAGCAATCGATGGCCTGCGGCAATCCTTTGCCAGCGCACAAGCCTCCGAACCCGCCGCGGCTGCCTCGCCGCGCACGCGGTCGGCCAAGGCAAAGCCCCGCTCAAACCGGAGCGCGAACCGCAGCCGCGCCAAGGCGCGCGGCTGACCCTATAGCCGCCTCACAACAACCGTCATTGCAGCTACCTTGGGAGGCGGTCCGATTCGGGCCACTGCACCAGACCGCGGACGACGGGATATTTTCCACCGCCACGGCACGCCTTGTCGCAACTTTTTTCCGCCTTTGTGAACTGGTTCACATATCCCCGTGAGAATCCCGGGCATCCTGAAATTCACCGGATGGCGTGAGCCGATTTCAATATCCGGGGCTGGCAAGGTCGTTGACGGTATACTGCGTCGACGGCCTTGTTTTTTTGTGCCCGATTTTTGGGCCGTTGCGCCGTGCGCCTCCCACTAACCGGCTGGTTGAGCTAGGCCAGCGCAGCGCCTCTTCGGCGGCATGCAGAGCCTGGACACAAAATCGCGAAAACAACCCCATGCAAAGTAGAAGGGGCCGGCTCGCCGCACTCGTGCTGCTTGCGTCCGGGCAGGAGAAAGAAAAATGGTCCGTTGTCACGGCCCAACCGAATCTCATCCCGCTTTAGCCCGAAATCTGTGAGCTGAAACAGGGGCGCTCAATAGCTTGCTGACGCCTGCAGCGACACGCGCCAGGAGCCGACCGGGGTGTGCAACCCGTCGGTCATTGCCCTCGCCGCCAGCAGTTTGGAATTGAAGTTCGACCCGGCCGCAAAGTCTAGTCCGCCCCCGACCGACGACAGCGTGGAGCCGCGCCGGAAATACAGGTCCCGCCCCCACCCGACGTCGGCCAACAGGAACGGCGCCAGCGTGCCCGGCATCCAGGCGGGCATGCTGGGCATCGCGACGTAGAGCGAGTTGCGCAAGATCAGGGCCTGGTCGACCGCACCGTCTTCGGTCACATAACCGCGCACGGCGTGGATCCCGCCGAGCCCGATGCGTTCGGTGTCCGGAAGCGGCTTGGAGGATGCCAGCGCGGATACTTCCGATTTCAGCGACAGGCCCTTCGGCAGCGGCGTCACGCGGCCAAACTCGACGGTGACGAGATTGGTCTGCACGTCGGTGACACGTCCGTTGGTGAAGGCGCTCCAGGCACCCGAATTGTTGCCGGACAGGATGCCGCCGGGGTTGGACTTGAAACGGACGTCGAGGGTGTTGGCGCCCAGATTGTCCGACCAGCGCCCGTTCCACCCGACCACCAACTGGGCAACATCGGCGCTACCCTCCGCGACAGGCGTACCATCGAAGATGGTCGTGCGTAGCTGGTGCTTGAGTTCGACGCCGCCAAGGAGATCGCCGGCCGCAGGCGGCAGCAGACCGGACAGCGCGGTCCGAACGATTGCCGATGCCTGGCTGGTTTGCGTCTTGATCCGGAACAGATCGTTGGGCCGCTCATTGGTCAGCACATGATCGCCCACGACTTCAAGACTCGTGCGTAATCCGAGCGGCGTGAGCAGCCGCCCCGCCTGACTGACATATTTGGCGTCGTCGGGCCGGCTGAACAGTCCGTCGTCCATCCAGAAATTGCTGCTGCCGGTGAGTTGATAGGACGCGAAGATATCGGAGGACGGCGCCCCGCTGGCGCCGACATAATAGCGATTGCGGTCGGTCAGGAGCGTGCCGCTGTTGGCATAGCCGGCGTACACCTGCCACGGCTTGCGGTCCGTCACCTGGATGTTGACGTCGGTCAGGCCGAGATCCTTGCCGGGGCCGAACACCGCTTCGACCTGCCGAAACGGATTGCGGTTGGCCCAATCGAGATCGGTCTCGAGTTTGCGGGCATCGATTTCCTGTCCGGGGACCAGGCGGATGCGGCTTTGCGGATAGCTCTCGGCTGCGGCTCCCGTCACCTTGACGCCGGCGACCTTGAAGACGATCACGCGTAACTGGAGCACGCCGGACGATACTTCCTGCGGCGGCAGCGTGACCGATACGAATGGTCGCCCGGCCTCGCGGTAAGCCGCGGCCACCGCCGCCTGCACTTCGGCAATCAGCTTGCGGCTGAGCGGCCGATCGACGAATGGCGTGAGTTGCTCGCGAAGCGCGGCGCCGTCGATTCCGCTGACCTGACTTACATCGACACCCTTCACACCGCTGACCGGCGTCGCGCCGGCGTTTGCTCCAATCAGAACGATGGCTTGAACATTTACGCCAAGCGGCGTTGCGTCATCGCTCTTGAGCAGATCGTTGGTATCGATCTTGATCGCCGACGCGCGACGCGGCGGCTCCGGCGGCAGATTGCGCTCCACCACTTGCGCCTGCGCAATGCCATCAGGCGCGATCGCAACCGTGCAGGTCATGATCAGCGCGCAACAGGTGCCGATTCCGCTTCCATGATGCGCGGATGTTCGCACCCGTTGCGTCATGCGCGATCCGAAATGTCCTGAAAGCGACGCCATCATGACAACCGGAGCCTGCCTGGGCTTCGGGATATCGACGCGTGAGTCTGCATGTGCTGCACGTTTCCGACGTTCTGTCGCACACGGCGAACAATGAATAAATCAACCAATATGGTTTATGGATTAAGAACGGTTTAAGGTTGAGTTCCACCTGTGACAAAATTACAGCGCGAATGGTTGAAGCCTATCCGCTTACGCCAACTTATGCGTGTATCGACAGATTCGAATGTGTGTGGCCGCTTGCGCTGGCCTCACGCACGCACTCAACATCAATTGTCGACAAAGGCTGGCAGCCGATTGCGATCGATCATCGTGTCGACGAATCTGGCGCGTTCGCCAATCCGCCGATTGTGCGGATGAGGAAGCTCAAGGCATTGCCTGGATTTGCAGATGATTGCGGGAGCCGATTGCTCGAGGCTCACGGGCTCGCGCATCTGCTCGGGCGGCTGCGGCGCGGGCAAAGCCATCCGCGACTTCACGTAAGCTCCGAGTTCTGCGGTCGGTACGCGAGGGGCCGCCACAGGCGTAACCGTGAGGTACGCTCCAACGAAGGCGAAGGCGTAGTTCGATGAGGCCGCCAGCGTTCCCTGCGTGATGCCGTAGACGCCGGCAGCGCTGGAAGTCGTCGCCGATGTCGCGAGCGCTCCTGATAGCATGTCGCCATTGACGAGGCCCGAGCCACCGACCTGATAGGTCAGCGCAGGATTGGCTTCGCCATAGGCGCGGCTCTTCACATCGGCAGTCACCGTGATCGCGCGCGGCGTGATCGTCAGGCTGGCACCGGTAAAAGACGATATCGTATAGTTCGGCGAGCCGAGCGTGCCCTGCGTGATGCCGTAGATGCCGACATTGCTGGTTGTCGTCGCTGACGTCGCCAGCGCGCCCGACAGCGTGTCACCATTGAAGAGGCCTGAGCCGCCGACCTGATAGGCGAACGCCGGATTGGTGTCGCCATAGACACGGCTCTGGGCGTCGGCCGTCACGGTGATCGAACGCGGCGTGACGGCCAATGTGCCGGGTGCATCGATGAAGCGATAGGCTTGGCCGGAGGCACTAACGGCACCGGCGGCCGTGGCGGTGATCGCGTAGCTGCCGACATTCGATACCGTCGTTGCCGCCGTAGATACCGAGACGCCAGTGATGATCCCGGCCGTATCGCCGGCATGCAGGCCGTAGATCGAATAGGTGAACGCGGGGTTGGCATCGCCATAGACACGCGATGCATTGTCCGGCGCGACCCGCAGCACGTAATTGACGCCGTAGAGCTGCGGATAGTAGCCGGCGCTCGGCGCGGACCAGACATTGGCGAAATCCCAACCCGCATAGGTCGACGCATAGTTTGCGGGATCCTGCATCTGGCTGGTGGTGAGGCCCGAAATGCCGGTGCTGGCGCCGCTGCCGACGGCATTCGCCCTGCCGGACGTATCGGTGTCCCAGTAGGACGACGTAACGGCCCCCGTGCCGGTGGCCGATCCGATCAGGCCGCCGGCCATTGCGGTGCCGGAAGGCGAGATGGCGCTGACCGCACCCGTCGCATAGGTCTGTGTGACCGTGCCCGTGCTGCTGTGGCTGCCGATCAGTCCGCCCGCCATTGCTGTCCCGGCCGCGGCGGTGGCGGTGGCCGCACCGACCGCGTAGGACTGCATCACGGCGGCTCCGCCGACGTTCCTGCCGATCAATCCACCCGCTGTTGACGTGCCGGAAACCGAGACCACGCTGACCGCGGCGCCGGTTGCGTAGGACTGCGTGACTGTGCCCGTGCTGGAGTTGATGCCGATCAACCCGCCGGCCGCTACCGTTGTAGCCGCGAGAGCGGACGTGGCGTTGACGGCCCCTGTCGCATAGGACTGAGTGACGGCTCCGGAGTTGCTGCCGATCAGTCCCCCGGCTGTCGATGCGGTGGCGGCTGCCGTGGCTGTGACCGCTCCAGTCGCGTAGGACTTGCTGACCGAAGCTCCCACGGTGTTGATGCCGACCAGTCCGCCCGCGAAAGCTGTGGCGGTCACTGCTCCGGTTGCATAGGACTCAACAATGGTTGCCGGCGGCGTACCGCTGTTGAAGCCGACCAGGCCGCCGACTCCCTGGCTGCCACCACTGACTGCCCCAGTGGCATAGCTCCTGAGGATGCTGCCATTGTTGTTACCGGCGAGGCCGCCGGCGCGCGTGCCCGCGGTACCCGCCGTCACGTTGCCGATCGCGTAGCTATCCTGGATGGTGCCGCCCACGTTGTTCCATCCGATGAGGCCGCCCATGGACGAACTGGTGGTGGTTGTGCCGGCGACCGCGACGGCCGCCCAGCTACTGGCGACGCTACCTGAGGATTCGCCTGCCAGCCCTCCGCCATAACCACCGGCCGTGACCGTGCCGGTCGCGGAGGCATTGCTGATGGTCCCCCTCGACATGCCGGCCAGGATGCCGACGCGCGCCGCCCCAGCGACAGTTGCGGCTTGCAAGCTGACATTGCTCAGCGCAGCTCCGGCTCCGGCGTATCCGAAAAGTCCGACATGGTTAGTGTATGGCAGGTCGATCGCAAGATTTGAGATCACACGGCCTTGGCCGTCGAAGCTTCCCGCGAAGTGGTTGGAATAATCGCCGATCGGCGAGAAGCCGCTCGCCGACCACATGCCGGGATACTTGCCTCCCACGGCAAGGCCGCTCGAAAAATCGATGTTGGATGTGAGCGTGTAGCTCGCACCAAGGTCCATCGCCATCAACTGAAGCTGATGCGTGTTGGCGATGTTGGTGGAATACTCCCACTGGCCAAATGGCCGGGTCCGGCCGTCGATCATGAACCAGCCGGTAGGCGCATTGTTCGGCGTAAAATCGAAATTGCCGTAGGCACTCTGCTTGAACGCATAGTTCGCCGCGGCTGATAGCGCCGGGTCGCTGGTCACCGCCGTCACGCTACCCGAACCGACGCCGATGCCGGACGTCTGCCCGCTCGTGTAGCTGTCCCAGTAGGACGCCGTGACGGAGCCGCCGTTGTATCCGACCAGCCCGCCGACATAGCTCGGGCCGCTCACGGCGCCCGTAGTATAGATCTGCGATATCGAGCCGGCGGAGAAGTTACCGCCGCCGAGACTGGCGATATTGTTCAGCCCGATGGCGCCGCCAACGTAGAGCGGTCCGCTCACGGTGCTGCTCGAATAGCCATTCGACACGGTCTGAAAGTTGTAGCCGACGAGACCGCCGGCGCCGGCTTCGGTGGCGGTGACCGATCCGCTCGAGTAGGCATTCGTGACCGCCCCGTAGTTCGAGCCGACGACCGCGCCGACGGCAGTCCTGCCGGTTACGGTCGCACCGATGACGCCGACGTTGCTCACCGTGCCGGCAGTGCCGAGATAGCTGATCAGCCCGACGTTTTGGGTCGGCCGGTTGATGAAGAGGCCGGAGATCGTGTGGCCCAGTCCGTTCAAGTTTCCGTTGAAGCTGGTCCCGGCCCCGATCGGCTCGAAGCCGGCGCCGCTGTTCCAGCCGGACGTGATTGCAGCATCGATGTCGCGGCCGAGCGCATAGGTGCCGGCAAGGTTGTTCTTCATGTTCTGCAGGTCGTAGACATTGTTGACCAGCATGTTCGTCTTGAGCGTCGCACCGCCGGTGACGTTGCCGGTGAAGTTCGTCTGCGTTGGCGCCGTGTATTTGGTGGCATTGACGGTCGAACTGCTGCCGGTCGGGTTGTAGTAGATCGAGACCGTTCCCGCCGTGGATACCTGCCCGCCGCCGAACGTCACGGTGCCTGTCCCCGTGCCGGCATTGTCCGCGGCCAGCACGACACCGCCGCCGCCGGTGCTTGTGATGCTGCTGTTGATCGCGATGTTGCGATAGGCGCTGAGCGTCAGCGTTGCATCGCTCGACCAGTTGATGCCGCTTGCCACCGTGATGTCGCCGTTGCCGCCGCTGCCGGACGCGCTCGTCAGCTGGGTGACATTGCTGCCCGCGTCGAGCGCGGTCGCGATGGTGCCGGCGAGCGTCGGGTCGATCCTCAGATCCACGGGATCGAGCAGCCAGGCGCCGCCCCTGCCGGCATTGACGCTGCCACCGGTGAAGTTGAACACATGCCCTGACGTCTCGATGAAGCCGCCGCGCAGACCCCCGGTGCTGATGGCGCCGGCAAACGACGTCGTGCCATCCGACCACACCACCACATTGCCGCCGGCGCCCGACGTGCCGTCGGCCGTGATCGTCGCACCCGCCTCAACCGTCGTGCTCTGCGCATTGGCGATGGTCTGCGGCAGAAACTTGAGCGCGGCGTCCGATCCACCGGCCCGGTCGCCGCCAATCAGCACGGTGCCGCCCGATGTCCCGCTGGCATCGAGCGCAGCGCCCGACGTCAGGGTGATGTCCGTGCCCGTCACCACGACGGTGCCGCCGGCGCCGCCGTCGCCCTTCGCCTTGATCGTGCCGCCGACCACGACCTTGTTGCCGCTGACGACGACGTCGCCGCCGCTGAACGAGCCCCGCGCCGCGTTAGCTTGCACGCGCCGCGCCACGACTTTCTGCGTCACATTGACCGAACCGCCCTCGGCCGTGAGAAAAATTCGTCCGCCCTTGCTGGCGACGCCTGTTGCCGTGATGGCCCGCCCGGTGTTGCCGGCGAGCGCATAAATGTTGCCGCCATTGGCGCGCAATTCTACTTCGGCGGCGCGGATCGCGCCGCTGTTACGGATCTCGCCGTCCCGCGCCGGACGCCGCACCAGCACCTTGCCGTTGCCGAGCGAGCCGTCGCTCAACATCACCTCGCTGCCGGACGCCATCGCGGCGGTGCCGTTGCGCGCGCTCAGCGAGCCGTCGTTACGAACCTGTCGCGCGATCAGGACGACGTCGCCCTTCGACGCGCCGATCTTGCCGAGATTCACCACCGAGGCGTTGCTGTTGCCGCTGAAGGTCAGCGATCCTCCGGCGCGGAACTCCGCATCCTTCACATCGAGCGTCGAGGCCACGAAGCTGCCGCCGGTATTGATCACGCCGCTCGGCCCGACGACCACCCCCGACGGGTTGACGAGGTAGACCGAGCCGGTCGCCGACAGGACGCCGTTGATCGACGACGGCACATTGCCGGTCACGCGGTTGAGCGTCGCGCCGCTGCCGTTATCGAACTGAACCTGGTGGCCCTGCCCGATCGAAAAGCTCGACCAGTTGACGATGCCGGTGCGGCTCGACTGGGTGACCGTGAGACTGCTCGGCGAAGTCGAACCGATCGCAACGTTCCCGCTCGCCACCGTTCCGCCGGTCGGCAGCGATTGCGCCATCGCCGGCTGCGCGCAACACAAGCCCCACAACAGCGCGATCAAGCTGACGGAAGCTCGAAACTCTCGTGTGCACGATTTGAGGGCCGACGAGAGATCTGACGTGGATGAGACGATCAATCAAGCCACCATCCGCGACAGGTCGCGGCACTACAAGTTTCCCGCCTCCACAAATTCTTTGCCAGACATGCGAAGGTTCCATGTACGCGCGGCAAAGTTCCATGCGACCATCTAAGGATGCATCAACTAATAGTCGCAATTTTTCGGAAAATTGCGAATGATGGCTGGTGACGGCAGACGCCAAAGCATCGCGCGCAGTACACGATAGCGCACGACGCTGTCGAGATCGCCTATCCGACGCGATCGCTCTTGCGGTATGGCTTGGGTATCCGATGCGGCCTGGACGTCCTCTGCTCGATTTCCCAGAACATCCAGACGAAGGCCGCACCCAGACAAATCACGATAATCAGAAATAGCAACGTCAATGCCGGGGCTGTGAGCATGTTCAACATCCCTGATCAGATGCAAACGGCGCATCAGCAAACGGAATAAAAACCACGGCCCCGGTGATGAAAACACCGAGGTCGCGCTATTCATGCCGCTGTGATCTCGCCCTCGAAGTGCTCGACGCTTTCGGCGTCGGATCCTCGCAGATCCCGGGTTAAGTCTAGAACGAGTTCTCGGAGTTGACTTGGCCTATTTTGCTCCTCGTCGTGCGACCGGACGTCCCAGGTCAGCCGCATACCTGAACGGGCCGAATGCGCCAGCCATATGGAGTAAGCACACTCCGGCGAACGATGTAGCAGCCGCTATCGCCGTAATAATAGGAATCGTCATAGCCGTAATCATAGTCATAGTCGTTGTAATAGCCGTAGGGTCCGTAGAGCCCGTAGCCCAGGCCAAGGCCAAGGCCGACCGCTACCACCGGAAATCTGCGATGCCGGAATCCGGGATGGAAGCCGCCGCGGAAGCGGTTGACGGCGAAGGTGCCGCCGCGAAATCCGGCTGCTGGCAAAGCGGCCGAACGGAAACCGCCGCCGATCGCGGCAGCACGGAAGCCAGGTCCTCCGATCGCGGCAGTGCGGAAGCCAGGTCCGCCCACTCCAATCCCGCCACCGCGGAAGCCCGCACCACCTATTCCGATCCCGCTACTGCGGAAGCCGCCGCCACCGATTCCGACCGCGCCGCCGCGGAAACCGCCGCCACCCATTCCCATCCCGCCGCCGCGGAAGCCGCCGCCACCCATTCCCATCCCGCCGCCGCGGAAACCGCCACCGCCACCGCCACCAAAACGGGCCGAAGCTGTATCCGGGGCCAGCATGGCGACTGAGGCGGTCACGAAAAAGGCGACCATCATTTTGCGTAACATGACACATCCTCCGTGATCTTGAGTTCGAAGGCTCGACGCTCTCGGCGTCAGATCCTCACAGATCCCGCACCAACCTTAGGACGGGTTCTCCGAGACGGCTGGGCAATTTTGCTCACATCTGCGCGACCTGCGCTCCGGGAGATCAGCAGCCGCGACAAATGCTCTTCACCTTGCGATCGATCATCTTGTTCTCTTCGGAGATTGCGGTGTCGACGTCCTTTTCCGATCTTCCCGACCCCGTGGTTACGCCGCTGCCAGTGTTGACGCCGCCGCCAGACGACTGCGCCGTGCCGGCGGTGTTGGTCCCAGGCGCAGGTGGAGACGCGCGCCTGGACGCGTTCGCCGCGCCGCTTGGATCTTCGCCGGCATTGTTAAGTCCTCCGGGAGCGGCGGGCCCGGGAGGAACGCCGCTGATGCCTTGCGAACCGGCACCGGCAGAGCCTGCGCTCGGCGAGCCGGCGGCGCTACCGCTGCTGCTGCCGGCAGACGACCCGCCCGCGGATCCGCCTGCGCTCTGGGCAAACGAAGCGACCGGGGATATCAGGATTGTGATTGCCGCAACTGCGGCGGCTGCAGATACCAGCTTCATGGGAAATCTCCTTTTCGGAGCAACGACGGCGGCCCGGCCGTTGTTCCTGCCGGAACGATTCCGCCGCCCGATCATTCATTCACATCCGCTCGATGCCCGGAGTGGTCACGCTTGCGCAAATTGATCGCCTTCGACGACGACACGCTCGACAAGCTCACCCAGCTTGCACGCGATCGAATGGGGACGTTTCAGGAACTGGCCGACGAAGCCTTTGCCGACCTGCTCAAGAAGCACGGCATTCCCATTGATCTGAAGGATGCGCTGCGAAAGAGTGCGAGGCTTTCCAAGGACGCGACGCCGAAGACGACAAGATCGAAAACCGGAAAGGCGCCATCATGAATTCCGACCCGGACCCTTTCGAGCAGGGCCAGCGCGCCGCACGCCAGAACATGCCGGCGGAAGCCAATCCGTATCAGGATGGCAGCGACGAGCATGCGCTCTGGGCCGCCGGCCATGAAAAAGTCGCCGGCGCCCGCGCGGCAAAGGAAGGCGAAGGCACCTGAGCCGGAAAGCAGGCCGGCGTCGTCAGCCGATTTTCTTCAATCCGTTTTTGAAGCGCGGACCGTTGAGCGCGTAGAATTTCGCAGCACTTCCCATCGCCGTCACCTGCTCCGGCGTCAACGTGCGGACCACGCGCGCGGGCGAGCCGATGATCAGGGAATATTCGGGATATTCCTTGCCTTCGGTGATGACCGATCCCGCGCCGACAATGCTGCCGCGACGGATGCGAGCGCCGTTCATCACGATCGAGCCCATCCCGACCAGCGCGTCGTCCTCGAGCGTGCAGCCGTGCAGGATGACATTGTGGCCGACGGTGCAGTTCTTGCCGATCGTCAGCGGAAAGCCGCGGTCGGTGTGGCAGGTGGAATTGTCCTGCACGTTGGAGCCTTCGCCGATCTCGATCCACTCATTGTCGCCGCGCAGCACCGCGCCGAACCACACGCTGGCCGAATTCAGAAGGCGCACCTTGCCGATCACGACGGCGGTATCTGCGATGAAATAGTTTCCGTCTCCAGGGAGTTCAGGTCCCTGTCCGTCGAGTTCGTAGATCGCCATAGCAAAAAGGTCTCCGTCAGAGCGTTTTCGAGCGAAGTGGCTCCCGGTTCGCGGGAAGAAAACGCGTCAAAACAAAAGGCTAGAGCTCCGTCCTGATTCAATCAGAACGGAAATGGCTCTAGCGGAGACCTTGGCACAGCCGCCGGCGCGGGATCAAGCGAGCAGGCCTGAAGCCTCAGGCCAGCACGCCGGTGGCACGCAGCGTCATCAGGAAAAACGTGCCGGACATCAAGCTCCAGAAGCCTGAAAGCACGGTCGCCATCATCACGAATTCGAAGCGGCGGCGCTCGATCTTCGCGCCGCGCAACGTGTTGCGCATGATGATGAAGGGTGCGGCGAAAACCAGAAACGGCACGGCCGCAAACGTCTTCGGCGCCACGCCTTCGCCAAGCAGCCCGAACCCCGCCGGCCGCGCCGCCATCGCCTGATAACCGCTGGTGAGCGCGCCTGCGAGCGCGAAGCCGATGAAAAGGGAGAACAGGGAATTCAACGCATCGGGCGACATGGTGGCAACTTCCCCTACTCGAAAACCGCGCCCTGCTTTCGCAAAATTGGACGGCGGCCGCCACAGCATCCTTAAGGAAAGGTTAACAACGGACCGCAGGGACCTCGTTTGCGCATGGCTGTCGGGGGCCGGACTCCCGCGAAATCATGAGGAAATCACTCGCCCCGTGGCATATTCGCGGGATGATTCGCCTGGCTCTTCCTCGACCGATGCTTCGTTCATGACCTTGCTTTCGACGGCCCAGCACATTGCCCGCGACACCCGCAGGGACCCGCGCTCGCACATGATCCTGATCATGGTCGCGGTAACCATTGCTGCGAGCGCCGTTGCGCTGGTCGCCTATTTGCTGTGGCCGACCTGGGTGGCGCGCCCTGCCAGCGCCCCCGGTCGGTTGCCGGTCAGCGTCGGCGCCACGCTCTTCAACGTGCCGACAGCGGCGATCCGCCGGAAGATCCAGCGCCACTCCGGGCCGCAGGAGCGGGTCGATCTCAATTTCGTCTTCCCGTCGCTGGAACCGCCGGATGCGCCGAAGCACGTCAGCGCCGATACGATCGAAAGAAAAGGTACAGCCGATCGACAGGATCTTCCTGTCGATATCGGCCCACCACGATACGCTGGCGCCGGACGCGCGGGTCCGCACGATCTATCCGCGCTATCTCGAGCAGGCTTCCACGCTGGTGGAAGATGGATTGACGATGCGCACTTTTCGCGACGGCTCGCCTTACGCCAATGAGGACCTGTTCTCCGCCGCTACGCCGAGCCTCAATGCGCGCTGCTCGCGCGACGGCCAGACGCCCGGCATGTGCCTGAGCGAGCGCCGCGTCGACGGCGCCGATCTGACGTTCCGCTTTCCGCGCAGCTGGCTGCCGCAATGGCGCGACGTTGCAAATGCGATGGAGCGGCTGACGGCGCAGATGCAGGGACCGAAGGGCTAGGCCACCCCGTAGAGTGGCCAAAGGCGCGAAAGCGCCGTGCCCACCATCGCAATTCACGATTACGAAAGTAAGCTGGTGGGCACGCTTCCGCCTTCGCTCTTCGAGCTACGGCGGCAAGTCACTTTGCCCGCCCTACGACATCGCGGCACGCGCCTCACCCGACGTCGGCCAGATCTTCCTCGAGGATCGCCATCTGAAACTGGAACGAGCGATCATCGTCCTCGTCATCGACGAACAGCACGCCGATGAACTCCTCGCCGATATAGACTTCGGCAGAGTCGTCCTTTTTCGGCCGCGGCACGACGCGGATCTTGGGATTGCCGAATACGCGCTTGAGATAGGCGTCGAGCTTCCTGACTTCCTGAACGTCCACGGCGGTCTCCAATCGGATTCTTTGAATTTCCGGGAGGTTTTTAGGACGAGACGGCGCAGACTACCAGCCGTAACTTCACAAATACGGCTGCGAGAAAGTGTGGAAAATCAAAGCCCGATCGCGCCGAGCATCTGATCCATGGTGCGCGAAGGCTCTGCACAGCCGGCCTCGCCGACGATCTTGGCGGGGACACCGGCCACCGTGACGTTGTGTGGCACCGGCTTGACCACCACCGAGCCCGCGGCGATGCGCGCGCAATGACCGATCTCGATATTTCCGAGAATCTTCGCGCCCGCCCCGATCAGCACGCCGCGCCTGATCTTCGGATGACGGTCCTCGTTCTCCTTGCCGGTACCGCCGAGCGTGACGCCGTGCAGGATCGAAACGTCGTCGTCGATCACGGCGGTCTCGCCGCAGACGAAGCCGGTCGCGTGATCGAGGAAAATACCGCGGCCGATTCTGGCGGCGGGGTTGATGTCGGTCTGAAACACCGCCGACGAGCGGCTCTGCAGATAGTAGGCGAAATCCTTGCGGCCCTTTTGATAGAGCCAGTGCGCCAGCCTGTGTGTCTGCAGCGCGTGAAAACCCTTGAAGTAGAGCAACGGATCGATGAAGCGCGAGGTTGCGGGATCGCGGTCGTAGACTGCGACCAGGTCGGCGCGGAACGCGTTGCCGAGATCGGGTTCGTCGCGCAGCGCCTCGTCATAGGTCTGGCGGATCAAGTCGCCCGACAGCGCCGAATGATCGAGCCGCTCGGCGAGGCGATGGATCACCGAATCTTCGAGGCGCTCGTGATGCAGCACGGTCGAATAGATGAAGGACGCCAGTTCGGGCTCGCGGCGGACGATGTCCTCCGCCTCGCCCCGGACGCGATCCCAGATCGGATCGAGCGCGGCGAGCTTCGATGCTTGCGGATTGACCTGATGCACTGCCATGATTGCTCTCGCAAATTCACTGGTTTGGTTGCTATTATAGCACGGCGGGCGGACTTCTGTCCCCGGCAGGCTTCGGCAAAGTAAACCCCCGCCGGATGCCCCCTGGGGTCAGTTCAAGGTGGTCAGCGATTTCCGGAAATCAAGCCGGCCGGCGTCCGACTATTGGTGAATTTCGGCGGACCCGTCATTCGGCAGATGCTGCCCTGATGGGGGAAAGCCACACCAGCACGCAGATATTGCGGGCACGGACCGCTGCGGATTCGCGGTCGGCCTGGATCGCGGCCATCGCCATCCCGTTGATGTTGCTGGCCCCCCGCCCTGTGGAATGGCTATCCCCTGCTCCAGTGGGATACCGGCGGCTACCTGGCGCGGTGGTATGAAGGCTATCTGGTGCCCAGCCGCTCCACCACGTTCGGCCTCTATCTCCATTTCGGCGAGGATTCGAGCTTCTGGATCAACCTCGGGTTCAACGCACTGGCGACGTTGTGGATCCTGCAGTTGACGCTGCGCGTGCTCGGCCAGTCCCAGCCGTTGCGGCTCCTGGCCATGAGCGTCGTGCTGGTCCTGACCACCTCGCTGCCGTGGCTCGCCAGCACGCTGCTGACCGACATTTTCGCCGGCCTGTCCGTGCTGGCACTCTTCATCCTGGTCGCGCATGGCGAGCGGACATCGATCCCGGAAAAATGCCTGCTGTTCGGTCTCACCGCTTTCGCCGCCGCGACGCACAGTGCAACGCTCGCGGTGCTGCTGGGCCTGTGCTGCATGGGGTGGATCGCGCGTCCCTTTCTGCGCGGGCGGATTTCCGTTGCCGGACTGACACAAGGTAGCCTCACCATCGTCGCCGGCGCTGCGCTGCTGCTGTCGACCAATTTCGCATTGTCCGGAAAACTGGCATGGACGCCCGGCGGTTATGGCGTCGCCTTCGGGCGGATGCTGCAGGACGGCATCGTCGCGCAGTATTTGGGCGATCAGTGTCCAAAGCAGAGCTTCAAGCTCTGCCCCTATCGCAATCAGCTTCCCGCCACCGCCGACCAGTTCCTGTGGGGCAACAGCATGTTCAACACGCTCGGCCGCTTTCAGGGATTGAGCGACGAGATGGGCTTTATCGTGCTGCATTCGCTGGCCGAATATCCGACCTGGCAAGCCAAGGCGGCGCTGACGGGGACTGCGCAGCAACTGGTTCAGGTCGCCACCGGTGAAGGCATCGGTGTCTGGCTCGGCCATACCTACGGCATCGTCGAGCGCTTTCTTCCCGCGCAGGTGAAGCCGATGCGCGCGGCGCAGCAGCAGCGCTGGCATTTCGATTTCACCGCAATCAACCGGATTCACGTTCCCGTCGCGCTGGCCTCGATGCTGCTGGCCGCGATCCTGTTCGGCCACGGCGTGCTGCGCCGGCCGCTCGACGATCTCACTTTGCTCGCCGGTACGGTTTCGTTCGCCGTGCTCGGCAACGCGTTCATCTGTGCGGTGATATCAGGCCCGCACGATCGTTACGGCGCGCGCATGGCGTGGCTTGCGACTACGGTGTTGCTGATCGCGGCGATCCGGCATTTCACCGGTGACGCGCGCGAGCGCTCATTGCCGCCGCGACAGGAAGTCGGTGACGCCGACCTTGTAGACCTTGTCGCCGACGGCGCGCATGTGATCGCGGTTCGGAATGTCGAGCACCTCGGCGCCCGGAATGATTTTCCCGAGCGCCGCGGCTGAGCCCGCGATCTCGTCTTTGGTGCCGACCGCGATCAGGACCGGCACGCCGATCCCGGCGGCCTCCTCCGATGTCATCAGCCGCCGCGAACCGCGCAGGCAGGCGGCAAGCGCGCGGCGGTCGGAGCGGGTCTGGTCGGCGAAAGCGCGAAACGTCCGACCGACCGGGTCGGTGACGTCCTCCAGCGACGGCGCCTCCAGCGCGATGGCCACGTTCTCGCCGGGGCCGCCGCCCTCGATCAGCCCGATCCCGATGCCGCCGAGGATCGCCGAGCGCAGCCGCCGCGGCTGCTCGCGCGCCAGGATCGCCGTCATTCGCGATCCCAGCGAATAGCCCATGATGTCGGCGCGCTCGATTCCCAGATGATCCAGCAGCGCGATGACGTCGCTTGCCATGATCGCAATCTCGTAATCAGCGGAATCGTACAGCTTTTCGGAATCGCCGTGGCCGCGATTGTCGAGCGCGATCACGCGGCGGCCGTCTTTCCTCAGATCGGAAACCCAGGTCGGATAGACCCAGTTGACGTTCTTGCTGGAGGCGAAGCCGTGCACGAGAACGATCGGATCGCCCTCGCCTTCGTCGAGATAGGCAATTTCGACAGCGCCGTTGTGAAAACTCGGCATCATCAGTTCCATGTTTTGGGGATCGGAATGGGCGAACTTGCAATGACTGCAAGTCTAGCCTTCGAAGTCTAGCCTTGCGCGACAGCGCCCGCCAGAGCAGGGCCGGACGGCAAGCCTGCCGCCGCCTGCCGTCTCAATCGCCGCGCCTTCTTGCGACGCAGCCACGCTTCGGTGGCCCGCTCGGTGGTCGCCTTGATCGACGACAGAAAACCGAACAGCGCCAACAGCGCACCGAACAGCCACATCGTCAGATTGAAGGCGCCGGTCGCCAGCAGCAGCGCGCCGCGGCCGAGCACTTTCAGAATCGCGCGAGTCTGGCCGCCCTTGGATTCGGCAAGCCGTGCGGCGCGCGCGACATCCTTCGGCCCTTGCGCGATGCGCAACGTATCAAGCGCCCCGCGCGTGCCGGCCTTTTCTCCGACGCGTCCGACGTCTTTCGCCAGCCGCACCAGCGCGCCGGCCTTCTCGGCACGGAACGCCGCCTTGATCGCGGTAATGGTCTCGCCCGGCCGCAGCACCGAGCCCTTCGCGACCGCCTGCTGCAGGACGGGCGCATCGACGACCTCGCGCACCGAACGCCCGGCCCATTGCGTCAGCCCCTCGCCCAGCCGTCCGACCTTGCGGGCTCCCTTGACCATGCTGAGGCCGGCGCGCACTGGGCCGACGCCGCCGACAGACACATAGGTCGCGGCGGTCACCGCGAGCCCTACCGTCGCCAGGCCCAGCACCAGCCGGTCCACGTCCTCGCCCGTCGCCAGATGCTTGCCCTCGCGCACGACGTCCCTGATATCGCCGTACACGAAGAGATCGCCGGCGACCGTGCCCGACAGGCTCGCGACGTCGTCGGTCCTACCGGTCACCAGACCGGTGGCAAAGCGCTTGGCAAAATGCGAAGCCGAACCCGCGTCGGTAACGGCATCGCTGACGCGCTTCGACAGTTTGTCGCTGACGAGAATGCCCTTGTCGCGGGCGAGTTCGACGAAGCTGTTGGCGAGATCGGAATCACCCTCCGCGAGCGCCGCCTCGATATGGTCGGCGACCAACGACTGATTGCTCCGCATGGCCGAATTGATGTGGATATCGGACAGCACCGCAGGGTCGTCCTGCGCCGCCAGAATGGCTGTGGCCTCTCGGGCGTGCGGCCACAGCACCGCGCACACCGCCACGCTGAGCGCCATGCACCCTAACGCCCCTGCCAGCGTCGAACCGACCCGCAACCGCCTCATCCCAAAAAGCCCAATGTTTTCGTCTTTCTCAAGATGGTATGCCGTTTTTAAGACACAACTGCCCCGACGAAAGAAGGGCTTTTCTCCCACGACAAGATTGTGTCGAATTTGCATGAGCAGATGTGCGGCGGGACCTCCCGAATCGGCTCCAAGAATCGGCTCTAGGAATCATCGGCACCCGCCATTATGGATGGTGCGCGGCATTTCGAAATTGCCGCGTCGCGTTGATTGCGTGCGCCCGTCGTTGCTATCCAAGGTGAACCTGATGTCCGACCATGTCGTTCCGCATTTCCATAACGACGCCGGAGTCTCGGTGATCGAGATCGGCTCGCAGGAATTCATGTGCGTGGGCGCCAACCCGCCGTTCGACCATCCGCACGTGTTCCTCGACCTCGGCAACGATAACGAGATCATCTGTCCCTATTGCTCGACGCTGTACCGCTTTGCCGCCGACCTCGCCGCGGGTGAGGCCCGCCCGCCGGAATGCGTCCTGAAGGACAAGGTCGCCTGACCTTTCGGTGGCTGCCGCGCGCACCATCATCGTTGCTGGTGCCGGGATCGGGGGACTGACGGCAGCGCTTTCGCTCGCCACGAAAGGCTTTCGCGTCATCATTCTGGAGAAGGCCGAACGGCTGGAGGAAGCCGGCGCCGGTCTGCAGCTTTCGCCCAACGCCAGCCGAATCCTGGTCGACCTCGGCCTGCGGTCGCGGCTTGCGCCGCGTGCCGTGACGCCCGAGGCCATCAACATCCTGAGTGCACGGGCGGGTGGCGAGATCGCCCGCCTGCCGCTCGGCGAAGCCGCCAGCCTTCGCGCCGGCGCGCCCTATTGGGTGATGCACCGCGCCGATCTGCAAGGCGCCCTTCAGGCGGAGGTCAACGACCATCCGGACATCGATCTGCGGCTCGGCTGCCAGTTCGAGGACGTGACCTCGCACGCCAAGGGGCTGACCGTGGTCCAGCGCCGCGGCAATGCACGCCAACAGGAGCTGGCGGTGGCGCTGATCGGCGCCGATGGCATTTGGTCGGCGGTACGGAACCATTTGTTCCCGGCGGTGCAACCGCAGTTTTCTGGCCTAATCGCCTGGCGCGGAACCCTCGATGCGACGACGCTGCCGCGCGAATATACCGCGCCGCGGGTGCAGCTCTGGATGGGGCCGGACGCGCATCTGGTCGCCTACCCGATCTCGGCGGCGCGGCAGATCAATGTGGTGGCGATCGTGCCGGGAACCTGGAACAGGCCGGGCTGGAGCGCACCCGGCGATGCCAACGAACTCAAGAGCGCGTTCGCCTCGCAGCGCTGGCCCGCGACCGCGCGGATGCTGATCGGCGCCGTCGACGGGTGGCGGCGATGGGCGCTGTTCACCCTGCCCGACATCGGCGAATGGACGGACGGTGCGATCGCACTGCTTGGCGACGCCGCGCATGCAATGCTGCCGTTTGCCGCGCAGGGCGCGGGAATGGCGATCGAGGACGCCGCCGTGCTCGCCAAAGCCTTAAGCGAAAGCCCGGGCGGCAATATCGCGGGCATCCCGGCAACCCTGAAGCATTATGCCCGGCTGCGGCGCGGCCGCGTGCTGCGCGTGCAGCGCGCCGCGCGGCAACAGGGGCGCATCTATCATCTCACCGGACCACTGGCGCTGGCGCGCGACGTCGCCATCAAGGCGATGGGCCCGCAGCGCATGCTGGCGCGGCAGGACTGGATCTATGACTGGCGAGTGTGAATCCGCGGGCTCTACGGCCCCCGGATTACGCTTCGCTCCATCCGCGCTACGATACCTTAATTCGCGCTACGGCTAGCCTTCGAACGGCTGCCCTTGGCAGCGGGAGCCGCGATCGATGGCGGGACCGGCGCGGGCCGGGCTTCCGGTTTCGATTCATGGCACCTGTTCTTCTGCCAGGCTTCCTCGGCCAGCTTCGACTGGCCGCGCAGCGCAATGTAATCATTGCGATAGGCCATCTCCGCCACCACGGAGCCGGCGACGCCGGTTTCGGCCTTCGTCATCAGCCCCTGCACCTCCGCGGTGCGGGCGGCAAGGCTCTTGCGCTCGGGCTCGAGCTGCTTGCAATCGTAGAGATCGTACTTGGCGGGGTCGGCGAAGGCCGGGGAAATAGTGTCGCTCATCCCGGCGCAGCCGGACAGGCCGGCCCCGAGCGCAACCAGCGCCAGCGCGGCAAGGCTGTGCGAGAATAACCGGCGATGGGACAGCGAGTTGGACATCGGACCTTCGTTAAGTGGATTATGTTGAGATTGCCTAAAGCTCGCCGCAGGTAAACACCCCAAGTGTCCGCATTGAGGCTTTGCTTTGGCGGCGCGCTCACTTAAAGGTGGGGGGCGTTTTGGCCAGAGACTATCCCAATTCCACTTCTCCGGAAAACGCGCTAAGTACCTGATCTTCTGAGCTAAGCGGACGTGGCGGAACTGGTAGACGCAAGGGACTTAAAATCCCTCGATGGCAACGTCGTGTGGGTTCGAGTCCCACCGCCCGCACCAGCCTTCGCTCGCGAGGCGAGTGAAGGCTGCCGCGCCGAAGCCGACAGGCGAAGGCGGGCTTTGCCTCCGCGAGCTACGGCTTGGCAAGCCACGCCCTGACGGGCTACGCGTGGCGCAGCCACGCGACGACCGTAAGGGCGGAGCGTGTCCGGCATAGCCCGAGTGAAGCGAAGGCGACGACGGACTGGTGACGTACGGGGGCATATGCCGCAAATCGGTCTTTTCGAAATGCGCCGGCTGGAAATGCTGAGCAACACCATCTTTGGCGTTGCCATGACGCTGCTCGCCTATGATTTGCCGAAGGCCTCCAGCTTCAAGCAGGCGCCTGACTGGCACGACCTGATGCGTGTTTATGCGCAACCGATCATCGCACTGATGATCAGCTTTATCGTCGCCGGCATGTTCTGGTTCAGCCATCACCGCCGGCTCACGGTTGCGCCGGAAGGCGGCCGAGGCGTTGTGTTTCTCAATCTGTTTTTTCTGCTCGCGATCATCATCCTGCCGGTGACCAACGGACTCTACGGCGCCTACCGGCTCGATGGTGTGCTGGCTGTCCTCTATGGGTTTCACCTGACCATCATCGCCGTGCTGAACGCGGTGCTATGGGTTCTTGCGCTCAGGGGCCGCAGCGATCCGCATTTAATGGCGACAGCGCTGTTTCCGGTGTTCGTGTTCGTCCTCGGGACGGCCATGGCGTTGGTAGCCCCGCGAATTGCGCAGTTCGTCTGGTGCCTGGCTTTCCTGGCACCGCTGGCGGGCTGGATCGCCGGACGTCGAGCTGGCTAAGCGATGTGGTCTCATCGCGTCGGGGGCCGACGCGAAACCTTCGCCTCGGTCACCGTCAGCAACCGGCCCGCCTCCTCGGCAATCATCCGCTCCATCTTTTCCTGAAATTCCTTGCGCGGCAGGCCGGGCGCGATCGGCGGCAGAAACGACAGTGTGATGATGCCTGAGTGCATCGTTAGCTTCTTCTTGTCCCAGAACAGGCCGGAATTGCACGCCGCCGGCACGACTGACACGTCGAGGTTCGTGTACAGGGCGGAAATGCCGGCCGACTGGAACTTCATAGGCTCGTCGATCGCCTGACGCGTGCCTTGCGGAAACAACAGCACCTTGCGCCCCTCGCCGACCGCGCGCCTTGCTTCATCGACCATCTGGCGCAGCGCCTGGCGGCCTGCCGAGCGATCGACCAGGATCATCGGATAGCGCTCCAGAAACCAACCAACGAGCGGGAGCTTCCTCAACTCCTTCTTGGCGACGATGCTGGCGTCCGGAAAGATCACGCAGAGCGCGGCTGTTTCCCATAGCGATTGATGATTGCAGGCGATGATGCAGGGTCCATCGGGAACGCGCTCCCGCCCCTCGACGCGATAATCCAGCCCCACCACGTACTTCATCAGGAACAGGATGCCGTTCGCCCACACCTGGGAGACCGCGCGCACTGTCGCGCTGCTCGCATTGAACAGCGCCATGAACGGCACCGATAGCGAAACGACGACCGTCAGGATCACTACGGCGGCATCGAATAGAATCGACCTCAGATAATGCAAACGTCCGTCCCTCGGGCCTCTATGCGGCTTCCAATACAGCACTTTTCCCGGGTTGCACAATTCCGGCCACCCCACTGAAATATGTCTCACCACGGATCGGCCCGATTGCCCGTCCAGGATCGCCTCATGCCGGCATCAGAACAAATCGCCATCGCGCCGCATCTCGTCTTCGATGCCGTCACCGCCGGCACATCAGGGGCGCCGCTGGTGCTGCTGCTGCACGGCTTTGCGGAATCGATGCATTGCTGGCGCGCCCAGGTCACGGCGCTCGGCGACATGGGCTATCGCGCCATTGCGCCGAGCCAGCGCGGCTATTCACCGGGCGCCCGGCCGGATCCGCACGAGTTTTCGCACTATTTGATCGACCGCCTGATGGACGACGCGATGGCGATCGTGGCGGCCGCGGGCTATGGCGAGGCCCGCTTCCATCTCGTGGGCCACGACTGGGGCGGCAGCATCGCCTGGGGCATTGCCGACCGCCACCACGCGCGGCTGGCCTCGCTCACCATTCTCTCGCGGCCGCATCCGAACGCATTCAATCGCGCGCTGATGGCTGACAGCGAGCAGGCCCAGCGCTCAAAGCACCACAAGGCGTTTCTGGAACCGGATGCCGCCGATGTCGTGCTGGCCGACGACGCCAAATGGCTGCGCGATCGTCTGACCGCCAATGGCGTCCCTGCCGACGCGATCGAGATGCATCTCGCGGTGCTCGGCAACAAGGATGCGATGGAAGCGGCGCTCGCGTGGTATCGCGCTCGCGGCGCGATCCGCGGGCCTCTCGGCCCGATCCGCGTTCCGACGCTTTATATCTGGGGCGACGCCGACGACACCGTCGGCCGCAACGCCGCCGAAGGCACGGTCGATTTCATCGCCGCCCCCTATCGTTTCGAGGTGCTTCCGGGCGTCGGGCATTTTGCGGCGGATCAGGCGCCGGAACGTGTATGCGAATTAATGCTGGAACATCTCGCCGCGCATCCGGCGTAAGCGGAACGCAACACCCGCAAAAATGTTGTCATGCACAAAAAAGGAGTATGACGACATGGCCAGCGAACAACCCTCGGACAAGCCTGCCGCAACCGGGCGCAAATCGCCCCCGGATCGGCGGCCCTCCCAGCCACAGCAACCGCCAATCCCCCCGCCGCTGGCGAATGATGGCCCGGAACTGGTGCGGGATAGCCACTGCTAGCTTCACCGTCATTGCCTGCGACAAACGCGAAGCGTTTGCGCAAGGGAGCGTTAGCGACGACTGCGTCCGCCGAAGCTCAAAGAGCGAAGGCGGACAAGTCGCTTCACAAAACGGGTCGATGACGCCATCAGGCGCTAGCGGCGAATTCCTGATTCCGGCCCGGAGCGGCGTCGAACAGCGCCTTGGTGTATTCGTGCTGGGGCGCAGCAAAAACGTCTGCCGTGGCGCCCTGCTCGACAATCACCCCGCGCTGCATGACCGCGATCCGGTCACAGACCTGGGCGGCCACGCGTAGATCATGCGTGATGAACAGCACCGCCAGATCGAACTTGCGGCGCACTTCGTCCAGAAGCTTCAGCACCTGATCCTGCACGGAGACGTCGAGCGCCGATACCGGCTCGTCGCCGATCAGCAATTCAGGCTCCATCGCCAAAGCCCGCGCGATGCAGATCCGCTGGCGCTGGCCGCCGGAGAACTGATGCGGGAAGCGATCGATCGCGGCCGGCGGCAGATGCACCACCGCCATCAGGTCTCGTGCCCGCTGCAGCGCCTCCTTGCGGCTGAGGCCAAAATTCATCGGCCCCTCAATGATCGCCTCGCCGACCGTGCGGCGCGGATTGAGCGATCGATACGGGTCCTGGAAGATGAACTGAACACGCCGGCGCATCGGACGGAATTTTGCTTCCCGCATCGCCGCGATATCAACGCCGTCGATCTTGATGCCGCCGGCCGACGTATCGACCAGCCGCGCGACGCAGCGCGCCACCGTCGATTTGCCGGAACCGGACTCGCCGACGATGCCCAGCGTTTCGCCGCGCCGGATCATCAGCGAGACGTCCTTGACTGCGGCGACCACGCGCGCCTTCGGCTGAAACAGCGAGCGCTTGCCATAGGTCTTGAAAAGATTCTCGGTCTCCAGAACCACCGGTCCGGTCACCGGCGATCGCTTTGGCGGCGTCATGCTCGGCACCGCGCCCAATAGCATCCTGGTATAGTCCTCGCGCGGATTCCGCAGCAGCTCCTCGCAGGGGCCCTGCTCCACGATCCGGCCCATCTGCATCACCACGACACGGTCGGCGATCTCGGAGACGACGCCGAAATCATGAGTGATGAACAGCACGCCGGTTTTCTTGCGGCCCTGCATTTCCCGCACGAGCTTGAGGATCTGCGCCTGCGTGGTGACGTCGAGCGCGGTGGTCGGCTCGTCGGCAATCAGCAGCGCGGGGTCGAGCACCAGCGCCGCCGCGATCATGATCCGCTGGCGCTGACCGCCGGAGAGCTGATGCGGATAGGCGTCGATCATCTGTTCGGGATCGGGCAGATGCACCGCGCGCATGATCTCGAGCACACGCGCGCGCTGCTCTTTCTGGTCGAGGCTGGTGTGGATCTCCAGCACTTCGCGGATCTGGTCGCCGACCCGCTCGACCGGATTGAGCGCGGTCATCGGCTCTTGAAATACCATGGCCATGCGGGTGCCGCGGATCGCGCGCAGCTCGGCGTCGGACTTGGTGAGCAGTTGATCGCCCTGCAGCCGGATCGAGCCGCTCTCGACCTGCATCGCGCCTTTCGGCAGCAGGCCCATCACGGCCTGCGCCGTCACCGATTTGCCGGAGCCGGATTCGCCGACCACGCAGACGATCTCGTCGGCACCGACAGTCAGGTTGATGCCCTGCACGGCATGCGTCCTGTCGCCTCCGTTGATGGCGACGGAAAGATTCGAGACTTCGAGGACAGCGTTGCTCACATCACACCCGCTTCGCCATTTTGGGATCGAGCGTATCGCGCAAGCCGTCGCCGAGAACGTTGACGGCAAGGATCGTGAACGCAAGGCACACGCCGGGATAGATGATGTTGTGCGGATACAGGCTGAAGACCTGCCGGCCCTCGGCCATGATGTTGCCCCAGGTCGGCACCTCCGGCGGCACGCCGATGCCGAGGAACGACAGGATGGCCTCGATGAGAATGGCCGAGGCGCAGATGAAGGTGCCCTGCACGATCATGGGCGCGATCGTGTTGGGCAGCACATGCCGCCACAACAATTTCGGAACCGAAGTCCCGAGCGTGACCGCGGCCTCGACATAGGGCTCCTCGCGCACGCTGAGCACGATCGAGCGCACCAGCCGGACCACGCCGGGAATCTGCGGAACGGTGATCGCGATAATCACCGTCCACACACTGGAGCGGAACAGCGACACCATGGCGATCGCCAGCAGGATCGCCGGGATCGCCATCAGGCCGTCCATGATCCGCATGATCACGGCATCCAGAATGCGGAAGAAGCCGGCCAGCAAGCCAATGAACAGGCCGGCGGCGACGCTGATCAGCGCAACGGAAACGCCGACCAGGAGCGAGACGCGCGCGCCATAGACGACGCGGCTGTAGACGTCGCGCCCGAGCCCGTCGGTGCCGAAGGCGGCAATCATGCGAATGCGCTCGCCGGTATCGGTCCGCATCGAAAATTCCGCGCCGGGAACCTTGTTGCGCGCCACCGGATTGATCGCCGTCGGGTCGATGGTGCCGAGCAAGGGCGCCAGCAGCCCCATCAACAGGACAATCGCGATGACTGTGGCGCCGAAAACCACGCTCGGGTTGCGCAGCAATTTGCGAAACGCAGCCGGCTTGGTTTCGCTAGCCGGCAGTACGGGTTCGAGGATCGTCGTGTCCACCATCAGTAGCGAATCCTGGGATCGAGCACGGTATAGATCATATCAACCGTCAGGTTGATCATGACGTAGACGAACGAAAACAAGAGGATCACGGCCTGGATCGTCGGATAGTCGCGCGCCAGCACCGCGTCGACCGTCAGCCGGCCAAGGCCGGGGATCGTGAACACGCTTTCGGTCACGACGACGCCGCCGATCAACAGCGCCACACCGAGGCCGATCACCGTGACGATGGGCACGGCCGCGTTGCGCAGGGCATGACGGAACAATACCTTTCGCTCGGACTGTCCTTTGGCGCGCGCGGTGCGGATGTAATCTTCCGAGAGCACCTCGAGCACGCTGGTGCGGGTCATGCGCGCAATCAGCGCCACATAGATCACCGAGAGCGTCACCGAGGGCAGCAGCAGCCGCAGGGCCCAGCCGCCCACGCCTTCGGAAAGGCGCTGATAGCCCTGCACGGGCAACCAGTTCAGCCAGATCGAAAACACATAGATCAGGAGATAACCGACCACGAACACCGGCACCGAAAATCCGAGCACCGAGAAACCCATCACAATGCGGTCGAGCCAGCTCCCGTGCCAGTGCGCCGCCATCACGCCAAGCGGCACCGCCAGGCACACGGCGATCAGCATCGTGAAGAAGGCCAGTGACAGCGTCGGTTCGATCCGCTCGCCGATCAGCGCGGCGACCGTCTTCTTGAAGAAGAAGCTTTCGCCGAAATCGCCCGTCAGCACCCTGCCCGACCAGATGAAGAACTGCTGCATCATCGGCTTGTCGAGGCCGAGCTGGCTGCGGATCTGCGCCACCTGTTCGGCGTTGGCGTTGTCGCCGGCGATGATCGCGGCCGGGTCCGACGGCGTCAGGCGAAGCATCAGGAAGATAAAGACCGCAACGACCAGCAGCACGGGAATGGTGCCGAGCAGCCGCCGCAGGAGATAGCCATACATGGACATGATCAACTCGACCCTGGAACGGCACGGGCGGAGAACAATGTCCCCCGCCCGTGCCGCTCAACTCACTTGGTGACTTCGATGTTCCAGAACACCGGGACCGGCGCGGTGATGAAGCCCTTGACGTTCTTGCGCATCGCAGCCGGCTGCACATATTCGCCGACCGGGATCTCGGGCGTCACCTCGATGGTGCGCAACTGCACGGCCTCCGCAATCGCCTTCTGCTTGGCGGGGTCCGCCTCGCGCGCAAAATCGTCGCGCAGCTTTTCGAGCTGGGCGTCGCATGGCCAGCCGAACAGCGCCTTCTCGCAGGACGCGTTCAGATAGGCGGTCGAGACCGGGTTCATCACGTCGGCGGCGACCCAGGCGGTCAGGAACGCGTTCCAGCCGCCGGCGTCGGGAGCATCCTTCTTGGCGCGGCGCGCGACGAGCGTCTGCCAATCCATCGATTGCATGTCGACCTTGAAGCCCGCCTTCTCCATCAGCGATTTCGCCACCGGCGCAAGGTTGGTCAGCACCTTCAGATCGGTGGAGTGCATCAGCACGACAGGGGTGCCGTCGTAGCCGGCTTCCTTCAAAAGCTCCTGCGCCTTCTTGGCGTTGGAGGTGAGAAGTCCATCCATTCCCTTGGTCGACGCAAACGGCGTGCCGCAGATGAACAGCGCCTTGCACTCCTTGATGTATTGCTCATCACCGATGGTCGCCATCAGGAAGTCTTCCTGATTGAAGGCGTACCAGAGCGCCTGGCGAATCTTCGGATTGTCGAACGGCTTGTGGATATGGTTGGGACGGAAGACGTATTGCGCCTTCAAGAACGGCGAGATGAAGACCGAGACATTGGGGTCCTTTTTCAGCGTCCCCAGCAAATCATGGCTCGGCTGCTCGACTAAATCGATTTCGCCCTTGGACAGCGCGTTAACGGCCTGCTGCGCGTCGGAGATCGCGCGCCACTCGACGCGGTCGACCTTGACGACCTTGCCGCCGGACAGGGCGGACACCGGTTCACTGCGCGGTTTGTACTTGTCGAACTTGACGTAGACGGTCTTGTCGCCCGGCCTCCATTCGTCCTTCTTGAAGACGAAGGGGCCGGATCCCGTGAAATCCTCGATCTGCTTGTTGGGGTCCGTTTCCGCCACGCGTTTGGGCATCATGAACGGCACGTTCGACGAGGGCTTCGAGAGGCCCAGCAGCACGAGACCTGTCGATTCCTTGAGCTTGATGGTGAAAGTCTTGGCATCGACAGCGGTCATCGAGTCGACGAACGTCATCATCTTCTGGCCGAGGGAGTCCTTCGCGGCCCAGCGTTTGATCGAGGCAATGCAATCTTCCGACGTTACCGGTTGCCCGTCATGCCATAGCAGTCCCTCGCGCAGCGTGAAGGTGTAGCCCTTGCCGTCAGCCGCGGCTTCGTACTTCTCCACCATCTGCGGCTTGATCTCGCCCTTTTCATCCTGCGCGAGCAGCGTGTCGTAGATCATGTAGCCGTGGTTGCGGACGATATAGGCCGTGGTCCAGATCGGATCCAGGATCTTCAAATCCGAGTGCATGACGACGCGCAACGTGGTCTGGGCAAGCGCTGGCGCTGCCGCGACCACGAGGCTGCCGACGCAAGTCACAGCAAGAATTGCTTTTCTGAACGCATTCATTCCTTCGTCTCCGTTGTCGTCTTAACGCCCGAACGCCTATTGTTCAGGCCCCTGCCCAATTTCTCACCGGACTATAGGGTCGATATTCAGCTTCACAACACCCTTTTGACCCCGACGACACTGGGGACGCCGGCGCTCAGGCAGAAATCAGGACAGCCCTCCGGACAGGTTCTTTCGCGGCCGGCTTACGCTTGCCGCCGGATGGATTGCAGTCCCAGTTCAGCTCCGCCAACGCGCCTCCTCAAAAGTCTACAATCAAGAATGATGCCAGAATTACCGTTGCCCCTGCCTCGCGCCGGGAAGGTCCGAAGGTGCCATGTTTTCCCTTTACAAATTCGCCGCCGATCCCTCTCGTAAAGGGCCCACACCGAAACCAAACATTCCGGCCTAACCGGGAGGACCCATCATGAATCCTGCCAACCTTCCCTTCGATTCCGAGACCATGCTGCAGGGTTTGCGGGCCTGGGTGGAATGCGAAAGCCCCACCTGGGATTCGCGTGCGGTCGATCGCATGCTCGATCTTGCGGCGCGCGAAATGGCCATCATGGGTGCGACCATCGAACGCATCGCCGGACGGCAGGGGTTTGCCGGCTGCGTCCGCGCGCGCTTCCCTCACCCGAAGCAGGGCGAGCCCGGTATTCTGATCGCGGGCCATCTCGATACCGTCCATCCCGTCGGCACGCTGGAAAAGCTGGCGTGGCGGCGCGAAGGCAACAAATGCTACGGCCCGGGCATCTTCGACATGAAGGGCGGCAACTACCTCACCCTCGAAGCCATCCGGCAACTGGCCCGCGCCGCGTTCACGACGCCGCTGCCGATCACCGTGCTGTTCACGCCGGACGAAGAGGTCGGCACGCCGTCGACCCGCGACATCATCGAGGCCGAAGCCGCCCGCAACAAATATGTGCTGGTGCCGGAGCCCGGCCGCACGAACAACGGCGTGGTGACCGGGCGATATGCCATTGCCCGCTTCAATCTCGAAGCGGTCGGCAAGCCGAGCCATGCCGGCGCCACGCTCTCCGCCGGCCGTTCCGCGATCCGCGAAATGGCACGCCAGATTATCACGATCGACGGCATGACGACCGAAGATTGCACCTTCTCGGTCGGCATCGTGCACGGCGGCCAATGGGTCAATTGCGTTGCCACCACCTGCACCGGCGAGGCGCTCAGCATGGCCAAGCGACAGGCCGACCTCGATCGCGGCGTCGAACGGATGCTCGCGCTTTCCGGGAGCAGCAATGATGTCACGTTCAAGGTCACCCGCGGTGTGACCCGGCCGGTGTGGGAACCGGATGCCGGCACGATGGCGCTCTACGAGCAGGCCCGCAACGTGGCCCGGCAAATGGGCGTCGAACTCCCGCATGGCAGCGCCGGTGGCGGCTCCGACGGTAATTTTACGGGCGCGATGGGCATCCCCACCCTCGACGGCTTGGGTGTTCGCGGCGCCGACGCTCACACGCTTAACGAACATATCGAGGTCGACAGCCTCGCCGAGCGTGGCCGTTTGATGGCCGGATTGCTGGCGACGCTGAGTTGAGCGGCGTAGCGCCGCCCTCTCCCCGTCATTGCGAGCGAAGCGAAGCAATCCATAGCACGGCATAACCGATAGATGGATTGCTTCGTCGCTTCGCTCCTCGCAATGACGGGAGCCAAGACAATTGCTAACGCCCACGCGGCATGCAAAACGGAATTGCTTCGCAGCTTGCGCTTGCCACGATGTCACGCTTAACGTCCTCCCAACGAAAAGCATTGACCGAGAGACTTAATGACCCGCATCGCCGTTGGCGCCTTTCTGCACGAGACCAACACCTTCGCGCCAACCAAGGCGACCTATGAGGATTTCGTCCATGGCGGGGGCTGGCCGTCGATGGCGCACGGCGCCGACGTGCTCAAGGTCATGCGCAACATCAATGTCGGCCTTGCCGGCTTCGTCGAGGCGGCCGAAGCCAATGGCTGGGAGCTGGTCCCGACGATCTCGGCGGCTGCGGTCCCATCGGCGCATGTCACCAACGATGCCTTCGAACGCATCATGAAGGAGATGGTCGACGGCATCGCTGCGGCAGGATCCATCGATGCCGTCTATCTCGATCTGCACGGCGCCATGGTAACCGAACATTACGACGACGGCGAAGGCGAGACGCTTGCCCGCGTGCGCAAGGTGATCGGCAAGGACCTGCCGCTGGTCGTGAGCCTCGACCTCCATGCCAACGTCTCGCCCGAGATGATGGAACATGCCGATGCACTCATTGCCTACCGCACCTATCCCCACGTCGACATGGCCGACACCGGCCGCGCCTGTGCAAGACACCTGGCGCTGATGCTGAAGACGAATGCACGTTTTGCAAAAGCGTTCCGGCAATTGCCATTCCTGATCCCGATCTCCTGGCAATGCACCAACGACCAGCCGACCAAGGGCATCTATCAGAATCTTGCGGCCCTGGAGAGTGACGCAGTGCCGACACTGTCGTTCGCGCCGGGCTTCCCGGCGGCGGACTTCAGGGATTGCGGGCCGAGCGTGTTTGCCTACGGCCGGACGCAGGCCGATGCGGATGCCGCAGCCGACAAACTGGTGGCGCTGGTCGAGAGCCACGAGGACGATTTCGACGGCCGCATCTATTCGCCCGACGACGGCGTGCGCCTCGCGATGGAACTGGCGAAATCGGCAAGCAAGCCGATCGTCATCGCCGACACCCAGGACAATCCCGGCGCCGGCGGCGATTCCGACACCACGGGCATGCTGCGCGCGCTGGTGCGCAACAAGGCCTCCGGTGCCACCGGCGTGATCAACGATCCGGAGTCGGCTAGCGCTGCGCATGCGGCCGGCGTCGGCGCCACGGTTACGCTTTCGCTTGGCGGCAAGTCGGGCATATCAGGCGACGCGCCATACAGGGAAACTTTCGTCGTCGAAAAACTGTCCGACGGCAAATTCGTGGCGGCCGGCCCCTATTATCGCGGACGCGACATGGATATGGGGCCGTCGGCCTGCCTGCGCATCGGCGACGTCCGCGTGGTCGTCGGCTCCTACAAGGCGCAACTCGCGGACCAGTCGATGTACCGCTATGTCGGCATCGAGCCGACCGAACAGAAAATCCTGGTCAACAAGAGCTCGGTGCATTTCCGCGCCGATTTCGAACCGATCGCTGAAAAGCTTTTAATCTGCGCCGCGCCCGGCGCGATGCCGGCCGATACGGCAACATTACCCTGGACGCGGCTGCGTCCGGGCATCCGCATCAAGCCGAACGGCCCCGCCTTCACCCCATCCGTTCAATCTCGCTCAACATCTCCAGTCACGGGATAACAGACATGCCCACCATCGACCGCATCGACGGCTATGCCGAAGAACTCACCGCCATCAGACGCGATCTGCACGCCCATCCCGAGGTCGGCTTCGAGGAAGTGCGCACGTCCGGCATCGTCGCGGAGAAGCTGAAGGGATGGGGCATCGAGGTGCATCGCGGCCTCGGCGGCACCGGCGTGATCGGCGTGCTCAAGGGCAATGGCAATGGCGGCAAGCGCATCGGCTTGCGCGCCGACATGGACGCACTGCCGATGGAAGAGAACACCAACCTGAAATGGCGCTCGACGATTCCCGGCCGCTTCCACGGCTGCGGCCATGACGGCCACACCACGATGCTGCTCGGCACCGCGCGCTATCTGGCCGAGACCAAGAATTTCGACGGCACCGTGCATTTCATCTTCCAGCCCGCCGAGGAAGGCCTTGGCGGCGCCCGCGCCATGATCAAGGACGGCCTGTTCCAGAAATTTCCCTGCGACGAGGTCTACGGCCTGCACAACGCGCCGGACCTGAACCACGGCGAGATCGCGATCCTGCCGGGACCGGCGATGGCCGGCGCCGATTTCTTCGACATCACCATCCAGGGCTACGGCGCGCATGGCGCGATGCCGGAACGCTCCAAGGACGCGGTGGTGATCGCGACCACGCTGGCTCAGGCGCTGCAGACCATCGTCAGCCGCAACGTCGATCCCTTGAAGGCGGCGGTGCTGTCGATCACCCAGATTCACGCGGGTTCCGCCTATAACGTAATCCCCGGCGACGCCAAGCTGTGCGGCACGGTGCGTGCGTTCGACGACGGCGTGCGCGCGCTGATCCGTGAACGCATGCGCGCGATCAGCGCCGGCATTGCCGCGACCTTCCAGTGCGAAATATCCGTCGATATCCGCGATGGTTTCAGCGTGCTGGTCAACGAGGAGGAACAGTCCAGGGTGGTCGAGGCCGTGGCGAAGACCGTGGTCGATCCGGCCAATGTGTTGACGCGCTCGACGCCGAAGATGGGAAGCGAGGATTTCGCCGACATGATGCAGCTGGTGCCCGGCGCCTATTTCTGGATCGGCCATGACGGCTCGGTGCCGGTGCACAATCCCGGCTACGTCCTCGACGACAAGATTCTGCCGATCGGCGCCAGCATGTTCGCCCGCATCATCGAAACCCGTCTCCCGGTAGGTTCGCATGCATAAAACCATCAATGAAGAACGAGAAGAAGTCACCTCGCTGCATGACCTTTCCGCCACCGACCTGATCGCGGGCTATCGCGCCAAGCAGTTCACGCCATCGGAAGTGCTGGAGGAAGTGATTGAGCACGTCGCGGCGTGGGAGCCGCACATCAAGGCGCTCTATCTGTTCGATCCCGAGGGCGCGCGCGCTGCCGCGAAGGCCTCGACCGACCGCTGGCAGAGGGGCGAGCCCGCGGGCACGCTCGACGGCATTCCGGTCACCATCAAGGACAATATCGCCACCAAGGGCCAGCCGATCCCGCTGGGTGCCGCCAGTGTCAAGCTTATACCGGCAGAGAAAGATGCGCCGCCCGCCGCGCGGTTGCGTGAATCCGGCGCGATCATCTTCTCCAAGACCACGATGCCTGATTACGGCATGCTGTCGTCGGGCCTCTCCAGTTTCCATCCCCTCACCCGCAATCCCTGGGACCTCAGCAAGAATCCCGGCGGCTCCTCCTCCGGCGCGGGCGCGGCGGGCGCGGCCGGTTACGGCCCGCTGCATCTGGGCACCGACATCGGCGGCTCGGTGCGGCTGCCGGCCTGCTGGTGCGGCCTCGTCGCACTGAAGCCGAGTTTTGGGCGCGTTCCGGTCGATCCGCCCTATGTCGGACGTGTCGCCGGGCCGATGACCCGTACCGTCGACGACGCAGCGCTGATGATGTGCGTATTGTCGAAGCCGGACCGCCGCGACGGCATGAGCCTGCCGGCCGACAGCAGCATTCACTGGAAGACACTCGACAAGTCACCGCGCAAGGTTCGCATCGGCCTGATGCTCGATGCCGGCACCGGCCAGGCGCTGGAAAGCGACGTGCGAAGCGTTGCCGTCAAAGCTGCCAAGGCGTTCGAGTCCGCCGGCGCCGTCGTCACCGAAGTCGACGGCATCCTGACGCGCGAGATGCTCGATGGGATCGACAATTTCTTTCGGGCGCGGATGTGGGACGATCTCTCAAAACTTTCGCCCGAGGAACGCGGCAAGGCGCTGCCTTACATCCACACATGGGCGGAAGCCGGCGCAAGACTTTCCGGCGTCGATGTCATCAGGGGATTCAATGCGACGATGGCAATCCGCGCCGCTGCCGCAAAGCTGTTCCACGACCTCGACTATGTGATTTCGCCGGTGTCGCCGGTGGTGAACTTCCCGGCCGAGTTCGCCGCGCCGATCAACGATCCGGACAAGCCGTTCGAGCACATTGCCTATACCGTGCCTTGGAATATGTCTGAAAATCCCGCGATCTCGATCAACGGCGGCTATGACAGCAAGGGCTTCCCGATCGGCGTGCAGATCATCGGCCGCCGCTTCGACGATCTCGGCGTGCTCGGCATGGCCAAGGCGTTCGAAGGCCTGCGCGGCCCGCAGCGGCCGTGGCCGTCGCCGCCGAAGAAATAATTCTTGTCGTCATTCCGGGTCGTCGCGCAGCGACGAACTATGGTGCGCAATTGCGCACCTGAGAATCTCCTGCGACAAACCGATCGAGATTCCGGGTTCGCGCCAAGAGTGGCGCGCCCCGGAATGACGAGATAAAAATAATCAACAAAAGATCACAGGAAGGAAAGCACCCCCATGGCGTATGAGACCATCAAGTACGAGGTCGACGATCAGATTCTCACCATCACGCTGAACCGGCCCGACAAGCTCAACGCCTTCAACGGCACGATGCAGCAGGAACTGATCGACGCCTTCGACGCGGCCGACAAGGACGACAATGTCCGCGCCATCATCGTGACCGGCGCGGGGCGCGGCTTCTGCGCCGGCGCCGACCTCTCGTCCGGCGCCAACACTTTTGACCGCGACGCGCGGCGCGGGCCGGTGAAGCGGCTGGCCAGCGGCGCGGTCGACTACAGCGATCCCATGGTGCGCGACGGCGGCGGCCAGGTGACGCTGCGCATCTTCAAATGCCTGAAGCCGGTGATCGCCGCGGTGAACGGCCCCGCCGTCGGTATCGGCGTCACCATGCAGCTCGCGATGGACATCCGCATCGCCTCGGAAGCCGCCCGCTTCGGCTTCGTGTTTTCCCAGCGCGGCATCGTGCCCGAGGCCGCTTCGAGCTGGTTCCTGCCGCGCATCGTCGGTATCTCGCAGGCGCTGGAATGGTGTTATTCGGGCCGTGTCTTCCCGGCGCAGGAGGCGCTGGCCGGCCGCCTCGTCAGCAAGGTGGTGCCGCCGGACGATCTGCTGCCGACCGCGCGTGCATTGGCAAAAGAATTTGCCGCCAAGACCGCGCCGGTGTCGGTGGCGCTGATCCGGCAGATGATGTGGCGCATGATGGGCGCCGACGATCCGATGGAAGCCCACAAGGTCGACAGCCGCGGCATCTACGCGCGCGGGCGTTCGGACGACGTCAAGGAAGGCGTGGTGTCGTTCCTGGAAAAGCGCCCGGCCGAATTCAAGAACAAGGTTTCGAGCGACATGCCCGACTATTTCCCGTGGTGGCAAGAGCGCGAGTATAAGTGAGCGACCGGCCCGCATCGGCCAACGCGACGCAAGACGGCGTCGTCCTGCTGCATGGCATCAGCAGAACGGCGCGATCGTTTCGAAAGATGCAGACGGCGCTGGAAGGCTGTGGCTTCGCCACCCTCAACCAGGATTACGCGAGCCGCCGCAAGGCGCTCGAAGCGCTGGCGGAGGACATCCATCCCTCCATCCAGCGCTTTGCCGATGGCATCGATGGCTCCCTCCATTTTGTCGGCCATTCCATGGGCGGATTATTGGCGCGGGTCTACATTGCCAGATATCGGCCAAAGCGCCTGGGCCGCGTCGTCATGCTCGGCACGCCGAACAGCGGCAGCGAAATCGCCGACCGCCTGAAGAATGTTGGAGCCTACCGCACCTTCTTCGGACCGGCGGGACAGCAGCTCGGCACGCAGCGCGGTGCCGCGATCGAAGCGCTGTTTCCGCCGGTCGATTATTGCGTCGGCATCATCGCCGGAGACCGGTCGATCTATCCGATCACATCGGCATTCCTGCCGAAGCCGCATGATGGGCGGGTGTCGGTGGAGAACACCAGGCTCGACAGGATGGTGGATCAAGTCGTCGTTCACACATCGCATCCATGGCTGGTGCGGAATAGCGTCGCGATCGAGCAGACGATTGCGTTCTTGAGGGAGGGGCGTTTCAAACCCTCCGCTGCACCCGCGAAAGCGGGTGATCCAGTATTCCAGAGGCATCTGTGCTTGAACCGAAAAGCCGCGGCGTACTGGATGCCCCGCCTTCGCGGGGCATGACGGGAGACTATCCCATCGTCAACGCCACGCGGCCGATCGCCTTTCGATCGATGAGAAGCCGCATCGCCTTGGCGTAATCCTCAAGCGGCAACCGGTGCGAGATATTCGGACGCACCTTTCCCGCTTCGGCCCATTCCGTCAGCGCCTTGATCCTGACCTCGCCGAGCGCGGGATTTCTCCGCACCGCTTCGCCGGCGCGGACGCCGAGCACGCTGGCGCCCTTGATCATCAGCAGATTGGTCTTCGCAAGCCCGATGCCGCCGGTGAATCCGATGACCAGCAGCCGTGCACCCCAGTTGATGCAGCGCATCGAGTTCTCGAACACCTCGCCGCCGACGGGATCGAACACCACGTCCGCGCCCTCCCCGCCGGTGATGCGCTTCACGGCATCGCGGAACGGCTCCTGGTCGTAGCGGATGAGATGATCGGCGCCCCTCGCTTTCGCAATCGCAAGTTTTTCGTCGCTCGAAGCGGTCGCGATCACGGTGGCGCCTAGCATCTTACCGATTTCGACGGCGGCGAGCCCGACACCGCCGCCCGCGCCATGCACCAGCAACACCTCGCCCGGCTGAAGCCGGCCGCGGTCGATCAGCGCGTGATAGGCCGTGCCGTGGCCAGCCAGGAACGTCGCGCCCTCGGCATAGTCGAATGTCGACGGTAACCGCACGAGTTGCGAAGGCGTGGCGATAGCTTGATCGGAATAGGCGCCGTGCCGCATCTTGATGATCACGCGGTCACCAACCGCAACGCCTTCGGCCGCGTTGACCTCGACCACATCGCCAGCGGCTTCGACGCCCGGCGTGAACGGCAGCGGCGGCTTGAGCTGATAATCACCCGCCGCCATCAAAATATCGGGAAAATTAATGCCGGCGGCGCGGATAGCGACACGCACTTGCCCTGGCGCCAGCGGCACAGCGTCAAACGTTTCCAGGCGCAGGCTCTCGGGCGGACCAAGCTCGCGGCAAACGACGGCTTTCGGCATCAGGCGGCCCGCGCTTTCAGGCGCTGCAGCGCTTCGCGGATCAGCGGCATGCGGTCGTTGCCGAAATACATATCCGTCTTGTCGACAAAGATCGTCGGCGAACCAAAACCGCCGCGCGCCATCACCTCGTCGGTATTGGCCTTGAGCTGATCCTTGACCGCCTGCTGGCCGATGCCCTCGAAAAATTTGACATGATCGACGCCGGCCTTCTTGCAGACCTCCGTCAGCACCGAGTCCTGCGAGATGTCCTTGTCGCCACCCCAATAGGTCTCGAACACCGCGGTGGCAAACGGTACCATGCGCTCGCCAGATTCTTGGCCCAGCCAGATGCAGCCGCGCATCGCCTTGACGCTGTTTACGGGAAACACAGTCGGCGGCATCTTGATCGCAAGCCCCGCGGAGCGCGCCCAGTCGGCGAGATCCTTCTTCATGTAGCGCGCCTTCAACGGCACCGGCGTCTCGCGCTGGGCATAGACGCTTGGGTTGACGGTGTTGAAGATGCCGCCGACCAGGATCGGCCGCCAACTGATCTCGACGCCGAGCTCTTTGGCGAGCGGCTGGATGTTGTGGAAGGCGAGATAGGTCCAGGGACTGGAGCAGTCGAAGAAGAATTCGAGCATGGGTGTTTCCTCTTGTTGTTTGTGATCCGTGTTGTTTCCACCGTCATTGCGAGCGAAGCGAAGCAATCCATAGCGCCGCCCGGGGAAAGAATGGATTGCTTCGTCGCTTCGCTCCTCGCAATGACGGCGTGGCGGGCGGCCTACCTTTTGCCCGCCATCTCCTTCGCGCGCGCACCGAACATATTCCGCCGCGCCTCCTCGTCGAACGGCTCTTTCACGAACTTGCCGATCGCCGGCCCCGTCTGCACCTTAGGCCGCGCGCGGACTTCCGCGTACCAGCGCTTGACGTTCGGGTAATCGTCGAGCGTAAAGCCCTGCGCCTTGTGGGTCATGGTCCAGGGAAAGCAGGCGATGTCGGCGATCGAGTAGTCGCCGGCAACATAGGCGCCGGTCTTGCCGAGCTGCCGGTCGAGCACACCATAAAGTCGCGCCGCCTCGTCGCGATAGCGCTCGATCGCGTAGGGAAACTTCTCCGCCGCATAGAGCGCGAAGTGGCCGTGCTGGCCGAGCATGGGCCCCAGCCCACTCATCTGCCACATCAGCCATTGCATCACCTGGGACCGCGCCCGCATCTCCGTGGGCAGAAAACGTCCGGTCTTGTCGGCGAGATAGATCAGGATCGCGCCGGTCTCGAACACCGAAAACGGCCCCTGCCCATCTGCGGGCTCATGGTCCACGATGGCCGGAATGCGGTTATTCGGGCTGATCGCCAGAAATTCCGGCCTGAACTGCTCGCCGGCGCGGATGTTGACCGGAATGACCTGGTAGGGAAGCCCGAGTTCCTCCAGCATGATCGAGACTTTCCAACCATTCGGCGTTGGCGCGTAATGCAGGTCGATCATGGCTCCCCTGGCTGTCGATGCGGAAATATTCCCCGCGATGGCGACTTTTGTTGTTCTGTACCTCGATCTTAAGACATGGCAGACAGGCGCTCAATCAGAACTCACGGGAGGCCCCCATGCTGTTTCCAACCACAATCGCAGGCTCTTTGCCGAAGCCGGAATGGCTGGCCGAGCCCAATACACTATGGGCCCCCTGGCGCTCGAAAGGCGACGAGCTCGCCCGCGCCAAGCGCGACGCCACCATGCTGGCGGTGAAGCTGCAGGAGGATGCCGGCGTCGATATCGTCACCGAGGGCGAGCAGGCCCGCCAGCATTTCGTCCACGGCTTTCTGGAGAAGGTCGAGGGCATCGATTTCGCCCACAAGGTCGAGATGGGCATCCGCAAAGACCGCTACAAGGCGATGGTGCCGCAGGTGATAGCACCCTTGACGCTGAAGGGCCGCGTCCATGCCGATGAAGCCCGCGTCGCCCGCACCCACACCACCCGCAAGCTGAAATTCACCCTGCCCGGCCCGATGACCATCGCCGACACCGTCGCCGACAAATACTACGGCGACAAGGTCAAGATGGCGTTCGCCTTTGCTGAGTTGCTCAACAACGAGGCCAAGGCGTTGCAGGCCGACGGCGTCGACGTCATCCAGTTCGACGAACCTGCCTTCAACGTGTTCATGGACGAAGTCTCCGACTGGGGCATCAAGGCGCTCGAGCGCGCCGCCGAAGGCCTGACCTGCACCACCGCCGTCCACATCTGCTACGGCTACGGCATCAAGGCCAATACCGACTGGAAGGAAACGCTGGGCAGCGAGTGGCGCCAGTACGAGGATATTTTCCCGGCCATCGCGAAAAGCCCGATCCAGCAGGTCGCGATCGAGTGCCGCAACTCGAAAGTGCCGCTGGATCTGCTGGCGCTGCTGCCCGGCAAGGTGGTCCAGGCCGGCGTGATCGACGTCGCCAGCGACACGGTGGAGACCGCCGAGGATGTCGTGAAGGTGATCGAGCAGGTCGCGAAATTCGTGCCGCGCAGCAACATCGTCGCGACAACGAATTGCGGCATGGCGCCGATGCGCCGGGATATCGCGGAAGCAAAGCTGGCGGCGCTGGGTGCTGGCGCGAAGCTGGCGCGGGAGCGATTGGGATAGCTCCGTCATGCCAACGGGTCGCGCGAATGCGCGCCCGATGACAGGCTCCGCGAAGCAATCCATCTCGCCAGGAAGAAAGTATGGATTGCTTCGTCGCTTCGCTCCCTTGCGCAAACGCTTCGCGTTTGTCGCAGGCAATGACGGCGTGAGAGTCTACTCCGTAGCGCTCGGATGCAGCACCGGGCGATATCCCGCCCTCAGCGCGCGCAGCGTTGGAGGCGGCGTCAGCAGCATCGCGTCATCGATCTTGCCATCAGCCTTGCGATAACCACCCATCGACCACTGCAGCGTCTTGCCCTGCAGTATCAGAAAACTCTCCGCCCCCGCCTGCACCATCGCGCCATCAGGCAACTGCGCCACCGGCATCGGTAACGGATGCAGCCGCTTCTTCCCGCGCTCCAGCCGTTCGCGATGCAACACGCTATCCATCTCCCGCGCGCGAATGTCCGCAACGCCATTGCCCGCTTCCCACGCCGCCCGAAACCGCTTGGCGTCGTCGCGGCGACAAAAGAAACAGGGACGATGGCCGGCCGCGAATGCGGTCGCCTCATCGAGGAAGAACAGCTCGGTCCAGCTCCGCCCGCCCATCACCTTGCGCCGCCAGCCCCGGAATTCACAGACGCAGGTGATCCACGCCGGGCTCGACCAGCGCTTTTTCAGCAAGGTTTTTGTCGCGGGATCGTGGATGATGCCGCGATTGCCGGTGAACATCCCGCGATGCGGGGTGGCGATGATGTCGCCCGTGGGTGTGACGCGGTTTTGGAGGGGCATGCGCTTAACCTGCTCCCTCGCCCCGCTCTTGCGGGGGGAGGGTCGGGGTGAGGGGCTGCCGCCACGAACACCGACCGCGCGGAGAGTCCCCCTCACCCGGATTGCTTCGCAATCCGACCTCTCCCCGCAAGCGGGGCGAGGCAAGAAAGATCACCCCGCCGTCACGGACGGATCGGCGGCTGGAACGACAGCGCAGTATCCCAGGGAAAGTGGATCCAGGTGTCCTGCGACACTTCGGTAATGAACGTATCGACCAGCGGCTTGCCCTGCGGCTTGGCATAGACGGCCGCGAAATGCGCGTCCGGCATCATCGAACGCACCAGCCGCCCTGTCTTGCCGGTGTCGACGAGGTCGTCGACAATCAACAGCCCCTTGCCGGTGCCGCCACCGAGTTTTGCCACCTCGGTCGAAACGCCCTTGAGCACGTTCAGGTCACCCTGCCGGGTGTGGTCGTAGCTAGCAATGCAGACGGTATCGATGATGCGAATGCCGAGTTCGCGCGCCACGATGGCCGCCGGCACCAGCCCACCGCGGGTAATCGCGATGATGGCATGAAACGGCCCGACCTCGTTGAGCCGCCAGGTCAACGCCCGGCAATCCCGGTGAAACTGGTCCCAGGAGACCGGAAAGGCTTTCTCCGGCGGCGCTGTCATGAGCCCGCTCCAGAACGATCTGTCACTTTGTTCTCCGTATTGCGAAACTTCGAAGTTGGAGCACCCGCCGCCGCTACCGGGCGGCGATGTTCAGGTTCGCCAGCATCTCCTTCACCGCGGCCATCGCGGCGCTGAGCTTTTCGGGATCGCGGGAGCGGACGACCAGGTTGGTGTTCGGCTTCTTGTCCTCGTCCTGGAACGGATAGCTGCCGATGATGGTGTCGGGATGGGCGTTGGCGATCTCGCGCAGCGGCCCGCCGATGTCGCCTTCCCGGGCATTGGCGCGGACCGAGTCCGAGAGCATCCGCACGCCCGATTTCAGCTTGGGCGCGACGATGTCCATCATCGCCTGCATGATCGAGGGGATGCCGGCCATCACGATGACATTGCCGAGCTTGAAGCCGGGCGCCAGGATGGTCGCGCTCTGGATCAGTTCGGCGCCGTCGGGAACGCGCGCCATGCGCAGCCGCGCCTCGTTCAAATCCTGCTCGCTCCAGCGCTCGCGGAACCGCGCCACCACCTCCGGGTGATGGTCGATGCCGACACCAAATGCCTTGGCGACGCTGTCGGCGGTAATGTCGTCATGGGTCGGCCCGATGCCGCCGGTGGTAAAGACGTAGGTATATCGATTCCGCAGTGCATTAAGGGCATTGACGATGTCCGTCTCCTCGTCGGCGACGACGCGGACCTCCTTGAGGTCGATCCCGATATTGGTCAGGTATTCGGCGATGAAGCCGATGTTCTTGTCCTTGGTCCGGCCGGACAGGATCTCGTCGCCAATGACCAGAATACCCGCCGTGACGATCTCGCTCATGACTTCTCCCCACCTGTCCCCGTACTTTTGCGCAAGCAACGCATTGAAGTCACGGGGGTTTGCTGCCGAAATAAGCACCCGGCAGCCTTTTTTTAGGGCAGCGCGGCTGGGCTACCCATACCAAATGCCGCAAGCCAATGCATATCGCGCTGGCCCGAGCCTTGCTACCATCCCTTCAGGTCATGCACTGTGTCGAATGACTTGGGGGATAGTCAGGATTTATGGCAGTAGCGTTCGATGAAATGAATGGCCCCGGCGGCGACCTCCGCCCGGCCTATCGGGAGCTCTCCCGCTGGCTGAAGGAGACGCCTCCCGACGCCCTCGAATATCGCCGCCAGGAAGCGGAACTGCTGTTCCGCCGGATCGGCATCACCTTCGCCGTCTATGGCGACGCCGAAGCCCAGGAACGGCTGATCCCCTTCGATGTGATCCCGCGGATCATATCGTCCAAGGAATGGACGCTGCTGGAAAAGGGCCTGAAGCAGCGGGTCCGCGCGCTCAACATGTTCCTGCGCGACATCTATCATGGCCGCGACATCCTGCGCGCCAACATCATTCCCGACGACCTGATCTTCCAGAATCCGGTGTTCCGACCCGAGATGAACGGCCAGAGCGTGCCGCACGACGTCTACGTGCACATCGCCGGAATCGACATCGTCCGGGTCGACGCCGACAATTTCATCGTGCTGGAAGACAACGCGCGGACGCCCTCGGGCGTGTCCTACATGCTGGAAAACCGCGAAATCATGATGCGGCTGTTTCCGGACCTGTTCGCCCGCCATCGCGTCGCACCGGTGGAACGATATCCCGACGAACTGCTGTCGGCGCTGCGCTCGGTGGCGCCGCTCTCGGCCTCGGCGGAGCCGACGGTCGCGCTGATGACGCCCGGCGTCTACAATTCCGCCTATTACGAACACTCCTTCCTCGCAGACAAATTGGGGATCGAGCTGGTCGAGGGCCGTGACCTCGTCGTCAAGAACGACGAGGTGTTCATGCGCACCACCGAGGGCCTGAAACGCGTCGACGTGATCTACCGCCGCGTCGACGACGACTTCCTCGACCCCCTCACCTTCCGCCCGGATTCGGCGCTCGGCGTGCCCGGCTTGATGTCGGCCTATGCGGCCGGCAACATCACGCTGGCCAACGCGGTCGGCACCGGCATCGCCGACGACAAGGCGATCTATTCCTACATGCCCGAGGTTGTAAAATTCTATCTCGGCGAAGAGCCGATCCTGAAGAATGTGCAGACCTGGCGCTGCCGCGAGCCGAAGGATCTGGCCTACGTGCTCGACAATCTCGGTGACCTCGTAGTGAAGGAAGTCCACGGCTCCGGCGGCTACGGCATGCTGATCGGCCCCGCCGCGACAAAGGCGACGATCGAGGCGTTCCGTGACAAGCTCAAGCGCGAGCCCGAGGGCTTTATCGCCCAGCCGACGCTGGCGCTGTCGACCTGCCCGACCTGCACAGCGTCGGGCCTCGCGCCGCGCCATGTCGATCTCAGGCCGTTCGTGCTGACGGGGAGCCAGCACGTCACCATCGTGCCGGGCGGCCTGACGCGGGTGGCGCTGAAGGAGGGCTCGCTGGTGGTCAATTCGAGCCAGGGCGGCGGAACCAAGGACACCTGGATACTGGACGAATAGAGAGCGAAATTTTCGTATGCTGTCGCGCACTGCCGAAAACCTGTACTGGCTGGCCCGCTACGTCGAGCGGGCCGAATATATCGCGCGCACCATCGATGCGACCTTGCGCGTCACAGCCCTGCCCGCCGCCTATATCGGCAAAACCAATGAGTGGGAATCGGCGCTCCTGACCGCCGGCGTCAGCGCGAGTTTCTACGAGACCTATCAGGAAGCCACCGAGCAGAACGTCGTCGAATATCTGGCGTTCTCGCCGGCCAATCCCTCCTCGATCAAGAACTGCATCGAGGCGGCGCGGCTGAATTCGCGCTCGGTGCGAACCGCGCTGACGTCGGAGATGTGGGACACCATCAACTCGGCCTGGATCGAATTGCAGGAGGTCTGGGGCAAGGGCACCTCAAGCCGTGAGGAGCTGGCGCGGTTTCTCCGTTTCGTACAAGAGACTTCATTGCGGTTCGATGGTTCGGCCTACCGGACCATGCTGCGCAACGACGCCTACTGGTTCTCGCGCCTCGGCCTGCATCTGGAGCGCGCCGACAACACCGCCCGCATTCTCGATGTGAAATATCACGTGCTGCTGCCGGAGGAGGAACATGTCGGCGGTCCTCTGGATTACTACCAGTGGACCTCGATCCTGCGCTCGGTGTCGGCACTCACCGCCTATCACTGGGTCTACCGCGAGACGCTGAAACCCTGGCTGATCGCCGACCTCCTGATCCTCAACGACACGCTGCCGCGCTCGCTCGCAAGCTGCTACAGCAATCTGGTGCGCAACCTCGACCAGATCGGCGTCGCCTATGGCCGCCAGGGCGCCTCCCAGCGCCACGCCCGCGGCGTCCGCAACCGGCTTGAACATAGCCATATGGACGATATCTTCCAGCACGGCGTCCATGAGTTCATCCAGGAATTCATTTCGGATAATGCGCGGCTCGGTGAAATCATCACCAGGCAGTATTTGATTTAGAGATTTTGGATGCGCGCAGCAAAACACCGTCATGGCCGGGCTTGTCCCGGCCATCCACGTCTTGCTATGCCAACTGAAGGACGTGGATGCCCGGCGCAAGGCCGGGCATGACGATCCGAACCTGGTTCCGCCATGCGCCTGCGAATTGCCCATTCCACCAGCTATCGCTACGAGCCGCCCGCTTCGGGCGTGATCCAGATCTTGCGCATGACGCCCGGCAGCCATGACGGACAGTATGTCGCCGAGTGGCAGATCGACGTTTCCACCGATTCCCGGCTCGACATGCATCAGGACGCGTTCGGCAACGTCACGCATGTATTGACGCACGGGCCGATCGTCGACCTCACCATCCATGTCGGAGGCCTGATCGAAACCCACGACACCGGCGGCGTGCTGCGCGGCACCGATGAGCGCTTTCCTCCTGGCCTGTTCCTGCGCCAGACCGCGCTCACCGAAGTCAATCCGGCGATGGCGACTTTCGCCCGCGAGATGCGCTCGGAGTCCGACGGCGACGTGCTTGGCTTCCTGCATGCGCTGATGGTGCAGATCAACGAGCACATGACGTTCGACGAGGACCCCACTAATTCAGGCACCTCGGCGGCGGAAGCTTTCGCGCTCAAGCGCGGCGTCTGCCAGGACTACGCCCACGTCTTCATCGCCTGCGCGCGCTCCGGCGGCGTTCCGGCACGCTTCGTCTCCGGTCACTTCCTGCGCTCCGACGGCACCATTCATCAGCAGGCCGGCCATGCCTGGGCGGAAGCCTACGTGCCTGACCTCGGCTGGGTCGGCTTCGATGCCGCCAACGGCCTCTGCACCACCGACGCCCATGCCCGTGTCGCGATCGGGCTCGACTACCTCGGCGCCGCACCGGTGCGCGGCACCCGCTATGGCGGCGGCGCGGAAACGCTGACGGTCGCGGTCAAGGTCGAACAGGCCGGGCGGCCGGGCCAGTGGCAGAGCCAGTCGCAGTGACGGACATCGAATCGCCGATCGACCTTCACGGTATCCACACCTTCAATAGCGCTTCGTTTGTTGCTTCGCTGTGCGGTGAACGCAGTCAATAAATCGCTTTCCTACCGGACTGAGCATGCGATTCTTGAGTGTCACAACACCCACGGGGCGTCGCTGCGGGGGAAGCTTGATCGGAAGGACCTTGAGAATCCGATCGTAATCTGCGGTACGTAGCACCGAGATTGGAAGCGTGGTTACGAACTGCGCGGTGGCGGCCAGCCGGCAGCACAGATGAATGGAAAGCGTCGTGATGCAACCGTGCGGCATTTCAATTCCGTCGGCGCGAAACCATTCGGCGGCAAGGACACCGGCCATCGTATCCGCGGGCGGCAGGACCCAGCGTTCCTCAGCGAGGTCGGCGAGCGTAAGTCGGCGTAGCCGTGCCCACTTGCTGCGGCGGCTTGCTACCACGGCGACCCGATCGTCGTACACATTTTCGACGTCGAGATCGTCTTCCGCGAACTGGGTCGGAATGCGCCCCAACAACAGATCGATGTTGCGCTCGCGCAAATCGCGATAGTGCTGCGCATTCATAACCGCTTGTGCAACGTCGAGGCGAACGCGCGGCTGCTCGCGTGAGAAGTTCTCGATGACCGCGGGCAAAAAAACCGGCGGCAAGGCTCTCCGTGCTGCCGATGCGCAAGTCTCCGACCGTGGGATCGGCGAGAAAGGCTAGCTCTTCAACCCCCTTCTTTAGTTCATCGAAGATCGCGCGGCCGCGTGTCGCAAGAGCGCTACCGTAGATCGTCGGCTCGATGCCGTCGCGGCCACGGTCGAGCAGACGAAGCCCTAGCGCGTGCTCCATTTCGGCGATTGCCTTCGAAACGGCAGGCTGCGAGATTGCGAGCTCCACCGCCGCCTTCGCCATACTGCCGTGCTGCACCACGGCGAGCAGAATATGCAAATCACGCAGCTTGAGGCGCCGTCCAACGCGATCAATCCACTGCATGGCAGAGACCTATCGAAATGGTTATGCCACTGCCACATATCAGAATTGGACGCATATGTCTGCTGGGTGCAGGATTTAGCCGAATCCTGACGGACAACCGGAGGCTACGATGATCCGATCAGCTGCGCTGAGAGATTGCTTGGTAACCGCAGCTGTTATCGTCCTGATGGGCGCTGCCACGCTCTGCTCCGCCTCTGCGCAGAATTATCCGTCGAGGCCCGTCAAGATCGTGGTGCCGTTCCCGCCCGGCGGTCCGCTGGATTTCACCGCGCGCATGCTCGCCGACAAGCTAGCCATCAGCCTCAAGCAGGCCTTCATCGTGGAAAACCGACCCGGTGCTTCCGGCAACATAGGGACCGATGCGGTCGCCAAGGCGGAGCCGGACGGGTACACGCTGTTGTTCGTGCTCGACACGCCGCTCACGGTCAATCCGACACTGTACGCCAAGCTGGCCTTTGAGCCAGTCAGGGACCTGGAGCCGATCTCTGCCGTCGCAAGTTTCTCGATGACGCTCGTCGTGCATCCGTCCATCCCGGCAGCCTCCGTCGCAGAGCTCGTCACATATGCGAAGAATCTCAAGGACCGGCCGCTACTCTACGGCAGCGGCGGCGGGCGCGGCGATCCCGGTCACCTGACAATGGAGTATTTCCGGATGCAGGCCGGGTTCGAAGGCGTACACGTCCCTTACAAAGGTAATGCTGAGGTCGTGATGGGCCTGGTTGGCGGACAGATACAAGCTGGCTTCCTCGCGACACCGGGCGTGCTGCAGGTCGCGCGTGAAGGCCAGCTGAAGGCATTGGCTGGATCTAGTCCGCAGCGCGCGCCGCTCGCTCCCGACGTTCCGACGATCGCGGAAAGTGGCTACCCCGGTTTCGAAGTCGCCTTCTTCCAGGTGATGCTAACGCCCAAGCGCGTTCCTGAGGCAATCCGTGAGGTGCTTGAACGCGAAGTACGGCAGGCGCTGCAAGCGCCCGATCTGCAGTCCCGCCTCCGCGCTCAGGCATTGGAGCCGATCGGCAGCACAGGCGCCGAAGCCAAAGCACTGCTCGCATCCGCGTCCGGACGATGGCGCACCGTCATCAAGACCTCCGACATCCGCCTCGATTAACGCGCATGCACGGGACACCTGAAAGATCGCGCCGCCAACGGACGCCAACGACACAAATCGTCATGCTTGGCACCGGAACGCCCCGACCCGATCCTGCACGTTCCGGACCCGCGACCGCCATTGTGGTGAACGGGACGCCATATCTCGTGGACTTCGGCCCTGGCGTCGTTCGTCGTGTGGCAGCAGCCTACAGCAAAGGCGTTACAGCACTCGGACCCGCTGCCGGCGGGATAAAGACGGCTTTCCTGACCCATATGCATGCGGACCACACTGCTGGTTACCCAGACCTAATCCTCACGCCGTGGATCCTGGGTCGGCGGGAACCGATCGAAATCTACGGGCCGAAAGGCCTCCGCGCCATGACAAAGCACGTACTAAGCGCATGGAAAATCGACATCAACAATCGCATCAACGGCATCGACAGACTGCCACGCGCCGGCTGTCAGGTCGTTGTGCATGAGATAAGGCCGGGAGCGATCTACACCGACCGCAATATCCGGGTCACCGCCTTTCCGGTGCGGCACGGGCTGAAACACGCATTCGGCTTTCGATTCGAGACTTCCGACAAGGTCATCGTCATATCGGGGGATACGGCGCCGACGCCGAGCCTGGCTGAACATTGTGTCGGTTGCGATGTCTTAATTCACGAGACTTATTCGCAACAGACTTACGAAAAAGTCTCGCGCAAATGGCAACGGTATCGCCGGACCCACCACACGTCGTCCAGGGAACTCGCTGCACTCGCCTCCCGCGTCAAGCCTGGACTGCTGGTGCTTTATCATCGCGCCAATGCCGGCGGCGCACTGACGCTTGCGGATCCCGAAGAGGCCGTGCTGGATGAGATCAAGCAGCACTACGATGGACGCGTCGTGACTGCCCACGATCTTGATGTCATATGAAGGTGTGGCGAAGCCATCACTTATCCAACCACACATCCTCGAAGCGCAGATTGTTGTACTGGCTGTTGGCGTGCGGCCGGAAATTCTTCACATGCGGCTGCCAGCAATTGGCGGCCGATGAGTGCAGGATGATCGGCCGCGCGGCGTCGTCGACCAACAGCTGCTCGATGTCCCAGACCATCTTCTTCCGCTTTTCCCTGTCGAGCTCGCTCGATTGCGCGGCCAGCAGCCGGTCGACCTCGGCGTTGCAATACTGGGTGTAGTTGCGCTCCGACTTGCAGGAGTAGTTCTCGACGATGTTGCCGTCGGGGTCGTCGACACTGACGCCGGTCAAGTTCAATCCGATCGTGTAATCCTTCTTCGCCAGCCGCGCGTACCAGCGCGGCGTATCGAGAATGTCGAGTTCGCTCGTGATGTAGATCTTCTTGAGTTGATCGGTCAGGATTACCGCGGGATCGCGATAGGTCGGCAGGTTCCGGGTCTGGATCTTGATCTGCAGCGGTTTTGCGTCGCTGTAGCCGAGCTTCTGCATGATCGCCTGCGCCTCGGCGATGTTCTTCTCGGTCTCCGGACCGTAGCCGGTCAGCGAAGTTACCATTTCCGGCGGCATGCCCCACTCGCCTTCGGGCTTGGCCAGCATCGCCCCGCCCATCCGCCCCACCCCCTCCATCAGGATCGTGTTGAAGGGCTTGCGGTCCAGCGCCAGCGACATGGCTTTCCGGATATCCGGATTGTCAAACGGCGGGTTGACGCGGTTGACCATCAGATTGATCTGCACTCCCGTGGCCGTCATCTCGCAGATCGCGTTCGGCGCGCGTGCCTTGATGTCCTTCATCAAGGGAATGCTGACGTCGGAAGGAAAGGTTATGTCGTAGTCGCCGGTGGCGAACGCCAGCATGCGCGTGGCGCGGCTGTCGATCATTCGGAAGGTGATCTCGTCCAGATAAGGCCGATCCTTCTTCCAGTAATCGGGATTACGCACGAGGCGAACCTGTTCGCCGCGTTTGAACTCGACGAATTTGAATGGCCCGGTGCCGACAGGCTTGGTGCGCATCACCTGCTGCGGCACATGGCAGGGATAGACCGGCGAAAACGCGCTCGCGAGCAACACCGGCAGGCTCGGCTGCGGCTCGCTCAGCTCAAAGGTCGCCTCGTAATCGCCGTTGACGCTGACGTCCTGCAGCTTCGTGTACCAGACTTTTCGCGGATTGCGCTTGAAGTCCTGGGTCTCGGTCTTGCCGATCAGCATCCGCCAGGTGCACTGCACGTCCTTCGCCGTGAGCGGCTGGCCGTCGTGCCATTTCACCCCCTGCCGAAGCTTGAAGGTCAACTTTGTATTGGTGGGATCCCACGACCAGCTTTCGGCGAGATCGGGAATGACGGTATCGATGCTTTCGTGGACTTTTGCGGGATCGAACACGACGAGATTGTTGAAGATCGCGGCAAACGGCGTCACCGAGGCAATCGTCGCTTCCTCGTGCAGCGACGTCGAAGGCGGATTGTCGTTGTGATAGAGCCGGAGCGTGCCGCCTTTTTTCTGTGCGGCAGCGGGGAACGCGGCGACCATTGCAACGCAAAGGAGCGCGATGGACGCGGCTGGTTTGAATGACGACCGCATGGCGCGCATGGTGGCCTCCCAATCTTTTTGTTCTTGTCGAGCAGCCAGACTGCCGGAGGCCGCCAGCTTAATCAATACTCGCAGTATCGGTAGTTAGAAGCCTCGCAGGCCAGCGCCATCTGCCGGGCCTGCGACATTTCCGCAGGCGTCATTTTCCTGGAGACGTCACGGAGACCAGCCTTCGCCTTGGCATCTCCGCGCTTGGCGGCGACACTGAACCACATGAAGGCGCGGGTCGGGCTGAACGTCACGCCCTCGCCCCTGCGGTACATCGTTCCAATCTGGGTTTGCGCCTTCGGATTGCCCGCTTCCGCCAGCGGACGGAACAGCCGGATCGCCGGCACATAGTCGCCGCGGTTATAGGCCACCATGCCGTCTTCCCAGGGGCCTGCCACCGCATTGGCGCTGCCCAGGAACAACGCGGCCACGATCGTGCCGATCAGAGCGGACTTCTGCATGCCCTTCCCCCACCCTAACTGCGGTTTTACCCGCCCGGCGCATGCCGCGCCACGGGAATTGGGGTTGGATGCCCCATCGAAATTGGCTACTAGAGCCTCGTCGGTTCTGATTGCATCAGAACCGAGTTCTAGTGTCTTGTTTGACGCGTTTTCTTCATGCGAACCGGTGCCCACTTCGCTCGAAAACGCTATAGTTTGGGCCGAAAAATCAGTCGCGTTCGAGGACTTGGAATGACCTATTGTTGCGGAATTCTGGTGCGGGACGGTCTCGTGATGATCGCGGATACCCGCACCAATGCCGGCCTCGACAACGTCTCGACCTTCCGCAAGCTCCATATTTTCTCCAAACCCGGCGAGCGCATCATGGCGATCGCCAGCGCCGGCAATCTGGCGATCAGCCAGTCGGTGCTGTCGACATTGACCGAGGGCATCGAAGACCCCGACACCGGTGAGGTCGAGACACTGATGAACGCGCCGACCATGTTCCAGGCGGCGCAGCGCATCGGGCGGGCGATCCGCCTGGTCCATGCCACCGAAGGCCCGGCGCTGCGATCCGAAGACGTCAGCTTCGACGTCTCCTTCCTGTTCGGCGGACAGATCAAGGGCTCGCGGATGCGGCTGTTCATGGTCTACACCGCCGGCAATTTCATCGAATGCACCACCGATACGCCCTATTTGCAGATCGGCGAGCACAAATACGGCAAGCCGGTGCTGGACCGCGCGATGCACTATGACGTCGAACTGTATGAGGCGCTGAAGACCGGCCTGATCTCGATGGATTCGACCATGCGGTCCAATCTCGGCGTCGGCCTGCCGATCGACGTGCTGGTGGTGCGCACGGATGCCTGCGTGGCCGATCTCAACCACCGCATCGAGGCGGGCGAGCCCTATTTCCACGACCTGCGCTCGCGCTGGTCGGCGGCCCTGCGCGCGGCGCACCAGAATATTCCGAGACCACCCTACAAATCCGAAACAGAAAAAAACTGAAGGCGAGGAAACAATGGCCGACGCAACAAACAAGATCGCAATCGTCACCGGTGCCGGCACCGGCGTCGGGCGCGCCGCATCGCTGGCGCTGATGAATGCCGGCTTCACCGTGGTGCTCGCCGGACGCCGCATGGAGATGCTGGAAGAAACCAAAAAGCTCGGCGACAATGTCGGCAAGAGCCTGTGCGTGTCGGCCGACATGACCAACCCCGGCTCGATCGCAGCGCTGTTCGCCAAGGTGATGGACACCTATGGCCGGCTCGACGTTCTCTTCAACAATGCCGGCATGGGCGCGCCGCCGGTGAATTTCGAGGATCTCAGCCTCGAACAATGGCAGGCGGTGGTGAACACCAACCTCACCGGCCCCTTCCTGTGCACTCAGCACGCCTTCCGGATCATGAAGGACCAGAACCCGCGCGGTGGTCGCATCATCAACAACGGCTCGATCTCGGCGCACGCGCCGCGGCCGTTCTCTGCCGCCTATACCTCAACCAAGCACGCGATTACCGGCCTGACCAAGGCTTCCAATCTCGACGGCCGCATGTACGATATCGCGGTCGGCCAAGTCGACATCGGCAATGCCGCGACCCCGATGACGGACCGCATGGTCGCCGGCCCCGGCGTGATGCAGCCCGATGGCACGATGAAACACGAGCCGCGCATGGACGCGAAGGCCGTCGGCGATGCCGTGGCCTACATGGCCGGCCTGCCGCTCGACGCCAACGTGCTGTTCATGACGGTGATGGCGACCAAGATGCCGTTCGTCGGACGCGGCTGATTCAACAGCCGTCATTGCGAGGAGCGTTAGCGACGAAGCAATCCATGCCTCCGCAAGTGGCGCAATGGATTGCTTCGCTTCGCTCGCAATGACGACTGAGGGACGCGCGCCCCCTACTCCAGCTTCTCCACCTTCCGCAGCGCCGGAAACAGCTTCATCCAGAGCAGCGCGATCGCGATCGTGCCGACGCCGCCGAGTACGGCGGCCGGCACCGTGCCGAACAACGCCGCCGTGACGCCGCTCTCGAACTGGCCGAGCTGGTTGGAGGCATTGATGAACAGGAAATTGACCGCGCCGACCCGGCCGCGCATCTCGTCGGGCGTCGAAAGCTGCACCAACGAGAAGCGGATCACCACGCTGATCGTATCGGCCGCGCCCAGCATCGCCAGCGCCAGCACCGACAGCCACATCCACTGCGAGAGGGCGAATATCACCGTCGCCGCGCCAAACACGATCACAGCCTGAAACATCCGCAATCCGATATGTCGGTTGATAACGTAGCGCGCCAGCACGATCGTCATCAGCAGCGCCCCGACCGCAGGCGCGGCGCGCAGGATGCCGAGACCCAGCGGGCCCGTTTCGAGAATGTCACGGGCATAGATCGGCAGCAGCGCCGTGACGCCGCCGAGCAGCACGGCGAACAGGTCGAGCGAGATAGTGCCGAGAATGGCCGGGTTGTTGCGGATGAAGCGGACGCCGGCAAAGATGTCACCCGCAACCGCATCCTCCGCTTTCGAAGGCTCCTGCTTCGCGATGTGGATGAAGCCGGTCAGGACCGCGCCCACCAGCCAGAATACGACAATGACGAAATACGGCAGGCTCGGCGCGAACACATAGGCCAAACCGCCGAGCGCAGGTCCCGTGATGGTCGCGACCTGGGCGGCGCCGGAGGAGATCGCGGTCGCGCGCTGCAGCGAGCCCTTTGGCGTTATCAGCGGTAGCAGCGCGGCCGTGGCGGGGCTTTCGAAGGCGCCGGCGATGCCGATCACGAAGGTGGCGATGAATATCTGCGTCACGGTGAGCCAGCCGGCAAAGGTGCTGACGGCCAGAAACAGCGCCGTCGCCGCTTCCGCGAGTTGGCAAAGCTGCACCACGCGCTTGCGCTCAAACCGGTCGGCGGCGTGGCCGGCCACGAACACCAGCAGCGCCGTGGGCAGGAATTGCACCAGCCCGACCATGCCGAGATCGAAGGCGCTGCCGGTGATGTCGTAGATCTGCCAGCCGATCGCGACCGCCGCGATCTGGCTGGAAAAGCGCGACAGGCTGCGCGACAGCAGGAAGAACAGGAACGGGGCGTGCCTGAGCAGATCGCGGGCGCCTACCGGCATCGTCGAGGACATGGGCAAGAGCGGTGGCCGAGCGCGGTGCCGATGTCAACGGGCGGGCCCGCAACACGGCATTGCGCGGCCGCGCAGCGCTGGCATAATCGTTGCCGGGGTTGGCGGGGGATTCATGCTGCAACTGCAATCTGCGTTTGGCGTGCTGGCGTTGCTGGCGATCGCATGGGCGCTTGGCGAGAACCGCCGCGCGGTTTCGTTACGGCAAATCGTGGTTGGCCTTGCCGTCACCATCGTCACGGCGCTGGTGCTGCTCAAGCTGCCGCCGGTGGCAAAGGCGTTCGGCGCCATCAACGACGCCGTCAACACAATCGCGGCGGCGACGCGCGCCGGCACGTCCTTCGTGTTCGGCTATCTCGGTGGCGGCGCACTTCCGTTCGACCTCAAGGCGCCGGGCGCGGATTTCATTTTGGCATTTCAGGCGCTGCCGATTGTGCTGGTCATGAGCGTTCTGACGACACTCTTGTTCTACTGGCGCATCCTGCCGCCGATCGTGCGCGGCATGGCGTGGCTCCTGGAGCACACGCTCGGCGTCGGCGGCGCGGTGGGACTGTCGGCCGCAGCCAATATCTTCCTCGGCATGGTTGAGGCGCCGCTGTTCATCCGCCCCTATCTGGCGCAGCTCACGCGCAGCGAATTGTTCCTGGTCATGACCGGCGGCATGGCCGGCATCGCCGGCACCGTGCTGGTGCTCTACGCCACCTTCCTCGCGCCACTGATCCCGGATGCGGCGGCGCATTTTGTCATTGCCTCCGTATTGGGCGCGCCGGCGGCGATCCTGGTCAGCCTGATCATGGTGCCGGAGACTTCGGACAAGCGCACCGGCGGATCTTTGGAAGATCCCGATATGCACGCGTCCTCGACCATGGACGCCATCGCCAAGGGTACCGCGGCCGGGCTCGAATTGCTGCTCAACATCATCGCGATGCTCTTGGTGCTGGTTGCGCTGGTCTATCTCGTCAACGCGATCCTCGGACTGTTGCCCGAGGTCGGCAGCGCCAAAATTTCGCTGCAGCGCCTGCTCGGCTACCTGATGGCACCGGTGTGCTGGCTGATGGGCCTGCCCTGGCCGCAGGCGATCACGGCCGGCAGCCTGATGGGCACCAAGACCGTGCTCAACGAATTGATCGCCTATGTCGACCTGTCAAAACTCGGCACGGATGCGCTCGATCCCCGCTCGCGCCTGATCATGCTCTATGCGATGTGCGGTTTTGCTAACTTCGCCAGCCTCGGCATCATGATCGGCGGCCTCGGCACCATGGCGCCTGAACGGCGCGAGGAGATCAATGCGCTGGGATTGAAGTCGATTGTGTCAGGCACGCTGACGACGTGTTTGATGGGGGCGGTGGTGGGGGTGATGACGTAACGCTCTCTCCGTCGTTCCGGGGCGACGCGTCAGCGTCGAACTACGATGTGCAATTGCACATCGGAGAACCTCGAGATTCTCAGGTGCGCAATTGCGCACCATAGTTCGCTTCGCGCCCCGGAATAACGGCGAGAATTACGACGCCAATTCCACCGTCTTGAACTCCGCCGGCAAAATCACTTCCAGCAATTCCACATCGTCGGAATAATCCATGATCAGATGCTTGATGCGCGGCGGCTGGGTCCAGGCGCTGCCTTCCTTCATCAGCGTCTCGCCCTGGCCTTCCATGTAGGTCTTCACCCAGCCCTTGAGCACGTAGACCATCTGGAATTCGACGTCGTGGTAGTGCAGCTTTGAAACTTCCGCCGGATTGCACGGGCCGATCAGTCGGATCACATGCGCCTGCGCCAGGCCATGGGTCGCGTCGGCAATGCCGAGGTCGCGGTAATGCGCGTAAGCGCGCAGGCCGTCGGCCTTGAAATCTTCTTCGCGGTGATGGCTGATGGCGATGCGCTGCTTCGGCCGCGCCTTGGACTTGACCGCTTTGGGGTTCGCGGCGGACACGCCCCTCGCCTTCTTGATGGTCTTGCGGGCTGAGGATTTGGCTGCCGTCTTGTGACCCGACCATTTCTTCTTTACGGCGGGCTGCGCCGCGGCGCGCGACGCGACTTTCTTCTTGGCCATGGGTGCCTCCCTTTTTGTTTGTGGCGGGAGGCTAACACAAAATTTTTTTGTAGGGTGGGCAAAGCGCAAGCGTGCCCACCATCGCGAGCGGAGTGTTAGATGGTGGGCACGGCGCAAGCGCCTTTGCCCGCCCTACGGCATCTCATCAATGCAGCCTGAACACGCCGTCGACCGCGCGCAACTCGGCCGGCTTGATCAGCCTGGAATGCGCGACCGTCACCGAAAACAGCGGGCCATCAAGCTTTTCCTGCCAGAAGGCGAGGAAATCCTTCAGCGCCGGGAATTTCGGAAACAGATCGTAATTCTGCCAGACGTAGGTCTGCAGCAATGCGGGATGATCCGGCATCCGATACAGAATTTGCGCCGTCGTCAGCCCGTAACCCAGCACCTGCTTCCGGAAATCGTCGGAAGCAACTCCAACCCGCGAGACCATGCCAAACCTCCATTGCTGGAAGCGCATTTCACGTGGTGGCCACACACCGAGCCACCCCGGCGGAGATGCGCTCACATGAGAGAAATGTGACGCACGCGACCCTCTCATCACAAGCCTAAATGTTTAATGAATTGTTGAAAATTCACGCGTTAGCAGCAGCTTACCGCACGTGCTAATACAGGGTCCTGGGTCCGGCCGACCCGGTTAATCATGATTAATGAAATTGGCAGGTGTCATATTTGAGTGCCAATTTTTCTGCTAGAAGCCCTTGTCCCCCGAACAAGTCTGGCCTAAATCAGCCGCAGCCGAGTTGGCACTCGCTGGCTCGGACTGCCAAAATTCCAGAATCTGATAACATCTTCAGAAACTTAGGAGGACTGCATGAAATTCCGTCCGCTTCACGACCGCGTCGTGGTCAAGCGCATCGACGCCGAAGAGAAGACCGCTGGCGGCATTATCATTCCGGACAGTGCCAAGGAAAAGCCCTCGCAGGGCGAAATCGTCGCCGTGGGCCCGGGTGGCCGCGACGAAGCCGGCAAGCTGATCCCGATCGACCTCAAGGTCGGCGACCGCGTGTTGTTCGGCAAATGGTCGGGCACCGAGGTCAAGATCGACGGTGAAGATCTCCTGATCATGAAGGAGTCCGACGTCATGGGCGTGCTCGACGTCCCCGCCACCAAGAAGAAGGCTGCCTAAGCGCTTCGCCTGCAACGCTCACCCTGAGGAGCGCCCGCAAGGCGCCTCCCCGACAGGGTGAGAAACAAAGATCAACTCAGGGAAACCAAATATGTCAGCTAAAGAAGTCAAATTCGGCGTCGATGCCCGCGACCGCATGCTGCGCGGCGTGGACATTCTCGCCAACGCCGTCAAGGTGACGCTCGGCCCCAAGGGCCGCAACGTCGTACTCGATAAGTCGTTCGGCGCTCCCCGCATCACCAAGGACGGCGTCACGGTCGCCAAGGAGATCGAGCTCGACGACAAGTTCGAGAACATGGGCGCGCAGATGGTGCGCGAAGTCGCTTCCAAGTCGGCCGACGCGGCCGGCGACGGCACCACCACCGCGACCGTTCTCGCGGCTGCGATCGTCCGTGAAGGCGCCAAGTCGGTTGCCGCCGGCATGAACCCGATGGACCTGAAGCGCGGTATCGATCTCGCGGTGGAAGCCGTGGTCGCCGACCTCGTCAAGAACTCCAAGAAGGTCACCTCGAACGAGGAAATCGCCCAGGTCGGCACCATCTCCGCCAACGGCGACGCCGAAATCGGCAAGTTCCTTGCCGACGCCATGAAGAAGGTCGGCAACGAAGGCGTCATCACGGTTGAGGAAGCCAAGTCGCTCGAGACCGAACTCGACGTCGTCGAGGGCATGCAGTTCGACCGCGGCTACATCTCGCCCTACTTCGTCACCAACGCCGACAAGATGCGCGTTGAAATGGACGATGCCTACATCCTGATCAACGAGAAGAAGCTCTCCTCGCTGAACGAGCTGCTGCCGCTGCTCGAAGCCGTGGTGCAGACCGGCAAGCCGCTGGTCATCGTCGCGGAAGACGTCGAAGGCGAGGCCTTGGCCACGCTTGTCGTGAACCGTCTCCGTGGTGGCCTCAAGGTCGCGGCCGTCAAGGCTCCGGGCTTCGGCGATCGCCGCAAGGCCATGCTGCAGGACATCGCCGTTCTGACTGGTGGTCAGGCGATCTCGGAAGATCTCGGCATCAAGCTCGAGAACGTCACCCTGCAGATGCTCGGCCGCGCCAAGAAGGTGATGATCGACAAGGAAAACACCACCATCGTCAACGGTGCCGGCAAGAAGGCCGACATCGAGGCGCGCGTCCAGCAGATCAAGGCGCAGATCGAGGAAACCACCTCGGACTACGACCGTGAGAAGCTGCAGGAGCGTCTGGCCAAGCTCGCGGGCGGCGTCGCGGTGATCCGCGTCGGCGGCGCGACCGAAGTCGAGGTGAAGGAGCGCAAGGATCGCGTGGATGACGCGATGCATGCGACCCGTGCGGCGGTTGAAGAAGGCATCGTGCCGGGCGGCGGCGTCGCCCTGCTCCGCGCCTCCGAGCAGCTCAAGCGCATCAGGACCGCCAACGACGACCAGAAGACCGGTGTCGAGATCGTGCGCAAGGCGCTCTCCGCGCCGGCCCGCCAGATCGCGATCAACGCAGGCGAAGACGGCTCCGTCATCGTCGGCAAGATCCTCGAGAAGGAGCAGTACAATTACGGCTTCGACTCGCAGACCGGCGAATACGGCAACCTGGTCTCCAAGGGCATCATCGACCCGACCAAGGTGGTTCGTGCGGCGATCCAGAACGCGGCGTCAGTCGCGGCTCTCCTGATCACCACCGAAGCCATGATCGCCGAACTGCCGAAGAAGAACCAGGGCGCCGGCGCCGGCATGCCTCCGGGCGGCGGCATGGGCGGCATGGACTTCTAAGTCCAGCGACTCAGGCGATCCAAGAAATGCAAAACCCCGGCAGCGATGCCGGGGTTTTTGTTTGGACGGACGATGGAAATGCCTGCCGCGACGCGACGAACGCCGACGTTCCCCTCGCAACGCTACGCTGAAGAAAAAGCTTCCTGCTCCCTGAGATATCCCTCTTATGCACAGGGCTCCGTAGATATACGATCGTATGCGTTGACAATCTCAAAAAAAATTTTTGCGAGAGTCGCAATTCGAACCGACGCTCCGCTTCTCTTGACGCAAAGTCGTATCGGGTCGGGGCTAAATCAAAGCTCATCCAAAATCTGATCGAACACGGAGCGTGAGCTCTCGTGACGCAAGCGAGCGTTGCGGAGAATGCTTTCGCTTGAGAGGAGTAATGCTGCGTGAGTGAAAGCGAAATGAAAGTAACAGCCAACGGAACCAATGTCTTCGGGATGCCGCTACCGGACTTCTCGAAATTCGCCTTGCCCGGCATCGGCGGCAACGAGCAGGCCCTCGCCCGCACCCGGGAAGGCTTCGAGAAGATCAAGGCCGCGTCGGAGGAGATGACGGAAGCGCTGCGCGAGACCTATTCGGGCAACGCCAGAAGCGCGACCGACTATGGGCTGAAGGTGCTTGAAATCTCAAACGCCAATGCCGCCTCAGCGCTCGATTTCTTGATCCATCTCTGTGGCAGCAAGTCAGCGACCGAGGTCTTCACCTTGTCGGCGGCGCAAACGCGCAAGGCGTTCGACACCGCTTCCGACCAGAACAGGGAATTGTGGGCGCTTGCCCAGAAGCTTGCGACCGAAACGGGTGAACCGATCAGGAAGCACTTCACCAAGGTTATCCACCAAGCAGGCTAAAAAAGCCCGCTCAGTTCACGTCTAGGAATTTGTTCTGAGGAGGGATCCGGCCGGTTGGAACAAGCCAAGCAGCGAGCATGCAGCCCCCACTGGCCGACGCTCGCGCTGAACAAGGTGCGCGATGCCCCCCAAGTAACCCGCACCGACAACAGGCGCATTCCAACCGGCCGGTGCTTTCTTTCGAAATACACACACAAACCAATCGCAAGGGAGGGCGACATGGGTATGGTCATGGTCAAATGTCCGCAAACCGGACTGGCGATTCCCACCGGCATCAAGACTGATCGCGAAAGCTTTGGGCGCAGCGCGGTGTTTTTCTCGCGCACGCGTTGCGTGATCTGCCACACCGATCACGCGTGGTTTGCACGCGAAGCCTGGGTCGACGAGCCGAGCATCCGGGTGCGGCGTCGCAGGGCGGCCTCCCCGGCCTAATCGTCGACACAGATCGAACGACGATCGCGATGGAGGACACCATGGCGCGCATGCAAATCTCATCTGAAACTTCAACCTGGCTGCTGCAGGCCAAGGCCTTTCTCGACGAAGCGCGACGGCGGAAGCCGGGCCCTGAACGCAACGAGCTGCGCGAGACGGCAAAGGTACTGCGCGAGCTTGCGAAACTCGAGGCGGCGTCCGAGCAAGCCCTCGAACGTGATTGGCGGCAGAGAACCTGACCGAGCGCAGGATCCGCTCGTTGATGGGCTTTTCCCGGAACGCCGCAGCAGCACGTCGCGACGTGGAAAGTTCAAGCGGTCGCGCGAAACGCGCTTACCTGACACCGCCCGATTTGATTTCGGGGGTGCGCCCGGCTTCGAGCAGACCTCTCGCGCGGGATTGGTCCGAATTCGCTAAGAGAATCTCCTCAACTTCGAGGCGCATGACCCGATGGCATTCGCACGCGGCCGCCGCGAGCCGCGCCCGGTCGATCTCGATCAGACCTCGTCGATCGGACCTGATCGCTCCGCGCGCGCGCAGATTACGCATCAGGAGCGTCACCGTCGTGCGTCGCACACCGAGCATTTGCGACAGCGCGTGCTGGGTGAGCGGGAGCGCATCATGGTCGACGCGGTCGCGCAACTGAAGCAGCCAGCGGGCCATGCGGGCTTCGACCGGGTGCAGCGCGTTGCAGGCCAAGCCGAGCTGGAACTGCATCAACATCGCCTTGACGTGATTCTGAACCATGCGTCGGATCGCGGGACTGCGGTTAAAGAGGCCAAGGAATCGCGATGCAGGGATTCGAGACGCGGTGCCGGCCGCGCGAACGACGGCTGTCGTGGCCGAAGGTGATGGCCCGAGCACCGAAAGAATGCCGACGGCTCCCTCACGCCCGATTGCCGCGGTGGCAACCGTGTGCCCGTCCGCCATGTCAATCATCAAGGTGATCGCGCCGCTGTGGGGAAAGACGACGTAATCGATATCGTCACCCGCCCGCGAAAGAACCGCGTCCTGATCGAGCGCGATCATTTCAAGTTCGGGTTCCAGCAAATCGAAGTCCGGTGCAGGCAATGCTGCAAGAAGGCGATTGCCCATTCCGCCGCGAGGCTTCACTGCGGAGAACCCGCTGTGACGTGTCTGCGGCGTTCTCCATTGGGAGTGTCGCGAAACGGCCGATTCAACATTGATTAAATTTGCTCTCTCTAAGCGTACTCACACAAACACGCTCTCACCCTAACAACAAACTCCAAACGCTCGGCCGCGAGGCGGACCTTCTGCTCGCAGGGCCTTAGGAAGTTAGATGCAAATGGGCCGACGAACGCAACCGCAAAATACGCATGGGTAACACCGTAAGCTTACGGGACCGTGCGGTTCCAATTCCGGCGCATGGCATGCCGACAGGCGTTTGCGGCCTTTGCTTCTCAATGGCGGCCGTAGCCACGACGAGAGCCGCGTCGCGCGTTGCGGTAATACAGCCACTAGTGTCACGCTATTGCACTACCGTCTCGATCCGCTCGTAACGAATAGCAGGCGGCGTGCCATTGCCGCCGGCATCGAGCGAAAAGAAAATCATGCCCACGCGACCGACGACATTCTCCAGTGGAATGTATCCTACCGCCGATCGGCGGGCATGAAAATGAAGGGCCGCCCGTGGGCGACCCTTCCTGTCACGCATTCTCCGCGGGCTTGAAGCGGACCAGCTTTGTGAGCAGCGCGTCGAAGCCCTGCCCGTCACCCGCATGAAGGTCGATCCGGCCGACCTTCTCCACCAGCCGCTCCAGCGACTCCAGCTCCTTGAGCCGGAGCAGCAGAGGGTTCTCCTCCATCAGCTTGGCGGTGTTCAGGAGCGAGCGCGTCGCCGCGGTCTCTTCCTGCCGGCGGATCAGGTTCGCCTTTGCGACCCGCTCCGCCTCCACCACCTTGTTGACGAGCTCGCGGATCTCGCCAGGAAGGATCACGTCCTTCACGCCGAGTTCGGAGACCTCGACACCGCTGTCGGCGATGCGCTCGCGCACGTAGTCGCGCAGCTCCGCATCCAGCGCAGCCTTCGCCGAGAGCACCTCGTCGAGCGTGCGGCCGGCAACCGCCTCACGGATAGCGAACTGCACCAGCCGGTACAGCCACGCATCCACGTCGGGCACGGCCGCGACCACGCGCTCGGGGTCGACGATCCGGCGGAATGCCGTCAGGGTCACCCGCAGTGCGATGCGATCCCTGGTCAGCATTTCCTGCGCGGTGATCTCGACCGCCTGGGGACGCAGATCGAGGCGCTTCACCTCGATCTTGCGGCCGGCGATCCAGAAGGCGTGCCGGCCGGGCGCGAGCCGCTCCACCAGCCGGCCCTCGACATAGAGCAGACCGGCCTCGTGGTTCTCGACCACCGCTTCCGTCACGATGGTAGGACGGTTGCGCTCGATCATCGCCAGGTGACGCGCGGTCACGCGGGGATCGCTGGCCACATCGATGCGCTCGACATCGACCGAGGTTGCGACCTTCCAGTAGACGCGCGCCTGCCAGGGCGTCATCAGGTGCACGGGACGACCGTCAAGGCTGACGATGGCGATCTCGTTCGCCTTGGTCTCGACAGCCTCGAACAGCTCGGCGGCCAGATCAGGCCGCGCGGCCTTCAGCACCGCGTAACGCTCCGCGGGGAATTCCGCGCGAACGACGCTGAAGATCTCCGCCGTCAACTGACGCCGCAGATCGAACAGCCGGTGACGACCGGGTTCGAGCACGCCCTCGAGCCTGCCGTTACGCGTCAGCAACGCGCGCTCGCCATCCTTCACTGTCAGCGTCTTCATCAGCAAATGCCAGGTCATGGCACGCCTCCATGGTTTGCCGTCCGGCCCTCGCGGGGTCGGAAAGCGGGTTTCGTTTTGCAAACGACGTGAGGACGCGGACGACGCTTCCTGAAAGCTCGGCGGGCCGGGTTTGAGCTTGCGCAGATAGCGGGCGCACGCGCTCAATCGCTCGACGTGCGTCGAGCGGTCAAACGTTGCCACCCGGCATCAACGCAAGCGGTATCCACCGCGGCGCAAAGCCGGTCTCACAGTGTCTAGGTTCGGACGAAAAGCCTTGCGGCAATACGGCCGGACTGCGACTGAAGCGCGCGTCCGGTCCCCTTCAATGGGAATCAGCGTATTAGGCTGAACCGGAGCGGAGCGGGATTCGAACCCGCGACCCGATGATTATGATTCATCTGCTCTACCCAACTGAGCTATCCTTTGTGGTGCCATAGACCGGAATCGAACCGGCGACCTTCGGGTCACCCCGACGCCCTACCGCTGAGCTACTATCGCGTCTTCACCTGGCGGAACACGAAACCGGAAACCGGCCCGCGCCAGTCGGGATCACAACGAGCCCGAACCCATGGCCAAAGCGAAGGAGCGGGTCAATAAACGAAACATCTTTCAGTTGCAAGAGCGTTTTCAAAAATTCCGCACCCGTTGTGACTTCTCCGTCACAATGCGATCAGTCGATGCCGCGGCCATAGTAAGCCGTCGCCGCGCGAAGATCGCGATCAATGCACAAGCATGCCTATGCGTTCGGTCCGCACGATCGAAGGGGCTCCGCCGGCACGGGGCGCCCGTGAAAAATAGATAAGACCTGCGCGGCCGACGATATTCTCCAGCGGTATATAGCCGACCGCCGAAAGCACCCGGCTGTCGGTGGAATTGTCGCGGTTATCGCCCAGCACGAAGATGTGGCCATCCGGGACCTGGTAAACATTCGTGTTGTCGTAGAAGCCGTTGTCGACGCAATCGAGCGTCTCATAGCTCACGCCGTTCATCAGTGTTTCGCGCCAGCGCTTGGTTCGGTTGCCATCACCTATCCCGCACGGCTCGTCGACGGCGATATCGGACAACCTCTGCCGCACGACTGGTACGCCGTTGATGAAGAGCAGTCCTTGCCGCATTTGAATAGTGTCGCCGGGCAATCCCACGACGCGCTTGATGTAATCGACCGAGTCGTCTTTTGGAATCCGAAACACAACGACGTCGCCGCGTTCCGGCACCGAGCCGAATATGCGTCCTGGAAACAGACGCGGTGAAAACGGCAGGGAATAGCGGCTGTAGCCGTAGGCATACTTCGAGACGAACAAATTATCGCCTACCAGCAACGTCGGCATCATCGAGCTAGCCGGAATGTAGAACGGATGGAACAGGAACGTGCGGAGGACGATCGGCGAGAATAGCGGGATCGCCAAAATAACGGCTACGGCAATAAGAGCGATCTTGCCCCATCGCAGTGGGGATCGGCCTGTGTCCCGAACCAATGTCATATTTGCCCAGCCCTGATCGCTCGCGACCAAAATAGCCGAGATGACGTCAAATGCAACCATACATTGTTTACAGGCAACCGTCGTCGAAACAGCTTCGTCGCCCGAATGAGCGACATCCGGGACGCTCTAACACTGCCACCGTCATTGCGAGCGAAGCGAAGCAATCCATTGCCACCTCGTGCGCGGAAAGATGGATTGCTTCGCTTCGCTCGCAATGACGTGGGTGAGCCGCGTGCGGGATCGTCCGGCCAGGCCGGACAAAAACCTCGGCGAGCTGCTTGAAATTCGAATCTGGTTTGAGGCGGCGGCGCCGCCTACTGGATCTTCGCCAGCACCGCGAGGCGGCGGATGCCCTTGTTCTTGTAGGCGTCGAGGAACGCGTAGTAGTCCTTGAACGAGACGCAGCCGTTGGACTGGCCGCTCGGCCCGAGCATGTAGGTGTGCGCGAGCAATCCGTCGCGGCCGTGGATTTTTTCCTCGCCGCCGATCGGCGTCAGCCGCAGCGCCGGCACGCCGTGAAACAGCGCCTCGCGCGGCTTCAGTTCGTAAATGTGCGGCGGCGTCACGCCCTGCATCCGCACATGCGAATAGCGCACGTCATCCATCTTGGAGCCGAGCCCCGAATGCGCTTCAAGCCTGGTGCCGTCGGGCAGATACACTGTCTTGGCGGCGATATCGTAGACCGCGGTCTGGCGGTCATAGGGCGGCGCGCCGCCCATCATCGGATTCTGGCTTCGTGTATCGATGATACTGCCGGTCACGCTGGCGTCGGCGGATGCATAGGCCAGGAACCCTCCAGCTGCCGGCTGCTTGCCCCACAGCTTTTCGACCATGGTCTGTTTGTCGTTGGAAGCAATCGACATCACGGCCGCCTTGGCGCGCTGCGCCATGTCGCGAACGGTGGAGCCGGATGCCTTCGCGGTCTTATCCTCCGCAGCCTTGGCTTCCAAAGTCTTGGCTTCGGTCTCTTTCGGCGCCGTGGCCGGAACGTTCAAGGCGAGCTTGGTAGCCGGCGTGGAAACTTTCGGCTTCGGCGTCTCCGCAGGCTTCGACGCCTGAACGGCCTTCGGCGCTTCGGCCGGCGGCGAAGCTTCCGCCAGCCTGGTCGTTTCGACGGGTTGGGGATCGACAGTTCTGGATGGCTGGCCTTGCGCTGCCGCTGCGGCGAACCGTTCGGTGAACATCAGCGAAGACGCAACGTTCTCCGGCGCGGGGATCACCAGCGATTGTTGCGGCAGCGACGCGAATATTTCGTTGAAAGCCGGTCGCACCGGAGGGGCAGCGACCACGGTCGGGTTCTTGACGGCGGGCGCCTCGAAGGCGGCGCTGTTCACGGATGGATAGACGCTGGCGCCGAACACGTTGGTGTAAACGGTCCAGGCGCAGCCCAGCACCAGGCCCGCGACCGCGACACTGCCGAGGAAATATTGGGGAATACCTTTACGGGAAGGTTTCCTGCGGTTGTGCACCGCAGGGCCGAACGCACGCATACGCTTACTCATTCACACAACGCCCAGAACAACAATTCCACCAAGTCCCCCATTTGATGCCGCGTCCGGATAGGTCCCCGACAGCATCTCGCAGAGGCACAGAGCGTCATTAAGGCGACTTTTAGTTAAATCCGGATTAAACCCGGGCGGATCTAAGGCGTGGCTCAACTGCATGGAACTATTAGAGAAATTATCCCCGTAGCGATGCGGGGATTCCGCCACAATCAGGGACATCCGGCGTTTCTGCCCACCGGATGTCCCATATCGGGCCAAATTAAGGCATTAGTCCTTGAACGGGTCGAACTCGTTCTCGCCGGCCATGGCGACCGCGAACGGGCGCAGCGTGTGCTGCACCTTGATCGAGCGAGCGTGTTCGGCCAGCACCTCCGGCAGCCGGCGATAGGCCATCGGGCTTTCATCGAGGTCAGCGCCTACCAGCGTTACGCCACGTGATTGCAGCCAGGCGTCCATCTCGGCCCGCGTGAACCGCCGCTTGGCCTCCTTGCGGCCAAACAGGCGGCCTGCGCCGTGCACCGTCGAGTAGAGCGAAGCCTTCGCCTCCTCGCTGTCGACGCCCTCGACGATGACAGCGTCGTCGCCCATCGATCCGCCGATGAAGCCACGCTGGCCGGGAAATGCCGGGGTTGCGCCCTTGCGAACCACCCACAAATCCTTGCCGCCATGGTTCTCCCGCCACGCATAATTGTGGTGGTTGTGAACCATGTCGGTGACCTCGCCGCCGATGATCCTGCGCACGCGCTCGATCACCCATTCGCGGCCGGCATAGGAGTAGCGCCCGGCGAGTTGCATCGCCGCGATGTAGCGCCGCCCGATCTCGCTGTCCTCGTCGATCACAGCGGGCGGCACGTTCATTCCGTCCTTGCCGCCCGCGGCCTTGAGGTAGCGGGTCGCGCTGGTGTGGCCGAGGCCGCGGCTGCCGAAGTGCACGCCGATCCAGACAAAGCCCGCCTCGTCGCGCAACAGATCGACATAGTGGTTGCCCGATCCGACGGTGCCGAGTTGGGTGACCGCCTTCTGCCGGTAGGCGCCCATGTCGGACTCGCGCCACGCATCAGCGTCGTCGAACAGTTCATGTTCGACACGCTCGTCATTGGTGCGTCCGACGCCGAACGAAATCACGTTGTGCACGTCCTTGATGATCGTGCCGACGTTGCCTTCGATCTGGCTGAACGGCGTGTCGAGGCGCACGGCCATGTTGCCGCAGCCGATGTCGAAGCCGACACCGGAGATGCTGATCTGCTTCTCATAGGCGATCACGCCGCCGACCGGCTGCGCATAGCCGAGATGGCCGTCAGCGCAGATCACACCGGCTACGGCGTTGCCGACCGACATGCAATTGCGCATCTGCGCGATGGTTGCCTCGTCATGCTTGCCGAAGACCTTGAGCGGGCTGTTCTGGTATTGCGCCGCCTGCGGCTTGAGCGCGATATCGGCGGCCACGGCCTCGGCGTCGCGCGCAAGCTTCTCCTTGCGCGCGGCGTCACGAAACAGGCACCACGTCGGCATCGGGCGCTGGCCGGGCCGGTCGATCTTCGCATTGGGGTCGAGCCCGGCCTCAACGGCCAAGGCCCGGGCGCGCTCCTGGTAGGGATCGGATCGCATTTGATCCTCCTTCACTGCAATATACCTCGTTCCGAAGGCCCTTCGGGACTCCGGTAGAATCCCATGTCAGTCGCGACACGGGCCGGTTCGGTTTGCAGGCAGGGAGTCAGGGGGTGCATTTAGCCACGAGGGGCATCGTGCGGATCATTTCTCTCTGCCTGGACGGCAGAGGGATGACCCGCTGCCGCTACGCTGCTAGTTCGCTTGGCGAAATCGGTGCATTCACTGGATACACACCAACCGCACACGCCAAAGCGCGACCACGCCGGACGACCGGCTGGCCTGCATAACGTGAAGCATTGGTATCTATACGAAGCATCGTCTTTCCAAGAGATCGGCGAGAAGCGCGCGATCAGATACAGCAATTCCAGGATTTGTAAATAGGGCCGGCAACGTCCACTTGTGCCGGCGCTAGTAACTCAGGCGCGGATACCAATCCTTGCCGCGCCCTTCGGGTGTGGTGTCGAGGATGGTCCACAGCGGATCGATGTCGGGCGCGCCGCGCGGGTCCTGTCCGGGGTCGGCCGTCGACGGTCCCATTTCGCCGGACCAGAAATGGCGGATGCTGCCGTCGCGGCGTGTGAACACGTTGTAGCCGGGTGCGTCCGCATCGGCTGCGCTGACGTAGTCGCGCGTAAAATCGCCCGACGGGTCCGAGTAGATCCGGTGCCGCGTCCAGCCGCGCGCCCTCTTCGCCTCGATCAGCCGCGCGATCGGCGAGCGCGCCACGAACACGAACGCGATGCGCTGTTCGACATCGGGCAGCTTCGCTTCCCAGGTACTCATGAAGGACGTGCACATCGGGCACGGCTGCTCGCGTGCGGGGCCGAACATGTAGCTGTAGATGACGAGCGTCTGCTTGTCGCCGAACAGGTCCGGTAACGTCGCCTTGCCGCCCTCGCCTTCGAACGCATAGTTCTTCGTCACTGCGCCGCCCGGCGGCAGCGCGCGGCGCAATTCGGCGACGCGCTCGATGTGACGGCGCAGCTCGATCTCTTCCGCCAGCAATTGCGCGCGGGCGCGGCGATACTCGACGCTCTCGTTGGGAAAGTGCACGCCGTTGCCGCGTGCGAGTTCTGTTGCGGGTTTCAGGGCGGAACCGGACATGGCAAAATCTCCGTTTGGTTGACCTGTTACAAGACGTTTCGGGCCCCTCCGGTCCGACACGTCAGCGAAAAAGGTGCACCCTCGAAATCTCCCTTTTGGCGCTCACGCGACAAGCTGCATACAGGCCTTGCGTTCCCGCGGGGGGCGTGGGGCGGCCGCAACCGGAACGGGTCCATTCAACTCCTTCTAATTTCTGCCATTTCAGCGCTGTAAACCGCCGTTTACGACGCCTTTTGGGGTCGCGTTGCACGATCGCAGTTTTTGCCGAACCTTATGGCTCGCCGGCAGACACATTATCTGCGCACCTCTTTCGCTTTGCACGCGGAGGCGCCATCATGATACGGTACCGTATCAATCCAATTTTCTCCCGTGCCCGGAAGGGGAAGCTGCCATGAGAATGCTGGCACGCGCCGGATGGATTGCTTTTTCAAGCTTGCTGCTGCTCGCCGGTGACGCGGCAGCCCAGCCGGCGAAATTCGGTTGCAATGCCCAACAGACGGCGCAAGCGACGCAGACGCTCCAGTGCCCGACGGCGATCACGATCGTGGCCGAAAGCGGCGCGAAGTTCGAGCTCAGGGATCGCAATCGCGACGGCCATGTCGATTCCGTCGAACTCAGCAACAGGGCCCTGCTGCTCGAAGTGCCGAAGAAGCCGGGCCGCGCCAGGTTCGACGTGGTGACGCCGCAGGCGATTGCGGCGGTGCGCGGCACCAAATGGGCCGTGGACGCCGAAGGTGCAAAGACATCGGTCTTCGTCGTCGACGGCCGCGTCAGCGTGGCGCGCCCCGCCGGCCGCGGCAGCGTCGTACTCGGCGCCGGTGACGGCGTCGATGTCGAGCCGTCGGGCGACCTGATCGTCAAGCGCTGGCCGCCTGCGCGCGTTACGGCCCTGATGGCAAGATTGGGACAATAGAAGACACGCAAATGAGCCGTCGACGTCCTCATATTCTGATTGCGTTGCTCTGCACGGGATTGTGGGCAGGCGCGATATGGCTTGGCCATAGCAGCGGCCATCTGCGGTTTCTTGACCGGCTCGAGTCGGCATTGACCGATGTGCGAACGCTTGCGCGCGGCGTAAAGGCGCCGCCGGACCTCGTCACGATCGTCGCGATCGACGACACCATCGTCAAACTCGGCGGCACCTATCCGCTACCGCGCGCAGAGATAGCCAGGATCGTCGAGGCGATCGCGCGGCTGGAGCCGAAGGTCATCGCGATCGATCTTCTCCTGGTCGACAAGGGCCCCGCCGATGGCGATGCGGCGCTCGCAAAATCGCTCGCGGCGAGTCCGAGCGTGCTGGCGGCGGCGGCGGTATTTTCGAACATCCTTCAACCTTCCGCCGAGGACGACGGGCCGCTGGCCCGCTTGCCGAAGGCCGACCGCTTCCTGCTGCCGCTCCCGGCATTGGCCGACCACGCGGAAGTCGGCATCGCCAATGTGACGACGGGCCAGACCGGCACGCCGCTGTCGGTGCCGATGCTGTTCCGGACACATGACAGAATCGAATTGTCGTTTCCGCTGCGTGTCGCGTCAATCGCGATCGGCCAGAAGCTGACGATCGAGCCCGACCGCCTGCTGTTCGGCGACCGGCCGATCGCGACCGCTTCCGATTATGCGCTACCGATTTCCTACTACGGCCCGCGTCGCACCATCCGCACCGTCAGCGCCGCAAATCTGATCGAAGGTCAGGTCGACAAGGAGGCCATTCAAGGCCGGATCGTCGTCCTCGGCGCGACGGCAACCGGCGCCGGCGACTTCTTTCCGACGCCGTTCGATTCACTGATGCCGGGGGTGGAAATCATTTCCACCGCGATCACGCATCTGGTCGCAGGAGACGGCGTCGTGCGCGACCGGCCGGTTCGTATCGTCGAGGCCGTCACGACGATCCTGCTCCCGATACTGCTGGTCGGTTTGCTGGCGTGGCGGCGAAACGCAGTCGGTCTGCTCACGGTCAGCGCGGTGATGCTGGCATGGGCGACTGCCAATTCGGTTGCTTTCGCGTACGGCATATGGCTCGACGCCGCGACGACAATGGCCGCGGCAGTGCCGCCGGTCGTGCTGTTCGGTACGTTACAACTATGGTCGGACCGGCGCAGCGCAGAGCATCTCGCCGTCCAAAACAAGCTGCTCGAACAATTCCAGACGCCGGGCCTGCAGGAATGGCTGACGCGCGATCCCGACTTCCTGCTGGCGCCGGTCAGACAGAATGCCGCCGTCGTGTTCGTCGATCTGTCCGGATTTACCTCGCTCAGCGAAACGCTCGATCCGGATGCCACGCGGGGGCTGTTGAAGGAGTTTCACGCCCTGGTCGACAAGGAAGTGACGCGGTACGGCGGCATGATCACGAGCTTCCTCGGCGATGGCGCCATGATCCTGTTCGGCCTGCCGGAGGCGGCTCCGGATGACGCGACGCGCGCGGCGCAATGTTCGATCGCGCTGTGCGTCAAGACCGAACGCTGGATCGAGGCCTTGCCGTCGCCGATCGGGTTGCGCATCGGCTTCAAGATCGGCGCGCATTTCGGACCGATTGTCGCCTCCCGGCTCGGCGGCCGCAACCATCAGCACATCACGGCAACCGGCGACACTGTGAACGTGGCGAGCCGCCTGATGGAAGTGGCGGCCCGCCACGATGTCAGGCTGGCGCTGAGCGATACGCTGCGGGTCGCGGCGGAGCGCACCGGCGCGCGGCTGAAAACCGGCAGCCTCGCCGGCCCCGTCGAGACGCAGATTCGCGGCCGATCAGGCTCGCTCACGGTCTGGCTGTGGCGGAGCGAACAACCCACGGTGGATCAACGCACGCACCCCGACGCCGCGGAGTGACCGGCCGCACCCTACTGCAGTTCCGGCGGCGGCGTGCGGTCGAATACCTCGCCCTTCGGCCCTTCCAGCAGATGCAGCGCATAGGTCTCGATCACGAGCGGTCCGCGCCTGCGCTCGACCTCGCCGACCTTCTCGACGCGGGCGAACATGTCCTTCAAGGGAGCTTCGCCGGGCCAGACCTCGCGGACGTAGAGCAACGGCCCGGCTAGCTGCGCCGCATCGGGCTCGGGCATGTTGACCCAGCGGATACGCTGGTTCTGCTGCGCAACGCAGGTCCCCTTCGGCAGATGGAAGGCAAGCCAGCCGGTGGTGCCGTAATCCGAGGCCAGTACGCATGTGGCTCCCGTTCGCGCCCTCGCCGCTTCGATCGCGCCGGCCGTTTCGCGCCAGCCGATACCGACGCTGCGCACAGTGGCATCGCGGCGATAGCCCGACAGCACGCCGGTGTCGGCCTGCACGACCAATAGCACGAACATCAGGACACCGCCCGGCGCCGCCCAGCGCCGGCAGAAATCGACCAGCCGTTGCCGGCGCGGCTCCCAATCGACCAGATGCGCGGCGACGGCGGCGGCGATTACGAATGCCGGGTAGACCGGCGCAAACCAGTTAGCCTCGACGCGGGCATGCAGCGAATGCCAGACGAAATAGGCGACGATGACCCAGAACATCGTATTGACGAGCGCACGCGCCGGCAACGTTCCAGCGCGGCGCCGGTAGATCGCGTACAGCCCCATCGCGCCGAGCATCCACACCAGAGGCGTCGCGAACGCGATCTGCGTCGGGATCAGTTCGGCGATGAAGATCGGGCGGAAATCCTCGATCCTCGCCCGCCCCATCTGCTTGACGAAGGACACCCAGTGGTGCCCGGCGTTCCAGAGAATGACCGGCGCAAACAGAAGCAGCGCGACGAGCCCGCCGAGATAAAGCCAGGGCGAGATCAGCCAGTGCCGCAGTTTGGGAACGGCGACCAGCCAGAGCAGGATCGCCGGCCCGAAGAACAGCGCAGTGTATTTCGACAGCAGCGCGCAACCGGCGGCGGCGCCGACCGCCAGCCACCACACGCCGCGGCCGGTATGCAGCACCTTGGCGAGCGATAATACCAGAAGACTGGAAGCCACCAGGAGCGGCGCGTCCGGCGTGACGATCATGGTGCCGACCGCGGCCATCAGCGTGATGTTCAGAAGGATCGCCGACGACGCGGCCACGCGCCGGCTGCCGAACAGCATGGCCGCGGCCTGATAGATCGCCCAGCTCATCGGCAGCGCCAGCAGGATCGAGACCAGCCGCACGCCGAACTCGGTATCGCCTGCGATCATCGTGCCAAGCCGGATGACCACCGCGACCATCGGCGGATGATCGTAATAGCCGCCGGCGAGATGCTTCGACCACATCCAGTAATAGGCTTCGTCGAAGGTGATCGGCGTGAACGCCGCGGCAATCAGGCGCAAGCCAACCAGCGCCAGGATTGCCAGACCGGTGTTGAGGGCAACCCGCGCTTCGCTCGGATTCATCTTGGAGCCCTTTTGGTTCTGATTAAATCAGAACCAGGCTCCATTTTATCGTTTTGACGCGTTTTCTTCACACGAACCGGCATCCACCCCCGGATCAAGTCCGGGGGCATGCTTCGCTCGAAAACGCTATCGGTCATCGCTTGCGCCAGACGAACAGTCCCGACATCGCGTAGTTCCAGACCACGCCCATCAGCGCGCCTGCGGCACCTGCGAGCCACCAGATCGGTTCCTGGTCGAAGACCGCGAACGCGACGCCGACATTGGCGAGCAGTCCGACGCCGCAGACGAGATAGAACAGCAGCAGGCCGCGGAGGATCGCAAATCCCTTCAGCCGCTGGTCGCGATAGGTGAGAAAATTGTTGAGGATGAAGTTGCTGGTCATCGCAATCAGCGCGCCGGTGGCCTGCGCCTCCGCAAACGGCATCTGCAAGATTTCGTGCGCGATGAACAACGCCGTGAGGTGCACGACAAGGCCGGTGCCCCCGACCATTGCGAACAGCAGGAAACGCAGCGAGACCACGTCGTTGGTCAGCTTGGCCAGCACCAGGCCGAGGAAGTCCAGCGCCACCATGGAATCGAGCTTGCTCTCGCCGTGCTGGCGCGAACCGAAAGTGTAGGGAATTTCGATGGCGCGCAGCTTGCCCTGCGCGGTGGCGATGACATCGAGCAGGATCTTGAAGCCCTGGATGGAGAGCTGCGGCGCCAGTTGCTCGAAGCGGTCGCGGCGGATCATGAAGAAGCCGCTCATGGGATCGGCGACCTCGACCTTCAGCACGCGCCTGGCGACCTCGGTTGCAAGCTGGCTGGCCCCTGCCCGCTGCTTGTTGAAACTGTCGGCGCTACCGCCCTCGATATAGCGGCTGCCGACCACGAGTTCCGCCTCGCCGCTCCGCAGCAGCGCGACCATCTTCGGCAGTTGCGTTTCGTCATGCTGCAGATCGGCGTCGATGACAGCCGCATAGGGGCCGCTCGAGGCCAAAATGCCCTCGATGCATGCACCCGACAGTCCGCGGCGCCCGATCCGGCGGACACAGCGGACGCGGGAGTCCTTCCGCGCCAGCCCCCGCACCACTTCCCAGGTCCCGTCAGGGGAATTGTCATCGACAAAGATCACTTCCCAGGAAATGCCTGATAGCGTGGCCTCCAGCCGCCGGTACAGCACGGTGACGTTGTCGCGCTCGTTGAAGGTCGGCACAACGACCGAAAGCTCAGGCAAACCGGCCTGCGACGGGGTTTCGGGGCCCGGTTTGATGGCGTCATTCATGATCGCCAGCGTATATCCGCCGCCGCCCGACATGCCAAGGCGAGCTTGGGGAACGAGGTGACTGGACGGTGAAAACGGGGTTGAAATCGACCCCGGTGTCTGCCCGGCGCGGGCAAATCGATAGCCGCCACCGGATCGGGTCCGGGGCCAGCTTCGCTTGAAAATGCTCTGAAAATGCCAACGACCACGAACAGAGGGCGCGCGTACATCCGGCGCAGCCAAACTATTCATGGTCGTTCCAGCGCCGGAGCCTTGAAGCGTCAACGTCGCCGTTAAAGGCTAGATAGGAATGCCCAGGGCATTCCGCTAGGTGCGACTCCTACCCTAATTCGGCACTTCCCGAATCACCGGCCCGCGCGGGGCTGGCGCCGCAGGAGCCGGCTGAAGCCCTGGCGCGGGTTGCTGGATGCTCGCCGGCTTGGCGGGCTTTCCGAACTGGCCGATCGGCCCGTAGGCGATTGCAACCACCATCACGATCGATGCGACGATGGCTCCCAAAAGACCGGCGAATGACTGCGAATTCATGCTCAACGATCTCCTACGCCTGATGGGGAACTGATATCACGGAAAAAGCTTGTGGAGGAATAGTCCCGGCCTCAGCCATCGACAAATCGGGCGGCCTGCGCCGCCCTCCAAAATCTCACCACGCGAGCGCCGCGTAACGGACAAGCAAGAACCGCGATTCCATCGCAAACAAGGCAGAGTCTCGACCTTTGGGTTGACAGGGATTAGGGGAAGAAGATGTCGAATACAGATCAGGGCAAACCGGCCGGGAAATCCGGACGGCGCAACCGGAAGGGCGAGCGGGGCAAAAAAGCCGCTCCCCAGGAAAGCCCGGCCGTGAGCCCGGCGCCGGTTGAATTGCAAAGCCCGGATCAGGATCAGCCACCGCGACCGGAACCGGTTCACGCGGAGAGCCCGAAGGTGGATCAGCCGGCCGTCGAGGAGCCCATCGTTGCTGTCACCGCGTCGCCCGAGGTGCAGCCGACCGCGGCGCCCTCGCCGACCGAGCCCGCACCAGTCGAGGCTGCGCCCGCCGAGGCTGCGTCCATCCAGCCCGCACCGGTCGAGTCCGCGGCGGAGCCTGCGCCGGTGAGCCTGCAGACCATCGCGAATGCGTATCGCGATTACACGCGGAAATCGATCGAGGAGTTCGGATCGTTTGTCGAGCAGCTCAGCGGCGTTCGTTCGCTCGACAAGGCGATGACGGTTCAGAGCGAATTCGTGAAGCGGGCTTATGAAACCTCGGTCGCCGAATCCCAGAAGATCTGCGAACTCCACAACCGCCTTGCCAAGCAAACCCTCGACCCATTCAAGGGGTTGACGGGCAAGACGCCGGCGACGCACGGCAAGCCCTGAGGTTCATTCGGGACCGGTTCGACGCAAATTGATGGAATCAAGAGGCTCCGATTTTCCGGAGCCTTTTTTGTTGAGGGATCATGCCTTTGACCCGGCGCCTGGCAAACTGGCCAATCAGTGCCGACTTGGGTAACATGCACTAGCTGCCTCCCCCATTTTTCCGACGAGCCCTCCCGTGAGCAAGCCTTCGAAATCGACCGCGAAAAACAGCGGCAACATCTATATCGGCATCGGCGGCTGGACCTTCGAACCGTGGCGCGGGGTGTTCTATCCCGAGAAGCTCACGCAGGCGAAGGAGCTGTCCTACGCCGCCTCGAAACTGACCTCGATCGAAATCAACGGTACGTATTACGGCTCGCAGAAGCCGGAGAGTTTTCGCAAATGGGCGCGCGAGGTGCCGGACGGATTCGTGTTCTCGTTGAAGGGACCGCGCTTCGCGACCAACCGCCGTGTGCTGGCGGAGGCCGGCGATTCCGTAAAACGCTTCTACGATTCCGGCGTGCTGGAACTCGGCGACCGGCTCGGTCCCGTGCTATGGCAGTTCGCACCGACCAAGAAATTCGACGAGGCCGATTTCGGCAAGTTCCTCGAACTGCTGCCGCGCAAACTCGAAGGGCGCGCGCTACGCCACGTCGTCGAGGTGCGGCATGACAGTTTCTGCGTGCCCGACTTCATCGCGTTGCTGCGCAAGTTCGAGACGCCTGTCGTATTCGCCGAGCACGGCAAGTATCCGGCGATTGCCGACGTCGTCAGCGACTTCGTTTATGCGCGGCTGCAGAAGGGCAATGACGAGCTCAAGACCTGCTATCCGCCGAAGCAGCTTGACGCCTGGGCCAAGCGCTTTCAGGCCTGGGCCGGCGGCGGCGAGCCCGACGATCTGCCGCGCGTCGACAAGGCCAAGCCGACGAAGGCGCCGCGCGACGTGTTCGCTTACGTCATCCACGAGGGCAAGGTGCGCGCGCCGGCTGGCGCGATGGAGCTGATCGAACGCGTCAAATAATTCCGCGGTCAATCGAGCTTGATGCCGGCCTCGCGGATCAGTTTTGTCCAATTGTCGTATTCGGAGGCGACGAAGGCGTCGAGCTTGTCATCCGGCAGATCCCACACCTCTCCGCCGCTCTTCTCGAAACGCTCCTTGAGTTCGGGCAGCGAGGCGCGGATTTCCTTCCGCAGTTTTGCGATCGCATCCGGCGGCGTCTTTGCGGGTGCGAATATCCCGAGCCAGGAATCGACATCGAGGCCGGGCACGCCGGCTTCCGACATCGTCGGCACGTCGGGCGCCAGCGGGCTGCGCTTCGATGACAATACCGCAATGCCCTTCGCCTGCCCGGACTGCACGTAAGGCAGCCCCGCGGCAATCGAATCGAAAAACAGGTCGATGCGGCCGGCGAGCAGGTCGGTGAAGGCCGGCGGCGAACCCTTGTAGGGTATCTCCTGAAATTTTACGCCGGCCGCCTTCATGAACGCAGCCGCCACCAGATGCTGGCCGGTGCCGACGCCGGCGGTCGCCACCGAAATCGAGCCCGGGTTGGCCTTTGCGGCGGCGACGATGTCCGCCAGCTTGCCATGCGGCAAATCCTTGCGGGCGACCATCACGTAACCGAACTTGTAGATAAGTGCGACCGGTACGAAATCCTTGCGCGGATTGTAAGCGAGCTTCGAATACAGCGCCGAATTGAACGCCATGTTGGAGAGCCCGCCGACCACCAGCGTGTAGCCGTCCGGCTCGCTCTGGCTTGCCGCCTGCGTGCCGACGACGGTTCCGGCGCCCGGCTTGTTCTCGACGACGAAGGCCTGCCCCATCCGCTTCGACAGCGCATCCGCAAGCTGCCGCCCGACCAAATCGTAACTGCCGCCGGGACCGATCGGAACGATGATTTTCACCGGACGGTCGGGATAGCCGGTCTGGGCGTGCGCTGCGGCAATGCCGCAAACGAGAAGCGCGAATGTCCACAATGAGCGGCTAATTCGGTTCATCTTGTTTCCCCCAGCGAGAATGGCCATCGACCGGCTCTTTCTCTGGACTATGCGACACGCCACCTCCGGCCACAACGCGGATGTAGCAATCGATCGACCATTACCGTAGCCTTGCGCCAGCGACATAATGTCTGGATCGACATGGCCCGCAAGATCAAACGCCTCCTCTTCACGATCGGTTACGAGCAGACGCCTTCGAAGGCGGTGCTCGACGAATTGGAGGGCGCCGGCGTGAAGCTTTTGGTTGACGTGCGTGCGGTCGCGTCCTCGCGGCGGCCCGGCTTTTCGAAGAATCAACTCGCCGCAGGTCTCGACGAGCGCGGCATTTCCTATCTGCATCTCAAGGGCCTCGGAACGCCGAAGAGCGGCCGCGAGGCGGCGCGTAGCGGAAAGTTCGGCCTGCTGCACAAGATCTATTCGGCGCATCTGAAGACGGCCCAGGCGAAGGAGGAGCTCGATGAGCTGTCGGCGCTGGTGAAGCAATCGGGTCCGGTGTGCATTCTCTGTTATGAGCGCGACCACACCCATTGTCACCGGCAATGGATCGCGGAGATCATCGAGGAGCGCGACGGCGTGAAGGTGGAGAATCTGGTCGCGCCACAGGTGTAAAACGCGGCCGGTAGCCCGGATGGAGCGCAGCGCAATCCGGGAACGGTGCCGCAGGCGGATCGACCTGCCCCGGATTACGCGGAGCCTGTCATCGGGCGCGCATTCGCGCGACCCGTTGGCTCCATCCGGGCTACAAGATACCCTCAAGCCGGAACGTTCCCTCCATGATCTTCACGCTTCCGCCGCCGACGTGAATGGAAGCAACCGCGCCATCTTTCTTGCGGACGCGCGTCAGCAGCAGGCTGGGCCGGCCCATGTCGACGCCCTGCCCGATCTTCAAGCTCAGTTCGCCATCCCTGATGTCGTCGAGATCGGCCAGCAGCGCCGCGCAGGCCGCCGTTGCGCTGCCGGTGGCCGGGTCTTCGGAGAGCCCGCTGGCACCGGGGTGAAACATTCGCGCCTGCAGCTCGCACGGCTTTTCGTCGGCCGGTACGTCGCGCGTATAGAAGTAGACGGCGTCGCTGCCGTCACACGGGAAGGTTTTTGCGAACGCCGCAGCATCGGGCCTCGCCCGTCGCAGCGCCTCGCGGGAGGCGACCTCGACGGCCAGGAACGCCAGCCCGACCGAGATGATCTGCGGCGGATGCCGGTCGGTCCTGACGTCGCCAGCCGGCAGCGAGAGGCAGGCAGCGGCCTGTTCGACGGGAAGATGCGACATCCGCTTCAGCGGCTGCGGCGCCGTGAATTCGGTGCTGACGACCCTGCCCTGCTCGGTCACGATCTCGACCGGCACGAGGCCTGCACCCTCCTCGAACAGCAGCCGCGCCGGCGGCGTTGCCGCCAGCGTCGCCAGCACGAAGGCGGTGCCGACATTCGGATGGCCCGCAAACGGCAGCTCCCGGTTCACCGTGAAGATGCGCACCTGTGCGTCGTGGGCGGGATCGGCCGGCGGCAGCACAAACGTCGTCTCCGAATAATTGAACTCGGTGGCGATCGCCTGCATCTGTTCGGTCGACATCCCGCCGGCATCGAGCACAACGGCAAGCGGATTGCCGCCGAAGGCGCGGTCGGTGAAAACGTCCACAGTGATGTAACGCCGCTGCATTTCGATACTCCCTTATCCCAACCGCCACACGGCCATCGGCTGCTCATAGCCCCTGACCTCGACCTCGCCGAGCGAGACGGCGTCGCCGCAGGCTTCGCCGAGCGCATCGCGAACCGCTTCCGAGATCAGGAACTGCGAATTGAAATCCTTGTTGAGCGCTTCGAGCCGTGAGGCAAAATTCACGGTGTCGCCGATCACGGTGTATTCCTTGCGCCGCGGCGAGCCGATATTGCCGGCGACCACTTCGCCGATGTGGATGCCGATGCCGATGCGCAGCGGCCAGCTCGTCTCCTCATTGATCCTTGAATTGGCTTCCAGCATCTCGCGCGCCGCGGCAACGGCCCTGTGCGCGGGGTCCGGCGCATGGAGGGGTGCGCCGAACAACGCCAGAAATCCGTCGCCCAGGAATTTGTTCACGATGCCGCCGTGGCGGTCGAGAATTTCGACCAGCACGGCGAAGGCACCATCGAGCCGGTCGACCACTTCCTGCGGCGTGCGCGTGCGCGCGCCGGCGGTGAAGCTGCGGAAATCGACGAACATGACAGCGACGCGGCGGATGTCGCTGTTGGTTTTGGTGCCCTCGGCCATCAGGCGTTCGACCACCTGCGGCGAGACGTGCTGGCCGAACAAATTGGTGATGCGGTCGCGCGCGGTCGCCGCCTTGATGCTCGACTCGAACTGCCGCCGCAATTGATGTCCGACCGCGCCAGCGAGCACGCCGCAGATCAGAATGATCAGGCTGCGCGCGGCGTGATAATAAAGGGGTTCGGCCTGGTCGCCGACCGCGGGATGATAGAACATCGCCATGCAAAACAATTGAACGGCGGCGACCGCGCCGGTGAAGGTCGAGAGCCAGAAATCCAGCCGAAGCGTAGAGAGGATGATGAAGATGAAGTAGATCATCGGCGTCACGAAGCCGAGCGCGGCCACCGACCCCATGCTGTTGATGTGCAGCGCCAGCGCGACCGTCGGCATCGAGGTCTCGATCAGCGCGCCGATATAGCGCCGGATCACCGGCAGGTCGCGGCCCTGCTGCATGTGGCGGGTGATCTGGCCATGCACCCACAATTCGAACAGGATGAACGGCACGATGATCGAATAGAGATATTCCGGCCTCAGGTTGCCGTGCCAGACGCGGCTCACCGCCTCGGACGCGAAGAAGTAGACGGTCCCGAGGATGATGGCGAGCAGCGCGGTGGTTGCGATCAGCGCCTTGATCCGCAACAGCTCGGTCGTCATCACTTCCTGCATCAGCGCGCGCTGGAAGTCGGCCGACACGCCGGTGTCTTGGTCGTTTTTCTTTTTGCCCCGGAATCCCAGCATTATTGCCCCTTGTCATTCCGGGGCACGCGAAAGCGTGAACCCGGAATCTCGAGATTCTCAGATGTGCAATAGCACATCATAGTTCGCCTCTTCGAGGCGCCCCGGAATGACGCCGACACGATGACCATATGCCTCAATCGAGCGTGCGACGGAAGCGTGTTACGGCGATCGTCATCGCGATCAGCATCAGTGCAATGAGTGCAATCGTATCGTACTGCAGGTTGGAAGGCGCGGCGCCCTTCAGCATGATGGCGCGGACGATGCGGATGTAGTGGGTCAGCGGCAGAGCCTCGCCGAGATACTGCGCCCAGACCGGCATGCCTGCGAACGGAAACATGAATCCGGACAACAGAATGCTGGGCAGGAAGAACATCATCGACATCTGCATCGCCTGCAACTGGTTCTGCACGATGGTGGAGAAGGTGTAGCCGATCGACAGATTGGTGGTGATGAACAGCGTCGTCAGCGCCGCGAGTAGTGTAACACTGCCGAGGATCGGCACCCCGAACAGCAGGACCCCGATGCTGACGATCAGTGTTGCCTGGATGAAGCCAACGATCACGTAGGGAATGATCTTGCCGAACATCACCTCCACCGGCTTGATCGGCATCGACAGCAGGCTTTCCATGGTGCCGCGTTCGATTTCGCGCGTCACCGACAGCGCCGTGAAGATCAGCATGGTCATGGTCAGGATGGTGCCGACGAGGCCCGGCACGATGTTGAGCCGCGACTCGGCCGCCGGGTTGTAGCGGGCATGCGCCCTGATCTCGAACGGCATCGCGGGCGGATCGCCGATGTGGAGGTCGTGCGCGAGCGCGGTCTGCACGACGACGCCGAGCGTTCCGAGCGCCGTGCCGGATGCGACCGGATCGGTCGCATCCGCCGCAACCAGCAGCGCCGGCTTGTCGCCGCGCCGCACCGCACGCTCGAAGCCGCGCGGGATCTCCACGCCGAACAGCACCTTGCCGGACTGCAGCAGATCGTCGAATTCGGCGACGCTGTGCACTTCGCGGGTGAAGCGGAAGTAGCTGGTATTCTCCATCGCCTTCAGCACCGAACGCGCCAGATCGCTGTCCTCCTGGATCAATACCGCCGTCGGCAGATGGCGCGGCGTGGTGTTGATGGCATAGCCGAACAGCAATAGCTGCATCACCGGGATCATCACGATCATCGCGAACGAGACGCGGTCGCGGCGGAGCTGGATGAACTCCTTGACCAGCATCGCATAGCTGCGGCGCCAGAAGCCGAAGGCCGGCTCCCTCGCCTCGTTCACGGGATGAACAGCTTCGGTCGCACTCATTGGAAATTGTCCTTTGAGCGGGTCATGAGATCGATGAACACGTCTTCCAGCGACGGTTCGCTATCCTGCCACTGCCATCCCCTCGTATTGCGATAGGGAGCAATGGTCGCCTCGAGCGCCGACTTGTCGCGCCCCGAGACGTGCAGGCTGGTGCCGAATGGCGCCACCATGTCGATACCGGGCTTGCCTGCGAGTTCGGCCGCAAGCCCGTTGAGGTCGTCGCCGGAGACCGTCCAGGTCGACAACGCCGATTTCGCGATCACCTCGTCCACTGTGCCGTGCGCCAGCAAATGGCCATAGGCGATATAGGCGATCTCGTGACAGCGCTCGGCCTCGTCCATGTAATGGGTCGAGACCAAAACCGTCAGCCCGTCGGCGGCGAGCGCGTGGATCTCGTTCCAGAAATCGCGCCGCGCCTTGGGGTCGACGCCGGCGGTCGGCTCGTCCAGCAGCAGCAATCGCGGATTGGGCAGCGTGCAGGCGCCGAGCGCCAGCCGTTGCTTCCAGCCGCCGGAAAGCTCGCCGGCCAGTTGCTCCTCACGGCCGTTCAGTCCGATCCGCCGGATCATGTCGCGTGCGGCCCCCCGCGCGTCGCGCATGCCGTAGAGCCGCGCGACGAATTCGAGGTTCTCGCGCACCGAGAGATCCTGATACAGGCTGAAGCGCTGCGTCATGTAGCCGACCTGGCGCTTGATCTTGTCGGCATCACGGCGGATGTCGTAGCCGAGACAGGTGCCCTCGCCGGCATCCGGCGTCAACAACCCGCACAGCATGCGGATGGTGGTGGTCTTGCCGGAGCCGTTGGGCCCAAGGAAGCCGTAGATCGAGCCGCGCTTCACCTGCATCGAAAGGTCATGCACGACCTCGCGGCCGCCGAATGATTTTGACAGGCCCTCGACGTTGATGGCGATGTCGGGGCCTGATGCGGGAGCCGAATTCATCGCTTGTCCGCCATTGGCGTTCGAGGGTTGAGAAACACGCTGATCGGCTGGCCGACGCGCAGGACGTCAGGCCGGCTCGGCCGCGCCTGGATCAGGTAGACCAGCTTGTTGCGCTCATCGAGGCTGTAGATGACCGGCGGGGTGTACTCGGCGGTCGTCGCGATGAAATAGATCTTTGCCGTGAGGTCGGCCGCGCAATTGTCGCAGGTCACCTTCACTTCGTCGCCGATCGACAGCTTTGGCAATTCCGCTTCCGGCACGAAGAAGCGCAGCTTCATGTTGCCGGGCGGCATGATCGACAAGACCGGCCGCCGCTCCGGCACCATTTCGCCTTCGCGGAAATAGATCTGCTGGATGGTGCCGCCGACCGGCGCAAAGCCGCTGCGCCGCGCCAGCCGGGTCTGCGAGGTGTTGACGCGGGCTTCCGCCACCCGCAACGCCGAGGTCGCCGAATCTAGGTTGGCCTGCGTGCCGGAGCCGGTCTTGCTCAGCGACGCCGCGCGATCGAAGGTCTGCTGCGCATTGGCGAGCGTGGCCTTGTTCTGATTGAGGTCGGCCTGCTGCAGGTCGTCGTCGACCGTATATAGCAGCATTCCGGGCTTCACCTCGTCGCCCTCGCGCACGTTGAGCCTGGTCACGCGGCCGCTTTCATCCGGGCTGACGAAGATCATGTCGGCCTCGACCCAGCCCTGGAAGCCCGGGTCTTTGCGCTCCGTGCAGCCCGCAAGCACGGCGGCGAGGGCCAGCGCAGCCAGAATTGCCGTCATTCGCGACGAAGTCATGTCGTCCTCCGTTCGCCAAAAATCAGATCGAGATGCACCCGAAACATTTCGAGGGCGTCCAGTGGCGCATGTCTGCTGAAAAGGCTCTGCCAGATCACGGCGATCAGCGCGGGCGCCACCATGATTTGCGGAAACCGCGCCAGGTTTTTCTGTTTGATCTCGCCGCGCGCGATGCCGAGTTCGATCAGCGCGCGCATGCCGCCGAGGCCTCGCGACACCACTTCGCGGTAATAGAAGTCGGCCACTTCAGGAAATCGCGGGCCTTCGGCCACGATCAGCCGCACGAGGTCGCCGCGGCGCGTGGTCGCCACCTCCTCGATGAAGGTTTTGGCAAAGCCCTCCACCATGTCGCGTACCGACGCCCCGGGCTGCGGTGGCGTGCTCCAGAGGCGGTTGATCATCGGCACGATGGCGGTGCGGATCAGCTCCTCGAACATCGATTCCTTGTCCTTGAAGTGCAGATAGATCGTGCCCTTGGCGACACCGGCCCGCTTGGCGACGTCGTCCAGCCGCGTCGCGGCAAACCCGCGCGCGATGAATTCGTCCATCGCCGCCTCGATAATGGCCCCGCGCCGCTCGGCCGCGCGTTCGGCGCGGTTGGAGGCGGGCTTGGGCGACGCCGGAGCGGCCGATCCCGTCTCCCCGGCCCGGCGATTGGCCGGTTTCGGGGCGGTTTTCAGGCCGGTTTTCCTGGAGGTCTTGTTGCTCGTTTCCGTCATGGTCACAATATGACTGACTAGTCAGTCATTGTCAATTCGAGATGAAAAAGCAGGTTTCACATGGGCGTGACCGACGCCGGTGAAACTTGGTCGCGCTGCCGGTTCGGAGGATCTTGCGCCTCGCCAAAGGCGCGCCATACCCCACACATGCGGGGGTCCCGGCACACCGCGGCCCATCCACGTCATTGCGACCGCAGCGAAGCAATCCACGCCTCCGCACGCCGCTCTATGGATTGCTTCGCTGCGCTCGCAATGACGTTGATACAGCCACGTAGATGGGGTAACGGGCCGGCCGAAGCAGCCGCTCGCTCGCTACGGCGCGATTTGAAAGCGCGCTCGCGAGCGGCTTCCGCTGAAGGCGGTCGTCCCTCACACTGATGGTGTCAAAAACCGGAGTCGGGCAGGCCCGCTCCAAGCATCATAGAGGGACGACCGTGAACCATTATGCAGGAATTGACGTGTCTTTGGAAAGCTCGACGATTTGCGTTGTCGATGGCGCGGGCAAGATTTTGCGGGAGGCGAAGGTTGCAAGCGAGCCGGAGGCCCTGATCGCCTGGTTCCGTTCGTTGGGGCTGGCCCTTGATCGGATCGGGCTGGAGGCCGGTCCGTTGTCGCAATGGCTCTACGCGGCGCTGCGCGAGGCGAAGTTTGCGGTCGAGCTTTTGGAGACGCGGCACGTCCGCGACGCCTTCAAGTCGATGCCGGTGAAGTCGGATCGCAATGATGCCCGCGGGATTGCCCAACTGATGCGGCTTGGCTGGTTCCGGCCGGTGCACTGCAAGTCGATCGAAGCGCAGGAGACGCGGGCGGTGTTGACGGCGCGCAAGCTGCTGCAGTCGAAGCTGCGCGATATCGAGAACAGCCTGCGTGGCGTGCTGCGGGGCTTTGGGCTGAAGGTCGGCGAGACCACCGAGCGTACCTTTGCGGGACGGATCAAGGAGCTGGTCGCCGGCCATCCCGGGCTTGAGATCGTTGCACAGGCCCTGCTCGAAGCGCATGCGGTGCTGCAGCGCGAGTTCGGCGGCCTGGACAAGCGGACGCAGAAGCTGGCCAGATTGCATCCACAGGCCAAGCTTCTGATGACGACACCGGCCGTCGGTCCGATCGTGGCGCTGACCTATGCCTCGGCAATCGACGATCCGGCGCGGTTCCGGTCATCGAAGGCGACAGGGGCGCATTTTGGCCTCACTCCGAAGAAGTACCAGTCGGGGCAAACCGATTATACCGGCCGCATCAGCAAGATCGGCGATGCTTCCGTGCGGGAGGCGCTCTACCAGGCCGCTCACGTCATGCTGACCAAGCCCGTGAAGAATTGCTCGGCGCTGAAGAGCTGGGCGATGCGGATCAAAAATCGCGCAGGCATGCGCAAGGCCAAGGTGGCGTTGGCGCGCAAGCTCGCCGTCATCCTGCACCGCATGCTGGCCGATGCAAAACCCTTCAACCCGATGGCCAAAGCCGCCGCAACCTAAGCTAAGGAGCATCAACCGAATCCGGGCGGGCCACGACACCAGGCCTTCCCCGAGCGAAGTCCCTCGCCGGGACGATGGATCCGGTCAGGCCGCCATCCGGGAAGTCGGCTCACAACCACGCTTCCGTAGATTGGCCGGCCGGCTCCTCTCATGCACCCCATTAGGCGACGGCCACCGCGCCGATCCCGTACAGAAGCAAGTGCCCGGCAAGTGGATAACGCAAAAAGGGATTGACTAACCAAGGCCCGTTACAGAAGCCCGGATGGAGCGGAGCGCAATCCGGAATTCCTTGACCGCGTCGTTCGAGGCCTCGCCCCAAAGCGTTGTCCGCGCCAGGATGACGTGATTGACTAAGTTATGAAGCGTTAGCCTGCCGAAATAGCGGTGTGTTGAAGTCGAGCGAGGCGCAGATGGATATTCGAGCCAAGCTAATAGAGATATGTGATGCGTTTAACGCGCACGATCTGGATCGGATCATGAGCTTCTTTGCCGATGATTGCGTTCTGGAGATGCCAAGGGGGAATAAGCCGTATGGCTCCCGTTTTGAGGGCAAGCAGAATGTGCGGCAAGGGCTGGCTGCGCGTTTTGAAGGACTGCCCGACGTCCATTACGGGAACGCCGAGCATTTCGTGGATTCGGAATCTCAAACCGGCATTTCGAAATGGTGCCTCACCGGCACCGGTCGGGATGGCAAGAAGCTGGAAGTCCAAGGTTGCGACTTCTACACCTTCCGCGACGGCAAAGTGCTTCGAAAAGACTCATATTGGAAACTCGTCGAGTGAACCCGGGATGGCCGGTTGATTCAACGTCCCGGCAAATGTCGGCTGGCGCGATCGTCGGCAGACCATCTCGGAAGCCGCCCAACGACGAACGTCTGGCGCTGGCGTCAATTTGCCGCTCGACACGGCCCGTAAATCTTGCGAAAATTTCCGGCGATACAACCGTCTTATCGGTGCATCACCCGATATCTGACATGTGAATGTAGGGAACCAGCGAGGGGACCTGCCATGGCTAGTATCGAAGAAGCTCCGGGCAAGCTCGTCTTGAAAGCAGGCTCAACGACGCTTACGCTCGACAAGGATTCCGGCAAGGCCACGCTGCAGCAAAAAATACTGCTGTGGAACAGAAAGCCTGTCGAATTCCCGCTCTCCAATATCGACGACATCGCGGTGAAGTCGAACGTCGACGGCCTTTCAGGCGCGGCCATCCATCACAGCGTCTTGCACGAGCGTACCGGCGAAATCATCGTCCTGACGACCGAGGAAGCCGAGGACGCCGCTGAAACAGTCAAAAAGCTGCGTGGATTTATTGGAATGTAGGGTTCATCGCCGGCTGCTCCGAATTTATCGGTCCACGCGCCGGCTGTGAAACTTCAGCAGGTAGCCGGATGAGCCAACGGGTCGCGCATTCGTGCGACCCGTCGGCTCATCCGGCCTACACTTGCTGGACATCTGAAAGGCCGCCGAGCCAGCACGAAAATGCTTGAAAATTTCATGCATTCAGAAACTCGGCGGAAAAACGCGAATGCTCTCAAACTTCTCTAGGTTGATTTTTCTCCAGCCGTTCAGCGGATATTCATAGTGAAAGCCGAGTCGGTCGGAGCCGGTCACGTATAGATTAAGTTCCTTTGGGCAGTCTTTTGGCGAATCGATATTTAGCGCGAACGGAATAGGAAACGTCGTCTTGGCATTCTGGAATACGAACGACTGAAAGCTCTTCTCCACGGTGTAGCCGTTCTCTTGCACGATTTCATCGAGCCCAAAAGATAGCCACTTCGGAGGAACGAAGGGAAAGAACCGCTTTGGATTGTCGTCCGGCACGAGTTCTCCATACAGCGTCGTCTTGCAAGCCCCAAGCGCGGCCGTCGATATCAACGTCACGACACATGCCGCCGCCAGAGCGAATATGGCGGCCGCCGAAACGCGCGGCATGTTGTTCACGGTGGCCCCCGGCGATCGAACATCGATGACGCGCTTCAGCCCTTGCGCATTTTGCTGAGCAGGAAGTTGTCGTAATAGTTTTCCGCGATCTGCGTGTAGAACAGCACTTCCTTCATGTACGCGTCGTGGCTCTCCTTGGTCTTCTTGAAGAGCGCGCTCTTCTCGGCAATCTCGTTCAGATGGTCCTGGGTTGCCTTGTAGCAGGCCTCCAAGACCGGTTGCGGGAACGCGCGCAGCTCCGCCCCGCCGGCGACAAGGCGCTTCAAGGCGGCAGGGTTTACGCTGTCGTATTTTTCGATCATCCACGCGCCCGCGGCCGAACCGGCCTGGTTGAGGACCGCCTGGTATTGCTTGGGAAGCGCATTCCACTTCTCTTCGTTGACGATCATGTGCAACATGGCGCCGCCTTCCCACCAGCCGGGGAAGTAGTAGTACTTCGCCACCTTGTAGAAACCGAGCTTCTCGTCGTCATAGGGACCGACGAACTCCGCGGCATCGATCGATCCCTTCTCGAGCGCTGAATAGACCTCGCCGCCCGCGATCTGCTGCGGCACGATGCCCAATTTGGCGAGCACATGGCCGCCCATGCCGGCGATGCGGAACTTGAGGCCTTGGAGATCCTCTGGTGTCTTGATCTCCTTGCGGAACCAGCCGCCCATTTGCGTACCGGAGTTGCCGCACAGGATCGCATGCGTCTTGAAAGGTTTCAGCGCCTCGTTGCAGAGTTCGGCGCCGCCGCCGAACGTCCACCAGGAATGCTGATGGCGATGGTTCATGCCGAACGGCGCGCCGGTCGCATAGGTCAGCGCCGGCTCCTTGCCGATGTAGAAATAGAGCGGCGTCTGCGCCATCTCGACGGTCGCCGAGCTCACGGCATCGAGCGCCTGCAGGCCTGGCACGATCTCGCCTGCCGCAAAAGTCTGGATCTGAAACTTGTTGTCGGTGGCGTCAGCCACGTATTTCGCAAAGGTCTGCGCCGTGCCGAAGATGGTATCGAGCGATTTTGGAAAGCTCGAGGTCAGGCGCCACTTGATCTCGGGCGCACCTTGCGCGATCGCAGGCGCCGCAACCAGCGCCGTCGCGCCGGCCAGGGCGCTGCCTTTGAGGAACGTACGGCGTTTCATGATGTGCTCACTCCCTTGAATTGCGAATCCATTGGCGCGGGGGCAAGGCGCCTTCCGGGACCATTCGACCCCCATCATAACGAACTTCGAGACGTGCGTGGAAGCGTGAAACCGAGCAAATTTGGTGTGCTGTCGCCTTACACCAAAACCTCGCCGCACCGCCGCAACTGCCGGTGGCACGTCGTCCCAGGCACCTTGTCGGACTTGAAACCGCCCCGATGGCATCAGCATTATTTGTCCCAGGGCGCCGTCTCCAGAGCGCCCTCTCTTGGGAGGATTGCAGATGAAAGCATTCACATTGGGTGCGACGATCGCGCTAGCGTTTTCCACCGCCGCTTACGCGCAGGCACCAAGCTGGACCGTTCCGGCAGAAAGCCAGCGCTGTCCGTCGAAATGGGGCGCGGCCGACGAGCGCGGCTCGGGTAATCATCAGAAGCCCGCGGCCGTGATGAACGCCGCGAAGCTGATCAAGACCGGCGAGGTGATCGAACTCGCGCACGTGCTCGGCCCCAGCATGGCGTTCTTCGGAACGCGGCGCTTCGACATGCACACCAAGCGCACCTTCATGAACCAGTTCTCCAACATGCGCGGCTCGAACGAGGAGATCATCATCACCGAGCTCGGCCAGGTCGGCACCCAGTTCGACGGCTTTGCGCACCAGACCCATCTCAACAGCTGGTACAATTGCCAGAAGGTCGACGAGAACTCAGATCGCACCGGCTTCAAGAAGTTCGGTATCCATAATGTGGGCACGCTGTTCACGCGCGGCGTCCTGATCGACGTTGCGGGCTTCAAGGGCGTCGAGATGCTGGGCGACAATTACGAAATCACGGTGGAAGATCTCGAGGGCGCCCTGAAGAAGCAGAACCTGACGCTGCAGCCCGGCGACGCCGTCATCATCCACACCGGCTGGGGCAAGCTCTACGGCAAGGACAATCCTCGCTACGTGAAATCCTGCCCGGGCATCGGCGTGCCGGCCGCGCTCTGGCTTGCCGCAAAGGACCCGATGCTGCTCGGCGCCGACAACTGGCCGGTCGAGGTCGCGCCCAACCCCGACAAGCAATTGTCGCTTCCGGTGCACCAGGTCGCGCTCGTGGTGAACGGCATCCATCTGCTGGAGAACCTCAAGCTCGACGAGCTCGCGCAAAAGGGCGTCGGCGAGTTCGCCTTCGTGATGCAGCCGCTCAAGATTCAGGGCGGCTCGGGCTCGACGGTGTCGCCGATCGCGGTGCGGTAGCGGCGGTTCTTCGATTTCGGCAAGGCTTGGCGCTGTCTGATATCGCAGACCACGATCACGCCCGGGCGCAGCGTGACTTCCGCTCTGGAAACGAGCGGACGTCGCGTGACCGTTGCGCGTGTCCATTCCAGAGCCGACGTGGACTTCACATCATGTGGCCCTCGCCCATCATAACTAAGTCGTCGGAACTCGGATGAGGGCATGGAGTTGGCTCACAGTCGGATCAAACGCCACAGCGGAGGCGGTGAACCCAGATTGCCCCGCTGACATTCCAACGGAGCTTCGCCATGCCAAACACCGAAATGAAGGATCACGTTTACAAGATCCTGGACCTCGTCGGATCCTCCGAGAAAAGCATCGAAGATGCCATTCAGAACGCCATAACCCGCGCATCAAAGACCGTTCGCTCCATGAAATGGTTCGAAGTGGTGCAAACGAGAGGCCACATCGAAGATGGATCCGTGCGCCATTACCAGGTAACCTTGCGGGTTGGATTTACCCTGGAGGGGTAATTCCTGGCAACTCAGCAGGACGAACAGAGTGAGGACGAGCAGAGTGCGTCAAGAAGCCGACGCACGTTTCGGTACGGACTTGCGTGCCCGCGCATCAAATAGCTGACATTGGGCGCTGAAAAATAGATGTCCGCTATAGCGTCGTCAGCGACCTGTCGGGGCCCGCGGCGCCGACCCGGTCTCTCAACTGATCGAACTCGCCGGGCTGATAGGTGGCCCCATCGGGCGTTACGATTTCGACGTTCCAGCAGCCGTCCGATATCAGTTCCGCGGCTTTCTTCAACGCAGCCGGAACCGACCCCCGGTTGAGGGTCACGTTTCCCGCCGTATCCTGCGCAGTAATCAAAAACCTCATATCACCGCCTCCCGGCGCAAGCCGCCGGCCATTCTGGCCTGGCGCGCGGCTGCGTCAAGAGCATAGCCAGATATCCGGGCATTCACTTCGCAAACGGGTTCACCCAGCCTCCCCGGCCCGCCGGCGCGCGCGGCGGATAGGCCGTCTCGAGATAGGTCAGCACCCTTTCGCGGTCCTTGTCGTCGAGCGGCGGCATGTTGTGGCGGCGGATCATCAGGTTGATCGAATCCTCCCACTGCGCGCGCGTCATGCCCTGCTGCGCCACCAGCCTAAAACCGTGGCAGGCGGTGCAGGCGTAGAAGGTCTCGTCGCGACCGGCGCCCGCGGCGAATTCCTCCGGGCTTTCGTCGCGCGGCGTGAAGCCCGTTTGCGCCATGGCCGGCGCTATCAAGAGTATGCCGGCCAAAGCGAGCCACGCAAAACGCCGCATCATCCCACCAGCACGGCGATGCGGTGCATGGCGTTGCCGCCATAGCCTTGCGGATTCCAGAAGCCGGCCTGATGCGGCTGCATCGCGCCCCTGGAATCGGTGGCGCGGGCCCAGATCTCGAAATAGCCGTCGCTCGGCAGCTTGATGGTCGCGGTCCAGCGCTGCCAGTCATATTTGTTCTTCGGCTTTTCCAGCGTGGTGCGCTGCCAGCTCGCGCCGAAATCGGTCGAGACATCCACCTGCTTGACGGTGAGATCGCCGGCCCAGGAGGCGCCGCGCAGCTTCAGCTCCTTGGTGCCGGCGGCGAACTTGGCGCCGTTCGCGGGATTGGTGATGATGGAGCGCACCGGCATCGACTCCAGAATGCGGAAATTCGCCGGATCGGCCTTGCCGCCGGGCACCATCGGCTTGATCGCGAGCCGATAGGAAAACTCCGTCATGCCGGGGCCGTCATGCTCGCGGTCGCGGATGGTGATGCGCGTCAGCCATTTTTGCGAGGCCGAACCCGCCCAGCCCGGCACAACCAAACGCACCGGCCCGCCATGAATGTTCGGCAGCGGCTTGCCGTTCATCGCCCACACGATCATCGTGTTCGGGTCCATCGCCTTTTCGATGCGCACGCCGCGCGAGATGCTCGGCTTGCCCGGATCGCCCGACAGATGCAGGTCGGCCGCATAATGCGCGGTGTATTTCGCTGATGGCTTGAGGCCGGCCTTCTTGAGCAGGTCGGCCAGCGGCACGCCGGTCCATTCCGCGCACCCTGCCCCGCCATTGGTCCACTGGTTGCCGCGCGCCGGCGGCGAGAACGCCGCGCGGCCGTTGCCGCCGCACTCCAGCACCATGCGCCGCGTCACGGCCTTGTATTTCGATTTCAGTTCGCCGAGCGTGATCTCAATCTTGTTGTTGACCTCGCCGTCGATGGTGATCTTCCAGGCGTCGGGATCCTTGGTCTCCTCGGGGATCTGCCCGTTGTTGCGGATATAGAATTTTTCGATCGGCGTGGTGTCGTCGTCGAGCAGGCTTTCCGGCGTCTCGGCAACCAGCGGCTTTTCGCCGAGCACGACGAGGCCTTCGTTCTTGCCGGGGAATTTCAGATATTGCGGGCCCTTGGCCGCGGCCTGCGCGTGGGCCTCCGGAATGCCTATGCCGTTGCGCGACAGCGGCAGACCGCCGCCGATTGCCGCGCCCAGCGCCACCAGACCTGAACTGCCCAAAAATCTGCGCCGGCTGGTATCGAACCCATTGCCATCAGCCGCACTGCCGCTCGTTTCCCGCGCCATGACGTCTTCTCCCTTGTTGCCCGCCCCCGGGCTTTCTTGGCCGGACTCCCTCCGGGAATCCAACTAGGGGGAGTATTTGCGTTTTGCAGCCGTGCCGCAAGATGGCGAGTTCGTAGCCCGCGCCGTCGCAGGTCAGTCAACGGGATGCCGAAGGTTCGTTCTCATCACATGGTTTTCGTAAGCCTGATCGCCGATCACAAAATCCGTGGAGCCGATCCTGGCAAAACCATGCCGGAGATAGAAGTCGATGGCCCGGCGGTTTTTGGCTTCGACCTTCAGCCAGGCGTTTTCGCCGCCAATGTTCCGGCAGTGGTCCAGGGCATGACGCAACAGCGCGCCGCCCCTTCCGCCCGCCTGGTGCCTCGGTTGAACATACAGAGTGGTGATTTCCAGCGGCGAACAATCGGCCTGCGGCGGCGCGGCCGTCGAACAAACCGTCACAAAGCCGTCAATTCCCGTCCGGTTCTCCGATACCCAGATCGCCAGATCGGGATCAACGATCGAGTTGCGAAACTTCTGCGCCGTGAATTCCGAAAGCACATAGTCCGCGAATAACGGACTGACGCCATCGCGCAGATACGTGTTCACCCAGACTTCAATGCTCACCGCAGCCAGACTGGACGCGTCTCGTTCCTCAGCCTTCCTGATCATGCCTGCTCACATCCGTTGCACGAGGCCTTCAAAGCGGGGCGTCGGCCTGCCGTTTTGAATTTATCGGCCCCACGCGCTAGCTGTGAAACTTCGACGATCTTGTCAATCACCTTGCGCTCGGCGAGCACCGGCGAGCCTGACTTTCGTAGTGACACCTGCGGGGGAAGGGCGTAATTTTCCAATGCGCTGATCAGCGGGCAAAAAAAACGCCCTGATCGAAAGAGCCCGAATGGCCTTTGGGAACAGCGACCGACTGATCAACTCAAACCGCGTTGGACGCTAGATCAAAAGATCATCTGCACAACGGCGAGCTTGACACGGGAGTCCAATCGCGAAGTCGCGTGAGGCGGCTACAAGCAAGCGCAAATGGGGGTCCCGAAAGAGGAGGAACTTCCATGGAACTTCGCACAAAGTTTTTTATTGCGGCCGCACTTGCCGGCGCCGCTGTCGTGGTTGCCCCGGCTGGCGAAGCGACGGCTGAGCCCAGCAGCCAGATCACGATCCTCTACGACGCCTTCGGCACTGATGCCGCGATGAAAAAGGATTGGGGCTTCTCCGCACTTGTGGAGATTTCCGGCAAGCGAATCCTGTTCGACACCGGCAACGACCCGGATATCTTCGCAGCCAACGTCAAGGCGAAGAACATTGACCTCACCAGCATCGACTTCGTGGTGCTGTCACACCGCCACTCCGATCACATGGCTGGCCTGAACCATGTTCTGAGCGTGAATCCGACGGTGAAGATCTACGCACCCAGGGAAGGATTCGGAATTTATGGCTCGTCGCTGCCGTCGAGCTTCTACCGAAAGTACGAATCCTTGCCGCCCGAGATGCGCTACTACGACGGAAAGCCGCCGGAAGTCATGAAATTCGGCACCGCCTGGCAGCGAGCCAATATCGAGCCGATCGACAAGACAACGGAAATTGCCCCAGGCATCACGTTGATTGCGCTTGTCTCCGATGCCCCCGGCACAAAGGAGCTCAAGGAGTTGTCGCTGGCTGTCAACACCTCGGACGGCATCGTGCTCGTGGTCGGCTGCGCGCACCCGGGGATCGAAAGGATCGTCGAGGCGGCGACAGCCATCAATCCCAAAATTCGTTTGATCGCCGGCGGCTTCCACCTCGTCGTCGCACCGGACGAGGTCATTGCCAAAGCCGTGGCAATGCTCAAGGAAACGTTCAAGGTAGAGAACATCGCTCCGGGGCACTGCACCGGTGAGCCGACCTTCGCAGCATTGAAGCGAGCTTACGGTGATCGATACCTCTATGCGGGTGTTGGCACCTCGCTGCCGTTGGGACCAGCCATGGGTTCTGTTGGGCGACGTGGCGAGGGACCGGTGCTCCAGGAGGATGATCTGGCCACCTACCGGAAGCTGGCCCAACGAGAAGACCCCTTCGGCATTCATCGGGCGCGGCAAAGCGAACAGAGCTTTCGCATCTCTAGGCGAGGTGCCGGGCTCTGCGCAGGCTTCGGCTATCGCGAACTAGCCTTCCACTTTGGTTCGCTGCGCATTGTCAGAGAGCGAGCCCGCCGGGATGAACCGGCGGGTTTCTGCTGTGTTCGGAGTTACTCTATTTTATGTCTATGCCGCACTCTTTGAAGGCGTTGCAGCTCCCGTCACGCCGATCTGGTTTAGCAACGTGAGCATATCGAAATAGTGCGTCGCACTCCTGACCTTTCCGCCTTCGACCCGGAAGACCTCGCAAGCTGGCACTTCGATCGGCCTGTTCGATGCCGGGATGGCACCGGTCGGCGTTTGCAGCGGCCCGGTGTGAACGCCCTTCCATACGAGTTCCAAGATGGCAGTATCGTTGCTGGCAAACTCACGTATGAATGTACCCTTGGAGTCCGGGAAGGCCTGGGCCCAGCCTTGGAGGGCTTCGATGATCTGACCCGAGCCCTCCAGGCGACGGCTCGTTGCCTTTTCGTCATACACGGCGTCGGCAGCCAACAAGTCTCTCACCTCATTCCAGTTCTTGTTGTTGTATGCGGCAACTGTGGCCTTTGCGATTTCAATGACGTTCGCCATGGCTGATCCTCCAACTGGCGCCAATGACACGCTGCGCCGAAAGCAAAGCATGTTCGCTCTTGGCGCGGCGGTCAGGCGCAGAGCACCGCTCCCAGCCGCTCACTTTGTCTATGCGCGGCGAAAAAGGTTCAAGCCCTCGCATTCGATGCGCCAAAGGAGAGACGGTAGCCGTACATCCTCGTCGGGCTCGCAAGATACGCTGGTAACAGCGTACTCAAAATGGACGTCGCTGGCAGGTGCATGACTATGCGCTCCCCGAGCGCGAACGCATCGTTCGAAACGCCGCCATAGGCCACCGGAGCGCGAAACACCGCCACCACGCAATTGCCGATGCGCTGGTCGCGTCCCGCCGTACTCGGCGCCGCAATATTGCTGTGCGTATTCATTTTTCGATCGCGGGTGCATCCTTCGGCGTTCGTGATGACAGGAGAAAGTCGTGGCCGAAGCGGCGCACTTCATCAGAAGCCACGCCGCACTCAGCCAGGCGCACTCCTGTTCTCAGCGTGTATCGACCCTGTAAGCCACAACAGTGCCATCCATCATCATCGGGATGATGACGATGCCATCCGGCCCCATCCCGAGATCGGCGCTCCCCTTCGCGAGCGGAAGGAGGCGCGTCGCTGTGCCATTGCTCGCGATGCGGAACAGCCCGCCGGTCATCCAATCGGTGACAAGATAGCCGCCCTTGCCATCGGGTTCGACACCGTCGAGATTACCGACTGGTGTCGAGCTACCTAGATCGGACACTTTCTTCGTCACGAGATCGACCGCCTTCATGCGGCCGGGCACCTTCGTTGAGAAGTCCGGGGCCATCTTGCCCCACGACGCGACCACAAGCCGGCCGTCCTCGACGAGGAGCCCGTTCGGATTTTCGAGCGCGTCATCCTGCAACAGGAGAGACAGCTTGCCGCCGTCGAGCACCCAAATGCTGTTTGACACCATATCGGAAGCGTAAATCCGTCCACTCTTGTCAGCCGCGAGATCGTTCAAGAACTTCGATCCGGGTGCCTCGAACCGGTTCAGGACTTCGCCCTTGGCGAGGTCGATTTCCGCAATGCGGTCCACATCTGCGACGTACAGCTTGCCATTCGCAAGCGCGAGCCCGGTCGGACTGTCGAGTCCCTTGACCCACTCGATCGTTACGACCTTTCCATCCGGCCCGAGCTTTGAAACGAAGCCGTTGCCATCCTTTTTCATCGGATCGCCGTTGACGTTCGACACATAGATGGCTCCCGCGGATCGATCGAAGACCGCCGATTCGGGGTTCTTGAAGCCACTCGCCTCCCACAGCTTCTGAGGTTCCGCGGCGCCGGCGCTGAAGGTAAGAACAGCTAACATTAATGCGGAGAGCTGAGGTGTCCTCATGGTAGCCTCCTCGTGCTGCCCCGACGAACGAACAAGCCTGTTACCGCAGATGTTCCTCGGTTCTTCTTTGAAATTGCGCAGCCGGATTAATCGGGTAGATGCAGCTGACTTGGTAGGTGGATCGCAGTGCCTGCCTTGAGGTCGCTCGCTATTCTATTACCTCTTTCAACGAGCCAGCCCTGGCGCAATGCCAAGCCAATAACTCAGGCGTTGCTCGAAAACGCCTAGCTGTGAAACTTCAACCCGTCGACGATCTTGTCGATCACCTTGCGCTCGGCGCGCATCGCGAGGCCAACCAGGTTGAGCTCGGCGCGGATCACGGCCCTGACCACCTCGCGGTTGGCGGCGTCGTGCGTGGTCTTGAACATGTCCTCGGTATAAACCGCGGGCGTGACGTTTCGCGCCAGCGCCCGTTCGAGCGCGCGGGTGAGCGCGACGCGGTCAGCGCCGTAGATCAGGATCGGCTGGCCGATCAGCGACAGATATTTCGTGCCGGAGCCGTCGCCATAGGGCTCGCCGATACATTCCGGAAAGGCGGCAGCAATGCCGCCGGCCAGGAACGAAGCGACGTTGAGTTTTTGCCACGGTTCGAGGTCGGTCCGGATGATGACCGCGATCTTGGTGTCGAATTGCATGGATTATAAACCGACCACTGAGATGGGCTTTGACGCTAACTCCAATTTCCTAGCGGCGGAAGTGGGCTCGTCCTAAATCTTCGAATCAATAGCGCAATCTCTTAGGTTGTGTCATTATGTCTGCATATTTCATGTCTGCATATTTCGCGGCGAGGACATCAATGTGGACTGTTTCCATCCTGGCGACGCAATATGCCGACGAAAAATTGGCGTCTCTTTCTATTGAGAGTCCCACCAATCTTCACACTAGCGAGGGGCTTGGGCTGCTAGTCGGTTTATGGTGCGGACGGTTGCACGATCGGGTCCAAACCGACGAAGGAGTACTTCAGTTTGCCGTTGGATTCCAGATTGGCGAGGTAGTTGTCGAACCAAAGGGCGGACAAATAAGCAATCGAGGGCGCCTACAGACGACGGGAGGGCATCTTAAGGTTACACAATCGGAAGTCGACCAAGCGAAGCGACATGGAACAGTTGGGGGACAACTCGGCGTTAACTTCACAAAGTGGATAGGCAGCCTTGCGAAAGCTGACGCAAATGTCGGAGGTCAAGTTGAGCGAACGATCTCTCAATCAGAGCACAAAGACCGAGAGTATATTCAGCACTTTTGGCGCGTTGCTGATGCAGGCCACAACTATTGGCGGGTCTATGGATTGGGGCTCAATCAAGAGAACGTATTGGAACACAAGATCATAGGGGACGAGCCGCTCTGTCATATTCTACCAGAACTAGAGAGTACGTCGATAGACGTTCATGTCACCTTCAGATGCTCGCTTAGAGACCTTTGGTTTCAACGCACCAGTACTGTACCGGCCCCAGTAGACGCTCGATTCAATCAGAAGCAAGCGGAGATAAATCGCGCTGCCGTTGCTGCACGCATTGCTGCCCTCGCGATAAGTCGAACGATGAATATCGGCGATTCTGGAGTTACCGAAGGGGATGTAATTCTCGCTCGACAAACTTTGCGCGCGGTTAGAAAGACCAGGGGGGAATCACAACAATGACTGAGCATGCCCCGCCGTCAATTTCGGAAACTCATGGTTGGTTAGATGATGCGGATAGACGCAAACTCAAGGACGTCTACCAATCAGACACGGCTTGCTTTTCGGACCTTGTAGAGCTTTCTGATCTGAATCCAGCCGTTGATTTTCGATTTGCAGATCTGACCGGAGTTGACTTTAGCGGGTCGGATCTTCGAGGGTACAATTTTGTCGGAGCGAATTTATCTTATACTCGCTGGTTCAAGGCGACGTGGGATACAACGACAAATCTCGAAGGAGCTCTCCTTACCGGTGCGAGAGGATATGAACGGGCGCTTACAAGCGGAACAGCGGTGGATGTGCTACCTCAACCGTTCTTTGAGAACACGCCAATGGCTGTGGCGAGAGTTGACAAGCACTGCAAAATCCTTAGCGGCAATACACGATATGCGGAACTGACGCGCAGCATCGCGGCGGCAAACGTCGGAGGTTCAATTCTCTCAGCGGTGCACCCACGTGATCGCGAAATTCTGGAAGCCGCGATCATCAAAGCCACGAAGGGCCGTCATGATAACCCGCCAATCGAAGCTTTGCTCGCTGACGATAAGGAGCGTTGGGGTCAGTTCTTTGTGACAACTGAAGACGCAACGTTAGAAACAGCTCATATTTATGTCCTCGATATCAGCGAACGACGATCGCTTGAGCACCAGCTCAACCAATCGCAAAAGATGGAAATGGTCGGCCAACTCGCGGGAGGCATCGCGCACGACTTCAACAACGTGCTCTCGGCAATCATGATGGCGAACGACTTTCTCTTGAACGCGCACAAGCCAACCGACCCATCGTTCCAGGATCTTATGCAGATTAAGCAGAACACGACCCGCGCTGCGACGCTGGTGCGGCAGCTACTCGCATTCTCGCGCCGTCAAACGCTGCAACCCCAAGTGCTCGACCTCGGTGACGCGCTGTCCGACCTCACTATGCTGCTACGGCGACTGATTGGCGAAAAGATCAAGCTCGAACTTGTGCACGGCCGCGACCTCTGGCCGATCAAGGTCGACGTCTCGCAGTTCGAGCAGGTGATTGTCAATCTAGCAGTCAACGCCCGCGACGCAATGCCCGACGGCGGTAGGCTGACGGTGAAGACCGCCAACTTGGCTGCCGAAGACTCCGTCAAGCTGGCCCACAGGGGTCTGTCACCTGCCGATTACGTCCGCATCGACGTCTTGGACACTGGCACCGGCATTCCAGCCAACATCATTGATAACGTTTTTGAGCCGTTCTTCTCGACCAAAAAGGTTGGCAAGGGAACCGGATTAGGTCTGTCAACGGTGTACGGAATTGTAAAGCAGAGCGGCGGGGTCCTTTTTGTAACCTCGGTTGTATCCCAAGGCACTTCATTTTCTATCTTATTCCCACGACACCAACCTTCTGCTGAAACCCGACCGAGCAATCCGGGCATGCGGATGGTTGCGTGGCACAAAGCCGCTCCGGCGGTTTACACCGAAACGATTAGTGTGCTGCTCGTCGAACCAGATTCGAGCTTACGTTCCCTTAATGCTCGCGGCATGCGTTCGCGTGGATATACGGTCGTCGAAGCCGCTGACGGGGTAGAGGCGCTCGGCGTCTACATTACACACGGCAATAAGTTCGACATCGTCGTGTCAGAAGTCCACTTAGCGGAGATGGACGGACCAGCTCTTTATCGCGAAATACGAAAACGAAATGCAGACCAGCCGTTTATTTTTGTTTCTGGTTACGCAGAAGATGTTTTCGAAGACAGCTTTCCAGAAGGAGAGATTGTTGCCTTTTTACCAAAGCCGTTTGTTTTAGATCAGCTTATCGTTGCCATAACAAATGAAATTGGCCTCCGCGTTAGCTAGCGACAACACATTCCCAGACGCTGCAAGCACGTATCTCCCGTCCGAACGTGAGATCGAACCGCTGCGCACATCGCGACTCACCCCTTGGCGTCGCAGGCCCAGGCGCGGATGACGCATTCCTTGCCGCCGAATTCGTAGCACTTCTTTGTCGCGGCGTTGAGCGAGCTCGAAATTTTGGGTTTTACGGCATAGCCGTGGGGACCGCACGGATTGGTCATGTCGACCGCGAGCGCGGCGCAGGCCCGATTCATGGTGAGCGCGGTGCAGTTGCCCTTGCACTGTTTCAGCGCCGCGGCACGCGCGGTGGCCTCGGCCGGATAGTCATAGGCCTGGCCGTAAGCGCCGCACTTGCCGACGGCGAACGCGCCCGCCGCCCATGCCCTCGTGATGAAGCCCGAGACGCCCAGTATCAGCGTCAGCGCAACGATAAAGAGCGCGCGGCGCTGTGCCGCCACGGTCGAAACGATCAAATGCCCCTCCCCCGAGGTAACGGGGAAGAATCTAGCCGCGGGGAGTTTTAAATTTGGTGAACGGAAGCTTCGTAGCTTTGTAGGGTGGGCAAAGCGCAGCGTGCCCACCATAGATCAGCGAACGGGAGAGATGGTGGGCACGGCGCAAGTGCGCCTTTGCCCACCCTACAATCCTCGCGCGGCTTCCAGCGCCTGCGGCGTGTCGATATCGAGAAAGGCGCTCTGACCATCGACCGGGACTTCGGCGACGGCCTCAGTGTGCTTGGCGATCAGATGGCGGGCGCCGACATCGCCGTCCAGCGTCATCAACTCCTTGAAGAAACGCCGCGACCACAGCACGGGATTGCCGCGGCGGCCGTCGCTGACGGGCACCGCGATCAGATGGCCGCGGTCCGGCGCAAAAGTTTCGATGAGTTGGTCGATCAGTTTTGCGGAGATCAGCGGCATATCGCCGAGACAGACGACGGCGCCGTCGGCGTTTTCTGTCACTGCCGCGATGCCGGCCTTGACGGAAGAAGCGAGCCCGCCGGCGAAATCCGGATTGCGGACGAACTTTACATTCAGCCCGGCCAGCGCCTGTTCGACGAGATCGGCCTGATGGCCGGTGACGACGATCACCTCGGTCGCCTTCGACGCCAGCGCCTGCTCGGCCACGATCCGCACCAGCTTCTTGCCGTCGATTTCGGCGAGCAGCTTGTTGGGACCGCCCATCCGGGTCGAGCGCCCGGCGGCGAGCACGATTGCCGCGACATTGCGGTTGGCTTCGAGGTCGGCAACGGTGCGCGGCTGCGGCCGCGTGACGATTTCCATCAACAGGCCGCCGACGCCCATGCCGGTCAGTTCCGCGCGCGTGACCTTCAGCCCGGCGAGAAGGCGCATCAGCACCCAGTCAAAGCCGTTCTCGACCGGCGAGCGCGCGCAGCCCGGCGCGCCCAATACCGGCACGCCGCCGGCGCTGCCGATCAGCAGCAAATTGCCGGGATCGACCGGCATGCCGAAATGCTCGATCGCGCCGCCGATCTCGGTGATCGCGGCCGGGATCACGTCGCGGCGGTCGGCGATCGCGGAGGCGCCGAACACGATCACCAGCTCAGCGCCGAGGCCGAGCAATTCCTTGATCGATGCCGCGAGATCAGCCTCATCGTGCGGCACGCGGCGCTCGGCAATGATGCTGGCACCGGCGGGCGCCAGCCGCTCCGCCGTCACCCGCAGGGTCTTGTCGATCACCTTTGGCGAAAGCCCCGGCAACAGGGTCGAAACCACGCCGACCTTCTTGGTGACATAAGGCGCAATCCGCAGCGTGCCCTTGCCAGCGACATTAACGGCCGCATCACGCAGCTTCGCTTCGACGCCGAACGGAATGAGTTTGACCGTTGCGATCATCTCGCCTTCGACCACCGGCTTGAAAGCCGCGAGCGTTGCAAAGGTGATGGCTTCGTCGACACCGTTGATGCGGTCGACCGCGGCGCGATCGACCACCAGCACGCCGGCCTGTGCGGCGAACAGATTGGAGCGGCCGGTAAAGGCGCGCTCGACATTGACGCCCTCGCCGGCAACGGCCTGCGCAATGCTGGCAGCGGCTTCGTCTTCGGAGACGTCGCCCGCCTCCAGCCGCACCACGACGATTTCCTTGACCCCGGCCTTGTTGAGCGCCTCAACCTCAGTGGGGCCGATCGTGGTGCCTTTCTTGAGCACCAGCGACCCCTGCCGCAGCGTATGCACGGTCACGCCGCCAATCGCGTCTTCCGGACTGGCGGGACCGAACTTCATGCCGCCTGTACCTTCGAGGTTTCTTTCGGCAACCGCAGCTCGGCGGTGATCTCGGCCATGATCGCGACCGCGATCTCCGACGGCGACACCGCGCCGATGGAAAGGCCGATCGGCGCATGGATGCGCGCGATATCGGCATCATCAGCGCCCTGCGCCTTCAGCCGCTCGGCGCGCTTGGCATGGGTCTTTCGCGAACCCAGCGCACCAATATAGAAACAGTCGCGTTCAAAGGCATGCAGCAGCGCCGGATCGTCGATCTTGGGATCGTGCGTCAGCGCGACGAACGCCGTGTAATGATCGATATTGAGCGGCGGCAGCGCCACGTCGGGCCACTCCGCGATCAGCGGCACGTCGGGAAAGCGCTCGGGGCTCGCAAAGGCCGTGCGCGGATCGACCACCGTCACATCGTAGTCGAGCGAGCGCGCGAGCGGTGCCAGCGCCTGGCTGATATGAACCGCGCCGATGATCACGAGACGCGCGGTCGGCGCGTAGACGTTGAGGAAGAGCTTCTTGCCGCCGCTCTCGATCATGCCGCTCTTGCCCATGCGGAGCTGCTTGGCAAGTTCGGCGCCCAGCGGATCGACGGCGATGTCCTTGGCCTTCACCAGCCGCTGCTCGCCATTGGCGGTATCGGTGATCACGATCACCGGGCGGCGCCCGGCGCGCTCGGCATTGACCTGCGTCAGCGTTTCGAGTTTCACGACTGGCCCACCTTCTCGACGAAGACGCGGATGGTGCCGCCGCAGGACAGGCCGACATTCCAGGCGGTTTCGTCGGCGACGCCGAATTCCAGCATTTTTGGCTTGCCGCTGGCGATCACGTCCAGCGCCTCGGTGACGACCGCGCCCTCGACGCAGCCGCCGGAGACGGAGCCCAAGAATGTGCCGTCATCGTTGATGACGAGGCTGGAGCCGGCCGGCCGGGGCGCCGAGCCCCAGGTCTCGACCACGGTCGCCAGCGCCACGCCGTGGCCGGCCTTCTGCCAGTTCTCGGCGGCCTGCAGAATGTCTTCGTCGCGGTTGAGCATTTTGAAGCCCTTTCAAGCTGCGGAGCGGATGCGGCTCATGTGGTGCGGCGGGGGCGGCGCCGAAAGCGCCGCGATCAGCCCTTCCATCGAACTCAAATTATGTACCGGCCGGAATTCGTCAACGTGCGGCAGCATCATTTTGATACCCTGGGCCTTGGCCTCGAAGGCGCTGTAGCGCAGCAGCGGGTTGAGCCAGATCAGGCGGCGGCAGGAGCGGTGCAGCCGGTCCATCTCGAACGCCAACTTGGCGTCGGCCTCGCGCTCCAGCCCGTCTGATATCAAGAGCACGATGGCGCCCTGCCCCAGCACCCGGCGGCCCCACAATTTGTTGAAGCTGTGCAGCGAGGTGGCGATCCTTGTGCCGCCGGCCCAGTCCTCCACCGAAGACGAACAGCTCGCCAGCGCTTCGTCCGGATCGCGCGCCCGCAGCGCCCGCGTCACATTGGTCAGCCGCGTGCCGAACAGGAACACGGAGACGCGCTTGCGGGCGTCGGTGATGGCATGGAGGAAGTGCAGGAACAGTCGGGTATATTCGCTCATCGAGCCCGAGATATCCAAGAGCGCCACGATCGGCGCCGGCTTCTCGATCAGGCCGAGCTTTCTGATGTCGATGATCTCGCCGCCGGTGCGCAGACTGCTGCGCAGGGTTCGCCGCATGTCGAGCTTGAGGCCCTTGGCGTCCGGTTGGTAGCGGCGGGTGCGCAACTCGGCCTGCGGCAGCTTCATATTGGCGATGGCGCGAGTGACCTCGGCGATCTCGGCCGCGCTCATCTGCGCAAAATCTTTCTTGTGCAGGATCTCCTTGTCGGAGACCGACAGCCGCAGTTCCTGTTCCTGCACCTCGTGCGCCTCGTCGCGCATCGACGGCTGCGCCAGCGCCTCCTGCACGCGGCGCGAGGCCGGCGGCGGCTTCTTTTTGGCGTGATCGGGCAATGGCACCGAATCCAGCATGTGCTTCCAGTCTTCGGCGGCGCGGAAGAACAGGTCGAAGGCCTGGGCAAAGATCAGCATATGCTCGTGGCGCTTGACGAAGATCGCTTCCAGCGTGGCGTAGACGTCGGCGCGGTGGCCGATCTCGATTGCCTGCAGCGCGTTGAGCGCGTCGATGACGGCGCCGGGGCCGACGGGAATCCCTGCCGCGCGCAGCGCGCGGGCGAAGCCGACGACATTGTCGGCCATGTGGCCGGTCGGCGGATTGAGATGGTCGATGTTGGTCATGGTCAACCCGGTTTCCACTCTCTCGTCATTCCGGGGCGATGCGCAGCATCGAACCCGGAATGACGAGATTCTCAGGTGCGCAATTGCGCACCGTAGTTCGATGCTGCGCATCGCCCCGGAATGACGACTTAATCGCTCGTCGCTTCCTTCAAAACCTTCTGCAGCGTGTCGCCCTGCATGCGCGCGATGTCGTCCTGGTATTTCAACAGCGCGCCCAGCGTGTCGCCGACCATTTGCGGCGTCAGTGAGCGGGCGTCGAGTTCGGTCAGAGCGGTGGCCCAGTCGATGGTCTCGGCCACGCCCGGCGACTTGTAGAAATCCTGGTCGCGCAGCGCCTGCACGAAGCGCACGACCTGCTGCGACAGCTTTGCGGAAATATCAGGCACGCGCGACTTGACGATCGCAAGCTCGCGCTCGGCCTCGGGGTAATCCACCCAGTGATAGAGGCAGCGCCGCTTCAGCGCGTCGTGGATCTCGCGGGTGCGGTTCGAGGTGATGATGACGATCGGTGGCTGCGGCGCCTTGATGGTGCCGAATTCGGGGATCGTGACCTGGAAGTCGCTGAGGATCTCCAGAAGATACGCCTCGAACGCCTCGTCGGCACGGTCGAGTTCGTCGATCAACAGCACCGGCGCGCCGGCGACGTCAGGCTCCAGCGCCTGCAGCAGCGGGCGCTTGATCAGAAAGCGCTCAGCGAAAATGTCCGACGACAATTGCTCGCGGTCGGTGTCGCCGGCGGCTTCCGCCAAGCGAATCGCGATCATCTGCGCCGCGCTGCTCCACTCGTAGACGGCGGAGGCGACGTCGAGCCCCTCGTAGCATTGCAGGCGGATCAGTTTTCGCCCGAGCGCGGCGGACAAAACCTTTGCGATTTCGGTCTTGCCGACGCCGGCCTCGCCTTCGAGAAACAGCGGCCGGCCCATGCGCAGCGACAGGTAGGCCACCGTCGCCAGCGACCGCTCGGCCAGATAGCCGCGCGAGGTCAACAACTCGAGCATGCCATCGACGGATTTGGGCAGCGCCGATGCACTCATGGGCAAACCTGTTCTGGGAAAGCCAATCTTGATACGCTAATAATCGGCAAACTTACTTCGCCGTTGCGGCTTCGACGGCGCGGCGCGTCAAGACGCCGATCAGGTGCGCGCGGTATTCGGCGCTGCCGTGCAGATCGCTGTTCAGCCCTTCCGACGACACCGAAATGCCGTCGAGCACCTTGTGCGAGAAACGCTTCTTCAGCGCCTCCTCAAACTGGGTAGCGCGGAACACGCCGTCCGAGCCCGCGCCGGTGACGGCGACGCGCACATCCGACGGCCGCTTGGCGACGAACACGCCGACCAGCGCGTAACGCGAAGCCTGGTTACGGAATTTGATGTAGGCCGCTTTCTTCGCCAGCGGGAACATCACCTTGGTGATGATCTCGTCGCTCTCCAGCGCGGTCGTGAACAGGCCCTGGAAGAACTCTTCCGCCTTGAGGCGGCGCTTGTTGGTGACGATAGTGGCGCCGAGCGCGAGCACCGCTGCGGGATAGTCCGCGGTCGGGTCGTTGTTGGCGAGCGAGCCGCCGATCGTGCCTTTATGGCGCACCGCGGGATCGCCTATCCCGCCGGCGAGTTCGGCGAGCGCCGGAATGGCTTCGCCGACGATCGACGACGTTGCGACTTCGGCATGGCTGGCGGTCGCGCCGATCACCAGCGAACGGCCCTTCATCTCGATGGCGTCGAGCCCTTCGATATGGGAGAGGTCGACCAGGTGCGGCGGGCTGGCAAGGCGCTGCTTCATGACCGGCACCAGCGTATGGCCGCCGGCGATCACCTTGGCGTCTTCGTTCTTCACCAGCAGATTGGCGGCCTGCCGCACGGTCGCCGGACGATGATATTTGAATTCGTACATTGAGAACTTCCTGATCGCGGTCGCGATGAAATCAATTAAGCGAGATCGGCCTCAAGCAAGATCAGACTTGGCCATCGCCTTGGCGCCGGCGGCGATCGAGGCAACGATGTTCTGGTAGCCGGTGCAGCGGCACAGATTGCCTTCAAGCTCTTCGCGAATGACGTGGTCGGAGAGGTCATGGCCCTTGCGATGCACCAGATCGACCGCCGTCATGATCATGCCGGGGGTGCAGAAGCCGCATTGCAGGCCATGATGCTCGCGAAAAGCTTCCTGCATCGGATGCAGCGGCGCGCCGTCGGCGGCCAGGCCCTCGATGGTGCGGACCTCGTGGCCGTCGGCCATGACAGCGAGCGTGGTGCAGGACTTCACCGCCTTGCCATCGAGATGCACGACGCAGGCGCCGCATTGCGAGGTATCGCAGCCGACATGGGTGCCCGTCAGCCGCAGATTTTCCCGCAGCAACTGGACCAGGAGGGTACGGGGATCGATATTGGCGTTTACGGGGTTACCGTTCACGATCAGGGAAATCTTGGCCATCACCACTCTCTTGAGCTGCACCGCCGGATATGCCGGCAAAGCAGGCGTTTATAGTCATTCCAAGGCCCATAATATGGGCCATCCCGGTAATGAGCAACCTCAGGAGCCCCTCGCCTGGGGCATGGCCTGAGTGACTTGACGGCCTGTTCGACCGGGGGCGGGCCCGCGCAGAATCAGCCTTGGTCAGCCTTGATCATCCTTGCACGGCCTTGGCGAAATTGGCGAAGAACTCGTCGGCCAGTTTCTTGGCCGCGCCGTTGATCAGGCGCTGGCCGAGCTGGGCGAGCTTGCCGCCGATCTGGGCCTCGACGGTATAGCTCAGCAGGGTACCGCCATCCTTTTCGGCGAGCGCCACGGTGGCGCCCCCCTTGGCAAAGCCGGCAACGCCGCCCTCGCCTTCGCCCGAGATCTTGTAGCCATTGGGCGGATCGAGATCGCTCAAATTAACCTTGCCCTTGAAGCGGGCGGAGACCGGTCCGACCTTCATTTTGGCGGTGGCGCGGAAGCCGTTGTCCTCGGTCTTTTCCAGCTCCTCGCAGCCGGGGATGCAGACCTTCAGCACTTCCGGATCGTTCAGCTTGGCCCACACGGCCTCGCGCGACGCCGCAAGCTGGACTTCGCCGTTCATCGTCATGGCCATGGGAGTGCCTCCTGGATCGCGCCTGATATCCCCAAGTAAAGCACGCCCGGGCCAAAAGGAAGGGCGATAAGCGATGCATATTCGCAAGTGCAGCAGAGCCAAACCGATAAGGGCATTGGCAGCGACAGGCCGGGATGGTTAGGTCGCGAGCAGATGAGCACCGCACTCTCCCCATTGCTTGCCCCGATGCTGTCGAGCGCCGCCATGCGCGCGATCTGCGACGATGCGGCGGCCCTGCAAAACATGCTGGATTTCGAGGCTGCGCTGGCGCGCACCGAGGCCGCGCTGGGGGTCATTCCGGCAAGTGCTGCGGGACCGATCACGAATGCGTGCAGGGCCGAATCATTCGACCTCGCCGCGCTGGCCCACGCCGCCACCCGCTCCGGTAACCTCGCCATCCCGCTGGTCAAGGCGCTGACGGCCAATGTCGCCAAGGTGGATGCCGAGGCGGCGCGTTATGTCCATTGGGGCGCGACCAGCCAGGACGTCATCGATACCGGCGCCATGCTCGGCCTTCGCGCCGGCATCGACGCGCTGCTCGCCGACATCAGCCGCGCGATCGCGGGCTTTGCCGGACTGGCGCGTCAACACCGCCACACCCCGGTAGTCGCCCGCACCTGGCTCCAGCATGCGCTGCCGATGCCGTTCGGGCTCAAGCTCGCCGAATATGCCGCGGCGCTGCACCGCTCGAAGCTGCGGCTGCAGCGCTTGCGCAGCGAGACGCTGGCGTTGCAATTCGGCGGCGCGGCCGGCACCCTCGCGGCGCTGGGCGACAACGGACTAAAGGTCGCAGAAGGACTGGCAGCGGAGCTCAAGCTGCCGCTGCCGGACGCGCCCTGGCACACCCACCGCGACCGCATCGCGGAAGCAGCCTCGGTGTTCGCCATCATTGCCGGCACTTGCGGCAAGATCGCGCGCGATGTTTCGCTGATGATGCAGACCGATGTCGGCGAAGCGTTCGAACCATCGGGCGAAGGCCGCGGCGGCTCCTCCACCATGCCGCACAAGCGCAATCCCGTCGCGGCAGCCAGTGCGCTTGCCGCAGCCACCATGGCGCCCGGTCTCGCGGCGACGATTTTTGCGGCGCAGGTGCAGGACCACGAGCGTAGCGCCGGCCCCTGGCACGCCGAATGGCCGACGCTGCCGACGCTGATGCTGGTCACCTCGGGCGGGCTGGCGGCCATTGTGGATATCGCCGAGGGGCTGGAAGTCGACGCCGCGCGCATGCGCAGCAATCTCGACACGACGGACGGACTGATCATGGCCGAAGCGGTGACGATGGCGCTGGCCGAAAAGGTCGGCAAGAGCGACGCGCATCACCTGATCGAAGCGGCGAGCAAGAAGGCGGTCAAGGACAAGAAGCATCTGCGCGATGTCTTGACGTCGGATGCCAAGGTCGCCGCACAGCTCGACGCCGACAGAATCGCAAAACTGTTCGAGCCGATGGCCTATCAGGGCGCCTCGCAGGCCCTGATCGACCGCCTGCTCGCTTCGCTGGACGACAAGTGACCGGAGAATCCCTATGCCGATGATCGACGCCGACGGGTGCTTGCTCAACGTATCCGTCGAAGGCCGCGACGGCGGACCGACGCTGATGCTGTCGAATTCGCTGGGCTCGACGATGCAGATGTGGGAGCCGCAGATGAAGGCGCTGACGCAGGTGTTCCGCGTCATCCGCTACGACCGGCGCGGCCACGGCAAGTCAAACGTGCCGCCCGGGCCCTATTCATTGGAGCGTTTCGGCCGCGACGTGCTGGCGATCCTCGACGACCTCAACATCGCAAAAGCCCATTGGTGCGGCCTGTCGATGGGCGGCATGGTCGGGCAATGGCTGGGCGCCAACGCGTCAGACAGGTTCGGCAAGATCGTGCTGGCCAACACCACCTGCCACTACCCAGACCCGACGCGCTGGAACGACCGCATCAAGGCGGTAAAGGAAGGCGGCATCGCCGCGGTCGCCGACGCCGTGATGGCGGGCTGGCTGACGGCGGATTTTCGCGAGCGCGAGCCGCAGATCGCAGCCAACATGAGGGCGATGATGCTGACCACGCCGGTCGAGGGCTACATCGCCTGCTGCGAGGCGCTGTCGACACTCGACCAGCGCGAGCTGCTATCGAAAATCAAAAGCCCGACGCTGATCATCGCCGGCCGCCACGACATGTCGACGACGATCGCGGACGCCGAATTCATGCGCAGCCGGATTCCCGGCGCGAGCATGACCATCCTCGATGCGGCGCATATTTCGAACGTCGAGCAGCCGCACGCCTTCACCGACGCGGTGATCGGTTTTTTGACGCAACGCTGACAACCACAACCAGGGACGTCATTGCGAGGAGCGAAGCGACGAAGCAATCCATGTCTCAGCAAGCCGTGAAATGGATTGCTTCGCTTCGCTCGCAATGACGGGGAGAACGTACCATGGACGACAACCAACGCCGCGACGACGGCATGGCCCAGCGCCGAAAAGTGCTCGGCAATGAATGGGTCGACAAGTCGATCAAGAACCGCAACGCGTTCAATACCGACTTCCAGGACCTGATCACCCGTTACGCCTGGGGCGACATCTGGACCCGGCCGCATTTCGACCACCGCACCCGCCGCGTGCTCGTGATCGGCACCATGGTCGCACTGGGACAGTGGGATGAATTCCGCCTGCATGTGCGCGCAGCCCTTGCCGAAGGCGGCTTCACGCCCGACGACATCAAGGAAATCCTGCTGCAGCAGGCGATCTATTGCGGCGTGCCGGCGGCCAACCACGCGATCAAGGAAGCGAACGCGATCATTGCGGAATTAGATTTGCTGAAGGGCTAGGGCTTGCGCTTCATGGCTGCACCGGCAGCGATGTAACGAGCGACCTGATCCGGTCGGCATCCGATCGCGTGACCGGATTGTAGACGATCATGCCAAGGTCCGGCCGGCCGTCGACGGCAAACGCCGAATATTCCAGCGTGATCTGCCCGAGGATCGGATGGCGGAGGCGCTTGATGCCTTCGCCGTAAACGTTGACGTTGTTGTCGCGCCACAAGGCTTCGAATTCAGGGCTGAGCCGGCAGAGTTCGTCGACGAGTTGGCCGACTTCGGAAACAGCGCCTGCGCGCGCTGCGTCCGCCCTGAACGCGCCGACCACGAAACGCGCCACGCTTTCCCAATCATATTGCGCGGCCCGCACCCGCGGATCGCCGAAGATGAGGCGAAGGATGTTGCGCTGGCCCGGAGGAAGCTTGCCGTAGTCAGTCAGGACCGCAGCAGCCGCGCGATTCCATGCAACGACATCCCAGGTGGCCGTCTTGATCAGGGCAGGACTGGCATCGAGTGCATCAAGCAGGCGCTGCAGGCGAGGCGTTACGCCTTCGGTGGCCGTGTAGCGAACCTCGGGCGGACGCCCGAGTCCGAGCAGGAAGAGATGTTCGCGCTCGATGTCGGTCAGCATCAGCGCGCGGGCGATCCGGTTCAACACATCAGCCGAAGGAGCCCCGCCGCGGCCTTGCTCCAGCCACGTGTACCAGGTCGGGCTGATGTGGGCGCGCTGGGCGACCTCCTCCCGGCGCAGCCCCGGCGTCCGTCTGCGTCCCACCGCGAAACCGAGGGCGGCCGGATCAAGCCGGGTGCGGCGATCCCTGAGATAGCTTCCGAGCAGATTGTTGGTTTCGACGCTCACGCTGATCCTGTTGGTCATTATACCACGATAACATCACTACTTTAACATGACAGGCGCTTGGCCAATATCCGCCTCCACACATCATTGGAGACTTTCACTTGCGCATCTTCGTTACCGGCGCGACCGGCTTTGTCGGCTCCGCCGTCGTCCACGAACTCATCACATCGGGCCATCAGGTACTTGGTCTCACCCGCTCCGATACCGGAGCGAGCGCACTCGCGGGCCTGGGCGCGGAAGCCCATCGCGGCTCGCTCGAAGATCTGGAGAGCCTTCGCGACGGCGCGCGCAGGGCGGACGCTGTCATCCACACCGCCTTCAACCACGACTTCTCGAGATTTCTGGAGAATTGCGCGGAAGACCGCCGTGCGATCGAAGCGATGGGCGCCGAGCTTGAAGGGTCCCAGCGGCCGATGCTGGTGACCTCAGCATTTGGCTCGCTGGCGCCGCGCCGGATCGCGACCGAGGCCGACAGGCCTGCTCCCGATTTCCCGCGCGCCTCCGAGGCCGCGGCCGCTGCCGTTGCGGCACGGGGTGTGCGCGCGTCCGCGGTCCGGCTGGCGGCATCGACCCATGGCGATGGCGATCACGGTTTCGTCCCGCGCCTGATCGATATCGCACGCGAGAAAGGCGTCGCGGCCTATGTCGGTGATGGAGCGAACCGCTGGCCCGGTGTGCACCGATTCGATGCGGCCCGCCTCTACCGGCTTGCGCTCGAACAGGGCGTCGAGGGCGGCCCCTATCACGCGGTCGCCGACGAAGGCGTGCCGTTCAAAAAGATCGCCGAAGTGATCGGCCGCAGGCTCGGCGTGCCCGTCATTTCCAAAACGCATGACGAGGCACCTGCGCATTTCGGCTGGATCGCGAGATTCGCCGCGATGGACATGCCGGCCTCGAGCGCGCGCACCAGAGCGGCGCTGGGATGGAAGCCGGAGCAGCCGGGGCTCATCGCCGATCTCGATCAGGACAACTATTTCGCCTGAGCACGCCCAAGTGTCTTGAGCGCCGAACCACGAGCGTGTATCGGCGCGAGCAAAATGCCGGCCCGGCAGCATTGCAGCGCCGAGCCGGTGAAGTCCTGCCCAGGTGATATCTTGAACTCCGAACCTTCGACGAAACCCGTGGCGGCTTCCGGCTCGTTCGCGGCCATGAAGTCCGCGCCCTATCGCGCCCAGTTCATGGCCTATGTGCTGGCCATGATGGCCGACAATATCGAGCACGTGATCAGCTATTGGGTGGTCTTTCAGAAATTCCACTCGCCTGCGCTGGCCGGCTTCGCGGTGCTGTCGCACTGGCTTCCGTTCCTGCTGTTTTCGGTCGCCGTAGGCTCGCTGGCGGACCGGCTCGATCCGCGCCGTATCATCCAGTGCGGGATGCTGCTCTTCATCGTGGCCTCGGCAGGATGGGGATTTTTCTTCATCACCGACACGCTTGAGATGTGGCACGCGATGCTGCTGCTCGTCATCCATGGCTGCGCCGGCGTGCTGTGGCAGACGCCGAACCAGTTGCTGCTCTACGACATCGTGGGCCCGGCCAATCTGCCGAGCGCGGTGCGGCTGAACGCGACGGCGCGCTATCTCGGCATCCTGGTCGGTCCGGCCGTGGGCAGCGTCATCATGCTGGCGCTCGGCCCATCCCACGGCATCATTTTCAACACGCTGTTCTATCTGCCGATGCTGCTCTGGCTGTTCTGGGCGCCCACGAAGGCCAAGGACGCCGCACCCCGACGCATCCCCGTCCGCGGCCTTGCCGACATCATGCAGACCATCCGCGACATCGGCACGCAGCGGGTCCTGACCTCGATGACGCTGCTCGCCGGGCTGACTTCCTTCATGATCGGCAACGCCTACCATGCCCAGATGCCGGGCTTTGCCGGCGATCTCGGGCATGGCGACCCCGGCGTATCCTACAGCGTGCTGCTGGCCGCCGACGCCGCCGGCGCGCTGCTTGCGGGCATCGCCCTCGAAGCGTGGGGACGGCTGAAGCCTGATCCCCGGACAGCCATCGTGCTCGCCATTCTGTGGAGCCTGTCCCTGCTCGCCTTCGCGTCCGTCGGGATTTACACGCTTGCGATCGCATTGCTGTTCGCCGCCGGTTTCTTCGAGCTGTCGTTCAACACGATGGCGCAGGCGCTGGTGCAGATAAATGCCCCCGCCGACATCCGCGGCCGCGTTGTCGGCCTGTTCAATATGGCCGGCCTCGGCATGCGGGCGTTCAGCGGCATCACTGTGGGCCTCGCCGGTGCCGCGATCGGCATTCACTGGTCGCTCGGCGTGTCGGCCGCCGTGCTGCTGGCTTGTCTGGCCGTCCTGTATCGCCGCGCTGCAAAGAGCGGCTCGTCGCCGAACTAGCTTCGCTGAAGGGATAGCCCGGTGGGCGCAGCGCCGGCCTGCTGCGGCGGCGCGGGCCGCTCGATCAGCATGATAATGACGGTGCCGAGCATCATCATGAGCTCGGCCGCATGCAGCCGAAGCGCTGAAGTCTCGCCGGCCTGCGAGGCCATCAGCACGCCGGCAAAACTCATCACGCTGCCGATCAAAAGCGCCATGCCGAGCGCTTCCTCGCAGCCGCCGCTCCGGCGGGCCGACGCGCGGGTGATGAAAACCAGAAAGGCCGCAAGGAACGCCACCACGGTCATCCGGCCGAGCGCCAGCAGCCAGGCGACGCGAACGGTGGCCAATCCACTGAGCTGCAGGTGGTCGCTGACGAACAGCGCCAGCGAAATGTTCGGCCGCTCATAGAGACCGTGGATCGGCGAAACGACGATCTTGAAGGCTGCGATGGTCCAGGCCGGAATGAAATAGGCCGCCAGCAGCGCGCCGTTGAATGTGCTGATCCGCCTGTTTCCGATCATGCCGCTTCCCCCAAGCCCCCAACGGGGCGACGGCGACCTAACGCCCGCAAAATCCGGGCGGCAATTTAAACCATTTGTTTACCTTAATTTCCCGGACCATCCATTTGCCCCCGGCTTGACCCGAGGGTTCATCACACGAGTTCGGCCATGACGGTGGCGGGCCGAGCGCCACAAAAGAAAAGCCCCGCCTTCGGCAGGGCCTTCTTCACTCACTCACCCGTCCGGCTAGCTGTCCTGATCAGGCATCTGCTTCCCCTGACGGTTGGGATTCGGCTTCTCACGGCCCGGATCCTGCTGCTGCTGGCCCGGCTTCTGGCCGCCACCCTGCTGCTGCTGACCGGGCTTCTGACCCGGGTTCTGGTTCTGCTGGCCCGGGTTGTTCTGATTGGTCATTGGGGGATCTCCGTTGTTGACCATAGCCGGGGTGAACGGAAAGGCATGACATTCGTTGCAAGGGAATGCCGGTTCCGCTGCGATCATTGCGCGGCAAAGGCGTGGCAGCACTGTGAAGCGGGAACCCGTGCTGAAAAACTAGCTCTGTACAAGCCAAATAAGCCGCAGCCGGCGCTGTTGCCGCCCCCGGTTCCCACCTGTTAGAAAACGACACGACGCGTCGCATCGGGCTGCCGGAGCTCTCGCCGCGTCGCGGCTCTAACTACGGCAGCGCATGGATTATTTCGCCCAGCAACTGATCAACGGCCTCGTGCTCGGCTCGATCTACGGCCTGATCGCCATCGGCTACACCATGGTCTACGGCATCGTCGGCATGATCAATTTCGCCCATGGCGATATTTTCATGATCGGCGGCTTCATCGCCCTGATCACCTTCCTGATCCTGGTCTCGTTCGGCCTGACTGCCATCCCCCTGATCCTGCTGGTGGTACTGCTGGTATCGATGGCGATCACGGCGCTCTATGGCTGGACGGTGGAACGCATCGCCTACCGGCCGCTGCGGCACTCGTTCCGCCTGGCGCCGATGCTCTCCGCGATCGGTATGTCATTCGTGCTGACCAATTATTCCCAGGTGGCGCAGGGCGCGCGCGTCAAACCGGTGCCGCCGATCATCACGGGCGGCTATACCCTGCACGAGGGCGCCGAAGGCTTCGTGGTGCAGCTTTCCAACGTCCAGATCATCGTCGTCATCACCACCGTGGTGCTGCTGGCGCTGTTCACCTGGCTGGTATCGCGCACCCGGCTCGGGCGCGACATGCGCGCCTGCGAGCAGGACCAGACCATGGCCTCGCTGCTCGGCGTCGACGTCGACCGCACCATCTCCATGACCTTCGTGATCGGGGCTGCGCTCGCCGCCGTCGCCGGCATGATGTACCTGCTCTATTATGGGCTGGTCGATTTCTTCATGGGCTTCGTCGCCGGCATCAAGGCGTTCACCGCCGCGGTGCTCGGCGGCATCGGCTCGCTGCCCGGCGCGATGCTGGGCGGGCTACTCATCGGCCTGATCGAAACATTGTGGTCGGCCTACTTCTCGGTCGAGTACAAGGACGTCGCCGCGTTCTCGATCCTGATCGTGGTCCTGATCTTCCTTCCGACCGGCCTGCTCGGCCGGCCTGAAGTCGAAAAAGTCTGATGGGCGGCAGCGTGAGCGCACCCCCCGCCGCCCAAACCTCGCGCGCTCCGGGCGCCGCCTTCATCCTCAAGAAAGCGCTGATCAGCGCGCTGGTGGCGCTGGTGCTGTTTTCGCTGATGATCGGCGTGCGCACCGAGGCCGGACCGCAGGGACAATTGATCTACTGGACGCGGTTCGGCGACCTCGCCGTCATGGTCGCGGCCGTGTTCGGCGGTAGCATCCTCGTCGAGTTGCTGCGGCAATGGTGGGGACCGGTCGGCACCGTCAGGATCGTGCCACCTTCCGTGCAAAGCACCCTCGCCGTCGCGCGCCGCGCCATCGCACCGGTGCTGCTGGTGTTCACGTTTCTGGTGCCGGTCCTGTTCTACGACGAGCGCTACATTCTCGACCTCGGCATCCTCGTGCTCACTTACGTGATGCTTGGATGGGGGCTGAACGTGGTGGTCGGCCTCGCCGGCCTGCTCGACCTCGGCTATGTCGCGTTCTACGCGGTCGGCGCCTATTCCTACGCGCTGCTGGCGACCAATTTCGGATTGTCGTTCTGGGTATGCCTGCCGCTTGCCGGCATTCTCGCCGCGTTCTGGGGCGTGCTGCTCGGCTTTCCCGTGCTGCGGCTGCGCGGCGACTATCTCGCTATTGTCACGTTGGCCTTCGGCGAGATCATCCGCCTCGTCATCATCAACTGGCAGACCCTGACCGGCGGGCCGAACGGCGTCACCGGCATTCCCCGGCCAACCCTGTTCGGCATTCCGCTAACACCGGCCGATGACGGGCTTGCGGCCATGCTCGGCATCGAATTCTCGCCGACGCACCGCATCGTGTTCCTGTTCTATTTGATTCTGGCGCTGGCGCTGCTCACCAACTGGGTCACGATCCGGCTGCGGCGGCTGCCGATCGGCCGCGCCTGGGAAGCGTTGCGCGAGGACGAAGTCGCCTGCCGCGCGCTCGGCATCAACACCACCACGACCAAGCTGACGGCGTTTGCGACGGGCGCAATGTTCGGCGGTTTAGCCGGCGCATTCTTCGCGACGCGGCAGGGCTTCATCAGCCCGGAATCCTTCACCTTCCATGAATCGGCGCTGGTGCTGGCGATCGTGGTGCTGGGCGGCATGGGTTCGCAACTCGGCGTCGCGCTCGCAGCACTTGCCATGATCGGCGGCTTCGAGCTTTTTCGAGGGCTCGACCAGTACCGCATGCTGGTGTTCGGCATGGCGATGGTGCTGTTGATGATCTGGCGGCCGCGCGGCCTAATCGGCCATCGCGCGCCGACTGTGTTCCTCGAGCGCAATCAGGCAATCTCGTCCGACCTCGTCAAGGAGGGACACGGATGAGCGGCGACCAGATCCTGTCCGTCGATAGCCTGTCGATGCGCTTCGGCGGCATCGTCGCCGTCAACGAACTCTCCTTCAATGCCGAGCGGCGCAAGATCACCGCGCTGATCGGGCCGAACGGCGCCGGCAAGACCACCGTCTTCAACTGCATCACCGGCTTCTACAAGCCAACGTCAGGCGCGATGCGGCTCGCGCATGATAATGGCCACGCCATCCAGCTCGAACAGCTGAACGATTTCCGGATTTCCAAGCTGGCCAAGGTCGCACGCACCTTCCAGAACATCCGGCTGTTTCCCGGCATGACGGTGCTGGAGAACCTGATGGTGGCGCAGCACAATGCGCTGATGCGCGCCTCCGGGCTGACGTTTCTCGGGCTGATCGGCGCGCCGTCCTGGCGCAAGGCCGAGGAGGCCGCGATCGATCTGGCGCGGACCTGGCTCGACCGCATCGGGCTCCTGGACCGCGCCGACGACGCCGGCGGCAATTTGCCCTATGGCGACCAGCGGCGTCTCGAGATCGCGCGCGCGATGTGCACCCAGCCCGCGCTGCTCTGCCTCGACGAGCCGGCAGCCGGCCTCAACGCGCGCGAAAGCGCCGCTTTAAGCGAACTGCTGCTCTCGATCCGCGCGAATCAAGGCACCTCGATCCTGCTGATCGAGCACGACATGAGCGTGGTGATGGAAATCTCCGACCACATCGTCGTGATGGATCACGGGCTGAAGATCGCCGAAGGCACGCCGCGCGAGATCCGCGACGATCCCAAGGTGATCGCGGCCTATCTCGGCACGGATGAAGAGGAAGCCATCGCCGTGATGGAGAGCGGAACGTGACCGCCCCATCGAAGACTCCCCTGCTCGCGATCCGCGCCCTGCGCGCGGCCTATGGCAAGATCGAGGCGCTGAAGGGCGTTGATCTCGATATCAACGCCGGTGAGATCGTCGCCCTGATCGGCGCCAACGGCGCCGGCAAGTCGACCCTGATGATGACGATTTTCGGCCGGCCCCGCGCCCGTGCGGGGAGGATCGAATTCGACGGCCAGGACATCACCGGCGTGCCGACGCACGAGATCGCGCGGCTGCGCATCGCCCAATCCCCGGAGGGCCGCCGCATCTTCCCGCGCATGAGCGTGGCGGAAAACCTCCAGATGGGCGCCGATGCGACCGATAGCAGCGAGGCCGACCGGGCAAGCGGCCTGGAACGCGTCTTCGCGCTGTTCCCGCGGCTCAAGGAACGCATGACCCAGCGCGGCGGCACGCTTTCCGGCGGCGAGCAACAGATGCTGGCGATCGGCCGGGCCCTGATGAGCCGGCCGCGCCTGTTGATGCTGGACGAGCCGTCGCTGGGGCTGGCCCCACTGATCGCGCGGCAGATTTTCGATGCGATCCGGACCCTGAACCGGCAGGACGGCCTGACCGTCCTGATCGTCGAACAGAACGCCAACCACGCGCTGAAACTGGCGCATCGGGGCTATGTCATGGTCAACGGCCTGATCACCCTGTCCGGAACCGGCAGCGAATTGCTGCAGCGCCCGGAAATCCGCGCTGCCTATCTGGAAGGCGGCCGGCGGGAGTAGTCACATTTCCACCTGCCTCCCACCTACCCAGGCGTGCTGCGGCAAGATGCTGCGAACCGACCGTGGATTTGCCCGAAAATTGCCGATGACTTCGCCGTAAAATCAGCCGACAATGGGCGTGATTTTCGTACCCGGCCCGCCGGGTGCTTCCTGAAATCGACTGACCTGCGAGGATATCTCATGAAATCACTGAAACTTATCGGCCTGGCTTTGGGCGCATCGTTGGCGCTGTCGACAACGGCGCTGGCGCAGGACATCTCCATCGCAGTGGTGGGCCCGATGACGGGCGGCGAATCCGCATTCGGCCGGCAGATGAAGAACGGCGCCGAACAATTCGTGGCCGATTTCAACGCCGCCGGCGGCGTGCTCGGCAAGAAGCTGGCGCTGCAGATCGGCGACGATGCCTGCGATCCCAAGCAGGCGCGCTCGGTGGCGGAAAAGTTCGCCAGCGCCAAGATCCCGTTCGTTGCCGGTCACTTCTGCTCCTCGTCGTCGATCCCGGCGTCGGAAGCCTACGCCGACGGCAACGTGCTGCAGATTACCCCGGCCTCGACCAACCCGCTGTTTACCGAGCGCAAGCTCTGGAACGTGGCGCGCGTCTGCGGCCGCGACGACCAGCAGGGCCTGGTTGCCGCCGACTACATCGTCAAGAACTACAAGGGCAAGAACGTCGCCATCCTCAACGACAAGACCACCTACGGCAAAGGCCTTGCCGACGAAACCAAGAAGGCGCTCAACAAGGCCGGCTTCACCGAGAAGATGTTCGAATCCTACAACAAGGGCGACAAGGATTTTAACTCGATCGTGTCACGGCTGAAGCGCGACAATATCGATCTGGTGTTTGTCGGCGGCTACCATCAGGAAGCCGGCCTGATCCTGCGCCAGATGCGCGACCAGGGCCTCAAGACGGTGTTGATGGCGGGCGACGCCATGAACGACAAGGAATTCGCCTCGATCACCGGGCCGGCCGCCGAAGGCACGCTGTTCACCTTCGGTCCCGACCCGCGCAACAAGGCGACCGCCAAGGCGATCGTCGAGAAGTTCAAGGCCAAGAACATCGATCCCGAAGGCTACACCCTCTACACCTATGCTGCGATGCAGGTCTGGACGCAGGCGGTGGCGAAGGCGAAGACCACCGATCCGAAGAAGGTCATGGAGACCATCAAGGCCAGCGATTGGGACACTGTGCTTGGCAAGTTGGGGTTCGATGCCAAGGGCGACATCAAGGTCATCGACTACGTCGTTTACAAGTGGGACGCCAAGGGCAACTACACCGAGATCAATCCGAAGGGGTCATAGGCCCCTCGTCGATCAGAACCTCAAACGCCCCGGCTTGCCGGGGCGTTTTCATTTTGGGTTCCAGATAATTTTCCGATCGCGGGAACAATTGGGTTCCCGCCGCATTGAGCAAACTGGGCTGAGTTCCATGTCATTGATTTCTCGACCTTAACCGTTATTCCAACTTGATCTGCCGGTGGGGCAGCGGTTCTATCTGTGAAATCGCATTTCAGCCTAAGTGATTTGCGCGCGAACTGGTCGAGGAAACACCATGAGTGACCTTTCCCCTGGGGCATCACCCTCCGTTCGCCGGGTCGCCAAAGCCCAACCAGCCACCACCAACGGCACGTCCGATCCGATGCAGGATCTGCTGCACGCCTTGCAGGCAATGCGCGCGGGTGATTTCTCGGTACGGATGACCGGCGATCACCTCGGCATCGAGGGCAAGATCGCCGACACCTTCAACGAAATCGTCGCCGCCAACCAGCGAATGGCGCAGCAACTGGAGCACGTCGGCCAGGTCGTCGGCCGCGAAGGCAAGACGCGGCAGCGCGTCAAGTTCGACCTGTCGAGCGGATCGTGGGCGGACATGGAGGGATCCGTCAACACGCTGATCGATGACCTGCTGTGGCCGACCCGCGAAGTCACGCGCGCGGTCGCCGCCGTTGCCCAGGGCAATCTACTACAGACCGTGCAGCTCGACGTCGACGGCCGCCCACTTGGCGGCGAATTCTTGCAGTCGGCCAACATCGTCAACACGATGATCAAGCAGCTTTCCGTGTTCACCTCGGAAGTGACGCGCGTGGCGCGCGAGGTCGGCACCGAGGGCAAGCTCGGCGGCCAGGCCCAGGTCCCGGAAGTGACGGGCGTCTGGAAAGACCTGACCGAGAGCGTCAACTCGATGGCCAACAATTTGACCGGCCAGGTCCGCAACATCGCCGAGGTCACCATCGCGGTGGCCAATGGCGACTTGTCGAAGAAGATCACGGTGGACGTCCGCGGCGAGATCCTGCAGCTCAAGGAAGCCATCAACACGATGGTGGATCAACTTCGATCCTTCGCTTCCGAAGTGACCCGCGTGGCGCGCGAAGTCGGCACCGACGGCAAGCTCGGCGGCCAGGCGATCGTCCCCGGCGTCGCCGGCACCTGGAAGGATCTGACCGACTCCGTCAATGCGATGTGCGGCAACCTCACCGCACAGGTCCGCAACATCGCCAACGTCACCACGGCGGTGGCCCGCGGCGACCTCTCGCGCAAGATCACGGTCGACGTCCGCGGTGAAATCCTGGAGCTGAAGGACACCATCAACACGATGGTCGACCAGCTCAACTCGTTCGCTTCCGAAGTGACGCGCGTCGCCCGCGAGGTCGGCACCGAGGGCAAGCTCGGCGGTCAGGCCCAGGTCCCCGGCGTCGCCGGCACCTGGAAGGACCTCACCGACAACGTCAACTTCATGGCCTCCAACCTGACGGCGCAGGTCCGCAACATCGCCGACGTCGCGACCGCCATCGCCGGCGGCGACCTTTCCAAGAAGATCACCGTGAACGTGTCGGGCGAAATCCTTCAGTTGAAGGAAACGCTCAACACGATGGTCGACCAGCTCAACGCCTTCGCGGGCGAAGTGACGCGTGTGGCGCGCGAAGTCGGCACCGAGGGACGGCTCGGCGGTCAGGCCAACGTGCTCGGCGTCGCCGGCACCTGGAAGGACCTTACCGAGAGCGTCAACTCGATGGCTTCCAACCTGACGGCGCAGGTCCGCAACATCGCCGAAGTGACGACCGCAGTCGCCAATGGCGACCTATCGAAGAAGATCACCGTGGACGTCCGCGGCGAAATTTTGGAGCTGAAGGACACCATCAATACGATGGTCGACCAGCTCAACGCCTTTGCCGGCGAAGTGACGCGCGTCGCGCGCGAAGTCGGCACCGAAGGCAAGCTCGGCGGCCAGGCCAACGTGCGCGGCGTCGCCGGCACCTGGAAGGACCTCACCGACAACGTCAATTCGATGGCCGGCAACCTCACCGCTCAGGTCCGCAACATCGCCGAAGTCGCGACCGCGGTGGCGAAGGGCGACCTGTCGAAGAAGATCACTGTCAACGTCTCGGGCGAAATTCTTCAGTTGAAGGAAACGCTCAATACGATGGTGGACCAGCTCAACGCCTTTGCGAGCGAAGTGACCCGCGTCGCGCGCGAAGTCGGCACCGACGGCAAGCTCGGCGGCCAGGCCCAGGTGACCGGCGTCGCCGGCACCTGGAAGGATCTCACCGACAGCGTGAACTCGATGGCCGGCAATTTGACGGCGCAGGTCCGCAACATCGCCGAGGTCGCGACCGCGATCGCCGGCGGCGACCTGTCGCGCAAGATCACCGTGGACGTGCGCGGCGAGATCCTGCAGCTCAAGGAAACGCTGAACACGATGGTCGACCAGCTCAATCGCTTCGCCGGCGAAGTGACGCGCGTGGCGCGCGAGGTCGGCACCGAGGGACGATTGGGTGGTCAAGCCAACGTGCCCGGCGTCGCCGGCACCTGGAAGGACCTGACGGATAACGTCAACTCGATGGCCGGCAACCTCACCGGCCAGGTCCGCAACATCGCCGAGGTGACCACGGCGGTGGCGAAGGGCGACCTGTCGAAGAAGATCACCGTCGACGTCAAGGGCGAAATTCTGGAACTGAAGAACACCGTCAACACGATGGTCGACCAGCTCAACGCCTTCGCCTCCGAAGTCACCCGCGTGGCGCGCGAGGTCGGCACCGAAGGCAAACTCGGCGGCCAGGCCCAGGTGCCTCAAGTGGCCGGCACCTGGAAAGACCTCACCGACAACGTCAACTTCATGGCTTCGAACCTGACCGCGCAGGTCCGCAACATTGCCGAAGTCGCCACCGCCATCGCCGGCGGCGACCTGTCGAAGAAGATCACGGTCGACGTCCGCGGCGAAATCCTGCTGCTGAAGGATACCCTGAACACGATGGTCGAGCAGCTCCGCTCCTTTGCCGCCGAAGTGACGCGCGTGGCGCGCGAGGTCGGCACCGAGGGGCGATTGGGCGGACAGGCCGTGGTGCCCGGCGTCGGCGGCACCTGGAAGGACTTGACCGACAACGTCAACCTGCTCGCAGCCAACCTCACCACGCAGGTCCGCAACATCGCCGAAGTCACCACCGCCGTGGCCCGCGGCGACCTGTCGCGCAAGATCACCGTGGACGTGAAGGGCGAAATCCTCGAGTTGAAAAACACCATCAACACGATGGTCGATCAGCTCAACGCCTTTGCCGGCGAAGTGACGCGCGTGGCGCGCGAAGTCGGCACCGAGGGCAAGCTCGGCGGTCAGGCGCAGGTCCCCGGCGTCGCCGGCACCTGGAAGGACCTCACCGACACCGTGAACTTCATGGCCGCCAATCTGACCGAACAGGTGCGCGGCATCGTCAAGGTCGTGACGGCGGTCGCCGACGGCGACCTGAAGCAGAACCTGACGGTGAAATCGAAGGGCGAAGTCGCAGCCCTTGCCGACACCATTAACAACATGACCGAGACGCTGGCTACCTTCGCCGATCAGGTCACCAGCGTGGCGCGCGAAGTCGGCGTCGAGGGACGCCTCGGCGGCCAGGCCAACGTGCCCGGCGCCGCCGGCACCTGGAAGGACCTCACCGGCAACGTCAACCTGCTCGCCGCCAACCTGACCTCACAGGTGCGCGCGATCGCCGAGGTGGCGACCGCCGTGACCAAGGGCGACCTGACCCGCTCGATCCAGGTCGACGCCCGCGGCGAAATGGCCGAACTCAAAGACAACATCAATACGATGATCGGCAACCTGCGTCTGACGACGCAGGTGAATACCGAACAGGACTGGCTGAAGACCAACCTCGCCAGTTTCACCAACATGCTGCAGGGGCAGCGCGACCTCACGACCGTCGGCCGGCTGCTGCTGACCGAACTGGCGCCGCTGGTCAACGCGCATATGGGCGCGATCTATCAGACCGAGAATCCCGATAGCCCACAATTGCGCCTGCTCTCCGCCTATGCGGGCGATAGCGCCAATCCCCACCCGCTGGTCGTTCAATTCGGCGAAGGGCTGATCGGCCAGTGCGCGATGGACAAGCGCCAGCGGCTGCTGTCGGACATCCCGACCGATACGGCGCCGATCAATTCGGCGCTGCTGCGCGTCATTCCGAGGAATCTCGTCGTGCTTCCGGTATTGTTCGAAAACCAGGTCAAGGCGGTGATCGAACTGTCTTCGATCAGTTCGTTCACGACCTCGCAGATGACCTTCCTCGAACAGCTCACCGACTCTATCGGCATCGTGCTCAACTCGATCGAGGCCACGATGCAGACCGAGGGCCTGCTGAAACAGTCCCAACAACTCGCCGGCGAATTGCAGACGCAGCAGAAGGAACTGCAGCAGACCAACGAGCAGCTCGAACAGAAGGCCCAGCAGCTTGCCGAGCGCAACGTCGAGGTGGAAAGAAAGAACCAGGAAATCGAACAGGCCCGCCGCGCGCTCGAAGAAAAGGCGACCGAGCTTTCGCTGACCTCGAAGTACAAGTCCGAATTCCTCGCCAACATGTCGCATGAGCTGCGCACGCCGCTCAACAGCATCCTGATCCTCGGCCAGCAGCTCACCGAAAATCCGGACGGCAATTTGTCGGCAAAACAGGTCGAATTCGCCCGCACTATCCACGGCGCCGGCACCGACCTGCTCAACCTGATCAGCGACATTCTCGATCTGTCGAAGATCGAATCCGGCACTGTGACGGTCGATGCCGAGGAGATCCTGACGTCGAGCCTTCTGGAGACCGTCGGCCGCCCGTTCCGCCACGAAGCCGAGAACCGCCAACTTTCGTTCAGCGTCGAGGTCGACGAGAATCTCGCCCGCAGCATGGTCACCGACTCGAAACGTCTGCAGCAGGTTTTGAAAAACCTGCTGTCGAACGCGTTCAAGTTCACCGCGGAGGGCGGCGTCAAGATGACCGTATCGGCCGCCGTCGGCGGCTGGAGCGCCGAGCACCCGATCCTCAATCACGCACCCGCCGTCGTCGCCTTCGAGGTGACCGACACCGGCATCGGCATTCCCCTGGAGAAACAGAAACTGATCTTCGAGGCGTTCCAGCAGGCCGACGCCGGCACCAGCCGCAAATACGGCGGCACCGGCCTTGGCCTTGCCATCAGCCGCGAGCTCGCGAGCCTGCTCGGCGGCGAAATTCATCTGCGCAGCGCCCCAGGCAAGGGCAGCACCTTCGTGCTCTATCTGCCGCTGACATATTCAGGCCCCACGGTCGCGCCCCGGGCCCCTGCCTCGTCGCCGTTCGCTGGTGCGCCGGCGCTGCAGGTCGCAGCACAGGAGCGGGTCATCGAACAGTTGCCGGATGACCGGCTCAACCTCGAACCAGGAGATACCATCCTGCTGATCGTCGAAGACGATCTGCATTATGCGCGGGTGCTGATCGATCTGGCGCGCGACAAGGGCTTCAAGGTGCTGGTCGCCAGCCGCGGTGCGGAAGCGCTCGAACTCGCCAAGCAGTTCCAGCCGACCGCGGTTTCGCTCGACGTGTTCCTGCCGGACATGCTGGGCTGGACCGTGCTGAGCCAGCTCAAGCACAATCCGCTGACGCGCCACATTCCGGTGCAGATCATCACGCTCGACGAAGACCGCCAGCATGCCCTGGCGCGCGGCGCGTTCTCCTTCGTCAACAAGCCGACAACGACGGAGGGCGTCAGCGCGGCGCTGTCGCAGATCAAGGAATACGCAAAACCTCGCCGCAAGCGCCTTCTGATCGTGGAAGACGACGCCGCCGAACAGATGAGCATCACCGAACTGCTCGGCCACGACGACATCGAGATTCTCACCGCCGATACCGGCGCCGATGCGCTCTCGACAATGCGGAACCAGCCTTGCGACTGCGTCGTGCTGGATTTGCGGCTGCCAGACATGAGCGGCTTCGAAGTGCTCGACCGGCTTCGCAACGACGACGCGCTATCGACCGTGCCCGTCGTGGTGTTCACGGGGCGGGAACTTTCAGCCGAGGAGGATGCGGAACTTCACACCATGGCGAGGAGCATCGTGGTGAAAGGCGTGGAGTCGCCGGAACGCCTGCTCGACGAAACGTCGCTGTTTTTACACCGTGTGATCACGGAATTGCCAGCCGAGAAGCAGAGAATGCTCGAAAAGCTCAATAGCTCCGATGAGGATCTCGTTGGCAAAACCGCACTTCTGGTGGACGATGACGCCCGGAACATCTTTGCGCTGTCGAGCGTATTAGAACGGCGCGGCATGAAGGTGCTGACAGCTACGACCGGCAATGAAGCCGTTGCGCTGGTCGAGTCCAATCCGAATATCGCAATCGTGCTGATGGATATCATGATGCCGCAGATGGACGGATATCAGACCATCGGCGTCATCAGGCAAAACCCGTCCCTTGGCCGCCTTCCGATCATCGCGCTGACCGCCAAGGCGATGAAGGGCGACCGCGAGAAATGTCTCGAAGCCGGCGCTTCCGACTATCTCGCAAAACCCGTCAATACCGAGCAGTTGCTGCTCGCCATTCGAATGTGGCTACACCGCTGACCGGCGTATGCAGATGATGGACCAAGACAAGGTAAACATTCTTCTGGTTGACGATCAGCCGGCGAAGCTGCTCGCCTATGAAGTCATCCTGAAGGAACTCGGCGAGAACCTGGTCAAGGCTTCGTCCGGGCGTGAAGCGCTTGAGTTCCTGCTCAAGAACGACGTCGCGATCATCCTGGTCGACGTCTGCATGCCCGAACTGGACGGGTTCGAACTGGCCGCGATGATCCGCGAACACCCCCGCTTCCAGAAGACGGCGATGATATTCATCTCCGCCATCCAAGTCAGCGACATCGACCGGCTGCGCGGCTACGAAATGGGTGCGGTCGACTATGTTCCGGTGCCCGTCGTGCCGGAGGTGTTGCGCGCCAAGATCAAGGTGTTTGCGGAGCTCTATCGCAAGACGCGCCAGCTCGAGCGCCTCAACGTCGAGCTCGAAGATCGCGTTCGCGCCCGCACCGCCGAACTGGAGGAATCGCACGCGAGGCTTTTGGAAAGCGAGCAGCGCCGCAGTCTCGCGATAGCCGCCGGGAAGATGGGATCCTGGGACTGGGACTGGGTCAATGGCGACTGGATGTGGGATGAAGGCCAGTATCAGATCCTTGGCATCGATCCCCACAAGTTCGAGCTGACGCCGGCCAATATCCAGGCGCTGTTTCACCCCGATGACGTTCATGAACTGCACGAGGCGTGGGCGAGCTTCGCCCGAGGCGCGAAATCATACGAAGCGGAATTCCGCATCATCCGGCCGAATGGCGAGATGCGCTGGTGCGCGGGCACGGCGGCGGCAAGCACCGACAAGGGCGGCCGTGTCATCCGCGTCAGCGGCGTCACCGTCGATATCACCGAGCGCAAACAGGCCGAGGAGCGGCAGAACCTGCTGGCGCGGGAGGTCGATCACCGTGCCAAGAACGCGCTGGCGCTGGCGCAATCCATCGTCCGGCTGACGCGCGGCGAGAACGTGAAGACCTATATCCGTTCGGTCGAAGGGCGGATCAACGCGCTGGCGCGGGTGCACACCGTGCTCTCGTTGTCGAGCTGGCAAGGCGCCGAAATAAGAAAACTGATCGACGAGGAGCTGGCGCCCTATTCCACCGGCGAACAGATCGACTTGTCCGGTCCGGAGGTCCAGCTCGAGCCGGCGACGGCCCAGACCGTCGCGCTGGCGCTGCACGAACTCGTCACCAATTCGGCGAAATACGGCGCCCTGTCGGCGCTGTTGGGCCGACTGTCGGTGAGCTGGGAAGACCAGGCGGGCCTTCTCAAGATCATTTGGGTGGAGACCGGCGGGCCGCCGGTCGAGAAGCCGGTATCGCGAGGGTTCGGAACCAGAAGCGTGATTGCCAGCATCGAGTCGCAGCTCGGTGGCCATGCCGAATTCGACTGGCGCCGGGAGGGCCTCGTTTGTTGCCTCTCGGTCCCCTTGCCGCATCGGCAGTTTACCGCCGAGCCGGTTTCGCTGCTCGAGGCTACCGCCGACGGCAATGGCCTGCGACGCGCGGGGCGGTAACCCTACGCGATCTGGATTTTTGATTTGACGCGTTTTCTTGACGCGAACCGGTCCCCACTTCGCTGGAGGCTTTAGCGCGCCGCCGCTGCGGCGGCCCCGGCCGACGGCCGGCGCGATCCCTGCGCCGCTTCGATCGCGCGCATCAAATCCGGCGGACGAAACGGTTTCTGCAGACAGACCACATCGGAGAGCTCAGGCGTCTCCGACAGAAAGTCCAGCGCGGTCATTCCTGAAATCGCAATGACGGGCAGACCGGGCACGCGGGCGCGCAGCATCGCAATCAGTTCTGAGCCGTTGGTGCCCTGCAGAAAGATATCGACGATCGCAAGATCGAAGCTTGCTTCCTCGAACAGCTTCAATGCGGATGCGGCGCCCTCTGCCTCGACGATTTCGAACTGATGGATGCGCAGCACGATGGAAATGATCGTACGGACGCCGGCCTGATCGTCAACAACAAGCACGCGCGGCATCGAAGCCTCCCGGATCGGTCGTGCGAACAGCTTACGATGAGAATTCGTGTATTTCGGCGGTTCCGCGGGCATTATTCAGCCGGTCGGTAAAGAGGCGGTTACCCGCCTGGAGCGGGATGACTTTTCTTCGAATCGTCATCCCACTCTATCTCTTTGATTTACGCATGATCTTTTCGGAAAACCGGTACCCACTTTTCCGGATCATGCTCTAGCGAGTTCCTCTCCAGGCATTGCCAGGTAATATATAACTTGAGTTGATTCCCGCCGGGGCGACACTAGCGTAGACTTGGTGCAGCGATACCGGTGGCGTCAATCCCGGTGGCGTCCGACTTTCGGCTGGATGTCCGGCCGCGCTGAATGCATTACTTTCCAGCGTTTGAGACTATTGCCAATTTGAAGCTATTGCCATGGCGCGTTCGTTGCCAGTTTGCCGGAGACGACAATGGGTGACGAGCGCAACATCTTTCTTTCGACCATGCCGACGACGCGCCGCGATCGTATGGCCGCGCTCGCCGTGGTCGGCGTCTCAGCGGTGCTGTTCGCCTGCGCCGTGCCATTTGCCGGCGTGCCGCTCACCCCGATCCCGGCATTCGTTGCGAGCTACCAGTCCGCGCTCGCCATCAACGACCTGATCACCGCCATCCTGCTGTTTTCGCAGTTTTCGATTTCCCGTTCGCGGGCGATGCTGTTGCTCGCCAGTGGATATTTGTTCACGGCGCTGGCAGCCATCGTCCACGCGCTGACCTTTCCCGAACTGTTCGCGCCCGGCGGCCTGCTCGGCGCGGGAACGCAGACCACCGTCTGGCTCTACATGATCTGGCACGGCGGTTTTCCGCTGCTCGTCCTCGGCTACGCCTTGCTGAAGGCAAGGGACAACGAGCGGAAGATCCAGGGTTCGACCGGCGCGGCAGTCGTTACGAGCATCGTTGCGGTCGGTGCCGCGATGGCCGCATTCACCTGGCTCGTCACCGCCCAGCACGACCGTCTGCCGATCCTGCTGAGCGGCGGCCATTACACGCCCATCATGCTCGGAGTGGTCTCGACCGTATGGTGCCTCAGCCTGGCTGCATTGATCGTGCTGTGGCTTCGCAGACCGCACTTCGTCCTCGACGTCTGGCTGATGGTGGTGATGTGCGCCTGGCTGTTCGACATCGCCCTGTCGGCGATCCTGAACGTGGCGCGATTCGACGTCGGCTTCTATCTCGGCCGCATCTATGGCCTTTCTGCCGCGAGCTTCGTGCTCGCCGTCCTGCTCGTCGAAAATGTCGGCCTGCAGGCCAAGCTCGCCCGCCTGCTCGGATCATTGCGCTTGCAAGCCGCCTCTGAAAGAGACCTTCGCACCGAGCGCGACAGCCTTTTTAGCGCTGTCGTGGAATCGTCCAACGACGCCATCATCACCAAACTGCTGGACGGCACCATCACGAGTTGGAACGGAGCCGCTGAACGCCTGTTCGGCTACACGGCCGCGGAGGCGATCGGCAGGCACATCAATCTCATTGTTCCGCCGGACCGGCGCGACGAGATACGCAATATTATTGAACGGATCGGCCGAGGCGAGCCGATTGCACATTACAAAACGTCGCGCATGCGCAAGGATGGCAGCACCGTCGACGTTTCGCTGAGCATCTCTCCCATCCGCACCGCGTCCGGCAAGATTGTCGGCGTTTCCAAAGCTGCGCACGACATCACCGAGAGCAAGCGGACACAGCAGGCGCTCAGCCAGGAAATCGAGGAGCGGCGGCGCATCTTCGAGTCCTCGAACGACCTCATCTTCGTGACCGATTCCGCGGGGAATTTCATCCAGGTCAGCCCGAGCGTCACTGCCATCCTTGGCTATCATCCCTCCGACATGGTCGGACGCAGCGCGATCGAATTCATCCATCCCGACGATCTCGAACACACCCGCAGGGAGATGCGGGCGGGACGACGGGGGTACAGCAAGCGCAATTTCGAGACGCGTTATGTCAACAAGGAGGGCAAGGCGGTCGCGCTGAACTGGACCGGAAACTGGTCGGAGCCGGTCCGCCGCCACTTCTTCATCGGCCGCGACCTGACGGAAAAGCAGGCCGCGGAAGCCCAGTTGCGGCATGCGCAGAAGATGGATGCGGTCGGCCAGCTCACGGGTGGTGTCGCGCACGACTTCAACAACATCCTGACCGTGATCACGGGCACCATCGGCATCCTGGAAGAAGCCGTCGCCGATCAGCCCCAGCTCGCCGCCATCGCCAAGCTGATCGACGAAGCCGCCGAACGCGGGGCCAACCTGACCAAGCACCTGCTGGCCTTTGCCCGCAAGCAGCCGCTGCAGCCGGTTGAAGTCGACGTCAACGCGCTGGTGCTGGAGTCGGCGAAGCTGCTGAACCCGACGCTTGGCGAAAACATCGAAATCACGCCGCTATTGGCCGAAGATGCATGGACCGCGCTGGCCGATCCAAACCTGCTGACGACGGCCGTCCTCAACCTGGCAATAAATGCGCGCGATGCCATGCCCAACGGCGGCAAGCTCGCGCTCGAGACCAGCAACGTCTTCCTCGACGACAACTACGCGAGCATGCACGACGAGGTCACGACCGGCAATTACGTGATGATCGCGGTCAGCGACACCGGCTCCGGAATCTCGCCCGCGCTGCTCGAACGGGTATTCGAACCGTTTTTCACGACCAAGGAGGTCGGCCGGGGCACCGGCCTTGGCCTCAGCATGGTGTTCGGCTTCGTCAAGCAGTCGGGCGGTCACGTCAAGATCTACAGCGAGGAAGGCCACGGCACCTCCGTCAAGATCTACCTGCCGCGGGCGACGGGATTGCAGCAGACCACGGCGGAAGCGCTGGTCTCGGCGCATGTCGAGGGCGGCAACGAAACGGTCCTCGTCGTCGAGGACGATACGCTGGTGCGGCGCTACGTGATGACCCAGATCGAGAGCCTGGGCTACACCACGCTCGAGGCGTCCAACGCTTCCGACGCCCTGCGCTTCATCGACGAGGTCCCCGCCATCGACCTGCTTTTCACCGACGTGATCATGCCCGGCATCATGAACGGCCGCCAGCTCGTCGACGAAGCGCTGAAGCGGCGGCCGGGCCTCAAGACCCTGTTCACATCGGGATATACCGAGAACGCCATCGTCCATCATGGCCGCCTGGATTCCGGCGTGCTGCTGCTGGCAAAGCCCTATCGCAAATCCGAACTCGCCAGGATGATCCGGCTGGCGCTTGCCAGTTAGGCAAACTGCAACAACGAAACCGGACTGCGCCCACTCACTTCCGTCCGGTAATCATTCCAATGTCACCGGCCAGCGACGACACCCGGAGATCCCGAAATCCGGTTTCGGCCATCCAGCCCTCACAGTCTGCAGCACTGTAATCAAAGCCGCCGGCCGTGAGGACCAGCATGTTCAGGCTGGCCAGCAGGCCCGCCGTACTGAATCGCCGGCCGTCGTCGATAAAACGCTCGTAGACGATAAGGACGCCGCCGCCTGGAAGCGCGTCAAACGCTTTTTTGAGCAGCAGCATCTTGGTGGCGCGATCCCAATTATGGAGCACGCGGCCCATCACCAGAACGTCGGCTGTGGGCAATGGATCGTTGAAGAAATCTCCGGAATGGAAGCGCAAGCGGCCCGTCACGCCATGTTGCTCGGCGTAGGCTTCGAACAGCGGCTTCAGCGCGGGAAGATCGAAACCGCCGCCGCTGAGGTGTGGATGAGCCGACGCAATCTGGACCGGCAAGCATCCCTGCGCGGTGCCGATATCGATCAGCGTGCGAAACTCCTGCCACGGGAAACGCGCTGCGATCGCCTGCGCGGCGCGCAGTGATCCACCGGTCATGCCCCGGGCAACGTTCTCCAGAATGGCGGAGTCGGCGTAATAGGCCGGGTAATCCTCCGTGCCCCGCGCTCCACTTTGTGGCTTGCCGGTGCGCAACGCGTCCGTGAGCATGCTCCAGGGGCCAAACTGCCGCGCGTTCGCCAATTCAAGTTCGCCGCCGATATAGGAAAGCTTGTTGCGGTCGAGATACTGGTTCGCGTCCGGCGCGTTACTGTAGCGGCCGGATTCATCCCGTTCGAGCAGACCAAGCGCGACCAGGGCATCGAAGAAGTCCCTCGCCCCTCGCGCGTGGACGCCCGATTTTTCCGCGAGTGGAACCAGCTCAAGCGGTTGCTGGGCCAGCAAGGTAAAGACGTCAAGTTCGACGGCGCTCAGCAGCGTCTTGGAATCCCTGAAGGCGAGGCCCAATTTCACCAAACGATCCGGGGCGGCGGTGGTCGCTTCCATGGTACATCCTTTCTCTATCGGGTCGTACCTGCGACGATTTCTCGGACTTTCTTCTTCTGCTCCGCAATGGACGACGAAAACTCCGCAGGTGTGCCGACCCGAACCTCGACCCCGACATTGCGCAACCGTGAGATGACGGCGGCATCCGCGCCTACCGTCCTGACGTCCTCTGCAATCTGATCGCGCAGCGGCGTCGGCATATCCCGCCATCCGTAAAACCCGACCACGCCTTCAAACGTCAACTCCGGAAAACCGGACTCCCCGGCGGTCGGCACCTCCGGAGCCAACGGGGAGCGCTGCCGGTTTGAAACCATCACGAGCCTGGCTTTGCCTGTGGCGACCGCTGGCAGCAGGAATGACGGCGCGGTAACGACGACGTGGATGCGTCCTTCAGCGAAGTCCTGGAGCGCGGGTGCAAAGTCCCGGTACGGCACCTGTGTGAGCACGAGGCCGGTCGATTTTTGGAAAGCTGAAAAGATGTACTGAGGCAGCCCCGCCGTCGCTGCCCAGTTGAACTTGCCCGGATTGTCTCGCGCCATCGCGACAAATGAGCCCAAGGAGTCCACGCCCAGCGAATTCGAAACCGCGATGCAGAAAAAATTTTCGGCCGCCGCGGCGATCGGAACAAGGTCGCGATCGGGATCGTATGGCAGCTTGTCGTAGATCAGCGGATTGATCGAAATTGGACCAGCGAATGAAAACAGAAGTTCGTGATCGTCGCGCGAATTGACGAAGCTCGCCACACCAGCGAGCCCGTCCACTCCCGGGCGGTTCTCAACGACAACAGCGTGTCGCCATCGCTGGGACAGGCGTTCGGCGAACAGGCGCGCGGCAAGATCGGTGGCGCCACCTGCGGGCAGCGGAAGGATGATTTTGACGGTCCGCTGTGGCCAGGCCTGCGAGAGCGCCTCCACCGGGGGCCACGTTGCCGCGATGGCAATCAGAGCATATGCAAAACGCTGAATTGCAAGCATGCCGTTATCCCCCGTGCCTAAATGGACTTGCGTGAAGTTCGTTTGCGTCGTCCGGCACCGGGCCGCGCATGGACACGGTTTCCTTCCACTAGACGCACCAGCATATCAATGAAGAGCTTTTTTTCCGATGCGTTCAGCGGCGCCAGGACGCGCTGGTTGGCGGCAAAGACTTCCGGCTGGCATTGCCGCCACAGGCGTTCTCCCTTTCGGGTCAGATAGACTTGACGCGCGCGGCGATCGTCCCCGTTGACCGTTCGCCTGAGAAGCCCTCTCGCTTCGAGTTTTTCGGCGATCAGACCGACATTGTTGCGATCAACCCCCATTGCCTCGGCGAGCGTTTGCTGGCTGATGCCGGGCGCATCATTGACGAACACCAGCAAGGCATATTCAAGCTGGACCAGTCCGGCTTCGGCCAAGGCTTCAGTGATGATCGACACGCAGATTTGTTGAAGGCTTCGGGTGAGTGGCGCCACAACCCGGCGAAGCGGCACGCCGTCACGGCCGATGTGAAGTAGCGAACCGCCCGCTTGAAGATCGCTATCGGAAGCTGTGTCGGACATCAGAGCAGCCTATATAGTCATAATTTTGATCATCATATATTTGAGTAATTCCATTGTCAACGTAGCCGGACGCCGAACTGAACGATTAGAATGGTGCTGGACAGTCGCGACGTTTTTCGCGACTGGTGTGTTCGCAATGAAACAACACGCGCCCGACGGACTGCCCACTTGAAAAATCTCCTCACCGATATTTCCGGCGTTCGCGTCGGCCACGCCCACGACGCGGCCATCGCCTCCGGCGTCACCGCGATCATTTTCGATACTCCCGCGGTCGCCTCGATCGACGTGCGCGGCGGCGGCCCGGGCACCCGTGATGACGCGATGCTCAAGCCCGAAAGTACGGTCGAGGCGATCGACGCCATCGCGCTTTCCGGCGGCTCGGCGCTCGGGCTGGATGCCGCGGGCGGCATACAGGCCTGGCTCGCCGAACAGGGTCGCGGTTTAAGAATCCGCGAGGCGGTTATTCCGATCGTTCCGGGCGCGATCTGCTTCGATCTGCTCAACGGCGGCAACAAGGCATGGGGACGCTTCCCGCCCTATCGCGATCTCGGCTACGCCGCGGCGTGTGCCGCAGGCGGCGATTTCGCGCTGGGCAGCGTCGGCGCCGGCCTCGGCGCGACGACTGCCAATTTCAAGGGCGGCCTCGGCTCGGCTTCCGCGCAGACCGAAAGCGGCGTCACCGTCGCGGCGCTCGCCGTCGTCAACGCCGTCGGCAGCGTCACTGTCGGCGACGGACCCTGGTTCTGGGCGGCGCCGTTCGAAACAGCCAATGAATTTGGCGGGCGCGGACTGCCGCCGGCGTTCACGCCTGATATGCTGAGCGCGCGGCTCAAGGGCGGCCCGGCCGCGGCATCTTCGGAAAACACCACGCTGGTGGTCGTGGTCACGGACGCCATACTGACAAAAGCGCAGGCCAAACGGCTCGCGATGATCGCGCACACCGGCATGGCGCGCGCCATCTATCCCGTCCATGCCACGACGGATGGCGACGTGGTGTATGCCGCAGCGACCGGCAAGACGCCGATCGATCCGCGGTTCGGCCTCACCGAACTCGGCATGGTGGCCGCCAACACGGTTGCGCGCGCGATCGCGCGCGGCGTCCATAGTGCGACCGCGCTACCCTTTCTGGGTGCGCTACCGGCGTGGGGCGATCGCTTCGGTTAGATCGCAGAAGGGATCTCGCCGGGTCTCGTGTTCAGACGCTCACCGAGAGCGATGAAGTGGCGGCCGATGCAATTTGCTGGGCCTGCCGCTGGATCATCTGCTCGATGAAATTGTAGGACGATGCCGCTGAAGTGGATGAGCTTTTGCCCGCGGCCGACGTCATCGTCACCTTGGATCCGTCCGCATAGGTGAGCGACGTCGTCACTGAACCATCGCTGTTGGTGACGGATGTGGTGGAAGCGCCCTGCAGCGCCTGCGAGAGCGGATCGGAATTCGATCCGTCGTCATTGCCGGCAGCGTTGCTCGCCTGGTCGTCGTGATGCTTCTTGCCGCCCTTCAGCGCCGACGCCAGTTCCTTGAGGCTAACCGAACCGTCGCCATCCGTATCGAACTTGCCGAAAGCATTGCCGGCTTGGGCGGCCTTGTTGCCGTCGGCGCCGAGCGCCTCGAACTCTGATTTGCTGATCTTGCCGTCACCGTCGCTGTCGACCTTGGCGAACCATTCCTTCAGCGAATTTGAGCGCATCGACAGCGACGATACATTCGAGCTGGACTGGCTCTGTGCGTCGAGCAGCGCACTCATGGTCTGCGGCGATATCTGCGAACCGCCGCCGGATCCGGAACCCGTGCCCGAGCCGACCGAAGCCGACGAACCCGAGGACATCAGATCGAACGGGCTCTTGGCGTCCTGGCTGCGGCCGGTGGATTGCGCGGACGACGACTTCGACGACGTCAGCGCCTTGAGGGCATCGATCGCCGACGACGCGGCGCCCAAAGCAAAGAACATGGCAAAACTCCAACAACGCCGCATTGGTCGCGGCCGATAGCTCGTGCATGTTCCTCAGCAAGCGCCGTGCCATGACGAAAAACCCAATAAAACCGGGCTTTCCCGCATCCGTTCCGATCCGGCAAACCCGGCAATAGCTGCCCGCTCCGGCAGATTTTTCCCGCCCACAGGTCGCCTTGGCGGTCGCATTGCCCCCGGCCGCCCTGCATGTTACGCGGAGCCATCCTGCCCCTCGAGTTTTGGGAAAGCGCACATGTCTCAGCAATTTGCGTCGCGTCCCCTTGTCATCGCGCCGTCGATCCTGGCGGCGGATTTCGCCAAGCTGGGCGAGGAAGTCCGCGCTGTCGATGCGGCCGGCGCCGACTGGATCCATCTCGACGTGATGGACGGGCATTTCGTGCCCAACATTTCCTACGGTCCTGATGTGATCAAGGCGATGCGCCCGCACACCAAGAAGATCTTTGACGCCCATCTGATGATCTCGCCCTGCGACCCTTATCTGGAGGCGTTTGCAAAAGCCGGCTGCGATCACATCACCGTCCATGCCGAGGCAGGCCCGCATCTGCATCGCTCGCTGCAGGCGATCCGCGCGCTCGGCAAGAAGGCCGGCGTCTCGCTCAATCCCGGCACGCCGGCGAGCGCCATCGAATACGTCATCGACCTGATCGATCTGGTGCTGGTGATGTCGGTCAATCCCGGATTCGGCGGCCAGGCCTTCATCAAGTCGGCGCTCGGCAAAGTCAGCGACATCAGGGCGATGACGGCGGGACGCCCGATCGACATCGAGGTCGATGGCGGCGTAGGCCCAGATGTCGCCGGACAGTTGGCCGCTGCCGGCGCCAATGCGCTGGTCGCAGGCTCGGCGGTATTCAAGGGCGGCACATTGGAGGCCTACAAGACCAACATTTCCGCGATCCGTCACGCGGCGGCGCTGGCGCGCGGCGAAGCGGTCTGACGCGGACAAGTCTCTCGCGGGCGCCGAACCGTTCCCCGTGCCGGCGCGACCAACCAGCCATGGACGAACGGCGATCCACGATATTTTCCTCGATATTTTCCTTGATATTTTCCTTGATATTTTCCTTGGGCTTACGGCGGCTGTTGACTGAAGCGCTTCAACCCGGCGAGCGCGTGCTGTGGCAGAGCCCACCCGACGGCGTCGCCCGCATGATGATGTGGCGGTTTCTGTGGTGGATCGGGTTTCCCTGGCTGCTGCTCACGCTCATGGCGATCTCCAGGGCCTGGATTGATCAATCGATTCCGTTTCTCCTGATGCCTGGGGTGATGATGGTTGCCGCTCCGTTCGTGATGCTGCTGCATGACCAGCAGACGCTGTTCGCGATCACCAACCGGCGCGCGCTGATCGTGCGAACGGCCTGGGGCAAGCGGACCGTGACGACGACGCGCTTTGAAGACATGGATGCAGCATTCGAGATAGCAGACATGGGCCGCGGCGCCGGCCATCTGAATTTCGCGTCGGGGCGCTCGACGCGCTCTCCCGATACGGATCACACCGGCCGCTACGGGTTCCGCTGCGTCCGAAACCCTTCAGGTGTCCGCGACATTCGGGAGTGCGCGCGCCGCCGCACCGTGTAGCGACCGGGCAGCAAAGCCACAGCAGGCGCGCGATGGATCATGGAACCCAAAGCTTCACGCTCCGGCCACAAAGCTTCACGCATCTCGCCATAAAGGCAGATCAGCATCCCGCCTTTCACAGATGGGACGAAAATATGATCAAGGCCTGCACCACCGCCGCAATGCTCCTGCTGCTCGCACCTTCTGCCGCGCTCGCGCAGCGCGCGGGCGACGCTGCATTGGGCGCGGTAGCCGGTGCCGTCGTGCTGGGTCCCGTCGGGGCCGTCGCCGGCGCCTTCGTCGGCTACACGGCCGGGCCTTCGATATCACGTTCGTGGGGACTGGAAGGCTCGCGCTCGTCACGGCACCGCAGGCAGTCTTCAAGGGACGGTGTGCGCGGCGCCAGGGCGGAAGCCGTGGCCCCCGCATCCAATTCCGCCGCCCAAGCCGACCGGGGCGGTCGCGCCGCCAGTTATCCGGTGCCGAACCCGCCGCGCGCCGCCAAAACAACGCTGCCGCCCGTCCAGAGCCTCGACTGAGCGTCTGACCCGACGCTAGAGCCTTTTCCGTTCCGATAGAATCGGAACGGGGCTCTAGATTTTTGTTTTGACGCGTTTTCTTAACGCGAACCGGTTTCCACTTCGCTGGAAAACGCTCTAACTAACGCTGATTACCTTGCTGCGCCGGCACAGACGCCGACGGTGGCGGTCGCACCACCGTCACGGTGCAGGCAGCCTCGGCCGCGACCTTGGCTGACACGCTGCCGAGCAGCGCGCGCAGCATCGAATTCTGCCGCGCGCCGATCACGATGTGATCAACGTGATTGACCCTGGTGAATTCCAGGATCGCGGCGGCGGGATCGACCGCCTCCAATACATGCACCGTGAGCCGGCTTTCATCCAGCTCCAGCGGCTGCGCCCAGTGCCGGAGCGCGACCAGGCGGTCGATATGCTTGTTGTTGCCCTGTTCGTCGAGCGTCCGGTCGATGGTGATGCGCCCGAGCCTGAGCACGTTCAGGCAGGCGAGCCGCGCCGACGGCAATGTCGCCAGGAGTTGTGCGGCGGTGCGGCGGAGGCATTCGTTGAGCGGTCCCGACCCCTCCTCGGTATCGAGCGCAACGACCACGATCGGTCCAGAAGCGAGCTGAGCTGCGACATCGGATTTCGGCCGCGGCAGCGCCAGGCCGCGATTGAAGCGGCGGCGCCACACCGTAGAAAGCGGATCGCGCTTAATCCGCTCCGACCGCGCCGTCAGCTTGACCTGTTCGGGATGGGCCAGTTCGAACGCCAGTTGCGAAGCCGTCGGATGCCGCCACACCGGCTCGATCTCGAGGCACCGGAGCACGATTTCCTGCAGCCATGGCGGATAGTCCGGCTTAAGCTTGCGCGGCGGATAGGGATCGCGCCACAGCCTTCGCCGCATGCCGCGCAGCGTTTCGCTCTCGCCGAACGGCCGCTCGCCGGTGGTGAAGAAATATAGCAGCACACCCAGCGAAAACAGATCGCTGCGCGGGTCGTCGCGGACGCCGAGCAAACGTTCCGGCGCCATATAGGGTGCGGTGCCGTAGGGCAGACGGAATTCTTCCTGCAACAGGTCCGGCAACTGGTTGTGATGCGACAGGCCGAAATCGATCAGCACGCATTCGCCGGAGGGGCGAAACATGATGCTGCTCGGCTTGATGTCGTGGTGAATGACGTTCTGCCGGTGCAGGTCCGCCAGTGCGGTGGCGATCTTGCCGCCGATCACCCTCACCTCTTCGTAAGGGATCGGCAATTGGTCGATCCGGCCATAGAGCGTCTTGCCGGGGATGCGCTCCATGACGACGTAGGGCTGCCGGTCGAAGTCGCCGGTGCCGAAACAGCCCGGCACGTGCGGGCCGGCCAGCCGCGGCAGGATCATCTGCTCCATCTCGAAGCTGACGATGGCTGCCGGGTCCTCGCCCTCGGCAACCCGCGGGACCTTCATCAACAGCGGCACGCTGATGCCGGGATGGGTCACCGTCCACAGCGTCGTCATGCCGCCCTGGTGGACGCGCTCGCCGATGGTGAAGCCGTCAAGTTGCGCGCCCTGCTCGATCAAAGGCTTCACCATTCCCTCATTTCCCCACGAGCAGGCGATCGGCCAGCCAGTGCGGCAAGCCGTTGGCGCGGATCCGGTCCGCCGCCGCCTCGACGTCGTAAGGTACGCGACAATAGGTGATCTCGCGCGACGTCGTATCGAGCATCGCGAACGAAGCCGCCGGGTCGCGGTCCCGCGGCTGCCCGACCGAGCCGAGTACGGCGAGCCAGCGCCGGCCGCCGAGCAATTGCACCGGCACATCAGATGTGGGGATGAAGCTCGTCATCTTCGCCGCCGATGACATCGAATAGAGCGCCGGCCGGTGAATGTGGCCGCAGAAGGTGACATGGGCATCGGTGGCCGCGATGCTGCGCGCGGCGTCCGGCGTATCGCGCACATAGCGCCATTGCGACGGGTGTGAGGCTTCGGAATGCACATAGAGGCGATCGTCTTCGCGCCGGGTCAGCGGCAACGCGGCGAGAAAACGCCGCTGCGCCACGCTGAGCCTGCCGCGCGTCCACTCGATCGCGGCTTGCGCCGCGGCGTTCATGGTCTCCGATGGGGCGCTGATGGCGTGATCGTGGTTGCCGATCACGGCGATGGCGCCGTCTTCGACCAGACCCATCACGGTATCGACCGCCCATTCCGGATCGGCGCCATAGCCGACGACATCGCCGAGGCAGACGATGCGTTCCGCGCCGCGGGCACGCGCGAATTCGAGGCACGCGCTGAACGCCTGCCGGTTGGCATGGATATCCGCAAAGATGGCAAGCCGCACGCTTTCCCTCCGCATCCATCATCGCGCCCGTGCTTGCGCGTGTCTTGAGGGATACCAAACAACAGGCCGCTTGTGAGGTGCAATCAGGCTGGGGGCGCCGGAAGGCCATTAGGCTGATCAGATCCAGCCGGCGGCGCGATACAAATGAGTGGGTAATCCCCTCGCTATCCTGAGCTGAGGGCTGGCACCCGCGGCAATAACCGGCAAGCAGAATACCAATCTCTCCCACTTCAATATGTAGCGCGTAAGGAGCTTGCTTCAAGACCCCGGTCATCCCGTAGAAACGCCCACCGAAGCCAGTTGCTACGGAGGGACGAAATGGGTGCGGCAAAGACCAGGCATGCGGTGGTAATCGTCGGCGGAGGTCCGACAGGACTGATGTTGGCAGGCGAGTTGGCGTTGGCGGGCATCGACGTCGCTATTGTCGAGCGGCGCGCCAATCAGGAACTCGCCGGCTCTCGCGCCGGCGGTCTGCACGCACGCGCCATCGAGGCGCTCGACCAGCGCGGGATCGCCGATCGGTTCCTGTCACAGGGACAGACCCATCAGGTCGTGCATTTCCACATGATCATGTTGGACATCAGCGACTTTCCCACCCGGCACAACTACCTTCTCGGGCTGTGGCAGAACCACATCGAGCGCATCCTGGCCGAGTGGGTCGGCGAACTGAAGGTGCCGATCTATCGCGGACGTGAGGTGACCGATATCGCGCAGGACGACACCGGCGTCGACGTCGCGCTCTCCGACGGCCAGTCGCTCCGGGCGGAATATCTCGTCGGGTGCGACGGCGGCCGCAGCGTGATTCGCAAGGCAGCCGGCATCGCGTTTCCCGGGTGGGATCCGACGATGAGTTGGCTGATCGCCGAAGTCGAGACGACCGAAGAGCCGAAATGGGGGTTTCACCAGGACGCCTTCGGCACCCATGGCATCGGCAGGACGGAGAATGGAGGGGCGCGGGTCGTATTGACCGAGCGGGACGTCGGATCCACCAGCGAACCCACGATGCGCGATGTCAGCGAGGCGCTGATCGCCGTCTACGGGACCGACTACGGCATCCACAGTCCGACCTGGATCTCCCGCTTCACCGATATGACGCGGCAAGCCGCGGCGTATCGCGAGAGGCGCGTCCTGCTGGCCGGCGACGCCGCGCATGTGCATCCCCCGATGGGTGGACAGGGCCTCAACACCGGTGTGCAGGATGCGGTGAACCTGGGATGGAAGCTGGCCCAGGTGGTCAAGCTGATATCACCGGAAAGCCTTCTCGATAGCTATCACGCCGAGCGCTTTCCCGTCGCCGCCCGCGTCTTGCGCAACACGATGGCGCAGGTCGCGCTTCGTCGTAGGGACGAGCGCAGCAAGGCCCTGGGCGACACCGTTTCCGAACTCCTCGGCATGGACGAGCCTCGCAGGCGGCTCGCCGGGGAGATGTCCGGTCTGGACATTCACTACGACCTCGGCGAGGGACACAAGCTGCTCGGACGCCGCATGCCCGATCTCGACCTGGTCACCGCCAACGATCCGCTGCGGGTTTTCACCCTGCTCCACGATGCCCGGCCGGTGCTGCTCAACCTCGGTGCACCCGGCGGCCTCAACATCACGCCATGGGCGGATCGGGTTCAGTTCGTTGCGGCTGAGTACGATGGTCCGTGGGAGCTTCCGGTGCTTGGCGCGGTCACGGCTCCCGACGCTGTATTAATTCGGCCCGACGGATATGTGGCTTGGGTGGGCGACCTGACCCAACCGGGGCTCGCTGACGCGCTAACCACCTGGTTCGGACCACCTGCCGCGGCGTAGCCGCACTTTGAGTTGCATTTAGCTTCCGAACCGCGCGGTTTAGTGCAACACATGTTTTGCGATACGAGAGCTATCCTTTGCGCCGCCCATCGCTCTCGCCAAGCTGAAAAGGGACGCCCGGATGAAGCGCCTGCATCGCCTTCTCGCTGTATTGTCCATCCTCCATCTCGTGACTGTCGGCCTTGCTACCGCCGCCCGCGCCTACGCCGTCGCGCCGGCGGGCGGCCCGGAAGCACTCGGTTTCTCGTCATCGCGGTTGGCGCGGATCGCGGCCTGGCAACAATCGCAGGTCGATGCCGGCGCCTTCTCGGGCGCGGTTGCAGCGATCGCGCGCAATGGCAAGGTCGCGTATCTGCGAGCTGTAGGCTTTCGCGACCGGGCCAAGACGATCCCGCTACAGCCCGATGCGATCTTCTGGATCGCCTCGATGACCAAGCCGGTCACCAGCGTTGCCGCCATGATGCTGGTCGAGGAAGGCAAGCTCGACCTCGCCGCCCCGGTCCATCGCTATCTTCCCGAACTCAAGGACATGATGGTCGGCGTCGAGACGAAAGACCCGGTGGCCGGACAGAGCAAGCTCGCGCTTGAGCCGCAGAAGCGCCCGATGACCGTCGAGGATCTGCTGCGCCACACATCCGGCCTCGTCTACTTCGACCACGGCAATACGGCCGTGCACAAACTCTACCGCGAGAGCGGGCTTGACCCTAAGAGCTTGGCGCGCGACAGCACGTTGAAGGACTTCGTGTCTCGCTTGGCGCGACTCCCACTCGCGCATCAGCCAGGCGAGGTGTGGGAGTACGGTCACAGCGCCGACGTTCTGGGACGGGTCGTCGAGGTCGCTTCGGGGCAGCCGCTCGATCAGTTTCTCGACAATCGCCTGTTCAAACCGCTCGGCATGGTCGACACCGGTTTCTGGGTGCCACCGGAGAAGCTCGCCCGCCTGGTCGATCCGCCGATTCGCGCGCAGATTCTTCCCGACCGTGACGTCACCAAACCGACCACGCTGTTCTCGGGTGGCGGCGGGCTGGTGTCGACAGCCCCCGACTATCTGCGATTCTGCCAGATGCTGCTCAACGATGGTGAGCTCGACGGAGTGCGCATCCTTTCGCCCGCAACCGTCCGCCGCATGACTACGAATTCGCTGCCGCCCGACATCCGCTCCACCAGCGATGGCATGGGGCCGCGGAGCGATGCGACCTTCGGGCTCGGCTTCGGAGTCCGCAGCGATGCCGCCCGAAGCTGGGTGCCCGGGTCGGTCGGCAGCTTCACCTGGAGCGGGGTCTGGGGAACGTACTTCTGGGTCGACCCGGCGGAGCAGCTGATCGCCATACAACTCATCCATGTTGCGACTAAGTTCGACCAGTTCACCCGTCCGTTTCGCAATCTGACCTACGGGGCCTTGCGTGCTGGCGACGAGGGCGTGCCGACGTCGGTCACGGGACCGGTGACCATCGACCCGACCATGCTTGCGGGTTACGAGGGAACTTACACGTTCGGACTCTCGACGAGCTCACGCGACAAGCAAGCGCTCGGCGCGCTCGGCGGCCTCGGCGTCGACGTTGCCATGGAGCAAGGTGTCGTCAAGGTGCTGTCTCCGATCCGGGGCATGCCCGCCGCCAAGGCCGGCATCATGGCAGGCGACATCATCACACATCTCGACGACGCCGCGATCCAAGGCCTTTCCCTCAACCAGGCGATCGAGAAGATGCGCGGGCCGGTCAACACCAACGTCCGCCTGAGGATTATACGGAAGGGACAGGACGGGCCCATCGAGCTGCCGCTCGTCCGCGCCCGGATCCGACTGCAAGGAGCTGCCGATCTTCAAATCGTCAACAAGGATGGCCACCTCCTGATCGAGGCAAGCGGAGACCTGCCGGTCCTCGATTTTGAGAAAGGCGCAGCGATCACGGTCGTCCCCACGTCGAGCAACGAGTTCTTCGTGGATGGCGGCGACCACACCCGCCTTGCCTTCCTGCGCGACGGGGCCGGCCCGATGCGCCTGGTGCTCAATCCGGGACCCTGGCAGATCACGGGTCAGCGGATCAACTGACGGGACACGAAAATAGGAGACGCGAAGGACAGCTCGCGGCGCCCGGAGAACGAGGGTTTGACCCTACAGCTCGGATACAGAACGATCGTCAGCGCTTGCGCGGCGTTTCCAAACCCTTGAGCAGCAGCGCGAGCAAGGCGTCGATCCGCGCCGGGGCACCCGGCTCGTTCCATTCCTCGGCGTGCGCGGGATGGTGGAAGCGGCTGGTGGCATCGAAAATCGCGCGCGCCGTCACCTTGACGTCGGCGACCTCGAACGCGCCCTGCTTCACGCCGTCGGACAGGATCAGGGCGATCTGGTCGACCAGGCAGTCCTTGTGGCAGTTCACCGACTTGCAGGCCTCACGGGCCAGCGCCAGGTAGGTCGCAAACATCTCGGGATCGTCGCCAAGCCTCTTGTGCTTGATCGAAAACATCGTGCGCAGCCACCTCTCCAGCCGGGCGGGCGCCGGGCCGGAAGTTTCTGCGATCTTCAGCAGCGGCGCGCTGAGACGGTCGAGCCAGCGCTTGGCCACCGCCTCGCGCAGCGAGGCCTTGCTGGGGAAATGGCGATAGACGCTGCCGTGGCTGACATCGAGCGCACGGGCAACATCCACTACGGTTGCCTTGGCGAGCCCGTAGCGGCGCAAAACGTCCTCGGTTACCTCCAGAATCCGTTCGGGGGTCAGAACCACGACTTCGTTCATGCGCACACCTGCGAAACGATGGGACGGGTGGTCATCTAATCCCCCTTAGGCAATCACCTTGGCGGGTTAATGTTTCGTCGCCGGTTCCAGCCGCTCGGCCTGGGCGGCCAGATGACGGGCAACGCTCTGGTTGAGCCAGCGCTGGATTTGGGCAGTCAGTTGAATGAGATGGGTCGTCATAACGTAGTCCTTTACAAGTACCCGGGCTCAAAACTATCGGAGCCGGGTGACGCCTGATTTTGGCGTCGGCAATGGATATAGCATATCTCGCTGACAGATTTCAATATCTGTCAGTCAATAATTCGTGATTGTCGGGGCCATCGCCGGATGCCTATGGCTCGTCCTTCGGCGGCATCCGCGGCGGAAGCAGCGGTGTAAACGACACCTCGTCGCCATCGCGGGGCGTCGCAAGCAATCCCCCTCCCGTCGAGGGATCGCCGCCCGACGTGTCCAGGATCATGCTGGGCGTGATGTACTCACGGGCGGCTTGGAGCAGCCCGCCGCCGCCATCGCCAAAATCGGCGGCGCGACCGCCTTGGGCACGGCCAGCGGCGATCTCGCCCGCCGCCTTGTCGGTCTTTTCCGCAAGCCTGTCGCTATAGGGAATGCGGTACGCCCTGGGGACGCCGCTCGGCCGATTGCCCTCGTCGAGCGTCTCGACCCACAGATAGATCGAGCCCGGATCGCCTTCCAGCGAGTGCGGCTCAACGATCCGGGCCTGCAGCAATTTGAAGGCGACAGGAAGCCTGTCTACGCTGGCCCAGCCCAGCAGTCCGCGCACCCCGACAAAGCTCGCAATGTAGAACGCGCTCGTCACCACCACGGCGACCGCCTTGGCCGACCAGGGCACGCGCGCATAGACGAGGACAATCAGCAATAGCGCGCCGATCAGCGCGTAGCTGAGAGAGAGCGTGAGGATGACGGATTGAAGGCTATTCACGGCGCGGCATCCTCACGCCGGTTTTCGGATCGAGATCCGCGCCGTTGGAGCGAACGTTGCGGAACGTCTCCATCAGCGACTTCTGCCGCTGCTGGACGTCGACCACCTTGCCTGCGGCGTCGAGCCAGAAGCGCACCGCCGTCTTCTCATCACCGGTGTGATCGAGCGTCAGCTTGTTGTCGAAGATCACCTGCGCGGTTGGATTGAGTTTCTGGACCTTCACGCTCACCGAAACAGGCTGCCCGGTGATGGCCTGAAAGTGCGAGACGTTGACGGTGTATTCGCCGGGGACGATGCCGCGCACCGTGACGATTTCCTCCCGGATCGGCGACAGGATCTTCTTGCCGGCGACGACGATGAAATCGTTGGCACCGCCGCGATCATCGCGGTCGAGGGTCAGGAAGCCGGCTTCGCGACGGCGATACCAGGCGATGTTGCCGGCGGGGTCCTGCACGAACAGATCGAAGTCGTCAGGATGATTGTCCGGCCAATCCATCGTGATGAGGAATTCGGCCTTGGAATCGATCTTGCCATCCTTCGCGTCGGGCGAGATCGCCAGCAAAGCCAGGAAGAACAGGAAGGCGATCACCTGCAGCGCCTTGAACAGCATCACGCCGAGCGGGTCGAACGGCTCCTCGCGCGGATAGAGACCGAAGTCATCCATCATGGCGGCGTCCCAAGGCGGCTTTCCAATACCGGGGTGACGTGGGTCTCGGTCAGCATGACGGCATCGGAAAACACCCGCTGGGTCGCGGCATCGAGCATGTAATATTGGATGCGGACCAGGATGGAGCCGATCAGGCCCGCCAGCGTCGTGTACATGGCCACCGCCATGCCGTCGCTCATCAGGCCCATCGATGTTTTCATCGCGGCCTTGTCGGCCGCGTCCAGCGTGGCGATCGGCGCCAGCATGATGATGAAGCCGACGATCGTGCCGAGCAGCCCGAGCTTCATCAGCGTGTCGGAAACGAATGCGCCAAACCCGTTGGAGCCCCTCAACCGGTCGGCCAGCGTCCGCAACAGCAGCGTCTGGTCGATGCGGCCGGCGGCTTGCGCCCTGGCCTTCGTCACCAGGCTGCGGATGTGATCGCTGACCAGCCCGCCCGGCAGGCCGCGCGCATCGGCGCCGAGCGCCTTCGCGCCATCAGGCATCGACAGCACGGCGCGACAGCCTCTTGCGACCTCGCCTTCCCGCGCGATCGCGCGCGTTCGCCAGAAGCAATGGCCGCAGGTGATGAGGTAGAGAACGGCGATCAGGCTCGAAATATAGGTGCGGTCGGAGGCGACCATGAGATGGATCAACCCGTACCGCCACAGCAGGAAGACGGCAAAGACCGAAAGCCCGGTAAAGATCATCCAGAGCAGCAGGACGCCGCGTTCCGGCGTGGCCGTGCCTGATAATGCGGTCTCGGCACCAATGGCACTCATGCTGCGTTAGCTCCCTTGAGGGCTGCTGCGCCGAAGCCCGCCCGCCAAAAGGCCCCCTCGCCCCTCGTTAGATCAGAGGCGGCAGGCGCGGTCCAAAGACATATGCCCGCGGGTTGCCGGGAAAATTTCCCAATCTGCGCGTCGCCACCGGCTTGCAATTGGAACGAAATAGCGGTGCTGTTACCGTCATCGACAAGCCGTGGAGTGATCGCATGCGCCTCGTGCTTCAACTCGTCGCCCGCCTGCTCGTCGTCGTCGCCTTGTGTCTGGGGGCTGCGACCATCTGGGCCACCATCGACGCCTATCGCAGCGTCGATCGAGCCACGGCCGCATCCGCAGAACGGGTCTCCCAGGCGCTGGAAGCGCTGTACTGGCGCGAGTTGCTGTTGCGCAGCAACCGAACGCGCGAACATCTCATGCCGGTGTCCGATTGGCGCACCATCGAGACGATGAAGCTGATTTCGCCCGGAATTTGCGTCCGGTTCGAGCCGGTGGGCGCGTTCGAGAATCCGCTCTGCGGCCAGAGCAAGGGGATCGGCCAGCCGCCACCACTCTGGTTCGCCGCGGCCGTGCAGAAATTGTTTGGTACCCACGCGGCGGTGGCCCGGTCAATCAGCACGCGTAACGTCACCGCAGGCACCGTCTCGGCCATCGCCGATCCGGACGCCGCGATATCGCTGGCCTGGCAACATATCGTGGACAACATCCACGTCGCGCTGCTGATGGCCCTGGCTATCGCCTTCTTCGCATCGCTCGCCATCGCGCATACGCTGGCGCCGGCGCAGCAGATTGTCGCGGCATTGCAACGCATGGCGCACGGACAATACCGGACATCGCTGCCGCGTTTCCGGTCGATGGAACTCGCCATGATCGGGCAAGCCGTCGGCGATCTCGGCGAGCGCCTCGCGCAGGCCACGGAGGAACGCGCCGTCCTGACCCGGCGCCTGCTTGAAATCCGCAACGACGAGCGGCGGGCGCTTGCCCGCGAATTGCACGATGAGTTCGGCCAGAACCTTTCTGCCATTCTCGCCTTCGCCAGCATCATCGAAGCGACCGGCGCGCGGGAACAGGCCAAGAGCAATGTCGCGAGCGATGTCAGGAGCGATGTCGCGCAGGATGCGCGGATGATCTCGCAAGCGACCCACCGCATTATGGCCTGCCTGCGGGATACCCTGAATCGTTTGCGCCATCCACCCGCCGAGGAACTCGGACTGGAAGCCTGCCTCGTCAGCCTGGTCGACAGCTGGCGGTCACAGAATGCGACGCAGCCGATGATCCAGCTCGACCTGCAGGGCGACCTCGCCGACGTGCGCGGCACCGTTGCCGCGACAGCCTACCGCGTCGCCCAGGAATGCCTGACCAACTCGTTGCGCCACAGCGCCGCGCGCGAAATCGTGCTCCGGATCGAGCGGCGGACAGGGACGGAAAATGCGCTGCTGATCCGCGTCGAGGACGACGGCGGCGGGGATGCGGCCAAGGTGGCACAATCCACAGGCTTCGGCCTGACCGGAATCCGTGAGAGAGTGACAGCGCTTGGCGGTTCGCTTTCGATCGCGCGCGCGCGGCGTGGCGTAAGCGTGGCCGCCACGATACCGCTCGCCGCTTGACGCCAGAGCATGATCGATCCTGATTCAACCAGACAGGCCAAGGGCATTTCGATCCTGCTGGTCGACGACCATCCTGTCGTCCGGCAGGGCTACCGGCGCGTTTTGGAGCACCAAAGCGACTTCCGCGTGGTCGCCGAGGCCGACAACGCCGTCAACGCTTACCGCGCGTTCAAGACCCATGCCCCCGACATCGTGGTCATGGACATATCGATGCCCGGAGCCAGCGGCCTCGAGGCCATCCGGAACATCCGGTTGAGGCACTCCGGCTCACGCATCCTGGTCTTCAGCATGCATAGCGAAGCCGCACTGGTGAAGGCCGCTTTCAGCGCCGGGGCCAGCGGCTATGTGACCAAGAGCAGCGAACCGGCCGCGCTCATCAAGGCGATCCGTGCCGTGGCGCGCGGCGAACACGCGATGAGCGACGACATCGCGCACGTGCTGGCGATGGAAAGCCTCTCCCCGTCAGGATCGGTGCTCGACCAGTTGGGGGAAAGGGAGATCGAGATCCTCAGGCAATTGGCTGGCGGCGCGACGGCGGAGCAGATCGCCTCCAACCTCAATCTCAGCATCAAGACCGTTCAAAACTATCACTATCTGATCAAGACCAAGACGGGCATGCGAACCGACGCGCAACTCGTCCGCCTGGCCGTCGAGTGCGGGCTGGCCAGCCTTTAGCAGCGGCCTGCCGGCGGGTCGGAGCCGACAGTTTTCCCCCGGCCAGGCCCACACGGGTGGTTTCCCGGCACCCGATCTGCTAAAGCGCGGCGTAAAAACAATTCGGCCGGGATCTGCCTTGCGACCCCGCCCACTGCCTGGAGTCCTTGATGATCCCCCGCTATACCCGCCCGGAAATGGCCTCCATCTGGGAGCCCCAGACCCGCTTCAAGATCTGGTTCGAGATCGAGGCGCATGCGGCTGATGCGCTGGCGGAACTCGGCACAATCCCCAAGGAAGCAGCCAAGACGATCTGGGCCAAGGCCAGGGATGCCACCTTCGACGTGGCGCGGATCGACGAGATCGAGCGCGAGACCAAGCACGACGTCATCGCCTTCCTGACCCATCTGGCCGAAATCGTCGGCCCCGAGGCCCGCTTTGTCCACCAGGGCATGACCTCTTCCGACGTGCTCGACACCTGCCTCAACGTGCAACTCACCCGCGCCGCGGACCTGTTGATATCGGATATCGACAAGGTTCTGGCGGCGCTGAAAAAGCGCGCCTTCGAGCACAAGATGACGCCGACCATCGGACGCTCCCACGGCATCCACGCCGAGCCGGTGACGTTCGGGCTCAAGCTCGCCTATGCCTACGCGGAATTTTCCCGCGCCCGCGAGCGCCTGGTCGCCGCCCGCAAGGAGGTCGCCACCTGCGCAATTTCAGGCGCCGTCGGCACTTTTGCGCAGATCGATCCGCGCGTCGAAGAACATGTTGCGAAAGCGATGGGGCTGGTGCCCGAGCCGATCTCGACCCAGGTAATCCCGCGCGACCGCCACGCGATGTATTTTGCGACGCTCGGCGTGATCGCCTCCTCGGTCGAGCGGCTCTCGATCGAAATCCGCCATCTGCAGCGCACCGAGGTGCTGGAAGCCGAGGAGTTCTTCTCCGAGGGCCAGAAGGGTTCGTCGGCGATGCCGCACAAGCGCAACCCGGTGCTGTCGGAAAACCTCACCGGTCTCTCCCGCATGGTGCGCGCCTATGCGATGCCGGCGATGGAAAACGTCGCCCTCTGGCACGAGCGCGATATCTCGCACTCCTCGGCCGAACGCATGATCGGGCCGGACGCCACCGTGACGCTCGATTTTGCACTGATGCGCCTCGCCGGCCTGATCGAAAAGCTTTTGATCCATCCCGCCAACATGCAGAAGAACCTCGACCGTCTCGGCGGGCTCGTGCATTCGCAGCGGCTCCTGATCGCGCTGACGCAAAAGGGTGCCAGCCGCGAGGACGCCTACAAATACGTCCAGCGCAACGCCATGCCGGTCTGGCGCGGCGAAGGCGACTTCCAGACGCTGCTCAAGAAAGATCCTGACGTGAAGAAGCATCTGAGCGATGCCGAGATCGAAGAGCAGTTCGACCTCGGCTATCACTTCAAGCATGTCGACACGATTTTCAAGCGGGTGTTCGGCGAGAGCTGACAACGCACGCCGTCCGAACGCTTGACGGTCATCTCTCGGTCTGCAGCAAACCGACCACGAGATATCGGAAAGCCTCGACAGCCTTTGCAAAGACGGCGTGCGGATCGTCGGCTGCGGCAATCCAGAGCGAGGCGTTGAGCGCCGCTCCATTGATGAGCCGCGCGGCAGCTTCCGCATCCATCGGCCTCACCGTTCCTTCGTCGATAAGCGCCTGGATCGTTTGCGTCGTCGAGCGAAGACACGCAGTCTGGTTGGGCCATAGCGATGGATCGCCGAGCACGGCCGGCCCGTCTAGCAGCATGATGCGCTGGATCTCCGGCTCCAGCGCCATCTCGATATAGGCGACGCCCTCGGCGAGAAAGCCGAGCCACCGGGTCTCCGCCTGATCTTGTACAGCGCGCATTCGCGCCACCATTTCCGCGTCGATCTGCTCGATCACGGCCTGCAGCAGACCCTTCTTGTCGCCGAAATTGTGATAAAGCGCGCCGCGCGTCAGGCCGGCCTCGGCGGTTAAATCGTCCATCGACGCCGCCGCATAGCCTTTGGTCGCGAAAGCCTTACGGGCGGCCTGGGTGAGCTTGGCCCGGGTTTCCTCCACCATCTGTGCGCGTCGCTTGGCGGCCACCCTATCTCCGCAAGTTACATACGCTCCGTATGCTAGTTGACATACGCCGCGTATGTAACCTATAGAAACATACGGAGCGTATGTCAATTTATCGCTCGAGTAGGATGCAAACAGCCGGACCCGTGGAGGTCTGGCTTGGCTTGCCTTTGAACAGGAGTGACGTCATGGCCAAACGCGATGCAATCTTCCCTGCCGGCCGGCAGGCGCTCTACGAGATCAACCGTTATTCGGCGGCGATCCGCTCGGGCGACCTTCTGTTCGTCTCGGGCCAGGTCGGCAGCCGCGATGACGGGTCGCCCGAGCCGGTATTCGAAAAGCAGGTCCAGCTTGCCTTCGACAATCTCTCGGCCGTGCTGAAGTCTGCCGGTTGCACGTTTGATGATGTCGTTGACGTGACCACGTTCCATACCAATCCGGCCGCGCAGTGGGAGGCGGTCAACGCAATTCGCCTGAAGGAGATCGGTGAGCCGCCTTATCCGAATTGGACTGCGGTGGGCGTGAACTGGCTGGCTGGCTTCGATTTTGAAATCAAGGTCATCGCGCGCCTTCCTCAGTCCATCTGATCGATCGGCGGCGGGCGTTGCAAGGGACAGTGGACGAAGTGGCCGTCCGTCGTCTCTGGACACCCATCTCTCATCGACCGCAGGGTACCGCCCCCGCCCCAGCAGTCTTCCGGCCTTGCCAAACCGATTTAGATCATTCCAAATTGTCCCAATCGCCGTCGACTCCGTGATCCCGCCGGCACCCCTTAAAGCAACCCAACGGTAACCGCAGATCGGCTAAGGTCGCAGCGTGTCAGCCCCGCCCACCATCCTCGTCTTCGACTCCGGCCTTGGCGGCCTCACGGTCCTGCGCGAGATCGTCCGCGCCCGGCCCGACGCGCACTATGTCTATGTCGCCGACGACGCGTTCTTTCCCTATGGCCATCACGGCGAGGAAGAGATCATCGCCCGCGTGGTGCCGCTGATCGGCGAGTTGATCGCACGCCACGCCCCCGCTTTGGTGGTAATTGCCTGCAACACCGCTTCCACGCTTGTGATGTCGCACCTGCGCAGCGCCTACAGCGCGCCGTTCGTCGGCACCGTGCCTGCGATCAAGCCGGCCTGCGCCAACTCAAAGACCAAACGCGTGTCGGTGCTCGGCACCAAGGGCACCGTCAAGCGCGAATACACCCGGCGCCTGATCGATGATTTCGCGCAAGGCTGCGAAGTGACGCTGGTGGGATCGGCGGAACTCGCCTCGCTCGCCGAATCCGCCCTCAGCGGCAACGACGTCCGCGACGAGGATATCGCAGCCGAGCTTGCCCCCTGCTTTGTCGGAAATGGCGATGATCGTACCGACACCGTCGTGCTGGCCTGCACCCACTATCCGCTGCTGCTCGACCGCCTGACAAGGCTCGCGCCGTGGCCGGTCGACTGGATCGATCCGGCACCCGCCATCGCCCGGCGCGTGTCCGACCTGCTCGTATCTCCAAGCCGGAAAAGCGATCAGGCCGGGGCCGAGATGATCTTCACCTCCCAGCGGCCACACAGGCTGAGCCAGGCACTGATGCCGTTTTTCGGCGGCCGCGTCCTGGCATAAAGGCGCCTGTGGGCGCGTATTCAAAAAAGAAGAGTCGAGAAGGCACCGCTGAAGCGGAGAAAGCACCGGCGATGGTCTCGATTATTGTCGCGGCAGATCAAAAGTTCCTCCACACGAAACTGTAAGACCCTCTGGTAGGCGACACCGGGCCACCTTTCCGGATGAGCCCCGCCGGACCGTGCCACCCAGGCAATCTATGCCGGATGCCATATTCAGGCTGGCTGCGACTCTTGGCAGAATTTCGCGCATGCTACTCGAGCAGACGATCACCCTTGGGCAAATGCGGCAGTCCGGCGCTCGCCGACTGCATGTGTTCTGCGGCGATTACAAGTGCTCGCATTCGGTTGAGATAGACGCTGACTGTTGGCCCGCGAGCCTGCGGCTGTCCGATCTGGAGGCCCTATTCGTCTGCTTGGTTTGCGGCCATCGCGGCGCCGACGTGCGGCCGGATGAGCAAGGAGCAGAACGTCGGCTCGCCAGCGTCGACCGGTGAGAACATCTGCCGAGACTTGGGGTCTTCGTAGAACTACGCGGACAATTTAGGAACGAACTCTCACGCCGGCGTACTACGGCCGCCTCCGCTCCTTCTTCCCAGACACCCCACAGCCCGGAGGCAGGTCTGCCAGCCCCGGTGTTTGAGCACCACCAGGAGGCCGCGGCTTGGCTGGTCAGCGTGAGCGGGCTTCGATAAGCTGCAGCCTACGAACGGTCGCCGTCGGGTCTAGGCTTTGTCTCTCGGCCGGCCACAGCTCTCAGTTCCGGAGCAGGGTGCAGGCCCAGCGATGATAGCCACTTGCTTATGTGAGCACGGACCAACTTGATGAACTTGGTCGGAAACCCGCCCTACTGCTATCGATGTCGACTGACAGTTGTCCGGGGCGGCGCCGTGAAGAAGAGGCCGAGACGTGGGCGGCCTTAATCCTCCTCCAATCGGCGAAGCTGAGCCAGTAACTCTGCCTCTAATTCCCGAAGGTGAGTTGCCGTTGGTTCACTAACGTACTCTTTGGCAAGCTGTCTACAGCGCGCCAACTTTTCATGGATTGCCAATTCTTCTCGCTCGCCATCCATAAACGTAAGATACGGCAAAGGGAGAAATGTTCAACACCAGCACTATGGCCAAGTTGGTTGGTTCAACTGCGACATGCACAATCAGCGTCTAGTCTAATCAAGCTAGAACTGGGGCTTGCGGTGGGATACAAAAAAGGTTCATTCTGAACGCACCATATTTAATTGGATTGCGGCGGGTAGCCCGGGCTGCCGGCGCCAGACAATTTAGACGTGGCGTTGGGGTAGCAAGAGGATTAAGGCGCCGCGCTGGGCAGGCGAGGTCAAGCCTATGTTAGATGTGTCCCTGGACCAAGAAACATTCACGCGCTGCATCCGGCTGGTGATCGCAGATCGACAACCAATCGTTCTGCAGGGATTGACGTCGGTATTCGCAGCTCAGGACGACTTCGAGATTGTTGCGTCGTGTAGCCGCGGAACAAGCTGCCTCGATGCGATTCGGAATTTGGCACCCGACGTTGCGCTCGTTGCTGACACGTTGCCTGACCTGACGGTATCCAAGATCCTCGCCATTGCGAAAGCCGAGAATCTTCCCACTCGGCTGGTGTTCTTTGCCGAATCCGAAGGAGACGGCGATCTCACCGCGGCAATCGCGGCCGGCGCTTGCAGTGCAATTTCGAGCTACGCAAACCCTGACACCATTCTGCGTTCCCTGAGGCTGATGACGGAGCGCACCAGTGCGCGACCGACACCGTCCCCAGAGCTCGCGCCAAACGGGAAGGAAGTAGACGGCGCCAAAATCGAAAAAAAGCTGAGGGTGCTCACGCATCGCGAGCGCGAAATCATACGACTGGTGGCCGAAGGTTTGTCGAACAAGGAGATTGCGCGCCAGCTGAACCTTTCCCCAGGCACAGTCAAAGTACACCTCTACAACATATTTCATAAGCTTGAAATCAGTAATAGGACCGTGCTCGCCACGATCGCGCTGTTGCAACGATCCACCGGCTTCGGGACGCTCTCGCTCGCCTTGGCGTTCGCAATTTTGAGCGAGATCAAGGCGTCAGACGCGAACAACGCCTTCCTGGATGACGACAGCACTGCCGACAAGGATCTTGAGCACTCCGTATTTGAGCTCTGGAAGAAAGCGATCCTCCGGCACGTCATCGTTGCGGATCCCGGCGAGACGGTCGTGCTCACCCAGAGAGACTCCCCAATTAAGGTGAACCAAGTCGCGCACTCGGCGGCGAGAATGGGAGAGCTGCACGCGGCTGAGCAGGCCGCCCTCTCCAACTTCGGGAGAGGCTACGGCCTGATTGGATCCGGCACGCCCTATCTTTTCATTTCGCCGCTGCTGCAAGCGATTAACCCGACCGGCAGCTCCACGGCGCAGCAGCAGTTCCCGCCGCTGGCGTTTGCCTCGAACCCGATAACGAGTCGTGGAGGCTATGGCGGCTTCAGCATGACGGCCGCCGGCGTGGGGATCTACACACTCGACAACTCCCATGCCGCAGCGCAGGTGCTCGACCCCGGCGAAACGCTGATCGACACACCCACGGTCGCCACCATGGATGGCACCACACAAGTGGCGACGATCACCATTCATGGCGCCGGCCATGTAGACCCCAACGATGTCGACAACCTGGCTTCGGGGCCAGTTGTCCACGACTCCAGCCTGCTGCTCGAGTTTGGACACGACAGCGCCACAGGAGAAGGCAACGCGGGCCAAATAATCCATGGCGTCGCCGGTGACGACACCCTCAATGGCACCGGCCTAGTGGATGTTATCTACGGAGCCGCGGGGAACGATACGATTAGGGATATCGGTGGTGACGACACGATCTATGGAGGATCCGGCAGCGACACAATCAACGGCAACAACGGCAACGATACCATCATCGGCGGAGATGACGGTGACCAGCTGACGGGCAGCAAGGACGATGACATCTTTGTCTATCTTTCAGCGATCGATTCCAACGCTACCCAGTTCGACACCATCATCGATTTCACATCGGGGGAGGACAAGATCAACCTGGCGGCTTTCGGCGCGCTGGCGTTCCTGCACCTGACGTCAGCAAGCAAGTCCGTGCCGCCGCATACCCTCGCCTGGATCTACAACCCCGCGAGCAATGAAACGATCGTCTATGTGAATCCGACGGATCGCAGCCTTGATATCGGCGATCCGGGCCTGCTCGAAATCCATTTGCAGGGAGTTGTGTCCGTTGCCGAGTCGGATTTCGTCTACGAGCAGGAAGCGGCGGCTGTCGCGGCGGCTTTGGAAGGAATCGATCCTGCGCTGCTGGCGGCTGCGAGCGATGGGACCGTTGTCACGGCGGATACCGCCATTGAAGCGGATGCGAGCGAGAGCGCGGTCGAAACGGATGGTATCTGGACCATGCCTGCTGACGACGGTTTGAGGTTCCATTTCGGGCGAGACCGGGTCGGTTCCAACGTTTCGAGTAGGCTCATCAATTTCGGCGACGATCCAACTTATGCAACTGAGCAAAACGACGACAATGGTGCGGTTACTGTGCCGGTGCACGTATCATTAATCGAGCTTGCTCATAGCCAAGCGACGGTCCTGACCGAGGACAATCTCACTTTCAAGAAGGAGCCGGTCCACGCGAACACCGGGGCTAAGGAAACCGGGAATGGCAAGGCACCCGCAACCGCCGGGTTTGAAATTCTCGAGTTTGGGATACAAAGCGCCGCCCCGGTCGCAGTCGCCGACCCGGTCGAACCTAGCGTCGCACCGGGTGATGGTGGCGGCCATGGCAACCCGTCGCACCCGTCACACTCGGCCTCTGCAAAAGCATCGGCGGCCGGCGAACTAACCGAGCCGGGCGTCACATCGGGCAACGGCGTCGGCCACAACAACGCGCACTCTTCACACCCGGCCTCCGCAAGCATTATGGAAGCGGCCGACCCGGTCGAACCTGGCGTCGCACCGGGTGATGGTGGCGGCCATGGCAACCCGCCGCACCCTTCACACTCGGCCTCTGCAAAGGCACTGGCGGCCGGCGAACTAACCGAACCAGGCGTCACATCGGGCAACGGCGTCGGCCACAACAACGCGCACTCTTCACACTCGGCCTCCGCAAGCACTATGGAAGCGGCCGAGCCGGTCGAACCTGACGTGGCACCGGGGAATGGTGGCGGCCACGGCAACGCGTCGCACGCTTCACATGCGGCCTCTGCAACGGCATTGGCGGCCGGCGAACCAACCGAACCGGGCGTCACATCGGGCAACGGCGTCGGCCACAACAACTCGCATGCCTCACACTCGGCATCCACTAGCGCTGCGGAAGCGGCCGAGCCGGTCGAACCCGGCGTCGCACCGGGGAATAGTGGCGGCCACGGCAACTCGCCGCCCCCTTCACACGCGGCCTCTGCAACGGCATTGGCGGCCGGCGAACCAACCGAATCGGGCGTCACATCGGGCAACGGCGTCGGCCACAACAACGCGCACGCTTCACACTCGGCATCCGCAAGCGCTGTGGAAGCGGCCGAGCCGGTCGAACCCGGCGTCGCACCGGGCAATAGTGGCGGCCATGGCAACTCGTCGCACGCTTCACACTCGGCCTCTGCAACGGCATTGGCGGCCGGCGAACTAACCGAACCGGGCGTCACATCGGGCAACGGCGTCGGCCACAACAACGCGCACGCTTCACACTCGGCATCCGCAAGCGCTGTGGAAGCGGCCGAGCCGGTCGAACCCGGCGTCGCACGGGAGAATAGTGGCGGCCACGGCAACTCGCCGCCCCCTTCACACTCGGCCTCTGCAACGGCATTGGCGGCCGGTGAATTAACCGAACCGGACGTCACACCGGGCGACGGCGTCGGCCACAACAACGCACACGCTTCAACGGCATCCGCAAGCGCTGTGGAAGCGGCCGAGCCGGTCGAACCTAACGTCGCACCGGGTAATGGTGGCAGCCAAGGCAACTCGACGCACGCTTCGCACTCTGCCTCTGCGAACGCATCAGCGGACACCCCCCAGCCGGCCGACCCCGCGTTCGGGATCGGCGGCGCTGGCCACGAACCGGCATTCCACTTCAAAGATCAGGCTCCCCCTTCCACCCCCACCGCGGCCGTTGCGCTGGAAGAGCTTAACGATACGTCCGCTCTCCTCGTTCACAGCGCCGAGTTGGCGGCAATCCTTGAGATGGGCTCAGCTGCCATGGAGGAACACGCGACCAGTCACGACAACAACGGTCAGCACCATTCCATGGCACATTTGTCCCACGATCTGCTCACGTGAAACGTTGTTGGCGGCGGGGTCCCCTACGGATCGAATAAGGCCGAGGCGCTGCAGCGGCCGCTGCCCGACGATGCGCTCAAAATCGTGATGCGCGGACGAAGGCGCGGCTCGGCTACAGCAGAACCGTGCCGACGCCTTTAAGCAGGATGCAATTTTCTAGGTAGTCCCGAGGCCGGCCTTGGCGCATTGCTCGTCCTGGTCGCCGGTGACGCCGCTCACTCCCACTCCGCCAGTGACTTTGCCGTCGACCATGATCGGCAATCCGCCCGGCGAGGCGAAGACACCGGGAAGTGTGGCCGTGGCCGGCCCGCCTTTGTTGATCGCCTCCATGAAAACGCGCGTCGGGCGCCGATAGGTCGCCGCGGACTTCGCCTTGCCGATGGCGATGTCCATGCTGCCCGTCTGCGTGTTGTCCATGCGTTCGAAATACACCAGGAATCCGTGATTATCGACCACGGCGACCGCCACATTCCATCCGTTCTTCTGGCATTCGGCGACGACGCCGGCTGCGATCTTCTTCGCGCCCGCGGCATTGACTGCGGTGCCGTAATCGGGGCGCTTGTCCTGAGCAGATGCGCCGACGGTAAGGGCGGCAAGTGCGGCAGCGACCAGTATTATCCTCATCTTCGTCTCCTCCCCTAGGTTTATTGTGCAGGGATTATACCGGGACGAAACGCCGGTGTGCGGTCAATGATGTCGCAAACCCCCTCTGTTTAGGGCCAGCCAAGCGCTGATGTGGGTGCACGCCTAGCCCAATTGCCGGCCTGCCATCCGTCCGATCTCCGCGAAGACCGCTTCGAACTGCTTTGATGCGGTTTTTCGGCAGGCGCGTCCCGGTGTAAAGCCGCCGAGCGCGCTTGCGCCCAGGGACAAAAGCAACCCGGGCCGCGATACCCAATGTCCGAGTTCGGCTGCTCGAAGGGCCGAGGTCGGCATAAAGCCGACCCGGCATTGCAGGCTTTCTACCGCTCAGCGGTGACAAGCTGATAGGCGCCGCGCTCGAGCGCGTCGTAGGTGGCCAGCGCCTTGGCGTCGGCGAATGGCAGGTACTGCATCATGATCACGCCGGCGATGCCGCGCGCCGGATCGATCCAGAAGAACGTGTTGTTGATGCCGCCCCAGCTCAGGCTGCCGGGGGAGCGCTTGCCGGCTACCTGATCGGCCGTGATGAGGAAGCCCAGCCCCCACTTGTCTCGACCGTCAGCGATGAAGGTGAAATCGGCGCTCCGCGGCAGCGCGCTTTTGAGTGCGGGGACCGAGACCGCGCCGATGTGGTTCTGGCCCATCAGCGCCACCGTCTCGGCCTTGAGCACACGCGTCCCGTCAAGCGCGCCGCCGTTGAGCAGCATCCGCACGAAGCGTCCGTAGTCATCAGCGGTCGATGCGAGGCCGCCGCCACCGATCGGCGCCGCGATGGTGAGCCCGAGCTGCGGCTTTTGCAATTCTATAGCGCCGTCCATGCGCTGGCCGGCGCGCTGCTGTTGAGCAACGAGGCGTGCCCCCTTTGCCTCCGGCACGTTGTAGGACGTGTCATCCATCTTGAGCGGGGCAAAGATGTGCTGGCGGAAATAATCCTCGAGCTTCTGGCCGGACACCACCTCGACCAGTCTGCCGACGACATCGGTGCTGGTGCTGTAGTGCCAGCGCTCGCCCGGATCGAACAGCAGCGGTCCGCCGAACGGATATTTTTCGCCGTCGCGCGGCTTGAAATCGCGCCAGATCGGGCTGGTGAACGGATATGCCAATCCGGACGTGTGCGTCAGGAAGTGTTTGACGGTCGCCGGTCTTGATGCCGGGCGGAGCACGTAGGCTCCGGTAGTGGCGTCGAACGATTCAAAGACTTTCAGTCCCGCAAGCTCAGGCAGGTATTTCTCGGCCGGGTCATCGAGACCGAGGCGGCCCTGCTCGACGAGCTGCATCAATGCGACAGAAGTGACCGGCTTGGTCATCGAGGCGATGCGAAACAGCGCGTCTGATGTGAGCGGCCGCCCGGTCGCGACATCGGCTACGCCAAATGCGCCCTGATAAAGCACCCGCTCGCGATCGGTGATCAGCGCGACCACGCCCGGGACGTCCTTGCTCTCGACCGCGCCGCGCAGGCTTGTGTCGAGAGCCGCACTCGATGGTGAATTCTGTGCGTTCGCGTCGCCGGCCAACATAGCAACGGCAGCGCTCAACGTGACGACCATTCCGGCAGCCTTTCGATTCATGGAAGCCTCCCTGTTGCGCGAGAAGCCCCGGGCATCGCCAGCGCTCCTCTCCCGAGGCTAATTTTTTGTTTGATGACGGCGCGGTGGACACAGCGCCGCCTCTGCCTCTCGCATGGTGACACTAGCACTCGGCATGCGTCGAGTCCCGAATTCCCTCGATCATGGGTTGCGCAGGCGAGAGCAACGGCGGACTGCTCGCGTACCCGTGGGCACTAGCCCAATTGCCCGCCTGCCATCCGTCCGATTTCCGCAAAGATCGCTTCGAATTGCGGCGGCGTGGGCGAGCCTCCCTGCGTATAGGCGCAAATCAGCACCGGCCCGCCCACCTTTGGCCAGGCGATCGCGATATCGCCGGAGGCGTCCTTGCCGTTGTTGCCGGTCTTGTCGCCGATCTTCCAGTCCTTCGGCAGACCACCGCGCAGGCGGTTGTTGCCGGTCTTGCAGCCCACGAGCCACTCCGTGAGATGTTCGCGTGAGCCCTGCGACAGCGCCTCCCCCAGCACGAAGCGGCGCAGATTTCCGGCCATGGCGGCGGGCATGGTGGTGTCGTTGGGATCGCCGGGCGGCGAGCGGTTCAACTCCGGCTCGTTATGGTCGAGGCGCGAAACCGTATCTCCAGTCGCGCGCCAGAACGCGGTCAGCGCGGCCGGGCCGCCGGACCGCGCCAGCAACAGATTGGCGCAGGTATTGTCGCTGAGTTCGACGATGGCCTTGCACATGTCCGAGACCGACATGGCGCCCGCAGCAAGGTTCGCTTTGGCGACCGGCGCATAGTCAAGAAGGTCCGCCGCGGCATACCCGACCATGTCTTCAAGGCGCTCCTCACCGCGGTCGACCCGTGCCAGCACGAAGGCGGCCAGCGAGGCCTTGAACGTGCTGCACATGACGAAGCGCTCCTCGGCGCGCCAGACGATCTTCGCGCCGCTTGCGAGATTTTCGGCGTAAAGGCCGATCCGTCCAGCGGTTTCGCGCTCATACGCTGCAAGCACCGGCGGCGCCTCCTCCGCGAGCGCCGGCGAGAGCACGAAGCCAGATGCCGCGGCCAGGAATGTACGTCGATTGATCGTCATGAAAGCATCCTTTGCACCAAATCCTCGCGTTGCGTTGCTTGCCGCTTGCGCCGGAATCATGGCGAGCCAAATGCGATGCGTTAAAAACAATGTGGCTCGATAGGCCACGGATTTATCCTTATGATACCAGCCACCCATTTTTGAATCGGCCGTTTGATTTAAGGAGTTTCCGCCTTGACCTCCGCAAAACCTGCGCCGCTCAACCGCCTGCGCCAGCTATGGCGGGAGGGACGCCCGACCTTCGGCGCGATCGCGACCATTCCCTCGATCCAGACGGTGCAGATCATGGCGCGCTCCGGGATCGACTGGATCATCGTCGATCTCGAGCATGGGCCGATCGATCTCGGTTCGGCACATGCGATGATCACGGCCACCTCAGGCACGCCCTGCGTGCCGATGGTACGGATCGCCGCCAACGAGCCCTGGCTTGCGAAAGCGCCGATGGACCTCGGCGCGCTCGGCATCAATTTTCCGATGATCTGCAGCCGCGCGGATGCCGAAAAGGCCGTGCGGAGCGTGCGCTACCCGCCAAAGGGCGACCGGTTGTGGGGCCCGTTCCACGCGCCGTTCCGCTGGGGCCTATCGATGGCGGATTATATGGCGACCGCTGATGACGACATGATCTGCATGATCACCATCGAGCATGTCGAGGCGGTCGAGCGCATCGACGAGATCATGGCGACACCAGGCATCGACCTCGCGGTGATCGGGCCCGGCGACCTCGCCACGTCGATCGACAAGCGCGGCCTGCCCGACGATCCCGAGGTGCTGGCGCTGATGGCGCGCGCCGAGGCCGGCATCCTGAGGAGCGGCATGCCGATCGGCGGCGTCGCCCGCACGGCCGAGCAGGCCAACCGGATGATCGAACGCGGCTATGTCGCGCTGGCGCTGGGCTTCGACTGGTCGCTGTTCCAGCGCGGCATCGCGGCGAGCTTTGACGGGATCAAGCGATAGGTGCCGAGACGGCGGCAAACCCTTCAAAGTCCTTGGGGTTTACATCGCCCTCGGAGGCCCGGCCGCCGGCCATCCGGGCGAATCCGGATACGAACCCTCTGGCGTCAAAACGCCTTGTTCGTGCTAGATGAGGTGCTGGCAGGCAGCCTGGGCGGCCTGCCGGTTTTCTGATTGATCTATTGCGGAAACCCTGAGCGGAGCGATGCGCGGAACGGTTCGAAAAATCACACTACCGCGCCGCCTGGTCGCCGACCTCATGCACGCGTCGATCCGTGTGCCTTTTGTTTCGCTCACACGTCCGCTTCATATCCGCACCTTGCAGGAAGCTCGTGCGCAGGCCGCCCAACGGCCAGGCTGGGCCGCGATCTTCGTCAAGGCCTTCGCGCTGGTGGCGAAGGAAGAGCCGGTGCTGCGCACGCTCTACGTCAAATGGCCGATGCCTGCCTTTTACGAACTGCCGCGCAGCGTCGCGATGGTGGCGATCGCCCGGGTCGAGGACGGCCAGGATTGCGTGCTGCCGCAAAAGGTCACCGCGCCGGATGAAATGCCGCTTGCCGAGGTCGATGCCCTGATCCGGCACGCCAAGGAGGCGCCGATCGACGAGGTGCCGGCGTTCCGGAAGATTTTGCGAACCACCCGGCTGCCGCTGCCGCTGCGGCGGCTGTTCTGGGCGATCGGGCTCAATTTCGGCCGCCAGCGGGCCAATTATTTCGGCAGTTTTGGCGTGACCTCGGTGGCCGCCTATGGCGCCGGCCAGCTCCACGCCATCAGCCCTGGACCGTTTGTCCTGAGCTATGGGGTGGAAAAACCCGATCAGACCATCGATGTGGTGCTGCGCTGGGATCACCGGGTTACCGACGCCGCTCCGATGGCCAAGGCGCTGAACCGGCTGGAACAGGTGCTGAACGGTGAAATTGCCGCCGAATTGCGCTCCAATCGGCAGCAAAGCGACCCCAAACCGGTCCGGGCGGTCGCGACCTGACGGGGACCGATTTGGCCCGGAAAAGCGGCCGTTTTCGTTGACAGAACGGCGGTTTCTCCTTAAGAACCCGCTTGCTCGCGGGCCGGTTTCGGCCCGCGATGCGTTTCGCGACCCGTGGTCTTCCCCGAGCTTTCGAGGCGGACCTGTCGGCCCCGGCCCTGCCGGTGCACAGGAGGGCGCGTTTCCTCAATACTCAAACCTAATGCAGAGGACGCGATGACAAAGCGCAGTGAGGCGAAATACAAGATCGATCGCCGTATGGGCCAGAATATCTGGGGCCGCCCGAAGAGCCCCGTGAATCGCCGTGAATACGGCCCCGGCCAGCACGGCCAGCGCCGCAAGGGCAAGCTGTCCGACTTCGGCGTGCAGCTCCGCGCCAAGCAGAAGCTCAAGGGTTACTACGCCAACATCTCAGAGCGCCAGTTCCACGGCATCTACGTCGAGGCCGGCCGGATGAAGGGCGACACCGGTGAAAACCTGATCGGCCTGCTCGAGCGCCGTCTCGACACGGTGGTCTATCGCGCCAAGTTCGTCGCGACGATGTTCGCCGCCCGCCAGTTCATCAACCACGGCCACATCAAGGTGAACGGCCGCCGTGTCAATATTTCGAGCTACAAGCTCAAGCCCGGCGACCTCGTCGAGATCAAGGAATCCTCCAAGCAGCTCACTCCCGTTCTGGAAGCAAGCCAGCTCGGCGAGCGCGACGTGCCGGATTTCATCGAAGCCGATCACGGCAAGATGACCGCGAAGTTCACCCGCATCCCCGCCCTGTCGGACGTGCCGTTCGCAGTGCAGATGGAGCCGCATCTGATCGTCGAATTCTATTCGCGCTGATCGATTTTCGGTTCCCGAGACATCAAAGGCCCCGGTTTTGCCGGGGCCTTTTTTCTGTCCGCAGTTTGCAATGCGCATGGTTCAAACACCGGCTTGCAAGTAGGATTCAGCCCAAGGTTCAGCCAAGGGGGAGCCATGGATTGAACCGGCGCCGGGGGACAACATGCGTTTGAGCGACTGCTACAACTTCCATGATTTCCGCAAGCTGGCGCAACGACGGTTGCCCGGCCCAATCTTCAACTACATCGACGGCGCCGCCGATGACGAGGCAACGCTTCGCCAGAATACCGCAAGCTTCGAGCGTTGCGATCTGGTGCCCAACGTCCTGCGCGGCGTGGAAACCATCGACATGTCGGTGACCGTCATGGGCCAGAAACTGGCCATGCCGTTTTACTGTTCCCCGACCGCGCTGCAGCGCCTGTTCCACCATACCGGCGAACGCGCGGTGGCCGCCGCGGCCGCGAAATACGGCACCATGTTCGGCGTATCCTCGCTCGGCACCGTAAGCCTCGAGGAATTGCGCAGGGCGTACGATACGCCGCAAGTCTATCAGTTCTATTTTCACCGGGATCGCGGCCTCAACCGCGCCATGATGCAGCGGGCGAAGGAAGCCGGCGTCAACGTCATGATGCTGACCGTGGACAGCATCACCGGCGGCAACCGCGAACGCGATCTGCGTACAGGCTTCTCAATTCCGTTCAGCCTGACGCTTGCCGGTATGGCCCAGTTTGCGGTCAAACCGATGTGGGGCATCAACTACCTCGCCCATGAGAGTTTCAAACTGCCCCAGCTGGACCAGCACGTTGACATGAGCGGCGGCGCCATGTCGATCGGCCGCTATTTCACCGAAATGCTCGACCCTTCGATGAATTGGGACGACGTGGCTGAAATGGTGCAGCTATGGAACGGGCAATTCTGCCTGAAGGGCATCATGTCGGTGGCCGACGCGAAACGCGCCGTTGAGATCGGCTGCACCGGTATCGTGCTTTCCAACCATGGCGGCCGGCAGCTCGACGGCTCGCGGGCGGCGTTCGATCAATTGGCTGAAATCGTGGATGCCGTGGGCGACCAGATCGACGTGATCATGGACGGCGGGATCCAGCGCGGAACCCACGTCCTGAAAGCGCTGTCGCTAGGAGCCAAGGCTGTTGGCGTTGGACGCTTCTATCTTTATCCTCTCGCCGCGGCCGGCCAGGCCGGCGTTGAACGCGCCCTCGGCCTGATGCGGGCCGAGATCGAGCGAGGAATGAAGCTGATGGGGTGCAGATCGATCGACCAGCTCTCACGCGAAAATCTGCGCTTCAGATAATTCCTTCTCCCCTCATCACGTTTGCAAATTCGGTCTTCAGTTCCGAGATATTAAAGGCCCCGGTTTTGCCGGAGCGTTTTTGTTTGAGGTTCAAAGGTCGATTGCGGCGTCAGACTGCCATTGCCTTCTTCGCCGCCTGGGCAAGGAAGCCCGAGCGCGTGAACCCTTCCCGTTCGGCGTAGCGATCGATTTGATCGAGCACGTCGGCCGGCATCGTCACGTTGATCCGAACACTCTTCAGTTCCGCGGCGGGCGCCGCGATCAGCACGGCAACGCCATCCTTGTTTTGCGCATTTTTCATGATCTGTTCCAGAGAGCTTGGCTCTGGCGCGGCTTCGCCATCGGCCGCCAAACCTTCCAGATGCAGCGCCAAAGCTTCTGCGCCCATATCGCGGGCTTCATCCAGAGTCTTGCCGGCGCTGATCACGCCGGGTAGGTCCGGAAACGATACGCCGTAGTCGCTGCCCGGCTCTTTGTGGATCAAGGCGATGTACTGTCGCATTTTCTATTCATCCTCTGCTTCTGGCAGGGCGGGCCGCTGGCCCATTTCCTATCTGTTCTATTTCAGCTTCAGACCGGTTGCTTCTCGATGCTCCTGAACGTGCCGGTCGGGATATCTCTTCGCGGGTGAGGCACCGTTACCCGCCCCGGTTTGGTTGGATGCTTGAGCTGGACATGACTTCCTTTTTGGGCGACCTGCACCCAGCCGTCCGCCTTCAACGCGGAGATAATGGCCTTAGAATTCATGAGTATTTATACACACTTTAATGCGTGATTTCAAGTGTATAAATACACACTAAGATTCGAGCCCACCCTTGACGCGAGGCACCGGACGCGTGCTTTTGCCCGGCCATAGCAATTGTGAGCGAGAAGAACTCCCATGCACTACACCCCTGCCCCTCGCGATCCCAAGGCCGATCCCATCCGCATCAACCTGCTGTCGGACACGCAGACGCGCCCCACACAAGCGATGCGCGAGGCGATGGCGCGGGCTGAGGTCGGCGACGAACAGATCGGCGACGACCCGACGGTGAACCTGCTGTGCGAGCGTGTGGCCGACCTGCTCGGCAAGGAAGCGGCCGTGTTCATGCCGTCGGGCACCATGTGCAATGTCGCGGCAACACTGGCCCATTGCCGGCCGGGCGATGAAATTCTCGCCCATGCCAGCGCGCATATCATTGCGCGCGAAGGCGGCGCGCATGCAGCCCTTGGCGGATTCCAGATCACGGCGCTGCCGGGCGACGACGGGCAATTTGCCCCCGGAACGTTCCGCGCCGCGCTGCATCCGCGCTCGCGCTACCAGCCGCCGCAGACGGTCGTCAGCGTCGAGCAGACCGCCAATATCGGTGGCGGGACGATCTGGAAGAAGGCGGCGCTCGATGAAGTGGTGGAGATCGCCAAGGCCAATGGGCTGATCACCCATATGGACGGCGCGCGGCTGTTGAACGCCTGCGTCGCGACAAAAATATCGGCGCGCGATATGGCCGCGGGCTGGGATTCGGCCTGGATCGATTTCTCAAAAGGCTTGGGCGCACCGATCGGCGGCGTCATCGCGGGTTCGCGCGCCTTCATCGACGACGTCTGGCGCTGGAAGCAGCGCCTCGGCGGATCGATGCGGCAGGCCGGCATCTGCGCCGCGGCTTGCGTCTATGCGCTCGACCATCACGTCGACCGCCTCGCGGACGATCACGCCAATGCGCGTTCATTGGCGCGGGGGCTGTCGCAGATCAACGGCATCGAGGTGCAAGAGCCCGAGACCAATCTGGTGTTCTTCAGGCCTGACGGCGCGGGCGTCAGCGGCGATAAAATGGTCGAGGCCTTGCGCAAGCGCGGCGTGCTGCTCGCGATGATGGATGGCCGCATTCGCGCTTGCACGCATCTCGATGTCAGCGCTGCGATGATCGAGGAGACGGTCGGCATCGTGCGCGAGATCGTGCGCGGGGCGTGAGAGAACTCAGGCAACAGCAGCAGTGCGTGCCCGCCACAGCGCACTGCCGAGCAGGACATACACCGCCGCGGTCCACATCGCCTGCCAGTTCTCGAACCCTTCATTGAAGACAACGTAGACCGCGGCAAGCGCGAACAGTCCGGCAAACACGGCTTCCGAGAGCGGCCGCTCGCCGGATTTCGAACCATTGAGGAATGCCAAGGTCCAGAACGGCACCACGGCCATGGTCAGGGCGGCGAACGGGAAATCGCGCCAGCGCGCGTCGAATATCAGGCTGAGCGCGGTTTGCGTGGCAATGAGCGTCGTCACGATCAGCGTGATGCCGAGCATATTGGCCATGAAGAATGGGGTCAGATCCTTGGGCGGCCCCAACACTTCAAGAAACGACGGAAGCCCGCGCCCCGAGATCAGCGCGTAGGTGGACAGCAGTGGCGCAGTCACCGCCGCCGCCAGCAGGAAACCCTGAACCAGCCAACCGCCGGCCCCGTAACTTTCGTGGAGCATCTTGTCCACGCTCACGCCCAGCAGGATTCCGCCAGTAGTCGCGGACACCGCGACCGCAAGCCACGATGCCAATGGCATCGGCGACGGCCGGCGCTTCAGCGTGACCAAGGCTACGGCGAATACGCCGATGCAAAGAAACAGCCCGCATGCCATCTGCAGCTTCCAGAGCGGGTAATTGCTGATGGCCACCCCTGCCGGATATTTCAGCTTGCGTTCGATCCCGTCGAACAGCCCCCAATAGCCACCCACCGTTCCTTCCCAGCGTCGCTTCCACGGCTCGTCATAGGCCTCGAAAAAATTGACGCGAAAATTGTCCTGTCGCGCCCGCTCGAGAATCTGGGAAATGAAACGCGCCTGATTGACGCGGGAAGCCAGCGCGCCGTCGCGCATCCGCCCGTGGCTTGGCCAACCGGTTTCCCCGATCAGGATCTCCTTGCCGGGAAACGCTGCCACGACCTGCTTGCGAATGTCATCGACATGCGCGGCCGCATCTTCGGCGCGCGGCGGAACGTCCTCCCAATACGGCAGGAAATGGGCGGTGACGAAATCGACATCCTCGCCCACTTCGCGATAGCGCAGCCAGAATTCCCAGACATCGGCATAGGTCACCGGCACGTCCACGCGCGGCTTGACCGAACGGATCGTTTGGCGAAGGTCGTCCACCGTCATGTCGCCGCGCAGCAGCACTTCGCTGCCGACGATGATCGCCGCGACCACGCCGGGATGATCCTTCACCAGCGAGACCGCGGTGTTGATCAGGAGCGCGTTCTTGGCGCGATCGCGTCCGATCCAGACGCCGAGCAGAACCTTCAATCCGACCCTGGACGCAAGCTCGGGCACCTTGTCGAGCCCGTTGTCGATGGAATAGGTGCGGATGCATTTGGAGACCTTGGCCAGTTCGCGTAAGTCCTCCGCGATCTGCGCCGGGCTGACGATCAGCGTTGGATCATGCGGCGTCTGATCGCCCCTGAACGGCGCGTAGGAAACGCACTCCAGCTTCGCGGCATCATCGATCGGCGCGCGCGTCAGCGCCACCGGCGTGGCGAGCCACCACCACACCGCGGCGACCATGCCCAGCGATACAATGAAAAGCGCCAGCGGCGTGCGCAAGCCGATCGTCCTGCTCCCCAAATCGGTGAATATATCAGCCTGTTTAGCGGTGCGCGGCGGCCCTGTCGACCCGCGGATTCAGCCGCTTGCACAATTGCACTGGGACACCGAAGCAGTGATATTAGACCTGCTTCGAACACGAAGCATCAAGAGTGAGCCTTGTTTTGCTCAAGATTGATTGATCCCGACGAGTGAAGCGATGCCATTCAAGAGATTTTCCCGGCGGCAATTTGGCAGAATTGCGGGCTGGTCTGCACTTGGCATGTCGATGCTGCCAGCCGGGTCCGGACGAGCCCAATCGGATGCGGATAGTGGAACACGAAATCGAACAACCTCTTTCGGTTTTCCGAGCGGTTTCCTGTGGGGCACGGCGACCTCGGCCTATCAGATCGAGGGAGCCGTGAACGAAGACGGCCGCGGTCCGTCGATCTGGGACCGTTTCTCCCACACGAGCGGCACCATCTCCGATCACAGCAACGGCGACACCGCGACCGACCATTATCGTCTGTACAAGGAAGACATCCAGTTGATGAGGGCGCTCGGCGCAAAGGCCTATCGATTCTCGATCGCATGGCCTCGCGTCTTCCCGGACGGAGCCGGCGCGACAAATCCAAAAGGCCTCGATTTCTACAACCGCCTTGTCGACGAGTTGCTGGCGAACGGCATCGAGCCGTTTGCGACGCTGTATCATTGGGACCTGCCGCAGGCGCTGCAGGATCGCTTCGGCGGCTGGACCTCGCGCGACACCTCAAAGGCCTTTGCGGATTACGCAGGCCATGTCGCGGGGCGCCTAAGCGATCGCGTGAAGCACTTCTTCACCATCAACGAATGCTCCAGGCTCGTCCATCTCGGCCATGAGTTTGGCGCTGATGCGCCGGGGCTCAAACTATCCCCATCGGACGTGAAGCAGGTCAGGCACAACGTCGCGCTGGGGCACGGTCTCGCGGTTCAGGCGATCCGGGCCAATGGACAGGCCGGAATCAAGGTCGGTCCGGCGGAGAATGCCGTGAGCTGCATCCCGGCCATCGAAACGCCTGCGAACATCCGCGCAGCCGAGATCGCGACGCGTGAGCTCAATGCCGGCTATTTGACCGTGATGCTCGAGGGAAAATACACTGATGCTTATCTCGCGCAGGCCGGCAAAGATGCTCCAAAATACACCGCCGAAGATCTGCGCATCATCTCCTCCCCGATCGATTTTGTCGGGCTGAATGTTTACATGCCTGATCATTACGTCGTTGCTGCCGACAACGAACGCGGCTTCACTCTAGCGCCATTTCCCAAATCGTTCCCGCACATGAAGGCGACCTGGCTCAGGCCCGGCCCCGAAACAATGTACTGGGTACCACGCCATGTGGCCAAGCTGTGGAACGTGAAATCGATCTACATCACCGAGAACGGCACGTCGGGAAGCGACCAGCCGGCCGCGGACGGCACCATCTATGACGTCGATCGCATCATGTACTTACGCAGCTATCTGACGCAGTTGCAGCGCGCGACATCAGAGGGCGTGCCCGTGCTTGGATATTTTCTGTGGAGCCTGATGGACAATTTCGAATGGTCGGACGGGTATGAACAGCGCTTCGGCCTCTATCACGTCGACTTCGATACCAAGCGCCGGACGCCCAAGCTGAGCGCGTCGTTCTATCGCGAGACGATCGCGCGCAACGCGGTCGCGTAGTCAGGCGATCGTCAATCCTCTATCAATCCTTGCGCAGGCCCTTGCCCAGCGCCTCAAACATCATCGTCTTCAGCGCCAGTTGGATCCGCCCACCTTGCGTCGGAGCCTGCACCATACAGACAACGAGCATGTCGTCCTCGGGGTCGACAAAATAGAAACTGCCGCCCGCACCGTCCCAGCGGTATTCGCCGAGCGGCCATGTCGTATTCGGCGGCGGTGAGGTGCGCACGGCAAAGCCGAGACCAAAGCCAGAGCTCGGGCCGGGGAAATAGAAGGGATCGTGAATGATCCTGGTCTCTGGCCCGATCTGATCCGACGTCATCAGTGCGACTGTCTCGGGCTTGAGGTACCGCTTGCCGTCCAGTTCGCCTCCGTTCAGCAGCATTTGCAGGAAGCGGGCATAGTCCCCGGCCGTCGAGACCAGCCCCGCTCCGCCGGATTCCCAGCGCCGCGGCAATGCTGGGTCCCTGATTCCGGCCACCCGAAAACGATCGACGGGAAATGCCTGGGCAATGCGCGACCACTTCGATTCATCTGCGACATAATATGCGGTCTCGGACATGCCGAGAGGATCGAACAATCTTTGCTTTTCGAATTGAAACAGCGTCTGCCCCGAGGCCACCTCGACAACGCGGCCTAGCACGTCGGTTGAATGGCTGTAATTCCAACGCACCGCGGGCTGATCGGCGAGCGGCAGTGTCGCGATCCGGTCGGCGAATTCGGCGTTATCGAAATCGCCGGCGTACAGTTGGGGATTGGCGTAGAGTTTCTGTACCGCGGTTTCGCCGAAGAAGCCGTACGTGATGCCCGACGTGTGCCGCAGCAGATCCTTGATCGTGATCGGGCGCTTCAACGGCTCGAGCTTGAGCGGGTACTGTCCTGCTTCATCGGAAAGATCGACGCCGACTTTTGCATCCGCAAAGGCGCGAATGTATTTCGACACGGGATCGTCGAGCGCCAGCTTGCCGTCGTCGACCAGCATCATCGCGGCAACCGAGGTGACGGCTTTCGACATCGAATAGATCTGGAAAATCGTGTCCGGCGTCATCGGCTGGCCGGTCGCCGGGTCCCGCACGCCGAAACTTTGCAAATAGACCGGCTTGCCGTGCTGCTGGATCAGCAGGACTGCGCCGGGAATCTTGCCGGTCGCGACCTCGTTGCGGATGTAGTCGCCGATCCGGTCAAGGGCCGCGCGTGAAAAAGTTGGCGCGTTCGCCACTTTCGGCTCGGCTCGCGCCTCGTGCGGTCGGCCAGCGACCAACAAAACCACGAGCCCGGCCGCGACGAGGCAGCGCCCTGCGGCGCCGTCAGTTCTCCAGCGCTTCATAGACCAACTGCTTCAGCGTCCGCTGGACGCGCTGGCGCTCCGTCGGCGTCTGCTCCAGCACCACGAAGAACATGTCCTGCTTGCGGTCAACCACCATATAGCAGCCGGCGGCGCCGTCCCATTTCAGTTCGCCCAGCGATCCCGGCGGCGGCGGCTTGGCGTTGCCGGGATCGGTGCGCACGGCAAGCCCAAGCCCCATCCCGAAGCCGTCACCGGGGAAATAATAATGATCCCGCGCAACGCCGGAGTCCTTGCCGGCGTGGTCCGATGTCATCAGTTCGAACGTCTTCGGGCTGAGATAGGTCTTGCCCTCGAACGTACCGCCATTGGCCAGCATCTGCGCAAACTTCGAAAAATCCGACATGGTCGAAACCATGCCGCCGCTGGCGGATTCCCACTTCTGGCGAACCTCGGTCCTGTAGAGGCGGCCGACCCGGAAATCGCTGTCGTTCGGCAATGGTTGGGCAAGCCGCTGCAGCCGCTCCGGTTCGGTAACGAAGAAGCCGGTGTCGGTCATGCCGAGCGGATCGAGCAGCTTTTCCTTTTCGATCTCGAGCAATGATTTGCCGGACACGATCTCCATGATCCGCGCCAGTATGTCGGTGGAATGGCCGTATTGCCAGAGCGCGCCCGGCTGGTTGTGCAGCGGCAGCTTGGCGATCCGCTCGGCGAATTCGGCAAGGTCGAATTCGCCCGCGTAGAGATTGGCCTCCTTATAGGCCTTGCGCACCAGACTGTCGCCATAGAAGCCATAGGTGATGCCGGAGGTATGACGCATCAGGTCGAGAATGGTGATAGGCCGGGTCAGCGGCGCCAGTTCGAGCGTCCTGGTACCGTCCTCGGCCTTTTTCTCCTCACCGACCTTCATGTTGGCGAAGGAGGGAATGTACTTCGAGACGGGATCGTCGAGCTTGATCTTGCCGTCCTGGATCAACTGCATCGCCACAACGGAGGTGATCGCCTTGGTCAGCGAAGACAGACGGAAGATGGTCTTGTCGGTGATCGGCGCCTTCGACACGACGTCCTGAACGCCGAAGGTTTCGTGATAGACCGGCTTGCCGTGCTGCTGGATCAGAACGTTGGCGCCGGCGATCTTGCCGGTCGACACCTCGTTCTTGAAGAACTCGGTGATCTTCCCAAGCTTGTCCTTGTTGAAATGCGCACCTGCGGGAATATCGAAGGTGCCTTCGGCGCGGGCGGACGACAGCGTTGCAAGCATCAGCGCGCCGAAGCCCAGCGCGCGCAGCATTCCTGATGAATTCATTGGACCCTACCCCTCTCCTTGGAATTCAGCGGAGAGTGTAGCGGCGGCTTGTCAGTCGGCACAAGGGCTGCCGAAGGTATCCAATGCCGCCTGATGCAACTGGGCGCTGGCATCGGAGAAGCAGCAGAAGACCACTTGCATGACTGTGGGTGCAGCCGCGAGCGTATCGACGACGGTCTGGACTGCGATGCCGGCCGCGCGATCGGCGGGGAAGCGATAGATGCCCGTTGAGATCGCGGGAAAGGCGACTGAAACTAGGCCGTGCTTCTCGCACAATTCGATCGAGCGACGATAGCAAGAGGCAAGCAGATCGTCCTCGCCAAGCGTGCCGCCATTCCACACCGGCCCAACCGTATGGATCACGTGCTTGGCCGGCAGGCGATAGCCCTTGGTGATCTTGGCGTCGCCGGTCTCGCAGCCGTGGAGCTTACGGCATTCAGCCACCAGCTCCGGCCCCGCCGCCCGATGGATCGCACCATCGACGCCGCCCCCGCCAAGGAGCGACGAATTGGCCGCGTTGACGATGGCGTCAACGCGCAAGCTGGTGATGTCGGCAACGATGACTTCGAGCCGCGCCCGGCCGATCTGGCGCGCGCGACCGCTCAGGCCGAGGCCGCCGCGCTGACGGTGACGCCCTTGTCGGCGAACAGCTGCTGCAATTCACCGGCCTGGAACATCTCACGAATGATGTCGCAGCCGCCGATGAACTCGCCCTTGACGTAGAGCTGCGGGATCGTCGGCCAGTTCGAATATTCCTTGATGCCGTTGCGAAGTTCGGCGGATTCCAGGACGTTCAGGCCCTTGTAGCCAACGCCGACGTGGTCGAGGATCTGCACCACCTGGCCGGAGAAACCGCACTGCGGAAACTGCGGCGTGCCCTTCATGAACAGCACAACGTCGTTCGACTTCACTTCATTGGCGATGAATTGTTCGATGCTCATATTCGCTTCCTTTTGCGGCTCAGCCCCCTGCGGCTTCGCCTGACGGGCCGGCTCGTCCATCTAACCTGGTTACTTGCCCTATATGTAACCCAAACCGTTGGGCATCCATAGTAAAATGGCGAGTAGGTGGCATGCGCGGGTCCGGCTCGGAGCCCCCGGCGGCCGCGGCCCAATAGTCTGACGGCATCAATATCATAGCGGGGGAAGGCTTTTTTCCCGGAGGGGAACCCCTATCTAGGACGGACCGCCCGTCGGGAACCAGTTTGCCGGACTAAAGTTCTCTCCCTTAACCGGAGACACCTGTGACGAAATCAGTATCTGCAGCGTCCCTTGCCAGCCCCACCCCGTCACTTTTCTCCGATTCAGGCACCCTCGCCCAGAATTTGGTGGAAGCCTATCTGGCCGTCCGCGGCGAGACCGAGCGCCGCGCTGCCCCCCTGAGCCCCGAGGACCAGCTGATCCAGTCGATGCCGGACGCCAGCCCGGCCAAATGGCACCGCGCCCATACCACCTGGTTCTTCGAGCAGTTCCTGCTCGGCGAACACTGCGAGGGTTACCGGCCCTTCCACCCCGACTACGCGTTTCTATTCAATTCCTACTATGTCAGCGCAGGTCCCCGGCACGCCCGTCACCAGCGCGGCCACCTCACCCGCCCGAGCGCGGACGAGGTCACCGCCTATCGCCGGCATGTCGATGCCGCCGTGGTCAAGTTCTTCCAGACCGCCGGCGAGGAGCGCCTCACAAAACTGGTCCCGCTGGTCGAGGTCGGCCTCAACCACGAGCAGCAGCATCAGGAATTGATGCTGACCGATATCCTGCACGCCTTTGCGCAGAACCCGCTTCCGCCGGCCTACGATCCGTCATGGCGCTTCCCGGCGCAGCATCGTTCGGCGGAGGAATGGGTCACCCTCAACGAGGGCATCCACACCGTCGGCCACAGCGACGACAGCTTCCATTTCGACAATGAAAAACCCGCGCACCGGGCGCTGGTCGGCCCGGTCAGCCTCGCCCGCAACCTCGTCACCAATGCCGAATGGCTGGCCTTCATGAAGGACGGCGGCTACGGCACGGCCACGCTGTGGCTGATGGACGGCTTTGCCGCCGCGACCAACGAGGGCTGGCAGGCGCCGGGCCACTGGCGCCAGGTCGACGGCGACTGGCGGATCATGACGCTCGGCGGGCTGCAGCCGATCGACCCTTCAGGCCCGGTCAGCCATGTCAGCTATTACGAGGCGGACGCGTTCGCGCGCTGGGCCGGCCGCCATCTGCCGACCGAAATGGAATGGGAGGTCGCCGCCCGCGCCGGCCAGCTCAACGACGCCTTCGGCATCGTCTGGCAGTGGACCCGCAGCTCCTACTCACCTTATCCCGGCTACCGCGCCATCGAGGGTGCGCTGGGCGAATATAACGGCAAGTTCATGGTCAATCAGCTGGTGCTGCGCGGCTCCTCGCTTGCAACCCCGGCCGGCCACAGCCGTATCACCTATCGCAACTTCTTCTATCCCTACCACCGCTGGCAATTCACGGGGTTACGCCTCGCCGATTACGCCTGACCCGCTCAACAGGATCATAGCGCGCCGGAAAGCGCGTTCGGGAGAGTATCATGAATGTGCACGCCGCCGCTTTGGCCCAAAGCTACCCGTTCGATGAGCAGACCTCCGCCTTTGCCGGCGACGTGATCGGCGACCTGTCGCAATTTCCCAAGCGCCTGTCGCCGAAATATTTCTACGACGCCGCAGGTTCGGAGCTGTTCGAGCAGATCACGGTCCTGCCGGAATATTATCCGACCCGCACCGAGCTCGGCATTCTGCGCAGCCGCGGCGGCGAGATCGCTTCCATCGTTCCCAAAGGTGCCGCGCTGGTGGAATTCGGCGCCGGCGCCACCACCAAGGTCCGCCTGCTGCTGGAGCGCTGCGATTTCGGCGGCTATGTCCCCGTCGACATTTCCGGCGACTTCCTGACCGCGCAGGCCAGCGGCTTGCGCAAGGATTTTCCCGAGCTCGGCGTTTATCCGGTTGCCGCCGATTTCACCGCGCCGTTCACCCTGCCCGCCGAGATCGAAGGGATGCCCAAGGTCGGCTTCTTTCCGGGATCGACGCTCGGCAATTTCGAGCCGCACGAAGCGCGCGCCTTCCTGCGCAGTGCGCGCGACATTCTGGGCGAAGGCGCGCAAATGATCATCGGCGTCGATCTCGAAAAGAACGAGCGCGTGCTCTACGATGCCTATAACGATGCAGCCGGCGTCACCGCGCGCTTCAATCTCAACGTTCTGGTCCGCATCAACCGCGAGCTCGGCGGCAATTTCGACGTTTCCGCCTTCATGCACCGCTCGGTCTATAACCGCGAGCGGCATCGCATCGAGATGCACCTGATCGCCAAGAAGGCGCAGACCGTGCGCATCCTCGGACGGAATTTTTCATTCCGCCCGGGTGAGAGCATCCACACCGAGTCGAGCTACAAATACAGCTTCGACCGCTTCACCGATCTGGCGCGCGACTCCGGCTGGTCGGTACGGGAATCCTGGACCGACCACGACCGGATGTTTTCGGTTCACGCGCTGGCGGCGTCAGCCTGAGGAGTGGTCGCGAGCTTTGCAGTTCAGGTCTCTGCAGTTCAAGTCTCTGCAGTTCAAGTCTCTGCAGTTCAAGTCTTGCAGTTCAAGTCTTGCAGTCAGATCTCCTGCGCTCCGGTCGCATCCTGCGTGTTGGAGCGATCCGGGGCGCGGCGGATATCCAGTCATCGAATAGTCGATCTGCACCCAGCAACCACGCGTGAATGATCCGCCACTTGTCCTGCCCACGAGACTGGAAATCCAATAGCGCCGATCCAGCGTCCTGCAGCTCGTGGAAGAACTTCAACGAATCTTTTCCAGTGGGTCCGTCCTGCTCGATCGCCTGCGTCACGATCCAGCGATCCCACTCCTGAATGATGCGTACTCTTGCTTCACTTTGTTTCATAGGCGCGCATTCCCACCACGGCAACCCCGTGGGCACTGAGTGAATCGCGCTGGTCTAGGTCTGATGGAAAGGTGCTACGCCGCCGCGCGTCCCCGCACCTTTGCCGCGCCCACTATAGACAAACTTCTTAACAAATCTTCATCTTTATCGACCCGCCCGCAAAACGCTCCATCCGCGCTCTCGTTTGCCCTTCGAAACGTCCAACTTTTGACGCGGACTCAGTCGAATTTCTGCGTCAGGCTCGGCTAGGGGTGTGTTCGTGCCAGGGGATGTCAGTTATGGGCAACGCATATCCAGCGTCCGGCAATCGGAAGGAAGATTCCAGCTCGTCCTCCGTTCGCGAGGACCAGGCTTGGGATCAAGAGACGGACGCCGAACGGGTGTCCCTCATCGAGGAAAATGCCAGGCTGCGGGCGCTCGTCGTGCAATTGTCAAATCTCGTTCTTCGAAACGTCGTCGATCAGCACAGCACGTCGCCATTTCTGCCGGTCAGGCGATCGCTGCCTGATTAGGGCGCTTTCAAGTTAGAGCGTTTCCAGACGAACCACGCCCTCGGACTTGATCCGGGGGTGGATTCGGTTTGCGTAAAGAAAACGCATCAAAACGAAAGACGAGAGCCCGGTTCTGATTCAATCAGAACCGATGAGGCTCTAACGGTACTATTCTCTCGGACCCGATTGCAGCGAGACCGATTCCCACACCGCGACCACCATCATGATGGCGGTGGTCAGGATCGACAGCATCAGCGGCGACAGCTCGCTTGCGAACCAGGCGAGCACGCAGAGTGCGATGATACCGACCCCGTGCGAGAGCTGAAGGAAGCCGCGAAAGCTGTGCTTGAACAGGATGGTCCCGAACAGAAACAGCAGCGGACCGCCGATTGCGCTTATCACCGTCTTGAGATCGGAATGCCCGCCCGGGTGCTTCAGCACCAGTTCGTCGGCCACCGCCGAGACGATGATGCCGGCCACGATAGGCATGTGCAGATAGGTATAAGCGAGCCGCGCCAGCCTTCCCGGCTCGCTCGATCTTGAGATCTGCTCGGAGCCGGCTTCGGCGCCGATGTGGAAATAGATCCACCACATGGCGATGCTGCCGGCCAGCACCGTGACGAAGGCGATCAGGTTTTCGGCCGACCAGGCCAGTTCGGCAAATGTTGCGCCGGTCACGACGACGGATTCACCCAGCGCGATGATGACGAAGAGCGCGCAGCGTTCGGCCATGTGGCCGCCTTCGATCACCCAGTCCGCGACGGAAGACGCGCCATATCGGGGTATCCAGAACCGCACCGCCGGCGAGACATACTCGATGACAAGCGCGATCGCCCAAAGCACGAGCCGCAACTCGCCTTGCGCCAATCCGCCCACGATCCAGAAGATCGCCGACATCGACAGCCACGCGGTAATGCGGATGGCATTCATCCGCGCCAGCGGCCGCGATCGTGGGGTCGAAATCCAGAGAAAGACCGTCTTGCCGACCTGCATCGCCGCGTAGGCAATGGCAAACCACAGGCCGCGCCCGTCAAACGCCGTCGGAATCGAGGTCGACAGCACGAGCCCGCCCAGCATCATCGCAAACAGCAGGAGCCGGACCGGGGTCTTTTCGGGATTGAGCCAGTTGGTGATCCAGGAGGTGTAGACCCACACCCACCACACGGCGAGGAACAGCAGCGTGACCTGCAACACGCCTAGCGGCGTAAAGTGCGCCAGCAGCGTGTGAGAGATCTGCGTAACCGCAAAGACGAACACGAGGTCGAAGAACAGCTCCGCATAAGTGACGCGGCTGTGCTGGTGCGGCACGATCGCGCGAAACATCGCGCCGTGCGGATTGTCCGTCATCGGTGCCCCCGCGTGGCCAGTCGGGGCCTAGGCCTCCGGCACTCCAGGTCCGCTAGGTACTCCGGTCTGCAGCGCCAGCGCATGCAGCAAGCCGCCCATCTGCCCCTTGAGCGACTGGTAGACGATCTGGTGCTGCTGCACGCGCGACTTGCCGCGGAAGGATTCCGAAATCACGGTCGCGGCGTAGTGGTCGCCGTCGCCTGCGAGATCGCGGATCGTCACCTCGGCATCGGGGATAGCTGCCTTGATCATCGATTCGATATCGTGGGCATCCATCGGCATCCAGCATGTCTCCGTCAGGTGTTTCGAATCACGGCCGGCTCGCGCGACCGTGACGGCCGAACCTAGCGCGTAGGCTCTTCTAGGTCACGCCTGGCGGCACTATATTCCGCCTTCGACCGTTTGACACCTGAGATCCGGTCGCGCCCGATCATTATGGGCTGACCGAAAAAGAGGCTGAAAATCATGAAATTGCCCGGTCCCGACCATCCGATCACGATAACGGCAAACCCCAAGCGCGTCCGCGTCTCGGTGGGCGGCGTGGTCATCGCCGACACCACCCATGCGCTGACCCTGAAGGAAGCCAGCTATCCGGCGGTGCAATATGTGCCGCGCGAGGATGCCAATATGTCGCTGCTGGCCCGCACCGAGCGGACCACCCACTGCCCCTACAAGGGGGATGCGAACTATTTCAGCATCAACGCCAACGGCAAGAGCATCGAAAATTCGATCTGGACCTATGAGACGCCCTTCCCGGCCATGGCCGAGATATCAGGCCATCTGGCGTTCTATCCGGACAAGGTGACGATCGAGGAAATGGCGTAGGCCGTCTCCCGTCTGTCATCGCCGGGGCATAAGTGTCTGCGCTGCGCAGAACAGGTAGACTTGTCTGTACTACTGGCCATTCCGTGGCAAACGGCAGCGAACATTGGGCCTTGCTGAATCGGGTTCCCGGCTGCAACATTCGGCACAAACAGGCTGGCCGGGAGGCGCGCATGACATCGATTTCCGCCGTGGGGCACGCCGAATTGGGTGCAGTGCCCAAGGCCAGGACGCGAAACCTTTCGCTTGATCGCGCCCGCACCTTCCTGACGCTGGTGGTGCTCCTCCACCATGCCGTCATCCCCTATACCTATTTCGGCCACACCGATCCGAAGTCGTTCTTCGGGTTCGACATGATCGTGCTCGCCACCGACAGTTTCTTCATGGCGATGTTCTTTTTCCTTTCGGGACTGTTCGCCTGGTCCGGCATCGCCCGGAAGGGAGCGCTGAACTACTTGGTGGACCGCCTGCTTCGGCTTGGCCTGCCGTTCGTGATCTGCGCGTTCACGGTCATTCCGCTCGCCTATTACGCGATCTCCCTGCGGCACCATCCCGAAATCGGCTTTTCGGAATATTGGTGGAACATGGTGACGAAGGGTCCGTGGCCGAGCGGGCCGATCTGGTTTCTCTGGGTTTTGTTCGCCTTCGACGTGGTTGCCTGCCTGCTGCACCGGCTGTCGCCCAACATGCTCGATCCGATCAACCGCCTCTCGCTGCACGGCCGTCGCCGACCCGCAGTGTTCTTCGCGGTCATGCTCGCCGTCACCGCCGCGTTCTATGTTCCCGGGCTGATGATTTACGGACCAAGCAGCTGGTTCGAGTTCGGCCCGTTCTCGGTGCAGCACGGGCGCGTGATGCTCTATGCGAGCTACTTCTTTTTCGGTGCCGGCATCGGCGTCGCGAACATGGATCGCGGACTGCTTTCGGCAGACGGCCGGATGGCGAAGGTCAGCTGGGACTGGATGGTGCTGGCGATCGTGCCGTATTGCCTGCTCTGGACGCTGATCTTCATCAAGCGCGAAATACTGGGAAATCCGTCGCCGCTGCCGAACTGGTATGAGGGGCTCTATGCCGTCTGTTTCGCTGTGTTCAGCGTAGCCATCCTGTTTCTGATCTTGGCCTTTTTCCAGAGGTTCAGGCAATCAGGCTCAGCCAAGCTACTCGATCCGATGCAGGCCGACGCCTATGGCATGTTCCTGGTGCACTACCCGATCGCGCTTTGGCTGCAATACTGGCTGTTCGACTATGACCTGCCGGCGATCGTCAAGGCCACGATCGGATTCGTGCTGACGGTCGCAGGAAGCTGGGCGCTGACGCGAGCGTTGCGGCAGATCCCCGGGGCGAACAAGGTGCTGTAACCGTCATTGCGAGCGCAGCGAAGCAATCCATCATACGGCATAACGGATGCACGGATTGCTTCGTCGCTTCGCTCCTCGCAATGACGTGGAGAGAAATCAGGCCGCCTTGCCGCTCATATAGGCCGGCAGCCAGTGCTCGAACGCCGTTTTCAGCGTCTTGATCAAAACCGGAATCTGGTCGGTGATGCTAATCGCATCGCCGCCGGTGGTGCCGATCCGCGCGCAGGGCACGCCCGCGCCCTTCATCTTCGCCAGCACCAGGCCGGCATCCGCCTCCGGCACCGTCACGATGTAGCGCGCCTGATCCTCGCCGAACCAGTAGGCGTGCGGCACGATCGAGGCCGGCGCGGCCAATAGCTGCGCGCCGGTGCCGCTGGCAATCGCCATCTCGGCGAGCGCAATCAATAAGCCGCCGTCGGAGATGTCATGCACCGCAGTTGCGGTGCCGGCGTGGATCATGCCGCGCACCACGTCGCCATTGCGCTTTTCGGCCGCGAGATCGACCGGCGGCGGCGCGCCCTCTTCGCGGCCGCAGATATCGCGCAGATACACCGACTGCCCGAGCCAGCCTTGGGTGTCGCCGATCAGCAGGATCGCTTCACCGGAAGCCTTGAACGCCAGCGTGGCGGATTTCGTGAAATCGTCGAGCAGACCGACGCCGCCGATCGAGGGCGTCGGCAGAATGCCGCGGCCGTTGGTCTCGTTGTAGAGCGAGACGTTGCCCGACACGACCGGGAAGTCGAGCGCGCTGCAGGCTTCCGAAATACCCTTCAGGCAGCCGACGAACTGGCCCATGATTTCAGGGCGTTCCGGATTGCCGAAATTCAGATTGTCGGTAATCGCCAGCGGGCGGCCGCCGACCGCTGTGATGTTGCGCCAGGCTTCGGCGACAGCCTGCTTGCCGCCTTCGAACGGATCGGCCTCGCAATAGCGCGGCGTCACGTCGACGGTGAGCGCGAGCCCCTTCGGCCCGTCCTGCACGCGGACCACGGCGGCATCGCCGCCCGGCCGCTGCACGGTATTGCCCAAAATGACGTGGTCATATTGCTCCCACACCCAGCGCTTCGAGCACAGTTCGGGCGTCGCGATCAGCTTTTCCAGCGCGGCCGATATGCCGAGCGGCGGGTCTACCTCGCGTGCCTGCACCACCGGCAGCGCCGCGGACGGGACATGCGGCCGGTCATAGATCGGCGCCTCGTCGCCCAGTTCCTTGATCGGCAGATCGGCCATGACGTCGCCGCCATGCTTGACCACGAAGCGCTTGGTCGGCGTGGTGTAGCCGACGACGGCGAAGTCCAATCCCCACTTCGTGAAGATCGCCTCGGCCTCTTTTTCCTTCTCGGGCTTGAGCACCATGAGCATGCGCTCCTGGCTTTCCGAGAGCATCATCTCATAGGCGCTCATGCCGGTTTCGCGCGTCGGCACCGCATCGAGATTGAGATCGACGCCTAGATCGCCCTTGGCGCCCATCTCGACCGCCGAGCAGGTCAGCCCGGCCGCGCCCATGTCCTGGATCGCGATCACGCAACCTTTTTCCATGATTTCGAGGCAGGCTTCCAGCAGCAGCTTTTCCGCAAAGGGATCGCCGACCTGCACCGTCGGCCGCTTCTCGGCCGAATCGTCATCGAACTCGGCCGATGCCATCGAGGCGCCGTGAATGCCGTCGCGCCCGGTCTTGGAGCCGAGATAGACGATCGGCATGTTCACGCCTGACGCCGCCGCATAGAAAATCTTGTCGGTGTCGGCCAGCCCAACCGCCATCGCATTGACCAGGATGTTGCCGTCATAACGGGTGTGGAAGCGCACCTGGCCACCGACCGTCGGCACGCCGAACGAATTGCCATAGCCGCCGACGCCGGCGACCACGCCCGACACCAGATGGCGCGTCTTGGGGTGTTCCGGCGCGCCGAACGAGAGCGCATTGAGGCAGGCGATCGGCCGCGCGCCCATCGTGAACACGTCGCGCAAAATGCCGCCGACGCCCGTGGTCGCGCCCTGATAGGGCTCGATATAGCTCGGGTGGTTGTGGCTCTCCATCTTGAAGACGACCGCCTGCCCGTCGCCGATGTCGATGACGCCGGCGTTCTCGCCCGGGCCCTGGATCACCCAGGGCGCCTTGGTCGGCAGCCCCCGCAGATGGATGCGCGAGGACTTGTACGAGCAATGCTCGTTCCACATCGCCGAGAAGATCCCCAGTTCAGTGAAACTCGGCACCCGCCCGATCAGCTTGAGGATGCGCTCATACTCGTCGGGTTTCAGGCCATGGCTGGCGACAAGTTCGGGGGTGATCTGGGGCTCGTTCATGGGTGCCTTAATAGGAAGATCGAGGGGGTGCGAAAAGGCCTTTTATGGCGCATTTCCGCCCTGTCCAGAGCTTTACGGGGGGAGCCTTGCAGGATCGGCGTTTGCACATCGTTCCCGGATCGGATTTAAGGGCGGAAACACCTGATTGAAGGGCCATTTTTAGTGAACGAACTCCCCAAAAATGCATTTCACCGGCGCCCCGACCTGCATGTCGAAACCGAGGGCGAATTCGCGGGCTGGCGGACCTGGACCCGCGACAGTTTTGAGACCCATAACGGCCCGTTCTGGCACCGGATGGACGAAAACGGCCGCGTGCAATGCGCGTTCCGGGTCGAGAAGAAGCACCTCAACGGCATGCGCAACGTCCATGGCGGCTGCTTCATGTCGTTCGCCGATTACTGCCTGTTTGCGATCGCCTCCTCCGTGCTGGAGGGGCCGGGCGTCACGGTTTCGTTCGCCTGCGAGTTTCTCGACGCCGCGCGCGAGGGCGAACTGGTCGAATGCGAGGGCGAAATCACCCGCGCCGGCGGCTCGCTGATCTTCCTGCGCGGCGTATTGAAATCCGGCGAACGGTCGCTGTTTACCTTCTCAGGCACCATCAAGCGGGTGAAATGGAAGAAGCCCTCGGGCACCAGCGCCGTTGCTACCTGACGCGCCAAAGGCCCGTCGCGGCTGGCGCGACTATGCGTTGCTGCTCGCGCTGGCGTGCTGCTGGAGTTCGACCTATCCGCTGACCAAGATCGGCCTCGGCTCGATCCCACCGATCACCTTCATTTCCGCCCGCTCGCTGATCGCGGCCGCCTTCCTGCTCGTGGTCCTGCGCGTCCGCGGGATACCAATGCCGACGGAAGTGAAGGCCTGGAAGCTGTTCGCCCAGCAGCAGACCATCAATTCGACGTTTCCGTTCCTGCTGATCACCTGGGCGCAGCAATATGTGCCGGCGTCAAATACGGTGGTGCTGGCCTCGACGACGCCGATCTTCGCCTTTCTCATCACCTGGGCCATTACGCGGCACGAGCCGGCCACGCTGCTCAAGCTTGCCGGCGCCATTCTGGGACTTGTCGGAACGGCTGTGATCATCGGCCTCGACGCGCTCGCGACGCTTGATGCCAGTATATTTGCCGAGATCGTCATCCTGATCGCCACCATCTCGTTTGCCTGCGCCACGATCTTCGGTCTGCGGCTGACAGATTACGACCCGATGGTGGTGGCCGCCGGCTCGCTCTTGTTCGGCGGACTCATACTGCTGCCGGTGTCACTGGTCGTCGATCATCCCTGGACCTTGCGGCCGACGGCTGAGGCGCTGGTTGCAACAGTCGCGATGAGCATATTCTCCAGCGCCTTCGGCCTGATGCTATTTTACATGTGCCTGACGCGGCTCGGCACGCTCACCACCAACGCGCAAGGTTACCTGCGCATCCCGATCGGCGTCGGCCTGTCGGTGATCCTGCTCGGCGAAGCCGTGCCCGCCAATCTCGCGCTCGGCCTCGTCCTTGTCACAGCCGGTGTCGCCGCCATGACGATCCCGAAAGACGCCTACCGGCGGTGGCGGCGTCGCGGCGGCTGAGCGCCACGCAGCTATTGCACGCTCACCAGCGTCAGATCGACGAACCACGACTGCGGCGAAACAAACCCCTTGACCTTCGGGCTCATCGCGCGGGGATTGAGATCGTGGACGATGTAGAGCCACGGCGGATTGTCGACGAGCCGCTCATGCGCCTTGCGGTAGGCGGTCGAGATCGCCTTCGAATCGGTCGATTCCGAGATCGTCTTCAGCGCGTCTTCGAATTCGTCGTCTTTCCACTGCTCGAAATTGAAACCGTTCGGCGAGAAATTGGCAGCCAGAAAATAGCGCGCCATGACGCCGGCATCCGACGACGGCGAACTGATATTGAGCGCCATCGCGCCGCGCAGATTCGGGCTGTCAGGCGTGGCGCGCGCCGCCGTCAGCAGCACCTGCCATTCGATCACGTCGAATTCCACGTTGACGCCGCAGGCCTCTTTCAGATTCTGCTGCAAGTACTCGTTCATCGGCAACGGCAGCATCTGCCCCGAGCCGGAATTCGAGATCAGCGCCTTGAACGAGAGCGGCTTCGCCGGTGTGTAGCCTGCTTCCGCGAGCAGAGCCTTACCCTTGGCGGGCTCGAACTTGTAGCGATTGACCGGCGCGCCGAAATCGGGATCGCTAGCCTTGAGCCACCCGACCGACGGCTCCGCAGTGCCGTTGAGCAGCGAGACCAGCCCTTCCCGATCGATGCAATAGTTCAGCGCCTGGCGAACTCTGACATCCTTGAACGGGCTGTTGGCCGCGCCGATGTTGTAGAACCACGGCCAGACATGCGGATAGGAGCCGGTGGTGATGGTGAAGCCCGCGGATTTCAGGGAGGCGATGCCGTCAGGCGGCGGCACTTCAATCCAGTCGACCTGGCCGGAGCGCAACGCGGCCAATCGCGAATTCGCCTCGGGGATCGGCATCAGCACGACATTGTCGACTTTTGCCATCCTGCCCGGGTCCCAATATTTGTCCCAGCGCGCCAGATCGGCTTCCTGCCGCGGCACCACTTTGGTGATCCGAAACGGCCCGGTGCCAGCCGCCGGCAATGTCGCGACCTTCGCCCATTCCTTTCCCGCCTTCTCGAACGATGTCGGCGAGGTGAACAGAAGATAGACCGCCATATGGGGAAAATAGGAAGCCGGCTTCGTGGTGGTGATGGCGACGGTTGCGTCGTCGATCTTCTTGTAGCTGCCCATCACGGGAACACGCGCCCGCGACATCGCTGAACTCGGCGGCTCAAATTGCGGGCTCTCGCTGTTGAAATAACGGTCAAGATTCCAGATCACGGCGTCGGCATTGAAATCGGTGCCGTCGTGGAATTTGACGCCCTGGCGCAGATGAAAAATCCAGGTCTTGTTGTCGCTGGGGTCCTGTTCCCATTTCTCCGCGAGCCCGGGACGCAAGGTCGCCAGTCGGTCGGTCTTGGTCAAATCCCAAAGCACCAATCCTTCGAAGATCGGATAGCCGAGGAAGCGCATTCCCTCGAAACCGTTGTTCGGCAGCCCGGTTGCAGTGGGGATATCGGACGCTGTCATGGCGATGCGCAGCGTGGATTCAGCCATCGCCGAATGGGACGACAGGAGCGCGGTCAGCAGCGCAACCGTGCAGGAAGCCTTAACCGTGCGGGAAGCCTTGCGAATGGGCATGATCTATCTCCGTCCGACGATCGGAAAATCCGCGTTTGGGATCAGGAGATACGAGCAAGTTTCAGGCCAGCCACTTGCCGCAACTGAACAAAGATTCCGCAGTTGAACAAAGGCAGTTGAACAAAGAATGTCTTCGGCCGCTGCTACTCAGCCCAACAACTGCTTTTCAGCGATCGAAAGCCATTCGGCCTGCGCCTCGCGCAGATATTTGGGCGCGCGTTTCATCTGCAGCAGCAGTTCGTTGAATACGACTCTGGCCTCAGCGTTGCGACCCGCCATGCGCAGCAGCATGCCGTAACGGACCCGCGCCTCCGCGCCGGGGAAGTAGGCCACGAGCGCGTGGTACTCTTCGAGCGCCTCGTCAATCCGCCCGACCTCTGCCAACGCACGCGCATAGAGCAAATGCCCCTCCGCCGATTCAAAGTCCGGCCAGCGCTTTTGCAGATCGTCCAACGTGGCGAGTGCCTCGGCCGGACGGTTACGACCGAATTCGGCCTGCGCCCTGCCCAGCGCATAGGCCGGCTCGCCACCGAGCGGCAGCATCAGGATGTGATCGTAGTGACGCATCGCTTCGTCGAATCTCGCCAGCCTAAGGCACTCCGCTGCCAGCGCGGCGCGATTGGCAACAGTGTCTGTGTTGGCGAGCCGATCGGAGAGCTCGCGATAGAGCTTTTCCGGGTCGAGTTTGCCGGCGATACGCTTGCGTGCCTGCTGGGCACCGGGACTTCCAAACCATTCTGGCACCAGTTCGACAACGATGTAGGCGAGCGCGCCGACCAGCGGGATCATCAGGATGATGAAGGCCCAGGGCTGCAGGCGGCCCGTCTTCGATGCGTGATAGATCAGCGTGATATCGAGCAGCAAGACGACGAGAGCAACGGGCATGGCGCATTCCAGGCAAACCGGACGGACGGTCCTTAGTGGCTTTGATAGCGCGGCAAGTTCAATCGGACAATCTTCAGTTGTGATGGAATGCGAAATATCGGCTGGCGATTCCACAGAAGCAACACTGCGCTTCCACATTTGTGGCCAGTGGAAATCTTCATGGGAACAGCAACGAACTGTGATCGGCAGGCGGGAACGCTCCGTTGGCGGACCTCGTTGGCGCGTTACGCAAGCCAAGAAAAGGAGCAATCATGAAACTCGCAGCATTGGGATTGGCGACAGCGCTGGCATTCACGGGCACTTACGCGCTGGCGCAGTCCACCGGCGGCTCCACAGGAAGTTCGGCCACGGGTGGTGCGGCAACGGGCGGCACGACGACGGGATCTTCCACCAGTGGAACGACATCAGGCGGAACGACGACCGGCAATGCGACGGGCAGCCCCGCTGACACCGGCATGACCAACAACGCCGGCAGCGCCGCGGCCGCACGGAACAGCGGAGTGAACCCGTCGGGGAACACCCACATCAACCCCTCGCCCAGCGGTTCGGCGCTGGCTCCGGCGGGGCCCGGCTCGCCTGCTGGCCGATAGCAAAAAGCCCCGCTGCGCGGGGCTTTTTCATTCGCGTGGCACCTTCATCACGTGGCTGCCGATGCTACTTCTTCTCTTCCAGCAGCTTCCTGTATTTCGCGACGTCGCGCGTCACCAACCGCCCGAGCACTTCGCTCGCGAGCTCGTTGGCGTCGGGCGCGACGGTGGAGAGATCGTGAAAGCGCTTCTTCACCGCCTCGCTTTCGACGGCGGTCTTGGCTGCGGCGTTCAGCTTCGCGATGATCGCAGGCGGCGTGCCCTTCGGCGCAAACAGGCCGTTCCAGCCCTGCGCCTCGAATTCGGGCAGGCCTGCTTCCGACGACATCGGCAGATCGGGCAAGGTTGAAAGCCGCACCGTCGAACCCACGACGAGGCCCTTCACCAATTTGTCGTCGATCGCCTGCGACACCGAGGCAGCTGAGTCGCAGACGCCGTCGATCTGGCCGCCGATCGCGTCCGTCAGCGCAGGCGCCGCGCCGCGATAGCCGACCAGTGTGACCTCGATGCCGGCCGCATGTTCAAAGCTCTTGCAGATCAGGAAATTCGAGGAGCCGACGCCGGCATGGCCGAGATTGACCTTGCCGGGATTCTTCTTCGCATAGGCGATGAAATCCTGCAGGTTCTTCGCCGGAAAATCCTTGCGCAGCGCGACGATGCCGAAAGTTTTCGCAACCACCGCAATCGGCACAAAGGATTCCGGCGTGAACGGCAGCTTAGGATAGATCGTATAGGTCGCGGCACTCGTGCCGGCGTTGCCGATCGCGATGGTGTAGCCGTCAGGCTCAGCGCGCGCGGCACGCGTGAGCGCGGTCGAGCCGCCGGCGCCCGCGACATTCTCGATCACGATCGGCTGCCCGAGCGACTTGGTCATCTCCTCGGCGACCACGCGCGCGATCACGTCGGACGTGCCGCCGGCCGCGAACGGCACGATCATGGTAACCGGACGCTTGGGATAGTCCTGCGCGTGGGCGGCTGCGGTGAGCGAGAAGGCCGCCGCGGCGACGGCCAGGCGCATCATGAAGGATTTCACGCCGCTTTTTCCAGATGAGCGACGAGGCCCGCGAACAGGCCGCGCCCGTCGGTGCAACCCATGATGTCTTCGACGTGGTTTTCCGGATGCGGCATCATGCCGAGCACATTGCCGCGCTCGTTGACGATGCCGGCGATCGACTGCGCGGCGCCGTTGATGTTGGATTCCTCGTCGACCACACCATCGGCGGAGCAATAGCGATAGAGCACCCGCCCCTCGCCCTCGAGCCGTTTCACGGTCTCCTCGTCGGCTTCATAGTTGCCCTCGCCATGCGCGACCGGCACGCGAATGACCTGGCCGGCATTGTAACCGCGCGTGAACGGCGTATCCGAGCGTTCGACCCGCAGATGCACGTCCTTGCAGATGAATTTCAGCCGTGAATTGCGCATCAGGACGCCGGGCAGCAGGCCCGCTTCACACAGTATCTGGAAACCGTTGCAGACACCGAGCACGAGACCGCCGTCGGCGGCAAATTTGCGCACGGCGTCCATCACCGGCGCGCGGGCGGCAATCGCGCCGCAGCGCAGGTAATCGCCATAAGAAAACCCGCCGGGCACGACGACGAGATCGGTCCCCTTCGGCAGCTCGGTCTCCGCGTGCCACACCATCGCCGCCTCCTGGCCGGAGGCGAGCTTCAGCGCCCGCGCCATGTCGCGCTCGCGGTTGATTCCGGGAAAGACGAGGACGGCTGATTTCATGAAAAATGCGCCTAGAGAAGTTCGACCCGGTAATTCTCGATCACCGTATTCGCCAGCAGCTTGTCGGCGGCATCCTTCAATGCCGCCTCCGCCTTGGCCTTGTCGGCCCCTGACAGTTCGATGTCGAACACCTTGCCTTGGCGGACGCTGGCAACGCCATCGACGCCGAGCGATTTCAGCGCGCCTTCGATGGCCTTGCCCTGCGGATCGAGAATGCCTGACTTCAACGTAACGGTAACGCGTGCCTTCACGATCTCAACCTCAGCTCTTCACCAGCACCGGACCAGTACCGGCCGGACGCTCGTTCTCCATCAGGATGCCGAGACGCTTTGCCACTTCGGTATAGGCTTCCAGCAACCCACCGAGATCCCTGCGGAAACGATCCTTGTCGAGCTTCTCGTTCGACTTGATATCCCACAGCCGGCATGAGTCGGGCGAGATTTCGTCGGCGACGATGATCCGCATCATCTCGTTTTCGAACAGGCGTCCGCATTCCATCTTGAAATCGACCAGACGGATGCCGATGCCGAGGAACAGCCCGGTCAGGAAGTCGTTGACGCGGATGGCGAGCGCCATGATGTCGTCGATTTCCTGCGGCGTCGCCCAGCCGAACGCGGTGATATGCTCTTCCGACACCATGGGGTCGTTGAGTTGGTCGTTCTTGTAATAGAACTCGATGATCGAGCGCGGTAGCTGGGTGCCCTCCTCGATGCCAAGGCGCTGCGACAGCGAACCGGCGGCGACGTTCCGCACCACCACTTCCAGCGGCACGATCTCGACCTCGCGAATCAGCTGCTCGCGCATATTGAGGCGGCGGATAAAATGGGTCGGCACCCCGATGTCGTTGAGGTGCTGAAACAGGTACTCCGAAATCCGGTTGTTGAGGACGCCCTTGCCCTCGATCACCTGGTGTTTCTTGGCATTAAACGCGGTCGCATCATCCTTGAAGTGCTGGATCAGGGTTCCCGGCTCCGGGCCTTCATACAGGACCTTGGCCTTGCCTTCATAAATACGGCGTCGACGGCTCATTGGGATGTACCGTGTTTTGTTGAAATCCATGAAATTGGTGTGCTCCGGATGACAAGGGTTTACGACCACGACGGAGCTGCCGTGAAGGCCAGATCCCGAACAGAACGACCGGAAACAGAACAAGAACCTCGCCTGATGGCAACCTATCCGATTGGCCCATCCAGCACAATCGACCCGGCCCAATTGGGGCCAACTTATCCCGATTGCCTGCGGCCTAACGGCCCGTTGTTTTACCGATTCGTCCCCTCTATCTAGGTAGGCGATCGGGCCGCGACAACGCGGCCCTGCTTACCATTTCCGGGGATTGGAACCGAAGAATGAGCACTTTCGACAAGCGCGAGGAAGGTTTTGAGAAGAAATTCGCCCTCGACGAGGAGCAGAAGTTCAAGGCCGAGGTGCGCCGTAACAAGCTGCTCGGTCTTTGGGCAGCGGAGAAGCTCGGCATGTCCGGTGACGACGCCAATGCCTACGCCAAGGAAGTGGTTTCGGCCGATTTCGAGGAAGCCGGCGACCAGGACGTCCAGAACAAGGTCGTCAAGGATTTGACCGCCAAGGGCGTCGCCATCACCGCTGCCGAGGTGCGCGTCAAGATGGACGAGCTGATGGCGGCGGCCGCCGCCCAGGTGAAGGCGGGGACGTAAAGTACATTCCATCCCCGTTATTGCGAGGAGCGAAGCGACGAAGCAATCCATTCCTCCACTTGCGGCAGCATGGATTGCTTCGCTCCGCTCGCAATGACGGCGGAGAATGCCGTGACGTATCTCTAAGACCGCATCCCGCGATATTCCCCACGCACGATCTCCATCAATCGCCGCGCCGCCGCGCTGAGAAAGCCGCCGCGGCGCGTTACTGTTACCACGTCGTGGCTCGCCTTGAGATCGCGCACGCCGATCACAGCGATGGTCCCGTGTCGCAGTTCCTCAGCAGCGTTGCTCTCCGACAGCAGCGCCACGCCGAGGCCTGCTTCGACCAGGCGCTTCTGCGCGGTCAGGCTGTCGACCGGCGTCCAGTCGACTTCACCCAGCCCGTGGGTCTGAAATAGCGCAAAGACGTGTGCGGCCGTGATCTCGCGCCGTCCCGGCACGACAGGGAATGCGATCCAGCGTTCGCCGCGCAGCTCTGCAAGTTTTGCGACACGGCGCCCTGCACGCGGATGATCCAGAGCACACACCACCTGCAGTCGTTCGGACAACAGCAATTCGCAGTCGAGATCACGCGAACGGTCGCGGTCATAGCGCAGCCCGATGGTCGCCTCGCCGCGCCGGATCATGTCGCTGACCTCAGCGCTGGTCGCGGTGCGTAAACTCAATTCGACCCCAGGGTGCTCGGCCGCGAAGCGCTTTAAGATCGCCGACAGCCGCCCGCCGGCAAGCGTGCCGACCACCGCAAGCGCGACAGGCCCCGAATCCGGCCGCGCCAGCGCGCGAACCGCATTCTCCGCGTCCTGGGCCGCGGCGACCGCGCGCTCGGCGTAAGGCACCATTACCCGCCCGGCATCGCTCAGCATCGTGCGCCCCGCGATCCGCTCGAACAGCGGCACGCCGAGCTCCTGCTCCAGCAATGCAATGCGCCGCGAGATCGCCGGCTGCGAACGGTGCAGCGCCTTCGCCGCGCTCGAAATACCGCCGCGGCGGTGAACGGTCAGGAACGTGAGAAGCGCATCGCTGTCCATGCTTCCTCTATGCAAAAAGCTGATGATGCATAGAGAAATAACAAATTTGGCTGATGGGCGGTAGCCCGCTAGTTTCGCTGCCAGCCAGAACCGGCCAACCAAGCGGAGATTGCCGATGCGAACCCAGATGGAAAAAGCCGAAGCGTTTCGCGCGCTGCATGCGCGCCCGGGCGCCTTCATCATTCCCAATCCCTGGGACGCCGGCACGGCAAAACTGCTCGCCGCGATGGGGTTCGAGGCGCTCGCGACCACGAGCCTCGGCGTTGCCAATACGCTCGGCAGCGCCGCCGTCAGCCTCGATGCCATCATCGAGAACTGCCGGGTGATCGCTGATGCCACCGGCCTGCCCGTCAACGCCGATTTGGAGAATTGCGGCGCGGACGATCCGAAGACCGCGGCGAAAGCGATCGCGCGCGCGGCGGAGGCAGGCTGCGTCGGCGGCTCGATCGAAGATTTTACCGGCGATCCGCAGAAGCCGATCTACGACTTCTCGCTCGCAGTCGAGCGCGTACGGGCGGCGGTCGAGGCCGCACGTGCGCTCCCCTTCCCGTTCACGTTGACGGCGCGGGCGGAGAATTTCCTGCACGGCCGCAAGGATGTCGACGACACCATCAAGCGGCTGCAGGCATTCGAGGCGGCCGGAGCGGACGTCCTGTATTCGCCAGGCCTGTATGACATCGGCACGATCCGCACCGTCGTGTCATCGGTCGGCAAGCCGTTCAACCATGTGATGGGCTTTGCCGACCCCACGCTGACGGTCGATCAGCTCTCAGCCGCAGGCGTCAAGCGCATCAGCGTCGGCGGCGCGATGGAGCGCTACGCGCTTGCAGCGTTCTTAAAATGCGCCCGCGAGATGAAGGAGCGCGGCGCGTTCACCTATGTACGTGATATGACGCCGATCGGGGAGATTAGGGCGGCGTTCGTGTGACGCTCTCTCACCGTCATTGCCTGCGACAAACGTGAAGCGTTTGCGCAAGAGAGCGAAGCGACGAAGCAATCCATTCTTTCTATCCGCGGCGGGATTGATTGCTTCGCTTCGCTCGCAATGACGGTGGAGGGATGGGTCACCCCTCCTTGAACCCATACTCCGGCACGTTACCGCTGGCGCCGTAATATTTGTACGGCAGGAATTTGCCGGACATCGTGATCTTGACGCGGTCGCCCTTGGGATTGGGCAGGCGCTCCATCACCATGTCGAAGTCGATCGCCGACATGATGCCGTCGCCATATTCTTCCTCGATCAGCGCCTTCCACGCCGGGCCATTGACCATCACCAGTTCGTAGAAGCGATAGATCAAAGGATCGGTCGGCGGCATCGGCGTTCCGGTGCCGCGCATCGGAACTTCGTTGAGCATGGCGATTTCGGATTTGGAAAGCCCGAACAGCTCGCCGGCATTGGCGGCCTGCGGCTTTGTCAGTTTCATCTGGCCGAGAATGGCGCCTGTTATCAGCACCTCCGAATAGCCGCCGATCTTTTCGCAGATATGTTTCCAGCTCCAGCCCTTCTCGCGCTTGATGTCGAGCAGCTTTTCGGTGAGGTCTTCGCGTTTCATATTTGTCTCTCCTTTGAAATCTAGCGCGCGATCGTTTGCGCTGAACTGGTCTCGACCAGGTTCGGCGCTGACACGATGGTAGGTTCGCCCAACCCCGGCCGCACCACCGGCACGTTGCGCGGATCGTGATTGGTCACATCAGCCGCAAATGTCTTGCTGCGGCTGACCAGGAAATCGACGATGTGGTTGCGCAGCGCGTAGTAGTAGGGATGGCGGTGCAGATCGATGCGGCCGCGATCCTTCGGCAGTGGATTTTCCACGATCTCGGCCAGCACGGCGCCGGGGCCGTTGGTCATCAGGAAAATCTTGTCGGCGAGATAGATCGCTTCATCGACGTCATGGGTGATCATGAAGGCGGTCTGTCCGGTTTCGAGACAGATGCGGCGCACCTCGTCCTGCAGCGTGCCGCGCGTCAGCGCATCGAGTGCCGAGAACGGCTCGTCCATCAGCATGATCTTCGGCGTGATCGAGAGCGCGCGCGCAATGCCGACGCGCTGCTTCATGCCGCCGGAGAGTTCCGACGGACGCTTGTGCTCGGAGCCGGTCAGCCCGACCAGGTCGATGAACTTCTGCGCATGTGCCTTGACCTTGGCGCGATCCCAGTTGCGCCATTTCGAGGTCACGGCATAGGCGACGTTGCCGAGCACGGTGCGCCACGGCAGCAGCGCGTGGCTCTGGAAGATCACGGCACGGTCGAGGCTCGTGCCTTCAATGGCCTGTCCGTCGACGATGACGGCGCCCTCGCTCGGCTCGTCGAGCCCAGCGAGAATATTCAGCACGGTGGTCTTGCCGCAGCCGGAATGGCCGATCACACAGCCGAATTCGCCCCGCCCCATCGACAGCCACAGATCGTCGAACACCGTGGTCGCGGCCCCATCCGCGCCGGGATAACGCCGCGCGATGCCTTCAATGGAAATGAATTTGTCGGTCATCACAGCTATTCCGGGAACGTGACCATGCGCGTGAAGCGCGCCAGAATCTGGTCGAGCAGCATGCCGACGATCCCGATCAGGAGGATCGCGATGATGACATTGGTGATCGAGAGGTTGTTCCACTCGTTCCAGACGAAGTAGCCAATGCCGGTGCCGCCGACCAGCATCTCGGCCGCGACGATGACGAGCCAGGCGATGCCGATCGAAATCCGCATGCCGGTGAGAATCGTCGGTGCGGCCGCCGGCAGGATCACCGTGAAGGCGCGCCTGATGGTGCCGACCTCCAGCGTGCGGGCGACGTTGATCCATTCCTTGCGCACCGCGGCGACGCCGAACGAGGTGTTGAGCAGCATCGGCCACACCGAGCAGATGAAAATGACAAAAATCGCCGAGATCGAGGAATCCTTGATGGTGTAGAGCGCAAGCGGCATCCAGGCGAGCGGCGAGATCGGCTTCAGCACCTGGATGAACGGATCGAGTGCCTTGCTGATCAAGGGCGACATGCCGATCAGGAAGCCGAGCGGAATGGCAACGAGCACCGCAAGCAGATAGCCGAGACCGACGCGGCCGATGGAATAGCCGAGCTGGATGCCGAGGCCCTTGTCGTTCGGCCCCTTGTCGTAAAACGGCTGCTTGAGATGCTCCCACAATTTCGCGCCGACATCGAGCGGACCCGGCATCGCCGACTTGCCCTGAGTCGCCGTCAGCCCCATCAGCTTGGCGTATTCCGGCGTCATGGTGGTGGTCGCAGCCGTCGAGCGCGTGGCGAGATGCCAGATGCCGAGGAATGCGGCGAACAGCACGATCGAGACCACGGCCGCGCGGAAACGAAGTGAGAAGGTCATCTCCCTCTCCCCGCGCGCGGGAAGAGGGTCGGGGTGAGGGGCTCTCTCCGCGAGGCGAATGCTAGTTGATGGACCTGTACCCCCTCACCCGCCGCGCAAAAGCGCGGCGACCTCTCCCCGCAAGCGGGGCGAGGTAAGAAAGAGGCAAGGCCAGGATCCCTCACGACGCCTTCCTGATCTTGAAGCTGGCGAGATAATCATCCGGCTTCGCCGGATCGAACGTCTTGCCCATCACCGCGAACGATTTGTACGACGTCGTCGGCGGTGTCAGTCCCATCTCCTTCATGACCTTGCCGGTGTCGGTCGCGAGATAAACCTGTTCCGCCACCGCCTTGTAATCGACATCGCCCTTGATCTGGCCCCAGCGCTTCATCTGGGTCAGCATCCACACCGCAAAGGACTGCCAGGGGAACGGATCGAAGTCGACACGCTTGGCGTCGGTTTTGACGCCGCCCAATCCGTCCGCATAGGTGCCGGTCAGCACCTGCTCCAGCACGGTGACCGGTGCGTTGATATAGTTCGCGGGAGCGATCGCTTCCGCGATCTGCTTGCGGTTCTCGGCTTTCGACGCATAGGCGGTCGCGTCCACGATCGCCCGCGTCAGCGCTGCAAAGCTGTTCGGCGAGCTGGTGATGAATTCCTTGCTGGCGGCAAAGCTGCAGCAGGGATGGCCGTCCCAGATCTCCTTGGACAGGATGTGCATGAAGCCGACGCCGTCATAGATCGCACGCTGGCAGATGTTGTCCGGCGCGAGGAAGCCGTCGATGTTGTCGGCGCGGAGGTTGGCGACCATTTCCGGCGGCGGCACCGAGCGCAATTGCACGTCGGTATCGGGATCGAGGCCGTGTTCGGCCAGATAATAGCGCAGCAGATAATTGTGCATCGAATAGTCGAACGGAATGGCGAACTTCATGCCCTTCCAGTCCTTCGGATCGCGCTTGTCCTTGTGCTTCATGGCGAGCGTGATGCCCTGCCCGTTGATGTTCTCGATCGCCGGCACCGTGAACGGGATCGCATTGGCGCCCAGCCCCAGCGAGATCGCGATCGGCATCGGCGCCAGCATGTGGGCTGCGTCGTATTCCTTGTTGATGGTCTTGTCGCGGATCACCGCCCAGCCGGCGGTCTTCACCACTTCGACGTTGAGGCCGTGCTTGGAATAGAAGCCGAGCGGGGCCGCCATGATGATCGGCGTTGCGCAGGTGATCGGAATGAAGCCGACCTTGAGATCCTTCTTCTCGGGCGCCCCGCCTTGCGCGAAAACCTCGGTCGCGGTCTGAAGCGGAAAGAATTGCGAGATCGCGGCCAGCGCGGTCGAGGCGCCGACCGATTTCAGGAACGCGCGCCGTGCGGCATCCCTGGGAAACATCGCCCGCATCACGGCGGAGGCTACGACGCCCTCGTAGCGCTTGTCCTCGCTCGGTGCGGGCTCGCAGCGCAGCGCCGAGGCCGCATGTTCATGTTCGGCTTCGCTGAAATGCTGGCCGCAACTGCAGCCACCGGCACGAAGACGGCGATCGGGATCGAATGGATTGTCGAAGGTAGACATGAGACCTCCTGCACGGGCGTTGCCCCCTAATTAAGCAAGGCACATGCCAGCCCTCTTCTTCGGCGATTGCGTAGATGCCGCAGGGATTTGCGGCTTCGTTGGCGATTACGAAAATTCGTGATAAACGAAATATCGTAGCTGGATTACGAATTTTCGGAGTCGATCAAATGGATCTGGCCTTGGGTTCCACGGCCGCGCCACAAGACGCCAGCCTTCACACCGCCGCGTTCGAGTTCGCAGTCGAGCCGGCGCTGCTGCTCGATCCCCATGCCGACCTGATCCTCGACGCCAATCCGGCCGCCTGCGCCCTGCTCGGCTACGACCGCGCGCTGCTGCGGCAGACCAAAGTCAGCACGCTGCATGCAGGCCAACTCCCCTCGTTGATCGTGTTCACCCAGGCCGTCCTCGACAAGGGCGCGTACTGGACCAATGCACTGACGCCGCGCCACGCCACCGGGCAGACGCTCAGGCTCGAATATGCCGGCTCGCTCGTGCCGGGTGACGGCCGCGCGCTGGTGCTGCTCACCATGAGCGACCTCGATGCACGCCGCCGCCGCTATGTCGATGCGGCGGCTGAGGACCACATGCGCGGCGGGATCGCGACCTGGCAACGGGTCGAGCGCGTGTTCCAGGACATCGAGCGCGAAAACCAGTTGATCCTGCGCGCCGCCGGCGAAGGCATTTACGGCGTCAACGCCGAGGGCAAGACCACCTTCGTCAATCCGGCGGCCGAGCGCATGCTGGGCTGGTCGGCCGAAGAACTGGTCGGCAAGGAAATCCACCCGATCGTTCATCACACCCATCATGACGGGCGGCACTATCCCGATCACGACTGCCCGATCTACGCGGCGTTTCGGGACGGCGCCGTGCATCAGGTCGAGGGCGAGGTGTTCTGGCGCAAGGACGGCACGCCGGTCTGGGTCGAATACACCTCGACGCCGATCCGCGACCGCGGCGTCGTCGTTGGCGCGGTCATCGTGTTCCGCGATGTCAGCCAGCGCCGCGAGGCCGACGAAAAGCTGCATGCGGCACTCGCCGAAGTCGATCGCCTGCGCGAGCGGTTGGAGCTGGAAAACGCTTACCTGCAGGAAGAAATCCGCATCGAGACCAATCCGCGCGGCATCATCGGCCAGAGCGAGGCGATCCAGAAGACGCTGCGCCAGGTCAAGCTGGTGGCGCCGACCTCGGCGGCCGTGATGATCACAGGCGAATCCGGCACCGGCAAGGAACTGATCGCGCGCGCCATCCATGAGGCGAGCAGCCGCCGCGACCGGCCGCTGATCCGCGTCAATTGCGCGGCGATCCCGCGCGAACTGTTCGAAAGCGAGTTCTTCGGCCACGTCCGCGGCGCCTTCACCGGCGCGATGCGCGATCGCATCGGGCGATTCGAGCTCGCCGACGGCGGCACGCTGTTTCTCGACGAGGTGGGCGAAATTCCGCTCGAACTGCAGGGCAAGCTGTTGCGCGTGCTGCAGGAGGGTAATTTCGAGCGCGTCGGCGAAGAGCGCACCCGCGCGGTCGACGTCCGCCTGATCGCCGCCACCAACCGCGACCTCAAGCAGGAGGTGCAGCGCGGCCGGTTTCGCGAGGACCTCTATTTCCGGCTCAACGTGTTTCCAGTGGAATCGGTGCCGCTGCGCGAGCGGCGCGAGGACATTCCGCTGCTGGCGCAGCATTTTCTGACGCGCGAAAGCAAGGCGCTGAAATCCGAGCTTCGATTGTCGGAAGGCGATGCGCGGCGTCTCGCACGCTATGACTGGCCCGGCAACGTGCGCGAATTGCAGAACGTGATCGAGCGCGCCGCGATCCTTGCCCAGAACGGCCGCCTCCGCATCGACCTGCCCGACGCGTCCGGCGCGCAGCCCTCCCCCGGCGCGGCGCGCGCGAAAACAGATAGCCGCCCCACGGTCATGACATCAGCAGAGATGCGCGCGCACGAACGCGCCAATATTCTGGCCGCACTGCAGGCCTGCTCCGGAAAAGTGTTCGGCCCCGGCGGCGCGGCCGAAATGCTCGACATCAAGCCAACCACGCTGGCTTCACGCATCAAGGCGCTTGGAATTACGAGTGGGCGCGGCTTGGCTGGCTAATTAGGGCGTGTGCTCATAAACATCGGCTTCCCACGGCAAAGCGGAAGTCACCCGGCTTGACCGTGATCGGCGGCTCGTGACCCTCAACGCACCTTGCATCTAGACTTTAATCGGCGGCTCTACTTGAGCAAGCTCCTCTTTCAAAGGGGTCCAGCCGTGAGCCATCACAACTGTGCTCAAGATTCCACGAAGAGAAAAACTAACCTCAAAAATCTCGCCAGTTTCGGCCTCAAGCTCAAATGTGACTTTGGGGTCCTCCTCCGTCGAAGCGTCGCCTCTCATGCTTCGGCCCATTACTATCGTCGCCAGCCGTGTTCGCTTCGCCATTAGAATTCCACGCTCCCTTCCAACATTTCGCCAACTCGGCAGCTTACCCTGGGATGCAGCGGCTGTGGCACCGACCCATTCATTCGCGTTGGCGGCGCAGAAGAACGCAGCTTGCTTCAATCCAAATAGAGTGCATGTAGCTCTCTTCGCCGACGACCTCGCCTACGTGCAGCTCCAGAAATCCGTTGTCGATCCCCGCAATAGGAAAGATGCGACCCATGCAAGCTTCAAACAATGCCTGTGTGCCCATCCCAGACGGAAGCGATCCCGGTACCGCAACTACTTCGACTTGATCCCCGATCTTCATGCCGCACCATTCAGCCCCCAGTTCGCTACCCTTAGCAGGTGACGTCTCCTGCTGTGAAGGTAAAGCGGACCTGACTTAATTACGAGTACATGCCTAGTAGCGGCGGCCGCCGATAGCAAATGGCGAGGCCCCGGGCAGCGAGTTGATCTCGCTGTCGAGGCGGCCCGACTGCTGGACGTAACCGACCCCGAGCGACAGGCTGAGATTCGACGTCGCCTGGAATTCGACGCCGGCATTCACGCTGGAGATCGGCAGCGTGCCGGATTTGGAGTCGAAGGGCGCGAACGGGCCGCCGATGCCGGTATTGTATTTCAGCGTGTCGAAACCGGCATAGAAGGTGACGGGCAAGCCGCTGTTCTTCAAGCTGTAGCCGAACTGCACGCCTTCGCTATAGAGCGAACCGAAACTGCCGAACGCACTCTGGCTGAGGCTGCCGAAGCCCATGCCGCTGCGCTGGCTGCCGACAAAAAAGCCGTTCGAAAAATTGTAGCGCGCATGGGACGAGCCGTTTCCGAGATCGCGGAAGTCGAAGCTCGGAAAGGTGCCGTACGCGTCAGGGCTCTCACCCGCAGCACCGCTGAATCCCATCGGCCAGCCCGGAATCCAGTAGTTTACCGGCGAGGCCTGCGCGTGGGCCGCTGGCGCGCCCAGGCACAGCATCGCTGCGACCATTGCAAGACCAAATCTGCGTGAGAACATCGACATCCGGGCGACCACCTGACTGCGTCGCGATTATACGCAGCGGAGATCAGGAACGCCAGAGTGGCGCGATGGCGCGGTTCCATTGGTTCGCGCCATCACTTCAGGAATCGCCGGCCGCCTTGTTGCCGTCCAATTCCATGGAATAAGACTGCAACACCGGACGCGTCGTTACGCCGCCTTGGTGGTGAGCTTGACGTCCGTCGGCAACCCCTCCTCGATCGGGAGCGACGGATCGCGCGACCATTCGTTCCAGGAGCCGAAATACATCCGGACATCCTTCACGCCGGCGTTCTTCAGCGCGAGGAACGTGTTCGAGGCCCGCGCGCCCTTGAAGCAGTAGAGATAGACCGGCGTATTCTCTGTGATGCCGACGGTGGCACACTCCGCCAGGATCTCGTTCTTGGACTTGAAGCGCGGCCCTTCCGCGGTCGGCTTCATCATGCGGTACCACTCCAGCCACACGGCGCCGGGAATGCGTCCCTTGCGCGGGCAGAAGTCTTTCCCATACGGCGAAGAGCTTTCGCCGATCCACTCGTCGATGTCGCGCACGTCGAGCAGCGCGATGCCGGGCTTGCCGACGGCGGCGAGCATGGTCTTGGCGTCGATCAGGATATCGCCGGCTTCCGGCACGACCGTGAACGACGCCTTCACCGGCGACGGCACGTCCGTGGTGACCGGCAGCCCCGCCGCCGCCCAGGCGTCGTAACCGCCATGCAGCACCTTGACCTTGGGATAGCCCAGCATGGTCAAGAGATAGTAGCCGCGGCAGGACTGGCCGAAGCCGGAATTCATCGACTGCTCGTAGATGACGGCGGTCTCTTTGCCCGAAAGCCCGGCAGCGCCGAACGCATCGGCGAATTTCGTCTTCAGTTCATGAATGCCTTCCGGCGTCGAGGTCGCGAGGTACGTGAAGATTTCATGGACATTGACGGCGCCGGGGAGATGCCCCGCGCCGTAGGCTTCGGGATTGCGGGTGTCGATGATGACACACGGCTCTTTCGTGAGGAATTCCGCGAGTTCGCCGGCAGTAATCAGAACGTCCGTCATGGCAGGCCTCTCCTGTTTTATGGTTGCTGGTTGGGTCGAAACGGAAATCCCTTTAGTGCTCGTCGCCAGCCAGCATCTTGCGAAGCTGCTTGGTGGCAGGGGTAACGATGGCGACGAAATAAGCTTCGCGGAGCCTGCGCTGGGCGCGGTGGCTTTTGAGGTAACCGCGCGCGCCGCAATGGAGCATCGCCGCATGCGCAGCCGCGACGCTGGCGTCGCCGGCGCGTAAGCGAAGCGCCACCACCCGCCGCCAATAGCTGTCGTCGGTGTTGTAGGGATCGCGCGCCAGCGCCATCGTCTCCTTCTCGAACTCGGCGTGGAGCTCGCGGAATTGAACCGGCTGCTGCGCCAGATAGCGGTTGACGTGGCCGAGCGGCGCCTCGACCTCGTCCATGATCTGGATGCAATCCTTGATCAGGCCGAGCGCCATGCCGGCCTGCAGCAGGATGAAGCCGGCGCGGATTTTCTTGACGAAGGGGCCGGCCGGTTCGGCGAGGATCAGTTCATCCGGCACGAAGACATCGCGAAACTGCACGCCATAGGTGCCGGTGCCGTCCATCGCCAGGAACGGCTTGCACGGCTGCAACGTGATCGCGGGATTGGAGCAATCGGCAAGGAACATCACGATGCCCGGCCCGCCGTTTGCGGTGCCGCCGGGCCCGTCCTCGCGCTCGAAGATCGTGCCGAAGAAATGCTCGGCGCCCAAATTTGACACCCAGGGCAGCGCGCCGCGCACGACGTAACCGCCCTCGACCTTGCGTCCTTTCAGCTTCAACTTCTCGATGCCGAAAAAACTCTTCATCGGGTTGGACAGCCCGGTGCCACCGAGAATTTCGCCGCTGGCGAACTTATCGGCGAATTTGGCGACGAGTTTTGGATTGCCCGAATTCGAGGCGTACCAGACCAGCGTGTTCTGGCACCACGCCATGAAGGCGGTGGCGCCGCAGACTTCGCCGAGCGCTGCGATCGATTGAATGGCGCAGCGCAGATCGGCCGCGCCATTCACCGGTTGGTGGCTGCCCCAGGCGCCGGCTTCGCCAAGCCGCCGGAGCAAGGCATCGGGGTAGAGCGTGCCTTCGTCGATCGCCAGCGCCTGGGGTGCGAGTTCTTTGCGCGCAATCACTGCTACCTGATCGGCGATCGACGCCGATGGCAGAGTTGCGTCAATCGCGAGCCGGGATACCGCCAGTGAACCCATCAAACCCTCCACACCCCATTGGCCTGCCGTGGCCGCCTACGCGCTGACTTCGAGATTGACCGGGCGGGTAAAGGTGTTGGCGACCGGCGACCACTGCTTGACGTGGGCCACCAGCGCGTCGATCTCGGCCTTCGGAATGCCCTCGCATTCCATGTCGACCTTGACCCGCACGTCGGTGAAGCCGACCGGCTTCTCGCTGACATCGCCGGTGCCCCACACCGCCGTGATGTTGAGATCGCCCTCGAGCTCGAGTTCGAGCTTGTTGACGATCCAGCCGCGGTGAACGGCGTTGGCGTGCAGGCCGACCGCAAGGCACGAGCCGAGCGCGGCCAATGACGCCTCCGACGGGTTGGGCGCGGTGTCGTCGCCGAGCAGGCCCGGCGGCTCGTCGACGATGCAAGGCGCGAGGTTGCGGATGTAGTTGGCATGGCGGAACTTGCCTTCCGCCACCGTCTTGCACTTCAAGGTCTTGATGACCTTCGGATTGGCCTTGCCGTTGGCGATGAGCTGCTCGAGCCCATTTTTGTCGATCGGCGCCAGGCAGCCTGTAAGCACCGTTTTTTGAGCGACCGCGGTCATCATTTCTCTCCCTAGGGTAGGATACCGAACGTTCTGTTTCCTGCATTAAGCGTGCCAGATCAGGCCAAAACCAAAAGGCGAAGCTCTCCCGCCGCTTAGCGATCGCTGCCCGGAAATTGGTCAGCGCCGCGCTGCACAGGCGCGAAGCAATTGCCGCGTGCCTGCGATTAATTTCGGCGCAAAGATGCGACTTGATGATTGCGCGGCGCTCCGATTAACTGCAGCGCATGGGCAAATCGGTTTCAAAGAGGAAAGCTGTCGCGGCACGCGCCGCAGGCGATGAGGAATCCGCGCGCGGACGCCTGCTCGGCGCGGCGACGCATCTGTTCTGCAAGAACGGCATCAACGCCACCGGGATCGATGCCATCATCGACGAGGCCGGCACCGCCAAGACCACGCTCTACAAAGTGTTCGGATCGAAGACCAACCTCGTCAACGCCGTGCTGGAGAGCGAAGGCAAGGCGTGGCGCGAATGGTTCATCGGCGCGATGGAGGATGGCGGCGGCGACGCGCAGGCGAAATTGACGCGGATCTTTCCAGCGCTGAAGCGCTGGTTCGCCGAGGAGCGCTTCTACGGCTGCCCCTTCATCAACGCGGTCGCCGAGCACGACAAGGACGCCAAGCAGTTCCGCAATATCGCACTGCGCCACAAGAAAGTGGTGCTGGCGCATATCGAAAAGCTCGCCAGTGAAATGGGCGCGGCCGAACCGCAAATGCTTGCCCATCAGCTCGCGCTGCTGATCGACGGCGCCATCGTCGCCGCCATGGTCTCGCGCGATCCCGGCGTCGCCGATACCGCCGGTCTCGCCGCGGGCAATCTGTTCGGGCCATCGAAGGTGAAGAAGACGAAGCGGACCGGCAGCCCTGCGGAGCTCGTCGCCGTCTGAGGCGAGCTATAGCGACGCGGGCGCTGTGACGGTCAGGCCGTACGCGAGGACAACTGCGCCGGCCACGATCAGGCCCACGCCCGCGGCGCGGCTGAGCCATTCGCTGCGTGGCAGCAGCCTCTCGAAGGCGACATAGATCGCGACGGCTGCGACCCAGGCGAGGTTCATGACACCGACGACGAAGAGCAGCGCCATCAGGAACCAGCAGCAGCCGACGCAATAACTGCCATGCCGGAATCCCATGCGCAGCGCGCCCATGGCGCCGCGTTGCCAGTAGCTCGAGAGGAACAGCAACGGACTCTGGCAGTAGCGAAGACAGGCGCGCTTGATCGGCGTCAACTGATAGAGGCCGGCGGCAAGCAGGATGATTGCGGCGAGCACGCTGCTGGTGCTTGCCATCATGCCGGACAGCAACCCGGCCTGCTCAAGTCCCCACTGCAGCGAGACCGCGACCACGCTGAACCCTGCCCAGATCACGAGATAGCCGGCGAGAAACAGCCAGCTTGAAATCGCGGGACTGTCCGCGGCCGCCTGCCTGCGCTTGATGGCGGCGAACAGCAGGATCATGGGGGCTGCGCTAGGCACCATCATCGCGACCATCATCACCCACCACATCACGAACATGAGCCATGCCTGGGCCGGCGACCACGGCTCAGGGTCCATCGGCATATCGGCCATGCTCATGTCGATGCCGGCGCCGGCAATCAGATATCCCCAGGAGAACGCAACGACGACGGCTATTCCGATGGCCACGATCAGGCGATCGTGCCGCAGGGTCTGTTCGAGCGCCGAGGTCGCCATCATAAACCCCACCCCCGACTGGGCGTGTAGAGATTAGGGCGCAGCGCTAGGCCGCAACGCCCTGCGGCGTCTGAACGACATTGGCGAGCGAACTATGCGTGCCCTTGGTGTCGAACTTGATGGCGCCGCTCGAGCGGATGTTGGCCGAAGCAACCTCGGCCGCCCTGTGCTCGAAGCCCTCGGGCATCACGACCTGAATGCGGTGAGGCTCTCCTGTCACCGGATTCTTGATCGGCTCGACCTCGGTCTCCAGCACGCCCTTCGCCACCATACGCGCTACGCGCCCGTCCTTGTCGAATTCGAATTCGATCGGTACGAACAACGGTTCATGCATCTTGGTCACGATCAGGCTGAGAATCTGGAATAGCGTGCCTTCGGCAGAGTTCTGACCCGACATGATATTGAAAAGTGCTTCGCGTTGTTCCGGTGTGGCGCGCTCGTCGATGATCGGCTGCAGCTGGCCATTGCCCTCATGCAGCGCACCGGGAAAATGAACGGTTGCCGCGAAAACCAGGCCGTCGAGTTTGGTCTTCTCGAAATGTCCCTTGGTGATCCGCATGCCGACCGTGCCCTTGCAATAACCCTGGGTCGGCAGGGCATTGAAATCGCACGGGCAGCCAAATGCGCAATTGCAGTTCTTGATCCATTCGCCTTCGAGACGCCAGTCAGATGTAGCCATCGCACACCTCCGTTTGCGTATTCGATTGAACTGCAGGGGTAAGCTTATCCCGTTTGCGCGCGCGGGGACAGGGAGCGTCGGCCGGCTTGCCCGATAGGCCCGCCTAGCTGCGCTCGCGCAGCTTCGCCTCGAGCCGAGCGAGTTCCGCGACCAGATCGCGCTCGACTTCGGCGACCTTCATCTCGATCACACGGTAGTCGCGTGCTTCCAGCCACGTCTTGCGGCCGGCGCGGTCGGCGACGATGGCCTCCGACTCGTTCGGATTGACCAGCTCGATCGCGAGCCGGTGCACGAAGGAGACGAAATCCGGAATGTGGCGCCCCACCGGAGTCTGGCGCTTGAACTGGCCGGCGAAGCGCCGGTCGCGGGTCAGCGCCTGCCACAGGACCCGCTCGGCGTCGGTCGGGTTCCGCCGCAGCAGCCGGGCCAGCCCGCGCACGGTAGAACTGTCGCCCGGCACCGCCGGCCCCTGCCCGTGCTCGGCCAGCAAAGCGCGCAGCCGCGTCGCCTGTTCGCCGTCGAGCACGCCACCCTTGGCCGGTCCCTTGCGGCCTTCCGCGATCGCCATCACCACGCCGTGCAAAGTGTGCATGTCCTGCTTGGTCGGGTCCATGCGGGTAAAGATGTTGCGCAGGTTCACCAGCATGGTCTCCCGCTTCTCGCGCGGGCGGAGGAATTCGACTTTGTCGAGTTCCCGGACCAGATTGTCGAAGAAGGCTTGCATCTGGTGCTGCGAGGCCGGCTCGGAGCGTTCGGGCATCGCGAACGGCAAGGCGCCGCCCGTCGACAGCTTGAACCACTCATAGCCGATCAGCAGCACCGCCTGCGCCAGATTGAGCGAGGCAAAACCCGGATTGACCGGAAAGGTAATGATCCGGTTGGCGAGCGCCACTTCCTCGTTCTGCAGGCCGTAGCGCTCGCGGCCGAACATGATGCCAGCCCCGCCGCCGCTGCCGACATGCGCCACGATCTCGGCCGCCGCTTCCCCGGGTGCGACCACCGGCTTGGCCTGGTCGTGGGCCCGGGCGGTGGTGGCGAACAGCAGTGTCAGGTCGGCGACCGCCTGCTCGACGGTGTCGAACAACTGGGCCTGTTCCAGAATCTGGTCGGCGCCGGCCGCCGCCCGCTGCGCGGCGATGTTCGGCCAGCCGTCGCGCGGATTGACGATTCTTAGACGGGAAAGCGCGAAATTGCCCATCGCGCGCGCGGCCATGCCGATATTCTCGCCGAGCTGCGGCTCGACGAGGATCACAACAGGTCCGGCTAAGTCCCAACCAGACTTGGTTTTATCGGTGCCCGAACCGGACATTCGTTACTTCACTTTCTGATTCAACTTCCGAAGTTGATTCAACCTCTGAAGAGTTTGAACGGCCGCGCGTTTTTGGATGGCGGAATTCGAGAAGCCTGCTGTGCGGCTTAGTAACCTCTCCGAACGCTCGATCAAAGCCTCAAGGAAGCTTGATCCCGCCCGCCGCTTGCGCGCGTTAGACTTTCGGATAGGCTAACAATCACAAACAAAGCGAAGCTGCAAACAGCCCGAAAACCGGTTCAACGGCGAGGGAATCAATGGGGAGGCGTCCATGCGCGGCAGGGGTGGTCGTTGGCGATACTGGGCGTGGTCCTGATCCTGGCGGGCGGCCTGTTCGCCCATTTCACGCAGACCGCAGGCGGGATCAGGATCCAAGACGTCCGCTTCCAGGGCGCCAAGGGCAACACGATGAGCGCCCTGCTCTACATTCCGCCGAACGCCACGCCCCAGATCCCCGCCCCCGGTATCCTCGCGGTCCACGGTTACATCAACTCCCGCGAAACCCAGGACGGCTTTGCCATCGAGTTCGCCCGCCGCGGCTATGTGGTCCTCGCGCTCGACCAGACCGGCCACGGCTATAGCGACCCGCCCGCTTTCGCCAACGGGTTCGGCGGGCCCGATGGCCTCGCCTATCTGCGCAGCCTCGAAATCGTCGACAAGAACAATATCGGGCTCGAGGGGCACTCGATGGGCGGCTGGACCGTGCTGGCAGCGGCCACCGCCGCGCCCAATGACTACAAGTCGATGGTGCTGGAGGGCTCATCGACCGGCAAGCCGTTCGCCGCCGAAGGGACCCCAAGCTGGCCGCGAAACGTGGCGCTGGTGTTCGCCCAATATGAAGAGTTCCCGACCCTGATGTGGGGCGTCGACAAGGCCCGCGACGTCACCCAGAGCCCGAAGCTGTGGGCGCTGTTCGGCACGCAAGGGCCGGTGGAGCCAGGCAAGGTCTATGGCGACATCGCGCAAGGCACGGCGCGGGTGCTCTACACCCCCGCCATCACCCATCCGGCCGAGCACATCTCCCACGAGACCATCGGCCACAGCCTCGACTGGTTCGCAAAGACCCTGCAGGGTGGCACGCCCCGCCCGGTTGACGACCAGATATGGCTCGCTAAGGAGATCGGCACGCTGATCGCGCTGCTCGGTTTTGTGGCGCTTTTGATCGGCGCCTTCGATGCGCTGCTGGAAGCGCCGATGTATTCCCGGCTGCGGCTGCCGGAGATTGCCGACGGCACCATGCCCGAGCACACCGCAGCGAGCGGCCGGCGCTGGACTGCGGCCTTCATCCTCTCAGCCTTAATTCCGGCGCTCACCTATTACCCGGCGTTCGCGCTGGGCGGGACATTCGTAAAGCCCTCCGCCTTCCTGCCGCAGGGCATCACCAACCAGATCCTGGTGTGGGCCATCATCAACGGCCTGATCACGCTCGCCTTGATGCGGTTCGCGCCCAAGCGCGCCAGCCGGTCGGGCATCGTCCTGCAGTCGCTCGTGATCGCCATCGCCACGGTGGCGATCGGCTACGCGGCGCTGTGGCTCGCCGACCTCACCTTCAAGATCGACTTCCGGTTCTGGATCGTCGCGCTGAAGCTGATGAGCACGAAGCAGTTTTTGATCTTCCTGATCTATCTCGTGCCGTTCACGGCGTTTTTCGTGATCGCGCTGCACGTCCTGCACCGCAATTTCTCGACCATGGCGGCGCCCCGCGGGGCGCTTTATTTAACCAATATCCTGGCGTTGACGCTGGGCTTTATCGTGCTCGTGGGCGGGCAATACGCCATTCTCTGGCTCACCGGAAAACTGTTCAACCCGCTGCCCGACCCCGGCTTCGTGCCGCTCTCGACCATCGTCGCCATCCAGTTCGTGCCGCTGCTGGCGATCTGTGCCGTGATCGCGACCTTCACCTGGCGGCGGACCGGCTCCAGCCTGCCCGGCGCCCTGATCTGCGGCCTGTTCGTGACCTGGTACGTGGTCGCGGGGACGGCGACCCAGGCAGCAATATAATCTAAAGGATGGGCAGAAAGTGCATAACGGCTTGGCTTTCGCCGGCCGGTTTGCAGTGCTATAGGCCGCCTATAATCACTCCACCCCGCCCAAATGCGCGGTTTTCCGAGAAAAGGCCCCCTCCATCATGGCAAAAATCAAGGTGACCAACCCCGTCGTCGAACTCGATGGCGACGAGATGACCCGGATCATCTGGCAGTACATCAAGGACAAGCTGATCACCCCCTTCCTCGATGTCGAGCTTTTGTATTTTGACCTCGGAATGGAGTACCGCGACCAGACCAACGACCAGGTCACGATCGACGCCGCCAACGCCATCAAGAAGGTCGGCGTCGGCGTCAAATGCGCCACCATCACCCCCGACGAGGCCCGGGTGAAGGAATTCGGCCTGAAGGAAATGTGGAAGTCGCCGAACGGCACCATCCGCAACATCCTCGGCGGCGTGATCTTCCGCGAGCCGATCATCTGCAAGAACGTGCCGCGCCTGGTCCCCGGCTGGACCAAGCCGATCATCATCGGCCGCCATGCCTATGGCGACCAGTACCGCGCCACCGACTTCAAGTTCCCCGGCGCAGGCACCCTGTCGATGAAGTTCGTCGGCGCAGACGGCACCGTGATCGAGAGGGAAGTGTTCAAGTCCCCCGACGCCGGCGTCGCGATGGGCATGTACAACCTCGATGATTCCATCATCGACTTCGCCCGCGCCTCCCTGAACTACGGCCTCTTGCGCGGCTACCCGGTCTACCTCTCGACCAAGAACACGATTCTCAAGGTCTATGACGGCCGCTTCAAGGACATCTTCCAGGACATCTACGACCGCGAATTCAAGAAGGAATTCGAGGCCAAGCGGCTCACTTACGAACACCGCCTGATCGACGACATGGTCGCTTCCGCGCTGAAATGGTCCGGCGGCTACGTCTGGGCCTGCAAGAACTACGACGGCGACGTACAGTCGGATACGGTGGCGCAAGGCTACGGCTCGCTCGGCCTGATGACCTCGGTGCTGCTGACGCCCGACGGCAAGACGGTGGAAGCCGAAGCCGCCCACGGCACGGTGACCCGGCACTACCGCGAGCACCAGAAGGGCAAGGAGACCTCGACCAATTCGATCGCGTCGATCTTCGCCTGGACCCGCGGCCTGTCACACCGCGCCAAGCTCGACAACAACCCGCAGCTCGCAAAATTCGCCGAGACGCTGGAAAAGGTCTGCGTCGCGACCGTTGAGGAAGGCTACATGACCAAGGACCTCGCGCTTTTGGTCGGCGCCGACCAGCGCTGGCTGTCCACGACCGGCTTCCTCGACAAGGTCTCGGATAACCTTGCCAAGGCGATGGCGGCGTAAGTCGCCTTATCGCAAGTCCCTCCACATCATCGCGAGGGGCAGAGCGACGAACAATCCATGCCTCAGCTTGGGGTACGATGGATTGCTCGGAGCCTGTCGTCGGTCGCGCATTCGCGCGGCCGTTGGCTCGTAGTGATAAAAAAAACAACGACGGAGCAATACCGTGTCGTTCCCTAAGAACGCCGTACTCACTGCCATCTTTCTCACCGGGTCGCTCGTCAGCGCATCCGCCCAGAAATCGCTTCCCGAGGCCATCGCAGCACCGGGTGAAACCGTGATGCTCACGCTGCATGCCGAAGGCGCGCAGGTCTACGAGTGCAAGACCGGCGCCGACGGCGCACTCGCCTGGGTGTTTCGCGAGCCGATCGCGACGCTTTTCCTGGACGGAAAGACGGTCGGCCGGCACTATGCCGGACCGAACTGGGAGTACAGCGACGGCAGCGCGGTGGTCGGCCAGGTCGTCGGCACCGCCCCAGGGCAGGTCGCGATGGACATTCCCTGGCTGAAGCTCGGAGTGGCTTCCCGGCGCGGCAGCGGTGTTCTCAGTCCGGTGACGACAGTGCAACGGATCAACACGTCGGGTGGAAAGCTCAATGGCGCCTGCTACAAGGCAGGCGACTATGAAAGCGTCCCCTACTCGGCCGATTACGTGTTCCTGCGCAAGGGCTGATACGACGCTGCCGTCGAGGAAGGCTACAATGACCAAGGGCCTCGCGCTCCTGGTCGGCGCCGACCAGCGCTGGCTGTCCACGACCGGCTTCCTCGGCAAGGTTTCGGACAACCTCGCCAAGCCGATGGCATAATTGGCTGATAATGGTGTTGGTCCTTCGGGGCCCACACCATGGATTCATGATGCCGATTGTCCGGAATACCGCACTCGCTCTGCTCCTGTCGTCGGCGTCAGTTTTGAGCGCCTCCGCCCAGACGCCGCTTCCCGACGCCATCGCCGCGCCCGGCGAAGCGATCGTGCTCACCCTTCACGCTGAAGGCGCGCAGGTCTACGAGTGCAAGGCTGCCAGCGACGGCAAACTGGCCTGGGCATTCCGCGAGCCGACAGCAACCCTGCTGCTCGACGGCAAGACCGTCGGCCGGCACTATGCAGGGCCGAACTGGGAACACATCGACTCTAGCGCCGTCGTCGGCAAGGCGGTCGGCAATGCGCCCGGTGCTACGCCGAACGATATTCCCTGGCTGAAACTGACCGTGACCTCCGGGCGCGGCACCGGCATCCTCTCCGGCGTCACGACGGTGCAGCGGATCAACACGGCGGGCGGCAAACTCGAGGGCGAGTGCGAAAAGCCCGGCAGCTATCGCAACGCGCCCTACTCCGCGGACTACGTGTTCCTGCGCAAGGGCTGACGTAGCGCCCCATCCGGAGTTGCCGATGCTGTTCATGGTGATCGAGCGCTTCAAGAACCAGGACCCGGTCCCGGTCTACCGCCGCGTCCGCGATCCCGGGATCAAATTCCCGGATGGACTGAAATATGTCGGGAGCTGGATCGAGCCGAATTTCGACCGCTGCTTCCAGCTCATGGAATGCGACGATTTGCGGCTGCTGCAGGAATGGGTGCTGGCCAACAACCGCGATCTCGGCATGACGTTCGAGATTGTCCCCGGTGGTGCCAGCAAGGAGACGCGGGAAGTCGTTGCGCCGTTCCTCGACGAGCAGTAGCCGAGACCAGCGCGGATCGCGCTCATCGAGCGCGACCCGACTGATCCCCTACCGCGCCCGCCATCGCCTGTTCGATCGTCGTTGGCGCTTGCTTTCCATTGCGACTCGCGGCCGAGCACATTTTCTGAGTTGGACACTCGGAAAACGCTTCACCATCCCGGCAGGCTTGTCCTGATATGAACGAGCGCGGAGCGGTGCCGGGCGAGACCGGCCCACTCTGCAACACCAAGAATTAGCGACCTTTAGAAGCGACCTCTACAAGTCTCGCGATACCTGCGGCAGTTTCCTTCGCCTCGTTCGCCCAACTCGTCCTTGTTGAGGCAGGCTTGTCTCAATTCGCCGCACACATCCCTCCGAACTGGCCTTTGGCAAGTCTCACGGTATCTGCGGCAATTTCCTTCGCCCCGCTCCCCCAGCGCGTCCTTGTTTTCGCAGGCACGCCGCAATTGCTCGCATTGTCCCCCTCGACCGTCGTACACTCGGACGCCTCCCGGTCCAACTTCAATGGATTGGGAAAAGGCCGAGATCGGAATTACAAAAAGAGCAGCTGCCGCTGCGGCGCCGAACGCATAGTTGCGCATTGCTTTCAACATTTCCTGGTCCTCCAGTTGCTATGTGCCCGTGAATAGAGAGGCCGCTTCGGCGGCCTCTCTCTTGTCGATGGGAACGGACGGAGCTGGCGTTATTGCTTCTCGCCATCGCCAACCTTAGTGCGCGCAGACCTTGATGGTCTTCATCCCGGTTTCAGCTGCGGTGCGCGTCTTGAACACCTTGCCGTCGCCAACAACCACAGTGGTGGTCGTGGTCGGCTTCTTGTCCACGATGGTGCATTTCTTCGTGGAGGTGTCTTGCACTACATAAAATTCCGTCTGAGCGTAGGCAGCGCCGGTCATGATTGCTGCGGCTGCCGCCGAAACAAGAAACTTCTTCATGATGTCTCCTCCATTGGATAACTGAGCGGCGTGGAGTCGGTTCCACGGCTGGGAACTCCGTCTACGGGTACTAGCTTTCAGTTCCTGGATGGAGACTCTAAAAGGGTTGACGTGAACGCCGGTCGAACGAGCAGTTCAGAGACTGTTTATTTCGAGCTTACTTTCGCCTTCATGAGCGCGACTTCCGCTTCGGGTCAGAACGATTTTCGATTGGCTAGCGCCAGTTCGAAACTAAGCCGGCGCGAGATCGATCTGCTCAAGCCGATTTCTTTCCGCATCATAAACCTTGACCTGAAGGTTGGGAAAACGCCTCTTCAAGTCTTTCGCTGCTTGATTGGCAGAGTCCTGGGTTTCGAACTCTCGCTTCGCTTGGCCGTCCACGACAAGTGCATAACCACTTGTCGGAAGGTCGGTCGGCGCCCTGCTGGTCGTCGCCCGCGCAGCCATAGGCGCGCCCTGCGTGCGTTCTTGGCGCATGAGAAAACTCCTTTTGGGGGATTGCTTCTATAACGCCCCACCGGCCCAACGGTTCCTGGAGCAGCGACGGATTTCTCTCAGAATGAAGTGTCCCCCTCAATCAATATTCGATCGCCGCCGCTGCACGCCGGGAAATTTGTGATGGGTGCGACAAAAAGGCTTTTGCAACACCATCAACCATGAGCGGACGTAGCCGCTTCGTTCGATCTCCTCACCGGCGAACAGGAACGGCCTGGCAAGCGTCGCTCCGCACGTTGTGACCGTCTATCCACGCTCATCAGCAACGGCACCTCGCGCTGCCGCTAACCCATCGCCACCTTGTCGCCCGCGGCCCCGTGCTGGCGTTGGTCGAACCACATCGTGCCGAGCGCAAACGCCAGCCACCCGAAATTGTAGGCAAGGCCTGCCATCAGAACGATCCAGCCGGGGATCGGCCCGACAGCGGCGCGATCGGCAAATTCCGACAAGGTCGACGCAGGCGTCGGATGGATCGCTATCTTGCCGTAATAGGCAATCACCTGGACGGCGAGAATCCAGACGTAGTTGCGACGCAGCCGCCGCCCCGCCGCGCGGACAAACGAAATGTGGTGGCGGGGCGCCGTGTAGTCGCGCCCGAGAATCATCTGCCAGCTATCGTCGCGGGCTTCACCGGTGAATATTGGCGCGTAGAAATTCATTTCCATCCATCGAGCTCGGGCGCGCCAGACATTGAAGTAACGATAACGTCGTGCCTCCATGCCGAGAAACACGGCAATGAGCAGGCCTACGAGCAGGAGTGGCAGGGGGGAAGCCTCCGGGCTCGAAAAGGTCGTCGACAGAGCGATGCCCATCGTGACGATCGCCCAGTTGGTCGTGTTGTCGAGCCGCGTTCTCCAGATCGTCGAACGGTAGACTTCGCCCCGGTAGAGATGAGCGATGGCGCCCATCTCAGCAGGATTGAAGGTGTGTTGGAGATGTGTTTCGCTGGAAGCCGTAACAGACATGGCAGGACTCCGGTTGTCCGAACCGCAGATCACCGGCGTTGACCGGGAGAGTCCGCATCATCGACGCCGACGAACCTATCCGGAATTGTGACGTCGCAACTATGCTCGCCCCGGGGCCGAATTGCCAGCAACAGATCCAGCAATAGAACGGTGCACCACACCATCCTGAGCCGCGGCCGCATCAGGTCGCACCCTCTAAGTTCCCGCAACAGAGTCAGGATGGCGAAAGCGGCACTGCATACCGCGCAGCGGGATCGTCTGAGCGCAGGAGAACAGCGGCATCAGAACTGGCGCAGGACGATGGTTCGATCGATTGGGAGATGGCCCTGGCTGAGACCGGCAGATCGCGGCGTCCCTACCTCTTGGCCCCGAGATACGTCGTCCATACGGCGCTGGCTAAAGTCTGGGATGCTTTCCGAGCGCATGTCTTTTCGACTTCCGCCACGATCGACGACACACCGATCTTCGGCTGTGTTTGGCCACTCGCCGCGGCAACATAATTAAGTCCCGTCCAGAAACCGTGGATCCAGACCGTCCCCTCCAGCCGGTGCTCTTCCGCGGACCGCCAGTGCGCGCAACTCATGCTCCCGACGCCAATCATTTCGACTGAAACCTTGGCGTCCTGCGCTGAGGCCACGCAGACGGAAGCACCAAAGACGATTGACGCAAATAGAGATCGCTTCACTATCCACCAGATCATCCTGGCACCTCTCGCCTGAACGCCAAAAGTCGGCTGTCGCGTAAGTCCAGCGATCGGGTTGTCCACCGGAATGCCGCTACCAAATGATGCCCGCAAGGTTCGCGGCACCATCGAGGGTTCGATCAACGTGGATTCTCTGCAGCATCACCACGAATTAGGCTGCAGCGTGACGAATGAAGGTGGCGTCAGCCCTTCTGCCGCTCCCACTTGTAGGGGCGATGGATGGCGCCAGGATCACATCCTGCCCGGCAAGTTGGTCCATCAGCCATTGCAATCGCAGCGACAGCGCTAGCGATCAAGAGGTCTATGAGTCCACGCCCGAGCTTGCCTGCGCTTCAGGCGCCGGCCATCGCCTCTTCGATCGCCGAGAGCGCCGCATTCGCCTTGGCGCCATCAGGCCCGCCAGCCTGCGCCATGTCAGGCCGCCCGCCGCCGCCCTTGCCGCCGAGCGCCTCGGAACCCTTGCGCACCAGTTCGACCGCGTTGAAGCGCGAGGTGAGATCGCTCGTGACGCCGACGACGAGACCCGCCTTGCCATCCTCGGTAACGCCGACGATCGCGACGACGCCGGAGCCGATCTGCTTCTTGCCGTCGTCGACCAGGCTCTTGAGGTCCTTGGTCTCGACGCCCTCAACCGCGCGGGCCAGGAGCTTGACGCCGCCCGCTTCGCGCACGCCGCCGGCCGCCGCGCCGCCGTTGGTGGCGCCACCGCCCATCGCCAGCTTCTTGCGCGCGTCCGAAAGGTCACGCTCGAGCTTCTTGCGCTCTTCCATCAAGGCCGCTATACGCGCCGGCATGTCGTCGACTGTCGTGCGGAGTTCCGATGCCGCGGTCTTGGCAATCGCCATTGTATCGTTGGCATGCTTGCGCGCATGACGCCCGGTCAGCGCCTCGATGCGCCGCACGCCGGAGGCCACCGCGCTTTCGCCGGTCACGGTAATCAGCCCGATATCGCCGGTGCGGCGCACATGGGTACCGCCGCACAGTTCGACCGACCAGCCGAGTGCGTTCTGCCCCTGTTCGCGCGGGCCCTTGCCCATCGAGACGACACGGACCTCATCGCCGTATTTTTCACCGAACAGGGCGCGCGCGCCAGCTTCGCGGGCATCATCGACCGCCATCAGCCGCGTTGTCACCTCGTCGTTTTCGAGCACGACTTCGTTGGCGATGTCCTCGACGCGGGCGAGTTCTTCCGCCGTGATCGGCTTCGGATGCACGAAGTCGAAGCGGAGCCGATCCGGCGCCACCAGCGAGCCGCGCTGGGCAATGTGATCGCCGAGCACCTGCCGCAGCGCCTCGTGCAACAAATGCGTCGCCGAGTGATGCGCGCGGATCGAGGAGCGCCTGCCATGGTCGACTTCGAGCTGCAGCGCTGTACCCACCTTCAGCGTACCCTGCTCCACCGTGCCGATATGCACGAAAAGATCGCCGGCCTTCTTCTGCATGTCGGTAACGCGGAACTTGACGCCCTCGCCGGTCAACAGGCCGGTATCGCCGACCTGGCCGCCGGACTCCGCGTAGAACGGCGTCTGGTTCAGCACGATTGCGCCGCTCTCGCCGGTGTTCAGGCTGTCGGCGTCCTTGCCGTCCTTCACCAGCGCGGTGACCACGCCTTCGGCGCTCTCGGTGTCGTAGCCGAGGAATTCGGTGGCACCGAGCTTTTCACGTAGCGGAAACCAGACGTTCTCGCTGGCGGTATCGCCCGAGCCTGACCACGACGCGCGCGCCTTGGCTTTCTGCTTTTCCATCGCATCGGTGAACGAAGCCTGATCAACGCTGATGCCGCGCGACTTCAGCGCGTCCTGGGTGAGATCGAGCGGGAAGCCGTAGGTGTCGTACAGCGTGAACGCGGTATCGCCGTCGAACATGTCGCCCTTTTTCAGGCCGGCGCTCTTCTCGTCGAGAATGGCGAGGCCCCGCGCGAGAGTCTTGCGGAAGCGGGTCTCTTCCAGCCGCAGCGTCTCCTCGATCAGCTTCTCCGCGCGCACCAGGTCCGGATAGGCCTGCCCCATCTCGCGGACCAGCGCCCAGACCAGGCGATGCATCAATGGCTCATGCGCACCGAGGAGCTGCGCGTGGCGCATCGCGCGGCGCATGATCCGGCGCAGCACATAGCCGCGGCCTTCATTGGACGGCAGCACGCCGTCCGAAATCAGGAAGGCCGAGGAGCGCAGATGGTCCGCAATGACCCGGAACGACGCGGCGGTCTGTTCCTTCGGTCCGGTCCCTAGCGCCGAAGCAGTCGCCTCGATCAGGTTACGGAAAAGATCGGTTTCGAAGACACTCTCAACGCCCTGCAGGATGCAGGCCATGCGCTCCAGCCCCAAGCCGGTGTCGATCGAGGGGCGCGGCAGCGGCTGGCGCTCCTCCTTCGTCACCTGCTCGAACTGCATGAAGACGAGGTTCCAGAATTCGAGGAAGCGATCGCCGTCCTCTTCCGGGCTGCCCGGAGGCCCACCCCAGATGTGCTCGCCGCGGTCGATGAAGATTTCCGAGCACGGCCCACAGGGCCCCGTGTCGCCCATCGCCCAGAAATTGTCCGAGGTCGCGATGCGGATGATGCGGTCGTCCGAAAAGCCGGCGATCTTCTTCCAGTGGCCCGCCGCCTCATCGTCGTCGTGGTAGACGGTGACGAGCAGCTTGTCCTTCTTGAGCCCGAACTCCTTTGTGATCAGCTTCCACGCAAGCTCGATCGCGCGCTCCTTGAAGTAATCGCCGAATGAGAAATTGCCGAGCATCTCGAAGAAGGTGAGATGCCGCGCGGTGTAGCCGACATTGTCGAGGTCGTTGTGCTTGCCGCCGGCGCGCACGCATTTCTGCGAGGTGGTGGCGCGCTGGTAGGGCCGCTTCTCGACGCCGGTGAAGACGTTCTTGAACTGCACCATGCCGGCATTGGTGAACATCAGGGTCGGGTCGTTGCGCGGCACGAGCGGCGACGACGGCACGATCTCGTGGCCGTTCTCCGCAAAGAAATCCAAGAATTTCGACCTGATCTCGTTGACGCCGCTCATGTTCATCCAATCGGAAGTATGCCCGGGTCAGGCCGCAAATAGCCCAATCTTCCGGCGGAACGCTTTTAGACAAGGGCCGCCGTGCTGTCCAGAAACTGTGCAGGCGGATCATGGGCTTGCCGCAGCACACAAGATAGGCGCGCAAGTCTCGTTGATAATGCTGCGGCTGCGTTGACAGGCTTGGCAGGGCTGTGTTTCCCTCCTATCTGTAAGACGTCACGTCGGGAGAGATCGGCTTTAGCGCCGGCGCCGAAGGAGCAACCGCCCCGGAAACTCTCAGGCAAACGAACCGCGTGACGAACTAGCATCTGGAAAGTGACGCCGGGCGGCTTTGGCCCAGGGCGTCCGCCGACGGGATAATACTCTCAGGCACAGCGACAGATGGGGCTTTCTTTCGGGTTTTCGGGGGCTGGTCCCCGGAACCCCTGAGGGTCCCTGGATGCTGGCACGCGACGAATCTCACCTGAAACGCACCCCGTTGCACGCGCTCCATGTTGCGCGCGGCGGTAAGATGGTTCCCTTCGCGGGCTATGAGATGCCGGTGCAATACGCCTCCGGCGTGCTCAGGGAGCATCTGCATACGCGCGCGAGCGCCGGCCTGTTCGACGTCTCGCATATGGGCCAGCTCGCGCTGCGTCCCAAATCAGGCCAGGTCGCCGATGCGGCGCTGGCGCTGGAGCGGCTGGTGCCGCAGGACATCGTGGCGGTTGCACCGGGACGGCAGCGCTACGCGCAGTTCACCAATGAAGACGGCGGCCTCCTCGACGATCTGATGGTGGCGAATTTCGGCGACCATTTGTTTCTGGTCGTCAACGCCGCCTGCAAGGCCGAGGACGAAGCGCATCTGCGCGCGCATCTCTCCGAGACCTGCGTCGTCGATTCGCTGGCCGACCGCGGCCTGATCGCGCTGCAGGGGCCGAAAGCGGAATCGGTGCTGGCCAAATTTTGTGCAGACGTGACCGCGATGCGGTTCATGGATACCGGGCCGCGGAAGGTCTTAGGCTTCGACTGCTTCGTCTCGCGCTCCGGTTATACCGGCGAGGACGGGTTTGAGATTTCGGTTCCGGCCGAGCACGCCGAGACACTGGTCGCGGCGCTGCTGGATAATCCGGACGTGCTGCCGATTGGCCTTGGCGCGCGCGACAGCCTGCGGCTGGAAGCCGGGCTTTGTCTTTATGGCCACGACATCGACACCACGACGACGCCGGTCGAGGGCGCGCTGGAATGGTCGGTGCAGAAGAGCCGTCGCACCGGCGGCGCCCGCGCCGGCGGATTCCCCGGCGCCGAAAAAATCCTTTCGCAGTTTGAAAAAGGCGCGTCGCGCCGCCGCGTCGGCTTGCGGCCCGAGGGCCGCGCGCCGGTGCGCGAAGGTGCGCTGCTGTTTGCGGACGCCGCCTCAAGCGAGCCGATCGGCAAGGTCACGTCGGGCGGTTTTGGCCCAAGCCTCAATGCGCCGGTTGCGATGGGCTACCTGCCGACATCGTTGTCCGCCGACGGCACGCAGGTTTTCGCCGAAGTGCGCGGCCAGCGCCTGCCGCTGCAGGTCGCGGCCATGCCTTTCGTTCCCAACACCTACAAACGCTAGTTCTGCAAACGCTGATTCAAACGCCAGAGGAAGTTTCATGACGACGTTGTTCACCTCAGACCACGAATGGCTCCGCATCGAGGGCGATGTCGCCACCATCGGGGTCACCGACTATGCGCAGTCGCAGCTCGGCGACGTCGTGTTCGTCGAACTGCCCAAGGTCGGCCGCACCCTGAAAAAGGCCGAAGCCGCCGCCGTGGTCGAATCGGTCAAGGCCGCCTCCGACGTCTATGCGCCGATCTCGGGCGAAGTGCTCGAAGTCAACGAGGCGCTCGCCGCCGAACCCGCACTGGTGAATTCCGACGCCGGCGGCAAGGCCTGGTTCTTCAAGCTCAGGATTGCGGACAAGAGCGAACTCGGCGGTCTGATGGATGAGGCCGCTTACAAGGCACATACGGCTTAAGGAAAGCACGCCATGAACGCGCCGCTCAAGACCACCGCCGAAGCCGCCACTGATTTCGTGCGCCGGCATATCGGCCCCTCGCCCCGCGACATCGCCGCGATGCTGGACAGCGTCGGCGCGAAAAGCCTCACTGAGCTGATGAGCCAGACGCTGCCGTCCTCGATCCGGCAGAAGGCGCCGCTCGATCTGGGACCTGCGTTTAGCGAAACCGAGGTGCTTTCGCATATGCGCGAACTCGCCGCGCAAAACCAGGTGTTCACCTCGCTGATCGGCCAAGGCTATTCCGGCACCATCCTGCCCGCGGTGATCCAGCGCAACATTCTGGAGAACCCGGCCTGGTACACGGCCTACACGCCGTATCAGCCGGAGATCAGCCAGGGCAGGCTGGAAGCGCTGTTCAATTTCCAGACCATGATCTGCGACCTCACCGGGCTCGACGTCGCCAACGCCTCGCTGCTCGATGAGGCCACCGCCGCGGCCGAAGCGATGGCGCTCGCCGAACGCGCCGCGCAGGCCAAGGCAAAATCATTCTTCGTCGACGCGGAAGTGCATCCGCAGACGCTCGCCGTGCTGCGCACCCGCGCCGAGCCCTTGGGGTGGAATCTGATCGTCGGCGATCCCCTCACCGATCTCGACAAGGCCGAGGTGTTCGGCGGCCTCTTGCAGTATCCGGGCACGTCAGGCGCGGTGCGCGACCTCAGGCCGGCGATCAATACGCTGCGCGTCAAGGGCGCGCTTGCCGTCGTCGCCGCCGACCTGCTGGCGCTGACGCTGATCGCCTCGCCCGGCGAACTCGGCGCTGACATCGCCATCGGATCGGCGCAGCGCTTTGGCGTGCCGATGGGCTATGGCGGCCCGCACGCGGCCTACATGTCGGTACGCGATGCGCTGAAGCGTTCGCTGCCCGGCCGCATCGTCGGCCTGTCGGTGGATTCGCGGGGGGCGCCGGCCTATCGGCTGGCGTTGCAGACCCGCGAGCAGCACATCCGCCGCGAAAAGGCGACCTCCAACATCTGCACCGCGCAGGTGCTGCTGGCGGTGATCGCCTCGATGTACGCGGTCTATCACGGCCCCGAAGGGCTGACGCACATCGCGCGGACCGTGCATCGGCGCGCGGTGGTGCTGGCGGCGGGCCTCGCAAGGCTCGGCTTTGCGCCGCAGTCGCAGGCATTCTTCGATACGGTGACGGTCGCGGCCGGCGCCAAGCAGAATGAAATCGTCGCGCGCGCGCTCGCTGAGAAGATCAATCTGCGGATCAGCCAGGGCCGGCTCGGCATTGCCGTCGACGAGACCACGACGCCTGAAATCGTCGAGGCGGTGTGGCGCGCGTTCGGCGGCATGCTTTCCTATGCGGAGGTCGAATTGACCGCGCGCGAGACGTTGCCCGTTGAACTCAAGCGCGACAGCGCGTTCCTTGTCCATCCCGTGTTCCATGCGCACCGCTCCGAGACCGAGCTGTTGCGCTACATGCGCAAGCTCAGTGACCGCGACCTCGCGCTCGACCGCGCGATGATCCCGCTGGGCTCCTGCACCATGAAGCTCAACGCGACCACGGAGATGATTCCGTTGACGTGGCCCGAGTTCGGCAGTCTGCATCCGTTCGCGCCATCCGAGCAGGCCAAAGGCTATCATGTGTTGTTCAGACGGCTGGAGAAAGCGCTGTGCGACATCACAGGCTATGACGCGATCTCGCTGCAGCCGAATTCGGGCGCGCAGGGCGAATATGCCGGGCTGCTCGCGATCCGCGCCTATCATGCCGCGCGCGGCGAGCCGCACCGCAAGGTCTGCCTGATCCCCTCCTCCGCACACGGCACCAACCCGGCCTCCGCACATATGGCCGGCATGGAGGTGGTGGTGACCGCGTGCGACACGCGCGGTGACGTCGACGTCGACGACCTCCGCGCCAAGGCGGAGAAGCATTCCAAGAATCTCGCCGCCGTGATGATCACCTATCCCTCGACGCATGGCGTGTTCGAGGAGCATATCCGCGATATCTGCGAGATCGTTCACGGCCACGGCGGCCAGGTCTATCTCGACGGCGCCAACATGAACGCGCAGGTCGGTCTCTCGCGCCCCGGCGATTACGGCGCCGACGTCTCGCATCTCAACCTGCACAAGACCTTCTGCATCCCGCATGGCGGCGGCGGCCCCGGCATGGGCCCGATCGGCGTGAAGGCGCACCTCGCGCCGTATCTACCCGGCCATCCCGCCATCGACGGCGCGGTGGCGGCTTCCGTAGGACCGGTGTCGGCGGCGCCGGCAGGCTCGGCGTCGATCCTGACCATCTCCTACATCTACATTTTGTTGATGGGCGGCGAAGGCCTGACGCGCGCCACCGAGATCGCGATCCTGAACGCCAACTACATCGCAAGCCGGCTCGATCCGCATTTCCCGGTGCTCTACAAGAATGCCAAGGGTCGCGTCGCGCATGAATGCATCGTCGATCCGCGCCCGCTCAAGACCACGAGCGGCGTCACCGTCGACGACATCGCCAAACGCCTGATCGACTACGGCTTCCATGCGCCCACCATGAGTTTTCCGGTGCCGGGCACGCTGATGATCGAGCCGACCGAATCGGAATCCAAGGCGGAGCTGGATCGTTTTTGCGATGCCATGATCGCGATCCGAAGCGAGATCACGGAGATCGAGGCTGGCCGCTGGAAGGCCGAAGCATCGCCCTTGCGCCATGCCCCGCACACCGTGCACGACATCGCCGATGATGCGTGGAGCCGCGCCTATAGCCGTGCCAAGGGGTGTTTCCCCGACGGCGTCTCGCGCACCGACAAATATTGGAGCCCGGTCGGCCGCGTCGACAACGTCTATGGCGACCGCAACCTGGTGTGCTCGTGCCCGCCGGTGGCGGACTACGCGCAGGCCGCGGAGTAGCTTCGTAGGATGGGTAGCGCGAAGCGAAACCCATCATGGTCATCACCGCGGGTGCGGCACGATGATGGGTTTCGCTTCGCGCTACCCATCCTACGGCCACGCCGCTACGGCACGAGCAATACAGGGTCCCAGCGCCACAGCCGGTCGTTGGTCAGTCTCGTGCCGCCCCACCAGCGATCGATCGGGTTATGCTGGCTGAAATCTTCGGTGCCGGCCAAAATTGCCTTGCCGAGCGCGGTGAGCGATAGCCGGCTCTCCTTATATCGCTCGTATCGCTCACGCTCATCGTGCATCTCCAGCGTGAACGGCCATTCCGCAAGGCCTGACACGGCCGGCACCGGGGCGAGCGCAAGCCTTTCCAGGAGAGCACCAGCTTCCCAATAGCCGAACACGCGGCGCTGAAAGCGCTGCTTGAAATGAGGAAATACCTCGAACGGATGCACGTAACCGGCCGCGATCAATTCCAGAATTCGCAGTTCGGACGCGCCAAGCCCGGTTGCGCGACCGGGAAGCTCATCGAGCATTTCCAGAACGCATCGCCGAAGCTGCGGCAAGATGCTCAGATCCTTGCTCAGCAGGTTGAACCACGCGTGTGGCGTGGGTGCCCGGAAGGCCTGCCACGCAAGGCTTGCGATCTCGATATGATGGTCGTTGATCGCAACACCCGGAAACCTCAATTCGGCGAGACGCGCCGGTTCTGTCTCGCCGAGAGAGGCATCCAAATGTCGCAAGATAATGTTTAATGTTTTCGCCTTCAGGCCGAGATAATTCAGCAGCCAGATCAGGACTAGTTGGGCATTCGGCTCGGTTTCCATCCAGAGCTCGACCGTTTCGCAACGTTCGCAAGCCTCGATCAACCCGAGATCCTTGAAGCCGGATTTCTGACGGCGCTGCGGCGGCACAGAATCGAGCCAATGCGAGTCCGGCCCTTGCGTTGTCCTTGCCTCCAAAAATGCTGCAAGCTCCGCATCGGAACGCGGCGCCCCCCAAACCATCCGAAGCTCGATGGCGACAGCCAGATCGGCAAGACCGGCCGATACAACGCAGCCCGCACTTGAGGGATCTGCCGTCAGGATCAAACGCGTCACGGTACGCCTCGTTCAGACTGCCTGCAGAAGGGCTTGGTCAGCGCCGGATTCCAGCGCCAGAGCCGATCGTTGGTCAAATGCGTGCCGCCCCACCAGCGGTCGATTGGATTGTGCCGGCTGAAGTCTTCCTTGTGGGCGACAACAGCCTTGCCGAACTCGGTAAGCGACAGGCGGCTGCGTAAGTAGGCCTCATGGCGATCCCTGAGGTTTTCCCGCAAAAGTGTGCGCAGCCCCTCGTCAAGGCCCGCCACGGCCGGTTTGCGCCCGAACGCCAGCCCATCGAGCAAATAGCCGCATTCCCATTCGCCGAAGGTGCGCGTGCCGCGGATAGTCCGCAGATGAAACAGCGGATTGGTATTCGCAAATCCCCACGCCAACATCTCCAGTATCCGCATTTCAGTTACGCCGAGCCCGGTCACGCCGGAGGGCAGCTCTTCGAGCAGTTCGACCATGGCCGGTCTTAGCAGCGGCAAGGCGCTCAGATTGCTGGAAAGCAGATCGAAGCAGGCTTCGGGCGTCGGCGAACAATACGCCTGCCAGCTCCGGCTTGCCGTGTTCAATTCCGCCTCCGTAACGGACAAATCGAACACCTCAAGCCTGCGAAACTCCTCCGCGCGCACGCCAAGCAAATCAAAGTCAACAAGGCGAAAAACCAGCTTCGCTGCAATCTCCGGATGAGACTGGAAGTAATCGAGCAGCCAGACCAGTTGCAACTGGTCGTTAGGATGCGGGTCGAACCACAGTTCGATCGTGTCGTAGGCCTCGCAGAATTCGACAAGGCTGAGGTCTTGTCTTTCCTCGTCGTCGGCAGGCCCCCGGCGGGCATAGTCCGACCAGTGATCCCCCGAACGCTGTTCCTCCGAACGCGTTCCGAGATAGGACGAAAGCTCGTCCGGGGACGGCAACTGCCCCCACGCGAAGCGATAGCAAAAGTGGATGACAAATTCGGCAAGGCCCGAACCAAGAAGACCAAATCCGGACGAACTGGTTAGGATCAGACGCCTCATGAGCCAATCACCTGCGCACGCAGAATTACCAAACAAAACGGGCGCTGAAGACGTCGGCAACTCAACGTCCGCAGCACCCGTCTGTCGCGTTTCAAACCTTATCGGCCTGAAGCGTCGGAAACTTACTCTTCCGCCGGCTCTTCGCCGTCGGCGTCGCGCTCGGCGGGACCGGCGAGGATCTGCTCGGCGATCAGGCCGGAGTTCTGGCGGATCGCCATCTCGATCTTGGCGACCATGTCGGGATTGGCCTTGAGGAAGGCTTTCGAGTTCTCGCGTCCCTGGCCCAGCCGCTGGCTGTCATAGGAGAACCAGGCGCCGGACTTTTCTACGATGCCGGCCTTGACGCCGAGATCGAGAATTTCGCCCATCTTGGAGACGCCCTCGCCATACATGATGTCGAACTCGACCTGCTTGAAGGGCGGCGCCAGCTTGTTCTTCACCACCTTGACGCGGGTGGTGTTGCCGACCACTTCGTCGCGCTCCTTGATCGCGCCGATGCGGCGGATGTCGAGGCGGACGGAGGCGTAAAATTTCAGCGCATTGCCGCCGGTGGTGGTTTCCGGCGAGCCGTACATCACCCCGATCTTCATGCGGATCTGGTTGATGAAGATCACCATGGTGTTGGACTTGTTGATCGAGGCGGTGAGCTTGCGCAGCGCCTGGCTCATCAGCCGCGCCTGCAACCCCGGCAGCGCGTCGCCCATCTCGCCCTCGAGTTCGGCCTTCGGCACCAGCGCCGCCACCGAATCCACCACCAGCACGTCAACCGCGCCGGAGCGCACCAGCGTGTCGCAGATTTCCAGCGCCTGCTCGCCGGTATCGGGCTGCGAGATCAAGAGCTCGTCGATGTTGACGCCGAGCTTGCGCGCATAGACCGGATCGAGCGCGTGTTCGGCGTCGATGAAGGCGCAGATGCCGCCCTTCTTCTGCCCTTCCGCCACCGTGTGCAGCGCCAGCGTGGTCTTGCCTGAAGATTCCGGCCCGTAGATCTCGACCACGCGCCCCTTTGGCAACCCGCCTACGCCGAGCGCGATATCGAGCCCGAGCGAGCCCGATGAAATGGTCTCGATATCCATCGAGCGGTCGTTCTTGCCCAGCTTCATCACCGAGCCCTTGCCGAACTGGCGCTCGATCTGGGAGAGCGCGGCAGACAGGGCCTTGGTCTTATCCATGGAGGATCCTTCAACGATACGCAGGGCAGTGGCGGACATAATACGTGCTCCTTATGGCGGGGATTCGCGAGCGGGACAAACGGGCGATGGAAGGTTTTAGGATTCGATTTCTGGATTCGTTGGCGTATAGGAATTTCGTACCACGTTTGTTCTATGTTCGCAATATGTTCTTTTCCCGGAGATGGCAATGGCCTGTTTCAACCGCTGGTGGCCGGTTTTGAAGTTAACAGTGGCCTAATTTGATTTTGAGCTTAGCCTTCACTGCCTCACAACAAGATAGAGGCAACGCCCGTGAAGTCTCTCCATTGCAGGTTCAGCAATCTGTATGGCTTTCGCAGCTTCGAATGGAGCCGCTCTGGCGGAGTCGCTGGGATATCAATGCCGCTCCGCCGTCCGCGCGGAAATGAAGGGGCCTGATTGCCGGATGGCGCTCCCGCTTAGCCCGACCAGTCACTGCAATATACCTGCTAACGCCGAGGTCGAAGTTATGGACAATAAAATCAATGAGTGCGTCAAGCGGGGACAAGCAAAAACTAGATCATGATGGAGGTCTAGAGGCCGCCAACTGAGGCGGCCTTTTTCGTTCAGGCCTGTCTTTGCGAGCGGGCCTATTTCAGCCGGTACCTTGGACACGTGAAATTTGGCCCCTGGTGCCCCAAGCAAACTTGCCAGCTTCCCAACTTTCATAATTCCGTAATTTTACGGGCAGCGGACCTTCCCGCGGCCCGCGGGCTTAAGTATCATCGAGGCTTGGGGTCAATCGACGGGGTGCGTAAATGACGGGACACACTCAATTGGCAATAACACCACGCGACCGTTTTCTTGAGACGGCGCAAAAGGAACTGGCCGCCTTCGAGCAGCGCGAGCGTGAATTTTCCAGGAAGGAACGGCAGGAGCGGGCAGCAGAATTACAAATTCCCGTCTACAAGGGCGGACTTCACAGTTAGGCAGGGCCCGTAACAAGACTGTCATCGATCGCTAATAGCCGTAGCGGACCATCCTTCGAGATCATCAAAATGGTTAGACTAAAGCCGCCCAACAGGGCGGCTTATTTTTGATGTTTTTCCAGCTGGACGGCTCCAGCTACGTAACCATACGGAAGTGACCCGGCGCGCAGGGCTCAGCATATTTCCGCGGATGGGCCGACCACGATGCCGAAATCGGCAGCTCGGCTCGGAACGCCCGCCCTTCAAGGTCCGGCGCGAACATGGCGAGCGCTCCATATCCCCGCCGTCTTGAGTCCATTTTTGTACTTTTCCGCCGGAACGGATTCCGCCGCAGTGCGTAATCGCATCAGGAGCGACGACGGGTAGTTTAACGGGGAACCAGAATTGTGCCGGGTAAAAAATATCTAACGGAACAAGCGGCAACCTTTTTGAAATTTGCAATGGCCACCACGGATCCGGACGTCGCCGCGGGCTTTCTCGACAAGGCCGCCGACCTTTCGGCCAGGAGTGAAGAGGCGCCGGACGCCAGCCCCCGGCCGCCTGACGTAGAGCAGCCGGAAAGCTAGCTCTCGCGATGAGGCCGCCGAACCGGCGGTCTCATCGTTTATTGGTCGATCTGCAAAATCATGCCTTGCGACGTCTCATGCCTTGGACGCCCCTTCGATGACCCTTGGGCGACATCGCTTACAATTTTAGGCGTGCTTGCAGTTTCATCTGAACCGGCCGTCAAGACGCGCACGCTATGCCTTGCTGCATGCACATACAGGTTGCCTTCACCCCCGCTCCCACCCTGCCGATGCTTCAGCAGCATGGCGCCCATCTCCTCACACGGCGCTTGAGCCTCAGCCGCACCCCGGAGCCCTCGCGGGTGCCGCAGCCGGTCCGGCCGGACCTGCCCTCCAGACCCCATATGCCGCCGCGGCAGCCTTATCCAACGCGCCAGGAATAGGCGCCGGCAGCAGCGGCCTTTTCCTGCAAGCACGGGTCGCCCCAGCCAAACGACCCCGCCGCTTGGGGCTATGCAGCGAGGTCGCCGACGGCGGGGAAAATCTGGAGGACCACCCCCGCCCTCGCGAGCAGATACGTCTGCCGCAAGGGCCCCGTTTCAGCGTGCAAACTGCCCGGCAAATTCGCCCCCAGCGCGTTGAACCTTTTTCTCACCATCCAGACAAAACCTTGCCTGGGACATTGCATCACTCGGGGAATAGGCCTGCGCCGCCAAGCGACCATACTCCGCTTGCGCGGCGCAGTGCTTTTTAACGGCGCGCAAGCGGGGCCGGCGGGGGAATTCGGACGCGCCTGTGGGGTTGGAACGCATACAGCGCCAGGATTTCTGCCGCGCCGGAGCGCGGCAAATGTCAGCAGATGGAATATGGAACTTTGTGGTTCCGCTGCCGTTATCACGGAGTGCGGGAGATTTTCATGAACCGCAAAGGCGTAGAATATACGCTCACCAAGTCGGAGACCCCGGGCTTCTGGAAATGGCAATTTCGGATTGGCGACCTGGTCAGGTCGGGTAAGACCGAGGCGAGGCTGGCCATGCGCCGCGTCGAGTTAAGAATCGATCGCGAACTGAAGCACGCGGCGCACCAACTGGTGTCCTGATCGGGGCCGTGGGGTTATTCCCGGCTCCTCTCCGTTTCTTCGCAGGCGTCTGACTGGCGCCTGATCAAATCTCGTACAGTTGCATCGTTTATTTCTTGCAATTTTAGGTGATAAGTATGGATTTGAAGCGGTTGGGGCCGCGGCGGGATTTTTGTATGGTCTACAAGGGTGTTGAATTCACCGTGACGGCGGTCGCTCCGGGCATTTGGAAATGGCAATTCCGCATCGGCGACCAGGTCATCGCGGGCAAGACCGAAGCCAAGCTCAATCTGCTGGCCATCCGGCGGGTCCAGCTTCGGATCGATCGGGAGCTGAAAAAAGCCGAACGGGATTAGCCCGCTTCGTCGGATCCTTGCGTCGGCCGCTCGCCCGTGAAATCTTAAGTAATTACATAATGTTACAGATACATCATGATATAGCGCATATGCACGGTAACGGCCCTGGGCCCGTAAAAACCCGGAGTTGATCTTTCCGCGCGCCAGGAATCCACTCCGCCTGCACTTGCGCATTCTCAGGGCCAACGGCGGCCCATTTGACGTTTGGTCCATTGCCATGCCGATCTTCTTCTTCAGCGTTCGACATGGCGAGGATGCATGCGTCAACAACGACGGCGCGGAGTTTGCGGATCATAACGCCGCCTGGAAGGAAATGACCGGCGTCTGCGGCGACATGATCGCGGACATTTCCCGCCAACTCTCCGAAAACGCCAAGTGGCAGATGGAATTGCTGGATGAATCCAGGAAGCCGGTATTCCGGATTCGCCTGGTAGCGGAGACGCTGCAGGACGCCGATCAGGAAGCGAGCTAAATTCAGGCGTCCGCCTTCTTGGTAACGGCATCCGCTTCACCGGCCGGCGCGGCGCCCTTTCGCAGCTCCCGGGCGGAGATGAATCGGACGCCGACCATCTCGCCCCTGCGCCAGATCAACGTGCATACCCGAAGCACCTCGCCGCCCGCCGTAAGGGAAAGGCCGAACACTTTGGGAACAGCGAGGTCGCCCACATCCAGGCAGGCGCCGTTATCGGAAATGTCGAGGACGTAGCACTGGATCCATGGCGCATCTGGCGCCGGAATCAGGAACCCCGGCTTGCGCAAATCGACTCGAACGAACTTGCGGGCACCAAGGTCTTTGCGGTCTCTCGTCATGATTTCTCCTGCGCGGAGAAATCCTAGGCGGAATACCTGAATACCGAGTTATCGGAATTCGGCAAAAATCGAGGTGTTGGTGATTTCGTGGACCCCCATAGCGTTTTCGAACAAAGCATGCCCCCGGACTTGATCCGGGATGCGGACCGGTTCGCGTCAAGAAAACGCGTCAAAACAAGAATCTAGAGTTTCGATTCTGATTCAATCAGAGCCAAAACTCTAATCGGCGCTGGCAAGCCGGCGCATCGTGAATTCGATGTCGCCATCGGGCAGCTCGCGCCAGCTTTCGACCGAGCTCATATAGGCCGCCTTGGGATAGCGGTCGAGAAAGTCGCGCGCCCGCGCTCTGGCCTTGTCGCGCGGCAGTGTAAAAGTCTCGCGCAAATAGCCGTCGTCCGGCTTGCGCCGGCCGCCCATCCGGCTCGCGAGATCGCGCGGACGAAAGACCATGTCGTAACTCCAGACACAGGACGACAGGTCGAATATAGGGGTTGCGGCGAACGAATCCTACTCGCCGCTGTCGCGAGACAGTTACTGGTTGTTGCTGCCGGTCTTGCTCTTCTTGGGCGCCGCTGCGGCCTTCGGGGCGTCGGTGCTGCGCACGGTGCCCCAGGGATCGGAAGAGGCCTTGGCGTCGGGTATCTTCTTCAAGGATTCCCTATAGGCTTTGTCCTTGATCGCATCCGCCTCCTTCTCCTCCGGCGATTTGGACTGGAACTCCGGCATCAGGTTGATGTTCGGGGTCTGCGCGTAGGCCGGCACCGTCAACAACACCACCACCGCGGCCGCGCTCAGCATTCTCATGAAGCTCTCCTTTGGGACGCTGACTTTGCGTTTCCGGGAAGGATACCACCGGCTCAACCGCCTCGCCAAGCATGGGGCCCCAGTCTCTGGTTCGACGCCGATTCGCAGGATTTCGTGCCGTATTGTGGCCCACCGCGCCTGTTCCCTTGGCCGCAATGGCCACTACAATGCGCCGGCAACAAAATGTCGGGCGAAACGGGCGTTCATGCAACAACAGCCACAAGCAACGGAATTCGGCATCGCGGAAGCCAGGCGGGTGCTAGGCGAGGTCTTTGCACCTTGGGTGATGGATCTCAATCTTGCGATCGAGCGCTTCGACAGTGCCCCACCAGGCGACGCCGCCGACTGGCAGCCGGGCGCGATCTTGCGTCTGCCGTTCTCGGAGCGGCTGTGCCGCAATGGCGGCACGGTCTCGGGCCAGGCGCTGATGGCCTTTGCCGACACCGCGATGGTGATCGCCAACCTCGCCGCCAACCGCGGCTACCGGGCCATGACGACGGTCGACCAGACCACGCATTTCATGCGCGCGGTCTCGGCCTCCGACGTGCTGGCGGACGCGCGCGTGGTCCGCCTCGGACGCACCATGAGTTTTGGCCGCGTTACGCTTTCAGCCGCCGCCGACAACAAGCCGGTGGCGATGGTCTCGAGCGCGTTCGCGATGCTGTAGTCCCGAAGGCGCCTTAGCCCCGATGGAGCGAAAGCGAAATCCGGAACTGCCGCACGCAATGCGCCGCGAGAATACGAAGGTATGTCAACCGTCATTGCGAGCGCAGCGAAGCAATCCATGCCGCCGCAAAGGAAGAGTGTATTGCTTCGCTTCGCTCGCAACGACGATGGTCCGCTCACACCCTCCCCACCCTGCTCCGCCGCCAGCGCCAGACCAACATCGCCATCAGCACGATCACAAACCCAACCACGATCGCCCCGCTCATGAATCGCCCGCCCGGCCGGTCGATGGTGCGCGAGCGCAGCGAGGGCGTTTCGCCCGGCCGCGCCAGGCGGAATGCCACCACGCTGTCGCCGATGGTCGTGCCCGACTCCGAATGACCGCCGGCGCCGATCGCGACATATTGCTCGCCCTTCCACTGATAGGTCATGGGATTGGCAACACCCGGCACCGGCAGCCGGCCCTGCCACAGCTCCTGCCCCGATCGCGCGTCGAAGGCGCGCAGATAAGCATCCATCGCGCCGGTGAAGACGAGACCGCCGGCGGTGATCGCAACGCCGTTGACGAGCGGCGTGCCGAACGGAAAGGCGATGCCGAGCGGCGCGCGGTCCTCGGTGGTGCCCACGCGCGAACGCCAGAGAATCTTGCCCGCCTTCAGATCGACCGCGACCATCTCGCCCCAGGGCGGCTTGTTGCACAACATGCCCAAGGGCGACGTGGCGACAGCGCGCGTCATCGCAAACGGCGCGCCCTGCTGCCGTCCGAAATCGTGCCCGGGCGGCGGCTCGAACCCTTGCGTGGCCTCACGCGGAATCAGTTTGACGATATGGATCGCGCGCGAAATGTTGGCGTAAAGGATCTGGTTGACGGGATCGAAGGCAGCACCACCCCAGTTCACGCCGCCGCCGGTCATCGGAAACACCACGGTGCCCTGCGTCGACGGCGGCGTGTAAATTCCGTCATTGCGCGCCGGCGCGACCTTCGCGCGGCAGGCCCCGCTATCCCAGAACGGAATCAGGCCGAACACGTCGTCGGCCGAAATCTGCTGCGACAGCAGCGGCGGCACATGGGTCGGAAACGGCTGCGTCGGCGAGAGCTGCTCGCCTTCGGCGCCGCCCTGCGGCACCGCGCGCTCTTCCACAGGCCACACCGGCTTGCCGGTATCGCGGTCGAGCACGAACACAAATCCCTGCTTGGTCGGCTGGATCACGACGTCGCGCAGGCCCTCCCCGGTATCGATGCGCGACAACGTCGGCTGCGCCGACAAGTCGTAATCCCAGACATCGTGATGCACGGTCTGATACGACCAGGCCCGCTCGCCGGACTCGGCGCGCAGCGCCACCACCGAATTGGCGTAGTTGTTGTTACCGGGCCGCTTGCCGCCCCAGAAGTCCGGACTCGGCGAGGACGTCGGCAAGAACACCAGGCCGCGCTCCTCGTCCACGGACATCGGCGCCCAGACATTGGCGTGGCCGGCCACGACGCCGCTATGCACCAGCGGATCGAAACTCCAGCGCGGACGCCCGGTTCGTGCATCGAAGGCGCGCACCATGCCGGGGGGCGCCTCGACACGGCGGTTGTCCGCGATCGCAGAACCGACGATGACGGTGTCGCGGATAATGACGGGGGCCGACGTGATCTGGAATTCGCCGGGCCACTCCAGCGGCATGCCGGTCTCGACCTTGATCTCGCCATTGGCGCCGAAATCGGCGCAGGGAATGCCGGACCTGGCGTCGATCGCGATCACCCGCGCGTCGTTGGTGCCCATGAAAATTCGTACGCGGCAGGCGGCCGTTCCGGCCGCCTTGTCGTCGACCCAATAGGCGACGCCACGGCAATTGTAACGGTTGGCCGGGCGTTGATTGGTCGAGATCTTCGGATCGTACCGCCACTTCTGCGCGCCGCTGCCGGGATCGAGCGCAATGACTTCGTTGAATGGCGAGCAGAAGATCAGGCTGTCTTCGACCAAGAGCGGCGTGGCCTGAAACTTGGTCCGCTTCATAACCTCGGGCGCGCGGGTGTCGAGATCGCCGGTGCGAAACTCCCAGGCGCGAACCAGATTGCCGACATTATCAGGCGTGATCTGGTTGAGCGGCGAAAACCGCGTTCCGCCGCGATCGCCGCCCCAGTGCTCCCAGGCGGAAGTTGGAAGCGGGATACCCGCGCAGAAGATGGCAACGATGAAAGTGAACAGACGAACCGGATTTCGCATCCTGCCCCCGCAAGCGCAACGCAACGCTTGCGGGATCGATTACCCTATTGCCACTTCAGTATCTACCCCGGTCGCCATAGTTGCCGCCATGGCCGCCGCGGCCGCCGCCAAATCCGCCGAGACCGATGCCGATGCCGATGCTGACCGGCGGTCTCGATGGCTCGTACACTTCGCGCGGCGGCGGGTCGTACACCACGCGCGGGGGCGGACGACGAACGACCACGACGTCGTCATCCGGCTCGCTCCGACGCGGCGGCCTGCGATCGACCCGCTTCTTCGGCGGATCCGGCTCGACGTGCCGGACCGGGGCATTGACCTTCAGTGGCTGCGGCAACGGCGGCTGCACGTTGCAGGGGCACATCGGCCCGGTGAGCGCAACGTTTTGCGGCACGGCGGCGTTGGCGGCGGCAACCGCCGGCGTGAACTCGGGACGGTTGCGCAGCCGCTGTTCCAGCTTGCGCGCGGTCGCGGAAAGATCACTGTCGGGGAATTTCGCCAGGAAGGAGCGATATCCCGACGCGGTGTTGATGAGCACGGCCTCGTTCCACGCCACCATGCGCCGGTGCCGAACCAGCCAGTCGCGCGCCAGCCGCCCGAGCGCCGTCTGCGGGAACAGGCCGGCAAAGGCCTCATACGCTTCGTCGGTGCCGTCGGCCACGATCACCTCGTTCGCCGCCTCGACCGGCTTGCCCTTCAGATCGCGTGTCCACTCGGCGACCGATTTCTTCGGAGCGACCGCAGGCTTCGGCCCGGCGACGGATGCGCCCGAAAAGCGGAAATCCTCGGTCAGCGAGGAGCTGTCCCACGGGGTCTGCCGCCCTTCGGTGACCTTGTTCACCGCAAGCCGCACCCGCTTGAAGGTCTCCTCGATCGGAATGTTCTGCTCCTTGCCGGCGGCCAGCAGCGCATTCGTATACGGACTGTTGGAGCCGGAGCCGTCTTCCGCGACCGCGCCGGGCGAGGTCGAGAACGACAGGAACGTGCCGGGCGAGCCGACCTTGGCATCGACAAGGGCAAGCCCGCCGCCGGCGGTCTTGAGGTCCGGGAACGGATTGTTGCGGCAGGCGTCGAGCATCAGGATGCGCATCTTGCTCGGCACCGACGTCAGCGTGTTCAGGATGTCGTTGAGGCGCACCGCCTGGATCGGAATGTCGGCTTCCCGCTTCGGATCGATGTCGACCGGAACCAGAAAATTCTCGCCGTCGATCTGCAGCCCATGGCCGGCGTAAAACACCAGCGCTACGGTATCGGCGCCCTTGGCCGCAACCTTGCCGGCGAAGTCGCTGACTACTTCCCGCATCTGGCCTTGCGAAAGATCGGACGCGGTCGAGACCTCGAAACCGGAATCGGTCAACAATTGCGTCACCGCCCTGGCGTCATTGGCCGGATTGGGCAGCGCCGGCACCGAGCGATAGGCGGACTGGCCGATCACCAGCGCAAGGCGGCTTTCGGCAGAGGCCGAATGTGCGCCCAAAAGAACCGCAGCGGGAATCATCAATGTGAACAGCGCGTGACGGAACATGATGCCACCTCCCGGCAATGCAGGCTACGGATTGGTCACGGCCCCGAAGCCAAAGGTTCAAGCCGGCGGCGCCATGGGGGCGTAACAGGGCCCGATTCAACGGCGATCTTGTCGCAGGCCCAAGTCCCGCGCAGTGATCTCAATCACAGTATCGGGATCGTTATCTGGGCAACATGCCCTGTTCTACCGCAGCGTGTTCGGGGTAAAACGCTCTCGGATGCGGCGGATCGTGGTTCACATAGCGCTGATGGCGGGCGCGGCGCTGATGCTTGCGGGTTGCGGCTTTGCCGACGTCCGCTCGCCGGTGCCCGAGTTCATGCGCGCCAAGGCGCCAGAGCCGCCCGCGCTCGAGCCGGCGCCTGACGTCAAGCGCATGCTGAAGGAGAAACTGGATTCGGTGTTCACCGCGGCCTCGCAGCCGACCAGTGTTCGCGTTTCCGAGCCGCGCCCCAACCTCCGCGGACCGGGCTGGACCGCCTGCGTCAAGGCCGAAGTGATTTCGGTGACCGGCAAACCGCTGGGCACGCAGACCTATCGTGTCGAGATTTCCGGCGGCGTGATCGCCGATCGCCAAAAGGTCGAAGCCGAGGATACCTGCAACACCGAGAGCTACGAGCCGGTCTAGCGCTACAGGCAGCGCGTCGTCGCCCGCACCGGACAAAGCTTCAGCGCGCTCGTCAGCGAGAACAGCACCCGCGCGCCGCGGGTGGGATTGTCAGGCGCGCGATAGGTAAGCGGCGCGGCAGCGCCGATGTCGGCCTGCAGGCCGTCGACGAGGAAGAAGCGAACGCCGCCGCCGGCCGATGTGAGCGACAGGCCGTCGCTCAGTTGGTAACCGTCATTCCAGGCAACGCCGCTGTCGACGAATCCGTAGATCTGATAACCGCTCAGATATTGAAGGTTCGTCTTCTGGTCGAAGCGCAGTTCCGCCGAGCCCGCCAGACCGTTATCGCCGCTGATCTCGGCGCTGCCATAGCCGCGTCCGAATGCGATGCCGCCGAGATAGAATTGCTGCGAGGTGAACAGCGGGCCGGATGCCGTCTGGCCGGCCGCGGCGAGTTTCAGCGACCATGCATCCGACAGCGTCTGGTAGCGCGTGAACCAGAAATTCAGCGCGGAGAATTTGCCGGACGCCCCGTCGTGCGACAGATAGTCCTCGTCGCGGTGCGAGGCGCCGAGAATGTCGAGGCCCTGGCGATAGTTCACGGTCAGATAGTTGGTGCCGCCGAAACTGTCCTGCAGCCGATAGTCCGATGTGAGGCTGGCGGTGCGGATACGATCGGCATAGATCGGGCCGAACACATCGTTTTCGGTGGCATTGGTGAATCCGGCCGCCGCGGTCAGCGTCAGGCTCGATTTCTGCGATTGCAGCGCAGCGATGCTGCCGTGAATTTCGAACGACTCGGTCTTGATGTTGTCGCTGTAGAGATGGCGGTAGTCGCCGGGCCAGACCTCGCTGTAGTAGCCCGATGCGCCGATGCGGGCGCCGTCGGCGCCGACGGGCACTTCGTAGGACAGGCGGCCGAACGCGAGCTGCCGCGGATCGCCGGGCGTGGTCGACAGGTTCAACACCAGGGAATCGCCGGGAGCGAGATAGGAGTTGAACGCCGCCGTCCCATAGCTTTGCCACGGTCCGACCGACGACGATCCCAGATTGTCGACGCCGAACGACGTAAAGAGGTGCCACGTCTTCAAAGACACGATCAGGCGAAAATGGCCGCTCGCGGTGCCGATCTCCTCGATCGCGGTGTCCTCGATCCGCACGCCGGGCCGTCCGTTGATCAGCAGTAACTGCCGTTCGAGCGTCGCAAGCCGCGAGGGCCGCTCAGTCAGCACGGCATCAAGCATCGGCCGGACGCCGAACTGTTCGGCGCCGTCTCCCTCCAGCGCCAGCTCCGTGATGCTGCCTTCGATGACTTGAATGCGAAGCCGGCCGCTCTGGATGTCCTGTGGAGGAACGATCGCCCGGCTGAGGTGAAAGCCGGCGGCGCGATAGACGTCGCTGACCGCAGCAGCGATAGCCGCGAGATCAGCCTGCGAAACCTTTTTCCCGATGTAGGACTGATACGTCGCCGCAAGCCGCTCCTGCGGCATTGCGACGGCGCCGGAGATCGAGACATGGCGGAGCACGAACAGCGGCCTGGAATCCCCCTGCCCCTCCGGCCGGGCGAATTGCGGCAACGGCAGCCGGGGCCGCCCGTTTGCGCCCTGGCTCGATTGCTGATCATCGAAACGTTTTTCGGTCTGCCGCGGATCATAGCCCGGCTGGTTCGCATGCTGCGCTTGCGCCGGAAGGCAGCCGGTCAGGGTCCAGAGGACGAGGCCGGCGGTGCTCAGGTGGTGCCGGGATAAAGCCGCATGGGCGCACTTCCGTAGAAGTACGGACGCCAAGCGCCAATCGTTAAGGGAGCCCCTACCCATATGATTTTTAATAAGATTTTATGGTCAATGAATCGTTAACGAGGCTCGCGCAGTTCACCGTTTCCGCTCACTCAATGTTGAAACATTTCCGCTACTAACCGGGACAAAGCGGCAATCAGAGAGAGTTTTCATGCGTGCGATCCCTCACGTCTCAAGAGCACTCGCGACCGTGTTCGTGCTGGCGACGGCTTCCGCCGCTTTCGCCGCTGACGGCGGCGACTGGACGGTCAGCAAGTCCTCGGGCGAGGTATGGCTCACGGGCAGCGGCGTGCAGCAAGCGGCGCTGAGACAGGAGGACGTGCTGAAGCCAGGGGACACCATCAGCACCGGCCGCACCGGGCGCGTGCTCCTGAAGCGCGGCGATGAAATGATCCTGGTTTCGCCGAATTCCGTGGTCGGCGTCCCCGCCCAGAAGAAGGAAGGACTCTCGACGACGATCAAGCAGCAGGCCGGCTCGATCCTGCTCGACGTCGAGAAGCGCAACGTCAAGCATTTCGAGGTCGAGACTCCCTACCTCGCGGCCGTGGTGAAGGGCACGCAATTCCGTGTCACCGTCAACGCGGGGAAGACCACCGTCGACGTGGTCCGCGGTCAGGTTGAAGTCGCAGATTTCAAGTCGGGCCAGATCGCCCAGGTGATGGCGGGCCAACATGCTACGGCGTTCGCCAACGGCAAGACCGGCCTCTCGCTGGGCGGCTCCGGCGCCCTCGCCCCGATCGAGCAAGGCAAGCCGCGCGCACCGTCGATCGAGCGCGTTCCGGTGCCGCGCGGAGGCTTTACCGCGATCCGCCATGCCACGAATGGACAGGGCGTCCAGCCGTTGCGGCATACAAGCGTGCAGCCCGCAAAGCATGGCGTCACCCGGATCTCGTCATCGATCGGTGAAGTCCGGTTGAACGTCCACCGCGCCACGCACGGCCTCGCCCGTGACGGGTCGGCGGTGCATGGCGGATCGCGGGACGCCAAGAACGATACAATCTGGAACCAGTCCGATTCAGCCGTGGCGAACAACAGCCAGGGCAATGCCGCCAATGGCGCAGCCAGCTCGAGCAACGCCGCGGCCTCCAGCGTCAGCACCACGATAGCCGCCTCCAGCGGGTCGGATGGTGGCGGCAATGGCAAGAGCAACAACGGCAATGGGAATGGCAACGGGGCCAATGGTAACGGCAAGGGGAATGGGAACGGTAATGGCAACGGAAACGGTAATGGCAATGGTAACGGCCGGGGCAAGAACTAGTTTGCGACGTCAATTGCAGAGCTGACAGCCATCAGGCGTAGCGACGCCGCATTCCCGACCACCAGAATGGTGACCATGTGAAACGATATCGGCCGCATATTTTCGTGGTGATTGCGCTCGCAATCGTGTTGGCGGGCGGCTGGCACAATTCGCTTCGCCACGCATTGGCCGACCTGCGCTTTACCTGGCAGTCGCGCCAGGCCTCTGGCGATATCGTGGTGATCGCGATCGACGCATCGTCGATCGACAGGATCGGCGTCTGGCCGTGGCCGCGCCTGCTCCACGCCGAGCTGCTCCGGCAGCTTCAGAAGGCGGACGTCCAGGACATCGCGCTCGATGTCGACTTCTCCACGCCCTCCGACGCGGCGTCGGACCGGAACTTTGCCGAAGCCCTGCAGAGCGCCGGCGGATCGGTGGTGCTGCCCTCCTTCCAGCAGCCCCGCACCGACAGGACGACGCTTCACGTCAATCGCCCGTTGCCGCAATTCGCCGAACATTCCTGGCCGGCGCTCGTCAATGTCGAGGTCGGACCCGACGGCCTCGTCCGCCGTTACCCGTTCGGCGAGAAGCTGGACGGCAAATTCGTGCCCGCGATGGCTGCCGTGCTCGCCGGCCAATACGATGAGAAGCGCACGCCCTTTCTGATCGACTTCAGCATCCGAACGGCGGGAATCCCCAAAGTATCCTTTGCCGACGTGCTGCGCGGCGACCCGGCGACACTGCAAAAGCTGCAAGGCAAGAAGGTCGTCGGCGGCGGCACGGCGCTCGAACTCGGTGACCGCTTCAGCGTCCCGAACGGCGCGATCGTGTCCGGCCCCGTGCTGCAGACACTGGCCGCGGAATCGCTGCTGCAGAACCGCGCGCTGCAATGGACTTCGCAAATCGTCACGCTGACCGGCCTCGCTTTGCTCGCCTTGCTCATGCTGTTCTCATGGCGTCGCCTTTCCGCCGGCAAGCGCGTGGCGCTGCTCGCCGCAACTTCTGTCGCCCTCGAAACAGGTGCGCTTGCCCTGCAAGCGGCTTTCCCGCTCATTCTCGACACCTCGCTGTTTCAGATCGCCATCATCGTCTACATCGCCGCGATCGCGCTCGACGAAATCGACATCCGCGATCTGCTAGGCAGGGTCGCCGAGAGCCGCTTTCAGCGCGTGGCGATGTCGCTCGGCGACGGCCTGATCTGCACCGATTCCAATTACCTGATCACGGTCTGGAATCCCGGCGCGACCGCGATCTTCGGCTATCTGCCTCAGGAGATGATCGGACGGCCGTTCGACGAGATTTGCGCCCGCGATGCGGATACGCCTGCATTTTCCGTCAGGGATGCAGCAGCACTCGCCGCCGGCACGGTGATCGAGTTCGACGCACGCCGCAGCGACGGCGAGGTGTTTCCGGTCGAAGCCAGTTTCTCCGGCTGGCAGGGTACTGATGGATTTCAGTTCGGCGCGATCCTTCGCGACATCTCGGTGCGCAAGCGTGAAGCCGAGAGAATTCGATACCTGGCGGAACATGACACGCTGACCGGCCTCATCAACCGCAATACCCTTCATGCCAAGCTTGAAGCGAAAATTGCCAAAGCCGGGGCTGACGGCCGCAAGGTAGCGCTGCTGGTGATCGGCATCGACGGCTTCCAGCAGGTCAACGACATGCTCGGTCATGCCAGTGGCGATCTCGTGCTTCGCGCCATATCAGAGCGGCTGATGGAGGTGATGCCGGCGACGGGCCTGATCGCGCGCTTGAGCGGAGACGAGTTCGCCATCGCAGTTCCGGCGAATGCCATCGGCCAAAACGTCAGCCGTTTTGCCGGGCAGATCGGTGCAGGCTTCGACGAACCGCTGCTCGTCGGCACGCGCCACCTCCGCGTCAGGGTCAGCATCGGCGCCGCTGTCTTCCCGTCCGACGGGCGGACGGCGGCCGAGCTCCTGGGCAACTCCCACATGGCGCTGAGCCGCGCCAAGGCAACCCGGCGCGGCGGTCACGTGCTGTTCGAGGATTCGATCCGCCGCGAACTGGAAACCCGCTTGACGCTGGAAGCGGAGCTGGCGCTGGCCGCGGAGCGCAATGAATTCGAACTGTTCTACCAGCCACAAATACAGCTGGCCGACGGCAGCCTGATCGGCGCCGAAGCCCTGATCCGCTGGCGTCATCCCGAACGTGGCCTGGTTTCGCCGGGGGAATTCATGCCGGTTGTCAACACCTCGCCGATCTCCGAACGAATAGCGGAGTGGGTTCTCGAAACCGCCTGCGCCAAGGCGGCCGCCTGGGAGCGCGCCGGACAAAAACTCCGGATCGGCGTCAACCTTTCGCCCTCCCAACTGCAGTCGGGTGACCTTGCAAGCTCGGTCGCGCAGGCCCTTGCCCGCACCGGTTTGAGTCCAACCAGCCTCGAGCTCGAGGTCACCGAAGACATCCTGCTCCACGACGAGCAGAGCGCGCTCAATACGTTCCTGAAGATCCAGGCGCTCGGCGTGCGCCTCGTGTTCGACGATTTCGGCACCGGCTTTGCCAGCCTGAGCTACCTGAAGAAATTCCCGCTCGATGGACTGAAGATCGACCGCTCTTTCGTGCTCGGATTGCTGGTCAATCCCGACGACGCAGCGATCGTCAGCTCGACCATCGGGCTGAGCAAGCAACTAGGCCTGTCGGTCATCGCCGAAGGCATCGAGGACCGGGCCACGGCCGACTTCCTGATCAGGATGGGTTGCGAGGAGGGACAGGGCTATTTCTTCGGACGGCCGATGCCGGCGAGCGAGTTCGAAGCCAAATTCCTCACCGCGCCCGCAGCCGCTGAGGTGGCGTAACGGCTGAGCGCCCTGATCAGGCTGAACGATCCGTTAACTCGACCGCTCAAATCCGAGCTTCGCTGCAACGCGATTTTCCACCTCTTTCCATTAGCGTTGCCCCGTGAACGCGATGGCCGGGCGGCCCCCTCAAGGTGTCGTCGGTCACATAAATCGCGAACGGGGATTCGGGGAAGTGGCTGATATTGCCGACACATTGACGGCTCGTCGTGCATCGAGCAAGGATGCGAACGCACGCGCGCCAGACGCCGTCGGGGCGCTGACGCCGCTCGCCGGCGTTTCCGCAGGCCCTTGGCGCGCGCTCTCGGCACGCGCCGCCGAGCCGAACGGCTACTATTTGCCCGAATGGGAATTGGCGGTGAACGCTTCGGCGCGGGGCCGCGGCGACACCGACGCGCTCGGCGCGTGGCGCGATGCGTCCAGCCTGATCGGCCTGGTGCCTGTGATCTCGATGTGGCGCGCCTACAAAATCCCGCTGCCCGCTTTGGTCAGCGCCGATCCCTATGGCACGCTTTGCACGCCGCTGCTTGATCGCGACATGGCGGAGGAAGCCGTCACGGGCATTCTGCAGCAGGCCCGGAGGGCTGGCGCGCATGCGCTGATCTTCCGCGCCACCTCGCTTGATGGCGCGGCCATGAAAGCCTTTACCGATGTGCTGCATCGCAGCCGCATGCAGCCCGCGGTGCTGCAATCGCATGTCCGCGCCTGCCTTGATACCACCGGTGATGCCGACGACGTGCTGCGCGAGGCGCTGGGCGCGAAGAAACTGAAGGAACTGCGCCGTCAGCGCAATCGCCTCGCCGAACACGGTGCTATCAACTTCGACGTGGCGAGGACGCCCGCCGAAATGACCACCGCTGTCGAAACGTTCCTGATGCTGGAGGCCAGCGGCTGGAAGGGGCAGCGCGGCACCGCGCTCGGCCAGGACGACGGCGATGCGGCCTTCGTCCGCCGCGCCACGTCAGCGCTGGCCGAGACGGGCCAGTGCGAGATCGTGACCCTGCGGGCCGGCGAAACGCCGGTGGCCGCGGCCATCGTGCTGCGCCATCAGGATCGCGCCTTCTACTTCAAGCTCGGCGTCGACGAGCGCTTTGCGAAGTTTTCGCCGGGCGTGCAGCTGACGCTGGAATTGACCCGGCATCTCTGCGCGGATCCGGCCATTTCAATGGTGGATTCCACCGCCGCCCCCGACCATCCCATGATCAACCCGATCTGGCGCGGACGCCTTGCGATCGGCGACGTCTTGATCCCGCTGCGACGGGGCGATCCGGTCGTGTCGCTGATCCGCGCCGCGCTCGGCTTGCGCAGCGCGATCCGCGAACCGGTACGCCGCATGGTTCATTTCGCCAGAGCACGGCAGGAGAAATCCTAAATGAATACGCTCGCCGCTATTGCGCCCGTGATTACGGCCGATCATGACGCGCTTCGCCGCGACTTTCCGCTCAAGCCGTTTGCGATCCATCACAAGCTCGCCGGCCATCCGCTGCTGACGCTGCCGCGCATCGCGCAGCTCGCGGCCGAACTGCCGCGCGATCTGATCGAATATAATTCCGGCAAGGTCGCGATCAGCCAGGATCCGGACGCGATTCCCTCCGTCGACCTCGATCCGGTCGAAGTGGTGAAGCGCATCGAAACCGCCGGCGCCTGGATGGTGCTCAAGCGCGTGGAGAATTCGCCGGAGTATCGCCGCCTGCTGGAGGACACCCTGCTGTCGGTCGCCCGCGCCCGCGGCTTCAACAGCCTGCTCGACGCCGGCTTCGAGCAAGTCGAGGGTTTTCTGTTCGTGTCCTCGCCGAACTCGACCACGCCGTTCCATCTCGACAGCGAAGACAATTTCTTCGTCCACATCCACGGCGAAAAATTCTTCACGATCTTCGACAATACCGATCGTTCGATCGCCTCCGACGACGAGATCGAGCGCTCGATGACCAAGCACCGCAACCTGAAGTACGACGAAAGCTTTGCGCCGCGGGCTACGGAATTCCATCTGTTCGCGGGCGACGGCTGCTACGTGCCATACCAATGGCCGCACTGGGTGCGCACATCAGGCTCGTTCTCGATCTCGATGGCGATCACCTGGAAAACGCGCGAAGTGCGGCGGCTGAACGACCTGCACTTCTTCAATTCGATGCTGCGCGGCATCGGCTTCCCGCAACAGCCGCCCGGCAAACAGCCCGTGCTCGATAGGCTAAAGCTCGCGTTCTACCGCACGGTAACGACCGCGATAAGACCGCTGCGCGCCTCCATGGCGATGCGCCGCGTGCTGCGGCGGATCGCGCTCGGGAAACGGGCGAATTATTATCTGAAGGGCGCGTAGCCGCGGCAGCGTAGCCATACCGAACACCGTGGCAGACCAGGTAATTGAAATCCAGAAAAGCACATCGTCTCGGTTCATCAGCGGCCCCTACCCTTGTACCGATCCTGTCAATTGGTCTGCACGACTCTCGTATTGATCTGCGTCAATCTCCTCCCGCTTCCTCCTGATGAAATCATTTCGCGTCTAGGACAGGCGCAAGAGAGTGGACGGCTCCCGGCGGAATCCTGCCTAGATTTGCCTGCGAGGGAGGACTTCCCCATGGCCGACCACCACCCCACCATTTCGACTGAATCCGATCTGGCATCGCCGGCCCTGCCGGCCACCGCGGTCACGCGCCGTTCGCTGCTCGGCGGGGCCGGCATCGCCGTTGGCGCCGCCGTGTTGACGTCGCCGCCGGGCATGCCCGGAGTAGCCCCGGCTGCGGCGCAGACTGTGGGCGTGGGCGTGGACGTGCGCCCGCTCGACGCGGCGTTCAAGCGCCGCGCCTTCGAAGTCCGACAGGCCTGCGCGAGCAACAACGAGAAAATTCCGATCCCGCCGCACCCGGCGAATGGCGATGAGGCGCGCTACACCAACAAGATCGGGTCCGATACACGGGGCCTGCCGCATGACAAACGCGGCGAAGTGGAGCAAGCGGCATGGCAGGCGCTCTATGCCGCTTGCCAGTCGGCCGAAGCAGCTGATTTCGAGAAAATCCCGCTCGGCGGCACGCGCAAACTGGTCAACCCCATCGGCACCCAGGCCGTCAGTCTGAGCGGCATGAACCCTACCCAGATTGCGATACCGCCGGCACCGGAGCTTGCGAGTGCGGAGCGCGGCGGCGAGGCGGTCGAGGTCTATTGGCAAGCCCTGCTTCGCGACGTTCCGTTGACCGAGTTGCGCGACGACACCACCCATCGCGACGTGCTTGCGGCAACCGAGGAGATCAACAAGCTTGCCGATTTCCGGGGGCCGAAGTCCGGCGGGCGGGTCACACCCGGTACGCTGTTCCGTGCCAATGCGCTCTATTTCGACCCGGCTGACCCGAAGGGTCGCTCCGTCACGCCGGCAGGCGTTCTGGACGGACCAATGATCTCGCAATTCCTGCTTCGGGACGTGCCCTATGCCGCGCAGTGGATCAGTGCTCAAATTCGCACGGCGTTGCCCTCCAACGAATTCCTGACCGAATACGAGGAATGGCTGGCGACCCAGAACGGCACCGCACCGAAACGCCGGATACAGTTCGACGCGACGCCGCGATACATCACGACGGGAAGAGATCTCGCGGAGTATATCCATAGTGGTCCCGCACTTGGGTGGGCGGCAGCATTGATCCTTGCCACCCCCGGCGGCGGAGCGGACCCACGCTACACCGGCATGTATCCGCCGACGGAGCCCGTGTCCTACCCATCGAACCCGTACCGGAAATCAAAGACACAGCAACCTGCGGGGGGCACCTTCGGGTTACCCTATGTGCAGGCATTGCTCACCACGGGGATCAGTAACTCCGTCCGCGCGGCCTACTGGCAGAAGTATTTCGTGCACCGGGCGGTGCGACCTGAAGCCTATGGCGGTCTGGCGCACCATCGCCTCGCCAACGGCGTGAGCGATTATCCGTTGCATGAGAACTTCCTGAAATCGGAAGCCCTCGATCGCAGCAAAGCCAAATACGGCACCTATCTCTTGTCACAAACCTATCCGGAGGGAGCGCCGCTTCACTCCACCTATCCCGGCGGTGCCACAAGCGTTGGGGCCGTCACGGCTACCATATTGAAGGCGTTTTTCGACGAGACCCGCGTCATCGCCAACCCGGTACAGCCCGATCCGGCTGACCCGACGAAGCTCGTGCCCTATAGCGGCCCGCCGCTCACGGTTGGCGGAGAGTTGAACAAGCTCGCGGTGAATTTCGGTTTCGGACGGAATTGGGCGGGCATCCACTGGCGTTCCGACGCTTCCGCCTCCATGGCGATCGGCGAGGAAGTGGCGATCGGCATGCTGAGGGACGAGCGCACGACGCTCCGCGAGCCCTTCGACGGCTTCTCCTTCACGCGCTTCGACGGCAGCCGCGTGACAATCTGACGGCAGCCGGCGCCGCCCGTGCCGTGAGGCGCAGGCGGCACGGTGCCGCGCTGGCGGCGCGACTTGAACAGGTGCAATTGCCGCGGTGTTATCTGCACCGCTCCATCCGAGCTACGTAGACGCCTCACTGCAGCGGCGAATGCGGCGCCGGCAGCATGATGGTCGAGTGCATCTCCTCGAGGAAGCCTGGTCCCTTCCCCAAAAACTCCTGCCAGGCCGGATCCTTCATCGCATTGCCGCGCGCTTCGGCGCGGGCGTTCAGGCTGGGATAGGCCCAGATGTGGCAGGCTTCGTTCGGCTGCCCTGCTTCGGTCGTCCAGAGGCCGACGATCTTTGAATATTTCTCGCGCTCCGGCAGCACCGCGGTGAACGCATCGAGCCACTGCTTCAGGCCGCCCGCCGCCTTGGCGCGATAGTTGCGGAGTTCGTAGACATTACCTGTCGAGGACGGTGCAACCGGCGGCCTTACCGCGTTCATCAGGCGGACGTCCTGACGCACCAGCCAGGGGCGGATCAGCGGCACATACTCGCCGGACCAGCGCGGGTTCTTCGCAAGTTCGGCCCGCATCCGCGTGCGCTCATCAAAACTGTTGTAGCTCCACATGTGCAAGACCTGATTGAGCGGCCCGATCTCGGTCGACCAATAGCCTTCCAGCTTCCCGTAATCGTCCTTGCGGATCTCGCGCGACACCGTGCTTGCGGCCTTGATCATGTCGCCAAGTGTGCCAGGCTTTACGGTGTAGGTGCGCAGTTCATAGATCATGATATTCCCCCAGGTTCAGTTGTTGATTGTCAGGGCGACACTCACGGTCAAACGCGACACCGCGCTGTCTGGAGAGAGGCCCTCACCCCGCCCCTCTAAGAGCGAGCTTTCGCTCGTCTCGACCCTGCAAGAGCGGGGCGAGGGAGAAAACCGAGTTACTCTGCCGCCTGCGCGTTGATTTCGCCGGATACCTGGCGGATGGCGCGGGCAAGCTGGTCGGCGGGCTGGGCGCCGGAGACGGCGTATTTCTGTGCGAACACGAAGGTCGGCACGCCCGAGATACCCTTGTCGGAGGCCTCCTGCGCCTGGCTGGAGATCAGCGCGACATCCTCGTCGGTTGCGAGGCGCTTGCGTACGTCGTCGGCGTCGAGGCCGACATCGGCCGCCGCCTGCACCAGCACGTTGACGTCGGTGAGGTCGCCGCCATCGCGGAAATACAATTCCATCAGGCGCTGCTTCATCTCGGCGGATTTGCCCTGCGCATCCGCCCAGTGGATCAGGCGGTGGCAATCGATGGTGTTCGGCTGACGCTTCACGAGTTCAGGCCGGTAGGTCAGCCCCTCTTCGCCTGCAGCCGCCACGACGCGGCCGGCGATGCCCTTGTAGGCTTCGACCGAGCCGAATTTTGCGGTGAGATATTCGTCGCGGCTGATGCCCTCGCGTGGCACCCAGGAATTGAGGAAGAACGGCCGCCAGCGCACTTCGACGGGAACATCCGGCACCAGCGCCAGCGCGTTCTCGATCCGGCGTTTTCCGATGTAGCACCACGGGCAAACCACGTCGGAGACGACGTCGATCTTGAGGGGTTTTAGGGTGCTCATCGGGGTCTCCTGACTGAATGGTGCCCGGAAGGTAGTCCGATCGGGCGAGGAGACAAGGGGACGGCCTGCATGTCTCGTATCACTTCAGGCCGGAAGGCCCCTGTTTCGGGCCACCGAACAGGCCCGTGGCCCGTGGTCGCCAGACGTGCTGCAGGGCAGCGCGACGACGGCGCTGATGACGCGCGAGGTCGAATGGCTTGGCACCCAGGCCCAGGCGTCCTGAGCGCCGAGTGTCAAGGCGCCAGATACTGCAACAGCCTTGGATCGTTGCGAACCTCTTGCGCCGATCCGGTGAGCGCGACCCTTCCACGATCGAGCACAAAGGCCCGGTCTGCGACGCGTAGCGCAAGATCGAGATGCTGTTCCACGATCACGACGGCGATCTCCCGGGCGAGCAGGATCAGACGTTCGGTGATTTCCTCGATCACGCCGATCCAGACGCCTTCGGTCGGCTCATCCAGCAGCAATACCCGCGGGTTCGACAGCAAGGCACGGCCGATCGCGAGCATCTTGCGCTCGCCGCCGGACAATGTGCCGGCGACCTGATCCATCCGCTGGCCCAGTTTTGGAAATATCTCCAGCACACGATTGACGGCCTGGCTGTCGCGGTTGGTCAACGCGCCGACGGCGAGATTGTCGCGCACCGAAAGCCTGCCGAACACCGAGTGCTCTTGCGGCACGTAGCCCAACCCGAGGCGAATGCGCTGCTCTGTCGGTAGCTGGCCAACGCTGCGGGCATCGAGACTGACGGAGCCGCCGAGCAGCGGCAATTCTCCGACGATGGCCTTCATCAACGTGGTCTTGCCGGCGCCGTTGCGGCCAAGTATGGCGACGCCGCCGCGCCAGGGAACGCCCAGCGTGACACCGAACAGCACCTGGCTGCGGCCATAGCCCGCATCAACATTCTGGATATCGAGATATTTGTCCTCGTCAGGCACGGCGGAGATAGACCTCCTGAACCCGGGCGCTCGACTGAATATGCTGCACCGAACCGGTATCCAGCACGCTTCCCTGGTCGAGCACGGTCAGCCGGTCGCAAATGTCGCGAATAAAATCGAGGTCGTGCTCGACGATGACGAGGGAGCAGCGCTTCTTGATCGGCTGCAGCAGTTCGCCGGTAACCCGCCGTTCCTCGAGGCTCATGCCGCCGGTCGGCTCGTCCAGCAGCAGGAGCTTTGGCTCAGGCGCCAGCGCCATCGCGATTTCAAGCCATTGCTGCTGGCCGTGGGAGAGCGCGGAGGCCGGATCCGCCGCCCGGTCCACCAGACGGAATTGTTCGAGCATGGCCATGGCGCGGTCGTGCAGGATTCCGCGGGTGCGCGAGAACACCAGCCGGGGAAGCGACGTCTGCGCCTGCAGCGCCAGCAGAATGTTGTCGTACAGCGTCAATGCCGGCAGAACACTCGTGATCTGGAACTTGAGGCTCATGCCGGCGCGCGCCCGCTCGGCAGGAGAGGCTCGCGAGATATCGCGGCCGCCAAACGTCACCGTGCCCGACGTCGGGATCTCCGCACCGGCGACGCATTTCATCAGCGTGCTCTTGCCCGAGCCGTTGGGTCCGATCAAGCCGTGGAATTCGTTCTCCGCGACCGTAAGATCCGCACCGTTCAGGGCCGTCAGCTTGCCGAATATCTTGACCAGGCCTCGCGCTTCAAGAAGATCCATGATCGCCCTTCCCCGGCGGCCGGCCGAAATTGCCGACGCGCTCGCGCTCGCTGAGGACCAGGCTGATCAGGCCGGCGGGACGAAACAGGATAACCAGCAGCAACAATACGCCGAGGATGATCGGCCAGATGTCCTGATAGCTGTTCGACAGCCAGAAACTGACCGCCTCGATCGCAACTGTTCCGATCACAGCTCCGATCAGCGTGCCGGAGCCGCCGAACAACACGTAGAGGACCACCTGCGTCGATATCACCACGCCCAGCATGTTGGGCCAGACGAAACCTTCATGAAAGGCGTAAAGACTACCTGCGAGCCCTGCGACGGCGCCGGCGAAGGAAAAGATGATCGCCTTGAGCCGTTGCACCTGATAGCCGAAGAAGGCGATCCGCTGCTCGTTCTCGCGCAGACCCGCCAGCGCAAGCCCGAACTGCGATCGCACCAGAAAGCGGCATAGAAGATAGACGAGGACGAGAATCCCGAGCGTCAGATAATAATAGACCGGCCCCTCGGTGATATCGTAGCTGCCGAGCGACATCGGCGGGATCGATGGAATGCCGTTCTGGCCTCCCAGATAATACCAGCCCCGCGCCACGCGATCCGCCGCGTATGAGCCGGTGAGCGTGCCCAGCGAAACAAAGATCACGCTGGAGGGATGACGTCCGAGCAGTAGAAAGCCGCCAAGCAGCAGTGCAAATGCGAGCCCGATCAACAGGCCGGCCGGCAACACGAGCAGGATCGAGGTCACGCCGAGATCGCGGGCGAGCAGCGCAACGCCATATCCCGCGGTCCCGAAGAACACGGCCTGCCCAAAACTCATGATGCCGGCGTATCCCCACACCAGATCGAACGAGAGCGCGAACAGGCAGAGGATCAGGACGCGCGTCGCATAGACCGTCAGATAATCCTTGAGGACCAGCGGCAGCAGTGCGCCGATCACCAGCACCACGATTTCGATGATCGGTAGCACCTGTAACCGGCGCGAGCGGCTGGCACGAAGCGAAAGGCTCAAGGGCGTCGTCTGTGTCGTTTCTGTCATCAAGTTGCCAGTAAATCCGCTCCGGAGTTCGCAGCGGCGGGTTGCCGCCGCTGCATTTCGCTCATCACTCAGCATTCCTTGGGATCGACGAGGCCGGCGCTGCGCGCAACGATCTCATAATTGCCGCCCTTGGCAACCGCCGTATACATCTTCATCTTGCAATGCCGCTTGCCGGGAACCATTTCCGCAGGTCCGCCGGGACCTTCGGCGATCTTCGCATGGTCCAACGCAGCCGCAACCGCGTCGCGATCGACCTTGCCGGCCTCCTTCACGGCCGCCTCCCATAGTTTGAGGCCACGATAGGTCCCGGTCGCGGCACTTCCCGCGGCAAACAGGAATGTGCCCGGGAACTGCTTTTCATAGGTCGCCTGAAGCTTGGCGCTGAACGGATCCTCCGGCGTCAGCGCCTTGAAATAATCGAGGCAACTCGCAAGTCCTTCGATCTCCGCGGCCTGGTTGATGTTGAGCGTGTTCTCGTCGTAATAGACACACGACAGCCGGCCGCCGTTCTTCAGAAATCCCGCCTCGTAAAGCTGCTTGAAGAACGGTCCTACCCCCGGCGGGATCACGGTGTTGAACACCACGTCCACTTTGTTGGAAATGACCCGGTTCACGGTGGCACTGAAGTCGATCTGGTCGAGCGGGTAGTATTCTTCAAAGATGACTTCGCCGCCATTGGCCTCGATCACCTTGCGGGCATAGACGTTCAGCGTGTGAGGCCAGACATAGTTGGCGCTCGGCAGCGCGAACCTCTTGCCGCCGTTCTTGATCAGCCAGGGAATGAATTCGTCGCACTGCTGCGCCGGCGTCGGGCCGGTGCAGAACAGATAGGGCGTGCATTCCTTACCCTCGTACAGCTGCGGATAAATGTAGAGCGTCTTGCCGCGCGCGACGATCACGTCCTTGATGGCATTGCGCATCGAACTGGTGATGCCTCCCAGCACCAAGTCGACCTTGTCGCGCTGGATCAGCTTGCGGACGTTGCCGACCGCGACCGATTCATTCGACGCGGTGTCCTCGATGAACAGTTCCAGCGGCCGGCCAAGCAGTCCGCCGGCATCGTTGATCTCCTTGATCACCATCTTCGCGACATTCGCGTCCGCATTCCCGGCGTAGCCGATCGGACCGGTCAAGTCGGTCGCGATGCCGACCTTGATCGGGTCCGAAGCCGCATTCGCCCAGTCGGGGCGGACGACCCAACTGCCGACGCCCGTGGCAATGGCGGTACTGGCAAAGGCGAAGTTGGAGAGAAATCGCCGGCGGCTGAGATTGCTGCGGTCGCTGAACATGGACTAGACCCCCTTTGTTGAAATCAGACCTTGCGGCCGAAACTTGATGAAGATGATGGCGAGAACGAACACGAGGACGTCGGCGATCACGGGCGGAATGATCCATGGCAATGCGGCGGCGAGCGTTCCGATTACGCCCGCGCCCGCCACCGGTCCCGCGAACGAGCCCACCCCACCGACCATGACGGCGACGAACCCCTGAATCAGGAAGCGCAGGCCGAGATCGGCAAACAGCGAGAACACCGGCACGATCAGCGCACCCGCAAGTCCCGCGAGTGCGGCGCCGAACGCAAAGGTGGCGCCATAGATCGCATTGGTCGAAATACCCGATGCGCGGGCGAGCGCTGGATTTTCCAGCGACGCTCGAATTCGCAACCCGAAGGCGGTGCGCGCCAGCAGCAGATAGCTGCCGATCATCACCAGTGCCGTAATGAGAATGATGACCAGCCGCCAGGTGGAGAAATGCATGGTCCCGATGGTGACCGAACCGCCGAGCGGCTCCGGGACCGACAGATACAACCCGCCGATCAAACCGCGGACGATCTCGCGGATGATGAGCCCGAGTGCGTAGGTGCCGAGCATCGCCACGATCGGTGCGGCGTAGAATCGCCGGACGATCGTCCGCTCCAGGAAAAATCCCAGTGCGCCGACGACAAAGGGCGCAGCCAGCATTCCGAGCCAGACCGGCAGGCCCGCACTGTGGACGATATAGGTGACGTAGGCGCCAAGCAGGACGAACTCGCCCTGCGCGAAGTTGAAGATGCCCATCATGCTGGCGATGATTCCGAGTCCCAGCACGACCAGAACGACGATCGCGCCGAAACTCAGGATCTCGAACAGTGCGACGAACAGATTATCCATGTGGCATCACCAGCACCCTTATCACCAGCCCCCTCTCGGCGTTCGGCTGCTTGCTTACATTTTCTTCCAGTCACCGGCCTGCTCGAAGGCATGCGCCGCACGATAGATGGTCATTTCATCGAAATGCCGGCCGACCAGCATCAGGCCGACAGGAAGTCCGTCGACCATGCCGCAAGGCACCGACATGGCCGGATGGTGCGTAATATCGAACGGCGCGGTGTTGCTGATCATCTCGAACGCGCGCGCGCACACCTCCTCGCGGGCAGCGCCCGGCGCAGGCAACGGCGTCGCCTTCATCGGCGTGGTCGGCATCAAGAGTAGATCGTAGCTCGCCAGAACCTTGTCATAGGCCGCGGTCACGCGACGCGAGATGTTCACGGCCTTGCCGTAGTAACGCGGACCGAAATTATTGTTGACGTAGACGCCAAGCATCAGAAACAGTTTTGTCGTTTCCGACAGAGAGTCCGCCTGCCCGCGCCAGCCACGGTGAAAATCCATCAGCGATGTCGAGTAGAGGTCCGAGCGGCTGAGACCATACCCGTCGCCGAACATCATGGTCTGCGCGATACCTTCGGCTCCGATCGGCGTCCAGACCGCCGGTGCGACCATGTGCATCGGGATCGAGACTTCCTCAACGGTAGCGCCGAGGCTCGCAAGCCGCTTTGCCGCTTCCCGCACGCTTTCATTGACGGCGGCTTCGGCGCCGACCTGCTCAAAGCCTTCCTTGACGATGGCGATTTTCATGCCCTTAACGCCGCCGCCAAGCGCCTTGGTGTATTCCTGCACTTCTGGCGACTTGATCCGCGGATCATAACCGTCGTCACCGGCGAGCACTTCGAGCAGCAGGGCGTTGTCGGCAACGTTCGCGGTCATCGGCCCGGTATGGTCGACGAAGATTTCGATCGGCATGACGCCGGTGTAAGGCACCAGCCCCCAGGTCGGCTTCATGCCGTAGGTGCCGCTGAACGAGGACGGCATCCGGATCGATCCGCCCTGGTCGCCGCCGATCGCCATGTCGACCTCGCCGAGCGCGACAACGACCGCACTCCCCGAGGACGATCCGCCGGCGGAGTAACCCATCTTGTGGGGATTATGGACCGGGCCGGTCGAATTGGTGTGGCTGCCGCCGGATATGCAAAATGACTCGCAATGCACCTTACCGGCGATCTCGGCGCCGGCATCGAGCATGCGCGTGACGATGGTGGCGTCGAAATCCGGCACGTAGCCCTCGAGCGTCGCGGAGCCGTTCATCATCGGCACCCCGGCCAGCATGATGTTGTCCTTCAGCGCCACGACCTTGCCTTTCAGCTTGCCGCTCGCGGCACCCTTGACGGTCGATTTGCGGTACCAGGCGTTGCGCGGATTTTCCTCCGGGCCGGGCCGATAGCCCGGCGTCCGCGGGTATTTGACGACCGGGACTTCGTCGGGCATCGCGCCGACAGCGTTGTAGGCATCGACAGAGCCTTGCATCAATCCGCGGAACGAGACGACATCGTCATCGGTCAATGCCAGGCCGCATTGATCGGCGACCGCGCGCAGTTGATCGGGCGTTGGAAGCGCTACTGTCACGATGGTTTCTCCTGTTTCTTCTGAATGCTTGTGGGCAAGTTGCCGGATGAAGGCCGGCCCCGTTCACATCACTAGAAACGGAAATGTTTTCCTTTTCAAGTATTATTTCGCAACCTTCCCTTTTGGTGAAACGATACGTGCGGCCGTCAGAACTGCTTGATCAGCTGGAAGTCGAGCCCGCTGGCCGCCGCAAGATAGATCGGCATGCGTGCGCTGCCGCGCCGGATGCCAATGGTGCCTCGCGCGCCCTGATAGTCCACATTCGCGGCAGCCGAGAGCAGCGGCTTTCTTGCCAGCGATCCCGCGCGCGCCGCGACCGTCTCCAGAAACCGCAACCCTTCGTAGTTCGATTGCGCGATCGAGCCGAGCGGTGGCGCGTGGCGACCGAACGACGCCTCGTATTGGCTGAGGAAGGCATCGTTCTCGCGCGACGCCCTGTCGATGAAATAGCCCGACGCGCAGAACAGGTTTTCGGTATTGTCGGCACCGATCCCGAGCAGCACGGTCTCGTCCATCGCGCCGGCTAGACGGAGCATTCGCCCGCCCAGCCCCTGCTCGCCAAAGGTACGATTGAAAACGACGCTATCGGCGCCGATCAACGTGATCAGAACCACGTCGGGCTTGGCGGCCCGAATCCGCGCGAGCTGGCTGCTGTGATTGTGCTCGCCGATGGGCACGAACTCTTCGCCGACGACACGCCCGCCGGCATCCGCGATGTATTTCTTGATCGCCTTGTGCGAGAGCCATGGCCAGACATAGTCGCTGCCGATCAGATACCAGTTCGACGCGTGCCTGGCATTGGCGAGCCACTCGATGGCCGGGCGCCATTGCGCCCCCGGCGTCTCGCCGATGGCCATGACGCCGGGCGTTCGCTCGCCGCCCTCATATACCGGCGTGTAAAGGTAGGGAATGTGTCCGGCGACGACCTTGCGCAACGCCACCCTGACCGCACTGATATGCGAGCCCATCACGAGATCTGCGTCTTCGGACGCGACAATGTCGGAAGCCGTCCGCGTCACGTCGTTGATATCGCCGCCGGTGTCATGGAACGCGACTTCAATCTCGCGGCCAAGAATGCCGCCGCGGCGGTTGATTTCGGAAACGCCCAGCAGCGTACTGTTGATGGAGGCCGGCCCCCAGATTCCCGACGGACCCGATAGTCCGACAAAATTGGCAATGCGCAGTTTCTTGCGGTCGCCGCGCTCACGGAACAGGCGCGGCGATGGCCCGGAGCTTCCGGAACCGAACTCCGGGAGTCCCCTTAGCAGCCATTCCGGCGGCATCGACGGCCCGCCGAACTTTCCAAATTGCGTTAGCGAGAGCAATTCGCTCTCCTTTCAGCTTCTTTAGTCCGGCGCGATCAGACTACCATCGGCAAGGTGATCGGCAACAAAAAATATCCTAGTGGAAAATATTGAATATTCAACGATTCTCATGCATATAGAACAAGCAAGAGCGCTAAATATTCATCCAAAACCCCCGTTATGAAGTTCAAACCCTTGGCCAAATCGCCCAGCAAACCCATCACCGAGCATCTCGCTTATCTGCTTGCGCAGGCCAACCGGGAGATCAACCGTCAGCTCGACGCGCGGTTTCGCAAGGAAGGCGTGCCGGTCGAGCAATGGCGTATTCTGAAAGTTCTTTCCGATGGCAAGGGCCACTCGATGGGTGAGCTCGCCGAAGCCGTACTGCTTAATCATCCGACCCTGACCAAGATGGTCGACCGAATGGTGTCCGACGCGCTCGTGTACCGGGTCCAGGACGCCGACGACCGACGCAAGGTTTTGATGTTCTCCTCCGATCGCGGCAAGGCGCTGACCCAGCGCCTGAACTCGCTGGCGCTGAGTCAGGAAGCCTTTATCGCCGAGAACTACGGCGACAAGGCCACGGCAGAATTGAAACGCCTGCTGGAAAGCCTGATCGAGAAGGCGAACTGATTTCTGATTACGCTACGCCGCCAACGCTGTGAGCGCGGCCTCGGAGGCAGCGTCCATCGGCATGAACATCTCCACGCGCAATTCCTGCAGCATTACATCCTGTGGTGCCCAGCGTCAGCACCGCCCCGATCAGGCCGATACTGACGTTGCCCTTGCGCAAGCGCACTTCGCACAGCGGTCCCGGCACGTCGCTTTCGTTGAACTGCGGGGCAGTGACATTATGGCGCTGATGGGTTTCGCTTCGCTCTACCCATCCTACTCAAGTCAAGCTCGCCGCTATCTGCCGCATCCGCTCGGCGGTCAGATCGTCGGCGGGGAAGAAGGTTTCCAGCGCCAGCTCCTGCAACGTGATGTCGACCGGCGTGCCGAATACCATGGTGGTCGAGATGAAGCTCAGCACTTCGTCATTGCGGCGCAGCTTGAAGGGGATCGCGACATTGTCGGCCGAGACCGGACCCGAGCGCGCCGGCATCCGATAGGCTTTCAGTTCCTGATACAGTTTGAGCAGTTCGGGATCGGCCGTCGCCTCGCACTGCCGGTGCAGCCGCTCCAGAAGATGCGCGCTCCATTCGGCGAGATTGACTGTGCGCGGCGCCAGTCCCTCGGGATGAAAGGCCAGCCTTAGAATGTTGAAGGGCTGCCCGAGCAAATGCGGCGGGATGCCTTCGAGCAGCGGCGCCACCATGCGATTGGCCGTCACCAGATTCCAGTGCCGGTCATAGGCCAGCGCCGGATTAGGTTCATGCGCCTTGAGGACGAGGTCGATCGCCTGCCGGGCTGATTTGAGCGCGGGGTCGTCGAGCGAGCGCTGCGGAAAGGCCGGCGCAAACCCCGCCGCGACCAGGAGCACGTTGCGTTCGCGCAAGGGAACCTCCAATCGCTCGGCGAGTTTCAGCACCATTTCGCGCGACGGCGCAGCGCGGCCCGTCTCGACAAAACTGAGATGGCGCGCGGATATTTCGGCGTCCCCCGCCAGATCGAGCTGGCTCAGATGGCGGCGCTGCCGCCATTCGCGCAAATGATCGCCGATATGGACAGGCTGGGTTCGTTCGGCTCGCGCCGTGGCGGCATGTGCGTTCATGGTGGAAAACCTACCATGCGAATTTCGTCCATTCCATTACGTCCGAGGTAATCGAAACGGGTCACGGGCTCGCTCATCCTGGGGGTACAGGAGATGACCCATGCTGATGCTTTCCCTCTTCCGCTTCGTCGCCGCTGTAATCCCCTGGGTGGTCAATCTGGCCACCTGGTTGCTGGCGCGCTCCCTGAACTTGCCGCAGCCGTTGGTGCACGACACCAGCGTCTTCGTGTTCGTGCAGGTGCAGACGATCGAAAACAGGGTCGGCAAGGCGCTCTGCCCGATGCGGCTGATGCGTCAGCTCCGGTCGCTGCTGCAACGCTGATCGCTGTCTCGCCCAAAGTCCCCCCAAGCCAAAGGAGAACTGCCATGATTCATCCGTCCACATTCCTGAACCGCGCGCTGCTCGCCGACGCCATCTTCAGCGGCGTCGCTGCGGTGGCCCTTACCCTCGGCGCCGGCGCGCTCGCGCCCTTCCTCAATCTGCCGGAGGCGTTGCTGCGTGAAACCGGGCTGTTCCTGATCGCCTATACGGCGCTGGTTGGCTGGCTGGCCACACGGTCGACGGTGGCGAAGGCGCTGTTGTTGCTTGTCATCGTGGGAAATGCCGCGTGGACGCTCGGCAGCATCGCACTGCTGTTCTCGGGTGCGGTAAGCCCGAACCTGCTCGGCCAGGTCTTCATCGTTGCCCAGGCGATTGCGACAGGCGTGTTTGCTGAGTTGCAATATATCGGCCTGCGCAAGAGCGGCGAGACGGTAACGGCATAAGCCTCAGCCGTCATCGTCCGCGACAAACGCGAAGCGTTTGCGCAAGGGAGCAAAGCGACGAAGCAATCCATGCCTCAGCAAGTGGAGAAATGGATTGCTTCGCGGAGCCTGTCATCGGGCGCGCATTCGCGCGCCCGATGGCTCGCAATGACGGGGAAAGAGCCTCAGCTTAGCATTACCGCCGCGATCATCCCGGCAAAGGTCAGCACGAGCCCGATCACGAGCATCGGCACCAGGCTGCTGCCGGAATACGGATCGGCCTGCTCCTTGTTGGTCACGACATGCGTACGATAAGCCATTACACTGCTCCTGTTTGATTGCGCCGAAATCGTTCCCCGTTGCCGAGCATGACGCCGTGGGTGCCGGCAATGCCGAGTTCGAGGCTTGCCGCGATGCGGCGTGCCCGTTCCACGAAATGCGCCTCCGCCTCGGGCGGACAGATCTCGCGGGCGGTTTGCTCGAACAGTTCGATCCAGCGGTCGAAATGCCCGGCGTCGACCGGCAGCGGCAGATGTTTGGCCATCGGGGTGCCGTGGTAGCGGCCCGTCATCAACGCGACCGATGACCAGAACGCGCACATCTGCGCCAGATGCGGCTCCCAATCCGTGATGCGGGCCTCGAAGATCGGCCCCAGCACCACGTCGGCCCGCACCTTGGCGTAGAAGCCGCGCACCAGGCGATCGATCATCGCCTCGTCAATGCCCGTCCGCTCCATGATTTCGGCCGTCAAGCGCTCCCGCCGCACCGGCCCTGCCACGATCGCTTCCATTTTTCCGCCTGCCCTTAAATAGGTATTTCAAATACCTATTTAGACGGCTATAGATGTTTTGCAAGCAGATCCTTCAAGAGGGCTCCCATGCGCCTGACGTCGTTCACGGATTTCGCGTTGCGCGCCTTGATGCGGCTGGCGGGCGACCTTGGCCGTTCCTTCGCCACCAACGAGATCGCGGCAGAGTTCGGCATTTCCCGCAACCATCTGGCCAAGGTGGTGCGCGATCTCGCCGATAGCGGCTTCATCTCGACCCAGCGCGGCGTTGGCGGCGGCTTCACGCTGGCCCGCCCCGCCCAGTCGATCACCATCGGCGAGGTGGTGCGCGCGCTTGAAGGGCCGCCGCTGGTCGAATGTTTTCGCGAGGACGGCGGCAATTGCGTGCTGAAGCCGCGCTGCCGGCTCAAGGCAAAACTCGCCGCCGCCCGCGAAGCCTTCATGCGCGAACTCGACGCCACCACGCTGGCGGAATGCGCCTATCCGCCAAGCGCCAGGCGGAGCCCGGCACTTGCGTGAGGGCTGCAAGAAACCATGACAAGGCTCAGGTGCAACTCATGAAACCGATCGAGTTCGAAAATGGCGCAGTGCAGATCGACGCCGCCATCGTCGCCGAAGGCCTCGGCCTGGCGCCTTCCCTGCTTCAGGAAGCAATGCGCGCGGGCCGGATCACCAGCCTTGCGGAGCGCGGGGTCGATGCCGACTCCGGCCGGCATCGCCTGACCTTCTTCTCCGAACACCGGCGGTTCCGCGTCGTGGTCGACGAAACCGGCGCGATCATTCAACGCTCGGCGGTCGACTTCGGCGATTCGCTGCTGCCGAAGTCGGTGCACAAGGCTGGCAGATGAGACGTCAAATGGCGGTGGTCTGCGCCTCAAGGGAGAAAGCGGCGGGTTGAACCTCAAGGACCGGCGCGGGCGCGGAAACTGGCGGCTTGCTGGCGCTCGATTTTTTGCCGGCAACCCTGACGCGGCTGTTGCCGTTCAGACGTTTGGCGTTGAGCGACCTGCCATTGAGAGACTTGCCGTTAAGGGACTTGCCATTCGGCGAATGGCCGTTCAGCTTGAGCGTCTTCTTCACCTTCCGCTCAGCCTTATCCTTCAGCTTCGCTTTAGCCTTCTGCTGTTCTTTGGCCAGCTTTTCAGCCTTCTTCAGCGCTTTCCGCTCGGCCTTGGCCTTGAGGCGGGCCTTCTCCGCCCGCGCCTCGGCGCGCTGCTTCTTGCGCTTCTTCTCGCAGGCCGCGCATTTGCAGCCGATCGGCTTCAGATAGGCTTTGAAATAATCGGTGCCGTAATCGTAGTTGATCTCCTCGCCCGGCTCGATGTTCTTGATGGCGCGGATGAACACCTTGCGCTTGCGTGGGCGAACGTCGGATTCCGCGTTCGGCTTGCAGGCGTGGTTGATGTAGCGGGCGATGTTCTTGCGCACCGAGCCGTCGATGGTCCAGCGGTCGTTCAGCTCGAACAGGTACTTGTTCTCGATCGCGTCGTCTTTTTTCTTCTTCGAATCCAGAAGCGGCCCAAAATAGCGGATGATTTTGGTGCCCTTCTTGATCGGCTTGGTGGCGAAGAGACCTAGTCCGGTGGGGGAGCGGCCGACGCGATAGGGCTTATTCGATGGTATGGAAGGCATGAGGACTGAATGACTGCGGGCTTGGGAAACGACGAATTGCGAGCCGCTCTTCTAGGACGATTCCGCGTCAATGTCAGGTGTTTCGTACCTTTGCCATGAACCTTCCCCAGATTGCGCACGTCTGATCCTGGAAGTTCCATGCGAGAAATGCAGATGAAACGCGTCCCCCATCGGCCGCTCACTGTGCCGGCCGCCGCCGCCCTGTTCGCGGCTGCATTCGGCCTGATTTCACCGGCCAACGCCCAAACATTCAGCAGCAGCTACACATCGACGGCGCCGAAGGACTGCCGCACCATCGGCAAACCCGAGAACGGCAGCACGAAGCAGGTGTGCCCCGGCAAATCGGGGCTGGTGGTGCTGATCAGCGAGGACGACCTGCGCCAAACCGTCTCGGTCGGAGCCGACCGCGCTGCCGCCAGCAAGGAGCCGGCCGCGGAGGCCGGGTTTGCCCCCTTCAATTCCACCGCCAATACTGTCGAATGGCGGGCGGTGGACGGCAAGCCGTTCGCGATCATTCAGCGCTGGCTGATCGCCGACAACGACGCCCCGGACAAGACCGGAAGCCCGACCTCGAAACCGATGCTCGCCGTGACGCGGTTGCCGCCGGGCCCTGTCTGTCACGTCGCCTATATCGACGGCCAGGCCAACCGCAATGCCAACGAGCTCGCGCGCCAGGCGGCGGACGAATTTGCGCGTGATTTCAAGTGCGGCAAGGACGAAGTGAAGGTAATCGGTGAAAAAGGCATCGCCGTCAGCCTTGCAAAGCGCTGACGCAGCCCACGGCCGGCGTGTTTTCGCCGCATTAACGTCAAAGCTACAGCCTTGAGTGCTTGATATATTCTCACGTCACGGATTTTAACGGCGGCCACACCGGAGCGACGATGCTAACGAGAATCATGGTTCTGCTGGTTGCAGGCTCCGCCCTCACCGGCTGCTGCGCCTCCGGCACCGGCTGCTCGACGACACAGACCGCAGGCGCCCCGATCGCCTGGGACGGGTTGGGCGAACCACCGACGGCAAATGACGCGCCGGGCGAGCCAAAACGGCCGGCAAAGCGAAGAACGGCCCGCAATCAGGAGATCATTCTCGGCCCGCTGAACGATGCCCCGGCCCAATCGAACGCCAAAGCGCGGTATGACGAGTGGACACGGCAGCCCAACGAAGACGCGGAAGCCGACGCAAGGCTCGCGCGCCAAACCAAGATTTGCAGGGGTTGCTGAGCGGCACGCCATCCACACCGTTGGCCGCGCAGGGTCCATTCCGGCGCCAGCGAACTCGCCCCCAAACCGCTGTCCTATAGCGCCGGCGGCCGTGCGACGGTCGAGACCAGCATCGCATGTAGCAGCTGGTCGACGCCGGTGCCTTCCGGCAGCCGGTGCAAAATATCCTTCAGCCGTCCATCGAGCAGCAGCGTGGTGAAGCCGTGCACCAAAGACCACGCGCGCGCGATGGCCGCGGCCTGGTCAAGCGACAATGCTTCCAGCGCCGCGCCGGTGAGCTTCTCATCACGGCCGAGGCCAGCCGCGGTTGCCAGTCCTTCGAAGGAGGCAGTCGCCGCCTCGTGCAGCGACGGCCGCGTCATGTCGAGCCGCTCGGTTCGGAACATTAGCCCGTACATGCCGGGACGCGCCTGCGCATAGGCGACATAGGCCTTGGCGCGGGCCATCGCCTTCATCAGCGGAAGCGTTTGGGTCTCGCCTGCGGCCGTCATGGCCTCGTTGAAGCGCCGGAAGCCGATGGCGGCGAGTTCGCTCAGGAGCCCGGTGAGATCGCCGAAATGATGGGTCGGCGCGGCGTGCGACACGCCGGCCTCGCGCGCCACCGCGCGCAACGTCAGGCCCGCCAGCCCATCGCGTTCCAGCACCCGCTCGGCGGCGGCGAGCAAGGCGTCGTGCAGATCGCCATGATGATAAGGGGCCTCGCCGGCTGGACGGCGACGCCGGCTGGCCGGCCTTTCGGTCACGGCTCTTGCCGGCTTGCGCTTCGCGGAGGGACGGCTGGTTCTGGCTTCTCTCGAGATTCTTGTCATATGAATCCTTATAGCTGCAATTTTTACACTGTAAAGATTTTGCTTGACGGTCGATGACAACGCGCTTACTGACATCTTTACGATGTAAAGATATATCCGGAGGAAACGTAAGATGCTCGACCAAGTGGCGACGACCAATACGGCGCGGGACAATCTGGCGCCGATCCCGATGGAATGCGACGCGCCGCATCTCAAGGTGACCGGCGAATTGCCACGCGAACTCAACGGCACGCTCTATCGCAACGGGCCCAACCCGCAATTCGAGGCGCCGGGCGCACACTGGTTTTTCGGCGACGGCATGCTGCACGCCTTCCACTTGGAGAACGGCCGCGCCAGCTACCGCAACCGCTGGGTCCGCACCCCGAAATGGCTGGCCGAGCACGACGCCGGCCGCGCGCTGTTCGGCGGCTTCGGCCGCAAGCTGCCGGGTGCGCCGGCCGGGATCACCGACGACGGCGGCGTCGCCAACACCAACATCATCTTCCATGGCGGTAAGCTGCTGGCGCTGGAAGAAGGCCATCTGCCGACCGAGATCGAGCCCGACACCCTTAATCGCGTCGGCTATTGCGACTACAAGGGCGCCATCAAGGGACCCTTCACCGCGCATCCCAAGATCGATCCCGTGACCGGCGAGATGGTGTTCTTCGGCTATAACGCCGCAGGCCTCCTTACCCCTGCCCTCTCCTTCGGATCCGTCAACGCCTCCGGCGTGGTGACGCGGTTCGATCGCTTCGATGCGCCCTATGCCAGCATGGTGCACGACTTCATCGTCACCGAAAACCATCTGCTGTTTCCGATCCTGCCCATCACTGGCAGCATGGAGCGGGCGATGCGCGGCAAGGCGCCTTATGCCTGGGAGCCCGAGAAAGGCGGCTACGTCGGCGTCATGAAGCGCAGCGGTTCCGCCAAGGACATCGTCTGGTTTCGCGCTGAGAGCTGCTACGTCTTCCACGTTATGAATGCGTGGGAGGAAGGCAACCGCATCATCGCCGACGTGATGCAATTCGAGGAAGCGCCGCTGTTCTCCCATCCCGACGGCTCGAAGACCGATCCGCAGAAATCGCGCGCGCGGTACTGCCGCTGGACTTTCGACCTCGCCGGTAGTACCGACCGCTTCACGCAAACCTATCTCGACGATCTAACCGGCGAATTCCCGCGCATCGACGACCGCCGCGCGGGACGCGCGAACGGCCATGGCTGGTACGCCTGCGCCAACCCCGATCTGCCGATGTTCGGCGCGCTGTCCGGCATCGTCCAGGTCGACGGCAAGGGCAAGCGGCTCGGCCATTATCTGCTGCCGGCCGGCGACACCATTTCCGAGCCGGTGTTTGTCGAACGCGGGCCTGATGCCGCCGAGGGCGACGGCTGGCTGCTCGCCGCCGTCTGGCGCGCGCAGGAGAATCGCAGCGATCTTGCAGTGTTCAACGCTCAGGACGTCGAATCAGGCCCCGTGGCGCTGGTGCATCTCGGCCATCGCGTGCCCGACGGCTTTCACGGCAATTGGGTCGGCGCGGCGTAAGCGCAATCTCTTGCAGCAGTCATTCCGGGATGGTCCGAAGGACCAGACCTCAGATGCGCAATTGCGCATCGGGGAATCTCGAGATTCCGGGTTCGATGCTGCGCATCGCCCCGGAATGACGTCGTTGAACGCACAGACTCGGGGAGACACACATGCATCTGCCCTCGATCACGTCAGCCTATCTCGCCATACTCGCCCTGCTCTATACCATCCTCGCCGTTCAGGTCGGGCGGCTGCGCATGAGAGACCGGACGGCGTTCGGCGACAACGGAAGCCTCGCGCTGCGGAGCGCGATCCGCGCGCATGCCAACTTCATCGAATACGTGCCGATCATTACACTGATGGTCGCGATGCTGGAAATGTCCGGCCTCGGAGCCATGTGGGTCCATCTGCTGATGGGCGCGCTGCTGTTGTCGCGGCTGCTGCATCCGCTCGGCATGTACGCCGCGCCCAATACTCTGCAATTCCGCGTCGGCCGGATGGGCGGCATCACCATCACGCTCGTTTTACTGCTCGCCTGCGCCCTGACGATCCTGGTGCGCGTCATATAAGACCACAAGCCATTGCAAATACGTTGATTTCTCAATTAGCTGGTTTTATTTTGACACTGTAAAGATTTTTCTTGACGACTCCCGACCTTGCGCATAGTTTATCTTTACGATGTAAAGATTAGCCCGAGAGGCTGCCATGACCATCTTCCTGATCCTCGCCCCGTTCGGTTCGTTCGCCCTGCTGATGCTGGTGACCTCCGCCGAGATCAGCCTGTTCGCATCGGCCGGGATCTGCCTCGCCGTCATCGGCATCGACGTCTACCGCGGCCGTTCGATCAAGATGCTCGGCGCAGGCTGCGCCGTCGTGTTCGCCGCACTCGGCGCATACATCGCGCTGATCGATCCGAACTTGAGTCATTCGGTTGTCAAGCTGGCGGTCGATATCGGCGTGCTCGCAATATCGCTGGCGTCGCTCGTCATCCGCAAACCGTTCGTGCTGCAATATGCGCTCGAGGAGGTCGATGCCGAGACGGCGAAGCTGCCCGGTTTCAAGAAGGCGATCTATATCATCACCTGGGCATGGACCGGCGCCTTCGTCCTGATGATCGCGGGTAACGTGCTGATGATCTACGTGCCGGGCGTGCCGCTCTGGTCCGGGCTCGTGATCGCCTTCGCCGCCCGCAACAGCGCCGCCTATTTCACGACTTGGTATCCACAATATCGCAAGACAAAGTATGGTTCCGCGCCGGCCAACGCCCTACCGGGCACCCACTAAGTACCCTTTCGATCCGCAACAATCCTCCAGCAGAAAGCAAGCCGATGAAGGACGTATTCGCCAGACTGGGCGCCGATTTTTTCTCCACCAACCTGTTCATCGCGATCTACCTCACCACCGACAATGTGCTGCTGGCGACCGGCGTGGCGATCGCAGGCGCCATCGCGCAAGTGATCTACTCGCGCGTCAAGGGCAAGGAGCTCGGCTACATGACCTGGGCGAGCCTCGCGCTCGTCATCGTGCTCGGCAGCGCGACGCTTTTGACCCACGACCCCCGCTTCGTGCTGGCGAAGCCCGCGATCGGGCATTTTGCGATCGGCGTCATCATGCTCAAGCGCGGCTGGATGTTGCGCTATATGCCGCCGATCGTGACACAGACCATTCCCGAATACGTCACCTTCGCGGGCTATGCCTGGGCCGCGCTGTGCTTCGTGCTCGCCGCCGGCACCATCGGCGTCGCCATGACCGGCGACATGAAGCTGTGGACGTTCTACGTGACCGTCGTACTGGTCGGCGCCAAGATTGCCGCCTTCGCAATTCAATACATCGCGTTTCGTGTCTTGGTCGGCAGCCGGCTTCGCGCTGCCGCCCAGCGCGCCTAAAGAAATACGCGTCAAAAGGACGCTTGAGACGGTTGGGCTTGTATGGCGAGATAGGCTATACCGCCGGTCGAGTTGGCGGGATCTCGCAAACCATTCCGGTTTGCCGGGAAGAAATGTCGGGGAGACAAAGATGGCCGTGGACGGAAACTGGAACATCACCATGAGCACGCCGATGGGCGAGCGCAATGCAACGCTGTCGCTGACGAGCGCGGGTGGTACGCTGACCGGCACCCAGGGCGCCGACGGCAATTCCGGCGAAATATTTGACGGCACCGTCAACGGCGACGACGTCGCCTGGAAGATCTCTATCACCAACCCGATGCCGCTGACGCTTGCCTTCACCGGCAAGGTTTCCGGAGACAGCATGTCCGGCGAAATGGGCATCGGCCCGATGGGCAGCTTCCCCTTCACGGGATCGCGGGCGTAAGAGCCTCCATCGAGCGCGATCAGATCGGAACTGACGGTCCGGGGCCCTGCCCCGGACCGTTTCGGCGTTCACGCTGGACCTATTTCAGCATCTGCGCGACGTTGTCCTTGGTGACGAGATCGAGGCCGGTATGGACGATCTCCGGCACCTTCCCGCCCTTCTTGATCGCGAGCAGGACATCCATCGACTTCTCGCCCATCTCGAACGGCCGCTGCCCCGTCAGCGCGTTGGCATAGCCGTCACGCAACAGCTCGAGCTGCATCTTCAGCGTATCTGCAACGACGAGGGTGAACTTGCCGGACTCGATGTCCTTCTTGTTCTTGCTGGCGAAGGCCTTGAAGCCTTCCGGCGCGAACATCGGCCAGCCGCCGACCGGCACGATCGCGGCGAGGTCGGGCGTTGCGGTCCGCAGGTCTGTCATCTGCTGAACGGCGAGCGCGGGATCGTCGTTGCAGAACGTCGGTGAGCCACCGACCTCGACCCATTTCGATCCCTTCAGCGCCTCGCGGACGCCATCGACGCGCTCGGCGAGGTTCTTGGCGCCTGGCCCGCCCGAGACCATGGCGTATTTGCCGCCCTCGGGGCGGAGCTGCAGCAATTGCTTGCCAAGCGCGACACCGAACTCCTTGTTGTTGGTGCCGATATAGGCAATGCGCTTGGACCCCGGCGCATCCGCATCGAAAGTGATGACGGGAATGCCGGCAGCACTCGCCGCCTCGATCGACTTGGTCATGGCCGCGACGTCGGCGACCGAAATCGCGAGGCCGTCGACCTTCTGCGTGACGAAGTCCTGGATGATCTGCGCCTGCGTTGCCGGCTCATGCTCGACCGGCCCCCTGTAGATGCATTCGATGTTGCCGAGCTCCTTGGCGCGCTTCTGGCAGCCGTCGCGCGCGAAATCGAAGAACGGATTGTTCATCGCCTTGGGCACGATGACGAAGCGGTAGGTCTGGGCGAGCGCCGGCGTCACCATCATCGCGATCGCCATGCCGGCAAGCAGAACTTTCCTCATTGGTTCCCTCCACACGTTTGATTGCCTATCCTCAATTGCCTGATCCGGGAGCGGATAGACGAGGCCTTGTTGTCTCCCGGCCAGTGTCTCTCACAGCATCCGCGAGCGGACCCGGTCGACCAGCACCGCCAGGATGATGATCACGCCCACCAATGTCTGCTGCCAGTAGGAGCTGACCTGTGCGAGCACGAGGCCATTGCGAATCACCTCGAGCAGCACGCAGCCGACGATGGCGCCGAGCGGCCCACCGATGCCGCCGGCAAGGTTGGCGCCGCCGATCACCGCGGCCGCGATCACGGTGAGCTCATAGGAGGTCGCCATGTTCGCCGGCGCCGAGCCGAGCCAGCCGCAGATGATGATCCCTTGCAGGCCGGCGGCGAGCGCGCAGATCACATAGACCTCGATCTTGACCCGCACCACCGAGATGCCGGTGAGTTCGGCCGCCTTCTCATTGCCGCCGAGCGCGAAGACGTGACGGCCGAACGTCGTATGGTGGAGCGCGACCGCCATGAGCAACGCCAGGATCACGAGATAGATGAACGGCATAGGCACGCCGAGCACGTCGCCCGAGGTCAGCGCATAGAAATAGTCGGCATCCGGCCCGCCCGGAAAACTGCCGCGGCCGTTCGAGACGACATAGCCGAGGCCGCGCACGATCGAGAGCATGCCGAGCGTGGTCACGAACGGCGACAGCCCGAGCACGGCGATGCAGAAGCCGTTGACGAGGCCGACGATCAGCGCCACGCCGAGCCCCGCAAGCACCGAGACGACGAGGATGAGACCGGGCACGTTGGCGACCACGGTCTTGCCGTCGGCGGCGAAATGCACGAACAGCGACGCCCCCGGCATGCCCGGCGTCGACAGGCCAGCCATCACCATCGAGGTGATCATGGCCGAGAAGCACATCATCGAGCCGACCGAAAGATCGATGCCGCCGGTAATGATAACGAAGGTGACGCCGAGGGTGGCGATGGCGATGAACGAAAAGTTCTTCGCCACGTTCTGCATGTTGCCTTGGGTGAAGAAGAAGGGGCTCGCGAAATGCATCACGATCAGCAGCACGACCAGCGCGAGCGTGACATAGGCGGTTTGCGACGCGAACACGCCGCGCTGCCACCACCTGGACTGGCCGACATTGGTGAAGGAGATCGGGGATTCCATCGGCAGAGCCATCAGGCCGCCTCCTTCGCGCCGGTGATGAGGGCCGTCACCTCTTCGGGGCTGGTATCGGCGATCGACTTGTCCGCCCGCTTCTCGCCCCGCCGCATCACGACGACGCGGTCGCAGACCGCGAAGACGTCGGGCATCCGGTGCGAGATCAGCATGACGGCCACGCCCTGCTCCTTCAGGCGATGGATCAGGCTCAAGACCTGCTCGACCTGACGGACCGAGATCGCGGCGGTCGGCTCGTCCATCATCACGAGCTTGGCGTTGGACAGCCGCGTCCGCGCGATCGCGACCGCCTGGCGCTGGCCGCCCGACATCTGCTTGACGAGATCATGCGGCCGGGTCTCCGAACGCAGCTCCCCGAACAGTTCGAGCGCCCGCGCCGCCATCGCCCTGTGATCGAGGAAGGCGAACGGGCCGATCTTGCGCTTCAGCTCGCGGCCGAGGAAGACATTGGCCGCAGCCGTCAGATTGTCAGCGAGCGCAAGATCCTGGTACACGACCTCGATCCCAACGGCGCGGGCGTCAACCGGGCGATAGAAATGCACGACGTTACCGTCGAAGCGCACCTCGCCATGACTCGGCGGAAAATTGCCGGCGATGATCTTGACCAGCGTCGACTTGCCGGCGCCGTTGTCGCCCATCAGGCCGACGACCTCGCCCGGATAAACCTTCATGTCGACGTCATGCAGCGCGCGGATCGCGCCGAACTCCTTGCCAATGCCGGTCAGCTCCAAAACCGGTTGCGCTGTTGCATGAGGACTTGCCATGAACGGCCTCGCTCAAACGTACCGGTTAACCAGGGATTCCAGATATTCCTGACGTCCCGAGCGCGGCTGCGGATCGAACCCGGACCCCATCGCGCGATCGGCGAGATCGGCCAGCGAATGCTGGCCCGCGAGGATCGCGCGCCCCTCGGCGCCGGCCCATCCTTTATAGCGCTCGGCGAGCGGCGCAGTGAGCACGCCCGCATCGAGCATGTCGGCCGCGGCCAGGAAGGCGCGTGCGCAGGCATCCATCGAGCCGACATGGGCATGAATCAGATCGTCGGGATCAATCGACTGGCGCCGGATCTTGGCATCGAAATTGAGCCCGCCCGACGTGAAGCCACCGCGGTTCAGTATCTCGTGGAACACCAGAACCAGCTCCGGCACGTTCATCGCGAACTGATCGGTGTCCCAGCCCAGCAAATCGTCGCCGCGATTGATGTCGAGCGAGCCGAACACTCCGAGCGCTTCCGCAAGGGCCACCTCATGCTGGAACGAATGGCCGGCGAGGATGGCGTGGTTCTGCTCGATATTGAGCTTGACGTCTTTCAAGAGGTCATAGCGCTGCAGGAAGCCGTAGCAGGTCGCGACGTCGAAGTCGTATTGATGCTTGGTGGGCTCCTTCGGCTTCGGTTCGATCAGGATCGGGCCCTTGAAACCGATCTTGTGCTTGTGCTCGACGACAAGCGAGACGAAACGGCCGAGCTGGTCGAGTTCGCGACCGATGTCGGTGTTGAGCAGCGTCTCGTAGCCCTCGCGCCCGCCCCACAGCACATAGTTCTGGCCGCCGAGCCGATGCGTCACCTCGAGCGCGGCGCGCACCTGCCCCGCGGCATAGGTGAAAATCTCCGGATCCGGATTGGTCGCAGCACCCGCCATGTAGCGGCGATGCGAGAACAAGTTGGCCGTGCCCCAGAGCAGACGCACCTTGGCTGTCGCCATCTTCTGTTCGAAGACATCAGCGATGGCGTTCAGATTGGCAACGGACTCGGCAAGCGTCCGCCCCTCGGGCGCCGCATCCGCGTCGTGAAAGGCGAAGAAGGGAACGTCGAGCAGGTGGAACAGTTCGAAGGCGACATCGGCCTTGGCGCGCGCCTGTGCCATCGCATCGGAGCCATGGTGCCAGGGCCGCAGAAAAGTCTCGCCGCCGAACGGATCGAGCCCGGGCCAGCAGAACGAATGCCAGTAACAGACCGCAAAGCGCAGATGATCTTCGAGCCGTCGCCCGCGCACGACGCGGTCCTTGTCATACCAGCGGAAGGCGAGCGGAGTTGAGGCCTGCGCGCCGCCATAGGCGATCGGCGTGCGGATGGTGAAGAATTCGGATGCCGCGTTCACTTAAGTACACTCCTTCAGCGCAGGATAGAGCTTTCGCCATTGATGATAGGCGTCGTCATAGGCCGCGACCGCCGACGGGCGCGGCATGAACGTCGATAGCCGCCGCGGACGCGTGCAGACATCCAGAGGCTCTTCGCCGGTCGCGGCGAGCCGGCCGAGCCGCGCCGCGCCGAGCGCAGCCCCTACCTCGCCCTCCTCGACGCGGTGGACGGGAATGCCGAGCACGTCGGCGCAGATCTGCGCCCACAGCGCCGAGCGCGATCCGCCGCCAACGAAATCGACCTCTGTAATATTCGAACTGGCGCTCCCCAGCGCATTGAGATTATCGCGCGCCGCAAACGCCACGCCTTCGAGCACGGCCTGCACCATCTCGTTACGCCCGCTCGCGCTGCGAAGCCCGACGAACGTACCGCTCGCCGCCGCATCATTGTGCGGCGTGCGCTCGCCATCAAGGTAAGGCAGGAATTTTACGGGGCTCGGCCGGTCTGCGACGTCGCCCAACGGCGCGAGCAGCGCCGGTGCCGGCGTGGCCATCACATCCGACAACCAGGCCAGCGACGCCGCCGCCGCCAGCATCACGCCCATCTGGTGCCAGCGGCCGGGCAGCGCATGGCAGAAGGCATGCACGGCTGACGCCGCCGCCGGCGCAAACCGGTCGGTGACGCGGAACAAAACGCCCGATGTTCCCAGCGACAGGAAGGCGTCGCCCGGCGCGATGGCGCCAAGCCCGATCGCACTCGCGGCGCAATCACCGGCGCCTCCGGCAACCACGACGCTTTGTGTCATGCCCCAGCGCTGCGCGAGTTCAGGTGAAAGCATCGCGCTTGCCTGGCTGCCCTCGACGAGGCGCGGCATGTGGCTGATGTCGAGACCGGTGGCCTGCAGCAGTTCTTCGGACCAACGGCGCCGGCCGACATCGAGCCATAGCGTTCCCGCCGCGTCCGACATGTCCTCGACGATCTCGCCCGTCAGGCGATAGCGGACATAGGCCTTGGGTAGCAGCACCTTGGCCAGTTTCCTGAACGTCTCGGGCTCGTGCCGCGCCACCCACAACAGCTTTGGCGCGGTGAAGCCGGGCATCGCGAGGTTGCCCGCGATCGCGTGCAACGCGGGACATTGTCGCTCCAGTTCGGCGCATTCGGCATGCGAACGGCCATCGTTCCAGAGGATGGCCGGACGCAAGGGACGGCCGGCGGCGTCGAGCAGTGTCGCGCCGTGCATCTGGCCGGACAGTCCGATGCCGCAGACAGCAGCCGCTTCGCGCGGATGCGCGGCCGCGAGATCATCGACGGCGCCGATCGCGCCATCGACCCAGGCATCGGGATCCTGCTCGGACCACAGCGGTGCGGGATGCGACAGCGCAAGCTCACGCGCGGCAGTGGCGATAACGGCGCCAGCCTCGTTCACGAGTACCGCCTTCACACCGGACGTGCCGATGTCCATTCCGAGATACACGAACCATCCTCCTTTCCGGCTCTGCGCGGTGTGCGAACTGCGTCGCCTTTCCCGCACGAGAGCCGTCTTGCAATGTCGCCTGTCGTCCGGCCGCTCCGATTACGGCAGATTGTCCCGCATCACGATGTCGATCCGGATCTTCTCCTGTTCACTCAAGATCGGCTCGCCGCGCGCGAGCGCCAGCAGCACCCGCACGGCGGCGCGCGCTTCATGTCCCGGGTTCTGCGAGATCGCGGCATCCATCACGCCCTGCAGCAACAGCTTGCGTGTCAGCACTGTGACGTCATGGCCGACGAATACGACCTGCTTGTCGCGCCCAGACTCGATCAGCGCCTTGGCGACACCCGGCGTCCCGGCGCCGACATTGTAGAGGCCGACCATGTCCGGATGATCACGCAGCAGGCGTGCGGTCAGCTCTTCCGAGCGCGCATCGTCGTCGCGGCCTTCGAGCACCGGCAGCACATCGAGGCCTGCGAATTCGGACGCCATCACCTGGTTGAAGCCGAAGATGCGTTCGGCGTGGTCGCGCAGGCCTTGCGAGCCCGCGATGATCGCGACCTTGCCCTGGCGCGCGCGCACCAGGCGGCCAACCAGCGCGCCCGCGGAGCGGCCGGCCGCGATATTGTCGATGCCAACATAGTGGTGACGCCGCGAAGACGGCACGTCCGATACCAACGTCACGATTTCGGTACCGCTATCGACGAGATCATTGATCGCTGCCCGCACGCTCGGATGATCGAGCGCGACTACCGCCACGCCATCGAAATCGCCGGCGAGCTGCTCAAGGCAGTCGGTCAGCACCATCGGATCGAACACATCGGTTGCGATTATCTCGACCGAAAGACGGCGCGCCGAAAGCCAACCCGACATCTCGCCGAGATAGGCCTCGATCTGCTGCATGAAGAGGTTCGGGCCCGACGGCATCACGAAGGCAAAGCGCCGCGCACGGCCGCGAGCGAGTTCGGCCGCCGCGACATGCGGCTGGAAGGCGTTACGCTCGATCGCCTCCTTCACGCGCCGCACGGTGTCCGGCCGCACGCCGGGGCGGTTGTGCAGCACGCGGTCGACGGTGGCGAGGCTGACGCCGGCCTGGCGGGCGATGTCCCTCAGCGTCAGCGGCGCGCTCGCGACCTCTTCCTTCATGGCGGTAACCTAGCAGAGGGCTTTTGAGGTACGCAACTCATTTTGAGGCGGAATTTTTACTACCCTGCGGAAATATCCCTAGAACCAGATCTGCATCGGTAGGCCGTGCACGTCCAATGGCGGCGCCCCCTCCGGAACGCAGCCCTGCGGCTCCCGTGCTGCAATCGCAACCGCGCAGGCGTCCAGCACATCGTCGCGCTTGGCGCCGGTGCCGATGCGTGCCTCGCTCAGCCACTCGTCGATCTCGCGAAAGCCAAAGCGCTTGAGCAGCCTGCGGCGGAGCGCATCGCCCTCCTCCGACTTCTTCGGCGGAAGCGGCTCGCAGCCGTTCATCCGCAGGAAGACAAGTTCAGGATGGACCTCGCGGATATCGCGTGCGGGATGCGCGCGAACGAAGGCGTCGACCTCCGAAATCTTCGGGCCGAGATGCCAGAGCTGCCGCGACACACGTTTCTGGCCGCGGCCTAGCGCGTCCTTGTTGGCCTTGTCCGGATCATCGAACTCCTGCCAAAGCCAGCGCCGCGCGCCCGTGAAGACGCGCGACGTATGCGGGCGGAGTCTTTCACGCGCGAGTCGATCACAATCACGCTCGCCGTTATCGGTCATGCCGACCGGGATATCGATGCCGGCACGGTCGAACGGGCGCGCCAGCGCATCCACAATATCAGCGTGGAAGGAGATTGTTTGCCGGTCGCCATCGAGGCATACGGCGACCCACCCCTTGCTGAACCCGTCGAGGCCCAGCGCCCTCACCCCAGATTCAATTCCTTGAAGAAGTCGTTGCCCTTGTCGTCGATGATGATGAATGCCGGGAAATCCTCGACCTCGATGCGCCAGATCGCTTCCATGCCGAGTTCGGGGTATTCGACGACCTCGACCTTCTTGATGCAGTGCTCAGCGAGGTTCGCCGCAGCACCGCCGATCGAGCCGAGATAGAAGCCGCCGTGCTTCTTGCAGGCCTCACGCACCGCGACCGCACGGTTGCCCTTGGCCACCATCACCATCGATCCGCCAGCCGCCTGGAACTGGTCGACGAAGGAATCCATCCGACCTGCGGTGGTCGGACCGAACGCGCCGGAGGCGTAGCCGTCGGGCGTCTTGGCGGGACCGGCGTAATACACCGGATGGTTCTTGAAGTAATCCGGCAGCGGCTCGCCCTTCTCCAGCCGCTCGCGCAATTTGGCGTGCGCGGAATCGCGGGCCACGATCATAGTGCCGGTCATCGAGACGCGCGTCTTGATCGGATATTGCGACAGCGTCGCCAGAATCTCCTTCATCGGTTTGTTGAGATCGATCTTGACGACCTCGCCGCCGAGCGACTGTTCGACGGCCGGCAGATATTGCGCCGGATTGTGCTCGAGCTCCTCAAGATAGACGCCGTCTTTTGTAATTTTGCCGAGCACCTGGCGATCCGCCGAACAGGACACGCCGAGTCCGATCGGCAGCGACGCGCCATGGCGAGGCATCCGGATCACGCGCACGTCGTGGCAGAAATACTTGCCGCCGAACTGCGCGCCGACGCCGAGCGACTGCGTCATCTTGAGAATTTCCTGCTCCATCTCCAGGTCGCGGAACGCGTTGCCATCCGCCGAGCCTTGGGTGGGCAGCGCGTCGAGATAACGCGCGGATGCAAGTTTTACGGTCTTCATGCAGAGCTCGGCGGAAGTGCCGCCGATCACGATCGCAAGGTGATACGGCGGGCAAGCCGCGGTGCCGAGCGTGAGCACCTTCTCTTTCAGGAACGCCAGCAGGCGATCCTTGGTCAGAACGGATGGAGTCGCCTGGAACAGAAAACTCTTGTTGGCGGAGCCGCCGCCCTTGGCCATGAACATGAACTTGTAGGCGTCATCTCCCTCGGCGTAGATCTCGCACTGCGCCGGCATGTTGTTGGCGGTGTTCTTTTCCTCATACATCGACAGCGGCGCCACCTGCGAGTAGCGCAGGTTACGGCGCAAGTAAGCGTCGCGCGCGCCTTCCGAGAGCGCGGCCTCATCGTCGCCGTCGGTGATGACGTTGCAGCCCTTCTTGCCCATGATGATCGCGGTGCCGGTATCCTGGCACATCGGCAGCACGCCGCCGGCTGCGATGTTGGCGTTCTTCAGGAAATCGAACGCAACGAACTTGTCGTTGTCGCTGGCTTCCTTGTCTTCCAGGATCGAGCGCAACTGCTTCAGGTGGCCCGGCCGCAGGTAATGATTGATGTCGCCGAACGCAGCCTCCGACAGCGCCCGCAACGCCTCGCGCGACACGACGAGCATGTCCTTACCGAGCACCTTTTCGACACGCACGCCCTCGGCCGTGATCTTCTTGTAGGGCGTGGTGTCCGGTCCCAGCGGAAACAGCGGCGTGTGCTTGTAGGGCGGAACGGGTTTTTGGTCAGGGAAAGCGGTCGGGGCGTTCATGTCGACATCTCGGGTTGGAGCCGGCGGCGGCCAGAAACGCGCCGCGGCGATAGACCCGTTCTAAGCATTTTTCGACCAAAAGGAAGGTTTTGCTTGCCCGCCAGATGCGGCCGAAGCAGGCCATTACGGCCGCCCATCGGCGGTTGAACCGTTCCGGGCCCTCTTCAGACAAATCCGAGATTTCCAATGGTCCCTGAATCGATTGCGAACGTAATGAACTCCGCCATATTGCCTGACGCAGCCTCTCGCCCCATCCGCGCGCCGCGGCTGCTCGGGCTTTATCTGCTTCTGATCATCATCGCTGCCATCGAAGCCTTCGACGGGCTGTCGCACGTGCCGATCCTGTTCGACGACATGTCGAAAATTCCGGGTCCCGGCGTCGGCGGAGCGATCATCAAGGCGTACATTGCGAGCCATCCCCTGCTGGCGCTGGCCGCACTGGCGTTTGCCACCGTCGGCCGGCTGCGTTACGCGATCATCACGCTGGGCGCGCTCGTGCTCATGACCTGGCTGAACTTCATGCCCTCGGTGGTACGACACGGACTGGATTTTCGTGGTGTCTCCGCCTTCGAGACGCCGGTCCGGATCGTCGCGTTTCCGCTGATGGCCGCCTGCGGCATCGCACTTGCCGCACGCAGCCAGCGGCTGGGACTCGCCACCATGCTGGTCAGCATTCCCACGCTGTACAATGTCTTCGCCGTGATCGCCCTCGGGATCGGCGTCATCCTCTACGGTTTCTGAGAAGCAGTTGACTTCCGCGCGCGGCCCTTGCAGGAAATCCGCGCGCGGGGTTCAATGGCGCAAAGGGGCATTCACAATGGCTTTGGGATCACAATTTCGCCGACCAACCTTGCTTGCCGCCACGCTGGCGCTGGTTGCTGTGGTCGGCGCATCGCCGGCGCAGGCCGACCGCTGCGACGATATCGCCAAGGAATTGAAGAACCAGATCGACGGCCTCAAGATCAGCGTCAATACCGGCAACATGATCTATCTGACGCATCCGGCGGCGAAGGAGCTGTCGCTCGGCTGCCGCGGCCGCAACTATTCCAACGAGCTCTACGCCAAGGCGGACCGCAAGCCGAAGCCGCAATTCTTCGAACTGATCGCCTCGGCCGGCGCCATCATTTTCACGATTCCGAAGCCCGATGTTGCGACCGGCTCCTCGCGCTGCATCAAGCGCATGGGCATCCTGCGCGGCGACAAGGTCTCGATGCGCTTCCGCCGGCTCAACATGGAATGCACGCGCACCAAGACCGAGGCTTCGATCGTGGTGACCCGCGGCAAGGACGAGTAGGTGCTATAGCCTTTTCGAGCGAAAGCCTGCCCCGGACTTGATCCGGGGTGGACGCCGGTTCGCGTCAAGAAAACGCGTCAAAACAAGAATCCAGAGCTCCCGGTCCGTTGCATTCTAACGATTTCGCGAGCCGCCCGTTCACCATTGGCCGCGATTGACGGCGTCGGCGCGGAACTGCCGCACGGAATTCACCAATCGTTCGCTTCAAGCCGGCCAGTGTCGGAGGCAACCAAAAGGACGCTTCCGATGAATGTCTCTGCTGTCCCCGCAACGGTGGTGGTCAAACCGCCTGAAGTCCCCGCGTTCAAGGCTCCCGACAAGACCCCCGACGTGCAGAACGGCGCTGCCGCCGACGGCACCCGCACGCCGAAGCCGACGCTGGTCGCTCCCCTGCCGCCAGGTCAGGGAACACGGATCGACCAACTGGCGTAGCGTTTCACGTTCCGGCCAGGACGAAACCAACGCCGCAAGTTTGCCGGAAAATCGCGCGATCATGCTGTCACGGGCGAATGGAACCCGAGCATGATCGCAAAGCTTCTGCTGCAAAACACCATCGTCGTCATTGCCATGGGCGCGCTATTGTTCGGCGCGGCGGGTTCGCTGGACTGGCCGGCGGCGTGGGTAATGCTGATCGTCAGCGCGATCCTTGGTCCTGCCTGCGGATTGTGGCTAGCCAAGACCGATCCGGCGCTGCTCGCCGAGCGCATGCGACCGACATTTCAGGCCAACCAGCCTACCGCCGACAAGATATTCATGCTGATCTTCTTCCTGGCGCTGTTGCTATGGCTTGTTGCGATCGGCCTCGACCGGCGCGCGAACGCCTCCGACGTTCCGCTGCTGCTGCAGGCGCTCGGCCTTGCGATGTACTTGGCCTCGATCGCCTTCATCATGTGGGTGTTCCGCGAGAATTCGTTCGCCGCGCCGGTCGTCAAGGTGCAGGCCGCGCGCCACCAACGCGTGATCTCGAGCGGGCCCTACGCCTTCGTCCGTCATCCCATGTATAGCGGCGTCATGCTGTACTTCCTTGGAATACCGCTGCTGCTAGGGTCGTGGTGGGGCGTGGCGATCGCGCCGGTGTTCGCCGTCCTGTTCGCCATTCGCGCCCGCATCGAGGAGCGCGCGCTGGTCGAGGGATTGCCTGATTATGCTGACTACACCGCACGCGTGCGCTATCGTCTGGTGCCCGGACTTTGGTGAAAAAGAGGATGGCGAAGCGGAATGCCCGATAGCAAGACCTACACCGGCGGCTGCCATTGCGGCCAGGTACGATTCGAATGCACCAGCGATCTTTCGATGGTCACCGCCTGCAACTGCTCGATCTGCACCAAGAAAGGGCTGCATTTCACCTTCCTCGACCCGAAGAGTTTTCAGCTCCGCGCCGGCGAGGAAAACCTGAAGGAATACCTCTTCAACAAGCACGCGATCCACCACCAGCTCTGCGTCGATTGCGGCGTCGACGTCTTCGCGCGCGGCAAGAAGCCCGATGGCAGCGATGTGGTGGCGCTGAATGTGAGCTGCATCGACGGCATCGAACTGTCGAAGCTGAATATGACGCCGGTGGATGGACGGAGCATGTGACGGCAACGCCGTCACTCCGGGGGCGGGCAAAGCGCGAACCCGGAATGACGAACTACCCATCCAGCACCTTGTACCTCCGAAATATCCCGTCCTCGTTGAACGCAATCCTCCGGTCGCTCGCCAGATACGTCTTGATGTTCGGGCGCGCAGCGACGCGGTCGTGCAGTTCGACCAGGCCGGGAATTTCCTTCTCGAACTTCTTCATGCGTTTCGGAAAGGCGTAGCGAAGACCTTCCACGATCTGGAACAGCGAGAGGTCGACGTAAGTCAGGCGGCGGCCGGTGATGTAGGTGCCGCCATTGGCCGCCAGCAGGTCCTCGAAGTAACCCAGATATTTCGGCACGCGCGCCTTCCAGAACTCATCGGTGCGTTTCTTCGCGGGCGCTTTCTGCTCCTCGTAGTAGAGCGACGGACCGAGCGGGTGATGGGTGTCGTGGACTTCCAGCACCAGATCGGCGATCGTGAGCTGCAACTGATGCACCCAGAGTTTGCCGGCCTCCGACTTCGGCGCCAGCCCGTGCCGTGATCCCAGATAGAGCAGGATATTGGCGGTCTGCCCGATCACGAGCTTGCCGTCCTTGAGGAACGGCGGTGCGAAGGGCGGCGCTCCCTTCCGCGCTTCCATCATTCGCATCATCGCGGCCATGCCGTTGCCGCGGCGCGCGACGTCGGCGTAGCGGGCGCCCGCCTCTTCCAGCGCGAGGCGGACGTATTCGCCACGGCCCTGAATGCTCGGCCAGTAATAGAGCTCGTAACGCATCGATGATACCTCCGCTGCCGGTTTGACCGACATAACAAATCATCTTGCGGTTCGTTCGTCACGCCAAACGCGGCGTCCGCGCGACCGTCGCGGCATGAACGCGGCGCCCAGATCTCCACAGCTCCGAATCTGTCCGAATGCGAGCGGGCGTGATAGGTTGCCTCCCGTTTGAAGCATCGATTTTCTCAACACGACAGGAGAATGCGGATGGCGGACAACACGAAGAAGCGCGGCGGGGCCGATCGCGGGCTGATCGCGTTGAGCGAGCCTTACGAGGTCGCTTACTGGTCGAAGAAATTCAAGATCACGCCGGCCAGGCTGAAAGCCGCTGTCAAGAAAGTGGGGCACTCCGCCAAGAACGTCGACGCCTATTTCAAGCTGCAGAAGCACAAGGCCTCCGACCGGGCACGGATCGCAGTGAGCCAGCCCTACGAAGTCAGCTACTGGTCGAAGAAGTTCAGGGTCACCCCCGCCAGATTGAAGGCCGCCGTCGCCGCCGTCGGGCATTCGTCGAAGGCCGTCGGCGCCCATCTCGCCAAGCGCAAGGCTGCGAAGAAGGCGAAGAAGAGCGCCAGCAAAACTCCCGGTAAGACGATAGAGAAGCGTGCAAAGAAAAAGGCCGCCTAGCGGCGGCCTTTAACGCAAGGCGCGGCTTGCAGGGATTCGTAGCCCGGATGAAGCGAAGCGCAATCCGGGGCCGCACGCAGGAGAACCCGGGTTTCGCTGCGCTTCATCCGGGCTACCACTTCCCGCTCCTCGCAATGACGTTCGTGAGCTCAGTTCGCTGCGAAGCAATAGAACAGTCCGTCACCGCCCGTGCTCTTGAGGTCGGCCTGCGAGCAACCGCCATCCGGACCGCGCGAGGGGTGCGAGGAGTTCCAGGATTTCGAAGCTTCGTCGTCGCGCAGGCCCATGCGGTCGGAATGGCCGACCATCGCCGCGCCTTGCGTCGAACTCGTCCAGTTCTTGCAGGTGCGATCCTCGCCAGCCGCAAACGCTGACCCGTCGGGCTGCGATCCCGTCAGCACGTCGTGACGATTGGGCGTATCGCCGCGGCCGTTGATGACCTCGCCCTTCTCACTGAGCGCGCTCTGCTTGGTGAGGCCGTTGGCGCCGTGCAACTCGGCGACGTCCTTGGCGACCACCGCGCCCTTGGCATTCTTCCACGGCCCCTTGCCGATGCGGTCGCGCGCATTGACGGCCGGCGTGCCGTCGGCGGCTTGCGTCGAGAGATAGGCGCGCCAGGTCTTGCCGCCCGCTCCAGCCGCCTGCGCCAATGTCTGGCAGTGATTGTCGGCGCCGGCGAGCCCACCGAGATTGCCGCCATTGCCGATGCCGTTGCTGGTCAGGAAGAAACTGATATCGGCCGATTGCGCCTGCGCGGGCGCGCTGGCGAGGGCCGATAGGGCGGCAAGCGCAAAGCATGCCGGCGAGATGATTCTGGCGAAGCTCTTCATCTGGTTTCTCCCTGTTTTTTCGTTCGTTGCCATCAACACATCACGGCGACTATTATTCCGGAGCGAAATGAAGCGGGCATTCTGGCAAAGAAAAAGGCGCCGCGGAACGAACCGCAGCGCCTTCCTCGTTACGTTGTGGCGATCAGCTGGTCTGCTGGATCGCCGAGAGTTCCCAATCGGCGCCGCGTCGACGGGCAAAGGTCCACACTTCGGTGGCTTCGATCGGCGTTTCGCTGCCCGAGACCAGGCGGCCGGTGGTGCGCTCCAGGGTCTTGTCGACCAGCGAGAACCGCATCGCCACGCTGGCGAAATCGGTTTCGCCTTCGCGCCAGGCTTCGGCGAGGTCGCCCTGCAGCAGCTTGACGTCGGTCACCTTGTTGACGTCGTTGCGGGCCTTGTTCTCCTCGAGATCCTTGGAGAAGTAGGACACCATCTCGGGCGTCGCCAGCGTATGCAGTTTGGCGACATCCTCGTTCGACCATGCAGCCTGGACCTCGCCGAGCAGACGCTCGAACGCTTCATAGTCGGCCGGCTGGATTTCCAGCTGCGGCTGGCTCGATCCCAGCCCAAAGCCGCCGAGGCCAGAGCGGAAGCTGCTCTGGGCGCCGGGGCCTTCAGCGGCAGGAGCAGGTCCCGTCGCGTAGGCGGAGGCCGGCGTATGGCGGCGCTGCCACCACGACATCGCCAGCCGCACCACAATAACGATCAGGGCGATCTGCAGCAGCAGGCCGATAATCGAGGACAGGCCGCCGAGGCCGGAGAACAGGCCACCGCCGGTCAGCATGCCGAACAGGCCTGCGCCAAGGAAGCCCATAGCGAGACCGCCAAGCATGCCCCCCATCATTCCGGGCCGGTTGAAGAAGCCGCCCTTGGCGGCCGCGCCGGCAGCCGCCGGTGCGCCCACGCCAGGAGTACCCGGCTGGGTGAAGGTACGGTTCATGGGCTGCGCCGTGCCCGGCGCGGTGGTGGTGCTCGGGGGCGCCGAATAGGTCCTCGATCCCCGCGAACCGGAACTGCCGCCACCGCCAACGCGGGCGTCAGCCGCCGAAATCGAGATCGCCAACGGAACCGCCACCGACATCACGATCGCGATGGTCCGTATAATTCCGCGCGCAGTCAGCGTGAAATTCATGTCTTTTTCCTCATTCCCCGACATTGGAGAAGTGCCCCTAAGATGGGCAGGACCACCCAAAAGTGAAGCCGCCATAGGGACGCACGGCTGCGGCCCTCGGTCGCGGGGATGTGACGATTTAGCCGTGAACCAGCATTAATCAATGGTTTAGGGCCAGCAATGTCAGCTCGCGCAGGATGCGTAGCCGAGAGAACTCGCCCTCGAATGGCGGTTCCTCCGGCGTGCTGAAGCATTTCATACGGGCGGATTTGACAGGCAGATCTCAAGAAGCCGTCATCGTCTCCTTCACCTTCTCGACCAGCGCGCTGAGCGCGAACGGCTTCGGCAGGAAGGCGAATTGCTCGTTTTCCGGCAGGCTCTTGTCGAAAGCTTCTTCGGCATAACCTGAGACGAAGATGATCTTGAGGCTAGGATTGCGCTTGCGCATCTCGCGCAACAGCGTCGGGCCGTCCATTTCCGGCATCACGACGTCGGAGACGACAAGATCGACCGCGCCGTCCTTTTCGTCCAGCGCTTCCATCGCCTCGATGCCGTTGGCGGCCTCGATTACGCTGTAGCCGCGCGAACGAAGGCCGCGCGCATTCAGGGAGCGCAGGCCATCCTCGTCTTCCACCAGCAGGATGGTGCCCTGCCCGGTCAGGTCGGGCCGCGGCTTCGGCGGCTCGGCTCCGGCTTCCTTTGCCGCCCCGTTTGTGGCCTGCGCTTCGGGCTGGGTCTCCAGTTCGGCACGATGGCGCGGCAGGAAGATGCGGAACGTGGTGCCCTCGCCCGGCGTGGAGTCGACGTAAACAAAGCCGCCGGTCTGCTTGACGATGCCGTACACCGTCGAGAGACCAAGCCCGGTGCCCTTGCCGACCTCCTTGGTCGAGAAGAACGGTTCGAAAATCTTGTCGACGATGTCGGCCGGGATTCCGGTACCGGTATCGGAAATGTCGATCCGCACGTAATCGGCGGCCGGCATGCCCTTGTGGGTGAGCTGGGCTGCTTCATCCACCGTCACGTTGGCGGTCCGCACCGTCAGCTTGCCGCCATCGGGCATGGCATCGCGCGCATTGACCGCGAGATTGACGACCACCTGCTCGAACTGCGAGACGTCGACCTTGACCGGCCAGAGGTCGCGGCCATGCACGAGGTCGAGCTTGACCTTCTCGCCGATCAGCCGCCGCAGCAGCATGGTGAGATCGGACAAGGCGTCGCCGAGGTCGAGCACCTGCGGCCGCAGCGTCTGGCGGCGCGAGAATGCGAGCAGTTGCCGCACCAGCGTCGCGGCGCGGGTCGCGTTCTGCTTGATCTGCATGATGTCCTGGAACGACGGATCGGTCGGCTTGTGCGCGTTCAGCAGGAAGTCGTTGGCCATCATGATGGCAGACAGCACGTTGTTGAAGTCGTGCGCGATGCCGCCGGCGAGCTGGCCGACCATGTCCATCTTCTGCGACTGGTTGATCTGGTTTTCCAGCGTGCGCCGCTCGGTAGTCTCCAGCAGATAGACGATGGCGGCTTCGGTGTCGCGCTCGTCCTCCTCGACCGCGGTGACGAAGAACTGCCCCCAACGCTCCTTGGCCCCGTCGAGCATGGCCTCGACGGGGGCAATGTCGCCCTGCCCTTCCGCCGCCTGGTTGATCGCCGCAATCAGAAGGCCGCGGTCGCGCGCGTTCACGGTGCGGAAGATCGACTTGTTCGCTGCGCCGTCCGGGCTGAGGTTCTGCGCCAGCTTGGCGAAGCGCGCGTTGGCACGGACGACAGCGCCGCCGCGGTCCACCGTCGCAATCGCCATCGGCGTATGGTCGAAGAACCGCATGAAGCGGACTTCGGCGGCGCGTTCGGGGTCGGAATGCTCGTCGCGCGTGCGGCTGATCACGAGCGTGCGCGAGGAACCCGGCGAGCCGTCGGCGCCGAAAGCCAGCTTGTGGTAGAGCCGCACCGGCATGGTCCTGCCGCCGCGCATGCGCAGGTCGATGTCGAACACCTCGGTCTTGACCTCGCCGGGCACCGCCACGATCGAAGTCAATAGCGCAGCGCCATCGCCGGAGACGATATCGGTGAGCTTCAGCCCACCCGAACCGATCTCGGCGAGATCGTAATCGAGCCAGTTCGCCAGCGTGGCGTTGACATAGATGACGTCAGCGGCCGGACTGACCGAGAAGAATCCGCATGGCGCGTGGTCGAGATATTCGATCGCGTGCTGCAGTTCCCGGAACACATCTTCCTGGCGCTCGCGGTCCCGCGTGATGTCGGCGATCGACCACACCGCGTATTTTGCTTCGCGCTTGCTCTGGCCGAGCGGACGAACCCGCATCCGGAGCCAGCGTCCCTGCGCACCGTCAGAGCCGGCGATGCGGACCTCCTCCTGCTGCCGCTTGCCTTCGCGGGCGGCCTTGAGCAGGCGGAACACGGCTTCGGAGACGTCCGGGTTGCCGATGAAGACGCGTTCGATGGGGCGCACGTCCTGCGGGCTCGCGGCGCCCGTCAGCGCCAGATAGGCGGCGTTCGAATAGACGACATGGCCCTTCGGGTCGGTCACGGCCAAACCGTCATGGGCGTGATCGGCGATGCGGCCCATCACGGGGTCGTCGGCGGCGCGGTCGGTGAAGCGGATGATCCCGGCGGCAAAGGCGAACAGATTGAACAAACCGACCATGGCGAGCAGCGCCAGCACGCCAAGGATATAGGGCTGGGCCTGGGCGCGACCGATGGTCATGAGCGCCACCGCCACCGCCACGATGCCGGCAGCCACCAGCAGCACCAGCACGATGCTACCGCCCCGCCGCGCCGGTTCGTGGGCCGCAAGGGGCCCGGTCGACGGATGGCTGTCAGTTTCGACGGTCATAGGAAGCGGCGTTGCCCTTCGGCAAGGAGTCACGCGCCGGTCAGGATGGCCGGCCGCAGGTAACCCCGCGTTCGGCTGGCGCACCCCTCCTGAGTGCCTGAATCGGCCCCGCAAGCGCAAGCCCATCAGGCAGCTATTTGACAGATTGAAGGCATTTCAAGGCGATTTCCAGCGGTTCCTCTCACATTCTCCGGGCAGCAAGCCCGTTCTTCAGGCCCATGACGTAGCCGATGATCTCGGCGACCGCCTGATAGTGCTCGACCGGAATCTCCTCGTCGATATCGACGGTGGCATAAAGCGCCCGCGCCAGCGGCACGTTCTCCACGATCGGAATGTCGTGTTTCTTCGCGACTTCCCTGATCTTGAGCGCGATGTTGTCGGCGCCCTTGGCGACGCAGACCGGCGCCGACATGCCGCGATCGTAGGACAGCGCCACCGAATAGTGAGTCGGGTTGGTGATGATCACGCTGGCCTTGGGAACGGCGGCCATCATGCGCTTCTTCATCTGCTGTACCCGCAACTGCCGGATCCGGCCCTTGATGTGGGGGTCGCCTTCGGACTGCTTGTATTCGTCCTTGATCTCCTGCAGCGACATCTTCTGCCGCTCGTACCACTGCCGGTACTGGAAGAAGTAGTCGGCGATCGCGACCGCCGCCAGCATCGCCACCACCGCGCCCATCAGATGCAGCGTCAGATTGGTGGTGACGCCGAGAATCGCGGAGGGATCGAACATCAAGAACGATTCCAGGCGATGGCGCTCGGGCCACAGCACCGCCATCATGACGGCGCCGAGCGCGATCAGCTTGAACAGGCCCTTGGCGAAATTCGCCACCGCCTGCTTGCCGAAGATGCGTTTCAGTCCGGCGCCGGGAGATACCTTGCTGAATTTCGGTGTCAGCGATTCCGACGACCATACCAGCCGGTGCTGGATCATGTTGCCGGCGATCGCGGCGAGCATGAGCATCAACAGCGGCACGCCGATGGCGCCGAGCACGGCATAGCCCAGCGTGTTGCCGAGCGCGAGCAGCGCCGCGCCGTCGGCACGAAGCTGGCCCGCGTTGGCGATCAGGTTGCGCAGCGGCGTCAGGATGCCGCCGCCGATCGATCCCGAAAAGGTCGACAATATCAGCGTGGCGCCCGCGATGATGAACCAGGTGTTGACCTCCTGGCTCTTGACGACGTCCCCCTTGGCAAGCGCGTCATCGAGACGTTTTTGCGTAGGGTCTTCTGTTTTGTCGTCGGTATCGTCGGCCATCGCGGCGTCCTAGCATTTTGTTTGAGCATGATTTCCGCGACAACGCGGAACGCGTTTGCGCGGAGATCATGCTCTATTTCAGCGGCGTCAGCTCGTGCATCACGCCGATGAAGTAGTTGAGATAGGTTGCCATCATTCCGGTGAGGACGAAGGCGAAGATCAGGAAGCCAATCATGATCGACAGCGGCACGCCGACGAAATAGACCTGCATCGCCGGCATCAGCCGCGCCAGCACGCCGAGGCCGATATTGAAGACGAGGCCGAACACCAGGAACGGCGCCGAAAGCTGCATGCCGATCTTGAAGGCCGTGGCAAACGCGCGCGTGGCCAGCGCCGCGACGTCGCCGCTCGGCATCACTTCGCCCGGCGAGAAAATCCGGTAGCTCTCGTTCAGTGCCGCGATCACGAGATGGTGGCTGTCGGTGGCAAACAGCAGCGTCATGCCGAGGAGGGTGAGGAAGTTGCCGATCAGCAGGCCCTGTTGCCCCTGAGTCGGATCGACGGAGGTGACAAAGCCCAAACCGAGTTGCTGGGCGATCACCGAGCCGGCCACCGAGAGCGCCGACAGCGTGACGCGCGCGGTGGCGCCGAGTACGATGCCGATGACGATCTCGTGCATCATCAGCACGCCCAGCGAGCTCATCGAGGTCAGGTCGACCTGATAGGCGGTGCGGTGCAGCGGCAGGATGATCAGCGTCAGCAGCAGCGCGATCCCAAGCTTGATGCGCACCGGGATGTTGCTCTCGCCAAATCCCGGCATCAGCATCACCATGGCGCCCACGCGGGCAAACACCAGCATGAAGGTGGCGGCAAGGGCCGGCAGCAGGGATATGTCGACGCGCATTCATTCACAATGCATCAACCGCCTATGATTCGCGACGATATCCGCATCATGTGACTGTGCAGCGAATCCGCCATGAACGGCAACGCCAGCAATAATGTCACGAAGATCGCGAGAATCTTCGGCACGAAGATCAGCGTCTGTTCCTGGATCTGGGTCAGCGCCTGGAATAGCGAGACCACGACGCCGACCACGAGCCCGATTACCATCAAGGGCGACGACACCACCACGATGGTCCAGATCGCATCGCGCGCCACGTCGAGGGTTTCAGCACCGGTCATTGTAGACTTCCCTTCTTCCAATTCTCCACCGTCATTGCCTGCGACAAACGCGAAGCGTTTGCGCAAGGGAGCGCAGCGACGAAGCAATCCATTCTTTCTGCCGCCCGATGGATTGCTTCGCTGCGCTCGCAATGACGAAACTCATGACGTCCAAGGACCGTCAGATCGGCATCTTCATGATGTCTTCGTAGGACTGGATCACCCGGTCGCGCACGGACACCAGCGTCGAGACCGCGACGTCGGTCTCCGCGACCGCCGTCACCACGTCCATGACGTTGGCCTTGCCCGAACTCATCGCCATGGTCTGGGCGTCGGATTTCTTGCCGGCATCCAGCACGCTGCCCACCGCGTCCTTGAGCAGCGCGCTGAAGGACGGGCCGCCGGCGGTTTGGCCACCCTTCTCGGCGCCGCCGGATTCCATGATGCGCGAAAGCGCGGCGTAGGCATTTGCTGCAACGGTGGGTGAAGCCATTTTCTATGGTTCCTGTTCAGGCCTTGAGGATGTCGAGCGTGCGTTGGATCATGCGGCGCGTGGCGCTGATGATGTTGAGGTTGGCTTCATAGGACCGCTGCGCCTCGCGCATGTCGGTCATTTCAACCAGCGGATTGACGTTCGGATATTTGACGTTGCCGGCCGCGTCCGCCGCCGGATTGCTCGGCTCATGCTTGACGCGAAACGCCGACTGGTCGGCCCTGACCTTGTCGAGCGTCACCACCCTTGCGTCCAGCGTGCGGTCGAGCGCTGACGAGAATGTCGGCACCTTGCGGCGATAGGGATTGCCGGCGGCGGTCGGCGCGGTGGAATCCGCATTCGCGATGTTTTCCGAGATCACCCGCATCCGCCCCGCCTGCGCGCGCAACCCGGAGGTCGCGATGCTCATCGAGCGGGCGAAATCGCTTCCATCATCTGCCATGATCCGGTTCTCCTAATCGCGGCGCGTCAGCGTTTTCCGATGGCGGTTTTGAGCAGGCCGAGGCTGCGGGTGTAGAGCGAAGTGGCGGCCGCATAGTCCATCTGGTTGGCCGAGACCTTCAGCATCTGGTCTTCGAGATTGACCGAATTGCCGGCAGGCTTGGTCAGGAAGCCGCTCCTGCCGCCATCGCCCCTGAAACTCTGCCCGCCGCCGGAGACGCTGATATGGGTGGCACTGGTGCGCATCATGCCAAGCGAGCCCATCCCGCCGCCGACATTCGCGCCCTTATTGTCGAACTTCGGCTCCACCAGGTCGCTCGGCCGGAAATTCGGGGTGTTGGCGTTGGACACGTTTTCGGCGAGCACGCGCTGGCGTTCCTGGTGCCACTGCATCTTGGTGCGGAGCGCCGACAGGATCGGAAGATCGTTGATGGCCATCGAGCCGGTTCCCCGTTAACCTCTGGCAGACGCCGCGAGGTAGGCAGAATTTGCCCGGTGTATGGTTAACGGCTGGTTAAAATTACACTCGAGCGCCGTCGACATCCGCCAATACCCGCTGACAGCGCCAAAACGAGCGCATTTTCGCCACGAAAACTGCGTTAACCAGCACCAGCCGACGCGACTTGGGGCGCTCAGAAGTCGTTTTGGCTCAAGCGATTCTTGGTCTATTAATTAACCGGACGGCGGCGTTCGCCGCGGGGAATTAAGAAATAAGGCTGATCTCGGGCGTGATTCGCCGTCTCGCGGATCGCTTCGGAGCATGGTCAGGATGCCGGGAACCGTGTTCCCGGAGAACATGCTCGGACAGCAAGACCTAAGACCGCACTCGACGAAGCCAGCATCAAGAGAACGGCCCGTGGCCGGGGACTAAAGAATGCAATCACCTCTGACATTCCTCTTCGCATTCATCGCCGTTCTGGCGCTGATCGGCTTGGCCGCGTGGCTGGTCCGCCGTTTCGCCAATAACCGCATCGGCGCCAACACCCAACGCGGGCGGATGCCGCGGCTCGCCGTTATCGACGCCGCCGCCGTGGACGGCCGCCGGCGCCTGGTGCTGGTACGGCGCGACAATGTCGAGCATCTCCTGATGATCGGCGGCCCGAGCGACATCGTGGTCGAACCCAATATCGTGCGTGCGATGCCCAACCGCGATCAAATGGCGCCACGCCCGGCGGTCGGCGAGCAGCCGCCGCGCATCGCGCCGCTGCCCGATGCCGCCTGGAACGACGAGGCGGCAAGAGAGGCGGCAAGATCCGATTCGCGATCGACCGAGGCCTTCGATCATCCCGAACCGCAAATGCCGGAGCCGCCGCCGCGCCCCGCACGGCCCTCTTTCGCCGACGAAATCCGCCGCCCCGCGCCGCCACCGATGCCGGAACGTCGCGGTGATCCGTTGACGGGCTTTGCGCCGGAATCGATCAGCGGCCGCCCGGAATCGGGCCCGCCGCGCCTCGGCCGCAACGAGCCGCTGATGCCACGGCCGCAGCGCGAGTTGCCCAAGGCACCGCCCATCCGTGAGGCACCGCCAGTCCGTGAGGCGCCGCCGGTCCGCGAGGCACAGCAAATCCGTGAGGCATCGCCAGGCCGCGAGACACCACCGTCCATCCGAGAGGCGCTGCCTGTCCGTGACGCTCCGGCGGTTCGTGAGACGCCGGCCCGGGCGCCTGAACGCGCTGCTGCTGCGCCGCCGCCTCCGCCTCCACCCCCTTCGGCCCCCGCGCCGTCAAGTGCCGACCAGAATCTGGCCGAAATGGCGCAGCGGCTGGAAGCCGCGCTGCGCCGGCCGGCCGAACCGGTGGCGCCGCCGGTAGCGCCGGAAACGCCGCCGCCCGCCCGGACCTCCCGCAACGAGCCTCCCGCGCCCACCCCCGCTCCGCAGAAGAGCGGCTTCGAAAATCTCGAAGACGAGATGGCGTCCTTGCTGGGTCGTCCGAAGAACCCTTCGTGAGGCCGGCGACTTCTCCGCGTAGAGTTTTATTTTTCTTAATCCTGACCGCCACCGGATCGCTTGCCGATCCGGCGCTGGCGCAGGACATCAGCATCAATCTCGGCCAGGGCGGCGGCGGGGTCACCGAGCGCGCGATCCAGTTGATCGCGCTGTTGACGGTGCTGTCGATCGCGCCATCGATCCTGATCATGATGACGTCGTTCACGCGCATCGTCGTCGTGCTGTCGCTGCTGCGCACCGCATTGGGTACCGCGACCGCCCCACCCAACTCGGTGATCATTGCGCTCGCGATGTTCCTGACCGCGTTCGTGATGGGGCCCGTCCTGCAGAAGTCCTATGACGACGGCATCAAGCCCCTGGTCGCCAACCAGATCGGGGTCGAGGAAGCGCTGCAAAAGGCTTCGGTGCCGCTGCGCGGCTTCATGCAGAAGAACGTTCGCGAAAAGGATCTGAAGCTGTTCGTCGATCTCTCCGGTGAGCCGCCGCCGGCGACGCCGGAGGATCTGTCGCTGCGAATTCTGGTCCCGGCCTTCATGATCTCGGAGCTGAAACGCGCCTTCGAGATCGGTTTCCTGCTGTTCCTCCCCTTCCTGATCATCGATCTCGTCGTCGCATCGGTGCTGATGTCGATGGGTATGATGATGCTGCCCCCCGTCGTGGTCTCGCTCCCGTTCAAGTTGATCTTTTTCGTGCTGGTCGACGGCTGGTCGCTGGTGGCGGGGAGCCTGGTGCAGAGCTACGGCGGCAACTAGCGGCCGATTCCCAGGGGTTCCACAACCCAATAGGTCAATATTGATTACGTATTTGCCGCGGAGTTTCCTGGCGAATTTAAGGTCAGATTAGTTCCTTCGTGCACAATGGAGGGCTTAGGGCACCGAATTTCGTAGCAAACGCATCACCGGATCAAACGATGGTAGGCCAGTCGATCGGCGAGATGGACGTCGAATACGCCACGACGATTGCCGACCGGGCTATGCGGTTGATGGCCCAGCAGTCAGTTCCTGCCACCCCGACCAATTTTGCGGTCTGGTTCGAATATTCCCTGGGCAATTCGCTGGCGCTGCGAAAGACCATCGACATCCTGATCGCCGGCAAGCGCAAATTCGATCCGGCGATCAACCACGAACTCTACATTACTTATGTGACGCCGCAGTCCAGCCCCGACCCGCTCGGTGACCTTCCCGAGCAGTTGAGCGGCCTGATCGCCACCGCCCAGCAATTCCTGAACACCGCCGTCACCGACAACCAGACCCACATCAAGGCGCTCGGCGAGGTGTCGTCCGAAGCCGCTGGCGCCGCAGATCCCCGGACGATCATTGCGAAACTGGTTGATGAATTGTCAAAGGCGACGTCGCGGGCCGCGACGCTGGAAGCAAATTTCGCCGCCACCTCGGAGGAACTGGACAGCATCCGCGATTCGCTGAAGGCGGCCGAGCAACGCTCCAACACCGATGCGCTGACCGGGCTCGCCAACCGGCACTCGATGGATGAGTTCCTCCGCCTCGCCCAGATCGCGGCGATGGAAAAGGACGAGGCGCTCAGCGTCTTCCTGATCGACATCGATCATTTTAAGAAATTCAACGACGATTATGGTCATCAGGTCGGCGATCAGGTGCTTCGGCTGGTGGCCAAGGTCCTGCAGGAAGGCGTTCGCGAAGTCGATCTCGCAGCCCGTTACGGCGGAGAGGAATTGATCGCGGTGCTTCCGGGAGCCGATCTCGAGGCTTGTACCTCGGTCGCCGAGCGCATTCGCCGCCGCATCGCCGAAGCGCGTCTGACGCGCCGTGCGACGGGCAAGGAAATCGGCAGCATCACGGTTTCGATCGGCGTGGCGCAATTCCGCCTCGCCGAATCCGCGGACGCCATGATCGAGCGCTGCGACCGCGGGCTTTATCAAGCCAAGCGGCTCGGCCGTAACCGCACGGTGACGGAAACCGAACTCGAGCCCGAGGCCGGCGCGGCCTAGCGGGATCGCTCCAGCGTCAACGCACCTCCAGCTCTGCCTTGTTTGAAGCGTGAAGAAATTGCTGCACCGCGCTCCGGTGCGGAACTAATGCCGCAATTCCGGCTTATCGTAGACGCCCTACAGCCGGGAGTATTTCATGAAAATCGCAGGGATGATTATGGCTGCTACTGCGGCCCTCAGCATCGTCGGTACGTCGGCGCTTGCCCAGCAAACGCGTACGGGAATGGTGACGAGAATAGACCGGATCAGCGGCACCATCTCGATCAAGGATATGCCTGATGGCACCACCGGCGCGAACGCCGGCGCCGCGACCGAAGAATTCAAGGTCCAGGACGGCGCGCGGCTGAATGTCTTGCACGCCGGCGACAGGGTCACGTTTGCCGTGAGCGACACGGCGGGGACCAAGACCGTTACGAAGATCGACAAGACGGACGCGGTCACGAAGATCGACAAGAAGTGAGACGTTGCCGAAGCGAGATCCAGCCTCGTGATGTCTCGCTTCGCCCGAAAGAGCGAGGCTCGGAGTGCCCATCATACTTTGGGAGTCCGGGCCTCGTACCCTGAACTGCCCCTTCCGGATGGAGCCGCTCGGTACGGAATGCAATGTAGGTAATCCGGCCAGCGTGCCTTGATCTGCCGCAAACGCTCGCCCGACTTCATTCCCGGAAAACCGGCACCGGCTTCTTACGGACTAGCGTGGCGGCGCACGCTCGAGCGAAGCGCGAATTTCGGCGACTGTCTCGTCGCAATATTCGTTCAGTTTCTGGAATTGTTGCTGCAGCGCCCGAAGTTTTCCGGCGCGTTTGGCCGGCCCTTCCCGATCGATATTGAATCTGTCGGCGGGCGATAGACGTGACGCCGCGGCCGCCCGCGCCGCTTGCATCGATGTGTCATGACCGTTGCTGGAAGACATCTCTGCACGCCTCACAAATTGGAATCCGGCCGGAAAAGGTCCGGTAGAATTTCCGTGTGATCGCGCGCTGGCGTTGCGAGCTTGCACCCGACAGTGTGTTGTTTGGATGCCCGGCCGGGGTCGATTTGGTGGCAAAAGATGGATGGTGGTGGCAACCCTCGTATTCTTACGGAGCTGTTTTTCCACGAATAAGATACAATCGGCAGCCAATTTCGCCGATGCTTTCCTTTGTTTTTTGTTGCTCAGCGATAGTTGATATGTCCGTACCGCATTCAGAAACCGCCCTGCCGCCGCGCTGCGAAATTTGCGGGATCGGCACGGTCAGGATCGGGAAGCTGCCCCGAATCGGATTGCGCCCGCTCGTCTACGTCTACAAGTGCGATGCCTGCAACCAGATCACGTCGGTCGAGCCGGAGCGGCAGGAGGAAGCGGTCCGTCGCCGCCCGGTGTCGACGCGACGGCCGCGGCGCTAGCTGGAGCGTTTTCCAGCGAAGTGGAGACCGGTTCGCGTCAAGAAGACGCGTCAAATCAAAAATCCAGAGCCCCGTTCCGATTCAATCGGAACGGAAAAGACTCTAGTCAAGATAGACCGCACTTAAAAACGCGGATCCCCACGCCGGGCCGGGTTTCTTCCTGGCCATGCCGCATGTAAAGCTTCGGCCAAACTTCTCATAAAGAAGAGGCAGGGGCATGTCCGAGGACTTCATCGACGAACTGCGCAACGTGCTCGACAAGGGCACGGTGCTGGCAGGCGGCGACATCGACGCGCGCTATCATCACGATCTCGCCGGCAATCCGGTGCCGAAGCCGCGCGCGGTCGTCCGCCCGAGAACGACGGAGGATGTCTCCGTGTTGCTGCGGCTCTGTCATCGCGAAGGCGTGCCTGTGACGACGCAAGGCGGCATGACCGGGCTGGTGCGCGGCGCGCTGCCGAATCCGAACGAAATCGTGCTGTCGATGGAGCGCATGAACAGCGTTGAAGAGGTCGATGTCTCCGCCGGCGTCGCCATCGCGCAGGCCGGCACGCCGCTGCAAAAGCTCCAGGAGCGGGTCGAGCAGGACGGCCTGATGTTTCCGCTCGACCTCGGCTCGCGCGGCAGTTGCACCATCGGCGGCAACATCTCGACCAATGCCGGCGGCAACCGCGTCATCCGTTACGGCATGACGCGTGACCTGATCCTCGGCCTCGAAGTCGTCACCGCCGACGGGACCGTGCTCAAGGGCCTGCGCAAATACATCAAGAACAATACCGGCATCGACTTAAAGCAGCTTTTCATCGGCAGCGAAGGCATCCTCGGCGTGGTGACGCGCGCTGCGCTGCGCGTCTTTCCCGCGCCGGCGGAGCGGCAGGTGGCGCTGTGCGCCCTGCCCTCGTTCGGGCAGATCACGGCATTCCTGAGGATGGCGCGGGAAAGTCTTGGCGGCGAACTGACCGCCTTCGAGGTGATGTGGAATGCTTACTACCGCCTCACGGTCGAACGCATAAAGGGCGTGGCCGGGCCTCTGCCGACCCACCATCCGTTCTACGTCCTGCTGGAGGCTTCCGGCAGCGACCCCGAGCGCATCCATGCCGACCTCGAGAAACTGCTCGAAACCGCGATGGACGACAACCTGATCCTCGACGCCACGCTCTCGACCTCGAATGCATCCGCCGCCGCGATCTGGCGCATCCGCGATTCCAGCGTCGAACTGGGCCGCAGCTTTCCTTACGCTGCGCGGATGGGCTTCGACGTCAGTCTCGCCATCGACAGGATGGAGGAATATGCGGATACGCTTGATGCACGAGTCAAGGCGATCGATCCACAAGCCTTCACCATCGTGATGGGACACGTCGGCGACGGCAATTTGCATCCCAGCGTGTATCACGAACATACGCCCGAGAAGCACGATGAATTCGAGAAGCTGCTCTACGACCTCACGGGCGAATTCGGCGGCTCGATCTCGGCCGAACACGGCATCGGCATCCTGAAGCGGCCCTACCTGAAAATGAGCCGCACCGAAGAGGAAATCGAAACCATGCGCACGCTCAAGCGCGCCCTCGACCCCAAGAACATTTTGAACCCGGGGCGAATTTTTACGGTGTGAAGACGTTTTGGGCGGTCAAGCCTGGCCGGACGCTGGCAACTGCCCGTCACTCCTTAAAATTATACTGCTTGCAGAGGTGGTCGCCGATCTGGACCAGCATGGCGACGCATTCGGGATAACCCGGCTTGGCGATCGTGGCATCGTCGGCCTCGGCGCGGAATTCCCAGCTATCGCCGTCGGGGATCACCGAGATCGCAATACCCTCGGGACATTCGAGATGGGCCTTCAACTCGGCTCGCGCCATCGCAATGAGTTCGGCTTCGGTCTTGGCGGGCTTGCTCATCGTGATGGCGTCCTCCGGCAGGTTGTTTGCCTGCAGGTTGCCGCTTTGACGCGGATCTGTCGAGGGGTGACGGAACGACGCGCCATCTCGTCGCGCTCGCCCTGCCCGCCATCGCGATTGCAGCCGCTGTCGGCGCGACCGCAGCGCGGTGCGTTATTGCGCCGCGCTTGCCGGCCTCGTTTCGGCGATGACCCGCAGCGAAGCGGTTTTGTTCGTGTCCAGCTCCGAGCCGGTCGCGATCGGGTCGGCCGGCGACGACGGTAACTTCTGAATGTGCTTGGTGAATATCCTGATGACCCGGCCTTTGATCACAGGCACCCTGTCGAACATATCGGATGCGATGCCCTCGACGGCATCCCGCAGCGCCAAAAACTGCGCCTGCCTTGCGATGCTCTCCGTACCCTTCACGCCGCCGAGTTCGTCCAATGCGGCATCGCTGATCTGGCACTCGACAATATCGGCTTCGTTCCGCATGGTGAACCTGAACGCCAGGCGTTCATTGTCGTGTCCAATAATTCGGTCCCGGGTCAGCGGCATCGGACGGCCAGTTTTGGACGACTAGTGAGAGACGATAACAGGCAGCACCAGGGCGGCGCTGACGTCCTGCCTAATGCGTCAACTCGTCAAAAATTGGCCGAACCTGCGGCCAAATCCGCTACTTCGCCGGCTTCTTCAGATCAATCCGCCTGATGCCTGATATCGCGGGCAAGGAGCCAGTGTGGACCGGCTCGGCCCCGGACATTTCCGGCGATAGCGGCGCGCGGGCGGTGGCATCCGGGAAGCGGATCTTCATTTCGCGGATGAAGCCGTCGAGCGTGTCGACGCTGGCGGCCATCTTGGCGATCAGGGCGAATTCGGCGCTGTTGGAAGCGGCCGGCTTGCTCGCGGTATCGAATGCAAGCCGGTCGGCCTCGCCGGTCATCAGCGGCGCGTATTTCTCGCGGAAACGCGCCAGGCCGATCGCGTCCCCGGCCAGCGCATAGCCGACCACGGCGCGGATCACGTCGCTCTTCTCGGCGGCGTTGAGCGGCCTGAAGTCGCGCCAGCGGTCGGCGTAATACAGTTCGATCTGTTCGGAAGCCTCTCGCCACTGCCGCGACGCCCAATAAATGTCGGAGCGCAGCCGGATCGCTTCGCGGCCGGCGATGTTGGAGATGATATCGAGCGCCAGATCATGCCGACCGATGTCGCTTTGGGCCCGTGACTCGAGCAGCAGCCGCTGCTGCCGCAGTTCGCCGGAGAGATCGGCGATCCGGGTCAGGCGCAGCGCCGCGATCGCCCTATCCGGCTTGCGGTTGGTCAGGTAGACCATGGCAAGGCGTGCCGCCACCTGCGCGCGCGCGGCTCCCTCCAGCCGCTTGTCGACCTGGTACTGCAGCAGTTCGGCGGCCTGGTCGAGCAGGTCGACCGTAGCCAGCCGGTCCGCGAGGCGCCGGATCATCTCGTCGCCGCGCCGGCCGATCGGCGTCAATTCGCGAAACTCATAGAACATGGCGAGTGCGTCGACCGGCTTCATGTCGTCGCCCTTCGAGCCGACATAGATCTCCGCGAACAAGGCGGACGCCGCATCCTGGCCCTGCCGCGACAGTTCGGAATTGGGCTGCAGCTTCGTCGCGGTCTTGGCGGCTCCGAGCGAGTCGGCATAGCGGCCGGTTTCGGCGTAGATCTGGGCCATCTTGTTCAACGCCCTCAACTCGATCGCGTCGCCGCGCCAGGTGACCGACAACGTCTCCAGCTCGCGCAGCAAATCGGCCTGGCCCAGTTCGCCGCGTTTGTGCCGCAGCAAGGCCTCCAGCAGCCTCGCCTCCGCCGACGCCTGCCGGTCGCGGGACTGCGCCGCGTACCTGTAGGCGTCGAGCGCGTCCTTGTCGTGCCCCAGCGCCTCGGCGAGCCGCCCGCGCAGCACCGCGATCTCGGGCTTCATCTCGTTGGGAATACCGATCACCTCGAGTTCGCTGCGCCGCCGCGAGGCACCGGCATAGTCCTTCACCTCGAGCGAGGCCCGCATCGCGTCCGCGGTGACGATGCGCTGCAGTTCCGGCGGCAGCGCGGCGATCGAGAATTCGTCGTTCTTGAACTTTTCGCGCGCGTCCGCCCATTTTTCCTGACGGGCGAGCGCGAACCCTTTCCACAATTGGGAATCGTAGCCGTTGCCGATCGCAGGACTTGCAAGATCCTTCAGCGCCCGCTCGGGATGGCCGATCAGGATGCTGGCGACCGCATGCACCATCAGCACGGTGGCATCTTCGTTCCCCTGGTTGGTGTCGGAGAGGATGAGGTTGGTCACCCCCCTCGCCTCCTGATACATCCCGCGCGACATGTAGAAATTGGCAAGCTCGAGGCGGGCTTGCGCTTTTAGCTCAGGCCTCGCGGCGGCGGCAGCCTTGATCAACGCATCCAGTTTGGGGAGAAATTTCTCTTCCCGGTTCTTGCGCCATTCGTTGGCGTCGAACAGCGGCCGCACCGCCGCGGTGGCGCGTTCGGCGGCGACGTCGGCGGACGACAGCGTCAACCCGCCGGGCCGTCCGAGCATCACCTTGTCGGCGCCGACCTCGGCGTTGATGTCGTCGGAGTTCGGATGCACGACCACGCCGTGCACGGATTCCAGCAGCGATAGTTCGACGAAATCCTGCCGCTTGATGAGGCCGCGGGTCGGCGGCGGCGCGGTGACGACCAGCAGCGTATCGCCGGCGTCGGGATCGACCAGCCGGTGCATCGCGCCGGGATTGGCCAGCGGCACGGTGACATTGGCGAGCGCGGGATCGGTGATGTTCCGCAGCACCATCAGCGGCAGCGGCGAGGCCTGGCCGCGGTCGGCGAAGGTCAGCGTCCACTCGGCGCCGTTGGCGCGGCCTTCGCTTTCGAGCGAAGGAATCTGCGGCCGGTTAAGGCGGATGCGGATGGCCTGGCCCTTTTCCAGCGGCAGCCGGCTGACATCGCCGATGATGGCGCCGCCCTTGGCACGGATCGGTTCGATATCGATGGGTTTGGCTTGGTCGAACACCAGCCACAGCGTATCGGCACGGCGGAACAGCGCGGCCGGGGTCGGCGTGGCAAAGGAGAACGTCACGCGCAGGCCGTCGCTGTCACGCCTCGCCTCGACGGTGGCCGCCTTGTCCTTGACGCCGCTTTCCAGCGGCGGGCTGGATGCCGCCGGCGCTGGCTGCTTCGGCAGCTCCGCGGGAGGTGGAGCCTGGCTGGGCGCCACGGCCTTCGGCGCTTCCGCAGCAACGGCCTGGACCTGTTCGGCAGGCTGCGCCGCTTTTGCGGCTTCCGCCGGCGGCGATGTTTTTTCCGCAGCGGCCGCCATCTTCTCGGCCGCTGGAGCCGCGTTGTCACTGGCCGGCGTCACTTTTTCGACGGCAGGCGTTTTGACCTCGGTCACGGCCGGCGCTTCGGTCGCCTGCCCCGGCTTGATCTCGATCCTGGCCTGCTCGGCAATCATCTCCGAGGTGACGGGCGGAATTTCCGCCGGCTGCTGCAGTGACGGCGATTCCTTCAGGGCCTTGTCGCGCGAAACCCGCGAGGCAGGGCCCGGTTTGGCCGGTACGGCCGGCTTGGCCTCGGCATGCGGCGCGGCCAAAGCGGGTTTTTCCGCCTGCTGGAAGGCGACATCGATCACATAGTTCTTTTCCTCACGGAAGGAATGCACGTCGACCTCGCCGATCAGAACGAGGTCGACTGCGGAAGAGTCGACGTCGGCCCGCTGGTTGATCGAGGCAATGTTCGGTGGCGCCGCCACCTTCGCATCCGCCAGGTCGAAATTGAGCACGCTGTTGAACTGCAGCGTCAGCTTCTGATCGTTCAGCACCGACGATACGTTGACGCCGTCGGGCATCTCGAACACGAAGCGGACGAAGGTCGGCTGCACCGAGGCGCGGACACGCACCGGCGGCCTCTTCTTTGCGGCATTGACCGCCATCTGCGCGCGAAGCGCGCGCTCGGCTGCCCGCGCCCGAGCCGCCAGTTCGCGAATGACTTCGGCAGGAAGCGAGGGCGGCGGACCGGTCCAGCTATCGGGCAGGAAGTCGACGAAGATCCGCTCCCCCGCCGTCATGGTGTTGACGGTTGCCCGCCGTGCCAGCGATAGCCGGATCGCCGTACCGTCGGGATCGCGCCGCGCCGAGCCGACATAATCGGGAACGGCGTCCGACAATTTGTCGACGGGAATATCCACCGGGCGCTTGAAGTGGATGATGATGATCGAACCCGCGGTCGAAACCTCCGATTCGACGTCCTCGGCCAGTTTCAATACCAGCCGGGCGAAGCCACCGCCGGACGTGAACGTCGCCTCCCCCCGGACCGGATCGTCGGCCCGGCAGGGCTGCGAAACAGCGATGCCGGCGAGCAGCAGGACAAAGGCAAGCGGCCGGCCGAGGCACAGCCGGGCCGCCCGCGCCAAAGCGCGGCCCTGCGACCCAGTTCCAGCGGCAGCCCTTTGCCCCATCCAGGAAATCTCGCGGCCTCAATGAGTTCTGCGGCGAAGCGCGCTCGCCTGCGGATTTGAATCTTGGATTGGCCGACTTAAGGTTTTGTTAACGTCAACTCATTGATTTCGTTGGAGAGGCGGCCTGGCGCCCGGACGAAGCATTACACGTCGCAGGATGGGTCGGAATCCGGCCCCTTTTCGTGATCATCCGGCACGCCGCAGGCTCGCACGCTGCGGCTCCTACCACAGCGCCGCCCCGCGTCTTGATCTGCATCAATAATCTCACGACGGTTGGAACCAACATCAGCCATCCCGTCTTAGGGAAACAATGGACCCGGGACGCGGGGCCGGCAATCGACAAACCAGCTCCCGGGCCTGCCAAACCTGCCTCAGGCAGCCAATTCGGAGTGCGTGAAAATGGCAACCCAGATCGTGATGGATCGTACCGGTGACACCCGCCATACATTCGACGTCCATGATCGCGCGGAGGTCGAAAAGGCCGAGCGGCGTTTCAGGGATTTGACCGGCGCAGGCTTTACGGCAGCGGTACGATCGGGGCCCGGCGAGCAACGGGTGATCCGCTCCTTCGATCCGACGGCGGAGGAAACGCTGTTTTATCCACGTCTCGTCGGTGGCTGACGGCGGTGACCCAGCAGATCGTCCTGGCGATGTGCTCGTTCGCCCTCGCTTTATTTGGCACGCTGCTGCTTTCGGCGCTTTCGCTGGTCGTGGCGCGATCGGGTACCTGTAGCAGATCGTTCCGCTACGAAACCGAAGCGCGAGCGCTGACCCTGTTGAACGGCTGGCTCTCGCCGAAGCAGCGCGCCTGCTACGAGCGGTTCCGATATTTCGACGTCACCGGCAGCGATACCGGGACGCGCTATCGGATCCATCATGGCACGCAGACCAACATCGAGGAACTCAGCGGCACGGGCCACCACGTCTGCAAATGGTGCTTCGTTCCGGACGGCGACCTCGTCGCGGGCGATGTCATGCTGGCGCAGAAGATCGCCCTTGAAACCAACGAGCGCGGCGCGCTTGCCGTGGCCCATCGCTCGTTCGTTTCGTCGGGGCCGCGCAGGTTCTGAAGCGGGTGGCGCCAACGCCCCCTTTACGGGGGGCGCCGGTACGTCCGCGTCAATTGGGCTTTTGCTGCAGGACCTTGCCTTCGATCTTCGGCAGCTCGGCCGTAGACGTGGATTTATCGGTGCCGGCGCGGCGGGCCAGTTCGACCGTCAGCCGCTCGGCCGCTTCCGGCTGCATCAAGCCCAGAATGTCCGACATCTTGCGTGGCGCGATCTGGGAGGCGATGTCGTAGAGCACCGACATTTCCAGCCGGTCGAACACCTTGGCGGCATCCTTTGGCTTCATGCCCTCGTACATCGTGATGATGCCCTTGAAGCGAGCGGCGTCCTGCTCGGCCTTTTGGCCGGTCGCGGTCGAGATCTTTGCTTCGGTGGCCTTCATTTCCTCGACGCGGCCCTCGATGCGCTTCTCGGCGGATTTCAAAAGGCTCTCGCGAATTTCAACTTCACGCGCGCGCTGCTCCAATTCCTGGCGCCGCGCCTGCAGCCGCTCCAGGATGGCGCGCTCCGACGGCGACACCGATTGCGGGTTCTGGTCGGGAAACACCACGACGCCGTCGGGCTTCGGCGCGTCGGTGGCGGGAGCGGCCGGCTTCGGCGCCTCTTCCTTTTTCTCTTCCTTCTTGACCGATCCGGTGATGTCGGCGGGATCGGCCTTAGCGCTGGTCGGATAGCCCAGATTGTCCTGCGCCCACGAACGCTTGGCCGGCTGGCTGACCTGATAATCGAACACGTATCCGCCATCGATCACGAGGCCCGCGATCTTCAGCACGGCAAGGCCGAAGATCGCGACCAGCACGACCGGAATGACACGGATGTCGCGAAACGACTTCATGCGGCGAGGCCACTGGCCCTTCTGCGTTCGGAGAATGCTTCAGCCGCCGCGGCAACCGCCTTGGCAGTAGAGACCTTGGGCGCTGCGGGCTCGGCCTCCTGCGAGGGCCGCGCCGCGATCGCGATCTTGGACAGCCGGCGAATGACGCCATCGCCTTCGGCGAGCATGTTCTTCAGGTGCCCCGCCATCTGCGTCGCCGCCGCAAGCTGGCTGCCGAGATTCTCGTTGACGTCGCGCACGGTGTGTTTGAGGCCGCCGATCGCCCGCTCGGCGATTTCGGTTGCGGTGATCAGTTCGGCGATCGTGGCCTTCAGCGAATGCTCGTCCGCCTTCAGCCGCTTCAGCCGCTTGTTGAGCAGCATGCAGTAGCCGATCGTGAGCATCAGCAGCACCGCCACCAGACTCTCGATCACAACGCCAAGGGAATGACTCATTGTGCCTCCATCAACTTGGTTTGCTCGTCGGCCTTCTCGAACATCGCGAAGGTGGTATTGGGCTTGCGCAACTGCTTGGTGACGCGAATGGCGACGCGATCGCCGACACGGCCCATGCGCCCTTCGGTCAAAAGAACATTGCCGCAGCGGACCTGTACCAGCGCTTCAGGGCGCATCTCCAGCGGCAGGGTATCGCCGACCTTCAGCTTCATCAGCTGCTTCAGCGGAATGTCGGCTTCATAGAGCACCGCATCGACCGATATCTCGGCCTGCGCCACTTCGGTCGCGAAATGGCCTTCCCAGATCGGATCGCGGCCGAACTTTTCGCCCATGAACATCTGGAGCAGAACCGGGCGGATCGGCTCGATGGTCGCGTAAGGCAGCAGCAACTCGATATTGCCGCCGCGGTCTTCCATGTCGATGCGCAGCCGCACCAGGATCGCGGCGTTGGCGGGCCTGGAGATCGCGGCGAAGCGCGGATTGGTTTCCAGCCGGTCGATCGAGAACGTCACCGGCGACAGCGGCCGGAACGCCTGCTCGGCGTCGGCCAGCACCACCTCGACCAGCCGCTTGACCAGGTTGGTTTCGATCGTGGTGTAGGGCCGGCCCTCGATCCGCAGCGAGGTCTGGCCGCGGCGGCCGCCGAGCAGCACGTCGATGATCGAATAGATCAGGCTGGAATCGACCGTCGCCAGGCCGAAATTTTCCCACTCCTCGGCCTTGAACACGCTGAGCACGGCCGGCAAGGGAATTGAATTCATGTAGTCGCCGAAGCGAACCGAGGTGATGCGGTCGAGCGAGACTTCGACGTTATCCGAGGTGAAATTGCGCAAGCTCGTGGTCATCAGCCGCACCAGGCGGTCGAACACGATTTCGAGCATCGGTAGACGCTCGTAGGACACCATCGCGGAATCGATGATGGCGCGAATGCCGGAATGGTCGTCGAGATTGACGTCGCCGACGGTGAAGCCGAGCAGATTGTCGATTTCTTCCTGCGACAGAACCCGTTCGCCGGAGTTCTTGTTGCCGAACTCGCGGCCGCCATCCTCGACCATGGCCGCCCATTGCAGCGCCATGCTCTCGGAGAGTTCATTGGCGGCAGCTTCTTCCGCGGCCGCCGCGGGATCCTCGGAATCGAGCGACGCCTCCCACTGGGCGGCAATCGCGTCCTGGTCCATCTGGTCTTGGTTGCCGGCCATGATGCTAGATCCGTTCCATCACTGCACGACGATTTCCTTGAACAACACGGCGCTCACCTGCTGCGGCGCCACCGCGTTGTTGACCCGCTTGGTCAGTTCTTCCTTGAGGCGAAACAGCCCGGCGGAACCGTTGATGTCGGAGGGACGCAGTTCGCGCAGGTAGGTCTGGAACAGGTCGGTGACGCGCGGCAGGCTCGGCTTGATCGCCTCGACCTGCTTCTCGTCCTTGATCTCGAGCACGACCTTGACGCGGAGATATTGCACCCGCTCGCCGGGGGCCCCGACCAGGTTGACCATCATATCGGGCACTTCGACAAAGGACGGCGGCTTCGGCGGCGGCGCTTCGGCGTGCTTTTCCTCGCCATGGCCGCGCATCAGGAAGAACCAGCCGGCGCCGGCGCCGAGGATTGCGACGAAACCCGCCACCGCAATGATCAGCTTGAGCTTGCCCTTTTTCGACGATGCGGCTTCTGCGCCGTCTGCGCCTTCCACCTGCTCGTTGTCAGCCATTGCCCCGCCCGCTTCGATTCCGAAAAACGAACGCGGTTGCCACCAGCCTGGGTAACGATGCCCCCACAACGCGAAACAAAAGCCGCCAGCGCACACGCGCTCTACATCTGCAACGCTAGGGTAATAATGGTTAACGGAACCTTTCCATTAGCGCCCAACTAGGAAAAATCTGCCGGGCAAACATGGTCAACAAGACCTTTCTGCCGCCCGCCCCGCGCCCCGAAAAAAGCCTAACCCCTTAAAAATCCAGCATTTCCGTAACTGGCACGGCTTTCGCTGAGTAACTGGCGTGACCTGCCGGCTTGGGAGAGCCCAAAGGTTTACGACGGATCCGGACCACGGGCTTGGGAGAGCCTGTTTCGGATCGATCAAGGGGAGAACCACCGATGGAGAATATGCTTCTCGTCGGACTTTCGCGGCAGATGACGCTGGAACGGCAGTTGGATGTCGTCGCCAACAACGTCGCCAACATCAACACGACCGGCTTCAAGGCCGACCGGTCGCTGTTCGAGGAATATCTGCGCTCGCCGGCGCATGAAGACAATTTCGTGCACGCCGACCGCCGCGTCTCCTTCGTGCACGACCGCGCCACCTTCCACGATTTCGCGCCCGGCCCCTCCGAGCAGACCAAGAACCCGCTCGACGTCGCGATCGACGGCAACGCCTTCCTGGTGGTGCAGACGGCCGCCGGCGAACGCTACACCCGCGACGGCGGCCTGCAGATCAACAATCAGGGCCAGCTCGTGACCGCGAGCGGCGATCCGGTGCTGGGCACCTCCGGCCCGATCGTGTTCCAGCCCACCGACAAGGCGATCAACATCGCAGCCGACGGCAATATCACGGTCCTCGAGGGCACCGGCAGCACCGACGCGGTCCGCGGCAAGCTGCGGCTGGTCAATTTTGCCGACGCGCAGAAGCTCGTGAAGGAAGGCGGCAACCTCTACTCCGCGGGCCAGGGCGTCGCCGCCCAGCCCGACACCACCTCGCGGGTCCGCCAGGGTTTTATCGAGAAGTCGAACGTCAATTCCGTTCACGAAATGAGCCGCATGATCGAGATCACGCGCACCTACACGCAGATCTCGGCGATGCTGCAACAGCAGCACGACCTGCACCGAACCGCAGTCGAGAAACTCGCCGACGTTCCGGCATAACCGTAAGGCATTGATCGATGCGCGCTTTATACTCAGCAGCGACCGGCATGGCGGCACAGGAACTCAACGTTCAGGTGATCTCCAACAACATCGCGAATATGCGCACCACCGGCTACAAGAAGCAGCGCGCCGCGTTTCAGGACCTGATCTATGACCACGTGCGCCGCGTCGGCGCGCAAGCCTCCGACCAGGGCACCATCTTGCCCGTCGGCGTCGACATCGGCGGCGGCGTCAAGACCGTCGGCACGCCGCGCCTGATGAGCCAGGGCACGCTGTCGCCGACCGGCAACGACCTCGACATCGCGATCCGCGGCGAAGGCTTCTTCAAGATCCAGGTGCCCGACGGCACCTATGCCTATACCCGCGACGGCTCGTTCATGATGGACGCGCAGGGCCGCGTCGTCACCGCACAGGGCAATCCGGTGCAGCCGACGATCACGATCCCGCAGAATTCCTCCCAGATCACCATCAACGCGCAGGGCCAGGTCACCGTGATTGTGCCCGGCTCGACTACACCGACGCAGGTCGGCCAGATCGGCCTGACCCGCTTCATCAACAAGGCCGGCCTCAACCCGATCGGCGACAATCTGTTCACGGACACGCCCGCCTCCGGCACGCCGCAGGACGGCGTCGCCAACACCGACGGTTTTGGTGACATGCAGCAGGGCAATCTCGAACAGGCCAATGTCGAGGTGGTGACCGAAATCTCCGACCTGATCGCCGCCCAGCGCGCCTATGAGATGAACGCCAAGGTGGTCAGCGCGGCCGACCAGATGATGCAATCGACCGCCAACATGTTCCGCTAAAGGACTGGTCATGATCGCCCGCGCCCTCCTCCTGGCCACAGCCCTGATCGCCGCATCGAGCGCGGCCGCGGTCGCGCAGACCCAGGAAAGCTTCACGAACCGCAATGCGATCGCCGCACCCGTGCTGCGCGCCAACGTGCAGGTGTCGAGCGATCTGGTGCGGATCGGCGACGTCATCGACAATGCCGGCAGCGCAGCGCAGATCGCGATCTACCGCGCGCCGGATCTGGGCACCACGGGCTCGCTGCCGGTCGCGCAGGTGCTCAACACCCTTCGCGCCCATCATGTGATCGGCGTCGATACCCGCGACCTCAGGGAAATTTCGGTGACGCGTCTGGCTCGTACGCTCGAGGGCAAGGATATCGAGTTGCAGATCGCCCGCGCGCTGGAACGCCGCAACGGTCTCGGCGACGCCGCCAATCTGTCGCTGACTTTCGACCGCGACCCCAGCGACGTCAGGCTGGACGCCGGCTTCACCGGCGCCATGCAGGCAGCCATCGTGCGCTACGACAACCGCAACGGCCGCTTCGACGTCACCTTTGAAATCGGCAACGACAACGGCGCCGCCGCAGCCAAGCTGCGTTTCACCGGCACGGCGATCGAGACCGTCGAAGCCACGGTGCTGGCACGCAATGTCGAGCGCAATGAGATCCTGAAATCATCCGACGTGGTGGTCGAGCGTCGCGCGAAAGCGGAAGTCGGCGCTGATGCCGCCGCGCGCGACCGCGCGGTGGGCATGCAGGCCCGCCGCCAGCTCCGCGCCGGCCAGGCGATCCGCACCGCCGATCTCGTCAAACCCGACCTGGTGCAGCGCGACCAAAACGTCATGTTGGTCTACGAGGCGCCCGGAATCTACCTCACCATGCGCGGCAAGGCGCTGGACAACGGCACCGAAGGCGACGTCGTCAGCGTCATGAACGTGCAGTCGAAGCGCACGCTGTCCGGCACCGTGATCGGCCGCGGCCAGGTTTCGATCACGCCCGCGGCGCCCCGCCCGCCGCAGACCAGCGATGCCACCTCCTCGCTCGGCTCCACACAACCCGCGCCCGTTGCCGTAGCTACCGTCAGTTCGCCAGTCGCTCCAAAAGCCGAGTAATGTAAAATGTCAGTCATCCGTCTCAACCGCATCATTCTCACGGGCGCCATGCTGTCGCTGGCCGCCCTGGCCGGCGGTTGTTCCTCGATCGACCGTCTGTCGCAAATCGGCGAAAAGCCGAAGCTGACGGAGATCGAAAACCCGACCACGCAGCCCGGCTACAAGCCGGTGCAGATGCCGATGCCGAAGCCGGAGCAGGCTTCCTACAATGCCAACTCGCTGTGGCGGAACGGCTCGCGCGCCTTCTTTAGGGATCAGCGCGCGGCGCGGATCGGCGATATCCTGACGGTGACCGTCAACATCACCGACAAGGCCAACCTGTCCAATGAGACCCAGCGCAGCCGCACCGCCAAGGAAGACTCCGGGATTTCCGACTTCATCGGATCCCAGACGATCACGCAGCCGCTCAAGGTTTTGCCCGGCAAAATCCTGACCACGGACTCGACGTCGTCGAGCGACGGCAAGGGCTCGGTCAACCGCCAGGAGTCTCTCACCACCAACGTCGCCGCCGTGGTGACGCAGGTGCTGCCGAACGGCAATCTCGTGGTCGAAGGCAAGCAGGAGATCCGCGTCAACTTCGAAATTCGGGAACTCATCGTCGCCGGCATCGTCCGCCCCGAAGACATCCAGAGCGACAACACCATCGATTCCTCCAAGATCGCGCAGGCCCGCATCGCCTATGGCGGCCGCGGCCAGATCACCGACGTGCAGCAACCCCGCTACGGCCAGCAGGTGATGGACGTGCTGCTGCCGTTCTAGTTTTTCTTAGAGCTCCCACACCTCATCGCGAACCTAGGCGCGATGAAGTGTATCAACGCGGCCTCCGCCAGCTCCCCTGGCGGAGGCCGTGGTCGTTTTGGCTGAATGTCAGGAATGGAGACATCGCCGCCGCAAATCTCCAAAGGGCATCATGACCTCGGTTCAAAAATCCGGCTCTTCCTCAGCCACCCGGTTCTGGTGACGCCAATGCTGCCATATGGCCAGCCCGACCGAGGCCGCCGCCGCCAGCAGCAGCAAGCCGGAAATCGGCCGCGTCAGGAAAAGCCAGGGATTCGCGTCGGTCATGATCGCGCGCACCAGATTGATTTCGATCTGGTCGCCGAGAATTAAACCTAAGATCAGCGGCGCGAGCGGAAAGCCGAGCTTGACCAGCACGTAACCGACGACGCCGAACAGCAGCAGCACGTAGACGCTCTGCATGGTATTGTTGAGCGCGTAGGCGCCGACGACGCAGAGCACGAGCACGACCGGCGCCAGCACCGCCATCCGCACCGAGGTCACCCGCAGCATCAGCGGCATCAGCACGATGCAGATCAGCAGCATGCAGGGGTGCGCCAGGATGTAGGCCGCATAGATGCCATAGGCGATATCAGGGTTTTGCGAGATGAACAGCGGTCCCGACTGAATGCCGTGGATCGTCATCGCGCCCAGCATCACGGCGGTTACGGCGTCACCGGGGATGCCGAATGCCATGATGGTCATCAGCGAGCCGCTGACATTTGCGTTATTCGAGGCTTCCGAAGCGATGATGCCCTCGGGGTGCCCCTTGCCGAAACGCTCCGGCGTTTTCGAGAACTTCTTGGCCTGGTCATAGGCCATGACGCTCGATGCGCTACCGCCGATGGCAGGCAGGATTCCGATGATCAGCCCGACGATCGTTGCCCACGCGAGCAGGAACGGCTGCTTGAAGATTTCCAGGTTCACCTTGAGGTGCGAGAAGCGCTCGAGCCTGACCCCGACCAGCGACTCCAGCGCCCGGCCGCGCGGCGAATTCAGCTTCTCCAGATCGGTCATGATCTGCGCGAAAGCGAAAATGCCGATCAGCACGGGGAGGAATGGAAAGCCGCCGCCGATGAACGCCGAGCCGAAGGTAAAGCGCGGCACGCTGCCGATCGGATCGTGGCCGACCACCGTGATCAACAACCCGATGGCGGTCGAGATCAGTCCCTTGAGGAGCGAGGATTCGGTGAGACCCGCTACCATCGCCATGGCGAGCACGAACAGCGAGAAGTACTCCCATGGCCCGAATTCCAGCGCGATCGCCGCAAGCGGCCCGGTGAGGAACACCAGGAATAAGGCGCCGAGCAGGCCGCCCCAGACCGAAGCCCAGACGCCGAGCCAGATGGCACGGCCCGGCTCGCCATTGCGCGCCATTGGAAAGCCGTCGAACGTGGTGGCGATCGAAGAAGGCGAGCCTGGGATACCAAGCAGACAGCAGGCGATGAGGCCGCCGGTCGATCCGCCGACATAGACGCCGGTCATCGCCGCAAGGCCCGCCAGCGGATCGAGCCCATAGGTGAACGGCAGCACCACGATAACCGTCATGGTGATGGTGACGCCCGGCAGCGAACCACCGATCACGCCGATGAATGTGCCGGCAAACAGCGGCAACAGATATTTCCACTGGGCGACGTTGACGAGGCCGTTCCAGAGTAAATCGAGCATCAGAAGCCCGTCCAGGCGCCGCGTGGCAGCAGCACCAGCAGGTATCGTTCGAAGACGAAGTAGCTCACCATGGCAGTGCCGAGCGCAATCGCGGCGAGTACACCCCATTGCCGCGCCGTTCGCGGACGGTCCAAAGCGGCCTGCAGCGCGCCGACGAACAAGACCGTGGCGACGCGAAATCCCACGAGCGGCAGCAGCACCACATAGGCGCCGACGATTGCGAACGCGATCACGACCAGGCGATAATTTCGTCGCGGCGCCTCACCCGCGCCGGCTGCGGCCGCCGGGCGGCGCTTCAGGAGGTCCTGCAGAACTAATAGCGCGCTCGCGGCCGCCATGAACGACAGCACGATGGCCGGGTAAAAACCTGGCCCGACCGGAACGATCGGCAGGGACGGAAGCTGGAACGACTTGACCAGGAGGACCAGGCTGATCGCGAGCAGAATCAGCCCGGCAATTCCGTCGCGGCCGATACTCATTTCTTGATCAGGCCGAGATCGGTCATGACGACCTTGTTCTCGTTGTCGATCTTGGCGAGGAACTGCGCATAGTCATTGGCATTGAGGAATGCCACGCGGGTTCCTTGCAGCTTCATCGCCTGGGCGAAACTCGGCTCCTTGGTCGCCTTGGCGCAGCTCTCCTCGAGCTTGGCGCGCACCTGCGCGGGTGTCCCTTTGGGGACGAAGATGCCGCGCGCCACTTCGTACACGATGTTCATGCCGAGGTCCTTGAGCGTCGGCACGTCGGGCGCTTCCGGATCGCGCTTCTCGCTGGCGATCGCGATGTAGCGCAGCAGGCCGGCTTCGACCTTGCCCTTCTGCGTCAGGTTGGAGTCGGTGAGGTTGATGTGGCCGCCAAGCAGCGCGTTCATCCGCGGGGCCAGGCCGTCGTAGGACACGAACTTGAATTTCACGCCGGCCGCCTTCTCGATCATTGCCGGGAAGATGTGGCTGGTCGAGCCGAGCGTGGCGCCCACCGTGATCTCGCCCGGCCGCTTCTTGGCGTCGTCGGCGAGCTCCTGCCAGTTCTTCCAGGGCGTTTTGGCACTTGCGGTCAGCACCGAGGGCGTCGCCGAGACCAGGCAAATCGGCTCGAAGTCGGTGTATTTGACGTCACTGATGCCCGCGTAGAACGTCAGGTGAATGTAGTCGTGCACCGCGTAGACCGTATAGCCGTCGGGCGCCGCAGCCTTCGCCTCGCGCGCGCCGGTAGTGCCGGACGCACCGCCGACATTGGCGACAACCACCGGTTGGCCGATGTGCTTCTGGAGTTCGGCGGCGAACGGCCGGAAGATATTATCGGTGTCACCCCCCGCGGCCCATGGCACGATCATCTTGATGGGGCGGTCGGGATATTGCGCCATCGCTGGCGCCGATAAGGCGGCCAGCACGCCGACCAGCGCGGCTGCGCCGACCATCGTCACGAATGTCCTTGCCATCCGTTCTCTCCCTGGTCGTTTCGTGGGCCATTCAGGCTCTCCGTCGGGACAATAACAGCCGATCCCCGCAGGGGAAAGCCCTGCGGGGATCGCATGCCCGCTACGGCCAGCAGGTGATGGACGTGCTGTGCCGTTCTGAGTCTTATCCAGAGCTCCCACACTCCATCGCAAACCTAGGCACGATGACATGTATCAACGCGGCCCTCGCCAGCTCCCATGGCGAGGACCGTGGTCATTTTTGAATGGTGCATCGCGAAAATGTATTCGCGCGGTCCGATGTCAGTTCGAACGACGACGCACATGGCGCTTGTCGATGAGCTGGGCGTTGGCGCTGAAGTTGCGATTGTCCGTGCAATAAGCCGTCCGGCCCGAAGCCGCAGCCTGGCACAGCGCGTTGGTCGTGAAGATACACTCGCCCGACCCGCCGCGGAAGTCGTCGCCCTGAATGCAATAAGGGTAATCCTTCGCAGAAGCCGCGCTAAGGCCGGTGAAGAAGACAACTGCCGATGTGACGAGGGCAGTAAGTACTATACGCATGTTACGCATGTTTCCCTGCCGCGCTAACAGGGCATTCGTAGGTCCGGGCTCAGTTTGGCAGCGTGAGGTATTTCACATTGCCAAGGTCACTGTTGGCGCCAGCACTTGTTGCGGAAGCCGTGGTCGATTTGAAAATCATTGAAGGGATGCAGCGCTGCTCAGGTTTCGTGGGCGTGCGTCGATGCGCAACCCTTCGCCTCGGAACGTTTCCCCTCCCCTCCTCGTTTTTCATCCATCAACCTCGACGGAGGGAACCATGACCCTGGAAGCAAACGAAACCGGCAACCTGATTGGTAGCGACAAGGTCGAGGGAACTGCGGTCTATGGCGCCGATCGCAACAAGATCGGTTCGATCGAGCGCGTCATGATCGACAAGAAGAGCGGCAGGGTGTCCTATGCCGTGCTCTCTTTCGGCGGCTTTCTCGGCATCGGCGACGACCATTATCCGCTGCCATGGCAATCGCTGAAATACGATACCTCGCTCGGCGGCTACGTCACCGGCGTGACGGAAGCGCAGCTGAAGGACGCACCGCATTACCGCAACGACAACACCTGGAACTGGAGCGACCCGACCAGGGCCCGCGCCGTCAACGACTATTACGGCATCGCGATCTGATCGCGGTCACACCTTGACTTGCGAAGGGCCGCCTCGAGCGGGCCTTCTGCGAACACAGATGCGTGTGCCTGTCAGCAGAGAACTATTCCTGCTGCATTGCGTTGGGGTCTGCGGGAGCCAGAGCAATGGGAAAATTCTTCTTGATCATTATCGCCATCAGCGTCGCCGTTTTGCTGGCGATGAGCGCGTATGTCATCAGCCTGTGACGGCGATGCGCCCCGCGAGATCAAAATGGCGCGGTCGCGTCTCCTCACAAGGTCGCTCAAAAAAGGCAGGCTCCAGCGCCTCTCGGGGGGAAGATAGCGCCGAAGCCTGACAAGGTTACCGTGTGTCTAGCGACACGATTGCATAATTTTCCCGATCGAGAATCGTTCCTGCCTGGACGTCACTTCCTCATGGTTGCGACAGGAGAAGTGGCGGCGGTCCACGGCGCCCGCAGTTCCCGCGCCTTGCGTGCTGGCGTCCTTCGGCGAAAGCCTGGAGTTCCCGGTCGTCGCGCCGATCACGCGTTCTTCGTCGCGGCTCCGCCGGTCGTCGTGCTGTTGTTCATATCGTCGCCGGCGGTCGCCTTCAAAGCCGGTCCGTCGGCCCGCGAACTGCATACGCTCCTGCATCCCTCGTAAGGCGGGTGCGCCGCGAACGCACGCAAGCGCGCCGCGCGCGTCCCTGCGAGATGACATGTTGCGAATCGTCACGAGCGATGCAACGGGCGCGGCAGCGTCGGGTGTGCAAGTTTGTCGCATGGCGGTATTGCCTGAGTGCGCACAACGGCGCGCAGACAAGCGGCGCTCAAACGCCTCCGCCAGAACTTCGGTCGGCAGCCATGCCCACCCAATACGATTGGTTAACGAAGCTGCCGGCGGCGACGGGGATCCGTGGTCCTGGCATCCATATTAGCGCCACGCGCCGAATCTCCTTCGAGTCCGGCCGGGTTTTCAATTAACCATTAACTCCCCGGCGACAGCGGCAAGACGAATTCGTCATCGTCTTAAGCCCGTTAAAACCACTGCACGGGGAGCGCTGGCTGATCCCGAGTACCCGTGGTGACCGGCGTGTGGCCTGCCACCAATGCACGGGGCCGAGGGTACTCGGCGGCCCGGCATTCCCTGCGCCCTCTTTCTTTTTTGATGGAACCGGTTAGCATGACCCGGGTGAAATGAGCTGCGGCAACGCGAACACACCCGTTGTCATTCGTCCGCGCCGGGCAGGCGATCGAGTACTCCAGAGACAGCAGTGATGGACACGACAGGGCGCGGCGTACTGGATACCCCGCAAGTGCGGCGTATGACCATCTCTTGTGGGGCAGCGCTTCTCCTCCTCCTCGCGATCCTCATCCCGGCCTCGCCTGCGTTCGCAGAGCCGTGCAGCAGGCCGGCAGCACGCTCCAAGATCGTCGAGACGCTCCCGCTCGCCTCGGAGCAGCGGCCGGTCAACATCACATTCCGCACCCACGCCGACGGTGTGAAACTGTCGCTCGGCCTGAAGTCGAAATATCCCGACGATATGACCATCATTCTGCAGCGTGACTTCGAGCAGTTGAATATCAAGGAAGACCGCTTCGAGGTCTTGCTGCGACTCATGGGGGCGAGGGAACGCCTCTCGGTGCCCTTCACCGCGATCAAGGCATTTTGGGACAAGTCCGACTTAAAGTGCTCGGACAGTTAAAACCTTTATTGTCTTGCAATGAGATAAAGTGGTGACCGCTTCCCGCCATCTCCTGCCTGGGAGAGAAGCCACATGTGCCACCTCTGCGATGCCCGAGAAGCCGTCACTGCACAAGCTACATCACGTCGCCGCTTTCTCGGCCTGACGGGCGGTATCGCCGCCGGGCTCGCTTTTTCGTCCGCCGCGTGGGCCAAGGATAAAAAGCCGCCGCCCAAGCCGCAAAACGTGGTCTCGCCGGATGAGGCACTCGACCGGCTGATGATGGGCAACGCCCGTTATGTCGAAGGCATCTCACGCCGGCACGATTTCAAGCACGAGCGCGAGGCGCTGGCGGGCGGACAAAATCCCTACGCCGCCATCTTGAGCTGCGCGGATTCCCGTATTGCTCCCGAATACGCGTTCGACAGCGGTCGCGGCGATCTGTTCGTCTGCCGCGTCGCCGGCAATTTCGCCAATGACGACTCCGTGGCGAGCCTGGAATATTCGGTCGCTGTCCTCAACACCCCGCTGTTCGTGGTGCTCGGCCACGAAAGCTGCGGCGCGGTGGATGCGACGATCAAGTCGCTGAAGGACAACACTACCCTGCCCGGCCACCTGCCATCGCTGGTCGCGGCGCTGGCACCAGCGGTGAAGGCCGTTGCAGATCAGCCGGGCGACAAGCTCGTGAACGCCACTCGGCGAAACGTCAGTGATAACGTCGCCAAGCTCAAGGCCGCGGCGCCGATTCTCAGTGAGGCGGTCGGGCAAGGCAAGTTGAAAATAGTCGGCGGCATCTATCGGCTCGGTGACGGCAGGGTCGAATTGCTGTCGTAGCCGGACGAGCGTTCACTCCGGCGTCGCCCGCCGGATCAGGGCGCAGAGCCCGGTCATGCGCGCGATCGGATGTTCGACGAACAGTCGGCAGGAAGCGAGCGCTCCCTTCAGCGTATCCGGCGGTGTGGCAGGTTTCAGTTGCGACGCGAGAACCGCGCCATGCGCATACCCAAGCGCGCGAGTCGAAACCGTCAACGCATTCAACCGGCCTTGACGCTGCAGCGGCGCCAGCATGGTTCGCACCAGCGCCAGGTAGGCCGGCCAGTAAGCGAGATGCCGGTACATGCTCGCGATCAGTTGCGGCTCGGTGTCTTCGCCGAAGCAATTCAATTCACCGACCAGCGCCGCCACTTCGGGATCGAGCGCATCCATCGGCGGCAATTCCGGGATTTTGGCGCCGGACGGTTTTGGCGCGGTATCGGCAGCCGTCACGCTATCGGCCGGGCGCGGCTCGTAATGTGCCAGCAGCGCCGAGAGCACGACGAGTGCGAGCGCGTTGGTATATTGATAGCTGTCGAGCACGTCACGAATGAGCGCGCGTTCGGCCTCGTCCACGCCGGCGGCAGCTAAGGTATCTGTGGAGAAGCCAGGCCAGTCAGGCAGCGCGATCGTCTGCCTGACGGCTTCGGCATGCAATGGGGCGTCGCCGAGATAAAGCGGACGGACGGTGGACCACGTCCATTCCAGCGCACCCGGCATGGTCGCAAGGTTGCGCCAGATCAGGTTGACCACGCTGGTGCCGAGAACCTTTCGAATGTCGGCATAGATGTCGGCGATTTCACCCTTGGCGTCAGATTCGAGAACCGACGGAACGCTCTCAGCCATCACACCCACCCGTCCCGGCGCGCTTCGCGCTTCGCCCACCATCTCTCAAAATCATTTATGCTGAATGGTGGGCACGCGGAGCCTGTCATCGGGCGCGCATTCGCGCGACCCGTTGGCTTTGCCCACCCCACAAATCTATGAGGCGTCACCCGAACTTCGCTTCCACCGTGCCCAACCCGTCGAGCTCCATCTTCACGCTGTCGCCCGCATCGAGCCAGACGGTTTTCACAAGACTGCCTGTGAGCACGATCTGCCCGGCATGCAGTCCCTTGCCCTCTTCGGCGAGATGATTGGCGAGCCAGGCCAGTGCGTTGTGGGGATGGCCAAGCACGTCGGCGCCGGTGCCGCGCCCGGCTTCCTTGCCGTTGACGATGGCGTGGCCCTTGACCGTGAGCAGGTCCGGCGCCCTGGTGCGCGCCACTGCCTTGCCGAGCACGCAGCCGGCGGCGAAGAAATCATCGGCAACCAGCGTCGGCGCGCCCATCGTCTCCCATTTGACGTAGCGGTCGTCGACGATCTCGATCGCGGGATGGTAGGCCTCGATCGCCTCCATCATCCACTCCGCGGTGAACGGGGCTTCCGACGGCGCAAGATTGCGTGCGAGCCGCACCGCGATCTCGCATTCGACGCCGACACGGACATAATCGCCATAGCGCAGCTCGGCGCCGCTGACGTGAACGCCCTTGGCAAACACGCCACCGGCGCAGGGATGGGGGATGTCGAGATATTGCTGCATCACCGCGCTGGTGCAGCCGATCTTGTAACCGACCAGACTGCCGGTCTGCGGCAGCAGCAGGTCGTGGACCGCGCGTTGAATGCGATAGCCTTCCGCCTCATCGCCGGGCACAAGCTCAGCGGGAAGCGAGGCCAGCGGCGTGCGATTGCGGCGGGCAGTAGCGATGATCTGTGCGGCCGCAAGAATGTTGTCCATCAGCGGCGGCTTTCTGTTGCAAGGCGCAGCGCTGACCGCATGGCGGTCAGCCGCCCGTCAATGTGCCCTACTCGTCCCGGTAAACCTTCTCGCGCTTCTCGTGGCGTTCCTGCGCTTCCACCGACAGCGTTGCAATCGGACGGGCCTCCAGCCGCTTGAGCGAGATCGGCTCGCCGGTCTCCTCGCAATAGCCGTAGGTGTTGTCCTCGATGCGTTGCAGCGCGGCGTCGATCTTGGAGATCAATTTGCGCTGGCGGTCGCGGGCGCGCAGTTCGATGGCGCGATCGGTTTCGGAAGAGGCGCGATCAGCCAGATCGGGATGATTGACGTTCTCTTCCTGAAGGGTTTGCAGGGTAATCTTTGATTCCCTCAGGATCTCGTCCTTCCACGCCAGCAGCTTGGCGCGAAAATAATCGCGCTGGCGGTCGTTCATGAAAGGCTCTTTTTCGGAGGGTCGATAATTCTTCAACTTTTCCAAGGCCAGCCCATCTTCACGTGCAAGGCGGGGCGGAAAATTGTCCGTCCGCGCCGGCCTTATATAGCGGCGGGTTGTGACAGACAATATCGTCCGTCCCCGTGGGAGTACCGCCCCCAAGGCCTTGCACAGGCAAAACTATCGGGGCGGCCCACTGCCTTAATATCCGACCGTAAAACGCTGGCGGATATGAGCCGGGCGTTCGATCTCATCGGCGAGTGCAATTGCGAAATCCTCGAAGGAAATCGAGCTTTTGCCGTCGGCAGCGGTCAAAAGCTGGTCGGTCCCGAGACGGAACTTGCCGGTTCGCTCGCCGGCCACAAACAGCGCCGAGGGCGACAGGAAGGTCCAGCTGAGTTCCTTCTCGGCCCGGAGCAGGTCGAGGAAGGCCGCACCCTTCTCGGCTTCCGCCTTGTATACCACGGGAAAGCCAGGGGTGGTGACCAGCCGGACACCGGGGGCCACTTCGAGGCTGCCGGCGCCGCCGACGACGAGGTAGCGGGCGACCTTCGAATCCTTGGCGGCCCCGATCAGCTTGGCCGGATCGCTGGCAAGAAAGTGGACCGAACTGATCGCGACGTCGTGGCCGGCCAGCAGCCGGGCAAGGCCGGCCTGGTCCATCACGTCGCCTTTGGTCGGCGTGACGCTGGGCCCGCTTGCGATCTTGTCGGGATGGCGGGCGATGGCGGTCACGCTGTGGCCGCGGCGGGCGAGTTCGGCAGTGATGCGCGAACCGGCATTGCCGGACGCGCCGATGACGGCGATTTTCATGGAAGTCTCCCTTGCGATACGCGAATGTGGTATCCAATGGTGACTAGATAGCGAAAGGGATGTAAGTGTGAAGAGAGCACTTTTGGGTCACCTGATTACGCCGGAGTAACCGCTATGAAAGCCGCCAATTCGAAAACCCCGAACGCCTATGCGGCCGATTGCCCGACGCGCCAGATTCTCGATCGCGTCGGCGACAAATGGGCGGTGTTAATCCTGCTTCTCGTGCGCGACGAGCCGATGCGTTTCAATGCGTTACGGCGGACGATTGAAGGCATCTCGCAGAAGATGCTGAGCCAGGTTCTCAAATCGCTCGAACGCGACGGACTGATCCGGCGGCGCGCGATCGCGACTGTGCCGGTCACGGTGGAGTATTCGATCACGCCGCTCGGCGCGACGCTCGCCGGCGCCGTCGATCCGTTGCGAGAGTGGGCGGAGAATAACCTGAAGGAGGTGTTGAACGCGCAGCGCCGTTACGACGCGGCGCGCAAGGATATCGCGGCGTAAATCTTAGAACTGCCCGGCCTTTGCGAGCTCGACTTCAACCCGCAGCTCGATCTCGGACAGCACGGCATCGAGGCCGGGATCGCCGGAGGAGGATTTCAGATTGGCCGCGGCGTCGCGCAGCCGGTTCACGGTGGAAGCATCGAGATTGCCGGAGAGCAGCCCGATCTTGAGTTCGTCGAGCACGTCGAGCGCGCCCCTGCCCCGCGCCACCGAACGCTTGCGGCGCTCGGTCGGATCCTCGACGCCCTGCAGGGCGAGCAGCGCATCGATGTTGCCGGCGGCCTTGGGTGCTGCGGCCGAGCGCAACTCTTCGGGTGCAGCCGTCGTCTCCGGCAGCGAGAAGCCGGTCGAACTGGTTCGCCGCGTGTGGGTCGCGGGCGATCCAAGCGTGGTGCCGTTCGGTCCGTAGATGCGCATCGTGTGATCTCGCCGTGAGAGTAGAGAGACCTTCGCCCTCTTATGGTTAATGATGCGTAAATGGCCCGGCAAAATCTGCCGACGTGCGGCAGTTTCGCCCTTCATGGTGAAGTCGCCGCAGCACCATGCCTCCAGCGAACATCCAGAAATATCAAGGTATTGCATCAGAAACGCGACGTGGCACGGCGTTCGCATAGTTAATGCTGGATCGCCGTCATGGGAGTGGCGCAAGCGGTCCGGTCAAGACCTCGAGGGGAGCACAGGATGCCCGGCATCCGTTCGGCAAGACTGATTTGGGTGGCCTGCGCCGCGCTGTTGGCGCTGGCGTTATCGCCCTCGGCCGCGGGTGCGACGTCGCGGATCAAGGATCTCGCCAACATCGAAGGCGTGCGGCAGAACCAGCTGATCGGCTACGGCCTCGTGGTCGGCCTCAACGGCACCGGCGACACGCTGAACAACATCCCCTTCACCAAGCAATCGCTGCAGGCGATGCTGGAGCGCATGGGCGTCAACATCCGCGGCGCCACCATCCGCACCGGCAACGTCGCCGCCGTCATGGTCACCGGCAATCTGCCGGCCTTCGGGACTCAAGGCACGCGGATGGACGTCACGGTATCCGCGCTCGGCGACGCCAAGAACCTGCAGGGCGGCACCCTGCTCGTCACCCCCCTGCTCGGCGCCGACGGCAACGTCTATGCGGTCGCCCAGGGCTCGCTCGCGATCTCCGGCTTCCAGGCCGAAGGCGAAGCCGCCAAGATTACCCGCGGCGTGCCGACCGTCGGCCGCATCGCCAACGGCGCCATCATCGAGCGCGAGATCGAATTCGCGCTCAATCGCCTGCCCAATGTCCGGCTGGCGCTGCGCAACGCCGATTTCACCACCGCCAAGCGCATAGCGGCGGCCGTCAACGATTTCCTCGGCGTCAAGACCGCCGAGCCGATCGATCCCTCCACGGTGCAGCTCGCGATCCCCACCGAATTCAAGGGCAACGTCGTCGCTTTCCTGACCGAGATCGAGCAATTGCAGGTCGAGCCGGATCTCGCCGCCAAGATCGTCATCGACGAACGTTCCGGCATCATCGTGATGGGCCGCGACGTCCGCGTCGCCACCGTGGCGGTGGCGCAAGGTAATCTCACCGTAACGATTTCCGAAAGCCCGCAAGTCAGCCAGCCCAACCCGCTGTCGCGCGGCCGCACCGTGGTGACGCCGCGCACGGGGGTCAGCGTCAGCGAAGACGGCAAGAAATTTGCGGTCGTGAAAGACGGCGTCTCGCTGCAGCAGCTCGTCGACGGCCTCAACGGGCTTGGCATCGGCCCGCGCGACCTGATCGGCATCCTGCAGGCGATCAAGGCCGCCGGCGCGATCCAGGCCGACATCGAGGTGATGTGATGGACACGAGCCTTATCAATGGGATCGGTGCCTACACGAAGAAAAAGGCTTCGCTGATCAACGGCCGCAACGATCCGCAACTCGCCGACGCGCTGAAGAAGATTTCGCCTGAGGCGCAGAAGAAGACGCGCGCCAAGGCCCAGGAGTTCGAGGCGATGTTCCTCAACTCGATGTTTTCGCAGATGACCACCGGCGTCAAAGGCGAAGGGCCGTTCGGCGACACGACCGGCACCGGCGTCTGGCGCTCGATGCTGACGGACGAATATTCGAAATCCTTTGCCAAGTCCGGCGGCATCGGCATTTCCAACGACGTCTTCCGCTCCTTGATCCTGCAGCAAGCCAACCGCGCCGGCTGATCCAAAAGGAAAACCCGACATGAATCAGCGTCCTCAGGCCAGCCCCGCACGCTCACCGGCATCCGCACCAGCAAGAGCGATCTCCACGCCGCCGGAAGCGCGCAAGCTCGCGGAAGATCTGATGGACGTGATGACCGGCCTGCTCGGCATCATCGAACGCGAAACCGAACTGGTTCGCGCCGGCAAAATCCCCGAAGCGATGCGGCTGGAAGAGCAGAAAGGCGAGTTGTCGGGCCGCTATATGGTGGCGGTCGAAAGCCTGAAGAACGCGCAAAAATATCTCACTCAGGTCTCGCCGGAATTGCTGACCACGCTGCGGCGCCATCACGACACCTTCCGCGCCATGCTGCAGGTCAACCTCACCGTCCTTGCGACGGCGCATGCGGTGTCCGAAGGCATCGTGCGCGGCGTCAACACCGAGATGCAACGCAAGAACATCCCGAACACCTATACAGCCTCGGGACAGCGCGCGACGCCCGGACCACGCAACATTACGCCGCTCACGGTCAGCCGCTCGCTGTGATCGTTCCGTGCTTCCAAAAAAATAGCAGCAATTTTAACTAAAAACTTCCGCGGATTTCAGCGCGAAATTCAGCGCATTCTCTAACATTGTATTGAGGGGTGTTGGGGCATAGTTCCGATTCGAGAGGGGTTGGGATTTGACTCGAAGCAAGCCAGGAGGCTGCCGTGAGTACAGATTTCAGCATCAAGCCGGTGGGGGCACCGGTTGCCGCGCCGATTGTGCAGCCCGTGAGCGAAGCGGCGCATAAGGCGGTGGCGACAGAACTGCCGGCGGCGCAAAGCGTCACGGCGGCAGATGCGAGCGCACGTGCGCGCGCGGAGTCAGATGCGGTCAATGTTTCCAGATCGCGTCAGGTGGTTTTCGATCGCGCAGCTGCCTCGATCGTCTACCAGGTCGTCGATACCAGGACCAGCGTGGTGGTGCAGCAGTTTCCCGATGAAGCGGTGCTGCGCCGTCGCGCCTATTTCCACGCCCTCGACCTGACCAAGGACGCGCCGACGCGCGCTCTTGCCACCGATCGCAAGGCTTGACGCGCGAAACCGTCAGGCCTTGCCTGACAGGCCCGCGGCGAGGTTGCAGTTGATGTCGATCAGCGACTTCAGTTTCGCCGGATCCGGATTCAGCTGCATGTCGACTGTCTGCTTCATCACGAACACGCCGAGATTGGCGATGTTCTGACGAATTTCCAGCGGTTGCGGGTTGTCGTTGGTCTCGACCGCGCTCATGAAGATCGACCACAGCCGGCGATTGAAGAGCAGCGCATTGTGCATGTTCTTGTCGGGGCCAGTCCAGTTGGCCTGAACATCCAGAAGCTGTCTCGCAGCCTTCAGCAGCGCCTGCGCTTCGATTTCACGGGGAGATGCCGTTGCATGTGACGTACGCGCGTAGGCCTGGGCTGCATTGGACATTCACGACCTCGATGGGAGCGGCTCGCAGGACCGCTGGGGGACTTCAAAACTGCCCAACTTTCATACAGTTCGTGCCTTTAAATGTGGTTAGCAACGGTTACCAAATGTGACGGAGTATCGGCATGTCGGGACCCTTGCTAGAGTGGGATGGGTTGGAGTCGAATCGATTCGCCATTAGCGCGCAGTTAACGATCTCGTGTCCTGGACGCAGTGCAGATACTTCTTCGGCGGTACACCGCAGGGCCTAGACACAAAATCGCGAAAACAACCCCATGCAAAGTAGAATAGGCCCCGGCTCGCAGCACTCACGCCGCTTGCGTCCGGGGCACGAGATAGTCCGTCGTCACGGCCCAACCTAATCTCATCCTGCTCTAGGCGATATGGAAATCGCTGGCGTGCAGGTTCGCCAGGGCAACATTCTGCAGCAGGATGGTGGTCGATGCATCGACAGTAATCAACGTATCGCTGCCGACCTGGGTGGCCGCAGCGAGCGCAGCGTTGGCGTCGGCGAATATACCGTCGTGAAGCTCGATCAAGTCGCTCCCCGCCGTAAAGTCCGTGATCGTGTCCTGGCCGAAGCCTGCGTGGAACACAAACGCATCGTTGCCCGCGCCGCCGGTCAATGTGTCGTTGCCGGCGCCTCCCGTCAGGATGTTGGCACCGGCATTGCCGCGCAGCACGTCGTTGAAATTGCTTCCCGTCAGGTTCTGGATGAACAGGAACGTATCGCCTGCGGCATCGCCGACGTTCAAGCTAGGCGTCGACAAATCCGCCGTCACGCCGGATGCAGCCGTGATGTAGCTTGCGGTGTTCGAGCCGGCGCCGCCGATCAATTGATCGGCACCCGATCCACCGATGAGAATGTCATCTCCTGCGCCGCCATCGATTACATTGATACCGGAGGTGCCGGTGAGTGTGTCGTTGAACGAACTTCCCGTGAGATTCTCGATGGTATCGTAGGTATCGCCCGCCGCATCGCCTGTATTGCTCGCCGGCGCAGCCAGACTTGCGACCACGCCACTGCTTGCATTTGAATAGCTCGCGGTATCCGTGCCGGCGCCGCCGACCAGGGTGTCCGCTCCTGCCCCGCCGGTCAGGATATTGTCGCCACCATCGCCGCGCAGCGTATCGTTGAAAGCACTGCCCGTGAGGTTTTCGATACTCGAATACGTGTCACCCGCCGCATGCCCCAGATTCGACCCGGGCGTTGAAAGGTCGGCCGTGACTGCGGCCCCCGCGGTGATGTAGCTCGCGGTGTCCGATCCGGCCCCGCCGATCAACTGATCGGCTCCGGCATCGCCGATCAGAGTGTCATTGCCGGTTCCGCCGTTTAGGATGTCGTTGCCGATGTTGCCGATTAGGATGTTGTCGTCGGCACTGCCGGTGATCGTGGTGTTGGACGCCAGCGCCGCCGTGCCGTTCTCGACATTGGCCGACATCGTGTAGCTGGTGGTTCCGATGATGACGGTGTCGATGCCCTGATTGGCGCTCTCGAATATCTGATCGGTCGAGACGTCAACGTAGTAGGTGTCGTTGCCCAACTCACCAAACAGCCTGTCGGTTCCGACGCCGCCATCGAGCACGTCATCGCCCGCACCAGCGCTGATGTCATTGTTGCCGGCGTTGCCGATCAACGTGTCATTGAAGGCGCTGCCGGCCAGGTTCGCGACGCCGCTATAGGTATCCCCCGCCGCATCGCCGGTGTTGCTCGACGGTGTCGCCAGCGACACTGTCAACCCTACCGTTGATGTCGAATAGCTTGCAGTCGTGACACCGCCACCCACCAGGACGTCGGCTCCGGCGCCACCGATCAAGGTATCGAAGCCGCCGTTGCCTCCACTGAGGGTGTTGTTGCCTGCATCGCCGATCAAAACATCGTTGAAGCCGCTGCCTTTCAGGTTCTCGATGCTGGTGTAGCTGTCGCCCGCCGCGTCATTGGTGTTGGCCGAAGAATTGGCGAGATTGGCCGTCACGCCGACAGTTGCCCCCTCGTAGCTCGCAGTGTCGCTACCCGCACCGCCGATCAACGTATCCGCCCCGGCACCGCCGATCAGCGTATCGTCGCCGACGTTGCCGGTGAGGGTGTTGTTGTCCGCGCTGCCGATGATCGTGGTGTTGGATGTCAGCGCCGCCGTGCCGTTCTCAACGTTGGCCGACAGCGTGTAACTGGTGGTTCCGATGATGACGGTGTCGATGCCCTGATTGGCGCTCTCGAATATCTGATCGGTCGAGACGTCAACGTAGTAGGTGTCGTTGCCCAACTCACCAAACAGCCTGTCGGTTCCGACGCCGCCATCGAGCACGTCATCGCCCGCACCAGCGCTGATGTCATTGTTGCCGGCATTGCCAATCAACGTGTCATTGAAGCTGCTGCCAATCAAACTGGAGATGCCAATGTAGGTATCCCCGGCAGCATCACCCGTGTTCATGGATGGCGTTGCCAAAGACGCTGTCAACCCGACGGTCGAAGTCGAATAACTCGCAGACGTTGAGCCGCCTGCGATCAAAACATCAGCTCCGGCGCCACCGATCAAGGTATCGAAGCCGCCGTTGCCTCCACTGAGGGTGTTGTTGCCTGCATCGCCGATCAAAACATCGTTGAAGCCGCTGCCTTTCAGGTTCTCGATGCTGGTGTAGCTGTCGCCCGCCGCGTCATTGGTGTTGGCCGAAGAATTGGCGAGATTGGCCGTCACGCCGACAGTTGCCCCCTCGTAGCTCGCAGTGTCGCTACCCGCACCGCCGATCAACGTATCCGCCCCGGCACCGCCGATCAGCGTATCGTCGCCGACGTTGCCGGTGAGGGTGTTGTTGTCCGCGCTGCCGATGATCGTGGTGTTGGATGTCAGCGCCGCCGTGCCGTTCTCGACATTGGCCGACATCGTGTAACTGGTGGTTCCGATGATGACGGTGTCGATGCCCTGATTGGCGCTCTCGAATATCTGATCGGTCGAGACGTCAACGTAGTAGGTGTCGTTGCCCAACTCACCAAACAGCCTGTCGGTTCCGACGCCGCCATCGAGCACGTCATCGCCCGCACCAGCGCTGATGTCATTGTTGCCGGCGTTGCCGATCAACGTGTCATTGAAGGCGCTGCCGGCCAGGTTCGCGACGCCGCTATAGGTATCCCCCGCCGCATCGCCGGTGTTGCTCGACGGTGTCGCCAGCGACACTGTCAACCCTACCGTTGATGTCGAATAGCTTGCAGTCGTGACACCGCCACCCACCAGGACGTCGGCTCCGGCGCCACCGATCAAGGTATCGAAGCCGCCGTTGCCTCCACTGAGGGTGTTGTTGCCTGCATCGCCGATCAAAACATCGTTGAAGCCGCTGCCTTTCAGGTTCTCGATGCTGGTGTAGCTGTCGCCCGCCGCGTCATTGGTGTTGGCCGAAGAATTGGCGAGATTGGCCGTCACGCCGACAGTTGCCCCCTCGTAGCTCGCAGTGTCGCTACCCGCACCGCCGATCAACGTATCCGCCCCGGCACCGCCGATCAGCGTATCGTCGCCGACGTTGCCGGTGAGGGTGTTGTTGTCCGCGCTGCCGATGATCGTGGTGTTGGATGTCAGCGCCGCCGTGCCGTTCTCGACATTGGCCGACAGCGTGTAACTGGTGGTTCCGATGATGACGGTGTCGATGCCCTGATTGGCGCTCTCGAATATCTGATCGGTCGAGACGTCAACGTAGTAGGTGTCGTTGCCCAACTCACCAAACAGCCTGTCGGTTCCGACGCCGCCATCGAGCACGTCATCGCCCGCACCAGCGCTGATGTCATTGTTGCCGGCGTTGCCGATCAACGTGTCATTGAAGGCGCTGCCGGCCAGGTTCGCGACGCCGCTATAGGTATCCCCCGCCGCATCGCCGGTGTTGCTCGACGGTGTCGCCAGCGACACTGTCAACCCTACCGTTGATGTCGAATAGCTTGCAGTCGTGACACCGCCACCCACCAGGACGTCGGCTCCGGCGCCACCGATCAAGGTATCGAAGCCGCCGTTGCCTCCACTGAGGGTGTTGTTGCCTGCATCGCCGATCAAAACATCGTTGAAGCCGCTGCCTTTCAGGTTCTCGATGCTGGTGTAGCTGTCGCCCGTCGCGTCATTGGTGTTGGCCGAAGAATTGGCGAGATTGGCCGTCACGCCGACAGTTGCCCCCTCGTAGCTCGCAGTGTCGCTACCCGCACCGCCGATCAACGTATCCGCCCCGGCACCGCCGATCAGCGTATCGTCGCCGACGTTGCCGGTGAGGGTGTTGTTGTCCGCGCTGCCGATGATCGTGGTGTTGGATGTCAGCGCCGCCGTGCCGTTCTCGACATTGGCCGACAGCGTGTAACTGGTGGTTCCGATGATGACGGTGTCGATGCCCTGATTGGCGCTCTCGAATATCTGATCGGTCGAGACGTCAACGTAGTAGGTGTCGTTGCCCAACTCACCAAACAGCCTGTCGGTTCCGACGCCGCCATCGAGCACGTCATCGCCCGCACCAGCGCTGATGTCATTGTTGCCGGCATTGCCAATCAACGTGTCATTGAAGCTGCTGCCAATCAAACTGGAGATGCCAATGTAGGTATCCCCGGCAGCATCACCCGTGTTCATGGATGGCGTTGCCAAAGACGCTGTCAACCCGACGGTCGAAGTCGAATAACTCGCAGACGTTGAGCCGCCTGCGATCAAAACATCAGCTCCGGCGCCACCGATCAAGGTATCGAAGCCGCCGTTGCCTCCACTGAGGGTGTTGTTGCCTGCATCGCCGATCAAAACATCGTTGAAGCCGCTGCCTTTCAGGTTCTCGATGCTGGTGTAGCTGTCGCCCGCCGCGTCATTGGTGTTGGCCGAAGAATTGGCGAGATTGGCCGTCACGCCGACAGTTGCCCCCTCGTAGCTCGCAGTGTCGCTACCCGCACCGCCGATCAACGTATCCGCCCCGGCACCGCCGATCAGCGTATCGTCGCCGACGTTGCCGGTGAGGGTGTTGTTGTCCGCGCTGCCGATGATCGTGGTGTTGGATGTCAGCGCCGCCGTGCCGTTCTCGACATTGGCCGACATCGTGTAACTGGTGGTTCCGATGATGACGGTGTCGATGCCCCCGATCGTGCCGTTGCTTTCGTTGACCACATCCGTCGAAGCATCAACATAGAACGTGTCATTACCGTTGCCACCTGCCAGCGTATCGGTTCCCGCTCCGCCGTCCAGCACGTCATTACCGTCCCCACCGTTGAGCGTGTCGTTGCCGCCCCCGCCGCTCAGCGCGTTGTTTGCGGCATCGCCGGTCAGCGTGTCGACGAAGTTTGTTCCGATGATATTTTCAACGGAAGTATACGTATCGCCGGCCGCCTCGCCGGTGTTGCCCGCGGACGCAGCGAGATTGGCGACGACGCCTGCGGCTGCGGCAGTATAGCTCGCGGTGTCGGTGCCCGCGCCTCCTATCAAGGCGTCGGCGCCCGCGCCGCCGATCAGCGTGTCGTCGCCGGCTCCGCCGTCGAGCCGGTTCGCGCCGGCGTCGCCGACCAAGGTGTCGTTGAAGCCGCTGCCGAGCAGGTTTTCGATCGCGTTGTAGGTATCGCCGGCAGCTTCGCCGGTATTGTCGGTGAAGGCGCCAAGGCTGGCGAGGACGCCCGCGCCGGCATTCGCATAACTGGCGGTATCGGTGCCGAGGCCTCCGATCAGCGCATCCGCGCCGACGCCACCTTCGAGCACGTCGTTGCCCGCGCCGCCATCCAGAGTGTCGTTGCCCACGCCACCGCTAAGCGTGTTGTCGTTCGCGTCGCCGGTCAGCGTATCGGCAAATGCGCTGCCCAGCAGATTCTCGATGCCGTTATAGCTGTCGCCGACCGCGTCGCCGGTGTTGCCCGCAGGCGCGGCCAGGCTGGCCGTCACGCTTGCCGTCGCGGTGGCATAGCTCGCGGTGTCGATGCCGTCGCCGCCGGTCAGCGCGTCCGCGCCGGTGCCGCCCTCCAGCATGTCGTTGCCCGCGCCACCGTTCAGGGTATCGTCGCCCGCGCCGCCGCCGAGGGCGTTGTTGTTCACGTCGCCGGTCAGATTGTCGGCCAACGCGCTGCCCAGCAGGTTCTCGATGTCGACATAGGTGTCGCCGGCGGCATCGCCGGTGTTGGATGCCGGCGCGGCAAGGCTCGCGGTCACCGCCGCAAGCGCCGTCGCATAACTCGCGGTGTCGCTGCCCGCGCCGCCAATCAGAAGGTCTGCTCCGGCACCACCTTCGAGCACATCGTTGCCCGCACCGCCGTCGAGACTGTTGTTGTTCTCGTCGCCTCCCAATACGTCGGCGAATGCCGTTCCGGTCAGATTTTCGATGCCGCCATAGGCGTCGCCCAGCGCATCGCCGGTGTTGTTCGCGGAGGTTGCAAGGCTGGCGGTGATGCCGCTCGCCGCGCTCGCATAGCTCGCAGTGTCGGTGCCGGCCCCGCCAAGGAGGGTGTCTGCACCGGCACCGCCGGTCAGAACGTCGTTGCCGTCGCCGCCATCGATCGTGTTGGCGCCTGCATTGCCGGTCAGTGTGTCGGCAAACGCGCTGCCGGTCAGATTCTCGATACCGTTGTAGGTGTCGCCCGCCGCGTCGCCGGAATTGCCCGAGGAGGCAGCGAGGTTGGCGGTCACTCCCGTTGCCGCAGTCGCGTAGCTCGCGGTATCGGTGCCGGCACCGCCGATCAGGGTGTCTGCGCCCGCTCCGCCGCTCAGCACATCGTCGTCTTCGCCGCCATCAAGGACATTGGCGCTGGCATTGCCGGTCAAAATATCGGCGAACCCACTGCCGGTCAGATTCTCGATGCTGCTGTAGGTATCGCCGGCCGCATCGCCGGCATTGCCAGCGGATGCGACAAGACTGGCCGTCACCGCATCGGCCGCGCTCGCATAGCTCACGGTGTCGGTGCCCGCCCCGCCGATTAGCGAGTCCGCCCCTGCGCCGCCGTCGAGCAGGTCGTTGCCCGAGCCACCATTGAGCACGTTGCCGTTGTCGTCGCCGCTCAGCGTGTCGGCAAACGCACTGCCGGTCAGGTTCTCGATGCCGTTGTAGGCATCGCCTGCCGCGTCGCCGGCAGTGCCCGCGGATGTAGCAAGGCTGGCCGTGACACCGGCTGCCGCGGAAGCGTAGCTTGCGGTGTCGGTGCCGGCTCCGCCGATTAGAGTATCCGCTCCGGCGCCGCCGATGAGGGTATCGTTTCCGTCACCCCCGTCGATCCTGTTGGCCGCAGTGCTACCCGTAAGAATATCGTTGAACGCGCTGCCGGTCAGATTTTCGATGCTGTTGTAGGTGTCGCCGGCAGCGTCTCCGGTGTTGCCCGAGGGCGACGCAAGGCTGGCGGTCACCCCGGTTTCCGCGCCCGCGTAGCTCGCCGTATCGACGCCGGCACCGCCGATCAGCGTGTCCGCGCCGCCGCCTCCTTCGAGCACGTCGTTGCCCGCGCCGCCATCGATGACGTTATTGTCGACGTCGCCGATCAGCCTGTCGGCAAAGGCCGTCCCCGTCAGGTTTTCGATGCCGCTGTAGGTATCGCCGGCCGCAGCTCCGGTATTGCCCGAGGAATCGGTCAGGTTGGCGATGACGCCGCCGGTCGCGGCCGCATAACTTGCAGTATCGATGCCGTCGCCGCCGATCAGTGTGTCCGCGCCGGCGCCACCGACGAGCAGGTCGTTGCCGGCTCTGCCATCGATAATGTTGTCGTTCGCATCGCCGGTCAGTGAATCGGCGAAGGCGCTGCCGGTCAGGTTCTCGATGCTGATGTAGCTGTCGCCGACCGCTTCGCCGGTGTTGGCTGAAGGCTGCGCGAGCGACGCGACGATTCCGGTCGCCGCGCCGGCATAGCTTGCGGTGTCGCTCCCGGCGCCGCCATCCAGGGTGTCGGCGCCGGCGCCGCCCTGGAGCACATCGTTGCCGCCCAATCCCTGGATCAGATCCTGCTCGGCGCTTCCGACAATGACGTCGTCGCCCGCCGTGCCGACGAACGTGCCGGATACGTCGGTGATCGAGATGGTGAAGACCTTGCCGAAGCTGAGTCCGCCCTGGTCGGTCACTCGAACGGTGACGTCATGCGACGCGACCGTTTCGAAGTCGAGCAAGGTCCCGTTCGCCACCGTGATCTGTCCCGTGCCCGCATCGATCGCGAAGCGGCCTCCGGCATCGTCTGTCAGCGCATAGGACAGTACCGCCCCCGCATCGGGATCAGCGCCTGTCACCACGCCGACCACCGTGCCGTTCACCGCGCTCTCGGCGACCGATCCGCCCGCCAGCGACGCCGCGGTGGGCACCTCGTTGATGTCGTTGACTGCAACAGTGAAAACCTTGTCGAAGGTCAACCCGCCCTGATCGGTCACCCGCACGGTGACGTCATGCGACGCTGCGGCCTCGAAGTTCAGCAGCGCCCCGTTCGCGACCGTGATCTGGCCCGTCGTCGTATCGATCGCGAACCGGCCTCCGGCATCATCCGTCAGCGCGTAAGACAACACGGCGCCGGCGTCCGGATCGACGCCTGCAGCCGTGCCGACGACGGTGCCGCTCGCCGAATTCTCCGCGACCGACCCGCCGGCCAGCGCCGCGCCGGTCGGCGCTTCATTGACGTCGGTGACATCCAGCGTGAGCACCTTGTCGATGGTCGCCCCGTTCTGATCCGTCGCCCGCACTGTGACGTCGTGCGAGGTCGCCGTCTCGAAGTCCAGCAACGCGCCGTTGGCCACGGTCACCGCGCCGGTGCCGGCATCGATGACGAACCGGCCGCCCGCATCGTCGATCAAGGCAAACGACAGCACCGTCGCCGGATCATTGTCGTCAACGATTCCGATTGCCGCGCCATTCGCAGCGTTCTCTGCGATCGTTGCTCCCGTCAGCGACAAGTCAGTCATGGACAGCTCCCGGATGTTTGATGGTTAGTGATGAACGGACGCGCCAACGATTGCCCGCGATTGCAGGATCACGCGGAGAGGCCCGGTTTGAACGATGGAACGGAGTTCGCGCGGTCACACATGACCGGCAGATGCGGCGACGAACGCAAAAAAATCGGAATGACCTGGATTTGCGGCGCGACGCGGCAAGCACCCGCAACCACGAAAACCGCTTGACCACGGCGCATCTATTGCCGGCATTCGGCATTGAAGGAACCGCCCTCAATCAAAAAGTGCCGGCACAACTGCCTGTCAGTCTACTCAGCGCCCCAACTCGGACACTAATAGGAACGCTCTCCAGTTGTAAAGCGAGATAAGCGACACGCAAAAAAACACGTAAAGCGGGAAAATTTATCTTAAAAGTGTTGCAAAGGGAGAATCGCAACCTGATTCGCCGCTCGGCGCGATCATCTGTCCTTTAAAACGCGCAAACAGCGCAGACGTGCTGAATTCATGGGAGATATGTCGTCCCGCAGCTTTTGCGACGACAACAAGCAGACAGAGGGCGACGTCGAAGCAAGATGCCGCGCGCGATCAGGCAATGCTGAAGTTACTGATGAGATTGATCAGGACGCGCGATCGCGGATCGAACAGAGGCTGACTACTATCAGACCCGATCGACCGGCGCCGAGTTCAGGGTCGACTGCCCGGTGGCGGGATTGGTGACCACGGTCTTGATCGTGCCGTGGCCCTCCTTCGACAGCAAGAATTTGGAGTCGCCCATCTTGAAGGCGTTGTCCTTGATCAGGATGTCCTGGTATTTGATCGGACCGTTGCCGCTCTGATATCTCACCTTCCCGCGAAATCCCTGCACGTTGGACACCGAGAAGGAAAACTTCTCACCCGTCGAATAGGTCCCCTTCCAGGTCCCTTCCCACTGCGTGGCATCGACAGGGACATACTTCGTATGCGACGGAGGCGTCGGGGGTTTGGACGTGTAGCCGGCTGCAAGAGTGCTGAAGATATCACCCATAGCTGAACCTTCCTGCTTGATGCCCGTTGCTGTTCAGGCGCGGCCGCCGAGGCCGGCCGCGAGGTTGCGGTTGATCTCGATCAGCGGCTTGATGTGCTCGACCTGCGGGCTGATCTGCAGCGCCATGGTCTGGCTCAGAACGAAGATACCGAGGTTGGCGATGTTCTGCCGCACTTGCAACGGTTGCTGGTTTTCGTCGCGCAAGACGTCGCTGAGAAAGATGGCCCATAGCTTCCGGTTGAACATCAGCGCTTCGGAGATCTGTTCGCTCGTCGCGTTTTCGTTGCCGACGATGGCCTGCAACTTGTTCGCCGCCTTCAGCAGGGCCTGGGCTTCGATATCACGGGGGGAAGAGGTGGTGTTTGCAATACGTGCGTAGGCATTGGCGGCAGCACTAGACATTCGTCACCTCAGCAACTCCTCTTCCAGTTTGATAAGCTTGCGGATTTCCTTTAACGAATTGTAGAGTTGGCCGCTTAAAATTAGCTTACTTGCGTCCTCGATCTGCGGCCTGAAGCTCGGCACCGCCTCCAGCAAATCCTTGACGAAGCCCATATAAAGCTCCTGGTACTTCGGGATGTCCTTTTCCAGGTACATCATCTGCGCGCAGAGATAGAGCCGCTTCACCGGGGAATTGGCTGTCTCCGCCGTCAGGATGTCCTTCTCGCGCAGGATCGGCGCTGCGCCATCGATCAAAAAGTGGGCTCGCGTCTCCGAATTGGTGATGACGCTTTCACCGATGATGATCCGCTCGAACGGCTTCAATTCAACCTTCAGCGCCATCGCCTTATCCCTTGCAAACCGCCGCAGCGCGGCGCGCGTGTCCGGAAACAGTTACACGAATCACCATGAACAATACCCGAACATTCGAATGCAAAACTGCATCAAAAAAAAGGCTTTTGCTTCATCAACGGAGCTGGTTTTGGGGCGTCGTCCGTCGGCTCCATCGCGGTTTCAAGGAAAAGCGGCGGGGCCCTGCCCCGCCGTTTTGATGGCTCGAAACGGTTCTCCGCTTACTGAAGGAGCTTGAGCACGCTCTGCTGCGACTGGTTGGCGAGCGCGAGCGCGGAGACCGCGATCGACTGGCGGGTCGACAGCGCCTGGCTGTTGGCCGCCTCCTCGTTGGAGTCGGCCAGAGTCAGGTTGGACGAGCCGGTCTGCAGCACATTGATGATGTTCTTCGCGAAATCCTGGCGGATCTGCACGATCGAGAGGTTGGCGCCGAACGCCGAGGCCTGCGAGCGCAGCGTGCTGCTGGCGTTGTTGAGCGCCGCCAGCACCTTGCCTGTCAGCACGTTGTCGATGAAATCGGTGCCGGCGGCGAGCTTTGAGAGGCCGAGGCCATTCGGGTCGAAGCTGACGCCTGCAATCGTCAACGTCGACTTGCCGGTTTCGTTGAAGATCAGCTTCAGCGAGTTGCCGTCCAGAAGGTTGATGCCGTTGAACGATGCATCCTGCGCCGTGGTCTTGATCTGGTCGATGACCTGATTGTACTGGCTGACCAGGGTGGCGCGCGCGGTTTGCGAAACCGCGTCGGGAACCGCCGGAACGACCGCACCGCCGACACCGCCACCGAACGCGTTGGCGCTGATGTTGATTGCGTCTAGCGCCGTCGGCGGCGTAGGGGACGCGGTGCTGGTGATGGTCTGACCTGCACCGTCGTTGGTGGACGTGAATGTCAGGTTATCGGTTCCTGTGATCGAGGCCGACAGGTTGATGCCTGCCACTGCCAGCGCCGTATTGAGCTGGTCGAGAGTTTTGACAGTCGCCGCCTTGGTCGTCGGATCGAAGGCCGAGGCAGCCGTGCCGATCGTGATCGTCGCAGCGAGGCCCGCGGAATTGTTGAACGTGTAGACACCACCGTTGAGCTTGCTGACCGTAAGGTCGGCGGCAGTCGCCGGACCTACGGGGGCGACGCCGGTTCCCGCACCGATGTACTGAATGTTGGATTTCGTGCTGTAGCCCGTCGGCTGCTGCAGCGCCTGGTTGGCGATCGACTTGGCGGTATCGACCAGCTTCTGCAGCGAGGTGATGCCGGTGTTGGCGGCCTGCAGCACCTGGACGCCGTTGCCGATGCTGTCGAGCAGATTGCTGATGTCGCCGGCGCGGGCATCGAGCCCGGCTGCGGTGAAGTAGTTGGTCGGGTTGTCGAGCGCGCTGTTGACCTTCTTTCCGGTGGCGAGGCGGGTCTGCGTGGTCGAGAGCAGATCGGCGGTGCCCTGCAGCGAGAGCAGGTTCTGGCGGACTGCCGCCGTCAGGACGATATCGGACATATTCAACGCCTTCCTCAAGTGTGCGTCGCCAGCGACTTCTCCCGCGCCGACGGGCTACATGACCTCACCCGAGTACGTTATGAACAAAAGCTTTTAAAATGTGGTTAACGGTACCTTATGAGGCATGGTTAATGACTGGTGCCCTGCTCACGATGGTTTAAGGCGCTGTTTTCGAGCGACCTGATCCTCCTGTTTGCGATGCCAGTTCCGGACCTCCGGACACAAAAAAACGGCGGGGCCGAAGCCCCGCCGCCGTGATGGATCGAATAGTACGCCGAAATCAGCGCAGCAGCTGGAGAACGCTCTGGTTCGACTGGTTGGCGAGCGCGAGCGCGGAGACCGCGATCGACTGGCGGGTCGACAGCGCCTGGCTGTTGGCCGCTTCCTCGTTGGAATCGGCCAGGGTCAGGTTGGACGACCCGGTCTGCAGCACGTTGATCAGGTTCTTCGAGAAGTCCTGACGGATCTGCACGATCGAGAGGTTGGCGCCGAACGCCGAAGCCTGCGAGCGCAGCGTGGTGCTGGCGGTGTTGAGCGCCGTCAGAACCGTGTTGGTCTGGGCGTTGTCCGTGAAGTCAGTGCCGGCGACCAGCGACTTCAGGCCGAGGCCGTTCGGATCGAAGGTCACGCCCGTGATCGTCGAGGTCGACTTGCCGGTTTCGTTGAAAACCAGCTTCAGCGAGTCACCATTCAGCAGGTTGACACCGTTGAAGGACGAGTCCTGCGCCGTTGTCGTGATCTGCTGGATGATCTGGTTGTACTGCGCGACGAGACTCGCACGAGTGCTCTGCGAGACAGCATCCTTAACCGCAGCGCTAACGGTGCCTGCAGCCGCGCCGGTCGTATTAATGTTGATCGTGTTCGCAGCCACCGTTGTCGGAGCAGTCGTGCTCGTGGTGATGGTCTGGCCGGCAGCATCGTTGGTCGACGTGAAGGTCAACTCGTCAGAACCCGTCAGCGAAGCTGTCAAACCGACGCCAGCAGCGCTCAAGGCGGTGTTGAGGTCGTCCAGCGACTTGACGGTCGCGGTTTGCGCCGAGGCATCGAAAGCAACAGCCGTGGCGCCAACGGTGATCGTAACGGCCACGCCAGCGGCATTCTTGAACTCAAGGGCGGCAGCGGCGAGCTTGCCGGAATTGAGGTCGGCGGCCGTCGCCGGATTTCCCACGGTCGCATTCGAACCGGTGATCGCAACGTTAGCTTTCGAGCTGTAGCCCGAGGTGGTCTGCAGTGCCTGGTTGGCGATCGACTTGGCGGTATCGACCAGCTTTGACAGCGAGGTGATGCCGGTGTTGGCAGCCTGCAGCACCTGCACGCCGTTGCCGATGCTGTCGAGCAGGTTGCCGATGTCGCTGGCGCGGGCGTCGAGGCCGGCGGCGGTGAAGAAGTTGGTCGGATTGTCGAGCGCGCTGTTGACCTTCTTGCCGGTGGCGAGGCGGGTCTGCGTGGTCGAGAGCAGATCGGCGGTGCCCTGCAGCGAGAGCAGGTTCTGGCGAACCGAAGACGAGAGGGTGATGCTGGAGAGAGACATGGAACAAACCTTTCTGGTGTACGCAACAGCTCAGCCTTCTTGGCCGAACCCGGGGGGCACCCTGGAAGCAAATGATCAACGAGAAATAAATTGGGACCGGCAGAAACGGGGCTACCGCGCCGGTTTCAAAATCATGGTTAAAAAGGGGTAAAGAGGGTGGGAGAGATCAAATCGATGTGGCGGGCGAGGTGCTGGCCAGGTCTTAAGTGAACGTGAATCCTGCCCGTCGTTCCTGCGAACGCAGGAACCCATACGTCGCAGCCATCATTGTCGGAAAAGACAAGTTAACAACCAGCGCGCAAAACAATTGCTGCCGGTGGCTATGGGTCCCTGCGTTCGCAGGGACGACGCTGAGAGTTTGAACAAATTCAAACCGGGCGGCGCGCCTTAGATGTATTTCAACAGCGTGGTCTGATACAGCATCGCCGTCGTCTGGTACGACGCGTTGAGGCTGTTCTGCACGGCGAGGAGTTTCGCCGTGACCTCCGCGTCGGTAACGCCTTCGATCGATTGCAGCATGGTCTCCGCGGTGTTCCTGGTCTGGGTCTGGCGATCGCCTGCCGACTTCATCGCGGCCTGCGCGCCGGCGAAATCCGCCGCAATATCCTGCACGCTCTGCTGGCCGGTCTGCGTCAAAAGTTTTGTCGCCACCCGCTGGTAGAGCGCGCCGATCTGGGCGCTGGCGTTCGGGTCGCCGGTCGTGGTGGTCATGGCGGCCATGGCGGCAATGGTCTGCAACTGCGCCGTCAGCGCCTGCTCGTTGGCGCGGGCGCCATATTGCACGGTGATGCTGCCGTCGACGCGTGCCACCGCGGTGCCGCGCGCGGGGTCGGTGCCGGTTTCACCAGTATACCAGGAGAGCGTATTCGCAGCCGTGCCGGGCACCTGCGTCGTCGCGGTGGCGAACGGCGGACCGCCGACGCGCGGCACCGGGCTGCCGCTGAAGAATTCGCTGGACGCCTTCAGCGCGGACGCTGCGACCAGGGCGCCGTTGGCGAGGCCGCCGACGGCGGTGGTCAACGCGGCGTTGATGTTGGCGGCGGTCGCGGTCGAGTTGGCGCCGATCAGGAACTGCCCGGCCTGCGGCGGCGTCGTGGTGGTCGCGGTCAACTGCACGTTTTCCGAGGTGCCGTCCGGTAGATTGAACGCCAGCGTGATAGTGTCGCCGGTGTTCAGGTTGGTCGCGCCGAGATCGAACGACCCGGTGGCCGGCGAGCCGGTCGGCCCGGTGGTCGTGACGCTTGCGGCCGACGAGGTGATCGAGGCGAGCTTCAGGCCAAACGGACCTGTGTCCTCGGTCAATGAAATCGACGTCGCCGTCGGCGTCGCCTGTGTCAGCCGGCCGGTGCCGGAGCCGACATCGGCTTGCTTGCGTTCCGCGATCAGCTGCTTCAGGCCCGCCTGCGCGCCGACGCCGTTGAGAACGTCGGCGGTCGCCGCCGTCGCCGCCGTGTCGGTGGCCCGTCCGGAAAACAGATAGCGATCGCCCGACTGGCTGTTCAGCAGGCTCAGCATCTCGTCGAGCGAACTGCGCGCCGTGCCCTGGGCAATGGTCTGGCCGTTGCTGGTGATCTGCGTCGAGGACGTCACCGCCGCGCCCTGCACCGTGGTTCCGATCGCGATAATCCGCGTCAGTGCCGCGTTGGCGACGTTGATGCGCGTGGTGACGTTGGTCATCGTATCTGCGAACGCGTCGATGCTGCTGATCTGCGCGCGCAGCGCGACGGCAAAGCCGCGGTTGACGCCCATGCCGGCATAGGTGTTCGATTTCTTGCCGGTGGCAAGCTGGGTCTGCAGACTGTCGAACTGGCTTTGCAAGTCCAGGATTCGCGATGCCAGAATCGATGTCTTGGTGCCTACACCGCTAACCGTCATGATGACCTACTCCAAAACCGTCGCGCCAAACGCATAACGCTAGACCTGCAACAACGCGTCGAACATCTGCTTGACGGTCGACATCACCCGCGCGTTCGCCGCATATGCATTCTGCAGCGACAGCAAATGCGCCATCTCTTCGTCGATGTTGACGCCGGACTCGCTGTTGAACTTCTCCTGCAGCGTGCTCAGCACCACGTCCTGACCGTCGGCGATCTGCTTGGCGGTGTCCGCCGCCTGGCCCTGGGCGCTGGCGATCTGCTGCGAAAAATTCGATAGCGTCGCCTGGAACGGTAACATCGAGGTACCGAAGCCGGTCGACGGCGAATACAGCGACTTGCCGGCGGTGAGCTGCTGGTAAAGGAAATCCGGTCGCGTGGTGTCGCCGGACGGCGTCGTCGCGTTGTACTGCACCAGCTTCGCCGGATCACCGACGATCTGGCTGTTCACCCGGATGCGCGCCGCGAGCCCCACCGACTGCTGGCCTGCCGCGGTGATCGCGCCGGTATAAAGGCTGTTGCCGTCGGTAAACAACGGCACCTCGCCGCTGCCGCCCAGCAGCGACGATGTGGTCGACGTCACGGAGGCGGCATTCACGGTCGCGGTTCCGAAGCCGTTGTCGAGCACCCGCAGCGTCGAGCCGGTGTTGGAGAATTGCAGGCCGGCTGAGCCGAGCGCCGCGTTGAGCTGGCTTGTCACCGAAGCCATGCCGGCGGAGAAATCGATACCGATCACCTGATCGTTGGGATCGGTGGTGGCGTTGTTGGACAAGGGCAGCACCGACGGATCGTTGACCCGCAGCAGCGACAGCTGATGCTGGACGTTGCTGGTATCCGTATAGGTGAGATGGATTACATTGCCGTTCTGCAGGCCGGACAGATCGAGATCGAAGCCGTTCGACGCCCCCGAACTCACCGCAGTTCCCGCCGTGGTCTTGTCGGACAGCAGGCTCGACATGTTGGCGGCAAACTGGTCAAGCTGGGTTTGCGCCTGCACCAGCGTTTTGTCGCGCAGCTCGAGATAGCCGGCGATGGTGCCGGAACGGATCGAATTGGTCTGAATCAGGTTGAGCGAACCACCGTTCGGGAAGTGGAGCGTGAGGGTGCCGAGGTTGCTCTTGGTCGGATCGGCGTCCCACTGGGTGTTCGGTGTCACCGTGCCTTGCGGATTGAACGACAGCGTCGAGGCCTCGGCACCGACCAGTTGCACGCCGGAATTGGTGAAGACCTGGATTTGATTGTTGCCGTTGTCGATGACGCGAATGTCCATCAGTTGCGACAACTGATCGACATACTGGTCGCGCTGGTCCCTCAGGGCTGCGGCCGCAGCATCGGTGGTGTCGCCGCTAGCAAGCTGGGCGTTGAGATTGACGATCTGCTGCATCGCCGTATTGGCGGTGTTGACCGCCGAATTGAGCCCGGATTCCGCCTGGCTGCGCAGCGACTGGATGCCGCCCGACATGCTGTTGAGCTGCTGCGTCAGCGACTGCGCGGCATTGAGCACGCCGATCCGTGCCGACTGGCTGTCCGAGCTGGTCGATAGCCCCTGCACCGCGGTGACCAGTTTGTTGAACGCGGTTTCCAGCGTTCCGGTGCCGCCGGGGGTGCCATAGATCGACTGCAGGCTACTCAGGATCGAGGAGCGCAGGTCGGCGTACGACGCGCCGGACTGCTCGGTGCGGATCTGCTGCTGCAGATACAGGTCGAGTTCGCGATTGACGCCGGTGACGCTGACGCCGGCGCCGATCGAACCGGAGGACGTCTGGATCTGGTTGACGGTCTTGCGGATGTAGCCCGGCGTGTCGGAATTGGCGACGTTCGACGACGTCAGCGACAGCGCGAGCTGGTTGGCGCGCAACCCCGACATGGCAATCGAGAGGGCTTGACTGAGACTCATGACAAACTGCTCGTTTCAATTCCCTGCCGGATCAGACCGTCCATGTGCGCGACCTATCGCAGCACGTTCAGCAGATCCTGAACCATGGAGTTGGATGTGGTGATCACCTTCGTGTTGGCCGAATAGGCCTGCTGGGTGACGATCAGCTTGGTGAACTCGTCGGCGATGTCGGTGTTGGAGTTTTCCAGCGACGAGCCGACGATCGTCCCGCCGCTGCCGTACAGCGCCTGGCCGGACTGGTCCGTCGCCTCGAACGCGCCGCCGTCGATGCGTTTGAGGAAATTGGTGCCGTTGAAGGTTGCGACCGAGATCTGCGCAAGGTCGATGTTGCGGCCGTTGGAATAGTTGCCGACCACCCGGCCGTTCTGGCCGATCGACACGGTCTGCAGCGATCCGGCCGGAAAGCCGTCCTGCTGGATCTGGTTGACCTTCACGTTGCCGTTGGCATCGGCGAACTGGGTGACGCCGCCGGCGCCGAAGTTGATCGAGATATTGCCGAGCGGCACGCCGCCGATGGTCGGCGCCGTCAGGGTGATGCCGGCGATCGGTGGCGTCATCTGGCCGTTCGGCGAGAAGGTGAAGTCGGTATTGACGTTCTGCCAGGCGAGGTCGGTGCCGGTGGCGCTGGAGTTGACCTGGTAGAACATGTTCCAGGTATCGGTGTGGCCGGCGCCGAGCGATGAACTGTCAACCTTGGCCCAGCGCAGTTGCAGGCTGACCGGCGAGCCGGAGATGTCGTAGGCCGTCACCGCTCCGCCGCTGACGGATTCGTTGATGAAGGCCTGGAGATCGCTGCCGAGCACCTGTCCGGTGCCGGCAGTGCCGCCGCCGGTGCGCGGCACATTCACGGGCGCGGTCAGGCCGAGGGCCCCAAATGCAGTAGTATTGGTGGTAGTGATCGTGAGGTTGGCGGCAATGCCGCTATGCAGCGTGATCGCACCGCTGCTGTTGATCGTGGACGGCGTTGGCGGCGTCGTCGATGACGCACCGGTGATGCCGTCGATGGTCGAGAGCAGGTTGCCGACGGTGGCTGTCGCAAGATCGAGATAAAGATTCGGCGGCGCGCCTGGGGTGCCGCCGGCAGCCGAGTCGTAGAACTGGATGGTTGTTGAGTTCACGGTGATGGTATTGCCGGCGACGAAGTTCGTGGTGAGCGAATTCGTATTGGTGCCTCCGGCCAACAGGGTTGATGTCGAGATGGGTGTCGGCGTCGTCAGCTTGTTGTTCTTGGCGGCGCCCACGATCGTGGCGTCGCCATAAGGCGTGGCAGGCGTGCCGAGCGAACGCGGATTGCCGGACGCGAAATCCGCCGGCTGCAGCAACTCCGACCCCGGAATCGAATTGTCGTGCTTGGTGGTAAGCGGATAGCTCGCCAAATTGGCGCGATAGCTCACCACCGATGTCGGCACCGCCGGCAGGAAGTCGTTGGCGAATTTCAGCACCTGCGGCACGCTGCCGGTCATGTTGCCGGTCGCCGGATCGATCGGAACGCCTTCGACATAATAGCCCGCGCCGTTGACCAGGTAGCCGTTCTTGTCGAGCGCAAAGTCGCCGCGGCGGGTGTAATTGTCGACGCCCGAAAATATCGGCTGGTTGTCGCTGAAGCTGCCGGGCTTCTGCACCACGAAGAAGCCGTTGCCGTTGATCGCCATGTAGGTGGAGACCGACGCGGCCTGCACGTCGCCCTGCACGGTGTTGGTCTCACGCGATGCGGTGGTGACGCTGCCGGCGAGCTGATTGTTGACGCCGGTGTCCGGGATCAGATCGAGGAAGCTGGTGTCGATCCGCTTGAAGGCGGTGGTCTGCGAGTTGGCGATGTTGCCGGAGATGTTTTCCAGCGCATAGGACTGCGCGCGCAGGCCCGCAACCGAGGTCGTAAGAGCGCCGAAGATACCCATGACATTTTCTCCAAATTCGATCCGGGCGGCTCGCCGGTGTCAAAAGAACCCAGGCCGCGTCGGGAGAAGATGTCGCAAGCGTTGTGCCAAACTACAAAATCATTATAAATCAATGACTTAAATAAAAAGCCCCGGTCCGAAGACTGGGGCACATTTGCCGGGCGGGCAACAATTGCCGGGCAGCGCCTGTTACGAAGCCGAGGGACCGGCCGGGTGAAACACCAGCCCAAACCCGTCGATGCAATAGCGCAAACCGGTCGGCTTCGGTCCGTCGTCGAAGACGTGACCCATGTGTCCGCCGCAGCGGCGGCAGTGGACTTCCGTGCGCGTCATCCCGAACGTCGTGTCCTTGGTTTCGCCAAGGGCATTGTCGAGCGGCTTCCAGAAGCTCGGCCAGCCGGTGCCGCTATCGTATTTGGTGTCCGAGGAGAACAGCGGCAGATCACAACCGGCGCAGGCAAAGATGCCCTTGCGTTTTTCCTTCAGGAGCGGGCTCGAACCCGGCCGCTCGGTGCCGTGCTTGCGCAGGATTTCATACTGCTGCGGCGTGAGCTGTGCGCGCCATTCGGCGTCGGTCTTTTCCACCTCGAATTTCTCGGCGGCTTGCGCCGGCGTGGTACGCAGCCAGCGGAAAGCGGCGAGGCCAAACAGGCCGGCCAGGGATGCGAGCAGGATACGGCGTTCGATCATGGAAATCTCCGTGCGAGGCGGGCGTAACGGTTCGCCATCAAGTACGGCCCACAGGCGCCGACGTTACACGGAACCGTCCCGGAATTACTCACTTTCCTGCGAGGAAGCCGCTGATATCCCGCCGTCCTGCGCCGCTAGCGGTCGCGGAGGCTGCGGACGCACCGGGCGCGGCGCAGCCGACGGACCGCGCGGCGGCCTGGTTCCGGCCTGCCGGTTGGCCTCCGCCAATCGCGCCTCGCGCACGCGTTCCCGGGCGCGGGCGCCTTCGCGGTAACGGGCCAGCGCGCCCGCCGCGGCGGAATGGCCCCGCCCCCACAGGCCGATCAGATGGCCGGCGGCGCGACCGGTGGCGCCGCCCGCCCAAACCAGTTCGAACGGCGAGAACAGTTTCCAGCGTTCCTCGCCCCACAGGATGCTGCGCGCGATGACCTGCCCCGCCATCGCCGAGGTGTTCAGCCCATGGCGGCCGAAGCCGCTGGCGACCCACAGCCCTTTGCGCAGCTGGCCGATCTGCGGCATGCCGTGCACGGTCACCCCGACCGCGCCGCCGAACACGTCTGATATCGCGACCTTGCCGAGCCCTGGAAAGATGGTGGCAATGCGGCGCTGAATAACGGGTCCAAAGCGGCGCGGCCGCGCCTCCCAGGTGGTTTCCGGGCTCGCCCACATCAGCCGGTCGCCGTCGACGATGCGGAAATGATCGATGCCGTCACTGTCGGCCACCGACCCCTTGAAGGCGATCACCTCGCCCAACCGCTCGCCGAGCGGCTCCGTGACCGCGGCATAGCGCCAGACCGGCAGCAGCGTCTCCGACAGGCGGCGCAACGGGGCGCCGAGGTGAACGTTGCCGGCCAGCACGATGTGCGATGCGCGCAGCCGCGCCGACGGCGTTACGATGCGTTTGCGAATGCCTGACGAATCGATGCTGACGACCGGCGTGTCCTCGAAGATGCGCGCGCCCGCCCGCCTCGCCTGCGCGGCAAGACCGTGGATGTATTTGCGGCCGTCGATCTGGAACGCGCGCGGATAGTAGACGCCGTGGAAATAGCGTGCGGTCCCGAGCTGATCGCGGACGCGATCGACCTGCCATCCCTCGACCTCGGTCTCGAAATCCTCGCTCAGCGTCTGAAGCCGGCTGATCAGCGTTTCGCCGGCGTCGACGGTGGAGACCTCCAGCGCGCCCTCGGTCAGTGCAATTCCCGGCATCGCCTCCTCGGTGGCGGCGGCACGAACGTACTCGGCGCCCTCCTTCGACATCGCCCACAGCTCGCGCGCGTCATCGAGGCCGACGCGCTCGATCAGGTCGCCGATCGGAAGGCTGTAGCCCGGCATGACCGTGCCGAGCTGATGGCCGGACGCGTTCCAGCCGACATGCCGGCCTTCGAGCACGGCCACGCTGGCGCCGAGGCGCGCGGCCTCCAGCGCCACCGTCAGGCCGGCAAGGCCGGCTCCCACCACGCAAATGTCAACATCCAGGTCGAATGACAGACGCGAGCGAAAAGGCGCGTCGTCCTCGGGGCCGTTAGTCACACTTGTGAAAGTCTCGGGCATGGCGTTTCTTACGGACCGCTGCTGCGCTTGTCACCTTGTCGCGGACATGAGCTTGTAGATTAGTCCAGACTAAGACCGAATCGAGATCGCGATCATGCGCCGTTTGATGCTGCTGCGTCACGCCAAGACCGAACACGACGCGCCTTCGGGCCATGACCAGGACCGCCGTCTCGACGAGCGCGGCCGGCTGGATGCCGCCGCCATCGGAACCTGGATCGGCCGGCATCCGCCACTCCCCGACGCCGTCCTGGTTTCGACCGCGGTGCGGGCGCGGCAGACCTGGGAGATCGCGCGCGATGCGATGAACGATGCCGTGCGGGAACGGCTTCCGCAGCCACAGGTCGAACTGCTCGACGAACTCTACGGCGCCGAGCCGGCGCAGCTGCTGCGGATCATCCGCATGGCCGAAGTCACCGATCCGGCGCGCTTGATGCTGATCGGCCACAATCCCGGCATGCATGAGCTGGCGCTGATGCTCGCCGGCAGCGGCGACGCGGCGGCGAAGAAATCACTCGAACACAATCTGCCAACCGCTGGCCTTGCCATCCTGGATTTTGCGGTCGGCGACTGGAGCGAAGTGGCGTTCCGCCGCGGCAAACTCGTGCGCTTCACCAGCCCGAAATTGCTGAAGCAGGCGCTGGACGATTGAGGCAGGCGGACATCCCTGCGCCGCCATGCTAAGCTCTCCACGACGCGGTTTTCGAGCGAATTAAGAACAAGTTCGCGTAAAAGAAAACACGTCAAAACAAATGGCTGGAGTCCGATCCTGATAAGTCAGGACCGAACGGGCGCAAACCAGGAGGCGCAGATGTTCAAGTCGATTCTCGTTCCGATCGACCTGGCCGATACCGATCTGGCCAAGCCGGCGATCGCGACCGCCGCGACGCTGTCGCAGACCTGGAACGGCACGGTGCGCCTGCTCAACGTATTGCCGATGACGCCGGTGATGCTGGCCGAATATGTGCCGGCCGATTTCGATGCCCAGCAGCGCGCCACCTCGGAGGAAGCGCTCGCCATCGTGGCGAAGGAATCCGGCATCGAGGCGTCACGCATCTCTACCGCAGTGCGGCAAGGCGGCATCTATCACGAGATCCTCGAAGAGGCCGCGGCGATCAAGGCCGATCTGATCGTGATGACCTCGCACCGGCCGGCGATGCGGACCTATTTCCTCGGCTCCAACGCCGGTCATGTCGTGCGCTACGCCAGGTGCTCGGTGCTGGTGGTGCGGCATTAGGCTGCCAACAGCGCGCCCAGACAAAAAACGCAAAACAACCCCATGCAAAGTACAATGGACCCCGGCTCGCAGCGCTCACGCCGCCTGCGTCCGGGGCTCGAGATGGTCCGTCGTCACGGCCCGGCCTGATCTCATCCTGCTCTAGAGCCTTTTCCGTTCCGATAGAATCGGAACGGGGCTCTAGATTTTTGTTTTGACGCGTTTTCTTAACGCGAACCGGTTTCCACTTCGCTGCAAAAACGCTCTAATTTCCGATCGTGGCGATCGTGGCCAGACTCGAGCAGGCGTCCTTCACTGCGGCGTCGAGCTCGTTCAAGGCAAACCCAAGCGTCAATGCGAAGCCTACAATCAAGGCTGCGATGAAAATTTGCTCAATCCTGCCGCGCAGCCTGATTCGCCGGTCATGCATGGGTTTTTGGATCCGTCCCACGGCCGGGAAGTTCGATAGCTTGAAAATTCTGAATGAGATCCCGATGCCGGCGGATCACTCGCGCAGCTTCCTGCTGCCTCGACTCGTGCAAGGCGGCCAGCAACCATGTCCAGATTCGGACGCCCAGCGCCGGTCGTGGATGGCTTTCGGTTGACCAAAGATTGGGGCGGTGTGCGCCGGTGACCCGCAATTTATTGACGGAATGCATCTGATGTTCCTCGACCAGCCGCGAAGCATTTGCGCAACCATGTCACGGCGATGCCTGCGCCGCGTCGTAGGATCATAGGATTTCGCGCGCTTCGTCCTGAGAAAGAGGATGGAGCGGAGCCACGCATGGGTGCGGTGGCCGTGAAAATCGACGGCCGATTACTCCGGCCGCCTCTTCCACCCATGCAGGACCAGGGCGGGAAAAGCCGTCAGCGCCAGCACGGTTCCAAGCCCGGTGGCCGGATCGCTGGAGAGGATGGCCGCGAGCGACGCGCCGCATGCCGCCCCGGCCATTTGCGAGAATCCGAACAGGGCCGCCGCGGCACCGGCCTTGTCGCCGAATGGCGATAGCGCGGCCGCACTCGACAGCGGACTCGCGATTCCGACTCCGAACAGGAAGATCGAAGCGGCGACAAGAAACGGCACCAGCGAGTGCTTCGCGACCAGCACCGTGACAAGCAGCGCGACAGCTCCGACGACGGCCGATCCCAGGCCAAGCAGCGTCGCATGTGAGGGCCCGAACCGTGCCGACAACCTTGGCGCCAGCATGCCGGCCCCGAATATCAGGAAGACAATTGCGGCAAACAGCAGGCCGAGCGTGATCGGCGACAGTCCAAAGCCTTCGAGAAGCACGCGCGACGCGCCGGAGAAAACGGCGAACACGCCGGCCATCAGAAGGCTTGCGGTTCTGGCAGGCGCAGCAAACCGAGCGTCTCGGATCAGGCCGAGGTAGGAACCGGCAATTTTGAGCGGATGCAGGGAACTGTCGGAGGCTGCTTTGGTCTCGCCGATGAACATCGCATACGCCGCTCCGGCGCAGATGGCGACAATCGCCACAAAAGCAAATTCCGCGCGCCAACCGAAAAGACGATCAAGCGCGCTGCCGACGAGCGGCGAGAATCCCGGTGCCGCCGCAGTTGCGATCGTGATCGACGCCATTGTCTTTGCCAGCGCCTGGCCGTCGAACAGATCGCGGGCGATGGCGCGCGAGAGAACGGCCATCGTACACGCGCCGGAAGCTTGTATCGCCCGGCCGATTAGCAAGCCCAGCAGATCGCCCGCAAATGCGCACCACATCGTCCCCAGCACAAAAATGCAGAGCCCGATCAGGATTGGCATTTGCCGCCCCAACCGGTCCGACAACGGGCCGACAATCAATTGTCCCAAGGCAAAAACCGCCAGAAAAATGGTGATGGTCGAGGTGACGGCCGCGCTGGATACGCGCAGATCGGCCGCGATCGCCGGCAGCGAGGGTAGAAAGATGTTGGTCGACAGGATTCCTGTGGCGGCGAACGCACAAATTACCGCTCTGCAAGTCATTGCCGTTCGCGGCCCGGGCTTTGTTGCAGGCGCCTTGCTCGGAACGACTTCAATGCTCATGGTATGCGTGTCCCGTGCTTGCAGGTCAAAACGCAGGAGCACCGGATGTCTGATGGCCTACGCTGCCACGGCTCTCAGGCCGGACGTCTGCCATCCTGAACAATTGTCTGTGATGTGTCGTCCTAGGAATGCTGGAGGAGGCGTTGGATCGTCAGCGTCCGGCGTGGACAAAAGCGGCTGCGCCCCGTCGCGCTCAGTCCGCTAGCGGCGTCGCATATCCCGCAACGAGCTTGACGAGATCGGCCTGCCGCGACGTACCCGTCTTTGCGAACAGGCGGGTGACATGCGTCCTGACCGTCGTCTCGGCGATGCCGAACGCGGCGGCGACTTCCGGAACGCCTCCCACCTCGACAATCGCCATCAATACGCGAAGCTCGGTGGGCGTCAGCTTGAAGGCGCTGCCGATGGCTTCAGGCGCGGAAGACACCGCCAGAGCCGCTTTGCGCACGAACAAGGCGGCAGCCGCGGTGTAGACAACTCCGGCGCGCCGCCGCGCTCCCGACGTCAATGGCAACGCATGGGCGACGTAGCGTTCACCATCCCTTCCGATCAGAGGTACGGCGATCCCCTTGACGCCGAGAGCTGCGTCGCCCTGCCCTGCGGCCGCAAAGACCTCTCGCAACGCCCGGTCGACCTGCGCGTCGCCGGCGACCAGCCGTCCGCTCACCGAACTCAGGATATCGCTTGCGCCAAGGATGGCATTGCCCGCGACATTGGCGTGAATTAGACGCCCGGTCCCGTCAACGAGATACATGCCGGCACCAAGCCCATCGAGCGCATCGAAGGTTGCGACTTCCGCCGCCTTGAACTCGAACATTCTGCCAATCAGCACGGCGCGCCTGACATGCGGAGCGATCAGCCTCATTTGCCGGCGTGCCTGATCATCGACCATGCCGTTTCGCTTGTGGCGGAACACTCCGAAGATGGCTGAGCTGATTACCGTCCTGTCGAGGACGACGCTCAGGAAATCAATCAGGCCCTGAGGTTCGGCCCATTGGCGATAGAAATCGGTCTGGGCATAGGCTGCGAAAGGCATCAGGTCGGTGGTCGCAATCGGCACTTCGAGGTCGCCGAGAAAGTGCCCTTCTGCGGCCGAATAGATCTGTCGAAAGAGCGCAACGGGCAACGGCCGCTCAAAGCCAACGCTGTGCGGAATCACGGCGTGCGGCACTCCGACGTCCTTGCAGAAGAGTCCGGCGCCGGAGCCGCCGACAAACAAGGCGATCGTTTCGAGGGTGCGCTGCCAAAGCGACGGCTCGATGGCGGCATCGTATATGATGCCAATCAGGTCGCTGAGCTGTTGCTGATGATCGAAAGCGCCGTGAGAGATCGATCGCAGATGTGACACTGTATTCATTCCGAAACATCTCCAGGCGCAGGCGCTCCATGATACGCCTTCGCGTTCTTGCGATGATCCGGGCATATCGTCTCCTCAAATTATGTTGAGGCGGTCGCAGGGAATAACAGCCATCCTCCAATTGGAGGATGGCTGTTCGGGCACAAGGCCGGTCGCTGTGCCGCGGCGCATCATCAAGATCGCGCCTTGCCGGTGCGAGGTGTCCTGCGCCCCGTCAGAAGGCGACGCGAATGCCACCCCTGGCGGTCCCGATGCGGCTCTGGTCGGACATCGCAATGCCTTCCACCGCGCCGAACAGCGCGACGTTCCTGGCAGTGTGGTAGTCGAAGCCGGCGCCGAACACGGCGCCCACCGTGCTGCCTTTGCCGGGAGTCGCGAACGAAAGCCCCTGCCCGATCAGCACCGTGTTGACGGTGGCATCGCCGACGCGCTGCTGCGCGATCACGCCGCCATGCACGCTGGTCTTCAGCGTGTGGTCGCCGCCGAAGAAGTTCGTTGTCTTCGACACTTCGAGCTGGCCTCGCTCCTCGAAATTCTGCAGCGTCCGGCCGCCGACCGACAGTCCCTGCGCCGAGCCTGTCTCGGAGTAGCCGTCGAAGAAGCCTGCGACATAGCGCACGCGCGCGGTCGGCGTCAGCAGATAGCCGTTGCCGATTCCGTAGCGCAGACCGTAGGCGAGCTCCGGGCTGATGAACCAGCCGTCATAGCTCGCCTTCGCCGTCTCCGCGGCATTGTTGTTCAGCACCAGCCGGCTCGACTTGTTGGAAGAGCTGCCGCCCTGCACGGTAAAATCGAAGAACTGCGCGGCCCATTCGAAGCGGCTGTAGGCGCCGGCGAACAGGTAATCCGTATCGACGCGCTGCGAGCCGAGATCGACCGACAGCCGCCCCGAGCCGCCGCCGATGAAGGCTCCGACCAGCCAGTCCGGCCGGATCTTGCGGTCAATGCCCATGGCGCTACTCCAGGCGGTGTTGGTGGCGCGCAAGGTGGCCGCTGTCTCGTCCTGGGTGCGCTGACCGCCGAAACTGTTGGCCCACACCGTGATCGGCGCAGCATTGCTCCAGCCGGAAGCGCTGGGAGCCTTGAAGAAGCCTCCGGCATGGCCGCTGTCGGGCGCATAGGCCATCGCCATCATCGATCCGTTCGCCGACGGCGACACGCCGTTCAGCCGGCCCTGCACCAGCGACGACACGCCGCCGGTGAAATCCATCAGCGCGCGATCGGTCAGCGCCAGCGCGGTCGGATCGAGGGTTGTGAGCGTCGCCCCGGCCGAGACCGCCGGATTGTTGTTGCCGGTGGAGAAGCTGGTGTTGAGGACACCCGTGAAATTTATGAAAGTTGGAAGCGCCACTGACGTCAGTGACGACACCCGGGTTTTGGGCGCGCTGATCGCAACATTGACGATGTCGTCGCCAAAACCCATGTCGACCACGCCGATGATGCGCGAACCGGCCCGCAATGTCAGCGTGTCGGCGGCGGAGGTCAGCTTGATCGCGGTGCCGCCAGTGCCGACGATGGTGCCGGAATTGTCGATGGTGCTGCCGCTGCCAAAGGAAAGGATGCCAACGTCGCCCGACACCGTGCCGGAATTGGCTATCGTGCCCCGGTCGACAAGGATGCCGCTAAGCGCTCCCGAAATGCTGCCGGAATTGGTGATGGTCGCAATGTGTGCCGCCACACCGAACCTGCCTCCCGCAATCGAGCCGGAATTGATGCCCTTGACGTTGTCGCCGAAAACAGCCGATTCGCCGCCAGACATGGCGCCCGAGTTGACGAGATCGATATTGTTCGCGCCGATCGCTCTATTGCGGCCGGAGATATTGCCGGAATTAGTGAGGTTGACGACGCTGGCCGAGAGCGCGATGTCGCGCGAGACGATGCTACCGGAATTGGTGACGTCGATCCTGCCATTACCGCCGTTTCCGGCGGCGATGCCGAACACACCGCCGGAGATGATACCGCCGTTGTTCACGGTCGCGCGCGTGAAGGCGGTGATGCCGCTGTTCCCGCCCGAGATGGTGCCGGAATTCGCAACGTTGGCGGCGTCGCCTCCCCGAATGCCGGTGCCGTCTACAGCCGTCGCTTCGATGGTGCCTGCGTTCTCTACCCTGGCGACACGGGCGGAAACGCCGAACTGCCCACCCGCAATGGTGCCAGTGACGGCATTGGTCACATTGGCTTCGGTGGCTGATAAAATGCCAAATCCATCGGCGGCCTGCCCGAAAATGGCGCCGGAGTTCGTGACATTCAACGCCTTGAGGCTTTCGATCCCAACTGTGCCACCCGAGATAGTGCCTGCATTGGACACTTTGGCATCGTCGACAAAATGAACCCCGTTTATCCCTCCCAGGATGGTGCCGGCGCTTGTGTTCGTCACTTCGCCGTTCCCGAGAGAGAGACCCTGCCCCACCCCTGAGATGCTCCCGGAATTGGTGACGAACCCGGTAAACTGGATGAAAATGCCGTCGCTGCCTGTACCCGTTGCCAAAATGACACCGGAATTGTTCACGGTGCCGTTGATCTGGACAGAGATGCCGCCGGTAGCACCCGTGCTTGCAATGGTTCCGGAATTGTTGACGGTTCCGAGGTCACGGAACCGCAGACCAGTATCCGCTCCCGTCACCGAGGCGCCGGCACCGATGTTATAGGTGTTGCCGTTATCGTTAGTGGTGCCGTAGCCGGTGGTACCGTTGGCATTGATCGTTGTGCCGGTACAGGTGACGGTCGTGTTGTTGACCGGCGCTGGTGGGTCGCATGCAGCCTGCGCCTGCCCGACCGATGCGATCAGCGGCACCAGCGCGATTGCGTGTCGCCGTATCAAATAACTTCCGCCCGACATTCCCATCTCCAGTTTTCGCTCGATACCGTGCTGATCGTTGGGGTACCGATCGCGCACGAAATCTGCGTCCTGCGAACCTAGGAGGCGGCATTCTATTCTGGGTGGTGGGATATTTTAGCCACGCTGCACGATCGCGCGTGGCGCGGTACACTATCCGCGCAAACATTTCGGCCCGGTCGATGGACCGGGCCGGTTGCTGTGCAGAGCGATCAGGTCAGACGCCTTACATGATCCTTCCGAAATCCGGATCGACGTTACCGCGTACGGCCGATTCAATCCGGCTGCGTTCGATGCCGATGTCGCGGAGCGCGCGATCGTCCAGTTCGCTCAGGGTCTGGATGGCCTGGCGGCGCGCAAAATAGGTGACGATGCCGTTTACCCAGCTTCCGAGCAGGCGGAAAAATCCGCTCACCGAGCTCCGGGGCGCAGGCTGGGCTGCCGTCGAATAGATCGTGGTCATCGCACTTCTCCTTGCTTTCACGCGGCAAGCCGCTGCCGCCGGCGCAAACGCTTGCGAGAGCGCCTGCACCTTAATGGACCGATTGTTTTGCACCCCTCTCAGTGCAATCTCTGGCTTGATGGTTCCAAAATGATCCGATACACTACTCGGTGCAAGGAAAACATTGCTCTCGGTGCAATAATGTCAAAGTTCGAGTACCTGAAGCTTGCCGATACCGTCGCCGCCGAGATCGCCAATGGCGGGCTCAAACCGGGCGACCGCCTGCCGCCGCAGCGCAGCTTTGCCTATGAGCGGAAGATCGCGGTCTCCACCGCGAGCCGAGTCTACACCGAGCTGTTGCGCCGCGGCCTCGTGGTCGGCGAAGTCGGACGCGGCACGTTCGTTTCGGGCGAGACGCGCCGCGGCATCGCCATGCCGACTGAGCCGCGCGGCGCGCGCATCGATCTCGAAGTGAACTATCCGATCCTGCCGACGCAATCGGTGATGATCGCAAGAAGTCTTGCCGGGCTGGAGCGCCCCGAAGTGCTCGATCTCGCGCTGCGGCACTCGACCACGACGGGCACACAGGCGGCACGGACCATTTCCGCCGAGTTTCTCTCCCGCGAGGACTGGACCCCGGCCGCCGATCAACTCGTGTTCACCGCGAACGGCAGGCAATGCATTGCCGCCGCCCTTGCAGCGATGGTACCGAGCGGCGGCCGCTGCGGCGTCGAGGCGCTGACCTATCCCTTCATCAAGGACATCGCCGCCAGGCTCGGCGTCACGCTGGTGCCGCTTGCGATGGACGAGCACGGCGTTCGCCCGGACGCGGTGGCGAAGGCGCACCGCGAAGCGCATTTGTCCGCGCTGTACGTTCAGCCGACGATTCAAAATCCGCTCGGCATGACCATGCCGCCGGCGCGCCGGGCCGATTTGCTGCGCGTTGTCGAGAAGCTCGGCCTCACCGTCATCGAGGACACGGTCTATGGCTTCCTCGATGAAGAAACGCCGATGGCCGCGCTCGCGCCGGATAGCTGCATCACCCTCGACAGCCTGTCGAAGAAGGTGGCGCCCGGCCTTGCACTCGGCTTCATCGTTTCGCCGCCGCGCCTGCGCGAGCGCATCATGGCCGCGGTTCGCTCGGGCGGATGGACGGCTTCCGGATTTGCATTTGCAGCCGGACAACGGCTGATGGCGGATGGCACGGTGGCCGAACTGTCACGCCTGAAACGGATCGATGCGGCGCGGCGCCAGCAGATGGCCGCCAAATACCTCGCCGGCTTCGAGGTTCAGGCGAATGTCAAATCCTACCATCTCTGGCTGACATTGCCCCAGCATTGGCGCTCGCAGACATTCGTCGCGGCCGCGGCCCGGCGCGACATCGCGCTGACCCCTTCCACCACCTTCGCCGTGAGCCCCGGCCACGCCCCCAACGCCGTCCGTCTCGCGCTCGGCGCCCCCAGCACCGAACAACTCGATCTGGCGCTGCGCACGCTTTCGGGAATGCTGACGGCGAAAGAGGACGTCGATACGACTGAGTAGAGTTACCGATCGCGCGTTTCACGCCCCGGCCACTCCGCGATAAAGCCCCTCGCCTTGTACGGCTCGATCTTGTCCCACTCATGGAGCATGCGGCGCGAGAATTCGGCGTCGGTGTGCCACAGCGCCCGCGGCGTTTTGAAACTGTCGACCATGACCAGCATCTTCTCCACTTCCGGCCAGTGCCGGTGCAGCGTCATCGGATAGCGGCGCGCCGTCCAGGTGTTGCCGAGACAGATCACGCTGCGGATGCTGGCGAGCCCGAGCGCGGCGTCGATGATCGGCAGCGAGAAGATCACGTTCTCGCCGGTGTTCATCGCGCAATCTTCTCTCAGGATGAGGTCCGCGGGAACACCGCGCGCGACCATTGCACCGGCAATGATCTCGCATTCCGACAGATCGGATCCCGGCGTCACGCCGCCGCTCACGATCGCCCAGCGAAAAAACCCTTCGCGCCACAGCCGGCAGGCTTCATCGACGCGCTCGCCGACATCCACCCGCGTCCCGAACACGAACAGCAGGTCGGCCGGCCGCAGCGGCGTCTCGATCAGATGCTGTGCATTGATCGCGGCAATCTCGGCTTCCGTCGGCGATCGCGTCGTCGTTGTCACGGTCATCAGCTGTTATCGGGAACGCCGCGTAGAGTGCCGTGCCCTGCGGTGCTTCGCGAAATCACATTTCGTGTCGCTTGATTGCGAAGCCTGTTACGGCAGCAGTGTCTCAGGAAGCGCGTCGAACGAGTATCTGCGCGGCCGGTTGCGCTTGATGAAACCGCCGATCGTCCAGGCAAACCAGACCGCCATGCCGACAAGAAACAACGCGCCGGTGAATTCGGAAGTCGCAAGCGCCCGGACGAGAAGCCCGACCATGGCGATGGCCAGCAGCGCCAGCATCACAACCGCCGTGGCATAGGTCACCGTCCCGATGCCGCCGGTCAGGGAAGCCTGGCTGCCTGCCGCCTTCATCCTTCGATGCAGCTCGGTGATGAAGACGCGGTAGCCCTGGTCCTGCGGCGTCATCAACGAGACGGTCTGCCAGGTCGTCGAAAGGATGGCGATCCGCCCCTCCCCGGCCCTTGCGATATCGGCGCGGAAGCGGCGGGATTGCATCGACATCGGCCGGTACGACAGGCGGATCGAAGCAATATCGGCATAGGGCCACACACCGGACCGGCGGCCGATCCGCCACGACAATCCGGCATCCGTCAGTTCGAATTGATACGCCGACGAGATCAGCGACGCCTTGTAGAGGTAGCTGATCGTGCGCGCGCCCTCGCCTTCCCCGGCCTGGTTCGGCAATGATGTCGGCAATCCAAAATATCCCGTGTCGTTTGAAGCCGCCTGCTTGCGCGGCGAGCCGGCTTTACCTTACAAGCGGGCCATGGCCGAGACGACTTATTTTCCGCGCCGCCTGATCCTGGCCGGCGCGATTGTTTCCGGAGTTTTGCTGGCGCTGGCCGTCCACATGCTGGGCGCGCGTTACGGGCTCGATCTCGGCGGCCTGTGGCGGTCCGATACCAGCGAATTCATGCCCGCGGGCGCGGCGATCGCCTGGTGGCTGATCGCGACCGTCGGCTTTTCCGGCGGCTATTTCACCGCCAACCTGATGCACAGCGCGGCCTCGGGCCAAATTCCACAGCGGATGCGCCAGTTCCTGATCGTGGTTGGCGTGTTGATCCTCGCCGGCGCGGGACAGGCCGCCTCGGCGCCGAGCCCCGTCCCGACCATATCAGGCGTGCTGGCGGGCCTTGCGGCCCTATGCCTCGGTGCGGCAATGGCGTTCTGCGGCGCGCATTTCGCGCTGCGCAAGGCTTAAGCGATCAGGCGCTGCCGCGGCTGTATCAGCATGTTCTCCACGTCGGCGGCGGGACGCGGGCGGCTGAACAGATAGCCTTGCGCCTGCGTGCACCCCTCCTGGCGAAGGAGATCGAATTGCGCATCGGTCTCGACGCCTTCGGCCGTGGTGACGATGCCGAGGCTCTTGCCGAGGCCGGTCACCGCACGGACGATCGCCATGGAATCTTCGCGCGTTGCCAGTTCGCTGACAAACGAGCGGTCGATCTTGATCTTGTCGAACGGAAAGCTGCGCAAATAGCTTAGCGACGAATATCCGGTTCCGAAATCGTCCAGCGAAATCTTGACGCCGAAGCCGCGAAGCTCATGCAGAACCGAAAGCGTTGCCTCGGTGTTCTGCAGCAGCACCGATTCGGTGATTTCCAGTTCGAGCCGATGCGCCGGAAGGCCAGAAGCACTCAATGCATCCTTCACCGACGCTACCAGGTTGAGGTTCTTGAATTGCACCGGCGAGAGATTGACGGCGACGCCGACATCCTGCGACCACTGCGCCGCGTCCATACAGGCCTGGCGCAACACCCAGTCGCCGATCGGCACGATCAGGCCGGTTTCTTCCGCCAGCGGAATGAAATTGACCGGAGAGATCATGCCGCGCAGCGAATGATTCCATCGCACCAGGGCTTCGAAGGCGACCACCACGTCTTTGGCAACGTCGCGGATCGGCTGGTAATAGACCTCGAACTCTCCGCGCTTCAGCGCCGCGCGCAAGTCGAGTTCCAGCAGCCGCCGCGCCTGCGCGCGCGCGTCCATTCCGGTCTCGAAGAAGCGGTAAGTGCCGCGGCCGTCCTCCTTGGCGCGGTAGAGCGCAAGATCGGCCTTCTTGAGGAGCTCGTCGGGATTCTTGCCGTCCTCCGGCGCCAGCGAAATGCCGATGCTGACGCCGATGACGAGCTGGTGACCGGCGATCTCGTAGGGCGCGGAAACCTTCTCGACCACGTGGCTGGCGAGCATGGCGACGGCGGACGGCTCGCAATCGCTGCAGAACTGCACGATCGCGAATTCGTCGCCGCCGAGCCGCGCCACCGTGTCGTGCTCCGTCACGCATTCGCCGAGACGCCGTGCGACCTCTCTCAGCAGCGCGTCGCCGACCGGATGGCCGAGCGAATCATTGATATCCTTGAAGTGATCGAGATCGAGACACAGCACCGCAAGCTGATCGCTGCGCCTGACGAGCCGCAAGGCCTTTTCGAGCTGTTCGCGGAACAGCGTGCGGTTCGGCAGATTGGTCAGCGCGTCATGCCGCGCCATATGCGAAATCTGTTCCTGTACCGCCTGCCATTCGGTGATGTCCTCGAAGGTGGCGACCCATCCGCCGCCCTTCATCGGCTGATCGACGACGCGGATCGAACGTCCGTTGCGGCTCACCGTCCTGGTCACGCTGTTGCCGGCCCTGGCCTCGGCGATCACGCTGGCGACGAACTGATCTGGATCGCCATCCCAGCGGCCGAGCACCTTCTGCTGCCGAAGCACATCGAGCAGCAAACGACCCTGAAGGTCTATACCGGTCCGTCCCATCATTTCGGCATAGCGATCGTTGTACAGGAGGATGCGGCCATCCGCATCGAACATGGAGAGTCCCTGCGACATGTTGTCGAGCGCGGTGTCGAGCAGGACTTTCTGCTGATGGAGTTCGCTCTTCGCGCGGCGGTCGATCATGGACGCCAGCAGCGACAGACCGAGGAGGGCGAAAGCCGCGACCGCCGTCAGGAACGAAAGCGCGGTCGGAGAAATCGACAGCCCGTCGCTACCAAGCGTCGGGTCGGGAACAAGCGTGACGGCGCCCATCGCCGTGAAATGGTGCGAAACGATCGCAACCGTCAGCAGCCCGGTGGCGGCCACGGTGTGAACGGGATTGTCGCGACGCACGGCGACGAGAAGCGCCATGGCCGCAAACAGGCTGCCAAACACAATCGAGGCCGCAACGATGCCGGGCGACCATACGATGAACGCCGGAAGCTCGAGCGCCGCCATGCCGGTATAGTGCATCGCTGCGACACCGCCGCCAATGACGGCGCCACCAAGCGCAATTACCGATTGGCGCGCACTGGACAATGCAATGCAGAGACCGATGGCGACGATGGTTATCGCGAAGACCAGCGACAACGAGGTGATGGATATGCTGTATCCGGCGTTCGCACCTGGATCGTACGCCAGCATCGCGACGAAATGGGTGGCCCAGATTCCGCAGCCGCCGACAGCCGCATCGAGGCCGATCCAAACCGCGCGCGTTCGGCCGCTTGACGCCCTGGCCCGATGAAACAGGCTGATGGCGACGGCGCTGGCGAGCCAGCAAATGGTGCCTGCCAATACGACCAGACGCCAGTCATGCTCGGTAGTGAGACAAGTTAGAACGCGGTACATTTACAGACTCCCCAGTGGCCTGTAATTGCGGTTCCATTCGTATATTTGAGGTAACCCACCGCAGCTCAGTTGCGCGGATGGTGAACAACGTTTTGAAAATTCACCGGAAGTACCCGCCGCCGATGGTTAAGTTCAGGTTAGCCAACCATACCTGGACGGCTCCGGAGCACCTTTAGTGACGGCGAATTCATTTCACGAATCCGGTCTACAAATGCGTCCGTTTCAACCAAACGTTTCGCTAATGATCGAAGTATGGCTGCGATGTCTCCGCTCGCGAAATCGCCGCCCGAGAATTGCTCCCGGCGCGGCGTTTTGCCTCAACTGCGCGACCAAATCAGCTTGCGGCCCGCAGGTTGACCCTGCCTTCCGCAAGTGTGGTCAGCTTCTTGTCGGCCGTCTTTTCCTCGTCGAGCGTCTTCTGCAGGATGCTGGCGCAATCATTGCGTCCAAGTTGCCGCGCCCACGCGATCAGGCTGCCGTAGCGGGTGATCTCATAATGCTCGGCGGCCTGCGCGGCGTTGATCAGGGCTGCGTCGAGCACGGCCTTGTCAGCGACGTCACCCGCGACGTCGTCGGCTTCCTCGATGATGCCGTCGATCGCTGGGCAATCGACCGCCTTCACCTCGGCGCCGTGCATGCGGAATATCTCCTCGAGGCGTTCTACATGCGTCCTGGTTTCATCGAGATGGGTCAAAAAGCCCTGTTTGAGCAGCTTGTCGGTGGCCTTTTCGGCCATTTTTGGCAATGCTCTCACGAGCTGCTTTTCGGCATAATAGATATCCTGCAATTGATGGATGAACAGGTCGTTCATGGTCTGGATGTCTCTGGTGAAGAGTCCCATTGTGGTCATCCTTCGTTTGGGGAACATGCAGGCGCAGGCCTTTTCCCGGCCGCACGCGCGCTATTCATGTTCGATGCTGACGGGGAGCTAACCGGCTCGCGAAAAGGATGTTCCTGAAGGCCTCGAAAACGCCGTGATGGAACGGACGGAACGGCAAAAAGAGCACGCGGAACGGACCTCGATGCGACTCAAAATCGTTAACGCGGCGACATATGTAGGGCGTATGACAAGGACGGCGAACGAAGCCAAAAGGCATGCTTGTCAAGGGCTGCACAACGGCCCGGTTTTGGCTTATGGGTTGCGCGAACGGTCCCTCTAACCGTCGACTGTCACCTGTCGTGACAGACCTTGATATTTACGTTGCCGCCCCGCCGGGAGGATGAATGCATCGGCTGCTGACCGCGCTCGGGCGTGGCTTCAAGAAGAAGATCGGCTGGAAACGGCTGGGAATCGCTGCGAGTCTACTCATCATCGGTCTTGCGATTACCCACCTGGTTCAAACCCTCAAGGGGGTCGACACCGGCGTTATCCTGACTGCGCTCACCGACATCGCCCCGCATCGGATCGCGTTGGCCGCGCTGTGCGTGGTCGGCGCGTTTTGCACGCTGACCTTCTACGATTTCTTCGCGTTGCGAACCATTGGCAAGACGCACGTGCCCTATCGCATCGCCGCGATGTCGAGCTTCACCAGCTACACCATCGGCCACAACATCGGCGCCACCGTCTTTACCGGCGGCGCGATCCGGTTCCGGATCTATTCCGACTACGGCCTGACCGCGATCGATGTCGCAAAAATCTGCTTCCTCTCCGGCCTGACCTTCTGGCTGGGCAATCTGTTTGTGCTCGGCTGCGGCATGGCCTGGCATCCCGAGGCGGCAACGGCGATGGACCTGCTGCCGCCGGCGATGAACCGGCTGATCGCGCTCGGCTGCCTGGCCGGCATCGCCGCCTATTTCGTCTGGATACTGATGGGCGAGGGTCGCCGCGAGCTCGGGCAGAACGGCTGGAAGGTCGTGTTGCCGTCTGCCCGGCTGACGCTGCTGCAAGTCGTGATCGGCGTCGTCGATCTCGGGTTCTGCGCGCTGGCGATGTATCTGTTGATGCCAACCGAGCCGCATATCGACTTCGTTTCACTGGCGGTGGTGTTCATCCTGGCAACGCTGCTCGGCTTTGCCAGTCATGCCCCCGGCAGCATCGGCGTGTTCGACGCCGCGATGCTGGTGGCGCTGCCGCAGTTCGGCAAGGAACAGCTGCTGGCGACGCTGGTGGTGTTCCGGATCCTGTATTTCCTGATTCCCTTCGGCATCTCGATCTGGATCATGGGGGCACGCGAACTCTGGCTCAGTGTGCTGCAACCCTGGCTTGAACGGCGCCGGCTCGGCGAAGCCTGCACGGCCAAGGCCCGGGTGCGACCACCGATCAAGGGCCGGCAATCCTGAAGCCGGTAACGGCGTCGTTATCTGCGCCGTCTGGTCTTTTGACGCAGAGCCGCCTCATTCTCTTATTTCTGCCTTACCGCTAACGTCAAACGACGCCATGGCTGGAATCCTCCTACGTTCAATGCTGTCGGTCGCGCTGGTTGCCGGCGCGCTGGCCGGCATCTTCACCTCGGCTGCGGAAGCCCAGACCGCCGGCGGCTATGGGCCGCTGCAGATTTCCTGGGAGGTGCGCAACCGCTTCCGCCTGTTCCGCGAGGAGCGGGATTTCCTGCTGCACGCCGAAAGCGGCCGCGGCCGCAGCGTGCTGGCTTCGGAGCAGGTGCTGGAGATCCAGAGCGACGGCCGCGGCTGGGCGCGCAACACGGTGAACAGGCTCTGCATCGATCTCGCCGGTCGCGTCAACGAGCCCTGCACGCGCGACAACGTCAAGGAAAGCTATCTGACCCCGATCGATCATCCGGTCGTGATCCGGCTGACCGGCCCGGTGCCGGTCGGCGCCACCTGCGCCTGGACGGTCGACGATGGCGACGGCCCGCAAACCTCCACCTTCGACTGCGCCGAACCGGTCAACCTCCGGGTCCGCTACGGCCGCACCACGGTGGTGACCGCCGACGTGTCCAGCTCGGATGGCAGTCAGCGCGTGTTCACCGAGATCGCGGTGCGCGACATCTTCATCGCCGGCCTCGGCGACAGCGTCGCCTCCGGCGAGGGCAATCCGGACCGGCCGGTTGCGCTGGCCGATGAAGGCTTTTGCTTCCGCTCCTATCTCGGAACGGCAGCCGCGCAATATTACCGGCCGAGCCGCGCGGGCTATAAAGGCGGACGCGCCTGCGAGGCGCCCGACACGCTGCCGGTCTGGCAGCGCCAGAGCGCGCTCTGGTTCAATCCCGCCTGCCACCGTTCGCTCTACAGCTATCAGACCAGGACCGCACTGGCGCTCGCCGTGCGATATCCGCACATCGCGGTGACCTATCTGCCGCTGGCCTGCACCGGCGCCACCATTTCCGACGGGCTGTTCGGTTCGCAACGCGCCCGCGACTGCCTGCCGTCGAAATCGGGCGGTGCGTGCCAGGGCACCGTCAACGGGCAACTGGCCGAACTGCGCGATGCCCTCACCGCCGCGAAACGCCGTCAACCGGATCGCAACCTCGACCTGGTGCTGCTGTCGGTCGGAGCCAACGACATCTATTTCTCCGGCCTCGTCGCCGACGTGATCGTGGATACGGCGACCGAACGCGTGCTGTTTCGGCGCAGCGGCGTGATGGCCTCGGTGGACGACGCACGCAGTGCGATGACGCGCGACCTGCCGCAGGGCTTCGCAAAACTGCGCGAGGCGCTGAAGCCGCTGGTCGGCGGCGACCTGTCGCGGGTGGTCTATACCTCCTACGCCAATCCGACGCTGTCGAATGGCGGCGCGCCCTGCCCCGGCGGACGCGCCGGCTTCGACATTCATCCCTCCTTCAACGCCCAGCCGCAGCGGCTGGCCGCCGTATCGAACTTCGTCGAAAGCGAATTCCTGCCGCAGTTGAGAGGGCTGGCGCTGTGCGAGGGCGGCATCCTGTGCCGCAATCCGCGCACCGACCGCATGACCTTCGTCGACAACCATCAGACCAGCTTTGCCAACCACGGCTTCTGCGCACGCGCCGAAAGCGATCCCGAATTCGACCGCCAGTGCTTCTCGGCGACCGGCGACAGCTTCGATCCCGATATCGTCTCGGCCGCCAGCCAGCCGATGCTGTGCGGCCGCAGCGCCGGCGAGTACCGCGCCTATCTGCCGCGCGCGCGCTGGATCCGCGATGCCAATGACAGCTACTTCGCAGCGATGACCTACCCGCAAGGCCTGCCGACGTCGCAGCAGCCCTCCGATATCCACGACGCGACCTGGGGCGTGCTGTCGGCGGTCTATGGCGGCGCGGTGCATCCGAGCGCCGAGGGCCACGCCGCGATGGCCGATGCCGCCGTGCCGGCCGCTGCCGCCGTACTGCAGCTCGATGCGGGAGTGCCTGAAGTCACGTCGCAGCCGGCGCCGCCGATACCGGTTGCGCCGGGCACGCCGCGACCACCAGGTAGAACCGGCGGATTGAACTAACGCGCAGGTGCAGGAACTTGTGCCGGCGCAGTGGTCTTCTTGGGCGCTGCGGGGGCCTTTGCGGCACCGGCAGGTGGCTTCATCGCCGCGGCCTGCGCCGGCAGATATTTTGCGATGATCGCGGGATCGACCTGCGCCAGCGCCGTATCAGGCAGGCGGGTCCAGACCTCATCCCTGCCTAGCAGCGAAATGCCGAGATAGCCGCGCATCGTCAACGTCTGCCCATCGGGACTGAGCGTCATCTTGGCTTTGTAGATCTTGCCGTCGCGCGGATCGAGCACATTGCCGTTCTCGTATTTCAATCCGTCACGCTTCATCTCCCGGATGAACGAGAGCCCGAGCCACGGCGCATCCTTGCGATCGTCAGTGCATTTCGAGCAAGTGGGATTGGGAGCATCGCCGGGTTCGGAAAAGAGCTTGGCGAACACGCCCTCGAAGGCGCCATTGCGGTCTACGACGAGGAACCATCCGACCGGCTTGCCCTTCTCGACCTTCTCCCACAGCCCGGCAGCCGAAAGTTCCGTCGGCTGCGCGGCGAGTTCACCGGCAAACGCGAGCCCGAACACGATCGGAAGTATCAGTTGAAATCCGGCCAGCTTGCGCATCGTCATCACCTGATCAATCCCCTAAATGAATGGCCGCAGACTAAGGCCATTTCGCGGACGGTTCCAGTAACGATCGCCGCACGCTCCGGCAAAGCACCGCGAGCCCTACTGTCATTTTTTGAGAATCAGTTGACCCCGAGCTTCTTCTGCAGGCTCGACGACGAGGTGGTGTACTGGAACACCAGCCGCTTGTCCGGATAGACGTAGCGGTGCGCCTTCTGCGCCATCAACGCACCTTCGTGGAAGCCGGACAGGATCAACTTGAGCTTGCCGGGATAGGTGTTGATGTCGCCGATCGCGAAGATACCGGGAACATTGGTCTCGAACGCCGCGGTGTCGACCGGCACCAGATTGTTCTCGAGCGCGACGCCCCAGTTCGCCACCGGACCGAGCTTCATGGTCAGCCCGAAGAACGGCAGCATCGTATCGCAGTCGATCTTCGAGATCGCGTTGTCGTTGCCCTTCATCATCGCGGCGGACAGCTTGCCGCCCTCCCCTTCCAGCGACGTCACCTGACCGATCTTCAGATCCATTTTTCCGCCAGCCACCAGCGCGCGCATCTGCTCGACGCTGTGGGGCGCGGCGCGGAAATCGTCGCGCCGGTGCAGAAGCGTCACGCGCTTGGCGATCGGATGCAGGTTGAGCGTCCAGTCGAGCGCGGAATCGCCGCCGCCGACGATCAGGATGCTCTTGTCGCGGAACTGCTCCATCTTGCGCACGGCATAGAACACCGAGGTGCCTTCATAGGCCTCGATGCCCGGCACCGGCGGACGCTTCGGCTGGAACGAGCCGCCGCCCGCTGATATCACCACCACCTTGCACTCGAACACCTGGCCGGCATCGGTCGTCACGCGGAAGCCGGGATCGCCGATCTTCTCGATCGTCTCCACCATTTCGTTGAGATGGAAGGTCGGATGAAACGGCTTGATCTGTTCGAGCAGCGCCTCCGTCAGGCCCTGGCCGGTGACGAAGGGAATGCCGGGAATGTCGTAGATCGGTTTTTCCGGATAGAGTTCGGCGCACTGGCCGCCGATCTTGTCGAGGATGTCGACCAGATGCGCCTTCATGTCCAACAGGCCCAGTTCGAAGACGGCAAACAGGCCGCACGGACCCGCACCAATAATCAGCACATCGGTTTTGATCGCTTCGCTCATATCAGCTTCTTTTCGGTTGAACCTGGCGGGAAGGCCGCACCTGTCTAGCCAACCCGGGGCTGACAGGAAAGCCATAATATGGCGTTCGTGATGGCGGCAACCCCTTGCCGTCATTCGACAAGTGGGCTGTAAGGGAACGAGATTTTCGGAGATGACCCCGTGAACGCCCCCTTGCGTCCCGACGCGACCCCGCGCCTGGAGGATTTTCCCTATCGCCTGTCGGACAACGTGAGGTTTGCCGACCTCGATCCCAACCAGCACGTCAACAACGCGGTTTACGCCACCTATTTCGAAACCGGCCGCGTCACGCTGATAAAGGACCGCAGCTACGGGCTGATGCCGGACGGCGTCACCTGGATCATGGTCCGCCTCGACATGCATTTCCGCGCCGAATTGCGCTGGCCCGGTACGATCGAAATGGGACTTGGCGTCGTGAAGTTCGGCCGGACTTCCGTCACCTTCGATCAGGTGGTGTTCTCCGAAGGCACATGCGTAGCGTCAGCACAATCGGTATCGGTGCTGCTCGACGAAGCCACGCGCAAGCCTAAGCCATTGACGCCGGATATCCTGGCGAATTTTCAGCGCTGGATTCGCCACGGAGCAAAACCTGCATGACGCGCGCGGCGATGTTGGCGACACTGATCGTCTGCATCGCGATGCAGCCTGCCGGGCCTCGCCGCCGCGATCAACTTCGCCGGTGGCCGCGGTTCGCGCGCCGACAATGACGTCTGCGATGAGGATGCGCTGGTCCGCGCCTTCGCCACGTTGGGCAAGACGTCACGGATTCCGACGCTGTGGATCTACGCGAACGACAAGTTCTTCGGGCCCGAACTGATGCGCCGATTGCGCGACGCCTTTACCGGCGCCGGCGGCCGAGCCCAATTCGTCGATTTCCCGCCGCACGGCGATGACGGCCATTCTCTGTTTTCGCGCGGGATGCCGCTGTGGACGCCGGTAGTGGATGACTTCCTGCGCGATCAAAATCTGGGAACGCGCGATATCGCCGCGATGCCGGCGCCATCGCCGCTGCAGCCGCCGCCGCAATTGCGCGACAAGGGGCGCGCGGGATTTGCCGATTATCTCTCGGCGAGCCCGCAGAGGGCCTTTGCCGTCTCGCCAAAGGGAGCTTTCGCTTTTCGCAGCGGGCGCCGGTCGATGCGCGAAGCGGCGGAGGCTGCCCTCACCGCCTGCGCGGAATACGCACCCGATTGCACGCTATATGCGGTCGACGACCATCTCGCCGACACGGCCAACGCCGGATCGCGCTGAATGTTTTGCGGACTTCAGGCCTGCCGTTCCGGCGTTGACACCACGAGGCCGTCGAGGTCGTCGCTCACCTTGATCTGGCACGACAGGCGCGAGTTCGGCCGCACGTCGAAACCGAAATCCAGCATGTCTTCTTCCATCGGGGTCGGAGCGCCGACCTTCTCGCGCCAGGCCTCGTCAACATAGACGTGGCAGGTCGCGCAGGCGCAGGCGCCGCCGCATTCGGCTTCGATGCCCGGAATGGCGTTGCGAATCGCGGCTTCCATCACGGTCGCGCCGTTCTCGACATCAATGGTTCGTTTTTCGCCGGTATGGTCGACAAAGTGGATTTTGGCCATGATCGCTCGTGCTGCCGGAATATGTAAGGATGGTCCCGGCAGTCCTATAACGGGTCGATCCGCACAGCGCCAGCGGTCGGGACGAAAACCTTAAGAGCAGCATTTTATCGGGATTTTGGCCAATACGGACCGCTTTCCGCTCAGGAACGGCGCAGAACCGCCTCGATCGCTGCCCTCGCCTCTGCAACCGCCTCGCCGAGTTCGGCGAGCGCAGCGGACGCATCGATGCCTCTGGCGATGGCCGCCTCCAGCCGGGCTGCGGCATCGGCAACCGCAAAAGCGCCGATCGCGCGCGCCGACCCTTTGAGCGTGTGCGCCAGCGCGTTGGCATCCGCAGGTATGGCAGCGAGCGTGTGCATAAGGGTTGCCGATTGGGCCGAGAACATCGTCAACACCTCCTGCTCGATGGCAGCGTCGCCGAGCGTCATGCGTTGCAGATGGTCGAAATCGATCGGCCCGTCGCCAGGAGCCAGCGGTGGCGATGGCATCCATTCTATCCGTTCGAGATGAAGCGGCATGGCCTAAAGTCCGGATCGCCCCGCCGCACTGATTCTCGGGAGGGGCATCCCGGCCAGCCAACCACAGCAACGGTTAACGGAACGTTCCCGGAATTCGCCCCAACTTAGCCTTGTTTTAGCCGACAATCCGCCTCGATCGACGATCCGGTTCCAGAAATTTGTGTATCCTTAAGGCCTTAAGGAACAAAGCTGTTAACGATGATTAACAATGTCTTAATCGCGGCCATTTCATTCGTATCGCTCAACCAATAGGATGTTTGCGGATGTATGCGGACAAGCTGCCGGCGGGCGGGCTTGCGGTCCGCGGGGGTTATGAATCCGGCTTCGAGCTTGCGGGGGCTTTTTGCAAGAACGGCTGGGTGCATAAAAGTTAGAGGGCTCAGACTGAACATGGCGAACAATCCCAAGAAGGTCAAAGATCCCACTGAAGTCGCGCTCTCCGCAATTCAGGAAGCGCTCAACATCGGCGATACGACCGTCAACACCAGCCGAAATTCGCTCGGCAACGAGCTCGCCCCTCAGACCAGTCCGTCGGCCCCGCCGCCCTATTCCGATATGTCTTTTGACACGCGCGGAAGCGCCGAGCGTCCGGGGTTCGATCCGATCGAGGAGCCGCGCAGTCCCCGTCGCGCCGCCAATGACGATCGCGAAACCATCGGACAGATTCTGCAGGCGATCCAGAAGGGCAGCCCTGCCCGCAGCGTCTACACGCTCGCCTCCGTGTTTGGCGGAGTCTGGGTGATCGGTTGCGGCCTGCTGACCGTCAGCTTCCTGCCTGCGCTGCAGGCGGCGATTGGACAGAGCGGCGGCGTGCTGGTGCTTGCCGGCCTCGCCGCGTTGTTCTTTGCGCCGGTGCTGTTGTTCTATTTCCTCGCCAGCCTCGCCTGGCGCGGCCAGGAAATGCGGATGATCGCGCAGTCGATGGCGCAGGTCGCGATCCGCTTCTCCGAGCCCGAGGGAGCCGCCGCCGATTCGATGGTGACCGTAGGGCAAGCGATTCGCCGCGAAGTCGCCGCGATGGGCGACGGCGTCGAGCGCGCGATCGCGCGCGCCGGCGAACTGGAAACGCTCGTCGCCAATGAAGTCGCGGCCCTCGAGCGCGCCTATAGTGACAACGAGGTGCGGATTCGCGCACTGCTGCAGGATATCGCCCATCAGCGTGACAATCTGGTCGGCCAGGCCGAGCAGGTTCGCAGCGCCATTTCCGGCGTCCAGATCGACCTGCGCCACGATATCGCGCTGATCTCGGACGCCATCGCCTCGCGCGTCGACGAGGTCGCGAAAAGCATCACCGGCGCGCTGGAAGAGCGCGGCCAGCACATCACGAGCGCGCTGAGCCATGCCGGCGACAACATGATCCTCGCGCTCGGCGAGCGCGGCGGCGACCTGCTCGACCGCCTGGAAGAAGCCAGCGCCGAGACCACGCGCGCCGTGCTCGACGCCTCCGAGCGGCTGACCACCAGCCTCAACTTCAAGACCGGCCACGTCCACGACGAGTTCGTCGATCTCGCCGATCGCGTCCACGAGATGCTGAACGAACGCATCGACCGCATCACCGGCGAATTCGAGCAGCGCTCCTCGACCATCGTCGACGGCATCTCCGACCGCACCGAGCAGGTCCACGACTCCCTGAAGAACTCCTCCGACTCGCTGCTGCTCGAACTCGAACTGCGCTCCGGCGATCTCGTCAGCAAGATCGACGATGCCGGCAACCGCCTCGCGAGCCGCATCCTCACCTCCGGCGACAAGGCCAGCGACGCGCTCGACGTGACCGTGAACACGCTGGTCGCCAAGGTGATCAGCCAGACCGAAAACGCCCACGACAGCCTCGCGCTGCAGATGAGCGCCTTCGACGAACTGGTGAAGAACCAGGGCGGCGAGCTTGCGGAAAAGTTCGCCCGCGACAGCGGCACGCTCGGCGCGCTGATCACCCGCCATATCTCCGAGTTCGATCGCACCGTCAAAACCTTCGGCGGCGAGATCGTCGAGCGCATGGGCGCGCGCACCCAGGAGATCAGCGACAGCCTGAAGAATTACGTCGACACTTTCGACACCCGCATGGTCTCGAACAGCGGCGAGATCACCGCTTCGCTCGATCAGCGCCTGCTGCAGTTCGAAACCACGCTCGGCACCCGCGTCAGCAACCTCGATACTTCGCTCGAAAACAAGCTCAAATGGTTCGATGAGACCATCGACGGCCGTCTGCAATCACTGGAGACGACGTTCGACAGCCGCGCCAGGTCCGTCACCGAGACCATCGACAACCGCCTCAGCACCCTGACGGGCTCGCTAACCGACGGCGCGGCGCAGGCGATCCAGTCGATTGACCAGCGGCTCAGCCTGCTCACCTCCTCGCTGACCGAGGGCACCGCGCAGGCGATTGCAGCGGTCGACCATCGTATTGCCAATGTCACCGAAACCCTCGACGGCCGCAGCGCCTATCTGACCGACACCATCCAGGCGCGGTTCCAGGAAATTCATCAGGGCATTGAGACGCGGGTTGGCGACATCGCCAGTGGACTTGAGACCCGGGTCGGCGACCTCACCAGCGGCATGGAGACGCGTGTCGGCGCCATCGCCACTGACATCGATACCCGCGTTACGCAGTTCGAGGATCTGCTCGGTTCGCGCATCGAGGCCGTGGCCGGCCGGATCGAAAGCAGCGGCCGTCAGGCCAGCGAAGATCTGATGTCGCGCGCCGAAATGCTGTCCTCCGGCATCAAGTCGCATGTCGAGGACGCCGAGCGTTCGCTGACCAACCTCGTGGTCAATACCGCCGAGACCATCCAGACCGGCGCGCGCACCGCCCAGCAGGCGCTGCTGACGGTTTCCTCCGATGTCGGCGCACAACTCAAACTGACGTCGGCCGAGGTCGAAGCTTCCCTTGCCGCCGTCGGCACCGGCGCGGCCACCTCGATCCTCGCCAGCGCCCAGGAAGCCCAGACAACGCTGGTGTCGGCCTCCTCCGAGGCTGCCTCGCAGATCAAATCTCTCGCCGCCGACGTCGAGCGCACCCTCTCGGCCGCCGGCGACGCCACGGCCGCGTCGGTTCTCGCTGGCGCGCGCGAGGCGCAGACCACGCTGGTGACCGCATCCGCAGACGCCGCAAACCACGTCAAGTCGCTCGCCGCCGACGTCGAGCGTTCGCTGTCGATCGCAGGAACTGCGACCGCCGAGGCCGTCACCGCAGGCGCCCGCGAAGCACAGAGCACGCTGGTCGCCGCCTCTACCGAGGCCGCCACTCAGGTCAAGTCGCTCGCGGCCGACGTGCAGCGTTCGCTCTCGATCGCCGGAACGGCGACCGCCGAGGCGATCACGGCAGGCGCCCGCGAGGCCCAGAGCACCCTCATGAACACGTCCGCCGACGCATCGAGCCAGGTCAAGTCGCTCGCCGCCGACGTGGAGCGTTCGCTCTCGATGGCCGGCAACGCTACCGCCGAGTCGATCACGACGGGCGCGCGCGAAGCGCAGAACACGCTGATCACGGCGTCGACCGAGGCCGCCAACCACGTCAAGTCGCTGGCGATCGATGTCGAACGCACGCTGACCGCGGTTGGTGCCGAAACCGCCTCCTCCATTCTCGGCACCGCGCGCGAAGCCCAGAGTTCGCTTTCGGCGACCTCCGCCGACGCCGCGAACCAGATCAAGGCGATCGCCGCCGACATGGAGCGTTCGCTCGGCGTCGTCACCGCCAGCACGACCGACACCATCCAGACCACCGCGCAGAACGCGCAGAGCGCCCTGATCGCCGCCACCAACGAGGTCAGTACCAAGGTCAAATCGACCTCGGCCGATATCGAGCGCTCGGTGCTTGCCGCGAGCAGCAATTTCGGCTCGACGATGACCGGCAAGACCGACGAAATCGTCACCTACGTTCAGCAGCAGACCGACCGTCTGGCGCAGATCGTCGACAGCCGCCGCGGTTCGCTGGTCGAGGCGCTCAGCACCAGGACCACGCAACTGACGACCGACATCGACCGCGTCACCGCCGACGCCCTGAAATCGATCGAGACCCGCGGCCAGGCCTTCTCGCAATCGATGTCGACCCACGGCTCGGAAGTCGCGCGCACGATCACGTCCGCGGGCGACATGGCCACCGGCGCGGTGGCAAAGTCGCTGAAGGATCTCGAGCAGTCGTCGCGTTCGGCCATCGACCAGTCGCGTCAGGTCTCGATCGCCGCCGTCACCGAAATGCAGGAGACCAGCAAGATCCTGCGCACCGACACGGTGGCGCTGTTCGAACGGCTGCGTGAAGGCAACATCCTGCTGCAGGAAGTGCTGACCGGCGCCCACGACAATCTCAACTCGCTGGAGCGCGCGCTGGTGACCCGCGTGGCCGACTTCGTGTCCGCCATGAACGACGTCACCGCCCGCAACGGGGTCGCCACGCAGACCCTGGAAGACCAGCTCACCGTCTTCAACAGCAAGACCACGAAGGCGCTGGAGGATCTCGGCTCACTGTCGAGCGAGTTCGAGAAGCACGGCAAGGAGCTGGTCGAGGCAGCCGGCGTGGTCGAACAGGCCAACCGTTCCACCACGACCTCGGTCGCCGACCGCAAGTCGCAGCTCGAATCGCTGGTGACCACCATCGACCTGCGCACCACCGACCTCGACCAGCGCCTGTCGCGCTTCACCGGCCTGCTCGACGAATCGCTCGCCGCGGCCGAAGAGCGCGCCCGCGATATCGCGCGCGTGGTCGCGGAAACCGCGGGCGCCGGATCGGCCGCGATCAGCCGCCAGTTCGAAGCGGTGCGCGCGGCGGCCGAAAACGAGCGGCAGCAGACCCTCCATGCGATGAACGACCTCTACCAGCAGAGCTCCCACGAGACGGATGCGATGTTCAAGGAGTCGACCGAGAAGTTCGGTTCGATGGTGCAGGCCATGAAGCAGATGGCCGCCGAAATGCATAACGAACTCGAGGCGACCCGCAACGAGCTGCGCCGCGGCGTGCTCGAGATGCCGCAGGAGGCCGCCGACAACACCGCGCAGATGCGCAAGGTGATCGTCGACCAGATCGAGGCGCTCGCCGAACTCAACCGGATCGTCGCCCATCATGGCCGCGGCCTCGACGTCGTGACCTCCGGCCGTGCCAGCGTGCAGCGCCAGGAAGAACCCGTAGCGATGGCCGCCGGCGGCCGCAACGAGGTGCGCATGCGCGACGCCGGCAGCGCATCGACGCTGCCGCCGCCGGACCTCGGCGTGCCGGCCGCGCGCCGCGCCGAAGCCCCGCCGGTCTCGCCGGCAGGCGGTCAGGACGGATGGCTGTCCGACCTGCTCCACCGCACCGATGCAGGCGCGGGACAGGCTCCCCGTGGCCGCGCGCCGCAGACCCCCGCCAATCCGCTGGAGTCGCTGTCGCTCGACATCGGCCGGCTGATGGATCGCAACCTCGCTTCCGAAATGTGGGACCGCTATCAGCGCGGCGAGAGCAAGGCGTTCAGCAAGCGGCTCTACACGCCGGCAGGCCAGAAGGCGTTCGACGAAGTCGCCCGCAAATACCGTGCCGACCGCGGTTTCAAGCAGACGGTCGACCGCTATATCGCCGAGTTCGAACGGCTGCTCGACGAAGTCGCGCGCGAGGATCGCGGACCGCAGGCGCTGCGCGGCCACCTCACCTCGGAGACCGGCCTCGTCTACACGTTGCTCGCGCACGCGGCGGGGCGGCTGGGGTAAGCCGCGAATAGCGAATGGCGAATGGAAAACGGAGGCCTCGCGGCCTCCGTTTTGTTTTCGGAGATCCGTTGTTCCCACCAACGTCGGCCTTCGCCTTCCAGATGCGCGTCTTGCAAACAACCTCATATCTGGCTATATTACCGGATACATCGACACAGGAAGCCTCAGATGGCCGACACCGCTCAGAAGCGAGCGCTCCGGAATTATCGAACGCGGTTGGTAAAGCGAGGCATGGCGCGATTTGAGGTTCTTGGCCTCGACGCCGACCGCGACCTGATTCGATCGCTAGCGAGGCGCCTTGCGGAGAACGATCCCGATGCCGTGCGGATTCGGGCGGCCGTGAGCCAAACGATCGCGGGCGAACCGCCAGGGAAAGGTGGCATCCTTGCCGCGTTGCGTCGTTCGCCGCTGGTCGGAGCCGATCTCAATCTCGCGCGTTCGCGCGATACCGGTCGCAAGGTCGACTTGTGACACGCTACCTGCTCGACACGAATATCATCAGCAACGTTACACAGCCGGATCCTTCTACGTCGCTGCTGGCATGGATGTCGGAACAGGTTGACACTGAGCTGTTCATCTCCGCACTGACTGTCGCGGAAATTCAGCGCGGGCTGCTGCAGAAGCCTGCCGGAAAGAAACGCGCTGTCCTGGAAGCCTGGTTCGCCGGTCCGGAAGGACCGCAAGCCCTGTTCGCTGGCCGCGTACTCGCCTTCGACGAGAAAGCGGCCCTGATCTGGGCGCGGCTGATGGCCGATGGAAGAGCCAAAGGGCGGCCACGCAGTGCGCTCGACATGATCGTGGCCGCGACGGCGGAGGCAAACAGTTGCGTGGTCGCGACCGACAATGAAAAGGACTTTGCCGGATTGAAGTTCATAAACCCGCTTCGAGCCCAAGGGAAGCGGTGACTGCGTTTGGCGCTCGAGGACGGCCTACTGCCGCTTCTGCCCGCTCGGCTGCCTCGGCGGAGCTGCCGCGGTCGGCCTCGGGGCGGCCGCGCTTGATTCCGCCGGCGCCGCGTTGTTGCTTCCGCCGAATATCACCCGGCTCGGATTACGATCGAAATTGTTCACGGCGCGGCTGATGTCGGAGAGGGTGCGGCGGCCATCGGCCATCAGCGCGCCCGATCGCTTGTCGAAATCCTCGGCGAGTTCGCGGATCGACTTCACCATCAGATTCAATTCGCCGCCGGCGGCGCCGCCCGCGATCGTGTTCAGCCCGAGCATCAGACTGTCGGCTTTGCCCATCACGCCATCGACCCGGAGCATGACATTGTCGATCTTCTCGGAGTTGCGCGCGAGCGCGGCGGTGAAGGTCTCGAGATTCCGCAGCGAGTTCTTCACGGATTCCTGGTTGTCGGCGACGAGCCGGTTGACGTTCTGCAGCGTGGCGCGGATCGACTCGGTCACGTCCTGCAGCGCGCTCGGATCGGCGGTCAGCATCGGCACGCCGTCCTCGTCGAGCGGCACGGCAGCCGCATTTTCCTCGCCGCCCTTCAGCGAGATCGCCGCGACGCCGGTTAGTCCCTGGAATTCGAGACCGACGAGCGTGTCCTTGCGGATCGGGGCGTTGTTCTCAACCATCGCGAGTGCGACCACGCGCCGCGGGTTGTCGAGCTTAACGGATACAACCTCCCCTATCCGGATACCGTTAAAATTGACGCTGCCGCCATTGCGCAGGCCGGACGCCGGGCCTTCGAACACGATGCGGATCGGGCTGCGCTGCTTGGTGGTGTGCAGGCTCTGAAACCACAGCACGAAGCCGAATGCGGCGGCGATCACCGCCAGCGTGAAGGCCCCGATCAGGACGTAATTCGCCCGCGTTTCCATAACTCAAGGTACTCCGGAACCTGGGTCTGTTCAGCCTCGCCGACCAGACCCGTCGTTTATCGCTTGTTTGAGCATGAACTCATCAAAAACCGGTGCGCACTTCGTGATCATGCTCTCTAGCCCATGACCTTCTAGCCAATGACCGCGCGGGCGCGCTTGCCGTGGAAATATTGCCTCAGCCAGGGATGCTGCGAGGCCTGCATGTCGGCAATCGATCCTGCTGCAATGATCTTACCGTTCCCTAAAACCGCGATGCGGTCGCAGGCCGTATAAAGGCTGTCGAGGTCATGGGTTACCATGAAAACGGTCAGGCCCAAAGTACGCTGCAGGGTGCGCACCAGCTCGTCGAAATCCCCGGCGCCGATCGGATCGAGCCCCGAGGTCGGCTCGTCCAGGAACACCAGTTCGGGATCGAGCGCGAGCGCGCGCGCCAGCGCAACGCGCTTGATCATGCCGCCGGAGAGTTCGGACGGATAGCGGTCGGCGACCTCGGGCCGCAGGCCCACCATGCCAAGCTTGGCCACCATGATCTCGTCGAGCAGTCGCTGCGAGACCTTGAGATATTCGCGCACCGGAAACTGGATGTTCTGGCGTACCGTGAGCGACGAAAACAGCGCGCCCTGCTGAAACAGGATACCCCAGCGGCGCTCGACGCTGCGGCGCTCCGCGGCACTCGCCGCGTCCAGGTCGACGTCGAACACCTCGATACGCCCGGCGATTTTCGGCACGAGGCCGATGATGGTCCGCGTCAGCACCGATTTTCCAGCGCCCGAGGGGCCGACGAAGCCCAAAATCTCGCCGCGCTTGACGTCAAGGTTGAGCCCGTCGAGCACGCGTGTCTTGCCGAACTGCACGGTGATGTCGCGGACCCGGATGATGGCGTCGGAAATTTCGCCCGCCATGGTCACATTCCGATCGATGCGAAGAAGATCGCGAACACGCCGTCCATCACGATCACGAAGAAGATCCCCTTCACCACCGAGGATGTCGTGTGCTGCCCGAGCGACTCGGCGCTGCCCTGCACGGCCAGTCCCTCGACGCATGCGACGATGCCGATGACGGCCGCCATGACCGGCGCCTTGATGATGCCGACGATGAAATGGTCGATCGAGATGGCGTCGCGCAGCCGCAGCAGGAAAGCTTCCGGTTCGACGCCGCCATAGAGCCACGCCACCAGCCCGCCGCCGTAAAGTGCGGCCATCGCACCCAGAAACGCCAGGATCGGCAGCGCCAGCACCAGCGCCAGCATCCGCGGCAGGATCAGAACCTCGACCGGGTCAAAACCCATGGTGCGCAGCGCGTCGATCTCCTCGCGCATCTTCATCGAGCCGAGTTCGGCGGTGTAGGCCGAGCCCGAGCGGCCCGCCACCATGATCGCCACCAGCAGCACGCCGATCTCGCGCAACACCAGCACGCCCAGCATGTCGACCACAAAAATGTCAGCGCCGAACTTGCGGAAATGAAAAATGCCCTGCTGCGAAATGATGCAACCGATCAAAAATGTGATCAGCACCACGATCGGGACCGCGCGCCAGCACACCTGCTCCAGATGATGGATGGTCGAGGTCAGGCGGAAGCCGCGGGGCCGAATGAGGACGTGGGCGGCCGCGGCGAGCACCGCGCCCAGCATGTCGATCAGCCCGATCAGGGTGCCGCCGACGCCGGCCACGCTGCGGCCGATCTGCTCCAGCATGCCCGTGATCGTCACGCGGTCGGTTTCGACGATCGGCTCGGCCTTCACGCGGCGTACCTCGTCGACCAGGCTCGCATAATTGGCCGAGAGCCCGGCAATCTGGGTCTCGACACCGCCCTTGGTCAGGCTTCGGCGCAGCCGCTCGATCAGCCAGGCGCCGAACGTGTCGAGCTTCGACACCTGGGAGACGTCGATAAAGATGTCGGGCCGGGTGCCGCGGAGCTTCTCGGCGTCGGCGACCATTCGTTCCAGCACCGGCGCAAAGCGGGCCGTCCACGAGCCGGTCGCGCACAGCGCCAGCGCGTTGCCCCTGGCTATCCGCTCCAATGTCGGGTTGCCGCTCACGATGCCCACCCTTCGACCGATACGCGCCCCCCTGAAAAACGTCAGGTTCCGCACACCGCTTGCCTTGTAGAATCTGTCCCTAACCAGCCATAGTTGGTTGCAGCGAGCAAGCTTGCGGTTCAGAAAATTGCCAGATTTTAAAATGACTTCCAGCCTTTCCCGAAAGCTTGCCGCCAGCATCGAACGCTGGCCGATCGCAGGCGCCTTCACCATCAGCCGGGGCGCCAAGACCGAGGCCATCACGGTCGTCGCCACCGTCAGCCATGACGGCGAGAGCGGCCGCGGCGAATGCGTGCCCTACCCTCGTTATGGCGAGACCCCGGAAGCAACACTTGAAGCGCTTAACGCGATGCAGGAAGCGCTTGCCAAGGGGCTGGACCGAACGGCCCTGCAGGTGGCGATGCCCGCAGGCGCCGCCCGCAACGCGCTGGATTGCGCGCTGTTGGACCTCGAGGCCAAGCGCAGCGGCCAGCGGGTCTGGACCCTGCTCGGCCGGCCCGCGCCGCGCTCCTGCACCACCGCCTTCACGATCTCGCTCGGCAGCCCGGAAGCCATGGCGGCAGCAACCGCGAAGGCCGCGCACCGGCCGCTCTTGAAGATCAAGCTCGGCGGGGACGGCGATGACGCGCGGATATCAGCGGTACGCAAGGCGGCCCCGGAATCCGAACTGATCGTGGATGCCAACGAAGCCTGGACGCCAGATAATCTCGAATACAATTTGGCCGCCTGCGCCAATGCCGGCGTGACGCTGGTCGAGCAGCCGCTGCCGGCCGGGCGGGATGAAGCGCTGGCGCGCATCAAGCGAAGGGTCGCGGTCTGCGCCGACGAAAGCGTGCATGACCGTGCCTCGCTCGAAGGCCTTCGCACGCGCTACGACGCCGTCAACATCAAGCTCGACAAGACCGGCGGGCTGACGGAGGCGCTCGCCATGGCCGATGCCGCCCAGGCGCTCGGCTTTGAAATCATGATCGGCTGCATGGTCGCGACCTCGCTGGCGATGGCGCCGGCCATGCTGCTGGCGCAACAGGCCAGATTCGTCGATCTCGACGGTCCGCTCTTGTTGGCGCGCGACCGCGATGGCGGGCTGCGCTACGATGGCAGCCTGGTCTATCCGCCGGAAGCCGCCTTGTGGGGCTGACGCGAGAGCCGGTCCCGCGCAAGCCAGACCACCAGCCCGCCGAGAGCGGCCATGACCGCCATCACGTAATAGATGCCCTGCCCCCAGGTCCCATAGATCGTGCCTGACGCGATCGACGCGAGGCCGGCGACGATGCCGCCGCAGGCGGTCAGATAACCCTGCGCGCGCGCCATCACGTGGCCGGGCACGTGATGCAGCATCAATCCCATGATGCCGACCTGCGTCAGCCCGAAGCTCAGCGCATGCGCGAGCTGGACGATGGCGAGAACAGCCAGCGGCGGATCCTGCGCCGTTATCGCCCAGCGCGCGGCCGCGCTCAGGGCCGCGATCATCACCAGCATCGACGGTTGCAGGCTGAAGCGCGGCGACAGCGCGAACAGCACGATCTCGGCAATCACGCCCAGGACCCACAGAACTGCAATCGTCAGTCCGTCGAACCCCGCTTGTTGCCAGGCAATCGACGCGAAAATGTAATAGGCGGCATGGCTGCCCTGGATCAGCGCCGACGCCACAATGATCGCGATAAAACCGCCGTCGCGCAGCAACGCGCCCGCGCTGCCGGTGCCCGGGCGGGCCGTCCGGGTGTCGTCCAGCGGCTGCAGCGCGAGGCTGGCCAGCGCCCCGAGCGCGGCAGAGCCTGCAATGATCCAGATCAGGTTTCGGGCGGCGATGAGGTCGAGCAGCACCCCGCAGACCAGCGCGCCGAGGACGAAGGCGGCCGAGCCCCACAGCCGCAACGGTCCGTAGTTGAGGCCATAGCGCTTCACCCCCCGCAACGCATAGGCATCCGTCAGCGGCACCATCGGCGTCCACAGGCAGCAAGTCAGGGCGTAGATCAGGAACACCAGCACCGGCAGATGCTGGGTGCCCAGAATGAAAAAGCCCAGGGCGGTGGCAAAGGCGGTCACGATGATCGCCCCGCGCAAGGCCTGGCGCCGTTCCGCAAGGCCCGTCACCAGCGGTAGCACCGTAAACCGGGTTACCGGGGGGACAGCCGTGATCAGCCCTATCCAAAACGCATCAATGCCGACCGCCTTCAACCAGACCGTGAAAAACGGCAGGTGGGTGCCGGTCATGCCGAACAGCGTGCCGTAAAATAGCGCCATCCGCGTCGCGAAACGCCTGGATGCACCTTGAGATGCGATGGGGATTTGTGATTCGCTCTGCATCAATTCAATTGCGATTCGGGCAATATCGTGTTGTTTCGTTATCGCAATGCGCGCTGATTTGCGCGAAGAGTTTGACATGGCCGACGAAGCATTCGCCCTTTCGCCGATCTCAGCACGCGCCACGCTGCCGAGGGAGGAGGATTATGCCGCGATCGCGGAAGCCTTCATGGAGACTTCGCGGGGCCGCTGGTTCCTGACCGAATACGCCAAGCGCAACCGCAATGCCGACACCCGCATGGTGCTGGACGCGGTGGTGCGGATCGAGCAAAGCCTCGCCTCACAGCGGGAAGAGAACCTTGAGCGGGAGGCAAGCCTCCAGCGGGAGGAAGGCCTTTCGGCGCAGCAGGCCGCGGAGGCCGTCGCCGCGGCGGCCGCGGCGCAAGAGCGCCTGACCGAGGCGCTCGCCGCCATCCGCAGTTCGGTCGAGGCCGCCGAAGAATCGGCGGTGGAAGCGCTCGACAGCCTCGCGCTGGAACAGCGGCTGGCGCCGGTCCGCAAGGGCGCACGGGTGCTGCGGGAAATCGCCTGGCGGTTGCGCGAAATCGGCAATGACGGACGGATCTGCGACCTGATCGATTCGCAGGTCACCGTCATCGAAAAGGGCACCGACCAGTTCTCCTCCGAGGAGGCGCGAGCGGCGCTGCGTGCGGCCTTTGCCGCCCTGCAGGGCCGGCTTGTGGAATTCGGCGACGACGACCGCTCCTCACTGGTTGCCGGGACCGAAACGGCGGCGCCCTCCTCGGCCGACCCGGAAATGGCCGCGGCGGCGGAGACAGCCGAAGCAACTTTGGCACAGCAAGCTGCCGAGGCACCGTCTGCTTCGCGGGCCAAGCCCGCCGAGGCCATGCTTGCGGCGGTGGAAGCCGTGCTGACGCAAACGGAAACGCCGCCGGCCGCCGCAGCCGAGGAAGCCGCGCTCCAACAAGCCGCGGTCCAGAACGCCGGCCCCCAAGACGCTGACCTCCAAGACGCTGACCTCCAAGACGCTGACTTCCAAGACGCCGACCTCCAAGACGCCGACCTCCAAGACCCCGACCTCCAAGACGCCGATGCCCAGGACGAGGCGGTCCTCGACATGATCGCGATGGAGATGGGCGCGCCGGATCCGATCAGCGACGACGAGATCGCCGAAGCGGTAGCCGAGCAAGTCCGCCTGGCGGAGCCTGCGCCAATAGCTCCCGCGATCATCGCGAAAGCGCCCGAACCAGTCGCCGTGCCGGCGCCGCCGCCGGTTCAACGGGTGGTTCAGGTGGTTCAGCCACCCCCGCCGCCCGCCGCCGTACCTGTGCCACCTGCGCCTATGGAAGTGTCACTCGGCTCGACCATCATCGCGAGCGGCATGCTGCGAAAGCCCGTCACCGCGGCCAACGACCCGCTGGCGCCGATCCGGCGCATGAGCCAGGCCGAGAAGATCGCGTTCTTTTCGTAAAAGGCCCGCTGCTTGTAAAAGACCCTGTGCGTCGCCGCTCGAAGCGCTCCGGCTTCCACGACGCGCCCGCAGCATTTTGTTGCATCTGCGAATAGTTCGCTTTCCGGTTGCTTCACACCTTCACCGACGTCAAGCTGGCGCGATTGTCTTCGGAAGCGGAGATCGCCGTGAAAACCAGGATCATCGTCAATCCGATGGCGAACAAGGGCGGTTGCGGCAAGCGCTGGCCGCAGATTCGTGCCGGACTCGAAAAGCACCTCGGCCCGATCGATGACGACGACATCACGATGACCCGCGCGCCCAATCACGCGACGAAGCTGGCGCGGGAAGCGGTCGATGCCGGTTGCCGGCGCCTGATTTCCGTCGGCGGCGACGGCACCTTCAGCGAGATGATGAACGGCGTGATCTCGGACGACCGGCTGATTGCCCCCGATCTGGTGCTGGCGCAACTGCCGGCCGGCACATCGAATGAACTCTGCCGCTCGTTCGGTCAGCTCTCGCTCGGCGAGGCCTGCAAGGCGATCGCCATGGGGCACACGCGCGACGTCGATGTGTTCCGCGCCGACGCCAAGGGCTATGGCGGCGGACAGGTGACGCGCTACGGCTTCGTGCTCGCCATCGTCGGCGCCGCGGCCACGATCTCCTGGCGCGCGCAACGTGTGCCGCTCTTGAAGCGGCTCGGCCCGATCAGCTATGTCCTGATGACGGCGTTCACATCGCTGACTTACAACCCCCGCAACTACCGCATCAGGATCGACGACGAAGCCGAGCAGAGCCTGCCGATGTGGTCGCTGATGCTGTGCAGCTTCGACGGCGCGGGCGAAGGCCTGATGCTCGCGCCCGGTGCCGACCCCGGCGACCGCAAGCTCGACCTGATCCTGGTCGGCGACATCGGACATTGGGAAACCCTGACCAGGATCGTCCCCAACCTCGGCGATGGCAGTTATCTCGCGCACCCGAAGGTGTCGCGGCGCCACGCGACGCGGATCACCATCGACAGCGATCGCATGGTCCGCGCCGACGTCGACGGCGAAAGCATCGGACAATTGCCGATGTCGGTCACGGTGCTGCCATTCCACCTCAAGGTCGCCGCGGTCAATCGGCAGTAGGGCGGCGTTTCAGTCGCACCTCACTTATGTCCGCGGGTGAACCACCAACACCGGCACGCTCCCGTCCACCAGGATCTCCGACGTTTGACTCCCCAGTATCAGCTTCCTGAGGCCGCGACGCCCGTGCGAGGCCATGACAATCAGGTCGCAGCCTCTGGACTTTGCTGTTTCGATAATCGCAGTGGCCGGGTGCGCGTTTGGTACATGCAAGAATTCAGCGGATATCCCAATCTCCTCCGCCATCGCCCGAGCTTCATCAAGCAGTTTGCCCGCCTGTTCCTCGCAGGCTGCATCAAAGCGATCAAACTCTTCCTGGGAGGGCATCCATCCCGAGGCATGTCCGCTGCCGTAGTAGATCGGCAGCGGTTCCGTTACGGTGATAACGGTCGCCTTCGCATTCAAGGCCTTTGCTAAAACCATCCCATGCTTGACGCCTTGTCTCGCGACATCCGACCCATCCGTGCTCAAGAGAATGTTGGCATACATTTGAGGGCTCCTGTGCTCGTCGAACGTTTTCCCTAACAAGTGATGGCTAGACATCGATCAAGCCGCGCTCACGATCCCGGCGGATGAGCCACGTCCAGTTTAGCATGCTGTCGGCGACGTTGTGTCGAGCGGCCCACTCATTCACGGACAAACCAGTACCGGGGTTTTCGCCTGCGTCAGCACCTTGTTTGTCACGCTGCCGATCAAAAGCATGGAAAGTCCGCTGCGACCATGCGATGACATGACGATGAGATCGCAGCCCTTGTCCTCGGCTGCTGCGATGATGGCTTGATGGGGTTGTCCGCTCTCCGCTTGAATCGTCTCGCAGGGAACACCCGCCTTCTTGGCCGCGTTTGCCGCGCGATCCAATACGCTTGTCGCCTGTTCCTTGCGCAGCTCAACATAGGTTGCGACTGCTTCAAGCATTCGTCCCGTCAGTTCTGAAAACGGCTCCACAACGAAGATCACGGATACCTTGGCTCCAAGGGATTTCGCGAGCGCCAACCCGTGCGTCACCCCACGCTCCGCCAGCTCAGATCCATCTGTCGGAATGAGAATATGCCGGTACATGCTTCACCTCCCGTCTTAGAGATAGGCTGATGAGTCCGTGCGCTAGTTCGGCCTGCCGCCTGTAACCAGGTTCTTGTGAATCTTCCCGTCCTTCATGATGACGAGGAAATTCCTTGCCGGATCCTCGATCAGCTTGATGTTCTCGATTGGATTGCCGTCCACCAGCAGCAGGTCAGCCAGCGCGCCCTCTTCGACCACGCCGAGCTTTCCCGGATAGGGATTGCGCTTACCGGACAGTGCCAGCAATTCGCCGTTCGTCCCCGTCGCCATGGCGAGTGCTTCGGCGGGGGTGTACCAACGGACAAGCGAGGCCAGAATTGCCCCCTGGCGCTGAGCCAGCGCCGGGGCGAACAGAACATCGGTGCCCCACGCCGTCTTGAGCTTGTACTTCTTCGCAAACTCGTATGCCTTGCCTATGCCCGGCCAGACCTCATCCGCCTTGGCTCGCTGGACTGAACCCTCGGGAAGGCCTTGCCTCAACTCCTCGGGAAGCGGCTGCAAGCTCAGCCAAACGCCCTTCTCGGCGATCAGCTTGGCGGTCGCGTCGTCCATGAGGAACCCGTGCTCGATACACTTCACGCCGGCGGCAATCGCCTGTTGGATCGCAGCCGGCGTAAAGGCATGCGCGACGACATATGTGCCCCAATTCTCGGCCGCTTCGACCGCGGCGCGCATCTCGGGCCCGGTGAAGGTGACGGCATCGATCGGACTGAAGGGCGATGAGACTCCGCCGCCCGCCGTCAACTTGACCTGGGACGCCCCCTGCATGAGCTGCTCGCGCACGCGCACGCGCACCTCGTCGGGACTATCCGCGACCATACTGCCGCCGACCTGCTCCATGCGGGCGAGCATGCCGCCGATCGTTCTTGGCAGCTCGGAAAGCTGCCGGAAGTCGCCATGGCCGCTGGTGACCGTGATCATGGCGCCGGACGGGTAGATGCGAGGACCGGGGACGAGGCCATCATCAATGGCTTGCTTGAGCCCAAAGCTTGGCCCGCCCACGTCGCGAACAGTGGTGAAACCCCGCATGAGCGTGTCCGTCGCTTCCGCAGCCGCAAGAAGATTGTTGTAGCCGACGTCGCCCGCTATGGCGGCAGCCGGCGTTGGGCGGATCAACATCGCGTGCCAATGCGCGTCGATCAGGCCGGGCATCAGCACGCGTCCTCCGCCCTCGATGACGACCGTTTGCGCGGCGTCCGCCGCGATCGCTGCGGGCGAGATTTTCGCGATCTTGTTGTCCCTGACCAGGACATTGGACGAGGCTGAAAGCGTGCCGCTCCTGCCGTCGAAGATGCGTACGTTTTGAAACAGGACCGCCGCGCCTTGCTGGGCTTGCGCAGGGAGCAGTGCCGCGGTGAGATTTAAGGCCGCGGCGACTGCCAGGATTTTGACGACTCCGGACCGTTCGCTTAAGGGCACGTAAGACCTCCCTCCGAGTACGCACGGCTGGGCACGAAGCAACTACATCCACCGCTAGGCGCTGCTCGCTGTCCTCGTCGTCGGCAGCCACGCGTAAGCCAGCCACCCGATCCCGTGGGATATCAGGTCGACGCCGAGCACGAATCCAAGGACCCACAATCCCGTCATCGGGAATCCCGTCAGGATCACGAGACCGGCCAAGACGCCGAATATTCCCGAAAGTAGCATGATCCAGCCCGCCTGTCGCCAGTGGCTGATGCCGAGCAGGATGCGAACGAAACCCGAAATCAGCAGCACCATGCCGAGGATGTAGGTGAGGATCAGCGCGCTGGCGACCGGCTGGCCCACCAGTACGATGCCGAATGCCATGTACAGGATTCCGAGAAGCACCTGCCAGGCGAACCCTCCCCATCCCTTGGTCCAGAAGGCGTGGATGACCTCGAAGGCGCCCGCGATGATGGCGACCCAGCCGATGAAGACGGTGCTGATAAGGGTGACGAGCATGATGTCGCCGAGAACCAGGATTCCGGCTCCGATCATCACGAGCCCAAGCAGCACACAAATCCAGAACGGCGGCGCAGGCAGACTGCCGACGCCCATGCGCGAACTGCTGTCATATGTCGTCATGTCATTCTCCTCACCTCAGGTCTCACCGACCTCCAGTTCCGTTATTTCCATCGCCAGCCACACCGGCGACGGCCGCGATGCCACCAGCAGACCCAACGGCGACGACGACGATGGCGGCGATGCCAATGAGGGGGAGGCCGCGATGGCCGCGTGGGCGGCCGTCCAGGCGGCCGCGTGCCAGGGCCTTGAGTCTCCAGCTTGAATTCTCCAGCGTCCTTTCCGGGATCTTTCTGCATCGCGAGCGGTATCGCCTCGGCCACATCAGGTAGCAGGCTTGCGCCCAGGCCGACGGTCACGGCACCACACATCAGGGTCCGGAGCGCAGTGCGACGGTCGATTGCATCCATTGTTGTTCTCCTTCTTGGGACGCCCCCTTCCCCGCATGCTCACTGATCAGCTCGACCTCAATCGGCTACCCGGCGCATCGCTCGGAATCTCACCCGGCAAGTAGTTCGGAAGCCGGCCCGCCGGGATGATCGCCAGCAGCGCAAGGCCGGCCATGATCAGGAGCCCGATCCTCAGGGCACGCAACCGCGCCTCGGTGTTCACGCGCACGGCTTCCTCGACCTGCTGCGGCGAGGCGGTCGTGCCTTCCATCACGCTGCGCAGCCGGTCGTTGCTGACGAAGGTGATGTCATCGAGATCGACCTGGCTCTGGATTTCCTTCGGCAGCACCGGGTTCGCCGCGATGCTGGTCAGCGCGATCGAACTCAGCAGGCCGACGAGAAGCGCACCTGCCAGCGCCGTTCCGACCGCCGCGGCAAGATTTTGCGTGGTGCCGCGCAGTGAACCGACGTCGCCGGCGAGTTCCTTTGGCGAGGCGGTGACCAGCACGTTGAACAGCAACGTCACCAGCGAACCCTGGCCAATGCCGAACAGAACCAGGCCGAGAATCACAGGGACCTCGCTCCGGTCGTTGCGCACGACAAAGGCGAGCCACACCAGGCCGATCGTGCACAGCATGAAGCCATAGCGGCCGATCTGCCGCGGCGTCAGCCGGTCATAGACGTTGACGATCAGCATCGCCGTGAAGAACACCGTCAGATTGAACGGCATCATCGCAATCGCGGTCGCCAGCGGCGAGCGGCCCTGGACGATCTGGATGTAGAGCGGCACCGAGAAATTCAGCGCCGCCTCCAGCGCGACCACGGCAAACAGCGCGTAGACCGCACTGCGCTCTTCCGGCGAGTCGATCACCTGAAGCGCGAGCAGCGGCGTCTTCCCCGCCGCCTGCCGCCGGTGCGTCCACGTCAGGAACGCCTGCCCGAGCACGACACCGAGAATGATTATGACCGGCGCCGGCGAAAGGCCGAGCAGATCGAACGGCGCATTGGCGGTCGCCAGCGCAAGGCCCCAGCCGTTCAGGTTGTTGAAACCGAAACTGATGAGGATGATGGCAGAGGCGGCCAGCACGACACCGAAGATATCGATCTGCACGTCGGGGCGGCCGAAATCGCGCTTGAGACGGAAACTCAACAGGAAAACGATGGCGGAAACCGCGATCAGGATTCCGAACGCCGGGCGCCAGCCGATATAGGTGCCGAGCACGCCGCCGATGATGAACGCCAGCACGCCGGCCGCCGCACGCGCCGAGCCGAGCGAGCCGACGGCCGTCGCCTGCTGCCGCCCCGTGTAGTTCTCGGCGATCAGCGCCACCAGCGACGGCACGATGACCGCCCCCGCCGCGCCGCAAAGCGCCTGCGCCGTGATCATCAACGTTGCCGTGGGACTGAAGGTCATCAATATCTGCGATGCGCAGAATAGAACGACCGCGAAACGAAACACCTGCAACGCGCCGAACCGTTGCGCGAGCTTGGCGCCGAGCATGACGAAGCCGGCCACCAGCATCGAATAGGCCACGATCCCGGTGGCGACCGTGGTCGGCGGCACCCCGAAACTCTTGACCATTCCGCCGAGCGCGACCGGCAGCGAGGCAACGTTGTAGGACATGATCATCTGGCCGAGCGCGATCGCAATCATCGGCACCCATGACTCCCGCGCCCGTTCCCGGATTGCTCCGATCGACATCGAGTGCGTCGCCATGGCGTTCTCCCGAATTGCTCGGCTTTCGGATCGACCGAGCCACAAGCTCGATCGAGCCGCTCTTTGCCTCTGCGTCAGTTTTCCGGTTGCGATACGAACAAATCCATTCCCAGCCGCTGCGACAGGAATTTTGCCGCCAGTTGTCCCTTCACGCTGTTGCCGGCCGCATCGAGCGGCGGCGCGAAAGTGCCGAAGCCGCCCTTGCCCGGAGAAACCGCGACGATGCCGCCGCCGATCCCGCTCTTGCCGGGCAGGCCGATGTCGTAAAGCCAGTCGCCCGAGGTCTCGTACAATCCCGCGGTAATCATCGCAGTGAGCGCATAGTGGCAAACCGAAGCGTCAACCACGCGCTGCCGGGTAACGGGATTGACGCCACCGTCCGCCAGTGTCGCCCCCATCACCGCCAGATCTCTGGCGCTCACGTTCAGCGAGCACTGCCTGGTGTAGAGATCGGTCGCCTGCTTGGGGTCACAATAGATGCGGTCGTAGCTCTGCAGCAGCCGGGCGATACTGCGGTTGCGGTAGTTCGTCTGCGACGCCGAGGCGTAAACCTCCTCATTGAGCGCGAGCTTGCGACCCGCAAAGCGCGACAGCCCGTCGCGAATGAATTGCCATTGACCTTCCGCTGTCAGGCCCGGCACAAGACTCGTGGTCGCGATCGCACCCGCATTCACCATCGGATTGGTCCGGCCAGCGCCCTGCTCGACGGCGGCGAGCGAGTTGAACGGCAATCCTGTGGCGTTCGCACCCAGTCTTGCGCGCGCCTCCTCGGGGCCGACCGTCTCGCAAACCAGCGCGAACACGAACGGCTTCGACACGCTCATGATCGAGAATTTGAATTCGGTGTCTCCGGCCTCATAGATGCGACCGCTGGTGCCGGCCACACAGATCCCGAACAGTTCTCTCGGCACCCTGGCAAGCGCCGGATAGACTTGTGAATTGCGCCCTTCGGCATTCGACTTGAAACGCCGGTGGGCATCGGACACCAGCCTCTGTACCATCTCGGGCTCGGGCAGATGTCCCGTCGAGACGTATGGCCGCTCTGCTTGCACTGCGGTCGAAGGAAAGTCCATTGGACTCCTCCCGGCGGCTGAAACGATCTACCTGAGGATCGCCGAGCCGTTCAGCAACACGGATTGCGCGCCGAAAAGCGGCCTCCATCGACCGCTTCAGCTTCTTGTGACCTGCAATGAGCGTAGTGTTCGAAGGTGCATCGAGTCAATCACACAACCTTAAAGTAGGTTTGCGGCGAGTGTGTTCCGCTACAAAATTTTGTGACAAATCGCGCGACGCTGACGATGATGTCATCGACAAACCTCGGCGAATTAGCGACCAATTTGACCGAGCGCTGTCACGGTGATGAGCGCGATCAGCGAACCGTGATCCGTTCGCCCGCAGGTTGTGATAGCGTGGGACTTGTGCCGTACGCGGCTACCGAGCGACCCGCAACGCGCCGCTGATAAACGGCTCCGCGGGATCATCCTCGCCGCCGGCCGACTTGCCGGCAGCGGCGCTGCGCGGCGGAAGGAGCGTTGATCCGTTAACGCCCCGTTCGGCCTGCAGCAGGTCCATCACATCAAGCTGGAGGACACGGAGATGTCAGATCTGATCGCCATCATCTATCCATCCGAGGCAAAGGCCGAGGAAGTGCGGCAACGCCTGTTCAAACTGCAGAAGGAGTATCTGATCTCGATCAGCGATGCCGTGATTGCCGTGAAGACGGAGGCCGGCCCCGTCAAGCTGAACCAGCTCGTCAACACGACGGCCATAGGAGCCGTATCGGGCAGTTTCTGGGGACTTCTGATCGGCGTGATCTTCCTCAATCCCATCCTTGGTGTTGCGCTCGGCGCGGCTTCGGGCGCGCTCGGCGGTGCCCTGTCGGACTACGGCATCGATGACGCCTTCATGAAGGAGCTCTCAACAAGCATGCAACCCGGCAACGCGACGCTGTTCGTACTCATCAAGAACATGACGCCGGACAAGGTATTGCGGGAAATTCAGGACGCCGGCGGCACTGTGCTCAAGACGTCGCTGGATGACAGCAAGGAACAGAAGCTTCGCGACGCGCTCGCGAAAGCGAGCACCGGGCAGCCGGCGCCAAAAACGAATGCCGCTTAGCCCGCGGCAGCCAACTGAAGGATCAGCCGGTTGCGACTGTGGCGGCGTAGCCGGCTGCCTCTCGGAGTACGCTCGGTAAGGACGGCTGTGACATGCGCGCCGTGAGAGAAGCAAAGGCTGAAACAGCAAGGGCACCCAAACGAGCCGTTCTCGATACCATCGAGCGAATCGGAAACAGCGTCCCCCATCCCGTTGGATGTCTGCGCTCTGGATACTGCTTTTCGTCGCGTGGTATCTGTTGGGCCTGCCTTGGGGCGTGTAGCCGAAACAACGAGTGTCCGAAGCGGAGCCCGGTGATGACGAGGTCGACCGCGGAACGCGATTCAACCAGCACCAAAGACCGCATGCTGATCGATCCGCGCGATGGCGACATCGAAGACGATGCAGCAAGTCCCGGACAGCGGTCGCTGCTCGCGATCGCCGGAACCCTGCTCGTCGAAATCAGCCTGCCGAAATTGCTGTTCGCCTGGACGGTATTGCTGCTGCTGCCGGCCGTGCTGCTCGGCCTTGCGCCGCTGCTGGCGTCCGCCTGGTTTTCGAAATTGTCGGAACGTCTTGCCGCATTGACTGAAATCGGTGCGGCCGTCGCGCTGATCGCGGTTCTTGCGCTGGGGTGGATCGGATGGCGGCCGCTGTTTCGAATTGCCGAGACCAGTTTCTGGTCGCTCAACGCCCTCCTGGTCCAGCCCGGCTACGCGTTCGGACGCGAAGCGTTGCGGCATCTGACGGAACTGGTCGGAGGCAAAAACCTGACCCCCGCCGGCCGGGCGCGCCTGCGCAGCGCCAACTCGGTTGGCTCCGGCATCATGCTATCCGCATGCGCCGTGGCGATCGCGATGCTGGCCTGGCCTGCCTCGCGCTGGACCGGCAATTGGAGCGACATCGCCCTGCTGCATCGCCTCGTCGTGCCGATGCTTGCGAATGCCGTCGTGCTGGTGTCGGGATATCTGGCGATCGCATCGCTGGTCTGGGGCTTTGCCGACGCCAGCATGCCTCAACCGCTCGACCTTGCCGCGTTCGATGCTGCCTCGGCCGAAAGCCGGCGCTGGCGCATCGCGCATCTATCGGACCTTCACGTGATGGGCGAACAATATGGCTTTCGCATCGAAAGCGGACGCGCCGGCCCGCGCGGCAATGACCGGCTCGATCGGATCCTGGCGCATCTCGCCGCCATTCACGCGATCGATCCGCTCGACCACGTGCTGGTCAGCGGCGATATGACCGACGCCGGCCGCGCCGGCGAATGGGCCGCATTCCTCGACGCACTGGCGCATCATCCGGAGCTCGCGGCGCGGATGATCCTGTTGCCCGGCAATCACGACGTCAACATCGTCGACCGCGCGAATCCGGCCCGGCTCGACCTGCCGTTCAGCACCGGCAAGCTGTTGCGGCAAATTCGGACGCTGTCGGCGCTCGCCGCCGTGCAAGGCGATCGCGTGCACGTCGTCGACGCCGAGGGAAAGCCGATCGCTACGCTGCAGGCGACGCTGGCTCCGCACCGCGATGCGATCGTAGCCGTTGCCAAGCGCGGCGGCCTGCGCCGCGTGGCGGCGCTGCGCGGGCTGTTCGATGACCAGTTTCCGATGATCGTGCCGCCCGACACCGACGAGGGTCTCGGAATAGCCATCCTGAACTCCAACGCAGAAACCCACTTTTCATACACCAACGCACTCGGACTGGTGTCCGTCGAACAGACACGCCGCTTCGAGGCGGCGGCCCGACACTATCCGAGGGCACGGTGGATCGTCGCGATGCATCATCATGTGGTCGAGTATCCCATGCCGGTAAAGGCGTTTTCCGAACGCATCGGAACCGCATTGATCAACGGCAACTGGTTCGTGCGCAGGCTGGACGCATTGGCCGATCGCGCCATCGTGATGCACGGCCATCGTCATCTCGACTGGATCGGCGCGTGCGGCCGCTTGAAAATCATCTCCGCTCCGTCGCCGGTAATGAATGCGACTGATGATGCGACGACGTATTTCTACATTCACACCCTGGCGGCTGGCCCGGATGGGCGGCTGGATCTGCTGTCGCCGGAGCGCGTGGAGATTGCCGGCGCGACAGCGAGCTAGATTTTACCGGGCTTCGCCGGGTCGGGCCCGCCAAGCAGATCGGCGATCCAGCGGCTTGATGGATGCGCGGCGCAAAAAGTAAGTATCGCGAGCGCGATCGGCACGCCAATGAAGGTCCCGAACAGGCCCCACAGGAACGTCCAGAAGAAGATCGAAAACAGCACGACGACGGGCGAAATCGACAGCATGGTGCCGGCGACGCGTGGCTCGATGTAGCTGCCGACCGCGAACTGGATGATGTTCAGGCAAACGAAGACGCCGAGCACCGCCGGCCAGCTTTCGAATTGCGTCATCGCCAGCAAGGTCGGAAACAGCGTCGCGACGAACGGCCCGATGAACGGGATATAGTTGAGCACGAAGGCGATCACGCCCCACTCGAATGCGAATGGCAGTCCGGTAATCGCCGCGAAAGCGCCGACCAGCACGCCGGTCACCGCGCTCATCTTCGTCCGTACCAGCAAGTACCTTCGAAATTTCGTCGCGGTCGCCGCGCTGCCGTCGAGCAGTACTTGGGCCGCGGTACGATTATCCAGCCGCTCGATCTTCTGCCTGACATTGTCGACTTCGAGAAGTCCGAGCATGACGTAAACGAGCGCAATCACCCAGAAGGTCAGCGTGGTATTGACGCGCCCGGTGACATACTGCGTCGCGCGCAAGAGCCAGCCTACGTTGAAATGTTCGGCCCAAAGCCCTGCGACCGAAACGCCGTGGCCGTCCAGCCAAGTCACCATCGTCGAATAAAGGGCCTGGTAGCGCGGCAGATCCGCGACCAGCGATCGTCCGACGCGACCAAATCCCCAGGCCGCGAGAGAGGCAAAGCCGAGACAGATCGCCACCGTGACGACGACGGTGATCGCCAGCGCGACAAGCTTCGGCATCCACGACTGCAGCCGCTTCTGGACCGGCCACACGATGGCGATGATGAAAATGGCCGCCGCAAGCGGCGCGAACACGTTGCTCGCCTGAGCCGCAGCCGCGATGACCAGCACCGCCGCGATGATTCCGGTTGCGATCGTTAGTCCGAAGCTTACCCCATGTTGGGTTCCTTCGACCTTCCAGCAACCCGAGATTGTCAGCTGTCTTGAACCGCGGCAAGAGCCGGCCGCCTCCGGCAGCAAGCGTGACCGCCATCACGTACCGCAAGGGTAAAGCGGGTTAGCGTCCCCACAGCAAATCTCGCCACGAGATTCACGTGAGGAAGCCGCCATGTCCCGTTTTAAGTCATTGCTGTTATCTGCCAGCCTGCTGGCAGGCCTGCTGGGCTTCGCCGGCGCCTCTTTCGCCGAAGCCCCCAACGCCGACATCCGCAACGGCATGCAAACGCCACCGGCGGCGGACCAGCGCATCGCGCTGGTGATCGGCAATTCGAATTACCAGACCGCGCCAAAGCTCGCCAATCCCGGCAACGACGCGCAATCGATGGCGCAGCTTTTGAACTCGGCGGGCTTCGAGGTGACGCAGGCGACCGACCTGACGCGCAGCGACATGGTCAAGGTCGTGCAGGACTTCTCCGCCAGGGTCGCCGAGCGCGGCCCCGGCGCCGTCGCCATGATCTACTATGCCGGCCACGGCGTGCAGGTGGCGGGCGAGAACTATCTGCTCCCGGTCGATGCAAAAATCTCTTCGCCGTCCGATCTCGACCGCAATTCGCTGCGGCTGGTCGATCTGATGGGCACGCTGGAATCGATCCAGAGCCGGATGCGTATCGTCGTGCTCGACGCCTGCCGCAACAATCCGTTCCCGGAGGTCAATGACACCGGGCGGGGCCTTGCCATCGTCGACGCGCCGAACGGCTCGATCGTCGGCTACTCGACCGCGCCGGGCATGGAGGCGCAGGACGGCGACGGCAACCACAGCCCGTATACGTCGGCTTTCCTGAATGTCGCACGCGAACCGAACCTGCCGATCGAGCAATTGTTCAAGCGCGTCCGGCTCGAAGTGAACAGCGCGACCAAGGGCCGTCAGACGCCGTGGGAAAGCTCGTCGCTGACCTCCGATTTCTATTTCTTCGGCGATACGGCGGTTGCGGCAAGCCGCTCGCCGGATCGCCGCCCGATCATGCAGGCTGCGGCTAATCTGCCGTCGCGTTCGGTGCGCCAGGCCTACGACTACGTGCTGTCCGAAGGCTCGCCCGAGTATTATGAGGAGTTCATCCGGCTCTACCCGCATGACCCGCTGTGCGACCACATCCGCGTGCTGCTCGGCAACCTGCAGGTGGCAAAGGCGTGGCACAAGGCGGTGCTCGCGAACTCGCCCTTCGCCTACAAGACGTTCCATGACAATTATTCCAACAGCCAGTACGCCAAGTCTGCATTGAAGCTGCAGGCTGCGCCGAAGGCGGTGCATCTGATGCAGTTCACGCATCTGGCGAAGCAGTCGCCGTCGTTCAAGTCGGGGAACTTCGGCCACGCGCCGACGCTGGGTATCTCCAAGGGCAATCTTGGCGCCCAGGCTCATATACCCTCGCCATCGAAGATCGTTACGCTGCCCGCCAAGGGCGGGATCGCCCCGGCCAATATTGGTAACAACGGCAAAGTGGGTAAGGTCACGACCTTGCCTGGCAAGATCAACACGAATCCCGTCAACACCGGCAAGGTCGCGAAATTGCCCGGCAGGTTCAACAACAATTCGGCACGGCTCACCAACAGGCCGACGGTCAACACCGCGCCGCGTCGTTTCAACAGCGGTATGGGCGGAGGCTTCAGCCAGCGCGTCGCCGCAAGCCCGTCGCGCAATTCATTCGCCCGCAGTTCGTTCGGCGGCAGTTCGTTCGGCGGCCGTTCGTTTGGCGGCGGCGGCTTCGGACGGCGCTGACGGGAGAGCTTCGTACAAACGCGAAACCGGGCAGAGCACACGCTCTGCCCGGTTCCGTTTGAGATGGGATGATCAGGCGACCAGCTTGGCGAACAGGTCCGCGTCGACATTGCCGCCGGAGAGCACGATGACGACGTTCTTGCCCCTCGCATCGATGCGACCGGCCAACAGCGCGGCGAGGCCGACGGCGCCGCCCGGCTCGACCACAAGCTTCAATTCCCGATAGGCATAGGCGACCGCCGCGCCGACTTCCTCGTCGGAGGCGATCACGCCATTCGCCAGCAGCTTGCTGTTGATCGAGAAGGTGAGTTCGCCCGGCATCGCCGCCATCAGCGCATCGCAGATGGTGCGGCCGGCGGCATGATGGGCCTCGCGGTGGCCGGCGCGCAGCGACAGGCCATGATCGTCATAGTCCTTGGGTTCGGCGACGATCACCTGCGCTTGCGGAAATTTTGCCTTCACCGCCGTCGCAACGCCGGCGATCAGCCCGCCGCCCGAGGCCGGTGCCACCACGATATCGGGGACGAGCCCAAGCGCCGTCATGTCTTCGGCGATCTCACGGCCCGCGGTGCCTTGTCCGGCGATCACGAAGGGATCGTCATAGGGGCGCACCAGCGTCGCGCCGCGCTTCGCAGCAATGCCGTTGGCGATCGCTTCGCGGTCTTCCTTGTCGCGGTCGTAGAGCACCACCTCGGCGCCGTAGCCCTTGGTGCGCTCGCGCTTGGTGACGGGAGAATCCGCAGGCATCACGATGGTGGCCTGCATGCTGAGGATCTGCGCCGCCGCCGCTACGCCCTGGGCGTGGTTGCCGGAAGAGAACGCGACCACGCCGCCGCCGCGCTTGTCCTGCGGGATCGAGGCCAGCTTGTTGAAGGCGCCACGGAACTTGAACGATCCGGTCCGCTGCAGCATTTCGGGCTTCAGAAACACCTTGGTCCCGACGCGTTCATTGAGAACGGGGAACGACAACAGCGGCGTCCGCACCGCAAAGGGCGCGACCACTTTGGCGGCGGCCTCGATATCGGCCGCGCCAATGGGTGGATTTTGGATAGATTCTGGCATCCGCAATTTGTATCGCGGTCGCCGACGGGCGGGCAAGACGATTTACCGTGAATTCAGCATTACCCGTGAACTCAGGCGGCGAAATGCGGATCTTCCGTGCCAAATTCGGCCACCTCGCCTTCCGGCAGGACCGGGCGGGTGGTCAGGGCATGCTCGACAAAGACCCGCGCGGAGGCCTGCCAGCTGTAGCCGGTGGCGAATTCGACGCAATCCTGCCGCGAAACCTGCAGCGCCTCCAGGCAGGCCGCGCGCAGGTCGTCGTCCAGGACGCCGACCGGCGCCGAGCCGATCACGTCTCGCGGACCGGTGACCGGAAAGGCGGCAACCGGCAGGCCACTGGCCAGCGCCTCCAACAGCACCAGGCCAAACGTGTCGGTCTTGCTGGGAAATACGAAAATGTCCGACGCCGCGTAGATTTCAGCCAGTTCCTCGCCGTGCCTGGCGCCCAGGAACACGGCGTCCGGATATTTCCGCTCCAATGCCGCTCGGGCCGGCCCATCGCCGACGACGAGCTTGGTGCCGGGCAGATCGAGGTCGAGGAACGCTTCGAGATTCTTTTCGACCGCGAGGCGCCCGACGCTGAGATATACCGGCATCGGCAGACAGAGATCGACGCTGCGCGGATGAAACAGCGAGGTGTCGACGCCACGCGACCACAGCACCACGTTGCGAAAGCCGCGCATGCGCAATTCGGCCGCCAGCGCCGGCGTAGCCGCCATCACCGCCTGGCTCGGCCGATGGAAGGCGCGCAGCACTCGCCAAACCCAGGCTTCCGGTATCGGCGAACGCGCCGAAACATATTCGGGAAAGCGGGTGTGAAAGCTCGTGGTGAACGGCACGCCGCGCTTGCGGCAATAGCGCCGCACCAATAGCCCGATCGGGCCCTCGGTCGCGATATGAATGCTGTCGGGCTTTGCCGCCTCGATCAGCTTTGCGATTTTTGCCGGATATGGCAGCGCCAGCCGCAGATCGGGATAGCTCGGCATCGCAAAAGTGCGAAACGATTGCGGCGTCAGGAAGCTCACCTCGACGCCAAATCCCTTGGCCGCCTCTGCCATCATGGTCAGCGTGCGAACCACCCCGTTGACCTGGGGATGCCACGCATCGGTCGCGACCAGGATATGCATCATGCGGCGCGCGCCGCGACGCGGGGAACCGGCACCGTCCTTCGCAGTGGATCGGTCCAGGTGATGATCTCGAACCGGCCGTCCTCGTGCTCGGCGAGCGCAGTGCAGCTTTCCACCCAGTCACCGCAATTCATGTAGCGGATGCCATGCTCGTCGCGGATGGTGGCGTAGTGGATGTGGCCGCAGATCACGCCGTCGGCGCCGTGCCGCCGCGCCTCGCCGGCCAAGGTCTTTTCGAACGCGCCGATATAGTTCACGGCGTTCTTGACCTTCAGCTTCGCCCATTGCGACAGCGACCAATAGGGCACGCCGAACATGCGCCGGAAGAAATTGACGAGGCGATTCATCTGAATGGCGAAATCATAGGCCTTGTCGCCGAGATGGGCGAGCCAGCGCGCGTTCTGCACCACGAGGTCGAAAATATCGCCATGGATGACGAGATAGCGCTTGCCGTCGACGCCCTCATGAATGGTGTTCTCCACCACGTCGATACCGCCGAAATGCGTGCCGTAATAGTTGCGCAGGAACTCGTCATGATTGCCCGGCACGTAGATGACCTTGGCGCCCTTGCGCGCCTTGCGCAGCATCTTCTGCACGAAGTCGTTGTGCGATTGCGGCCAGTACCAGCTCGACTTCAGCGCCCAGCCATCGACAATATCGCCGACGAGATAGATGGTGTCGGCGTCATGGCTCTTGAGGAAATCCAGCAATCGATCGGCTTGCGAGCCGCGGGCTCCGAGATGAACATCGGAGATAAACAAGGTGCGAAAACGCCGTTCCGGGCTTTCTTCACTCAAGGAGTCACTACCCATACCTGTCCCCTGACAGATTTCTGTGACAGGGCGATGACTGTTCACGCCGCGATATTTCCGCGAGAATCACTGCCGCGCCCCCCACTTGCGGATAGCAGCGCGATGCGACAGGCAGGCGACAGTGGAGAGGCAATACGTAGCCGGATGGAGCCAACGGGGCGCGCATTCACGCGACCCGTTGGCTCCATCCGGGCTACGCTTGCTTCAATAAAACTTGTGAAAATGATGGATCGGCCCGTGACCGCGGCCAACGCTGAAACGGTCCGCCTCCGCAATCGCAGCGCTGACCCAGGCCTTGGCGTTGCGCACGGCGCTGTCCATGCCCTCGCCTTTCGCGAGCTCCGCGGCAATCGCCGAGGAGAGCGAGCAGCCGGTGCCATGGGTATTTTTTGTGGCGATGCGCGGCGCGGCGAGTGCGGTGACACCGGAGGAATCTATCAGATAGTCGATGCTCTCGGCGCCCTCCCCGTGGCCGCCCTTGATCAGCACCGCCTTGCAACCGAGCGCCAGCAATCGCCTGCCTTGTTTCTCGACGGCGGCTTCGTCCGCCGCCACGCCTTCGTCGAGCAGCGCTGCGGCTTCCGGCAGATTGGGCGTGATCACCGACGCCAGCGGAATGAGCCTGGTCCGCAACGCGTCGACGGCTTCGGTCGCGAGCAGCCGGTCGCCCGAAGTTGCCACCATCACGGGATCGAGCACGACATGCTTCGGCGCCCAGCGCTTGAGCCCGGCGACGATGGCATCGATGACCGGCGGGTGCGCCACCATGCCGATCTTGACCGCGCCGACGTCGAGATCTGAAAACACCGCGTCGATCTGCGCGGTCACGAACTCCGCCGGTACCTGGTGGATGCCGCTGACGCCCGTGGTGTTCTGCGCGGTCAGCGCCGTGATCACGGAGGCGCCGTAGACGCCGAGCGCGGCAAACGTCTTGAGGTCGGCCTGGATGCCCGCTCCTCCAGAGGAATCCGAGCCGGCGATGGTGAGCGCGATCGGCGTCGTCATCGCAAGCCTCGCGCAAATCGTGTGGTGAGGGCCATGAATTGTCCTACCGCGGCAGGGCACGGGCGGCAAGCTGGCTTGCCATCCCCGGCGGTTTTTGGCCTATTGGGGCCAACATTTTTGGAGACGACAGCGATGGTTCCCTTCTTCGTCCAGTTCAAATGCAAGCTCGGCCAGTCCTATGCCGTCGCCAATGCGCTCGCGGAGGCCGAGATCGCCTCGGAGATCTATTCCACCGCCGGCGATTACGATCTGCTGGTCAAATTCTACGTCGATAACGACACCGACATCGGCCATTTCGTCAACGAGAAGGTGCAGGTGATTCCGGGCATCCAGGACACCCACACCATCATCACCTTCAAGGCGTTCGGCACCGGCTAGCAACGGCGGCCCCCGCCTGCCCGCCATCGCCGTTAACTTTGCCCGGCGCGCGGCTATGCCCGCGGCCTCAGTGAGTGTCCGTCCTGTCCGATACATCAGTCACCTTTGACCGGTTGAAGGCCTTCATCGAGCAGGCGCTCACCGCGGTGGGCTTGCCGGACGCCGATGCTGCAACGGTCGCGGCCCTGATGGCGGAGGCCGACCTGCAGGGATCGGACGGGCACGGCGTCAGCCGGTTGCCGCAATATGTCCGGCGGATCAAAGCCGGCGGCTTCAACGTCCGGCCCAACATCCATGTGGTGCACGAGCACGCCGGCACCGCCGTCCTGAACGGCGACAATGGCATGGGCCACCTCGTGATGAAACGCGCGGCCGGGATGGCGATCGAAAAGGCGCGCAGCACCGGAATAGGCTGGGTCAACTCGCAGTTCAGCAACCATGCCGGCCCCGCCTCGCTCTACGCCACGATGCCGCTCGCCCATGACATGATCGGGCTCTACTTCGCGGTCGGCAACGCCAATCACCTTCCGGCCTGGGGCGGCCTCGACATGCTGCTGTCGACCAATCCGATCGCAGCCGCCATTCCGGCCGGCGACGAAAACCCGATCGTGCTCGACATGGCGACCACGGTCGCCGCCTACGGGAAAGTGAAAACCAAGGCGCTGCGCGGCGAGACCATGCCGGAGGGCTGGATGATCGATCGCGAAGGCAAGCCGCTGACCGACCCGAAACGCGCCGACGAAGGCATGCTGCTGCCGCTCGGCGGCATGGAGGCCGGATACAAGGGCTACGGCCTTGCGATGATCATCGGCCTGCTCGCAGGCACGCTCGGCGGCGCCGCGATGGGCCGCGACGTGATCGACTTCAATCACGACGACGACAGCGTCACCAACACCGGACAGGCGGTCGCCGCGATCAACATCGCAGCCTTCGGCGACATTGCCGTCTTCAAGCGAAGCGTCGATTCGCTGGTGCGCGATTTCCGCAACAGCCGGCGTATGCCGGGCGTGGACCGCATCTGGGTGCCCGGCGAACGCAGCCATGAAACGCGCCTCAGGCGGACCAGCCTTGGCATTCCCATAGCGCCTGCGCTGCTGCGGGGGCTGGACCAGGTCGCCGACGATCTTGGGCTTGCGCGGCTCTAGGCCGCGTCCTGCGGCTGTGATGGCGGCCGGGGGCTGGAGGCCGCCGCATCCGTGTGCTGCCGCCGATGAAGCCGCCTCGCGGGCGGTACCCATTAACCATCCCAGCGGATTTGCATGCTTTTGCCATAAGAGCATCATTCTACCGCCTTGATATTTTTGATTACCTAAGGCGTCGTCAATCGGAGGGCTCCGCGGCGGGGGACGTTCCGAGGGGGAAATAGTCGCGAGTACCACCATGAGGACGCTATACGATTTGCTCGGGGCGCTTCCGAGTGATGACGCCGAGGGCTTGCGGACCGCGTTCCGCAAGGCTGCGAAGGCGACACATCCCGATATCAATCCCGACAATCCCGATGCTGCCCTGAGGTTCAGGGAGCTGGTGCGCGCCTATGACATCCTGACCGATGCCGAGCAGCGCGAGACCTACGATGAACTGCTCGCCATTGCGCTTCAGCCGCCGGCCACGAAGGCCGTGCAGACCTACGAGACCGTGCGCAAGGTTGCCTCCAACACGATGGCGGCAACGGTCATTTCGGCGGTGCTGGTCGGAGGCTACGTCCTGTTCGGACTGTTTTCAACGCCACCTGGCGCAGCGGAAATCACGACCGACAGGACCATCGGCGAAGCGCAAGTCGTCGCAGCGCTGCATCCTGACGTCACGGCTTCGGATGAACCGCCCGTCCAGCGCGAGGGGGACGTATCGACCGTCGGCGCCATCGGGACATCGGCGGTTGCGCCCGCGGCGAAAGAGGCAAACGTCACGGCCATCGGCCGTTTCGAACAGGTCCCGGGATTCGTCTCATACAATCTCGCGATTCAATATTATCCGCGCTTCGCAACCGCCAATTTCGACCGCGGCATCGTTCTGTATCGCGTCGGCGATTTCGACCCGTTCGCCGCTATCGCTCCACCCAAGCCGGCCACGGACTTGAGGCGGGCAAAGATCGCCACGCCTGCGACCGCCACACCTGCGCCGCGCAAGCCGCTGATGATCGTGCCTCCTATTGCGTCCCCTGCGCCGCCAGAGAGGCGAATGCCGATCACCGCGGCCTTGACGCCCTGAGCGCAGGCGCAACGCGCCGGTCATGACTTCTCGGCGTCCTTTGCCTTCTTGGGCCGCGGCGGTCCCTCGACCGGCGGCAGCGACTTCAGGTATTCTGCGATGGCGGCGCGATCCTCCGGCGGCAATTGCGAAATGTTTCTGATCACCCGCGCCATCGATCCGCCGGCGGTGTCGCCGTCAGGCGTTTGCCCGGTTTCGAGGAAGTAGGCGATGTCCTTCGCGCTCCACTCGTCCAATCGCTTCTGGGTGATGTTGGGCACCCAGCCCTCGCCCTCCGGATTGGGCCCGCCTGCGAAGCGTTGCGCCTCGACGATACCGCCGAGGAAGTTGCGCGGGCTGTGGCACTCGGCGCAATGGCCCGGACCGTTGACGAGATAAGCGCCGCGATTCCATGACGCCGAATGTGAAGCGTCCACCGTGTAAGGCTTGCCGTCCATGAACAGCCATTTCCAGATGCCGACATTGCGACGGATGTTGAACGGAAACGGCAAGTCGTGGTCGCGCGGCTTGCCGGCAACCGGCGCCAGCGTCTTCAGATAGGCGAAGAGGTCGCGGATATCGTCGACCGTCGCATGCTGGTAGGACGCATAGGGAAAGGCCGGGAAATAATGCGCGCCGTCCGGCGACGTCCCCTTGAGCACTGCAGTTACAAAATCCGCTTCGCTCCACCGGCCGATACCGTAGGTGGGATCGGACGAGATGTTGGGAACGTAGAACGTCCCGAACGGCGACGGCATCGCAAGCCCGCCGCCCAGTTTCAGCCGATCGGGCTGGTTGGGAACGGCATGGCAGGAGGAACAGCCGCCGGCATTGAACGTTGTGAGGCCGTTGGCGAGGTTCGGCGTGCGAGGAGAGAGCGAGGCCGGGGCAACAACTGCAGGGATCGTCAGCCACCAGAAGATTCCAGCGCCGGCGGCGCCAACCAGGATCAAGCCAAGGAGAATTCGTCGCAGCATTTACCGATCCGTCATCAAGCTTCGCAATTCAACGACCAGTATGAACGCACTTTGCGCCATAGGCTTCCACGAAATTTTCAGACGTTGTTGGCGTTTCGGGAATAAATTCGTGAGGTCGTTGTTTTGAGGCTGACACGGCCGTTTGATGTCAACAGGAGAAACACCATGTCGAACAAGACCATGCTTGTCACGCTTGCGCTGGGGGCAGCGATTGCTTTTGCCGGACCCGCGTCCGCCGACAAGATGAAGGCGACGCTCGATGGCAAGGCCCAGGTGCCGCCCAACACCAGCGCGGCCACCGGCACCGCCGACATCGACTACGATCCCGCCAGCAAGAAGCTGAGCTGGAAGCTTTCCTATTCCGGCCTGTCCGGTCCTGCCACCGCCGCGCATTTCCACGGCCCTGCCGAAGCCGGCAAGAACGCCGGCGTCGCGGTCGCTATCCCGAACGCGACGTCGAGCCCGGTCGAGGGCAGCGCGACGCTGACCGATGCGCAGGCCGCGGACCTCGTGGCCGGCAAGTACTACGTCAACATTCACACCGCAGCCAATCCGGGCGGCGAAATCCGCGGCCAGGTAACCAAATAAATCAAGTCACCAGGCAAATTTGGTGACGAAGCAGGTAAGTTCGAACACGAGTAAACAAGAACAAGAAAAGGCTAACACAAAAGGGGCGGACGCTTCGCGGCGTCCGCCCCTTTTTAGGCCGGAGCATGATCGGGCAAAATGCGTAACTGTTTTCCCTCGCGACAAACGCGGAAACGCGTTTGCGCGGAGATCATGCTCAAAGTTAGAATGCGATCAGCCCTTCTTGATCCGGAATGTCTCGTGGCAGCCACCGCACTGCTTGCCGATGACGGGCAGTTCCGCCTTTAGCGTGTCGAGATTCTTGACCTTGCCTTGGGCATCGGCGACGACCTTGGCGAAGCTCTTAATTTGGGACTCGAAGCCGGCCTTGTCATCCCAGATTTTCGGCGAAGGATCGTAATCACCCTCCAGCTTAATACCTTTCATGCTCGCGGGGAACAGCGTCGGAAGGTTCTTGGCGGTGTCTTCGAACTGGGCCAGCGCGGCATTGACAGTCGCCTGATCGTAGGGCTTTTCGCCCTTGACCATCGCCGACAACGCGCCGGCGTTCTTGCCATTGTCCTTCATCATGGCCTGGGTCCGCTTGACCTGATCCTGCTGTGCAACGACCGCACCGGCACTGAATGCAAGCACAGCTGCGACGACGATGATCCGCTTCATTGGCTAAATCCCCCTTCAATTCGGGTTTGTACCGGTCCCAAAGGTGGTGCGGACTGGTTGTTTGTAAACACCGCATGCCGCGCATCATTCCGCATGCGACAAAATATCAGAGATTATGCAGCTTCTGTGCCTCACGGATTGCGATCCAGACCCGCTCGGCCGTGGCCGGCATGTCGATGTGATCGATCTTGTACTCGCGCCACAGGCCCTCGATGATCGCATTGACCACCGCGGGACAGGAACCGATCGCACCCGCCTCGCCCGCGCCCTTGACGCCGAGCGGATTGGTCGTGCACGGCACGTTGTGGGTTTCGAAATGGAATGACGGGCCGTCGGATGCGCGCGGCACCGCATAGTCCATGAAGGTGCCGGTGACGAGCTGGCCGTCAGTCGCGCTGTAGACTGCCTGCTCCATCAATGCCTGGCCGATCCCCTGCATCGCGCCGCCATGCACCTGGCCGGCGAGCAGCAGCGGATTGAGCGTGACGCCGAAATCGTCGACAATGACATAGTTGATGATCTTGATGATGCCGGTGGCGGGATCGATCTCGACTTCGGCGAGATGCGTGCCGTTCGGATAGGTGCCATCGGCCTGCGCGAAGGTCGCACTCGCATTCAGTTTCGAGGGATCGACGCCCGGACGTTTTGCAAGATCCGCGAAGCTGATCGAGCGGTCGGTGCCGGCGATGTGCACGAGGCCATTGCTGATCTCGAGGTCGCCGGCACTGGTCTCCAGCGCTTCGGCGGCGATCTCCTTCAGCTTGCCGCCGAGATCGCGGGTGGCACGCTCGACGCTGACGCCGCCGGTCGGGATCGACGCCGAGCCGCCGGTGCCGAGACCGGTGGCGATCTTGTCGGTGTCGCCCTGCAGGATGTGGACGCGCTCCGGTGGCACTCCGAACTGCTCGGCGACGAGTTGTGCGTAAGCGGTCTGGTGGCCCTGCCCGCTCGACTGGGTGCCGATCAGGATAGAGATGTCGCCATTGGGATCGAGCGCGACATTGGCGGTCTCCTCGCCCATGGTGCCGCAGACCTCGACATAGCAGGCCATGCCGATGCCGCGCATCAGGCCGGCCTTCTTCGCCGCCTTGGCGCGCTTGGGAAACTCCTTCCAGTTGGCGACTTCCATCGCGCGCTTCATATGCGCAGTGAAGTCGCCGGAATCGTAGACCTTTCCGGTCGCGGTCTTGTAGGGCATCGCCTTCGGCGGAATGAAATTCTTGCGCCGGATCGCATCCGGCGTCATGCCGAGCTTACGCGCCGCCGCATCGACCAGCCGCTCGACCACATACGCAGCTTCAGGCCGCCCGGCGCCGCGATAGGCATCGACCGGCACGGTGTTGGTGAACACGGTGCGGACGCGGCAATGGAAGGCCTGGATGTCGTAGAGCCCGGGCAGCATGCCGGCGCCGCCATGCGGGATGTAAGGCCCGAAGGTCGAGAGATAGGCGCCCATGTCGCCCATCAGGTCGACGTCCATCCCCAAGAACTTGCCGTCCTCAGCCAGCGCCATCTTTGCGGTGGTGACGTTGTCGCGGCCCTGCGCGTCGCCGATGAAGTGATCGGAGCGGTCGGCGGTCCATTTGATGGTCTTGCGCAGCTTTTTCGCGGCGACTGAAATCAGGGCGTATTCGCGGTAAGGGAATAGTTTCGTGCCGAAGCCGCCGCCGACGTCGGGGCAGATCACCCGCATCTTCTCCATCGGCATCTTCAACACCATGCCGCACAGGATTTCGCGCAGGCGATGGCTGCCCTGGCTGCCGATGGTCAACGTCAGGTGATCGCGCTTGGCGTCGTATTCGGCAACCGCAGCGCGCGTTTCCATGAAGTTGGTGATGACGCGCGGGTTGACGATCGATACCTCGGCGACCGCATGCGCCTTGGCAAAGGCGGCCTCAGCCGCCTTCTTGTCGCCGATCGACACGTCGAACAGCACGTTGCCGGGCTTGTCGGGCCAGACCTGCGGCGCGCCCTGCTTGACGGCGTTGACGACGCCCACCACCGAAGGAAGCGGCGTCCATTTGACGTCGATCGCCTCGATCGCATCGCGGGCCTGGTCGATGCTATCGGCGACCACGAAGGCCACGGCGTCGCCGACATGGCGCACCTCGTCCTTGGCGAGGATCGGGTATGGCGGGCCGGTGAAGGGATCGGTTTCCAGGTTGAACAGGCACGGCAGGTCGCCGAGATCGCCGACCTCGGCCGCGGTCAGAATCAACGACACGCCCGGCATCCCGCGGGCCTTGGTGACGTTGATGGTAAATTTCGCATGCGCATGCGGCGAGCGCAGCATCAGCGCATGCATCGCGGGCTGTGGCGAATGGTCGTCGGTATAGCGGCCCTTGCCGCGAATCAGCGCGTCATCTTCCTTGCGGAGAACGCTTTGACCGACGCCGAATTTGATGGGAGCTGCCATCGTATCTCCAATTGTCCTGGAGCACGATGACGCCTCTTCGAACCGTCATCCGCCCCATCTTTTTGTTTGAGCATGGCCCTTTCGGAAAACCGGTACCCACTTTTCCGGGCCAGGCTCTAGAAGCGTTCCATATTGCAGCGGTTCGCGCGTCAGCGCAAACCGCTTTCGGCACACCGGTCATGACCCGGTCTTGGCCTGGCGCAACAGACCCGGCGCCCACTCAGCGGAATTTTTCGCAACCGCACAACAAAAAGCCCCGGACGATGCCGGGGCTTCGAGTTCAGGGAGGAGACTACGTCGAAATCAATACTTCGCGATCACCGGGCCGCCGAAGGTGTAGTTCAGGCCGACGCGCAGGACGTGATCGTGGAAGCGCGTGTCTACATCAGCCCTGATCGCGCTCGCCGGCGCGAGCGTGAAGCTACCGGCGCGGAAGCTGTCGAAATCCATGTAAAGGTATTCGAGCTTGGCGCTCCAGTTGTTGGTGATCTTGCCTTCGACACCGGCGCCGACTGTCCAGCCGAAGCGGATATCGTCGTTCGAGGTAACCGAGGCGACGGCAACGCCGGCCGGAGTCACGCCAGCCATCGTGCCGGTGGTCTTGAACGAGCCATAGGCCAAACCACCGGTGCCGTAGAACAGAACCCGGGGAGTTGCGAGCACACCAACGCGGCCGCGCAGGGTGCCGAACCATTCGAGGTGCGTATCCACGGCAAGGCTGGTCCCGGTCACGCCCGGCGGCAGGAACGTCAAGCCGGGAAGGCACGGTCCGCCGACGCCCGTTGCGGCGCAACGAAACACGCCCCTGCCCTTCTCGTCCGACCACTGCGCGTCGGCTTCGATACCGAACACCCAGTTGCTGCTCTGCCAGTTGTAGCCGATCTGGCCGCCCGCGATCGCGCCGTCCATGTTGTAGCCGGCGTTGGTGATGGAGCCGGCGGGCGGAGCGATCGGCAAGCCAGTGGCGGTGTTGAAATAGGAAACGTCGGAATTGCCGCGGCCCCAGCTATAGCCGGCGTTACCGCCAATATAGAAGCCGGTCCAGTTCCAGACCTCGACCATGGCCGGCGGTGCCTTGGTGTAGCGCGGAGCCAAGTCCGCTGCGGATGCTATCGAAGTTGCAGCCACAATAGCCAGTGCCGAAGCTGCGATTGCCTTGAAGGCTGAAACGCCCATGGAAGCCCCTCTCTGAAAAACCGTTAATTAAATCCGGGATCAACCTAACGCGGAGTCGCCACACAATCATGTACGGATCGGCCGCAAATGGCGCTTTTCGGGAACTTGTTGCAAAAATGCCCGAATACGGCCAACACGCCCCAATCAAAAAATTTTCTTTTTATTTACAATCAGCTACGGGCGGATGTCCGGTCGCGCAGCAGCGAGAATAGCCACCCCCTGCCAAACAGCAGCAGGATCAAGACGCCGTACACAAAGGCACCCGCCACAATCAGCAGCAGCAACGCGGTCTCATCCCGGAAGGTGTGCATCTGCGCGAAATAGAAGCTGGCGAATCGCGCGATGGCCCAAAGTGCGGCGGCGAGCAGAACACCGGCCGCCGCGAACTTGGCGAGTGAAATCATCCAGGCGCGATCGAGTTCGAGGTAACCTGCCCGCACCGCGAAGAAGAGCACCAGCAACAGATTGACCCAGGCCCCGGTGGCCGTGGCGAGCGCCAGGCCGATTTGCGCCAGCGCGCCCATCAACGCGACCTTCAGCGCCACGTTGACAGCCACACCGGTCAGCGCCGCCTTGACCGGCGTCGCGGTGTCGTGGCGGGCGTAGAAGGTCGCGACCGCGCTGCGGATGGTCACGAACGGAATGAGTCCGATCGCGTAAGCGGCCAGCGTGGCACCCGCGGCTGCGGCATCCGCCTTCGAGAACGCGCCGCGCGCAAACATCGCGCGCATGATGACGTCAGGCACGGTCAGGAAGGCAGCAACGAACGGCACCGAAAACAACAGCGAGAATTCGAATGCCCGCCGCTGCGCGGCCGACGCACCGGTGACATCGTTCGCGGTGAGGCGCCGCGACATTTCCGGCAACAGCACAGTGCCGATCGCGATCCCGATCACGCCGATCGGCAACTGGTTGAGACGGTCGGCGTAATACAGCGCCGAAAGCGCGCCCGCCGGCAGAAAGGTTGCGATGATGGTGTCGGCGAACAACGCGATCTGCGTTCCCATCGAACCGATGGTCGCGGGGCCCAGCGCGCGAAAGAACGCGCGGACATCATCGTCGAGCTTGAACACCGCGAATTTGGGCAGGATGCCGGTCTTTGCCGCGTCACCGGCCAGCAACATGAATTCGAGGATGCCGGCGATCAATACGCCCCACGCGGCGGCGTAGCCCGCGCCCGGAAAGAACCCGGCCAGCGCCAGCGTCGCCATCATCGACAGATTGAGAAAGATCGGCGCGGCGGCAGCACTTGCGAAGCGGTGCATCACGTTGAGCATGCCGCCGTACAACGTCACCAGCGTGATCAGCAGCAGATACGGAAACGTGATCCGCGTCAGTGAGATCGCGAGTTCGCCGCGCGCCGGGTCATCCTTGAACCCCGGCGCGAGGATGGCGATCACCTCCGGCATGAACCACCAGGCCGCGACGAGCAGAATCACCTGGACGGCAAACAGCAGCGTGAAGACGCGATCGGCGAACAGCTTTGCCGACGCTTCGCTCTTGCCGTGCAGATGCGCATAGGCCGGCACGAAGGCGGCGTTGAAGGCGCCCTCGGCGAAGATCGCGCGAAAATGATTGGGCAGCCGCAGCGCCACGAAGAACGCATCCGCGACGGGACCGGCACCGAGAATGGCGGCGAGCATGATATCGCGCGCGAATCCGGTCAGCCGCGAAAGCAGCGTGTAACCGCCGACGGTGAAGATGCGTCCGAGCATGCGCCGCTTCTAGCGCATATTCGCCAAACCGTGAAATCAGGCAGAAAGCGCGCCGCGCACCGCCTCGATCACGCGATCCTGCGTCGCCTCGTCGAGATAGGCGTGAATCGGCAGGCTGATGACATCGTCCGAAAGCTTTTCGCTCACCGGCAGCCCGCCATCCGCCACCGGGAAACCCTTGTACGCGGTCTGCTGATGCATCGATTTCGTGTAGTAGACCATCGTCGGAACGCCCTGCGCCCTCAGCGCTGCCGCAAAACCGTCGCGATCGGTCCCCTTGGGCAGGCGGATGGTGTACTGCGCCCAGATCGAAGTGCATCCGGGAGCCAGCCGCGGTACGGTCACGAAGTTGCCGAGACCGCGCGAATAGCGTTCCGCCACGCGGTTGCGCGCCGCGATCTCGTCCTCGAAAATCTTCAACTTCTCGATCAGCACCGCCGCCTGCATGGTATCGAGCCGTCCGGTCAAGCCAAGGCGCACGTTGTCGTATTTGTCGGAGCCCTGGCCGTGCACGCGGATGCTGCGCAGCGTCTCGGCAAGCTTGTCATCATCGGTAAGGATGGCGCCACCATCGCCGAAGCAACCGAGCGGTTTTGTCGGAAAGAAGCTGGTCGCGGTCGCAAGTCCCAAGGAGCCGATCCGGCGACCCTTGTAGCTTGCGCCAAAACCCTGGGCTGCGTCATCGAGCACGAACAGGCCCTCGGCCTGCGCGACCTCGGCGATCGCATCGTGATCGGCGCTTTGGCCAAACAGGTCGACCGGGATCACGGCCCGGGGCTTCAGGCCGCGCTGCTTCGCCGTCGCGATGCCACGCCGGAGCGAACCTGCATCCATGTTGTAGGTCGCTTCGTCGACATCGACGAATACCGGCGTCGCGCCGGTCAGCGCCACGGCTTCGCCGGTCGCGCAGAACGTGAACGATGGACACAGGACGGCGTCCCCCGGGCCGACTTCCCTGGCCATCAAGACCATCAGAAGCGCGTCGGTGCCGCTCGCGCAGCTCACGACATGCTTGGCGCCGCAGAAATCCGCCAACGCCTTCTCCAGCACGGCCACTTCCGGACCATTGATGAAGAGGCAATGGCTGGTCACACGCGAGAGCGCCTCATCAATCGATGTGCCGAGCCGCCGGCGCTGCGAGCCGAGGTCATAGAAGGGAACGGGTTCTGGACGCATGTGCTGGTTCATGTGGCCTTGCTGGAATCGGAATGGAGGTTTAGCCGGCGATGCGGCGCGGACCCTTGCGCGCGGCAGAGGCCGCGGGCTTGGCGGGCTGCTCGAGGCAGCGGATCGCGATTTCGAGACTGGCGACGCCCTCGTCGCCGGAAACCGCCGGCAAATTGCCGGTGCGGACGGCATCGAGGAATGCGATCAGCTCGGCGCGCAGCGGTTCATCATGCCCGACCGGCAGATGGCGCATCGAATAGCTGCCGTCGGGCTTGAAGCCGAAGCATTCTGTCACCTGACGCGTCAACAGATCGCCCATCACATATTTGCCGCGCGTCGCGACCGTGACGCTGCGCGCCTTGAACGGTGTCAGCCAGTTGGTGTTGATATGGGCGAGCACGCCCGAGGCGGTGCGGAACTGTAATAGCGCGATATCCTCGCGCTCGGCGACTGCGCTGGAAAGCTGCGGCTGTACCTCGACGATATCGGATTCGGTGAACCAGCGGATCAGGTCGATATCGTGCACGGCCAGATCGATCACGACGCCGACATTGGACATGCGCGGCGGGAACGGCCCGACGCGGGTGATGCCGATGGAGAGAATATCCTCGCCCGCGATCGCCTGCTTGATCGCGGCGACCGCCGGATTGAAGCGCTCGACATGGCCGACCATCAGCGTCACGCCGGCGCTGCGCGCCGCATTGACGATGTCCTGCCCCTCCTCCACCGTCGAGGCGACCGGCTTCTCGACCAGGATGTGGATGTTGCGTGTGATGCAGGCCAGCGCAATCTCGTGATGGAGATGGGTCGGCGCCGCGATCGTGATGGCGTCGACGCCTTCGTCGAACAGCTCCTCAAGATCGGCGAACGCCCGGCAACCGACCAGCGCAATGGCCCGCGCGCGGTGTTCCGGCAACGGATCGACGATGCCGACCAGCGTCACATCAGGCAGACCTGCCAGCACGCGGGCATGGTTGCTGCCCATCACACCCGCGCCGACCACACCGACGCGCAGCCCGCGTTTTGCATCGGTCTTCGCATCAGATGCGGACCCTTTGGAACTCATGATTTTGTCGACCCCAAGACAGACTTTAAGCAGATTTCTGCGCCGGTAGTGTCCCCGGCGGTTCTCTAGCACGGCCGTCATAGATGTGGCGAACGCGATCGACGGTTTTCGGACACGTTTTGATTCAAACAATTACAGCCGCCGACCCGGTAAAATTACGGCTCGCTCAACTGCGCTTGTAGTCGTCCTCGATGCGGATGATATCGTCCTCGCCGAAATAGCTGCCGGTCTGGACCTCGATCAGTTCGAGCTGGATCTTGCCCGGATTCTCCAGCCGGTGCACCGCGCCGATCGGGATGTAGATTGATTCGTTCTCGTGCACGGTTTTGATCAGTTCGTTGACGGTGACCTGCGCCGTTCCGCGTACCACGACCCAGTGCTCGGCGCGGTGGTGGTGCTTCTGCAGCGAAAGCCGCCCGCCCGGCTTGACGATGATGCGCTTGACCTGATGACGGTCGCCATTGTCGACCGACTGATAGGATCCCCAGGGCCTGTGCACCCTGATGTGATCCTCGGTCACCTGCGGTGCCACCGTCTTCAGCTTTGCGACCAGCCGCTTCAGCCCGTTGGCGTCCTGTTGCCTGGAGACCAGCACGGCGTCCTGGGTCGCGACCACCACGAGGTCGTCGACGCCTTCGAGCGCGACCAGCGCGCGGTCGGTCGATACGTTGCAATTGCGGGAATCCTCGAACACCGCCACGCCCCGCGCCGCGTTGCCCTCGCCGTCCTTGCCGGACAATTCCCACACCGCATGCCAGGAGCCGACATCGGACCAGCCGCACGCGACCGGCACGACCGCGGCGCGCGCGGTCTTTTCCATGACCGCGTAATCGATCGAGATCGACTTCGCCGATCCGAACGCGGCCTCATCGAGCTTGACGAATCCGAGGTCGGCGCCGGCTTTCGTCACCGCATCAGTTACGGCCTGGACGCTTTCCGCATCGACCTTGCGATATTCGTCCGTCAGGACGGCGGCGCGGAACATGAAGTTGCCGCTGTTCCAGAGATAGCCGGCCTCGACATAACCCGCAGCCGTTGCCGGGTCCGGCTTCTCGACAAACTTCGCGACCGCACGGACCTTGCCGGAAATGACCTCGCCGGGATTGATGTAGCCATATTCGGTGGCGGCGCGTTCGGGCTGCACGCCGAACGTCACGATGTGCCCGGCTTCCGCCGCAGCCAGTCCCTCGCGGCAGGCGGCGCGGAAAGCGGGCGTGTCGGAAACCACGTGATCGGCGGCCAGCGCCAGCACGATCGCATCCTTGTCGCGCACCTCTGCAAAGGCGGCGCCGGCCGCGATCGCGGGCCCGGAATCGCGCCGCATCGGCTCGAGCAGCACGTCGGCCTCGAGGGCGATCTCCGCCAGTTGCTCGAGCACCATGAAGCGATAGGCGTTGTTGGTGATGATGACGGGCCGTTCGAACAGATCAGCATCGGAAACCCGCAACAGCGTGTCCTGGAACGTCGAGCGCGCGCCGAACAAGGACAGGAACTGCTTGGGGTGGACCTCGCGCGAGGCCGGCCACAGCCGCGTTCCCGCGCCGCCGCACATGATCAGGGGAATAATTCGTCGGTTCATCGGCGTCTCAAATCCTGTAGTGGTCACGATACCAGGCGACAAAATCGGCAAGCCCGTCCTCGATCGAGGTCTGCGGCCTGAAGCCGGTGTCGCGCATCAGTTCCGCGACATCGGCGAAGGTCTCGGTCACGTCGCCGGGCTGCATCGGCAGCATCTCCTTGACCGCCGCACGGCCCAATTCCCGCTCCAGGACTGATACCACATGGGTCAGTTCTTCCGGATGATTATTGCCGACATTGTAAACCCGTGCCGGCGCCCCGGCGCCCTCGCCGCCGTCACGCGGGGCCTGGTCGACCAGTTGCAATACGACGCGCGTCACATCGTCGATATGGGTAAAGTCGCGCCGCATCCTGCCGTGGTTAAAGAGCCTGATCGGGGTCCCTTCCACGATCGCTTTGGTAAACAGGAAAATCGCCATATCGGGCCGTCCCCACGGCCCGTAGATGGTAAAGAACCGCAGGCCCGTCACCGGAAGCCGGTACAGATGGCTGTAGGAATGCGCGATCAGCTCATTGGCCTTCTTTGTGGCGGCGTAGAGGCTGACCGGATGGTCGGTTTTGTCGTCCACCGAAAACGGTAGTTTCGTATTGGCGCCGTATACCGACGACGAAGATGCATAGACCAGGTGGCCGCAGCCATGATGCCGGCACCCCTCCAGCACATTGACGAAGCCTTCGAGATTGGCGTCGACATAGGCGTGCGGATGATCGATCGAATAACGCACGCCGGCCTGCGCCGCGAGATGCACCACCTTGGCAAAGCGGTGTCCGGCGAACAGGCGCTCCATCGATGCGCGGTCGGCGAGATCGATCTGCTCGAACGCAAAGCCCTGCTCCCGGCGCAGGATGTCCAGCCGCGCGCGTTTCAGCGCCGGATCGTAATAATCGTTGAGACTATCGAGGCCGACCACGGCGCGGCCTTCGGCGAGCAGCCGGCGAGCGACGTGGAAGCCGATGAAGCCCGCAGCTCCGGTGACCAATATGGGTTGATCGGGCATCGTATCCTTGGAAGGTGCCGCTCAAGGGTTGAAATCTCTGTCCGGGCCTCTTTACCTGCGTTGGCGAGGCCGCCGCAACACCTAGCAGCTCCGCTATTGCCAGATCGGCCCGAAAACCATACCAAGGCGCCGAATTGCATCGCTTTTTGCACCCCCTTCTCAAACCCGCACGGGCGAGATGCGCCGTATCCTGCTTTCGACGTTGAAGATACTGATCTCGGCGGCGCTCCTGTATTTTTCGCTGCGCAAGGTCGACCTTGCCGAACTCGTCGCTCGCATCGACGTTTCCAGCCTGGGCTGGATCGGCGTGGCGATTGCCGTGACGTTCCTGCAGATATTCATCGGCGTCCTGCGATGGCGCGAGATCAGCGCGGAGTGCGGGGCGCCGCTGCCAACCAGGCAGGCGATGCGCTTCAACGTGATCGGAACCTTCTTCAACCAGACGCTGCCCTCCTCGATCGGCGGTGACGCGGTCAGGCTGTGGCTGGTGGCCCGCAACGGCGCCGGCTGGCGGGCCGCGACCTATTCCATCTTCGTCGATCGCGCCATCGGCCTGATCGCGCTCGCAGTGGTGATTGTCGCGAGCCTGCCCTGGAGCTACCGCCTGATCACCGATCCGCACGGCAGGTCGGCCTTGCTTTTCGTCGATTTCGCAGCCCTTGGCGGCGGCCTCGGATTTCTGCTGCTCGGCCAGCTGCCATGGCCGTGGCTGAAGCACTGGTGGGGCACTCACCACATCCATGCCTGTTCTGTCATCGCCAATCGCGTGCTGTTCAGCCGCGTTCACGGCCCGAAAGTCGCAGTGCTTTCCTTGCTGGTGCATGTGCTTGCCGTCGTCATCGCCTGGTGCGTAGTGCAATCGATCGCAGCCCCCGTTCTGTTCAGCCAGATTTTCCAACTCGTTCCGCCCGTCATGCTGATCACCATGCTGCCGATCTCGATTGCCGGCTGGGGCGTCCGCGAGGCCACCATGGGGCTGGCGTTCGGTTATGCCGGCCTGATGGCCAACGAGGGCGTCAATATCTCCCTGCTCTATGGCGCGGTATCCTTCATCGTCGGCGCGATCGGTGGCCTGGTCTGGATATTGAGCGCCGAGAAGGCCGCGCAGGGCACGGTGCCCATCGAAGTTCCCAAATAGTCTTTCGAGCAACTTTCCACGCGGATAGAATGGCCAGTTCGCAACTACTGCTGTCGTTTGCTGCCGCAGCGCCTGCGGCGCTGTTGTCGGGCGTCCTGATATGGGCAATCCGGCCGATGCTGGTGCGAATAGCGCTGGCAAGGCCGAATGCGCGCTCTTCCCATCGGGTTCCGACGCCGCAGGGCGCGGGCATCGCGGTGATCGCGGCCACGCTGATCGCGGCCGTCACGGTCATCGCCTTTGCCGGCACGGCGGAGATCAAAATTCCCGTCGCGGTATTCGGCGCGACGCTGTTCATCGCGGGCGTGGGCTTTGCCGACGACGTCCATTCCATCCCGGTGGTGCCGCGGCTGCTGCTGCAGGGATTAGCCGTCGCGGCGGTGATCCTTGCCGCGCCCGAAAGCTTGCGGATCGTTCCGGCCTGCCCGCTCTGGCTCGAGCGCGGCCTGTTGTTGCTCGCAGGCCTGTGGTTCGTGAACCTCGTCAACTTCATGGACGGGCTGGACCTGATGACGGCAGCCGAGATCGTGCCCATCACCGGCGCGTTCGTTCTGCTCGGCTGGCTCGCCGAACTTCCGGCGCCCGCGACGGTCGCCGCTGCGGCGCTGCTCGGGGCGATGCTCGGCTTTGCGCCTTTCAACCGGCCGGTGGCGAAAATCTTTCTCGGCGACGTCGGCAGCCTGCCGATCGGGCTATTGGCCGGCTGGTGTCTGCTGCAGCTCGCCTGGCATCAGCAGATTGCGGCGGCGCTGCTGTTGCCGCTTTATTATCTCACTGACGCCACCGTCACGCTCCTGCGGCGCATCATCAGGCGCGAACCGTTCTGGGCGGCGCATCGCACCCACTTCTATCAGCGCGCCACCGACAACGGCTTTCCGGTGTGGCGCGTGGTGAGCGAGGTGTTCGCCCTCAACGTCCTGCTCGCTGCGCTGGCGATCGGCTCGGTCATGACCTCTTCTTCGGCGATCGCCGGCCTGCTTCTCGCCATCGGCGGCATCGCCACGGCGCTGCTGATGTACCGCTTCTCACGCCGGCAACCCGGCTAATCCGGCTTCTTTCGCAAAAGCTCGCGGATCAGGCTGCAATAGTCGGTCATGGCGATCTCAAAATCGAATCGCCCTGCGATTTCGGCCGCGCGCTCGGCCCGCTGCGGATCCTTGGCACCGGCGGCACGACTGATCGTTTTCGCGAGCTCATCGGCTCTGCCGGGTTCGACGACCCAGCCGACATCGTGTTCGGTCACCGTCAACGCCGCCTCGGCGCCCACTTCGGAAACCAGGATCACCGGGCGGCCGATCGCCAGCAGATTGTAGAACCGGCTGGGCACCGATACACCGGCGACGTTCCTGCGGTAGGGAATGATCCAGACATCGGCGGCAGAAAGAAACGTCTCCAGCCGGTCGTCCTCGACGCGATCGACCAGCGTGACGTTCGGAAGCCTTGCCTCGGACTGCATCTCGCGCAACTGATCGAATCCGATCCCCCAGCCCGACAGCAGGAAATGAATATCCCTGCTCTCACGTAGCAGGCGCGCAGCCTCGAATACGATGACGGGATCGTGGGTAAAGCCGAGATTGCCTGACAGACCGACGACGAAGCGGGCGGAAAGCGGACGGCGATAGGGATTATCAGGATCGACCGCGCGAACGCCGCGCGCGAGCGTCGCCCAGTTCGGAATGAAATGGATCTTGTCGCTTGTCACTCCGCCATAGCGCAGCAGCAGCTTTTCGGTGTCGCGGCCGATGATGACGACGGCGTCGAGCGCGCGAAACATCAACGCGTTCAGGCCGCGCATCGCACTTGCCGGCAACGAATGCGGCTTCAGAAGACCTGCCATGATGAGGACATCGGGATAGAGATCGTGCATGATCAGCACCGACCTCGCGCCCCTCAGTTTCGCGGCAGCGGCAAACGCGTAAGGCAGCAGGAAGGGTGCGGGCACCGTGAGCGCGACGTCGCCGCGGCGCAATTTCACCAATAACGCTGCGAACATCCGGATCGTAAACAGCAGTTCGGCCAGAGCGCGCTTGAGCAATGCGGCCTTGCCGGGCATCCAATTCCTGACTTCGACGACCGCAGGCTTGCCGGCGGCCGCTTTGGCGGCGGAGCCTGCCGTTCCCGACAGCACCAGGACTTCGGCTTCCCGCGCCACGCGTTCCGAAATCGCCGCCATGATCGCCGCCGTCGTGCTCGGATCCGGCGGATAATGCTGGCTGACGACGACGACTTTTCCGGACTTCTGCATCATGGCTTTCGAAACGGCCCGCAACCGCCGGCGGACACCGAAAAAAGATCAGGCGGCGTTCGAGCCGAACTCGGGCACGGCATCCTTGAGCACCGCGCGGATGGTGGAACGGTCATCCCGCGCAATCGCCTCCTCGAGCGCCGCAAGCCATTTGCGCAACGTCTGCATCGGCGGCTCGTTCGGCTTGGCCGCCATGATGCCGGAGACCCCGATCTCTACCGGAGGCTCCTCGCTGGCGAACAGGATCTCGTTCAGCCGCTCGCCCGGCCGCATGCCGGTGAATACCACCTCGATATCGATGCCGGGTTCGAGGCCGGACAGGCGGATCATCCGCTCGGCCATCTCCACGATCTTGACCGGCTGTCCCATGTTGAGGACGTAGACGGAAACATCGGGCCGCGCCGGCGTCAGCGCGTGGGTGGCCGCCGTCAGCACGAGATCGCAGGCTTCGCGGATGGTCATGAAGTAGCGGACCATGTCCGGATGCGTCACCGTGACCGGGCCACCGGCCTCGATCTGCGCCTTGAATTTCGGCACCACCGATCCGTTGGAGGCCAGCACGTTGCCGAACCGCACCGAGATCAACCGCATGTGCGGCTTGCCCTCCGATTGCGTCATCAGGTCATGGTCGAGCGCTTGGCAATACATTTCGGCAAAGCGCTTGGTCAGGCCCAGCATCGAGACCGGCTCGATCGCCTTGTCGGTCGAGATCATCACCATTGCTTCGGCGCCCGCCGCAAGCGCCGCGTCGGCGACGTTGACGGAACCGAAGATGTTAGTCTTGACGCCCTCGCTCCAGTCGCGTTCGAGGATCGGCACATGCTTCAGGGCGGCGGCATGGAACACGATGTCGGGCTTGAATTCCTTCATCAGGTTCATGATCCGGTCACGATCGCGGATATCGGCGATTCGGCCCTCGATCACGGCATTGGTTCCGTGCGCGGTCAGCGCCTCCGTCACCGCGTAGAGCGCGGGTTCCGAGTGCTCGATCACCAATAGCCGCGCGGCGCCGAAGGTTGCGACGCGGTCGCAAATCTCCGAACCGATCGAGCCGCCGCCGCCGGTGACGATCACCGCCTTACCCTTCACCAGCGCTTCGAGCCGCGCGTAGTCGATCTTCTCGCTCGGCCGCAGCAGCAGGTCTTCGACGGCGACATTGGTCAGCCTCGGCACGTCGCCGCTTTCGAGCGACGGCAGGCGGCTGACGAACAGGCCGAGCCGCTTGGCCCGCATCAGGACCGCTTCGGGGTGCGCCTCGGGTTCGAACGCCGACGGGGTCATGACGACCCGCGAAATCGGTTTTCCGCGTCCGGCATAATCGCGCACCACGTCCTCGACATCGTCGAGCCCGCCGAGCACCGGCACGTTGCGGATCGACTGGCCGCGGTCCGCGGCCGACGGCGACAGCACGCCGACCGGCCAAAGCTGCTTGACTGCACCGCTCTCAATCGCGCGCAACAGTACCTCCGCATCGGCGGCGCGGCCGATCAACAGCGTCGACGACGCTCCTTCGGTCCGGGCATGGCGGCGAACGCGCGAGTAGCGGAAATAGCGATAGCCGAAACGGAGCGCGCTCAGCGCGAACACCTGGAGAAACCAGTAGAGCACGATGGTGATGCGGCCGAACAGCACCGGCGCCTTGGCGTTCGATGCCGTGAAAATGAAGGCATAGTCGAGCACGATGAGCGCTACCGTCAGAATACTCGCTACGCGCATGATGTTCAGCGCATCGGGGAGCGAAATGAAACGCCATTTCGTCGTCGTCAGGTTGAAGACGTAGCAGATCACGATGCTGAAGAGGATGAAGAGGGGCAGAATGCGCAGCAATAGCGGCAGCCGGGCATAGAAGGCCTCGCCTCCCTCGAAGCGCAAATAGAAGCTTGCAAGCAGCGCAAACGCGGTCGCCAGCGCATCATGCGCTGCGATCAGGTAATTGCGACGGGTCAGTTGCGAAAGATGCGTCATTCCATTAGCCGGCTGCGGAGCGAGTGGGGATTCGCGAGGCGCGTCCCGAGCCCGCTGATATCTCATCTCTGGCGTGCACGCCAGCGATCATGGCCGGGCTGTTCCGGAAGATTCCTCCGCCTCGCCGCCGGATCCGGCGCGCAGCACCATGCCTCCGGCTATACCGACGCCCAGCACATACATCCAGCCTTCATGAAAATCGAACAGATGCGAGTTGAACAGCGACGTGAAGATATTCTGCGCGACGACCAGCAGCCCGATCCAGGTGGCGAGCCCGTCGCCGCGAAACAGGATCAGATGAGTGAGCCACATTGCGTACAGCAAAACGACGCCGACGATGCCCCATTGAACCGCGACATTGAGCGTCTGGTTGTGCGGATTTCCGATCACCTCGCTGCTGGCCTGGTAGGAGCCGTGCGTGGCGACGCGCTCGAACAGGCCTCGCGTGGCACCGGTGCCGTGGCCGATCAACGGCGCCTCAGCAAAGAAGCCAAGAGATTTCCGCCAGAATTCAAGCCTCAGCCCGATCGATGTCGGGACGTTTTGTTCCTTGTAGAGCCGATAGTCCCGGGCAAACGTCTCGGCGGTCTGGCGCAATGCCGGCGAGGTCTGCCAGGCCACGGCGGAGAACGCGGCTCCCACGCATAGGATGATGACGATGCTACGCCACCTCAGATGCAGCAGCGCAAATACCGCGAACATGACCGGCACCGTGACCAGCGCGGTGCGCGACACCACCAGAAACGCCATGTTGACGAAGAAGCCAAAGGCGATGGCGGTGAGCAGCAGGGCCAGCGCGATGCGCTTTGCCCGCAGCAGCATGATGACCGGGTAGGCCAGCGCGACCGCGCACAGCGTGAATTCCTGGCTCTGGGCGATGTAGTTCTTGACGAAGATACCGCGCGCCGCGAGTTCGGGAGTCCGCAACGAAAGTTCCGGACGGAGAAACACTATCCAGGACATCAGCATCAACAATGTGCACGAGACGAGGAACGCCACGAATACCCACGACCCGCGCTCCGATCGCTCGAAGTGATAGAGCAGAACCGGAAGCACCAGGAATTTCGCGGCCGGGCCCATGGCATAGAGCCTCGCGCCCCAGGCAGCGTCCGACCACAGAGTTCCGACAAGCGTCAGAACAAACAGGGCGATCGGTAGCGCGGATCTTGGGCGCTTCAGCGAGGCCAGAAAGCCCTTCAGTTCAACGGTCGGCGCAACCGTGATCAGAAGGACAGCGCCGAAAATACCGACCAGCGAGGTCGACCATGGCAGCGACAGCGCAAGCAGCACTGCGACGATGTCGCTCACCTTCATCCATGCGGCCGGATCGCGCCAGACCGGCAGCGCCTTGGCAATTGACGAGGAAGCTGCGTTGCCGCTCACGCCTTGCCTCCCCGCGCGCGGCCGACCAGCGACGTCGTGCTGTGGCCCGGCAGAATGTCGACGAGCACGACCTCGCCGCCGCCGGCCTCGACGATCTCGTGGCCGACGACCTGCTCGCGGGCATAGTCGCCGCCCTTGACCAGCACGCTCGGCTTCACCCGGGTGATCAGTTCGATCGGCGTGTCTTCCTCGAAGATCGCGACGAGATCGACCGCCTCCAGCGCCGCCAGCACTTCGGCGCGCGCCTGCTCGTCCTGAACCGGACGCCCCTCGCCCTTCAGCCATTTCGTCGAGGCATCGCTGTTGAGCCCGACGATCAGCCGGTCGCAGGCGCGGCGCGCGGCCGTCAGCACCTTGACGTGGCCGGGATGCAGGATGTCGAAGCAGCCATTGGTGAAGCCGATGCGCAATCCCTGCCGGCGCCATTCCGCCAGATGTGCATCGAGATCGCCGCCAGCAGGCACGATCTTCTCTTCAGCCGCCAGCGACGCATGCGGCAGGATCTTCCGCCGCAGCTCCGCCGGCGTCACGGTCGCGGTGCCCTTCTTGCCGACCGCAACTGCGGCGGCCGCATTCGCCATCCGCAGCGCCGTCTCCCAGTCGGCTCCGGCCGCAAGCGAAAGCGCCAGCACGGCGGCAACCGTGTCACCCGCGCCCGAGACGTCGCACACCTTGACCGGCAACGCCGGCACGTGGATCGCCTCGCCGCCGCGCGCCACCAGCGTCATGCCGTGTTCGCTCTGCGTCACCAGCATCGCCTCGCAATCGGCGAGAACCATCGCATCCTGCGCCGCGCCGGCAATGTTCAGGTCGGTATCGGCTCGGCTGCGGGTGGCTTCCGCAAATTCCTTGCGGTTGGGCGTCAAGAGCGTGGCGCCGCGATAGATCGCGAAATTGGCGCTCTTGGGGTCGACGATCACGCGCTTGCCGAGCTTCTTCGCGGCGTCGATGATGTTGCGGATGACGCGCGCCGTCAGCACGCCCTTGGCGTAGTCGGACAGCAGCACGATATCGGCGCGCGCGATCTGCGGCAGGATCGCGTCGATCAGCTTTTGCTCCACATCCGCCGAGGCCGGAACGGCCTGCTCCCAATCCGCGCGCAGCAAGTGGGTGGAAAAATGTTCGGAGACGAAGCGCACCTTGCGCGTCGTCGGGCGGGAGGAATCGCAGACCAGCATAGCCTCGATCAACTTCTCCCTCGCCAGATCGGCCTTCAGCTTCGTACCCGCCTCGTCCTCGCCGACCAGCCCTACAAAGATGCAGCGCGCGCCGAGAGCGGCGATGTTGCGCGCGACATTGCCGGCGCCGCCGACATTGCTCTCGCTGCGCTGGACCGCAATCACGGGCGCCGGCGCTTCCGGCGAAATGCGCGACACCTCGCCATAGACGAATTCGTCGAGCATGAGGTCGCCGATGCAGAGCACCGTCTGACGTGGGATCGCCTGGCTCAGGGCTTCAAAATCGAACATCTGTCTACCTGGTGCCCATCAGCGAAAGCGATCGGTGCAATCGAGAAAGCCCTTCACGTAACGCTCGACCGCGTCTTCCAGCGCGGTGAAGCCGCCATTATATCCGGCGCGCAGCAGCCGATCGACTTCGCTCTGGGTGAAGTATTGATAGCTGCCGCGGATCGCTTCGGGCATGTCGACATACTGGATGTTCGGTGTGCCGCCGAGCGCCGCATAGGCCGACAGCATCAGGTCGCGAAAGCTGCGCGCTGTGCCGGTGCCGACATTGAAGATGCCGCTGACGCCAGGCGCAGCCAGCAGCCACATCATCACGCGCACGACGTCGTCGACATAGATGAAGTCGCGCCGCTGGTCGCCATCGGCGATGCCTTCGCGGTGCGACTTGAACAATTGCACGGGGCGCCCGGCCTTGACGTCGTCGAAGCGCCGCGCCAGCACGCTCATCATCGTGCCCTTGTGATATTCGTTGGGGCCGAACACGTTGAAGAACTTCAACCCGGCCCATTGCGGCGGCAGCCGCTCGCCGCGCGCGGCGCGTTCGACGACCGCCATGTCGAACAGATGCTTGCTCCAGCCGTAGAGATTCATCGGCCGCAGCTTCTTCAAGGCGTCCATGGATTGGTCGTCGCTAAAGCCTGAGCTGCCGTCGCCATAGGTCGCGGCCGAGGACGCATAGATCAGCGGCGTGGCATTCGCCGTGCACCAGTCCAAAAGCCGCATCGACAGCCGGAAATTGGTCTCGATCACCAGATCGCCGTCGGTCGCCGTGGTCTCGGAGATGGCGCCGAGATGAATGACAGCCTCCAGCCGGCGGCCCTTCAGCCAGTCCATCAGTTCCGACGGCGGCACGACATCGGCGAGCCGGCGCTTGGCCAGATTGCGCCATTTGCCGTCGTGGCCGAGCACGTCGCACACGGCCACGTCCCGGCCGGCGTCATTCAACGCAGCCACGACGTTCGACCCGATAAAACCGGCGCCCCCGGTCACCAGCAACATGCCATCCCCTGCCATGATTGTTCGGCAAAGCTTTGCCTCACTCCCGCGCGGCAGGCAACTTTGGTTTCTTTGGGGCGGTAAGGGCGGATCGCTCGACTTTACCTGCCCTCGCAGAGCGGTTACCTCCGGAGCCGGAATTGCCTTGGCATCGAAAACAAAATATGAACACGAATTCGCTTAATGGGATCGAGATGGAGGACGCCGCCGACACGCGGCCGATCCTGATCGTGCCCTATATGTGGATCGGCGATTTTGTCCGCGGCCACACGGTCGTGCGTGTCCTCAAGCAGCGCTGGCCGAACCGGCCGGTCGATCTGCTGGTGACCTCGCTCTGCGCGCCCCTAGTCGACTACATGCCGGGTGTTCGCGCCGGGATCGTCTGGGACCTGCCCCGCGGCCGGTTGGCGGTAGCCAAGCAGTGGGGGCTGGCCACCGAGCTGCGCTCCCAGGGTTATGGAACCGCCCTCATCCTGCCCCGCACCTGGAAAGCCGCGATTGCGCCGACGCTGGCCGGGATTTCCGAGCGCGTCGGCTTTTTCGGCGAGGCGAGATTTGGGCTGATCAACCGGATGCGCTGGGGCGAGAAGGCCCTGCCCCGCTTCATCGACAAGAATGCCGCGCTGGCGCTGCCTGCCGGCGCGCCGCTGCCGGGCGAATGGCCGGTGCCGCAGCTCGTCGTGCCGCCGGAGGAAATCGCGCGCTGGCGGCAGGCCAACGAATTGGGCTCAGGCCCCGCGGTGGCGCTGGCCCCTGGGTCCGTCGGCGCCTCCAAGCGCTGGACCTATTACCCCGGCGCCGCACGGCTCCTGGCCGAGCGCGGGCTCGACGTCTGGGTGGTCGGCGGCCCCGGCGAGAAGGCGCTGGCGCAGGAGATCGTTGCCGCCGGCCGCGGCAAGGTCCGCGACCTCACCGGCACCGACCTGCGCAACGGCATCCTGGCGATGGCGGCGGCCGGCGTCGCCATCTCGAACGATTCCGGCCTGATGCACATCGCGGCAGCGATCGGCACGCCGACCATGGGCATTTTCGGCCCCACCAGTCCCTACCTGTGGGCGCCGCTGAACGGTCTTGCCGCGACGGTTGTTCAGACCAAGGCGGTGCTGCCCTGCCAGCCCTGCCAACGCACCGTCTGCACCATGAACGACCACCGCTGCATGCGCGACATCGATCCCTCCTACGTGGCCGACGTGGCGCAGCGCCTGCTGGTGACTCACACCAGAGCGCGATAGACCGCGGCGATTGCGTTCGCCTCTACAGCACACGCTCCCCCCCCCGCATTGACCATTGCCAAGCTTGCGCCGCCGCACAGCTATCTCTACCAAGGCCAACAATTGCAACACCGTGGGTGCGTCTTGAGCCAAGACATTATCGCAAACCATCTGCAACACTCGTTAGCCGCGCTTGAGCGTGCGGCGCGGGACGCGGCGTTGCTCGCCACCGCGCACAAGGTCGCGGCGACGATCGTCGACGCACTGCGCTCCGGCAACAGGCTGCTGATCATCGGCAATGGCGGCAGCGCCGCGGATGCCCAGCATATCGCCGCTGAAACAATGGGCCGTTACAAGAAAGAGCGACCCGCCTATGCCGCGGTGGCTTTGACTACAGATACTTCTGCGCTGACCGCGATTGGCAATGACTACAGCTTCGAGCGGGTGTTCGCGCGTCAGGTCGAAGGCCTGGGAATGCGCGGCGACGTACTAATGGCCCTATCCACCTCGGGTCGTTCGCCGAACATTCTGGCGGCGCTGCGCATGGCACGTGAACGCGGTCTCGTAACTATCGGCTTCACCGGGAGCAACGGCGAAGCGTTGCGTACGGCCTGCGATCACCTGCTGATCGTGCCGAGCGACGACACGCCGGTCATCCAGCAAATCTATATGGCGTATGCCCACGGCATCTGCGACGAGATCGAGCAGGGCATGATGCGCGAGGCCGCCAAAGAATGATCGGGGTACGCCGACCGCTTCGCTCAACCACGATGGAGACGGCGCAGCATGTTTTCGCTTCTCAGCCGAGCGTACGATAGACCGCGGCGATCGCGTTCGCTTCCGCCTCGAGGCTGAATTTCTGCAGCACACGCGCGCGCGCATGTTCGCCCATCGCGATTGCCGATGCCGGATCGCGCATCAACGGCTCCAGCGCCGCGACCAGCGCCTCGGTATCCCCCGGCGGCGTCAGCACGCCGGTCACGCCATCCTCGACCACGAATTCGGCGGCGCCTGCGCGCGACGCCACCAGCGCCGCACCTGAGGACATCGCCTCGATCAGCGTCAGGCCAAAACCTTCATTGCGCGAGGTGAAGGCGTAGATCGTCAGCCGCTGATACCAGCGCTGCACTTCCGCGATTTCGAGCTCGCCCGTGATGACGATGCGCGATTGCAGCCCGGCCGCCTCGATCTGATGCTTCAGACCGTTGGCAAAGCCCTGCTGCTCCGGCACCACCGCGCCGACGATGACAGCGGTGAAATCGGGATAACGCGGCAGCAGCCGGCACATCGCCTCGACAAAGACGTCCGTGCCCTTTTGCGCGCGCACCCGGCCAAAGCAGCCGATCGCGTAACGCCCCGGCAGTTTGGCTTCCGCAAACGCTGTCGCGCGATCGGCCGGCGGTGCGTAGCTGTCGGTATCGACGCCATGCATCACCACAACAGCCTTGCGCTTGAGAAACGACGCCGAGAGTTCGGAAGTGGCAATCACCGCATCCATCTGCCGGATCAGCCAGCGCGTCAGCCGCTTGTGATGCCGCTGCGCCGCCGAGGTGAAGACGAGTTTCAGCGGCCAGCCGAGCGCGCGCAGCAACAGCCCTGCGATCATCTCGTCATTGCGCCGCGCGTGCCAGATCAGCGGCGTGTTGTGGCGCCGGAGTTTCAACAGATCCGCAAAACCCATCCGCGCGATGCCGTCGGGCGCATGCGGCCCGAGCCACGCCGCGCGGTACATTGTGGCAAGCTTCGGCGCCACCATCCGGTTGGTCGCGGTGACGCCCGAATAGCGCCTGTGCAGATTCGGCACGATCAGTTGCAGATCACTGGCCAAATTGTTCTCGATCGGCACGTCCGGCTCCATTTCAGCCAGTTCCTATACGCAACATTAAGCATAGTGGCCAGTTCGCCCGTGCCGAAACCCACTCTTCACCGCAGCCCCGCTAGCATCGCCTCCCATAGAGCGCGACCAGCATGAAGTGGAAACCGGTTTTGCGTCCGGGCGCGCGCCAAATTCAAGAGCGAGAGGTGGCCCATGACCGTGCTCGTCACAGGTGGCGCCGGCTATATCGGAAGTCACATGGTTCATGCGCTGGTGGATGCCGGCGAAAGCGTCGTCGTGATCGACAATCTGTCCACCGGATTCTCCGCCTTCCTGCCGGAAGGCGTGCCTCTGTTCATCGGGGACGCCGGCGATGAAAACCTCGTCGCAGGCGTGATCGCCCAGCACGGCATCGAGAGCATCATTCATTTCGCCGGCTCCATCGTGGTGCCGGATTCGGTGCGCGATCCGCTCGGCTATTATCGCAACAACACCATGACGACCCGCAGCCTCTTGAATGCTGCGGTGAAGGGCGGCGTCAACCGCTTCATCTTTTCGTCGACGGCTGCCGTCTACGGCAATCCGGACCAGGTGCCGGTGCCGGAACATGCGCCGACGCGGCCGGCGTCGCCCTACGGCTCTTCCAAGCTGATGACGGAAATCATGCTGCACGATGTCGCTTCCGCCCATGGCATGAACTATGTCGTGCTGCGCTACTTCAACGTCGCCGGCGCCGATCCTTTGGGCCGCTGCGGCCTCGCCACCGTCGGCGCCACACATCTGCTCAAGATCGCGGTCGAAGCCGCGACCGGCCAGCGCGCCAAGATCGACGTGTACGGCACTGACTACCCGACGCCGGACGGAAGCTGCATCCGCGATTTCATCCATGTCAGCGATCTCGCGCAGGCCCATCGCGCCGCGCTGGCCTACTTGCGCGACGGCAAAAGCTCAATCACGCTGAACTGCGGTTACGGCCGCGGCTACTCCGTGCTCGAAACCATTGAAGCCGTCCGCCGCGTCTCCGGGCGCAATTTCGCGGTTTCATATGCGCCGCGCCGTCCCGGCGACATCATGACGATGGTCGCAGACGTCAGCCGCATTCACGCGGCGCTGGACTGGACGCCGCAATTCGACAATCTCGAGACCATCGCCTCCCACGCGCTGGCCTGGGAACAGAAGCTGTTCCACGACCGCGGCGGCCTTCCGCAGCATGCGGAATCAGCCTGAAATCAAGCGCTTATTTGGCTTGAAAAAGCCCCGCCAAGCAGGCAAGGACTAACCCGCAGCAGCCCTGACGCGCCGGCTACGAGGCGCCGTCAATGGAACGCGGATGACCGAACTTCCAAGCAAACCGATCAGAAAAATTACCGACGATCCCTATGGCGCGGCGATCCTGATTCGCCGCCTCGTCATGGAACAGGGTTCTGTCTATTGGCGGCGCTATCTGACCGCGTTCGCGCTGATGGGCGTGTCCGCCGGCGCCACGGCGGGCTCCGCCTATATTTTGGGCCAGGTGATCAATCAGGCCTATATCGACAAGAACGTCGTTGGCATCGCCATCCTCTCCGGCGTCACGGTGGTGCTGCTGTTCATCAAGGGTCTGGCGACCTACGGCCACACCGTGATCCTGTCGAAGATCAGCAACGCCATCCTCGCCAACAACCAGCGGCGGCTGTTTGCCAAGCTGATGAGCGAAAGCATCGGATTCTATTCCGCGCGGCATTCTTCTGAATTTTTGGCGCGGATGACGTCGGGCGCAAAATCCATCACCGACGTGCTGACGCTGTTGATCAACGCGGTCGGACGCGACGTGCTGCTGCTGGTCAGCCTGATATTCGTGATGGTGACGCAGGATCCGGTGCTGTCGTTTATCGGCCTCGTGGTGGTGCCGCCAGCGATGCTGATCCTGCGCAAGCTGATCAAGCGCATCAAGGGCCTCGCCCACAACCAGTTCACCGGCAGCGCCGACATCATGGAGACCATGCAGGAATCGCTGCAGGGCATCCGCACGGTGAAGGCCTTCACGCTGGAAGACACCATGCAGCGGCGCATCGACGAGAACATTGCCGTGGTCGAGCGCAACGCCAACAAGATGGCGCGGGTCTCCAACCGCTCCAATCCGCTGATGGAAATGCTCGGCGGCTTTGCCGTCGCCGGCTGCCTGCTCTATGGCGGCTACAGCGTGGTCGCGCTCGGCGCCACGCCCGGCCAGTTCTTCTCCTTCATGACGGCGTTTCTGCTGGCGACCGAACCCGCCAAGCGGCTGGCGCGGCTCAACATCGACCTCAACAGCCAGTTGGTCGGCGCGCGCATGCTGCTCGAAATCGTCGACAGCCCGGCGAGCGAGCCGGCCGACAACGACAAGCCGGCGCTGAAATTGTCGAACGCACGGGTCGAGTTCCGCGATGTCAATTTCGCCTACCGCCCGGACGAGCCGGTGCTGAGGGCCATAAGCTTCATCGCCGAGCCCGGCAAGACCACCGCTTTGGTCGGCCCGTCGGGCGGCGGCAAGTCCACGGTGCTGGCGCTGTTGCTGCGGCTCTATGAGGTGAACGACGGCGAGATCCTGATCGACGGCCAGAACATATCCGCCGTATCGCGGCATTCGCTGCGCACCCAGACCGGCTATGTCGGGCAGGACGTCTACCTGTTCCGCGATACGATCGGCGCCAACATCGCCTTCGGCAAGGAAGGCGCCACGCAGGACGAGATCGTGGCGGCGGCGAAAGCGGCCTGCGCGCACGATTTCATCATGGGCTTTCCACTTGGCTACGACACGCCCGTCGGCGAGCACGGCACGCAGCTCTCCGGCGGCCAGCGACAACGCATCGCAGTGGCGCGGGCGCTGCTCAAGAACGCGCCGATCATCCTCCTGGATGAGGCCACCGCGGCGCTCGATTCCGAATCCGAAAAGGCGGTGCAGGAGGCGATCGAGCATCTGTGCCGGAACCGCACCACCATCGTGATCGCCCACCGCCTCCACACCATCATGCATGCCGACGCCATCCTGGTGGTCGAGGGCGGCGAGATCGTCGAGCGCGGCCAGCACGACGATTTGCTGCGGCGCGGCGGCCGCTACGCCTCGTTCTTCCGCCTGCAACAGCGCGACGCCGGCCATCCCAGTCTGGCGCCGGTCAGCGCAACCGCGTAAAAGCGAGAGTATGATCCGGAAAAGTGGGTACCGGTTTTCCGAAAAGATCATGCTCAAATAAAAGATGAGCCCGGATTTCCTACTGTAACCCGTTGAGACCCCTTCATGAACGCAGCCTCCTACGTCATTCCCGCAGCCCCGCAGCCTTCGCTTCCCGTCGTCGGCGAGGCCGGCTCCTACCCCGTCCGCCGCATCTGGTGCGTCGGGCGCAACTATCTCGAGCACATCCGCGAGATGGGCAATGACGAGCGCGCGCCGCCGTTCTTCTTCGCCAAGCACGCCGACATGCTGGTGCCCGACGGCGCCACGATCCCCTATCCGCCGCTGACCAAGGATCTGCATCACGAGGTCGAACTGATCGTCGCGATGAAGAGCGGCGGCCTCAACATCTCGGCCGACAAGGCGCTCGACCATGTCTACGGCTATGCCGTCGGCATCGACCTCACCCGCCGCGACCTGCAGATCGCCTCGCGCAAGAAGGAGCGGCCGTGGGAAGTCGGCAAGTCGTTCGACTATTCCGCGCCATGCTCCGCGATCCAGCCGGCCGCCAAGATCGGCCATCCCACCAAGGGCAAGATCTGGCTGACGGTGAACGGCACGGAAACCCAAAAAGGTGATCTGACCGAACTGATCTGGAACGTGCCGGAGATCATCTGGCAGCTCTCGCAACAGGTAAAACTCGCCGCCGGCGACATCATCATGACGGGCACGCCGGCCGGCGTCTCCCAGCTCAACCCCGGCGACAAGATCGAGTGCGGCGTCGACGGCGTCGGCACGCTGAAGGTCGCGATCGGCAAGCCGGAATAGGCTGAACCGAAAGCCATCGCGAAATGCAAAGCCCCGGATCTGATCCGGGGCTTTTCTTATTGGTGCGCAGGATGGGTGGAGCGAAGCGATACCCATCACCTCCTGACGGCAATTGCTGATGGCTTGAGCTCCTTGCCAAGCGCATCGCCGTTGCGGGTCCCTGGTCCAGCCCGACAGCCGCTGCCTTCCGGTTGCAAGATCCGCAAAACTGACACAGACTCCGGATATTGCCGGAGCATAACGGCGAATGTCGGATCGGAGGACACATCCATGATCAAGGTAAGCGTTATGTATCCCAATACGCCCGGCGGACGCTTCGATCACGATTACTACCGCGACAAGCATATGCCGCTCGTGAAAGCGCGCATGGGCGATGCGTGCAGGTCCTACACCGTCGACAAGGGCATGGCCGGTGGCGCACCCGGCGCCCCCGCAACCTATGTCGGGATGTGTCACATCTTCTGCGACTCGGTCGAGGCCTTCCAGGCCGGCTTCGGGCCTCACGCCAAGGAGATCATGGCCGACATCCCGAACTATACCGACCAATCTCCGGTCATCCAGATCAGTGAAGTCGTCGTAGGCTGACGACCCGGCAGAAGCAGCCCGGATGAGCCATCGGACGCGCAATCGTGCGCCCGGTGGCTGATGCGGGCTACTTGCTGAAAGAGCACACGACCATGCCGGGCGAAGGCAATCTCAAGACACTGAACATGAAGCCCGAGATGCAGGAAGGCATTTTCGTTTTTTGCAGCATTCCGGAAGACGAGGAAATTCCAGCCACGCTCAGGCCGGTGCACATCTTCCGTGAACGCGAAGGAACGGCTTTCATCGTACGGCGCGAGGAAGCCGAAGCTGCAGGGCTCCCCCATCAATTTGCATCGCAAATGATCACGCTGACCGTTCATTCCTCGCTTGAAGCAGTCGGCTTTCTGGCGGCAATCACCGGTCTATTGGCGGACGCCGGCATAAGCGTGAATGCCGTATCGGCCTTCTATCACGACCATCTATTTGTGCCGGAGCACAGAGCCAGCGAAGCGCTGCATCTTCTGCAAAACATGCATGATCAGACGTAGCAAAATCCTCACTACGGGCTGATTTGCTTCGCGCACAAGCGCAACTTTGTGCAGCACCTGCGACACGATGGCTCGACGGGCAAATCACTTAAGACCTGTCCAGCCCATCGCGCAAAAATATTCTGCTTTCGTTCTCACCCAAATCAGTCCCATAACTCCGCCCGTCTCACGGCGGATGAGGGGCGTTGGCCATCGTCACGAACGCGCGGTGAGATGCGATGGACGCGAGAGCTGCGACTGACGTGTGTGGCTTGAGCGTACGGCGAAGTCGTGTGGTTCGGGCGCCGCGGTGCTGGCGCTAAGTCCCAGGAGAAGCGAAGCTTCTCGGGGACGACGGAGGCAAAAGAGCCGTTCTCCGGGAAGAGCACGAAGTAAGCCGTAAAGCCATTGCGCAGGGAAGGCCGGAATGCTCCCGCTGCCCTGTATGCTCGTGTGCACTTTTGTTTGCGCAAATCGCACGCGAGACCGCGGGTGCAGCAAGCACCCGGTCTTCCCTGCGCCCTCTAAATTCTGGAGGGCAAACGAAGATGCAAACCTCGGGCGATCAGCGCCGCGAGAATACAAAACTATTTCCGCCGTCATCGTCCGCGAAGGCGGACGATCCAGTATTCCAGAGACGTCAGTGATTGAACCGAGAAGCCGCGGCGTACTGGATGCCCCGCCGGAGCCTGTCATCGGGCTCGCCGAAGGCGAGACCCGGTGGCGGGGTATGACGACCTTGGTATGGGGCGAAGCCTCAGCTCCGCAACGCCTGCAGACCCTTGAAGGTCAGGCGCTTGGGGTCCCTCACGCCGGCCAGATAGAATTTTCGGATGAAGGCTACGGCCGCTTCGCGGTCGCAATCGGTCAGCGCCACGATGGCATCGACGGCTATTCGCTGGGCGTCCATGGGCTTCCTCGTGCTGTCAGGGGCCACAAGCCACGCAGCGTATAGGGACGCCGGTTAATCCGGCGTTAACCGTGAGGGAACCTTGAACGATTCGCGCTCGCCTACGTATACGCGAAATAACGCATGGGGCGTCGGGACGCACCTCGCGCGGTGGAACCGCTCACGAATACTGCATCACCCCGTCGTCGACCTTGCCGTAGCGCAGGGTGACGATGTCGAGCGCATAATTCTGATACAGCCGCCACGGCCGCTTCGAGCCCTGCTTGGGCAGTTTCGCAATCGATCGCTGCACGTAACCGGAGGAGAAATCCAGCGACGGCAGTTCTGTGACGTCAGGATCGACATTATGCGGCACGCACTGCTTGTAGCCGTTGCGGTCCATGTAATTGATCAGCCGGCAGACATATTCGCAGGTGAGATCGCATTTCAGCGTCCACGACGCGTTGGTGTAGCCGAACGCCGAGGCCATGTTCGGAATGTCCGAATACATCATGCCCTTGTAGTTCAGCGTTCGCGCGAAATCGACCGTGCGGCCGTCGACGCTGACCTCGAGGCCGCCGAGCACCTGCAGGTTCAGCCCGGTCGCGGTGACAATGATGTCGGCCTCGAGCTCGCTGCCGTCCTTCAACTTGATGCCGCCCTTGGTGAAGCTGCCGATCTCATGGGTGACGACGGAGGCGCGCTTGTCCCGGATCGACTTGAACAGGTCACCGTCAGGCACCAGGCACAGCCGCTGCTCCCACGGATTGTAGCGCGGCGTGAAATGCTTGGCGACGTCGTATTCCGGCCCCAGCGCCATCTTGACGCCGCCGAGGATCAACTGCTTGGCGCGATCGGGCTTGCGGCGGCAGAGCTGGAAGAAATACATGCCGAACAGCACGTTGCGCCAGCGGATCATGTGATAGGCGAGTTTCGCGGAGAGATTCCGGCGCAGCTTGTTGGCGAGCGCATCTTCCGCCGGCCGCGCCACCACGTAAGTCGGCGAGCGCTGCAGCATGGTGACATGCGACGCGGTCTTGGCCATTTCGGGCACCAGCGTCACCGCTGTGGCGCCCGAGCCGATCACCACCACGCGCTTGCCGGCATAGTCGAGGTCTTCAGGCCATTTCTGCGGATGCACGATCCGGCCTTCGAAGTCAGCCGTGCCGGAAAATTCCGGCGTGTAGCCTTCCTCGTATTTGTAATAGCCCGAGCACATGAACAGGAAATTGCAGGTGAAGCGTACGATTTCGGTCGCGCCCTCACCCACCGTGCGCTCAGCCTCCACGGTCCAGCGCGCATCCGGCGACGACCACGACGCGCGCTTGACGCGATGGTGGAAGCGAATCTTCCTGTCGATGCCGTTGTCTACAGCGGTCTCGCAGACATAATTCAGTATCCGCGGCCCGTCCGCAATCGCCTTCGGCTCGGTCCACGGTTTGAACGAATAGCCGAGCGTATACATGTCCGAGTCGGAGCGGATGCCGGGATAGCGAAACAGATCCCAGGTGCCGCCGATGCAGTCGCGTCCCTCGAGGATCACGTAGCTCTTGCCCGGGCATTTCTCCTGCAGGTGATAGCCCGCGCCGATGCCGGACAGGCCGGCACCGACGATCAGCACGTCGAAATGTTCAGTTGCCTCGGTCATGGCGCTCTCCCTGCTGCCCGATCTAATGGGCAGCAGAGAGGAATTGCAACTCGCATTGTCAGGTTGCCGCGGCGATACAGGCTGTATCGGAATTTACGATTGAATCTCAACGATCACGGGTTGTGCGGCCAACCAGCAAAAAGCCCCGGATCGCTCCGGGGCTTGCTGAGGCTCTGGCATTTACGTCAGGACGACACCTGCAGCGGCGCACCCTGCCTGAAATCAATACCGGTAATGATCCGACTTGAACGGGCCTTCCGGCTTGACGCCGATATATTCGGCCTGGTCCTTGCGCAGCTCGGTCAGCTTGACGCCGATCTTGGCGAGATGCAGCCGGGCCACCTTCTCGTCCAGCGTCTTCGGCAGCACGTAGACCTTCTTCTCGTACTTGCCGTCCTTGTTGTTGGCCCAGAGCTCGATCTGCGCCAGCGTCTGGTTGGTGAACGACGCCGACATCACGAAGGACGGATGGCCCATGGCATTGCCGAGGTTCACCAGGCGGCCTTCCGACAGCAGGATGATGCGGTGCTTGTCGGGGAATTCGATCTCGTCGACCTGCGGCTTGATGTTGGTCCACTTCAGGTTACGGAGCCCTGCGATCTGGATCTCGTTGTCGAAGTGACCGATGTTGCAAACGATGGCGCGATCCTTCATCGCGCGCATGTGGTCGATGGTGATGATGTCCTTGTTGCCGGTCGCGGTGACGAAGATGTCGGCGCGCGGGGCGGCGTCTTCCATGGTCACGACTTCATAGCCTTCCATCGCCGCCTGCAGCGCGCAGATCGGATCGACTTCGGAAACCATGACACGGCAGCCGGCCTGGCGCAGCGAGGCGGCCGAGCCCTTGCCGACGTCGCCGAAGCCCGCAACCATCGCGGTCTTGCCGGACATCATCACGTCGGTGCCGCGGCGGATGCCGTCGACCAGCGATTCACGGCAACCATAGAGGTTGTCGAATTTCGACTTGGTGACGCTGTCGTTGACGTTGATGGCGGGGAACAGCAGCTTGCCTTCCTTCTCCATATTGTAGAGCCGGTGCACGCCCGTGGTGGTCTCTTCGGAAACGCCTTTGATGTTCTTGGCGATCTCGGCGAAGTAGCCCTTCGGCTTTTCCTTCAGGAGCTTCTTGATCAGCGCGAAGAACACTTCCTCTTCTTCCGACTCCGGCTTGTCGAGGAACTTGACGTCGCCGTTCTCGGCGCGCAGGCCGTGATGCACCAGCATGGTGGCGTCGCCGCCGTCATCGAGGATCATGTTGGGCGTGCCGCCGCCGTGCCAGTCGAACAGCTTTGCGGTGTAGTCCCAGTATTCGGCGAGCGTTTCGCCCTTCACCGCGAACACCGGAATGCCGGCGGCGGCGATGGCGGCTGCCGCATGGTCCTGCGTCGAATAGATGTTGCACGACACCCAGCGGATATCGGCGCCGAGGGCCGCCAGCGTCTCGATCAAGACCGCGGTCTGGATCGTCATGTGCAGGGAGCCGGCGATGCGAGCGCCCTTCAACGGCTGCTTCGGGCCGTATTCCTCGCGCGTCGCCATCAGGCCGGGCATTTCGGTCTCGGCCAGCGAGATTTCCTTGCGGCCGAATTCGGCGAGCGAGATGTCCTTGACGATGTAGTCGGTAAAGGCGGGCTTGGTGGGGGCGTTCATGAGAGCTTCCTGTTGTTGAGCTCGTCATTCCGGGTTGCCCAAAAGAGGCGAACCCGGAATCTCGACATGATGGAGGGGGATTCCGGGTTCGCTCGCAGTCGCGAGTGCCCCGAAATGACGCAAGAACTAAAGCGCGCGCTTGAGCGGTTCGACCAAGTCGGTCTTCTCCCAGGAGAAGCCGCCTTCATTGTCCGGCGTGCGGCCGAAATGGCCGTAGGCCGAAGTACGCGCGTAGATCGGCCGGTTGAGATCGAGATGGGTGCGGATGCCGCGCGGCGTCAAATCCATCGCCTGCGCAGCCGCCTTCTCGAGCTTGTCCTCCGGCACCTTTCCGGTGCCATGGGTATCGATATAGATCGACAGCGGCCGCGCCACGCCGATCGCGTAGGCGAGCTGCAGCGTGCAACGATCGGCAAGACCGGCGGCGACGATGTTCTTGGCGACGTAGCGCGCCGCATAGGCCGCCGAACGGTCGACCTTGGTCGGGTCCTTGCCGGAGAACGCGCCGCCGCCATGCGGGGCCGCGCCGCCATAGGTATCGACAATGATCTTGCGGCCGGTGAGGCCGGAGTCACCGTCGGGGCCGCCGATGTAGAACTTTCCGGTGGGATTGATGTGCCAGATGGTCTTGCCGTTGATCCAGTCCTTCGGCAGCGCCTCGCGCACATAGGGCTCGATAATGTCGCGAACCTGATTGGAGGTCAGGTCCTCGACCAGATGCTGGTGCGAGACCACGATCTCGCGGACGCCGACAGGCTTGCCATTCTCGTACTGTACGGTGACCTGGCTCTTGGAGTCCGGACCCAGCACCTTTTCGCGGCCGGAGTGGCGGGCTTCGGAAATCAGCCGCAGGATCTTGTGGGCGTAGAAGATCGGCGCCGGCATCAGATCCGGCGTCTCGTTGGTGGCGTAGCCGAACATGATGCCCTGGTCGCCCGCGCCCTCTTCCTGATTGCTGGGCTGCTTGGCGTCGACGCCCTGCGCGATGTCAGCGGACTGCGGATGCAACAGGATTTCAATGTCGGCGGTCTTCCAGTGAAAACCTTCCTGCTCGTAGCCGATATCCTTGATCGCCTCGCGCACGGTGTTTTCGATCTGCTCATTGGTGACCGAATCCGGGCCGCGGGTTTCGCCGGCGATCACCACCTTGTTGGTGGTGGCGAGCGTTTCGCAGGCCGCGCGGATCGCCCACGGATCGATGCCCGCCTTCGGACCTTCGCGGTAAAACAGGTCGACGATCTCGTCGGAAATCCGGTCGCAAACCTTGTCGGGATGACCCTCGGAGACCGACTCGCTGGTGAACAGATAGGACGCGCGCATCAACAACCCCTTGTTCCCGCCGAATGCCGGCGGCTGTTTGTGATCTATCCTGGAATGTCAGTCGCGACGGCGCGAAATGACGTAGGATTCGTCGTAAAACCAAAGCCCATTATGCTTGCGCAAAACCTCTCTGGTGGCATCGAGGGTTCGGCTGTTTTCTGTCATTTCCGTCAACCGGTCGTCTTCGATCTGGGCGACATACACCGCCGCATTCCACGCTGCAAAGGCCGTCGAGGTTCCGATCTGGCCGGTGACCTCGTTGGGCAGCGCTTCCATATCATAACGGAAGATGGAACGGTTATCGGCGTAGGCATTAAAGTTAAGGTCGCGCCCGGCCGATCCCAGCTCGTATTTCACCGCGCGCAATAGCTCATGACGGCTCACGGCGAAAGGATTTTCTCCCGGCCAGACCGATTGGATGATTTCCAGGCCCGGATCCTGCCCATGGGAGTGAATTCCGATCAAACGCCCCCCTGCCCGCAGAGCCCGGGCCAGCGGCGCGATGATCCGCTTGGCGCGGAAATTCACAGAGGATTTCGCCCGATAGGGCTGGGAAGCAATCACAAGATCGAAATTGGCCTCGGTCCGGCCCGCCCGGGGGATGATCGAATCAAGCAGGAACCGGTGGTCTTCCCGGTATACGACCAGCGCCACCGGGCGTTCATAGATCGGCATGCCCGATTTGGCGCTGATGTTGGCCCGCCAGTTTTGTTCCAGAAACGGCCCCAATTCGGCGATCTGTGTCTCGAATTCGCCCGAGGAGGCCCCCCGCAGGGCGACCTCGTGCCAGATCATTCCGGCGGCGGCCGCGGGAGAGGCCGGCGTCAGCCAGGGTGCCTCGGCGTAATGCATGTTGGTCAGGACGACGACGGTCGCCGGGTGCTCGAACAGCCGGTCCGGCACCTTGTCGAGCGTCAGGCGGACGTCCTCGAGGCTCAACTCCTTGCCGGCGATGTAGAACGGCATATGGGGGAAGCGGCCGTGCATCGAGCGCATCACCCGCGCCAGCACCGTGCCGTCGCCAACACCGGCGTCGAATACCCGCAGCGCCGGCGGGCGCGGGTGCAGGCTGGAAAGCTCCAGCGCCACCCGCTCCGCAATTACCCGCTTCTCGCTGCAGGTATGGACGAACAGCAGGTATTTCTGGCGGTTCTCGAAAAAGCGGAAATTGCCCCGCGGATCACGCTTCTCCGGCGGCACCTCGAGCCCGCGCGGCGGCGGGAGGGTGCCGGTGGACGCCGCGATATAGGCCTGGATGCGATCCAGCGTATCGATGGTGATGCGTTTGCCCTCGCGCAGCCGATGCACCAGCTTGCCGTCGTTGACCGACCGGCGGCCAAACGTCGTCTCCGCCATGTCGGAGTGGCGGCAGAAGTCGGTGATCTGGCTGAGAATTTGATCGTTCTTCATCAGGCGGGAGTATTGGGAAATATCGGTGGGCAACACCAAGTGACGGCAGCATCCTACCACGCCCTGCCCACCAAAAGAAACCCCCTACTGCCGGCGGCCGACGATGTAGCGCGGCCGGCCTTGAACCCCCGCTCCGCGGGGAGCAACAAAGCGGTATCCGCTATTCGCGACCGCCAATCACGGGGACCTGATGCGCCGCGCAATCCTGACGCTTACCCTGCTCGCCGCCGCGCTTTGGCCGGCGCCCTCCCTCGCCCAATCGCGCGCGCAACTTGGGCCGCTCTGCACCACCGACACCACGCCGGCCGATCAGCAGATCAACGCCTGCAACAAGATCATCGCGCTGAAAGTGTTTGCCGGCGAGAAGCTCGCGACCATCTATTTCTGGCGCGCGGTCGGCTGGAACAAGAAAGGCAACTACAATCAGGTGATCGCGGACGCCGGCGAATCCATCCGCCTGCACCCCAGCACCGCCACTTATAATCTGCGTGGCTCGGCCTACTACGACAAGGGCGAGGACGACATCGCGATCGCGGACTTCAACGACGCGCTGCGGATCGGGCCGCCGAGCGGCATCATCTTTCACAACCGCGGCAACGCCTGGCGCTCCAAGGGCGAATACGCCAAGGCGATCGCCGACTACGATCAAGCGATCAAGCTCGGCCCGCCGTCGGCCTTTTCCTGGCAGAACCGCGGTACCTCGAAACGCGCGCTCGGCGATCTCGATGGCGCGCTGGCCGACATCAACGAGGCGATCCGGCTCGACCCGGAATTGCCGCAGCCGTTGACCAGCCGCGCGGTGATCTGGCGCGCCAAGGGCGATCTCGATCGCGCCATCGCCGATACGACCGAAGCGATCCGGCTCGCCAAGGCCAAGGCGCCAGTCAATATCATGACGCCGCCCGGCAGTGTTCTGATCTCGGCCTATAGCCATCGCGCGCTCGCCTATGAGGCCAAGGGCGATTTCGACCGCGCCAGGCAGGATTACGCCGCGGCGCTCGAAGGCAAGGCCTCCGACGCCGGCAGCAAGGCAAACCAGGCCACCGCAAAGGTTCGCCTGTCGCTATTGTCAGAGACGGTGCCGCCGGCGCCACGAAATACACCTGCAGCACCGGCGCCGTCCGCCAGCAAAGCCGCGCCGGCTTCGCCGGTGGGCGCAGCGAGCCCGCACCCCGTAGCCGAGCAGCGCCAGCGCGCAGAGACCGGCAGGGAAACCAGCAGGCGCGTTGCGCTGGTGATCGGCAACGGCGCCTATGCGCGTGTCAGGGCGCTACCCAATCCGACCAACGATGCGCGCGCGATGGCAAAAAGCCTGCGCGACATCGGATTCGTGGTGACCGAAGGCACCGACCTCGACCGCACGGCGATGCAGGCGACCATCCGCGACTTCCTGCGCGATGCCGCACGGGCGCAGGTGGCGGTGGTCTACTACGCCGGTCACGGCGTGCAGATCGACGGCCGCAATTACCTGGCGCCGATCGATATCCAGTTACGGGCCGGCAGCGGCATGACGGAAGCGATGATGGACATGGATACCATCATGGCCGGCCTCGACGACCAGGTCCGGACCAACATCCTGATCCTCGATGCCTGCCGCAACAACCCGATGGCGCCGAAGCTGGCTTCTGCCGGTCCGGCCCGTGACATCGAGGCCGGATCGGGACTCGCCGCGCCGGCCACACTCGGCGCCGGCGCGACGTTAGGTGCGGGCACGCTGATCGCATTCGCAACGGCGCCCGGACAGGTCGCGCTCGACGGCGAAGGCGCCAACAGCCCGTTCTCGGCCGCGCTGACGCGCCACATCGGCACGCCGGGGTTAGAGGTGCAGCAGATGCTGACGCGGGTACGGGCCGAGGTAGTCGCGGCGACCAAGGGCAAGCAGGTGCCGTGGTCGAATTCGTCGCTGCTGGGTGAGGTTTATCTGGCGGAGAAGTGAAGACGGTTGCGCCGCCCTCACGGCGTCATTGCGAGCGCAGCGAAGCAATCCACCTCTCCGCACCGGGATAGATGGATTGCTTCGTCGCTGCGCTCCTCGCAATGACGGTTGAGAGACTTACTTCCCCCACACCTCGTTCGCTACTTCGACCGCGAGGCTGAGCTTGGCCCATTGCTCTTCCTCGGACAGGATGTTGCCTTCCTCAGTCGAGGCAAATCCGCATTGCGGCGAGACCGCGAGTTGGTCGAGGGGCGCGAACCTGGCGGCCTCTTCGAGGCGGCGCTTGATGTCGTCCTTCTTCTCCAGTTCGCCGAATTTCGACGTAATGACGCCGACCACGACCACCTTGTTGCCCTTCGGCAAATAGCGCAGCGGCTCGAAGCCACCGGCACGGTCGGAATCATATTCGAGGAAATAGCCGTCGTAATTAGTGCCGGCCAGCATGGTCTCGGCCACCGGCTCGTAGCCGCCGGACGAGATCCAGGTCGAGCGGAAATTGCCGCGGCAGACATGCGTGGTAACCACCATGTCGGCCGGACGCTCGGCCAGCGCATAATTGATGACGCGCGCGTAGATTTCCTGCAGGCCGTCGGGATTGTCGCCGCGCTCGCGCGCCTTCTGCAACTCTTCCTGCGAGCAGAGATAGGCCCACACGGTGTCGTCGAACTGCAGGTAGCGGCAGCCGGCGTCGTAGAATGCCTTCACCGCCTTGCGATAGGTCTTGCCGAGATCGAGAAAGAACTCCTCCAGATCAGGATAGACCTCCTTCGAGATCGACTTGCGGCCGCCGCGGAAATGCAGCACGGCGGGCGACGGGATCGTCATCTTCGCCGTGACGTGCGCGGTGTCGGCATGCTTCTTCAGGAAGCGGAAATGATCCAGCATCGGATGGTCGTCCGGGAAATCGAGCTTGCCGATCACGCGGACGGCGTCATGGCGGGTCTCGACGCCCGCGAACTGAATACCGGTCTCGGGGTGGAAGAGCTCGCAGCCGGTGAGCTTGGCCAGAAAATCGAAATGCCACCAGGAGCGGCGGAACTCGCCGTCGGTCGCGAGCTTCAGGCCGATGGAAGCCTGCTTGTGCACGACCTTTTCGATCTCAAGGTCCTCGGCCTTGCGCAAATCCTCCGCCGTGATCTCGCCCTTCTCCAGCTTGGCACGCGCTTCCTTGATGCGCGGTGGCCGCAACAGGCTGCCGACCTCGTCGGCGCGGAACGGGGGCTTTGTTCTCTGCATGGTTTTCACTCCCTAAATCTAGTGCGCGGCAGCGCCGGCGACGCCGAGATAGCGTTCGAGCACCGCGGGATCGGCCTTCAACGCGTGGCTTGGCGCATCATGCACGATTGCGCCGCGTTCCAATATCACAACCCGATCGGCCAGCCCCAGAATCTTTTGCGCATTCTGCTCGACGATGATCGAACAGATGCCCCCCGAACGGGTGATGGTGCCGAGCGCCCGGAGCAGTTCCTCGACGATGATCGGCGCCAGGCCCTCGGTCGGTTCGTCGAGCAGCAAAACCTTGGGATTGAGGGTCAGCGCGCGGCCGATCGCCAGCATCTGCTGCTCGCCGCCGGAGAGCTGGTTGCCGAAATTGCTGCGGCGTTCCTTCAGCCGCGGAAACATTTCGTAAACCTTGTCCACGGTCCAGGGGCCGGGCTGGGCCACCGCGGTCATGTTTTCCTCGACCGTCAGCGAGCGGAAAATATTGCGCTCCTGCGGCACCCAGCCGATCCCCGCCCGCGCCCGCTGGTCCGGCCGCATCGCCGTGATGTCCACCCCGCCAAGCGCAAGGTTTCCGCCGAAGCGGCGGGTGATGCCGACGATCGAATTGATCAGCGTGGTCTTGCCGGTGCCGTTGCGGCCGAGCAGCGCCAGCACCTGGCCTTCGCCCAGCGTCAGCGACATCGAGGGCAGCACGACCGCCTCGCCGTAGCCGGCGCGCAAGGCATCGATGGCGAGAAGATCAGACATCGGCGGCCTCACCGAGATAGACCGCCTTGACCTGCGGATCCCTGGCCACCTCGTCGGGCGGTCCCTCCACCAGCATGGCGCCGTTGACGAGGACGGAAATGCGGTCGGCGAACGAGAACACCAGATCCATGTCGTGTTCGATCAGCAGTACGGTGACGTCGCGCGGCAGCGCGGCGACCGCCGCCAGGATATCGTGGCGTTCGCTCTCGGGTACGCCGGCGGCGGGCTCGTCGAGCAGCAGCACGCGGGGCTTGGTCGCGATCGCGACCGCGATTTCGAGCAGACGCTGTTTGCCGTAAGGAAGCGTCGCGGTCAGGTCGTTCATCACGTCGAGCAGATGAAAGCGCCCGAGCGTTTCTGCTATCTCCTCGTTGACGTCGGCGCGCGTGCCCATCCGCCGCCACCAGTCGCCGCCGCGGCCGAGCCGTTCTGAAACCGCAAGCCCGATCGTCTCGAGTGGGGTCAGGTCGGCATAGAGCTGATTGATCTGGAAGGTGCGCGACAGCCCGCGCAGCACCCGGGCGTGGACCGGCAGATCGGTGATGTCGTTGCCTTCGAGCAGGATCCGCCCTCCATTGGGCTTGAGCACGCCGGTCAGGAGATTGATGACGGTGGTCTTGCCGGCGCCGTTCGGCCCGATCAGGGCGTGGCGGGCGCCCTGCTCCACCTGCAGCGACAGATCGCGCGTAACCTTCAAGCCGCCGAAGGATTTCTCCAGTCCCTTGGTTTCCAGCGCGATCGTCATGGCGCATCGCTTTCGGGAACGGCCACGACGGCCTTGCGGCCGAAGACCTGGCGGATCAACAGGTTCGGTCCCCAAAGCACCCAGCGATGGATGCGCTCGCGGCCCACCAGCACGATCACGACCAGAACGAGCCCGATCCAGAACATCCAGTATTGCGGCGTAATGGTCTGGAACAGCTCCTGCAGCATCTTGAACACGACCGCGCCGATCAGCCCGCCATAGAGATAGCCGGTGCCGCCGATGACGAGCACCAGCATCAGATCGGCCGAGCGCTCGAACGCGAACACGTCGAGCGAGGCCAATGCCGTAGTCTGGGTGAACAGCGCCCCGGCAATGCCGGCATAGAACGCTGCCACTGTATAGATTGCGATCAGGCGGCGGTTGACGGGTACGCCGATCGCGGACGCCCGCAGCGGATTGTTCTTGATCGCGCGCAGCGACAGGCCGAACGGTGAGTTCACGATCCGCCGCGCCAGCAGAAACAGCAGGAACAGCACGATCAGCGAGTAGAAGAAGCCGGTCTTGCCGAACATGTCGAACGCAAACAGGCCGAGGATCGGCTGCATCTCGATGCCTTGCAGCCCGTCGGTGCCGCCGGTGATGTTGGAGAACCGTTCCGCCAGCGCCTCCAGCAGCAGCGCGATGCCAAGCGTCACCATCAGCCGGGTCAGGTCGACGCCGCGGATGACGAGGAAACTCGTGAGAAAGCCGAGCACGGTCGCGATCAGGCCGGCCGCGACAAGCGCGATCACCGGCTCGTTGATGATGCCGTGCAGAGCCAATAGCCCCGCCGAATAAGCCCCGACGCCGAAGAAGGCGGCGTGCCCCAGCGAGACGATGCCGGCATAGCCGAGGATCAGGTCGAGCGACAGCGTGAACAACGCCAGCCGCACGATGTCGGTCATGATCAGATAGCGGGAGGGAAACAGGAACGCGCAGGATGCCGCGAGAATCCAGAATGCGATTTCGGCGGGGCGCCAGCGGGCGCGGGCGATGGCATGGGATGAGACGTCGGTTACTGCGGTCATCGCGGGCTCATCGCGTGGCGGTGCGGCCGAACAGGCCGTTCGGACGCCAGATCAGGATCACGATCATGATGGTGTAGATGACGAACGGGCCCATCTTGGGCACGTAGTACTTGCCAGCGACGTCGCCGATGCCGAGCAATAGCGACGCGAGGAACGGCCCGGTGATGCTGGAGGAGCCGCCGACGGTGACCACGATCAAAAAGTAGATCATGAATTTTAGCGGAAAATACGGATCGAGCCCGAGGATCTCGGCGCTCAGGGCGCCGCCGAGACCCGCAAGGCCGCAGCCGAAAGCGAAGGTGAAGGCAAAGACCTGCGGCACGTTGATGCCGAGGCCGCTTGCCGCGCGGGGATCGTCCACGGCCGCGCGCAGGCGGCTGCCGAAGCGGGTCTTCGCCAGGATCAATTGCAGCGCCACTGTGAGCAGGCCGCAGATCACGATGATCATCAGCCGGTAGCGGCCGATGCCGACGCCGAAGAAATCAAACTGGCCCTCGAGCGCCGCCGGCAGCTTGATGAAGATCCGCGACGATCCCATGATGTAGTCGACCGCCGCCACCGACATAAAGGTCAGGCCGATCGTGAACAGCACCTGATCGAGATGGCTGCGGGTGTAGAGGTGGCGGTAGAGCGTTCGCTCCAATAACACACCTATCGCGGCGGCCGAGACAAAGGCGAGCGGAAGCGCCGTGAAGAACGGCCAGCCGGAATTGTTGACCAATACCGCGCAGATATAGCCGCCGGTCATGGCGAAGGCGCCATGGGCAAGGTTGACGAAATTCATCAGCCCCAGCGTCACCGCCAACCCGCAAGCGAGCACGAACAGCAGCATGCCGTAGGCGACACCGTCGAACAGGATGGTGAAGAGCGTGGTCATGGATAAGGTTGAGCCTCTACGTGGGACTCGTCATTCCGGGATGGTCCGAAGGACCAGACCCCAGGTGCGCAATTGCGCACCGGGGAATCTCGAGAACCTCAGGTGCGCAATTGCGCACCATAGTTCGCGCTGACGCACGCCCCGGGATGACGACTTCGCCGTTACTTCTTCGTCTTGCCGGAATCCTTCACCGCCTCGAAGGTCGCGAATTCGACGTTGTAGAGTTCGCCGTCGACCTTCTCGACCTTGCGGATATAGATGTTCTGCACGATGTCGCGGGTTTCCGGATCGATGGAGATCGGGCCGCGCGGGCTTTCCCACTTCATGCCCTTCATCGCCGCGATCAGCGCATCGCCGTCGGTCTTGCCGCCGGTCTTCTTTAGCGCCTCGTAGATCAGGCGGATGCCGTCATAGCCGCCGACCGCCATGAAGCCCGGGCGCGAGCCGAAGGCCTTCTTGTAGGCGGCGACGAATTCCTTATTTGCCGCCGAGGGATGCGCCGCAGAATAGAGATGCGCGGTGACGGTGCCGAGCGCCGCATCGCCCATGCCGTTGAGCAGATCGTCGTCCATCACGTCGCCGGGACCGATCACCTTGATGCCCGACTTGTCGAGCCCGCGCTCGGCATATTGCTTCATGAAGTTGCCGCCCTGTCCTGCCGGCACGAACACGAACACGGCGTCAGGCTTGGAATCCTTCATGCGCTGCAGGAACGGAGCAAAATCAGGGTTTTGCAGCGGCACCTTCACCTCTTCCACGATCTCGCCGCCACCGGCGGTGAAGTTCTGCTTGAAGAAGTTCAAGGCGTCGTTGCCGGGCGCATAGTCGGAGGTCAGCGTCGCCACCTTCTTGATGCCGTTCTTGGCGGCCCAGTCACCGATGATGGTCGACGACTGCGCCAGCGTGAAGGAGGTGCGCACGATATAGGGCGAACGCTCGGTGATGATCGAGGTGCCCGCCGCCATCACGATTTCCGGAACCTTGGCCTGCGTCGCCAGCGGCGCCGCCGCGAGTGCAGCGGGCGTCACGCCAAAACCCGCGATGAAATTGACCTTGTCGTTGACGATCAGTTCCTGCGCGAGGCGCTTGGTGTTGTCGGGAACCGCCGCGTCGTCCTTCAGGATGACTTCGATCTTCTTGCCGGCGACGGTATCGCCGTTCTGCTGCATGTAGAGCTTGACCGCGTTGTCGATCTGCTTGCCGGTCGATGCCTGGCCGCCGGTCATCGGCAGGATCAGGCCGATCTTGACGGTCTCCTGGGCGTGAGCCGGCGCGAACGCCAGCATTGCCGCGACGGCGCCTGTGGCCAGCAACATGTGACTGCGAATAGACATGAACATTTCCCCCTGATCGGCCTTGTGTCCTCGAACCGAGTCCCCGGCCCTTGATCTCCACCATAACCCAGATTTTTCGACCGGGTAGCGCGGCAACATGGCGTCCTTGGCTGCCCTTTTGTCAATCGGACCATTGGCGTGCCGCGGCGAAAGTTGCCGGGGCAACGGGAACTGTCGTGAAATACGCGACGGTATTATAATATGATCCGATATTGCTGCCCGACGTCTCCCAAGCGCGACCGCCTATTTGTACGATTGTACAAATGAAATGGTCCTGTCAACAAAGAAGCGCCCTTGCTGGTTTGCTGAAGGGCAGCGCCGCCCTAAATCCATCATCCTTAAAGGGTCAGACTGTACCTTCTGCCAATGCCGATCAGCGCGCGCCATATTGTCACGATCATCACCGTTGCCCTCGCGGGCTGCGGCATGGTCGGTTGCGGAACGATCAACGAGAAGCTGGCCGCCGGAGTCAGCGACGCCATTCCGGCGGCGATCGGCGGCATGCCCGCGGACGCGCCGCCGCGTCCCGGGACCGCGAAATACGACGAGTACATGCGGGAGCGCGAGCGAAAGCGCCTGCTGCCGGCATCCGAACGGGGCGAGGAAGCAAAGCCCGCGCCCTCATCGCAGGACGCAGCTCGCTAATCCATGAACACTACGGTCTTGCGGCCATTGAGGATCACGCGGTCCTCGAGATGATGGCGCATGGCGCGCGCCAGCACGCGGCGCTCGATGTCGCGGCCCTTGCGCGAGAGATCTTCCGGCGTGTCGCGGTGGCTGATGCGCTCGACGTCCTGGTCGATGATCGGGCCTTCGTCGAGGTCGCGCGTGACGTAATGCGCGGTGGCGCCAATCAGCTTGACGCCGCGCTCATGCGCCTGGTGGTAGGGCCGCGCGCCCTTGAAGCCCGGCAGGAACGAATGGTGGATGTTGATACAGCGCCCCGACAATTTTGCCGACATCTCGTCCGACAGTATCTGCATGTAGCGCGCCAGCACCACGAGATCGGTCTTGGTGTCCTGAACCAGTTTCCAAACCGCCTCTTCCTGCTCGCGCTTGGTTTCCTTCGTCACCGGCATGTAGTGGAAAGGGATCTCGCCGAAATCGAGATTGCCGTAGGTCTCGCGCGGGTGGTTGGAAACTACAGCGGTTGGGATCATCTCGAGTTCGCCGGTGCGCCAGCGATAGAGGATATCGACCAGGCAATGATCGGACTTGGAGACCAGCAGCATCACCCGGCGGCGGCTGGCGCGGTCGCGCATCTGCCAGTCCATGGCAAAGCGGTCGGCGATCGCGGTGAAGCCGGTTTGCAGGGCCGTCAACTCGACCGCGAGATCGGCCGCGGTGAACACCACCCGCATGAAGAATTTTCCGGTTTCGATGTCGTCGAACTGCTGGGCGTCCAGGATGTTCTGTCCGTTATGGGCGAGAAAGGTCGACACCGCGGAAACGATGCCGGGACGATCCGGGCAGGACAGGGTCAGGACGAACTGGTGATCGGGCATGGCGAGGCTGACTACAATTCGGGCAAAAGGGTGAAGCGGCGATTGCGGCCCTGCTCTATCACCGCGCATACGCTTGCGCCAATCCCGAAACCGGGGGCAGGATGAACAAAGCGCGAAGCAACAGCGTTGGAGCGAGATCATGGCAGACAGATTGAACGGTTACCGCATCCTGATCCTGGAAACGCGCGAGGAAGCGCAGTTTTCCCGCCTGCTTACCGAGCAGGGCGCCGACGTGCTGCAATGTCCGATGTTCACCATCCACGACGCGCCGGACCCGGCGCCGGTCGAAGCCTGGATCGGGCGGTGCATTGAAAGGCCCTTCGACGACGTCGTGCTGATGACGGGCGAAGGCCTGCGCCGGCTGATGAAGGTGGTACGGCGCATGGGCACCGAAGCGGCATTCGTCGCCTCACTCGGCAAGGCGCGTACATTTGCGCGCGGGCCCAAACCGGGCAAGGCGCTGCGCGAAATCGGGCTGGAACCGCAGATGACGACGGAAAAGCCGACCTCCGAAGGCATAGCCGAGATGCTGTCGCGCCTCGATCTCGGCGGCCATCGCCTCGGCCTGCAGCTTTACCCGGACAAGGATCACAGCGTCCTGATCGGCGCGATCAAGGCGCAAGGCGCCGAGGTCGATACCGTGCTGCCCTATGTCTATGATGCGCAGGCCGCCGACGCCAACATCATCGCCGCGATCGACGAGATGGCGGCAGGCCGCATCGACGCGATCGCGCTGACCAATCTCGGCCAGGTGCGCCGTCTCATCGAGGTGGCGCGGGCGCGCGGTTGCGAGGACCGGTTACGTGAGGGGCTAGAGCGCACGCCGATCGCTTCCGTTGGACCGGCCGTATCGGACGAACTCAAGTCTCATGGCCTGCGCACCGATATCTATCCAGCCGACGACGCGTTTTTCATGCGGCCGCTGATATCGGCGATGGCGGCGGCGCTTTCGAAGAACCCACCACGCGCGGCTGCAAGAATCTAACGGTTCAGCCATAATCCGGATTACTTGCGACTTGCCAAAGATCTGCTTTGCCGCGGATTGCGGACACTACGCGCTGATCTCCGCATGTCTGCGCCAAAAGCAGAAGTTCGAGCCTTTTCTGCAAAGCTGCGTTTTCGCCCGCCACGATTGATTGACCGGCTTGGCGTGATCGGCGGAGACAAGTGGTATGATGTCCTATCGACTGCCGCAACAAGGAAAAGGTACGAATGTTCATGGGCCCGCTCAATTGGCAGTTCGACACTGACGGCTCTGCCGCCGGTCAACCAGGGCGTTAGAAGGCAGCATGAATCGCCTAAGATACCCCACGATTGCCGCAGCTTTGGCGACCGTTCATCTAGCGTTGGCGTTGAGCTGTCTTCTCGTCAGTTTTTCCTTGGGAATGGGGCGCTTCGACTCGGGTGGCGATATGAGCCAACTCGAAAGTTTGGCCAAGGCGCTTTCGGACACGCTCCTTTCGCCGATCTCACATGTACAGACCAAGGGATCATCGTCCCCGATACAGTGGGCGGTCGTTGTTGCAAACAGCATTCTTTGGGGTGCCGTTCTTGCAGTACCGGTATGGGCATTGGCACGACTGTTAAGGGGGAAAGGTGCTGCGTGAACCATCGTGCGCCGCGTCTGACCGCGCACAGCGGTGGTGGCCGGCCGCTCAACTCGGTCGTTGGGAGACAACGTGAGAATGTTCTTGTCTAGATTGTTGATGGTAATGAAATTTATCGTGCCCGCCCTCTATATTGCGGGAGCAATAGTGATCTGGCTGGATTTTTTAAGATCGAACCCTGATGGCCTTGCCAATATTTGGATTGCAATCTACACGTTTCCAATTGTCATAATTGGCACCTTTCTACTGCAAGGCGAATTCCCATATGTGCCTGGCCGCTACTATGAAGCGCACGCCCTGTACTTCTGGCCGAGTGTTGCCCTTCTCACTCTTGCATTATTTTTCGTTTTCCATGCCTTGCAGAAAATCGTTCATCCGGCCGCTTCAATGGACGCGCAAAAAGCCGCGCGCGACTGAACCCATTCGTTAATCGACCCGAATGTCTGCTTTTCAATTGTCCGACCGGCGGCTTCGGGTCGATTTTGTTGAAAAAGGTCCTTTTTCGCTGATGACTGAAAACTCTCAGGGCCGCTGGTGCGTCTCTCTCGCTGCGAGGTGAGGGACCACAATTACGCTAGAATGATCGCTGGCTCTTGTATCGATTCTACAGAGCCTTGCAGCGGCTGAAATCGCCGATGCGCTACATTTGCGAGATTTTCGGAGCCCCAAGGTTTTCGAGTTTTCAACACAATCGGTCACTTACGGACATGACGGGCGGCCTATCGCGGCCACTGTCTTGCTTAGCCGCCAGTTTGATGAATATCGTCCTAATCCACCTTCGCGCCGGCGAACTTGACCACCTTGCCCCATTTCTCGGTTTCGACCGCCACCAGCTTGCCGAAGTCGGCGGCCGAGCCCGGCAGCAGGATGGCGCCGATCTCGGTGAACCGCGCCTTTGCCTTCGGATCGGCGAGGATTTCGTTGACTGCCTTGTTGAGCCTGTCGACGATTTCGGGCGGCGTGCCTTTCGGCGCCGCGAGGCCATACCAGGCGCTCGCCTCGTAGCCCGGAAGATAATCGGCGACCAGCGGCAGATCCGGCAACACGTCCGAACGCGTCGTGCTGGTGACGGCGAGGCCGCGCAGCTTGCCGGATTTGACGTGCTCGGCGCAGGTCGGAAGATTGTCGAACATCACCTGCATCTGGCCGGACAGCATGTCGGTGAGTGCCGGCGCGCCGCCGCGGTAGGGCACGTGCTGCATGTTGATGCCGGTGAGCATCTTGAACAGTTCACCTGACATGTGGATCGTCGACCCGTTGCCCGATGACGCCATGTTGAGCTTGCCGGGATTGGCCTTGGCATAGGCGATCAATTCAGGAATCGATTTGATCGGCAGCGATGGGTGCACCACCACGACATTGGGAAAGCGGATGATGCCGGCGATCGGCTCCATCTCCTTCATGAAATCGAACGGCAGCTTGTCATAGAGCGTGGCGTTGATGGCGTTGGCCGGGGCGACGAGAAGCAGCGTGTAACCGTCCGGCGTAGCGCGCAGCACGGACTCGGTGGCGATGTTGGTGCCGCCGCCCGGCCGGTTTTCGATAACGAATGATTGCCCGAGCTTTTCCGACAGCCACTGCCCCATCAGACGCGCGGTGAGGTCTGCCGAGCCGCCTGGCGTGTAACCGATCACGATGCGAACCGGCCGCGCGGGGTAGGCCTGCGCGCTTGCACTTCCGGATGCGAGCGGAAGCGCAGCCGCACCGGCTGCGAATTGCAAAAATTGACGACGCTGAAATTTTTTCATGTCTCCTCCAACGTACCGGCGGCTCTTGCGGCCGCCTGGGTGCGCATACTATCCGTGGAGCGTCGTGAAGCCGACAGATATTCTCAGTCCGGAGGCGGAAGGTTTACCGCGTCACTTCGTCTCGCTCAGGAAAGCCTGATAGGCGAGCCTGATGCCATCCTCCAGCGAGGTAGAGGCTCGCCAGCCAAGCCTGGTCAGCCGGCTGACGTCGAGCAGCTTGCGCGGCGTGCCGTCCGGGCGCGAGGTGTCGAAACCGATCTCGCCAGTGTAGCCGACGGTCGCTGCGACCACCCGGGCGAATTCGGCGATCGTGATGTCCTCGCCGGTGCCGATATTGACCAGCTCATCGCCGGAATAGGTCTTCATCAAATGGATGCAGGCGTCCGCGAGATCGTCGACATAGAGGAATTCGCGCCGCGGCGTGCCGGTGCCCCAGACCACGACCTCGCTCGCGCCGGACATCTTCGCCTCGTGGAAGCGGCGGATCAGGGCGGCGACGACGTGGCTGTATTCGGGATGATAATTGTCGCCGCTGCCGTAGAGATTGGTCGGCATCACATTGATGAAGTCGGCGCCATATTGGCTGCGATAGGCCTCCACCATCTTGATCCCGGCGATCTTGGCAATCGCATAGGGCTCGTTGGTCGGCTCCAGCGGCCCTGTCAGTATGGCATCCTCGCGCAACGGCTGCGGCGCCAGCTTCGGATAGATGCAGGACGAGCCGAGGAACATCAGTTTCTCGGCGCCATGGACATGCGCCGCATGGATCACGTTCGCCGCAATTACCAGATTGTCGTAGAGGAATTCGGCGCGCAGCGTGTTGTTGGCGACGATGCCGCCGACCTTGGCGGCCGCGAGAAACACCACCTGCGGACGCTTTGCGGTGAACCAGCGGTTGACCGCGGCCTGATCGCGCAGATCGGCCTCGCCGCGGCTCGCCGTCAGCAGTTCGACGTTTTCCGCCGCCAGCCGGCGCACCAGCGCCGAGCCGACCATGCCGCGGTGGCCGGCGACGTAGACCGTCTTGCCCTCCAGCTCAAACGGCAGGCTTGCCATTGGCCACCTCCCGCCGCGCCTCTGCGAGATCGCTTGCGACCATTTCCTTGACCAGCTGGGCGAACGAGGTCTTGGGCTTCCAGCCGAGTTTCTCGCGCGCCTTGCTGGCATCGCCGACCAGAAGATCGACTTCGGTCGGCCGGAAGTAGACCGGATCGATCCTGACCAGGGTCTTGCCGGACTTGCCGTCGACGCCGGTTTCATCGACGCCCTTGCCGCGCCATTCGATGGTGCGGCCGACTTCGGCGAACGCCAGCTTGACGAATTCGCGCACCGAACGGGTCTCGCCGGTCGCCAGCACGAAATCGTCGGGGACATCCGCCTGCAATATCCTGTGCATGCCCTCGACATAGTCCCGCGCGTGCCCCCAGTCGCGCTTGGCTTCGAGATTGCCGAGATAGAGCGCCTCTTCCAGACCAGTCTCGATCCGGGCAACGCTGCGCGTGATCTTGCGGGTCACAAACGTCTCGCCGCGGATCGGGCTCTCATGGTTGAACAGGATGCCGTTACTGGCAAACATGCCGTAGGCCTCGCGGTAGTTCACCGTGATCCAGTAGCCGTACAGCTTTGCGACGCCGTAAGGCGAGCGTGGATAAAATGGCGTGCTCTCCTTCTGCGGTACCTCTTGCACCAGGCCGTAGAGTTCCGAGGTCGAGGCCTGATAAAACCGCGTCTCCTTCTCCATGCCGAGGATCCGGATCGCCTCGAGTAGCCGCAGCACGCCGATGGCGTCGGCATTGGCGGTATATTCCGGGCTCTCAAAACTGACGCCGACATGGCTCTGGGCGGCGAGGTTGTAGATCTCGGTCGGCCTGATCTGCTGCATCAGCCGGATCAGGTTGGTCGAGTCAGTCATGTCGCCGTAATGCAGCAGGAACGGCACGTTGCGGGAATGCGGATCCTGGTAGAGGTGATCGATACGGGCGGTGTTGAACGAGGACGACCGCCGCTTGACGCCATGGACGGTGTAGCCAAGGCCGAGCAGATATTCGGCAAGATAGGCGCCGTCCTGGCCGGTGACGCCGGTGATCAGCGCCACGCGCCGCTGTGAATCCTGAGCCGTCATATCTTCTCCAAACGCGTTCTCGCGCAGGCCATAGCATTTCGACCCCCGCCAAGTCTATCGCCAAAGTCTTTTAAAATCAGTCTCTTAGGGGCTTAATCTCCGTGGTGGCGCAAGCGTTCGAGTTCGATGATGGTGACGCCACCATATTCGAGCCGCAGCAGGCCTTCCTTCTCCAGCCGCTTCAGGCACTGGTTGGCATTCTGCCGCGAAATACCGGACAACGCTCCGATTTCTTCCTGCGTGATCTCCAGATGGCGCGTCATGTCCGGATAGAGAATCGGGTTGAATAGCGAGGCGATCGAACGCGCGACGCGGCTGGTGGCGTCGAGCGTGCGGCCGTGTTCCACCGCGCCGATGAACTGGCCAAGCCGCTCGTTGAGCTGCCGGACCAGAAAGCGGTTGAATGCGACACTGTTCTCGAACAGCCAGAAGAAGGTATTGCGATCCATCAGCGCCAGCCTGGTATCGCGCAACGCGACTACGTCGTAACGGCGCGGCTCGCTCTTCAGCATCGAGCCCTCGCCAAACCAGGCGCCTGCCGTGAGGCCGGCGAAGGTCGCGGCCTTGCCGCCGCTCGACACGGTGCTCATCCGGGCAAGGCCGGTGACGATGCCGGTCCAGTAGTCGAAGGCATCGCCGCGCATGAAAATATGTTCGTTGGCGCGATAGGATTTCTCCACGATGCCGCCACGGGCGACCTCGATTTCCCGATCGTTGAGTTCGCGCGACCACGCCGCGATGCGCTTGAGATATTCCGCAGCAATCATGATCGCATCGACCGTCGCGTCCCCATCGATTCTCTTGCTGCACTGCAGCAGAAGCGCTCTCAGACGAAATTTCCCGACCAATTGTCAGGCAAAAGACATTTCAAACTATCGCATTGCCCTAAGGAGAGCCACCTCGGTACGCGCCGTCCATGGCGCGGTGGCGGGGTGCGACGCTACCACGCGTGACATCGTCCGGCATCGATAGTCGGATGGCCTGTCTGTCACCGCCGATGTAGGATCGCGCATGCGATTGCGAACGATAGATATAAATAAAGAGCGCTGCTCAAGCGCCATATCTGGAGGGAATGAGTGGCTTACACGTTGGAAGTGCGCGGGGTATCTCTGCGCTTCGGTGGCGTCCGTGCGCTGACCGAAGTCTCCTTCGGCGTGAACGAGGGCGAATTGTTCTCGATCATCGGCCCGAACGGGGCCGGCAAGACCTCCATCGTCAATTGCATTTCCGGCCGCTACAAGCCGACCGAAGGCCAGCTTTTTTACCGCGGCAAGGACATCACCGGCCTCAATCCAAACGCGCGGCCCCGGCTGGGCATCGGCCGCACCTTCCAGAACCTGGCGCTGTTCCATCACATGAGCGTGCTCGACAACATCATGGTCGGGCGGCACCACCTGCTGAAGAACAACTTCATCACGGGCTCGCTGTACTGGCTGACCGGCGCACGGCGCGAGGAACTCGAGCACCGCCGCAAGGTGGAGGAGATCATCGACTTCCTCGACCTCCAGTCCGTGCGCAAAGCCACCGCCGGCACCCTGCCCTACGGCCTGCGCAAGCGCGTCGAGCTCGCCCGCGCCATGGCGCTGGAGCCGCAGCTGATCCTGCTTGACGAGCCGATGGCCGGCATGAACTTCGAGGAAAAGGAGGACATGGCGCGCTACATCGTCGATCTCAACGAAGAGTTCGGCATGACCGTCATGATGATCGAGCACGACATGGGCGTGGTGATGGACATCTCCCACCGCGTCATGGTGCTGGATTTCGGCCGCAAGATCGCCGAGGGCGATCCGGCGTCCGTGCTCGCCGACCCCCATGTCAAGCGCGCCTATCTCGGAGAAGAGGATGAAGCTCTCGTCGACCCCGACGATACGCCGGCGCCTCGGGAGAGCGTGGCATGATGGATTACGCCGGACGCGCCGCGCAGGCGGATACTTTTCCGAAACTGTTGCGCCTCAACGCGAAGGAACACGGCGGCGAGATCGCGTTGCGCGAAAAGGACCTCGGGCTGTGGCGCGTCTTCACCTGGAACGACTACCAGAAGCGCGTGCATGATTTCGCGCTCGGCATGCTCGAACTGGGTCTCGGCCGCGGCGACGTCATCGGTATCATCGGCGACAACCGGCCGGATTGGGTGGCGGCTGAAATCGCAACGCATGCCATCGGCGCCATGAGCCTCGGCCTTTATCGCGACGTGCTGGACGAGGAAGCGGCCTACCTTCTCAGCTATGGCGACGCAAAACTGGTGTTCGCCGAAGACGAAGAGCAGGTCGACAAGCTGCTGGCGCTGGCCGATCGCGCCCCCAACCTCAAGCACATCGTCTATTCCGATCCGCGCGGCATGCGGAAATACGACGATCCGCGCTTGATGGAGGCGGAAAAGCTGGCCACCATGGGTCGCGACCGCGCCGCGCGCGAGCTCGGCCTTTACGATCGGCTGGTCGATGCCACCGGCGGCGAGGATGTCGCGATCCTCTGCACCACCTCGGGCACCACCGCCAACCCCAAGCTGGCGATGCTCGCAGCCGGGCGCGTGCTGAAACATTGCGCGACCTATCTGGCATTCGATCCGAAGGGGCCGGACGACGAATATGTCTCTGTGCTGCCGCTGCCCTGGATCATGGAACAGGTCTACGCGCTCGGCAAAGGGCTGCTGTGCCGGATGAAGGTCAACTTCGTCGAAGAGCCCGAGACCATGATGCACGATTTCCGCGAGATCGCGCCGACCTTCGTGCTGTTCGCGCCGCGGCTCTGGGAATCGATCGCTGCCGATGTGCGCGCCGGCGTGATGGATTCGTCGCCGCTGAAACAGAAGCTATTCGACGTCGGCATGAAGACGGGGCTTACGGCGCTGGCCCATGGCAAGCGATCGATGTTGGCCGACCAGTTGCTGTTCCGCGCGCTGCGCGACCGCCTCGGCTTCACGCGGCTGCGTTCGGCCGCGACGGGCGGCGCCGCGCTCGGGCCGGATACTTTCAAATTCTTCCAGGCGATGGGCGTGCCGTTGCGCACGCTCTACGGCCAGACCGAAATGTTGGGGGCCTACACACTTCATCCCTTTGGCAAGGTCGATCCGGATACGACGGGCGTGCCGATGGCCGACGACATCGAGCTCCGCGTCGACAACCCCGACATCAACGGCGTCGGCGAAATCGTCGTGCGGCATCCCAACATGTTCCTCGGCTACTACAAGAATCCGGAAGCCTCGGCCGCCGACATGAAAGACGGCTGGATGCATTCCGGCGACGCCGGCTATTTCAACAACGACAAGCAGCTCGTCGTCATCGACCGCATCAAGGATCTCGCCGAGACCTCGCGCGGCGAGCGCTTCTCGCCGCAATATCTGGAGAACAAGCTGAAGTTCTCGCCCTACATCGCCGAGACGGTCGTGCTCGGCGCCGGCCGCGATACGCTGGCGGCAATGATCTGCATCCGTTACTCGATCATCTCGAAATGGGCGGAGAAGAACCGCATCTCGTTCACGACCTATACCGACCTCTCCTCGCGCCCCGAGGTCTACGCGCTGTTGCGCAAGGAGGTCGAGGGCGTCAACGCCACGCTGCCGCCGGCACAACGCATCTCGCGCTTCCTGCTGCTCTACAAGGAACTCGACGCCGATGACGGCGAGCTGACCCGCACCCGAAAGGTCCGCCGCAGCGTCATCAACGAGAAATACGCCGACATCATCGACGCGATCTACGGCGGCAAGAGCGACATTCCCGTCGACACCGTGATCCGCTTCCAGGACGGCACCACCCAGCGCATCCGCACCACGCTCCGGGTGGTCGATCTCGGCCATGATGCGCCGATGGCGGAGGCCGCGGAATGATGGCGATGTCTGCCAGCAGCGCCGCAAAATTGATCGTCATGCGCGGGCTTGACCCGCGCATCCATCATCTTTCGAAGAAGCGCTTTTTTAAGCAATGGATCGCCGGGTCAAGCCCGGCGATGACAGCTTGTACGTCCGGTGACTTCGCATGAACACCCAGCTTCTGATCCAGCTCCTGGTCAACGGCCTCGTGGTCGGCACGCTCTACGGCGTGGTCGCGATGTCGTTCGTGCTGATCTACAAGGCGACGCAGGTCGTGAACTTTGCACAGGGCGAACTGTTGCTGGTCGGCGCCTGGGTGTGCTGGTGGCTTCTCACCAAATATCAGGTGCCGTTCTATCTGGGCATGCCGATCACGCTGGTCTTCATGTTCCTGTTCGGCATCGCCATCCAGATCGTCATCCTGCGCCCGATGATCGGCGAGCCGATCATTTCCGTGATCATGGTGACGATCGCGCTGTCGACGGTATTCTCCGCGCTGATGAAGTGGATGTTCGGCGTCAATTTGCAGCCGTTCCCGCGCATCTTCCAGACCCAGAACGTCAACATCCTCGGACTGCAGGTGCAGACCGTCTATCTGATGAGTCTTGCGGTCTCGGTGGCGATGATGATCGGTATGGCGTGGTTCTTCCGCCTTTCCAAATACGGTCTCGCCATGCGCGCCACCGCGTTCAACCAGCAGGTTGCACAGTCGCTCGGCATCTCCGTGAAAAGCGTATTTGCGATGGCCTGGGCGATCTCGGCGACCGTCTCCGCCGTCGCCGGCGTGGTGGTGGCCGTCGTCAACGGCGTCTCGGCCGGGCTTTCCGCCTATGGCGTCAAGGTGTTTCCGGCGGCGATTTTGGGCGGCCTCGACAGCGTCGGCGGCGCCGTGCTCGGCGGCATCATCATCGGGCTATTGGAAAACTTCGCGCATTTTCTCGACAGCGAATATCTGCACTGGGGCAATCTCTACGAGATCGCGCCGTTCTATGCGCTCATCATTATCCTGATGATCAAGCCGTACGGCCTGTTCGGCACCAAAGACATCGAGCGGGTGTAAACAATCATGGCAGGCCAGACCCTCATTCCCGCCGGCGATTTCCGCACCAGCTATGCGGCGGATACCACCGTGTTTCCGACCACGACCAGCCGCAACGCCATGATCGCAGGCATCGTCCTGATCTGCTTTGCACCGCACGTCGTCAACGAATACATCCTCAGTCTCCTGATCCAGATCGGCATCTTCGGCATCGCAGCCCTTGGGCTGAACATCGTCGTCGGCTTCACCGGCCAGATCTCGATCGGCCACGCCGCCTTCTTCGGCTTCGGCGCCTTCACCTCGGCCTATCTCTCGAACCGGTTCGGCATTCCCGTCTTCTTCTGCATCCCGCTTGCAGGCGTCGTGACGGCCGCAGTCGGCCTGATCTTCGGCCTGCCCGCCGCGCGGCTGAAAGGGCTTTATCTCGCGATCGCGACGCTGGCGGCGCAGTACATCCTGCTCGACTTCTTTGCCCGCGCCGAATGGTTCACCGGCGGCAGCGTTCCGGCCAGCGCCGAACCGTTCTCGATCTTCGGCTACATGCTGCGCGGCGATAAACAGTATTTCTACGTCGTGCTGGCCTACGTCATCGTCTGCTATCTCCTGGTCACCAACCTGATCCGTTCGCGCGACGGACGCGCGCTGGTCGCGGTGCGCGACCATTATCTGTCCGCCGAGATCATGGGCATCAACCTGACCAAATACCGGACGCTGTCGTTCGGGCTTGCGGCGTTCTTTGCCGGCGTCGGCGGCGCGCTCTACGCGCATTACAATCAGGTGGTCTCCAACGAAGGCTTCGGCATCGACCGCTCGATCATCTTCCTGGCGATGATCATCATCGGCGGGCTCGGCTCGATCATGGGCACGCTGATGGGAACCGCCTTCATGGTGCTGCTGCCTGAATCGATGGAATGGCTCAGCGTCGCACTGCGCGGCAGTCCGATCGACCAGTTCCTGGGATTGAAGAACAACATCGCTTTCCTGCGCGAGATGGCGATCGGAATCATCATCATCGTCTTTCTGGTGTTCGAACCGGACGGACTCGCGCATCGCTGGCGGCAGATCAAGGCATATTGGAAACTCTACCCGTTCTCGCATTGAGGTCGGAACGGGACGGACAACAAGAAGACCTCGAGAAATAACCGGAGGATTAGTCCATGACGATGAAGACTCTACTGAGCACCGCCTCGCTGGCGCTCCTGCTGGCGAGCGCCGCAACGACGTCGCAGGCCCAGGTCGCGCTGGGGCATCTCACCGACTATTCGGGCCCCACCTCGGACGTCGGAACGCCGTTCGGACAGGGTGTCGCGGACACCTATGCGTGGATCAACAAGAGCGGCGGCATCAACGGCGCCAAGGTCAACCTCGATACCGTCGACTACGGCTACCAGGTGCCGCGCGCGATCGCCCAGTACAAGAAGTGGTCCGGCTCCGACAAGGTCGCCGCCATTCTCGGCTGGGGCACCGCCGACACCGAAGCGCTGACGGGATTCCTGGCCCAGGACAAGATCCCGGATATCTCGGCATCCTATGCCGCGGCGCTCTCCGACCCGACCGGCGCCGGCGGCAAGGCCAAGCCTGCCCCCTACAACTTCTTCTACGGTCCAAGCTACTCGGACGCGGTTCGCGGCATGCTGACCTGGGCCGCCGAGGACTGGAAGTCCAAGGGCAAGCCCGGCAAGCCGAAGTTCGTTCATATGGGCGCCAACCACCCCTACCCGAACGCGCCGAAGGCCGCCGGTGAAGCCATTGCCGCCGAACTCGGCTTCGAACTGCTGCCGCCGATCGTGTTCGCCTTGACGCCCGGCGATTACAGCGCGCAGTGCCTGACCCTGAAGAGCTCGGGCGCGAACTACGCCTATCTCGGCAACACCGCCGGCTCGAACATCTCCGTGCTCAACGCCTGCAAGGCCGCCGGCGTCGACGTGCAGTTCCTCGGCAACGTCTGGGGCATGGACGAGAACGCCGCCAAGGCTGCTGGTGCCGCCGCCGACGGCGTGGTGTTCCCGCTGCGCACCGCGGTGGCGTGGGGCGGCAGCGCTCCCGGCATGAAGACCTTCATGGAAATCTCCAAGATGTCGGATGCGGCCGGTACCGCCTACCGTCCGGTGCATTACATCGCCGGCGTCTGCACCGCGCTCTACATGAAGGAAGCCGTCGAATGGGCTGCCAAGAACGGCGGCGCCACCGGCGAGAACGTCAAGAAGGGCTTTTATCAGAAGAAGGATTGGGTGCCCGCGGGCGGCGAAGGCATCTGCAATCCCTCGACCTTCACCGAAACCGATCACCGCGGCACGCTCAAGGTTGATCTCTATCGCATGAAGGTCGCAGGCGCGACCGACGCCCCGCTCAACGATCTGGTCAAGAACGGCGGCATCAAGATGGAGAAGGTGAAGACGATCGACCTGCCGCGCAAGCCCGAATGGCTCGGCTGGTAGGTTAGGCGTGCCTACAGGCGCCTCAACGCTCAACTGCCGTCCCCCGCCTTGTGCGCAATTGCGCACTGGGGCGGGGGATCCAGTACGCCGCAGCGTCTCGGTCGATCGCAGACGCCTCTGGAATACTGGGTCACCCGCTTTCGCGGGTGACGACACCGAGAGGTCAACATGACTGAAGTAACCGAAATCGACCGCCCTCCGACGGCCACGACGCCCGCTGCCGCCCCACTCCTCAGCGTCCGCAACATCGAGGTGGTCTACGACAAGGTCATCCTGGTGCTGCGCGGCCTCAGCCTCGACGTGCCGAAGGGCGCGATTGTCGCCCTGCTCGGCGCCAACGGCGCCGGCAAGTCGACGACGCTGAAGGCGATCTCAGGGCTTCTCAAGACCGAGGACGGCGAAGTCATCCGCGGCGAGATCGTCTTCGATGGCGAGCGCATCGACGGCATCGATCCCGACAAGATCGTCCGCCGCGGCATCTTTCAGGTGATGGAGGGCCGCCGCATCATATCCGACATGACCTCGATCGAGAATTTGAAGCTCGGCGCCTTTACCCGCAGCGACAATGAGGTCGGCGCCGATATCGACATGGTGTTCAAATATTTCCCGCGCCTGAAGGAGCGCACCGGGCTTGCCGGCTATCTCTCCGGCGGCGAGCAGCAAATGCTGGCGATCGGCCGCGCGCTGATGGCGCGGCCCAAGATGATCCTGATGGACGAGCCGTCGATGGGCCTGTCCCCGCTCCTGGTCAAGGAAGTTTTTGGGATCATCAAGGCAATCAACCGCGACCTCGGCGTCACCATCCTGCTGGTGGAGCAAAACGCGCGCGCGGCGCTGTCGGTCGCGAGCCACGGCTACATCATGGAACAGGGCAAGGTGGTGCTCGACGGCACCGCCGACGAATTGCGCGACAACGAGGACGTCAAAGAATTCTACCTCGGCGGCGCCGGCGACCAGCGCAAGAGCTTCAAGAACCTGAAAAGCTTCAAGCGGCGAAAGCGGTGGCTGTGACCGCCATCACTCATCATTTAGCCGATCACCTGCTCTGCTTCTGCAGCTGCGCAAAGAACATGATAGAACGAAGACGCAGGGATGGTGGCGACCAGCGATTTGCCGGCGCGATCGAATTGGTCGTACCAGCCGCCCGCGACGGGATGGCTCAGATAATGCCGTTCGAGCCGCGCCAACGCCGCGCGCGCTTCGTCGGCGGCTCCCGCCTCGCCCGCTTCAGCCTGCGCGATCCACGCCTTGGCGATTTCGGTCTGCGGCCACAGCCGGCGTGTATGCCGCCTGATGTTGCCGCCCGCGTCGCCCTCGTCGATCAGGCAACCGGTCGCCTCGTCGCGATAGCGCAGCGCCGAAGCCAGCAGTTCGCCGCGGTAGCGGCCGGTCGGGCAGCCGGTGATGCGTTCAAAGCCCTTCAAGAGCCACGCCCACTCCGCCTGGTGTCCGGGCTCGACGCTGACGGGCTCGATCTTCGAGAAGTCTTCCTCAAAGTACTCGCCAAGCACCTGCCGCTGCTTGTCGTAGAGGTTGGCCAGAAACAGGCTGAAGAAATTCCCGGCCCTGTTCTGGAACACGATGTCGTGCGTCGCGTCGAACGCCGCGATCATCGCTTCGAACAGATGCATGTGAGGGTTCTGCCGTCGCGGCAGCGACACCGGCAATCCTTCGTGAACCCCGCCGTGCGGCGAGCGCAACTGCGTCTCCACGAAATGGCACAGCGCGTCGATCTCGGCGCGGACCTGCGCATCGCGATCGAGTCCATGGACGGTTGCAAGGGCGAGCAGGACAAAGGCGTGATCGTAGGAATCGCGCAGCGGGTCCAGCACAGCACCATCCGGCGTCAGCGTGTGGACAAAGCCCGGTCTGCCATCGGGAGCTTTCGCCTTCGCCAGCAGGTGCTCCAGCCCCTTCAGCGCGATCGCGCGGCCGTCGGGATACCAACCCATTTGTGCCGCCTTGGCGTAGCAATAGATCTGGCGCGCCTGTACGAACACCCGGCGCGGTGCCGAGGCATCGGCGCGGCCTTCCACATCGAGCCGATCGATAAAGCCGCCCGCTACGTCGTCCCAGCCTTCGGTCGACCACAGCGGCAGGCAATGGTCGATCATGCGAAGCTTCAGCCTCGCGACGATATCGGCCGAATCCAGCATATCTGCCGCCGCAGCGGTATCTCTTTCAGCCATTGCGTTCCCTGGAACATCAACACCGGTAGAAGCCGTCTGATAGCACGTCAGAGGCGGCACGCAATCGACCCTAAACTGGGGAATTCGTCATGACGGATCATTACGACGCCCTCGAAACGCGCGAGCCGGCGAAACGCGAGGCGGAGCTGTTTTCCCGGCTTCCGGACATCCTGCGCAAGGCATTGGCCGCGCCGGCCTATGCCGAGCGCCTGAAGGGCGTCGACCCGGCTTCTGTGACCAGCCGCGCCGCGCTGGCGCGCCTGCCGGTGCTGCGCAAGTCGGAACTCCCTGCCCTGCACAAGGCCGCGCCCCCCTTCGGCGGTTTCGTGGCCGGGCCTTTGGGGTCGTTCGGGCGGCTGTTCACCTCGCCAGGGCCGATCTTCGAGCCCGAGCCCGTTCACGCCGACCCCTGGCGCGGCGCACGGGCGTTGTTTGCGGCCGGTTTCCGACCCGGCGACGTCGTGCTCAACACCTTCAGCTACCATCTGACGCCCGGCGGCTTCATCTTCGATGCGTCGGCGCGGGCGCTGGGATGTGCGGTGATTCCGGCCGGCCCCGGCAACACCGAGCAGCAGTTCGAACTGATCGAGGCCTATCGGCCGGTCGGCTATAGCGGCACGCCTGATTTCCTCAAAATCCTGCTCGACGCTGCCGCAGGCGCCGAGCGCGACGTTTCCTCGATCAAGCGCGCGTTGGTATCCGGCGCGGCGTTTCCGAAATCGCTGCAGGACGAAGTTAGATCGCGCGGCATCGACGCCTATCAGGCGTTCGGCACCGCCGACCTCGGCCTGGTCGCCTTCGAGACGCCGGCGCGCGATGGCATGGTCGTCAACGAGGACCTGATCATGGAAATCGTGCGTCCCGGCACCGGCGATCCCGTGGCGCCCGGCGACGTCGGCGAGATCGTCGTCACCTCGCTCGATCCGCAGCATCCGTGGATCAGGCTCGCGCTCGGCGATCTCACCGCAACGCTGGCCGGGACAAGCCCATGCGGACGCACCAACATGCGCATCAAGGGCTGGATGGGCCGCGCCGACCAGACCACAAAGGTCAAAGGCATGTTCGTCCGCCCCGAGCAGATCGCCGAGATCGGCAAGCGCCATCCCGAACTCGGACGGCTGCGCCTCGTGGTCACGCGGTCCGGCGAGACTGATCTGATGACGCTGAAGGCGGAGACGGCTGCACCCGGCAGCGCGCTCGAAGCTGAGCTCGCCGCCACCTTGCGCTCGGTGACGAAACTCGGCGGTAATGTCGAACTAGTCGCTGCGGGCTCGCTGCCAAACGACGGCAGGGTGATAGCTGACGAGCGTACCTAGCTGTGCCAAGGGCACAGCCGTGCCCGCCCAACGGATCCAATGAGCAATAGTTCACAAGCGATCCGTCCACGGCGGCGCAGAAAGGCTCCATCGCCGCTCTCGCTCTGCCGAAGGAGCCGGTGCGTAAGCGAAACAACTCCACCTATCCTTCGTACGAGGACAGCCTTGCCTGATCTGTCAACAAACCCCGTCAGACCCACACCACCTCAAGTTCGCCCAACCAAGAGCCCTGGGACGCAAGGTCAGCGATGAGTTCACGGTGCCGCTCTGTCGCACCCACCACCAGGATCTGCATCGCCACGGCAACGAGAAGGCCTGGTGGGCGAACATGCAGATCGTGCCAATGCCTATTGCCAAGCAATTGTGGAACGCAAGCCAAGCCGTCGGCCAAGATGGGGCCCCGGCTACCCCTTCCCATACAACACCGGCCGAAAGACTCGCAACATGAATGCGCCCTTTGGTACCGGTCAAGATCTTACACTAGCCACGTTGCCCGCGGAGTTCGAAGCTCTGTCGCCCCCGCCCTTGCTTTGCCGGGTGAATCACTCGAAAGATATCAGCTGATGCGTCAAATAATATTCGCCGAGCTCGCGCCACGATCCGCGATCGAGTGGCTTCTGGCGGTCGATGTGGTGGAATTATCCTGGGAGATCCAACGCTATCGAGTATTGCGGCACAAACTGTTGGAACACTACCGCGAAAACGCTATTGAACAGAGTTTGCACCACATCGACCTCGCAGGAATACCGCCCGAGATTGCCCCCGTCGCTGACCATATTCGGCGAAACGCACTGAACTGGCGAGTAAATCCAACGGCTAGGCGCGAGATCGAAGCACGACTTGCAGCCTATGGCTACGATTCGAATGCGATCAATACGCAAGTCTATCTGCAAGCGCGCGACGTCTTCTTGGTCTTCGAGGCGCTGCTCAATAGCGCGCAGAGCCGGCGTCTGTCCCTCCTCCGCGAAATAAAGAGGTCCGTGCTAAGAGCCTGGCCTTAGGACGCCTGCCTTGCAACTGCATGGCGCAGAAAATAGCACGCTTTGGCGTTTAGAACGCCAATTAGAACTGCAAGGAGTTCGCGCGCTGCGGAGTTGCCCAAGATGCTCCGGCGCTGGCGGCGCTATCGCGTTGGCTGCACCATAGCTGCGATGCCCTTACCACATCACCATCCCGCCTTCCTGCATCAAAGATCAGCGAGCTGCTGCCGTGGAACTTGAAGGCGAACCGTTGAACGCCGGTGCGGCCAAATCCGGCGTAGCACCTGATCGAGGCTGGGGTTTGGAATAAGCCAGCGCGCAGACTGGTAGCCCTTAGCGGAAGCGAGACCCTTCCTAGAGCCAATCGGGAAAGGCGTCGTGTGTGGCGTAGTGGATCATCACCTTGAGCTGCTCGGCCTCGGTCAGGCCAGCGGCCCGCAGGTCGTTGATGAACTCTCTGATGGTCGACAACTCCAAGAAACCGAGAAATCCGGCTCCAGCCGGCGAAGCATCGCATTGGCCCGGAATCCATGGTTCCTCGGCAAAAACAACCAAATCTTCCGGCAGCTCGTGTAGGAGCCCGGGCAGCTCGGCCAATATGAACTTGCCTCGCATTCGGCGATCAATCTCTTCGTTGCGAGCACATTAACGCTGCGCCGCCAGCAGAAGAGCACGCTGGCGCTCGGACACCCAGGTGCCTGGGTGGCGATCTCGGCCGTCAGGTCCTATTCCTTGAGATGGGCCAAACTGCGGCCCGCAAGTTGGTCCTCACCGGACGGGTACGTTATCGCCACGAGAAGCCCGATGCAGCTGCGACGCAGGCCCCGACCATTCGAAGTGCACAACCATGCCGTTGTGAGCCGCCGCGACGCGCTGGAGCAGCTTAAGGCATTGGCGGATGACGCGAGCGTCACCGGCGATGCCAAGTCCCCGGTGGTGATCTAAGAGGACGGCAAACAGATTGGCCCCGGCCAGAGTAGCTTTGCCGACATCAACGAATTAGGCAGGGGGCGGTATGCGCACTGGCCCAACGGCCTTGGTTTCTCAGCCAGCGACAACAGTAACCCGGCCAACGGCGAGTACCAGCGAGCCCCCGATGATCGCCAACATAGTTTCTCTGCGTTTCGTGATTTCCTCCCGAACCCTGCCCTTCCTTTAAAGAAGCGCAATATTAGTCGCCCGGTAACGAGATCCACCGGCGTGCGGGTCTCTATCTTCATTGGCGCTTTAAGCCGCGCAGATGTGTATCCGTCTGGCAAGGCAGCAGATCAATGCCTTCTAGCTGTGATCGCCAAAGGGCAAATGTCAGTAGGGGCCAAAGCGCGTAGGCATGATTTGCCTTCCGACTTGCGTGATCCAACCAAAGGTCGCGTATCACACCCGGCCTTAGGTAGGGCTCAAAAATATCCTGCGAGCGCTCGAAAACGTTTTCACCCAGACGCCGCAGCGGACCACGCAGCAACCTGGCAATGGGGGTATTGAATCCCCGCTTTGGAGCACTCCAGATTTGCTCGCCTGCGCCCCTGCTGCGAAGTGCCTTTCTCAGTAGCGGCTTGGTCTGGCCACGCAAAGGCACGATTAGATCGAGGTTGCAGTGGCCCGAAAATTCCATGATACGTCGATCAAGAAAGGGAACACGTATCTCAACGCCGTTTGCCATGCTCATTGCATCCGTCTTCATCAGAAGGCCGGCCGGCAGATGGTAGGTTTGGTCAGCGATTAGGCATCGATCCAACATAACAGGCCCGTCGGCGCGCTCGATAGCGGCGCGGTACCCGCCCATGGGACTTTCACTTGAGAGATAACGAAGCGCGGATCCGTAAAGGCCTGATACAAGAAATTCGGGGACATAGCGCCGCCATTCCGCATGAGGATACGAAGCCCCGGCCGCGAGCCCGAGCAGGAAGCGCGACAAGAGGGATGTCGCCGGAAGCCGCTTTTCGTTGCCGCCCGATATCCCGTACATGAACTTACCAACAGCTTCTGCGACGCCTTTCGGAATCATAGCGCCGGCGCCATGGGCAAGACGCGAAGCCTTGTAAGTCGGATATCCGCCGAAGAACTCGTCCGCGCCGTCGCCAGACAGAGCCACAGTGGAATTGCGGCGCAACTCTTGGGTCAGTAGGAGCAGCGGCCCTGCGCTTTCATCTGCGACCTGACCGTCGAAATGATGGACCACGCGCGCGAGGGTCGCATCGGGCCGCGGATCGTCGCTGACTGGTACAATGCGGTGCGGCAGTGAGGTTTGCTGTGCAACAAGGGAGGCGATTCCCGTTTCATCGTGAGATTGTTCCGCGAACGACGCCGTGACGAGGGGAAATCTGCCCAGCTTCGCAACCGAGTAAGCGATAAGGGAGCTGTCGATTCCGCCGCTCTGTAAAATTCCAACCGGCACGTCACTAATAAGCTGGTCGCTGACAACCTGATCAAACAGCGGAAGAAAGGCATCAACCGCGTCGTCAAGATTTCGAAACCCTTGCCCTCTGCGAGGCTGCCAGAAGCGTCGCGTTGTTTCGTTGCCATTCTCATAAATCGTAATCGAGCCCGGCTCGATCTGGCGAATGTGCCGCATCGTAGTCGATGTCGGCCCGACATAGCCCATCGCAAGGAACCGGTGCAGCCCTTCGGGGTCCAAATCGCGAGGATGCCGCGGGTCGGCCAGCAGACCTTTGATCTCGCTGGCGAATCGAACGACACCGCCAGTCGAAGAAAAGAACAGGGGCTTGGTTCCGATTGAATCCCGCGCCAGCATCAGGCGCCTAGCCGCCGCATCCCAAAGCCCGATGGCAAAGATGCCCTCAATGCGGGAGAATAGCTTCTCCCCCCAGGCCAGATAGCCGGCAGGCAGAATCTCCGTGTCGCAATGGGAGCGAAACGTGACGCCGAAATCGCGTTCAAGCTCCGAGCGCAACTCGGCTTCGTTATAGATCTCCCCGTTATAGGTTACGGTTATCCTTCCTGTCGGGTCACTCATCGGCTGCCGGCCGGCCGCCGTGAGATCGCGGATTGCGAGCCGGCGATGCCCCAAGCCGACGGCACCATCGATCCAGATTTCGCCGGCATCCGGACCGCGATGGGCCAGAACGTCAGTCATCCGCTTCATAACTTTCGGATCGACGTCCTGGCCGTCGAAATTGAAGATGCCGGCAATTCCACACATGCGCTCAGTCGGGTTTTGGAATCGGGGGAAAACGGGTCGATAGCAAGAAAACAAGCAGCGATGTAGTGATTTTCGACGCTCGACAGTCAGCGTCTATGAACAGCCGATCGCCTTTCCTTGATAGGAAGTAAACCTAAGCAATCGCATTCGCCCGGTGTCGATCACCTCAGCAGGCTCGCGCGATGCAAACTCCCCCGGCTCTGTCCCTCTTGGCAATGCCAAGACCACGTTGAAATCACCACACACACGTTCCACGATCTTGTCCACGTCCGAAAAATCCTTTCCGAGATGCACTAGCTTGTATGAAGCACCGAGTTGCTGGCTGATGGGATTGGCTTCGAGAACCGGAGAAACCACTACGTCCGCGTAGCGGGTATTTCGTCCGATGTCGTCCCACATGAGATAGGTATCGCGATCAATCCGTCCCATTAGGTATGATTCCGCGTTCGTGACCTTGACGGCGTAGAAAGCCGCGCAAGACGCCAAGACTAGGCTTGCCGAAGCAAGGCCAAACCGCCATGAGGCCATTTTGGGAGATGACAGTCGGAGCAGCGTAAAAAGGCTGATCGGAAGCAAGGCGAAAGGAACCAGCGCGTAAGCGAACATCGCCTTCATCATCGCCCATCGGTGAATATAAGTGTGCTGGCTCAAGATGATCATGTGCAGGTAGAACGGAACTGTGATCAACATCAGAATCGATCCCATTGCGAATAAGGATCGGCGCTCGAACGGATTGCGAGCTCGGACATACGAGACAACGATCAATGCGAGCGTAAGTAGCGCCGATATTACAATGACGAAGAACGTTGATTCCGAAAACCAGTCCCGATGCATCTCTATAAAGGCTTGAAAAAAACCAGACCTGTGCTCCGTTTGGGTGAGATTCATTCGCTCCATGACTTTGAAGACAAGTTGGTCCAGTGACGCCAATATCCCGGTACTTCCCGTGGGCGAATCGGGAGAAAGAAAGCGCCAAACCAGATATAGCGAGAATGCGCTGATCGGGATGAGCGCCAGCCACATTAAGCGGCGTAACGTCATGCGCTCCTCGATGCCGGCGTAACCGGCGGCGATGCGGCTGATGAGCCAGAACGCAAACAACGTGTAGGATAGCCAGTCGACTAGAAAGGCCAAGTAGATGGTGATCAGTTGCAATCCTTCGATGATTCGCTTTTCGCGTCCCGATTTGCTCCCATAAAACATCACTTCAAGCATGATGAACGTCGTAGTGTAGATCAGGACGGCATTGGTTACGTCGTAGATCTGCGAAAACACATACAGAGGGCCGCGGGACAGCAGAATCGGGAACATGACGGCGATAGCCACCAAGGCGCTGCCGACGTTCCCTAGCCGGTTCATCAATGCAAGATTGAACGCTATGAAAGCGGCCGCTAACGCGATCAGGCCGTGTTCGACGGTGTTGACCCAGTTCACCAGCGGGATGCTCGGTTGCATGCCCAAAAATTTTGCGGCGAGATAGATTGGGACAAAGGCCCCCGGAGGCCAGGACTGGTAAAGGGTGCGTGCAGGCGCCTCGATTGAGCGAGGCGCGTATGGGGTGGAAAACCACATTTTGAGGGCTCCCTCGTCCCACCACATCCGGGTCCACATGTGTGCCGCCGCCGTACACACATCGGCATCCCACACGGGTATCTGGTTCATATAGGGGAACCGCAGGCCAATTGAGTAAAGCCAAATCATCAGGACCGCAAACACAACCAGTCCTGCTGTCAAAGTTCGCGCGCGCATGAATATCCTAGACTAGCCTTGGATTGGATCCACGGTTGCGTGAGAACCTTTGCACTGAAGCCATGCCTCATGCAACTTGCGCGGGATGACTTTCAAGCCCACGCTCTAGGCTTTTGTCACGTCGCGTTCCTACTACAGTCCAGCTATATCCATGACGGAAGTGCAATTGAACATCTGCAAAGCCGTTCGATTCGAGAAGTCCGCGCGCCTCGGCTTCGCTATAGTACTTCGCATAGGCCGGTCTCAATTGGTCGTACACCACAAGATAACGCTTCGAGCGGGAAAACCGGCCTAAGACATTTCTAATATAGTCGCCGAGCGGCAATCCCGGCAGAAGGCGGCAGGCAACAATATAGACGTCAAGCGCCAACAAGAGGAAATGTGCAATTGCCGCCACGAAGAAATGCGGAAGCCGAGTAGTAAGGGCGCGCAATGCACGAATCCCAGACACGATGAGTCCGCTGCCTTCCTTTCCGTACAGCCAAACAATTATCCTCCCGCCGGGAGCCAACGCGCGTAACGAAGCCGCGATTACGGGGCGGGGGTCAGGGATGTGGTGGATCACGCCGATTGAGACGACGAAATCGTACTGACCATCGGTGGGAATCTCGTGTCCCGCCTTGTTCAGAAAAACGACACGGTCCGCATGCTGCACAAGGTTGCGCTTTAGTACTTCGAAAGCGGCGGACGGTTCTATGGCCGTCACCTCTTTTGCTCCAGCTTGCAGCAGCATGCTGACAATTCGTCCCGTGCCACTGCCAATCTCCGCGATGCGCTTACCTCTAAGGTCGTCGAGCTTGAGCAAGGGACGAAGAGTCCCCTCCAGCACACCGACGTCTCCGTAATAGCCCTCGTTGTCCGTATAACGCTGCCATTGATCGCCGAAATCGGAGATTGTCTGACGTGCCAGATGAGACTGGGAGCGTCTAGCTCTCATTATGCTGCCTCCGCGATATTGTGAGGGTATCCAAAGAATGCAAAAATAGCAGTGCGAGGTTGATCTTGGGCTAGTTGCAAGCTATGCAATAAATGCAACTTTTGCGCAAGTTGAACGGTTGGTCGAAGCGAGCGCAGGAACTCATTCATTTTGTGAATCGGACTATGGAAAGTTCCCGACAAAAGCAACACTACACCGAAATCCATGACGCCTATGAGTTGCATTACTACGACGCGACATCGATGAAGTACCGGTCGCGATTCATCTACGACTGGCTGTTCAGCCGAGCCGATTTGAGCAACGCGAAGATCGCCGATCTCGCGTGCGGCAGCGGCCACAATTCACTGGCAATCATCGAACGGTTCCGTGGCGTTCGTACCGTTGGTTTCGACATCTCCGATCGGGCCTGCGAATCCTATCAACGCACCACCGGAAACCCCGCTCGCGCGATCGATCTGACACGGCCCGCGCACGTTTCGGAGAAATTCGACGGAGCGATCATCGTCGGTGGCCTTCATCATTGCGTCGCAGATCTTCCGCAGGCATTGCGCAACATCGCGGAGATCGTGAAGCCGGGCGGTCACCTCCTGATGATGGAACCAAGCGCCGACTTCGCGCTCAACATCGTCCGCGACAAGTGGTATGTAGTGGACAAATATTTCGATGCCCCGACGGAGTGGGCCCTATCTCACGAAGCAATCCTCAAACAGGCTTCGCCATACTTCGAAGGCGACGCCGTTCGCTATTTTGGCGGACCTGCCTATTTCCTGATTCTCAACAGCCTAGTCACGCGTGTACCGCCAAGGATCAAGCCGATGCTTTGGCCGATTGTAAAGCCGATTGAAATCGCCTTCAGCAACATTCCGCTGCCCAGCATGTACCCCTGTTTCCTTGCAAGCTGGAAGCGGACCGGAGTGCCGGTTTCCGGCAAAAACCCCATTAAATAGGACATTGCCTTGGTCAAGCAGGAGTCCGAATGGCATCGAATGGCACCGACATTTTCCAGCGCCATCGCCGACGCGCGCAACTACATGGACTGGATCGTGGGCACTCTGAGGCCCTACTTCGGCCGTGACGTGCTGGAAGTCGGAATAGGCCACGGCAGCTATTACGAATATCTAGGCAAACTCGGCAGCTATCATGGTGTCGATATCGATCCGAACAATGTAGCAACCTCGCGCGTAAGATATCCAGGCGGTAGCTTCGAACTTGCCGATATCTGCTCGGAGGCGTTCAGGTCGCGCTTCCCGCCTGGCAGCGTCGATACCGTGGTGTGCTGCAATGTCATCGAGCACATCGAAGACGACAATCGCGCCGTCGCGAATATGGCCAACGCGCTTGCACCGGGTGGACATTTGTTGATCCTGGTGCCTGCGCTGAATCAGCTTTATGGCGATCTGGACCGGCTCGCCGGCCATTACCGCCGATACGACAAGGGGCTCATGCTCAAGGCGTGCGCGGGGGTACCAATCGAAGTTCTCGATCTCCGCTACTTCAACTCGATCGGCGGGCTTGCGTGGTGGATAAACAGCTTCGTACGACACCAGTCGCTGGATGATTCTGGGGTCAACGCGCAGATTCGCATCTTCGACAAATACGTCCTGCCGGTTTCGAGATTCGTGGATCCCCTGACCCGCAACTTTTTCGGCCAATCTTTAATCTGCGTCGCGCGCAAATCATGATCTCGATTGTAATTCCCGCGCTGAACGAAGCGCATGGTGTCGGCGCAGCCGTTGCTAATATCTGCAGCGTCATGACAAGCGCCAACCTGGTGCCGTTCGAGATTATCGTAGTCGATGACGGATCAACGGACGAAACCGGAATAGTTGCCATCGCGGCCGGGGCCCGGGTCGTCCGCCATCCTCATAACCTGGGTTATGGGCGGTCGCTAAAAAAGGGGATTGAGTCGGCGATATACGAGACAATCGTAATATCCGACGCCGATGGTACCTATCCGGCAACGGCCATTCCCGAAATCGTCAGTCTTTACAACGAAGGCTTTGATATGGTGGTGGGCCAGCGGCATGGCCCGCACTATCGAGAATCCATTCTCAAGATGCCGCTGCGCGCAATACTGCGTTTCCTCGTTGAATGGACAGCCGGCCGCCGCATTCCCGACATCAATTCAGGCCTGCGCGTTTTCAGCCGCAACGCAGTGATGAAATACTTCCCGCATCTGTGCGACACTTTCAGCTTCACCACATCCCTAACACTCGCTTATATGATGACCAACCGGTTCGTCACCTATTACAGGATCGATTATTTCGAACGAAGTGGCCGAAGCAAGGTGCGCCTGTTCAGGGATTCCCTGAGAACCTTGCAATATGTCATCGAGGCCATCCTCTACTATAATCCGCTAAAGATATTCCTGCTGTTCAGCTTGATGTGCCTTGCGATTGCCACGCCCATGATGCTGGCCTCACTTTACTTTTCGGTAGTGACTGGCGTTATGCTTGCAGTAGGTATCGCTATGGTGGCGGTCATCATGCTTGGCATCGGAATGCTGGCTGTTCTGCTCAAGCAAATTATGGACAAAGGCTGAAGCGGTTTACCGCGCCGGCCGCTGCCATGGCGCTGGCTTTAGAGGCGTAGCTCAAGGAAGGATTTCCCAATTCCATCGCGTATCCGCTTGGCCGGGACGGCAGTCCCGCTTTCGGTCCGTCTGTAGCCGACGCGGCTCGTCCAATGCAGGCCGAGCCCTACATTCTCCTGTCCGAGGTACCCCGGCAAGGCAGAGTTAGTTCCAGCTATGGATGCAAACTCTCGGTTGCCCCAGAATGATCCGTCCGGCTATATTGGAGTTTAGTGGATCAGTTCAGACCCTGAGCCATTTTTGCAGAGCCATTTTTGCAGGTTACATGCAGCTAGAAGTTCAACGGCAAGTGAATACCCCGGGGCTGTCGACTTTGCACGCCATGCCTGCTCACGATGCTACTGCGCCCCAATTCCGCTCCTCCGCGTCCAACTCGAACAGTGGCTGCAACAAGAAAAAGCCAAGGGTGCTCGTGACCGGCGCCGACGGATTCATTGGGCGCCATCTCGTTCCCTACCTCGCCATTCAGGGATACACCGTGATTGCCGCATCAAGGGCAGCATTCACTTTCGATAACCCGAACATCGCCGCCGTTTCGCTTCCGGATCTCTCGAGCCTGTTTGACTGGCAGCCCCTTCTGTCGCAATGCGACAGCGTGGTGCATCTCGCCGGCATCGCACACAAATATGCCGGCGATGACCTTTACGATCGCATCAATCATCGCGCGACCTCGGCGCTCGCGCAGGCGATATCTCGCAGCGGTACAAAACATCTGGTGTTTATTTCCACGATCGCCGCCCAGTCCGGCTCATATGCGGATCATGAGCTGACCGAGGATGATTTTCCGACACCCAATAATGCGTATGGACGATCCAAGTTCGCCGCCGAACAGGCCATTCGCGCGGCGGGCATTTCATTCACGATCTTGCGGCCCGTCGTGATTTACGGCGAGGGCGAGAAAGGAAACTTCGCGACCGTCCACCGACTTTCGCGTCTTCCGATCCCGCTTCCGTTCGGGTCGCTGACCGCTGAGCGATCCGTACTGTCGATCCAGAATTTCAACTCGGCGGTCGAGACAGCGCTCAGCACCCCCCGCGCGCAGGGAGAAACCTTTATCGTATCGGATCCCCAGCCGGTAACCGTTGCAAATCTCATTGCGAGCTACCGCGTCAGCCTGGGCAGATCACCGTGGTTGATCCCGGTGCCCGAAAGCTGGATTAGGGCGTCGCTTAAGGCCATAGGCCAGGGCGCAATCTGGGAGCGGATCGGGCGGCCCCTGGTGGCTCCTCCAACCAAGCTGCTTGCGCTCGGCTGGAAGCCCTCCTGAGCGAATTGAATTCGTGGCAGCACAGGACCTTCGCAACTGCTGCGCAGCAAAACGCGCCGGCATTGATAGTGCGGGGAACGGCGCATTCTCGAGTTCCTCGTCCACAGACTAGCGATACATGGATTGGCACCGCTCGGATTGAAGTTAGCGATCAGATGGCCTGGATAACCGCCACAATCCGACGCTATTCTCTTGTTTCGCATTTAGATTTGCAACCCAGATAGTTCTGGCGTGATTGCACCACTCGGTTTCAAGGCAATGAAATGAAGAGACCAGCAGTTTTCTTTGATCGGGACGGTGTGCTGATCGAAGACAGCGGTTATGTTTTCGAAGTTAGTAAGCTGAGGTGGATAGATGGCGCACGCGAAGCGGTAAAGGCCGCCAATGATGCTGGATGCTTTGCATTCGTGGTTACGAATCAGTCAGGTGTCGCTAGAGGCCTCTACGAGGAAAGTCACGTTGAAGAATTACATAAGGTGATGATAGACGATTTGGCAAAAATTGGAGCTCACGTCGACGCGTTCGAATACTGCCCTTATCATCCCGAGGCTCCGATAGAGCGGTATCGTCGAGTAAGCCCTCGACGTAAGCCTGCACCAGGCATGATTAACGATCTGCTAGAGCGTTTTCCGGTGGATGTCAGTCGCAGCATACTTATAGGCGACAAGCCCACCGATATGGAAGCAGCACGGGCCGCTGGAATAAAAGGATATCTGTTTGTGGGCCCTAACCTAGAGCATTTCTTGAGAGCGGTCCTTGAATGAGACTTAGTATACTCGGTCAACATCGATCCTGAGCGCTTGATCGAATGGATGCGGGAGCTAACACTACTCAACGTATCTAGCGGTCGCAGACGAGCGATGAGCATCGACTACGGTGTTGGGACTGTCAGAGAAAAGCATCAGCAGCACTTGGGCGCATGATACTAATGTTTTTCAGATTGATAGGGTCTAACCACCCAATAAGCTCTACCATTCGTCGCTGGATCAGTACCGTCGCTTGAAGACCAATACATGGTAGTGCCATTCTTCCTCCAATGAGAAAAACGGCCGCGACCAAAACAGGCGATATCCGCATGATCGCTGTGTGCCGGTCCAAGACGTGTGTTATTCTCGTATAGTTCTATGGTGGAGCGCCCGTTGTTATCGTCGGAATCGGCCAACTCGTCGAACAACTTATATCTCTCCTTCGCTACCGCGAATTTCGAGCATTCGAGCCGCGCAAATGGCGGCATGAGCCGGATCTTCTCACCCGGAACATCAGGGCCAAAAGCGAAGTTTAGATCTGGCGCGTAGGTAACCTGCAGCCAATCCGCTGCAACAAAATAAGCGCAAACTGCAGCGACAGCGCAGGCCGACTGTAGGGCTTTGTATGGGACGGTCATGGGGACAATTGCTATAAATGTCAGACATATAGCACCCGGTTCTTGGTGGTAAAGCCATCTTCGGCAACGGGAATTGTGTGCGGCCGTCATAAGATACGCAATTGGACGCCCCTGCACCACAAATACCGTGTAGCTGCGGAACCTTTTTACTCTGACGTGGAAAGGAGAACTGTTTGTTTTTCGGACCTCCACCGTCGATGTGCCCCTCTGCGTAATCTCGATTGAGCTATGCTATTAAGTGCTGAGATCCACATGACGGAGCCGACGACCTAATGCACAGAGTCCCTCGCTTGCATTTGCCAACTTTGTTAGGTTAAGGAGGCCTAGCCGGCTTGGAAAACCGGTGAACGGCAACCGAACCCAGCACGGGAAGCGCCGGCGACCTCAGGTTTTTAGGGTGCCTACCAATAACTCGCGTCGCGCATCTCGTACGGGATCTTCCAGAACATTTGTATAGGTTGAAGCTATGACACGGAAACCGCCTGTTGCGCTGATCACAGGCGTCACCGGCCAGGATGGCGCCTATCTTGCCGAATATCTGCTCGGGCTCGGCTACACCGTCCACGGCATCAAGCGGAGGTCGTCCTCGTTCAACACCGCCCGCATCGATCACCTCTACCAGGATCCGCATTCCCGCAATGTGCCGTTCCTGCTGCATTACGGTGACATGACCGACTCGACCAACCTGATCCGGCTGATGCAGCAGATCAGGCCGACCGAGATCTACAACCTCGCCGCCCAGAGCCATGTCGGCGTCAGCTTCGAAAGCCCGGAATACACCGCCAATGCCGACGCCATCGGCGTGCTGCGGCTCCTGGAGGCGATCCGCATTCTTGGCATGGAGCAGGAGACGCGGTTCTATCAGGCCTCGACTTCCGAGCTCTACGGTCTGGTCCAGGAGGTGCCGCAGAGGGAATCGACGCCGTTCTACCCGCGGTCTCCTTATGGCGTCGCCAAACTGTACGGCTACTGGATCACGGTGAACTACCGTGAGGCCTACGGCATCTATGCCTCGAACGGCATCCTGTTCAACCATGAGAGCCCGATCCGCGGCGAGACTTTTGTGACGCGCAAGATCACGCGCAGCGTCGCCCGCATCGAGACCGGCCTGGACGAAGCGCTCTATCTCGGCAATCTCGAAGCCAAGCGCGACTGGGGCCATGCGCGGGATTATGTCGAGGGCATGCACAGGATATTGCAGGCGGACGCGCCCGACGATTTCGTGCTGGCGACCGGCGAAACCCGTTCGGTGCGTGAGTTTGTCGAACTGGCGTTCGCCGAAGTTGGCCGCCGCATCGAATGGCGCGGCCAAGGCGTCGACGAGACCGGCGTCGACGCCAAGTCCGGCAAGACCATCCTGCGCATCGATCCCGTCTATTTCCGGCCGACCGAAGTCGATCTTCTGGTCGGCGATGCCAGCAAGGCGCGCGAGAAGCTCGGCTGGCAGCCCAAGACGTCGTTTGCCCAACTGGTCAAGGAAATGGTCGCAAGCGATCTTGCCGAAGCGCGGCGGGAGGTGGCCAATGGCAAGCCTTCCGTTTGAGCTGAAAGGCAAGACGGTCTACATCGCGGCATGGTCGGGTCCGCGCTGGTGCGCAGGCTGCTTGACGTCAGCCGGTTGGCCGAGCTCGGTTGGCGCGCCAGCACGCCCCTCGACGACGGTATCAGCCCCACCTACGAAGCATACCGAACGAAACAGTCGACTGATCGACCATCAGCGCTCCACATTTCAGATAGCCGTCACACATGGACAACTCTGCAAGGCTGATCCTCGCTACTCAGTTCTATCCCCCGGATACGAGCACGACGGCGGTGTATCTGGGTAAGATCGCCGATACACTTGCAGTAGATAGCCAAGTTGTCGTAGTTTCCGCCACGCCCAACTCGGATTTCCTCAGCGCTGACCCGCGCAGCAATCCGACCCTCATCGAAATCAGAAACTGGAATCCGCCCAAGTCCGCAATCGTGCAACGCGCGGCGGCGGTTTGCCTGCTGGCCGCGCGGATGTTCTTCTCGGTCTTGAAGCGAGCAACATCCAGCGACATCGTCTTTTGCATAACGACTCCTTTCACGTTGCCTTACACCGTGCTTCTGGCGGCGAAACTGCGAGGCGCCGCGACGCTGCTTCTCATCCACGATCTCTATCCCGAAGCGCTTGAAGCGGCCGGCCTGATCCAATCCAAGTCCTTTGCTGCCCGGCTCATCCGCTTCGCAAACACGCTCCTGTTTCGAAGCCTGGACGCCATCGTCGTCATCGGACGGGATGTACCGCCCCTAATCCTGAAGTACCCAGGCGTCAAACCAGACAAGCTTCACATCATCCCCAATTGGCCGCTAATCCCGATCGGATATCGGGAGATTGACCCATCCAGCCGTTTCCGCGCCCCGGATGCTTCCAAATTCATCGTCGGACTATCAGGCAATCTCGGCTTCACCCATTCCCCTGCAACGGTGGTTGAAGCCGCAAGACTGCTGCAGTCGGAGGACGACATTCATTTCATGCTGTCCGGATGGGGCGTCGGCTGGAAGGAATTGAATGATCTGTTCGCACGGGAAAGACTCGCCAACGTCACGATCCTGAGCCCAGTCCCTGAGGATGAGCTCGTCGAGTTCCTGTCCGCGGCGGATCTATGGGTCATACCCTACCGTCGAAATATCGCCGGCGTGTCGATCCCGAGCCGCCTCTACAATCTGTTGGCCGTCGGCCGGCCGGTCGTTGTCGCGTCAGAGACAAATTCGGAAGGAGCCCTGGTGCTCGGCGAAGAGGCTATTGGATGGGTCGTGCCGCCCGAGGACCCGGTCGAGCTTGCCCGGGCTATCCGGGAGGCTGCACGAGATCGTCAGGCGACGACCGAAAAGGGAAAGCGAGCGGCCAGCGTTGCCTCCAAGTACCGTGCAGAAGCTGCGCTTGCCCTTTATCGCAGCGTCGTCAACGACGTCAGGCAGGCAAGGATGGGCCGCAGGGACCGTCAAACGACCTGACAACGCGCTGGCCACAGAACTCTCTACTGCGGGTCGCGCGCTCCCGGTCAAGACAGGCGGTGCGGTGGCGAACACGCTTACATAAATCGGTTGCGAGCAGACGCCGGGCCCGGCACCTTGCCTGACCGAGGGGCTTGGGGTATCCACCGCCTGCTTTCCCTGCAGGAGAAACATGCGATGTCGAGCACTGGCCAAACGCTCTACCGGCGCGCGCGCAAGGTCATGCCCGGCGGAACGCAATTGCTCTCCAAGCGGCCCGAAATGTTCCTACCCGAGCAGTGGCCGACCTACTTCAAATCGGCCAAGGGCGCCGAAATCGTCGACCTCGATGGCAAGACCTATCTGGACATGAGCTATTGCGGCATCGGTGCCACCATTCTGGGCTTTGCCGATCCCGACGTCGACTCCGCGGTGAAGACCGCGATCGACATGGGCTCGATGTCGACGCTGAATTGCGCCGAGGATATCGAGCTCGCGGAACTGCTGATCGAGCTGCATCCCTGGGCGGACATGGTCCGCTTCGGCCGCGCCGGCGGCGAAGCGATGGCGATCGCGATCCGCATCGCGCGCGCGGCCACCGGCCGCGATATGGTAGCATTCTGCGGCTATCATGGCTGGCACGATTGGTATCTCAGCGCCAATCTCGGCGAGACCACCGCACTCGACGGCCACCTGCTGCCGGGCCTGGATACCAAGGGCGTACCGCGCGGTCTCGCCGGGCTGATGCATCCCTTCCACTTCAACAAGCTCGACGAGATCGAGGCGATCGTTGCCGCGAACGGTGAGCGGCTCGCTGCGATCGTGATGGAGCCGGTGCGCTCCAGCGAGCCCGAGCCCGCCTTCATCAAGGGCATCCGCGCACTCGCCGACCGCTGCGGCGCGGTGCTGATCTTCGACGAGGTGACGTCGGGCTTCCGCATCAATTCCGGTGGCGCGCACCTCGCCTATGACGTCGACCCCGACATCGCGGTGTTCGCCAAGGCGATTGCCAACGGCTTTCCGATGGCGGCGATCGTCGGCCGGGGATCCGTGATGGATGCTGCGCAGGAAACCTTTGTCAGCTCGACCGCGTGGACTGAGCGCGTCGGACCAGTCGCAGCCCTTGCCACCCTGCGCAAGCATCGCGAGCAGAACGTCGCTAGGCATCTGATGCTCATCGGCACCCGCATCCAGAAGGGCTGGAGCGAGGCATCAGAGGCAACCGGCCTGCCGGTGCACGTCTCCGGCATTTCGCCGCTCGGGCATTTCGCCTTCGACCTGCCTGACGCCCAAGAGGTGCGCACACTGTTCACCCAGATGATGCTCGACCGAGGCATTCTCGCCACCGGCTCGTTCTACGCGATGTGGGCGCATACCGACGCCCATGTCGACCGCTATCTGGAAACCGTGAACGAGGTGTTCCGCGACCTGCGGACCGCAGTGGACCAGAAGGCCGTCAAGCAATTGCTGCGCGGCCCGGTGGCCCATTCCGGTTTCAAGCGCCTCACCTAATCAGGGTCCACCCCGAAAATATCGCGCCTCACGTTGCGCGACGTCGGCGAGCGCGCGGCCCTCGGATAGATGCCGTGCAGCACGCCGTCGGCCGCGAGCGCGCCGCCATCAATGATGATCGCTCCCGTCGAAACGAAGGTGTTGTCGCCGACGGCGGTCTTCCCGATCACGCGGCTGCCGCCATACATCACGATACCACGGCCGAACGACGGGTAGTCGTTCTCAAGGTTCGCACCGACCGTGCAGTTGTGATAGCAGATGAAGTAATCCGAATAGTGCGCGCGGCCGAGCACGGTACCGACCGGATGCTGGACCGCGAACACGTCGGGCAGTTCGACCTCATAGAACGCATCCAGCGCGTGCAGCGCCTTGTTGAGCGCATAGGCCTTGTCGGCGATGGGATGGCCAGGCCGCTCGCGGAACGCGCTGTTTGCGAGGTAGTAGAGAAAGATCGCGTATTGGTCGGAGTGCCAGTGCGAGAATCGCGCCTCGCCATTGGCAAAGAACCCCTTGAGCCTGACTCGCGTGAAGCAGTGCTCGATCCGCCCGAGCGCAAGATCCACAAATTTCGGCAAGTCGCCGAGATCGGCGCTGTCCGGGAACAGGCTCTCGAACTGCTTCCGCACATAGCCGGCGAGGTCAATGCGGGCAAGCGAGAGCTGCACGGTACTAGTTCCTGCTGTTAGAGCTCGCCCGCACTTCGAGGCCGCGCGAGTAGAGATGGCTGCGCAGCTTGATCGGGCTATGATCGGTGAAGAGGAACATCGAGGAAATCGCCACCGCGGACGCGCCGGCCTCCAGCGCATCGATCGCATGCTGCAGCGAGCCACAGCCGCCGGAGACGATCAATGGCACACTCAGCACGTTGGCGGCCTTATGGATCATTTCGAGGTCGTAACCGCTCATGGTGCCGTCGCGGTCGATCGAGCCGAGCAGCACCTCGCCGCAATGAAGGTCCTCGCAGCGCCGCGCCCACTCGATCGGATCGAGGGCTGCGTGCTCGCGGCCGCCGTCGATGAACACGCTGGCGTGGTGGGGGCTGATCTTCTTGTAGTCGATCGATACCGTGATGCATTGGTCGCCGAACACCCGCGCCGCATCGCGGACGAATTCGGGACGCCTCACCGCTTCCGAGTTGACTGAAACCTTGTCGGCGCCGGCGCGCAGCAGCATGTTGACGTCTTCAAGCGTCTTGACGCCGCCGCCGACCGTGAACGGCATGAATATCTCTTCCGACATCCGCTCGATGATATCGACCACGCGGCCGCGCGAGGCTTCGCTCGGTACGATGTCGAGCACGATCAACTCGTCGACGCCATAGTCGTTATAGACTTTCGCGGTCGTCACCGGATTGCCGGCGGCACGCTCGTTCTCGAAGAAGTGGACATATTTGACGAGCCGGCCGTCGCGCAGCAGGAATTTCGGGATTAGGCGCTTCTTCAGCATCGCAGGCTAATTTTCAAGGATTCCAGCGCAGGAAATTGCTCATCAGCTCGATCCCGCTGTCCTGGCTCTTCTCGGGATGGAACTGGGTGGCGACGATATTGTCTTTTGCGATGATCGCCGTCACGGACTGACCGTATTGTGCAAGGCCAACGACGTCGCCCGAGTTGTTGCAGCGCATGGCGAACGAGTGCACGAAATAGAATGCCAGATTACCCTCGCGGATACCAGCGAGGATCGGATGGTCGCGCTCCCTGGCCACCATGTTCCAACCCATATGCGGGATCTTCAGCGCAGGATCGTTTGGCATCAGGCGCGCGACATCGGCATCGAACCAGCCGAGCCCGCGATGCAGGACGCCGTCATCGGCATGCTCCTCGGAGGACTGCGCCAGCAATTGCATGCCGAGGCATACGGCCAGGAACGGTTTGCCCTTTTCACGGACGTTACGTTCAAGCAATTCGTCGATGCCGCGGGCGCGGATGTTGAGCATGGCGTCGCCGAAGGCACCGACGCCGGGCAGGATCACATGCGAGGCATCGGCGATGACGTCGGCGTCGTGGGTCACAATCGGATTGTAGCCGCAGTACTCGACGGCATTGCGGACCGATCGTACATTGTTGATGCCGTAGTCGACAATCGCAACGTCTGACATCGCCTTAGCTCCCCCGCCGCCAGCGCCGATAAATCACCCCTTGCCGCCGATTTCAACACCCGGATGGTTCGGCCACGGCACCGGGGTTCGGTCCCACTTGTCCATGTCAGGCATTTTCCTGCCCGGCTCCACCGCGTTCGGGGAAAACTGCCACGGGCTGACCTCGTGTTTGATCGCGATGCCGAGAAACTGTTCTTCGGTGAGCTGCAGATAATCCAGGAACAGGTCGAGGCTCGGCGGCCGCTTGCCGTCATATTCGCGCACTAGGGCTTCTCCCTGCTCGCGGGTCATGCGCTTGTTGCGGATGTCGATATTGGCGAGATGGTTGGTTCGCCCCATGCCGCGCTTGATGTATTTCAGATAGTCGCGCACGCCCTGGAAGAAGCACTCGATCTTCTCGTAGTCGTATTCAGGCGGAATGCCCTCGACCTCCTGGCCTTTCCAGCCGAGCTCGCTCTTGATGATGTCGACGTGCTTCTTGGTGTCCCACTTGATGTAGCTGCCGAGACAGACCGAGCGGCACTTGATTCGCATCAATTCCTTGCGCGGCGGATAGACGAACGGATACAGGTCGCGCTTGGCGACGCGGCCGCCGAGGAATTCGTACATGTCGTCGGCGGTGATGCCGAGATTCATGGCGCGGTTGAAGCGCTTCTCGTCGACCTCCTCCATCTCGTCGTAGGAATAGAACGACTGGTATTCGGCAAGACTCTCGCCCCACATCAGCAGCGGCGTCTCGTACCGGATCGCGATCTGCATGGTGTGGGCATAGATGCCGGTATGGCAGTGCCAGCAGAAGTCGCCGCGGCGCTTCAGTGATTCCAGCATCAATTCGCGCACCACATGCCAGTTCGGCGTGAAGTTCAGAACGTCGACGCCGAGCTGCTTGAATACGCTGGTGTTGTTCTCCTCGACCAGCGGTCGATAGAACCAGTGGTCGAAGCGCACCACCAGGGGCTTCAGGCCGAGCTTGCGCACGACATACCAGAGCTGGAACACACTGTCCTTGCCGCCCGAATAGGGCACGATGCAGTCGTAGAGGCCCTTGTCGCGGTATTGGCCGACCAGCTCCATGAGCTGCTTGTAGCGATCTTCCCAGTCGATCTGGGTGTCACGAACCTCGATCTGACGGCAAACGCTGCAGGAACCGGTTTCGTCGAACGATGTCGCCTCCGCCGTTTCCGGCAACAAGCATTTGCTACAGCTCAACATTTCAGGGATTCTCGCGATTGCATGATTTGCTGTCGGCTTACCACGCCGTCCAGCCCCCGTCGACCGCAATGCACTGGCCTGTCACATAGGCCGATAAATCGCTCGCCAGATAGGCCACAGCGCCCTTCATGTCGTCCTCCCGCGCCATGCGCGCAAGCGGCGTGCGGGACAGATAGCGGCTCAAAAATGGCTCCGGCGTGGCCCTGAACACACCTCCAGGCGCCACGGCGTTGACCCGGACTTTCGGCGCCATGGTGGTTGCAAGCCAGCGCGTCATCTGGATCAGGCCGCCCTTGCTCGCGGCATAGGCCGCGGGGTTCCCCAGAGCGGTTCCCTCGTAAAGCCGCCAGTCCGGCCCGGCGAGCCCGTAGATCGAGGAGATATTGATCACACTGCCGTGGCCGGACCTGGCCAGATCCTCGGCTGCGGCCTGGACCAGGACGAACGGCGCGGTCAGGTTGACCTCGAGCGCCCGCCGCCAGGTCGCATCCGACTGCTGCTCAAACGGCACGGCCCACCCCTCAAGCCCGCTGGTGCCGACAAAGGCCGCGCAGTTGACAATGATGTCGATACCGCCGAACGCATCGCGCACCCGCCGCGGCAGATCTTTAACCGCCTCACCCTGCTCGAAATCGCAGTCGAACATTTCCGCCTTGACCGGCCAGCTCTTCGCAAGCTCTGCCGCAGCCTGTTTGCCGGCAGACGCCGCAATATCGACCAGCGCGATCGTGGAGCCAAGCTCGGCCAGGCCGCCCGCAATCGCGCGGCCGATATGACCGGCGCCCCCGGTGATGACAGCGACGCGCCCGTCGAGTGACATCATCTCGCGGAGAAAACGTTCGGTGCTCATCCGAAAATCCTCTGAAACTCGTCGGAGGCGCGCTGCAGATCGTCTAGCCGGCCGACATCGATCCAGTACTCCCGCAGCGGGAACACCACAGATGGCTTGCCGGTAGCGATCGTTCGCTCGATCAGCATGGGCATGTCCACGGCCTCGTTGGCGTCGAGGTAGTCGAGCACGCCAGGATCGAGCAGATAGACGCCGGCATTGACGAAGAATTTCTGCGTCGGCTTCTCGCGGATGCCGAGCAGGCGATGATCGTCGAAATCGATGACGCCGAACGGCACCGTCACCGAATGCTCGCGCACGCAGATGGTGGAGAACGCCTGATGCTCGCGGTGATATTTCAGCAACTGCTCGAAGTTCACGGTCGTGAGCAGATCTCCGTTCATGACAAAAAACGGCTGCGTGGGCCGCTCGGGCAACAGCGACAGCGCGCCAGCGGTGCCGAGGCGCGCGTTCTCCTGGAGATAGTTGATCTCAACGCCCCAGGCAGAGCCGTCGCCGAAATGGTCGCGGATCATGTCGGCCTTGTAGTTGACCGAGATGAAGAACTTGCCGAAGCCGGCCTTGACGAAACCGCCGAGCACGGTCTCCAGGATCGGCTTGTCGCCAACCCGGATCAGGGGCTTCGGTATGTCATCGGTCAGCGGCTTCAGCCGCGAGCCGAGGCCGCCGGCCATCAGGACCACCCAGTGGTCGGATTGCTGCGCGAGCGCAAGATCGTCGATCAGCTTGACCTCGACCACCCTGCCCTCGGCATCGACGATCGGAAGCTGGTGGATCGAATGCTTGCGCATCAGGTTGAGCGCAGCCGCGTTGGAAATGCCAACCGGCGCCGTGATCGGCGTGCGGTTCATCACGAGGTCGACGGAGGCATCGAGCCCGACGCCACCGAGCAGCGCGCGCCGCACATCGCCGTCGGTGACGGTGCCGACGATCCTGCCGTCACGTTCGACCACGGCGAGCTGTAAATGGCCTTGATCGATCCGCCGCAGCGTCTCGATCAGGGGCGTATCTTCACTGACAACGAATATTTCTTTCATTTACGAACCAATCCGGTCGCCGCCGGCGAAGGCGCCGGCTCCGACATTCTTTGCGACCAAGGCGCCCGCGGCAACGACAGCTCCCGCTCCCACGCTGACGCCCACCAGAACCACCGCGCCCGCGCCGATATGGGCGCTCTCGCCGATCGACACACCGCCGCAGAGCACCGCCCCCGGCGCGACATGAGCGTGATCGCCCACGATGCAGTCATGCTCCACCACCGCGCGCGTATTCACCAGAGCATTCCGCCCGATCCGCGCCGCCGACTGGATGACGGCGCCCGCCATCACCTGCGCGCCGTCGCCGAGCGTTGCATCGGAGGCAATCGCCGCGGAGGCATGCGAGATCACCGGAAACCTGTAACCCAGAGCGGCGAAACGGCCAAACAGCGTACGCCGCCCGGACAGGCCCGAATCGGTACGCGAGGCGCGGTTGCCCAGGCCGTTCACGAGCTCGACTGAATCCACGCTCATCTTCAGGATGTCTTCGTCGGATCCCGCGACCGGAACACCGCCAACCGCCCCGCCCCGCAGTGCGGTGTCGCGATCCATCACGGCGATGGGGCGTATGCCACGGCTCCGTAATGCTTCGATGACAACGCGGGCATGACCGCCGGCACAGAGCACGATAAGGCTCATGGCTCCAGCGCCTCATTGGCCGCATAGTCGCGCTGCGCCGTCTTGCCGAGATAGCTCCAGTATTCGATCGGCGGAATGCCGTCACCGGGCCGCTTGACGCCGAGATTGTCCTCCGTGAAGCGCTCGCCGGCGCTAACGGAGCGGATCGCAACAAGACTCCGTCGTGCCACCGTACGATTTGGGATCTCTTCCCGCGCAGGTATCTTGCGGCCGTCGCCGAGCGCGACCTCGACGTCGCGGATCGATGCAATCATCCTGGCCATTTCGTCGGGCTCGATCGAGGCGCGGTGATCGGGCCCCGGCAGATTGCAATCGAGCGTCAGGTGTTTTTCGATCACCGCCGCGCCGAGCGCAACCGCGGCTGCCGCAACATGAATGCCGCGGCTGTGATCGGAAAAGCCAACGGGAAGCTCGAACGCATCGCGCAGCGTCGCCATCGCGCGCAGATTGATCGACTGCGGATCGGCCGGATACTCGGTCGTGCAGTGCAGTAGCGTGACCTTGGCGCGCAGCTCGGTCCAGGTCTCGCGGTCGAGCAGACAGCTGGCGAAATCCGCAGGCGATGGCCGCGCGTGCACGTCCTCGAGATAGCCGAAGGCAATGACGCCGAGCGCCTGCTCCACTTCCGCCAGCGTCGCCATGCCGGTTGACAGGATGATCGGCAGTCGAAAGCGCGCCAGATGCAACAGCAGCGGCGCGTTGGTGAGATCGCCCGATCCGACCTTCAGGGTCGAGACGCCGATTCGGCGGACCAGATGCGTGGCGCTGTCGGCATCGAACGGGGTCGACATGTAGGTGATGCCGGCGGCCACGCAGGCCGTGGCAATGCGTTCTTCGTCGTCCTCGCTGAGCTCGAGCGCGCGCAGCATTTCCAGCTGTGACTGCGCGTTGCCGGTGGTCGCCTGCTGATAGCTCGCCTTCGCGGCCTCCGCGGTCGCAAGCCTGTCGGCACGAAACGATTGAAACTTGACGACGTCGGCCCCTGCCCGCGCGGCCGCCTCTACCAGTTCGAGCGCCCGCGCGCGATCGCCGTTATGGTTAACACCGGCCTCAGCAATGATCAGGGTTCGGCGATGCATGGGGTTTCGTCGCTGAGCGCGGGGGGCGACCGAAATCACCCGCCTATCAAGCGGTTGTCTTAGTCGAGTACACTGGTAAAAGCAACGCAAGCGGCGGCTTGCGGCGTTCCCCTTTGAGCCTCCTGGCCGGCGACGAATGGTGCCGGTCCTTGTTCGGCGCTGACAGCGGGATTGTCGAGAGCAAATGACGAATTCGCCGGAGATATTGTTCCTGCTGGTGGGCCGCGGAGGATCCAAGGGATTGCCGGGCAAGAACCTGCGCCAGGTCGGCGGTCTCAGCCTGGTCGGCTATAAGGCAAATGCGGCGCGGCAATCGCGCTACTGCTCGCGTCTGATCGTCTCCAGCGACAGCGCGGAGATCCAGGCCGAGGCGAAGCGCCACGGCGCCGAGGTGCTGTTCGACCGCCCCGCCGAGCTTGCGAGCGACACCGCCTCCTCCAACGACGTGGTGCTTCACGCCATGGACTGGGTCGAGACGCATGAAGGACGGCGCTACGACGCCATCATGCTCCTGGAACCATCGTCGCCTTTCGCACGGCCGGAACATTTCGACGAGGCGGTCGAACTGTTCGCCGCGCGCAAGGCGAGCCTTGTGGTAGGCATGCGCGAGACCGAAGTGGCCTCGATCTTCGTCGGGACGTTGGGCGCGGATGGCTCGATCGGCGGCATCGTCGAGAAGATGCTGAAGACGACGGCGCAGCGGCGGCAGGACCAGACGCCTGAAGTCACCATGAACGGCGCGCTCTACCTCGTCGGCTGGGACGCGATGCGCAAGCACCGAAAAATCTACGCCGATCCCTCCGCAAGCTATGGCATCATGATGGACCGCCTGCATTCGATCGAAATCGAGAGTGCTGCCGACCTCGCCTACGCATCCTACGTCATAGAGCACGGCATGCTCGACGCGTCGCCATGGCGGAAATCCGCATGACCGCAAGCCGCCGCATCGCCGTCGTCACCGGTTCGCGGGCCGACTACGGATTGCTGCGGGGAATCCTGACGCGGCTGAAGGAGACGGATGACGTTTCCCTCAGCATTATCGCCTGCGGCATGCATCTGGTGCCGCGCTTCGGCGAGACCTGGCGAGCTATCGAGGCCGACGGGTTTACAATCGCAGCGAAGATCGATCTTCAGCTGTACGACGATCGCGCCGAGACGGTGGCGCGCGGTACCGGCATCGGCGTTTCCGGCTTTGCCGATGTGCTCCCCCGGCTCGCGCCGGATGTTCTTGTCATGCTCGGCGACCGCTACGAGGTGCTGGCTGCCGCGGTCGCGGCGACGCTGTTGAACATCCCGATCGCACACATCCATGGCGGCGAGATCACCGCCGGCGCCTTCGACGATGCGATCCGCCACGCCATCACGAAGATGGCCTGCCTGCATTTCGTTGCGGCCGAGCCCTATCGGCAGCGCGTGATCCAGATGGGCGAAAATCCCGACTTCGTTTTCAATGTCGGCGCACCGGGCCTTGATCTCGCCAGCACGGCGCCGGCGCTCAGCCGGACCGAGCTGTTCGCAAGGCTCGGCGTCGGCGGCCCGGAGCGCTTCCTGCTGGTCACGCTGCATCCGACCACGGCGCGGCCGGATACGGATGCAACGAATGTCGCCGCACTCCTCGGCGCGCTCGCCGAGGTCAAGGACCGTAGCATCATCTTCACCGGCGTCAACGCCGATCCCGGCTATCGCGCGATCGACGACGCCATCAAGGCCTTTGTCGCGGCACGGCCAGACCGCGCGTTTCACTTCACCTCGCTCGGCAGCGAGCGCTACTGGGCCGCGCTGCGGCTCGCCGACGCCGTGGTCGGCAACTCCTCCAGTGGCATCCTGGAGGCGCCGGCCGTCGGGGTGCCCTCAATCAATATCGGCGACCGCCAGCAGGGCCGGCTGCGCGCCGCCTCGACCATCGATTGCCCGGCCGATTCGGCCACCATTCTCGCAAGTCTGGCGCACATTTTCGAAGGCCGGTTCGGCCCTGATCCGGGCGCAGAGCCGCCCTATGGCCGTGGGGGCGCGTCGGAGAAGATCGCTGGAACCCTTCGAAAGATCGACCTCCGTGGCGCTTTCCCGAAGCATTTCCATGATTTAGCCGTTGCGCTGGAACACCCCGGGAAGGGCTGATAACCGCCGGCCGTTGTTGCCTGTGCAATGCGCCAAGTTGTATAGATCCGACGACGTTGAGACGATCCGCGCTAGGCCCGGAGAAACGCGACATGACGACAATCGATTCCCTTACGGATGCGGCCCCCGCGGCACGAGCCGTCGATGTCGGTGAGCTGCCGATCCCGCCCTATCGTGGCAACACCCTGCCCTCGATCGACTATGACGCGCATCCAGCCTATGGCGGCATGTTCGCCCGGCCGACCTTCCGCGAGCGGCTTTATGCGTTGAATGTGTTCCTGCGGACCTTCGCCTTTGTCACCATCCGCCGCATCGTCGATTACGACAACATGCCGCTATTGACCAAGGAAGCCGGCTTTAGTGGCCTCAACGCGCGGACGGCCTTGCGTTACATCTCGATGTATGCGCGCATCCGCGCCAGCCGCGCGATCGGCACGCTGACCGGCACGCGACGTCCTGCGGTACTGGCAAACCCGGCATTGCTGAACAAGATCAAATCCGATGGCATCGTCTGCCTGACGCTCGCGCCGGATGAAATCGACCAGATCCGAAGCGTCACCGATCCGGGCTTTGCCAAGCTCGACGAGCGTCGTGCCGGCATTCCGCCTGAGAAACGCAAGTTCGACGATAATGTCTACTGGTGCACGCGCTCGGCCGATCCACAGGCCTTCGCGACGGTCGAGAAGATCTTCAAGCGCTATGGCATCATGGACGCTGCGAGCGCCTATCTCGGCCGCCCGGCCGGCGTGAAGCACGTCAATGCACAGATCAACGACCAGGACCTCGCGTTTTGGAAGCGGGTCTTCCCGGACACACAACTCGCGGACCCCTGGGGCAGCTACCTGCATATCGATGCCACCTACGGCATGCTGAAATGTGCGATCTACGTCCACGATATCGGCCCGGACGGCGGCCCGTTTTGCTACATCCGCGGCAGCCAAAATGCGAAGATCGGGTGGTTCGAAGGCATGGTGCGCCGAACCAACGACTTCAGCGGCTTCTCGGGCCGGCGCCCCGACGCGCGCAAGAAATTCATGGCGCTGCCGGCGTTCCTGCGCAAGAAGGCGGATTTCGGCGGCGACCTGCAAGACGACTCCCCCGACGTGGCGCGACTGCGCGAGGGACATTTCGCAGCGACGTCGAACTACGGCAATTGCGTACTGTTCGACGGCAACGGCATGCATCGCGGCGGCATGGTGAACAAGGGCGAGCGCCGCTGCCTGTTCATCCTGCTCGCGGAACTCTGAGGCCCGGCCCTAGCGGCGTGACGGGCGATCAGCTCTTCGCGCAGTGCAGCTTGCTCGGCCGCGTCAGATAATCCGCGAGCTGTTCGGGACTGAAATAGGCTGACTGGCTGCGCAGCGGGCTGTCCTTGCGGATAAAGGCAAGATCGATCTGCGCGAGCGCGCCGTCCAGCGAGCGCATGTGGCCCTCGAGCACGTCATAGACCGCGAACCCCGCCTCGTCACAGAAGCGCACGATGTCGGCGAACTGCGGAATGCCATGCCGCATCGGCATCATCGTGGTCTCGAGTATCATGAGGTCGATCTCGTTGATGCGCGACCCCAGCCCCTTCAGCACCTCGATCTCGGCACCCTGGGTGTCGACCTTGATGAATACCGGATGCTCAAGCTTCTCCGGCAACAATGAATCCAGCCGACGCATCGGCGTCTTCCGCGCTTCGCCGTCGAGCGCCTTGCCTTCGACCTGCGCGAAGATGCTTGAGCCCGAGATATCGTCATGGACGTTGAAGGTGATCTCGCCGTCCTCGGCGCCGGCGGCGACCAGAAAATATTCGGCGTCGAGCCGCTGCTTGAGCTGCTCGAGCACGGGACGGCATTCAGCGACCGGCTCGACCAAAAAATACTTCGCGCGCGGGAACGCGTCGTAGATCGGTGAGGTGCCGAAGGCGATGCCGACGTCGATCACCGTCTTCACCTCGAATCCCAGCGACTTCAGGTGTTTGAAGAACAGCGCGAAGTTCCGGACCGGTGCGTTGGTGCGCATCAGGCGCAGGCCGATCGGCTCCAGGACGCGATTGATGGCCTGGAACGCGGCTGAGACGAATGCCTTCATGAAGCGTGCGCCGGTTGGGCAAGAGCCGGGGTGAAAAAATCGATCGCAAAATGCCTGGTCCGCCAGAGGATTCGGTGGAATTTGCAATCGACAGGTCGATTTGGTAGATCAGCCGGGCAAGCCGGTCAAGCGACCGTCCCTCGGCCGTGACAGCGACATCAGCATGAAAATTCTCGTGACCGGAAGCTCCGGCTTCATCGGCCAGGCATTGGTGCGGCGGCTGCGCACTGAGGGGTGTGCAGTTGTGGGGCTCGACAAGGTTCCGGCTGCCGCAACCGATATTGTCTGCGACCTCCTGGAGGCCGATCGTCTCAAAGAGGCCGTGCAGAACGCGGCACCCGACGCGCTGGTCCATCTCGCCGCGCGCATCGACCTCGACGAGAAGACCAATCTTGCGGGCTATGCCGCCAATATCGAGGGCGTTGAGAATCTGGTCGAAGTGGTGCGGCTGACGCCGTCGATCCGGCGTGGGATCTGGACCTCATCGCAGCTCGTCTGCCGCGTCGGCTATGTGCCGAAAAGCGACACCGATTACACGGCGGACACTCTGTACGGAAAGAGCAAGGTCCGCACCGAACAGATCGTCCGCAGCGCCAATGGCGGCGAGCGCGAATGGTGTCTGGCGCGCCCCACCACGGTCTGGGGGCCCGGCATGAGCGCGCACTATCAGCGCTTCCTCCGAATGATCGAGCGCGGATACTATTTCCACGTCGGCCACGACCCGCTCTGGAAGTCCTATAGCTATATCGACAACATTGCGTTCCAGTACTGGCGCCTGCTGGTGGTGCCTGCCGAACAGATCCAGGGCCGAACGTTCTATCTTGCCGACTACACGCCGATCGACCTCATCGCCTGGTGCGACGCCTTTCAGCGTGCGTTCGGCGCTCGCGCCGTTTCGCATCTGCCAATCGCCATTGCGCGCACATTGGCGTTTTGCGGCGATGCCGTGAACTCAGTCGGGGTGAAGAGGTTTCCCTTCAATTCATTCCGCCTTAACAATGTGCTCACGCAATATCAATTCGACCTCAAGCCGACGGCTTCGGTCTGCGGCGATCTGCCGTTTGATATGGAGCAAGGCGTCGCGGCGACGGTTGCTTGGCTGCGCGACATCTCGGCGCACTGACCGACTTTAGGTGGCCGAGCTGTTCACCTGAAGCTCGCCGGCATCCTCCGGCGATCCCGACCGCAGCCTGGCAAAATCAAGCGTGAAACCGGTCACAACCAGCGAAACCAGCACCAGCGCCGAATTTGCTATGCCCAGCGGCCCCTGCACCACGCTGAGCAGGATGCTGGCGAGGACAAAGGCTAGGAGCAGCGACGGCGTCATCAGGTCGGAGTGTTTGCTTCCCGCCGCGCTCCAGCCCGCCACGACGCCCCAGATCAGGACGTAAATGATTGCACCGACAAAGCCGAAATCGATGAAGGCGGCGGCCCACACGGTCGGGAAGAATCCGTAGATCAAGGCAGCTCTCAGCTCGGCCTTCATCGCCTCGACCTGCTGGTTGCGCGGGAAGAAGACCCGCAGCAGCGGTGACAGCACCCCGATCTCGTAGACTCCCCATTTCGGAGTGAACTTGTCGCGTGCGTGCCACGCGATATCAATGGTGCGCACCCCGTGGGTCAGATAGAAATAGGTGCTCAGGCCGATCATCGCGCCAGGTGCCGATAGGCGGCCGGATTCGATCGCGGACGCGACGTAGCCCCGCGGCTTCACATTCCAGGCTTCCAACCTCATCGCGAGGATCGCGTCGGCGGAGCTCGGCTTTTGCTCCGGCGGTGGAGCCGCGCCCGCCTCTGCAATTCGCTTGCTAAGATCAGTTGCCGTGATTTTCTCGCTGGTCTCGGGCGGCCCGCTGGCAACGGCAGGAGGTACCTCGCGCTGCGTCTGTTCCTGCTGCAGCTTGGTGATCAGCGGCGACATCTGGATGCAGAAATTCTGCCGGCTCGTCCAGATCCCGCTCGAATAGATGGCAAACAGCCCGATCACGGCGACCGTTTTGAGGATGAGATAATGACCGCGCGGCAGCGGCGGTCGCCCCTGTGCGAGGCGGATCAGCATCGTCACGGCAACCAGAACGAGAACGAACAGGAGCGGCATCCGCCCTGAATAGAGCACCGCATAACCGGCTGGAGAAACGATGGACAATTGCGCCAGTGCCGCCGCCCATCCTGTGATTTCCTCTCCCTTGAGCAGGAACAGTACCACCGACACAAAGCCGAAGGAGAACATGGCATAGCCGCCATAGAGCAGTGGTGTCCGCTCGATCGATATGGCGTCGACCAGCCCGGGCGCACAGCGCAACAACTCCGCGTAGGCACTATTGCTCACCCCGCTCAGCACCATGCGGTCAAGTGCGATCAACGCAATGCCCACAATACCGAAAAGCGACACAGCGATGACGATGCGATTCAGCATCCGCCTGGAAAGCGGAGGCATTGGGACCTGACGCGAGAAATGGCGGACGAAAAGAAATCGGCCCCCCCGATGGCCGAGCAGGAAGAGCGCGACGCCCGAGCCGACCACGGTCAGCACGACGATGGACGGCTGTTCCGGATAGTCTATTGGTCCGACGGCGACGCTTATGAGCGCTGCACACCAGATCAAGACGATCAGGATTGCGGGTGACGAGAGACCGCCCGCCAATTGGATAAGCCGCTGCATTTTGCCGTCAGAAAAGCGCCGAAGCCCTAGAGTTGTGTAGCAGGGTCATTTTGACACCGCAATGACGGTGCGCTCGTTCATGGGTAGAGCATGTCCGGATCAGTCGGAAGGCCGACAGTATCCAGCTCGGCGGGTTCCTTGCGAGTCTCGCGCATTCTGTGGATGGCCAGTATGCCCAGCGACAGGAACAGCGCGGCGCTGGCGATGGCACCGGCCACTGCCGCACCATAGATTCCGTACACGGGAACCAGGAGGACGTTGAGCAGCGTCGACACCACGGCCGAACCGAGATTGCAGAGCATGAGATACTTGTCCGAGCGCGCCGCATAGAGCGCGTAGGAGGGAACATCAGCCAACATGCGCAGGAAGATTCCAGGCAGCATGGCATAAAACACCCCGATGGCGGACGCGTAGGTGGATAGTCCGAGCACCGACAACATCGGCTCCATGGCAAAGCCACAGATGATTACCGTTGCCGACGCCAGCGCCAGCATCGACCAGAAGAACGAGCGGAGTGCCGCGCGGTAAGTGTCGACGCCCGCCGCATATCCCGCGATGACTTTCGGCAGAAACTGGTGCGACACCGATCCGCCCAGCGACAGCAGGCCGATCAGGATCGTCGAATAGAACGTGTAGATGCCGAGCGCATCGCGACCAACGAAGATGTCGATGACGAAGCGGTCGACATAGGAGATGACCAGCGCGCCGACTGCGGTGAACATGAAGGGGCGCGCCGTCCGCAGGCCCTCGCGAATGGTCGACCAGTCGGGCCGGTATCCCCTTAGCTCGCGCCAGGGAAGCTCGGAGAGCGAGAAGGCGGAAAAGCCGATCGACAGCACGCCGCCCAGCGCCCACAAGACCAGCACCGTCTCGAGTGTTCGCGTCGAAGGCGCCGCGAACATCAGCAGCGCGATGGCATAGACCCAGATGCCGCCACGAAGGAACACGCCGACATAGGCGCGCACCGGCCGCGAGGTGATGATCAGGATCCGCGTAGCCTCCAGCGAGACATGCTCGGTGATCAGGATCACGACGAACCATGGCGCAAGACGGATCGGGAACCAGCCCGCGGCGATCGCACCGAAAACCATGACGCCGATCGCAAGCAGCGCCGCCGAGCCGAGCGCCATCTGGTCCGCGATGATCCGTGCGCGCCGCTCCGACGTCGCCGGCACTAATTCGCGTAGCGTATAGGAGTAGAACTCGAGTCCGACCGCGAGCAGCGCGAACGCAAGCGTCGCGGTCAGGAGACCGTATTGCCCCATCTCGGCCGGCGACAGCATGCGTGCCAGCAACAGCGATAACAGGAAGCGGCTTGCCAGCGTCATTGCGCGTAGGATGAGCGCCGCGGCCGTGCCCGCAATCGCAGGCCGGGTCACGAGGTCAAGCACACGAGATCGCATCACGCTGTTCCATCCCCCCATCGGCCGTCGACATCGGTTACAGCGCATTCCCCCCCGTGATCGTCAGGCGGCGGTTCTGCAGGATTTCAGGAAGCGCGGCAAATGCGCGTTCAGCGAACGCGCCAATGGCTCGACTGATGCGCGTGCGGCCGCATTCGTGGGATCGAAGTCGCGCCAGCCGAAATAGTCGCCCTCAACACTGATTGCCGCAAGATGCCGTACGACGTCGCGCCGCATCGTCTCGAGATCGTCTGACAGGCGCCATCTCGCAAGCCGCTCTGCCAGCGCGTCGATGTCGCCGACATCCCGGATGTGCACGAAGTGCTGCTCGGTCGCATAGTAAGGCTCGGTCGCGACCGAACAAAGCCCCGCCAACGCCGCCTGGAGCCCGATCGTCCCCGTGAACGTCACCGAGACCCCGCATTTGCCGATCAGCAGGTTGGCCGGCACATCATAGGGAACCAGCGTGACGAAGGGCAGCTTTGACAGCCGCTCGAACAACTCGCGCTGGCGGAAACCGAATTGCAGCGGATGATCCTTGACGAAGATGCGATAGCCCGCGCGGACAAGCACCTCGCAATAGCGCAGCAGCACGTCGTCATGCGCAAGCATGTCCTGGGACTGCAGCCAATAGTCCATCGAGGCTTCGGGAAATAGCTGCAGTCCGAGGAACACTCGCCGCTCGCGCGGCAGATCGGCAAGCCGCTTGTCCCAGTCATGGTCGAGCAGCTTGAGTGCCGCGACGTCGCGGACGCCCACCTTGTGCTTCAGTCGCTTTAGTGCGTCGAGATAATGGCAGTTGTAGCGGTCGCGCTTGAGGAAGCGCCAGACATTAAAGAAGGCGCCCCGCACGGCGTAGTAACCGAATATGCGCCAGAACTGGGCCCGCGAAAAGCGCTTGGCACCGCGCACATAGGCGGGTGCGAAATCTGCGGTGCAGAGCTGGCCCACCGCCGCATTGATGTCCTCGCTGGAGGGCTCGCGCAACCAGGCGGGCCGGCCGCGACGCATCAGCATCACCTGATCGGGAATGATCGATGTCGTCATTTCGAGGAAGTCGATGCTGCGCCGGCGCGCGGTCCGCTCCATCACGTCCATGACATAGCGATCGATGGTAAACGTCATAACGAGATCGGGATCGAGCTTGTCGAAGACCAGCTCGATCGCCTGGGTCATGCCGCCGATCATCCTGAGCGCGAGATCTCGGCCGATGCTGCGGAGCACGCGGCAGCGCAGGATGATATCGGCGCATCCCTCCTCGCCAAACCGCGCGAGTGCGACAGAAGCCGCATCCCCCCTTTCGATAAAACGGTAGAAATCGTCGACTAGGGAATAATCGCCGTCGTCCCGCAGGTCGCTCAGCACGACCGCGTCGGCAAACTCCATGCGCGACGCAAGGTACTTCCACCACGGCGTTGTGCTGTGAATGGTGAAGAAGACGACGCGGGGCATCAGATCTTGTTCGCGCTATCGGCCAAGAAGGGACTGCTCGGCAAATTGATGCACCGCGTATGCATGTCTTCGGCGATTGGAAGCAGCGAACGCGGGCAGTCTCGGTACATCGGCAAGAGGTGCATTGGCGTCCACAGCGGCCTTGCGCGAATGCCGTGACCGTGCAGCGCCTCGAGCAACCGGTCGCGCTCGGCGGCGTGTTCGCGGTCGAGCACAAGCGTATTGAGCCAGTAGTTGCTTTGCGAGCCCTTCGGCTCACGATAGATGCGCGCCCAGGGGAAATCGCTGAAAGCACGCAGGTAACGCTCGGCGAGCATACGCTTGGCCTCGACCATCGCCAACAGCCGCTCCATCTGCGCGCAACCAAGCGCCGCATTGATGTTCGGCAGGCGGTAGTTGTAGGCGACCTCGTCATGGTCGAATGCCCAGGCGTGCGCCTTCTTCGCCGTAGAGGTGAAGTGCCGCGCGTGACGGGCATGCGCCTCGTCGTCGGTCACGATCATGCCGCCGCCGCCGGTAGTGACGATTTTATTGCCGTTGAAGCTTAGTACGGCGGAATGGCCGAACGTGCCGCAGCCCTGCCCGCCCAGGGTCGAGCCGAGCGATTCGGTCGCGTCCTCAACGATCACGAGATCGTATTTGGCGGCCACCGCGCCGAGTGCAGCCATATCCACCGGATGCCCGAAGATATGCACCGGAACCACCGCGCGAAGCCGGCGGCCGGTCTGCTTGTTCACCCATGCGCCGCTCCGCCGCACCGCGATGGCACCAAGATGCGCCTCGAGCGCCTGGGGATCAAGCCCCAGCGTATCCCAGGTCGAATCGACGAAATGCGGGATGGCGCCGGCATGGCTCACCGCGTTCGCCGTGGCGACGAAGGTAATTGAGGGCAGCAGCACCTCGTCGCCTTGCTCGACACCCTCGAGCACCAGTGCGGCGTGAAGCGCGGCGGTACCGTTGACGATCGCCACCGCATGGCGCGCGCCAGTCGCGGCCGCAACCATCTCCTCGAAGCGAGTGACATATTTGCCCGCTGATGACACCCAATTGGTGTCGATGCAATCGAGCACGAGCTCCCGCTCGCGCTCGCCAAAGCGCGGCTCGTGCAACTCGACCGGGCGCGCGGCCGCGCCGAGCACGGCATCCATCGCGTCGAGCACGGGCTTGAGATCAGGTATGGCGGGACGGTCGCGGCTCGCCTGGGCGGAGGAGATGCTCATCTTATTCACAGCGTGTACGCATTGGCACGATAGCGAGACAGGTTCTCCTGCTTGGTGAACCAGGCGATGGTATGTTCGAGGCCATTGCGCAGGCCGTCGACACCGGCAAAGTGCGGCGACCAGCCGAGCAGCTTCTGCGCCTTGGCGTTGCTGGCCCACAGGCGATCAACTTCGCTGCGCTCGGGACGGACGCGGACGTCGTCTTGCTCGATCTCGATCGACACGTCCATCAGCTCGGCGATCATGCGCGCGGTATCGCCGATCGAGATCTCGAACGCACTGCCGATATTGATGACCTCACCGATGCCGGCTTTCGATTCGAGCGCTGCCAGGAAGCCGCCGATGGTATCGGCGACATAGTTGAAATCGCGCGTTGGATGGACGCTGCCGAGCTTGATCTTGCGCGCGCCCGCCGCGATCTGGGTAATGATGGTCGGGATCACCGCGCGCGCCGATTGCCGGGGACCATAGGTATTGAACGGCCGCACCACGGTCACCGGCGTGCCGAACGAACGCTCGAATGACAGCGCGAGCTGATCCGCACCGATCTTGGTTGCGGAATAGGGCGATTGCCCCTGCAGGCGATGGTCCTCAGTGATCGGAACGAATTGGGCCGTGCCATAGACCTCGCTGGTCGAGGTATGCACCAAATGCTCAACGCCGAGATCTCGCGCCGCCTGCAGCAAATTGAGGGTGCCGCGGATGTTGGTTTCGACGTATGTGTCCGGCGAATGATAGGAATAGGGAATCGCAATCAGCGCTGCGAGATGCAAGACGGCGTCGCATCCCTTCATCGCGGTGTGCACACCATTTGGGTCGCACACATTTCCTGCGAATATATCGAGCTCCTTGCGGATCTCGGGTGGCGAGGAATCAAGCCAGCCGTGCGAACCCATGCTGTTGTAGTGCACAAATGCGCGCACCGCGAAATTGCGGCGGACCAGTTCCTCCGCGAGGTGGGATCCAATAAATCCGCCGGCGCCTGTTAGCAAAATTTTCCGCAACTTCTCGGTTCCCTTCGCCAAGCCAAGCTACCCTGAAAAATAAGGTACCCGATCTGGTACGGCCGCTTCTAAACAGTCCTTCTGCGAGAGGCCAGCCGGAACGCACAGAAAATATGAGCACCATCCATCTTACGTCGGCAAAGTGCTCTCCCCGTAACGGATTGATCCCAATAACAATTACCCGGATTGCGCTGAAAATCGACAGCTACCATGATACCGCGCCAATCACTTAGCGGAACGCGCGGATGAGATCGATGACACTTTGGAGTTGTTCCGCGGCGATCTCCGCAAACATCGGCAGCGACAGGATACGTCCCTGATCGGCGAACGCATTCGGAAATTGCTCGGGACGTTGGTCCAGCCGCCGATACGCGGCAAGGAACGGCAGCGCCGTCGGATAATTGATCGCAGTCTGCACGCCGTTGGCGTTCAGGTGTGCCGCCAGCGCGTCGCGGCGCGGATGCCTGATCGTATAGAGGTGATAGACATGGCTGCGGCCCGGGGCGACCTCTGGCACGACGACGTCCTCGATCTGGTTGAGACCGGCGTCGTAAACCTTGGCGGCGTCCTGCCGCGCCTTTGTCCACTGCGCCAGATGCGGCAGCTTGGCCGACAGGATCGCCGCCTGCATGCCGTCGAGCCGGCTGTTGATGCCCTCGATGTGATGCTGATGTTTCACTAAGCCGCCGTGCCGTGCCAGCATGGTCATGTGTTCGGCAAGCGCATCGTCATTGGTCACGACAGCGCCGGCATCGCCCATCGCACCGAGATTCTTGCCCGGATAGAAAGAATAAGTCGCAGCCGCGCCGAAGGTGCCGACCTGCTGGCCTTTGTAGCGCGCCAAATGCGCCTGCGCGCAATCCTCTACCACCCAGAGCTTGTGCCTGCGCGCGATCGCCATGATCGAGTCCATTTCTGCCGGCTGCCCGTACAGATGAACCGGAATGATGCCGACCGTGCGCGGCGTGATCGCGGCTTCGATCGCCGCCGGATCAATCGTGAACGTCGTGCCGTCGGTATCGCAAAACACCACGGTCGCGCCGGCATGCGTAATCATTGCCGAGGTGCTGATCCAGGAATGCGCGGTGCTAATCACCTCGTCACCCGGGTTAACCTTCAGTGCGGCCATGGCCAGATACAGCGCGTCGGTGCCGTTGGCGCAGGAGACGCAATGCTTGACGTCTACGGCCGCAGCAAACTCCCGTTCGAAGGCGTCGACATAGGACCCGCGAATGAAGGCGTTGTCGCGGATGACGGATGCAATCGCGCCGTCGATCTCGTTCTTGATGGTCTGATACTGCAGTTGCAGGTCGGCAAAAGGCACCGGCATTGATTGTCTTCCTAACTGTCCGCCAGCAGCCGGCGCGCCGGATTGCCTGCATACGTCCCTGGCGTCGTGATGTCCCTGGTTACCACCGAGCCCGCGCCGATCACGACGTCATCGGTGATCTTGACCGGCATGATCGTGGCGTTGGATCCGATCGAGACGCGGTTGCCGATCACGGTCTCGCGCCACAATTCCTTGTTGCCGCGAGCCGGGCCGCCGGTCGAAAACGTATCGTTCACGAACATCACGCCATGGCCGACAAAGCAGTCTTCGCCGATCGTGACCAGTTCGCAGATCAAGGCGTGGGACTGCACCCGCGTGCGCGCGCCGACTACGACGCCTTTCTGGATCTCGGTGAACGGTCCGACAAAACAATCGTCGCCGATTTTGCAGCCGTAGAGATTGCACGGCTTCACGATCTTGACGCCTGTGCCGAAATCAACGTCGCGCACGCCGGCCTGATGTATCTCCGGCCGGTTCACGGCACGACACCAAGCCGGCCCAGCCGCGGCGCGAAGCGAAGCGGCACCTCGGCACCGGTCTCGATCGATTCGTAGAGCGCGGAAATCAGTTCCAAGCTCTTGCGCCCTTCGAGGCCATCGACGAGCGCCGAACGCTGGTTCACCAGGCAGTCGACCACGTGCTGGTAATAGGCCTGGTGGCCGAAGCCGTAGACGTTCGGAGGATTGACGGAAAATTTCTTGATCACGTCCTTGTCGGACGGAAGTTCTTCGACAAAACGCCAGTGCCGGATCTGGTTAACGGCAAAGCCCGCAATTTCAACCGTTCCCTTCTCTCCGAGAATCGAAAGTGAGCCTTCGAGGTCGGATGGACGCGCTGCCGTCGTCGCCTCGATGATCCCGAGCGCGCCGTTCCGGAATTTCAGCGTGGCAACCGCCGTGTCTTCGGCTTCGATTTTTGCCAGCGCCGTCACGGCGCGGGCATGAATGCTGACGACGTCGCCAAAGAACCATTCCAGCATGTCGACGTGGTGGCTGGCCTGGTTCGAGAGAACACCGCCGTCATAGGCCCAAGTGCCGCGCCAGGCATCCTGATCGTAATAAGCCTGGTCGCGGCACCAGCGGACGCGAACCGTGCCGAGAACCAGGCGGCCGAAGCGGCCGGCCTCCAGCGCCTCGCGCGCCTTCACGACGGGAACATTGAACCGGTTCTGCTTGACGACAAACAGCTTGACGCCGGCCACGTCGCAGGCGCGGATCATGTCATCGGCGTCCTGCAGCCGTAGTGCCATCGGCTTCTCGACGATGGCATGCTTTCCCGCCTTAGCGCAGGCGATAACATGCGCGGGGTGCATTCCGCTCGGGGTCAGAACAGCGACAGCGTCGATGTCCTTCCGGGCGAGGAAGGCGTCGGTGTTATAATCCGCGGGAACGCCGAATTTGGACGCGATCGCGTCGGCTCGCGCCCGGATCGGATCGCAGACAGCAACGAGACTTGCTCCACTGATGTGACCGCCTCCGAGCAATTCGGAATGACGCTTGGCGATGCGCCCACATCCGAGCAGGCCAATTCTAATCATATTGCGTCCCCATACCGACCGATCACTTGCACAACGACTTCGGCAACAACCAAAGACCATCGTCCGGTGTCAATCGATTTCCCTGTCATTTGGCTCTTTCCCGCGATCCGGTCGCGTGATACGACCTAGTCGCTGACATTCAGTAAATGTCACTGCCGCCTCAGACCTTGTCAACTCGGAAGGCTCCTTGCTGACTTGCTAGGTCCACGCTCGTCAACAGCCCGAAGGTTGATTGGCGCGCGGTGTTCCGCCTTTAGTCGATGAACCCGCTGTCTAGTGAAGGGCGGCGAGGACTTTAACATGACCGGAGGAGCCGAACGGCCGTGGCAGTTCAACGCGTCCGGCTTGCAACCGCCCATCGATCCAGGCGCCGATTTGCACTGAAAATCATTCCGGCTTCACCGCCCAATAGGCCCGGCCATTAGTCTGCGGATCACTGTTGTCCGACGAGGAAAAGACGAAAATCGCCCCATTGTTTCGCCAATGAGAATAGCGGCCTCGACCAACCGCCCGGATGTCTTCATGAACGCCATGAGGGGGTCCGAGCCTCCTTTCGTCTTCGAATATTTCGATTGGTGACCGCTCGTTATTGTCGACCGAGTCCGCGAGGCCGCTAAACTTCTCGTCGCGGGCGATGACGGCAAAATCGGAGTTCACAAACCGTGAGAACGGCCTTCGCAAAAGCACCTTTTCGCCTGCGACTTTCGGTTCTGCATGGGACACGGCCGGCGGCACATAGTCGAGCTGCAGCCAGCGCGCCACCAGGAAATAGGTGATTATCGCGACAACCGCGGATACCAGCTTGGTCCGTTTGTCCCAACGCACTGTCAAAGCCATGATTGCCGCTTAGGTTTAATCGCTCCGCATGCTATAAACCGACTCTGCCCCTTCCAGCAACCAAGCCCTGGCATTCGCGATGTGGTATGGTTCTTCCATCGGGTTGCACCCGCCTTGCTTGGCGATCGATCCATTACAAGCCGCAGCGAAGCAGACCTGCGGACCCGGAAACAATGAAAAGTCTGATTGAGCAAAAACACATGGTCGCACTCAACCGCCTGATTGGAGAACGTCAGCGGCTAATTTTCCTTAACTGGCTTCTCGTCGCTGCCTGCTGCGCCTCCTTGGTTTTCGTTGCCCGGTTTTACTCGGAATATTACATATCCTTCCGGCCGGCGGGCTTATTTGGCGCAATCGTGCTGATCACTGCATTTGCACTTGTCTCACTGCTTTTTGCCTTTGCTCCCAATAATTTCGGTTACATCGTCGGTTTCTATTGTTATGTGATGATCGCGGGATATCTCTGGCTAAATCATTTTTCGGAGTTGATATATAATCATCGATTGGCCCAATTCTCTGCGGCGGCATCGGCGATAGCTTTCTTGTTGCCCGCTTTGTTCATCTCTTCGCCCGTACGGCAATTTTACGCTCTGTCTTCATCAGCACTGGACCGTCTCCTCACACTGATCCTGTTGCTGAGCCTTGCGACCGTTCTCCTCGGCGCCAGCTACAACTTCAAATTCGTCAGCATTGAGAACATCTACAACTACCGCTCCGAACTCCGATTTCCGGTGATTTTGAACTACGTGATCGGAATAACATCCAACGCGCTGCTGCCATTTGCATTCGCCTGTTTCGTAGGACGCGGAGACATCTGGCGTGCCGGCGCGGCTCTGCTTCTGCTTTTGCTGTTCTATCCGATCACGCTGAGCAAATTGGCCCTGTTCACGCCGTTTTGGCTCGTGGCAATGTTGGCCCTTTCAAGGTATTTCAACTTCAAGCTTGCTGTCACTCTATCGCTGCTTGTGCCTATATCCGTGGGATTATTGCTGATCATTCTGTTCCAGCATGAGATCCTGCCTTACAGCATGACCATTCCCTATTTTGGGCTCGTGAATTTTCGGATGATTGCTGTTCCTTCGTTGGCCATGGACTATTACAATAGTTTTTTCTTCACCCATCCCGTGACGCATTTCTGTCAGATACGCTTACTCAAGCCCTTCGTCGCTTGCCCCTATCAGGAGCAGCTGGCGAGCGTCATTTACAATGCTTTTGGCATTGGCGGGCAATTCAATGCATCACTGTTTGCCACTGAAGGGATCGCCTCCGTAGGAGCCTTCTTTGCCCCGGTTACGGCGCTGATATCCGGGCTCGTTATAGCGGTCGGTAATCGACTTTCTGCTGGTTTACCGCCGCAGTTCATCCTGATCTCGGGCGCCGTCATTGCCCAAGCGCTTCTCAACGTGCCCCTGACCACGATGCTGCTCACCCACGGCGGCGCGATCCTGTTTCTTCTCTGGTACATCGTGCCGCGAAAGGCATTCGGATTGGGGGCGAACAAGCCGCAGGCTTAACCTGTGTGCGGCTTGGCGGGAATATGCCGCGCAGGGCTCAGCCTCCCGGCGCCGACTGGCAGACGTGCTACTGCCGCGGAAAAATCTGCATTGAACTTCGAACCGTATTGGCAAAATCCGCTGCGAAGGCAGCGACGCGGTCGTTTTGATGCGGAACCGGATATCGAATGATCGAAACTTCGGAATCCAGCGAAGCGCGTATGAGGTGATCTGCCAATGTTGTGGGATCGTCCGTTCCGAAATAGCGCGCCGCGCCGGCGGCCTGCTCGCGGTGCACATCAAGATCGGATAATATCATTGGGACGCCAAATGACTTCGCCTCTTCCACTGTCGTGCTCCATCCCTCAAATCGAGATGGGTTAATCAGCGCACTGCAAGCCCGTAACAGCGCATATACGTGCGGCATTGGAATCATTCCCAAATGAAGGAAGCGCTGTTCGAGGCCGAGGCTTCGGACCTGCGCCATGAACTGGTCGAAATAGCCGCGCTCTTGCGGATCTTCGGTGCTGCCCGTTGCGCACACCACGACATCGAACCCGCGCTGCACCAGGATAGCCAACGCATCGACCACGACCTGGTGGTTCTTGTGCCTGTAAAATTGATTTGGCAGGTAAAAATATTTCTCCGGCAATTGGTACTGTGCGACGACCTCGGCTGGATTCGTGGTCAACAACGCCGGCGATGGCCGGGTCGCGAAGCGAACCGTGGAAGTCTTGTTGGTAGCCCGAGGGTAATATTTCCTGAAGTCGCCAAGCGCGCTCTCGCTGCTGAGCATGATCGTCCGCCCTGAGGCGATCTGAACGCGGAAACCGGCCTCGCGCCGCCATCGTGCGGCAGCCGGAAAGAGTTGGGGCAACTTGCGATGCTGCAGATCGGGGAACCAGGCCACCGCCGGATAAGGCAGGCGCCAACCAAAGAAACGCGCGGCTTCGAAAACGGCGTCGATACGCATCCTCCGGAATTCCGCCGCCGCTGTCCGGTCCAACCCCAGCGCAACGGCAGCAGCTAACCCGGCACGGCCTTCGAAAGCCGCCGATCGCACGACTTCCACGCACGGTATCTCGGCTAGCTCCGCGAGATCGGCGTCGTCGTCACGGTTCCCGGCAAAGAGAATCGGGCTGAATTCGCCTGGGCGAAACTGGGCCAGTGCCGCAAAAAGATTGCTCTGGTAATTGTAGCCCCCAGCCCAAAGCCGGCGGGGAATATGCGTAAACGCGAGACGCACCGGCGCGCCCGGGCTCACTGGATCTGATCCTTGAACCACGAAACATAATCCGCAAGACCCTGTTCAACCGGGATCTTCCAGTCGAAGGACAGCGTGCGCGACATCGCGTCGTCCGACAGCAGACTTGCCGGGTCGCCGGCGCGAACGATGCCGGAATACTGCACGGAAATGCTTCCGCCCCAGCATTTTGCAAGGATTGCAGCAATCCGCGCCACGGTCGTGCCAATCGCGGATCCGCCGTTGATCACCTGAAAGGTCTCCACCTGCGGCCTTTTGTCGATCTCGACCAGCAGCCGAACAACGTCACGGACATCGATCCAGTCCCGCACCTCCGCGCCTGTGCCTCCCAGCACCAGCTTTCGCTCACCGGCCTGCAGGCGAGAGCAGATGTCCCAGGGCAATTGCTTGCGCAAATTCGGCCCGTAGACCGAGAACAGCCGCGCCACCGTGCTGTACAAGCCAAAGGTGACAGCGTAACTTCGGCAAAGCTGCTCCATCATCAGCTTGTGCTGCCCGTAGGGCGACATCGGAAGCGTTGCTGCATCCACTCCAATCGGCCCCTCGTGATCGGCGCCATAGACCGCCGCGCTCGATACGACAATCAAGCGACAATCCCTTGCGGCGCTGCGCAGCCACTCCAGCAATCTGGCCGTGCTTGCAACAGTGCGCGAAAAGTCCTCAAACGGCTGCGCGATCGACAGCCCAACCGACGAGCCGCCGGCCAGATGGAAAATCGTCGACGGCAATCCGGAGTGCTCCGCCAGCGCATTGAGATTGGCTGCATCGATCTCGCCGTTCAACCAATGCTCAAGGCCGAGGCGATGTCTTTCGGTCTCGCCGATCGCGCCGTGGCCGATGCCGTGAACGCGACAGCCCCGATCGGCCAGCACCCGAACGAGATGCCGACCGATGAAGCCATTGGCGCCGGTAACCCACACGTTCATGCCGGGGCCTTACGACAGACGAATGAGTAGAGCCGGCCGGGCCGATGGTCAAAGGGCTCTGCCATCGAAAGCAGCGATGTGAAGACGCTCCTGGAAGCGAGCGCGGCGCGCCAGACGGGCCTGACCGGAATCCTGGCTGTCAATCTCTCCACGACGGCCGCCCGAAGCGTTTCGATTGTATAGGGAAACAGATTGATCGGGCTCTTCAGCGGCGCAAGTACCTCGATCGCGGCAAATCCCGCACCCCTTAGTGCGCCGACATACCGATCGAGAAGATACGCGTGCTCGCCGCCATAGAGGTGATGCAGGGGATGCTGGTCGAGGAATGCGCCAAGGTCGGCTTCCTTGCTGATCACGTGTTCGCGCGCGGCGATGAGCATTCCGCCGGGGCGAAGCACGCGGGACATTTCCCGGCAGGCACCGTCTAGATCGCGCATATGATGCAGCACGGCCCGCGCGAATACGACATCAAACGTGCCGTCAGCGAACGGAAGGCGCTCGGAAAATTCTTCGACCACCTCGATTGTCAGGCGGGCCTCGGCCGCGAGCCCACGGATCGCCGCCGTCCCGACCACAGCGCTGGGGTCAGGCTCCAGCGCGGTGACCGCAAATCCGCTCCGCGCCAGCGCATAACTCGCGATTCCACGCCCGGCGCCGACGTCGAGCGCCTTGCCGGTCCGGTGCTCCAGAAACTTCGAAACCGCCTGCCATTCGGCACTGGCAAAATAGCGCTCGGCGGCAGCGATCAGAGGGTCGTCATAGAATGCGTCGAGCACGAGTTGACGCTTGTCCGGCTGGTTGCGCAGCCAGATCACGGCATCTTCCCACGTCGTGAGAGGCTTTTCGTCCAACATGCAAACCCGCACTTGCTGGCCCGGCGCGCCGGTCAGATCAGATCCTGAAATTTCGTCCATTGCAGTTGTTTGCTATAGCGCTCTCTCACCATGGCGCAACCCGCCTGAGCGATGGATCTGGCCAAAGTTTCGTCTCTCATGAGCCTGTTGATCAACTCGGGTATTTGCTCGGCGGAGGAGTATTCCAGCATGGTTTCGCCATCAACGAAACCCTCCGGATAGCGCCCTGCATCCGTCAAAAGGACCGCTCCGCAGCCCGTTGCCTCAAAGCATCTCATATTGCCGCGATCCTCTCCGGCCATGTCCACCGCACCGTTGAATACGATCCGGCTTTTGGCGATCGCGGCATACGCATCCAGGCCATACAGCGGATCGGCGCGAATCTCGCGAATTTCGTCCGGATGACGGTATGAGCGAAGCGCCGGCACAGGAGGAAGAAAATTTGCCAATCGGGTGAGGCGTGAATCTTCGAGGTAAAAGCGCGCCCGGATACCGGGCGTCGAAGCGGCAGCGCGGAGAGCCTGGCTGCGTTTGACGTGGTGCCGCGAGAATCCTCCGATGAAGATGAGGTCAAGTTCATCGGTTCGGGCTGCAGCATAGGCATCCATCACAGGATCGTGCGCCGGAAAAAAATACGCCACCCGACAGCCTTTCTGGCGCCAGCTATCGAGGATTGACGGAAAATTGCATACGATCAGGTCGTATTTCGTCAGGTCTGCGCTTCCGGATGGTGCCGCTCGCCAGCCAATCGACTTCCTCACGCAACCCGGCAACTTCGCAGCAAACTCGCTACCGTAACGGATCGGGTCAAGATTATAGAATACCTCAGTGCGATGCTGCTCGATCTGCGCGAGCAGAATTTGCTCCAGGTTCTTTGTCCGCAGACCATTCTCTTTCGCCCACAGCAACTGCAGCTGCTCATCGTCGCCATTGGTGTAGAACGCGTCGGGGCTGTTGGTGAGCACGGGCAGAAGAATATGGGACGCCGTGAACCTGGTATCGAGAAACTGCGATCGTCCGGCGGCAAAGCTTTGATAGGGTGACTGGCGGCGATTGACACGGAATCCACGTGAAAGGCCGTTATTCTGGAAAACGCGCATGGCAGTCAACCGGCCGGACGCGCGTCTGACGGCGGGCTTAACGCGCGGATTATTCTGGCGGGATTCCCGGCCGCGAGGGTGTATGGTGGAATATCGCGGGTGACCACCGAACAAGCTCCGATTACGGCGCCTTCTCCGATAGTCACTCCCTTCAGGACGCTCACGTTAAATCCGATCCAGGCCCTATCGCTCACCACGACTGGCGCATGCGCGATCCGCTCCCAGTTTTTTCGGCCGGCGCCCCATTCGCGAACATCGTTCCGGCGATCCATCCAATCGATACTGTGGGAGTCGTGGTCCACAATCGTAATTCCCCATGACATGATGACATCGTCGCCGATGACGAGGCTTCGATAACAGATCAGATGGCTTCGTCCGATAAATGTGCGGTCCCCGATCTGAACTTTGCCTCCAGTTTCCTCGAAGCTAATTTCGGCGTGAACGATCGAATCTTCCCCCACTGACAAGGTATTGCCGGCTACCTGTCGGATACGGCGCCATGCGATTGTCGATCCACGACCGATATTCACCGCACCCGAAAGCCGGCTCTTCCAACCAAGGATGGCGTCGACGCCTGTGAGGATTAGTCTTCGCATGTCAGGATCTTGCCAGCATCCATTTCATATTCAGATACGGCCAGATGCGGGCGGCCGACTCCCAGTCCCACTGCTTTGACGAGGTCAAGTGGCTAACCGTCCGGCGCAAGCCCTCCTCATCCACCAGTTCGGCGAACGCCGGCACCTTCTGATCGAGCAGACTGGCAGTCCAGCCGGCAAGAGGCCCGTTCAACCATTCCGGCATCGGCGAATTGAACCCCACCTTCCGGCGTCCCATGCGGATGGATTCCGGCATCAGGTCGGCCATCGCCCGCCGCGCAATCGCTTTGGAATAGCCATCGGAGAATTTGCACGTCTCCGGCAACGCCATGGTGTACGTCACCAGGCGCCAGTCCATGAATGGCATCCGGACCTCGATGCCGTGCGCCATCGACAGGCGGTCGAAGTTTCGCAGGATGGTAGGCAGCACAGTGCTGTGAAACATCCCGTAGAGCCGCCGGTTCAATGGACCCCAGTCGCGCGGCAGCACGTCGGCGGCGGCGACCAGCGGAAGCTGGGCCGGAACGTCGCGCAGACCGCCGCGCAGGAAATAGTGCCCCCGGCGTTTGATCATCAGCGTCCGCAACAGATCGGCACCTCGTCCAGCCAGCGTCGAACCGGAGCTAAGTCCTGCGAGCAGGTTTCGCATCCGGAACATGCCCGATTGTCCCTCCTGAAGATAGGCTCCCATCAGTTCATCCGCGCCATGGCCGTCCAGCGACACCGTTACGTCGTGACGCCTGAGTTCCCGATAGATTAACCAGGCGGCGCTTGGAAGTCCGATATAGACGTCATCATTGTCGTCGAGAATTCGATCGAGTTCGTTCAGCGCGTCGGCCTTCCCGATCTCGAGGAATGCGGGCACGACATCCGCCCAGGCCGCGGCCTCCTCGGCCATCGGCCGCTCGTCGTTCGAGGCGCCGGGAAATGTCGCAACGAAGGCATGGCGCCACGAGGTGCTGTCCCGCGGGCCCATACCGGCTTTCTCGTGCGCCGCCATGGTGCAGATCACGGCCGACGAATCGAACCCTCCCGACAGACAGGTCCCGATCGGAACGTCGCTGCGCATTCGCAGCGCAACCGCATCCTGGAAAATCTCGCGAAAGCGCTCGACCCGTTCGGCTTCGGTGTTCGGGATTGCCGGCAGGTGATCCACCGTCCGCCACCAGCGCCGGATTTCCAACCTCCCTCGGCGCAACCACATGCAGTGACCGCCCTGCAGCCGGCGCACCTCCTGGCAAAGCGTCCGTTCGCTGCCCTCGACGCCAAAGGCATCGAGCATGAGCCGTCGCGCCACGTCGATGTCCAGCGAAGCATTGATCAGACCGCTTCGCACCAATGCGCGCTGCTCTGATGCAAAGACAAAGCGCTCCGATGTCAGCGCATATAATAGCGGCTTGATGCCGAAGCGGTCGCGCGCCAGAAACAACTCTTCGGTCTTGATGTCGAAGATCGCCAGCGCCCACATTCCGTTGAAGCGCGTCAGCATGCCTTCCTGCCACGCCCGCCAGGCGGCCAGGATGACCTCCGTGTCAGACTGGCTGCGGAAAATTGCCCCCTGCGCCTCGAGCTCGCGCCGCAGTTCGAGGAAATTGTAGATCTCGCCGTTGAACACGATCACATGGCGGCCGTCGCCGGAAACCATCGGCTGATAGCCCCCTTCGCCGGGGTCGATGATTGCCAGCCGACGGTGGCCGAATGCCAGATTACGGTTCGCGCTGAACCAGCTTCCCTCGCCAAACGGCCCGCGATGCGCGACCAGGTTCGTCAGTCGCGAGATTTCCGCCGGTTCGACCGCCTTGCCGCGGAGGTTCACGATGCCTGCAATTCCGCACATTCGTCAGATCGCCTTGATGGGCAGGAAGCGACCGGCGATGACGCGGACATCCCGCCAGCAGGCCGCGCCGTAGGGGCCAGCCTGCGAAGCCACGACCGCGACGACGAAGATGATACCGGCCACCAGCACATAGAGGCCCCCCACGTACCACCAGCCAAGCGCCTGGTCGAGTTGCGCGCTGCGGAAGCCATATCGCAACGCCAGTGCGGTTGCGATACCGATCCCGATCGGCATCAGCACGAAGTGGATCAGACGCAACCACATGCCGGTGAGGCTGAAATGCCGGCGCAGCAGGATCACGACGGTGACCATTTGGGCGAGCATGCCGATGCAGGCGCTCCATCCCGCCGCCTGCCATCCGAAATAAGGCAAGGCGATCGCGCTGGTCGTCAGCGTGAACACGCCCGTGAGGAGGGAGATCAGCGCATTCGAGCTCGATCGCCCTTGCGCGAGAAGATAGAATGCAAAAACGTTCGAGCTCGATCCGAGTATGCCGGCGATCGACAATATCACCAGCACACGCTGAGATTCGGCGGCCACTTCGGCGCCGGTCCACAGATGAAGCAACGGGCCGGCGACCGGGATCAGGCCGCCAAGCGCACTCGCGGCGAGCACGTTGAGTATCCAGGAAGAGCGGAACAGTAGATCGGCCCTGCGATCGTCAGCCTCCTTTTGCAGAGTGCTGAAGAACGGGAAGAGAATTTCGCCGACCTTCAGGACGCCGATATACACTGCCTCCTCCAGCCGCTGCGCAATCGTAAAGAAGCCGACGAATTGCGGCTGCAGCAAAGCTCCAAGCAGATAACGATCCGCCTGCGCGGCAATGAGTGCGCCGCTCTGTGCGGCCAATTGCCAGCTGCCCAGCTTGACCAGATCACCGAGCGCCCCGCGATCGATCGACGGCCGCGCCAGCCAATCGCCTACGACACGTCGGGACCACCCGAAGGCGAGCAGCAGGCTCGTTGCAAAGCCCAGCGCCTGACAGCCGAGAAACGTCGAGGCCTGCGGCCAGCGCGGAATGAGAAACAGCATCGAGCCTGTCGCGACCACGGTGCTGATGATGCTGATCGAAGCAACCCTTCGATAGTCCTGGCGCGCCGTGAACAAGGCCAGGAAGATGGCGGACAGGCACTGGCACAGCCATCCGGCACTGGCCAGCACAAACGCAAGCCCGAGATCATCGGCGGACGGCCCGCTCAAATGAAATCCGAGGCGCGCAAGCGGCGCCCCGGCCAAACCGAAAAGAATCGCAATCAGGCCGCCCGCCGCCAATGCGAGCATCGCTGCCGTGGCGAACAGGCGTCGCGCATCGTCACACTCGGATGGCCCTAATCGTTGGGCGAGTTCTCGCGTCGTCGACAGCGCCAGCGCGTTGCTGAACGCCAGCGCGGGTGCAACACACGCCGTGACCAGACCTGCGACGCCGAACACAGCCACGCCGAGGCGGAAGACCACGAACGGCAGGACAACGAGATTGAGTCCCACAGCCACGATAAAGGCGATCGCGTTCCAGGCAGAATTACCCAGCAAATCGGTCGGACTTCTTTTCAATGCCATATCTGCTTCAGGCCGGCGCGACATGGATCGGTCGATCAGGAGTTAGCCCACCTACCCAACGACCAGGGAACAAGCCGCGCCGCGAATGATTTAGAAGCGGCACTTGCCGGCTTGACCGAAGCACCGAGCCGGAGGTCGCTAAGTGTTTGACTTGCCCCACCCTAGCCTATCTACAGTAGCGGCTAAGAGGCCGCAATACAGCCCATGTAAGTCATTGAAATATATTTGCTTAATGATACAGACGATCAAACCAGCTCTCTTCGGCTGGATGCGCCTGCTCCGATTTTCGTCCCTTAAAGCTTGGCGGGCTTTGCAGAGATCCCAGCTGCTGATCCGAATACATGTTCATCTGTGCGGACGTGGAAGGCGCGCCACGGCTTCGGGATAGCATCAAGCCTTTTCCTGCAAGCGATGTGCACGAGGCACGAAATGGCTCAGCAGTCTCCTGTTCTCTACGAGAAGGGCAACCTTTGAAGCGATATATGTAATCGGCGCGAGGACAGCCGACACTGTGATCACGGATATCATCCAGTCCCGATTGTGAAGCAAAGGGTGCAGCAAGCTGAAACTCAGCAGAAGTAGCGGATAGTGGATGACATAAAGTGTATAGGAAAATCGTGCCGATCCGCTGATTGCCTTGGATATCCGCACACCCGAAAAAGTCGCCCAGCGTATCAGGATCGACACCACGAGCGTAAGAAAGGCGCCCACAATCACCATCATCCTCTGCGCAGAAGGTGTATCGAAAGGATTAAGCAGATCGCTGACCAAGTGCCCGCGCCCCATGACGAACATCATGATTAAGGCGCTAACGGCTAATGCCGCTGCCCTTGGCCAAAACTTGTCGGTGAATAGTTGGCCCTTGACGTAAATGTGCCCGAGCCAGAAGCCGCTGAGCCAGATCAGGAAAAACCAAAGAAACAGAGTGTTGCGACCATATAGCAGCATGACGCCAACGGCGGCTAGCGGGAGCAAGGTAGAAAATGACCAGCCGTTCCAGAGTCGCGCTGACAAGAATATGAGAATGTAGAACCACCATTCGTAGCTCAAGGTCCAGAGCGGCCCGTCCATATTAATGGGCGGCGGAGCCCCCGGGACCGCTCCATAGAGCAGAAAGAATGTGCTGGGAAGCGCCGACCATTCGAGTGTCGCGCGTTCTCGGGCAACGAATAATTCTCCCCCAAGCCGAAAGCTCTCCCGACCGTGCAGGCCCAGAAGTTGGATTGTCAGGTAAACCAGGATGGTGATGACAATTGCCGCAATCAGCGGCGGATAAATCCTGAGTATTCGCGCTTCGGCAAATCTTGCCCATTGAAATGACCCATCCGCATTTCTATGACGAAGAGTGCTAACGTATATCATGAACCCGCTGACGATGAAAAACATGGTCACTGCGTGAGTGGCCAATAGACTCGTCAGGATATGGCTCGGAGAACCGACCCCATAATAGGGCAAGACGAACACCTGGAATCCGTGGACGCACGCAACGATCATTGCGCTCACGCCGCGCAAAGCATCCATCATGTTCGACGTTGCTGCATCGACCTTGACCTTGCCTCTGTTGTTCATCTGATGAATCGCGATTGGATAACGTGGCGCTCTGCAAATTCGGACGTCTGAATTGTCGCACTGAAGAAGGCGCCGTTAATCATTGATGGTAGCTCATCTCAAGCCTGATCTAGTCATTAACAACATGAGAGGCCTCTCGTTTCAAGTGCTCAAATTTTCTGTACGGGCTCTCAGAGGCGATGCAGCCATCGCTCTACCCGATCGTACGTTCCTTTGCTCTCACCACTGGGCCCAGCGTCCAATTGCATGCACTCGGCACATCTCCAGCAAGCATCGGGTTACAATTATCGAGATGACCGAATACTACTGCTCAGGCTCGCCCTCTCTTTGCTGGGCAACCTGTTTGCCCTAAACACAGGGCACGGGACCGGGCGGTCAACATACGCGGCGGAACGAGAAGCGCTGAGTGGAACGTCAGGCTAAACAAGTGCCGGTGTGTTCTGAGCTGGTTTGGCTAATGCAGGAAGAAAAAGCCAGCGTGCAGCTCGGTCAGCTGAAGCTTTGCGTCGTCATGGTTGTAGATGTTGATTATCGCATCCTGACCGCCATTCGCCGCATGGAACAACGAATCTGCCTGCGCAACCCTGAGAAGCGCCCCGAGGTTCGCATCGCTGGCCGGCGCTGAAAATTCAGCCAACCAGACTGAATCAGTTCCTCCGCCCTGCTCACCGAAATCTGTCCGGAACAGGAACGCGTCACGAGAGCCGGGCGTAGCCGGGGCCACTTGCGACATATCGAGGGATGAGGCTTCGAGGGATGAAGCTGCACTGGGTGCGACAGAAGCTCCCACACTAATCACACCGTCGCCGTTGAGATCCTGTTGGAAGCTCGCCTCAAGCGTCTTGATGGTTGAGCTCGCCCCCGATGCAGGCGCGGTATTGGTGATGTAATTGCCGCCGCTGTCGACGCTCCAGACAATGTAGCTGTCGGCCGTCCCGTACTTCAACACGACCTGATAACCGGTGGTCGTCTGCTCTGTTCCGATTGGGGTCCAGGCGCCAAACTGACCCGCCACAACCGGCGAACCGTAACATTTCAGCTCGGGGCCGGAGCCATTGCTGATGGCCTCAAGATAATAGTTATTTCCGACCTGAACCAGCTTGGTCGATCCGAAGGATTCGATGGCTGTACCTGACGCAACGGGAACGCCAATCGTGCCGTCGCCGTTGAGATCCTGTTGGAAGCTCACCTCAAGCGTCTCAATGGTAGAGCTCGTCCCCGACGCAGGCGCGGTGTTGGTGATGTAGTTGCCGTTGCTGTCGACGCTCCAGATGATGTAGCTGTCAGATGTCCCGTTTTTCAAGACAACCTGATAGCCGCTGCCCGTCTGCTCTGTCCCGATCGGCGTCCAGGCGCCAAACTGGCCCACGACTACCGGCGCTCCGTAACAATACAGCTCGGGGCCGGAATTGCTGCTGACGCTGGCGAGATAATAGTTGCTGCCGACCTGAACCAGCTTGGTCGATCCGAAGGACTCGATGGCTGTTCCGGACGCGATGGGAACACCGATCGTGCCGTCGCCGTTGAGATCCTGTTGGAAGCTCACCTCAAGCGTCTCAATGGTAGAGCTCGTCCCCGACGCAGGCGCGGTGTTGGTGATGTAGTTGCCGTTGCTGTCGACGCTCCAGATGATGTAGCTGTCAGATGTCCCGTTTTTCAAGACAACCTGATAGCCGCTGCCCGTCTGCTCTGTCCCGATCGGCGTCCAGGCGCCAAACTGGCCCACAACTACCGGCGCTCCGTAACAATACAGCTCGGGGCCGGAATTGCTGCTGACGCTGGCGAGATAATAGTTGCTGCCGACCTGAACCAGCTTGGTCGATCCGAAGGACTCGATGGCTGTTCCGGACGCGATGGGAACGCCGATCGTGCCGTCGCCGTTGAGATCCTGTTGGAAGCTCACCTCAAGCGTCTCAATGGTAGAGCTCGTCCCCGACGCAGGCGCGGTGTTGGTGATGTAGTTGCCGTTGCTGTCGACGCTCCAGATGATGTAGCTGTCAGATGTCCCGTTTTTCAAGACAACCTGATAGCCGCTGCCCGTCTGCTCTGTCCCGATCGGCGTCCAGGCGCCAAACTGGCCCACGACGACCGGTGCTCCGTAACAATACAGCTGAGGGCCGGCTCCGCTGCTGTTGCTCTGAAGAAAGTAATAAGAGGAAATCTGGACCAGACTGGTTGCCCCCAATGCTTCAATAACCGTTGGAGGGCCCAGGAATGTCGTGCTCGCAAACGTTCCGTCTGAAAACTGAAAGTTCTCCACGCCGGTAAGGGTATCTGCGCCATCGAGTTGACCGGAGGAACGTTGGTCGACGACCGTGAACGTCTGTGTCGCCGAGTTAAAAGCAATTACGTAGTTGCTTTGGGCACCTGAGAAGACCGCAACGTCAGTACCGGACCCGCCCACGATGGTGTCGTTCCCGGCGCCACCATCCAGCGTATCGGCGCCGCCGCCGCCCGACAGCGTACAGCCTGTGTCGCTTGCGATTAGCTTGTCGTTGCCGCTGCCGCCAATGGCTTTCTCGATGACCGCGCTGAGTGCGATCCCGATATTGTTGACGAGGCTGCCGATCGAGCAAAAGGCGCCCGCGTGCAGGTCGATGGTCTGCGCCCCCGAATAGCCGGAGCAATCGAGCGTGTCGGTGCCGCCGCTGTCATAGATCGTCAGCGCCGGCGCCGAGGTGTAGTTGCCGAAATTGAAGACGGCGCCGGCATTGCTGTTGAAGCCATAGACGGTGTCGCCGGTTCGCGTCGAGGTCGCCGCGCCGTACATCGAAGCCACGGCGTAGATGTCCGCCATCTGCGGCGTCACGACGTAGCGGTATGAGCTCCCGGAATAATTGTACTCCGGGAAATACGACATGACCGAATATTGCCAGGTGTCGTTGGCGTAGAGCGCGTTGGTCGAATACGACGCGCTGCCATCGTACGGCCCCTGGTGGCCGAGGCCGAGCGCATGTCCGATTTCATGGATGTAGGTCTGGTAGGCGTAGCTATCGATGCCGGTCTTGCCGTCGTTCGCGCCGCCGTCGGTGGTGACCCAGTCGGTGCTGATGTTGACATATGCGTATGCGATCGCGCCGGAGCCGTAGTAGGGCGCGCCGGCATAGGCTTGCATCGTGCCGTTGTGGGTGAAGGTGATGTTCGCGGAGCCGGAGGTCTGGACGAAGGTGATGTTGGCAACCTCGGACCATGCCTGCAGCGCCGACTGCGCCAGGAACTGCTCCGCCGAATTCAGCCCGGTGATGTTGTAGGTGATGGTGTGGGACACCCAATGATGGGCGATTTCGGTGGGGGTGCGGGATTGCCAAAAGCCGTTGATGAGGTAGTCGGCGAGCGTCGCGATCGATGCCACCGGCTTTGCAGCACTGACGGCGCTGCTCGAGCTTCCGGCATTTTCGGCGAGCGGGTACGGGTCGGAATCGTCGTCGACAAAGAACGTATCCCTCGCCCCTTCATGCACAGGCATGCCCGCGCCCTCACCAGCATCGAACGACGCGAAAGCCCAGATCTCATCGGAATACAGACCGTTCTTCTTCATCGATCAGGCCCGTCAGCAGGTCGTTCGGTTGCGGAGAATCGCAAAGCACACGGGAGGCTAGAATCGCCTCATTAACGCTTGTTTACCAGCCGGACTTGTCGCGCGCCTGCTTGACGGTGAATTATAGCGAAAAGCAGAATCCTCCCGTAACCCGTAGTTTTGCGGGGCCGGATTTCGGCCGTCTCGCACAGGCGAGCTTCCGATCCAAAAATGGCGCCCCGCCCCGCCCGCATGGCCGGCCGCTCGCCGGGCGTCGAACAAGGAGTTGGAAATCAGCGCCAGATTGGTTAAGCCAGACTGGTCTGCTCGTTCCCACGCGAAATCCAAAAAACAAAGGTTTCTCAATGCCTTTCCCCCGCGCTTCGCAGGCCCTTTCCCGCTTCACCGTGCTCGATCTGACCCGCGTTCGCTCCGGCCCCACCTGCGTGCGGCAGCTGGCGGATTGGGGCGCCAACGTCATCAAGATCGACGCGCTGCTGGAAGACAGCGGCGGCGAGCAGCCGGGCGGCCCGCGCCAGGGCTCGGATTTCCAGAATTTGCACCGCAACAAGCGGGCCATGACGCTGAACCTGAAGGACCCCAAGGGCCTCGAAGTCTTCAAGCGCCTCGCGGAGCAGGCCGACGTCGTGGTCGAAAATTTTCGTCCCGACGTGAAAGCCAAACTCGGCATCGACTATGAGAGCCTGCGCCAGATCAACCCGCGCATCGTCTATGGCAGCATCTCCGGCTTCGGCCAGGACGGCCCCTACCACAAGCGGCCGGGCTTCGATCAGATCGCGCAGGGCATGGGCGGGCTGATGTCGATCACCGGTGCGCCCGGGGAGGGTCCGATGCGGGTCGGCATCCCCGTCGCCGACCTCACCGCCGGGCTGTTCTGTGCGCTTGGCATCCTCACCGCGCTTTTGGAGCGCGACGTCTCCGGCGAGGGCCAGTGGGTGCAGACCTCGCTGTTGCAGGCGCAGATCTTTATGCTGGATTTCCAGGCCTCGCGCTGGCTGATGGAAAAGGACGTCGCCAAGCAGGCCGGCAACAATCATCCGACCTCGATCCCGACCGGCGTATTCAAGACCTCCGACGGCTACATCAACATCGCCACCACGGGCGGGAGGATCTGGGAACGCTGCGCGCAGGCGATCGGCGCGCCCGAACTGGTCACCAACCCCGATTACGCCACCGCGCCCGCGCGCTCGAAGAACCGCGACGCGCTGAACGAGATGATCGGCCGGCTCACCGAGAAGAAATCGACGGAAACCTGGGTCAGGGAATTGAACGAGGCCGGCGTCCCCTGCGGCCCGATCTATTCGATCGACCAGATGTTCGACGACGCCCAGGTCAAGCACCTCGGCATCGCCCAGCACGTGCCGAACGACGAGAACCGCCACATCCAGCTCGTCGGTCAGCCGGTGACGTTGTCGCGCACACCAAGCACCATGGCGGCACGCCCGCCGGAGTTCGGCGAGCAGACCGAAGAGGTGCTGGCCGAATTCGGCTTCGGCAAGGACGAGATCGCCGAGCTGCGCCAGCGCAAGGTGGTGTAGGCCCAATCCGCCGTCATTGCGAGCGAAGCGAAGCAATCCATCTATCCGCTTGCGGCACCATGGATTGCTTCGTCGCTTCCGCTCCTCGCAATGACGATTGTTGATCGATCGCCGCGTTGAGCAGATGCTTCACGGCTGACATGTTGCCGCGATCGGCTACACTGCCCTTTCATTATCCCGTGAAAGGCTTTCCATGCGCATCATGATCCTCAATGGCCCGAACCTGAACATGCTCGGCATTCGCGAGCCGCACATTTACGGCTCGACCACGCTCGACGCCATCAAGGCCTCCTGCGAGGAGTTTGCCACCTTCACCAGCACGCAACTGGCGTTTCACCAGTCGAACCACGAGGGCGAGCTGGTCGACCTGATCCAGTCCGCACGCACCTCGGCGGACGCCCTCATCATCAATCCGGCCGCCTATTCCTTCACCTCGATTGCGATGTTCGACGCCATGAAGATTTTTGAAGGCCCGATCTATGAGGTGCACATCTCCAATATCCACGCCCGCGATGAGCTGCATCGGCACTCCAAGCTTTCCGCCGCCGTGAGAGGCGTGATCGCGGGCCTCGGGCCCTACGGCTACATCGTCGCCATGCAGGCCGCACTGCAGGCTGCCGGCCAATTGCCGGGGTCGCTGCCGCCGGCCGTGCGCGTCGGCCCGAGATGACGGATGGAGCCTGACATGCAGGGAGCTGGTTATCTCGCCATCTGGAGCGATCTCGCGCCGCAGGACGAAACCGACTGGGCGCACTGGATCACGCGCGAACATGCCGCCGAGCGCGTCGGCGTCAACGGCTTCCTGGCGTGCCGCATCTTCCGCGCGCTGGGCGTCTCGGTGAACCGCTACTTCATCCTCTATGAACTCGAGGACGAGCGCGCCGTCGGCGGTCCGGACTATCTGGCGCGGCTGAATGCGCCGACGCCGTGGTCGCAGCGCATCATGCCCCGGCTCGGCAATTTCGCCCGCGGCGGCGGCCGCATCGCTGCCTCAGCCGGCACCGGCCAGGGTGGCATCGTCGCTCCCCTGCGCCTCGATACCGCGCCGCCCTGGGACGCCGCTGGGGTTGTCGCGGAGTTGGCCGGCCTCGACCGCATCATCGCCGTGCGGGTCCTGCTCACCGATATCGCGTAAACCTCGATCAAGACCCGCGAGAAGGGCATGCGGGCCAACGACGGCTCCTTCGCAGCCCTGCTGCTGATCGAGGGACTGGACGAAGCCGCGGTGCGCGACGCTCTCCATCACTTGCGCAAGACGCTTCCTGCCGAGGATCACGGCGCGATCGACGACCTGCCGCTCTACCGGCTGGCATTCAGCCTGCCGAAACGACTCCTGCCGGGCTGAAGCGCAGACGACGAAGGCAGTTCGCTTTGTGGCCAGAAGCGGACAGTTCGAAGATTGCTCGCCTAGCTTTAGAATCGCCCTAAGGTTGCTGAAACAAACCACCTGTATTACACCTTAGCGGAAGCGCGAACTTCCACGTAACGCAGGACAAAAAGACTAGCGATGAACGACAGCAACAGCATGTTGATATCCCTTCTCCCCTTTTTTATCATGAGCATTCCGCTCGCGATCTGCGCTGCGGCGCTCGCCCCGAGACTGGGCAAAAGTAGAGCGTTGTGGGCGATTCTATGCCTGATCCCTCTGATCAATCTCGTCTTTCTGTACTACGTGTTTTATTGCGTATCGGCTCGCGTCTTGGATCGGCTCGATGCGATTGCGAAACGTGTCGGCGCTGAAGTGTAGTGGAAGCAGGATTGCAAGCTTCGCAAGAAAGATGACGCCGGGTGCTTTGGAAACTTTACTTTGGGCTGATGAGCCTTCTCGTCGTGGGCAGCGTCGGCATTACCCTCATCGACGGGTCGCACCCGATCTACCCTGTAGCGGACTACGTCATCCTGGGGCTGACCGTTGCTCAGCTTATCGGCTTGTATGGCTACGCACTCAAGCGGCCGATGCTGTCCGAGCGGCTTTGGCAGTTAGCTTTTCCATTGTTCACGCTCAACCTAGTCGCAACGCTGGTGATTGGCAGCATACGCTTTGCAGCAGCGCGGGGCGATATAGGAGTGCCAGCGGCCACCATTGCGGCCCTCTTATTTGGGATACCGTTCCATCTTCCACTCCTGCTCGCTGATCGACGGTTCGCATTCCGTTCTACGACAACGATCTGGAAATTGCCGGTGTGGGATTTCCATGTCGCCTTTGGGGCCAGAAGCAGTTGCCCCGGCCCCACCACATTTCGGCTACAATACCGGAGGCATACTTCCTCCCCTGCTCAACCGGTGAACACCGGCCTTTCGTTCGATCCCTCGGCTGCGTCGCGAAAAGAGGAGCATGATCATGGGGATAACGACGCTGAAGGTTTTGGCGAGCGTCCTGCAACTGCATGGGCCAGGCGCGACAATTCAGAGCGATCATCAAGGCATCGACGCACTGCTGAGTGACCTGCGCGGCCAGGGTGGCGATCCCGTGGCAACCGAGGTTGCCTTCAGACGAGGGGCATTTGCCAAAGGGGCGCGTGCCGGCGCCTTTCGCAGGGCCGGATATGCTCCGGGTGCGGGCGCGTTCCGCAGAGGGGGATTTGTCCGAGGATACTAGACCAGTCGAAGACTGATAATCGTTTCATCCAGCCCATCTGGTGCCGATATGTCGGCTGACGATTTGGATCCTGCCACCTTTCAACACCAGCCGATCACGCAGTTGCTGGTTAAGGTGGCAACGAGATGTACCATCGATTGCTCCTACTGCTATTGGTTCCGCGACGCGGCCGTCTACAACAAGCCGAAGCTGATGGGCACCTACGTGCTGCATCAATTACTGCAGCGCATCGAACAACACGTCGCCAAATACTCCCTTGCCGAGTTTCCCATCATTCTGCACGGCGGCGAGCCCTTGCTGTGGGGCGTTGAGAATTTCCATCGTTTTGCTGAGGCTTGTGAGAACATTTCATCACGGATGGGCTGCGAAATACCTATCGCGGTCACAACTAACGGTGTGCTGATCGATCGCGAATGGCTGGACTGCTTCGAGACGCGCAACATCTCAGTTGCGATCAGCCTTGATGGACCGGCACATATTCACGACATTCACCGTCGCACGTTTCAAGATACGGGCACCCACGCTGTAGTGGAACGCGCCGCCCGCATGCTGGTGTCACGCGACATTGGCGTAATTGCTTTGGCCGTCTGCAATCCCGCCTACCCACCGGCGGACTATGTGGAGTTTTTCGCTGCGTGCGGGATTTCAAACTATGACATCATGATCCCCGATGCGACGGCAGATGAGAAGCCAGCATCCATTGCCTCATTCTACAATGGTCTGTTCGACTTGTGGCTGACGGCCAATCGCAGCGCTCCGACAACAAGTATCCGGATCATTTCCGACATGATCACTGCCCTGCTCGGCAACAATTCACCTACCGAGGGCGTAGGCCATAAGCCCATCGAACTTTGTACCATCATGACCGACGGCACGGTCGAGGCTCACGATGTGTTGCGGATCGCAGGCGACGGATTCACACAGACCAAGTTCGACATCTTCGATCATGCCATCGACGACGTCAGGAGTGAGCCTCGCTGGAAAGCCGCGCGCGACGCTTCAATTCATCTTTGCGAGAAGTGCCGACAATGCAAGTTCATGAACGCCTGCGGCGGCGGCTATCTTCCGCATCGTTTCTCCAAGGAAAATGGTTACGACAACCCGTCGGTCTATTGCGACGATCTCTATTCGATGTTTGAGAACATGCAATCCGTATTGGAGAGCCATCTTTACGTCGGCAAGCCAGGCGGGGAACGCATCAACGTGCGAGAGACGTTGCCAGGCACCTACACGCAAGATGGTGGGCACGCTGTCGCTCTGCCCGCCCTACGCCCTGTGGACTGATTTGCCTTGCCGGCAAGCGTAATTTCGATGCACGGCTGCGACCAATTGGCACGACGGGCAAATCAGCCAAAACCTGTCCAGCTCTTCCCGCAAAAATATTCCGCTTAACTTCCAGAGCAAATCATCGGCATAACCCCGCCCATCCCAAGGCAGATGAGGGGCGCTCGCGATCGTAACGAACGCGCGGTGAGATGCGGTGGACGCGAAAGCCATGACTGACGAGACAGGCTAAAGCGTACGGCGAAGTCGTGTGGTCCTGACGCCGCGGTGCTAGCGTTAAGTTCGCGAGAGGCACGCCTCTCACGGGCGACGGTGGCAAGAGAGCCGCTCAGCGGGGAGGGCTCGCTATAAGCCGTAAAGCCACTGCGCAGGGAAGGCCGGAGTGTTTCCGCTGAACCTGTATGCTCGTGTGCGCGTTCTCTGTGCGCAATTGCACGCGAGACCGCGGGTGCAGCGTGCACCCGGTCTTCCCTGCGCCCTTGTTTTCGAGGGTGGGACAACGAAGATGCAAACCTCGGGCGGAATGCGCCGCGAGAACGCGAAGCCATATTCAGTCGTCATCACCCGCCTTGTGCGCAATTGCGTACAAGGCGTGTGATGACGATTTGTTTCGCGTCAAACGTCCGCGGCTACGCCTTCGCCGGCCGCAACATGCGCGTGACGCTGCCGAACGCCCAATCGATGACGGGCCAGAACAGCAGCACGATCGCCAGTGTCGTGATCGAACCAACGAGACCGTTCGACCAGAACACCTTCATGTCGCCGCCGGAGCCGATCATCGACAGGCGGAACGCATCCTCGGCGCGGTTGCCGAGCACCAGCGCCAGCGTGAACGGCGCCAGCGGAATGCCGATTTTTTTGAACACGTAACCGACGACGCCAAACCCCAGCATCAACCAGATGTCGAACATCGCGTTCTGGATCGCGTAGGCGCCGATCGCACAGGACACCACGATCATGGGCGCGACCGCTGCGAACGGCACGCGCAGGATCGAGGCGAAGATCGGCACCGTGGTCAGCACCAGCACGAGACCGACGACATTGCCGAGATACATCGACGCAATCAGGCCCCAGACGAAATCCTTGTGCTCGACGAACAGCAACGGACCCGGATTGAGGCCCCACACCATCAACCCACCGAGCAGGATCGCCGCGGTGCCGGAGCCGGGAATGCCGAGCGCGAGCATCGGCAGCAGCGCCGCGGTGCCCGAAGCATGGGCCGCGGTTTCCGGCGCGAACACGCCTTCGATGCGGCCATTGCCAAAGCTGTCCTGGTCCTTGGAAAAGCGCTTGGCGAGGTTGTAGCTCATGAAGGAGGCGGCAATCGCACCACCCGGGGTGATGCCGAGCCAGCAGCCGATGAAGGAGGAGCGGAACAGCGTCACCCAGTATTTCGGCAAATCATTCCAGACCGACAGCACCACGCGCAGGGAGATGCCGGCGGCGTGACCGCGCAGCGCCAGGCGCTCCTCCATGGTGAGCAGGATTTCGCTGATGCCGAACAGGCCGATGACGGCGACCAGGAAGTTGACGCCGCGCAACAGCTCCGCCGAACCAAAGGTCATGCGCAACTGGCCGGACACGGTGTCCATGCCGATGCCGGCGAGCAAGAGGCCGAGCGACATCGAAATCACAGTCTTGTGCTTGGCTTCGCGGCCGAGGCCGACGAAAGAGCAGAAGGTGAGCAGATACACCGCGAAGAATTCAGGCGGCCCGAATTTCAGCGCGAAGGAGGAAATCATCGGCGCCAGGACCGTGATCAGCATCACCGCGACCAGCGAGCCGATGAACGACGAGGTGAAGGCCGCGGTCAGCGCTTCCGCCGCCCTGCCCTGCTGCGCCATCGGATAGCCGTCGAAGGTGGTCGCGACCGACCAGGCCTCGCCGGGGAGTTTGAACAGGAGCGAGGTAATGGCGCCGCCGAACAGCGCGCCCCAATAGATGCAGGACAGCATCACGATCGCCGACGTCGGATCCATCGTGAATGTCAGCGGCAACAGGATGGCCACGCCGTTCGGGCCGCCGAGGCCGGGCAGTACGCCGACAAAAATGCCGAGCACGAGGCCGAGCATCATCAGCAGCAGCGTTTTCCGGGCATGCCGCCACCACCGCGCACAGGCGGGCCGCCGGTCACGTCGAGCCCTTCCTCCTTGCAGGTCGGGACGTCGTTGGCCGGCGGACGCTGATGGCAATGACGGTGATCGCCTAGCGGCAACGATCTGGAGTAATTGGCCGAATTAGACGACCCGCCTGCCATTGTCTTATCGCTGCATAGGTCATCGAATACCAAACGAACGGTCCGGGGCCTGTCGTGTCTGTCAACAAGCCGCCTGCGTGGCTTTCGCTATCCAAAACCAAATAGGGACCGCCGCAGGTTTGGGTTGCCTTCTGCAAGCAGGCGGTGGAAGATTGATTGCATTTCGCGGTCTCGACGGGCGTACCCGATGGACCATTGAAGGACTGATTAGTCGTCTCCATGCATCCGGCCAGAAGTCGCGGCCAGAACCAAAATCGAAAAAACACGCATCAAAAAGTGCTCCCCACACAGTATCCAATCGCAGCTTTAGGACAAAATCAACTAGGAATTGCATAGATATCAACGACTTGGTATCATGAAATGGTGCCGGAGCCAGTTGATCCATGGTCAATGCGCTCGTCATCCGCCGCAATACGCAACTGGAAAAAGCCCAGCGGGCACTTCGCGCGGCGCAGTATGTGCGCATGTCTACGGATTATCAGCGATACTCGATCCAGAACCAAGCCGCTGCCATCGCGGTATATGCTCATCAACGAAACCTTACTATCGTTCGAAATTACGTCGACGAAGGCCGCAGCGGCTTGAGGATCAAGGGGCGACCGGGCCTAATCGAACTGATCGAGGATGTTCAATCCGGACACGCGGACTTCGATCACATCCTGGTTTACGACGTCAGCCGATGGGGGCGCTTCCAGGATGTTGACGAAAGCGCGCACTACGAATTCGTCTGCAAGCAAAATGGCGTCAAGGTTGCCTATTGCGCTGAGCAATTTGACAACGACGGAAGCCTTCTGTCGAGCATCGTCAAGAACATCAAGCGCGTGATGGCGGCTGAGTACAGCCGGGAGCTTTCGGTCAAGGTGCACACCGGTCAAAGCCGAATAGCGGGCCTCGGGTATCGTGTTGGCGGCCCCCTCACCTTCGGGCTCCGCAGGGAATTGGTCGATGCGAACGCGCGTTCAAAATGCGGACTTGCAAAGGGAGAGCGCAAGTCGCTGCAAACGGACCGCGTGCGGCTGCAGGCTGGATCTGACGATGAAGCCGCGATCGTCAGGTGGATATTCCATCAGTTCGTCATCGGCCGACAGTCGGACAGCCAAATCGCTCGGGAACTCAATCAGACGAGGGTCACCAATCAAGGACGATCCTGGACCGACGGGATGATCCACACCATTCTCAAGAATGAAAACTACATCGGCAACGTCGTTTATAACCGCACCAGCCGGCGCCTTGGACAGAAGCTGGCGAACAATCCTCATCACAATTGGATTCGAGGCCTGGCGGTTATCGATCCGATCGTCGATCCGGGCCTCTTTGCGCGCGCCCAGAAAATAATGGCCGAGCGGCGCGTCGAGATTGCGGAAGATCAGATGCTGCTGAGGCTGCGGGCGACACTCCATCGAAAGGGAAAGCTGAACTCCAGCATCATCAACAACACGGCCGGGCTTCCCTCCGTCTCGTCATATACCAAGCATTTTGGAACGTTGCGAAAGGTCTACGCGCTGCTCGGGTATGTACCATCGCGCGACTGCGACTGGATAGACACCCGACTTTTTTGGTCCGACGTTTTGGCGAAGCACGCCACGCAAATGGCCGAGGCGTTGAGCGTCGAGCAAAAACTTCAGCCGGTCGTCGAGCAGAGCCGCGTCGGACTGACGATCAATGGAAAACTTAAAGTCACCTTTCTGGCGGCGCGACATCTGGCAAAGAGAGGCGCAAATCATGCCCCGCAGTGGAGGGCCCACTGTAGCAAGATAACCTCCGGGCTCTTGGTTGTGCTCCGATTGAACGAAGCCAACAAAGCCGTTCAGGATTATGTGGTTTTACCGGCTTCGGGGGGAAGCGGGGCATACGTAAGGCTTTCGGATGCGGCTTTGATTCGTCAAAAGGCGGCGCGCGTCGATAGCTTGGACGAACTGATCCGAGAGATCAAAATGGGATTGATAGCGCCCAACCGTGTCGCGCCAGCCATGCCAGCAGCAAAGAGCAAGCGAAGGAAACCAATCCGGCCCAAAACCACGGCCGGCCACGCACGGCGCTGACGGATCGCAGATAGAGGTAGGCGCCGATTAGCTTGCCGTAATTTTTTCTGAAATCGCCGTTGAGCTTGGATATCTCGACAAGCTCCGAAGACTGGTCAGACATGACATCTCCTTCGGCCACGCAGTCAAATTGCGCGCCGCTGTACAGGTTTAGGGCATGGGAATGAACCGCTCTTGGGGCCTGGGAAGGAAGTCGCAAGGGCCTAGCGGTAGTTTGGCCTTAAACCACTGATTTGCCCGACGGGGCAACAGAAAAGATTCGATGCGCCAGCGCGAGCGAACCGATCCACACGACCGCTTCCTCGAATAGAACAACGTTGAATGCGCCCGTGCCGTCCCAGGAGATTTCGAGAACTTTCTTGTTGCTGTAGGAAGTGCGGAGCCGAGAAAACTCAGCGACTAAGGGCAGTCGAAACGGCTCGAAAGGTCAATGAAGAGAGGGCCATGTCGAAACTCGCGGAGATGTTTTTCTTCTCCCTCGATCTCCAGGACTCCCACCAGATTGGCAGAGTGAGCTACCCGGTATGCGATGCGGCCGATCGCCTTGGCTCTCCGCTGGCTTTCCTCGCGATCGGCTCCGTTCAATGTTGCGGCTCTACTCTTCCGAACACCTCGCGTAGCGAAATCCCGCAGCAATAGTCAACTTTAATTTTTCGCCTAGCTTCGATTGACTCAACCTCAGCGGGAAGATCAAAATAGCTGACTCATGGAGAGGATTCTCGCTGTGCGCAAGTATTACTGGTTGTCACTTCTCTTCCTCGTTAGTTTCGGTGCGAACGCATCACCCTCGTCTTGAGTACAGGCGACCTATCTGCTGTTGCTCAGCTCGGAAAATCCGGCCAGGGATGGTGGAGCAAAGACACCTCCAACATAGCGACTAACACGAATTATACGACCGGCACGAGCTTCGAAGTTAGCCCGGGAGTAAATTTCAGCTATCGAAGCTTCTTCACATTCGATTTCGGTAACCCGGCGGTGCAGGGCTATACCATCACCGGCGCAACGCTACAGCTTCAGGCGTTCATCGGCACCGGCTTAAACGACGGCGGGCAGATTTCTTTGTTCGACGTGAGCACCTCGCCAATCCTCCTAAACAACACGGTGGAGTTGGCCACGCAATCGATCTGGGACGACCTCGGCAACGGCACTCTGTATGGTACTAGCCAGGTTGGCGGCGCGATCAATCCGACGGATATACTCAGCTTCCAATTGAACGGCGCCGCCCTCGCGGACCTAAACAACGCAATCGGTCATGGGCTATTTTCGATCAGCGCCACGAAGGTCTTGAATGAGACATTCAGCGGCTCGAGCGCCAATGGAAATCAGCGACTATTGCTAGAGCTATCTCCGGCCGTCCCCGAGTCCTCCACCTGGGCCATGATGATCTTGGGCTTCGCTGGCGTGGGCTATCTAGCCTATCGCCGATCGCGCAAGGATCATGGTCTCGCGCTCGCTGCGGCCTAATCGAACCACTACACGACGCATGAGAGAGCCGCCTTCGGGCGGCTTTTCTTTTTGCATGGCGTTCTTCACTTCGGAGGCGGCAAGCTCCAACGCTGAAAGTTAGGTGGCCGCGGCGCGCACTGCACATGCGATAATGGCATTACTCCTGATCAGCGCGCCCAGCCCGGCCGAGTTTGCGGTCTGGCTTGCGGCGACGGCGGCAAACCCTTGATGCCGCCCGCGCGGGTCCAGCCACCGGCCGGCTCGGAATGATACGGCGGTGTGTTGTCGGGATCTAACGCGGGCGGTATCGCAGTGATCGGCGTCGGCGGTGCGACATTGGCGGCGCGCAGGCAATTGTTCTCGGCATCGAAGGCGGCATTCGACCAGATCATGGACGTGAGCGCGCTCAGATGTTCCGGCGATAGATTGCTGGCACCTTCAAGGAAGGCGTTAAGCGCCGGACTGCCTTCCGGCATCCCGATCAGGCGCGCGAGCGCCGGCGACTGCTTCCAGCAGACGACTCCCTTGCGACGGCGGGGGATGCGGGCGAAGTAGGAGGGCATCAGTCGATGGACTCTGCTCGCCATCCTGTGCCGACGTAGCTCACAGCCGCACCGCCGTTGGCTCGGTCGCCGCTGCCCGTTCCAGCACCTCGACGACGTCGGGACTGGCGTCCTCATCCAGCGACATCATACACATCGAAGTGATGTCCTGTCGGTTGTCCAACCAGAACAGAATCTTACCGCCGTCGTTCAGCCTTGCGATCGCGTAGCCCTCGGACCGCAGCAGATCGAGCAGCTGATGAAACAGCCTCTTCATGCGCTCAGCTTCAAGGTCGACGGCGACAACAGCCACCGCCGGCATCGTAGCGACGACAGCGGTTGCAGCAGCCCCGGCGATGAGTTCGCGGCGGTCCATCAATTCAGCCTCCTCTTTCTCTCGCTCTCTGCGATCTGCCACGCTTTGAACTCATAGGCGTCGTCGGGATGCAGGTAGATGTCGATGTTCGCCGTCGACAGCGCGCGGCTGATGACCAAGAGGTTCGACAGCGACCCCATCGCGATCGCGACGCCGTCTTGCATGACAAGGACGCGGCCGGGGTGCTGGTTGGGAGCGGCATGGATGCGTTGGCTCATGTTTCGATTCCGTAGATTTTGTTGTGATGCCGGATAGCGTCCTGCTGCTCGGCTTCCGTGAGATCGCGCCAGCGCACGATCTGCTCTCCGCCTGGCCGGCAGACCATCCAGAGGCTGTCGGCGCCGTCGTCGACGTCGGTGGTGTCGGTGGGATCTGCCATCACATCCTCATTCCGATTCCGAGCGACAGCTTCGGCTCGAGCGTGACAACCAACGTCGGATCGAAATCCGGATTCTCGCGGCGGCCGCCGAGCTCCGGATATCCCCTCGGATTCGACACGACGCGCGCCTGGCCAACGACGTAATCCCGGTTGCCGTGGATGTGGCCGTGCAGCCAAAGTGAAGGTGCCGCGTCGCCGTGCATCAGATGCTCGACGTCGGTCGAATAGCACCAATCCATTTCGCGGGTGCGCTCCGGATGCGCGGGATCGTAGCCGAGCAGCGAGCGGCGCGACGGCGCCATGTGCGTGACGACGACCGCGTCCTGATCGGCGGGACGGTCCGCCAGCGCGCTCTCGATGAATCTGACCGACGCCTTGTGGGCGTCGACGGTCTGCCCCGGCGTCAGCCTGTCGCGCGAGCGGCCGGCGCCGGTTTTGATGCACCTGTAGTCGTTCATCGCGCGAGCGGCGGCGCGCACCGCTTCGGCGTGCGACATGTAGGGCGGGCGCACCGACATGTCGGTCCACATCGTCGCGCCGATGAACAAGACGCCCTCGATCTCAACAGCGGAGTCGTCCAGCAGGATGATGTCCAGTTCGCGCGCGACCTCCGGCATCAGCCTGCGCTGGGCTTCCCAAGTGGTTTTCATTTCGGGGTGACGACGCAGGATCTTGGGGTTGCCCTCACTGTAATAGTCGTGGTTGCCGGCCACATAGATCAAAGGCCGGCTGCGGTCCGAATACAGATCGCGCACGCGGCGCAGCGCGACCGTCCCCGGCGCGGCCGCGTCGCCGGCAACAACAGTCACGTCGGCGTCGACGGACGGCATGCTCGCGAGCGCGTTGCCGGCGATGTCGAGATGCAAATCGCTAACTAGGTTGATGCGCAGCGTCACGGCGTCACTCCTCCGTTCGGATCCGGGTCGCCTTCGGGATCCACTAGCGGCGGCAGCGCGGCGAGGTACTGCTTGATCTGATTGAGCCGCACCGGCGCGAAGCCGAGCACGTCAACGCCGATGTCAGCGCTTTGCCGGTTGCCCGGCAGACGGCCGTGATTGTGGCCGTAGAGCATGAGGGCCCCCTTCCGGATGCCAGGCCACGTGCGCCACGCGTAATGGCACAGGACTACGCGTTGGCTGTCGATCGACAGATATGCGACGTCGCGCGGCGGAGAGGCCCACGGCAGCTTGAGGGTCTGGTCGTCGTCGTGGTTGCCGATGACGAGGTGCTTCCGCCCCTGCAGGCTGTCGAACAGCGCGCGCAATTCGTTCGCGTCGCCCGCGCGGTGCGCGAAATCGCCGAGCACCATGACGTCGTCGTCATTCTTCACGACGCTGTTCCAGGACATCTTCAAGACGCTGTTCATCTCGCGCACGTCGGCGAACGGACGCTGGCAGAGCTTGATGATGCCGGCATGGAAGTAGTGCGGGTCGGCGATCAGGAACGTAGCCAAGGATTCAGCCCCTCGATGATGGAGTCGGAAAACACTCAGTCCTTCGCATTTGAAGGATTGGTTTAACGAGAATTACATCGTTGTGTGCCAAAGTCAATACATCGTACATCTCATGTACGCTTTGCCAAGGAGATTGCAGATGACCACCGTTGGCGGCTCTCACGCACACTTTGACGTCGGCGCTTTCACGACCGGGGCCGCCGGCGGCGCACTTTCGATCGCCGGCGCGCTCGTCGCCGGCATCGCGAATTACCGCGCGGCCGTCGAGGCGAACTACGATGACTGGGCGGACGCAAAGCTTCGCGCGGCACTGCGGTACTCCGAGCTGATGCGCGCCCGCGAGCAGATCATGATGGGCCGGCTGGCACAGGAGCTGACGGCGGCACACGATGAGATCGCGCGGCTCAAGCGCGATCACGCCGTCAGTGCCGCTCGAGCTCTGAAGCGATAGTCGCGAACGACGGTTGGCCGAAGCAGGGGTCGGCAATCGGCTCCTGCTTCACCCATTTCGCCGCCGGTAACGGCTGCAACTTGCGAACGCGAGGCATCGCAAATAGGCGTGAAATATGCGCGATAATTGCGCGCTCCGGCGCATCAACGAGAGTGAAACACTCCTCTCGATTGAGGCCCCTCGCCCACTCCTTGACGTTCCTCGGCCATTTCGTCGGCAGCGGCTGCGGCGCATCAGCGAGCAACGATTCCGCGGCCCAGGTCTGCAGTGAGACGGCGACTTGGCGATACATCTCCGCGTGATCGACCGCCGGCGCCGACGGGATCTCGGCCGGCGGCGCGACCTCCGGAACGTCGACCTGACCGCGCACCGCCGCCAGGGAAAAGGAATCTAAACGGTGCGGAAATCGCCGCTGCAGCTACTCCGATCGCGGTTCTCAACGCTCCAATGATGGCAGAAATAATGGCACGCATGGTCGCCTCCGTTTGTTGCGCGCGCGCAGTGAACGCTGCCGGCCGGAAAGACGCAAGCGGGGCCAAGAATTTGGGGACCGCTTGACACTAGACGCACACATCGTACATACTATGTCGTGTCTGAGTTTGGTTACGAGCAAGGATTCACTAGTGCGTAGGCCGCCTCCCCAGAAGCCAGAATCAATCCCCGCCGAAATCCCCGATCGCCTCGCCCTGGTCGGCACGACGCTTTACGGAAAGTCCTGGCGTCGCCGCCTGGCCGAGGGTCTAAACATCTCTCGCAGCACGCTGTGGGATTGGCTCTCCGGAGCCGGCAAGCGCCGCGACCGTCGCGACATCGACGGCGACTTGATTGATCTGCTCGACACCGAGTGTGATGCCGCCAGCGAGCGCGCGCTGCAGATCTCCGCCCTCCGCCGCCGCTTCATGACCGGGAGGACGTCATGATGACCAACCAGGGTGCCAGTTGGTCCGACGCCGATATCAATCGGCTCGCAAGGCTCTATTTTTCTGTTCCGAGGCCGTCGATCGACGAGATCGCGTCTCAGCTGGGACGCACCAAGAAGGCCGTGTGGACGGAGGTTTCGAGGCTCGGCAGGCCAAGCCAGGCGCCAAGCTGCGGACATGCCTGGGACATGTCTGCGATGGCAGGAAGAGGTTCTTTCCCGCCGGAATCGGCGAGCGGATCTGCAGTTTTTGCAAGGGCAGCGAAGTGATGATGTGTGCGTGATGGACTCCAATGTCATCCGATTGAGAACTGGAAAGCCGATAGCGGAGCCGATCGAGATCAGCGTGACGTCTCTGACGGTCGGCGACGAGCTCTACCGCGCGCGCCGCGCCGTCGACCGCGACACGAAGCGCGGCTTCGTGACCATCATCGACGATACCGGCACCGCCATTATGGTCCTGTCGTCTTCATTTCCTGAGCAGCACATCAGCCAGCTGATCGTCGGTTGGCGCACCGGCTACAGGATCGGGCTCGAGCGCGGCCGTCGTGAACCACACTTGGAGAGCGTGTCGTGAGCCGCTGGCCCAAGACTGCACACTGGAAACGCCTGGAGATGGCCTTACGCGAGACGCATGGATCGCGCTGGCGGACCGCCGGCGCCACGCTGCTCCGCTGCGTGCGGCGTGATCTGCGTGCGCTGGTCGACCGCGACATGGATCCGGCCGATATCAAGCGGCTCGACGCGCTGCTGATCAGCCATCTGCACCGGCACGCCGCCGATCTGCAACGACGCGCAGATGATGTCTGCAACGTCGCGCGCGCCGTCATGCGGGCGACCAATGAGGTCGGCATCAACTACGAGATCGAGATCCCCGTGATTTTCGACACCGACACCCCACCAGTCGACGTCTCGGATGAGGACACGCCGTGGGCACGGGCCGTCGCTGCTCTTCTGGAAGACGCATGACACGCCCAGGAGGATTCCCCAGGATCAAGCGCCCGGATCCCAAGACGGCGCCGGTGACTCCTGTCGCCGCGACGCCTCCCGCGGAGGTCGTTACGGCATCTCCGGAGACCGCGCCGGCGCGTGTTCCGATGCCGGCGACGTCTCGCTGGCCGCGGCCTAAGGCACCGCCGCCGCCGAAGCCTTGGGCCGGGCCCAAGCTACCGCCAATGCCAAGTGTACCGCGCGCTCAGTCTCCGAGACCCGTTACTGCCGCCGTCACGGCGCCAGGAGCCACCGCCGGTTCGGCCGCGCGGGATCGGTTTTTGCACCCTAATTTCGGCGACGTCCTGGTCCGCGCAGGGCTGGTCACTTCGTCGCGACCGGCTGCAGCACCAGCACCGCAGCCCACCGCGCAGGTCGAGGTCGTCGCTCCTGCTGCGTCGGTGGAGAGGCCACCGGTGCCGGAGCCTGAATACGATGAGGACGGCAGGAGGCTCATCACCACTCCGTTGCAGTCGCCGGCGCGGCCGGTGCCGACCGTCTTGCATCCAGGGCCGACAGCGAATTCTGGCCTTCCAAGAGTGCAGCGCCCGCCGCCTTCAGCTCCGAAGGCGCCGCCTGCTCCGGTGGAGAAGCCGCGCCTCTCGATGTACGACGCCGGAAAATTGGCGCTACGTCGGCCTGTCAACAAGACGCAGCAGCCAGCATCCGCCAGCACACAAAAGCTGCCGAAGCTGACGGCCGACGACATCCCATTCTGATTGATTTGATGCGATGAAGCTGACCGCTGACCACCGAATCCTCATGGCACTACGCGACGGCTTCACGTTCACGCGCGCCGTCGGTAGCGCCTACGGGACCGGACACAATTTCGAGACGTGCCTGATCCGCCATCCGGACGGCCGTCGTCTGTCGATCCGGTCTCCGTCGGCGTGGCGGGCTCGCGACGCCGGCCTGATCGAACAGGGGCGCGCTCGGCGGTCCGACGACTATGAAGTGCAGCAAGAGCACGAATGGACGCTGACGGAGGCTGGCCAGGCCGCAGCGGCCCTCCTCCCTCAGGTCCCGGCCGACGTCCTGTTCGCGCCGCCGGAGCCGGCCGCCCCGGAGAAGCTCGATCGTGCGCGCGCTCGCCGTCACATGGCTAAGGTCGTCAAGGTGCTGACTTTTAACGGCGGTCGGATCCGCGGGCGGCGGGTCATGTTCCCGGGCACCGGGTCGTGTCTCACGGTGCCTTACGCGAGCAACCTACGACGCGACATTCCAGACGACGTGATGGCGCTGCTGGCGCCGCATGTGGGGCCGTTCGTCGACGTCGACGGCAAGGAATCGCTGCGGATCACCGAGCCCGGCATCGCCGCGACGGCTAAGCGCGTGCGCTAGAGTTTTTCTTAGATTTCCCGTCACAGAAGTGGGGGAGTAACGGGGGCGTTCAAGGATTCGGGCGTACACGTGACGGCATCACATGTGACGCCTATCGGATCGCAGTGTAACTGAGCGTGCGATAGTGGTACGCCAACTCGACTTAGCTTCCCATCTGATGCACCACGGAAATCGACGATCAGGTAAGGCAGACGCCTGGCCAAACTGCGCCGGATCCCCGCCGCTCGACGGCCTCGAACTCCAGCGAGTAGTCGAGAAAGTGCGCCCGGGAGGCGAATACGTTCCCGTAGATCGCGCCGCCCATCCATTCCTTCTCGACGATGAAGTTCACGTTCTCCGGATGGTGTTTGCTTCGATCCAGGAATTTTTGCCACGCATCATCGGTGTCCCCGGTTCGCGGGCGCACGGTCTTCACCTCGACGTAAAGGTTGTCTTTGCCGCGATCGATGACGAAGTCGATCCTACGGCCGTCCGGAAGCTCTGGTTCGTACGTGATCGAGCCGGTGACGTGTGGATCGTCGATAAGAAGTTTCGCGACCGCCAGTTCGTTGATGCGTTCGCTGATGGCCCGGTCGTCGCCCTTGGGATCCGCGCGGCAGGCGTCGACCGCCTCTTCGAACTGCTCCACAGCGCTTCGCCCCGGACTATGCCGGCTAGGATGGGCTCGCGGTACAGTGCTCGGACGGCGCCTGCGAGCCTGTCTAATTCGGTCGCGAGTCGGACGACGCGGACGAGATGTCTGACCTTGGCGACCATCCCGCGCACCTCCGGCGAGTCTGCACGTTCGACGACGCGCCCTATTCGATTTAGGCCGAGTCCGATCAGCGTTTCCCGCTGTCGGTGGTGCCGTCGGATGGGACTCGCTATCTGTTCGATTGCCAGGAAGACCTTGTTCATGGCGTGGTCCAGAATCCTGTGTTCACTAGCGGATGCTCACCACGAATGCCAGCGCACGGCGCCGGCGCAAACGAGCAGCCTGTGCCGCCAGTCGAATGAGTCGGGAGGCCTCCTCGGGAGACCGTCCCGTCGTTGTTGTTTCCGGTGATGCAAACGTATGCGAGCGCGACCGGCGAAAATCAAGGGGTGCGGTGTCTCCGTCGTGGGAGCACCATGAACGCCTGCGGTCAGAAGCGGCCACCCGCCCCTTCCTAACCCGCGTCCGTTCTAGCGGACGCCTCGTTTGGACCCACGCGAGCTTGCTTCTGCCTACGACCGAAGCCGGCCGCATTATTTGGCGTTGCGTAGTACCTAGTATGCGGCCGCAAGACATTGCTTCCCGTTCCCTACGACAAATCGATTTGTGGATATGTACATTTGAGCTACCGGACCTCCTAAGGTCGTTTGGTAGGCGGGTGAATTCGGAAACTTTATTTGCGGCGCTCTAGTACTGTCAGGCAGCCACTCGACAATGTCGCCTGAGATCACTCTCTGTCCGACTATCGTCCGTCCGACGTCCATCGTGGCCTTAACAGAACCATTCGCATCGGTGAACTCGAAGAGGAGCGTCCCCGCATCACCATCCTGCTGTAGGACGTCGCCATTCAATTCGATATCGCCGCCGCGCCCAATATCCGAAGGATTCACTCCTACAATCTGCGCCCATCTTGCGGCCGTGATTGGAAATTTACTGTCGTCGGCCAATTCGCTACGTAAGTCAGCCAAGACCTGAGACCAATCGGTCCCCTTCAGTTGCATGGCCATCCTCGCGGCCGGCGGCACGTCTACGTTCACGCACAAAGCAGTTTCCTTTCCGGGGACACAGTGCGCTTTGCAATCGACCGCGGGCGCGATCTTAGTTGCCGTAATGGCTCCTAGAAGTGGTGGATACCTGAAATTTGGCGGCCACTGCTCAGGAGCTGGCCGTGAAGCACACGTAGTACCGGGCGGATATACGCGCGACGAAGAGCATTTGGGAACAATGAAGTGCACAAGGTGAGTATTCGGCACTCCACTCACGGTATCTCGGCCGGCATCGCATCCGATCCAAACGTCCGCGCCCGCGCCAGCTTTGCGCTCAGTTGGTGGAAGCTCGTCGTATTTGACGCCGCTATCGCGTACTCGCTCAATCGCAAAAATCAAGCTTACCTGACCATCATCGGTCTTTACGTTAGGCCTGGCCGTCGCAAAAAAGCCTAGCGCATGTGGATCGAGCGCAGTTTGACAGCGATTGTCGGATCTGCGCGAGAACGAAAAACAGGATTGACCATCGCAGTACGAAGAACCTCCACCACCTCCCCCACCGTTGTCGCCGCTACATGCAGTCAGAAGGCTGCCTACGACCACGACAGCAAATACAGATAAGCTCTTCATGGCTTCACCTATTGAAAACAATGGAGCGCCAGCTCCCGTGATTGGGAACCGCCATTAAAATCTAGATAGTTGGCCCTCGACGCTACATCCAAATAAAGAACAGCCGCGAGAATGAACGTCATCGTAGGGGTGTCGAAATTGTGCCAACGCGGTCGGATGTCATTCAGGAGAGTCGCGCCCTTTCCGCCGCAGTTCAGTTGATCGTCCCGGGATGTCATCGGTTTGGGCGACATGATCTTGCAAAATCCGCCTTCATGAAATCCGGGTCTGCCGCCCCAAGTTGACATCGCGGAAATCGATTGAATGACTGGAGGGTCGAAGATCGTCTCCGAACGGAAAGACGCTATTGGCAAGACAACCGCAACGTTCCCTATGTTGGGTGAGTTCAATTGAAATCCCGCGGGCGACGATTGCGCGAACATCACATTCCATCCACTATCAACTAGGATGTCGGTCCCCAACTTCGTATAAAATTTGGGCCCTCCCGTCCTCGTTGGACTGCCGCTGCTGCACTGCAGAGATGTTCGATCATGCGCGACGCGTGCATCGAGGGCAACGCGCACCGAAGGTATCAATGCCCCAATTGTCGCGACGAGCCGAGCAAATAGCTCATCGTCTATAATGAGATATTTGTCAGAATCGATCTGCAGGTAGACTTTTCCGCCCGTGAGGAAGTCCTGCTCGCTCGTCCCGGAAGATCTCTGACGAGCCGTCTTTGATAGCTCAATATGGAGAAGCTTTATTACCTCGTCTTTCCATTTAAGCCGATCTCGATACCGATCTAGTCCGTTCGGATTTGTGCCTAGCGACCACCGGCTGGCGGAAAGACATTCTATTGATGGGGATCCCGCACAACATAATGATCCCGCACAATTGGCAGGAATAGGAGCAGGCAAGGGCAAGGGCTTTTGTACCAACCCAATCAAGACGAGCGGATTTACGAAACTTAAGATCCCATTCCGCCAGTCGGGGTTGATCACAAATGCGTCGCCTCCGCCGTTAGTTGGAACGACTTTGAAGGTCGATCCCAAAAGCCGATAGCCACCCAGCGTCCAAAACGCGTAGTTTGCTTGAGCGTCTATAAAGTCGCGCTCCGGCTGCGAGAGCGTCAGCGGTTCGCACTGATTGGGTTGGCCTACTTCTGTGAGTTTAAACGTGCCCGTCTTCTTGATTGACCCCTGATTCCCGAGCATCCCGATCTGGCCCAACTTGCCAGCCACACCAGGATTGCCAAGCAGACCCTGCCTCTCAATTTCCTTACTGATGCAAGGTCCGCCGCGACCGCCGCAACCTTGTAGGCCCGGCAATCCGCCAGGGCCAGGCAAGCCAGCGGCGCCCGGAACGCCAGGCTGCACATTTGCGTTCACCTTGAACCGCGGACTGGGGCTGCCAACATCGATGATAAGCTGAGCTCCATCGCCACCCGCCCCTCCATGGCCGCCATTGTCTCCGAATCGTCCGTCGCCGCCACGCCCACCGATGCCCGGGCCATTACTACAGATTGGGTTGCCCCGGCCTTCGGTGCCTTGCTCGCCATTTCCGCCAGACCAGCCGCGTGTACCGTCCGCGCCGCGTTGTCCGTCAGAACCCATCGTTTGAAGATTTAAGGTGCCCGCTCCGCTTTGAGCCACATGAATTTCTACATCGCCTGCGGACATCCCAGGCCGTCCGGAGGCGGCGTCCATGGGGAGGCCTTTGACAACCTTGCCTCCATTGCGACCCTGACCCGAACCATTCGTCGGACCCGGATCCCATGATGGGAAGGCAACCGGCAAGTCAGAACCTTTCGGTGGGGGGATCGCAGATTGTTCGCTTTCCCACGCATAGTTGAAAGCACGAATGGTTGCCGATCCGCTTATAATGAGGTTCTCAGCATCGATTGATAATTTGTGACCGTTCGTCGTGATAACGCTGTCAGGCGGCAAAACTAGGTTTTTTGCTAGGATGCATGTTTCCTTCGACAGGGACGTGCTTGCGCTAAGCAGTAAATCCGTGTCCTTCGCTCCGAGCGTGTCTTCGCAAGCTTGGGCAGAGACAGTAAGAATGGCAAAGAGGACAATACACAGTAATCGCATTTTCTCCCCCCAGGAAACCTTACTATACCCTTGCACGCAAAGCGTGCAAGCTGCGCTGGGGAGAGCTACGTCGTGGACTCATAAGCTCTGGTCCAAAGGCGCGCTGAAGCGAGAGCGACAGCGGTGAGGACGTTGCGTGCGAGCTTGTCGAATCGGTTGCGATGCGCCTGAAATGCTTGAACTTGCAGAAGAAGCGCTCAACTCTCGGGCTAACGGCATCCCCTATTGGGTACAAGACCTAGGTCTATACCCGCCTTGGGCGGACGTCATAGCGAAGCTGTCCCTGAACGCGGGGCTATTCAACTCGATGCGGAACGTCGCGGAGGCTTTGAAATTGGACGTCGACGAGACTGTGCGACACGTCCAGAGGATCAACGACATGTCGATTGTGTATCGGCTCCGAACTTTGACCCCTATAGGCGTCCAACAGTGACCCCAGCCAACTGCTGCTTTCCTTCGCAGTACCAATAACTTCGAGCGCCATTGGTGGGGTCTGCGTTGGACGCCCATTGGGGGTCAAACGGCTCGCCGATTTACAACCCGGGGACGAGATCGTCATCCGGGTCAGTCATTGAGAGGGCAGCGTGTTTCAGGCGCCACCGAACTTCAACCTGAGTCCACCAGCCGAAAGCATCAACGACAATCTGCGCTTGGCTTCCGATGACGGTCAGAACACCGGTGACGAGTCATCCGGCGCATTCGCGCCGAGAGAGGACTCTCTGGGCTCGCCCCTTTCGTCACCCGGATCACGCAGCCGGCGCCGGAGCCTGCGCAGCGTGTCCTTTATCTCCGCCAGATCGAATCCCCTGCTCTGAAGGTCAGCCAAGGCCCGGCCGACCAGATCCCAATCGTCCCCGGTCATCTCCTTCGACTTCGCCGTCGCCAGAGCCACGAGCAGGGCCATGCCGATTTCGTACGTGGTCGCCGCTCCGCGTTGATCGAGTCTGACGCGCCAGGCTGCCGTCCGAGCGCGCGCCTTGGCGCGGCCGATTGCCGGATCCTGCCGACGACGCGGTCTTACGCTCCGCGAATCCGGGCGATCCGGATTCCGGAAATATTCCGTCCGCCGGGTCTCGTCGATCTCCGATACGACCCGGGCGACATCATCGGCTTTCGAACTCCTCATACTCAATCTCCAGCGGCACGCCCTCTGGTGCCTGCGGAATCTTTGGTTCCAGAAGCCGCAAATGGCAAGGCCCGGGTCAGCACGTGACCCACCGGAGACAGCACGGCGCCTGCAGCAGGAAGCATGCGACCCACCGGACATGATGTTGGATGATTTGGAAGGCTTGACCCGGAGGACGTGTCAGCCGGCTGACTATCGACGACGCACTGGCTCAATGCCGACGGTGATGCACCCAGGCGGATCGTTCGAGTACCATTGCCCGGAATGCCGGATCGTCCGCGAGGTCCACCCCTTCGTCGGCCTGCTGACGATGCTTCGCGCTGCGCCATGCGGCCACTGCCACGCGCCAATCGTCGCGAATCCGGCACGCTTCCTCGAATTCGGTCAGCGAGTCCTTGTCGACCACCCACGCAGGAAGCGGCAGATCAGTGGTTTTGCCCGGATTTCGCACGGGATCGAATGCATGGACCGGTGTGGGCGCAGCAACGGGGACGGATTGAGCGCAGGATTCCGGATCCGGAACGATGACGTGGGAAGGGTTGCTCTGCTTACCGGATTGCTCTGACTTGTTAGAAAGAAGGTGATCTTGATATCTTGCAGCTTCCAGGACGGTTTTGAGAACATGATCGAAATGGGCGTAAGCTACTGACCTGCTTACGGTTCCGGCCTTCGCGAGGGCGTTGACAACCTCGGCCTTGACCACCTGGATGCCGGAGTCCATGCGCAATTCGATCTCCTCGGCGATGAGGCCGCAGTGAAGGTCCTTCATGTTCAACCGGCTCTCTGTGCCGCCCTGGGACTTCCTGTATAGTTCAACGCGTTTGCGCTCCTCGGCGGTCGCCATCGGGCCAGCGACGGGGCAATCCTTCTGCTGGTTACGGTAGTAGTCGCGACCGCGGTTGCAGAACTCTCCGATCGCGCTGGGGGTCAGATCCATCTGGACGACGAAGTCGCGCTGCGCTTTTAGCACCGAGCGAACCGCCAGTGTGTCGCTGTGCTCCTTGATGAGCCTGTTGGTCACCACGCCGTCGACCGGGTGATAGAGCCAGTCGACGAACGTCGCGTTCTTTTTGATCGCCTGTAAGAAGGCCGAATCCTTGCGGCGCTGGGCCGCCTTGATCTCCAGGCGCCGGAAGGCGATGCCGTCGTTCCAGATCGCCAGGGACAGGTTCACCTTCGCCCCGCTCTGCTGCGAGGCCTTGTGGACCTTGGCTCGGCGCTGCATCTCGCGCTTGTTCGGCGTGATGGTCGGAAGGGCCGCCCGCCAGTCGTCCATGGTGGCGAAGTGGTCGTCGCAGGTCTCGATGCTGAAGCTCGGAGAGAGCGGGTTTTTCGTCTTGAAGATGTTGGTGTGTCCAGGGTCGGCGCCGAGCTCGATCAGCAGGCTGACGATGCCGGCCTGGATCATCGAGTGGAGCTTGAACTGCTGATCCTTCTTCTTCCCCTTGCCGCGCAGCACGCGCGAGCCCGGTGGCAACATCCAGACCAAATGCGGGTTCTCTACCCCCAAGCCGTCGCATTCCCGGCCGCGGAACGTAATGATATTCGGCATCAGGTGTGACGGCAGGAGCTTACGTAGTTGAGCACGCAGCCCGGCGACAGACTCCCACCAGCCGTCCAGATCGACGATGAAGGCGCATCTTCGGCTCTTGTCGAGAACGATGTAGCTCTCGTCGAGCACGAACAGGCGCCGCCTGCCTTCCAGGCTCGATGAATATTCAACTTCCTTGTTGTAGCCGTAGTTGACCCAGCCGCGCGGCAGCGAGCTGTTGAGCAGACTGAGAGAGATGATTCTGAGCCAGCTTCGGATCGCCGGCGCCGCCGTTCCGTCGGCGTGCTCGAAGAATTCATTGAAGTCGGCATACACGCGGTCGGCGATCGGCATCGAGCCACGATGCCAGAACTCGCGCATCCGCCTCGCAGTCGATTTGGTGGCCCGCGACGCATTAACCATCGCCACGAACTGCTCGTCCTTGACGTAGTGCATGAAGTTCGGGGGGAGTTCGCGCGGCTTGGGGCGCTTCGGAAGCGGCTTACCCTTTGCCAAGGCACGTTTGCACCTGGCCTCCCACTCTGCTTCTTTTTTGTCGCTGCGCCCTTTGAAGTAGCCCCTCCTCTTCGCCGCGCGCTCAACGCCGGCCTTCTTCGCGGCGGCAGCAACGTCCGTGACGTCGCCGAACCACTTCTTCCAGCCCGGCTCAGTCGCCGGCGTGGTGTGAGGAACGGTCGGCTCGATCGGGCCGGTCACCACGGTGACCACATCACCGCGGCGATGCGTGATGATCGGCTTGTGGACGAATTTCGGTTTTGGGGCCACGTGCGGGAAGTAGACTGGCGGCCCATCGTCGAACGGAATGTCCTTGGCGAGCAACGTCGGCTTCTTCTCCGTCTTGAAATAAGCCTCTTGCCCAGTGCGCTTGCGGCTGACGTTGCGGCGGATTGGCTTGTGCGCCTCCGCCGGCTTCGCGTCGTAGCGTCCGCCAGGCAATACGAACGTGTCCGTTGGCACGGCCGAGACGATGTCCGCAGATGTGGGCGCGATCGAAAACAAACTCGGATCCTTGGTTCAGGCAACCATACCGAGCTGGAGAACCGAAAGTGTCAACAAGGATTCGCGCAAGGATTCGCTGCTATCCGCGGAAATTTCTGTATTCCGTCAGATGCCTGATAAGTGGCTTATCGGTCAAACCCCACCAAAGAACACAACCACCATCGAGGGGTCTACGGTTTCGGAACTGCCAGTTTCGAGTGCAGAACATTTCGAATCTCGGATTGTCGACAATTCGACTCTCGAAATGTCACTTCCCGAATTCGAAGTGCAGTCATCCCACCGTCGATTCGGCAAGCCATTGAAAATGATTCATTTTCACGGACATTCCGAAATCAATATAATCCGAGATTCGGATTATTCGAGAGTCGAATTGTGCGCCTTCACTTTTCGTCGTTGTCCACGGCGCGCTTGGCCCACTCGAAGTATCCCCACTCGTCATCGAGCCACTCATCTGGCACGCGGAACCCCAGCAGTTTGTCGTTGATGTCGACCCAGCGCGCCCAGCGCTCGCCGAACCGCAGCGGATCAGGCGCCTTGAGAGGAGCCGGGGCCTCGGCGTCGATGCGGCCGACGGCATCGATTTTCGGATTCCGCGGGTCCGCGCGCAGGAACGCGACCAACAGCTTCTCGATGTAGCGCGACCTGGACTCCCCACGCTCCTTGGCCCGGATGTCGAGCATGTGCACGAGATCTGCGTGGACCCGCATCATCAGCCGGCCTTCGCGGATCTCGTCGACAACGGGGGCTTTCGCCCGCGTAGGCTTCTTGCGGTCGCGCTTCGGTTTCGTCGCCTTCGAGTCCTTCATCGTCCGTTATCCATGCTCCGATCGAACGGTTGCCATTGTACGTACATTGTGATTACAAAGGACGCCAATGATGGCAACTTCGTACGGACGTTGGGGTAGCATGGAATTCAAGGATTCGATAGCCGAGGAGGCCGCCTGCTACTGGCTCCAGACCGTGCTGGAAGATAGAGCCGAGAGCGCGCCGCCGCCGGCGCCCGTCGAGCCGGAGGCCGAGCGATGAGTGACGTCGACAGGCGCATACTTTGGCTGGCCGGCTGGCTGTGCTTGCCGACGTGGCGAGCGGCTTTCCGCATGGCGAGCGACCGAACCCGTCAGGTCGCCGGTTTCGACGCCGTCGGCGAGCTGGAGGCAGCCGGCACGATCCTGGAGCGCATCCGCATCGTGAGCGGATTTGCCCAGCGCGTGCGCGTCGCCGACCCCGTGCTGTCGTGCGCGTTCGAACTGCTGGCGCTGCGCACTACCGACGACCAGTCGGTGATCCACGCCGCCGTCGCCGGCGCGCTCGGCGTGCTTGCGAGCGCCGACGGTGACACCCGTGAGGCGCGGGCTCGCCTGCGCGTCTGGAACGACGTCGCGCGCCACAAGTACGATCCGGCGGCGTACGACGATTTCTTCGCGCTCGCAGACACGTACTGGCGCAGCGAGATGCAGCGCATCGTCGCAGACGAGGAGGACGACTCCAGGATCGTGAGCGGTACTACGGCGTGCGTCGCGATCCTCGAGCACGACCGCGGGGACGACGCGATGGAATGGCTTCGCAAAACCACGGAGCGGCAGGTCGCGAGGCTCGGCATCGAACTGCCGGCGCTCGACGGGCGCGACCGCAAGAAGCAGGCTGCGCTGATCCGTGGATTCTCCAACGTGCTGTCCGCGCAGGGCCGCGACTGGACGGGCGAGCTCGCATTGGCCTGGCAGGCCATGCTATGCGATCCGCGCAAGCCGCAAACGTTCACGTGCGTGCTGCCGCAGATCTCGTGGATCCTGGAGCACCGGTCCATCATCACGAAACCGCCAGAGCAGCGCTTCCTGCGGGACCGCTTGGAAATCTGGTGGCGTGCAGCCCGCGGCGAGTGGGCCGACTCCAACCCTCCGGTTTCCGTTTTCCGGATCGCCGCCGTCGAAGCCGGCCGCGACTACCACGGTATGGACGAGGGGACGCCACCCGAGCCGCCTCCACCAACACAGTCGGCGCCGTCGGTCGTCGTCATGCCCGGCAAGCTTGCCGAGGAGAGAAACATGCCGACGGCTTGGCGGGATATGCGCGACCAGGCGCTGCCGCTGATCGTTGTCCGCGATATCGCAAGGATTCGCGACACGCTGCGCGCGGAGTATCCACATGCTTGGCAGGCCGTTGGCGTCCTGCTGCAGGACCTGCGGGAAGGTCTGCCGGTGCGTATGCGTCCGACCCTGCTTTTGGGCCCCCTTGGGTCTGGTAAGTCGAGGGTCGTGAGACGGCTTGCAGAGCTCATCGGTGGCGCCATGTACGTGTATCGATACGACGACGCGGCCGCCCACGATGGGACGTATGCAGGCAGCCCAAAATCATGGTCGTCTGCGCAGCCGAGAGTTCCGGCACGCGCGATCATGATGTCGCGGATGGCCAACCCAATCGCACTCGTCGATGAGATCGATAAGGGTGGGATCTCGACGTACAACGGAAATCTCTGGAACAGTATGACGCCGTTCCTGGAGTGCGAGACGTCGGCGCGCTACCGCGAGACCGGCCTCGACGCAGAACTTGACCTGTCCCACGTCTGCCACCTAGCCACCGCGAACAGCATCGATCGGCTGCCGGCGCCGCTGCGCGACCGCTATCGCGTGATCCGGATCCCCTCGCCTACGCTGCAGCACCTGCCTGCGCTGGCCGCGGCCGTGATGCGCGACCCGGCCGCCGAGGACGAGGCTCGGTCGCATGACCAGCCGCTCGCGGACGACGAACTTGCGATCATTGGCCGGGCCTGGGCGCGTGAGAGATTCTCGATGCGCAAGCTGCAGAGATTGATCGCAGCGACGCTCGAAACGCGCGATGCATGCGCGCGGAGGCACTGATGTCGATCGACGAGAAGAAGCTCCACAACGATTTCGAGGCCTACCTCCGCGGCGAGGATCCGCCGCCGGATGAGCTCGCGACGGCGCCGCGGATCGATCAGTGGGTTCCGGCGATCTCGCGCGGCCCGGACGGAAACTATCGGATGACGCTGGTCGGCATGATGATCGGCCATCCGACGCTGACTAATGGGCGGCGCATCGAGACGTCGCCGCTCGTCTGGATCGACGGCCAGTCGCGCTGGGCGCGGACGATGTCGCGGGTGTACGTACTCGGCGAGCCGGCAGGCGCCAGAGAAAGCGAGGTCTAAGATGAGGACATTCACGCTGCTCGAAGAGGGCCAGTCGGCCAGGTCGATCTACGTTCGCGGCGATGGCGAGGTGACTGTCTACGATGTCGGCAGGACGCTGCGTTGCCGCGTGTCGATCGACGGCGCGGAGACGGCATGGCAGATGCTCGAGCGCGTGATGCCTGGCACCGTCCATGCCGAGGCGGTCCGCCTCAAGATCGGCCGCCTGGTCGAGCGTGTGCAGACTGGCTGGCGGCCCAGCTATCCGGACGAGATCGATCCGGACATTCCGCAGCGGACGTTGCGCCGCGCGAGGTTTGCGATCGAGACGATGGCGTATCCCGAGGATCCGGAGGATCCCTACCACGCGCCGGCCACCGTCCTGATGGGTGTCGACGAGAGTGGCCGGGTCCAGCCGACCGGTGAGGTCCTCTGGATCGACGCCGGCCGCGAGTGGGCACTGTGCGAGGACGGGTTCTGGTGGACGCCAGCGGAGGCGGAGCGATGAGCTCGATCTGGCACGCCATTTTGTCCACGAACGCTGCGCCGCCCGTCGTTGGATCGCTTTGGCTCGTCGCCATGCCAACGCCGACGACGAATCCGCATGCGGTCGGCCGGATCCTGTCGGTCGCGCGGCGGCCAGGCGGCCACATGCCGACGTGGAATCTGACGGTCGCCGTCGAGAACGATGACGATGCAGTCGCGAAGCGCGCATACCCGCACTCGCTCGCGATCGACTGCTACGCCACGCCGGCCGAGGCCGAGCGCTGGCATGCCGTCGACCTCGAGCATTTCGGCAGGCGCGGATACGCCCGCAATCACTGGCCGGAGGGGAGCTGACATGATCGGTGATCCCGTGCAGCATCTGCTCGAGCGTCTGCAGACCGGTCGGCAGCAAGCACGGCTCTGCGAGGACTGCTTTTTTGGTGGACGCCATGACCGATGCAATCCAGCGCCTGCTTGAGCGCCTGCAGACCGACTGGCGACCCGTCTCTCAGGAAATCGACCCCGCGATCCCGCAGCGGACCCTTGTCGAGTGGTCGATGGTGCCTGGGAGCGCGGCGGTGTCGGCGATGAAGCTGTGGGGGACGCCGCTCGAGGAGATCGGCGACGTCGATAACACCTGGCTGACCGAAGAGGTGCTGTGGATCGATCCGTGGCTCTCCTGGGCGCTGTGCGCCGACGGGATGTGCTGGCTGCAGGCCGAGGTGGTCACGCGCCGGCACGGCGTGATGGGTGGGATGCCGTGCTTCGACGGCACGCGGATCCCCGCCAGGATGTTGTGCAGTTACGTGCTGGCGTCGACGGCGGTCGACGAGATGTGTCGATATTATCCTTCGCTGACGCCAGGCGCGGCGCAGACCGCGATCCTACGCGCCTTCAGGCTTCTCGAGCAGCACGCGCCTGTCATCGGGCCCGCGAGATCCGCTCGAAGCGCTGCTCGACCAGGCGCCGCGCGAGGACGATGAGGGAAACTAACTCGACTTAGCTTCCCTCTTCTTGCGTGTCGCCGTGCGGCGACCAACGTGCCGAAATGGCGCCTTTGGAGAGTGAATTGTCGCCGCTCGCCGACGAACGGGAAGAACTCACCTGAAGTCCGACCAGCATCCGTCTTCCTCATGCTGACCGCTCCGCATCTCGCAGCCGTCGTCGAGCAGCCGCTGGCCGACCTGGCGCCACTTGGCGTCGGCGCCGAAGCGCGCGATCGCGTCGTCGCGTCGGAGCTCGATCGCCCTGCCGCAGCGCTCGCACCCGACGCGCAGGACGGCGGCCTGGATCTCGCCGAGTGTCCTGCTCGGCGTCAGTGTCGACGTCACCGCACGTGGATCTGACAGCACCGCCTGCAACCAGGCGTCCTCGTCGGAGATCGGCGCCGCATGGCGGCTTAGCCTGCGCTCCACCTCTTCCGTGCGCTGCTGCTTCGCCGTCGGAAACCGCCACTCCGCGCACCGCCTGCCAGCCATAGACAATCTGCTCGCTAATCGAAAATACGGACACGGACTGCTCGCTAGTCGAATATTACGGACTAAACCGCGAACTCAGGCGCGCTAATCGAATATTACGGACATCGGCCGTTGACTTGAGAACATATGATCGTTCCCCGTCAATCCAGGAATCATTGAAATGTCAGCGCCGGCCGAGCACCAACCCGCTGACGATGCCGCCGAGGTGGAAACCGCGACGATGCAGCGATCGAGGCGTGCGGCGGCGATGCCCGGGCCGCCGTACGCGCCCTGCTCGAGCTTGACGCCGGCCATCACACAAGCTCCATCAAGGCCGCGTCGTCGGCTGGCGACAGCGTCGGCTGCGGCGTCACCGGCTTCGGGGTGCAGAACAGGAGCAGCGCGGCTTGGTCGCCTTCATCGACGAGGCCGGCAACAATATGCTGGTGTTCTCGTCCCGGACGCGTACGTCGCGCAGCTGATCGTCGCGTGGCGAACCGGCTATCGCCAAAGACTCGGCCGCGGCGAACGCTGGCTGGAGAGCGTGTCGTCAGCCGCTGGCCGAAGACGGCGCACGCACTGGCAGCGGCTGGTCGCTGCCTTCCGCGAGACCGATGGGGCCAGTTGGCGCACCGCAGGAGCTAAGTTGCTCAGCTACGAAAGGGGCGACCTGCGCGCGATGTTCGATCGCGAGATGTCTATCGAAACGCTCGACGCGACGATCGTAGCTCACCTCCACCGCGACGCTGCAAAGCTGCAGAAGCGCACCGAGGAGGTCTGCAATGTCGCCGGCGACGTCATGCGCGCGATGTACGATGTCCCACACGACTGCGCTCTCGAGATCCCGCTGATCCTCGACGACGCCGATCCCGCGCCTGGAAGTGGGCTTATGGCCAGCCGCTTAGTCGCGGTCTCGCCGCCGCTGTCTGCAGACGACCGCGCCTACATGGAGCGGTTACTTAAGACGCCGCCCGCGACTGTGGAGCCACACAAGTGGAGTTCGCCCGAGGCAAGGCAGCGATGGATCGACCCATGTGCGAAGCCGCCGCGGCCGTCCGCCCGCGCGCCGAAGCGGCGGTGGAAGCCGGCGCCGAAGCCGCTCACGGCCGACGACATCCCGTTCGACTGAGGCCACCAAATTCCCTTTCTCGCACACGCACCGTTCGAGAATCTCCCGGGTCAGATCGACATGTGGCGCGAGCGGTCAGGCGGCTCGCGGCAGCCTCTCCTGGACGCTGGGATCCGGTGGAGATTTTGAGGGTGTGCTCGATAGTGAATGGGAATCGCGTCTTCGAGGTGGACGAGAGTGCGGCTAGGGCCTATCTCCACATCGCCGTAGGGGCTGCGGCATGATCGTCGACAGCGGCACGGGATGGCTCCTGGAGGAGCGATACGCACCGGCCATGCGATACATGCAGGACCCGCCGCTTTGCCACGTCGCCGACATCGCCTATGCAGCTCCGTACGCCAAGCGGGTCGCCGCGTGGGTCCATCAGTTGAAGAAGATGACTGACAAGCAGCTGGATGCGGTCAACGGCATCATCGAAAAGCGCGGCTGGATCGAGCCGCCGCGGTGGCGGCCGTTCGCCGCCGTCGAGGAGCGATACCACTTATCGAAAGTGGAAGTGCGGACCCGTCTATAGCATCTACGTCTGCCCGGGCCTGCCGTTCGACGCCCATATCGCCGAAATCAAGGCTTTGGTGAAGGGCAAGCCGGCCGACCTCGACGGCGAGATCGCGATCGGCGACATCTGCCAGTACACTAGGGACACCGACGACCCTCGCCTACCGCCAACGCCGAGCGAGCGGCGGCTCCCTATGTCACCGTGTGCCGGCGAGTTGGGCAAGCTGATCGAATGAATCTCGGTTTCTTCGTTACCAAAGGGGGGAAGTAACGCAGGCGTTCAGAAGATCGAGCGCACTCGTGACGGCGTCACGTGTGACGTCTTTGGATCGCAGGGTAACATAGCGTGCGATAGTGGGAAGCTAACTGGACTTAGCTTCTCATCGGATGCACCAGAAATTTGAGGCGTCGGCCGAAGCGGCGGCGTCGGACTACTTAGGTGGCCACCATGGAGCGGTCAGGACGAAAGAGCGCTGCTCGTCGTCAACGACGCGCCCTCGATCGCGAGCTCGCGGCGCTCTATGCGAGGTCGTCGCGCGGTTACCTGCGCGGCCGGCGGGTCCGAACGGCAGGGAGCTCGAGTTAACGCAACACCTGTTACACGCGTGAATCCTTGCTCCGCCGTCCCCTTGTTGGGTTACGGGGAGAGCGGATTTTTCCAGTCGAATTTTGCCTGCAATCCCTGAATGTTTGAAGGACCAGGCGCGCAGCGTTGCTCGGTGTGGACAACCCTGGGGACAGCGTCGTGAGCCGATCGCCGAGCGACACCGTGGAGGAGCAGCCAGCCGAGCATCGGCCGGAGCGCGGCGCCGCGCCTGACGCCGCCCAGATCCGCTTCCGCGTCGACCCGGCTAACGTCCCTCCGGAGAAGGCAGCTAGGCGGCTCCACCTGACTCCACAGCAGTTCACCGAGGTACTGCCTCGCCTGCTCGCCCGCGGCTTCCCGCCAGCTGACCCGGACACCGGGATGTATGACCTCGAGGCCATCGACCGGCGGAGGGCCGCCCGTCACAGGCCGGATCCGGTGCCGGTCGCGTTGACATTCCGGCCTGAAGATCCGCAGAGTGCCGCCACCGGGGGAATGGCGGAGAGGTCCATTGCCGCAAAAAATCGGTGCTGGACGTTGAACTTCACTTTCTGCGGACTGAAATAACCGCAATTGCTAGCAGATTGCCCTCAGCTGACCAATCCGGCGGGCTGGCCATAGCCGCATTCAGGGTCCACACCGATGCGCAGAGGATCGGTCACAGGAAGCCATTGCAACATCAAAGCCCTAGCATCTGGATCAATCGGATTGTCTTCGGTCCTGTCGCTCAACCGCCTGATCAACCAGCCGAAGAAAAGGGCCGCCGTATCAAGCTCCTCCGGCGGGCAACTGCCGCTCGCGGCTTCAGCAAAAAGTTCGAGCGCGATTTGTCCGACGACTTCTGGCTCGTAAGTAATCGCTGCCCGCGTCAGCTCCTCTAGCATGGCCGGAGGGATCGTATTCAAGGTCGTGAGCACTTTATTGATGTAGGCAAGATGATCGCGACGCCACGCACGCCACATGTTGTCGTCGTAAACGCGATGAAATTTCTGCGGCGCCAACGCGTCGACACGGAGCTGATCCAGCTCGATTGCAGCAGCGAATCCACTGAGAAGATCTCGGATGTCTTCCAGCATTAGCGTCTTGGTCATCGCTCTTTCTCTCCTAGGTTGAGGCTACGATCTGGCGGTTTGCCCTATTTAGTCTGCACATTAAAAGGCGCGCCGAGGAAGACGAAAGTCTGCGCTAGGCCACCGAAAGCGTGGAAAACTCCGCTGGATGAGAAGCTTACCGGCCCAGCGTAGCGGGCGACCGACGAGCGCCGTTGACTGCAAATGGCGCGCCAGTCAGAATAAAACTGCAAAGTCACGCTTAAGAGACTGCATGGCGTTGACGCGTCTTGGACAGCAGCAGTTCGCCGACGCCCCGCAATAGAATGAAAGCGAGGGTAACGTCGGCCGCAACGGGGTTGGCCGACGACCAAAGCGCCGGGGCCTTCCGAAGCTGAGACGTTCGAGGGCGAGTTCGGGCGCCAAGCTACGGCGCGATCGGCGAGAGCTGATGCCGGGCGGTCTCGAATGCCCACGGGGGCACCAAGGCCGCGCTGGTGCTGACGGCCAGCTGACAACGCTGCCGCGTCCAATTCATGCGCAATGCGCTCGCCCATGGAGCCGAGAGCAGCAGGTGCGTAGTCTCCGCCTCCATCGTCACCACCTTTGTCCAGGACGACGCCGAGGCGACTGGCGCAAGGTCGCCGACCAGTTGCGGCCGTCAATGCCTTCTGGCCAGGCTGATGAACGAGGCCGAAGCGAACGTGCTCGCATTGATGAACTTTCCTGCCTCGCATCGGACCAGGCTCCAATCGACCAATCCGATTGAGCGCCTCAATGGCGAAATCAAGCGGCGCACCGAGGTTGTTGAGCTTCCCCAGGGACGCCGCTATCAGGTGTCTCGTCGGCACTATCTTGCTCGGACAGAACAATGAATGAGCGGCCCAGCGAGATCGTCACATGCCGTTGGAAACTATCGCTTTATCAGCGATAGTCCCATCGTCGCCTCGCCCACCGTAGCGACCTGACTGATCGGGGCCTAACCGGCGATCATAGTGATCATCAACAACCTACCACCACGGGACACGATCAGGCCAATGCGCAAGCACATCGATCACCCCTTGATGTGCGCTTGAGCAAACCCGATCTGCGGAGTGGGCATGCGAGCATGGTAGCGCTGCATCGAGGCATTGAACTTGTCCTCAAAGGCAGCATCCGTGGCGAATTCCGTGACCTGGTCAACCACCGCCATTTCGATGGCATCGCAAACGTGAGGCGGGATGGTCGTCATCCTGATAGTGCGGCAGACAGTGCTCTCATCTTGCAAAAGCAGGATCATGGTCCTTCCATCGTTCGTCTCGCGACGAGGCAGATACCTTGTCCCTTCGTCTTCGAGACCGATATGAAAGTGGGTCTCGAAAAAGAGCTGCTTTCGATCCGACGGCCTGATGATACGGCAGGTTAGGATAGCTGCGTTGTCCTGGCGCTCGAACGCGAACTGAGTGAGGCCAGTCTGAATGAGATTGATCTCAGCTCGCGTCGGGTCGCGCAACTCGCAAACGAGCATAATGCCGTTCGGTGGAACATGGCCGCCGATGGCAATGCCTGAGCCTCCGTCGGGGCCGGTGTCAAACCGGCCAAAGCCGGTGGGTTCACCGAGCGAAATTCGAACGGCGGACGGGCCCGTAATCTTCGGCACGGCGAACCTGACCAGCGAGCGCATCTCGGTAACCGAACTGACCGCCGGAGCGATGTGGTTATCAAGTCCAACGCTGCCCACGACCACACCAAATCCCGGCGCCGTGTTGCTCTGGCCGAGCCCGAAACGTGCGTCAAAACGGCCTTGGCCATCCGCGTTGACATACAGAATGTCGCCGTTGGGGAACTGATGGGCAAATTCAATCGGCCCGTGCACTACGGACCGGAGGCCTTCGAGGGTCGGCAGGATATCCGTCGCCATGACTTCATGCCTATAAGGGTCGATCACCAATGCTCGCATCTTCTCCTCCTCGTGGCATTCATTGCCACAAAACGCTTAGGCTCCAGCAGGAACTATCTTTTTCTTGCAGCGGACTCGTTTACGTGGCAATGAATGCCACGTGATCCCACGAGAGTCGAGCACCGCCTTTGTCTATCGTTAATGCAGGGTTAATGCTGGCCGTTCTGAAGAACGCCCGACGCGATGAGCGGCCGTGGCCCGAGATCGCCTTCGCTCTCCTCGAATTAGAAAGGATCGCGGCGGTGGACGAAAACGGCCGGCCGTGGATTCAACGTGCTGAGGTCGAAAGCGGATACGCCGCAAACCAACTTCGCAGGATGACCAAGGCCTCGCTGTTTCGGGATCACCTCATTCAATTCGAGCCGGCTCTCGCTGAAAAGTTATTATCCAGACCGTTCTCGCATATCGAGACCATTTCAAGAATTTGGCGACTCGATGAAAGCGAGGCCCGCTCACTGATTGAAGGACGATACCCAAACGCCACCTTTCGCGATCTTTACGCGGCCTATGAACGCGTGAGCAAATCAAGCCACGGAATCGCTCCCATCATGGCGGGGAAAAAGGCAGCAAAGGAATTTCGCGACAAAGCAATTTCGCTCTTTAAGAACGATCAATCGTTGCTCTTCGGCGGCGAGATAACGTTCGATGTCGAGATTGTGCGGCCAATTGTTCCGTTTCGGTATGCGAATCCGGATTGCTATGTCGTTTGCCGTGAGAACAACAAAGTGACGCGCATCGAAGCTATGGATAGTTTCGCGCTTTACGACGGAACGCACACAGAAGTCGCCCTGCGTAAAATGATTGCCACGGCAACGGAATCTACTTTTTTTTCGCGCTTCTGGATCGTGGTGCCAGCCGGTGAGAGTGCTACCGTCGTCCTTTCGGAATGTGATCACCTCGGCCTCCTCAATGTAGGCGTCATCTTAATGATTGACGGAGCGCTCAAATGGCAGCGTGTTCCCTCCATCAAGGTTAAGCCTAGTCCCGACCGGCGTGACCGGTGGAGCGAGTACGCGTTGTCGCGGCTACGACGGCGCCAAACCGTTGCTGAAGGTGAGAATGCAGGTGACGAATGATCTGGAGCAATGCCACGAAAGTCGTTTCGAGAATGGATGCCCAGCGCGCGACTCGCCCTTTCGGTAGTGTCGGCACAGGTAAGTCGAGAGCGATCAAGGAGGCATCGGGCACGCAAATCTTTCTGCCGGATCGAAACCGAGTTTATTCCGAACTGTCTGAAACAGATGCAGCCGCCGTCTCAAGGATCGTGACGGGCGAAAAGCGACGACATCTGTGAACATAGACGAAACGGCACGTTTTGGACAGTGCTCGGTAGTGCTCGCCGCCTGAAGCCTCACTTTGATTCCTATGCAAATATACGTCTAGGGCGGAGCATTTACAGGACCGCGCTCTAGTGAGGGCTCGGGCCCGTGAGCTGACGGCGCTTTTGAAGTCGCTCACTAACCAAGTCAGCTTCCTGGACAGGAAACGGATATCGCTCGAAAATTGTTTCTCGACCTACGAATGCTCGAGCTGGAAGCTGCGGCTACCACTGAGCGCGTAGAGTGACGGCGTTAGAGCCTGACATGACGTTTTTCAACCAATGGGTATCGGCGACTTTCTGGCGCGCGAGTGGGAGTCGTTGTTCAAGAGCGTTCCGAAGGCCACGATCGCTGCTTGCGGTGAACCTGGTCCCATTATTCGATTTATTGTCGGGGGTTTCCGCGAAATGCGATGGCAGGCGCTGACCGCCGAAGGCGTGCGGACTGCAATGCGTCATCACGGGAAGAAGGCTCAGCGTCTGCGCGGAAATCATGCACAGGGCCTGAAAGTGCGTAAGTGATATGACACAACCCGAACCTGGTGAAATCTCCCCGTAAGCTTTTCCTCAGCGCAGCGACGCATCTGACCATCGTCCTTTCCATGGTCCAGTGCAGCGTCACCTTGGTAAATGTTGTCAACGGGTTCGAGAATTCAAACTGCTTAAGCTGAACCCGTCGCCTTGACGCACCTGCGCAGGCATCCTGGCAATACAGCCGATTGGGCTGTTGAGGAGGCAATCGTGGTTCGTACGAAACAGATGATGACTGTCTCAGCCGACAGGACCCGGTCGACAGCGCCACAAGCCAAGCTCGGGACGTGAGTGATCCGTGCATGCGCGACCGTTAGTCGTAAAAATTGTTATCGTCAGCATTTGCAAAATGAAGGCGACAACGCAGAAAAGAGCGCAAAGAGCGATCAGCCGCTTTTTCATATACGCACAACTTGTTCCGCAGGTGCACGAGCGCGGGACACCCCCCGATCCGTAGAACATTCGCTGGCGCGGTTCGCCGACGCAACCGAACAACCGCACCAACGCCGGTATGGCCCAAAGCAGCTGTTGTCCGTAGTCTTGCGGGGTCGGATTTCGGCCGCGCCGGGCTTCCGATCCAAATGGCACCTCGCCCTGCCGCCCATGCGAACCCCGCCGTACGCAGAACGAGGAGTTGGAAATCGGCGCCAGATCGTTATTGTTTCAGGTCAGATCGGTCTGCCGTCCCACGCAAAGACCAAAAAAACAAGGTCTTTCAATGCCTTTCTCCCGCGCTTCGCAGGCTCTTTCCCGCTTCGCCGTGCGAAGCGTTTGCGCAAGGGAGCGAAGCGACGAAGCAATCCATCTCTCCGCTTGTCGCACTATGGATTGCTTCGCTTCGCTCGCAATGACGCCGTGAGAGCGCCGCGTTGAGCAGATGCTTCACGGCTGACATGTTGCCGCGATCAGCTACACTGCCCTTTCATTATCCCGTGAAAGGCATTCCATGCGCATCATGATCCTCAATGGCCCAAACCTGAACATGCTCGGCATCCGCGAGCCGCACATCTACGGCTCGACCACGCTCGACGCCATCAAGGCGTCATGTGAAGAGTTTGCCGCTTTCGCCGGCGCAGAGCTGGCGTTCCATCAATTGAACCACGAGGGCGTGCTGGTCGATCTCATCCAGTCCGCGCGCACCGCGGCGGACGCCCTCATCATCAATCCCGCCGCCTACTCCTTCACCTCGATTGCGATGTTCGACGCCATGAAGATTTTTGACGGCCCGATCTACGAGGTACACATCTCCAACATCCATGCCCGCGACGAGTTGCACCGGCACTCCAAGCTTTCGGCCGCGGTGAAAGGCGTCATCGCGGGCCTCGGCCCCTACGGCTACATCGCGGCCATGCAGGCCGCACTGCAGGCTGCCGGTCAGTTGCCGGCGTCGCTGCCCACGGCCATCCGCGTCAGCCCGAAATGACGGATGGAGCCGCCATCTGGAGCGGCGATGCGGCCGCCGCCGCGGGCGAAATTGCCGAGCCGAGGCATGATGCGTTGCGACCATGGACATCGCGCAGACCTCCATCAAGGCCCGCGAGAAGGGCATGCGAGCCAACGACGGCTCGTTCGCCGCTCTGCTGCTGATCGAGGGACTAGACGAAACCGCGATCCGCGACGCGCTCCACCATCTGCGCAAGGCGCTCCCTGCCGAGGATCACGGCGTCATCGACACCCTGCCACTCTGGCGTTCAGCCTCCCGAAGCGACTGCTGCCAGGCTGACGAACGCGCGCGTCGAGGAGGTAGGATGGGTTTCGCTGCGCTCCACCCATCCTGCGATCAGGCGGTGCCGCCCGCTTCCCTTGGCCGGAAATTCTCGATCAGCCGCAGCAACACGCGCGCGCCGGAATCGGCGTCGGCGGGTTCGACGTGCTCGGCCGGGTTATGGCTGATGCCGCCGCGGCAGCGCACGAACAGCATGGCGACATCGGCGATATCGATCATCGCCATGCCGTCATGCCCCGCCCCGCTCGGCAGTTCGAACACGCCATAGCCTTCCGCCGCAACCGCTTCCGCTACCTGCGCTTTCAGCCACGGCGCACAGGGCACGGTGCGGTTTTCGTGGGTGACGTCGATCTGCAGCGACAGCTCGCGCCGCTTCGCGATCGCTTCGATGCGGCGGACGATATCGGCCACCGCAAGCTTGCGGTGCGCATCCGTCGGCGCGCGAATATCCAGCGTGAACGACACCTTGCCCGGGATCACGTTGGTGGCGCCCGGAAGCGCGGTGATGGCGCCGACGGTGCCGACCAGTCCGGCACTATCGGCCTTGCAGAACTCCTCGACCGCCGCGATACATTCGGCGGCGCCGGCCAGCGCGTCACGCCGCATCGCCATCGGCACGGTTCCGGCGTGCCCGGCCATGCCTGTCAGGTTCGCCGCCAGCCGCGTGGCGCCAGCGATTGCCGTCACCACGCCGACGGGAAGGTTTTGCTGCTCCAGCACCGGCCCCTGCTCGATATGCAGTTCGACATAGGCATGCAGCTCGCGGCGCGTCCGCGCCGCCGCGCCGATATGCTCTGGGTCGAGCCCGAACTGCGCCATCGCCTCGCGCAGGGTGAGGCCGTTCGCATCGCGCGCATTGAGCACGCTTTCGTCGAAGGTGCCGGCGACCGCCCGGCTGCCGAGCAAGGTGGAGGCAAACCGCACGCCTTCCTCGTCGGCAAAGCCGACGATCTCGATCGCAAACGGCAATCGCACGCCGCGCCGGTTCAGATCGGCGACGCAGGCGATCGCCGTAATCACGCCGAGCGGGCCGTCCCATTTGCCGGCGTCGCGCACGGTGTCGTAATGCGAACCCAGCATCAGGCAGGGCAAGCCGGGACGTTCGCCGTCATAGCGGCCGCAGACATTGCCGATAGCGTCGAGATGCGCGGCCATTCCGGCATCTTTCATCCACGACATCAGGAGATCGGCAGCTGTGCGATGCTCAGGCGAAAGGAAGATCCGAGCCAGATGCGCAGCTGTCTCGGAAATCGCCCCGAGCTGATTGATCCGGCTCACGATTTCGTCGCCGAGCCGTGATCCTGTGGTCGCGCCGATGGCCGCCTTCGTCTCGCTCATGCCGTTCCAGGTAGCGCGCTTCGATCGGCGCTGCTCGATGGGTGGGCGTGCCTTTTAACCCCTTCCCACCGTGCACTCAATCTGGCCGTGGGGCTCGTCGGTCGGCAGGAAAACGTCATTATTGTTATCCAGCCCGAATGCCGACAGGTTCATCGGAATGAAGTGCATGTTCGGGCAGGCCATGCTGACTTCCGAGATTTCCGGCACGGCTGCCAGCGCCGCCTCTCCCATCCGGTACAGGCTGTCCTGCACGCTCATGCTGTAGGTCGTGCTGAACACTTCGAGCAAGGTGCCGAGAATCCGCGCATTGGCCGTCGGATAATTCGCAGGTCCCCCCGACCACTTCCAGGACGCCAGCATGCTGGTGGCGCACATCCGGTCGGCGGTCTCCGGCAGCGTGGTGTAGCGATCCCGGGGATAATTCTCCCAGCCGGACTGCGTCGATTTCATGAAGGCAAAGCCGTCGATACCGGACGTCAATGCCGTTGGTCCCCCACGCACCACTGAGGCTTCGACGAACGGCTTGCCGTTGCTGTCGAGCACGAAGCTGTGGGGATGCGGCTTGCCGCCGAAACTCAGGCGACTCCATTTGGTCTCGTGCGCGGTGATGGCAACCGAGGCAATCTGCGGATAGATGTCGAGATATCGCTGCGCCAGCACCTGGCAGAAATCCTCGGTGCTCAGCCCCGTGTTTTCACGCGCGACCACGTTGACGATGTTCTTGATCGTATCCGTCGCTACCGAGGTGGAATTGTCGGCGTGGGTATAGGCACGGGCAAAGTCGCCCTCGATCATTGCCTTGACGCTGAGCTGGCTGACTTCGTGCTGGTCGCCGTTCCGGTGAATCCGCATAACCCGGACGCGGCCCTTACCATATCTGTTCCTGATCAGCGGCATCCGAACGCCTCCCGTTCAACCTGCAATTTGCGGGGATCCACCCGCTATGGTTCAATATTGAGCAACCTTCGTGCCACAGGGCAAGATCTTGGGGGACAAGGTCTTTGGGGGACAAGCTTCTGGCACGAGCCTTGTATCAGTTCAAACAGGCCCGGTGGCCTGCATCCAGGGGGGGAGTCCGAACATGAGCGGCGAAGTCCATCCAGTCGACCAGATCCTGCCGACGCCGCGATTGCTGGCGCTCGGCCTGCAGCATGTCTTGGTGATGTATGCCGGCGCGGTTGCCGTGCCGTTGATTATCGGCCGCGCACTGAAATTGCCGCCGGAAGACGTGGCCTTCCTGATCAGCGCCGACTTGTTCGCCTGCGGCATCGCCACGCTGGTGCAATGTATCGGCTTCCCCGGCGTCGGTATCCGGTTGCCAGTGATGATGGGTGTGACGTTTGCCTCCGTCGGGCCGATGCTGTCGATGGCGGCCGCGCCTGATATCGGCCTGCTCGGGCATCTACGGCTCGGTGATAGCGGCCGGGCTATTTGCCATCGTTGCCGCGCCCTTCATCAGCCGGTTGCTGCCGCTGTTTCCGCCCGTCGTCACCGGGACCATCATCCTGGTGATCGGCATTTCCCTGATGCGGGTCGGCATCAACTGGGCCGGTGGCGGCCTGCCCACCCTGACCAAAATGATCGACGGCGTGCCGCACGCTTTCCCAAATCCCGCCTACGGCCAGTTGCAGGGGCTCGGCATTGCGCTGTTCGTGCTGCTGGTGATCCTCGGCCTGATCAAATGGGGCTCCGGCTTCGTCGCCAATGTCGCCGTGCTGCTCGGCATCGTCGCGGGCGCCGTTCTTGCCGCCGTGCTCGGCATGATGCATTTCGAGAAAGTCGCCGCGGCGCCGTGGGCCGCGATCGTGCTGCCGCTGCATTTCGGGCCGCCGAAGTTTCAGCTCGTCCCCATCATCACCATGTGCATCGTGATGATCGTGGTGATGATCGAATCGCTCGGCATGTTCCTGGCGCTTGGCGAGATCACCGGCAAGGCGGTCAGCCGCGATGTGCTGACCCGTGGCTTGCGGGCCGACGGCGTCGGCACATTTCTGGGCGGGCTGTTCAACACCTTTCCCTACACGTCGTTCTCGCAGAATGTCGGCCTGGTCGGCGTCACCGGTGTGCGCTCGCGCTGGGTCACGATCGCCGGCGGCGGCATCCTGCTGCTGCTCGGGCTGCTGCCAAAGATGGCGGCGCTGGTCGAGGCCGTGCCGCTGGTCGTGCTCGGCGGCGCCGGCCTCGTGATGTTCGGCATGGTGGCGGCCACCGGCGCGCGCATCCTCACCGCAGTCGACTTCAAGAACAACCGCTACAATCTGTTCGTGGTCGCGATATCGGTCGGCTTCGGCATGATCCCGCTGGTTTCGCCCAACTTCTTCAAGAACTTGCCGCACGGCCTGCATCCGTTGCTGGAGTCCGGCATTCTGCTTAGCGCGCTGGTCGCGGTGGCGCTGAACGCCTTCCTCAACGGCGTCAGCGGCAAGACAGCGGAAGCCGACGCCACAGCGGCTGCGGCAACGGCGACGCATTAGGTTGGGAGGCCGTAGGATGGGCAAAGGCGCACTTGCGCCGTGCCCACCATCGATCAACGCCATCGCCTGGAAAATGGTGGGCACGCTGCGCTTTGCCCACCGATTCGGCGATCAGCTTCCGCGGTAGGTCGCATAGCTCCAGGGCGTGACCAACAACGGCACGTGGAGATGGGCTTCCGGGTCGCTCACCGAGAAGTGCAGCGGAATGCGATCGAGAAACGGCGGATCTGACAGCGGCACGCCGCGATCGGCAAAATAGGCGCCGACGTGAAATGCCAGTTCGTAGCGACCGATCGGCACCGGCCGGCCGCCGATCAGCGGCTGATCGGTGCGGCCGTCGCTGTTGGTGACAGCGCCCGCCACCACGCGGGCCTCGCCAAGTTCGGACAGCTCGGTTAGTTCCACCGCTATCCCCGCCGCAGGCCTGCCGCTGTGGGTATCCAGCACATGGGTCGACAGGCGGCCGTGCACCGGAAGCTTGTCCTCGGACGCGACGAACTGGTCGAGACGCAGCGCCGCGATCCGGCAGATTTCCCCTATCGAGGTTTGCGCCTCGGCCTTTGCATCGTTCGGCAGCCGGCGCTCGAAATCGCGCAGGATCGAATCGCGGGTATGGCGCCGAACGCAGACGACATAGGGAAAGCCGAATTTGGCGCGGTAGGCATTGTTGACGCGCTCGAACGCAACAAATTCAGCATCCGAAAGCCGATCCAGGCCGGCGCTGTTCTGTTCAGCGTTCGACTCCGCGGTGAGACCCGCGGCGCGCTGGGTCTTGCTGGCGAGATCAGGATGCGCCCTGATCAGCGCCAGCCGCAATTCCTCAGGGGCGCGATCGACCGCCGACTTCATCGCGGCGAACAGCTCGTTGACACTTGCGAACGGCCGCAGCGCGGCTGCCTGTTCGGCGATCCATGGCGAATACTCAAAGACATTGGCCAGCGCGGTTACGAAGTCGTCCTGGCTGCAAATGTTGAGATCGGAAAGCTTGTTCAACATCGCTTTCGCACCTATCCAATGTCGAAAGCATCGTCGGCAAGATGCGCCAGATTGGCGTGCCAGTGCTGCGCGATCTCAAGCCGCGTCGGCACCCAGACCCGCTCGTGCTGTCCGATGTAGTCGAGAAACCGCATCAGCGCCGCCGCGCGGCCGGGACGGCCGACGACCCGGCAATGCAGGCCGATCGACATCATCTTCGGCGCGGTTTCGCCTTCCCTGTAAAGGACGTCAAAGCTGTCCTTGAGGTAGGTAAAGAATTCATCCCCGCCGCCAAAGCCCTGCGCGTTCACAAACCGCATGTCGTTGGCGTCGAGCGTGTAGGGAATGACCAGATGCGGCTTCGACCCGCGCGCCCTGATCCAGTATGGCAGGTCGTCGGCATAGGAGTCGCAGAGATAAAGCAATCCGCCGGTTTCCATCAGAAGCCTGAGCGTATTGATCGAAGAGCGCCCGGTGTACCAGCCGAGCGGGGGTGCGCCGGTCGCCTCGGTGTGGATACGGATCGCCGCCGCGATCTCGACGCGCTCCTCGGACTCCGACATGTCCTTGTGCTCGATCCATTTCAGGCTGTGGCTGGCGATGTCCCAGCCAGCTTCCTTCATGGCGGCGACCACATCCGGATTTCGCTTCAAGGCCATCGCGACGCCGAACACGGTCACCGGCAAATTGCGTTCGGTGAACATCCGCCACAGCCGCCAGAAGCCGGCGCGCGAACCATATTCGAACATCGATTCGATATTGGCGTGGCGCTGGCCGGGCCAGGGCTGCGCGCCCAGCACGTCGGACAGGAAGGCTTCCGAGGCGCGATCGCCGTCGAGAACATTGTTCTCGCCGCCTTCCTCGAAATTCACCACGAACTGCACCGCGACCCGCGCATTGCCGGGCCATCGAGGATCGGGCGGGTTGCGCCCGTAGCCGCGGAAGTCGCGCGGATAGGCGGGCGCAGCCATGCTCACACTTCCTCGAAGCGGATCTTTTGCGCGCCCTTCCACAGCACGGTCTTGCCGAAAGCGGTCAGGTTCTCCAGCCCCGAGGTCAGGGTGATGAAATGGTTGCCGGCGAGCTGGCCCATCTTGCTCGCAAAGTGCACGCCGCCATAGGCCAGCAGGATCTCGGTCTCGCTGATGCCGCCGGGATAAAGGATGATCTGGCCGGGCGCGGGATAGCTGGTGTGGTTCTCGTAGGAGACCCCGAAATCGAGATTGCCGAGCGGCATCCAGACACCCTCACCGCTCCAGCGGACGTGGATCGCCTGGCTCTCGAACGGCATCGCCTTGCGGAAGGCGGCCACCGTCTTGGGCGCCAGTTGCTCCTCGAAACGGGCCTCGAAGGTGAATTCACCGGCACGGACAATCAGTTGGCTCATCGATCTCTTCTTCTGGATATAGGTAAGGACGCAGGTTCAGCCGTATCCATTACAGCCGGAACCAGCGGAAGCAAGGGCCATTCCAGCCCGTGGGAGGTTTCAACGCGGAGCGTTTGGAACAGGAATCTGTCCCCGCGAGCCTCAGCTATGGGCCCGCGCCGGGACCGGCCGGGGCGGCCCATCGCCATGCTTGAAAGCGCCGCCGAAGTCGATCGGGGGCGATACCATCGCGCGTTCGCGCGGGAACGCTTCCGGCATCTCTTGGCGAATGAAAGCGAGCAGTTTTTCCCTGATCTCGCAGCGGAGATCCCAGGATTGCGGCGCGGATCTGGCGCTGACCAGCGCCCGAAGCTCGATCGCCCGCGGGCTGGCCTCGATCACCTGGAGATTGACCACCGCCCCATCCCACAGTCTGGACTCGCGCACGGCCTCCTCTAACCGCTGCCTGATCCGCGAGACATCGGTGCAGTAATCGACATGAAAGGCGATGGCGCCGATCAGCGACTGGGTGTCGCGGGTCCAGTTCTGGAACGGACGCTCGATGAAATAGGACAGCGGGACCACCATCCTGCGCCAGTCCCACAGCCGGATCACGACATAGGTCGAGGCGATGTCCTCGACCCAGCCCCATTCGTTCTCGATGATGACGGCGTCCTCGATCCGGATCGGCTGGGTGATCGCGATCTGGACACCGGCGATCAGGTTTGAGAGCAGCGGGCGGGCGGCAAGGCCGAGGATCAGGCCGGCGGCGCCGGCGGAGGCAAACAGGCTGACGCCATATTGCTTGACGGATTCGAAAGTCATCAGCGCCGTCGATACCGCAATGATGACGATCAACGTATCGATCACGCGCTTGAAGACACGCACCTGGGTGACGTGCTTGCGGGCGAGAAAGTTCTCGTCGGTATCGAGGCGAAAGCGCTGCAGATAGCGCGCAGCACCCATATCCACCGCGCGAACCGTGATCCATCCGATCAGCGCGATGACGGCGACGATGAAAAAATGCCTGAGCTGTTCACGAAGCACGTCGTTCAACGGCGCCAGCGGCAGCACCAGCGCCACCGCCACGAGACAGAGCGCCAGCCGGGCCGGGCCGGCGACCCTTTGCAGCAGCAACGTCACGGCCGGCCAGCGCGTGCCGACCGCCCGCTTGATGACGCGCGCCGCGATACCGTGCACGAACAGCGCCATGACGATGGCGCCAATGACAAGGCAGAGACCCACCAGCCATCGCGGCACAAAGCCAAACATCTGTTCGAACCATGACAAAATATCGTCCATGCAAATTCCCGCTGCGTAGCACACGTTCTGCCGCTAACGCAGGCTTCCGGGCATGGGTCCTCTGCCCAATGCAGTGCAGCAATTCACTGAGCGCATTTCCGAATTCAGTTGGGAACGCGGGTTCCCACGTAACTCGTGTTCACGCGTCGCTGCGCCAGAATGCGGTCTGCAGGGGCAGTTGGTGTTTGATCATCGCCACGCCATCGACCACCTTCAAGCCACGCGCGATGCAGGCCTGCATGAACTCAGTCTGGCGAGCGGCGATGATGTCGAACACAGCGCAATCAACGGGCAAGCGCCCCGGATCCATCGGTAGGGCGTCCGTCTCGCGAAGCCCGAGCGAGGTAGCGTTGACCACCAGGCCGGCGTCATCGAACTTTTCATCCAAGCTGATCTCAAGATCGGCGAAACGGCTGCGGAGTTTCGCGGCCAGCGTTTCAACCGGCCCCGGCGTTTCGTTCAGGATTCGCAGCCGCCGCGCACCGGCAGCGGCCAGCGCGTGGCAGATCGCCCGGCCGGCGCCGCCCGCTCCGATCACGACGCAGCGGCGGTCGGGATCGAACACCCCCTCCTCGCATGCTGCATTCAGGAAACCGCCGCCGTCAAAGGACTCGCCGACCAGCCGTCCACCCGGCTCAATCCGGATGGTGTTGACGACGCCTTCGAACTCGGCGGCAGGGCCGATGGCGTCACAGAGCTCGAACGCCGCCGGCTTGTGCGGCATAGTGAGGTTGAAGCCGGCGACGCTGGGCGATTTGGCCAGCGTGCGGATCGTCTCCGCCAGATGCTCGGGCGCAATGTCGAGCGGCACCATGTGCCAGTCGAGCCCGTTGCAGTGGAAGTACGGCGTGTAATGGCGCGGTGCGCCGACATGCCCGGCCGGGTGGGCAAAGATAAAGACTAACCGCGAAGCACCGGTCGGAAGCTGCATCGCTCTACCCCTTTACGGCGCCGGCCGTCAGCCCGCTCACCAGATAGCGGCGCACCGCGAGCGAGAAGATCAGCACCGGCGCCATGACAAGCGATCCGCCGGCGGCGATCTTGCCCCACTCCCAGCCCTCGTAGTTCATGAAGTTGACCACGGCAACCGGCGCGGTTCGCGCATTGGTCCGCGTCAGGATCAGGGCGAAGAAGAAATCGTTCCAGGCGTAGAGAAAGCACAGGATCGCGGTCGCGGCGATCCCGGGCGTCACCATCGGCAGCACGATCTGGAGGAAGACGACACGGGTCGATGCGCCATCGACCAACGCCGCCTCTTCCAGCGATGGCGGCACCGTCTCGAAGAACGGCTGCATCATCCAGATCACCAGCGGCAGGTTGAAGCTGGTGTAGACCAGCGCCAGCCCGGTGACGGTGTCGAGCAGCCCGATCCAGCGGTAGAACAGGAAGAACGGAATCGTGAACGCGATCGGTGGCGCCATTCGCGTCACCAGAATGGCAAAGCTCAGCGCGTGCTTGCCTCGCCCCGCCCATCGCGACAGCGCGTAGGCCGCGGGCACCCCGAGAACGAGCGCCAGCGCGGTGGAGAACGAGGCGCTCATCAGGCTGTTGACGAAGGAGACCGGAAACGCGCCCTGCCAGAGCGAGGCGTAGTTCTGCAGCGTCGGCGTGAAGATCAAAGGCGGTGGAAACTGCAGGATCAGGTCGTTGGACTTGAAACTCATCTGCAGCAGCCAGAGGAACGGCGACAGCAGCACGATCAGCGTCACGCCGATCGCCACGAGCCGGCGAACGCTGGCCGAACGACGGATAGGCCCGCTGATGCCGCCACTCATGCCATGGCCTCCCGACGGCGGCCCATCCACACCACGCCGAGGCTGACGGCGACGACGAGCAGCAGCATCACAATGGTGACTGCGCTGGAATAGCCGATCTCGTTGAAATCGAACGCCAGCAGGTAAGCGTAATAGTTCGTCACCTCGGTGACGCTGCCCGGCCCGCCGCCGGTCAGCAGGAATACCAGCGGGAAGGCTTTCACGCTGTCGATCAGGCGAAACATGCCCGAGATCACCAGGATCGGCGTGATGAAGGGCAGCGTGATGTAGAAGAAGATCTGCAGCCGGTTGGCGCCGTCGACCAGCGCCGCTTCGGAAAATTCGTCCGGAATCGTCTGCAGCGCGGCCAGCACCATCAGAAAGGTGAACGGCAACCATTCCCAGGTATCGGCGATGATGATCGCGGTTAGCGCAAAGTCGACGCTGGAGGTCAGCGACGGCATCGCGATGTTGAGCAGGCCAGCGGCGTAGTAGAGCGGGCTGATGTCGGGCGTGTAGATCAGTTTCCAGATGATCGCCACCACGATCGGCGGCAGCACCATCGGGATCAGAAAGAAGGTGCGGGCGAATTCCACGACGCGCGACTGCGTGTGCAGCAACAGCGCCAGCAGCATGCCGAGCAGGACCTGGAACAGCACGCCCCAGAACGACAGCTTGGCCTGCACCCACAGCGAATTGACGAAACGCGGATCGCCCGGCAGCAGGCGATAGTTGCGCAAGGGCGAACTGAAATCGGTCGACGAGCCCGGATTGACCAACTGGAATGGCGTCAGGCTGGTCACGACCAGATAGATCGCGGGCAGGCCCGCGATCATGAACAGCACGATCAGGCTCGGCGCCAGCGCGATAGCGTTGAAGCGGCGGCGCTCGGCGTCGACCAGTCCTTTTCCACTCAAAGCGCAGTCCCGGCCCGGCGCATATTGGCAATCGCCTGCTCCTGAGCGGCGTTCATCGCCGCCTGGGCCGGAAGCTGCCCGGTCGCGACCTGCTCGAAGGCCTTGTTGAGGACATCGCCGACGATCGGGAATTCCTTCACGGTGCGATAGGCCATGTAGTTCTCGCCCTTGGCCGGCAGTCCCAGCACCTCGAGATAGAGCGCGCCGAGGTCCTGGCCATTCACCGTGTTGAGCTTGCGATATTCCTCGCTCTCGATCACGGATCTGCGGCAGACCGAGGAATGGCCGTGCTCCTTGACGAGCCGCATCGAGATTTCCGGGCTGAGCGCCCATTTGATGAATTCCCACGCCGCCTTCTTGTTCTTGGCGTTCTTGGGAATGCCGAGCCCCTGGCTGTTGGCGGCCGGGAAATCGCGCACCGGGCCGGCCGGCATCCGCACGACGCGCGAGGTGTCTTTCACCTTGCTATCGCCGGACATCAGGATCGGCGTGATCCATGCGCTGGAATGGATGAAGATGTTGGAGCGGCCGGTGAGCAGGGCCTGGCGCGCCTGATCTTCGGTGTATGTCAGCACGCCCTTTGGCGCGTAGTTCTTCAACAGGTTCGCGTAGAACTCGACCGCCTGAACCGCTTCCGGCGAGTTCAGCGCCGGCATGATGTCGGTGGGCGGATTGCGGAAGATGTTGCCGCCAAAGCCCTGGATGTAGGGCGGCAGGCACCAGTGGTGAAGCTGGAAGCTCACGATGCCGGTGACCCCATCGGTGCCGTTGATCTCGGCGCAGACCTGCTGCAACTCGGCAAAGGTCTTCGGAATCTTCAGCCCCTTCTTCTCCATCAAATCCATTCGGGAGAGGCCCATCACCATGGCGCCGCCTTCCCATGAATAGCCGTAGGTGGCGCCCTTGGCGTCGCGGTAAGCCACCTGCGCGCCTTCGACGAAATCCTTCGGCTTCCACTCCGCCGGCGTCAAATTGGGATCGCCGGTGAACTCATCGAGATTGGCGAGCAGCCCCGCCGCGACCCAGCGCGCGGCGAGAATGAAGGTGACGTTGACGAAGTCGAAGGCCGAGCCGCCCGACGACAGTTCGAGATTGGCCTGCTGGTTGTAGACCGGAAACGCCGAGAGCTGCAGGTCGACCTTCATGCCGGTCTGCGCCTCGAACTCGGGAATGTAGTTCTGCAGCAGGGTGAAGAAGCGGTGCTGGAATGACGCGCCGCGCAGCGTGACGCCGGCAAAGGGTTTGGTCTGCGCGATGACCGGCATCGGGAATGCCGCCGCGCCGATGGTGGCGGCGCCGGCCCGAAGCAGCGTTCGGCGGCTGAGGCCCGCGGATTTATCGCTCGAATTCTTCTTGGTCATGGTGCCCTCCCTGACGAGCTTTTCGACAATATGACCGACATAAAATAGACTGTCAAAAGGAGGCTTCTCTCCATTTGGCTATTTTTACGGTATCAATTGACATCGCATCGCAATAAAGCAGACAATATTATTTCAAGGCTTGAGGGTCACGATTTGCCCAGGGACGCCGAACTCCGCCAGTCCAACACCCACGTCGCGCGCGAAATCGCAAAACTCATCGTTTCCGGCGTATGGCACGAGGGCTGGACGCTGCCGCGCGAGATCGAGCTGGCCTCGCAATTTGGCGTCAGCCGCACCTCGATCCGGGAATCGCTGTCCGTCCTCAAGGCGAAAGGCTTGATCGCGGCACGGCAGAAGGCCGGCACGCATGTCCGCGAGCGGATCAACTGGAACATGCTGGATGCGGAGCTTCTGGAGTGGACATGGGCGCTGCGCCCCACCGAAGAATTCGCCCGGCAGCTCACGCAGGTGCGGCGCATCGTCGAGCCGGAGGCCTGCGCGATCTGCGCCGAGCGTGGCTCCGATGCCGATCTTGCCCGCATCGAACGGGCTTATCGCGAGATGGACGCTGCCGGCATGGACAGCCGCGCCTATTCCGAACCTGATCTGCGCTTCCACCGCGGCATCCTGACGGCGACCGGGAATGATTTTCTGGTCGCCTTCGGCGCGACGGTAGAGGCGGCGCTTCGGATGTCGTTCGACCTCTCGACGCTGAACCCGGGGGCGCCGCGCAAGAGCCTGCCCTATCACCGCGCCATCCTCGACGAGATATGGGCGCGCAATCCCGATGGCGCGCGGCGCGCGATGCATCGCCTGATGGACCTGACCGAGCGCAATATTACCTCGGCCCTGTCACGCCGGCATGGCGAAGCGATGGCGGCAGCGGATGCCAGCCGTGAGCACGACGCGTAACGGAACGGCCCTAAACGCTTGCTTTCCCTTGATGTTGTGCGTTTCATTCCAGTCAAACATCAAGCGACCTCAGGAAACACCCATGCCCGCAAGAATCATCGGAATGATCGGCACCCAGCAGGAAGGCGTCGCGGTTCACCTGATCAAGGGACAGATATCGCGGGAGTGGGTGATCGACTTCACCCGTCTGCACGAGCAGTGGAACTATGATTCTGTTCTCGTTGGATATTACGCGTCCGCCGCCGAAGGTTTTGCGATTGCGCTTTATGCCGCCGACCACACCGAGCGGATCAAGTTCCTGATCGCGCACCGCCCGGGCTCGGTGGCGCCGGCGCTGGCGGCGCGGCAGGTCGCGACCTTCGACCAGCTCACGCAAGGGCGGATGGCGCTGCATATCATCGCCGGCACCAGCGACGCGGACCAGGCCAGCGAGGGCGACTTCCTGCCCAAGAATGACCGCTACCGCCGCGCCGGCGAATATCTTGACGTGATGCGCAAGCTCTGGACCAACGACAGCCCGATCAACCATCGCGGCGAGTTCTACCGCGTCGAGGGCGGCTACTCCGACATCAAGCCGTACCAGCAGCCCTGCCCGCCGCTGTTCTTCGGCGGCTCATCGGAAGGCGCGCTGGAGATGGGGGCCAAGCATTGCGACGTGTTCGCGATCTTCGGCGAGCCGCTCAAGGAGACGCGGGAGCGGGTGCAGGATTTCCGGAGGCGCGCCGCCGCCTTCGGGCGCAGCGTCGGCTTCAACATGTCGCTGCGGCCGATCATGGCGGACAGCGAAGGCGCGGCGTGGGACAAGGCCAACGCCCTGCTGGCGGATGTCGAGCGCAAGACCGGCGCCGCGCCGCAGCCGACCAACCATTCCGCCGAACGCCTGCTCGGCTACGCCGCGCGCGGCGACGTGCATGACGAGCGGCTGTGGATGGGGATCGCGCGCGCCACCGGCGCACCCGGCAATACGTCATGCCTGGTCGGAACGCCCGAGCAGATCGCGGCAGCGGTGCTGGAATATTACCGGCTCGGCATTCACTCCTTCCTGCTGCGCGGTTTTGAGAATCCGCACGACACGGTGGCGATCGGCCGCGACCTCAGTCCACTCATCAAGCAAGGCGCGCTTGCGATCGACCAGCAGGCTGAAGCGGCCGAATAGAACTTCACCCGAAGAATTTGCAGACGCCTCAAGATGCCGGCGTAATGCATTGGAGTCCAAGAAGGAAACGCATGAAAGAAATTGCATGAAGGCCGTGGTTGTCGAGAACTACGATTCGATCGACGGCATCTCGATCAAGGAGATCGATACGCCCGGCGTTTCCAAAGGCTGCGTCCGCGTCAAGGTCGGCGCCGCGGCGGTCGGCTTCGTCGATGGATTGAAGGTGCAAGGACTTTACCAGACCAAGGACCCGCTGCCGTTCGTGCCGGGCACAGAGTTTGCCGGCATCGTCGACGCCGTTGCCGATGACGTCACCGCGTTCAAACCGGGCATGCCGGTGATCGGCATGACCCGTTCCGGCGCGCTGGCCGAATATATCTCGGTGCCATCTGCGGCGCTCAAGCACCTGCCGCCGCAGGTTCCCTTCGAGGCAGGGGCATCGTTTCAGGCCAACTATCTGACCGGGCTTTACGCGCTGGATGCCCGTGCATCGCTGCGCGACGGCGAGATATTGCTGGTGCTGGGCGCGGCCGGCGGCGTCGGCATCGCCGCCGTTCAACTCGGCAAGCTGATGGGCGCGCGGGTGATCGCAGCCGCCTCGACGGCGGAGAAGCGCGCCTTCGCGGTGCAGTTCGGCGCCGATCAAACCATCGACTACACCCGCGCGGATTGGCGGGATACGCTGAAGGAATTGACCGGCGGGCATGGGCCGGACGTGATCTTCGACCCTGTTGGCGGCGAAGTGGCGCTGCAGGCGTTTCGCTCGATCGCCTGGCGCGGACGGCATCTGGTCGTCGGGTTCGCCTCGGGCACGATTCCGGCGCTGGCGTTCAACCTGCCGCTGCTCAAGGGCGGAGCGCTGCTCGGCGTCGATCTCGCCCAGATCCAAAAGCGCGAGCCGGAGACCCACACCCGCCTGATGGCGCAATTGTTCGACTGGCTGGGATCGGGCAAATTTCAGCCCGTGGTCGGCAAGGTCGTGCCGTTCGAAAATTTCCGCGACGCATTCAAAACCATGCAGTCGCGATCGGCGCTCGGGAAGATGATTGTCAAATTCGGCTGAAGTGACGCATCGATGCAGGATACGAACTGATGCCCCTGGAAAATGGCAATAAATCGCGCCGCCTGATGCATACGCGATCAGTCGAATGCGAAGGCTTTTTGCGCGACGACGGGCTCTGGGAAGTCGAGGCGTGGCTGCGCGACACAAAACCCTTCATCCAGTGCGCCGACCGCTTCCGCGGCGAACTGAAGCCGGGCGCTCCCGTGCACGATATCGGCCTGCGGCTCGCCATCGACGACGGCATGACCATCCGCGAGGCGCAAGCGATGATGCGCGCGACGCCCTGTCCCACCTGCATAGAGGTCGAGCCGATCCTGCAGCACCTGACCGGCGAGCGCATCGGCCCTGGCTGGCGCGAAACCGTGAGGCGCAAGATCGGCCGGCTGGAAACCTGCACGCATCTGATGGAATTGCTCGGCCCCGCCGTGACCACGCTGCACCAGACCATGTCCTACGGCGGGAATCCGGACGGCCGCGATACGCTGGAGAACCAGCAGAACTCCGGCGAGCGCCCATTCTTCATCGGCGGCTGCCATTCCTGGCGCACCGACGGCCCTGATCGGATCCCTGTGAACCTCGGCGGCCACCCCTAGACTTAACCTAAGGGGCCTCAGCGGAGGGATTAGGTCATGGCTATTGTACAATTTACGCGCTTCAAGAGCGACAAGCCTGAGGAAATGGTCAAGACCGCCAAGCAGGCGAAGGCAATCTTCGAAAAGCACGGCGCTGAATTTCTTCGGCTTTCCCGGTTTCACACCGGTATGTGGGCCGGGGAGTTTCTCATCTCTACGCGCTATTCCAGCTGGGAAGTGTACGGAAAGGTACAGGAAGCATTGGCAAAGGACGAAGCATTCGCGAAGCTGTTGGCGCACACGACCACCTTTGCCGAATTGACAGGCCGTAACATCGCAGTCAGCATCGATCTCTGAAGCTCGAAGCTGCGGGCGTCGCTTTCGAATATTGAGGTTCTGGAGCGAACCGCTTCGGCTGCAGCCGTCTCGGACCGGCTGCAATGTGCCGACGCCGCCAAGCGCAGTCGTCTTGACGGTGTCGGTATTGTGCTCGCCGCCTTGTTCGGGCCACGACGGGCAAGGACGACAAAACCCGGCCAAACCTCAAGGCAACAGCTAATTCGCACGATGCAAGTGCCCGATCAAATCGGCTGCATCGCTGCACTCGTTTGCCAGCCCGCCGCGTAGTCCCGCAATGATCCCGGCGCGGTTCATCATGTGGCTACCGTCAAAAAATTGCACGTGGCCTGCAGCGCGCAAATTCGAACTGTAACGCCGATGCTGTCGAGCGCCACGGCGCGGCGCGCCCATGCGACGCCCGGAAACCCTGGAAAGCACCCCTCAGAATAGATATCTGAGATATCACTTATTGACATATTAGCATCAATAATTAGGATGCAAGAATGACCTTTCATATTGGCCCTAGCCTCGCCGGCGAGGCAGGCTGATGATCACTGCGGCTCAATTGCGGGCTGCCAGGGTGCTTCTCGGCATCGACCAGCGTCGGCTCGCGGAGCTGTCGGGGCTTTCGGTGCCAACCATTCAGCGGATGGAAGCGAGTGAGACGATGGTTCGGGGCAATGTCGATTCGCTGGTGAAACTGATCACCGCGCTCGACGATGCCGGCATCGAATTGATCGACGATGGGGCAAACAGCGACGGCGGCGGACGCGGTGTGCGGCTCAAGGCCGGTTCCGGAGCTCGCGCGGAAGACAAGACATCGGGCGGCGCGAGGACGCGCAAATAATGTCGGCCGTCGCCCTGCAAATGGTCTGTGTCGCCGGATTGCTCGGCTTGGCTGTGCTGGCGATCGTTCTGGGCCGGTCGAAGATCTCCACAGCCGTCATCTACGGCGCGACGCTTGCCGTATCGGCGATTGCATTGGCCGGCGCGTTGCGCAGCCTGCTTGGCGGCGCCGATGCCACCACCCTTACCCTGCCGGTCGGCTTGCCATGGCTTGGTGCGCACTTCCGTCTCGACGCATTGGCCTCGTTCTTTCTCGTCGTCATCAATCTGGGTGGGGCGTCGGCAAGTCTCTATGGCCTCGGCTACGGCCATCATGACCCCGCGCCGCATCGCGTGCTGCCGTTCTTCCCCGCCTTTCTCGCCGGCATGAACCTCGTGGTGCTGGCCGACGACGCCTTCTCCTACCTGCTGTGCTGGGAATTCATGTCGCTGGCGTCGTGGGCGCTGGTCGTGGCCCACCATCGCGAACGGGGCAACGCCAAGGCCGGCTACGTCTATCTGGTGATGGCAAGCTTCGGCACGCTCGCCTTGCTGCTCGCGTTCGGCCTGCTGGCGGGTCCGGCGGGAGATTACGGCTTTGCCGCCATTCGCGCCGCCCAGCACACGTCCTACGCGGCGACGCTGGTGCTGATCCTGATGCTGCTCGGCGCCGGCTCGAAGGCCGGCCTGGTGCCGTTGCATGTCTGGCTGCCGCTCGCCCATCCGGCCGCGCCGAGCCACGTTTCCGCGCTGATGAGCGGCGTCATGACCAAGGTCGCGATCTACGGCTTCATTCGCGTCATGTTCGATCTGCTGGGACAGCCGAGCTGGCCGGCCAGCGTAGTCGTGCTGTTCCTCGGCAGCATCACCGCCGTCATGGGCATCCTTTACGCCATGATGGAGAAGGACCTGAAGCGCCTGCTGGCCTACTCCACCATCGAAAATATCGGCATCGTGTTCGTCAGCCTCGGCCTCGCCATGGCATTCCAGGCCAATGGACTGAAGGCGGCGGCGGCGCTCGCCTTCACGGCCGCCTTGTTTCATGCGCTTAACCACTCCTTCTTCAAGAGCCTGCTGTTCTTCGGAGCCGGCGCCGTTCTCACGGCGACGGGCGAGCGCGACATGGACAAGCTCGGCGGCCTCATCCACCGCATGCCGTTCACGAGCTTCGTCGTCCTCGTCGGCTGCGTCGCGATCTCGGCGCTGCCGCCGTTCAACGGCTTCGTTTCGGAGTGGCTGATCTTCCAGGCCGTGCTGCAAAGTCCGGAGCTCCCACAATGGGCGCTGAAGATCATGGTGCCCGCGGTCGGCGCGATGCTTGCGCTCGCCGCCGCACTGGCCGCGGCCTGTTTCGTCAAGACCTACGGCGTGACCTTTCTCGGCCGACCGCGCGGCGCCGCGGCGGAAGTCGCCGGTGAAGTCGATCGTTTCTCGCTCGCGGCCATGTTCATTCTCGCAGCGCTTTGCCTGCTGGCCGGAATCCTGCCGGGGCTGGCGATCGACGCGCTTGCGCCGGTCGCCACCCAGATTCTCGGCAGCCGCATGCCGGCCCAGACGGGTCAGGCCTGGCTTTCGATCGTGCCGATCGCGGAGAGCCGCAGCTCCTACAATGGATTGCTGGTGATGGTGTTCATCACGGCAGCCGCCTCGCTTGCCGTCTATTTCATTCATCGCTTCGCCTCCCACGCGCTGCGACGGGGGCCGGCCTGGGGATGCGGTTTCTCCGACGCCACGCCTGCCGCGCAATATTCTGCCGTCAGCTTTGCGCAACCGATCCGCCGCGTGTTCGGCACGCTAGTGTTCCACGCCCGCGATCACGTTACGATGCCGCCGCCGGGAGACCTCCGGCCGGCGCGGCTGCGGATTGAACTGCATGATCTGGTCTGGAGCGGAATATATGCGCCGATCGCGGATGCCGTCGGCTTCTTGTCGACACGGCTCAATCGCCTGCAGTTCCTGACCATCCGGCGATATCTCAGCCTGGTCTTTGCCACCCTCGTCACGCTGCTGCTGGTGCTCGCGATATGGTCGTGATCTCCGACATCATCGTGCAAGGCGTGCAGATGCTGCTGGTGCTGCTGCTCGCCCCGCTGCTGACCGGTTACGTGCGCAAGATCAAGGCGCGGCTGGTACGCCGCCAGGGCGCCTCGGTCTTTCAGCCCTATCGCGACCTGCTGCGGCTCCTGCGCAAGGAAGTGGTGCTGGCCGACAACGCATCATGGCTGTTCCGCGTCACACCCTACATCACCTTCGCGGCGATCTGGGTCGCCGCCGCCCTGGTGCCGACCTTCGCAACCGGGCTGCTGTTCAACTGGACCGCCGATCTCATTGCTATCGTTGCATTGCTCGGAAGCGCGCGCTTCTTCCTCGCACTCGCGGGGATGGACGTCGGCACCAGTTTCGGCGGCATCGGCTCCAGCCGCGAGGTGATGATCGCAGCGCTTGCCGAGCCCGCGATGCTGCTGATCGTATTCTGTCTGGCGCTGGTCGCCGGCTCGACGCAACTCTCGACCGTCTCGCACTTCCTGGCGTCGTCCTATGTGGGGTTGCGGGTGTCGCTCGGAATGGCGCTGGTCGCGCTGTTCATGGTGGCGATCGCAGAGAACGCACGCATCCCGGTCGACAATCCGGCGACGCACCTCGAACTCACCATGGTGCACGAGGCGATGATCCTGGAATATTCGGGACGGCACCTCGCGATGATCGAACTCGGCGCTTTCCTGAAGCTGCTGCTCTACGTCTCGCTGATCGCCTGCGTGTTCCTCCCCTGGCAGATCGCGCTCTACGGCAGCGGCGCGTTGTCCTACACGATCGGCGCCGGCGCCTACATCGCCAAACTCGCGCTTGCCGGCTTCCTGCTCGCACTGTTCGAGACCGCCACGGCGAAGATGCGGGTGTTTCGCGTTCCGCAGTTCCTCGGCGCGGCGCTCATGCTGGGCTTGCTCGGCACCCTCCTGCTGTTCGTCTCGAGGAGTTTCTGATGCAGATGCATAGCCTCGCCTTCGACGTTTCGCACACGCTGGCCGGTGGCCTGGTGCTGATCAGCCTGATGATGCTGTATCAGGACCGTCTCTATTCGCTGCTCAACGTATTCGCGCTCCACGCCCTGGTGCTGTCGCTCTCGGTCGCCTGGCAGGCTTTCATCCAGGATGCGCCCCATCTCTACGTCACCGCGGTCATCGCCCTGGTGTTCAAGGCGATCATCATTCCGGTGGCCCTGCACCGCATCGTCAAGCAGCTCGGGATTCACCGCGATATCGAATCCGCCGTCGGAATCGGCCCGACCATGCTGGCCGGGATGGGGCTGGTCGCGCTCTCGCTGGTTCTCATGTTGCGGGTGACGAGCGACGCCGACCCGCTGGCGCGCGAAGATCTTGCCTTTGCGCTGTCAGTGGTCCTGCTCGGACTTCTGGTCATGGTGACGCGCCGCAATGCGGTCAGCCAGGTCGTCGGCTTCATGTCGCTCGAAAACGGACTGGTGCTGGCCGCAACCGGCGCCAAGGGCATGCCGCTGGTAGTCGAGATCAGCGTCGCCTTCTCGATCCTGATCGCGTTCATCGTCATCGGCATCTTCCTGTTCCGAATCCGCGAGCGTTTCGATTCGGTGGACGTCTCCGCCCTCGACGACTTTCGGGGCGAACGCCGATGACCCTCTCTTTCTTCAATCCCGTCACCGCGGTCCTGCTGATCCCGATCTGCTGGGCCGCGCTGCTGGCCGCCCTGCCCGGCTACCGTGTGACGGCGCGGCTGAACGTCGTGGCGAGCCTCGCGACGTTCCTGTCTGCGCTCTCGCTGTTCGTGATCGAGCGGCCTAGCCCCGGGCCGTACGTGCTGATCGACGATCTGAACATCGTCTTCATCGTGCTCAATACCTTCGTGGGATTCACCACCAGCATCTTCAGCGCGAGCTATATCGCGCACGAACTAGATACCGGCCGGCTGACGCCGGTGTATCTGCGGTTCTATCATGCCATGTACCAGACCATGATGTTCGGTATGAATCTCGCTTTCGTATCGAACAATATCGGTTTGATGTGGGTTGCCGTCGAACTCGCGACGCTGACGACGGTGCTGATGGTCGGAATCTATCGTACCCACGCCGCGCTGGAAGCGGCCTGGAAATATTTCATCCTGGGCAGCGTCGGAATTGCGCTCGCCTTGTTCGGCACCATCCTGGTCTACATGGCGGCGCGTCCGGTGATGGGCGAAGGCCAGGACGGCATGGTCTGGACGATGCTGGTCGAGCGCGCGGCGAATTTCGACGCGGCCCTTCTCAATGTTGCCTTCGTTTTCCTGTTTCTCGGCTACGGCACGAAGGTCGGCCTCGCACCGCTGCATGCCTGGCTGCCCGACGCGCATGCCGAAGGTCCGACGCCGATATCGGCGGTGTTGTCGGGCCTCTTGCTGAACGTCGCGCTCTATGCGCTGCTGCGCTTCAAGATATTGCTCGCGGCCAACCCCGCTTCGATTGCCCCCGGTCCCCTGATGGTGACGATGGGCCTGGTCTCGCTGATCTTCGCCGCCTTCATGTTGTACCGGCGGCGCGACATCAAACGCCTGTTCGCCTATTCCTCGATCGAACACATGGGCATCATCGTGTTTGCGTTCGGCATGGGCGGTCCGCTCGCCAATTTTGCCGGGCTGCTGCACATGGTGATGCATAGCCTGACCAAGTCGGCGATCTTCTACGCCGTCGGACATATTTCGCAAATCAAGGGTACCCAACGGATCTCGCGGATCCGCGGCTTGACGGTGACCCATCCGGCGCTCGGCTGGGGGCTGGTGGTGGGCGTCGTCGCGATCGCAGGCCTGCCGCCGCTCGGCATCTTCATGAGCGAATTTCTCGTCGTGAGTTCGACCTTTGCCAGGCAGCCGCTGCTCGCGATCGTGCTGGTATTCGGGCTGTTGCTGGCCTTCGGCGCCTTGATGTTGCGCCTGACCAGCGTCGCCTTCGGCGAGCCGCGCGGCAGCACGGCGTCGGCCGAGGCTTCCTACATTCCTATGTTCGCTCATCTCGCACTGGTCTTGGGCGCGGGAGTCTATCTTCCTGCTCCGCTGGTGGTCTGGTTTCAGCATGTGGCCCAATTGCTCGGATAGGAACGACGTGACATGCCATCACTGATCGATTTGACGCTGGAAGGCCGCAAGGTTGGGCAACACCGCCCGTGGCCGCGCGTTATAGTCGATGCTTCGGTCTGGACATTCGCCGCGGCCGAACTGGCGCATGGTCGCTGGAGCCTGCTCGGCCTGTGGGGCGAACCCGCAACGGTTCACATGGCGATCATGGACGGACAGACCGCGGAGATCGCGGTTGTCAGCCTGGATTGCCCCGATCGCACGTTTCCTTCCGTCGGCAAGCATCATCCGCCGGCGCTGCGGCTGGAACGGACCATCAATGATCTGTTCGGATTGTCAGCCGAAGGCTCGCCCGACGTGCGGCCGTGGCTCGATCACAACCGCTGGGGCGTGCGCTTTCCATTGGGCGATCGCATCGACGCGTTGCCGAAGGCGGCGCCTTACCGTTTCCTCGCCGCGGAAGGCGACGGCCTGCACCAGATCGCGGTCGGCCCGGTGCATGCGGGCATCATCGAGCCCGGACATTTCCGCTTTACCGCGAGCGGCGAAACCGTGGTCCGGCTGGAGCAGCGGCTCGGATATGTCCACAAGGGCATCGACGGGCTGATGACCGGCGCCAGCCTGGCGCGCGGTGTTCAACTCGCCGCCCGCACGTCGGGCGACAGCACCGTGGCCTACGCCTACGCGTTTTCGCGCGCGGCCGAAGCAGCCCTCGACCTCGTCATACCTGACCGGGCCGTGTTCCTGCGCGCGCTGCTGGCAGAACTCGAGCGGCTCGCCAACCATCTCGGCGACATCGGCGCGATCTGCAACGATGCCTCCTTTGCATTGATGCACGCGCATTGCGGCGTGCTGCGCGAGAGCGTGCTGCGCGCCGCCGGCGCGGCCTTCGGCCATCGCCTGATGCGCGACGTCATCGTGCCCGGCGGTGTCAGCCGCGACATCAGCGATGGCGGCGTGCAAGCCATCCGGGCCGCGCTGGACAATATCCGGCTGCGCTTTCCGGCTCTGGTCGAACTCTATGACAACACCGCTTCGCTGCAGGATCGCACGGTCGATACCGGCGTGCTCAAACCGCCGCTGGCCAGGCAGTATGCCGCAGGCGGCTATATCGGCCGCGCCTCAGGCCGCTCGTTCGACGCGCGCCGGGCGCTGGCCTATCCGCCCTATGATCGTCTGCGCTTCGATGTTCCCACGCTCGATGAGGGCGACGTCAATGCGCGAGTCTGGATCAGGGTACGCGAGGTCGAGCAAAGCCTTTCGCTGATCGAGCAGATCCTGCGCCGGCTTGCCAAAGGCGCGACGCGCACGGAAGTGCCGCTTGGAGGGGCAGTGCGGGAGGGCATGGCGGTGGTGGAGGGATTCCGCGGTGACGTCCTGGTCTGGCTACGCTTGCGCAATGGCCTGATCGAACGATGTCACATGCGGGACCCGTCCTGGTTTCAATGGCCGCTGCTCGAGGCTGTGATCGAGAACAACATCGTCGCGGACTTTCCACTCTGCAACAAGTCGTTCAACTGTTCCTATTCGGGCCACGATCTGTAAGGAAGTCACGCAATGCGCAAGCTGCTTTTTGAAAGCGTGTTCCGCCGGCCGCTCACCGAGCAGGCGCCCTCACCCGATGACGCTGCCGTGGCGGAACTCGCCACCGCGCTCGGGAAAGCCGCGCGGCGACGGCTCGGCCGGAGCCTGTCGATCCGCGAGGTCGATGCCGGATCCTGCAATGGATGCGAGCTTGAAATTCACGCACTCAACAACGCCTATTATGACGTCGAACGGTTCGGCCTGCGGTTCGTCGCCTCGCCGCGTCATGCCGACGTCCTGATGGTGACGGGACCGGTAACGAAAAACATACGCGAGGCGCTCGAACGCACCTATCACGCGACGCCGAACCCGAAATGGGTCGTCGCGGTCGGAGATTGCGCGCGGAACGGAGGATGTTTTGCCGGCAGCTATGCGGTCGTCGGCGGCGTCTCCGAGGTCGTCCCGGTCGACCTGCACATTCCCGGCTGCCCGCCTGCCCCCACAGCCATGCTGCAAGGATTGCTGGCGCTGCTGGAACACGCGGACGCGGGCGCGGTTACGTCGTGAGGAACGCTATCGAACCCGCTCCAGCACCCTCTTCGGTTGGCGGGCGGTCTTGCTCTTTGTTTTGGGATTTGTGAGATGTTCGCGAAGGCGCACCCCTCGCCCACCTGTGGCGCTCGCGGCGCCCGGATTGATCAACTCGATCCCGGCGCTCTCGAGCGCGGAAACCAGTTTCATCAGGGAATCGACGTTGGCGCGGATCACGCCGTCGCTGGCTTCCATGCGCTGGATGGTCGGCACCGAAAGATCGGCCAGCTCGGCCATTTGCCGCTGATCGATGCTCAGAAGCGCGCGCGCGGCCCTGAGTTGATTGGCGCTAATCATGGGGCAGCTCTCCCGGTTCGGAAGCGGATATATTTATCCCATCTAAATTACCGTCTCAAGCATCAATTTAGAGGTTCAGTATATCAAAGAGGACGCCGCAAATGATCTCTGCATGATTGGCATCCGATTCATGACATGATAAGCGATGTCTCAAACATCCAATTTAATGCATGGTGACGTCAGGTGCGGTTGCTGGGGCGCTATCGGGGCAGGAACGGCGCAATCGAAATTGTCGAATGCTCCGCGGATGGAACGCGGATCTATTTCGAGGAGGGCGTCAGGCAGAGCCAGGCGACGCCCGACGGCGAGAGCGTCTTCAGCTACGTCAAGCTCATGGACGAACTCCTGCATCGCGCGATGAACGTTCTCGTCCTGGGATGCGGCGGCGGGAATCTCGCCACCAGACTGGCGCGTCTTGGAAAGGAGCTGACGATCGTCGACAACAATCCGATCAGCTTCATGATCGCTCAGAGATATTTTGGGCTGCCTGACGGATTGCCGCTGATCGTGTCCGATTTCCGGAAATTCATTCTCGACGACGATCTGCTTTACGACGGGATCGCCATCGATGTCGGAGGTCCGGATTTTTGCTTTGACGATGAATTCGACGTCGAGACTTGCGACGCCATCCGCGCGCGGTTGACGCCCGGCGGCCGCATCGTCATGAACGTGCTGGTCGCGAACGACATCGACCCGGTACCCGATCGCATCGCCGCGCGGCTCCCGGCGACCGGCTGGCAACGTGGATTATCGACGAGCAGGGCGTCCAGGATCGAAATGCAATCATTGCATGCGTGCCGGAGAAGCAGTTGAACGCGCGCCCGGCGCTTGCCGAGGTGATGCAAAACAGCCTCGAGCGCCGGTCGATCCGGCGAAGCAGGTTGCGCGGTCGCAGCCTCGGCGCGATGTATTCCACCGCTGACAGGTAACCAGCCGCGCCGAGAAACGCTCGCTTCAGTTTAAGTAGCGTTACTGCGTTCGACGTGCTGCGCCAGTTTCTCGAGGGTCTGATAACCGAACTCGACCGCGCCGAATCCGATTCCCGCGTCGCGCTGAGCCTTCGTCGGATGCAACTGCCGCAAAGTGATGACGGTCTTGCCGTCGCTCTGCTCATCGAACGTGATGGTGGTGCGGAAAATGCCAGGATCGTTGTCTTTGTCGGCGCCATGATCGATCTCGATCAGGTGCGGCCTCTCGATGCGCCGGAATTGCATCCGGTTCGTATATCGCTTGCCGTCGGGAGCGATCATATCGAACCGCCATTCGCCGTTGACGCGAATATCCATTGACTTTGTCTCGACCCTAAAACCGGCAGGACCAAACCATTGGGGGAGATGGCGCGGATCAACCCAGGCGGAGAACACCAACTCCCGTGGCGCGTTGATCACGCGCGAGAGGACGATCTCTCTATCGAGCGCCCAAGTGGACAGTGGCGTTTCATTTTGACTTGCGTTTGCGGGCATTGGACTTTTCCTCTTTCTTCAGTTTCTCAACGTACATTCCCAGTCGATCCAGTCGTTGCTCCCAAATCTCCCTTTGGGCCGCCAACCAAACCTCGACGGCTGCGAGAGCTTCCGTCTGCAATGCGCACATCCTGACGCGACCGGTCTTCTCGGACGCAACGAGGCCGCTGCTCTCTAGAATGCGGATGTGTTTCATCAGGCTCGGCAGCGCCATTTCGAACGGCTTCGCCAGCTCTCCGACGGATGCCTCGCCATCACATAGTCGCATGACGATCGCACGACGGGTCGCGTCGGACAGGGCGCCGAAAACGTGGTCGAGTTGCATTGATTGGTTAGCCATAAAGCTAACTATAGCGGAGACACAAACGTGTGTCAAGGAAAGTTAGCCATACGGCTAACTAATAGATAGTGAGCACAGCGTCGTCGATCGAGTTCGCCAACTCGACGCAGCAAATTCAGTCGCTTTCGGAGCGAAGCGGACGTGGGGGTGAGCCTTCTGCAGAACCGAATTTATGAGTTCACAGCCTAGCCGGCGTGTTCGATGGCGCGGATGGCGCCGCGCAGTTCAGCGAGCCCGCGCAGCCGGCCGATCGCGGTATAGCCGGGATTGGTGCGTTTGGTTTCCGCGAGATCGTCGAGCATGCGATGACCGTGATCCGGCCGGAACACAATCTGATCGTTCGATGAACGCTTGCGGTTCTCGGTGAGCAACGCCTTGAGCACCGCGATCATATCGACGTCGCCGTCGAGATGATCGGACTCGAAAAACGACAGGCCGTCGCCTTCCCGCTTGGTCGCGCGCAGATGGGCAAAGCCGATCCGCGGCGCAAAGCGCTTCGCCATCGCGGGCAGATCGTTTTCCGCGCGCACACCAAGCGAGCCGGTGCAGAAGCAGATACCGTTGGCCTTCGACGGCACCGCATCGAACAGCGCCTGATAATCCTCGGCCGAGGATGCAATGCGCGGCAGGCCGAACAGCGGCCGCGGCGGATCATCCGGATGCAGCGTCAGCGTCACCCCAAGCTGCTCGGCGACCGGCGTCACGCGCGCGAGGAATTCGCTGAGGTGCCGGCGCAGCACCGCGGAATCGATGCCGCGATACTGCTGCAAGCGGTCGCGGAATTGCGGGATCGTCAGCGGATCGGTGGTGGAGCCCGGCAGCGCACTGGCAATGTTGGTGACGAGGACGTCGATATCGGCCTGCGTCATCCGCGAATACACTTCCTCGGCGCGACGCCGCGCGGCCTCGGAATATTCGAGCGGCGCCTCGGGGCGCTCCAGGATATGCAGATCGAACGCCGCGAACCGTTCATGGTCGAAGCGCATCGCCTTGGCGCCGTTCGGCAGTTCCCATTCGAGATCGGTGCGGCACCAGTCCACGACGGGCATGAAATTGTAGCAGATGATCTTGATGCCGGCAGAAGCCACCGCCTCGAGGCTCGCGATCCAGGCCTCGATCGAGCCGGTCGCCTTCCCGCCGAGCCGCTTGACGTCATCGGGGATCGGAATCGATTCCACCACCGACCATATCAACGGCGCCCGGCCGGGCTGCGAGTTCTCGATCAGGTTCTTGCGCTCTTCGACCGCCGCGCGCGTCCAGGCCTCGCCGATCGGCACCTGATGCAGCGCCGTCACCACGTCGGTCGCGCCGGCCTGGCGGATATCGTCGAGCGACACTGGATCATTGGGCCCGTACCACCGCCATCCCTGCAGCATCATGGGCGATCTCCTGAAGCGAAAATTGCAATCACGCCGTCAGCACGACCTTGACGCTTTGCGAACGGTCGAGCGCTAGCCGAACCGCGTCGGGTGCCACCGAAAGCGGGCGCTCCGCCGTCACCAGCGAAAGCACGTCGACGCTGCCATCGGCGATCAGCTCGACCGCGGTGAAGAATTCCATCCCGAAGCGGAACGAGCCGCGGAGGTCGATCTCCTTGGCCATCACCGCATTCGCCGGCACTGCAATCTGTCCGCCCGGCAGGTTACCGACCTGAACCACGACGCCGCCGCGCCTGACGGCGCCGATGGCGCTGGCAAGGCCTGCGGCCGTTCCCGAAACTTCAAACGCGACATCGAACGGACGCGTCGCGGCTTCCGCCTTCAGCGCCTCCTCGCCGCCGGAGATATCGACGACATGGTTGGCGCCAAGCCTTGTCGCGAACGCCAGCGGCGCCGCCGCGATGTCGACGACGGTGGCCTCCGCGATCCCTGCGCGCTGCGCTGCCAGCATGGTCAGCAAGCCGATGGGACCGGCGCCGAACAGCACCGCGCGCTTGCCGGTGACGTCGCCGGCGCGGGTGACCGCATGCAGGCACACCGCCAGCGGTTCGGCGAGCGCCGCCGCCTGAAACGTCACGTGATCGGGAATCTTCACGCATTGCGCGGGAATGGCGTCGAAGTAGGACGCAAAGCCGCCTTGCATATGCGGGGTCTTCGAGGCCGAACCCATGAAGAAGATGTTCTCGCAGAGATTGGGCCGGTTCTCGCGGCAAGGCTTGCAATGGCCGCACCAGCGCGACGGATTGAGGGCGACGCGGTCGCCGACCTTCACATCGGGAACGGAGCCCGCGATCTCGACCACCTCGCCCGCGATCTCGTGGCCGAGCACCAGCGGCGAGGTCACGACGAAATCGCCGGTGCGGGCATGGCGGTAGTAATGCATGTCGGAGCCGCAAATGCCGCCGGCGCCGAAACGAATCCGCACCATGCCGGACGCCAGGGGATCGAGCGGCCGCTCGACCATGCGCAGATCTTCCGGGCCGAACAGCGTTGCGGCCAAAGCCATCGATGTCATCTTGAGAGTCCCATATATTTCGGTAGCCAGAGCGTCAGCTCCGGGATGTAGGTGATGGCGACGAGCGCCAATAGCAGCGGCACCAGCCACGGCAGAATCGCCATGGTCGTGCGCTCGACGGACAGTTTCGCCACGCGCGCAAGCACGAACAGCACCATGCCGAGCGGCGGATGTAGCAAGCCGATCATCAGGTTCAGCGTCATGATCAGGCCGAAATGAATGGGATCGATGCCCAGTTTCAGAACGATCGGCAGCAGGATCGGAACCAGAATGGTGATCGCGGCAATGGTGTCGATGAAGCAGCCGACGAACAGGATCAGGATGTTGGCCAGCAGCAGGAACACCCATTTGTTCTGGGTGATCCCGAGCATCGCATCCGTCAGCGTCTGCGCCGCCTGCGACACGGTCAGCAGCCACGCGAAGATCGAGGCCGCCGTCACGATGAACAGCACCGACGCCGTGGTCTCGATAGTGTCGAAAGTCGCTTTCGCCACCGTTTGCAGCGTCATCGAGCGATAACGCACCAGCCCGAGGAACAGCGACCAGATCACCGCGGCAACCGCGGCTTCGGTCGGCGTGAACCAGCCGAGCGTCATGCCGCCGATCAGGATGACCGGCGCCATCAGCGCCATCACCGCGGAGAAATCGAAATACCAATCGAGCGCCAGCAGCGCCACGAGACCGATGCCAACCGCCATGTTCACCGACATCCCGCCGACGACCAAGAGCCAGACCACCAGCGGGAATGCCAGGACGATAAAGATTTCGAGGGCGGCCGAACCGATCTGCGGCCATGAGAACGGGGTATCGCTGCCCCAGCCGTTCTTGTGGGCGAAATAGGCCACCGTCGCCATCATGGCCAACGTCATGACGACGCCGGGAATCACGCCGCCGAGGAACAGCGCGCCGATCGAGACGTTCGCCATCATGCCGTAGATCACGAACGGCAATGACGGCGGGATGATCGGCCCGAGCGTGGCGGACGCCGCGGTGACGCCGACGGCGAACTCGGTCGAGTAGCCGTGGTCCTTCATCGCCTTGATCTCGATGGTGCCGAGGCCAGCGGCATCCGCGATCGCGGTACCGGACATGCCGGAGAAGATCACCGAGCCCACGATATTGACGTGGCCGAGACCGCCGCGCATCCAGCCCACCAGCGCGACCGCGAATTTGTAGATGCGGCCTGTCACGCCCGCGATGTTCATGAGATTGCCGGCCAGAATGAAAAACGGCACGGCCAGCAGCGGAAAGCTTTCGACGCCCGCGATCATGCGCTGCGCCAGCGTCACGTCCGGCGTGATGCCGGTGACGAGAATGTACACCAGCGACGACACCGCCATGGCGAGCGCGACCGGCAGGCCGACCAGCATCAGCAGCAGAAATCCCCCAAGCAGCAGCAGCATCGCCCTAGCCTTCCGTTCCGTCGAAGGCGCCGGGGCGCTCCAGGATCGAATAGCCCCGCCGCCAGTTTTCGACCGCGATCTGGATCGAGCGCGCGAACATCAGCACGAAGCCGAGCACCACGGCGTAATAGACAAAACCTTTTTGGAACTTGATCGTGGTCATCCGCTCGTCGCCGATGATCTGGGTGAATTGCCAGACCAGCTTGATCGCGTATCCGAAGAAGGCGATGCGGATCAGGTCGATGACGGTCGATAGCGCGCGCGCCGGAAGATGCGGCAAATAGCGGAACAGCAGATCGACCTGGATGTGCCGCGACAGCCGAACGCACATCGCCGAGCCGATGAACACCACGCCGATCAGGCAGTAGGTCGCGATTTCCTCGGTCCAGGCATAGCTGTCGTTGAGGACATAGCGGGTGAAGAACTGCAGGAAGACCGACAGCGCCATGATCCAGAAGATGACCAGCGCCAGCCAGTCCTCGGGCGCATATCCGCTTAGATCGGCGCCCTTGGGGACCTCGTCCTCAAAGGTGTGGGCGATCTCGTCCGCCGTGATCTGCTTGTGCACTTCAACCGTCGACATGCGCCCTCCCCGAGTTGGGCTTTGAGAAGTCTCCGCCGTGCCTGCCGCGAACGTGGCAAGCACGGACGGAAGCCATAGCCGTTTACTTCACCGCCTGGATGCGTTCCCAGTCCGCCTTGCGGTAGTCGAAGCTCTCGAAGCTGACGGTCTTGAGGACGGTATCGCGGAACTCAGACTTGTTGACCTCGGTCACCGTCAGGCCCTTCTGCTTGAAGAAATCGACCAGCTTGGCTTCGTTGGTCTTGATCTCGGCGGTCGCCTTCGCGGCCGCTTCCTGCGCGACGTCGGTGAAGATCTTGCGGTCTTCCTCAGACAACTTTTTCCAGAGCGCGCCGGAGACCACGGTGTTGAGATGATCGACGATGTGGCCGGTCAGCACGATATGCTTCTGCACCTCGTAGAACTTCTTCGCTTCGATCGTGGTGAGCGGATTTTCCTGGGCTTCCACGGTGCCGTTCTGCAGGGCGAGATAGACCTCGGCAAACGCGATCGGTGCGGTATTGGCGCCGCAGGCGCGCGGCATCGCGAGATAGGCCGGCACGTCAGGCACACGAATCTTGAGGCCCTTCATGTCGGCGCAGGTCTTGATCGGCTTGTTCGACGAGGTGTGACGTACACCGTAGTAAGTCACCGCCACGATGCGATGGCCGGTCTTGTCCTCGTAGCCCTTCGTAAGTTCCTTGAAGACGTCGCTCTTGGTATAGGCCAGCAGATGGTCGGCATCGCGGAAGGTGTAGGGATAGTAGGTCACGCCGATCGGCGGAAAGCTCTTGGCCGCAAAGCTCGAGCCGGAAATGATCATGTCGACCGAGCCCAACGAAAGCCCCTGGTTGATGTCGGTTTCCTTGCCGAGCTGCGAGGCCGGATAGACGTCGATCTGGTAACGCCCGCTGGTGCGCTTGTTGATTTCGCCGGCTGCCCAGACGGAAGCTGTGTGGAACGGCTCGGAAGTCTCGTAAACATGCGCCCATTTGAGTTTGGTCTGCGCCATGCCCGATGTGGTCGCGGCCAACAGCGCAGCGGACGCCGCGAATGCAATCGTCAATTTCTTCAACACGTGAATTCCTCCCTTGCTACAATTTGTTTTTGTTACTCAACCGGTGCGGCATTTCGCCGAACCGTTCGAATTCTTAGTCTTTCCCTGATCGTTCAGCCGCTACTTGCGCGAACGCGGGAGGCGGACGAGGCTTCGGCTCCGAAATTTTGCGCAAAGCGCGCTTGCGAACGCGCCAAGTGCTCGCGCATCGTCACGCGCGCCGCGTCGGCATCATGCGCGGCAATGGCATCGCGGATCGCCCGGTGCTCGGCCAGCGCCGCATTCCAGGATTCCGGATTCTCGAAATAGTGGGCGAGCTTGGCGAAGTAGGGATTGAGCCGCTGGTCGAACAACTCGCCGACGACACGAACCAGCACGGCGTTGTCGAGACATCCGGCTACAGCGACATGAAACGCGCGGTCATGGATCATCGAGGCCTCGCCCGGATGCTGCACCTTGGCCATCGCATCCAGCGAAGCGTCGATGCGCGCGATGTCTTCGGGTGTCGCCACCCGCGCGGCCTGTTCGGCGATGGCGCCTTCAAGGAATTCGCGGGCGCGTAAGAGTTCGAACGGGCCTTCGATCTCGGCCGCCGCCGGCAAGGGCGGCGCGAGCGCCGCCGGTTCACTGACATAAATTCCGGAGCCGACGCGAATTCGGACCCGGCCCTCGACTTCCAGGGCGATCAGGGCTTCGCGCACCGTCGGCCGCGACACTTTCAACTGTTCGGCAAGATCGCGCTCGGTCGGAAGTCGGCTGCCCACGCGGTATTCGCCGCTGTCGATCAAGGCGCGGAGCTGATCGGCAACCTGGCGATAAAGACGTCGCGCTTCCACGGCTTCGAGCGGCACGCTCGGCTCTCCCTGACGATCCCTTAAGTGATCGATTTTTCTTGCTTTGATCGGGCCAAGGCCAATAAATCGGCAATATTGGCCTTACCAATTGACCAAAGATTGATAGATCGTGCCGCCCATGTCAAGCGAAACGCCGAAAGATCACGTTTACGGCCCGAAAGTCGGCGATTTGCGCCTGTCCAACGCCAGCCTCGACACACTTCCCGGCCATATCGGGCGACCGGCCTATGACCGCTCGCGCGTCACGCCGGGCATCGTCCATCTCGGAATCGGCGCGTTCCACCGGGCACACCAGGCGGTGGTGATCGACGAACTCCTTGCAGGTGGCGCGACGGACTGGGGAATCGTCGGGGCCAGCTTGCGCAGTCCGGAAACGCGCGATGCCCTCGCCCCGCAGGATTGCCTCTACACCCTCGCCGTTCGCTCCGGCGCGGGCACCGATCACCGGATCATCGGCTCGGTCCTCGCATGCGAAGTCGCCAAGGAGAGACCCACCCCTCTGATCGCGCGCCTCGCTCACCCGGCCACGCGCATCGTCTCGCTGACGGTCACCGAGAAGGGCTACTGCCACACGCCGCAAACCGGCGACCTCGACGAAAATCATCCCGACATCGTTCATGACCTGCAAAATCCGGGCACGCCGCGCTCGGCCATCGGATTCCTGGTGGCCGCGCTGGCGCGCCGGCGGATTGCGGGTGCCGCCCCCTTCACCGTTCTATCGTGCGACAATCTCTCCGCCAACGGCCATACGGTGGGGCGGATCGTGACGCAGTTCGCCGCCTTGCGGTCGCGCAACCTCGCCAAATGGATTGAGACCGAGGTTGCCTTCCCGTCGACAATGGTGGACCGGATCGTGCCGGAGACCACCGACCTCGACCGATCAGAGGTTTCCTCCGCGCTCGGCATGACCGACGCGTGGCCGGTGGTAACGGAGCCGTTCACGCAATGGATCGTTGAAGATCGCTTTCCAGCCGGACGGCCGGATTTCGCGGCCGCAGGCGTGCAAATGGTCTCGGATGTGACGCCGTTCGAGCACATGAAACTGCGGCTGCTAAATGCCAGTCACTCGGCGCTGGCCTATCTCGGCTATCTCGCCGGCCATGAGACCATCGCCGCGGCCATGACCGACCATCGCTTCGCGGCCTTTGCCCAGCGGGTAATGCAGGATGCGGCGCCAACGCTGACGATGCCCGAAGGTACCGACCTTGCCGCCTACAGCGCGTCACTGCTGCACCGCTTCTCCAATGCCGCCCTGCATCACCGTACTTGGCAGATCGCGATGGACGGCTCGCAGAAACTGCCGCAGCGGCTGCTCGCCACCATGCAGGACCGGTTGTGGCTGGGCCTTTCGATCGACACGCATGCGCTCGCGGTAGCGGGCTGGATGCGCTACGTCACAGCAAAGGACGAACAGGGACGCGCCATCGACGTGCGCGATCCGCTTGCCAGGGAACTGGCCGATATCAGCGAGCGCGCCGGCCCGTTCGCGGAGCGCCTCGCTCCCGCGCTGCTGGAGGTGAACTCCATTTTCGGCAACCTCGGCAGCGATCCTCGCGTGCGCAACGCCGTCACCGAGGCGCTCTCAAAACTCTATGCCCTGGGTGCACGACAGACGGTGCAGACGTTTCAGCCAACTTGACTGCTAGGTCAGAACCACCTGATGGCAAGGCCCCCGCGACCGCCGTTCATTTCGGAAATTCAGCAGGCCACGGAGACAACAACGTCCTGGTGAGTTGGTGATTGGGATCGGCGAGCCCGTCGATGACATCGAAATGATGCCGGCCGGGTTCTTCGATCATGCAGGTTCTCGCGCCGAGCCCGGTCCAGATGTTGGCGAGGAGCGCGTTCTGGCGGACGAATTCCGGGCGCTCGGCGCTGCCCACCCAGCACGTCACGCGTGCATTCTGCATCGGCTCCAGCAATGCGGGGCTTTCCACGAGCGCCTCGGCCTCGTCGATCCGGAGGTCCGTATTCATGGCGGTCTTCGTCAGCGGACGAAGGTCATGAACCCCGGAAATGGAAACCGTGTGGCTGATGCGCGCCCGGACATCGTCCGGGAGCGGCGACGTCGCCGAAATCATGCGTGTCACCAGATGCCCGCCGGCGGAATGCCCGGTCAGAAAAAGCGGGCCCTCGACCATCGCGGCGGCGCGCTCGACGGCCGCGGCAATTTCGCGCGTGATTTCGGAGATGCGCACGGTCGGGCACAGCGTGTAGGAAGGCATCGCCACCGCATAGCCGCTTTCAACCGATCCGCGCGCGAGATGCGACCAAAAGCTCTTGTCGAGCGCCTTCCAGAATCCGCCATGGACGAAGACGACCAGGCCGTTTGGCCGGCCTTCCGGTCCAAAGAGATCGAAGCGGTTTCGTGCGCGCTCGCCATAGCTGATATCGAGCGTCGCGCGGCCGCCACCCTGGAGTGCATCGCGATAGGCCTGCGCGGGCTGCACCCACGCGGCCGGCCAGCGTTCGCCGCCCGGAATGTTCGGAGCATTCGCATAGGCGTCGTTCCAGTCGGAAATCTGATGAAAAATCACGCGGTTCGGTTTCCATTCGATCTTGTGGGCCAGCGGATGCCCATCCGCCGGCAACAAGTCTATACCGGGACGCACGCCTCCCGCCCATAAATTTCAAGCTTGAAATAATCGATGTCCGCGCGAATAATTCCCCCGGGGCGCGGACCTGGGAAAGACATGACCGATTTCACGCGAACAAAATCCCTGTTCGCCATCCCGGATGGCATGATCTATCTGGACGGCAATTCGCTCGGCCCCCTGCCCGTTGCAGCCGCCGATCGCGTCGGCCGCATGATATCCGAGGAATGGGGCAAGCACCTCATCAAGGGCTGGAACGTCGCCGGGTGGATGACGCAGCCGCGGCGTGTCGGCGACCGAATCGGCCGGTTGATCGGCGCTGTCGACGGGACGGTGGTAGTGGGCGATACGCTGTCCATCAAGGTCTACCAGGCGCTGGCCTCCGCGCTCGAGCTCAATCCGTCGCGGCGCGTGATCTTGTCGGATACCGGCAACTTTCCTTCCGACCTTTACATCGCCAGCGGTCTGCTTGAATCGCTCGACCGTGGCTACGAGTTGAAGGTCGTGGCCCCCGAAGACGTCGAAGCCGCCATCGATGAGACGATCGCGGTGCTGATGCTGACCGAGGTCGACTATCGCACCGGCCGGTTGCACGACATGCGCGCACTGACGCGCAGGGCGCATGCCGCCGGCGCGTTGACGGTCTGGGATCTGGCGCATTCCGCGGGCGCGATTCCGGTCGACCTGTTAAGCACCGAAGCCGATTTCGCAGTCGGCTGCACCTACAAATATCTCAATGCCGGCCCGGGCGCGCCGGCCTTCATCTATGTGGCGCCGAAGCACGCCGATACGGCGCGGCCGGCGCTTTCCGGTTGGATGGGTCATCACGCGCCCTTTGCCTTTGACCTCGACTATCGCGCCGGACCGGGCATTGAGCGAATGCGGGTCGGTACGCCCCCGATCATTGCGATGGCCGCGCTCGACGCCGCCCTCGACGTCTGGGATGGCGTCAGCATGACCGACGTGCGCCATGCATCGATCGCGCTGGCCGACCTGTTCATCCGCGAAGTCGAAGGGCGTTGTCCCGAGCTGACACTGGCTTCGCCGCGGGACGGAAAGCAGCGCGGCAGCCAGGTTTCGTTTCGTCACCCGGAGGGTTACGCGATCATGCAGGCGCTGATCGCGCGCGACGTGATCGGCGACTTCCGCGCGCCGGACATGATGCGCTTCGGCTTTACACCGCTCTACATCGGAGAAGCCGAGGTTCGCGCGGCAGTCGAAATCATCGCCGACGTCTTGACCAATCGCCGCTGGGATACCGCGGATTACCGCAAGAAGGCGCTCGTAACATGACTGGCAAGCCCGACGAACCCTCGCGTGAGGGACCCCAGATATCGTTCGAAGGGCGCATGTCCTACAGCGATTATCTGCACCTGGAACGCGTTCTGGGCGCACAAGAGCCGCTCTCGGACGCCCATGACGAACTGCTGTTCATCATCCAGCACCAGACCTCCGAACTCTGGATGAAGCTCGCCATCCATGAAATCCGTTCCGCCATCAAGGCGATCCGCCAAGACCAGTTGCAGCCCGCCTTCAAGATGCTGTCGCGCGTCGCCCGGATCTTCGAGCAGCTCAATACCGCCTGGGACGTGTTGCGGACGATGACACCCAGCGAATACACCGAGTTTCGCGATCAGCTCGGGCAATCCTCGGGTTTCCAGTCGTACCAGTACCGCGCGATCGAGTTCCTCGCCGGCAATCGCAATTTGGCGCTGCTTGGCCCGCACGCCCACCGCGCCGACATCATGGCAAAGCTTGAGGAAATTCTCGCTGAGCCGGGCCTCTATGACGAGGCGCTGCTGCTGCTGGCGCGCAATGGTTTTGACATCGGCGAAGACGCGCGCCGAACCGACTGGCGCGTCAAGCGCACGCCAAACGACGAGGTTTTGGAGGCCTGGAAGACTGTCTATGCGTCGCCGGCGAAACACTGGATGCTCTACGAGCTCGCGGAAAAGCTGGTCGATTTCGAGGACTATTTCCGCCGCTGGCGCTTCAACCACGTCACGACGGTCGAGCGCATCATCGGCCTGAAGCGCGGAACCGGCGGCACGTCGGGCGTCTCCTATTTGCGCAAGATGCTCGAGGTCGAACTTTTTCCGGAACTCTGGAAGCTGCGAACAGAGCTCTAAGAGACCGTTTGAAAGCGCGGTTTGAGGCGGTCCATGATTCAAGCTTCTGATGTGGACAGCAGCGAATCGGGCCCGGATGGCCTCCGGTGTTGGGGGCACCTCAAGCGTCCGTAGTTAGACCAGGCGACACCTTGGAGATTGGAAACATGGCGCTCAAGCGGATGGACAACGTAGGAATCGTCGTCGAAGACCTCGGAGGGACGATTGATTTCTTTCGCGAACTCGGCCTTGAGCTCGAAGGGCGGACCACGATCGAAGGAGAATGGGCCGGACATGTCACTGGACTGGGCGATCAGCGTGTCGAGATTGCCATGATGCGCACACCGGACGGCCACAGCCGGCTCGAGCTCTCCCGCTTCCTCACGCCGCCTGTCGTCGCAGATCACCGGAACGCCCCGGTCAACGCTCTAGGCTACCTCCGCGTCATGTTCGCCGTGGACGACATCGACGAGACGCTTGAAAGGCTCCGCACGCGCGGTGCGCAGCTCGTAGGCGAAGTAGTCCAGTATAAAGACGCGTATCGGCTCTGCTACATCCGTGGGCCTGAGGGGCTTCTCATCGGACTCGCCCAAGAACTCAGCTGAGCGCAATACGAAGACAAAGGGCGAAGAGTGACCAATGTCAGCGAGCGCGTCCGAGGCCGACTCGCCTGTTCGAGGTCCATCCCTCCACGGTTGGCCGCGTTCTCGCCAAGCACGATTAGGTCGTCAACCCGGGCCGGGTCGCCCGCGAAAGCCGCCGTCAGCAGCCTAAGACGACGCCCGATAAGCGGGTTTCAGCGCGGCACCACTGCGGTAGCTTCGATCTCGACGCGGGCGGCTTTCTCGACCAGACGCACTACCTGCACCAGCGCCATCGCCGGATAATGCGCGCCAAAAATCTCGCGATAGGCGCGGCCAAGTTCTTTCAGGCTGGCGAGATATTCCTCGATGTCGACGACATACCAGGTCAAACGCACCAGATGTTCGGGCCTAGCGCCGCCCTCGGCAAGAATTTCGGAAATATTGGAGAGCGTCTGACGCACCTGCGCGACGAAGTCCGGCGCCAGATGCCCTTGCGTATCCCAACCGATCACGCCGCCGGTCACCACGAGACGGCCATCGGCGGCCATGCCGTTGGCATACCCCTTTGGCATCGGCCAGCCGCTCGGCTGCAGCACTTGCGGGCCGGACGACGGGGTGTCGGTCTCCACGTCAGGAGTTTTGGGGTGAGGCACCACCGTCAAGGTGGGGCCTTTAGGCGCGGTCACCGGCTGTTCTCCTTCATGCAATTCAAAGCATTCACTCCGCGGCGACATCAGGCGATGACGCAGCTCCGGCCGCAGCCATCTGCCTCAGCGCAAAGCGCCTCAGCTTGCCAGTCTCGGTCTTCGGCAGTTGCGCGACATATTCGATCGCACGCGGATATTTGTACGGCGCAATGGTCTGCTTGACATGATCCTGCAACGCCTGCGTCAGCGCGGCGTCGCCCATGGCGCCACCCGCCAGAACCACGTAGGCCTTGACGATCATGCCGCGAGCCTCGTCGGGCGCGCCGACCACGCCGCATTCGGCGACGGCAGGATGCGACAGCAACGCCGTTTCGATCTCGGGACCTGCAATGTTGTAGCCGGAGGAGACGATCATGTCGTCCGAACGGGCCACAAAGGACAGCCGGCCAGTCGCGTCGCGGACAAAGGAATCGCCCGTCAGGTTCCAACCGTCGCGCACATAGTTCGATTGCCTCTTGTCGGCGAGATAGCGGCATCCGGTCGGCCCGCGCACTGCAAGCTTGCCGACAGTATCAGGTGGCAATTCGTTCATGTCGTCGTCGACGATTTTTGCCTCGTAGCCCGCGACCGGATGCCCCGTCGTCCCCGCAACCGCGTCGCCGACGCGGTTGGTGATGAAAATGTGCAGCAGTTCCGTCGAGCCGATGCCGTCGAGAATGGTCTTGCCGGTCTTGCGGGTCCAGTTTTCGAACACCGGTGCCGGCAAGGTTTCGCCCGCGGAGACCGCGATTCGCAGCGACGACAGGTCGGCGCCGTTGTCCATCGCGGCCATCATCGCGCGATACGCGGTCGGCGAGGTGAAGCAGATCGTCGCCTTGTAGGTCTCGATGATCTTGACCATCTCGGGCGGCGCCGCGTTTTCCAACAGCGTTGCGGTCGCGCCGAACCGCAATGGGAAGATTGCGAGCCCGCCGAGCCCGAACGTAAAGGCTAGTGGCGGCGAGCCGACGAAAACATCATCTTCGGTCACGTCAAGGACTTCCCTGGCATAGCCGTCCGCCACGATCATCAGGTCGCGATGGAAATGCATCGTCGCTTTGGGTTCGCCCGTGGTGCCCGACGTAAATCCAAGCAGGGCTACATCGTCGCGTCCCGTTCTCACGGCTTCGAACTTTACCGGCTTGTTCAGCGCTATCCGGTCGAGCTCGGCATCATGGTTGGACGTGCCGTCGAAATTCACCACCTGCTTGAGAAAGCGGCTGGTCTTCGCGCACGCAACCAGTTCATCGGCAATGCGGCTGTCGGTCAGCGCCAGCGCAATCTCGGCCTTGTCGACGATCTTGCTCAGCTCGCCGGCGCGCAGCATCGGCATGGTGTTGACGACGACCGCGCCGGCCTTGGTGGCCGCAAGCCAGGCCGCGACCAGCGCGGGATTGTTGCCGGAACGGATCAGGACGCGGTTGCCGGGCTTGACGCCGTAGTTCTCCACCAGCGCATGCGCGAGGCGGTTGGACCAATCGGCCAGTTCCTTGTAAGTGCGCTGGCGGCCGTTGCCGATCAGCGCGATCCGATCGCCCCAGCCTTTCTCGACAATGCGGTCAGTCAGTTCGACCGCGGCATTGAGATATTCCGGATACTGAAACTCGGGCCGGTCGAGCAGCAGGTCCGGCCATTGGTCGGACGGCGGCAGATTTCGCCGCGCAAAGTCATCGATATGGCCCGATGGGCCAAGAGGCTGACCAAAGGTCCGGCTGGGTGACATTTTCATCTCCCCTCGCTTCCATCAATGAAAGGCTCGAGATCAATATCGAGGACGTCCGGCAAGCCGTCTCGCAAATCATTTTAGGCTTAAAACAATTTTTCGCAAGTGTGGAATCGCCCCTGCCCACCGCCGGTACTGGCCTGCGGCAGCGCCATGGGAACCCCTCCTCCGTCAGGCCGCGCGGTAGGCCGGCGCCGCGGCCAGGAAGCGGCCATAGGCCGCGGCGTCGGGCGGGGTAAATTTCTCCACCAGCGGATTGGCCCGGCGTCCGGACACCCCGATATCCGCCAGCAATTCGTCAAAATGCTTGAAGTGATAGGGCGCCACGCACAGGCCGCCATAGATGCCGGCCGCCGGCCGCTCGACGCGCTTGAAATGCAGCATCATCTCGATGTTGTCCTGCATCTCCTCAAGCGTCGGCTGACGGGCGAGCTGGCCATCGGCGTAGCGCACCAGCCAGTTCGCCGCGAGATCAGCGCACAGCACCGTGCAGAAGCTGGAATTGAAACCGACGAATCCCATCTCGGGCAGGTCCGGATTGGCGATTAGCCGATAGAGCCGGTATTGCCCGTCGGGATCGACCAGCTTCTCGCGGTACGCCTGCGGCAGGAACGGCACGCCCAGTTTGTAGCCGATCGCGAGCACGGCGACATCGGCCTGGACGCACTGCCCGCCGGTCGTCACGATCGAATTGCAGTCGTAGCGCGCAAAGCTGCCTCTGATGGCCTTGATGCGGCCGTCGGCGACCATCGGAAAGAATCCTGGCGTGGCGATCGGCACCGCGCAATTGACACCATCCTCGATCCGCTCTTTCGGCACCATGTCGCATTTGCCGAGCTTGAGCTGAACTTTCAGCAGGCTCTCCAGTCCACGCCAGTTTGCCCAGACGAGCGGCTTTGCGACCGCATGCGCGAACTGCGACATCGCGCCGATGCCCCAGCTCCGGAACATCTCCTCCTGCGCGCGGATGTAGAGAATGCGTTTGAAATTGACCAGGCCGCCGATGAAATAGGGAATCCGCCACACCGGCTCGCGGTACACCAGCGTCACTTCGGCAGCGCCGGAATTCACCGCATTGACCGCAATGTCCGTCGCCGATTTCGAACCGCCGAGCACGACGATCCTGCGGCCTTTCGCGATCATCGGATCGTTGTACTGCGAGGAGTGCAGGATGCGCCCGCCCTGCGCCGTGAAAGTGTCTTCACCGGGCAGGCTGAGTGTCTGGGGCTCGTTGAACTGCCCGGTACAAACTGCGACAAAATCGAAATCCTCGTAACGGACACCGCCGTCCGGCCCCCGCAGCTCGATCCGCCAGCCGGGCGCGGAATCGGGCCGGCGATCCATCTGCACCACGGCCGTGTTGAAGCTGATGGCACCGAGGAGATCGTTGTCCTTGGCGTATTCAGTCAGATAGGCGTGGACCTGCGGGCCCTTCGGCCATTCCGGATAGGAATCCGGCATCGCCTTGTCGGTGTAACGATAGAGATCCTTCGGGCTTTGCGTTTGCACCTCGGGATAGGACCGCGCCGGCTCCCAGACGCCACCGAGATCGCCGCTGCGCTCGACGATCGTGATTTGATGTCCGCGCGCGGCGAAGGCTTTTGCAGCGGCCAGACCGGATACGCCGGCGCCGATGATACAAACCTGTTTTTGCCTGACCATGACAATTCTCCAGCAGGGATCAGCCCCAGAACTGAGGGCTCAACGCGCTGCGATTTCCGGTGCAGTTGCCCGGCGGTTGCTGAGCTATTCGTTGGCTTCGGGCGGCAGGAAGTTCACTTCATGCTGCGCTGATATCCGGACCACCTCTTCGGGATCCGTCAGATTGTGGAGCTGGTTGAACAGCGCTTCGAGCTTCTGCATCGGTGACACCCAGAACAGCGCGCGTGCCGGTTTATCGGACTTGTTGAAATAGCCATGCGGAATGCCACGCGGCATCCGAACGAGGTCGCCGGCCTTGGCCTGCACCCAGACGCCGTCGAGCTTGAGGTCGAGGGTGCCCTCCTGCACCAGGATGAATTCATCCTGCGTCGGGTGGACGTGCACCGGCACGAACTGGCCGGGTTCGCTGTTGGTCTCGAAGGCAAAGGTTGAATCGGTCACGGCTTTAGGGAAGTAGACCTGACCCAGGATGTTCCAGGTCTTGCCGCCGTAGCCCGTGCCATTGGCGGTGATGCCTTTTTCGAGTGCTGCCATATCGCCATCTCCTGTGTCGCGGTTGGTGGTTCTTGGTGTCGAACTCGTTTCGCGCAGGCTGCGGCCCAGCGGCCCGACCGTCTAGCCAGAAAACGAATCCGTCGTCCGCGGATAGAAATTTTTCTGATTGCTGCGGCGCGGAAAGACGGCTCTTGCCTCCGGATCGGGCAGGCAAACGCCAACAAATCGCCTTTCCAATAGGGACCTGCGCCGATATTATAGGCTTCAAATAAATGCAAAGGGCCGGGCCGTGGCGAGAGCTACCAGCATTCCCCAGCATGACCCCGCCGTCCGGCTGGCGGCGTTCAACCGTGTTTCGACCGATAGCGTCGACGCTGCCGCCGACGCGGTTGGGCGGATATTCTGCCCGCACGAACTGAAGCCCACCGCGCGAGCATCACCCGACTTTTTTGCGCTGCATAACAGCGCGGTCTTTGGCGGCTTCTCCGTCAATTACGTCGCCTATGGCGGGTCGGTGTCGATCGACCCCGGCTGTCTCGAGCGCTTCTTCCTGCTGCAAATTCCCGTGCACGGTTCGGCGCGGATCCAAACGGCGGCGCGCGACATCGCAGCCGCTCCGGGCGCCAGCGCGTCGCTATTATCGCCGACTATCCCCACACGAATGACCTGGCAGGGCAATTGCGCCCAGATCATTCTGCTGGTCGAGCGCCGCCTGTTGGAGCAACGGGCTGCGGCGCTGTCGGGCCGGCCAGCGGGCGCGGTCGAGTTCGAGCCCGCGGTCGATCTCTCCTCGAGAGACGGCCGGGCGCTTCAGTCGCAAATTATGGAGCTCGTCGATCTCGCCGAACGGCTCGGACCGCAACGGCCGCTTTCGCCGATGGCGGCGGCCAATCTGCGCGAGACACTGTTGGGTACCTTGCTTCACGGCCAGCGCCACAGCGCCAGCGACGCGATCGAGCGATTTGGCGGCCGGGCCGAAGCGCTGCCGCAGCCGCTACGGCGGGCACGCGAATTCCTGTATGCGCACGCGGAAGAGCCGCTCGACCTCACGCAGCTTGCCGAAGCCGCAGGCACGGGTATCCGTGCGCTGCAGCTCGGCTTTCAGCGGCATTTCGAAACGTCGATCTCTGAGATGCTGCGCGATATCAGGCTCGCGCATCTCAATGTCAGGTTGGCCGCCGCCTCCCCTGACGAAAGCATCACCGATATCGCATTCGAGCTTGGATTTACCCATCTCAGCCGGATGGCAAGCGCCTACCGCGCCAAGTTCGGCGAAACGCCCTCGGCGACCCTGCGCGGGATGAACTAGCGTTCGGCCAGTTGCTTCAGCCGCAGCGTCGCCTCAGCCCGCTCGCGTCTTCGCGGACTTCTGCGCCGACGCCTTGGTCTTGGCCAGCAGGCGCATCAGTTCGCGGACGTCCTTTGGCGTCAGGTCCCCGAAGACATCGGCAATCCACAATTCATGCTCCGCCGCCATCTTGCGGAATTCGGCCCGCCCCGCCTTGGTCAGGCGGATTACCTGCACGCGGCGGTCGGCGTCCGACGTGCGGCGGTCGAGATGTCCGGATTCGACGAGGCGCTCGACCAGCCCGGTGACGTTGCCGTTCGAGACCATCATCCGCTTGGAGACGTCGGACAGTGTCATGCCCTCCGGCACCTTGTCGAGCTGGGCCATCAGATCGAACCGCGGCAGCGTGACGTCGAAGCGTTCGCGCAAGCGGCTGCGCACCTCGCCCTCGATCAGCGTCGTGCAGGTCAGCAGGCGGAGCCACAGCCTGAGTTCATCGCCATGATGTTCCGGGAGCTCGACGGCCTTGGTCTCTGAATCAAGGATCATGATGTAAATCTTGTCTGGCTTGGGCGTTCGGTGATCCGAACAGAGAGCAGCTTTCGATCATTGCCCAGATTTCTTTAAGTTTCAAGCAATTGGCGCATGGCTTGCATGGATGCGTTCTGCTTGCAGGTGCAGTCACCGTCAGAATAAGCTGCATCCCGAGCATTTGGTGCGACGTGGGTTTCGGCTGCAGAGGCCGAACGGAGGAATAATCATGAAGCAGTCGTTGAAGCTGACCGGACTTGCCGTTTTGCTGGGTGTTGCCGCGGAGCCAGTCGCAGCGCAGGAGAAAATCAAGATCGGCGTGATCACGACCTTGTCCGGGCCGGCCGCCGTCCTCGGCCAGCAATCGCGCGACGGCCTGCAACTCGGAATCAAAGACCTCGGCGGCAAGATGGCAGGCAAGGATGTTGAGGTCGTCGTCGTCGACGACGAACTCAAGCCCGACGGCGCCGTGACCAAGGCCAAGGGCCTGCTCGAACGCGAGAAGGTCGACTTTGTTGTCGGGCCGATTTTCTCCAACATCCTGCAAGCCATTCACCGGCCGGTGACCGAGAACAAGACGTTCCTGATCAGTCCGAACGCGGGGCCGTCGAGCTATGCTGGCAAGGAGTGCAGCCCGTTCTTCTACGTCACTTCCTATCAGAACGACCAGGTGCACGAGATCCTCGGCAAGGTCGCCCAGGATCGCGGCTACAAGCGCATGTACGTGCTGGTGCCGAACTATCAGGCCGGCAAGGATTCGGCGGCCGGATTCAAGCTCGACTACAAGGGCGAGATTGCGGAAGAAAGCTACACGCCGCTCGGTACGCTGGATTTCCAGGTCGAGCTGACCAAGATTTCTTCTTCCAAGGTCGATGCGCTGTTCACCTTCATGCCGGGCGGCATGGGCGTCGGCCTCGTCAAGCAGTACCGGCAGGCCGGCCTCGCCGACAAGATCCCGGTGCTGTCGGCATTCACCGTCGATGAATCCACCCTGCCCGCGCAGCAGGACGCTGCGGTTGGCATGTTCGGCGGCGCCAACTGGGCGCCCGACATGGACAATCCCCAGAGCAAGAAGTTTGTCGCCGCTTATGAAGCTGCCTACAACAGCGTGCCCGGCACCTACGCCATGCAGGGCTACGACACGGCCATGCTGATCGACAGCGCGGTGAAGGCGGTGAAGGGCGACCTCAAAAACAAGGAGGCGGTATCGGCGGCGCTTCGGAAGGCCGAGTTCACTTCGCTGCGCGGCGACTTCAAGTTCAACGTCAACGGCTACCCGATCCAGAATTTTTATCTGACCAAGGTCGCCAAGCGTCCGGACGGAAAATTCCAGACCGAGATCGTCGAGAAGGTATTTTCCAACTATGGCGACCGTTACGCCAAGGATTGCACCGCGAAATAATTTTTGGAAGGGAACAGCCAATGAAGACCGAAATCGCCGGCATCACGCGCGCCAATGAAGGCATCCAGGGAATCTCCTGGAGCATCCTCGGCCAGACCTATGTGCCGAAAAACGTCACCGAGCATTCCTTCTCATGGCATGCGACGTTCCCGCCCGAGACCTTCGTGCCGCCGCATATTCATCCCGACCAGGACGAATATCTCTACATCCTCGAGGGCCAGCTCGACTTCTTCCTCGACGGCGCCGAGACGCAGGCGACGCCCGGCGATCTGGTGCGGCTGCCGATGGGCAAGCCGCACGGCATCTTCAACAAGTCCGGCCGCACCGCGAAGACGCTGTTCTGGGTGTCGCCGACGCGGCGGCTCTACGATCTGTTCTGGGCGATCCACAACATGAAGGAGCAGACGCCGGACGCGGTGGTAGCGCTGGCCGCCGAGCACAACATCCACTTCCTGCCGCCACCTCCGGGGGCGTGAGATCATCTTCGTAGCCCGGATGGAGCGCAGCGCAATCCGGGGCCTTCGGGATACGGCCGCCACCGTCCCGGATTGCGCTGCGCTCCATCCGGGCTACGGGATTTTTACCGCACTGCCGCCAATCCCAGTGGTGGCGGCGCAAAGCCGGCCTTGGACGCATAGCCGCGCACGATCGCCTCGCGCTGGGCGTGGCTCAGCACCTTCTCGATATCAGTAAATCCATCCGGCGCCAGTTGCTCGACCGCGTCGATCACGCCCTCGGGGCCGCCGCGGCGGTTGGCGCGCACGATCTCCGCCGTCATCGGCAGCCGCTTCTGCTCATAGGCCACCAGCGCCTGACGCGGATGCTCTGCTCGCGCCAGTTCGTCGGCCAGCGCGCGGGCATCGAGGATCGCCTGCGAGGCGCCGTTGGAGCCAACCGGATACATCGGGTGCGCGGCGTCGCCGAGCAGCGTCACCCGGCCCCAGGTCCAGTACGGCAGCGGATCGCGGTCGCAGCAGGGGTACTCGTAGAATTCCGACGTCGCCGAGATCAGGCTGCGCACATCGACATACGGCACCTTGAAGCGCTCGACATGCGGCATCAGCTCCTCGCGCTTGCCGGGCCGCGACCAGTCCTCGCGGCGTGGTGGCGGCACATTGCCATCGCCGATCTTCACCATGACAGCCCAGTTGGTCAGCCGGCTCGACGGGCTCGATCCTTCCGCGATCGGGTAAATCACGACCTTGGCATTCAGCCCGCCGGCCACGATCATCGAGCGGCCGGTCAGGAACGCCGGCCAGTCGCGCGCGCCACGCCATAGCATCAACCCGTTCCAGCACGGCGGCCCCTCGTCCGGAAACAGCATCTCGCGCACGCGCGAGTGAATACCGTCGGCGCCGATCAGGATATCGCCGCGCGCGGTTTTGACATGGGCGCCGGTGCGGTCGAAAAAATGCGCAACCACGCCGCCCTCGTGCTGCGCGAACGCGCCGAGACGGCAGCCGATGTGGATGGCCTCAGGGCCGAGCCGTTCCTCGACGGCGCGATGGATCACGCTCTGCAGGCGGCCGCGATGAACCGAGAATTGCGGCACGTCGTGGCCGGCGTCGAGCCCGCGCGGCTCGCGCCAGACTTCCTGGCCGTGGCGGCTGAGATAATACAATTGGTCAGTGCGCACAGCGGCGGCATCCAGCCGGTCCAGCAGCCCGAGGCCGGTCAATTCTCTGATCGCATGCGGAAGTGTGTTGATGCCGACGCCAAGCTCGCGGATGCTTTCGGACTGTTCGAACAACTCGCAGTCGATGCCGCGCGCCCGCAACATGAGCGCAGTGGTGAGGCCGCCGATGCCGCCCCCGACGATGATCGCTTTCATGCGCGTTACTCCACTTTCTTCAACCTCGCCCCGCTTGCGGGGAGAGGTCGGATCGCATCGATAGATGCGATCCGGGTGAGGGGGGTACCGCACTCTCCGCACACCCAGTTCGCGGAGAGAGCCCCTCACCCCTGCCCTCTCCCCGCGAAGGGCGGGGAAAAGGAGGTGATGGAGGGAGCCTGCCATCCGGCCTATTCGGCTGCAAGCGGCTTTGTCGCCTCGGCTTTCAGCTCGGCGCGGGTTTTCGGCTTACCCTTAATTTTGAGGTCTTCGAAATCCTGCCGGTCGCGGACGCTGTTGCGGAAGATTTGTTCCTTGCCCGGCAGATATTGTGGCGGACATGCGATATCGGCGCCGTACCAGGCCGCTGCCCGCATCGTGAACGACGGATCGACCAGATGCGGCCGGGCCAGCGCCACGAGGTCGGCACGCCCGGCGGCGAGGATGGTGTTGACCTGGTCCGCGGTGGTGATATTCCCGACGCACATGGTCGCGACCCTGGCTTCGTTCCGGACCTGATCGGAGAACGGCGTCTGGAACATCCGGCCGTAGATCGGCTGCGCGTCGCGCACGGTCTGGCCCGTGGAGACATCGACCAGGTCGACGCCGGCCTCGGCGAACGCGCGCGCGACCGCCACCGCGTCGTCGCCGGTGATGCCGCCCGCGGCCCAGTCGGTGGCGGAGATACGAACCGACATCGGCTTGTGCGCCGGCCATGCCGCGCGCATCGCCTCGAACACTTCCAGCGGATAGCGCAGCCGGTTGGCGAGCGAGCCGCCATATTCGTCGGCGCGCTGGTTGGTCAGCGGCGAAATGAAACTCGCCAGCAGATAACCATGGGCGCAGTGCATCTCAAGCATGTCGAAACCGCAGGCTTCGCCGCGCAGGGCCGCCGCGACGAACTCCTGCTTGACGCGGTCCATCGCGGCGCGATCCATTTCGCGCGGCACCTGGCTGTCGGGGAAGTAAGGTAGTGGCGACGCCGAGATCGTGTCCCAACCGCCCTGCTCGAGCGGCCGGTCCATCCCCTCCCACATCAATTTGGTCGCGCCCTTGCGGCCGGCATGTCCAAGCTGCAGGCAGATTTTGGCGGCGGAATTGGCGTGGACGAAATCGACGATGCGCGTCCACGCGGCCTGCTGCTCGTCGTTCCACAAGCCAGTGCAGCCCGGCGTGATGCGGGCGTCGCGGCCGACGCAGGTCATCTCGGTGAAGATCAGCCCGGCGCCGCCGATGGCGCGCGAGCCATAATGCACCAGATGGAAATCGCCGGGCACACCCTCCTTCGCCGAGTACATGCACATCGGCGACACCACCGCGCGATTCGCAACTTCCATCTCGCGCAACTTGAGCGGCTGGAACATCGGCGCCACGGGCTTGTCGATATCGACATCGAAGCCCTTGGCGCGCACCTGTTTTGCAAACGCCTTGTCGACCTCGCGGACGAATTCCGGCGCGCGCAGCGTGAGGTTATCGTAAGTGATCGCCTTGGCGCGGGTCATGACGCCGAAGGCGAACTGCACGGGATCGAAATCCCAGAAGCGGTCGACATGTTCGAACCAGACCAACGACACGTCGGCGGCGTGCTGGGTCTTTTCGACCTCCTCGCGCCGGCCATGCTCGTAGGTTTGCAATGCGCCCTCGACCGTCGGCGCCTGCGCCATCGCATCGGCCAGCGCGATCGCGTCTTCCATCGCGAGCTTGGTGCCGGAGCCGATCGAGAAATGCGCCGTGGCCTTGGCGTCGCCAAGCAGCACCATGTTGTCCTTGACCCAGCGCTGGCTGCGGATCATCGGGAAATTGCGCCACATCGAGCGGTTGACCAGCAGCGGATGACCGTCGAGGAACCAGCCGAAAATCTCGGCCATGCGGTCGGCGGATTGCTGCTCGCTCAGGCCTTCGAGCCCGGCACGCTCAAAGGTTTCGGCATCGGTCTCGAAAATCCAGGTCGAGCGTCCCGCCTCATACTGATAGGCGTGCGCGATGAACGGGCCCCACTCCGTCTCCTGGAAGATGAAGGTGAAGGCGTCGAGCGGCTTGGTCGAGCCCATCCAGGCGAACTTGTTGGAGCGCAGATCAATCTGGGGCTGGAAGTGATCGATGTGCTTGTCGCGGAAGCGGCTGTTGATGCCGTCGGCCAGCACGATCAGGTCGGCATCGGCAAAGCGCGCCTCGTCATCGATATCGGTCTCGAACAGCAGCATCACGCCGAGTTCACGGGCGCGCTCCTGCAGGATCAGCAGCAGCGTCCGGCGCGAGCAGCCGCAAAAACCGTTGCCGCCGACGCGGTGGACGGTGCCGCGGAAATGCACGGCGATATCGTCCCAATAGGCGAATTCCTGGGTGATGCGGCGGTAGCTCGGCGGATCGTATTTCTCGAAATTGTCCAGCGTCGCGTCCGAGAACACCACCCCGAAGCCGAACGTGTCGTCGGTGCGGTTGCGCTCATAGACCGTGATCTCGGCCTGGGGCCGCTGTTTCTTCAAGAGGATCGCGGCGTAGAGACCGGCCGGTCCGCCGCCGATAATCGCGATCTTCATCTACCGCCTCCGAAACAGGCTGTCGGGCTAGTTCGAAATTACTTTAAGCCTAAAATAATTTTGGGGCAAGGGGGCTGGCGGCTCGTTCGTAGACCGGATGGAGCGTAGCGCAATCCGGGATTTTCGCGCCATCGGACGGAATCCCGGGTTTCGCTGCGCTTCACCCGGGCTATGGTCCCGTCAATTCCCCTGGAATACCGGGGTCCGCTTGTTCGAGAACGCCTCGAAGGCGCGGCCGAAATCTTCCGTCGTCATGCAGAGCGCTTGCGCAACCGCTTCGGCCTCGATCGCCTCCTCCACCGACATCGCCCATTCCATCGCCAGCATGCGCTTGGTCATGGTGTTGGCAAAAGTCGGCCCTTCGGAAATCTGCTTGGCCAGAAGCTGCGCCTGCGGCAGCACTGCGTCCGGCGTGACAATACGGCTGAAGAAGCCCCAGCGTTCGCCCTCCTCCGCGGTCATGAAGCGGCCGGTGTAGAGCAGTTCGGAGGCCCGCGACTGCCCGATGATGCGCGGCAGGATTGCGCAGGCGCCCATGTCGCAGCCGGCGAGCCCGACCTTGTTGAACAGGAATGCGACCTTGGCGCCGGTGGCGGCCAGGCGCAGATCCGAGGCCATCGCGACGATCGCGCCCGCGCCGGCGCAGATGCCCTCGACGGCAGCCACGATCGGCTGCGGGCACGCACGCATCGCCTTGACGAGATCGCCGGTCATGCGGGTAAAGGCGGTCAGCCTCTTGGTATCCATCTGAATCAAGGGACCGATGATCTCGAACACGTCGCCACCCGACGAGAAGTTGCCGCCCGCGCCTGACACGACGATGGTCTTGACCTCGTCATCCATCGCGCAGGCGCGGAAGAAATCAGTGAGTTCGCGATAGCTCTCGAAGGTCAGCGGATTCTTTCGCTCGGGACGGTTGAGCGTCACGGTGGCGACGCGATCGACCACGGCCAGCAAGAAATGCTTCGGCGAATAATCGCCCAGCGGCAGCGTGACGGGGTTGGCGGGCTTGCTCATGATCTCTCCCTGACTTTAATCGTTATCGATGTGGCGGCCGATCAGACTTCGCCGCCCGCCACCGCAATGGCCTGTCCCGTGATGGCGCCAGCGCTCTCGCCGCAGAGCCACAGCACGGCGTCGGCTACCTCCGATGGCGCAACAAGGCGTCCTTGCGGATTATGTTTCGACAGTTCCGCGATGGCTTGCTCGCGGCTGCGGCCAGTCTTCTTGATGATGTTGTCGATCGAGCCTTCCAGCAGATCAGTTTCGGTGAAGCCGGGGCAGACGGCGTTGACGGTGATGCCGCTCTTCGCCGTCTCCAGCGCCAGCGAACGGACGAGGCCGATCACCGCGTGCTTGGCCGCGCTGTAGGCCGAGACATAGGCGTAACCCTTGAGGCCGGCGGTGGATGCGACGGCAACGATCCGCCCGTGGCGACGCTCCGTCATTCCAGGCAATACCGCCTGCGTGGCGTGGACCACACCCATGAAATTGACGTCCATCATCCGCTGGAACAATGACGCATCGGAGCGGCCGAACGGCGAAGAATCCGCCGCGCCCGCATTGGCAACGAGGATGTCGATCGGTTGCCGCGCGGCGGCCTCCGCTATGGCCGATTTGACCGACGCCTGATCGGCGACGTCGGCCACGGCTGCGAACTGCGCCGCGCCGGATGCCACGGCTTCGTCCAGCGTCGCGCGGTTGCGGCCGAGCACCGTTACCGTCGCGCCCGCTTTCGACAGCGCCGCCGATATCGCCAGCCCAATGCCGCGCCCGCCGCCGGTGACGAGCGCATGGGAGGAACGCGACAATGGGGACATCGGTCAAGCCTCCTGGATGAGGGTTCAGCATATATTTTAAACTTCAAGCTTTTGCAAGGAAGCGGCGAGGCCAGGGTGGTGGTCAGGTGGCTCGGATTGGGCACCTTCCCTCACCGTCATTGCGAGCCACCACCCGGTCGGCGCGAAGCGCCGCCGGATGACAGGCTCCGCGAAGCAATCCATAGCGCGACAAGCGGAGAGATGGATTGCTTCGCTGCGCTCGCAATGACGGTGGATATAGATTCGCGATCTCGCGGCGCACGTCGCCCGAGGTTTGCATCTTCGTTTGCCCTCTTCGAGAACAGAGGGCGCAGGGAAGACCGGGTGCTTGCTGCACCCGCGGTCTCGCGTGCGATTTGCGCAAACAAAATTGCACACGAGCATACAGGGCAGCGGGAACACTCCGGCCTTCCCTGCGCAATGGCTTTACGGCTTACTTCGTGCTCTTCCCGGAGAACGGCTCTTTTGCCTCCGTCGCCTGCGCTTCTTATCGCACGCTTAACGCCAGCACCGCGGCGCCCGAACCACACGACTTCGCCGTACGCTCAAGCTGCACACGTCAGTCGCAGCTCTCGCGTCCATCGCATCTCACCGCACGTTCGTGACGATCGCGAGCGCCCCTCAATTGGGTGAGACGGGGCGGAGTTATGCAGCTGATTTGGGCGAGAACGAAAGCGGAATATTTTTGATTACCGGGATTGACACGATTTCGGAAAATCAGAAGTGATTTGCCCGACAAGTGGCTTTTGTCGCACCCATTGCCTCCACATCGTCATCGCGAGCGAAACGAAGCAATCCATAGCGCGGCTTGCAGAGACGTGGATTGCTTCGCTTCGCTCGCAATGACGCGGATATGATTTCGCGATGCTGCCGCGATGGGATTTCACCGGGCAGCTCACCCCGTCCGCGTTTCCCGGTCCTTGAACAGATGGACGATCGCGTTCGCGTAGTATTGCAGCAGCACGAACGCTTTCGGGTTGGCGCGGTAGGTGTCGTCGGTCTCGATCACCAGATGGCGCAGCGTCAGCGTCCGCAGGCCGACGGAGATGGCGTAGTCGCGGTCGGCGCGCGGGATGTGAACATAGCTTCCTGCTCGTTCGAGCTCGCCGATCAGGATGGAAACGCACCAAATTCCGCATCGCAGCCACGTAATGCGATGTGCCGACAGGCGACATCAACTGTCGCGACTGCGACGTCCGTTCACTCGCCGAACCTGAACCCACTCGACAGGTTTTCGTCCTATGCCCAATCCCAAAAGCATCATGGTCTAGTCTTCGTCCGGCTCGCGCACGACCGGCGGCTCGTCGCCGCGGTCGTCTTCGTCCTCTTCCTCTTCCTCTTCCTCTTCGTCCTCGTCTTCTTCGTCTTCATTAGGATCTCGGGGCGGCATCGTGTTGCCCATGATCACGAAGGGACTCCTGTCGATCAACCTGGTGAAAAATTCCTCGGGGATGTGTGGGGTCATGTTGTTACTCCTCAGGTGTGGGGGAACTTGGCTTCAGTCCGCCCGACGCTCCCAAGGGAGGAGGGTCGGTGCGTCAATCGCACGGCCCCCCCACCCGCCTTCGGCGAGGGAGCAAGCCCGCCATAGCGTTGGCGTCGGCGGCAACCTGCGCTGGGGTTGCGCTCTGACGAGGGCTAATGCGCCAAGAGAACGGGGCGTGCCGAAGCGTTCTTAAGAATGTGGCGCGTAGCCCCGCCCAGAAGCATCTCGCGCAGGCGGCTATGGGAATAGGCGCCCATGATCAGCAGGCCGGCTTCATGCTCTGCCCCCGCCGCGAGCAGCGTATCGCCCACCGAGCGCAATTCCGGTGCAACCACTTGCGCGGTCGCACCGATGCCATGACAGCGCAAATAGGCAAGCACCTCCGCCTGCGAGGCTTGGCGATTGCTGGCGTCCCGATCAACGCTTATGACCCGCACTGATTTGGCGAGTTGCATGAACGGTATGGCAGCCGAGACCGCGTGCCAGCATTCCGGGCTCTCGTCCCAGGCGATCATCACGCTGTCGGTCAGATCACTCTGCAGGCGAGCCGGCGCCAACAGCACGGGGCGACGGGTCTGCAGCAGCGATTGCTCGGTAATGGCCATGAACGATTCCATCACGGTGGCGCTTGCGGCGACCATTAGGTCGAAGGCAGCGGCCCGTTGCGCCGCGATTTCCACATACGATCCCTCGGCTTCGCGCCAGGATGCTGCGAGCGGGCTGCCGGGCTCGTCGTTCGCCGATAGCATCGGGATGCCGACTACCGCGCAGGCCCGCGCGAAAACCTCACGCGCTTCCCGCGTAGTTCGCTCCCGTTCCTCGGCGTACCAATTTACCGATGCGGCGGTCACCGCTTGTCCCATTTCAGTGACAGTTAGGCCGCCACGCGCGACACCGCTACGTGTGACCGGCGGCGGCTGGCTGATGAACAGTGCCTGGACGTGAGCCCCCAATGCCTTGGCGGCAGACAGGGCCGTCTCTATTTGGCCGGTGTGACTGGCTGAGCCGGGAAGTGGAACCAGGATTCGCTTGATACTCATGAAAGCCTCCTGCGATGCCGCCGTTTGCGACCGGCAGACGGCATATGTGTGTTGAGCCGAAAGCGAAATCGCGCAATAGCGCCTGATTCATAACTCCCGGAATCACCCCAAAGTTCCGGAGACCCGCAGGTGTGTCGGTTGCCGACATTGGTCGTCGATGCCCGCTTTGGGTCATTCGCGATCGGGTCGAGCCAGCAGCAAGTCCGGCCATGTCCGGAAAAGCGGAAGTAAATTCATCGCGCTTCAATCGGAATTTGGCTGCGTGCTAATGAGTCCACACCCTACTGGCTAGCCCGGCATGAAGGCATCGAATGCGGCCCAGAGTTGCTCGCGATGGCGGTCGTCTTCCTGCAGGATTTCGTGCTTCGCACCCGCAATCACGCGATGCGACCCCGCCGGCAGATGCCGGGCAAACGCTGCAATGGCCGGGGTCGATACGATGGTGTCGTCGCCTGCCGCTAGCATCAGGACCGGCTGGTGAACCCGGCCGGCAAACTCGCGCGAACGAAACTCGGCCATCGCGGCAAAGGCCGCATCGAGCCACGCCACGGTCGGCGACGCGATCCCGAGCGTCGGATCGGCCTTCAGGATAGAAGCGTTGCGGGCGTAGCGGCGCGGGTCCGAGGTCAGGGGATTGCCGGGAAAGGCCGTTGACTTGATCAGGTCGATGCTGCCGCCTGGAATAAACCGCTCGCCCATTCCACCCGCGCGGAGCATGCGCATCAGGCCGCGCATCGGCAGCGAAGTGCGCAGACGCGGCAGGTCGATCATCGGCGCGCAGAGCACGAGGCGTTCGAACATTTCAATGCCGGCATGCGCGACGCGCAGCATGACCGCGCCGCCCATCGAATGGGCCAGCGCAAAATAGGGCGGCGGACAATCCGGCAGTACGACCTGCTTGACGAAGGCCGCCACGTCGATCTCGTAATCCGAAAAAATTCCGGACATGGCCCTTGAGCGGATTGCGCAGCCGGCGCGAGGAATGCCCCTGTCCCCGCCAGTCGATGACAGCCACGGCATAACCGCGTTTGCGCAGATCCCGTACCGTCTCGAAATATTTCTCGATGTACTCGCCGCACCCGGTGAAGACGCAGACGGGTCCCCCTGCGCCGCTGGCCGGCGCCGCCCAGCGCGCAAAGCGCAATGTGGCGCCATCCGGCGTCCCAATCGTTCCGGCAAACGCACCCTCCGGAACAGGATTGGCCGGTATCGACAGCAGCGTCATGGCGCTGATGTCCAGGCTGCGGTTTGGCGAAAGACCACCTGACGGCAACGAACAAGACGCCAGGTCGTCGGCCGCGGCATCTAGATGATCCCGTTGTTGCGAAGCGCGGCGATCGCTTCCGCGTCGTAGCCGATATCGGCCAGCACGCGATCGGTGTGCTCGCCGAGCGTCGGCGGGCGCGTCGTGATCTCGCCCGGCGTCTCCGACAATCGCACGGCGGCACGTACCGTCGGCGCGGGCTTCGGCAGGCCCGGATAGTCGACATCCTGCATGAAGCCGGTGGCGCGGATGTGCGGGTGCTCGAGCGCCTGTTGCGGGCTCAGCACCGGTCCGGCCGGAATCATCGCTTTGCCCAGCGTATCGACCGCTTCCTGCGTGGTGCGCTCGGCGCACCAGCGCGCCATCCGCTTGCTGATGACAGGACCGTTGTCGCCGCGCTTGAGGTCGTCGGCGAAGCGCGGGTCGTTCAGCCAGTGATCCTCCTCGCCCATCAATCTGGCCCAGCGGATGAACAGCGGATGGCCGGTGACCTGGCACAGCACCCAGCCGTCTTTGGTGCGGTAGATGTCGGCGGGCGCCGCGGTCTGGCCGAGATTGCCGGTCGGCACACGATTGGCTGATATCACTGCCTGCTCGATCAGCGTGGCGTTGGTGAAGGAGAGCGCGGTCGCCAGCAATGCGCCCTCGACGATCTGCCCGCGCCCGGATTTGCCGCGCTCGATCAGGGCGGCGAGCGTGCCGAACGCGCAATGCAGCGCCGTGCCGAAATCGACCCAGTTCACCGCGGCGCGGTACGGCGGATCGCCCTTGCCCGTCATGTACACTGCGCCCGACATCACCTGCCCGACGCCGTCAAAACCGACGCGGTCGGACCACGGCCCGGGCCCGCCGAACGCGGTTGCCGTGGTCAAGATGATGTCCGGCTTGATCGCCTTCAGCGATTCATAATCGAGCTTCATCGCGCGCAGCGTCTGCGGCGGCAAATTGGCAACGACGACGTCAGCGGTGGCGACCAGCCGGCGCATCACCTCCTGCGCCTCCGGTTTCATCGGATCGAGCGTGATGCATTTCTTGTTGCGATTGACCTGCAGGAACAGCGCGCCCTCGCCGCCTTCGCCGACCGGCGCCACGAAACGATCCTCGCTGCCGTCGCGTTTCTCCACGCGAATGACTTCCGCACCGAATTCGGCCAGCAAGGTCGCGCAATACGGCCCCGCGATATAACGCCCGAAATCGAGGACGCGAACGCCCTCCAGAACTCCCCCCATCAATCTTTCCCTTGTTCTTGCTGCGCGATTGCGCCGAGCCTTCTATCATGTTGATGAATGCATCGGACAACCATACAATCACTGATCCTGTTCGAATGGAACATCCAGAATGACCCTGACTGCACAACGGCCCTATCGCGGTGTTTTCCCCGTTGCTCCGACCATCTTCGACGACCGTGGGGAGCTCGATCTCGCGGGGCAACGCCGCTGTATCGATTTCATGATCGACGCCGGCTCCAATGGCCTGTGCATTCTGGCCAACTTCTCCGAGCAGTTCGTCCTGACCGATGCCGAGCGCGAACAGGTGATGCACGCGGTGCTCGAGCATGTCGCCGGCCGCGTTCCCGTGATCGTGACGACGACGCATTTCGGCTCGCGCATCTGCGCCGAGCGCAGCCGCCAAGCCCAGGACGCGGGCGCGGCGATGGTGATGATCATGCCGCCCTATCACGGCGCCACTTTCCGCGTGCCGGAAAAGGGAATTTTCGACTTCTATCGCACCGTGTCTGACGCCATCGACATCCCCATCATGATCCAGGATGCGCCCGTTGCCGGGACGCCGCTTTCGGTCGACCTGCTGGCCCGCATGGCGCGGGAAATTCCGAACATCCGCTATTTCAAGATCGAGGTGCCGATGGCGGCGGCGAAGCTTCGCGATCTCATCGCGGCCGGCGGCGACAGCATCGAAGGGCCCTGGGACGGCGAGGAAGCCATCACCCTGATGGCCGATCTCGATGCGGGTGCGACCGGCGCCATGACGGGCGGCGGCTATCCTGATGGCATCAGGCAAATCGTCGATCCGTATCTTGCGGGGCGCCGGGAAGAAGCGATGGCGGCCTATGGGCGATGGCTGCCGCTGATCAATTACGAAAACCGCCAATGCGGCTTGCAGGCCGCCAAGATCCTGATGCAGGAAGGCGGCGTGATCGGCTCGGACGCGGTTCGTCATCCCTTGCAACGGGTTCATCCGGCGGCGCGCGCGGGTCTCATTGAAATCGCCCGCCAGCTCGATCCCGTCGTGTTGCGCTGGGGACAGTGATATCGCCTTCATGACGGCCAAACGCAAAAGCTCACGGGAACGGAACCTTCACTTCGATCAAACGTAAAAATCGGGGAGGAGCGACATGACCGAACAACAGATTTTTGCCTTGCTGCTGGGCGAGGCGGCGATGACGGTCTGGGGCGATATGCCGCGCGACATTCAGGAAGCGTTGTTCGAGACCGCGATGCGCGAGCGGGAGGACCTGCGCCATGGCCTCGCCTGTCTGCTGCATGAGCGCCACCCCAGAACGCAGCATCCGGCCAAGCCCGCGTGACCGAGCCTACCTGACGCAAGCCCCTCTACTGCGGAAATGCAACGTCCGCGATCACGGGAAGATGGTCCGAATAGGCGCGGGCCTTGCGATCGGTCCAGGCCGAGCGGATCGCCAGATCGCGCGAGGCATAGATCCGGTCCAGCCGCATCATCGGCAACCGGGAGGGAAACGTCCGCAAGCGCGTTCGCACCGGGCAAATCCGCGCCAGCACGCCCCTCACCGACTTCACCCAGAACCAGTCATTGAAATCGCCGAGCACGAGCGTCCGCGTCGGCCGCACCAGGTCCGCCAGGGCATGGGCCTGGGCGTGCCTTTCATGGATGCTCAGGCCGAGATGCGTGGCAATGACCGTTACCTCGCCATGATCAGACAGGATGCGTGCGGCAATGGCCCTGCGGGGCTCCCGTTCCAGATACGAGACGTCGGAAATTTTCGGCGGCTCGGCGAAGGGCCAGCGGCTCAACAGCACCTGTCCGTAGTCGCCGTCCTCGGTGACGATCGAGCGCGCATCGACGCTGTGGTCACCGACGGCCTTGGCCAGCAGGGCAAAGGGGTCATCGGTTCGTCCGCGCGAATCGACCTCCTGCAGCGCCACGACATCAGGCGACCAGTGACGGATGATGGAGCACACGCCGTCCAGATCGAAACCCGGATTGAGGTGGAAGATGCCGTGAACATTCCACGTCATGATGCGTATCGTAGCCGTCACGTTCGTCGTCCCGCCATCCACGTCACCAAAAACTGCACGCCAAGGCACAGCGCGATCCAGGCGAGGATCGCCAGCGCCAGCAGCACCGCGTTCGTCCACGAGGCGTTCCTGGCCAGATCCGCGATCTGCGCGCCGAGCGCGGCCATGACCGCGATCCCCGGCGCCATGCCGAGCACGGTGCCGAGCAGAAAATCGCGCAGGCTGAGCTTGCTGGCGCCCGCCACCAGGTTCACGATCGAGAACGGGGCGATCGGCACCATCCGGATCATCGCGACCGCGACGACCCCCTTGCCGATAATGCGGCTCTGAACCCGGGCCGCCCGGCGCCCGAGTAGGCGCTGCAGCCGCGCCTGGCCCAGCACGCGGCCGATCGAAAACAGCGTGAGTGCGCTGAGCAGCACGCCGGCGCCGGCGCTGAAGAAACCCATCCACGGCCCCAGCGCCGCCGACGTCGCCGCGATCAACACCAGCACCGGAAACACCACCAGCCCGCCGACGACGAAAGCGGCAATCGCAAACAGCGGCGCGAATTGCGTCCGCGCGGATTGCGAAATGACCGAAGACACGAAGCCGACGTCAGCGAAATCGCGTAACGACGTGTACTGCCAGGCTAGCGCTAGGCCGGCGAGCGCCGCGGCCAACCCCGACACGGCCAAAATGGTTCTTGCCGTCCACATCCGATTGGCGGCGCGATCGAGGTGAAGCGGTTCTCGGGGATCTGCGACGGGCTGCACCATAGTTGCCATGCTGCCGGCTGACGCGGCCGGGTCGATCGGCAGCAACGATTTCGTGCCGCCGCGCTCCGCCAGGCGGTCGAGGAATTCAAACAGATCGGCTTCGTTGCTTTCGATCTCCCGTTCTTCGACGCCGCAGAAATGCCCGATCAGGCCGCGGCGAAGCCGGGCGATATACTCCCGATGCGCACCGCACGTCGCCTCGAAGGCGAGATCGCACTCAGTGTCAGCGCCCATCGAGCGATTGTTGAGGTTGGCCGAACCCACGCGCAGGATGCGGTCGTCGACGATCATCACCTTGCTGTGCACCATGACGACGGCAGCCTGGTCCGCATCCCTTGTCGATGGATGGAGAAAGCGAATCCGGTCCATGACGCCTGCCGCGACGAACTGGGCGATGAATCCGCCGCGGCCGCTCTGCATGGCCTGCGATTCGAACCAGGACGAATGCATCTTCGGCGTGACGATCAGAACGCGAAGCTGTGGCACATCCAGCATCCGCTGCGCCAGGAGGCGCGCGATGTCGGTGGCGCTGGTGAACTGGTTCTCGATATAGATGAAGCGATCGGCCGCATTGATGGACGCCTTGAACAGAAGCGCGACCTCGTTCACGCCGGCTTCACTCGCGGAGGCGATCTCGGTCCGCGCGATGCCCACCGTCATTCCCCGGCATTGCACCGGCACCGAGGCCGGCCAGCGCTCGCCCTTGACGGATACGGTTGTTTCGACCGTGCAGCCGGCGGCGCGCCACCTGTTCTCCGCCAACTCCGTCAGGCTGACCGCGGCTTTCCCATCCACCATGCATTGCACGTCGTGAAAGGGCGGATAGGGCTTGCCGTCGGGATCGGTGCGGAGCGGATGATGGGCTTCGTGCGCGCTGGTGTCCCAGCGCCTTATCGTGAGGTCGAGACCGCCGACGAACGCAAGCGCGCCGTCGATGACAACGATCTTCTGGTGCTGCGACGACCCCAGGGGAAGGCTGGAGTCGAAGCAGAAGCAAAGCCGGTCCGCTGTTTCCGAGGTGAATTTGGCGGCTGAATTCCACTCCCGCTCCGCCGCGTAGAGGGCCGGGAAATTCCAGCTCAGGATGTTGATCCGCAGCTCGGGCTTCGCCTTCAGGAGCGCTTTCAGAAACGCGCCGAGCTCTTCCGGATAACCATCATCGGCCTGCCCGGAAGGCCCGACGAACCGCGTCAGGCTGTGGATGTCCCAGCCGATGATGTAGACTTGGCTCGTCGCGAGCAGCAGCGCTTCCCGCAAAGCGGCGAAATATGCGGCTGCGTCATTGAGGATTGCCAGCCGCCCTGCCTTGCACCTTCTCCAGACGGTGTCGCCCGGGATGAGGATGGATGAGCTTTGCAGCAGGCGGCACCTCGGCAAAACATGGCGTGTGAGCGCGGGACTACGCGCGCAGGCCCGCTGTGAGCAAACGTTTGGCAGGCAAGACCGTTCCTGCACCCGGAACGGTTTTGCGCTCCGCAATTGCTCGGGAAATCCAGTCTAGCGGCGATCCTGGCCGGACGGGCCATCTTCCCCGGCCACCGGCTCGATGTAGGTGCTGTGCAACGAGGTTGCCGACCTGAAGCCGTCGAACATCACGCGGACCGTGCTGCGATAGCGGCCCATGCCGATGACGACCCCTTCCCTGCCGGCGAGATTTGGGCATCGCGCCGCGCCGAGTGCGGTCATCCTGATGCGGGTCCGTGGAGACAGCCCGGGCGGTTCTGCAGGCGATCGCGACGAACCGAGAGCCATTGCGGGACTCATCTATTCACCCGGCGATGAAAAGCGTTCGGCGTCGAAGGCTTGGCGGGAAATCCACCGACGCACCATGCGATTGACCAACGCCGGCGAGTCGGAGGCGATCGCAGCTGCCGCCCACGCGGGCAGCAGAGGCATCCGGCCATCGAACCCCGGCTGCGAGCAATGCCTGTCGTTTCCGTTCATCGTGACCATCGTGCCCGCTCCTTCCCCGCCATGGCGAGCAGGGCCGTGCCGGCAAACCCGCGTCACGCCGAGACCGAGTGTTCGCTGGCGGTCTGCCGGTCCGGCGTGGGCCGCCAATCGCGCCACTTCCGAACCGACGGGGCGCTCGCCGGTTCGATCGCGGCCAGCACCGCGGCGTTGATCTCCGCCATCCGCCCGAGCTTGGCCATGCACCTGGCAACCGCGACGAAACCATCCGGCTGATCCGGTTGCAGCCGCATGAATTCGAGGTGCTGGCGTAATGCTTCCTCGTGCTGACCGAGGCTTTCGCAGACCTGGCCCAGACATTGCCACGCCTTGGCGGCGTCGGGCCGAACCGTCGTGAGAATCCGGAACTGCCGCTTGGCCGCGGCAAAGTCCCCCTTCGCCGCCAGCAATTGGCCGAGCCGGTGCAACGCATCGGCGTGCTTCGGCTGAACCTCCAGGATCCGCCGGTAGCCGATTTCCGCGTCAGTCGACTTTCCCTTCCGGTGCAGCTCGGTCGCCAGTTGCAGGACCTCGGGAATGCTGCGGGGATCGATCCCGCCGCCTAGATTCCTGCCGTTCCTGGTCTCCAGAACGGTGCAGCGGATCTTGCGCTCCACGCAGCCGAACGAATATTTGTACGGCTCGTTTCCGCGCAGGAAGTCGTATTCGGAAAAGCCGTTCGCGATCGCGTGGCGAATGCTGAAGGCGTGCAGGATCACTCCTGACGGCGGCCCGTCGAACGTCTCGTCACGTCCGGTCATGTAGAACAAAAACGCCCGCTTGCGCGGATCCACCAGCGTGGCCAGCGCCGCGACGGGCCGGTCGCGATTCCAGAAGGTCGGCAGGTACAGCATGCCGGATTGAAAGCTGCGCGTCAGCATGGCGCCGTTCGAGGCGACCAGGCTTTCGATCCTGTCACCCTTGCGAGGACGCCATTTCGTCTCCCAGAAGCCCAGCAAGGTCTTGAGGTCCTGCGCGAACGTCTCGGGCGTCGAAACGGTTATTCGATATTCGCCGGGCGTATCGACCTGCTTGAGGAGGCGCCGGATTTTCTGCCTGGTATTGGCGCTCAGCGATTCCAGATAGCTATTCCAGTCCTTGGGTAGCGTGAGATACGGGCAGAGACTGTTATCGATACCGTCGACCTTGTTGACCCTGCCGACCTCCGTATAGTTGAAATTGGCTTTCGGAAAGCAGGCCAGAAGCAACCGCGAGCGCCGCTCCGACATCCGCACATTTTCAAGATTGAGCCGCGCCCAATTCATCTGCCTGATGCAGCGGGCAAAGGCTGGAATGACCTTGTTCTCCGCCTCGGGCCTGCAAATGATGCCAGTGTAGTCGGCTGCGAAATTGCCGGCCATCCTCAGGTCGCTGACGACGTCTGATTTCTCGATCCTGTTCTGCAGCCGCAAGGGAAGGAACGCAACATAAGGCAGATCGGCGGACTCGCCGGCTTTTGCCGCCAGGATGAACCACGGCCGCTGGAGGTGGGACAGCCAGCCGTTGAGCCATTGCCACGACAGGAATATCTGCGCTTCGTCGTCCGCGTCGTAGACGCCGTTCCAGTTGTCCTCGAGCTTGGCCAGGGACGGCAGGGTTTCGATGATGTCGATATGCACGGCGGACACCTTTCCAAAGCTGCGTGTTAACTGCTCATTGATCGTCTAGCGCTCTCGGAATGCGCGCATCATGCTGTCGTGGATCGGCCTGACGATGTACTGGAAGAACGTCCGCTCCGACGTCTTGATGTAGACCTCGGCCGGCATGCCGGGCGTCGGGCTGAAGTTCGGCACATTCCTGCTCTCCTCGCTGTTGAGCTTGACGCGCACGATATAGATGTCGGTCGGTCCCACCTGCTGGGACTTCTTTTCGTCCGCCAGCGTATCGGCCGAGAGATAGATGACGTCGCCGGAAACCATCGGCGTAATGCGCTGATTCAGCGCCGTCAGCCGCACCATCGCTATCTGTCCGTGCTTCACGCTGTCGATGTCCTGCGGCCGCAACCGCGCCTCGATGATCAGCTCGTCCTTCAGCGGCAGCAACTCCATGATGTTCTTGCCGGCCTCGACCACCCCGCCCCGCGTATGATAGCGCAGCTTCACCACCACGCCGCTCACCGGCGCCGTGACGCGGACCCGATCGAGGATGCCCTTGGCGCTCAGCATCCGCTCGCGGACGTCGGCCAGTTCGCCGCGGATCTCGTGCATCTGTTCGACCGCGGTCTTGATCGCGGTCTTGCGCACGCCATTGATCTGCTCGACCGCGCGGGCGATGCGTTCCTTGGCATCGCCGATGTCGCCCATGATGCGGCCGACCTCGCCTTCCAGATTGGCCTTCTGCCGCTGCAGCACCATCAGTTCCGGCTTGCGCACCAGCCCGGCCTGCACCAGCTTGTCCTTGGTCACGATTTCCTCATCGAGCAGAACGATCTGCCGATGGGCGGCGTCGAGCTGCACCCGGGATCCCCGGATTCGCTCCTCCAGCGCGTTGATGCTCTCCTGGATGCTCTTGACGTCGCTGTTGAGGTTGTTGCGGCGCGCCGTGAATGTCATCTGCTGGCTGTCGACGATTTCCCTCGCCTCAGGCGAGCTGGGCAGCCATTGGACGATCTCGGGCGGCAAGGTGATTTCTTTTTCCTCCTTCATCTCGGCCTGCAGCCTCGCATCGATGGCCGTCAGGCGGATGCGCCGCAGGAACAGCCGCTGCAGCTCCGCGCGCGCCGCGGTGTCGTCGAGCTCGAGCAGCATTTGTCCGGCTTCCACCGTGTCGCCTTCGCGAACGTAGATTTCGCGGATCATTCCGCCCTCGAGATGCTGGACGATCTTGTTCTGTCCGGTAACGACGAACACGCCCGAGGCGACCACGGCGCCGGCGATCGGCGCCATGTTGCCCCAGACGCCAAAGCCCATCAGCACCACCGCCATGATCAGCGCACCGGCAACGGTTGGCAGCCTGGTCGATCGCGGCAGCGAATCGTACCAGGTGCCTTCCGATTCCGCGGCGCGGACCGCAATTTTCCTGTTGGCCATCGCGTAACCTCGTTGCTGTCAAACCCGGCCGGCGCCTTCGATCAATTCAACGAAGGCGGATCACCCGGCCCTGTCGGGATATTGTTCGGCTTGCGTCCGGTGATCATCGGAATGATCTCGTCGCGGCCGCCGAAAGCCTGCACCGCGCCCTGATGCAGGATCATGATCTTGTCGACGCTCATCAGCAGCGCCGCGCGCTGGGTGATCGTCACCACCGTGATCTGTTTTTCCTTGGCGCGCACCAGCGCCTTGGCCAGTGCCCGCTCGCCGTTGGCGTCCAGATTCGAATTCGGCTCATCGAGCACGATCAGGCGCGGGTTGCCGTAGAATGCGCGCGCCAGCCCGATCCGCTGCCGCTGGCCGCCGGACAGCGGGCTGCCGTCCATGCCGACGATGGTCTCGTAGCCCTGGGCAAAACTCGAAATCATCTCATGCACGTCGGCGGTCTCGGCGGCGTCGAACACGTCCTCGTCACGTGCGTCGTCGCGCATGCGGCCGATGTTGGCCTTGATGGATGCCGGGAACAGTTGCACGTCCTGCGGCAGGTAGCCGACGCTCTCGCCGAACTGGCGCGGATCCCAGTTGCGCAGGTCCATCATGTCGAGCCTGACGCTGCCGGCGGTCGGGATGATGGATCCGACCAGCATGCGGGCCAGCATGGTTTTCCCGGTGCCGGAATCTCCCACAATGGCGAGCGATTCCCCGGGCTTCAATTGAAAGCTGATTCCGTTCAGGATCACCTTCTTGTTCGGCGGCGGCACGTAGAGAATGCGCTCGACATTGAGATAGCCGGCCGGACGCGGCAGGCGGAGCCGCTCCAGGTTGAGCGGCGAGTTCAGCAACAGCGACTTGATGCGGGCATAGGCCGAACGCGCCTGCACGAAGCTGCGCCAGCCTTCGATGGTGCCCTCCAGCGGCGCCAGCGCGCGGCTCGCCACGATTGAGGCGGCGATGACCATGCCGCTGGTGATCTGAGCGTCCAGCGCCAGCCATGCGCCCCAACCCAGGATGGCGATCTGGGTGCACAGCCGCAGGAACTTCGACATCCCCGTCATCAGGATGTTGAGATCCTGTCCGATCACTTGCGCCTTCAAGGACTCCACGGTTTCGCGGCCCCATACCTGAACGCCTTCCGGAATCATGCCCATCGCATTGATGACCTGGGCATTGCGGGCCATCGATTCCGCCTGCAGGTTTGCCCGGGCGCCGTAATTGTTCGCCTGGTTGAACGGGATCGCGGTGACGCGCTGGTTCAGCAGCGCAACCGCGACCAGCGCGACGCCCGAGCCCAGCACGATGAATCCGAGATGGGGATGGATCAGGAAAACGACCGCGAAATAGACCGGCGCGACCGGCGTATCGAACATCGTCAGCAATACCGGACCGGTAATGAACGCTCGGAGGTGCTGCAGGTCGGCAAGCGTCTGGAATTCGCGGCTGGATCCACTCTGCGCGGATTTGGCGGCGGCGCTTAGCACCGGTCCGCCCAGTTTGGCTTCGGTCTCGACCGCAACCCGCATCAGGATGATGCGGCGCATCATGTCCATCAGCACGTGCGCCCCGATCGCGATGACTACGATAATGGTCAGCATCACCAGCGTATCCGTGCTGCGGCTGGTCAGCACGCGATCGGACATGTTGAACAGGTAGATCGGTATAGCCAGTACCAGCAAATTGACCACAACCGAGAAGATCCCGACGGTCACCATGTTGCGGCGGGCATTCGCCAGGCCGCTGCCGAGCACGTCCCTGAATTCATTGTCGCTGGAGCGCTTGTGCAGCGGCGGTGAGTTACCACCACCGCCACCTCCACCACCGTTACCGCCTGAAGAGCCGCCGCCGTCCTTGTCGCCTCCGGTGCGCTGCGGCGGGGCTGGAACCGCTTGCTCGATAACGACGGTGGATCCCGGCGGCGGGCTCTTGGCTTCCGTCTTGGCTTCCGTCCTGGCTGCTTCTCGCGGAGATGGCTTGACCGACGGCAGCTCGACGATCTTGGCTTCGGCACGGGCATCGTTCTCGTCGGCAAATTTGACGGGCGGATCTTCAGCCGGATCTTCGGCGCGCGAAGGCGGCGCATCAAACCACGGGCGAAGCGGAATTATCTTCGCCGTGTTCGACGTTGCTTCGTCATGCTGAATTAGGCGTCCGCTCGCGGCGCTGCCTGGACGATTATCCCAGCCCCACATTTGAAAACTCTCCTGCAAGTGCAATGAACAAAACAACTGCTCTTGCCGCTAATGCAGCACGCTTGCCATCGGGTCTGACTGCACCGAATTGGCAATCGCTGCCGGCGGCGGGCTCGCCGTGTCCTGAGGGTGGTCATCGACGAAAGCAATGAGTTCGGTCACCAGCGCGTGGGTATCGCCGTTGACGGCGCTGTCCGAAGCTGTCGGCACCAGATCGGCCTGCACCAAAATGGAATCGGTGTAGATGTGGCCCCCGACGTAAGTTGCATCAGGATTGACGTCCACGATCGCAGCGTCGTTGACCAGTTCGTTGCCGCCTGTGGTGACCGACTGCGTCACGGCTCCGTCCGGATCAAGCGCCAGCAGATCGGCCACGGGCTGGTTCTGGAGCTGATACATCACGTCGACGTCGGAGGTGATGTTGGTCTGCCAAGCCGCGTTGATGTCGTAATAGTCTCCAGTGATGTACAGCACTTTCAGCGGGCCGCCATGACCGATGAGGGCACCGGCCAATTCGGGATCGAGCGATGTCATGCCGGCGTCCAGCAGCCTTTGGATCAGCTCGAGGTTTCCGGGCAGCTCGTCGAAAGCATCGCCGCCATAGTTCGCAATCGTGGCGTCGTTCAACAGGTTGTTGTTGTCTGAACTCGCTGATTGAGACGGATCGGCGCCGTCGGCCGCCATCTTGATCTTGTCATTGTCCAACAGGATGTTGTTTTGAAAGATCACGTTCAGGCCGTGATAGCTGCCCTTGATGATGATCAGGTCGTATTCAACGCTGCCGTCGATGATCTGGGCCAGATTACCCTGGGTATTGTAACCACTGACGAGGTTATAATGGCTGCTGCTGCTGACCTGTGTTGCCACATCGTTGTCGGAGAGAAGGTTGACCTGCGCGACTGCATGAACGCTGTAGAAGTCGCCGTCGACCACGTCGACGATCCAGTTCGGGCCGGCAAATTGGGCCGAGAAGCCAGTGTAGATGCTGGGGTTCTGGACAAAATCGGCGATATTGGTCGCGACGTCCTGATCGCTGGTGGATGATGGCTCGCGGTCCCCGCCCGATATGCGGACCCGATCATCGTCCATAATGGTGTTGGTCTGGAAGATGGCATCGGTCTTGAAGTAATCTCCCATCACCACCATGGTGCGGGCGGACTCGCCGATATCGACGATCAGCGCCGCGTTGATGCTGAAGTTATTGCCCAACGAAGCCCACTGGCCGATACCGTGCCCGGTGTCGGGCAGTTCTGGCGCCTCGGCCGGCGGCGTCTCTTCCGACGGCCGCTCCTGCAGCTCGCCGTTGACATAGTAGCCAGGGGTCACCGAGTGTGCATCCGGCGTGCCCCCACGGTCGGCCCAGTCGGCGTCGTGAGTGCTCAGGAAATCCGTAGCGCCGCCATCGGTCTGCGGCATCTGCCAGTTGACGGGAATCGCGGCGTTCGCGTCGGCCGCCAATTCCTCGATAATGGTCATCGCATCGCTGTTGAGGCGTTCGATCAGAGGCGCAACCACGGCCAGGGCATCCGCCGGCAGATTGACGTCGTCATCATGCATGAAGTTGTATTGATGAGCCGTCAGTTGGGTCTCCGGACCACCATCCTGGTATTTTACTGTGACGTGATGTTCGACGCTGCCCCCTCCACCACCGCCGCCCGGCGGTTTCAGCAGCGGCACGTTCGGCGCCGGCGAACGCGGAAAGAAATCTGAATCGTCGTCCTCGGGATTCCGAAGCAGCTTGAGCGGGCGGCCTCGGACGAAATGGATCGGATCGTCCGGCATCAGCTCCGGCATCGGGCCGGCCGCGGTCTCCATGTCTTCAGGCACGACGCGATAATCGTAATTCGGCCGAAGCGTGGTGTAATCGCCGGGGGCATGGGGCGCGAGACTCTCGTCATCCTGGACGCGGTCGCGGGCGATATCGTGGAAGATCTGCAGATATCCTGCGAAGTGCGAAATTATTTCAACGAAGCTCGCTGACGCCATGGGAACCTCCCCGTCGCCGTAGACTGTGAAGCCGCGGTACGGTCCTCAGTCCTTCGGCAACTGCAGCGACCGAAATGAATGAATGGAAAAAAGGACCCGCGCGACTGGCGCCGCGCGGATCGAACGCTAAAACTAGCCTATGTCGTTATCAGTCAGATTGTCACCCGCAGCCTGAATGGTGATGCTGTTGAACTGGATGTTCGCACCCTGCGTGATGTTCTGGTCGAAGGCAGACTGGTTGAGAACTGCATCGGCGCTGGACGAAACGTTTGCACGATCGCCAATATCGCCGGCGTCGATCCTGGACGTCCCGCCCTCGATCTTGGCGTCCATGCTGAAGCTGGCACCCGGCTCACACCACGATCCACCGTTGCCGCCATAGTAGGTGGCAGACGAGCTGTTGCTGTCTTGATCGACCAGGTTGTTGACCTGATCAATATTGAACTGGTTGCCGTCGTTCATCTTCTGGTCGACCACGTCGGGCATGACAATAGACCCGGCCGTAGTGAAGTTGTAGAGATCGATGACCGGGCTGCTCAGCCCGCTTGTGTCCACGTCGACATCCACATCGACATCAACGTCTACCTTGCTCTCGACGGTGTTTTCGATCTTGTTTTCGATGTTGTTGTCGATCTTGTTGTCGACCGTGTTGTCGACCTTGTTGTCGAGATCGTTATCTACCTTGTTGTCGAGCTTGTTGTCGACGGTATTTTCGTTCTTGTTCTCATTCTCATTCTTGTTGTCGTTCTCGTTCTCGTTTTCGTTCTCGCTCTTGGAATCCAGCGACTGAACGGCGAACTGCAACTGGCCCTGACCTTGACCTTGGCCTTGGCCTTGACCTTGCAACTGAGCCTGGAGATTGGCCTGCGCCTGCAACTGGTCTTGCTTCTGGTCCTGGTCCTGGTCCTGTTCCTGATCGTTGGGATCCCAATACTTCTTGGCCTGCTTAGCCATAACGCGCTCCTGAGGTTGGAGCATCGCGGCCGGAACGAGATCGCTGATCTTCTAAGTCTGCGGTCTTCGAAGCGCGGCGGTGCTCTTTGCGTCGGTCCTTCCGACTGCCGGCACCTCGCCTTATTGCGGGTGTCAGCAATGTCAGTTTGCCGACACATCTTCGCAAACAACATGCACGCATTAGATGCAGCGCTGTATCTTGCGATATCAACCATCGACGCCGTTGTGGCTTCGACAGAGTCAGTTTTTGAATGAACAGAAGCGGGACGAGGCAGGATTGCTCGTCATGCGCGGCCTGTTTCAAGCCGCATCAACGGACACGCTTTGCGGCTGTGCGCCGCAGACATGCGCTTCAAGGCGCGGCAGCAGATCCCAGATCTCGCGGTTGATTTTCGTCATCTCGTGGGTCGTCCGCAGCATCTCCTGCAGACGGCCTTCGTCCAGAGCCTTTATCTCTCCGAACCTCAGGCTCGACCTTGTTTCCATCAATCGCATCGACTGTGTGTGGGTGATGGCGCCCGAGGAATCGAAGATGAACATGCAGTGATTCAATTCATTGCGGACCTTGGTGGACTCCGAGAACCGTTCGATGAGCGCCGTCAGATTTTTCGACAGTACCTTGTCGCTAACCCTGATCTTGGCCAGTCGCTGGATCAGATCGAGTCTCGCGCGGGTCGTGTTCAAAGTCGCGAACACCACCGCGGCGGAAGCCTCGTCGGTGCGCAGCAAAATCATCAGCACGTAGATGAAAAGGCTTTCGTTGTTCGACCAGCTGCAGATCAGGTTTCCCATCAGGGCGAGAACGAATGTACGGCGGTCTGCCGAGGCTGGCGCGGCCGCGGCGAGCATGTCGAAGTCCGGTTTTGGAGGCAGTTTGCTGACAAACATGGCAGTGGGTCCGCGATGCAGGCCGACATATTCACTCATTTGATCGTAACGGCTTCGTCGCCGAGGCAGTACATATCGAAAGATATAATAGCAGAGGTTGGGTCTGCACCTCAATACAACCGTTATGTTCAAAAATGTCGCCTTCCCGCTACGATCTTGCTGCAGTTCCCTTTTTTTCAACGACTTCTTGTCACACTCGGGCTCCTTGGCATTCCGTCGGAACAAGCGTAAACTTTTATGCACAATTAAGATGCTAAGTGATCTGTTTCACAGCGGTCCAGAAGGGTCGGAAGCAATCTATCGATAGTCATAGGATGTAATCATCGATAGTCATTGGACGTAATACATATATAGGGGCGCGTTATGTCGGTCCCGTTCAAGAAGACGGTTTTCCTTGTCGACGCGATGGCCTTCAGACGAGCTCGCGCAGAGAGCTTCCTAAACCCGTGGGCCAGGAACGAAAGCGTCGAACTGATTTCGCTCGATCCTGACGAAGCCCACACGAGACTCGTCGAGCGCGCCGTATGCGACATGCTGATTTACAGCGTCGGCGCGCCCTCTCCCCACGAGGTCTTCACCGAGATACAGGTATTGCATACGCTTCGCCGTGACGCGGCGCTCGCGATCGTCTCCGACGACGAAAATCCCGCCACCGTCCTCGCTGCGATGCGTTGCGGGGCTCAGGGTTACTTCAGCAATTCCATGGCGCCCGAACTTGCGTTGCAGGCCCTTTCGTTCGTCCTCCACGGCGGCACTTATTTTCCGCCGACCGCCATCCTGGCCAGCCAGACCTTCAGCACACCGGCGCCCATCGAATACAGGCTGCCTGAACTTTCCCAGGAGCAATCGCTTCCGGGGCCTGAACAACAGACGCAGGCGCCGCCTCTCGGACCGGAGGACGGCCTTTACGAGCCGCAAGTCCCCCTTTTCGACGACAAGGTGCTTAGCGTGCCGCGCCATAGCTTCAACGGCGTACGGCCCGCGCCCGAGTTTACCGAACGGCAGTACGCCGTTCTGGTTTGCCTCTGCCAGGGCGACCCCAACAAGGTCATCGGTCGCAAGCTCGGCATGACCGAAACAACCGTGAAAGTCCATGTCCGCGAAATCATGCGCAAGCTGGGCGTAAGCAACCGGACCCAGGTCGCGATCGCCGCGGCGCATGTCTGCTCGGACAACGCAGTCGAACTGGTTTCCGCGGATCTATCCATGGCGGTCAAGCCGTCGATCTCTCACTAGCGATGAATTTTCGGCACTGCGTCCCAAGTGCCATTGCGCCATCCTTGCGGAAATGAATCAGTACCCAATCGGTTCCACAATGCGCGCGTTGGAGAAGACACAGGGTTCATTGGTACTAATCCTTCCGACATAGCGATTCACGAAAGAACGAGTAACCGAGGAGGCTTTTGCACCCCCTCGTTCCCCGGTCCTCCGCTCCAGCCGGGATTCGCGGCAGGGACACGCTTCTGAAGGAAAAGCCGGGCCCCGGGGCGGCCCTTTCCCGCGGCCGATGGCGCGCTCGATCGGCTCCGCGAGGATGCGCCGCCGGGCGGGCTTTGATTTCCTCCATCTCCCGGCGGTCTTTCCGGCAGCGCCTCGTTGCGCAAGGCGGCAGCACCCCATTGCAATCCCGGTATATATGATTATCGTCATATAACAGTGACCGAGCAGGAGAACCCGTGATGTCCGCAAGCCCCGATCCCGTCGTCATCCTTTCCGCTGCCCGCACGCCGCTTGGCCGGTTTATGGGCGAATTGTCCCCCCTCAGCGCGCACAAGCTCGGCGGGCATGTGATTGGCGCCGCGCTGGAACGGGCGAAACTTGCTCCGGAGCGCATTGACGAGGTGTTCATGGGCAACGTGCTGCCGGCCGGACAGGGCCAGGCCCCGGCGCGACAGGCTGCGCGCGGCGCCGGACTGCCAGATGCCACCGGCGCCACCACCGTCAACAAGGTCTGCGGTTCCGGCATGAAAGCGACCATGCTGGCGCATGACATCATCCATGCGGGCTCAGCCGCAATCGTGCTGTCCGGCGGCATGGAGAGCATGAGCAATGCGCCCTATTTGCTGGCAAAGGCGCGCGGCGGCTATCGCGCCGGCCATGACCGGATCATCGATCACATGATGATGGACGGGTTGGAAGACGCCTACGAGAGCGGCCGCTCGATGGGCGATTTCGGCGAGGCCACCGCGGAGGCCTATCAGTTCACCCGCAAGGACCAGGATACCTATGCGATGGAGACGCTGACCCTCGCCCGCAAGGCGGTCGAGGGTGGCGCGTTCAGGGCCGAGATCGCGCCAGTCACGCTCACCGAAAAGGCCGGCCCGCGCGTCGTCGCCAATGACGAACATCCGCTCAAGGTGGACCCTGGCAAGATTCCCGGATTGAAGCCCGCGTTCCGCGCCAACGGCACCATCACGCCGGCCGCCTCTTCCGCCAATGCCGATGGCGCCGCGGCGCTCATTCTGGCCAGGCGTTCGCTCGCCGATCGTGACGGCCTGCCGGTGCTCGCCGAGATCAAGGGCCACGCCACGCACAGCCAGGAGCCGCAGTGGTTCACCACCGCGCCGATCCCGGCCATCCGCAAGCTGCTCGACAAGGTCGGCTGGGCCGTCTCCGACGTCGACCTGTTCGAGATCAACGAAGCCTTCGCAGTGGTGGCGATGGCGGCGCAGAAGGATCTCGGCATCGCCAGAGAAAAACTCAACGTCAATGGCGGCGCCTGCGCACTCGGCCATCCGATCGGCGCCACCGGCGCGCGATTGATCGTGACGCTGCTGCATGCACTGGAAGCGCGGAACCTGAGACGCGGCGTCGCCGCCTTGTGCATCGGCGGCGGCGAAGCTACCGCCATCGCCGTCGAGCGCGCCGTTCGCTGATCATCGCTCGCTGGCGGCCTCGCCGTGCTAGGCTCTCTTCGGGTGTAGGGTCAAAACCGAGCGCATATCGGCCTGTACGCGCATTGCCTCCTCGATGGCGGCCACCAGCGCCGTCTGGTCGAACGGTTTGGAAATGCGAGGCAGATGAGGCTGCGTGGAGCCTGGAAGCTCGGCATATCCCGTGCAGAGCACGACGGGCGTGCCGGGACGCTCGGCGGCCACAGCCTCGGCCAGCTGAAGCCCGTTCATTCCCGGCATGGCGTAATCGGTCACCACGATGTCGATCTTCGGCATTCGGGGCAGCAGCCGGACTGCCTCCTCGCCAGAGCGCGCTTCGATCACGGCGTGGCCGAGATCATCGAGCATCGCAGCGATGCTGTCGAGAACAAGAAGGTCATCATCGACGACCAACACGGAGATGGGTCGACTGCCGCGGGATGCGGAGCGCGACGGCTCAGCCGCATGGGGCACCGGCACCTTTTCGTCCTGACAGGCGGGCAGCCAGATCTCGGCCGTGGTCCCTTCGCCGATGTGGCTCTTCAGCAGCAGCGCGCCTCCGGACTGTTCGGCTAACCCTTTTACCATCGAGAGGCCGAGACCGGTTCCCTTGCCAATACCTTTGGTCGTAAAGAACGGCTCCTGCGCATGCTTCAGCGTCTTCTCGTCCATGCCGCATCCGGTGTCGCTCACCGCGAGCGCGACGTATCGTCCTTCCGCGAGACCGTCGATGGCATGCTCTTCGCGTGCGGAGATGCTGATCACCCCGCCGCCCGCCCTTATCGAATCCCGCGCATTGACGGCGAGGTTGAGGATCGCGAGCTCCAGCTGGTTGGCATCGACCTTCACATTTGCAAGTTCGATCGGAAAACGGGTCTCGACCCGGATGCCCGGATCAAACTTCAAGAGAGCTGCCATTCCGCGCACCAGCTCCGGGACATCCACGACGACGGGCTTGAGGTCCTGCTTGCGCGCGAATGCAAGCATGCGCTGGGTCAGCGAGGCCCCCCGGAGGGCCCCCTGGATCGCGTTGTCGAGGAGCCGGTGAATCCTGGGATCTTCGGGCTGGAGGCGCTTCTTCGCGAGTTCGAGGCTGCCCAGGATCACGGCGAGTAGGTTGTTGAAGTCGTGGGCCACGCCGCCGGTAAGCTGTCCGACAGTCTCCATCTTCTGCGATATCACGAGCGCGTCGCGCGTGCGCTCCAGCGCTTCCTGGGCTCGGCGGCGTTCCGTCACGTCCCGAACGATCTTGGCGAAGCCTATGGGCTCGCCCCGCTCGTTCCGCACCACGCGTATAGTCGTCTCGGCCCAGAAGCGGCTGCCGTCCTTGCGAACGCGCCAGCCTTCGCCTGTCGACTTGCCTTCCCGTTTTGCCTCCAGAAGCATGGCATCCGGAATTCCGGAATGGCGTTCCTCGTCCGTGTGAAGGATGGCGTAGTGCGTCCCGACGATCTCGTCGCCGTAGCCGATCAGCCGGCGCGCGCCGAGATTCCAGTTCGCCACCCGTCCCTCGGGGTCGAGCATGAAGATGGCGTGATCGGCCACACCCTCCACCAGCAGCCGGAATCTCTCCTCGCTTCGCCTGAGCGCCTCGGCTTCGCGACCAGCTCGTTCTGCCGAGAACCGGTCGTACACGGCCGCAGCAAGCCCCATGACAAGGACGACAATCGTGGTGCCGGCGATCAGGAACGCGAGGGGCGCTTGTCCCACCGAGCCGGGTGCTGCGCGGCCAAGGACGGCATCCGCCGGAACGAAGGAGGAGCCCTGCATGGCTGCGTAGTGCATCCCGGAAATCGCCACGCCCATGACGGCTCCGCGCCGATATGCGCTCGAGCACGCTCGTCATGTGAAAAGCGAGGCGCAGCGCTATGATGGACGCTCCGATCGCAATGGCGATGGAAAGCACGACCCAGACGGGATCGTAGTGGATGGAGGCCGCCATCCGCATGGCGCTCATGCCGGTGTAGTGCATGCCGGAGATTGCGAGCCCCATTGCAATGCCGGAAACGACGAGCGCGTTCGACCGCCGACTTACGACGACAAACGCGCCTGCCGCGACCAGGATGGGAATGGCAAGCGAGAGGAGCGTGAGGAGCGGATCATAGGAAATATCCACGCCGGGCAGGCTAAAGGCCAGCATGGCCACGAAATGCATGGACCAGATGCCGCCGCCCATCGCGACTGCCGCAGCCCCGAGCCAGCCCAGGCTGGCGGAACCTGAAGCGGCCCGCATGCGAGTCGCGAGATCCAGTGCCGTATAGGAAGAAAGCGCGGCGATCAGGACCGACAGCGCGACGAGAACGGGGTCATGGGAGCCTGGATGGTGATGCATTCCGTTCGACGACGCGTTGAAAACATCTGAATAGCACCGTTTTTCCAACAGCGCATTGTTCCGGTGCCGAATAGTTGAAGGCCAAGTTCGACGAAAAGCCCGGCCGGGCCGGGAGGGATCGAACCTCCGAATGGCGAAATCAAAATCCGCTAGGTTATTCAACGGCTTCAATGGGTATCAAGAAAGATGCCCAAAATGCCCCTTAGCGAGCGCGTGGCTCGCTGATCGGGCGATTGGAGGGAATGCGGCCAGCGCGAACGGTAGCGCTTGCCGCTCTCTTGCCGGCCGGCCGCCTCTCACGCCGGGAGGAGAGCAGGTCTTAAATTCCTGGTGGCAGCGCGCCTGACCTTTTCGAAGGCCAGCGTTTCAATTTGCCGCACGCGCTCGCCGGAAATGGACAGCTCGCGTCCGAGATCCTCCAGGCTCGGCGGATCCTCGCTGAGCCGCCGCGCCTCGAACACACGCCGCTCCCGCGCGGTCAGCACATCAAGGGCCGAACGGAGCGCCTTCGCCTTTTGCGCGCTTTCGTCCTGCTCGGCGACGATCGCCTCGGCGTTCGGCGAATGATCGACCAGCATCGCCTCCCATTCGGTCGGTCCGTCATCGCTGACCGGCGCATTCAGGGAGACGTCCCCCGTCAGACGGCTGCTCATCTCGATCACTTCGCGAAGCGGGACCACGAGCTCACGCGCGACGGCCTCGGCCACCTCCTGCGTCAGCCCTGCCCTGTCGCCGCCGAACTTGTTCATGGCGCGCCTGAAGCCGAAGAACAGCTTCCGCTGCGCCGCCGTCGTCCCGATCTTGACCAGCGACCGCGACCGCAGGATGTAATCGTGAATCGCGGCCTTGATCCACCACAGCGCGTAGGTGGAAAACCGGGCGCCGCGGCCGGGCTCAAAGTGCGAAGCCGCGATCACGAGGCCGAGATTGGCTTCGCCGATCAGATCGGCAAGCGGAAGGTCGTATCGCTGGTAGCGGCGCGCGACCTTTGCCGCCAACCGGAGATGGCTGGTGACGAGCGCATCGGTCGCGCTGCGGTCGCGATGCTCCTGCCAGCGCCGTGCGAGCTGCTGCTCGCGCGTCGGTTCAAGCAGAACGTATCGCTTGATGAGGGAGGCGTACTCATCGACGAGCGCGCGCGATCTGCCTTCGGTCAATATCTCGCGTCTGTCCGACATTAGTGTTGTGCAGTGAGCGTTCATGGGTGGCTCCAATCCATAGGGGTCCGGCAGGCAGACCCTAGGAGAAGGCACCACGATACAGCCATTAAATTGGAATTGAGGAACGTAAATTCGCTGTTAGGATTTTGCGCAACTATCGTCTTGATTTAAAAACCGCACGATTTCGTTCCGAACAAATTTGTGAAAGATCGAACGGTGAGCCGCCGCGCACGCGCGTATGATCTCGCTTCCCACACAAACGCTTCTCGAGACGGCTCAAGATTAGTTGAGCTTCGTGAAAGGCAATTTAGTGGGGCGACGGCGCCCCCGCCCCACATCTCCATCATGCATCCGCTGTCCCGGATGCAGCTTCAAGCGAGCAGTTCGCATTCGGAAGTACACAGGCCCGTTACGGTGCCGTGATCGCGCTTCCGCGTCCGGCGAACTCCCGCATCGACGATATGGAGAAAGACAATGAAATCGATCAAGACAATCGCTGTCGCAGGATTGCTGTCGCTGATGGCAGCGGCGCCCGCCTTCGCTCAGGAAGCCATTCAGGAGCCGGGCGCCTTTGCATTCTATTATCCGAATCTGGACGTCCTGAACGGCGGCGCCCCGACGCCGGCCTACAGGATGGAAGGGATGCCGCCTTCGGTGATGCAATCCTATAACGAAAGGGAAAGCGGCATGGCCGGCCCCACCGTCTGGCATCATGGCGGAGTCCTCCGCGCCTCTCACGCCAAGCATGACAGCCACCGGCATGGATGACGTCGCCTTCGCCGCCTTCGCAGCTCACCGATTCTATGCCCGGCCGACGGGCTCATCGGGGCAAATGATCTCCACCCGGCCTCCCGGGCCGGAGTGGATGATCAGGCGAAATCCGTGCAGTTTTACGATGGCCGAAACCAGGTTCAGTCCGAGGCCTATGCCCGGCGTGCTGCGGATCTTGTCCGAGCGATAGAACCGGCGCAGCACGGCCTCATGTTCCTTATCGCTGATCCCCGGACCCGTATCCGTCACACGCAGGATGGTTTCTCCCTCGCCGCGCAGCAGCTCCAGCTTGACGCTGCCGCTCCGGGGCGTGAACTTGATGGCATTGTCGACGAGGTTGGCAACTGCCTCCAGCAGCAGATCTCGATCGCCGCGCACGTGAAGCGTGCCTGACGTACTCGCGCTCAGCGCGATGTGCTTGTCTTCGGCGATCGGCTCGTACATGTCGCAGACCTCGCGCAGCATTTCGCCGAGAGCAACATCGCCGAATGCGGCTGACCGGCGGCTGTTCTCGATTTCGGCCAGGCGCAGCAGCGCCGTAACGATCGACAGCGACTGGTCGATGCCGGCGATGGCCTTGTCGGCGGCCTGCTGGAGCTGCTCCAGACTGGTGGCGTTGGTGCGGCCCCGCTCGAGCGTCAGGCGCGCGCGCGTCAGCGGCGTTCGCAGATCGTGGGCGATGTCGTTGCCGACACCGGCCAGCGCATTGATGGTGGTCTCCAGTTCATCGAGCATACCGTTGACGATGGCGGCGAGCCGCGAGAACGGTTCATCGATATTCCGGTGCGGCAGCCGCTCGTGCAGATCTCCGGCGATGATGCGCCGAACCCGCATGTTGACCTCCTCGACGCGCTTTTGCGCGCGAACGCTCAGCCACGCGCCCGCCAGCAGCCAGAAGCAGAACGCGGGCAACAGGCCAAGCGCGAGCGCTGCTCCGACAACCCTGGAGATTTCACGGGTCTCGTCGACGTTGCGTCCAATCACCAGGACATTGCCATCATCAAGGCTCCGCGCGACGGCCCTGACCAATGGAGCGTCGGCCTCCTTGTCATCGGCCCGCGCCATCCGCACACTCTTCACCGGCGCGCCGGGCCCGAGATCGTCCGGCAGGCGTACGACATTGCCGGCAAGGCGATTTCCCTTTGCATCGAAGATGCCGGCGAACTGGACGCCGCGGGAATCCTGATCGAGATGATCGTCGAGCGCGCTGATCAGGCGACCGGGCGGCAGCGCGGCAAAGAAATTGACCTGCGTCGTGATCATGCGATCGGAACGCGCGATCAGGTAACCATCGATCTTGAAGTAGATGAAGCCGAACAGGATCGTGACAAAAGCCGCGAACAAGGCTGCCAGTGCGGCGGCCCAGTGAAACGTGTTCGAGCGTATGAACTGCATCTGATGCTTCGAATCCTGCCGCCCGATTACCTCGCCGGCTCCGACGACGCGGGCGCGCGGCACGATCGTCAAAAACAACCCGGGAATTAACCTAGGACACCGCGCGCAGAATGAACCCCGCGCCGCGGACATTGTGAATCATCGGGGTGTCGCCCGGACCGTCGACCTTGTGCCGCACGCGGCCCATATGCACGTCGACCAGGTTGGTTGCCGGGACAAACTTGTAGTTCCAGACTTCCTCGAGCAGCATGGCCCGCGTGAGCAGCTGGTCGCTCCGCCGCATCATGTATTCGAGCAGGCGAAACTCGCGCGGCAAGAGATCGATCTCGCGTTCGCCGCGTTTCGCCGTGCGCTCGATCAGGTCGAGCTCGAGCTGTCCCACCCGCAGGGTGGTTTCCCGCGTTTCCGGCGGGCGGCGCAGCAGCGCTTCTATTCGCGCGACGAGTTCGACGACCGCGAACGGCTTGGTGAGGTAGTCGTCGCCACCCATCCGCAATCCGCGCACGCGGTCATCGACCGCCCCAAGCGCGCTCAACACCAGGACCGGCGTGCGCACCTGATCCTTCCGCAGGGACTCGATGACGGTAAGGCCGTCCATTCCCGGCAACAGGCGGTCGACGATCATGGCATCCGGCCGCAAGTCGCGCGCCTTGGCGAGACCATCCAGTCCGTCGGACGACCATTCCACATCGAAGCCGCGATCGGCCAGCTCGGCGGCGATTTCTCCAGCCGTCTCGTCGTCATCTTCTATGAGCAGAACTTTCGTCATGAGATCATTCCGACTGCCATCAAGATCCCCTCCCGCCGCACGGCACGGCTCGGTCGCAATGATACGCCGGCCGGCCGATAAAGCCATGGTGACGACGCAAGTCTCACGGGTTCAGGAGAGCCGGACAGCGTCGCCATCCCTTTGGGATCCGGCGTGCGCCATCCGCCCGGCGGCCATTTCCGCTGCCTCGGTACGAGCACAGCGAGCCCGCTCGAAACAGGTAACGCTCGTCGGCGCGCGGTGCCAATAAATAGCAATTTAATGAATCGACAGGCCGGCATCGTCAGGTCCCCGCGGGCGATTTCGGGCCGGGCCAGGCAACAGATCGGGCCCCGCATCATTCTCACGCCGAGTTGAAAGCACGTGAAGCGATGTGCCTTTTGGACGATGGCGGGCCGGCCGCACGTCACAGGGAGAAGCCAGCCTGGCTTCCCCTCACCTATGGAGAACACCAATGCACAAAGTGAAACTTCTGTCGGCTGCGTTACTGACCGCAGCCACCTTCGCCACCCCGGTGCTGGCTGCCACCTCGCGGCATGTCGTCACCGATAGCGACGGCCGCATGATGTCGACGATGCATCGCGGCGAAGGCGATAGCTGCATCCGCGCTCCGCGCGTCGGCGCCTACGCCTCCGAACCGTGGACCGTGCCGCCTTGCGAGCCCCACACGGGTTACTGATCCGCTCGCACTGCGACGGAGCGACGAAACAAGACGGGCTGGCGGGATATCCGCCAGCCCGTCCTCTTTTGGCGTGCGCCCGGGCAGTTCGCCTTTTTGACGCACGTCTGCTGCTGCTCCGGTTCGTGAACGCGACTAACGGCGAATTTAATGGAGGCTTTGTGCATCGCACCTACCTGTCAGTCATCCGACGTTTCGTTCGCGTGGCTCGTTGAGGTTCGCGCGTCACGGCGCCGAGCAATCTGACTGAAAAGGAGTGTCATGATGAAACGGATGATCACGATATTGGCAACGGCGCTTCTCGCTTCGAGCCTGATGTCGGGCGCGGCCGATGCCCGCGGTGGTGGCGGCGGTGGCGGTCACGGCGGCGGCTTCGGTGGCGGCGGCCATATGGGCGGCGGTTTTGGCGGTGGAGGCCACTTCGGCGGCATGGGCGGCGGCGAACACATGGGGGGCGTTGGTGTCGGCGGCGGTGGCCACATCGGCGCGCATGGTTTCGGACTGCACCAGCACGCCCTGCATCGCTTCGGCGGATACGGACCGGGATACGGCTACTACGGTTATCCCGATTGCTACGACTGGTACGAGCTGCATCCCGACCAGCCCTTGCCGCTGAGCTGCAGCTGAGATCCTCGCGCAAATCCTGCCTCGCAGGCTGTCGGACCGGAAGGCACTTTCTCGATGCCCCAGACCGATCGCCTCCCTGCTTATTCGTTCGCACTGCCCCACCGGCACCGGAGAGCACCATGAAACGCTTCCTGATGATCACGACAGCCTTGGCCCTGCTATGCGGCCAGGCCTTTGCGCAGCAGGCCGCGGTAATGCCGACGCCTTCGCTTTCGACCACGTCGCCGCTCGGCATGGTGCCAAGCGCGCCAGTCGGCGGCACCGGCATCCCGTTTGGCGCAACGGAAATCGCCTCCCCCGGCGTAAGTCCGGCGCCGATCTCGTCGACCATTGGCAGCACCGTGTGCTCGACCATCGGTACGGCACCGTCAACGATGTTCGGATCGGCGACCACCTTTGACGGCGGGGGCGTGGACGTCGGGACCGTCACACCGCAGAGCACGATGTCCACGATGCCGGGAATGTCGACATCAGCAATGTCGTCATCGGGTATTTCGCCGACATCGGCCCTGATCGATACTTCGGGTACCCAAAGCATGTGCGGCGCCGGCTCGAACAATCTCGCTGCGTCATCGACGCCGACGTCTCCCACGACGCCGGGCGGCGTGCCGCGCACCGGCATTCCGATGGGGTCGACCGAGATCGGCAATCTCGGGGTCAGCTCCGCCGCGATGGTGCCCACCATCACCGTCGGACCTACCATCAGCACCATCGCGCCAACGATCCCGACAGTGCCCGCCGTCACGCTGGCGGCCGCGAACACGACAGCCGTCGCTGCGCCGACCGATCCCATCACGGGGATACCGAACATCACAGGGGCGCCGAACACGATACCGGGCCTGTCAGCCGCCGCCACGATGTTGCGTTGAGCGAAAACCCACGTGCGAGAAGCAGCCATGAAAATGAAAGTCGCAATACCTGCCGTCATGTTCGGCGTTGCCGCCGCGGGCGGCCTCCTCTTCCTGACGCACGCCCATTTATTCAAAGCCGCCGTCGCAGCCGCGCCGCCGGCTCCGGTCCCGGTCGTGGCCGGCGTGGTCAGCCAGCATGACGTGCCGATCTACCAGAACGGCGTCGGCACCGTGATTGCCTACAACACCGACGTCGTGCGGGCCCAGATCCAGGGCCAGCTCATCAGCATCAACTTCACCGAAGGACAGACCGTCCATGCCGGCGACCTGCTCGCGCAAATCGATCCGCGCCCCTACCAGGCCCAGATCGACCAGTTCGAGGGAAATCTGGAGCGCGACCAGGCCCAACTCACCAATGCCCGTGCCAATCTCACGCGTTACACCCAGCTCGGCGACAAGGGTTGGGCCACGCCGCAGTTGATAGAGACCCAGAACGCGCAGGTCGGCCAGCTCGAGGCCGCGATCAAGACCGACCAGGCGCTGATCGAGGCGGCCAAGGTGCAGCTCAGCTACACCCGGCTGACCTCGCCGATCGACGGCGTGGTCGGGATTCGCCAGATCGACGTCGGCAACATCATCAGCCCGACGACGCCCAACGGCCTCGTCGTCGTGACGCAGCTCGATCCCATCTCGCTGATCTTTACCCTGCCGGAAGGGGTGCTGCCGCAGATCCTCAGGCAGGAGCAGGCGACCAAAACGCCGCTTCCGGTCCTCGCCTATAACCAGGACGATACGCTCGAGCTGGGTAAGGGCCAACTCGCGCTGGTCAACAACGAGATCCTGCAGACCACCGGCTCGATCCAGCTCAAGGCAACCTTTCCCAACAAGTCGCGCGAGCTGTGGCCGGGTGAACTGGTCAATGCGCGGCTGCTCGTTACGACCCGGCACAACGGCCTGACCGTCCCTGCCTCCGTCGTGCAGCAAGGTCCGAACGGCGCCTATGCGTATGTCATCAAACCCGACAGCACGGTCGCGATCCGTCCGCTCAAGGTCGCTCAAATCGCCGACGGCGAAGCGCTGATCGATTCCGGGCTGAAGGCCGGCGAGCAGGTCGTGATTGACGGACAGTACCGGCTGCTGCCGGGCACCCATGTCACGATTCTGCACGGCGAAGCGGCCGAGGAAGCAGCGGCACAGCAAGCACAACAGGCGATCATCCCATGAACATATCCGCACCCTTCATCCAGCGGCCGATCGCGACCGCGCTCCTGATGGTCGGCCTTCTGGTCGGCGGCCTGGTCGCCTATCCGCTGCTGCCGATCGCAGCGCTGCCGAACGTCAACTATCCGACGCTTCAGGTCACGGCGCAGTTGCCGGGCGCCGATCCTCAGACCATGGCGGCGTCGGTCGCGACGCCGCTCGAACTCCAGTTCGGCCAGATTCCGGGTCTCACCCAGATGACGTCGGCGAGCGCACTCGGCTACACCCAGATCACGCTGCAGTTCGATCTGAACCGCCAGATCGACGGAACGGTCAGCGATACGCTGTCGGCAATCAACGCCGCCAGTCCGTTTCTGCCGTCCGGCATTCCCTACCCGCCGACGATCCGCAAGGTCAATCCGGCCGATACGCCGATCCTCGTGCTCGGCCTGACCTCGGACAGCCTGCCGCTGACCACGGTGGACGCCTATGCGGAAAACATCCTGCTGCAGAAGATTTCGCAGATACCGGGCGTCGGCCTCGTCGGCCTCGGCGGCCAGCAAAAGCCCGCCGTGCGGGTGCAGCTCGATCCGCAGGCGCTTGCCGCGCGCGGCATCAATCTGGAGGACGTCCGCACGGCGCTCGGCCAGGCCAATGTCGACCTGCCGAAAGGCACGCTCAACAGCCCGCGCCAGACCTATACGCTGAACACCAACGATCAGCTGCTGAATGCGGACGATTACGCCAACCTGGTGATCGCCTACCGAAACGGCTCGCCGGTCCGCATCCGTGACGTCGGCCGCGCCGTCAGCGCGCCGGAAAACGACCTGATCGCCGGCTGGTACAACAACCAGCGCGCGGTCATCATGGCGATCCAGCGCCAGCCCGGCGCCAACGTCATCGACACTGTCGAGCGGATCAAGGCGATGATGCCGGTGCTGCAGGCATCGATCCCACCCGCCGTCAAGGTCAACGTCATCTCCGACCGCACCGATACGGTCCGCGCATCCATCCACGACGTTCAGTTCACGCTGATACTGACGGTTGCGCTTGTCGTGATGGTGATATTCGTCTTTCTAAGAAATTTCTGGGCGACGGTTATCCCGGCGGTCACCGTTCCGCTTTCGCTGATCGGCACCTTCGCGGTCCTCTACGAACTCGGCTACAGCCTCGACAATTTATCGCTGATGGCACTGTCGATCGCCGTGGGCTTCGTGGTCGATGACGCCGTCGTCGTGATCGAAAACATCGTGCGGCACATGGAGGGAGGCGCCACGCCCTACGAAGCGGCGCTGAAGGGCGCCGGCGAAATCGGCTTCACCATCATGTCGATCACGCTGTCGCTGATCGCGGTGTTCATTCCACTGTTCCTGATGGGCGGATATGTCGGACTGCTGTTCCGCGAATTTGCCGTCACCGTCAGCGTGGCGCTGCTGCTGTCGCTGGTGATCTCGCTGACCTTGACGCCCATGATGTGCGCGCGGCTGCTCAAGCCGGAAAGCAGGACGCATGGGCGGCTGTTCCGCCTCTCTGAAGGCGGCTTCAATGCCTTGCTCGGCGCCTACGAGGCGGGGCTCAGAATCGTGCTGCGTCACCGCTTCATCACGCTACTCACGATGTTTGCGACCATCGCACTGACCGGCTATCTCTACGTGGTCATTCCCAAAGGCTTCTTTCCACAGCAGGACACCGGGCTGATCATCGGCCTGTCCGAAGCCGCACAGGATATCTCCTATCAGGCGATGACCGAGCGCCAGCAGGCCTTGCTCAATGCCATCATGAGGGATCCGGCCGTCGCATCCATCGGCTCGGCGATCGGCGCCGGCGGCGGCAACACCACGGTCAACAACGGCCGCATCTACATTGCGCTCAAGCCCTACAAGCAACGCGACAGCATGGAAACGGTGCTCGCGCGCTTGCGGACCAATCTGGCCAAGATCCAGGGCATCACGCTCTATATGCAGGCCGCGCAGGATATCACCATCGGCGGCCGGGTCTCGAAAACCCAGTATCAGTACACGCTGGGCGACGCCGATCCCGGCGAGCTGAACCACTGGGCGGCACTGTTCCTCGACAGGATCAAGAAGGTCCCCGGCATCACCGACGTCGCGACCGACCAGCTCAATTCCGGTCCCCTGCTCGACATCGCCATCAAGCGTGAAGTGGCATCGAGCTACGGCATCCTGCCCTTCACCATCGACAACACGCTCGATGACGCCTTTGGCCAGCGCATCGTCTCGACCATGTACACGGCCCTGAACCAGTACCACGTCGTCATGGAGGTCAACCCGAAGTTCCAGTACTCGCCGGAGGCATTGACCGGCATCTACGTCAAATCCTCAGCCGGCCAGGAAGTGCCGCTATCGACGCTGGTCGACAGCGTGGTCAAGGTCGCCCCGCTCGTGGTCAACCATCAGGGCCAGTTCCCGTCGGTGACGATCTCCTTCAACCTGCTGCCGGGCACGGCGATCGGCGAAGCGACAACGGCCATCCAGCATATCGAACAGCAACTCGGCAAGCCGCTGTCGCTGCAGACGAGCTTCCAAGGCAACGCGCAGGCCTTCGGGGATTCGCTGTCGACCACGCCGATCCTGATCGCCGCCGCGCTGTTCGTGATCTACCTCATCCTCGGCATCTTGTATGAGAGCCTGATCCATCCCATCACCATCATCTCGACGCTGCCGTCGGCGGGGCTGGGAGCATTGTTGCTGCTGATGGCGGCTCACCTCGATCTCAGCGTGATCGCGATCGTCGGCATCATCCTCCTGATCGGCATCGTCAAGAAGAACGGCATCATGCTGGTCGATTTCGCCCTGCATGTCGGCAAACAGGAGGGATTGACGGCGGAGCAAGCAATCTACCGCGCCTGCATCATGCGTTTCCGGCCGATCCTCATGACCACGATGGCGGCCATGCTTGCCGGCGTTCCGATGATGCTCGGCACCGGCGCAGGCTCCGAGATACGTCAGCCGCTCGGCTACGCCATCGTCGGAGGTCTCGCCGTGTCGCAGCTCCTCACGCTGTACACGACGCCGGTGGTCTACATTTACCTCGACAGGCTGCAGACCTGGCTGTTCGGCAAGCCGAAGCCGGCGATCGACGGCGCTGCCGACCTGACGCCGGCCGAATGACGGCAATCCCGGGCGGCTCGATGCAGCCGCCCGGCCGGTCGCCGGGAGACGCGCTGGCTCAGCGCTCTAGTAATTGCTCCCCGTCATCTCGTTCGGGATGCCCTCGATCGGGCATTCGTCGGTGCCAACCGTAGGCCGCGTCATTGCCTCGACCATTTCGCGCGTGCCTTCGGGATCGTCGATCCACTTCTTGTAGAAGTCATAGGGGCAGGACGCGACGCCTTGAGCGCCTTCGCCGGAATTGATCATGCCGGTATAGCCGCGATGCAGCAGCTTGAAGAGATGGTTCTGCGACTGGCCATGGCGGCGAGCATCGCGGATCAGGCTCTTCGACAAGCCTGCGTACTGGATGCCGTATTCTTCCTCGCCGGTCTCGCCCAGCGTGCGGCCGTCGAAGCCGATGATCGCGGAGTGACCGAAGTACGAATAGACGCCGTCGAAGCCGGCGGCATTGGCGACCGCCACATAGACATTGTTGGCCCAGGCCATCGCCCTGGAAATCAGGATCTGCTGTTCCTTGGCCGGATACATGTAACCCTGGCAGCGCACGATCAGCTCGGCGCCCTTCATCGCGCAGTCGCGCCAGATCTCCGGAAAGTTGCCGTCGTCGCAGATGATCAGGCTGACCTTCAGACCCTTCGGGCCTTCGGACACATAGGTGCAATTGCCGGGATACCAGCCTTCGATCGGCACCCACGGCATGATCTTGCGGTACTTCTGGACGATCTCGCCCTTGTCGTTCATCAGGATCAGGGTGTTGTACGGCGCCTTGTGCGGATGCTCCTCGTGGCGCTCGCCGGTGAGCGAGAATACGCCCCAGACTTTTGCCTTGCGGCAGGCTTCGGCAAAGATTTCCGTCTCGGCGCCGGGGATCTGCGAAGCGGTCTCGTACATCTCCTTGGAGTCGTACATGATGCCGTGGGTGGAATATTCCGGGAAGATCACGAGATCCATGCCCGGCAGGCCGAGCTTCATGCCGACGATCATGTCGGCGATCTTGCGGGCGTTGTCGAGCACCTCGGCCTTGGTGTGCAGGCGCGGCATTTTGTAGTTGACGACGGCGACGCCGACCGTGTCTTTGCTGGAGGAAATGTCACCGTGGAGCATGGGATCGCCTCTTGTTCTGGTTTGGGTTTGACGGATCGCGCTTCAGTGGCTGATCATCCATGGGCGTGCGGTCGGAAAACCCTTGGCGCCGCTGCGCGTCTTGGTCATCAGCCGGGCCGGTTTCTTCTTTCCGGTTGAGCAGCAGCCGCAGCCGGGGCCGTGCGCGGCCTTGTATTCGGCGACTGTCTTCGGCGCGTGAGCGCTGCGCTCGTTGGTGGCCATCGCTTTCCGCTTGTCCGACGGCATGCAGAAGAACGCCGGCGCAGTCAGGATCACGCGCGGCGATTCATTGTCGCAGCGCGGGCAATCCTGCGGATCGTCGCATTCGGCCATCGGCCGCATGTCCGTGAACGGGCCGCAATCGTTGCAGAGATATTCGTAGACGGGCATTTCGTTTCCTCGCGCTATGATTTGGAAGATCACAACAGCGGATGCGGGGCGGCCGGCACGCTTGAGCCGTCCCGCATCCTTCTCGCGCAGGGATCACTTGTCCGGCGAGATCGGCATCTGGATGTCGCCCGTGATGTGTTTGATCGGTCCCGCCGAGGACGGCATGATGTCGAAGTCGAAGATCTCCGTCGGCAGCCACAGCGTCGCGCAGGCGTTCGGCACGTCGACCACGCCGGAGATATGGCCCTGGCACGGCGCGGTGCCGAGGATCGAATAGGCCTGTGCGCCCGAGTAGCCGAACTTCTTCAGATATTCGATCGCGTTCAAACAGGCCTGGCGGTAGGCGATGTGGACGTCGAGGTAATGCTGCTTGCCGACCTCATCGACCGAGATGCCCTCGAAGATCAGATAGTCCTTGTAGTTCGGCGTGATCGGCGACGGCTTGAACACGGGGTTCTTGATGCCGTACTTGGCGACGCCATCCTTGATGATATCGACCTTGAGATGCAGCCAGCCGGCCATTTCGATGGCGCCGCAGAAGGTGATCTCGCCGTCGCCCTGGCTGAAATGCAGATCGCCCATCGAGAGGCCGCCGCCGGGCACATAGACCGGGAAGAAGATCTTTGAGCCGCGCGACAGGTCCTTGATGTCGCAATTGCCGCCATGTTCACGCGGCGGCACGGTGCGCGCGCCCTCGGCGCCGACCTTGGCCTTGGCGTCACCCTTGGCCCGGCCGGCGTGCGCGGTCGCCGCGAACGGCGGATTGGCGAGGCCGGGCACGCGGGTCGGGTTGGTCGCGATCAGCGCCGTCTCACGTTCGTTCCAGGTCGCCAGCAACTTTGGATCGGGCAGACAGCCGATCAGGCCGGGATGGATCAGGCCGGCAAAGTTCACACCGGGTACGTGGCGCGACGAGGTATAGAGGCCCTTGATATCCCAGATCGACTTCTGCGCCAGCGGGAAATGATCGGTCAGGAAGCCGCCGCCATTTTGCTTGGAGAAGAAGCCGTTAAAGCCCCAGAGGCTTTCCTTCAGCGGGCCGACATCGAGCAGGTCGACCACCAGCAAATCTCCGGGCTCGGCGCCCTTGACGCCGATCGGGCCGGACAGGAAATGCACTATCGACAGATCGATGTCGCGCACGTCGTCGGCGGAATCGTTGTTCTTGATGAAACCGCCGGTCCAGTCATAGGTCTCGATGATGAAATCGTCGCCCGGGTTGACCCACGAAACCATCGGGATGTCGGGATGCCACCGGTTGTGGATCATGTCGTTGTCGTAGGCCGACTTCGAAAGATCGACCTTGATCAGTGTCTCTGGCATCGATAGCTCCCCTTTTAGACAGCACAGGTTGGGTTTTCAGACGGACAGGAATTTCGAGACTTGCGCGGCATCGACGCTGTCGCGCGGGTCGTCGCGGACGATCTCGCCGTTCTCGATCACCAGCACGCGGTCGGCGATGTCGAGCGCGAAGCTCAGCACCTGTTCAGACACCACGATCGACAGGCCGCGCTCGTCGCGAATCCGTTTCAAGGTGCGCGCCATGTCCTTGATGATCGACGGCTGGATACCTTCGGTCGGCTCATCCAGCAGCAGCACCTTCGGCTTGGTCGCGAGCGCGCGTGCGATGGCGAGTTGCTGCTGCTGCCCGCCCGACAAGTTGCCGCCACGGCGGTCCTTCATCTCCAGCAGCACCGGAAACAGCTCGTAGATGTCATCAGGCACTTCCGAGCCGCCCGACACCACGAGGCCAGTCTCGATGTTTTCCTTCACCGTCATGGTCGAGAAGATCATGCGGCCCTGCGGCACGTAGGCGAGGCCCTTGGCGACGCGATCGTAGCTCGGCAGCGCACTGAGTTCGGTGCCTTCCATGCTCACCGAGCCGCTCCTGGTGGGCACGATCCCCATCAGCGACTTCATCAGCGTCGTCTTGCCCATGCCGTTGCGGCCCATGATCGCGACGATCTCGTTGGGCGCTACCGACACGTTGAGGCCGTGCAGCACTTCGCTCTGGCCGTAGGCGACGTGTAGATCCGAAATAGCCAGCATCGATGTACTCCTTAGTGTCCGAGGTACACTTCAATGACCTTCGGATCGTTCTTGACCTTTTCCATCGTCCCCTCGGACAGGATCTGTCCCTGGTGCAGCACGGTGACCTTGTGGGCGATGTCCTCGACGAATTTCATGTCGTGCTCGATCACCAGCACCGAACGGTCCTTGATGATGCGGTTGAGCAGTTCGGCCGTCTTGGCGCGCTCGGACACGCTCATGCCGGCGACGGGTTCGTCGAGCATCAGAAGGTCCGGGTCCTGAATCAGCAGCATGCCGATCTCGAGCCACTGCTTCTGGCCGTGGCTCAACTGGTCGGCAAAGGTGTCGAGGCGGTCCTTCAGAAAGATCATTTCCGCGACCTCTTCGACCCGCTCCTTTACCGCCGCGTCACGCTGGAATGTCAGTGAACCGAACACGGTGCGGCCGCGCGGATACGAGATCTCGAGATTCTCGAACACGGTAAGATCCTCGAACACCGACGGTGTCTGGAATTTGCGGCCGACGCCAGCCTGCACGATCTCGTTCTCCTTCAGCTTCGTCAGCTCCTTGCCGCGAAACTGGATCGACCCGGAGGTTGCTCTCGTTTTGCCGCAGATCAGATCGAGCACCGTGGTCTTGCCCGCGCCGTTGGGGCCGATGATCACGCGGATCTCGTTTTCCTCGACATAGAAAGACAGATCATTGACCGCCTTGAACCCGTCGAAGGAAACAGTGAGCGCTTCGACCGCGAGCAGAAATTCCTTGGGCTGGTGACCGATGAGCATGATCTATCTCCTCATTCCGCCGGCGCGCCGTCGGCGACGGAATCGTCGCTCCAGCCGTTTTTGGGTTTCGATTTGCGCGATGCCAGGAGGCGATCGATGCGCGGCTGCACGTAGTCCTGCCAGATGCCGGACAGGCCGTTCGGGAAAGCCAGCACGACGGCGATGAACAGCGCGCCGAGGCCGAACAGCCAAAGCTGCGGGAAGGACTCCGAAAGGCTGGTCTTGGCAAAATTGACCAGCAGCGAGCCCCACACCGCGCCGAAGATCGACATCCGCCCGCCGACCGCCGTGTAGATCACCATCTCGATCGATGGCACGATGCCGACAAAGGACGGCGACATGAAACCGACATTGAGCGCGAACATGGCGCCCCCGATCGCGGCGAACACCGCGGCCATGCAGAAGGCGAAGATCTTGAAGTTGGCGACGCTGTAACCGGAGAAGCGGACGCGGTCTTCCTGTTCGCGCATCGCCACCAGGATACGGCCGAGCTTGGTCAGGCGGATGAACTGCGCGATGCCGATGCAGACGAACAGCAACACCACCTCGACAAAGTACAGGATGATCTTGGCGTGGTCCGGCCGGATGTCCCAACCCTTGAGGGTGCGCAGGTCGGTCATGCCGTTGATGCCGCCGGTGTAACCCTGCTGTCCCACGATGAGGATAGTCAGGATCGCGGCGACGGCCTGAGTGATGATCGCGAAGTACGTGCCGCCGACGCGGCGCTTGAACATCGCCGTGCCGATGATCAACGCAAACAGGCCGGGCACCAGGATGATTGCAGCGATGGTAAAGGTAAGACTGTGGAAGGGTTGCCAGAACAGCGGCAGCGAGGTGATCTGATTCCAATCCATGAAATCCGGAATGCCAGGGGTCGACTGAATCTTGGTGTTCTCGACGCTGGAGGCCTCCAGCTTGAGGAACATCGCCATGCAGTAGCCGCCAAGGCCGAAGAACACCCCCTGCCCCAGGCTCAGAATGCCACCGTAGCCCCAGCACAACACAAGCCCGATCGCGACAAAGGCGTAGGTCAGATACTTCGCGACCAGGTTGAGGCGGAATACGTCCAGCGACAGCGGCAGGATCACGACCAGGACGACGGCCAGAGCAATGAAGCCGATGAGTTCGGATCGATTGAAGAAGCGTGAAGTGATGATCATGAACGTGCCTGCTTCTGTTATTTGCGGACTTTGAGAGCGAACAAGCCTTGCGGCCGCAGCATCAGGATTCCGACCACAGCAAGCAGCGTGAGCACCTTGGCCATCGAGCCCGACATGAAGAATTCCAGCGTCGACTGGGTCTGCGAGATCGAGAAGGCGGAGGCGATGGTGCCAAGGAGGCTGGCAGCGCCGCCGAACACGACCACCAGGAAGGTATCGACGATGTAGAGTTGGCCAGACGTCGGTCCGGTCGAGCCGATCATGGTGAAGGCACTTCCGGCGACGCCGGCGATGCCGCAACCTAACCCGAAGGTGTAACGGTCGACCTTCTCGGTATTGATGCCGACGGCGCCGGCCATGATGCGGTTCTGCACCACGGCGCGAACCTGGCGGCCCCAGCGCGATTTGTACAGGACGTAGGCGACCACGACGGTAATCAGCACGGTCAGGCCCATCACGAAGACGCCGTTGATCGGGACTTCGATAGAATCGGTGACCTTGAGCGAACCCAGCATCCATTGCGGCAGTTCAACGCCGACCTCGCGCGGGCCGAACACCGAACGATAGGTCTGCTGGAGGATCAGGCTGAGACCCCAGGTGGCGAGCAGCGTATCGAGCGGGCGTTTGTAGAGATGACGGATCAGCGCCCATTCGACCAGCATCCCCAGCGCGCCGGATGCCAGAAACGCCAGCAGCATCGCTAGGAAGAAATATCCGGAGAACAGGGAAGGCAAATAGTGCTGGAACGTATTCGACGTCATCCAGGTGACGTAGGCCCCCAGGATCATGAACTCGCCATGCGCCATGTTGATGACGCCCATCTGGCCGAAGATGATCGCAAGACCGAGCGCCATCAGCACGTAGACGGAAAACAGGATCAGGCCCGCAAAGCCCTGCATGACGAAGATGGAGCCCAGATCGCCAATCGAATATTCGCCGAACATCGATGTTTCTCCGTCGAGGAAAGGTGCCCGCGTCGCGAGAGAATTCGCGACGCGGGGTCGTCAAGCGCGGATTGACGGTCCACGCCAGGGAGCTGGTTGCTCGAGAGAAGCTTGCGGAGAGTTCCGCTGCGCTTACTGGTAGCCCTTCGGGAACGGATCGGGCTCGACCAGATCGGCGGTCTCGAAGATCAGCTCGAACTGGCCATCGAGCTTGGCCTTGCCGACGCGGGTCTTCGACCAGAGGTGATGGTTTTCATGGATGCGCACGTAACCTTCGGGCGCCTCCTTGAATTCGATGCCTGGCGAAGCGGCGGCGATCTTGTCGACATCGAAGCTGCCGGCCTTCTCGCAGGTCAGCTTCCACAGCCACGGACCGAGATAGCCGGCCTGCGTCACGTCGCCGATCACCGTCTTCTCGCCCCACAGCTTCTTGAAGGCGGGAACGAACGCTTTGTTGTTGGCATTGTCGAGCGACTGGAAGTACTTCATGCAGGCATAGGCGCCTGCGATGTTTTCGCCGCCGATGCCGTCGATTTCGTCTTCGGTCACCGAGATCGTCAGCAGCGCCTGCTTCGAAAGGTCGACGCCGGCCGCCTTGAGCTGCTTGTAGAAGGCGACGTTCGAACCGCCGACGACGTCGGTGAAGATGACGTCGGGCTTGGTCAGCTTGATCTTGTTGATCACTGAATTGAACTGGGTGCTGCCGAGCGCGTAATATTCCTCGCCGACGACCTTGCCCTTCAGCACATTCTCGACGTGCTTGCGCGCGATCTTGTTCGAGGTGCGCGGCCAGATGTAGTCCGAGCCAATGAAGAAGAACGATTTGGCGCCCTTCTCCTTGGCGATCCAGTTCAGGCCTGCGAGAATCTGCTGGGTGGCTTCCTGGCCGGTGTAGATGACGTTCTTGGACTGCTCGAGGCCTTCATAGAAGGTCGGATAATAGAGCATGCCGTTGTACTGCTCGACGACCGGCAGCACCGCCTTGCGCGATGCCGAGGTCCAGCAGCCCATGATCGCCGCGACCTTGTCGTTGACGAGAAGCTTCTTGGCCTTTTCCGCAAATGTCGGCCAGTCGCTGGCACCGTCTTCCTGGATGAACTTGATCTTGCGTCCGAGCACGCCGCCGGCGGCGTTGATCTGCTCGATCGCGAGCTTTTCGGCCTGGATCGAACCGGTTTCCGAAATCGCCATCGTTCCAGTAGCGGAGTGCAGGATGCCGACGGTGACTTCCGTATCGGTGACCGCGAGGCCCGTTGTGTTGACCACGGAGGTTGCGGGGCCGGCCCCGAATGACGGCCGGGGAAGCATCGAAATGAACGGCAGTGCCGCTGCGCCCATCAGCAGTTTGCGGCGAAGCGGCGACTGCAGGCCCTTGTTTGGTTCGTCTGACATGAGCACCCCATTTTTGGTTCGAGAACGCAGATTGGTCAGACGAGGATGGCTTGGATTTGTGCACTGCACAGATACGTGGGATTGCGTATATTGCACCGCAAAATAGCGACGTAGATTTTGGTACGGAGTTTGCTGGCTACGCAGGGGTCGGTTGAACTGGGCAGGAGCATCACAGTGGCAGGGCGGCAGCGGATCGACCGCGTCAGACGCCAATATAATCAGTGGGTTGCTAACCAGACCCTGGAAGACTATGCGCTGCGCTTCACCGCCAAGAGCGCCCGGCGATGGTCGGCCGCCCGCGTCGCCAATACCGCGCTTGGCGCGATCTCTTTTCTGGCGCTGGAAGCGATCGGCGGCACGATTACGCTGAATTACGGCGCAGCCAACGCCACCGCCGCCATCCTGGTCGTCAGTGTCATCATCTTCTTTTGCGGCCTGCCGATTGCCTACCATGCCGCAAAATGCGGCATCGATATCGACCTGCTGACCCGCGGCGCCGGCTTCGGCTATATCGGCTCGACCATTACGTCGCTGATCTACGCCTCCTTCACCTTCATCTTCTTCGCGCTCGAAGCGGTCATCATGGCCGCCGCGCTGGAGATGTGCTTCGGCATCCCGCGCCCGATCGGCTATCTCATCAGCGCCGTCGTCATCATTCCGCTGGTGACCTACGGCATCACTCTGATCAGCCGCTTTCAACTGTGGACACAGCCGCTCTGGATCGTCCTGCACATCCTCCCCTTCGTGGCGATCGCCTGGGCCAACCCGCACTCGTTTACGGAGTGGCGGAAATTCGCCGGCGAGCATGGCGACGCCGGCGGCCATCTCGATCTGCTGCTGTTCGGCACCGCCGCCTCAGTGGTGTTTTCGCTGGTCGCGCAGATCGGCGAGCAGGTCGACTTCCTGCGGTTTCTGCCGCGCGACCGCCGAACCTCTCGCGCCTCATGGTGGATCGCATTGCTGAGCGCCGGCCCCGGCTGGATCATCTTTGGCGCGCTCAAATTATTGTTGGGCTCGTTCCTCGCCTACTTCGCGCTCAGCCACGGCGTCCCCAGCGAGCACGCCGCCGAGCCCGCGCATATGTATCTCGAAGCGTTCCGCTACGTGCTGTCGCAGCCCGATCTGGTGCTGGCGCTGACCGGCACCTTCGTCATTCTCTCGCAGATCAAGATCAACGTCACCAACGCCTATGCCGGCTCGATCGCGTGGTCGAACTTCTTCTCGCGCCTGACCCACAGCCATCCCGGCCGCGTGGTCTGGCTGGTGTTCAACGTCATGGTGGCGCTGCTCTTGATGGAAATCGGCGTCTACAAGGCGCTGGAGCAGACGTTGGCGCTCTACTCCAACGTTGCGATTGCCTGGGTCGGCGCGCTGGTCGCCGATCTCGTCATCAACAAACCGCTGGGCTTGCGCCCGCAGCACATCGAGTTCAAGCGCGCGCATCTCTACGATATCAATCCGGTCGGCGTCGGCGCGATGACGATCGCGACCATCGTCTCGATCAGCGCGTTCTACGGCCTGTTCGGGCCGACGGCGAAGGCGCTGTCCGCTTTCGTGGCGCTCGCCGTCGCCTTCGTCACCGCGCCCCTGATCGCCTGGGCCACCGACGGCAAATATTACATCGCGCGCAAGCCGAAGCGAAGCTGGCAGAACCTCGAAGCGATCCAGTGCTGTATCTGCGAGCATTCGTTCGAGCCGGAGGACATGGCCTCCTGCCCCGCCTATGCCGGCCCGATCTGCTCGCTGTGCTGTTCGCTCGACGCGCGCTGCCACGATCTCTGCAAGCCGCATGCGCGGATCGGCGCGCAGGTATCGGAGACGCTGGGCAAGATGCTGCCGGAGCCGATCTGCGCCCGGATCAACTCGCAGTTCGGGCATTATGTCGGCGTGTTCGCGATATCCGCCGGCCTCGTCGGGCTGACACTCGGGCTGATCTACCTGCAGACGTCGGCGAAGGTCGCGGTGGACAATCTCCTTCTGTCCGACGTGCTGTGGAAGGTGTTCTTCGCGCTCACCATCATCATCGGCGTGGTGGCGTGGCTGTTCGTGCTGGCGCAGGAGAGCCGTCGCGCGGCCGAAGCGGAAACGCGGCGGCAGACCGCGCTTCTGATTCAGGAAATCGACGCGCACAAACGCACCGATGCCGAGCTGCAGCGCGCCAAGGAAGTGGCGGAATCGGCGAACCTCGCCAAGAGCCGCTATGTGGTCGGCCTCAGCCACGAACTGCGCTCGCCGCTGAACGCCATCAGTGGCTATGCCCAGTTGCTTGAGCAGGATTCCGGCCTTGCCACCAAGCCGCGCGATCAGGTGCGCGTGGTCCGGCGCAGCGCCGACCATCTGTCCGGACTGATCGACGGCATTCTGGACATTTCCAAGATCGAGGCCGGCCGGCTCTATCTGTCGCGCGACGAGGTGCGGTTCAGCGAATTCCTCGACCAGCTCGTGGGGATGTTTCGCGTTCAGGCCGCCGCCAAGGGCATCGATTTCGTTTTCAGGCGGCCTTCGGTGCTGCCCCTCGTCGTCTATGCCGATGAAAAACGCCTGCGCCAGGTTCTGATCAACCTGCTGTCGAATGCGCTGAAATTCACGCAGACCGGCAGCGTGCAGTTCGTCGTACACTACCGCAGCCCGGTCGCGGAGTTCGAGGTGATCGATACCGGCCCCGGCATCCAGGCCAGCGACCTCGAACGCATCTTCGCACCGTTCGAGCGCGGTGCGCTCGGCGTATCGCAGCCGCAGACCGGCACCGGACTCGGGCTGACCATCAGCCGGCTGCTCGCCGGCGTGATGGGCGGCGATATCAGGGTGACGAGCGAAGTCGGCACCGGCAGCATTTTCCGCGTCAAGATCCTGCTGTCGGAAGTCACCAATCCGACGCGGATTGCGCCGATCGAGGCGCCGATCTTCGGCTATCACGGCCCGCGCAAGACGATCCTGATTACCGACGACGATCCGACTCACCGCGACCTCCTGCGCGAGGTGCTGGCGCCGCTCGGCTTCATTCTCTTGAGCGCGCCCGATGGACCCGGCTGCCTCGCGCTGGCGCAGCACTGCCGGCCTGATTTGTTTCTGCTTGATATCTCGATGGCGGGCATGGACGGCTGGACGGTGGCGGAAACGTTGCGCGCCAGCGGCCATCACCAGGCCCGCATCCTGATGGTGTCGGCGAGCGCGCTTGAAGCGCACGGCGCGCCGCTGGCGCAGCCGTTTCACGACGGCTATCTGATGAAGCCGATCGACATCCCCAAGCTGGTGGAGACGATCCGGCAGTTGCTCAAGATCGAATGGCAGTACGAGGCGGAGCCAATACCCCAGCCGCGCTGGAGACCGGAGACCGGATCGCGGCCGCCGGTGAAATATGTCGAGGAACTGATCGGTCTCGGGCAACTCGGCTACATCCGCGCGATCCAGGTCAAGCTGGACGAGATCGGCCAAGATTACCCTGAGCATGCCGACTTCGTGTCGCAAATGCGTACCTTGATCGACCGCTTCGATCTCGATCAGTACATGGCGGCCCTGAAAACACTGCACAGCTATGATCACTGAATCAAAAAAGCGCGACGTCGCCCTCATCGTCGATGATTCGCCGGAGACGCTGCGGCTGCTCACCGACGCGCTCGACGGCGCCGGCATGACGGTCATGGTCGCACTTGACGGTGCAGCAGCGATGCGGATCGTCGACCAGATCACGCCCGACATCGTATTGCTCGACGCGGTCATGCCCGGGCTGGACGGTTTTGAAACCTGCAGGCGGCTGAAGCGCGACGCCGGCCTCGACCATGTGCCTATCATCTTCATGACGGGGCTGGCCGAAACCGAACACATCGTTCGCGGGCTGGAAGCCGGCGGCGTCGACTATGTGACAAAACCGATTGCGGTCGAGGAGATGCTGGCGCGCATCCGCGTCCACCTCGCCAATGCGCGGCTGACCCAGAGCGCGCGTGCCGCCCTCGACGTCTCCGGCCGCTATCTGCTCGCCGTCAACGGCGTCGGCAAGATCATGTGGGCGACGCCACAGGCGCAGAAACTGCTGTCGGATGCGCTTAGCCCTGACAGCGACGACGATGTCGTGCTGCCCGACCCGATCCCGCAATGGCTGGACCAGGCCCGCAAGGGCAAGGCCGGGTCGAAGGCCGCGATCATGACCGCGCTTCCCGGCAACGAACAACTCCGGCTGCAATACATGGGCAGACTGGGCACCAACGAATTCCTGCTGCGGCTTGCAAAAGATTCCGGCGCCGACGCACCGGCGGAATTCTCCAGCGAGCTTGGCCTGACGACGCGCGAGGGCGAAGTGCTGTCGTGGCTGTCGAAGGGCAAGACCAACCGCGACATCGCGCAAATTCTGGGCTTGAGCCCGCGCACCGTCGACAAGCACCTCGAGCAGATCTACTCGAAACTCGGCGTCGAGAACCGCACCGCGGCGGCTGCGATCGCGGTGAACGCGAAGCATCGAAAATCCTGACGCAAGGTCAGCTTGGCCCTGCCGATCCAGCACGCTGTTCGCCGAAACTCCCTGACGGGCACAATTGAAGCCTGGCTCAGATAAATCATGGGACAGGCCATTTACCGGCATAAATGGCACTGCTAATTGAAAAGGCCTGCTGGGTTTGATGCGCGCAGGCGGTTCAATGGCCGCGGTGGATTTCGAGCAGTCGAATGCCGAGACGCACGATGGATTTGCATGGGCGCTGATTCAAACACAGGAAACAGCGAGGCGCCGCACACCAAGGCCGGAATTGCCTCGGACCTTCGGCGGCTGGGAGTGAGTACCGGGCAGGTACTTATGGTGCATTCGTCTCTCAGCGCTATCGGCCATGTGCTGGGCGGTGCGCCGACTGTGGTTCGTGCGTTGATGGACGTCCTGGGACCGCAGGGCACATTGGTGATGCCGGCGTTCAGCCCCGGGGTGTCAGACCCGGCAACCTGGAACGATCATCACTTTGGGGATGACGTTATCGAATTCGTGCGACGGCACGTGCCTGCCTTTGATCCTGCGATCACGCCGACAAGCATGGGCGCCATCGCGGAGACGTTTCGAACCTGGCCCGATGTCATGCGTAGCGAACATCCGCAAGTCTCGGTCACCGCGCGCGGGCCACTAGCCAGGTTCATTGTGAGCCCGCATGAACTGTCATGGGGACAAGGTGCGGGGTCGCCGTTCGCGCGTCTGTATGAACTCGATGCCAAATTGCTACTGCTCGGAGTGGGCTTCAATCGGGCCACACTGCTTCATTTTGCCGAATCCCGCCTACCGCACGGGCGGAGGAAGATGCGGAAGATTCCGGTGGATGCCGGGAGCGAGCGAGCATGGGTTTCCGCACCGGATGTGGGCGATGACTTGAACAGATATTTTCCGCTCATCGGCGAGCAGTTCATGCAACTCGGGCAGGCTCAGGTGGGTCCTGTCGGGCGAGCGCGTTGCAAGCTCACCTCGGCGCAGGCAATCGTCGACTTCGCAAGCGACTTTCTTTCCAAAGCGCTCGACCCGGACGCCACATCCCACTGACCTCGCGGTCAGGCGGTCCAGAATTGCCGGTTTCGGAGCCGAGGCCGCCGGCATGGCCCCGGATTCCTCGGGCTCCCTCCCCCGGCCTATCGGCCTCCAATCATCGGACGTTGTTTGATTTTTTCGAAAATCGGCCCTAGTGTGCGGACTGCAACCCATGACGTGTTGCGGACAGCGACCCAGGACGACGCGGATGCGCGACAGGCTCAAGCCAGCAGGAGAAACGCGCGCGGCGGACGTGCTGCACCGGATGCGCACTGACATCATCAGCTGCACGCTGAAGCCCGGCGCCAAGCTTCGGTTCGAAGCGCTGCGCGAGATGTACGCCGTCAGCTTCTCTACGCTGCGGGAGGCACTGTCGCGTCTCGTGGCCGAGGGCCTCGTGGTCGCGGAGGACCAGCGCGGCTTTGTGGTCGCGCCGGTCTCGATTGACGACCTGAATGACCTCACCTACGTCCGCGTGCTCGTCGAGCGTGAATGCATCGGGCTTGCCGTCAAGCACGGTAACGACGATTGGGAAGCCGATATCATCGGCGCTTTCCACCGGATGGACCGCCTCCAGAACCGCCTCGGCCCCAACTACTATCTTTCCGGCGAGTGGGACAAACTGCACGGCGACTTTCATTTTTCGCTCGTCGCCGCCTGCGGCTCCCCCAACCTGCTGGAGATCCGCCAGAAGCTGTTCGAACGCGCGCACCGCTACCGACGCATGTCGTCGCAGTTCCGGCCAAAGTGGCGCGCCAAGGATGTCGAACACAAGATGATCATGGATTCGGCGATCGCGCGGAATACGGCAAAGGCTCAGGAACTCATCGAGCGCCACATCCGCGAGACGACCAAAAACGTCATCAAGCACGCTGGTCATCTCTTCGTCGCACACGATGAGGACCGTCGCAGCCGGGCTGCTCACGTCGCCGCGGAATGATCCGACCGTCTGCACAAAATCAAACTTGCCGGTGAAGTAACCGCTTCATGCCATCTCCTCGCTCGGCCGGGCGCTGCCGAAAATTGAAGTCGCGCGGCGTCGCAAATGCTTGATTTGGATCAAAGGAGCGGTCTCGGCGCTGACGCTAGCTACCGGTTCAGGCGCGACGGTCATTGAGGAAGGATCAGCCATGCCCGAGAAAATCGACGAACTGCTGCCCACGGCAAGGGAAATCCAGAAGCAAGCCGCCCTCCAGGAGGCTGAAAGGGCCGAACAATATGCCCGCAGAACAGCCGCAGCCGAATCTGAAAAGCACAAGCTGATCGAAAAACTGAGCAAGCCGTCGGGCCTGACCGAAGACGAAAAGGTCAAGCTTGCCTCGACCGTCATCCAGCGCGCGGTACGAAATGGGCTGAGCGAGGTTCAGGTCTATCGGTTCCCCCACACGCTGTGCACCGACAACGGCCGCGCCATCAATCAACAGGAGCCGGGCTGGGAAAAGACGCTAACGGGAATAGCGCAGGAAATCTTTCAGCTCTGGTCCGACTATCTGAAACCGCGCGGCTACCGCATCCACTATCAGATCGTCGATTTTCCCGGAGGTGTGCCGGGCGACATCAGCATTACGATCGCTTGGGGCGAATAATCGCGATCCGGCGAGCCGAGGCGCCCGACAGGCGCCTCGGCATGAAGCGTAGTGTTCGCGACGGCGACAATCTACGCTGCCCTGGCCGCTAATTTTTCGATCGGCTCGATCAGCGACTTCGCCCGGAATGGCTTTGTAAGATAGGCAATGCAGCCGGAGTCGATGGCGGCCATGCGGACCGTGGGGCTGTCGTTGGCGGTAATGTAAATAACCGGCAGTGAAATCCCTGCCGCTCTGAGACGGTGCCTCAGTTCAATTCCAGATTCGTTGTTCAGATCGATGTCGAGAACCACGCAACATGCCGACTCGAAATCGTCGTGATTCTGGAACTCCTCGGCGGACGAAAACACAACGCTGTCGTAACCGTGTTCGCGTAGCAGCCGCTTTAGCCCTTTGAGCATTCCAGGGTCATCATCGACGACAAAGACGACATTCCGATTTCCCAAGATCGCAATCCCTGATCGCGCCTTGAACGTCTTTCCAGGAGACGATCTGAAACCTGTCAGCGTCCGCCGAAGCCGATCAGGTCGTGGTTCCCCGACTCACCACACTATTTTGGTAAGCCCTGAGTCCCGCATTTACTATTGTCCCATGGGACAATGCGAACTCAAATCCTGTTGACGACTTCTCAATTCGTCTGTCCGGTACTCGACGGATCTCTCAAAACTCCGGCCCGCTCGGCAAGGGAGACCAATTCGGCAAGAGACTGCACTTGCAGCTTCTCCATCACCCTGTGGCGATGCGCCTTGATCGTGCGTTCGGTCGCGCCCAATACGTTGGCGACCTGCTTGTTGGTCTTGCCGCGAATGACGAGTTCGAAGACTTCGCGTTCGCGCGGCGTCAACTTCGCAATATGAGCGCGCACGACGTCGAGCTGGATTCTCTGGCCGCGCATTACCTCGTGGTGAGCCAGGGCCCGCTCAACTGCGGCAAGAAGCTCCTCCGACGATACGGGCTTGGTGAGAACATCTTCTGCGCCCGCCTTGATGGCCCGCACCGTGGTCTGGACATCCGCATAGCCCGTGAGAAAAACGATCGGCAAGATCGAGCCGATTTCGCTCAAACGCCCCTGCAGCTCCGGACCGCTCAATCCCGGTATTCGCACGTCGAGCAAAATGCAGCCCAATTCATTTTCGCTCGGCAGACTGTCGAGCAAATGCTGGGCCGACGGATAAGTCGCGACTTCGTAACCGGCCTTCTTCAAACGACGTTCGATAGCCGTCCGAAACGAGGCGTCGTCGTCAACAATATGCACATACCCCGGCAATGGACCCCCCTACGATAAGGATAGCGGCAGAGACAAACGAAACACCGCGCCACCACTTTCCTTCTGATTTTCCGCCCAGATGCGCCCGTTATGCGCCTGTACGATGGTGCGCGAGATCGACAGGCCAATTCCCATTCCTTGCTGCTTGGTGGTGAAGAATGGATCAAAGACCTCGTTCAACTTCTCGGTCGGAATCCCGGGACCGGAATCCGAAATCGAAACAACTGCGGACGACCCACCATTCATCTCGGTTCGCCCAATCACGGTCCGCCCATTTGGTATCGCAGCCATCGCATCCATGCTGTTCACAACCAGGTTCATGATGACCTGCTGAAGCTGAACCTGATCGCCCTTCACCTGAAGCGGCTCTCCCGAGGGCTCGAAATACAGCGCAACTTTTCGCACCGATGCCTGAACCGACAGGAAATCGAATACCTTGCGCACGGTATCGTTGAGGTCGACAGCCTTGTCCTCGAACGGCGTCCTTCTCAAGAAGCTGCGCATGCGATGAATGACCTCGCTGGCGCGAATATCATCCCGCCTGATGTCGGCAAGGATTTCCTTGACCTCGCTTAAGTTCGGCGCCGGAGAACTCAATATCAGTTCTGCCGTCTCGGCATTGGTCAGAATTGTACCGAGGGGCTGATTCAGCTCGTGCGCGATCGTGGAAGTCAGCTCCCCGGCTGTCGCCTGACGATTCGCGTGGGCCAGCTCGGTCAGGCGATTCCGGGATTCGCGTTCAGCAATGGCTCGCCCATGCCGCTCGTGCAGCAAAATCGAAATCAGCCCGGCCTGTATCAACAACGCGGCCGCAACAGAAAGGGACTGCCAACGATACTTCTCCCACACATTTGGCTCGCGAAAACGAATTTCGCTTCCGGGAGGCAAATCAGACCCGCGGACCCCCCATCGCTGCATCTGCAGCCAATTGAAGATCGGCTTCACCGCTTGCGACATCGTTACGGGAATACTCGACGCCGGTTCTCCGTGTAAAATCCGCGACGCCAGCTTTGCGGCGTCAGCGCCAACCAGACCGGGAACGATGACAGAGCCCCCGATGCTGCCCAGCTCAACAAGCGGTTCCGCCGCAACGATAATTGGCCGATTCGCCTTCTCCGCAACCAGCTCAAACGCTTTGGCAGGCGAATAGTAGGTACCCTCACCATCGGAATAGATTGCGGAATAGATGATGGCGCTGCGCGCGGGGAGCGCTTCGACCCTCTTGCGCACTTCCGCCATCGTCGCGCCCACGAGATCAATGACATTCAATCCCGCGGTGGCCTTGGGTATCTCAAGGCCCCAGCTCCCGAATATGTTCTGGCGGTCCCAATGATCGCCAACGAAGACGACGGTTTCGAGATCAGGCACCACCGCTCGCGCGACCTCGATTGAATCGGCGAGTCGTGTCTTGAGAGTGCTGCCCGTTATATCGTTCGGCAATTTCAGCCGGGCGTAGTCGATCTCATCGACCATCCCGAACACGACAGGAATTCCCGGCCATAATTCATCCCTCCAGCGCTGCACAAGCTCCAGGGCCCCGGCGCCCATCGTGACGATAACGCCGATATCCTTGTCTCGATATTTCTCGCTGAAGTGACGGCGCAGACTTTCGTCATAGGCATCGCCATCAAAACGGCTGAGATCGAGACTTTCGGAGAAAAGCGTGGTGTGAGCGCTGGCACCGCCGTCGATCCCGGCGCGGAGCCCAGCGAACACCTGAAGGAAAAACGGCCCCGTAGATTGGGATTGGTCCAGAACAAGTATCGATCGCGAACGCAACTCCTGCGCCGTCACCGGGAGAGGGGTGAGGACGACAGCTACACTCATCAACAACGCACTGATCCAGTCGCCCATGGCATCAGAACCGAGGTTAGGCGATGAAGAATTGTCCCCACCATCGCCAATGAAACAAAAAATGAGACGTCGGCCGGGACAGCGGGCACGTCCTATAAAAATTTCTTACTGTTCTACTGTAATATTGGCCTTCCGGTCATTGTCCCAGAGGCCAATGACCCTCGATACAATAGCCTTCCCTGCACGCTCTGGTTTAACACAATTCCGGGAGCGGCCAGCCACGCATAGACACATGGCAACGCAGGCCTCTCCGGGATGCGAACAAATTGTCTCAAACAGGGAGAGATCCATGTTTGTCAACGTCAATGCTCATCCCGGAAGCAGGCCGAGGACTCTGGGGCAACTCGGCGAGCTTTCACGGGCAAGGGTAATCCTCAGCGAATTCAAGTACAACAAGGGCACAGAAATCTTTGGAGAGGCGGAACCTGCCGACTATATCTACCAGGTCGGAGACGGCGCGGTTCGCACCCACAAGCTTCTTTCCGACGGCCGCCGCCAGATCGGCGCGTTCCACCTCGCCGGCGACATTTTTGGACTGGAGAACGGTTTAACCCATCGATTTACCGCGGAAGCGATCGTCGATACGACAGTACGGCTGATGAAACGATGCAGCCTGGAGCACGTTGCGGAAACAGACGCGATGGTGGCGCTCGATCTCCTGAATATGACAACGAGCAACCTCCGGCATGCCGAGGACCACATGCTGCTCTTGGGGCGCAAGACGTCGCTGGAACGCGTCGCCGCATTCCTGCGCGAGATGGACCTCCGCTTGACGGCCGCCGGCGTGATGGCCCTTCCGATGTCGCGTCGCGATATCGCCGACTATCTCGGCCTGACGCTCGAAACGGTGTCCCGGGCGCTGTCACATCTTCACGGCATGGGCATTCTCGGCTTTCTCGGCCAGACCCAGCGGCAAATCGTACTGCTGGACCGGGGACGGCTGGCGGAGCTGGACCTTTAGCGCGGAGCTAGATCGCGACTTCGCTTCCGGGAAGCCCGCCGAACCATGCGCCAAAGTATCCGGCGTAGAGAGCGGGCGATTCGAGATTCATTGAATGTCCAATGCCCGGCACCGTGATTAGCCGGCAATCCGGCATGGCTGCTGCCATGGTCTTGAGATCGGCAGGAGCTATCCAGCCATCCTTCTCGCCCCACAGCACCAGGTGCGGGTGCCAGATCTCCGCCATGCGCCGTTCCAGGTCACCGCTCTCCCGCTCCAGATTGAGGTTGAACGGCGTCCCGAGCCAGACGCCCTCGGACACACCGAATGTCTGCTCCAGGATGCGGTTCGTAGAACGCCTGGATCTCAGCGAGGCCCTCGCGAAAGCGCGGCACGGTATTTGGCGCAAGGCTCTCGGGGACGAACAGCGAGGCCGCGGCGGTGGCCATGACCGCGCGCGTCAGCTCCCGGCTCCTCATCATCTTGCGAAACAGATCGGTCTGCTCGGCATTGAAGGCCATGCCCAGCGGCGTAACCGGATCCAGCGCGAACACCCTGCCAAAGCGTTCGGGCTGCTTGAGCAGCATGCGCGCGGCAATGATGCCGCCGGTGGAGTGGGTGGCGAGGTGGCAGAAGGGAATCTGCAACTCATCGAGTGCGGCCAGCATGTCGAGCGCATGCTGGCGCATGGAATAGTTGGAGAAATCGGCCGTCGGCGGCGGCCGGTCACTTTCGCCGCAGCCGCGCCAGTCGATGCCGATCACACGAACGCCGCTGGGGAACAGCGGCGCGGCGAGTTCGATCCAGTCCTTGCTGGCGAGATTGCCGTGGATGAAGACAACGGTGACATCGCCCTCGCCCCACTGTCGCCAGCCGAGTTGGACCTCACCCGCTCGCACCCGTGCCACCATCAGGTTCCTACTTGTTCAGGCCGGCGTTCGGCGCTGCGCTGGTCGACGTTGGCACAACACCGACAGTGATCTCGCTTGAAGGGCCATTGACCAGACGGTCGATGGCAACAGGCGAATTGACTCAGACCTGCTGCCGCTTCGCAACGAAGTGGACACGGCCATCGAGAGCCGCCACGAGCAGGTACGCAAGCTATGGGACGATATGCTGTCCTCGATTGGCATAGAACGCCGCAAGGACCGATAGACGGCGATCCCGGCAATGGCATCGATACCAGAAGCGGAAGCCTTGATACAGATCAAAGCTTCACGCCGGCTTCGCTCCACCTTCGGGCAAGCGCCTGCAAGCGCAAGCGATTTCGGAGTCTCCGATGAAAGCCGTCTCCGTGGAAGAAGCGGTCGCCAGGATCCCCAACGGCTCAACCGTGATGGTCGGTGGGTTCATGGGGGTCGGAACGCCGGAGCGTCTGCTGGACGAACTGGTCAGGCAAAGGAAGTGCGAACTCTCCATCATCAGCAATGACGCCGCGTTCCCCGGCAAGGGCGTCGGGAAACTGTTCGATGCGGCGCTGGTCTCGACGCTGACCACAAGCCACATTGGGCTCAATCCGAACGTACAAAAGCAGATGATGGCCAACCAGGTCGCCGTCAACCTGGTGCCTCAGGGCACCTTCGTCGAGCGCATTCGGGCCGGCGGCTGCGGCCTGGGAGGCGTACTGACGCCGACGGGCGTCGGCACCATGGTCGAGGAAGGCAAACGAAGGATCGAGGTCGACGGCAAGAGCTTCCTGCTCGAGACGGCGCTTCGCTCGGACTTTGCGCTGATCCATGCATTTCTGGCGGATTACCTTGGCAACCTCGCCTACGCGTTGACCGCACGCAACTTCAATCCCGTCATGGCAATGGCGGCCGATACCGTCATCGTCACCGCGGAGAACATCGTTCCCGTCGGCGTCATCGCGCCCGACCATGTCGTAACGCCCGCGCCGCTCGTCGATTACCTCATCGCCAACGGGTGACCCGTGGATGCTCAATCGATCATCGCGCGACGGGTGGCACGCGAACTCCGCGCAGGTAACCTCGTCAATCTCGGCATCGGAATTCCGACACTGGTCGCAAACTTTGTTCCGTCCGATCTCAAGGTATTTTTTCAGTCGGAAAACGGATTGATCGGCACGGGACCCATACCGGAGCAAGGCATGGCTCACCCCCACCTTACCGATGCCGGCGGACGGCCGATCAGCGCCCTGCCCGGCGCCTGCGTCTTCGACAGCGCGATGTCGTTCGGATTGATCCGTGGTGGTCACGTGGATATAACGGTCCTCGGCGGCCTGCAGGTCGACGCCGAAGGACACCTCGCCAACTGGATGATCCCCGGCAAGATGGTGCCGGGGATGGGCGGCGCGATGGACCTGGTGACCGGAGCAAAGCGCGTCATCGTCGCCATGCAGCACGCCGCCAAGGGAAAATCGAAGATCGTGCAGAAATGCGCACTGCCGCTGACTTCTTCCCGGCCGGTCGACCTGGTCGTCACCGATATGGCGGTGATCGGCTTCACCGCCGGACGGATAACGCTTCAGGAGACCGCGCCGGGCGTCACCATCGCCGAGGTCATGGCGGTAACGGAAGCGGACTTGTTCATCCCAGCCAACGTTCCCCAAATGAAAATCTGATCCGACAAGCTTAGGCACGAGGACCAGCAATGCGCATCTTCAGCGACTTCAGCGAGTTCAAGGCAGCGGTCGGCACCGAGGTCGGAGCCAGCGAATGGATTGACGTAACCCAGGAGCGCATCAACCTCTTTGCGCAGGCGACCTGCGACGATCAATGGATCCATGTCGACCAGGAGCGGGCAAGGAACGAGCTTCCGGGGGGCGTCACCGTCGCCCACGGCCTGCTGTCGCTCAGCCTTGCCCCGATGTTCATTCGTTCCGTGATGGGGCTCAAAGGACTGCGCAACACGTTGAACTATGGCGCGGACCGGATCCGCTATCTCTCCCCCGTCCCGGCCGGCTCACGGATCAGAGGCCGCACCAGCATCGCCGAAGTGGAAGACGTCCCGCCCGATGGCTTGAGGGTCAACTACCACATGGTGATCGAAATCGAAGGCGGCCAGCGTCCTGCGTGCGTCGCCGAGCTGATCGCGCTCCACCACCGCTGAACGCGATGCCGGAGACGCTCCGGCTGGCAGATCCATCGGAATTATCGGATGAAGAAGCACACTTGGTATGTGACCTTCGAACTCCCATGGCGAGGCACAGCGGTCCGCAGCCGGCGCTCCCGATCGACCCAAACGTTTGAAACCGAAATGGAAGCCAGGAATTTTGCGCGTGCGAAATTCGACGAGGGATTGGTCGTGACCGCCGGAACAATCATTCCTCATTTGCCGAGACGCGCGATCCCATCGGGAAACATTCCGTCATGGCTTGACGAAGGACAGCAACAAGACAGCGGCAACGCGGCGGAAAGCACTGACCCGCACTCTGGGAAGATCGAATAAACCGCACCTTCAAAGGGCGCGCGAAACTCTCGCGGCGCACAGCCGTGCCCGCCATATGCACGATAATCAACAAAGCAATATGAGCGCTCACCCATTGCTCTTGAGTGTTGCCATTTTGGCACGAGCATTTTGCCTAAAGTACGTAGGCTTCAGTTGCAAGTTGGAATCAATGCAACGCCTGCAACACCCGTTGGTGGGGACAATTTAAAGCCAACGGAAATGGAGAGGAAAAAATGAAAAGTTTTCTGCTGGCTACCGTTGGTCTTGTAGCATTGGTCGGCATCGCCGCCCCCACATCCGCTGCGGATATGGCAGTCAAGGCACGGCCACCCGCGCCGGTCGTGGCTCCGATCTACGACTGGACTGGCTTCTACATCGGCGCCAACGGCGGCTGGGGTACGAGCCGCAAGTGCTGGGACTTCGTGACGCCGGCCGGCACGTTCGTCACGGCCGAGGGTTGCCATGACGCAGACGGCGGCACCGTCGGCGGTCAGCTCGGCTATCGCTGGCAGGCCGGCACCTGGGTGTTCGGCATTGAAGGCCAGGGCAACTGGGCCGACTTCCAGGGCAGCAATGAGAGCCTGTTTTTCCCCGGCCTCCGCAACGAATCGCGCATCGATGCGTTCGGCCTGATCACGGGCCAGGTCGGTTACGCCGCCAACAACGTTCTGTTCTACGTCAAGGGCGGTGCGGCCGTTACGGCGGACCGTTTCCGCGTCTTTGATATTCCCACGGGCCTCGTAGTCGCCACCACTGGCGACGACACCCGTTGGGGTGCCGTGGTCGGCGCGGGCATCGAATTCGGCTTCGCTCCCAACTGGTCGGTCGGCGTCGAGTACAATCACCTGTTCATGCAGGACCGCACCCACACCTTCGTCGACCCGACCGGCGCCTTCGTCGGCAACGACCGCATCACTCAGGACGTCGATATCGTCACCGCTCGCATCAACTACCGCTTCGGCGGTTTCGGGGCGCCTGTCGCGGCTCGCTACTGATCAAGGGTTTGTCTCCAGCAAGTCGAGCCTTGGCCCCGGCACAGTGCCGGGGCTTTTTTGTATGTGCCGAGTATGAACGACAGCTTGGAGGTGGAAGTACTCTATCCAGCCTGATGACGGCGAAGGGTTAGCGAAGCGCAAGGGCGTCATCGCGAGGTGGGGTCTGAAGACAGCGCGGAGCAAAACCGCGGTCCGATGGACAAGGCCCGCAGCTCTGACGAGACGCTTAGGCCGCTCTGCATCCCGAAGTGAAAAAAGGGTGGTTGCCGTTCTACAATCGGTTGGCGACAGGATTGCGGATGCCATCACCAGACGGTGTTGCCAAACCAGCCGAACCGCGGCTGCCGCGCGACCAAGACCGGATGTGGCGTCACGTGCCGCTTCACGATTTTGCGTGGCCGTTGCGGCTTCAGTTCTCGCCGTCGCGGGTTGGATGGCTCCAGCCGCTTCGCGTCGGATGGTTGCATCAACGCAAATGCTTCGCGTTCCCTCTCCTTTATAGAGACGCCGGAGGCCGTCGCTGGACTGGCCACGCGGCCCTCCACGATCGCGGTCGGCGCGGGAACGATCGTCGGAAGGGTGGTATCGAAAACAATGCGCTCCGGCCATTTCCGATCGGAGTGAATGCGGATGACGGACGAATTGGCGTGCGATCTCTCAATGACCGGCAATCCGGTCAGGCATGCGTCCAGAAGGAACACCAGAGTGAGCAGTATTCCGCCGACATAAAGGAAATATCGCGCCAAGGGCATACGCTACTCCGTCGCGGCGCCGCACCCGCTTCGAGGTCGAACCCGGGTACGGTCGTGTCTTGGCAAGAGCCGCCTTCCACCTCGACGTCGAGCAATCCGAGACATCAACGAGGTGCTATGGCGGCAAGAAAGGTCCGGTCAGCGCCGACCGACGCGATCCACCGGGCCACCGCGGTTCGTGGGCGTGCCGACACGGCCGACGCCGGGCGTCGCCACCGCACGCGCGACCGGCCGCGGGCGCAGCACGACGCCTGCCCTAAGGCTGACCACGGCCCCCTCTGCCGGCTTGATACAGATCAAGGGCACGTGCGTAGAGGCTACTTGGGCCATCCTCGTTTCGCTTGAGCTCCCTCCTCGCCGCGCGCCAGCAGCGTCGTGCGCAACACCTCAAAGATCACCGCCGTCGACCAGCCGAACAACAGAACCCCGTTCATCGCGGTCATCGGTCCAAGCAGAGACCAACGTTTGACCGGCGCCACGTCGACCGCCGTGCGTCTCAATCGATGATGTGATATCCACCGTCGATATACATGACGCCGCCCGTGATCAGCTTCGCGGCGTCGAGCGCCAGGAATGCCGTCGCCGCACCGACGTCGTCGATGCTCACGAGACTCCGTGCAGGCGCGGTGGTTTGCGCCTTGTCCATCAGCTCGTCGAATTCGGGAATTCCTGAAGCAGCGCGCGTCGCCAATGGCCCCGGCGAGATCGCGTGCACCCGGATCCCCTTGGGGCCAAGTTCGGCTGCGATGTAGCGGACGGCGGCCTCGAGGCCCGCCTTCGCAACGCCCATGACGTTATAGTTTTTGACGACCATCTGGCTGCCGTAATAGGTCATGGTGAAAAGCGTGCCGCCATTCTTCATCAGCGGCTCCGCCAGATGCGCCATCCGCATGAACGACCAGCAGGAAACGTCCATCGTCTTGAGGAAGCCGTCGCGCTCGACATCGACGACGCGCCCATGCAGGGCCTCCTTCGGAGAGAAGGCGATCGAGTGCAGCAGGAAATCGAGCTGTCCCCACTCCTTCCCGATCCGCTCGAACACCTGTTCGGTCTGTCCTTCGGCATTCACATCGAGCGGCATGAAGATCGAAGCCTCGAGATCCTTTGCCAGCGGCTCGACGTGCTTCCTGGCCCGCTCGTTCAGGTAGGTGACCGCAAGCTCCGCGCCCAGGGCCCGAAACGCCTTGGCGCATCCCCATGCGATCGACTGATCGTTGGCGATACCGACGATCAGTCCCTTCCGTCCCTTCAGCGCAATCTTGGTTTCTGGAAATACCGGAATGGTCATGACGCTCTCTCGCGTTTCAGACTGGAGGATGAGTGTCGATTCCACAGCAGCGACAATGTGTGCTGTGCAATCATGAGTTCTTCGTCGGTCGGCACGATGTAGACCGGAATTTTGCTGTCCCCGCGCGATATCCGAGAGCTGTGGCGAGCGTTCTCGACCGGGTCGAGAGACACCCCAAGCCATTCGAGCCGCTCCGCAATCCGTGCCCGAATGCCGACGGAATTTTCACCGATTCCCGCGGTGAAGACGAAACCATCGAGACCTTGCAGGGCCGCAGCCAGCATTCCGGCCTGCAGCGCAACCCTGTGGACGAAATAGTCGACGGCAAACACCGCATGGGGATCGCAGCTGTTCTGAAGCTCCCGCATGTCGTTGCTGACGCCGGAAAGTCCCTTCAGCCCGCAATCGCGGTAGAGAAAATCCTGCACCTCGGCTGCTGACATGCCCTTTGCCGTCATCAGGTACAAAATGACTCCGGGATCGATCTGGCCGGTGCGCGTTCCCATCGGGAGTCCATCGAGCGCGGTGAATCCCATCGTGCTCTCCACGCTCCGTCCGCCGTGTATGGCGCACATGGAGGCGCCGCTTCCGAGATGCGCCACGATCACCCGGGCGCTGGCGATTTCGGGTGCAACGTCCGGCAGCGTCTGTGCGATGTACTCATAGGAAAGACCATGAAATCCGTAACGGCGGACTCCCTCCTCGTGCAGCCTAATGGGTATGGCGTAGTGGTCGGCGACCTCGTCGTGGTCGCGGTGAAAAGCCGTGTCGAAGCAGGCGACCTGGGGCAGCGCAGGAAATTTGGCAAGCAGGATTCGGATCGGCGCCAGATTGTGGGGCTGGTGCAATGGCGCAAGTGCCGTCAACCGCTCAAGACGCGCGACCACGCCATGATCGATCAATACGGGGCGATCGTAGTCGGGACCGCCATGGACGACGCGATGGCCGACGGCGAGCGGCCTCAATTGATGTTCGTCCCGTAGCCAGGCGCTGGCGAGCATCAAGGCGGTCGGGACATCAGGTACGTTCTCAATCGGATAGACCCGATCCGCCAACGACTCTCCTGCCGCGCCGGTTGCGCGCAGCCGTGGACGGCTGCCGATCCCGTCCATCTGCCCCTTGATCTGTCGGCGCAGCCTGCTGTTGCCATCCACGGCAAACACCTGGAACTTGACGCTTGAAGAGCCGCCATTGATGACGAGGATGGTGTCCATGGCCGTCACGCTGCGATTGTCTGGGTGCGGCGACGCCGCGCGTCGGCATGGAGCGTCGCAACCGCGCAGGAAGCCATGCGCGCTCTCGCTGAATCGGCACGCGACGTCAACACGATCGGCACGCGAGCGCCCAGTACGATTCCGGCACTGTCCGCCTTCGCGAAGTACGCAAGGTTCTTGGCCAGCATGTTACCGGCCTCGAGATCCGGCACCACCAGGATCTGCCCTCGTCCTGCAACTTCCGACTTTATTCCCTTGATCCGCGCCGCTTCGGGATCGACTGCGTTGTCAAATGCGAGCGGCCCATCCAGCAGCCCGCCCGTGATCTGCCCGCGGTCCGCCATCTTGCAGAGCGCGGCGGCCTCGATGGTCGACGGTATCTTGGATGTAATGGTCTCGACCGCCGAGAGAATAGCGACTCGGGGAGACGTGCCGATTCCAATCTGGATAAAGAGATCAATCGCATTCTGTATGATGTCACGCTTGACATCGAGGTCCGGAAAAATATTGATCGCGGCATCGGTGATAAACACGGTCTCGCTATAAGTCGGAACATCCATGATGAAGACGTGACTGATCCGCCTCTCCGTGCGCAGCCCGGTCGCCTTCGCGGTCACGCTTCGCATAAGTTCGTCGGTGTGCAGGCTGCCTTTCATCAGCATCTCGCCCTTGGCCGCGTAAATCAGCTCGACTGCCTTTGCGGCGGCAGCCTCGCTGTGAGGCGCATCGACCAGCTCAAATGCGCTGATGTCGATACCGTGCTTGAACGCGACCGCCCTGATCTTCGCCGATGGTCCGACAAGCACGGGCTTGATGATGCCCGCCTCGGCGGCATCGGCTGCGCCGCGCAGCGAACTTTCATCGCACGGATGCACGACGATGGTTGTCGCCGGCGGGATCGCTTTAGCCGCTGCAATGAGACGATCGTATTTCGCGCCGGCTCTCGCTTCACCCGCTTCTATGGATGCAATGCCCATTTTCAACTCTCCGATCAACCGGCCAAAGCCTAAGACGCCTTCGCCTGCGATGCTCCTGCGAGACCGAACAATTCAGTCACGCGATCGAGCCGCTTGGCTGCTTCGCCGGATATTTCCGCACTCGCGGACAGCACGCCCCGAATTGCCTCCAGGCCGGCACGCCGCTCGTCTTCGCCGGGCGGAAGCAGTTTGGGAATGGCGGCGAGGCTCGCCGCCGGCTCGAGCAGCAGCATGAAGAATTGCTCGCGCACGACCTTCTTGAACTGCGCGAGCGTGAGACGCGAGCCTGCGTCGTTGGCGCGAGCCCGCCGCAATGCCTCCAAGCTCCGCTCGTCGACCATCCCCCGCGAACTTCCGACATAGAGCAGGCCGCGAATGACGCATTCCCTGAGACCCCCGCTGCCGACCTGCGATCTGAGCTCGGCGATACGCGCCTCCAGACGCTTGCGGTGTTCGGGTGACATCTGCAGCTTTGGCGAAACTTCGGCATCCGGCGTGACGCCGACGGCGGCCTGCACCACGGGCGATCCATAGATGCCGAGAAAGAGCGCTTCGCTAAATGCTTCCTGCGTGTCGCGCCACTTGTCGAGGACGTCGACGATGTTCTTCGAGACGGTCTCCTGGAACTTGACGAACGGATTGTCCTCTGCCGCCGGCTTGCGCTGCTCGCGAATCTTGTCCGCGGCTCTGGCGACGCCCTTCATGACGGTGGTATCGCCTCCAAAGGCCTCGTAAGAGACGCGTAGCGGATGCCATTGGCGCGTCAACTCCGCCATTTGGGGCGTAACTGCCGCACGGACCCACGGCTGCACAAACTTCCGGTAATTCGAAAGGTTGATTTCGGATACGCGGGCGGCGGTCGCAAACCGCCGTTCATCTTCGGCCGTGTTGCCGCCCATCGCCCTGATATCGTCCAGCGTGCGCCGCTCGCACCGCATGATCCACGTTCCACCGGCAAGCTCCGCATGGATTGTGTCGGCGGATTTGGCTTCGAACGTTGCCTCGTAAAGCCCGGGCGGCAGCACGTCGATCAGGTCGATATTGCTCGAGAATTCGCTGTGCTCCTTCTTGGCGACGCCGCCGGAGACGAAGATGCCGAGATGCCCGACCGTCTCGTGAACGGTGTAGACGATGGTCTGCCCATACGCCCGGATCTCATCGACATCGCTGTAGAGATCCAGAATCCAGCCCAGCGCCTGCTGCGGCGGCGTGATGTTGTCGCCCTTTGAACAGAACACCACGATGGGGGAGCTGATATTCCGAAGGTCAACGGTCTGGCCGTCCGATGTCTTGATGCGCCCGGCGGCGAGGTTATTGCCGACGAACAGTTCGTCGACAATGAACTGGATCTCCTCGGCATTCAAATTGACGTGCCCGCCCCACCAGCGCTCGAATTCGAGGTAACGATCCGCCTCGCTGTCGACCTTCGAATAGACATTGTATTGCTTGGTCCAGAGCGTGTTCGCGGGGTTCATGTTCTCGAAGTTCTGAACAAGCCACGCCCCGTCGAACTTGCCGCCGCCAAGGTCGCTGGTGAGCGCGGTCAGCCAGCTTCCGCCCAATAACCCACCTGAGTAGCGCATCGGGTTCTTGCCGCGGACGCCGGCCCAGTAGGACAATGGCGCGCCGGCGATGATCAGCGGGCCGAACAACTCCGGCCGCAGCGAGGCCAGAATCATGACCGCCCAGCCGGCTTGGCAGTTGCCGATCACGCATGGCTTGCCGTCGGCTTCCGGATGCAGGGCGATAACCTTCTCGATAAAGACGGCCTCGGCTCTCGCGATGTCCTCGATGGTCTGACCGGGCATCGGTTCGGGCAGGAAGCCGATGAAATAGCAGGGATGGCCGGCTTTCATCGCCACGCCGATCTCGCTGTCGGCCTTGAAACCGCCGATTCCCGGCCCGTGACCCGCACGAGGATCAACCACCACGAACGGGCGGCGCTTGTTATCAATCGCCACGCCGCTTGGCGGAGCAACGCTTACCAGCGCATAGTTGACGGGGCGCGGAAGGGTTCTGCCGTCGACGATCAATTCAACTTCGTAGTTGAGGACATGAGGCGCGGTTTCAGCGATGTGTTCGCGGTATTGCAGTCCGCGCCGGCGCATGACATCGAGGAACAGAACACTGCGTTGCCCGGTATCGACCAGATATTCGAGGCCGGATGCAAAGAGCCCCGGAAGCGCTTCGCCCGAGAAGGCCGGCTTGTTGGTAAACATGCTCGATTCTCTCACTGCTTGCAGCCCTGCATCAGGATTGCGCCCGGGCGGCAGGGACCATTGATATAGGTCAAGGGAACAGCGCCCGTTCGGCGCGTGCAGCCACTTCAAGAAGCGCCTAAACGCCAGGCATTGCGGCGACTTTTTCGGTGCTCTGTTCGACACCAGTAGCGGCGGCATCGGCCCGCTCTTCGCGGATCCAGGCCATCATCAATTCCCAGGTCACCGCCAGAATGATGGGCCCGACAAACAGCCCGAGGATGCCATGCGCTAGCATTCCGCCCAGAACACCGATGAAGATGACAAGCATCGGCGTATTCAGCCCACGTCCCATGAGTATCGGTTTGAGGACATTGTCGGCCAACCCCACGACCAGAAGATAGACCGTCAACGGAAGCGCCAGCGCAAAGTCCATGGTCGCCCAGATCCATATGATGACGGGAACAAGGACGATTGCAGATCCGATCTGCAGGATGGCAAGAATCAGCACGAGGAAAGCCAACACGCCCGCATGAGGCACGCCTGCAAGCTTCAATCCGATTCCGACCAGCAGTGATTGAAGGACGGCTACACCGATGACTCCCTGAGCTATCGTGCGTATCGTCAACCCGGCAAGTGCGACAAAATCCTGGCTGCGCTGGGTAACCAAGCGCGCCTGGATCCTTTTTATTGCCGCCACGAGACCTGGACCGTAATGGAACAGGAAGCCCGACAGCACCACCGACGCGACGAATTTGAGCGTTCCCAGGCCCGCGCTGCCGGCAAAGGCAAGCACCGGACCAGCCAATGGCTTCAGGTGCGGGGCGACTTCTTTAAGCGCGGCCCCGAGATTTGTGAAAGCATAGTTCCAGAGTTCGTGAATCTGGGCGCCGACGACCGGCCACTCCTTGACGCCTTCAGGAGGTGACGGAATGACCAGGGTGCCGCCGCCAAGCTGGCGAGCAAACTCTTGCAAGCCATCGATCACGCCGTATCCAAGCCATGTCACCGGTCCAATGACGATCGCAAGATTGATGACAGTGATGATCGCGGCTGCCAGCTTCGGCCGATCGCCGAGATGCACCGATAGCCAGTTGTACGGCCGGTACAGGGCCACGGTCAGAACCATGCTCCAGGCGAGCATGGGGATGAAGGGACGAACAAGAACGAACGACCAGTAAACGAGGAAGGCCAGCAGACCCAGGCGGAGCGCCAGCTGGAAGATTTCTCCTCCGGATATCGTCTGTCGAACTACCCTCTCGGCCATCGTTTCGACCTCGTTGACGCGCGCAACGACCCCGCAGCGGACCGGATGCATCCCGATTGAACTTCACCTGACATCAGGAGCCTATCGGCGCCTGCCCAGGCGCGCGCTTGATCCAGATCAATCGGCAGCACGCAAAGGTCGTTCTGGCTGGTCAAGTGCACTGCCGGAGCCGGGGAGCCTCTCGTTATGCCTGAAGCCGCCGAATATTCGGTCCGTGAGCATCTTCGCGACGATCGTCCAATCACGATCCGTGCGCTTCGTCCTGATGACCGGGCTGAGATGCTCGCGGCGATCGGGCGGACCAGCATGCAATCGCTGCAGCGGCGCTTCTTCGTGCCGAAGAAGGGTTTTTCCGAGAACGAAATGGCCTTCTTCCTCAACATCGACTTTGAATCGCACGTCGCAATCGTCGCGGAAATCGCTGAGGATGGCCACCTGGTCATCGTCGGCGGCGGACGCTATATCGTTGTCCAATCGGGCCAGGCGGAGATCGCTTTCGTCGTGGTCGACGCCTATCAGGGCCAGGGTATCGGGACGATCCTGATGCGGCATCTCGCGGTCCTGGCGCGCGACGCAGGCCTCAAGGAACTGGTCGCGGAGGTGTTGCCCGAGAACACCGCCATGCTGAAACTGTTCAAGAAGTTCGGCTTCCGGCCCGACTCAAAAGGATCGCCGCAGGTGGTCCACCTGACGCTGCAACTGCCTTGAGCACGGAGATTCGTGCCGGAGTTCGCTCGACGCTACCGCAGCCCCAGCAGCGAGCGGCGATAGCCGTTGCTACGGGCTTCCTCCCGGCACACAAAACTTCCGGTAAAGCCGCGGCCATACCGTCGTTGCCGCTTCGAGTAGTAGATCCCTTTGCCGAGATCGAGCCAGACGACCACATCGGCGCGGCAATATCGTTGCGCCTGTGCTTCATATCGGAACGGCGTGAGCGGATTCGCAAAGGCGCCGGCAACGCCATAGGCAATGATCGAAGCGGTTATCACACCCGTACCCCAGAGTCCTGCGCGCGCAGCGCTACAATTCAGCGGCAGACATACGCCCCGTTGACCAGCACGCGGACACAGGCTGTGCCCGCAGCGGCTGCACCAACGGCCGCTCCGCCGACCACCGCGCGGCGGGTTTGTCGTCGTGCAACGCCCGCAACGCTCCCAGGGGTCGCCGGCCGTCCTACTCTCGCCTCCGCGCTCTCAATCGACAGTGCAAGACCATTGCTGGGTGACCACGTTACCGATCCAAGAGTCCCGAACGCGAAAACCGCGGTAGCCAAGAGCGCCCGCCTGATGCTGATCTTCTTCATATCGATCTCCTCTGCTGATGAGGCCATCGAAAACCCTCCGAGATCAGCGCGGTTGATCCAGGTCAATAAGCTTCGCTGACCTAATTCGGCACAGTCAATACTGCTGTCTTCGCATCTCGGCATCGAAGAACTCAAAGGCATTGTTGATGATATTCTGCGAGATGACCGGCGCACCAGCGAGGTTATTCGGAGGATGCGTAGCCTGCTGAGTGCTTCAGTCGGGTAGCGTTCAGTTCAGCGGTGCGCAGATAGATCTGCGTAATAGTACTGGCGTGCGATACCGGACGGCAACGTCCGGATCCCTGATCCCCCTGCCGAGGGTTAAATTATTGCCACGGGTTTACGACAAGCGCCCTGTCCGGACTATTGCCCCAATGGTCATTGTCCCAACGGGCGAGTGACCTTGACTGAACGCAAATCCGACGTGATCGCCGTTCCAGGACCTTGACCTGAGGGAAGACCAGGCGCTTCGAAGCGCAACGACATGCATCGCTACCGTAATCCATGCACAACAGAGGAGACCATGAAACAGGGTGCGAAAAACATTAATCTCGCCGCTTCCGCATTTGCGTTTGCGGCGCTGTTTTCGTTCAGCTGGTCACCTGTCGGACCCGTCAAACGCGCAGATATGGCAACCGATGTTCGATCGGAGCCGTTGCTGTGATCAACGCATGCTCGAACGCGCGCATGGCCCGCCAACTTGGCGTCAATCGCCAACATCGGCTTGCTGACCGAAACAAAGGTCTGAGCGTCCGCATCTGTTCACGGAGAACGAACAGAGTCCGTATTTTTGCGGTCAGACAAGTAAATAAACAAAAAACAAAAGGCCACGCGGGCATTACACCGCATGGCCTTTGCGAGACTGTTCCCTAGGCCCCCAAGAGATTCCGTCTCGGGGCGAAGAGTGCGCGGGTGGAGGCGTCTGTCCAGGTGGTGACGGAATTACCCACAGGCTAGACGAACGAACACACCTCAACCAACTCGCCCGCTTCAAACAGCGTCTTTAGCAACCTTCAGAGGTGACGCCTTGACCGACTTGCTGGCTGGCTTGGCCGCGAACTCCATAGGCTCTTTCGTGAAAGGATTTACACCGCTACGGGCTTCAGTAGCAGGCTTGTTCACGACTGACATTTTGACGAAGCCGGGAATGACGAACTCGCCGGATTCATTCAGCTCCTTATAGCCTACAATCGCCATCTGCTCGATGACGGCCTTTACGTCTCCTTTGGAAACCTGCGTTCCCTCTGCAATTGCATCAATCAACTGATTCTTGGTCATCTTGGCCATGATGGATTCCTTTGTGGAGGCTCAGAACAATTCAATGCGCATGAGCTACGCGGAGTGCGTCACACTGTTTAAAGCGCAGCAAAGCCACGCAGCTCGCTTCTCGTTCATGCCTATGGTCATGAAGTCACCGGGCTTAAAACCTATCGAGACCCAAAACGCAAGGAGCAGCTCGGCGTATGTTCCATGCCTGGCTTCTACTCACCTGCGCTTTTCTTTGATTGAACCATCGCCCAAATCTCCGCTTCGGACCTAATGGCCCACAGCCATGACAATGCAAATTATTGCAGATGCAATTGCGCGTGCCGGACGTGCCAGGTCTCGGTCCCCAACCGGACCTGCGATGTCTCAACCCGTCTTTCGCATGAGGTAGCTTATGAGAGATTGGAGATCCACTCCTCCCATCGATGCACCGATGACTGCGTCACCGGCAACAAACAGGTGGCGAGCGAAATGGCGACATCTCTCTACAACGGGCAGCGGAATCGCGCCATTCAAAATGAAGCCGCCAAAACGGGCGAATAGACGAGCAATATCAATTGGTTGGGGTGGGAGGGTACGCAGCCAGAATGGAGCAGCGTTGCATGGCTGATCGCGGCCATGCTTGAGTGCTGAGAATATTTGTTTCTCCCGCTCGATCGGCCCAATCCGTCATGAGGAAAGCTTGAGCTACCGACGGCGCGAGCGCGACGGCCCGATCGAGTCCCGCCCCGCGCGTTCGATCGCCAGCTAGTCGCCGCACTTTGGCAGAAGCTTGGATACATCTCCAACCAGCTCAGGCATGACCTGCTCCGCAGTGCGCTTGCCCGTCACCAGGCTCTCCATATGGTGCTTGATCACCTCAATAATTTTCAGCGAATTATCGCCTGGAAAAGATGCCCATTCCGTCAGCAGCGGCAATTGCTGGATACTGGTCAAGTGGTTGGGGCTCCTTGCATAGAAAGCGCCGAGCATCTCCGGCGTCTTCACGGCAATCTCGTTGCCAGGCATATAGCCGGTGGAATTGACCATCGCGGTCTGGCCGACCGGCCCGGTGGCGAACTTTACATATTTCCAGGCGGCCTTCTGGCGTTCGGCGTCCTTTGCGAAAACCATGGCGACGTTTCCGCCTGCGGGAAGGCGCCCGTCGACGACGGCGAGCGGGAAGGCGACGGTTTTGAACTGGAACCGACCGCCGATCTGCCGCTCGGCCGCGGCCACATAGGATGTGGAATCCGCTGATATCGCGATGTTGCCTGCGACGAATGATTGCCGGGCCTGACCGAGCCCGAGATTCGGCATGCCCGATTTGCCGAAAGCTTCGAGCGTCTTCAGCGCCCACATGCCGTTCGCATCGTCGAAGGCGATGCTGCATCCGTCGGCTTTGAGAATACGGCCGCCTTTGCTCGTCACCAGCGACTGGAAGAGCCAGTTTCCGGTTTGCTCCCACTGATAATAGAAGCCCGTAGCCGCAGTGCCCGCTTTCGCCTCGATGGTCTTGCCCAGAGCCAGAAGCTCTGGCCAGGTCTTTGGAAGCGCTGACACATCGGTGCCGGCCTTCGCGAGCAGATCGGCATTGACGTAGAGCACCGGTGTCGAGACGGCGAACGGCAGGCCGTAGAGCTTGCCTTTGTATTTTCCGAGTTCCGCAAGCGTCGGGTAATAGCCAAGTTCGGCAAGCCCACCATCTGCCGCTGCGAATCCGTCCAGCGGCGCGCCTAATCCCCGATCCACGAACAGGCCAATCTGATTGATTCCGTTGAAAGCCACATCCGGCGGGCGACCGGTGATCTGGTCACGCAGGATCTGCTGCGCGGCCTCCTCGTAGCTCGCCACGGGATTGCGGAACTTCACCTTGATATCGGGATGCGCCTCGGTGAAACGCCTGGCCAATTCCTGATGCAGCGCATTGAAGGTACCGGGTGTGGTGTAGAGCACGTCGAGCGTGACCTCCGCGCGTGCAGAGGTCGCGCCGATTGCCACGAGGGCAACGGCTCCGGCGAGCACCGGACCTAGCCGGGTTACGATTTGATCAAGCATGGACGGTCTCCAGTTTTGGATTACTTCATGGTCGTTGCGGCGAGGCCGTCGATAAACCGGCGCTGCGCGATCAGGAATGCAATGAGGAGTGGGGCGACGATAATCACGGCGCCGGCCATCAGCGGACCGAGGAACTGCCCGGCTTCATCGTCACGGAAGAGCAGGATGCCGAGCGCGGGCGTGGAAATCTCCGCGCTGCGAACCGCGATAAGCGGCCAGAACAAGTCGTTCCAGTGGGCCACAATCGAGAAGATGCCAAAGGCGGCCAGCGCCGGCGTGGTCATGGGGATCATGATGCGCCAGATGATCTCGAACTCGCCGAGCCCATCGAGGCGGGCTGCGTGAATGATCTCGTCGGGTATGGACCGAAAGAATTGCCGCAGCAGGAAAATGCCGAAAGTAGAGATCGCCCACGGTTGATATGCCGTCGTTCGCAGTTCCATTTGATTGTACCGGGCAGGAATTCAACCACGGTGCTTGATGCCTTCTGAACCTTCCGAGAAGAAATCGAAATCCCGCACGCCGAACAAACGCGGCGCAAAAAATGCGGGTTTCGTCGAAGAAGCCGACTCATGTCGACGAACACGTGGGGAAGCGGTTGCGTCTCAGGCGCACCCTCCTCGGCCTCAGTCAGGACGACTTAGCAAGGCGTCTTGGCCTGACGTCTCAGCTCATCCAAAAATATGAGGCCGGGGAAACCCGTATCAGCGCGTCAAGACTCTACAGCATTGCCGTGCAACTCGCCGTCCCGATCACATGGTTCTTCGACGAGTTGGAAGTCAAGAAACGGGCCTCCGCCGAGTCGAAGCAGACCTCCGAAGCGCAGGATTGGAGTGAACTCGTTACGAAGCGAGAGTCCCGTCAACTCCTCGAACTCTATTTCGGCATTGCTGATGAACGCCTGCGCCGAAAATTGATGGAAGTCGCGCAACTTCTGAAAACAACAGACGCGGAATAACGGTCAGCGAGGTCCGCCTCTCCCTTCGGGCCGCAATAGGCCAGTTTTTTTGACATCTCGGCACGGCTCCGGAACGATTGCGCCGGTTGGGCTTTGATTCACGGAGATGTCTCATGGTGAGAGAAGGTCCAGCCCAACCCGCGCCACCGCCGAAGGAGCCGTATCCTGCGGAAAAGGCCCGAGGCGGTGAAATCATTCTCAACACGCCCGGCCGTCGCGCCATTTTCATCGCCGGTCTTTTGGGTGCCGTTGTCCTGGCGATAGTCCTCGGGAAGCTAATCCCTTCGGCACCAAGAGGCGACGTCGATGGATCGAAGATCGAGCGCCCGTCCAGGCTTTTCCAGTAAGGGATCGAGCAGATGGCAACAGAACGGAAAACCAGCCGGCAAATCTACGACGAAAGCGTCAGGATTCGCCGGCAAGTTGACGACGGACGGCCAAGGCAGTCCGAAGATGACATCCAGCGAGAGCAACTCGGACCGAGGGGAGTACCGGGAAAGCCGGATCCCGCAAAAATGGTCCCCCAGCGCAAGAAAAAAACGCCTTCAGAATTCGACCCCGGCCATACCGCCTGAGTTTTGGAACACGATCCACGCACATCGCCGTGAGCTGCGGCATGCACGCAAGGACGTTCCTCGGGACCATTCTTAGCGTGCCGCGCGCAAGGGCGTTAATCGGAAGGCAACGTTGATATTCTAGCCCCTTTTCGCTCGAAGCGTCGGTAGAGGGGCGATTTGAAGCCTCACCTCTAATGTCCTTTCGCTGGCGCGCTCAAGTCGATCGGCTTGAGGATGAGTGCAAGTGGAATCATCAAACCGCCGATGATTGCCAGTGTCCAGAACACATCGATATAAGCGAGGAAGTCGACCTGCCGCTGCAAGGTTTGGCCCACCCACGCGACCGCCTGTGACGTTGCCTCGGTGGCGCTCGAGCCTTGCGACTGGAAATAGCGCGTCACGGCATCGACGGTCTGCTGATAACTGATATCGGACGGCCCCGCATGTTCGATCAGACGGCTCTGATGGAACTGCTGACGCTGCGCCAGGACACTCTGCGCCAACGCAACTCCCATCGATCCCCCGATGTTGCGGGCAACGTTGATCAGAGCTGACGCCTGATTGGTTTTGTCCGGCGGCAAGCCGTCGTAGGACGCCGTCGTGACCGGCAGGAACAGGAACGGTAACCCCAGCGCGAGGAAGATGCGCGACCACGCAGCGTAGGAATAGGTGATATCGCTGTTCAAGCCGGTGAGGTGCCACATCGCAAGTGCGACAATACACGCGCCTATCATGATCAGGTATTTCGGCTGCACGACGCCGACCAGTTTTCCGACGATCGGCATCATCATCAGCGTGAATATCCCACCGGGCGAAAGGGCCAATCCGGCCAGCATCGCGGTGTACCCGAGTTCGGTCTGCAGCAGTTGCGGCAATAGCTGCGTCGTCGAGATCAGCACGGCTCCGGTGCCGAGCATAACGAGGAAGCAGGCGCCGAAGTGGCGGCGTCCCAACAGCCGGATGTCGACGATTGGATCCTTTCGGGTCAATTCCCACGGTATGAGCGCCAGCAAGCAGAACGCCGAGACAAGCGCGAATCCGAGGATCATATTGGATCCGAACCAGTCCTTGCGCTGTCCCTGGTCAAGGACGAATTCGAGCGAACCAAGCCCGATCGCGACCAGCACGAAGCCGATATAATCGACACGCAGACCGTTTTTCAGGAGCTCGCGCCGCTCTTCTTCGGCGCCCGAAGGCTCTCTAACCAGCGTCCCGACAAGGAACAGCGACAACATTCCCATCGGAACGTTGATCAGGAAAACCCAATGCCAGGAATAGGTGTCGGTGATCCATCCGCCCAGCGTCGGACCTATGACAGGGGCGACCACGACCGCTACGCCGTAGATGGCGAAGGCCTGGCCGCGCTTGGCGGGTGGGAATGAATCGGCAAGAATCGCCTGCTCACTAGTCGCCATCCCTCCCCCGCCAAGTCCCTGCAGGATGCGGAATAGAACCAGGGATTCGAGGCTCCAGGCAAATCCGCACAACAACGACGCAAAGGCGAACGTTGCCACGCAAATCATGTAAAATCGCTTGCGGCCGATAACCGTAGATAGCCAGCCCGAAATCGACAGCACGATCGCGTTGGCAACGAGATAACTCGTGATGACGTAAGTGCTCTCGTCGATGCCAACGGCCAACCCGCCGGCGATATGACGCAACGCGACATTGGCAATTGTGGTGTCCAAAACCTCCATGAAGGTTGCGATCGAGACCACGAAGGCGATGAGATAGGGATTATGTCCGCCAGCCGCGGAACGCTCTGGCGACCAGGAGGAGTTCGTTCCGTCCGCGACGTCTGTCATCGCACCCTGGTCCAGGGCACGACCGACATGCCCGGGCCGACCGGAATATCGGGCGGCCAGTCGTCAACCACGATCTTGACCGGAACACGCTGCACGACCTTCACAAAATTGCCGGTGGCATTTTCCGCAGGCAACAGGCTGAAGGCGGTGCCCGAACCAGGCTGCACCGAATCGACGTGCCCCTTGAGCTTGCGACCCGGATAGGCGTCGATCCTGATCTCGACCGGCTGACCGGGCCGCATGTCGGCAAGCTGTGTCTCCTTGTAATTGGCCGTGATCCAGACTTCATCCGGCACGAACATCATCAGGCTTTGCCCCGCGGTAGCGAAAGCGCCCTTCGCTCCGCTCAGCTTGACGACACGGCCGGATTGAGCCGCCTGGACATTGGTGTATTGCAAATTGAGCCTGGCCTGATCGAGCTGGGCGCCCGCTTGTTGTTTTGACGCCTCGGCACTCTTGTGCTGGGTTTGCAGCACTTTCAATCCCAGCTCTGCTCCAATCTCGGCTGCCTTGGCGCGGCTGGTGTTAGCCTGCTGGGCTTCAAGATCGGACTTTGTCTGTTGGGCGCGCTGAACCGTGCCGGCGCCCTTCTGGACGAGATCCCCGGCGCGATCGGCCTCCTCTCTTGAAAATTGAAGCTGCGCCTCGGCCTGTTTGAGCTGCGCCTTGGCCTGATCGATCTGTGCCTGTTGGCTGTCGATCTGCGCGTCGATATTGGCGACGTTGGCTTGCGCGACCGCGACCTGCGCTTGCGCCTGATCGACGGCAATTCGGTAGTCGCGATCGTCAATGCGAGCCAGCAGATCGCCTGCATTGACATGCTGGTTATCGGTGACCGGCACCGCGACAACATAGCCGCCCACTTTCGGCGCGACCGAAAAGCTGCGCGCAGCCACGAACGCATCGTCGGTCGATTCAAAATGGCGGACCTGCAACCAGTACGCAACTCCGCCAATCAGCGCGATCAACAGCACGCAAGCCGTCAGGCTTGCCAGGATCCAATGCTCGCGCAGCCGTTCTCGCCACGACTGCTTGCCGGGAGATGGCTCCGCTTGCTCGGCTTCAGCGCCGCGCGCGGGTTCAGACGTCTGTTGCGGGTGGCGATTAGGCTGTCGCGTCGTGTCCGCGGACGGCCCACGCTCCTGAGTTTGTGCATGCAACGCAGCACCTCAAGCGATTTGGCATGCAGTCCAGTCAGGCCTAACCGCGCGGGCCGGGGACTGGTTCCCCGGAACGAAGCCCCGATATGGCACCGCGCGCGGTCGTCAAAACAAGGCCCCGCCCAGTTAACTGAGTAACTGACGGGGCGCTTAGAGCGTTCGCTTCTTCGGGGGATTTCTCCTTTCCAAAGCTACTGGGTCCGTCGAAATAACGAGCTGCTGTCCATGTCGTTCCTAAACTCCGTCCCGCAAATCTTTTCCGTGACAGCGATATTTAGGAACCAAGCCTGGTCCGGCTAGTTCCTCGATCAACGGTCGAGGAAAGACGATGTCGACATGGTTCAAGGACGATGCCAATCCGCAGCTACTTACGGAAGCGAAGCAGATCGCCTGGGAGTTTCTCGAACGCAGCGGCGAGATCGATGATCCCGGGGAGGTCAATCAGTTCCTGATAGGCAAGATTGAACAAATGATCGAACAAGGTCAGCGAAACAGGCTGGCGCTTTCGAACCGTGCAATAGCCGCCTTTCAGGAATATCGACGGGCGCGAACCATAGAGCTCGCGCTGGTTTCGCGCTGAGGTACGCCACTGAGAGATGATCACGCGCGCCGCACCCCGCATCCTTTAGAGAGCTCGCGAACAGCAGCACATCACAGAGCTTGTCATGCACGTTGTGCAATGGCCTATCATGTAACGATTGGATGTCCGCCAGCGGCCGCAGCTTGCATTCGCCCCATGGAAGCGCAGCAGCCGGCGATGCCTTCTCCTTCGGCACGGCTGGCCTCGAGGGTGAATGCATCAGAGCCCCGCAGCGATGCGAATGCCCAGGGCCAGAAGAACGCAACCCACAAGGCCGGCTATGAAAACCACACGCATCCATGGCTTGCGCAGGATGATCTCGCCCTGCCGTGCCTTCTCGCCGGGATAGGTTCGGGAACCATCCGAATGTTGAGGTCCCGGATTCTGCGTTTCAGACATCTGCACACCGCCTTGCCAAGGTACTCAACGGATGCTCCGCGGACGAGTTCCTGATGGAACACCGCCGGGCGTCATTGCGTTGCCGATAAGGCCAAGGAATAACTATCGATGTCACGATATGATCCCTGATGAGGCAGACTGCCGTGGCCAGCGCGAAGATCAGCGCAAGTGCGCCTGTCGGGGTATTTTGGCGCCAGCACAGGTGCCGGCGCCACCTCATCGTGACAGCGGAGTCGCCGTGGCGATCGGCTGCCGCGCGCTTGAACTAGTGCCTGCTGAAAAGCAGCTCAGCATTGTGCCGGGCCGACTCACCTTTTAGGAGCTGGGCGCGCTGAAGCAGGTCTGGCGAGCCGCTGGCTCGAAACTCATTTGAGAGTAACGCGGCCATCATGAATCACCATCTGTTCCGCGACCGTAGCGATGCTGGCCGGCAACTGGCGCAAAAACTTGGATATCTGGAGCACGCCCAACCGCTGGTCCTCGCGCTGCCGCGTGGCGGCGTCCCCGTCGGCATCGAGGTCGCACACGCGCTGCATGCGCCACTTGATCTGTTGCTGGTGCGCAAGATCGGCGTGCCGTGGCATCCCGAACTTGCCGCCGGGGCGGTGATCGATGGCGCGCGGCCCCGCACAGTCATCAACGAGGACGTCGTGCGTACGGCTGGTGTGTCCAAGTCCGAGCTCGCGAGGATCGTCGAAGCCGAACTCGCGAAGATCGAACGCCGTAGGCGCCTCTGGTTGAGCGACCGGCCGCACATTTCCGTCGCCGGACACAGCGCCATCGTCGTTGATGACGGCATTGCCACGGGCGCGAGCGCAAGGGTCGCACTTCAGGCCGTTCGCGCCGAGGGCGCCGCCCGCCTCGTCCTCGCGACGCCGGTGGCGCCAGCGGAAACGGTCGAGATGCTTCGTGCCGAATGCGATGACATGGTGTGCCTGGCAACGCCCGAGGATTTCACGGCGGTGGGCATCTACTATGAAGATTTTCACCAAGTGGACGACAAGGAAGTACAGGAACTCCTGCAACGCGCGCCAATCTGAGCGTCCGTAAATTAAGCCTCCGGGATCCTCGGCGGCCGGCCCTCGACTCTCAGTCATGTGCCCGCCGCGACATTCAATCCGTCAATTGACGGGAATAGCGACAAACCGCGTTGCCTGGCTTGACTTTACCCGTGCCAATGCGATGCGCTTGCCCTTGCTTTGAACCTCAGTCAGCGCCTTGTAGAAGTCGACAGGAGCCTTCACGGCGTTGCCGCCTACGTCGAGAATAACATCCCCGGTCGAAAGTCCGCTCTCAGCCGCAACACCTCCGGGATCAAGATCGGCGACGATGACACCTCGGACACCGCGGCCAAAGTTTTCCGCAGGCATCAGGGTCAATCCGACGTTTGGCTTATCGCTATCTGCCGTCGGTGATTTCGATTTTTCAGCAATCGAGCGGCTCTCATTGCGAGGAATCGGAAGTTCGCCCAGCGTTACGTTGACATTTTTTTGCTCGTTCTGACGGATCAGGCCGACCTCGATTGATTTTCCGGGGGGCATATCGCTGACTCTCCTTATCAAGTCGCGATCATTGCTGGCTAGCTGGCCCGCAACAGAAGTGATGACGTCGCCCGGCGCGATGCCGGCTTTCGCAGCCGGGCTGTCCGGCTGGATTTCGGCGACCAAGACGCCGTAGACCGGTTTGTTGAGATCGAGACCATCCACGATGTCGGGACTCACCGACTGAACCTCGACGCCGATCCAGCCACGGGAGACGATACCCTTCTGTTTGAGTCTGTCCGCGATCGTCTTGACGGTTTCCGCTGGAATGGCAAAGCCGACACCGACCGAGCCGCCCGTCGGCGAAAATATTGCACTGTTGATGCCAATCACTTTGCCGCTGACATCGAAGGTCGGTCCACCGGAATTGCCCTGATTGACCGGCGCATCGATTTGGATGAAGTCGTTGTAGGGACCAAGGATGTCGCGCGCGCGGGCCGAGACAATTCCAGCCGTCACCGTACCGCCGAGTCCAAACGGGTTGCCGACGGCAAGAACCCGCGCGCCGATCCGAGGCGCCTTGTCGGCGATCTGGGCAACGGGGAATTCCTTTTCGCCCTCTATCTTGAGCAGCGCGAGATCCGTTTTCGGGTCGGCGCCAACCAGCTTGGCAGGGTAACTCCTGCCGTCGTCGGTGATGACCTCAATTTTTTCGCCGCCCCTGACCAGATGGCTGGTCGTCATGGCGTATCCATCCGATGATATGAAGAAGCCTGACCCGAGAGTGGTGGCGGTACGGGGCTGTCGGCCGCCCATCGGCACATCGGAACGCTTCGAGGGCGCGTCGCGACCGGAAGGCGGCTCCTCGTCGTCGGCGTCTTGCTCTACCTTCGCGCGCACCCCCACGACCGTCGGCTTGATGCGGTCCACGAGATCTTCAAAGCCCACTGGCAGGGCGGCGGATTGAAAGCCAACCGCGGGATTGTACCAGGAGTGCAGTTCTCTCCAGGCACTCGATCCGCCCAGCCAGGCAGCCGTTCCTGCTCCGAGAATTCCGATCGAAAGAATAGAGGCAGCAAGAATGGCGCGGCGCATCTTACCGGCGGTACGTTTTTCGGCCATGAGCTCTCTCCAAACACCAAATCCAGACCTGACCGGAGGCCTCCAGCACCCGATGGCATCAAGTGGTCAACTCTCTCATCTCAGCCGAGGCGCACGGAATCAGTTTCCGTACTTTCGGCTTCCGGATTCCATGTGCTTTTGGCAGCCGAACCCTTGCAGGATGCAGCGGCGCAATCCCTCTCTTACGCGGACGAGACGTGAGAACCGCGCGGGCTCGACTACGCCGCACATAGCGGCGCCTGTTGCCGCTGGGTCGTATTTCATCGCGGCATCAGCCAGCGACATGATACCTACGAGGCGCTTGTTTCGACTGACGACTGGCAACCGCCTGACTTGTATATAGCTCATCACTGGGCGAACTGGCGCCTGCCGAAGTGGTTCCAAAGCAAATAGTGGCGATTGCGCGTGAGCAGGCTGAATTGCGCACTGAATTGCGCACCCCACCCCTCAGCCTTTCGCCAATGCATGGCTGCTGCTGATGGAGCGCAATGCTTCCAAATGATCGGGCATCGCGCCCGGCAGGAAACATTAAACATTACGGTCTGGAAACATTACGGTCTGGCGACATTTTTGATTTGGGCCGCTTGCTGGAACGCCGTCCCTGGTTGAGGCGTTTCCATTTTCGGGTTTCCACCCAGAGGAGATGGACATGAGAAAACTGACACTGACATTGCTCGCCGGCGCCGGTGCCCTCATAGCCTCGAATGCATATGCGGCCGACGAGATTCAAACCGGAGGCGGTTCTCCCCTCCTTCATCAAGCACGGCTAATCTGTGACGACACCGGCCGATGTTGGAATACCCGGAGTGATCGTCGGGTGATCAGAGATGGTTACTATGCAACTCCGCGGTACTATGACGACTACGATCGCGGCTATTATCGCAGGCCGGGCATAGGCGTTTATGGGCCGGGGTTCAGCTTCGGCATCGGCCCAGACTGGTAAAGCCCGTTTAGCGGCGCTTTGGAGGCGCGCCAGCGTTGGAGGCGCGCCTCGGAGGTACGACGGCCATTCGGCGGACAATTTGCAAACACTACCGAGCGATTCCATTTCGCTCGCGAGGTGCGCTGCGGGCCGCAGTTTGATTTACGAGCCGTGATGCACCGGTTCTTCGTGATGTACTGGTCCTTTTGGTCATGAACATGGAGTAACTCGGCTTGCCAGCAGGGAGAATGCTCGATGTGTGATTATGGTCTTCACGCCGTCGGATCGCGGGCCGCCAAGGTGGGCGACCGGCTAATTTCAACCCGATTTCCCGGGACCGAAACGCGGGGCTTCGCGGCGGTGGGCGAACCGGGGGTGGCAGTCTGCATTCTCCCAGGTACCGAACTCTCCTTTGAACGCAAAATCGAGACCGTCCATGCCTTCGCTCCTCTCTGCCCGAGTTTCGGATTTGGCATGCAGGGCGAACAGCTTGCCCGGTTTCGACGAGTCGCCTCCCGCCAACCGCACGTGCATCATGACGCACTCGAGCTTGCCAACGGCAGGATCGTCCTCGTGACGAGGCTCAGAGAGGATCAGCGCGCGAGCGTCCTGCAGCTACCGGCGAACTCGCGGTTCGGCAAGGTCGACGAGGGTCTCCATCAGCTGATAGCTGAAACCTGATCTCTAGAGATTGCTATGCGACAGATGATCGCCAATAAGCGCATGGCGTACGCGATATCGGGGCGGCGTAGCTAACAACCGTCGTGGTCGGTGGAGAATGTGAACGGTCGCAGCCAGACAGGTAAACTTGTCGTCGTGTTTGGCGGGACCGGCTTTCTTGGCCGCCGAGCAGTCCGGCATCTACGCAGGCACGAGTTTCCCGTTCGCGTGGCGTCGAGACATCCCGATCGAGGCCGGGAGCTGTTTGGGTCCGACGATTCCCAGATCGAATCGATCGAAGTGAACATCCATAGCGAGCCATCGATCGCCAGAGCTGTTGCCGGCGCTTATGGCGTGGTGAATGCAGTTAGTCTTTATGTCGAGCGTGGACGGGCGACGTTTCATTCCGTACATGTCGAAGCTGCCCACCGCATAGCGGCGCAGGCGCAACAAGCCGAAGTCGAACGGCTCGTACACATTTCTGGAATCGGCTCCGATGCGACCTCGTCATCGCTCTACATCCGCAAACGCGGCGAGGGCGAGTCGGCAGTCCGGGCAGCGTTTGCCGGAGCGACCGTCGTTCGCCCGGCTGTAATGTTCGGCCCAGATGACACGTTCATTACCACTATAATCACGCTCCTCCGGCGCTTCCCCGTTTATCCAATGTTCGGACAAGGACTGACGAGATTACAGCCGGCCTACGTGGAAGACGTGGGAGAAGCGATTGCGCAGGTATTGCAAGGGTCCGAAACGGGTGCCACGTTCGAGTGCGGCGGCCCGCGCGTCTACTCCTATAAGGAGCTCGTCAGAGCCCTCGCGCGCGAAGCCGGGGTTAAACCTATTCTTCTCCCCGTTCCCTTCGCCGCGTGGCACGCATTGTCGCGGATCTTGGCAATATTGCCGAGCCCGCCAATTACTCGTCATCAAGTAGCGCTCATGCAAGTCGACAATATGCAATCGCCGGAAATGCCGGGATTTGAACGGCTGGGAATTTCACCGCATGCGGTCGAGGAAATCGTCCAGACCATGCTGAGAGGCCACTAACCGGGCCCGACCCCACACAGATCGCCCGGGCTAGATCCGATCGCGCAGCCCTTTAACGCCTTCGCCTTCGGCACAATGCTCGCAACAAAAAAATGTGCCGGCCTTCTCGAGGCCATGCCCGACGATGCGGATTCCGCAATGATTGCAGGTTGGTGCGAGCGCATGAATGGCGCATTCGAAGCTATCAAAGGTATGTGCCTTGCCGTTCATCGTGACCTGAAAGGCTTTGTCGTAGTCGTTGCCGCAGGTTTCACATGTCGCCATGATGTCCACCTTTCGCTGATCAGCGTGTCAAATGATGATGTCTTAGGCCGCGTTTCCATTCCTGAGATCCATTTAGTCGATATGAATCAATCGCCGGAAAACCGGTCAGATCGCGAGAAACTTGTGAGGATGGCTGACACAGCAATAAGCCAGCACCGGCCGCCGTGATGGAAGCCAGGAATTGAATATCCGGCCGTTGTGCGGGATTGCGCGCAATCGCTGCTGCTTCATATTGAAGTCTCGCATTGCAGGCGCAACTCGGGAGGGCATTGAAACGCCCGCAGGCGTCGTGACGCATACAGGCAGCATCCAAAGCATCAACAGGCCGAGTTCCTGGTCGGCTACCCGGACCACAGTAATTGCCATGAAATAGCAGCCCGCCGTAGTCGATGTGACGGCCGTCGCCAGCAATCGATTGCTTGCCGTGAAATTCCCCAGATCGCGCTTCCGCCATTGCGGTCAGGACAACACAGGCGCAAAGGACGACAACCACGCACGAACGCTCCAGCCGGAGATACATGGCATTAGGCCTCGTCATGCTTGAGTGGCCGAAAGCATAATGTTCAGGGCGTGCCCGAGTTCCAGATGGAGTAGCGTTAGAGCGGTCGCTACGCGGGTTCCTGGCTCGCCGGCGAGCGGCACGGCCGCCCTATAGTCTTTCGCTGGTCAGTCGCTGACCGTAAAAGGCCGGCGCCATTTTGGCGTACGATATCCCGCGACGGTCATCACGCAGACTGGCCGGTGACGCACGCAGTGCAAAGCCGAAACGCTCAGCGTTGTAGCGCGGCATCGGCGTCATTTCGATCACGCAATAGACAAGACCACACTTCATACGTTCCGCCGGTCGGCGCGTTTGCGGAACAGATGAAGGTACCCGGGCGTTTCAGTTCCAGCGAAGCGAAGGAAATCCGCATGGCCGAGGCTGCGCTCCGCAATTTCACGATCAATTTCGGACCGCAACACCCGGCGGCACACGGGGTGTTGCGCCTGGTTCTGGAGCTCGACGGCGAGGTGGTCCAGCGCGTCGATCCCCACATCGGCCTGCTCCATCGCGGCACTGAAAAACTTATCGAGCACAAAACCTATCTGCAGGCGCTGCCGTATTTCGACCGGCTCGGCCACATGCTGGCCGACGTTTCCGCCATCATCGGATCGCTCGATATCGTGTTCGGAGAGATTGATCGATGAGTTCAGGATCCGAGACTACCGAAATGCCAGATCACTGCGATGCGCGGCGGAAAATCGCCCGAGAAAGGAGAGACATCATGCCCAATATTCAGATCAACACTCAGACGATCACGCAGATCACGGTGGTTGATGCCGAGCCGGAAAAGCAGGCTGAGGTTTTGTCAATGATGGCAGAGCGAGCGCGTTTCATGGCGCGCCAGCCGGGCTTTGTCTCAATCAGCCTGCATCGCAGTCTCGATGGACGACGCATTGTCAACTACGTCCAATGGCAAAACCGTCAACTCCTGCAGCAGGCTCACCAATCGCCGGATTTTCGCAAGGTCTGGGGGAAGCTTGACGATTTGACCGACCAAATTGACCCACACCTTTACGAAGTTGCCGAGGTCCTGGAAGTTGCCGAGGTCTTGGACGGTGCTCGCTGAGCATCTCGTGATGGGTGGACTCGAAGGCGAGAAATAGTTGCGCAAGGTCGCGGCGCCGACTCTGCCCGGATCGGCCAGAGTTGCTCGATGTTGTTCCGATAAGCACGTGCGCGACATGTTAGGCCATGGCGTAGCTGCTCACACCCCGCAAGCAGCGTTCAGGGACCTTTTGCGAGGTACGGCGTTACGCTTGAGGGCACTATGGAGGAATAGTCATGCCAGAGCGACGAACCGTGGAGAAGGCCCGGAAGGACAAGCGCGCGGGCAAATCAACCACCACTCAGGCGGGCGAATTTGTGCATGAGGAGATCCGCAAGGTTCGCCGCGGCGAACATGGGGCGAGATCGCCGCAGCAGGCCATTGCCATTGGCCTATCCAAAGCGAGGCGCGCAGGCGTTGCTCTTCGCCCGCCACGGAAAGGCAAGGCCAAGGCGAGCACCCGCAAAAGCGCCGAGTACGCGTATGAGGCAGGCCAGGGCAAGCGAAAGCCCCGACGCCGACCGCGCGTCTCGCGCGCCGTGTCACGGGTCCTTAAGCGCGAACCGCGCAGCACGGCGTCGCGCACCGCGCTCTCGAAGCAAGCGCGTCGTGCCGCCTCGCGCCGCACCGCCTCAGCTCGTTCTGCCGCAGCCAGGAAAGCCGTAAAGACAAAAGGCGCCGCTGGCCGCTCTGCCGCCGCCAAGAAAGCGGCGCGAACCAGAGGGCGTCGCCGACGATAGCGCGAGTTGGTCGATAGTTACTCCGGACCTAATTCCTGTCCGAACACCTCGTCCGGACGACCTCTTCGTGAAGGGAGATGGCGGGGCGAAGGGAGATGGCGGGGAAAACGATTGACGCTACCCGTGCCTCCGGATGCAACGGAACGTTGCGCTGGGACGGGACCTTCTTGATCCGCCTGCGTTCAATTTTGGCAATGTGGAGATAGGGAACGTCTCCGTTATACGGAACGTCTCCGTTATCGAAGATCACATCACCGACCATCGCTCCAAGCCGCCATCCTCGACGCGCTGGCCGCCATAACGACGGTCGATCTCGGCCAGCGCAAGTTTCATTCCGTCGAAGTAGGTCCCTTGGGCCACACTCATATTCATGGCGGTCGGCGGGGCCTCCACGCCGTCGATCATTTGCCGGAGGATATGATGCTTCGCCGGCACAAGGGCGTTCTTCTGAAGCATGGCCAAATGACGCTGCACGGCCTCGATGTCGGCCTCCGAAAGTCCATCGGAGGTCATGCGGATACGATCCACCGCGCGGACGATGGCGGTGGGGCGCCCTGGGCATCGAGCAAGGCGTAGGTCCACAATGCCCGCTTGTCGTCCGACCGCGCCTGGTCGACGTCGAAACCGGGCGCGCTCTTTGCAGCGAGTGCGACCTTCTCCAGGTGCCGCTCCACGACAGCGCGAAGCATTGCACCGATTTCACACGGGGACGGCGGTAGCATCGTATCTGTACATCCAGTCGTAACGCTCCCGCAGGCGGTCTTCCGCCCACTCGCGCTCCACATAGGCCTGCGCCGTCGCCGGATCTCCCAGCAATGGATTGTGAAAGCGTTTCGTGTTGTCGGCCGATCCGTTGACGACGCGGGATGTGCGTTCGTACCTCGCCGATTCATAGGCGCGGAATGCCGCGGCAACGTCCATGCCGTGCGCCTCGAGCGCTCGAGACAGGATGTAGCCGTCCTCGATCGCCATGACGGCGCCTTGTGCGAGGAACGGCAGTGTCGGATGGCAAGCGTCGCCGAGCAGCGTGACGCGACCCACCGACCACGACGGAAGAGGACGGCGCAGTTTCAATGCCCAGAGATAAGGCTGGGGAATGGCTGCGATGAGCGTCTGTACGTCTTCATGCCATCCAGCGAAGTCGGCGAGCATGTCCGCATGCGAACCCGGCGTCGTCCAGGACTCTTCGTGCCAGTCCTCGCGTTCGACGACGCCTACGAAGTTCATCAGCGTTCCGCGCCGCAAGGGATACTGCACGACGTGTCGGCCGGGCCCGACCCAGTTCGACGAGACTGAACGTGCTAGGCGGGGCGGCAGGTCCGCCATCGGGATGACGCCGCGCCATGCAACGAGACCCGTGAATTCAGCGTTGTCCGAGCCATGCAGTCCTGCACGGATCACGGAGTGGATTCCGTCGGCGCCAATCAGCGCGTCGCCTTCGGCGGTGCTGCCGTCGTCGAACCGCAGGATTACGCGCGCTCCTACGGTCTCGCATCCGACAGTCCTATGTCCCAGACGAAGTGCGCCGGGGACAGCCGTCGTCACCGCATCCGACAGGATACCCAGCAGGTCCGGCCGGAACATCGTGACGTAGGGGTGACCATAGGTCTGCACCGACACGGCGCCGAGATCGAAAGCGGTCCATGCTTGGCCGGTATTCCACATCCGAATTTCACGCCGCTCCGGATGCGCGGCCTCTTCCATGACGCGAGTAGCGAGGCCGAGTTCGTGAAGGACAAGCATGCCGTTGGCGCTGATCTGCACACCGGCCCCGATCTCCTGAAGGATCTGCGCCTGCTCGTAAATCTCGACCTCGAAGCCACGCTTGATGAGGGAAAGCGCCGCCGTCAGCCCGCCTATGCCGCCGCCGGCTACGATGATTTTGGGTTTTCCGGCATTTTTCACAGCTTGCTACCCTTTCTTATGGATGCCAGCAGGACCGTCGCCAAAAACAGCCGTTCCTCCTAAGCCAGCTTTTGACTCAAGGTCGACATGGGCAAGAAAAAGCCCCGGAGAGTCTCGTTCAAGCTATTCTGAAGTGATCTGGGCATCCTTGACGACTTTGGCCCAGCGCATGCGGTCCCTGGCGATCAGTTCTGCCAGGCGCTCAGGCGAGCCGCCTTGAGCGATCAAGCCTTGCTTGTCGAGTACGGCCCGAACGCCAGGCTGCGCCAGTATCTCGTTGAAAACCGCATTGTAGCGGTCAACGATCGCTTTCGGTGTATCGACCGGAACAAGAACGCCATACCACAAATCGACATCGAAATCGGTCACGCCAAGTTCCGCCAACGTCGGCACATGCATCGCCTGCGGCGCCCGAGCTTGGCTGCCGACGGCCAGGATACGGATTTGTCCCGCTTCCGCGAGAGGAAGCGCGGTATGGATCGGCAAGAACATGGCTGAGACATGTCCGCCCGCGAGATCTTTCACGGCGCCCGCAGAACCCGGATAGGGAATGTGTGTCAGGTTGATTTTCGCCGTCAGCTTCAGGAGCTCCATGGCGAGATGCTGCGGTGTTCCCCGACCCGGGGAAGCATAGTTGATCTCGCCCGGCTTGCTGCGAGCAACTGCGATCAGTTCAGGGAAGTTGTTGACCTTGATCGAAGGATGCACAACGAGCGCAAGAACGCCGGTCGCGATCTCCACGATCGGCGCGAAGCTCCTCTCTGGATCGTACGGGATCGAGCGATAAAGGCTCGCATTCATCACAAAAGTATTGACGGTCACTAGAAGCGTGTTGCCATCCGGAGCAGCGCGCGCCGCTGCATCCGTGCCAATGTTGCCGCTCGCACCAGCCTTGTTCTCCACGATGACAGGTTGGTTCCAGCGCTGCCGCAATTCCTCACTGAGGATACGCGCGAGTAGATCGGGCCCTGTGCCTGGCGAGAACGGAACGTTGAGCCGGATTGTTTGCTGCGACTGCCCCTGGGCCAGGCTTGGCGTTATTGCGGCAAAGGCCGCGGCCAGGATTCCCAGCACCGTGCGGCGCGAATGCGTGCAACTTGCGGAGTCGGTCGCCACGATATCCCCCGTTCATGCCAGCGGGTGGTCCGCCCGCGGTTACAGCCTAACAAAATCTCTCAATATGAGATTTTGATGTATTATGCGCTGATCGCGCGCCAGTTCAAGATTGATTCTGTCAGACCGGAAAAGTATCGCCGTAAGCAGGTGCGAGGCCGCGAGCCGAAAGTGGAGCGATGTCAGACCATGCGGCCTGAGGCATGAAGCCGACGAACAGCCTGGAACGGGTGCTGGCGGTTCTCGAGGTGTTTTCCGAGGAGCGCCTGGAATGGACGCCCGAGGATTTGATGCGCGAGCTCGGCTATAGCCGGCCGACGCTCTACCGCTATCTGAAGATCCTGAAAGATGCCGGCTTCCTGATGTCGACCCGCAATTCCGGCGTCACGCTGGGGCCCAAGGTCGTCGAGATGGATTATCTGACGCGGCGCTCCGATCCGCTGGTGCTGCACGGTGTGCCCTATCTGAAAGAGCTGACGGCGGCCCATTCCTGCACCGCCATGGTTTTGCGCTGGTACGGCAACAAGATCCTCTGTGTCGCCTCTGAATCCTCCACCAAAAACCCGATCAGTTCCTATCCGCGCGGACGGCCGATGCCGCTGGGGCGCGGCGCGATCGCGCGCTCGATCATGGCGCTGCTGCCGCGGCCGCGGCTGGTGCCGCTGGTCGAGCGCAACCTCGCCGACCTGCGCTCGGTCGGCCTCGGCAACACTGCCGCCGACGTCCTGAAAAGCCTGAAGAAGGTTCGCAAGGCCGGATTTGCCATCGCCTATGGCGAGGTCACGCCGGGTGCGGTCGGCATCGCTGCGCCGATCTTCGACGACCGGCACTACCCGATCGCCAGTGTCTGCGTCACCATTGCCGGCAACCTCGTGACCGGCGCCCAGATCGATCAGATCGGCGCCGAGGTCCGGCGCGTGGCGCTGCAGATCTCGGCGGATCAGGCCTCGGTGAGGCCGAAAATATGAAGTACAATCTTACATTATGAGATTATCCTTGACTTGGCGACGGTCCTGATTTCATTTCGCCGTGCCCGCGGCCCATCGCCGGGCGGACGACTCACGCCAATCGCAAGAAGCCAAGATGAGCACGCCCACCGAATCCCCAGCGCAAGTCGTCATCGTCGGAGGCGGGCCGGTCGGTCTTGGTCTTGCGATCGATCTCGGCCAGCGTGGTGTCAGGTGCGTTCTGGTCGAGCGCTACAATAGTCCGCAACCGATCCCGAAGGGTCAGAACCTGACCCAGCGTACCCTTGAGCACTTTTACTTCTGGGGCGCGGAGGCGGAGCTTCGCGCGGCGCGGACCATCCCGCGCGATTACGGCATCGGCGGCATGACGTCGTACGGCACGCTGCTAAGCGGCTACAGATATGACTGGCTGCAGCGCGAGCTGGTGCGGCCCTATTACTTCACCGACAACGAACGGCTGCCGCAATATGCCACCGAAGCGGTGCTGCGGCAGCGCCTGAGCGAGTTGCAAGGTGTCGAGACTATATACGGCTGGAGCGCTTCCGGCATCGAGCAGGACACGGATGGCGTGCAGGTGACAGTGGCCGAGCGCAACAGCGACCGTCGTCGCACATTGCGGGCGGATTATGTGGTCGGCTGTGACGGCAGTCGCTCTTTGGTGCGCGAGGCCACTGGCATCACACAGACCCTGACCGACCACGACCGGCTGATGGTGCTGCTGGTGTTCCGCTCGACCGGTCTGCACAAGTTGCTCGAGCGCTTTCCCAACAAGTCATTCTACAATGTGCTGCATCCGGAGCTAGAGGGCTACTGGAAGTTCTTCGGCCGCGTCGATCTCGGCAGCACCTGGTTCTTCCACGCGCCGGTGCCGCTCGGCACCACCAAAGACAATTTCGATTTTCCCCGCTATCTGTATTCGGCGGTCGGCGAGGAGTTTGACGTCGAATTCGAGCACATCGGCTTCTGGGATCTGCGCGTCGCGATATCAGATCAATATAGCATCGGGCGCGTCCTCATCGCCGGCGACGCTGCGCATAGCCATCCGCCCTATGGCGGCTACGGCATCAACACCGGCCTCGAAGACGCCGCCAATCTCGGCTGGAAGCTTGCCGCGGCGCTGCAAGGCTGGGCCGGAGCACATCTCCTGGATTCCTACGGCGAGGAACGGCGGCCGGTGTTCGCCTCGACCGCGCGGGACTTTATCGAGAAGGCGATCCAGAGCGACAGGGAGTTTTTGGCCAAATTCGATCCCGCGATCGACAAGGCTGCATTTGAAGCCGAATGGCTGGCGCGCTCGTCCGGTGCGCGTTCCGAGGTCAATTCGTTCGAGCCGAATTACGAGGGCTCCTCCATCGTCGCGGGTCAGCCAGATGCCACCTGCAGCGCGATCGGGTCGCATGAATTCGCAGCCCGGGCCGGACATCACCTGGCGCCGCGCCAGCTCGCATCTAGCCGCAATGTCTTCGAGGAACTGGGCGCCGGTTTTACGCTGCTCGATCTCGGCGCGCCGGACGCTGCCGTCACTGAAATCAGGTCCGCGGCCGAAGCGAGCGGAGTGCCGCTCACGCTGATCAGGGACGACAGCGCGGAAGTGCAAAAATTCTACCAGGCGACGCTGATTCTGGTCCGGCCCGATCAGTTTGTCGCCTGGGTGTCGGACGGCGATGTGACAGATGCCGCAGCTATCATCCGTCGCGTGGTCGGCGGCCACCCCTGACGGTATACGCGCCAACTCCGTCGAATAAGAAAACAAGCCGAAAGCTGGCAAAGGAAACACAGGGAATCAAGGGTATGAGCCGTCATAGCGCCGCGCATTATTTTCTCGAGGGTCTGGTCGATCTCGGCGTTGAATATATCTTCGCCAATCTCGGCACCGACCACGTCTCGCTGATCGAGGAGATCGCCCGCTGGGACCGCGAAGGCCGCAAGCATCCGGAAGTTATCCTCTGCCCGCATGAGATCGTCGCCGTGCACATGGCCGGCGGCTATGCGCTGGCGACCGGCAGGGGACAGGCGGTGTTCGTGCATGTCGATGCTGGGACCGCCAATGCCTGCATGGCGATCCAGAACCTGTTTCGTTACCGGCTGCCGGTGATGCTGTTCGCCGGACGCGCGCCTTACACGCTGCATGGCGAATTGACCGGATCGCGCGACACCTATGTGCACTTCGTGCAGGATCCCTTCGACATCGCCAGTATCGTGCGGCCCTATGTCAAATGGGAATACTCGCTGCCCTCGGGCATCGTCGTGAAGGAGGCGCTTGCCCGCGCGAGCGCCTTCATGCACAGCGATCCACCGGGGCCAGTCTACATGATGCTGCCGCGCGAGACGCTGGCCGAACAATGGGACGAGGCGCAGATGCCGGCCTATAACCCCGCGCGCTTTGGCAGCGTCGCGGTCGGCGGTATCGATCAGGACCGCGTCGAAACCATCGCCAGCCGATTGATGGCTTCGGAAAATCCGATCGCGCTGACGGCCTATCTCGGTCGCAATGCGGACGCTGTCGCGGCGCTGGAGCGCCTCGCGCTGGCCTGCGGCATCCGGATCGCGGAATTCAACTCGATCGATCTCAACGTCTCGCAGGATTCGCCGTGCTTCGCCGGTTTCGATCCGCTGCCTCTGCTGGAACAGGCCGATGTCGGGCTGCTGCTCGATACCGACGTGCCTTTTGTGCCGCAATACGCTAGGCGCGTCGAAGCCATCGACTGGATCCAGATCGACATCGATCCGTTGAAGTCGGATTTCCCGATGTGGGGATTCCCGACCGACATCAGGGTCCAGGCCGATTGCGCGACTGTTCTGCGGCAGGTGCTCGAAGTGGTCGAGGCGCGCGCGGATGATCTTTATCGCAAGCGCGTCACTGAGCGCACCGCCGGCTGGAGCGGTGCGCGCGATGCAGCGGCCAGGCGCCGCGCCGCTGCTGCCGAGAACAAGGGCGCGTCAGGCGCGCTCAGCGCGGCCTATCTGTTCGCAACCCTGAACCGTGCGTTGTCGCAGGACGATATCGTCGTCAACGAAGCGATCCGCAATGGGCCGCTGCTGCAGGAGCAGATCCGTCGCACGCAGCCGCACAGCTACGTCGGCCTCGCCGGCGGCGGGCTCGGCTTCAGCGGCGGCATGGCGCTGGGCTTGAAGTTGGCGCAGCCGGAGCGGCGCATCGTGCAGATCATCGGCGACGGCGCCTATCATTTTTCTTCGCCGGACTCCGTATTCGCCGTCGCCCAGCAATATCAAATTCCGATTCTGACAGTCGTGCTCGACAATGGCGGCTGGCAGGCGGTCAAGTCGTCGGTACAGAGGGTCTATCCGAAGGGCGTCGCCGCCGAGACCGATTCCTTTCAATCGCAACTGCGCTCGGGCCGGCAGGGCGAAAAACGAGGCTTCTCCGATATCGGCCGCGCCTTCGGCGCGCATGGTGAATTCGTCAGCGAGCCGGATGAACTCACCGCTGCGGTCGAGCGCTGCCTCGCCGCTGTCGACGGCGGGATCGCTGCCGTCCTGCATGTCCAGATCACGCCGCTCTAGCGCGCCAATCCAGCCCGGGGAGGGATCGAAATCATGAAAACCTTTAGCCGCGTGGCGCTGGCCGCCATCTGTTTGAGCTCTTTCGGCCTCGCGCCTGCTGCCGCCGAGGTCGAATATCCGGGCCGGGCGATTCACATCATCGTCGGCTTCACGCCGGGTGGTGGCAACGACATCATCGCCCGCATCTTCGGGCAGAAACTATCGGAAAGTCTCGGCCAGCCGGTCATCATTGAAAACAAGCCCGGCGCGGGGGCGATCCTTGCCACCGAATACGTCGCGCGGTCTGCACCTGATGGCTACACGCTGCTGGTCGGTGCCAGCGGCGCGATGGTGATCAATCCGGCAGTCTATGAGAAGCTGAGCTACGACACGATGCGGGATTTCAAGCCGGTGTCCGAGCTTGGATCGTTTCCACTGATCCTGATCGTCAACGCGGCGTCGCCGTTCAAGTCGTTGGCCGATCTCGTCGCCTACGCAAAAAGCAATCCAGACAAGGCGAACTATTCCAGTTCCTCCGCCGCCTTCCAGCTCGCGACCGAGCTGTTCAAGCAGAAGACCGGCGTTCCGATGCAGATGATCCCCTACAAGGGAGCCAACGATTCCGTCACCGCGGTGATCTCGGGCGAGGTGACCGCGACCATCGCCGACGCCGGACCGGTGACCAGCCAGGTCAACGGCGGTCAGGCGCGCGCGTTGGCAGTTGCTGCTCCGAAGCGGATGGACAGTTTGCCCGATGTGCCAACCATGAAGGAGGCGGGCGCTGACGTCGAAGCGGTGTTGTGGAGCGGCATATTCGTGCCCGCGGCGACGCCGCCCGAAATTGTCAGGAAGCTGGAGGCTGAATTCGTCCGCATCGCGCGGTTGCCGGACGTGATCTCCCGCCTAAAATTGCTCAACATCGAGTCCGTCGGCAATTCGTCGGAGGAGTTTTCGCGCGTCATCGCGGCGGATCTTGAACGCTGGAGAGCGGTGGCCCGCGCCGGCAATATCAAGATAGCCCAGTAGAACAGTCGTGCGCGGAGACGGGGAAATGGCCGAGCAGCTGCAGGCTGACGTCGTGGTGGTTGGCGCAGGCCCGGTCGGGCTGACCTTGGCAATGGATCTGGCCTGGCGCGGCGTCGACGTCATCCTGCTGGAATCCCGCGCGCGGGGCGAGCCGCCCAGCGTCAAGTCGAATCACGTCTCGGCGCGCTCGATGGAAATCTTCCGCCGGCTCGGCGTCGCGCAAAAGGTGCGCGACGCCGGATTGCCGGCGGATTATCCCAACGACGTGGTCTTTCGAACTGCGTTTCTCGGCCGCGAAATCACGCGGATCAAAATTCCGTGCCGTTCCGAGCGCTATACGGCCAAGGATGGCCCAGATACCTGGTGGCCGACGCCGGAGCCGCCGCACCGGATCAATCAGATCTATCTCGAGCCGGTGTTGTTCGCTCATCTGTCGGCGATGCCGAGCGCGCGCATTTTCAACGGCACGACACTGGTCGATTTTGCGCAAGGCGCCGAACGAGTTACGGCCTTCGCCACCGCGAACGGCAAGGAGATCGATATTTCCTGTAAATTTTTGATCGGCTGCGATGGCGGCCGCTCGCTGGTGCGCAAGAAAATCGGCGCGACACTGAGCGGCGACGTCGCCTTGCAGTATGTGCAGTCGAGTTACATTCGCGCGCCGAAGTTGCTCGGATTGCTGCTGGAACAAGGTGGCACTCCGGCATGGGCATCTTTTGCACTGAATGCGCGGCAATCCGGCAACGTTTACGCGATCGACGGCAAGCAGAACTGGCTGGTTCATGTTTATCTCAAGCCGGGAGTAACGGACTTTGAAGCCGTCGACCGCGACGCCGCGATCCGCACCGTGCTCGGCGTCGACCAGGATTTCGAATACGAACTGATCAGCAAGGAAGACTGGGTCGGGCGCCGCCTGATCGCCGACAAGGTGCGCGACGACAAGGTCTTCATCTGCGGCGATGCCTGTCATCTCTGGGTGCCCTATGCCGGCTACGGCATGAATGCCGGCATTGCCGACGCCGCTAACCTGGCGTGGCTCCTGGCGGCGCGGCTCGAAGGCTGGGGCGCTGAGGGAATGTTGGCAGCCTATGCCGCCGAGCGCCTGCCGATCACCGATCAGGTTTCGCATTTCGCGATGGACCATGCGCATGCAATGACCACGGCGCGACAATCCGTAAGCGACGAAATCGAGGCAGAGGGACCGGAGGCCGACGCCTATCGCGCCGCGCTTGGCAAGGCGACTTATGACCTCAATGTGCAGCAGTATTGCTGCGCGGGATTGAACTTCGGCTATTTCTATCAAGGCTCGCCGATCATTGTGTATGATGGTGAACCTGCGCCCCCTTATACGATGGGAGAGTTCACGCCATCGACAATTCCGGGCGCCCGCCTACCCCACGTCTGGCTCGCAGATCGACGTTCGATTTATGACGCGATGGGACCGCACTACACGCTGCTGCGACTGGACCCGGACATAGACGTATCCAGCCTGACAAATGCCGCAGTGGCTGCCTGCGTCCCGTTGACGGTACTTGATCTATCCAGCCCTGAAGCGGCGGAGTTGTTTCCGTACGACCTCATATTGGTCCGACCAGACCAGCATGTCGCTTGGCGGGGAAATGGCACCTCAGCCGATCCCGGTCGACTCGTGGATATCGTCCGTGGCGCGGGATCCGCAAAGTAGATTGGCTAACCCGCATTGCTGGAGTCATAAGGCGACCTTATCAATTCATGAGTATTTTGTGGCTAACCCGAAGCGTCAGGACTCTGCAAGATGATCTGAGGCGTGTGTATCAACCCACAGCGGAACGCGAACGATCATGAGAAAATTGCTGTTGGCGCTCGTTCTATTGACGATCCTGCCAGCTCACCTTCCTCGTGACCAAGGCGACCAGGGTTGGAGCATCAAGCATTTCCACTCGTCCTGGCTGCCGGCACAATGACGATCGGCAATTGCTACCAGTGCACCGACAATACCGGCCGGCATCCCTAGAAATCCAAATCTGTTGGCTGGCGCGAGCCTCACAAGAAACACCAGGAGGGATCATGAGAAGCGCTTCGAGAGCCGTGATAGCAATCGTGCTCGCATGCCAGTGGACAGCGGTTGGGAGTGGTACGGCTGCGGGCGCCTACCCCGAACGTGCGATCCGCCTCGTCGTTGGGTTTCCCGCCGGCGGCAGTTCCGATGCAATCGCACGCATCGTACGGCCGACCGCCGAAAAGCAATTGGGGCATACGTTGGTCATTGAAAATCGCCCGGATCGACCGCGGTGTGACGGCGGATACACACAGGGAAACCAGGCCCGCAGGATGGCCGACAACTGAGGCGGCCCAACTCCAACGAATCCAGCACTCGCCGATGCAGCTCGACCGGATCACGTTCGCCACCCTTGGCGAACTCATGATCCATTGGGCAACGAGGATGGTAAGTGGGTCGGTGCGCACCGTAAGCTTGATTTCCGTCAGGAATGACTTCAAAGGACTTGCCAAGCATTTCCACGCCTTTGGGAAGACGCATCGAACATCCGGTAAATAGTATCGTGCACCTCCGCGCGGGTCGGGCGGGAGCACAACACTCTCTCACCGATAGAAGCCAAGGGCGGGGCGGCGATGGCTTCAGTAGATTCCCGTAATGTTCGAGAGTAGAGGAAAATCGAATCGGACTCCTCCGCCGACTACTTTAAGTTAGCCAGCTTCTCTCTGTTCTCAATCGCCCGTTCGACGCTCGCGAACATTCCCAATACACATCTTCGGGCGGCCTCGTGGTACTCGCCCTCGCTGCGGACTACGCTCTTGGCGATCTCAATCCTAGTTTCTTTAGTTTTGAAAATCTTTGGCAGCCGAGCGAAAACTGTATCAACTGCAGCCTGCATTTCGTTCGCTTTCTTACTATCGAGCAACATGCGCCATCTCCTTGCCTGCATTGCCTGCTTACAAACGAAGAGGGGGTTTGAGATCTTTACCCACTGCCAATATATCGGTGCCCCTGAACCCTCGATGAACGCCCTCGAATTCGAAACCACAAAAAGCTGATCGTTCTGTCGGGTCCACGACAGAGGGAGAGCCCGCGAGCATCTCGCCGAACGTTAATTTTTGAGGGGAGGTCCATCATGCCCGTCAAGCAGAACCCATCGACCAGCATGGCGGCTGATTCGGGACGGTCTCGCTCAGATCGCGATCCGAATCGTGACGAGCCGCCGGCCGCCGGGCACAGGGATGGCCTCCCAATGCGCAGGGACCAAGACACGACGCAACTCCGCAACCAACACAGCCGCTATCCTCGACGAGGCTTACCTCGATGCCACCGAGAACATCCAGGGTATCTCGATCGCAACGGAAATCGCGACTTGACCAGAGTGAAAATCCTGAGCGAGACCGGCCTGACCACCTACGCCGGCATCTCCTACAACAAATTTCTGGCAAAGCTCGCCTCTGACCACCGAAAGCCAAATGGGCAGTTACGTTATCACGCGAAAGATGCGTCCAGCATTCGTTCAATCCCCCTCGGCAAATTCCATGGGTTCGGCCCGGCGGCAAGCGTGAAGATGAACGGTCTCAGCATCTTCACGGGGATGGATATGTGCAACCAGACGCTCGGGTTCCTGAACGCACGCTTCGGCAAGGCCGGTAGCTACTATTACTGGATCTCGCGCGCCATCGGCGAACGCCCAATTAGAGCTAACCGGATTCGGAAGTTCGTCGGCGCCGAAAACCCGTTCTCGCAGGGTTTAGCGGACTACGACGCGCTAGCGGCGGAGCTGCAGCCGCTGGTCGACAAGGTTTGGGGCCATTGTGAAGCTACCGGCGCGCGGGGCCGGACGGCAACCCCCAAAGTAAAGTTTCCGATTTCGAATTGATCACCCGCAGCAGGTCAGTCCCGTCATCGACGCTGAGCTTGGCCCTCGACCTGCTGAGGCATCTGATGCCCCCAAAGAAGACAATATGAACGCTCGGAACCTCCGTTTCCGGATTCAACAGGCCCGAACCTGAAGACGAGGATCAGTTGCCTCTCCACGTTAGATGAATAGCAGTCGCCGCGATTACTCGTCCAGAAGGTCGAGGAACTCTTCGACCTTCCTAAGCGGTCCCTCGCGTCCGTTGCTGATGTACACAACCCGATCGCCATCGCGTTGCAGTGATCGCGCCCTGGATTTCCGAAGTCGTCCCGGCAGGAATGTCGCGGCTACGGCATCCGGGCCGACATCAAGTCTTATGATTCCTCTTCGCCTGCAGTCGATCCTGAGCCTTGCTGCGGTAAAGAAATCGCGGGCCGCCGGAGGCAATCTGCCGAAGCGACGGGAAGTCTCCTCCTCGAGATCGTCCAACTCATCTTCGCTTCGGCATCTGGCGACGCGGCCGTAGATTTCCAGCCGAACCGCCTCCGATTGCACGTAGCCTGCGGGCAACATGTCTCCTACGGGCAGATTCAGGTCAGGCACCCACAGGTCGGCTGTTCTGTCGTCGGCTTTCTCCGAGGCCAATTTCAGAAGGTGGCTGTAGAGCACGGGTCCGAACACCTGCACGTGGCCCGACTGTCGCTCTGAAAGCACGTCCCCCGCTCCCCTGAGGTCCAGATCCCGCGCACTGATCGCGAAACCCGCGCCCGGTCTGCTGAACTCCTCCAGAACGGCCAACCGCTTCTCAGATCGCTCCGAGCCCGAATCGGTCAGCAAATGCGCAAACGCCCGTATCCCGCTGCGGCCCACCCTTCCTCTGAGCTGATGAAGTTGCGCGAGACCGAACTTTTCGGGCCAACAGACCACGATCGTGTTTGCACGTGGGATATCGAGACCGCTCTCTACGATGTTGGTCGCCAGCAGCACGTCCGCCGCGCCTTCGACGAAGCTCATCATTCGGTCATCTATGTCGTCGGCGGGCAACTTGCCATGCAGACAGACGATGCGGAGATCCGGGGCCACCGATTGAACGCGCGCCAGCATCGGATCGAGATCCTGAATTCGCGGACAGATCAAGAAGCTTTGCCCGTGCCGCCTTTGCTCGCGCAGCAATGCGGAGGCAATAGCAGCATCCGAAAGAGGAGCAACCTTTGTGACGACCGGGAGTCGATGAATGGGCGGAGAGGCGATGACGCTAAGATCCCTGAAGCCAGCAAGACCGCCCGCGAGAGTCCGCGGAATCGGCGTGGCGCTCATCCAAAGGGCATGAATACTCCTGGCCAGCCCGGAAAGTCTCGCCTTCTCCGCCGCCCCAAAATGCTGTTCCTCATCGATGACGACAAGGCCGAGGCCGGCGAACTTCACGTCCTTCGAGGTGAGGGCCTGCGTTCCGACTACGACCTTCAATTTGCCACTCTTCAGCCCCTCCTTCACCTCTCTTGTAGCTGCGCCCGAACCGGTTCGCGACAAACTCCCCACTTCGATGCCAAACGGAGCGAAGCGTTTGCGGAAAGTCGCGACATGCTGTCTTGCCAGGACCGTCGTCGGCACCGCTATCGCCACCTGCTTCCCTGACAATACGACGGCAGCCGTGGCTCGCAACGCCACCTCGGTTTTGCCGAATCCGACGTCGCCGCAAATGATCCTGTCCATGGGGTGGCCCGACGCAAGATCATTCAAGACGTCCCGAATGGCTTTCGCTTGGTCGACTGTCGTGAAATACGGAAAGCGCGCGACGAACCTTTCATAGACGGGACCTGGAGGTACAAGTTTCGGCGCCCGCCGGCGGCGTCGCTGGCTGATGTGTTTCGCGAGTTGCTTGCCGGCGACTTGGATTTCGCGCTCCGCCTCGGTACGCCGGCTCCACCATGTACTTCCATCCGCTTTGTCGAGGGTCAGCTCGCCGCGCTCCGACGCGTATGGCCAGATCAAGGCGACGTCGGCGGGCGGAACGAGAACGGCATCGTCTCCCGCAAATACCAGCCGGATCATTTCGCGCGACGACCCGCCCCCCGTTGCCACGGTCTGCAAGCCGTCGAGCAAGGCCAGTCCCCGCTGCAGATGAACGACCGCGGCGCCCTGCTCCGGTACATCTGCGTGGTCGAAAGCCGCATTCCAGCTTCTAGCCAGGGGCTGCGGATGATGGGCCCTGCTGCCGAGCACATCGGAAGCCGTTACGACGACAAGAGATTTCCGGCCAGGTACGACAAACCCTCTATCAAAATCGGCCAGCAGCGCCGCCTCACGGTGGCGTCCGGCCGTCGCCTCGTTCCAATCCGCAAAGTGCTCTGCCTTGACTCCGCTCATCCGTTCCAGCACGCGCAGGTCGTCCTCATGCGCTGCGACGAAAACCAGGCGCGAACCGGCGCGCCGCGTATCGTCGACGAACGCACGAAGCGCCTTCCTGGGCGATGCAACCTGCGAAAAGTCCGGTGCGGGAGCGAAACGTGCCTTTTGCGACAGCACGTTCATACGCCTGGTCGCCTGCTTCCATTCGCGCCTCCCGAGGTATTCTCGGTCTCTGTCCGTGCGACCCGCCGCCTCCTCGATCGTGCTAAGCCAGCTATCAGCGTGCGCTGAAACGCCGGCATCCGCGACCCACTTGGCTCGACCACAATAGTCGAATAGGGTCGAGCGCTTTCCGCGCATGTTCCCGAAGGCCAGCCGCTCCGACATCGGGTCGATGAGAAGCTCTTTCGTCTCAAAAACGATGTCATGTTCTATCGGATCGAACGCCACGATCCGACGTATCAGCCCGCCGGAATGCTCTACTCTGAACGGACCGAGCGCGCCGGCGGGAAAAATCTCGAATGTCTTCCCGTGAAACAGCGCGCCGCCGGGATAGTCCGCCTCTTCGTCAAGGTCGTATCCGAGGGTCTCAAGCCGCGGCCGGAGATCTTGTTCAGAAAACGCGGCGCCGACTTTCAACCGAAGGATTACGCGAGACCAACTCGCCACAGTGGGAAGGCGCTCCATCACGGCCTCTGCCGTGGACACGAGCAGAACCGGCTTCTCAGGCTTGGCAAGGCGCCGCAAGACCGAACTTCGTCTGCCCGCGATTTCGTGCGACGGCTCCAGCTGATCGAACGGCAGCGTATTGAGTCTTGGAAAAACAAGCACATCGCACGAAGCATCGATGGCATGAATGATGGCACCCAGCCGCTCGGCTCTATTCCCGTGTTCAGCAAGAAAGACGACGCCATTGCGGCCAGACTTCCTCCACTGTACGAGCAGATGGAGGGCCATCATGCCTAGGGGCGATGAAGAAGAGATTGCAGCCCGCGATGAAGAATTCTTTCGCTTCGTTGCCCTGCTGGCAACGTGCGCTTTTTTAGAACGGCCCACGTTGATCCCGTCGTTGATCGCGACCATCTCACGCTGATGGCGAGTGTTGCTTCGAAGAGGCCGGCTCTGATGTGCGAGCTACGCCTAGGATTGCATACATATGCGAGTTTGATCGCGGACGCACGCTTCCAGTCCAATCATCCCGTGAAACATCGCTTGGGAGCGGAGGCCTCTCGATCGTCCCCCTTCTCCGCCCGACAGATCACGGTTCTCAGCATTAGTGCGTTTCGGTTCGCCTTTCCGATCCTGATGCTCCGTTGCAGATCGAAATGAGATTCGGCAAGGACGCGCGCGGAAATTGACCGACTGCTCTTCGCCGTTGTTGGCTATGAGCGTTTCCCGGTCAAATTTCGTGCACCAGGCAAGTCCACCACGAGGGTATCAAATTCATTTTGCAAGGGAGCGCTGATTATTGGCTGATCTGGCAACTTCTTCGCTGGCTCGTACCACGGTCGACCTACGACCGGCACTCAGAGCAATTTGACAGGTATGAGGCTATTCTCGACTACGGCTGCGCGGCGCTAGTGGCGAGATTCCTTGGAACCTAAAATCGTTTGAAATCAATGGGCAGGTCCAAGTTAGCCAAGAGATTTCGATTTGAAATTGCGCCTCAAGCTGCACATTTCTCTCTACGGGGAGATTGCATGGCGCGCGCAGCTTGGCTTTTACGGACCTCGTCATGAAGCTTATTGCGCATCGTGGATGGTCCGCGGGTCGGGGTGAAAACTCGCTCGCCGCGTTCGCACGTGCCGCCCGTGACGGCAGAATATCTGGTGTCGAATTCGACGTCTGCCTTGCAGCGGATTCCGACACATTGGTGGTGTCACACGACCCGCCGCGTCATGTCGAGAATGCGCTTACCCTCGATGCGGCACTATCGCTTCTTTCGCCGACTGACCTTGAACTGTTTGTGGAGGTGAAGGAGACGGAACTTGTCTCAAGAGTCATCGAGAGGCTGGTTGCCAGCAACGTGGCCCGTCGCTCGGTCGTATTTGCCTTTGCTGCCGTCGCAAGATCCTTTCCGTGGGAGGGTACGCGACCGGTGCGCCTGGGCATCATCGTCATGTACCCGTGGAACCTGAATTGTGCGGTGCGCAGGTATGCGCCGGATGTCCTCCTGCTCGGCTGGGACGCGCGCGCTTGGACGCGAGTCGCTTTTCGCGCCTGGTGGACCGTTTTCTCGCTTGAGCACCTTGCGCGACGCTACCACGTGCCGGTTGTGGTAGGAATCGTGCAACGCATGGACGACCTTCATTGGCTCTCGCGGCAGCGCCTCTACGGGGTGGTTGCCGACGTCGACCGCACTATCGGCCGCAGCGCCAGACCTGATTAGGCCGGCGCAAACCCGTTCGTCGCCCGTGAAGTATTCCAAAGCAGCTAACAGATCGGTCTGATCTGGCGTGGGGAAGTATTCGATTTTGCAGGAAAGCCGGGTGCGGAGCCCGGTTCTCCGGCAGGCATGACTCATGCGCGGGCCGCGCCCGGAAGCGTCCGGACGATTTCCTTGAATCGGTCCCATTCAGTCGCCGACCAGATTTCGGTCTGGGCATGGCCAAAAGTACGGATGAGCGTTGAAACCTTGGCTGCAGTTTCGATATCCCTTGCGACGAAGATATCGAGGTAATCGTACGGGCCGAGCACAGCATAGCTGCTGAGCCATTCAACCTCCGGGCATTGCTCGCGGACGCGTTTCATGGCGTCGCGTTCGAGGGCTTCCAGTCCTTTCGGCGAACGAACGGCATCCGGATTTAGGCGGGTGAGCATGATGAATGTCGGCATGGCACCATCTCCTTGGCAAGGACGAGACCGCCAGCTCAATCAATCCGCTGGTGCGCGCCTAGTTGCGGCAATCGATCGTAGGATTGGTACGAAACTGAACGCTCGGCGACCTCAGTCCGTTCGAAAATATGCGGCGCGCCACACAGGGGTCTCAACATCTGCTTGACGCTCGGCAGCCGCTCATGCGTTCCAATGACGAGATAGCCGTGCGGCGCAAGGCGATCCATGATGCGCCTCAGCACATGACGTTGCAACGGTTCCGCGAAGTAGGTGAACGCGATGTTGCGGCAAAGAACGAGATCAAACATCCATGCTGGTCCCCGTCTCCGCAAGTCCTGAGGCAGGAATTCAATCCCTTCCCGATGTTTCGGCTTGATGCAGTAGAGGAGCCCGACCCGGTCGAATGCCTGCTCAATCAACCGCGGCGGGAATTCGCCGAGGCTGGTTGGCTCAAAGCACCCTCGCCGCGCCCTTGCGAGAACGGTTTCATCGATATCGGTCGCCACGATTGACACCGACGCATCGGGAAACTCACGCGCTACATCGTAGCCCCAAATGACTTTCAACGTGTATGGCTCTTCGCCAGACGCGCAGCCGGCAGACCAGATGCGGACCATCCTTCCTTCGCGAACGGCGCGTGCCGCGATCTCAGGAAGCACGCGTTCGCGCAAGGTCTCGTACACGCTCCTGTCGCGATAGAAACGGGAAATGGTCACGACGCAGCAATTATCAAAGGCCATCCACTCGGCAGGATCGGCCTCGAGGCGGCGGCGGTAGGCCGCAAAATCGGCAAGTCCGAGTTCGCGGATTCGCCGGTTCAGGCGCTTGCAGACTTGGCGGCGCACCTTACGAAAACCGGGCCAGCGGAAATCGCGCTGCGCGAGCGCCCACTGAAGAAAACCGGTGCAATCTCGATCGTCCATGGAACTGCCGATCAAGCGTGGTCAAACTGCTTGGCGGACCGCTCGCCGGCGGCGAATACCCGTTGTTCCACTGGCAGCGGAGACATATCAAAAGTACCAGCAATAGCCGCGCCGGCAAACGCGATGATGCGGGTCCCGGAACGCCCAACAATGGCAGTATCAGTGATAGCCAGGCTCGTTAAGTCGAGCATCCAGACTAGGCGCTACTAGGCAAGGACGTCGTCGGCCCCGACTCGTCCTGGATGCCAATTCAGCCTAAGGACGCATGCGAATCCCTGCTGGGAGATCGCGGGTGTCTCTAATTGGCAAAGCAACGTTTCACCGTCGTAGTCGCCTCTCCCAACTCTGACAGCGGCGATACCGGCGAGCAGCTCTTTGTCAGCGAGCCCTTGAGCGGCCTCCTGGCGGCAATCTGGTGGGGCGCGCCCGGGCAAGATCACTTTGGCCTGGCTTATGATCGCGAGGTGCGAGCGCGCGCCTTCGAGTCCCTCTCAAGGCTGCGGACGATGCGATGCAGGTCGGTTCGTTGTTTAAGGATTGGCTTCAGCAGGTCGCCTCTGGTTTTCAGTCGTCTGAAGATGGTCTTGATGGTAAATCGCCGCGGATTCAGCCCCTTTCTTACTTCGCGCCAATCCAGGGGAGTTGAAACCGTCGCACCCGGCCAGGGTCGCAGCGAATATGGCGCCGCCGCAGTCTGGCCGATCGCATTCCGCATATAATCGAGGTAGACCTTTCCGCGCCGTTTTCCGATTCGATGTTGCGTCGTGGCCAGAGCGGGTATTTCGGCTTCGATTCGTTCAGCCAACAGCTTCGCGAAGTGACGGACTTGCGCAAAGGTATATTTCCCCGCCGAATGGGACCAATACATGGATCCCCTTCTTCCCGGAGGTCTTGCAGTAGCTTTTCACGCGCAACCCCTCCAGGACCTGGCGCGCCGTTTGTGCAACGGCGATAACGTCGTCGAAAACGTCACCTTTACTCGGATCGAGGTCGAGGATCATGAAATCCGGCTTGTCGGGACGCGCGATGCGCGAAGACCATGGATTGATTTCGATGCAGCCGAGGTTGGCGAGATAGAGAAGAGTGTCCTTGTTGTTGCAGACCACGTAGTCCACAGTCTTTCCAGCGCTTTTGGCGCGCAGCGAAACGCTCTTGACGAATCGAGGAAGTCGCTTGGGATCGACGTCTTTCTGAAAAAATGGTTGCCTTTGATGCCGTCAGGAAACCGATTGAGGGCTTCGGCCTGGTCTTTGACATAAGGCAGCAGGTAAGGCGCAATCTTCTCGCAATAAGCTATCACGTCGCCCTTGGAATACCGCTCCTTCGGCCAGAACACTTTGTCTAGATTGGTGAAATTTACGGTCATGCTCGCTCTCGCCTGACTTGCCGCGCGGGCTTGTCGGTGCGCAGGCCGAGGAACACGGGATGACGCATCTCGCCCTTGCGAGTCCATTCGGTGAACTTCACTTGGCACACGAGCCGCGGTTTGATCCACGTCGTCTGGTCTTCGTGCGGAACGTCTGTGAACGGCTGCTTGCCGGTCTTCAGCTTCACCATGCGGGCGTGCAGCGTCGCGAGCATTTCGGTCGAAAAGCCCCCGCCGCTGTGACCGGCATAAACCAGTTTGCCCTCCTCATAGAGGCCTAGCACCAGTGAGCCGAAATGCTTCCGGCTGCCGCGCGGTGCGGTAAAGCCGACGATGATGGCTTCCTGCTCGTGGCCGGTCTTTATCTTTAGCCATTCTCTCGTGCGCTTGCCGGAATAATACCGACCGGACACACGCTTGGCGATGACACCTTCCTCGCCCGCGCGTTTTGCCTTGTTGAATGCTGCTTGGCCGTGTTTCTTTCGATGGACGCTGAAACGGATCAATGGATGGCGGCCCAGAATAGCGTGCAGGCGCTGCTTGCGCTCGACCAGTGGTGCGCCGCGCAAATCATTGTCGTCGAGGAAGAGAAGATCGAAGACGTAATATCGGAGGCGCGCTTTGCCCTTCAGGGCGTTCTGCAACAGTTGAAACCGGGATTGGCCGTGCGCGTCGAGGGCCACCAGTTCGCCATCGATCACGGCGTTGCGCTTGATAATGTGGAGCGCTTCGGCGATCGCCGGCGTACCGTCTGGTCACGTCATTGCCATTGCGCGAATACAGGGAAGCGTCTCCGCCTCCGGTTTTTGCAACCAGTCGGAAGCCATCCCATTTCGTCTCGAAAACCCACTCCTTATCGTCGAACGGCGCGTCGATCAGGGTTGCAAGCATTGGCTTCAGGTCACTCTTTCGCATGCTTCTTGATCAGCAGCCATTGCTTCGGGCTTTTCAAGCGCACGAGCGAATACGTTTCCCTGAGCTTGCTCCCATTGAGAACGAAGCTCATGCGCCCTCGCCGCAACCCTGCCCGCATGGATCGCTCGCTCTCCGCAAGATTGTGAGCGCCTTCAGCCGCGTAGGTTCCTGCGTCCCATTTTTCCGCGGTCCCGGCACCGTACTCGACCTCGGGTATCGCTCCCTCGAAATCCTTGTACGCGTAGGGATGATCCTCAACCTGCACGGCGAGGCGCTTGTTCGCAGACCTTCTGGGCGGGCCTTTGGGGACGGCCCAGCTCTTGAGCACGCGGTCCAGCTCCAACCGAAAATCATGATGCACGTGCGAGGCGCGATGCTTTTGGACGACAAAAATCAGCCCCCTCGCTCTGCGATGCGCATTCGCACGCGGCTCTGGCGTCTTCCGAAAATTACGCTTCCTGCGATAGGCGGTCAGCGCCATCATGATTCGCGGCTTTCGTTCCGGGAAAACGCCGCTTGGCGACCACTGGTTCCGAAAAATGGGCAGTAATGCTGCCAGTCCTCCTGCGCTACGCTCGGCCAAGCTGCTACGCGTAGGTCAACAATCCGAGCACAAGTGTGCAAGTGCAACACGCGCAGGTCAATTCGGGGACGGCCCTGCATGCCACCCATTTCTGCGATTCACATAAATAGGGCCCGGGATCTCCCCACGGCCGGCTGTGGAACGGCAAAATATCGTGCACGACTCATGGAGCAAGGTTTTGAATGCGGCCCCAAGTGCTTTTGGTGCCCCAAATGCCGGACCGCAGCGCCTCGAGCTGTATGATCTGGCTGTGATCGACGAATAGATTGACCTCGTTGCCATAGTTCTTGATGTACCACTCGAATACTGCGGGATCGGCACCTTCGAACATGACCTTTTCGAGCCCAAGCTGATTGATGATACGGGCAACCACATCAGTGCGCCATTTGCTCACATTTTCGGTGATACCTTCGCTTTCGATCATGATGATGTCGGCGCCGGCATCGAGCGCGCGCTCGGCCTGTGCGATCAGCCAGCCGACATCCTTGGTACCCTCGGCCGCGAGTTCTTCGGTCGCGGTGCTACCGCCAGCGCCGAACTGAATGCCGAGTTCGGGCTTGGCCTTCAGCCCGGCGCGTTTCACGTTCTGAATCAGGCGAAGCAGGCTATCCGTTGGCAAGCTGATGAAGCCGGTGGAAATTTCGATCACATCGAAGCCGAGCGCTTTGGCTTCCTCAATGTAGCGATCAACCGCTTCCGGACCAAAACGCAGCACGTTTTCGATCCAGCCGCCGGTCGACACGTAAACATCATGATCGTGTGCCAGCTTGTTTATGCTCGTCACCGCGCCCGCGGGCATCAGCGCGAACGACCCGCCCGCATACTTGATCCCATCGATCCAGGCACCGACCGTCTCCAGGACGTCGGCGAGATGACGCGGACCATAAGCGCTGTAGTATGGTCCTCGAATTTCGGTAAGGCCGGTCTTGCGCGGCTTTGCCGAGCGCGCCGCCCGGGGAATGAAAGAAAATGTGGTATCGGTCATCGGTCTCGTCCTTCTAACGCGCGCAGAACATCATGTGACAGCGGCATGCCAGCGAATAGCGCCGAGCAACTTCGTCAAGTCGGCGATCGGGCGCTCGTCGAGCGTGGCGATCACGTCGGCTATCGCCGCGCGCTCCGCTGCGGTGGTCAGGGTGCGGCTCACGCGATCGAACTTGGCTTGCGCGGCCGTCCAATCGAAGGGGCTGGTGTGAAAGCCGTGATAGGCTTGCCGCTGCACGGAACAGACGGTGCCATCCTCCAGCTCCACTTCGAGCTCGGCTGGCAGGCGCTGTGGGAATAGCCCCGTTAGCGATGCTTCCGGCGTGATGGTTACCTTGCGCAGCATCTGCTGGACATCGGTGGCGGCTATGCGATCGGGCGCGTACTGCTCGGGCTGCACCTGGCCGTCAATAAGGGCAACCGCCAGCATATAAGGAAGGCTGTGATCGGCCTCCTCCTTTGTTCGCACAATTCGTTTATCGCCTTCCTCTCCACCACCGATGATCCGATGGGCCACCGCAAAGGTCTTGAGCCGTACGGCCCGCACCGCGCCGGCTGCAAAGTGCGGATCGGAACGAATATCGAGGGCAGCATCGATGGCAGACTGCGCATGGATCTCGGCATTGTGCTTTTTCAGTATGGTGCGGCGCACGCGCTCCATGTCTTCCTTCGACCAGTCGATCTCGAATGGTCCAGCGATCGTGTCCATGAATCCCTTATTGCCCTCGAAAACCGCTTCCGGCCCGGTAATGCCGTGTGCCGCAAGCAGCGTCGCGTATGTCGCCGCCATGGCCGTATTCGGATAGGCGAGGCCCTTCCAGTGCGACAGCGCGCCGGTGCGGGTAACGCGCAGCGCGTTGTTCGCAGTGCCACTGATGGCGATTGCGTTGGCAATCTGATCGCGCGAGAGAGCGAGCGCCTTGGCAGCTCCGGCAGCCGCCGCGTAGGCGCCCTGGGTTGTGTGATCGAACCCCTTGTCTCGCACCGGAGCAACATCGCTCAAACGGGTATGGATCTGATATGCGACTGCGAGCGCGGTCAAGAAGTCCGCACCGCTTGCCTGCTGCATCTCGGCTGACGCCAGAACCGCGCCGAGATTGTCGGACGGATGACATGTCTCGCCTTCAGCGAGATAGCTATCCATGAAATCGAGATACCGGCTGAGCGCGCCATTGAAGAAGGCCGCCCGGTCCGGAGCGGTGCTGCCGCCGCCGATGAGGGTCGATAGAGGGCGGCCACCGAGTTCGTCTGTAAGCTTGCGGATGGCGCCGATGGGGCCAGCGTCAAGTGCGCCCAGCGCGACGCCAATGCTGTCCAGCACGCGGATTTTCAGCTGCTCCACAGCCGCAATACTGAGGTCGGCAAAACGCGCCCGCTCAACAAAGCCGGCCAATATCTGCACCTGGGTCATAGCCCGGCTCCTTGGTTCAAAGGTGGTGTGCAAGGATCGAATGATCAAATGACACTTGCTCGACAAGGGCCTCATCGCGCTGAGCCCGGAAGGCCTCTCGGTCGGGTTCCATCGCAGCATTGATCGCGGCCGCCAGGGCGATGGCCACGGCTGGCCGATATTGCGCTGCGCTGCTTCCTCATCCTCCTCGCAGTCCCGCAACCGCTATGTTGAAGGCGAAGTTCCAAACGACGACGGAACCGTTCTATTGGCGACGAGTTGCCCGTAAAAGAGCGTGCCAGGAGAGCAACGATGCAGGAAATTTCTCGTGAGCAGGTACGGTCGCTGATGCGGCGACATGCCAGCATCGTCGAAGTGCTTCCGGAGCCGAATTTTCGAAAAGGGCATCTGCCCGGAGCAATCAACGTTCCCTTCGATGAAGCATTCGACGAGCACATCCAGAATGCAATTCCCGACAAGAATGTCCCGGTGGTTGTCTATTGCGCTGATGGCGAGTGTCAGCTGTCGCCTCAGGCTGCTGAACATTTGGATCGGCTGGGTTACACCAAAGTATTCGACTACAAGGCCGGCAAAGCCGACTGGCAGAAAGCGAGCCTGCGAACCGAAGCCGGCTGAGCAAGGTACCTTTTGGCTTGGCGAGTGCCGGAACCGATGGCCAAGACAAGTGCCGCAAACAAACTTCTCGATCACCGTCGTGTCGCGCCTGAAGGTCTGTTCCGGCGACCGCGGCTATACTTGGTTGGTGAAGCGCCAGGCGGCGAGGAAGCCGCGCAGGGCAGGCCTTTCGTCGGGCCGGCCGGTAACGCATTGCGCAAGATGTTGGAGGAGAGTGGGATCGACCCTGGCCAGCTCCGTTTGGCAAATGTCATTCCATTTCGGCCCATCGAACATTCCGAAGACCGCAAGCCACGCAATCGCAGCCCAACGACTGATGAAATCCAGTGCTATGGTGCAGCGGTGCTAACTGACATCCGACGTTCCAAGCCGAGCGTGATCGTTGCCCTTGGCAGCACGGCGGCCCGCCTATTCGGCGAGTCGCAGTCGATTCAAACGGCCCGCAAGGCAAAGCGCCAATTTGAAGGCCATCCGCTGCAGATCACTTTCCACCCGGCCTACGTCCGCCGCTTCGGCGGGAGAAACGGCGACGCTTGGCGTCAGACGGTCGCCGACTTACGGCGAGCCTGGAAAGAATCGGGGTTGTCTAGATTCAAGTAGCGCTTGAAGCTCTCGACGAGGCGCTGATGGTCCAATTCACACTTCCCAATAACTCGAAGATCGGCGCAGGTAAGACGTGGGCTCGGCCGGCGGGCGCACGGGATCCACGCGAGTACCGCGTCTATCGTTGGAATCCCGACGATGGGAAGAACCCACGCATGGACACCTACTTCGTCGATCTCGACGATTGCGGGCCGATGGTGCTCGACGCGCTGATCTGGATCAAGAACGTCATCGATCCGACCCTCACCTTCCGCCGCTCCTGCGGCGAGGGAATCTGCGGCTCGTGCTCGATGAACATCGACGGCACCAATACGCTCGCCTGCACCATGGCGACGGATGCAATCAAGGGCGTGGTCCGGGTCTATCCGCTGCCGCATCTTCCGGTAATCAAGGATCTCGTTCCCGATCTTGGCAATTTCTACGCCCAGTACGCTTCGATTGAGCCGTGGCTCAAGACAGTCACGCCGACGCCGGAAAAAGAATGGAAACAATCGCCCAGCGACCGCGCCAAGCTCGACGGCCTCTACGAATGCATTCTCTGCGCTTGCTGCAGTACCGGGTGTCCCAGCTATTGGTGGACCAGCGAGCGCTTCCTCGGGCCAGCAGCCCTGCTGCAAGCGCACCGCTGGATCATGGACAGCCGCGACGAGGGAAGCGGCGAGCGGCTCGATAATCTTGAGGACCCGTTCCGCCTCTACCGCTGCCACACCATCATGAATTGCGCCAAGGTCTGCCCGAAAGATCTCAACCCCGCCAAGGCCATCGCGGAGATCAAAAAGATGCTCGTCGAGCGACAAGTGTGACCGCATTGCATGTCCGTTTCCGCAGATTGCGAAACTATTTTTCGCCGCAGACGTTTATTCGCCTCTAGGGGAGAATGCCCGATGTGCGATTATAGTCTTCACGCTGTCAGGTCGCGGGCGGCCAAGGCAGGCGACCTATTAATTTCAACCAGTTTCCCCGGAACCGAAACGCGCGGCTTCACGGCGGCGGGCGAGCCGGGAGTGGCAGTCTGCCTTCTCCCAGGCACCGAACTCGTTTTCGAGCGCGAAATCGAGACCGCCCACGCCTTCGCTCGCCTCCTGCCGAGCTTCCGGTTTGGCATGCAAGGCGAACGACTTGCCCGGTTTCGACGAATCGATGTCCGCCAACCGCGCATGCATCATGACGCGCTGGAGCTTGCCAACGGCAGGATAGTTCTCGTGACAAAGCTCAGCGAGGGTCAGCGCGCGACCGTCCTGCAACTGCCGGCGAACTCGAAGTTCGGCAAAACGGACGAAAGCAGGAGTTCGCCCGAAGCCACTGAGGCGCTGGCGGGGCCATGACCGTCGAGCCGGCGGCAGCGGCGTCAACAATACTGGTTCCGACCTAAGATAGCCCTGCAAACGCGGAACATTGTATTCCTGCGACAGTTGGGGGAGGCAAGCGCTGATCCGCTGCTGTTCCCCTGCTCCGTAGCGCCAAGGGGATCCATCCGAAGGGCGTGGCGGGGAACGTGCGCATGCACGTCCCACCTCGGACCTAGGCACAGGCCCAATGAATGACGATATCGAAACACCGATTCAGAAGCTGCCCACGACAGCCGAGGGTTACGCCGGTCTGCAAGACGAACTGAGGCGCCGCGTCCAGGTCGATCGCCCGCGCATCAACGAACGCATCAAGGATGCACTCGCGGATGATCCCAACCTGCCCGAGAATGCGGAGTACCAAGCCGCCAAATTCGAGCAGGAAGGCAACGAGGCACGCATCGCAGAACTTCAGGACAAGCTTGCCCGCGCCGAAGTAATCGACATATCGAAGCTCTCCGGCGACACCGTCAAATTCGGCGCCACAGTGACCGTCATCGACGAGGATACCGACGAGAAGCGGGTTTGGCAGATCGTTGGTGAGCCCGAGGCGGACGCAAAGAAGCGCAAGATTTCGATTTTTTCGCCGCTTGCCCGCGCATTAATCGGAAAGACCAAAGGCATGAGCATTGAGGTCCTGACGCCTGGAGGCGCCAGAGCCTTTAAGATCCGCAAAGTGGAATGGCGTTGAGGCCCAGCCATTGGACCGGGTGCGGCCCAGCATCAAACTGATCGGTTCAGTTCCCGCTCGCGACCTCGACACGGATGTTCATTGCGGCTCATCGACGTAAACCCGCGCCTGTCCTGCGCTAGTCCTTACCGTCGCCTCGTGTTTTGAAGCTTTTCGCCAAGCTCGATGTCTGCTTGTTCCCTTGATTAGAGGATCGGCAATGCAAACGTCCCGACTGTGCAAGATTGGCATCGGTGCGCCTCTTTCGGGACGAGGAGCCCCACTTGGTCGCGAGATGATGCAGGCGGCCGGAATCGCTGTTGTTGAGGCGAACGAGACTTGCAACGCCGCTGGAATCCGCCTCGGGGCATGGGTGCTGGATGATGCCGGTGATCCAGAGGAAGGCCGAACGATCGCCCACCGCTTTGCGGATGACGATGCCGTTCTCGCGATCATAGGGCATTATAACAGCAACGTGACGCTGGCGACCGCGCCTATTTATCTGGAACGTAGCCTGCCACTCGTTGCGCCGATCGTTTCAAACCCAAAACTGACCGAATCAGGATGGACCAACGTCTTCCGCTTCACTAACCGGGACAACGTCACAGCAGCGGCGATCACCCGGTACCTGCGCGACGAACGGCAAAAAGCGAGCGCGATCGTCGTCGAGACGCAAACGGCTCCAGCATGAGCGCGCAATTCGTTACTGCGTGGAAAGCGGTGGGCGGAACCGTTATCAACCATCATCAAGTTAGCGAGGGCTGTGAAGACTTTGTCGCATTAGTGAACGGATTTTCCGGAGATACCGACCTTGTATTCTATGGCGGCACATTTGAGGGAGCGCCTCTGCTCAAGGAAATGCGGACCCAGCGCTACATGCAGCTGTTTGCGGCCGGCGACGGATGCTGGGATGTCGGAAATTTCCTTGTGCCGGCCGTTCGGCGACGGAAGGCGAAGGCGTGATTGTGCTGTCGGCTTGTCCGGAGATCGGAACGGTGGCCGGATCGAGTGACTTCGCCATGCGATACGAACGTCAATTCGGTCCGATCACGAACTATGCGGTCAATTCTTTCGATGCCACGATGACGGTCGTTGAAGCTATCTGCGCGGCTGCGAGCCGCGGCGCGTTGGTTCGAGCCGGCGTGCTGGAGTGCCTGAGAGGTATCAATCGAATCGGGATCGCCTACCCTATGCCGGTACGGTGGGACTCAAGAGGCGACAATATGGCGGCCGTGACTGCACTGCACATCGTGAGGGGTGGACACTTCCATCAAGTTGCATCGATCTGAAGCTGGTGCACCGGCGCCCGGTCATCCGACCGTCAGCACGACCTTGCCGACCAAATGCCCCTGTTCGGCCGAGGCGAGCGCCTCGGCAGCGGCATCCAGCGAAACGGTCTTCTGACGGTGCGGCTTCACCCTCGCTATTCTTTCGGGGAACTCGCGCATCGGATCAAGTCACCCTGAGCCGCAGACGACCCCGCTACACTTCCTTATGAGCGGAACCTACGGCCTCACATTCGATTGAAGCAACGTGATCTTCAGGTTTGAAGTAGCACCTAAGGGATTGGACGGTGCATCAACCCGCGAATACAACCAGCGAACTCGGGCAACTTGATCGCTACTGGCGCGCGGCGAACTATCTGTCCGTCGGGCAGATCTATCTGCTCGACAATCCTCTACTTCGCGAGCGTCTGCAACCTACGCATATCAAACCCCGTTTGCTCGGGCACTGGGGCACGACACCGGGGCTGAACTTCATCTATGCCCATTTGAATCGCGTCATACGCGCCCGCAATCTCGACATGATCTATATATGCGGTCCCGGGCACGGCGGACCGGGCATGGTTGCCAACACCTATCTCGAAGGCACCTACAGCGAAATCTACCCTGACATTACGCAAGATATCGACGGCCTGCGAAAGCTCTTCCGGCAGTTTTCCTTTCCTGGTGGAATTCCAAGCCATGCCGCACCGGAGACCCCCGGTTCTATTCATGAAGGAGGTGAGTTGGGCTACGCGCTCGTACACGCTTACGGCGCCGCCTTCGACAATCCGGATCTCGTGGTCGCCTGTGTGATCGGGGACGGCGAAGCCGAAACCGGTCCGCTCGCCGCATCATGGCACTCCAACAAGTTTCTCAATCCCGCTCGAGACGGGGCTGTCCTGCCGATCCTGCATCTCAACGGCTACAAAATCGCCAACCCGACGATCCTCGCACGCCTGCCAACCGACGAACTGGATCAGCTGTTGAGCGGATACGGTCATGATCTGCTGTTCGTGGAGGGAAGCGAACCGAGCGAAATGCACCAGAAGATGGCACAAACGCTTGATGAGGCGTTTGATCGGATCCGGGAAATTCAAATCAGTGCAAGGAATGGGGGCAGACGGCAGCGCCCGCGCTGGCCAATGATCGTGTTGCGTAGTCCTAAGGGGTGGACCGGCCCGAAAGACGTCGATGGCAAGAAGGTTGAGGGTTTTTGGCGCGCCCACCAGGTGCCGGTCGACGGCGTACGAACCAATCCGACGCATCTAGACATTCTGGAGAATTGGATGCGGAGCTATCAGCCGGATACGCTGTTCGATGAGAGCGGACGGCTCGTTGGCGAGTTGCAGGCTTTGGCTCCGACCGGCAGCCATCGCATGAGCGCAAATCCGCACGCTAATGGCGGGACATTAAAACGAAAGCTCGAATTACCGGATTATCGTCAACACGCCATCGAGGTACCCTCCCCGGGCGCCGGGCCCGAAGAGGCCACGCGAGTCATGGGCAATTATCTCCGCGACGTGATCGAGCTCAACGCCGAAGCCAGAACATTCCGGCTTATGGGACCCGACGAGACCTCGTCAAACCGGCTCGATGCGGTATTCGAGGCGACCGAGCGGGTGTGGATGGAAGATATCGAACCCTACGATGTCCATCTCGGCCGGGATGGCCGGGTCATGGAGGTGCTGAGCGAGCACCTTTGTCAGGGATGGCTCGAAGGTTACCTCCTCACTGGTCGACATGGGTTATTCAATTGCTACGAAGCGTTCGTTCACATTGTCGATTCCATGTTCAATCAACATGCGAAATGGCTCGAAGTGTCGCGCACGTTGCCATGGCGGCAGCCGATCGCTTCCTTGAATTATTTGCTCAGTTCACATGTATGGCGGCAAGATCACAATGGCTTCAGTCATCAGGACCCTGGTTTCGTCGACCTAGTGGCTAACAAGGATGCGGATATCGTTCGCATCTATCTTCCGCCCGATGCTAACTCCCTTCTATGTGTGACCGACCACTGCCTGCGGACCTATGACCGCATCAACGTCATCGTGGCTGGAAAGCAACCGGCGCCGCAATGGCTGTCGATGGCGGAAGCCGAAGCGCACTGTGCTGCCGGCATCGGCATTTGGAGCTGGGCGGGGACAGAAGAAACAGACGAACCCGACGTGGTAATGGCATGCGCCGGCGATATCCCGACGTTGGAAACGCTGGCCGCCGTCTCACTGCTGCGCGATGCATTTCCAGACATGAAAGTCCGCGTCGTCAACGTGGTCGATCTGATGGCGCTGCAACCACGTGAGCAGCATCCTCATGGCCTTTCCGATAAAGAATTCGATAGACTCTTCACCCGCAACAGGCCGGTGATCTTCGCCTACCACGGCTATCCCTACATGATCCATCGTCTCACCTACAACCGCGCCAACCATGACAATATCCATGTTCGCGGCTTCCGCGAGAAGGGCACGACGACGACCCCGTTCGACATGGTGGTTCTCAACGAGCTTGATCGATTCCACCTGGCGATCGAAGCGATCGATCGCGTCCCCGGCCTTGTCTCAAAAGGCGCGTCGGCCAAGCAGGCGTTCCACTCGAGGCTCACCGAGCATCACCGATATGTCCGCGAACACGGTGAGGACATGGCCGAAATTCAAGGCTGGCACTGGCGGAGCAAAGAAACGATCGACTAGGATTACTCGATGCCGCAAGCGATACTGGCGCTCAATGCCGGTTCATCCAGCATTAAATTTGCTGCTTACAGAGTTGGTACCGGCTCCGAACTGACCCTCGCGTGCAAGGGCAGCCTGGATCGGCACGCCAGGGAAGCCAAATTGATCGTCAAGGATGCTGCCAGCACAGTTCTGCAAGAGCACACGTCCGAATCCGTCGATTCGAGTTCGGCCTTGACAACATTGTTACTTGGACGCATCGAACCACTGCTCGGCGACGCTGAATTGGCAGCAGTCGGTCACCGAGTCGTTCACGGCGGGCCGACCTTCTCTGCTCCTGTGTTGGTTGATTCCGCGGTCTTGCAGGCGCTCGACGCGCTCACGCCATTAGCCCCGCTTCATCAGCCCGGATGTCTTGATCCCATTCGCAGCCTGATCTCCGTCCGACCAAGGCTGTTGCAGGTTGCCTGCTTTGACACGGCATTCCACCACGATCTTCCGCCGACTTACCGCCGATTTCCGTTGCCTGCCGAATTTGAAGCGGACGGCATTCGCCGCTACGGATTCCACGGTCTTTCGTTCGAATATATCGCGCGGAGCCTCGATTCGGTTGAGGCGCGCGTCGTCGTCGCGCATTTAGGCAGCGGCTCCAGCCTCTGTGCTATCCGCAACGGAAAGAGCGTCAATACCACGATGAGCCTGACGCCCCTCGACGGGTTGATGATGGCCACCCGCAGCGGCGCCATCGATCCGGGACTTGTCCTTTACCTTCAACAAACGAAAAACATGTCAGCGTCAGAAATCGAAGAACTCCTTTACCACAGGTCGGGCTTGATCGGGCTCTCTGGAATATCGTCCGACATGAGGATCCTGCTCGCGAGCGACGATCTGAAAGCAAAGGAAGCTATCGATCAGTTCTGCGCCTGTGTGGCCGAACAAATCGCGGCTATGGCAACATGCATGAGCGGAGTTGATCTGCTGGTGTTTACAGGCGGAATCGGAGAAAACAGCCCGGAGATCCGGAAGCAAATCTGCGCGCGGCTGAATTGGCTGGGCCTCAGAATCGACGATGAGGCGAACATGCGCGGGCACAATTCTATCTCCACACGGGAAAGCCGCTTCGCGGTCCGCGTGATACCGACCGATGAAGAGTCCGTGATCGCTATGCAAACCCGAGACATAATCGATCGCGCAAATTTAGAGGATCCCAACCGGATTGCGAAAAGCCCGGCCTAATCGAGCATCCTCAGATCTTCAAGTTCGAACCGGCGGTCGCGAAATTCCTCCTGCAGCTTCTCAGGATACTCGGGCTTCTCCTCTTCACTCAGGCCTGCGCCTGGCGGCGCGCCGGCCTCAGGATTCTTGATCGACAATGCGAAGCCCGCTTCCGGCGCGAAATTGAAAGCGCGTTGCACCTCGGATGGGTGCTTCGGCAGTTCCAGCGCGTAAGCGACGTGCAGTTGACCGTTCAATAGCGTAATCGCATAGACGCCTTCGCCGGCTGGGCGGACCACGGGCGCGTGGCGTCATCCCCTCGTTTGTGTCTGGTATTCGCTTTCCCGCAAGCGGCGCTCCACCGCGTCGGCCGAATCGGTCACATGGTGAACGAAACCCCAGAACCGCTCATGCTCGGCTGCCTTGGGCAAGCGCTTGCGGCCGACGATAAGCAGGCGAAAGCGAGTTTCTCCCTGTGGCTTGAGCACAATGAAGAACCGCTGCACGTCGACCAGGCTTGTCGGATTCTCCTCTCCGACCGCAGGTCGGTAGAGGAAGAAGATGTCCCCACGTTCCAAAGTTTCGTGTCGAGGCGCGCGCGAAGTTGCCATGGCTCCGCTCCATCTCTTGGAAAGCCGCAATAGCCGAACCGGTTCCGGTCACACGTAATCCATTCCGTGTCGTCACTTGCGGTGGTATTTCACGGAACTCCCAAACCCGCGCACGGTTGCAGCGACAGGCGCCGTAATGTGGAACTGGAGATGCAGGGTGGCCGCTTCGCGCCGCGCGGCGTGCGGTCGAGGGAATAATTCGGATCATGCCGAGAATCTAGCCCGCATCAATTGCCGGGGCTAGATTCGATCACGTAGACCTTTAACGCCCCCGCCTTGGGTGCAATGCTCGCAACAGAAAAAAGTCCCTGCCTTCTCCAAGCCGTGCCCGACGATGCGGATTCCGCAATGATCGCAGGTCGGTGCGAGCGCATGAATGGCGTATTCGAAGCTATCAAAGGTATGCGCCTCGCCGTTCATCGTGACCTAAAAGACCTTGTAGCCATGATGTCCGCCTTCGCAGATATCTCGCAGATGCATACGGAAGTCTGCAAATGGTTCAGCTCCACCAGCGGATACTGCCAAGATCGATCATCCTAGAACCTGGACAGCCTTCTCACCGCTCGATCGTGCCCGTCCGCCGAATCTTCTTTTGCAGGAGCATAATGCCGTACAACAGCGCCTCGGCCGTGGGTGGACAGCCCGGTACATAGATGTCGACTGGGACGATCCGATCGCAACCGCGCACCACCGAATACGAGTAGTGATAGTAGCCGCCGCCATTGGCGCAGGATCCCATCGAGATCACATAGCGCGGCTCCGGCATCTGATCATACACCTTGCGTAATGCTGGCGCCATTTTGTTGCACAATGTGCCGGCAACAATCATCACGTCGGACTGGCGCGGCGAGGCACGCGGGGCAAAGCCGAAGCGTTCGACGTCGTAGCGCGGCATCGCCACCTGCATCATTTCAATCGCGCAGCAGGCGAGACCGAAAGTCATCCACATCAGCGAGCCGCTGCGCGCCCAGGTGACCAAGTTGTCTGCGGATGTGACCAGAAAACCCCGGTCCGACAGCTCGTGGTTCACCTCGCGAAAGAAATGATCGTCCGCGCCAATTTGCGGGTCGGCATAGGGATGGATGGTCCCGACTGGCGCAGTCATCGTCATGACTGGATGTCCGCCTTGCACTGTGAGTTGACTATTGCCCATGCAGATCTCCTGCTGGCCCGGCACTGCCGATGCGATGCACGGTTCAATGAGCAAATCGGGCAAAGGCGAGAAGCAGCGCCAACACCACGGCTCCCGCCAACCCTGCGATGAAGATCGCGCGGCGCAGCGGAGTGCGGAGAATGATCTCGCCTCCTCTGGCCTTCTCGGCCGGATAAGGCGCTGTCGGGCGTTCGTTCCGTTCGGTCATTGCTGGATCGACTCGGTTTCCATGCATCTGATTGTTCTCGAAAATGCACGCCGCTCTCGCCTCTCGGGGGCCAAACCAAAGCCAGACGAAAGGTTCCTGGCCGGCTGGCTCAAATCTCGCCGGCCGGCACACCTGTGGAACCGGTAATGGTACCGGACATTTCACCAGCGGCTCCAGCAAACGAAACGAGGCCCGCATGGCCGACGCTGCGCCCCGCAATTTCACGATCAATTTTGGACCGCAACACCCGGCAGCGCACGGGTGTTGCGCCTTGTGCTGGAACTTGACGGTGAGGTGGTCGAGCGTGTCGACCCCCATATCGGCCTGCTCCATCGCGGCACCGAAAAGTTGATCGAGCACAAGACCTACCTGCAGGCGTTGCCCTACTTCGACCGGCTCGACTATGTCGCACCGATGAACCAGGAGCATGCGTTCTGCCTCGCGGCGGAAAAGCTGCTTGGGATCACGGTCCCCCGGCGCGGCCAGCACATCCGGGTGCTCTATTGCGAGATCGGGCGCCTGCTGTCGCATCTGCTCAACATTACCACCCAGGCGATGGACGTTGGTGCCCTGACGCCGCCGCTATGGGGCTTTGAAGAGCGGGAAAAGCTGATGGTGTTCTATGAGCGGGCCTCCGGCGCTGTTTTTTGAGCGAGCTTTATCTTGCGGCTTCCGCCTCAGCCTGAGAAGAAGCAGGCCGCGCCGCTCGCGCAGGCTTCGATCTCTTCGACGGCGCCTGTCCCATAGGTGCTGGCGTATTTCGCCACTCCGTGGGTTGGGTCTTCACCGTCATCGAGGTGCGCTTCTTGGACATTAGCCTCTGCCGGTCCTGCGTTGACCGCGCTTTGTCTTTCCGATTGCGACTTGGACGCTTCGGGGCCAACTTTGCCCCACTGGCCGGACGCGCACACGGCCGTTATCACCCTCGCTGATCAAGGCTTGAAGGCTGATGTCATCGTCAATGCGCACAAGTTTGACATCGGTCTCAGGCTTCCAGTGTAGGGTGACGTCGAGATCACCGGGGAAGATTTGCCACTTCGTGCCGTCATCCAACTCGACAATATGGCTCTCGGAATGCGCTGTGATCTTCATAGGCTCTCCTGCTTGGATCGCTCATTCCAAACAAGGCGTTAGAACCGGGTTCGGTTCCGCCCTGTGCGACCAGTTGCCTCTGCAAAGTTCAGCGCTACCGTTCCTCGAACAAGAACGTGACTGACGAACTTCAACGTACGTTGAGCGCGCCGTGTTCTGCTTCGAATAGCTCGCCGAGAATCCTAATCCCAAAAGGGATGGATTCTGTTCCGACTGCCAGGGATCTGGAACCCTCTCCGGGTCCCGCCGGTCCTTGTTTGTAACGTTGCCTTGTTTGCAACGCAGCCCTTCTTGAACCGAAACTGGGCGATTAATACATTGTTATCGCATTGTCCCAATGGCCGCTATCGGTGATGAGAACGCCGGGTCGCGCTCCCGCCAATCCTCGAATGGATGGAGCAGCGCATGCGAAAGCGTCGCCGTTTCAGACAAATTACCTCCCTTGAAGAACGCCTTGCACAGGAAGCAGCGCAGTTACGCAAGCAGGCCCAAATCCAACGCCTTACGGAATTGTTCGAGTAAGAAGCGCTTCTATTTTTCAAGGCGCTTTAGAATGGCCACCCCAGCTCGAAAGACGAAGACCTAAAATCTCTGCCAGTTCCCCGCGACTGTCGATTGGTAGGCGGGATGCGCCATTTCGAATTAGGATGTCACCTGGACGGCTTGGCTTTGCCCTCCGAAGCTTGACCGGCCAGACAAAGAATCGCCATCAAACCAAGCCGCGTTGCTGCGGCAGCGACGCTATGTTCTTGCCCTCGGCACGCCCGGGCCACACTCTATCATATCGATCGACTCGATTGAGCCAGCTGCCTTTGACCTCGGGCTGGTCAGCGTCATATTTATAGAATCCTGCGTTGCGAGTTTTGCAGGCGCGTCTATGTTCTTCGGGGCTCTAACCCCCGTTTGAACGCAGTTCCGATCTTGTTAGGACCAAGGTCTCATCAAGCTCTCGTGGAGCGATTTTGACGATCTGTGCACGTCGGGCCATCACCTTCGAGTTCTCAGACCAACCACGATGGCTAAGACCGATAGTGGAAGCCCTACAAAACAATCTCGTTCCGGAAAATTATCCGTCGAACTTGTGCTCGCCTCAAGAGACGCCGCCCTTACCTCAGCTGTGGTTCAAGCAATTCCACGACCCGTTGCACTACATACCGGACCTGACGATCACGGATTCCCACGAACTCGCCTGCCCTTTCAGGATCGATCGTATTGCCTCGGACTGCCCCAACATCATCCATGATTCGGCGAATCCTTCGGTGCACCGCCGGCCCCAAACGCGCCTCGCGAGCCAACGCTATCAGAGCTACGGCATCCAACTTCGCAAAGCGGTGAAGGCCCGTTCGAATCCGAAACAGGAAGATGTCTCGACCAGGCAACTCCCGAAGCGCCGATTCCAGCTTTGGCTGAAGTTCTTTGAGATAGAAAAATGGGGGGACCGCAGGGTTGCAGCGCCCCATTCAGTTTCAGCGCCTCCCGACGCGATTAACCGGACCCCCGCGATTCATCGGTGTCCCAGGCCGTACTCCAACTCCGGCAGCACCGACGCCGGGAGTGACCACGGCTCGCGCGACCGGCCGCGGCCGCAGCACCACGCCGGGCCTTGCGACGCATCCCACCGGATAGGCAACATATTGGCAATACACTACCGCCCCGGCCGGTTCAGTGCTTGCCGTGATGAACCCAGCCATCAGCAACGCAGATAGCGCGATCGAAAGCTTCTTCATCGTTACCTCCGCCATTCTGACTAAACGGTTTCATTGAACAATCTGCGCTGACATACGCCGCGCAACATCGCAGGCGATAAGGTGAACCTTCTTCATACCGGTGACTATGCAAAATCGGACAGTTTCTGGGGCGGCCTGAGCGGTTCAGCTTTCGGCATTACCGACTTCGGTTGCGCGCTGGCAATAGGGCTTAGTATCGCTCGCGTCGCACGTTTTGTGCTACATGCGGGGTTCGAGAGAGGCTGCCGCGTGCTTCAGGATCTACGAAATCAGGTCCAGCGCCGAGTGCTCCCTGTCGCTGATCCGACGCGGCGATGGGTCAGCGCGATCGGGCTCGCTGTGGCTGTCGGCATCGCCTATTTCCTGGCCGCGCGACTGAGTCTTTCTCTACTGACAAAACCTGACGGCGTAGCCGTGTTCTGGCCGGCCTCCGGTGTTGCCGCCGGCGTCCTGATAGCGGTGGGCCGGAGTGCGCGATGGCCGGTGGCAATCGGTACGATGGCGGCAACGATCGTAGCCAATCTGTTGGGAGACCGAACCTTCGCCGGCGCTATCACCTTCGCCTTATGCAATGCTGGAGAAGCGATCCTCACGGCTGTCCTTGTCGAGCGCCAATTTGGTTCGGATTTCGGCCTCGACCGGCTGCGCCACGTCCTGGGATTACTTTCGGCAGCGGTCTTCGCGGCGGCCGTCTCCGGAATCGGTGGGGCTCTGGGGTTCAAACTGTTCCACGGCTCGACGGCACCGATCCTGACCATTTGGCAGCATTGGTTTGCGGCCGACGCCCTCGGCATCGTCACGGTTGCACCGGTGTTGATCGGAGTTGCCGCGGCCGTGCGCAACCCGCCGCCGCAGAGCGAGGCAATCGAAGGTGCCATGGCGCTCGTGGCGATAACCTCGACAAGCGCGATTAATATCTTTCTACCCCGCGAATCATGGGCGACTTTGGTGCCGCTCGCCTTGCTGTTCCCACTGTTGCTGTGGCTTGCCGCCCGCTGCCGGCCGGCGTTCGCCGCGGCGGCCGCGTTCATCGTTGCACTGACAATCGTATGGACGACTACCTTCGGCATCGGGTATTTCGGCGACCCCGATCTCCCGATCGCCGACCGCATCCTGGGTGCCCAAGCCGGCATCCTGACGACGTCGCTCTGCACGTTCGTTCTTGCCGCGCTATTCGCAGAGCGGCGTCTGCACGAGGCAGCGCTCAGTGAGGGCGCGGCGCGGCTGCAGGAGGCGTTGACGGCCGGGGCGGTGACGGCTTTCGAATGGGATGTCCGCACCGGTTCGTCGCACCGCAGCGATAACGCGGCAAAGATTCTGGGATACGACCCGCAAGCGCCCTTTACCGGGACTGATTTTCTTGCGTCGATTCATCCGGCGGACCGCGCGCACTTCAAAGCGCACGTGAGGAACGTCCGCCCCGACAGCCCTTCGTATGCGGTCACCTTCCGTGTGATGCGTCCTGACGGTCATGAAATGTGGCTGGAGGAAACAGCGACGGCCGAGTTCGACGCATCCGGGCACTGTGTACGCATCAAAGGCCTGACCCTCGACATCACCGAGCGCAAGCGGGCTGACGAGCACCAACGCTTGCTGATCGCGGAGCTTGACCACCGCGTCAAGAACGTGCTCACGCGCGTTGCCGTGGTCGCCATGTATACGCGCCAGGGCAGCAGCACGATGGACGAGTTTATCCAGGCACTCGATCGCCGCATCCAAAGCATGGCAGTCGCTCATGAGCTATTGAGCCAAGGTCACTGGCAGGGCGTTCGCCTCGCGGATATTGTCCGCCGCCAACTAGCTCCCTACGCGACGGACGCAAATACGACGACTAACGGCCCCGACATCACACTCACCGCCGCGGCATCCGAGGCGCTGGGGATGGTGCTGCATGAGCTTGTGACCAACGCCTCCAAATACGGCGCGCTGTCGATTCCGGATGGTCGGGTGTCGGTAAGCTGGGAGTGCGGCAACAGCGACGATACGGCGACAAGTGTGATGATCGTATGGCGTGAGACGGGCGGCCCGCCGGTATCGGCTCCGACTCAATACGGATACGGAACCAGCCTTATTTGCGATCTCATCCCTCACGAACTCGGCGGTAAGGTCGACCTCGCTTTTTCGTCCGAGGGCGTGTGCTGCACAATCGAGATACCCCTCAAGCGCAGATAAGCGACCATCGCACGGGAGAACCCCTTCATCGATCCACCTTCCTGGCAATGATCGGGCGCAAGATCGCAAGAAGCTGTTCCTTGCTGACGGGCTTCTGCAGAATGGCCTCGGCCTTTCCTGGGGCTAGAGAAACAACCGCGTAGCCAGTGAGCACGATAACTGGAATGCCTTGTTCATGCAGCCGATCGATCAAGCCGTCGGCCCGCTCGCCTTCTCGGAGATTAATGTCGACGATGGCTACATCCGGGGTGCGCTCGGCAACCAGGCGCTCGGCGTCCGCCGTGGTCGCGGCTGGTCCGGCCACGTCCGCTCCCAAGACATGAAGCAAGGTCTTCAAGGCTTTGCCGACGTGCCAGGAATCCTCGACTAAGAGGATACCCACGCCCTGCAGTTCCAAATTTTCCATCCCGTCTTCCGTCAAAAGCAGCCCCATAATCGGAATTTTACCAATCAAAGCACACCCGGCCGCTGGCGGGCTAGAGAGCATGATGGGTCGGAGTTGAATCGACTAGCTGTAAGCGCGACGCACAGCCGGTCCCGCTCGCTGCGATGATCCGGGAATTCCGTGAAAGTAATAACGTCAAGCTGGATCCGACGTTGTCAGATACGCCCTCCGTCAGTCAGCTATCGCATGTCATTTCGCAGGCGGCGCCTGCGTTTCTTCTCGGTGCGCTGGCCGCCTTCATTGCCGTCCTGATTTCCCGCCCGAACCGAATCGTCGACCGAACGGTAATCCTGAACGGGATTGCTGATTGACGATACCGTCCGGTGCCGGCTCAAGGCCGATCTTCCACGCCTGATGCGACGCGCGGCGATGATGAACCGGGCCATCTTCTGGGCGGTGGTCGCCAGCATTGCTGGTCATCGTCGCTTTTGTAACGGCGTTCTTGCAACTCCAGCATAAGCGGGGTCGCTGTCTTCATGATATCGCTCGCCGCGTTCACCATCTCGCTGGTCGATTTGCCCGGGAGGTGCGAATTGCACTGAGTGAGCACGACCATTACAGCTGATTTGGAAAACCCTGCGGCTGAATGTACGTGCGTTCGCCGTCCCCCGGCATCGTCGGCTTGCGATCCAAAGTACGAAAGGTCAGACTGAGCAGTCATCGGGCCCATTGGTCCAGTTGAAGGCAAGTCAACAGGCTGACGTAGCTCGGCGTGCCGCCAACGCTTTCGTTCGCGGTACAGTTTGCTCTGTTGGCCGCGGGAAACTTCGACCACCGGCTGGCCAGCTGCTGGCGGGCTTGCTGTTCATCCCTTATGCAGCTTTTTAACGATTGATCGACGGAGAGCCCGACGGTAGCGGCAACATCGAGCTTGCAATTTCGGGCAATATCGAACTTTGGCACATTGTCAGCCATTGCAACAACCAACTGAGAACTCACGACAATCATCGAGATCGAGATAGGCATTGTGGCCTCCAGCTCGCAGTGGCTTCACGGCATTCTAAGAAAGGCGCCCTCAGTCAGCTCTTCGTTCGATTTCTATGCAAGTCGGGGCGCGCGTCGTCTATGCGAAAACGGACAGGCATCCATAGAAGTCCGTGCCTGATTTTGCATAGCCGGATGCGCCCGCTTCGATAATCTTTGACTTCATCAGCGGTGAGGCGGTTCTAATACGTAACGCATCGCCCACGTGCCATCGATGGACAGATGAAGTCATCACGGCAGGTCATATGGGCGCAACGAATGTGACCGCTCATTTTGCCTAAGCGCTAGCCACCGGAAGCCTAAAGGAGAACACCGCGCCCCCGGTGCGATTCTCGGCCCACAACTCGCCGCCGTAGCTTTCGAGTATCGTTCGTGCAATTGGGAGTCCCAGCCCCGTCCCTTGCAGCTTCGTTGTGACAAACGGATTGAAAATGCTGACCAGTTTATCGTTGGGGATACCCGGGCCGGAGTCGGATATTCGGGCCTCGACCCCGCCGGTATCAGCCAAATTTGTTCGGATCGTCAGATTATGCGGTTTGGCTACCTCCTCCATCGCGTCCACGCCGTTCATCACGAGGTTGATGATGACTTGCTGCAGATGAATCGGATCGCAGCGCACCCGTAGTGGCTCCGGCGCAAGAATGGTACGTAAAATCACTCCCCGCCTCGTCACTTCAGGAGACACAATCTTGACGACGTCGCGCACGGTGTCGTTCAAATCGAGCGTCTGCAGATCGGCTTCCGTCCTGTTGTTGAGCAAATTCCGCAGGCCGCTGATAATCTCGCTCGCACGTTGCTCATCCCGGACAATATCGGAAAGGATTTCGCCGAGCTGAGCCATGTCGAGTGGATGAGCCTTGAGCAACATCTGCGCGGCCTCGGTATTGCTCAAGATGGCTCCGAGCGGCTGATTGAGTTCATGAGCGATCGAGGACGACAGAACGCTTGCGGTCGTGACGCGATTCAGACGGACGACCTCCTGACGGCGACTGATCGCCTCCGCTTCGGCGACAAGACGTCGCCGCCGCTCGACGAGCAGCAATGCAATGATGCCCGCCTGCAGCAGGATGGCCGCCATAACAGCCGTCAGTTGCGGGCGATACTGCTCCCAGAGGCTGGGCACGCGAAAAACAACTTCGCTGCCCGGCGGCAATTGGCTTTCACTGATGTTCCAGCGCTTCAGCTCCCTCCAGTCGTATCTGGGCGATGCCGCTGGAATCGGAGGCGTCTTGATGCTGCCCGGCGACTCTCCGCCGAGAATGCGCACGGCAACTGCGGCGGTCTGGCGGCTGACGTCGGATATGTTCGTCATCCGGCCGCCGACGATCCCTCGGCCGAAGAACGTGTCCTGTTCTGAAAAGATTGGCGCATTGGCGACCGCGTGAATCCGGTCTATGGCTCGACCGCCTTCGTGCACGACGCCGGCGGCGTCCACCAACATCTGGGCGTAGACGATGATGGTCCGGGGTGGCAGGACAGCCACCTGCTTGAGGATCTCTTCCAGCGACAGTTCATTGGAATAAGTGATCTCGACCCGGCTTGTCAGCGGTTGGAGCAGCTTGCGCATCTCCTCCAGCCATCGCTTCTCGATCGGAGAACTCCCGTGCACGATGAAGACCTTGGTCGTCTCCGGAACTAACTTCAGTATCTGTTCGACAGTGCCCAATACGTCGATAGATACGGAGACCATCGCATCGGTCGCCGGTGCGTTCGGAGAAATCCGCTGCTCGAGGGCCGCGTACAAGGTTGGGATCGAAGGAAAAATCCGCGGACGGTTTTGCTGAAAGAATCGTGCCGCGGGGCCGCCGATCGTCATGATCAGGTCGAGTTTGCGCTCGGAGAACACCGCATTCAAATAGCTGACAAAGGCGTCTTCATTCCCGTCGGGGAAGCGAGCCGTCGACAGGGAGGCCTCGAAGATATCGATGGGATCTTTCGACTGAAGCCTCAACTCCTCGCGGATCTTTCTTGCGTAGTCATCCCACGGCGAGAAATCGCGGCCGACGGAATGGACAATCAGCACCCGCTTTGGCTGGGAAAAAGCCGCACCGGTCATCGCCAGGAGCAGAACGATCGAACTGAGAAATATTCGAATTATCATGCGATAAGGCGGTCCGTTTACGCGGGATGTCACGATATGACCCGGAACCCAATCCTACTCGACTTGCCCAGTACCTATTCCCTGCAATCGTTAAGGAATTGGGCTCCATTCCTCAGGGAATCCTGCCGACGGCATCGATCAGCAGCTTTGACAGAAACGGTTTCTTCAAATACGCAATGCAGCCCGCGTCGAATGCCTCCTGCCGGGTAACCTCATTATCGATGGCCGTCATCATAATGACCGGTAATTCCCTACCTGACGCGATCAACTGCCGTTGCAGGTCGATGCCTGAGATTCCGCCAAGGTGAATATCCAGCAGCAAACAATCCGCTTCGCACTCGGCATAGGCCTCCAAAAACGACTCTGCCGATGCAAACGTCCGGACACGGTAGCCATGGGCCGACAAAAGGCGGTTTAGACCTTGGAGCATGCTGGGATTGTCGTCGACGACAGCTATGGTGCGCATGACGAAACGATCATTGGCTGTTTGCAGTTATCCCTTCGGCAAGAAAGGCAATTCCCAGTTACGGATCGCGATCAGGACTGGCGCTTGCGAACAGCAATCTGCATCGGCCCTCCCTGGGACGCTATGCACAATCCGCCCTTGCGCAGGGTCGCCGAGATCGCTGTGAATCCGCTAGGGCTTCATTTCAATCCCCAGCTTCGCCCGCATGTCCTTGAACACGACGGCGACCGCCTCGATGATCAATTGACCGGGGTTCGCCTTGCAATAGACAATGATTTCGTGCTCGGCCTCTTTTGATTTGACGATATCCATATAATGCTTGCGAGCAAGTCCGTTGTACCAGCCGCTGTACCAGGCTGTCAGGCGGTCGGCATCGCCTTGCCAGGTCCCGGCCAGCTGAGCGCATGTCAACTTCTGGACATTGAGGAAGCCGTTGGCGTCGGCATAGGTGCTGAGATCGACCTGGGCGCGGGCAACCGGAATCGCCGTCGCAGACAGTATCGTTGCGAAAATCAGGGCCCTGTGCATCTTGCGCTCCATTCCATTCTCCTGCTGAGCTCGTCGCCTGGTCGCTGAATTGAAGCGGGAGAAGTCCTGCATCTCCCCCGCTTCCTCTCTTCTCAGTAGAACGCGGATAGTGGTAGTAGCGCACGCAGGCCGCGCGTACGGTCTCAACGGGCTAGGCCATCAAGGCCTGGTACGATGGTGCGATGAAGAGCTTCATCCGCACGGCGAACGAGGCCGCTCCACTGGCCGCGAAAGAAGAGAAGAAATAGCCCGCAAGAGACGACATCCTCCGCACCGGTGCGGAGCGGCAAGCGCCTAGCCTGCCGCTCCGTTACCGCATCACTGCACCAGTTCGATCTCGCCCGGCTTCCATGTCTTGTCGAACCAAGGCTCCAGCGGACCGTAGAGCCGAAGGATCATGAACCAGCCCTTGCCCGGAATCGTCTGCACCCAGTTGTTCTCCATTCCCGCCGGGGCCTTCGGTCCGAAGTAGACATCCACCGATCCGTCCGTATTGACCTTGACTCCCTTGCTCTGGCTACTGACGCTCGGGGCTTGCTGGTCGGTTTGCACCATCGAGCGGGTCTGGTTGTCGTAGACGATGACCGACCAGAAATCCTTGACCGGGATATTTGGCGGCAGGCGCAGCTTGTAAGTGTTGCCGCCATCAAAGGGATTGCCCTTCGCATCCTGCACCGACCAGGGATATTGCGAGCCCCGGCCCACCATCTTCTCTTCCATCGCTGGCGTGACGCCGATGGCGAAGTAATAGTAGAAGACAGCACCGTCCAAGTTGCTGACACCGGGTGCTGTCTCGAACTTGTAGCCGCCGAAAAACGGCAAGCGCCACGTACTGTCCGGATAGAAATACGCATCCTTCGCGCGAACCTTGAAGGCGATCGTCCGCGCCGTCACGGCGCCGATGTTGGCGGCGTCGGTCAGGATCCTCTTCATCCGCTCATCGGGATTGAAGGGCTGGCCCTTGACGATGCCGATCGAGGCGAACAGGCCCAGGGTGGTGGGATCGGAACCGTCCGCCGGCTCTTCCTGGATGACCTGGTTCAACAGGCTCCAGAACGAGTAGTCACCCGGCGAGACAAAGTTCGAGGGAATACCGGAAGCATTGACGAACTTCATCGGCGGTGGGTTGGCGGTCTCGGCCAGGCGATAGATCCGCAGGTTCTTCTTGACCGAGTCAACCCCGGGTCGGGTCGAACCGTCCACAACGAAGGCACGAAAGACGAGGTAGCTGCCGAAAGTGCTCGGCCGCACGACGTGATACCCCGGTGGTATCTCGCCCTTGAATCCAGGCGGCAACAGGAGGTATTTGCCGCCCTCGCCCTTGTCGGCCCCGGTGATGCCGATGTCCGCCACCCACTTGTACCAGAAGTCGTCGATCATCCCGAGCACCTTGGGCGGAATCTCGGCCACCACCGGTCCCTTGCTCGTGTCGACCCACATGAAGTTGTAGATCGTGTTGTCGTTGGCCGTCAGCGCGACGGTCTTCGGATCGACCAGATTTTCCCAGATCACGTCTGTCTGGTTATCAGGTCCGAACTTGCGCAGCGAGTCGCGCATGCCGGCCTGATTCACGATCGGAATCGCCAGCAGATAAGCCTGTAGCGCGCGCGAACGATCCAGGTTGTCGTAGATTTTTTCAACGGTATCGACCGACGGGTAGCCGTAATCGAGATTCAGCGTCCCGATCGAGGATTCGATCTTGTCCGGTACGGCGACGCCCGATGAGAAAGGCGTCGTCATCTTGTAGGTCTGTGCGGAAGCGGCGCCCAAGCCCATCAGTACCACTGCAACGGTGGCGCAAAGCAGTCTCGTCGCGCGCATCACGGCTCTCTCCTCGTCGACAGCCACTGCAAGAGTAGCGCCGGCCAATCTCAGGTAGCGTTTCATGAGCTTTTGTTCCTTGTTGCAATCCGGGCTGCGCGGCGCCTCACGTGGCACCGCGCATCAGCAGGTCGGGGATAATCATTACGCAGCATTGATACCGGGCGGCTGCCACGTCCCATTGCCGACCGGCAGAATTGAAGGCGCTTCTGTTTTCGGCCAGTAGAGCCGCATGACCGTATAAATCGGGCCGTTCGGCGCCGGTAGCCAGTTCGATTCCTTATCCGCACCCGGCGACTTGTGCTGGATGTACAGCGTCAGCGACCCGTCGGCGTTCTTCTTCATGGTCGGCAGCATCGGCGAATTGATCAGATAGCGGTTGATCGGATTCTCGATCAGAAGCTGCGTCTTGCCATCGTACATCGTCACCGACCAGAAGGCGTTGACCGGCGGCAATTTACCGGCCGGGAAGGTCAGCGTGTAGTTGTGCTTGCTGCCGTCGAGCGGCTTGCCGTCATCGTCGACGCGCGTGAGCGGATAGACCGCCTCGACCGCATCGTTGCCGTAGATGCCCGCCTTGGCGCCCGCGGCGCGTTTCAGCCAGTCGCCATTGTAGAACTCGGCATTGCCAAAGAAGGAGTTGACCTGCCATCCGTTGAGCGATACGCCGCCCTTTGCGACGGCCTCGTCGACTTTTCGTTCGCCTTGCCTCATTCCGATGAGAATCTCCGCCTTGTGCTCAAGCGGGAGATCCCTGAAGCTGAAGGTCTTTCCCGGCCCGACGCCGATGCGCGCAAGCTTCGCGCGGATATCCTTCTCGCTCTCGAGCGCCGGCGCGAACTGCAGGCAGAAATCGAGATACTCGAAGAAGTTCGTCTTCACGAGTTCCTTGTCGATCTTCGGAAAATTCACAGCCGGCGAAGCGGGCGGCGCCGGCTGCTTCAGAAAGGCGGAAAGCGGCTGCGCCTTATAGCCGGCCTGCACCTTGATCACGTTGCCGATGTCGCCCGGATCAAAAAGCTGGGTGCGAAAGAGAACGAACGAAAACTGCGTGGTCGACTGGAACACCTTCTTGACTCCGGCGGGAGTTGCTCCCTTCCACTCCGGTCCGACGACCATGTAGTCGCCAGCCTCGCTTCCAGTGGCGCGGCTGCCGATATAGCCGTAGTTGAATGTGTTGCCGTCGATAAGCTGGACAGCGTAGTAGCGCTTCGGGTCCACCGCCGGGACCGAAACCACCATCGGCTCCGCCCTCAGGTCTACCCACAAAATCGAATAGGGCGTGTCGCTGTTCGGCGTAATGACGGCGGTGTCTTTATAAGTAGCGACGTGGGATAAGTTCTTGATCTGATTGAACGGCGCCTTGAACTGCCCCGAATTCTGGTCAACGGCAAATTCGTACATGGTGCCGTAGTTCATCACGATCGGCAGGCCGTAGATGAATCCGGTTTCGGCGATGCCCTTGGCCTCGATGATGCCGGGATAGCTCTGCGCCATCAGCAGGCTTGGCCTGGCAATCGCGGCGCCGGCGGCGATCGCCACGGTGGAGCGAAGTAAATCTCGCTTCGTCAACATTTGCACTACTCCTTAACTCGATTGAATTGTCGAATCGATCTGCATTCGGACGTCTGTCAAACCCGCTTGATGCCGGGCGGCCGCCAGGTGCCTTCGCCGGCCGGCAGGATGGACGGCGCTTCCGTCTTCGGCCAGTACAGGCGCATCACGAGATAGATCGTGTCATTGGGCGCAGGCAGCCAATTTGCTTCCTTGTCCGCGCCGGGGCTGTCCTTCTGGATGTAGAGGGTGAGCGAGCCATCCTCATTCTTCTTCATGCCGGGTAACATCGGCGAGTTGATGAGGTAGCGGTTGATCGGGTTCTTGATCAGGAGTTGGCTCTTGCCGTCATACATCGTCACCGACCAGAAGGAGTTCACCGGTGGCAGTTGTCCCGCCGGGAAGGTCAGTGTGTAATTGTGCTTGCTGCCGTCGAGCGTCTGGCCGTCGCTGTCAACGCGCGTGAACGGATAGGTCGCTTCCGCCGGGTCATTGCCATAAATGCCGGCCTGAGCGGCGACGGCACGCTTCAACCAGTCGCCATTGTAGTGGGCGCTATCGCCTGGAAGACCGCTAACCCGCCAGCCATTAATCGCCTTGCCGGCATTTGCGACGGCCTCGTCGACCTTCCGCTGGCCCTCCTTCATGCCGAGGCCAAGCTCCAGCTTATGCTCCAGTGGCAGGTCCTTGAAGTTGAGGGCCTTGCCCGGCCCGACGCCGATGCGTGCCAGCTTGGCGCGTATCTCCTTCTCATTACCCTGTTCCGGCGCGAATTGCAGCGCGAAGTCGAGATAATCGAAGAAGTTGGTCTTCACGAGTTCCTTGTCGATCTTGGGGAAGTCGATGGTTGGCGCGGCCGACGGCGGCGTCTGCTTCAGATAGGCCGAGAGCATCTGCACCTTGTAGCCAGCTTGCACCTTCTTGACGTTGTCGAGATCATCCGGGCCGAAAAGCTGGGTGCGATAGCCCGCGAGGGAAAACTGTGTGCTCGAACGAAACACCTGTTTGATGCCCGCCGGGGTGTCGCCCTTCCAGTCGGGCCCGACCACCATGTAGTCGCTGGCCTCGCTCCCTGTGGCTCGGGTGCCGATATAGCCGTAATTGTAGGTATTGCCGTCGCAGAGCATGACCGAGTAGTAGCGCTTCGGGTCGATCGCCGGCACCGAGAGCACCACCGGTTCCGCCCGCAAATCCAGCCACACGAAGGAATAGGGCGTGTCGCTGTTCGGCGTGACGATTGCCGTATCCTTGTAGGTGTAGACGTTGGGCTCGTTCTTGATTTGGTTGAACGGCGCCTTGAACTGCCCCGAATTGCGATCGACCGCGTACTCGTACATGATTGCATAGTTCATCACGATTGGCAGGCCGTAGATGAACCCTGCCTCGGCGATGTCCTTGGCCTCTAACAGCCTGGGCCAATCGGCTTTGTTCTGCGCAATTGCCGGGGTGGACTTCGCCGTTGTGACGGCGAGCGCAGTCATCGCAGCGGAGCGAAGCAGATCGCGTTTCGTCAACATGGGATGCTCTCCTTTATCATCGTCGTTGTTTCGTGCGGTCGGATGCCAGCGCCAAAGCGCCGGCGTTCAATAGCAGGGCGGATAAGGGTAATAGCCGCAGGCCGGACGAGCGTAGGGATATGAGAGTTTGTGTTTGCAGGACGACTTCAGGCTCACGTGACCTGCTTGACCGGCGGAATCTTCCACGATCCATCGATGATCGAGGGGTTCTTCTCGTTCGGCCAATACAGCCGCATCATCAGGACAAAATCGCCTGACGGTGCGGGAAGCCAGTTGGATTCCTTGTCCTTCCCCGGCGAGTCCTTCTGGATGTAGAGATCGGTGGAGCCGTCCGGATTCGATTTCAGCTCCTCGCGCGCGCTGATCGAGTAGCGGTTGAGCGGATTTTTGACGAAGAAATAGCCGGAGTCATACATCGTGAGCGACCAAAATCCCTCCGCCGGAGGCAGCTGGCCCTTGGCGAAACGCATCACGTACTTGTTGGCGCCGTTGTACTTGCGGCCCTCCGCATCCTTCTGTGAAGTCGGATAGACCGCGTCCTGCGGCCGGTTGGCCCCAAGCCCGATCGCGGTGACGAGCGCGCGCATCAGGTAGTCAGTCCCGTAGATGCCGGTCTTGGTCGTGAAGGCCCAGCCGTTCTCGTCGGTAATGTTCTTGTTGACCTTGAACTGCAACATGATCCGGTCGACGGCGACCTCTGGCACTCGCTTGACGAAATCCGCCTTGAGCTTGCTTGCGTCGAAGTCCTGACCCGGCACGATGCCGAGCTTGGCGAATTTGGCCAACTGCGGTGCATCGGCCGCCGCCGGAGGATTATCCTTCATCAGCTTGCACAGCAGCGTGAAGTACGCCACCGTATCCATCCGGTTGACCTGCTCGCGCACGGCCGTCTTCATGTCGATTGTGGGATCGACGGTCCCCGGAGGCGGCGTGTAGGGTTTTCCGTATGAGCTCAACGGCACCAGCTTGAATTCATCCTGCAGCTTGTGCACCTCGGCGTAATCCTCCGGCGTGCCGGTGCAGTAGATGCGCCCGAGCAGCCATACGATGGCGGTGGGCGACTTGTATTCCTTGACCCCTGGGGGCAGCGTGCCCTTCCAGCCCGGGCCGGTGATCGCGTAGGTCTGCGCACCGGTGCCGGTGGTGCGCTTGCCCGGCACCTCGAACACGGTGGTCCAGCCGTCGAGCATCGGCAACAGTGCGTAGCGGCCTTTCATGTCGGGGATGCTGAGCACCCACGGCTCCTTGCCGACATCGAAAAACGACGTCGTGTAGAGCGTGTCGGCGTTCGGCGCGGTGACGTCCCGGAACGATGCATCGGGATAGTGCCGCAGCTTGATGATCTGGCCCATCGGTCCGCGCGTCCCGGCGGGAGCCGCGACGTTGGTGATGACGCGCCGCGTCATCTCCATCGTCACCAGCGGATATCCGAAGATGTAGGCGTCGGTGGCGAGCAGGAAGTCCTCGATGCCCTCCCCGATTCCGAGGAATGAACCGAGTTCGGCACGGCTGATAGTGCTTGCGGAAGCTCCCGCCAACAGGCTGAGGCCGCCCAGGGTGAGATTGCGTCGCGTGATGTCCATTGAAAATCTCCGTTCAATCGGATTGCGTTTGGTTCAGATCAAAAGGCGCTGACGATTCCCTGATCGAGACGCCGTGCAAACGGGGGAAGCGGCGCCTCCCCCGTTTTTCGCGGGTCTCAGTAACAAGGCGGATATGGGTAATAGCCGCAGGCCGGACGGGGGTACGCGTATGCGTACGGGTGGTAGTACGCAGCTGCTCCATACGCTGCCGCCCCGACGGCGCCGGCATACATCGCGCCCCTGAATGCCGTGCGGCGTGCAACGCCTGCAAACGACAACGGCGTGAACGGCCGGCCGATGATGTCGATGAAGAGCGCGGCCGCGCCGTCGGCGCCGGCCAGATCGCCTTCAAGGACCTGAACGTTGAAAGTGAGCTTGTCGCCCTCGAGCTTCGGGTTCTTCAGCACCACGACGGCGTCCTTTACCGAGCCGTCCTTGCCGAGCACGGAAACGGTCGCGTTCGGCGGGTTCTTGGCGAAGCTGTCGTCACCGGATCCCCATTCCGCGATCACGTCGGCGGTTGGCTGGTGACCCGCGGCGCGCACCGGACGGTCCGCGAAGATGATCGAGCTCGGTGTCACGCCGGTCAGGGTCAGCGTGTCGCCCTGCAGGGCGGCGCCGCGCGAATTAAGCACGAACAGCGACGGCACGAGCTCGGACTTGGCGTGCCCTGAAGCTGCACCGATTGTTTTCATGTTGTGGGGCACCGGGGCCGTCTGTCCGAAGGACGCCCTCGGGCCAATTAACGCCGAAACCACGAGCAGTCCCGCAATCTGTGCCAGCCTTGCGCGCTTCATGTCTGCCTCTCCTGTTGTGAATGGGATGACCACGTCTCGGACGGTCACGCTCGTCCACGACTATGAGAAGGCTTCGCGCGATCGACTATGCAAAAACCAGCAACGCAAAGAATTTGCTGAGATGATCTGAAAATATAGAGTTCTCGCTGCGACCGATTTTGCATAGCGCGTCCCGGTGCACATCCGGCAAATGAGCAGTTGGCGCCACGAAACGAGAGAGGCCGCCCGTGGTTATTATCCTGTGCCTCTATGTGCTCGCGATGTGGGCGATATTTTCCAAGCTCAAGCTGGTCCGCTGGGGCTGGCTGTCGGGAACGATTTCGATACTGATCGGCGGGTTCATTCTCGCGACCTTTATGGCGCTGTTCAATTACCTCACGCCATCCGGCACAGTCACCGTCACAGGCAGAGTTGTCGAGGTAACTCCGAATGTATCCGGCGAGGTCGTGGCTATTCCGGTCAAGCCCAACGTGCCCGTGAAGACGGGCGACGTATTGTTTCAGATCGATCCAGCGCCGTTCCAGTACAAGGTCTCACAGTTGCGGGCATCATTGGCCGCGGCGCGACAGCAGGCAAAGGTTCTCAAGTCCAATTACGAGCAGGCCACCGCGAACGTCGCCGGTCTCGACGCGCAGCAGAAATATAATGCGAAGCGGCTCGACAACATCCAGAGGCTATATGCAAGCGGAGCCAACACCGAGTTCAAGGAACAGGACACCCAGATTCAATACGAAACCGTGACAGCTCAACTCAATGCGGCCAAAGCTACCCAGCAGAGCGCCAAACTGGCGCTGGACTCGGAGATCGGCGGCGTCAATACATCGGTTGCCCAGATCCAGGCACAGCTCGATCACGCCACCTGGGAGCTATCGCAAACCAACGTTCGAGTGCCAGCCGACGGGTACGTCACCGTCGTCGCGCTGTCGGTTGGCGATCGTGCGACACAGGCCCGTTCGACGATGTCGTTCATCGTCGAGAAGGAGATTACAATTGTCGGGTTGTTCTCGCAGAATGGTTTCCAGACCATTAAGGTCGGAGCGCCCGTCGATATCGTATTCGACAATGCGCCTGGCCGGATCTATCACGCAAAAATCATCGCGATTCCAAAGGGAATCGGCCAGGGCCAGATCGCCGTCTCCGGGACGCTCGCGCGCACCACGGCGCTAGGTGGCGCGACGACCTTCCCTGCGGAAATTTCCGTGCCTGATGAAATGAGCCGAGACTCGCTGCGGTTGGGAATGTCGGGAAGCGCCACCGCATTTGCCGCAAATGCAGGCGTTATCGGCCTGTTGGCGTCAATACTGGTGTGGGTCAGCTCCTATACGGCGTACCTGTAGCCAGCCGATTGGCACAACTGCATATTCCCGAGTCAGGCACAGACTTGCATATTGCATACATACACGCTCCGCGTTGACCGCCGGGGGGCTACACGTTATTCTCGCATTTCCGATTTTTCCTTGCTCAACGGCGTGCTTAGCCTTGGCTTGGCGCGCTCGCAGCGGATCGCTTCCGGAGTATGTTCGGGACTCGGCCGACGGGCCACGACAAGGGCGAGAGATTGGGAATGACGGGCGCGCCCGTAGTTTATATCGTGGACGACGACGCGTCGTTTCGCGGCGCGATTTCCCGGGTATTGAAAGCTTCGGGTTATGCCGTGGTCGAGTTCGACTCGGCGGCCGACTTTTTGCAGAACATCCCCGACGCCAAACCCGGCTGTCTTCTGCTCGACGTGCAGATGCCCGCATTCGGCGGTCTGGAGCTTCAGCAGGAGCTGGCGAAGCTGTCGCATCACTGGCCGATCATCTTCATAACCGGTCACGGCGATATTCCAACGACCGTTCGCGCTATCAAGGCTGGCGCCGAAGACTTTCTCTCCAAGCCGATCCTGAGGCAGACGCTGCTGGAAGCGATCGATCGCGCGCTGTCACGCTTTGCGGCGATCCAGCAGAGTCAGGGCCGGCTCGATGCGCTAAACGCTCTGATTGCGAAACTAACTTCCCGCGAGAGCGAGGTTTTCGCGTTGATGGTCCGCGGCAAAATGAACAAGCAGATTGCGCATTTGCTGGGTACTTCCGAGCGAACCATCAAGTATCATAGACAGATGATCATGCAGAAGCTTCAGGTCGGATCGTTTGCCGAGGCAGTCTCGGTGGCGGAGCGAACCGGAATCCTGACGCCCCAGCCCTCGCCCGACATCAAGAGCGCTTCATAGCCGTCGCCGCGCGAGCGCCCCCGCCGCGCCCCGCTGACGGCCGTTCAACTACCGGTTTTGCCCTCAGGTACAGTAGCGCGCTGTCGCGCATGATGCTGAGTTGCCCCAAGTCCAGCGCTTTCACCGCGATCGCAGAATCGGGGGGCATTAGATGACTATCAGTTATTTGTCAGTAAATCTTTCAGACGTTTCTAGCCAATCGACGATCAGAACCTGGCGCGATCTCGTGGTCCAAGCCGAGGCGATCGCTCTGGCAGAACTCGATTCACCGCTGCACATTTCGGCTCTCTGCAACGCCCTTGCCGTCAGCGAGCGCACGCTGCGCAAGGCATTTCACAATGTCCACGGCGTCCCCCCTTGTCGCCATCTTCGCATGCAGCGGTTGTTACAGGCGAGGCGCGCGCTGCTGTCTTCCGACAGCAACCTCACGACCGTTACAGAGGTTGCGACCTGCTACGGCTTTGCGGAATTGGGGCGCTTCTCGGTCGAATACCGCAGCGTATTTGGTGAAAGCCCTTCGGAGACCCTGCAGCGGACGTCGCAAGCCGACGCCGGCGAGTCGTCTGAACCGCACGAAAACGCAACGCCGCAACGAGACCACAGGCCCTCAATTGCACGCCGGCCAGCGTTGCCTACCGCTGCAGCTCAGGCGTGACTTTGCGGCAACAACTAGGACGGAAAATCAAAACCGGATCGAATCTGCATAGCGACCGCACCTGGCGTGAAATTTCCTCGCTATGCGGATCCAAAGAGATTTCGAGGGGCAAACAGATGACGCGCGAACGATCTCAGCAAACCACCAGCTTGCGTCCGAGGCATACCAGCGCAGCCGTAGCGATCGCGCTGCTGGCTTGCCTTCCGAGCATGTCCCGCGCCGACGAGGGTGGCGTTTCCTACTGGCTGCCTGGCCGTTTTGGCAGCCTCGCAGCCGTCCCCGCCGTGCCGGGCTGGTCGATGGCTGCGGTCTACTATCATACCACCGTGGAAGCATCCGGCGCGGTGGCCGCAGCCAGGCAGATTCAGATCGGCAGGATCCCCGCCAACGTCGCCGTCAGCCTGGACGCCAGTCTGAGCGCACAGGGCGATCTCGTATTTCTGAATCCTACCTATACGTTCGCAACGCCGGTGCTTGGCGGACAACTGGCGATCGGCGTTATCGGCCTGTTCGGTCGTTCGAGTGCCAGTGTCGACGGCACGCTGACGGCAGCCCTCGGTCCGCTGGCGGTGACCCGGACCGGCTTCATCCAGGACTCAATCACATCGGTGGGTGACCTGTATCCGCAGGCAACGCTGAAGTGGAATGCCGGCGTGCACAATTTCATGACCTATCTGACCGGCGACGTCCCCGTCGGTGCCTATAGCTCAACCCGCCTTGCCAATCTCGGCATCGGCCATGCCGCCATCGATGGCGGCGGTGGCTATACCTATTTCAACCCGGCGGCGGGCCAAGAGTTTTCGGCCGTTGCGGGATTTACCTACAACTTCAAGAATCACGACACCAACTACCAGAACGGAATCGACTTTCATGTCGACTGGGGAATGTCGCAATTCCTTTCCAAGCAGTTTTTCGTCGGTTTTGTCGGATATGGCTACCAGCAGATCACCGACGATTTCGGCCAGCACCCGATCCTGGGAGCTTTTCGATCGCGCGTGCTCGGCATCGGCCCCCAGGCCGGCTTCCTGTTTCCCGTCGGCGACATGCAGGGATACCTCAACCTGAAAGCCTATGGTGAGTTCGCGGCAGAGAATCGGCCATCGGGATGGAATGCTTGGCTGACGTTCTCGATCTCGCCGATGGCGCCGGCCAGCACGTTGACGCCGACGAAGCATCGGATTGTGAAATAACGCAATGCTACTGTCGGGAGGCCACCGTCGAACGAACCAGCATCCGGCGGTGGCTCATCAGATACTGTAGCCTGTGGGCCGCGAGACCCAGCGCGGCCATCTCGGCGCTGTCGGCGTTCTCGCCCGCGTTCCTCGCAAGCTCGTTCTTCAGGATATCGTCAATCCGCTTTTCGATATCCTCGAGTTCGGCTTCGCTTTTCGCATTCCTGATTTCGTTGCCGAGCTCGTAGAGCGGCTCCAGCATGCTCTCGGGCCCGGTGCCGGATCGGGCGAAACGCCAGGCAGCCACGAGGATGGAGATCAGCGAGCCCAGCAGCAACGAGCCGTAGTAGAGCTTGTCATCATACCTATCGAGAAAACTCTGCTGGTTGCCATTGTAATAGGTCGCGGCCCCCGGATGGATCGGGATCAGCGCGTCCGCGTCCGTGCTCGGTGCTGCGGCCTGGCCCAGTATCGGAAACTGCGACAGCAGGTCCCGTTTCGCATCGACCAGCGACTGCGTCAGGTCGGTAATGGCGTCGGCGCTTACGGTCTTGTTGGCGACGAGAAAGTACGAAACGCGCAGCGACGTGAGATCATCGGAAGGGACCGGCGGTGCGCCCCGCAAGGTGCCCTTCGGGATGTCATAGCTCTCGTAGTACTGCGCAACATTGGCGACCGCGCCGGCCGATTCGATCTCGATCAGCTTTGGCGCCGATCCCTTGGCGCGTTCCTGTTGAAAGAATTGCCTGACCTTGGCGAGATACTTTTCCGTCAGCGGAACAACAGCCAGCAAAGCGTGAACTTTTCCCGATGCGAGCGCTGCTGAGGCGTCGTTGATGGCAACATCCTGAAAACTGACCTGATACACCTGCTTCAGCGCCTCGACTGCCGGCTGGTTGATCGCTCCGCCGATGATACCGACCGTCGTATTGCGGAGATCGCCCAGACTATCGGCGCTCGCAACCGATGGGGTCATAATCAAGACCACGCCGTGGGTCAGGAGCAACACGCTCCTGGCATCCGCCAGACCGCCTGTATCGCCGCGAACAACGGCGAGGTCCACCCTGTGCGCGGCCAACAATTCGGCCGCCTGTGCCGATGTACCGGCGTCGCTGACTTTCAACCGGACATGCGAGTTGGACGCTGTCAGGCGCGCTGATATCGCCGAGATAAGCGCCAGCGCCTCGCCATCGGTCGACCCGGCAGCCACAGTAAGAACAACTGGCTTTGCGAAGTAGCGATACGCGAACCATCCGCCGCCGATCGTCGCAGCCGTCGCTGCCCCGACAATCGATATCCTGAGCCATCGCGGCCACAGATTGATCGCGAGGCCCGCCATCGCGTTACATCACGAGCGCCAGCTTGCCCGGCGGCGGCTGCGAAAACGCCGTCGTTGAACCCATCAGCGCGGCCAACGATAAACCTGCCAATATTCCAGGACTTTTCATGGACATGTTCAATCACTTTTCTGCTGGTTCGCCCCGCCTGCCTATCGAGATGGGTCTGTTCGTCGCTGGCAGGATATCCTTAAGGGCTGGGCCACCCGCCTGACTATGCAAATTCGGGCGTTTGAAATGATCGCGCCGTGATCCATGACATCTTAATCTTTGATATTTTGGCGCGCCTGCATCGCTGTTCGGACATACGCCTGATCTCGGCGTCACTCACTCAGCCGACAGGTGCGCCAACTGGAATCCGTCCTCGGCGTCGACTTGTTTGGTGGTCCAAGAAGCAAGCCAGAACTGACACCTACGGGCCAATCACTTGCTCCGGTCCTGACCGCAGCGCTCGACCAGATCGATAACGCTGTTCGAGCTGTCCTTGCTGAGAAAGAGGGCCTTCTTCAGGTTGCGTGTCTAAGCACGCTAGCGATGCGCTGGCTGATCCCACGCCTGCATCGGTTCACACAGGTCCACCCAGGCATTGACGTGCGCCTCAGCACCGACAAAGAACACATCGACCCTGAGCGCGGGAGCTTCGATCTTGTTATCACAGTGATCGATGGCACGGGCGCGCGACCGTGCTGCCTCAACCGGGTTGGCGGAATATGGGGCCTCGTCGATCACGCAGACGTTCAATCCATATTCTATCTTTTTAAGTGAGGGACGGCGCAAAGTTGTATGCGATACCCCGCAGTCGCCATCTGCCGAACCCGGAAGCGAATGAAGCCTCAATAGTGGCGAACGACAAAGCAATTTTGCTGGATGGCCTTTCAAAATTGCATGTTCCCTTTCAGTAACCCGCCGAAGAGTTCCCATTGCGTGCCCTTGAAGCGCATCATCTGCATTTGTTCGATCGGGGAAAAGTTATCCGCACTAGTGTTGATCGTGATGCCGGGAAGCAGGACGTCTGATTTGACAGCCCTCAAGCTTGCGGCTTGCTTCATTATATTTTCACGCGTGAGCTCGTTTCCGCACTGCTTCAGTACCTGCTCCATCGCCTGGGCGAACAAGTAGCCTAGGGTCACGATCGTGTCGGCCCTGTTTGCTTCCGGCATATATCTGTTGAGGAACTCTAGATAAGATGCCATCCCTGGATCGTCCTTCCACTGCGGGTCCATTGTATCCTTGTAGAAGGTAGCGGAAATTAGGCCTTGCAAGCTATCCAGCCCTGCAGCCGCAATGACTGCCCCGACCGACGAGGACACGCTCGTGACGATATGGAGCGGCCGCCAACCGAGTTCGCTAACCTTTTTTATTGCCTGCGCTGCGAACTTCGGGCTCGAGAAATTTACGAGCACGTCCGCGTCTGAGTGTTTGAGCTTAACGACCTGCGAATCGATCGTTGGCTCTGACACTTCGTAAGATTCTCGTGCGACGATCATCGACTGTTTACTGCCCAAAGCGTCTATGAATCCGCGCATCAGGTCTTTGCCAAAATCGTCATTTTGAAACAGAATGGCGATCTTGGCGTCCGGCTTCTGTTCGAGAATGGATTTTGCAAAGATTCTGCCTTCCGTCTGATAGTTGACGGCCAGGCCCATCGTCCACGGAAAATTCTTCGGGTCGGCCCACTTAGTGGCGGCGGATGCGACGAACAGCTGCGGTACCTTGCGGCCGTTTATATACTTGTGGATGGCGGAGTTCGATGGCGTCCCCATAGAGCTGAAGATCAGGAGCACCTCGTCGCTCTCGACGAGCTTGCGGGCCTGTTCGACGGCTTTGGGCGGACTGTATGCGTCGTCGTAACTGATGAAATTAATCTTGCGTCCGTTGATACCCCCGCGATCGTTGAGTCTCTTAAAATATGCAGCCTCCGCCTTTCCGATCAATCCGTATGCGGATGCTGGCCCGCTATAGGGCATGATGTTGCCTATCTTGATTTCTGTGTCCGTAACGCCTGCATCATATTTTTTCTGCACCTGCGCAGAGGCTGAATGGATCACACCAAGCATGAAAAGCGCGGCGATCACTGACATTTCGGCTCTAACCATCGTTTTTCCGTTCCTTCGTGAGTTCCCGACATCGGGCGTTTCAGCTGGCTCTGGCGCTACCGCAGATTGACTCCACTGATTGAAAGCTTCCGTCCCTGAAAGGCTGAGTCGACCATTGACGACAATCTGCGCGCCAGGGAAAAGCGACGCCAACTCGAGAGCGAGGCTGCGCGCAAGAGTCGTTCAGCACTCGACGGCAATCGTAGTAAGCATTTTGGTTGCTTCGCAGCTCCATCGTACGAAAGAGCAGCGCTATGTCTGGGTGCAATAGCGCGCGCGCAAAGCTTGTTTATCGACCTTGCCTAGCGGCGTCATCGGCAGGTCGTCGACAAAATAGATTGACTTCGGAGCTTGAACGGCTCCCTTCTTGTCTTTGACGTGCAGAACGAGCTCCTGCTCGGAGGCGCCGTGCGGTGAGCGCAAGACAACAATCGCGGTGACCGCTTCGCCCCACTTTTCGTCAGGCACGCCGATGACCGCAGCATTGGCGACGGCTGGATGAGACGTCAGTGAATCCTCGACTTCGCGCGGAAATACGTTGAATCCGCCGGTGATGACCATATCTTTCTTGCGATCGACAATGTAGAGGAATCCTTCATCATCCCTTCGTCCGATATCGCCCGTATGCAGCCACCCGTGCTTCAACGTTTCGTGCGTGAGATCCGAAAGCTTCCAGTATTCTTCCATCACATAGGGGCTGCGAATGCAGATTTCGCCGGCGTCGCCCAGCGGTACTTCACTCCCCTCATCATCGATCAGCCGTACGTCGGCTGCCGTGACGGGAAGTCCGCACGATGTGAAAAGATGCTTGCGCGAAAGATCATGGTCCGACTTTCGCAATACTGTTGCCGGGTAGCATTCGGTCTGACCATAGAGCTGCGAGAACACTGGTCCGATGCGCTTCAGCCCGTCCTCCAACCGGCTCGGCGACATCGCTGCCGCGCCGTAGAGCAGCAGTTCGAGACTTGAAAGGTCGGCCTTTGCGAACTCGGGATGATCCAGCAGAGCATAGATCATCGTCGGGACCATCAGCGAGAAATTGATTTTGTGCTCGCTGATCGTCCTCAAGACACGCGAGGGATCGAAGCCGGTCAGCAGATGAACCGTTCCCCCCAGAATCAGGGTCGGGAGCACCTTTACGCCAGCGACATGGCTGATCGGTGCCACCGTGAGATACCGGGGAGAAACAGGAAGTTCAAAGTTAGCAAGGATCGCCGTCACGTATGACGTTACCGCACCATGCCGCCGCATTGCGCCCTTCGGGCGCCCGGTTGTTCCGCCGGTGTAGTTGAGAAGCGCGATATCGGTGGTCTTCGCCAGATCGCGCGGCGTGAACGATCCCGCTGCTTCTGCGCCTGAGAGAAGGTCAGCGCCGAAACTGGCGTGCCCAATTCGAAATAGTTTCATGTCGCGCGGAATTCGCGCTGCAAGCTGATCACCTCGCGTCGCGAAATGCTCCGCATCGACGACTAGCGCATCAACTTCGGCGTCTTCGATTTGATAGATTTGATCGTCCAGCGACCCCGCCGGGTGCAGCCATGTGATGCTGAACCCGCTCAGGTGGGCGGCCACCGAGGCGCACCAGCAATACCCGCAATTGCCGGCCAGGAAGGCAATACGGCGGGGCCGGACGAGACCCGCCTTTGCATAAATCGATTGAATGCGTCCAATCAGATCAGCCGCGCCTCGATAGGTTAGCTTGTGGCTGTCCCACACGAACGCGGTTCTATCCGGATAACGCGAGAGCGCCCGCAACGTTTGCCGGCCAATCGTGGGGCCTGAAGTCGCCAATTCCATTTACGTCTCCGTTTGAGCCCGCCGATCCTTGCCGGCATGGGCCGCTAGTTCACGCGTGTTGCATCGCGCGCTTGGCAGTATTCGATGAATACTTCGTTCACTAGTTCCGCGACGGTAGTGACGCGATCGACGCCCGAGACGCTGTGTCCAGCACTCCAGATGTCGCGCCAGCGCTTCGGCCCCAATGTCGATGTCTTGCCGCCATACATCTCTGCGGCTTCGAGGACGGTGATTTGCTCATTCAGTTTCCCGGGGTCGAGACCGGCATTGATGATCGACGGCAACAGGATGTTGGTCTGCAAGCCCGTAAAGGCGTTTGTCAGCGTGACGTCGTCGATCGAACTGTCGACGAGCATCTGTTTGTGTTCGTCCGCGGCCATGCTCTCGCGGGTCGCTATGAATCGGGTGCCCATGTAGGCGAGACGGCATCCAAGCACGCGCGAGGCCCATAACGCGAAGCCGTCGGAGATGCCGCCGGCAAGCACAATCGGGCCGGAAAATATTTGACTGACGGCCCGCACGAATGCGAACGGGTTAAGCCATCCGGTTTGACCGCCGGCCCCCGCTGTCAACAAGATCAGACCATCGGCGCCGGCTTCGAGCGCACCCTCCGCGTGCCGCAACGTTCCGACGTCGGCAAAAACCAGAGATCCCGCATCATGAAGCGGCGGAATCACCGCTGCCGGAGAACCAACGCTCGTGATGACGATTTCGCTGCGATACTTGATGACGCAGGCGAGATCGTCCGCCAACCTCGGCTGCCGCATGATGAGATTTGGGCAGAATGGCGCGACAGGCTTGCCGTGATTGTCGGCTTTTGCCTTGGCGCCGGCATTTGTTATTTTAGCGAGCCAGCCGTCCAGTTCCTCGCTCGTCCTGGCATTCGCCGTTGGAAAGGCGCCGATCACCCCTGCCGCGCATGCGGCAGCAACCATGTCCGGGCCCGACACATGAAGCATGGGAGCGGCGATCAAAGGGAGCCGCAAGCGCGATGTGATGCGCTCAGGCAAGGCATCCGCGTACTCAGCGCCGTTCATCGATCGCGGCTCGCTACGTTCAGGCGCAGGAGACCTGCGATCTCCTCCACCGTTTGTACCGAACCGAAGGCCGCCTTGAAGATGTCCAGGGGGCCCCGATATGTGCGATCACTGGCCATGGCGCTAAGCGTGAACGGCAGCAGTCTCGGAATTCGCTCTTCAGAAAGCCGAGAGAACTCTGGGCCACGAGCACGACCTAATTTGATCACGGTTTCCCTCACTGGTATGCCTTTGGGCCATGAACAACATGCCGCAGCGTAGTTGACGGGTTGCGCCATTTGGCGCCAATTAGGTGGCGGATCGTGCCATCTTGAGAACTCAGATGCCCAAACACACGCACCGGCGCCCTGCTGCACAGTTCGAGCCCACCACAGTACCGATTGCCTTCATTCATACGATACTCTCGGGCTACAAGAGATACGGCCGGGACGCCTCGTCATTGTTGCGGCGCACCCAAATCGCGCCAGCAATTCTCGACAATCCCGGCGCATTGATCACATGGCAGCAGTTCCAGACCTTCTATTTCGGGGCGGTTCGCGAACTTGAGGACGAAACGGTCGGCTGCTACACGCGCCCGATACAGGTTATTGCGGGGCTCCTGTGGCGCGCGGCACTCGCCGCGCCGACTCTCGGTCTCGCGCTCCGCCGCTGGTTTCGATATCAGGCGCTGCTCATTGAGGATGTCACGATCGAAATTACGATCACCGGGCAGAATGCAGTTATCGCTTTGAACGAACATTCTGATCTAGGCGCGCGGCGGGACTTTGCTTGTGTCACCTGGCTCAAGGTTATTCATGGCTTCGCCTCATGGTTGATCGATTCCAGGGTGCCGCTGATCGACGTGACGTTCCCCTATCCTCGTCCACCGCATGGCGCACTGTATGCTCTCTATTTTCCTGGCAAGATCAGCTTCGGTCGTGAAGTCACGAGCCTGAGCTTCGACCGACGCTATCTCGAACTCCCGGTGGTACGAGACGACCAGGCTCTGCGTCGGATGCTGAAACAGCAATGTAATATGATGATCGTGCAATATCGCCGGGATCGGCTGCTCTCGGCACGCGTGCGTGAGCAGTTGCGCGCGGATCTAGGCCTCGCCTTAGGAGTTGAGGGTATTTCCCGCGCCTTGCGACTCTCGACCCGTAGTCTGCACCGCCATCTGCGGGAGGAAGGCACCTCCTTCCAGGCGATCAAGAACCATCTGCGTTGCGAATGGGCGATGACTCTGCTGACCGGTCCCGCTTTGCCGGTTAAGGTGATAGCGAAACAACTCCGCTTCGCCGACGACAAGGCCTTCGCTCGAGCATTCAAGCAGTGGACGGGGCAATCGCCCTCGACCTATCGGCGGGTAGTGGTGGCAAAGCGGCCAACTGCCAAAGCGGTACGCTTCGGGCGGTGAACCGGGAAGGCGCTGGCGGGGTCGCCAACTTCCTGTCCGATCCGAAGCGCTCGATGTGAACCCATTCTGCGAGCCCATCTTCGCAAGACTGGCCGATGGTAACTCCGTAAATCGGAGCTGTTGTTGTTAACGGGAGCGGTCGACTGCGTCCACGATCCATCGCCGGAGCGCGCCAATCCGCCGGTCGCGCGCCTGTTCGGTTCGCGACACCAGATAAATCGTCTCAGCGGGACCGATTTCTATATCAAAGGGGGCGACCAGCTTTTTGCCAAATCCAGGTCGCGCCTTGATCAAAGGAGCCATGGCGAGCCCGACGCCAAGGCCATGTTCTGCCGCCTCGAGCACCGCTGGCACGCTGTCGAGCCAAAGATGACCACGCGGTGTGATGTGCGGGATCCCGGCCTCCCTAAGCCAGACCGGCCAAGCGCGGGGCTGCGTCGTGAGGTGGATGAGCACCTGGCGGGACAAGTCGTCAGGCCTGCGCAGGTCGCTCTTGATCAGCGCGGGTGCGCATACCGGCAATCCGCTGACCTCGATCAGCGGTTCGAATTTCAGGCCGGCTGAATGCTCACGTCCATAACGGATGGCGACGTCGACCCGTGAACTGTTGAAGTCTGCATATTGATGCGTCGCTTCGATGCGCAACGTCAGTTCCGGATGGCGTCGTTTAAAATCCGGCAACGCCGGAATCAGCACGGTGCTGGTGAAGAATGGCAATGCGCTGATCCACAATTCGCCGCCGCTGTCTCGCCGATGTCGCAGCAGCTCCTGGCCGGCTTCCTGTAGCGCCGCCAGCGCTAGCGAAACTTTCGCCAGATAGCGCTGTCCGTCCGCGGTCAATCGCACCGACCGCGCGCCGCGAACAAAGAGCTTCACACCAAATTGCGCCTCCAGCCCGCGGATCTGGTGGCTGATTGCCGATGGGCTGAGCGCTAGATCGCGCGCGGCACGGCGGAAGCTCAATTGGGTCGCGGCACGCTCGAACGCGAGCAGCGCCGTCACCGGAGGGAGCGCCCGCAGCGGCAAGTCCGATGATACTGACGGGTGAACATTTTTCATCTCAAGTGATCTAATCCCTTTTGCTATGAGGATTGTTATCATTCAAATTGCGCTGGCACTCAATATTCTCACTCTTGGAAATCCCGCTTGACTATCTTCGAGCCGCTAGGCGTCCCTCATCACTGGCAGCCTTCGCCGCTGGCCGCAGGACCATTCGCAGGATTGCAGGGTGGCGCCGTCGCCAGCCTGCTGACGGCGGAAATCGAAGCGATCGCCGGACCGCGAAAGTGGGGGAGCGCCGTCTCCGCGACGGCGTGGTTCCTGCGCCCGACGCCTATCGCGAAGTTGCGAACGCGGCTTGCCGTTGTGAGCGAGGGCGGCCGCGTCAGCGTCGTCGACAATACGCTGTGGCCTGACGGCGAAGAGGATCCTTGCGCCACCGTGCGGGTAACGCTGTCGCGCGAACGCGCAATCGAGGTGCCGGGATTTGTGGACGGAGGGGGTGACAGCTTCGACCCAACTCGGTTCCCGGCGCGTCACGTGCAGGCTGCCCGCGGCCGGCCATGGTTCATGGACGCCATGGAGGCGCGCGCAGGCGATGGCATCGCTTGGTTTCGGCTCAAACACCAGATCATCGATGGCGCCGGCCCACTGTCGTCCGTGCTCGGACCTGCGGACTGGACCCATGGCATCGCGCGGCCGTTCCAGAATGTCGTCGCGGATCCCAATCCAAACCTGACGGTCCAGCTCCTCAGGCGGCCGGCAGGCGAGTGGGTGGGGATCCGCGCACAGAGCCGCTGGCAACCCGCCAGCGGGCTCGGAATCGGAAGCGGTACATTGCTGGATTTGCACGGAGAAATTGGCCATGTCTCTATGTCGGTAGTGCTGGTGCCATTTCCGAAGTCGGCGTCGGTCGCAAACTAGCCGCTCTCCCGGCTGCCCGCCGGCATCAGTGAGGCGCGCTTTGGCCGATCGTTAGTTCCGCTTGTTTCCTAGACGCGGCTTCACCGCGTTTTGTCCGGTCTTGTCCCTTCGCGAGCAAAATCGAACACCTCAAAGTTCGAGATCTCTGACGATTCGAACGCGAATGCACCACGACTGCGTCAGTTGAGGATCAGCATCGAAGCTCTCGAGAGATGTGACAAGTCGGGTGACAGGCGCCGAACGAAAACGATCGCACCATGCGGTACGATTTCCTCAGGCTCGGCAACGTTCAGGATTTCTCCTGACTTGATCTGTACCGCCTCCGGCTTCCATAGGCTGAAGGCGTTGACGGGCCGTCTGACCACAACCGACAAGTACTGCAATGACAGTAGCCCACGGCCTCGGGCGATCCAGTGACCTCAAGTTTAACGGCGCCGCCTCCAATGTGACTCATGCGTCTTGAGCTTGCGTTTCAATGAGACGCTCGCTGCATAGATTGTGTGTGGCCGCTCAGAGCGAACCAGGGCTCATCAACCCGCATGGGAGCCTGCCTGAGGCACTTTTTAACTCGCAAAAAAAGCTTGCGCAGCGCTTCGTCCTCGTGCTCGCAACCATCTTGGCATTAGCCCCGCGGCGGTGGGCCGGAAAAAGTCAATCCGCTGCCGGAGTGCAGGTCGATTGCCATGAACACTCCAGCAACGAGGAGAGTCATCGTACAACATAAAACTAACGCCATTTCAGGATGCTTCTCGATCGCAAAGTTTATTTTAGATAGCAGGTCCATAAATGTCCTCGTTTCTAAAGTGAAGCTACGCGACGAGGATTCGTCGCTGAGGTTTCAACTCAACTCAAAACCGCTCCCAATACCGAGGCTAGATTCCCAAGCACAAGTGGCGGCCACCCATGAAGCTCACGCGGAACAGAAAAGCATGACATCTTGATGCCCGGCTGCGAGGAGCAATTTTCCCTTGAGCTTCCAGAGTACGGCCTTCCAAAGAACGAGAGTCATGGTGTCGAATAAGATTGGGGATCGTAGCCTTGCATTTGCGGCCTCGCGTCCCTCGATCAGAGGATGCGGCGGCCCCAAGTAGCGCCGCGCCATGCGATAGTGGGTTGGCCCTGCTGCTTGCTTACTACACTGCGCTTGCCGTGGATTAGCAGCGCCTCATCCTCCGATCGAATGACGCGGCAGGCATATGTTTGTCGCCATGATCTGGCTCAGCTCTGGCCTCGCTGTCGCTAGAACCAGATGAGGGGACAAAGCAGGAAAAACTGATGAGGACCACATGAAACCAATTTCGATCGTGACGACGCTCGTGGCAGGGTTCGCGTTCGTGGCGGCTATGGACGGAGCATTCGCCCGAGCTAGCACCGGTACACGCCCCATCAGCACTGCCGCGGGAAAGCCCTTCAACATTAATGGTGGTACGGGCAAAGGCGTCGGCGGTGAGGCCAATGCCGGATTTGGCGGCTCCGCCGGTGGCACTACCCGACCCCGTCGCTCCCCCGCTCATCGGCCATGGGAACCAAGATCATATTAGTCATCGCAGAAGACGCAGGCACTCAGATCTCGTTCGTGTGTCTTTGTTGCTGCGAGAGATCGCTGCACCTAGAGAGGTTAGGATTTCAATGAAGCAAATCTGGAACGGATTGGTCTTGGCGGCGGTTCTTTCGGCGCCTGCAATGGCGACGGATATGATCCATCCGGTCCACAGTAAAGCACCGGCCATAGACCACTTATACAATTGGTCAGGTGTGTATGCTGGCGCCCATGTTGGTTATAACTGGGGACGCGCCCGCGTCGCCGACAATGGCGTCGTCACCGAAAATGCGGTGCGGATGGATGGAGCCGTCGGGGGGCTGCTTGCCGGTGTAAACTGGCAGGCCGGTGCGTTCGTCTATGGTCTGGAAGGTGATTTCGGGGTGAGCAATTTGCGGGGTACTGGCACCGTCACCCCGCCCTCGCCCCCACCAACCACAATCCCACCCGCGCCGATCGTTCAGCTACCCAATCACTACAAGGTTGACTGGACCGGGTCCGTTCGCGCACGGGTGGGTTACGCCATCCTCCCAAAAACGCTGGTGTACGTCGCGGGTGGCCTTGCACTGGCAAACTTTGAGTTCCGTGACGGTGACGCGGTGTACGCCATCTCCCGCCTCCTCAATGGTTGGGTTATCGGCGGCGGTGTCGACCATGCATTCACGTCGAATCTGATCGGTCGTCTCGAATATCTCTATGCGGACTATGGAAACCGGGATTTCGCGGTTGTTCCTGGCGACACCTACAATGTTGGCTTCAAGACCCAAACATTTTGCGGCGCGATGATCTGGAAATTCTGACCATATGGAATAATCCGGATTCACGGCGCGGGGGATAATCCTCGAGCAAGACGACATGATCCCCCGATCGCCGGACGCGCACCCATTCTGCCGATGCTAGTCGAACGGTTGGGGGAACAAAACCATCATACGGAAAGCATCTGGACTATGATCAAGATCCCAAACGTTCTAATTGCGTGCATGATCGCCATAGGCGGAGCAGCAGCGGCTGCCAGCGTCAATCCGGCGCTTGCGATGACAGCCGCGCCGAGCGGCCCTTCAGCATCGACGGCCGCCATCGTACTGACCTCGACCGTCGTTCGGCATCCAGGCGGCAATATTGTGCGGCCCGTTATCCGCGATAGCGCCGGCCAGACCGTTAATCGCCTGCCTGGTCGGTCCATAGGGCTAGGCAAACCGCGCAGGATGCAGTGCCTCAACTACGGCGGCAGGAACAGGTGCAGGCCTTACTGACGCAGCAAGTATCTCTGAAGGGCACGCCGACAAATACTTGGCGTGCCCTTTTTCAATCTGCCAACGGCGTGGAAAAACCGGCGACCAGCTTGACCAGATCGGCCTGACGGCTGGTTCCGGTCTTTTCAAACAAACGGCTGACATGCGTCTTGATCGTAGTTTGCGCGACGCCGAGCGCCGCGGCGACTTCCGGAACACCGCCAACTTCAACGACGGCAAGCAATACGCGCAACTCCGTTGGCGTCAACTTATAGGTAAGCCCTATGACTTCCGGAGCCGATCGCGTTTCCAGGATGGCCTTGCGGACGAACACTGCAGCGATCGCCGTATGGGCGACGCCGGCACGCAGACGAGCCTCTGAGGCCAGCGGCAACACGTGAACGACATAACGTTCTCCATCAGGCGCGCGCAATGGCAACGCGAGCCCCTTGGTACCGAGCGCGGCGTCGCCTTGATCGACCATTGCGAACTTATCGCGCAACGTTTTGTTGATCTGTGCCTCACCTGCGACGAGTTGCCCATTCATTGAACGCAGCACGCTGCCTTCGCTAAGAATCGCGCTCCCTGCGGAGTTGGCGTGGATGATCTGTCCTCTTCCATCGACAAGAAACATACCGGCGCCGAGTCCATCGAACGTATCTGCAAACGTCTGCGCTTCTTCGCGCTTGAGGCTGATCACCTTTCCAATCAGCGCCGCACGGCGGACGTGGGGAATAACAAGTGACATACGCCGGCGCATTTCATCATCGACCATGCCGTCCGCAATGCCCCGGAAAACACTGAGAAAAACATAACTAGTCGCTGATTTGTCCAGCACGGCACTCGCAACGTCGATCCAACCTTGGGGGACTGCCCATTCCTGGTAGAAGCGCCCTTTGCAGTATTCCTCAAAGCATACGAGATCCGGAAGACTCACGATTTGTCCGCCGCCAACAAACGCCAGTGCCGCAAAGGGGTCAAACTTCGAATATGTCTCCGAATAGAGCCGCACGCGATTCGGATCGATACCGAACTGATAGCGAGCTTCCACGAATGCACTGCCGCTATCCTTGAAGACAAGCGCAGCTGCCCGGCCGCCGACAAATTCCGATATCTCTTCAAGAACGACAGTCCACATCGCAGGGTCAAGGGAGGCATCGTAGATATGCCCAATAAGACGGGATGCTCTTTGATATAGGGGTGGGCGCTCGCTCCCTGCGTCTGGTCGACCTGCCCCGCAGGGCGGTGGATATTTTGCGATCTGTTGAACGGCACGACTCAAACTATCTCTCCTCTCAACATGGAGCCGCTATTCCGCAGCTGCAACCTTGGCAGCGATGGAGTTAGGGCAGCTAATTGCCGCGGACAAAGGTTTCTGGGCGCGATGCTGCCTTGGAAGGCATCAGGACCACGGACATCGAGACCCCGGCGGATCTCGCCGCACCGATCGAGCAGCGCGCCGCTCTCCAAGCGCCTACTCCGACTTCGGAATGCCAGCGAGTTTGCGGCGAACGACCCAGCGCCAGTGCCGACGGCTTCCAGCAATTGCGCGCGCCGAGTGGTGGTTCGAAGGTCGCCAAGCGAGTTTCCGAAGGTGAGAAATATTGCGCGTCGGCTCTGAACGAAGGCTGAGCATCTAACAAAAGGGATCTTGTCACTTCAGATGAAAGATATTCACCCATCTCTCCAAAGGCCGGTGGAGATTTTGCGGTTTGTTGAACGGCACGAGCCAATATTTCTCTCCTCTCAAACCGGCCGAAAGACGTTAGGCAAACGGAAGAAGCCGAAGCATCTCGCCGGTGAGCGTCGAACTTGGAGTCCGCGCCGCACCGGCGGAGCCGCGCCGGTAAAATAACGGAACAAAGGGCCTTCTGCTTATTTGGCCAGTTTAGCTTTGATCTCGGCCAGACCAGCTTCGTAGACGCCGTTCAACGCCTCGCTAGCAGCCTTTTCCTTGCCCTGGTCCGGCGTGTAGGAGCCGGTCCAGGTAATGGTGGAGAAGCCGTCACCCTTGGGCGTAACCTTGATCGTCGACGTGTAGTTCGTGACCGGCAATGGACTCGATATGAATGCGTAGGAATAGCTGTACTCTGCATCATCCCGTGCGATTTGCGTTTCCACGAACGCCGCCTTGCCATCCTTGGTCACGAGGGTTCGGGTCGGCGGCGTCTTGCCGTCCTCAATGCAGGCTCCCACGGGCGGCAACCAGTCCTTGATCGCGCAGAATGGACCGATCATGGACCACACAGCCGATGGCGACGCTTTCACGTCGATGGTGCGCATCAACGTGGCCGCGGAAGCGGGGAAGACACCGATAGCTACATGCGCTACTGCGCAAAGCGCCGCGGAACGCATCATTGTCGGCATGGTCGGTTTAATCGTATGCTTTCTCACAGGAAATCCTCATCGGTTGGAAGCTGGAGCTGCGGCTCGGCCGCAAGCGACGACAAGCTGAGTGCAGCTCTTGGGCGAGCCCAAGCCCGCCCCGGCCAACTACCAATCTGCGTTGCGCGCAACCAGTTCAGGAATTGAATCGAGGCCGGTACAGAAACTGAACTGGAAGCGCTTACATTTAAGCCGTAGGCTTCCCTGGTCGTTTTGGCGGAGGTAAGCATGTCGATAGGCAGCTATAAGCAATTCTGCCCGGTCGCGATGGCCGCGGAGATATTATGCACGCGCTGGACTGTGGTTTTGCTCCGCGAGCTCGTGGCCGGTTCAACGCGCTTTAACGAATTGCGCCGCGGCGTGCCGCGGATGTCGCCGGCCCTGCTCTCGCAACGCCTCAAAGATCTTGAAGTAGCCGGTATCGTCGCCCGCACGGCCTCGACGTCCGAGGCCGGCATTTTCGAATATCATCTGACATTGTCCGGACGTGAGCTCGGTCCGATCGTCGAGGCATTCGGCATCTGGGGTCAGCGCCGGATCGAAGCGGATTTGTCGCTCCAGCATCTGGACGTCCAACTTCTGATGTGGGACATGCGACGAAATCTGAATACGACCCCTATGCCGCGAACTCGCAGCGTGATTCAGTTCGTCTATCCCGAGCTTTCGGCTGCGCAGCGTTCCTGGTGGCTGCTCGTCGATCCCCAGGACGGTGTCGATCTTTGTTCGATCGATCCCGGCTTCGACGTCGACCTCTATGTATCCGTCGATCTGCGCACCATGACGGCCATCTGGATGGGACTTGATACCGTGCGCGCTGCTGTTGGCAGCGAGCGCATGCTGCTGACCGGAAACCAGCAACTTGCCTCGGCCATGCAGAGCTGGCTCGGTCTTAGCCCGTTTGCAAAAGAACAAAAGCTCGCAAGCTGAATGCAACCAGCCAGCATGAAACTGAACCTCGGTTGCAACCGCATCGCCTCTGCGGTCTGCGATGACGCGCAAGTACAGTTCGTGAACTGGAATGTTATCAAATTTCCTTGATAATTGGCGTGACTTGATCAACTTCGAAAGGGAAGAAACATGAGTCACGTCGGAGGCTGCTTCTGCGGCGCGGTTAAACTTGAGGTCACCGGATCGCCGGAAGGCATGGGCTATTGTCATTGCAACTCTTGTCGGTCGTGGTCGGGCGGGCCCGTCAATGCCTTCACGCTGTGGAAGCCGGAAGCGGTGCAGGTCAAGTCAGGAGCCGAGCACGTTGCGACGTTCCAGAAGACGCCACTCAGCGAGCGTCAGTATTGCAAGAAGTGTGGCGGGCATCTGATGACCAACCATCCGACCCTAGGACTGGTTGACGTGTTCGCCGCCACGATCCCGACGCTTGCCTTCACTCCCGGCGTTCACGTCAATTACGCCGAAACGGTGCTGCGCATGCGGGACGGACTCCCCAAGCTCAAGGACTTTCCGGCCGAGCTGGGCGGCTCCGGCGAAGTCGTCACGGAATAAGGGCCAGCTCTCGAACGGCGACCGACTGAAAAGTCACGCATCTCCGGTCTCGTCGAAGCCGAGCTCAAGCTCGCGCTTCGGCGATGAATCTGTAGGATCACAAGCGATAGAAGTTGGCGCTGCGACGCCGCAGGTCCCGGCTTCCAAAACATTCCACCACTGATCCTCTGATCGAATGACGGAACGTGATCGGCGTTCTGTCATCCATCCGGTTGGCAAAGGCTTGCAGGTGTTAAAGCATTCAGCCGCGATTCATTTGAGTGAGTGCAGACAATTTTTCGCTGGCAAAAAGTTAGCAAGCAAACGTCAGGCCTGGATCATGCTTCCAGGCCTGACGTTTTTGGCCGCGAACGCGGAGCTTCTTTGAACCATTCCTTGAGCAGGTCCGAAAAGCGAAGCCCGAGCTTAAGCTCGGGTTTCGACGATGGGTCTATGGTCGCGAAGGACGATGCCCAAGCGCTCATTCGCAGAACCCGACGTAAGCCGGTTCACGAGCTTCTATCGCACCGGCACAACGATGATTGGCACCGTGACGACCCGCCGATGGTGATTGTGATGGCGATGAGACCTGTGCCAGCCACTGCGATCGAACCTGTGCTGGTGTCGGGCAGTAATTGGCGGGAGAGGCTTCCTTATCGGCTCCGAGCCGACATGCGGCGTCGCGGTTGGCCTCGCTATCCCGCATATTGTTCGCCATCATTCGCGATTGCCTTGGGCCTTCGCTTCCAAATAACGGCATGTTGCCGCAGCTCTTCCGCTCCGCTGGATGAGGCACGTTTTGTCGGCGAACGATCTGCTTCAGGTGGCTTTCGGCGCAACCGGCAACAAATTCCGTGTCCACCTTGATTTTGGCGATGGGAAAGTTGGGCAGTTCCACCAAGAGTCAGCGGTCACCAAGATCATCGACTGCGAGAGCGACACTGTCGGACTTTCCTGGCGACGTCCATCGCAAGATCAAGGTTCTGAATGATCTCGGGTGCTCTTGATGGCTATGACCATGCCTCTGAAGGGCGGCGCGACATTAGTTAGTCGCCGCGTCGAGAGCTTCGCGTCTTTCGATCGGCGGATGCTGGCGGCGAAACGAACACGAAGCATCAACTCGCCGGGATCCGCGAAGTTAGCGCACCCGGCACGGAATCGCGGGCGACGATCCCGTGCTCGAAGGATTCTAGATTATCGGGCGATCGGAATGGGAACAGGCTTGGTCGTCCCGCCGCCAGCCCCGGGCCGCGGCCCGACTACGCCGCGTTTGAACAGCTCCCCCGGATCCTTTCCGATAATGGGAGGACTTTCATAGCGGCTATGCTTGTGCCTGTGTTTGTGCCAGCGGTTATAATAGCTGTGCCTTCCGCTATGTCTGTGATCGGACCTGCCGTCATGGCCGACACGACCGTCACCTTTTCCGGGGTCAATGGGAATGGGAGGAAGAGGCTTGCCGATCGGACCGCCAGGAGCGGGTTTTGCGACGATGCCGGCGGTGCCGCCGGCAGCCGGTGGGGACGTGGTTTCGGTGTTGCCGATGCCCGTGCCAGGCCGACGACCACTTTCGGCAAACGCCTCATCCGTCACTACAGCCAGGGTGATAGCAGCCACGAGCATCGGAAGAATCCGGATCGTTATTGCGAAGCATTCAGGTATCTTCATCAACTGGTCCTCTCGCTCGTTCACTGCACGATGCCGCCTGCCCAAGATTCCTGACCTCGCTTGGAACGAGATTCGACGGACCGTAGTGCGATGCTGAAAGGCGCGCGTCCTGCGATCGGAGGACGCGAGCCGCAGGATGAAGGTCTGATTAGCTGAGGCCGGCGCGCGATTTTCACATCAGACTGCGTGCGGCGTCGAAAATCCAGTAACCAGTTTGACCAGATCGGCCTGGCGGCTGACACCTGTTTTTCAAACATTCGACTGACATGCGTCTGGATTGTTCCGAGAACGAACGACCTGTCGCCGACTTCTCGAGCGCGGCACTTGCAACGTCAATCCACCCCCGGGACCGCGCCCATTACCGATAGAGGCGCCGCTGGGGCAAAAAGCCCGCGCGTGGGACGAAGTTTTTGGCTTTCTTCGTTGGAGGTCGGATCGGTATCTCGCCGGCCAACGTGCCGGAGGCTTGGCTCACGTCCAGCCGCTAACGCGCAAGCGATTTGTCAGGAAAGCGGGCCTGCCGGCGAGGTCACCGGCCTACTTCGCGAGCCTGGCCTTGATGGAGGTCAGACCCGCTTCGTAAATCGCGAGCAAACCATCGCTCGCGTCCTTTTCTTTCCCCGGCTCTGGGGTGTATGTGCTGCTCCAGATCACGGTGGATGTGTCCTTACCGTTCGCCACCACTTTGATCGTTGACACGTATTGCCTGACCGGCAACGGCGTCGCCCGGAAGTTGTAGGAATAACGATACTTTGCGTCGTTACGAGCGGTCTAGGTCTCCACGAACGCCGACTTGCCGTCCTTGGTCACAAGTGTGCGGGTCGGCGGCGACTTGCCGTCCTCGATGCAGGCGCCAACGGGTGGCAGCCAGTCCTTGATCGCGCAAAACGGACCGATCGCAGCCCATACCGCCGATGGCGTGCCATCGACATCAACCCTGGACGACAGCGTGCCAGCGAAAGCCGATGACGTACCCACGGTCAGGAACGCAAGCGCGCCAAGTGCCGCAGCGTGGATCATTGCCGTGACTTTCCGTTCAGTCGCATGTTTTTTCATAAGGAGTCCTTACCGTTTGGAGGCTGCGAAAATGCAGCTCAGCGCCGATCGGCGATAAGCGCCGACAAGGCAGTGAATGATTCCAGGCGGGCCCGTGCTCGCGAAATGCGGACTATCAGCCTTCGCCACGCCCCACTAGTTCAGGAACTGAACCTGGGCAGCGTGGAGGCCTCGTGTAGAGGCTGGATCATCGGAAATTGATCGAAGGGCGGCGCTCATCTCCGGTCGCGGATCAGGCACACCGGCTGACAGGCGGTGTCCACGATCAACCATGCGCCGCTGGCGCCCTCCAGAGTCGAGATCGATCTGATCCGACGAACCGCCTGCCCTTCGCCGCTTCACAGGCACCGACGCCCGACTCGAAGATCGAGCAATCATCTGCTCAGCTGGAACAGCCTGCAGCTCGAATCATCCAGGGCAGGTCCTCGACCCCGACCTCCCCGGCCAGGCAGCTGCGGCCGGCTTTTTCTAGATCGAAGCGCGCAATCCAGCCAGATTGCTGCAGGGAAGAGCAGAGCTTTCAGCTTCTCTTGCGCAAGAACACATAGTCCGCGGAATAGGCAACGCTGCGGTAGCTGCCCGCCTTCTCGCATGGTCCCTGCGCCATTCCGCCCTGCGTGTTGAGACGCTGGACGGTTGTCACGGTAGCGAAGGTGCCCTCGCCGTGATGTTCCGTCACGTCAAGCTTGAGCCAGGCGATGTCGTTCGACGTCGCGCCCGGCGCGGTGGCAGCAGCCTTTCCCCGTATTGCGCTCCCATCCATATGCTCCCAATTCGGTCCCGCGTAGTGGCGTCCGACGGTTTTTCCGTCCTGTACCAGCGCGGCGATAGGCTCGCGAAACTGCCAGACCGGCTTGCCATCGGCACCAGGTTTGCAATCGTAGATCTGGGCGCCTTCGGCGTGCAGCGTCGCGACTACAATGGCGTCCGGGACGGCAAGCCCTGCCGGCACCTGGGCCGAGGCCTGCGTTGCGGACAGCGCGGCGATAGCAAGCGAGATGGCGATAAGCGGCATTTTCAAACGGCTATTCATAGGCCCTCTTTTCGAAGATTCGTCTTTGCCAGGTTCACCCACGACCATAGCGCCATATGGATCGCGCCGCGTCGTACGGTCGGAGGATGCGCGCGTCTAAGTCCGCATGCCTCGCGTCCACGGCTGTCGCGCACCGATTTTCTAATCCGATTGGAATTCACGTTCTGGTATTCGCCCGTTTGGCTGGTGCATATGACGTGCTGTCTTCGGCTGCGTCAGGATTGACCGAGGATCGGCAGACTTCATTTCTGCGGCTCATCCCTGACCCGTATCCAGCCGCCGCTGTTCCGCAGTTCGGGCCGCGAAACCACAAGATGCCGCGCCATTTCGTCAGCGGCCGCCGCTGCGCTGGTGGCGTGTTCGAACAACATTCCTCCGGGGTCCAGAACCACATATTGATCGAAGATGAGATCGAAGAAAAAGCGAGGCATTCTCTGGGACACCTAACAGAGCGGCTGACGACTGGATGACGCATTGGGAACAAATCGGTTGCACCTGCAAGATCACGACTTCTGCCCGATGCTCGCGGCAGCGGACGCAAAGGCGCGAGTGACGCGCAACAGCGGAGGATGGGGCTTCCCTGGTAGCCGCTTGTGGCTGGCAAAAACCGGGGTCGATGAAGAGGCGCCCAGCCATACTGGCGCGCTATATGGGACGCGCCCTCCGAACGGAGGAGAACGCGACGGCACGCCTCGGCTGGATCCATGCGTGGTTAATGCGAGGCGGAGCGATGAGACGGTCGGCAGCTTGTGTCGATGAGTGTTGCAACACCGAGAATCATCGAACACAAAAAGCCCGGCGCGAGGCCGGGCTTTGCGTTGAAGCGCTGAACCGGCGCCGGCCGGTCGCCCTTGCGATCAATTGAAGTGATAGTTCACACCGACGCGAACGATGTGGTCGTCGAAGCGCACTTTGGTCGACGTATCGACAGCGCCAATACCGAATCCTGAGAAGGCCGTAGGCCCAAAACTGCTGCTGACAAGGCTTCCGGTCGAATAGGTCGCGGAGCCCAGATCATAGTATAGATACTCGAGCTTGGCGCTCCAGTTGGGAGCGAACATCCACTCGCCACCCGCACCAACGGCATATCCCACGCGCATGCCAGAAAACGCTCCTGATGCCGGAGTGATGGTGAAGGGCGGTTGGTTGGGGTTAGTGGCATTAATCCCGGATTGAGCGATGGCCGTGTCGGATTTTGTTTCCCCGTACGCCAAGCCACCGGTCGCATATAAAAGAATGTTCGGATTCACGGTAACGCCGAGACGAGCCCGAAACGTTCCAAGGTAGGCCGGATCCGACGTATTGGCGATGTTGGTCGCGAAGCCAGTCCCGGGTGGTACGCCGGGACCTCCCGGAAACACAGATGAGGACGAGCTTCGGCGCGATCGGGATATGCCCTGAATGTCCGCCTCGAAACCCGCTACAAACAACGGCGAGAATTGATAGTTGTACCCAAACTGACCGCCGCCGATGAAGCTGTTTGATCCCCGGGACGAACTTGTTGCACCAGCCGCCATGGCGGCTGCATTGGGCAGGTCAGCCGTATTGGCCGGAGACACCGCTCCGCTGGTGCTGACTTCGTTTGCGCCACCAACCCAGCCTGCATTAACACCGGCATACCAGCCGGACCAGTTGGCGGCGGGAGCCATCATCGCGGGCGCCTTGGCGTAGGTGCGCGCGCCGAGATCGGCGGCGAAGCTTGAACCGGATAGCGCCACCGCCACAACCATTCCGCCCAAAATCCGCTTCATTGAATTCTCCGTTGATTACGCGACCACGCGAGTGGCAGCGCCCGACATGAATCTCACAAGCGAGATTCGATATCCGCTAGTCTTATGCGCGAGGGGGATTTGCGACTTGGACGGAAGCGCAGAGGGCTTGGACCAAAACGAAATGCGGACAATTGGTGTGCCGCTGATGCAAATTTGCGACAGGCCCGGCCATGATCGGCATCGAGCGGTCATGCAAACGTCGCGCGGCCCTATACGCATTCCGTCAGCCTTCGTCATTCCCCGATGCGCAATTGCGCAACGTAGATGGTCCGAAGGACCAGACCTCAGGTGTGCAATTGCACACCGGGGAATCTCGAGATTCTCAGGTGCGCAATTGCGCACCATAGTTCGATGCTTTGCATCGCCCCGGAATGACGGCTTCGGATTGCCCCGCCTGACGGCGCGGCGGCGAAACGCTCAGAACGTCACCCGCACGCCGCCCTTGGCGGTGGCGGTGCGGCTCTGGTCGGACATCGCGATGCCTTCGACGGCGCCGAACACCGCGACGTTTTGGTTGGTGCGATAGTCGAAGCCGGCGCCGAACACCGCGCCGACCGTGCTGGCTTTGCCCGGCGTGGCGAAGGCGAGGTTCTGCCCGATCAGCACGGTGCTCACCGTGGTGTCGCCGACCCGCTGCAGCGCGATCACGCCGCCATGGACATTGGTTTTCAAGACGTGGTCGCCGCCGAAGAAGCTCGTCGTCCTGGAGACGTCGAGTTCGGCCCGCTCCTCGATATCCTGCAACGTGCGCCGGCCGACCGAGAGCGTCTGCGCCGAGCCGGATTCGCTATAGCCGTCGAAGAAGCCGGCGACATAGCGCAGCCGCGCCGTCGGCGTCAGCAAATAGCCGTTGCCGACGTCGAGGCGATAGCCATAGGCCACTTCCGGGCTGACGAACCAGCCGTTGTAGCTGGCGCTCGCGGTATCAATGCCTCCGGCAATGTTGTTCTGCACCAGCCGGCTCGACTTGTTGCGGGCATTGCCGCCCTGCAGCGTCAAATCGAGGAACTGGTTCGCCCATTCGAACCGGCTGTAGCCGCCGCCGAACACGTACTCGGTGTCGACCTTCTGCGAGCTCAGATCGATTGAGAGCCGTCCGGCGCCGCCGCCAATGAACGCCCCGAGCAGCCAGTCCGGCCGGACCTTGCGGTCGATGCCGATCGCGCCGCCAAACGCGGTCGCGGTCGAACGCAGCGTCGCATCGGTCTCGTTCTGGGTGCGTTGTCCGCCGAAGGCGCTGCTCCAGACCGTCACCGGCGCCGCGCCCCAGCTCGCCGCCGGAGCCTTGTTGAAGATCTGCGCATTGGCCTTCGCCGCCGGCACAGAGTCCTCCATGGCGTAGCTCATCATCGTCAGGTTCGAGCCGCCGGTCGGCGACACGCCGTTGAGCCGGCCCTGCACCATCGACGACACGCCGCCGGTGAACTCCATCAGCGTTCGATCGGCTTGCGCCAATGCGGTGGGATCGAGCGAGGCGGTGACGTCGCCGACCGTCACGCTGGGCTGGCCGCCCGCTCCGAGCGAGACCAGCACCGTGTTGATGACGCCTTCGAAATTGACGAGCCGCGCCTTCAGCGCCTCGACCACACCCGCCGCGCTGCGCGTCAAGGTCGACAAGCCGCGCCCCGGAGAGCCGGTGGTGGCCTCGACATTGATGACGTCGGCGGTGTTGAGACCCATGTCGACCTTGCCGACGACCTGCGAGCCGAGCTTCAGGGTCAGCGTGTCGGCGGCGCTGGTCAGCTTGATCGCGGTACCCGCCGCGCCGGCAGTACTGGCGATGGTACCGGCGTTGGTGATGGTGGCGGCACCGCTGGCTTGAATGCCGATCGTGCCCTTGATTGTGCCGCCGTCGTTGTTCACGGTCGCGGTGCCGTTGGCGAGGATGCCGAACGCCCCGCCTGAGATCGTGCCGCCGCTGTTGTTGGTGACGTTGGCGATGCCGGCACTGATGCCGGTCGCCGCGCCCTCGATGGTGCCGGTGTTGGCGCGGAGGGTGACAAAATTGGTCCCACGGACGGCAAGGGCCCCGGAGATCAGGCCGGCGTTAGTGACGGTGACGCCGTCGCCGAAGAGGCCCTCCCCGCCTCCCGAGATGGTGCCGGTGCTGGCGTTGGTGACATTGAGGGTCCCGCCGATGATGGCGGCGCTGGTTGCGCCCCCCAGGATGTGACCGGCATTGGCCACGATGGCGGTGGTCGCATTGATACCCTGTTTCCCCGAGATGATGCCGGCAACGCCGTTGGTCACGGTGGCGGTGCCGGTTGCATTGATGCCATCGAAGCCGCCGGAGATGGTGCCGGCGTTGGCGGTGACGTTGACATTATTGCCCTGAATGCCGACGCCGGTTATCGCGTCGGTACCCGAGATGGTGCCGGTGCCGTTGCTGACAGTTATACTGTGGTCGGCTTGGATGCCGAACGCCGTGCCCGAGATGTTGCCGATGTTACCGGACGCATTGATGGTCGCGTTGCTCCCGGTCGCAGCAATCCCGGTAGTTCCCGAGATAATGTTGGCATTGTTGATGATGTTGGTGCCGCTACCGCTGATCTCGATGCCAATCCCTAAGCCGGTAATGGTGCCTGTATTCGCGGTCACATTGACGGTGGATCCACCGATGCCGACCAGTCCACCCGAGATGGCGCCGGCGTTGGCGACCGCGGCAGTGGTCGTGGCCGCGATGCCGAACGCCCCGCCCGAAATGGTGCCGGCGTTGGCGGTGACGTTGACGGCGCTGCCGAAAATGCCCTTGCCGTCTAGGTCGGTACCCGAGATCGTGCCGGTGCCGTTGCTGACGGTTATAGTGTTGTTGGCTTGGATGCCGAACGCCCCGCCCGAGATGCCGCCGGTGTTGCCGGACGCATCGATGGTGACGTTGGTCCCCGTCGCAAAAATGCCGGAGCCGTCAGGGCTTCCCGAGATGGTGCTGGCATTGTTGATGATGTTGGTGCCGCTACCTGTGATCTGGATGCCAGTTAAGCCATCGATGGTGCCTGTATTCGCGGTCACACTGACGGTGGATCCAACGATGCCGACCTGTCCCGAGATGGCGCCGGCATTGTCGAGGGTGACGGTGCCGTTTGTGCTCCTGATACCAAATAATACGCCAGAGATGGTGCCGGTGCTCGCATTCGTCACATTCGCGGCGCCGGCGCTGATGGCGCCGCCGTTCGCACCCGGTCCCAATACCTGACCAGCGTTGTTGAGATTAAGAGCGCCAAGGGTGATGCCGTTGTTGCCCGTGATGATGCCGCTGATTGTGTTGGTAATAGTGGCATCAGTCCCAGTGATGCCAGCGGCACCCGCGCCCGTGATGGTGCCGGAACTATTAAACGTCGCCCCCGTACCGATGACCACCCCGAAACTATCTCCCGTCACCGACGCGCCCGACTGGATATTGTAGGTGTTATTATTGTCGTTCACGGAGCCGTAGCCGGCAATGCCGCCCGGCCCGCTATTGGTGGTCGCGCCGGAGCAATCGACGACCGAATCGCTGGCTGACGCGCTCGGCGATCCACCTACGGTGCAGGCCTCGGCCTGCCCGATCGCAGCGAACGGCGCGCTCAACAGCGCCAGCGCCAGCGCGGTCGCCGGCAGGCCGGCTGGCTGGCTCGATCGCGCCTGAGATGCGGCATCGTTTGGGGTAGCTCGGGTCATCTGCATTCCATTCGCTTCAAATTCGAAAACCGATTCGCTGCCGGACGCGACGGCGCACGCCTGCGAGAGTTGGCATCCGCAAACCCTAAACATCGCCGTGAATGAAACTTGGACAGAAACGAAAACGGATTGGGCCAGAACGAAGTACGGACAATTTCTCCGCCGCTGATGCAAATCGGCGACAGGCCCAGGCAATGATCGGCATCGAACCGGGCATGCACAACGTCTCGCGGCCTTCCGCGGCCATATCGGCGGCGGAGAAGCACGATCTCCGCAGCAGCAGCAGAAGGCTGGCTCAGCGAGAGCGTGATGAGTTGAGGTTGAAGCGGCGGGACTACTTCTCCCTCGCCCCGCTTGCGGGGTCGAGACGAGCGAAGCTCGCTCTTAGAGGGTCGGGGCGAGGAGGACTCTCCACAGATTCATGCTCGCGGATGGTCCCCCTCACCCGGATTGCCGGACTATCCGGAGCCTGTCATCAGGCGCGCATTCGCGCGACCCGTTGGCATCGCCGAGGCAATCCGACCTCTCCCCGCAAGCGGCCGCCCTTGCGGGGAGAGGTGAGCCAAACGTCGAGGCCCCTTCAACCTAAACTTATCACGCTTTAGATGGCGCCTTCACACACCAGCGACGAGAGGGACCAAGCCGATGCGAGGAATCTTTCAGGGATTATCCGGCTCATTGGCGGCAGCTTCCCTGACGTCTCGTGGCGTGAGGCCGTAAAAATTTCGGAAGCTGCGGTTGAAGTACGACAGATCGCCAAACCCGACGTCGTAGGCAATGGTGCTCACCGGGCGTCGGCGGGATCGCGGTGCGCAGAGCATCCGATGAGCGTGCACGAGCCGCCGATTGAGCAGGAATGCGGAAAACGTCGTGCCATCGACCTCGAAAAGCATTTGCAGGTAGCGCGCGGACACGCCGAGTTCCGCGGCAACAGCTCCAACCGAAAGGTCTCGACGGCCGCTTTGCTGCATGATGTAGGTCTTGGCAGCAATTAGCCGGGCGGCACGCACTCCGCGATCCTGCGCCGCGCCGGCGTGGTCACGTGTTGCTCCAAGCGCAAGTGCAACAAGGTCGTGGATATGACTGACTGCAAGATGCAGAAGCGCGGTCGCCGCCACCGCGTTGTCGTCGAGCAGCGTAGCCGCGTAGCCTGTCAAGAGCCTAAGGGCGTCGGTCTTTCGGGTTATATGACGCATCGAAACCTCGTCAATATCGCTGACAAGCTGCGAGATGATCGAGCGCGGAACCCGGAGCAAGGAAGATCGGCCGGAAACAAACCGGTCGAATGTGATCACTTGGTCGCTTCTGATCAGCACGGCATCACGCTCGCGAAGCACCACCTCGCGTTCGCCGGCCGCGATGGCAGCCGCTCCCGTGCAGTTCACAAGGAGCGCGACGTCGTCGTTGCCATCCGCGACAAATTTGCGGGTCCGCTTGACGCGGGCGGCCGACATATTTCCCGACACCAGATTCAATCCGGGCAAATGACGCGAAACAATGGAGGACTGGAACAGCGCGTCTTCGGCCGGTTCGATTTCGACACCGAGCACGGTACATCCATAGTGCTCGCGCCACATCGAAACGCGATCTTCCTCAGGCAGATCGTCGGTCGAGAACCGGATTGTTGCGAAGTCAGTCGCTTCGGTCATGCAGGTTTTTCCGTTCGGGACGGCGACGCTTCTGGTCGGCATGGTCCCCTATGGATAGATCGCGACGACCCAGGCCGCATCCTGCGATCGGTGGACGCGGACGCGATGCGCTTGTGTTATAGGGCGGTGGCTTTGGGTACCCGACCGTCATCTCGACGTCGCGGTAACCGAACCGCTGTTTCGCCGAAAGACGCGGCGCGAGTCCGCATCGAATCATCTCACGTCAGAAAGGCTGGGCAAACCGAGGAGTATCGCATTGAGCCTGGGTGAAATCCGTAACCTCGACCATACTATCCTCTTGTGCAACAAGATGGATGAAACGCGCGCGTTTTACCGCGACATCATGAAGTTTCCAATTGAGACTGACCGTGGGAATTGGGTCAGTTTTCGCGTGGGTGCCGCGCTACTGACGCTGCGGCCCCGCGTATCGTGGGTCGTCTGCGACGTTGGGAAGTCAATGCCTGAATCAGCGGCGATCCAGCTTGCCTTTCGCGTCCCGCCCCCGGCTGTAGAAACCTGCATGCGGAATTGGTCGCCAAGGGTGTGTCAATCCTATGGGGGCCAACCGATCTGCCTGACTGGCGCCACCGCACGATGTTCTTTCGCGACCCCGAGGACAACATCATCGAAATCTACGCTGAATACTGACCTTCGATGCTGGATGACATAAGTTTGATGAACAAGCACTTCAGCTTTGAGCCACTCGGACACAAAAAAGCTCTGCGCGACGCCGGGCCTCACGTGGTGTTTCACAAAGGCGGCGTTACCGCCGACGCCAGCGCGGGAGGTTAGACTGAAGGGCCGGTATTCTACCGCCCTGTAGTGACGGGCAGAAGGACCCCACCTATCACCCGCGAATGAGCGCGGAACTCCGCTATGATGGCATGTTCCAAAGTAACTCTGACACCGTAGAGTCCGGATCGTCCGGAACGTACGATTTCGGTCGCCGTCGCCACCAAACGGTCGCCGAGCCTGGTCGGTCGCAAAAACGAAATGCGGCAGTGTGCGGAGACGGTCCGTTCGTTGTAGGTATTCGAGGCAAGCGAAAATGTCACATCGGCCAACGTGAAAATAGCGCCTCCATGGGTGATCCCGAGGCCGTTGACCATCGCAGGCAGCACAGTCATCGCGACGGTGGCTTGGCCCGCCTCGATCGATAGCCGCTCCAGGCCAAGGCTTCGGAGCGTGGCGTCCTGTCTCCACAAGAAGTCCGCGCATGCCCGCGCCAGCTCGGAGGGCGAAATGCCCGCTGCATCGTTCACTGAAAGCTCCTCTTCTAATATTCCCCAATGCAATGGCGGCGCTCGGGAACCGGCGCGTGATGTCTGACAATTCGGCGCGGCGGGTCATCAGGATCAGCTGGCCATCCCAAACCGCAACGAACTCTTGCCGCGTCAACAGGTCGAGCTGCAGCGCTGCGGTGGCTGCAAGCTGAGGCCGACGAAGAGGCCGCCGTCCATTATGCGCGCCAGACGGCAGCCTCGTCGAATGCACGACACGCGAAAATTCACGCTGCGATCCTGTTCCAGTTCACACTGTTTCGATTTATTGCTGCTTGCGGTCGGTGCTGCCGTTCCTGGACGGCCCTGCACCCGAACCGCCCGCCGCTTTTTGTGTCTGGGTCACGGTCACGCCTCCGCCGCCCGACGCCTTTCGATGATCGCGGACGGCCGGCTGTGTCCCGTTGCTGGGTGGAGGGGTCGTGCTGACCGTTCCACTGGGCGCAGCGGGCGGCGGACTGCCGGGAGCAGGGGCAGCAGCCTTGCCTTGGCGATGATCGTTGACGACCGGCGCGGCGTTACCCAATGCGTCGCGGTTGCGATGGCCGGTCGGTTGGGGGACTGGCTGGCCCGCTGCGATCGCTCTGTCGCGGACGACGTTGTCGCGCCCCAGGGCGTACTCGTTTTTCGCGGTTGCGGGATTGGCGTATGCGGCATTGACGCCTGCGGCCTTGAGCTGTCTGGCCAATTCAGGATCCCAGACGTGATAACTGGCCCCATTCGGCGCCAAGATCATCTGTCCATTTTCGATCGGAACGCCTTGCTTGACCGTGTAGGTATGGGTGCCCGCCCCATCTGTAACGACGACCTTGGTGTACTGGCCGTTCCAGCCCCGGTTCGGGTCGTCCGCGACAACGCCGCCCTTGCTCTTGTCTCCAGTCTTGGTACCGCGACCTGGCTTGAACGGACTATCATCGCGTCCATATTTGTTCCGATTCTTGAGGTTGTCTGAATATGCTTTGTCTACGCACGCCTTGAAGGTGGCCTCACATTTTGCTTCGCATATGCCGCCTTTGCATTTTGAAGAACATCGGCTAGCATCACCGGAACAGCTCTTTGTTTCAGCGAGGGCTGACGGCACATGGGTGAAGGCCCCAAGGCTCGTAAGGCCAAGGGCAATGATGAGAAACTTACGCATTCCGGTCTCCGGGTTGGTTCACGGGGTCCGCTGCCTGTGGAATGGCTGAATCGCTCACCCCCGTAAGCTGCCCGCAATCATGGACGCCTACCGATCGCACCGCGTCGTACGATCGGAGGATAAAAGTCGTGCTTTTCAAGATAGCGAGTGGCGGCGCCATAGGAAGCGACCATGTTCGCCACAACCGTCGGCGCCGGACTCGTGATTGATGCAGTGCCTGCTCCAGTCCCGACCATCAATACAGATTCTGTATTGGCCTGATTCAGTTCCTGAACTGGTAATCGCTGCGTTCGTCAGGCAAGTCGAGGCCAGACCTTCGCGCATCCGCGGCGGCTAACATACAAACAGGATAGACATCTCATGAAGGCATTTCTGATAGCAGATATCAAAGTGACGGACGATAAATGGGTGCCGGAATACGCGACTTCAGTACACGACCTCGTGCATAAACACGGCGGCAAGTATCTGTCGCGCAGCGGCAATGTGAAGACACTTGAGGGTACGCCTCTGGAAACTTCCCTTATCGCAATTATGGCGTTTCCATCGGCAAAGCACGCGGAGGCCTTCGTTGCTGACCCCGCGTACGCCCCTTACGTCGCGGCTCGCCGAGCCGGTAGCGAAAGCCGCTTCCAACTAATCGACGATACCGATTTGGCCGGCACAATATCGTATCTGAATAAGGGCTAAATAACAGGTCTCCCGCGCTTGCTTCACGGAATCCCGCTCTCCTCTCCCCTGCGGGCACCGTGGCGCTTTTCTGAGACCGAGAAACCGCAGGAGCGGCCTTGTTGCGGACATACCAACCGGACGCCCTGCTGTTTTGCCTGAGAATTATTTCGCAAGCTGGTCTGTGCTTTTTCCAGGCCCGATTCTCCAACGGCACCCGCTTGCCACGATCTGCGAAGACGCCCAATGGCCAGCGTTGCGGACACCAAAGCTACGCGACGCCATCAAATACCAGACAATCCGACGACATCTCGAAAGGCCTTCTCGATGAAATTAAGCAAGACGACCAAGGCATCACATTGCCCAACGAGTATCGACTGCTTGACGCCTCATTTCTTGTAGGCATTTCAGGTCCTTCCTCAACGAACACCTCGAAGAGCAACACCGCGCCCTCCGATGCCATCCTCATCGAATCCATCAAACCTGGATCCCAGTGATCCTTCGGTGTGGGTGGGCCTCCGGCTTGTCCACGGCCCGGCTTGGTTGGCGCACCACAGGCTCGAGACTTGCGCATATGCAGACGGCATCGAGGCGAGCAAGACTTGACCGTGAAGGACGCGCTTTTTTCCCACCAAACGCAGCCGAGCTGGACCAGGCGCGCCGGATCTTGGCATCGCCTCTATGCTGGATAGTCGCCGAAGAAGTGGCCGAACATCGGGAGCGGTGGATCCGGCTGCTCCTAGCTATCCAGACCATCGTTCCTCGGTACATAATTGCCGTCGAACTCAACGATAGCGACTCTGCCGAAGAAGGATTGCGGAATTGGTCAGAGGAATTGCAGCAGACGCTCGAACCTAATGACTTATCGGCCGACTTCCGGAGCACACTGGAGCTGATCCGAAAGCACCCCCGGCACGGTGGCATGACCGAACTGGAGGAGGCAGAGCTGACCGACGGACAGGGCCGTGCGCTGTCGGCGCACCGGACGCAGCAGAGCTACATCGGCTACGCGAAGCGGACCCAGAAGCGCGTGCTGGCAGCAACCCGCAAGCGGCACGCGCACAGGCTGGCGAACGAAATGGCTACAGACGTTCAGAATGAGCAGCAGAAAACCGTTCAGAATGAACAGCAGAACAAAGCGGTTTAGCTGAGCAATATCAACTGGCTGGCGACTCAGTGCCGTTCGAACCTGTCTCCGGCCGAATTCCCTGCAAACAGGGAATTTTTCAGGGAATTGTCGAAGATTGGCACCCCGGAGACGCCGATCGTAGCGCGGAATCGCGACATCTACGGGGGTATCGGCGCAAATTCCCTACCCCGGATTGCAGGGAATTTGTCCGGCTAACAGGGTATTTTTCCAGGCACAGCAGGCAATCCCAAAGGATTCAAGGCTCTCGTTGCAGACCCATTCAAACTAGCAGACCGTCATCCCGGTGCAGGGGATGATTCGTGACCTACCTGGACGCGCTTATTCCCGAGCATCGCAGGGCCGGCGGCGGCCAACGGCGTCATCGGCGCCCGCTATTCGTTGCCCGTCGACCTCGCGGTCAGAGAAAGCCGATGGAGAACCAAGGTACTGCGGCTATAATTAGAAGCCCAAGAAGTAAAACGCCGAGATATGGCCAAACACGCTTCATCGCCACTTCGGGAGCTACTCTTCCGATCGCGCAAGGCGAATAATAGCCCACCCCAAATGGAGGCGAACAAACCCAAGCCCATCGAGAGCACGACGACGACGGCGCAATGCACGTCATTTATTGCCAGCTGACGCGCGATGGGAAAATGACCGGTCGGTTAGATCCGACGAAAAAAGAAGCCATGGAGCTCTCAGCCCAAGAGACCTTAGTCACCTTGCGAACGACCAAAGCCGTTTTCGGAAAAGTTCTGAACGTGCTGAACTAGGTTGGCGGCCCCTTTCTGAGCGGCGGCTGGCGCCAACCAGTCTACCGCAGCCTTTGGAAGCCCAAGATATTCCAAGACTTCGCTTGCTAGAGGCTCGACGCCAAATGTCGCAACTTCACTCGCATCGAACGACACCTCCAACGCACCACGTTCTAAGCCGCGAGACTGAATGGATTGTTCAAACTCACGGAGGTCGAGCGCGGCTTGCTGGTTCAGATATTTGAGGCTACCCGACTATCGCCTTTCCGATGAGGCGGTGTGCGAACGCTAGGTGGAGAGCCCCTAGTTCCAGTTCTTCACCGGGGAAGAGTTCTTCCCAGCACGAGTTGCCGCACGAGCGCGCCTTGAACCGATGGCGCAACTGGCTCGGCGACAGGCTGGAGCCTTTACTGGCCGAGAGCCTGCGCCTGGCCCGAGGGTGGCGCGTCACCGTAGTACGCGCTCACCTGTCCATTTCGCCCAAAGCATCTCTTCGTCCATGGTCGCGGCTTGGGTGTAGGCGGCCATCTCTTCATAGGTTAATTTATCTACTAGGCAGTGACGCATTAGGCGCGTTGCGATTGCTTCCGACCGAACGCTGCAAAAACAGCAATCGAGCTTTGAAGACCGCCAGTGATGGTGCCACCGCAATCTCAGCGATTAGGGGCAATGTTCATCAGCTTGGCCAATCGGACGAGTTCCTGCCGCTGAGTTGCTGACAACACGATACTCTGTTGGGAAATAGCATCGATTAGCCATTCAAGCGCAACTCCATATTCACGATTCTCGATAAACTCCTCGACGATCCCCACGGTGCTAGAGTCGAGCTGACCTTTCAAAGGACTAAGAAAGGAGGTTAGCGAATTCGCCAGGTGCTCCCAACGTTCGATTCGACTATCGCTCATGGATTCCTCGGTACATTAGTTGGATATCCCGTGATGATTCGACGACCATCATCTACAGTTTTGATATCAATACCATCTCTCGTGCCCTGCGATATGGTTCTTGTCCCTTGAGTCCTTCGACTTGAACTTGGGTCCGTAGCAACGTCCGATACTTCGCCGAGTATCTTTTCGTCTGACCAGCTAGGTGGAAACTCCGATTTTCCAGCGGTTCCCGTACCCGCCCTGTGCCCACCGCCGGTATTGTCACCATCTAGTATGTGCCCTTTGCCCTTATCGTCCGTCAGATCGGGAGGATTAGCGGAATCGTTCGTAAAGATATTCCAAGTCTTCCAGATGCCATAGGCGGCTGCGACAGCAGAAGTACCGAACAAGAAATCTGAAACAAAAGCTGCTCCAATAATTGGGGCCGCGACGACTATGGCTCCATTTGCATTCCTAAATCTTTGCTCCGCACTTCCCTCAAAACGGTTCGTCGCAAGATACTGGTATGCACCCGTAAGTGCACCGTTAGCAAACTTGCCGCCGCCGGCCACAGAAACTACGCCGCCGATGGTGGCGCGCGCGAGGGTCGCGCCCATGTACTGACCAAAATCGGTCTTCGCATTGGGGAACAACTGACCGGTCACCGGAGACAGGGCCGCTCCTACCGCGGCGGATGCTGCTCCCGATGCGCAAGATCCTCCGGAGGCAACTGACGACGCGCATCCCACGGCAGCGTTCGCACCAACATAGGCCAGCGGGTTTCCCGCCAGCGCTGATGTACCGCTGAATGCGTACGTTGTAACCGCTGCTATTGCGGCCGCCTTCAGCACCTGCCCCAGATTGCCCCCGGATATGCCCGTCACGATGGCGGCACTCACGGCGGCAACGCAGGGGACACAAGCCCCTGCAGTAGCTGCATTCAGCACCACATTGAGCGTGATCTGCACGATCGACATGAAATTGTTTTTGATGAAGTTACCGATGGCGGTGAACGCCTTGCCGATCCAGCCGAAGGCGTTGGAGAACCAGTTGAAGCCGTTGGGATCGGTGAAGGCGAGCGGGTCGTTGCCGACATAGGAGTACCGGTTCCAGCCCTGCATGTTCATGGGGTCGGTGACCGTCGGGTCCGCGCTGGTGAACCTTGCCAGCAATGGATCGTAGACGCGCCCGTTCAGGTGCACGAGGCCGCCGATCGAGAGCTGCTCCTCACCGGTGAAGCCGCGCGTGGACTGGCTGGTGATACTGCCCGCGGTGTCGTCGCTGCCGTTCGGGTTGCGCCGCTTGCCCCAGGCGTCGTAGCTCAGCCGCTCCACGACCAGGCCGTTCTCGTCCGAGATCACCGAGATCGAGCCGAGATGATCGGTGTGGAAGTAGCGTGTCGTCAGCGTCTCGGAGGCCGTCTGCAGCACCCGCATGCCGACCTTGGCATTGCCGACCGCGAGATAATCGGTCCACTTCTGTGAGATCTGGCCGGGATTGGTGACCTCCGCCAGCACGCCGAAGCCGGCGATGTAGAGCGTAGTGCCTTCCGGCGTCACCTGCTTGAAGCGCTGGTGCTCGGTGTCGTCCACGAAGCTGATGGTACGGGTACCTTGCGTGATCGATGCCGGCTTGTTGTAGGAGGTCCACGCGATGGTGCGGTTCAGGCCGGAGGTCTGGTTGCCGTTCTGATCGTAGGTGAAGGTAGTCGAGATCAAGCCGGAAGTGATGCTCGTGACGGCATGCGGCAGCGGCTGGCCGGCCGCCGGATAGACGTAGGTGCCGACGTCGGACTTGGTCAGCATGTTGCCGATCGCGCTGTAGCTGAAGGTCTTTGCAAGCGGCGTCGGCGTCAGGTTGACCGTCGAGGACGTCAACCGGTTCAGCGTGTCGTAGGAAAACGTCTCGGACAGATTGGTGTTGGCATCGGTGCGTGACAACGGATTGCCAAGCCGGTCATAGGTGTAGCCGAGATTCTGCACCGCGGTGCCAGCACCGCTGCCGGTGGTGAGGCTGCTGAGCCGGCCAGTGGTCGCTTCGAAGGCGCGATTGGTTACGAGACCATTGCCCGACGTGAGCTGCGTCAGATGCCCCTCGGCATCCATCGTGTTCGCGGTCCAGTAGGCCTGGCTGGTGGCGTCGTTGGATAGCTGGTTGGCAAAGCCGAGGCTGTTGTAGCCATAGCGCGCGGTGAAGCCGGAAGGATAGTTGACCTTGCTGATGCGGCTCTGGGCATCGTAGATCGCCCCCATCACATAGGTCGCGCCGTCGATCGTGGTTGAGACCTGCGAGGGCCGGCCGAGGGTGTCGTAGGCCACGCTGCGGCCAAAGCCGTTGCCGGCGCCCGCCGTGATCCCGGAAGACGCAAGCTTGCCGATGCCGTGGGCGGCGGTGTCGTAGGTCCATACGCTTGTGACGTCGACCTCGACGCGTTGCACGATACGGTCAAGCTTGTCGTAGGTGAGCGATGTGACCTGGCTCTTGGCGTCGGTCTGGCTGACCAGCTGGCCGAGCGTGTTATAACTATAGGTCCAGTGGCCGAGATCGGGATCGGTGCTCGCGACCTTGCGGCCGCGCAAATCGTAGGTGGCAGTCACGACGTTGCCGGCGGCGTCCGTGGCCGAGAGCAGATTGCCGACCGCGTCATAGGCATAGGTCATGACGCCGCTCTGGGCGTCGGTGATCGAGACCACCTTGCCCTGGCTGTTCTTGACGACCGTGCGGGTCTGGCTCAGCGCATTGGTCTCGGTAACGGACAGGCCGTGATAGGCGGTCTGCGAGAGGCTGCCGTCGGGCTTGGTCTCAGTCAGGACACGGCCGAGCGTGTCGTAGGTGTAGGTGGTGTATTGCGGCGTGCCGCCGCTGACGAAGTACGGCCGGCTGATCTGCGTCAGGCGGCCGAGCGCGTCATAAGTCCTGGTCGCGCGGACGACCGCGCCATTGAACCCCTGGGTCTCGCGCGCGATCTCACGATCGAGCTGGTCAAAATACACGGTCACATAGGGGCCGCTGACCGTGGTGCCGTCGGCGGCATAGGGAGTTTCGGTAACGAAATAGCTCGCACCCGATACGCAGGTTGCGGTACCGCCGTTCACGCCGTTACAGAAGCTGTAGATCCACTTGGTTTGGGTGCTGTCGGCGCGAACCTCCTGGGTCTTGCGGCCGAACACGTCATAGCTGAAAGTCGTGGTCAGACCATTGGGGCCGGTGTGACTGGTCGGCTTGCCGACGCGGGCATCGTACTGGATGCTCTCGCTCTGGCCGAGCGCGTTGGTGTTGGCGCTGTTGAACTGGCCATTCGCGCTGAAGGCACTGCTCGAAGAGCGCGTGACGATGTCGGCGCCGCTGACCGTGACCGAAGTCTTGTTGCCAAAACTGTCGTAGCCATAGTCGGTCTGCAGCCGCAGCGCCGGGGTGTCGGGCTCGACCACCTCCTGGTTCAGCACGCCTTGCGCATCATAGGCAAATGACGCAGTTCGCGCGATGGTACTTGCGGCCCATCCCGTGCTCGACGACAGCAGAATGACGGCAGCCGCAACCGACGACTTCACGATCTTCAACATTTGCCTATTCCCCAAAGCACAGAGTGCAAATCAGCCAGTCGATGAAGCACGCACTCACACAAAGCTTACAAGCAGACGTACACGACACGCAGGAAAAGGTAGCGCCTCCGCCGGGCCCTCACCCGCTACGGCGCTACGTTCGTTACTGTCGCCCGCGTCAGCCGGCCGAGATACCAGAGGCTCGGATCATTGCTGTAGGTATTGTTGGTCGTCTTGCTGAACCCATCCGGTGTCGACACCACCACCTGGGTCGCGTTCAAATAGGCGTCGTACTGGTTCGACGTCGTCACCGTCGGCAACGCCGATCCATCCAGATCCGCACCGCTCGAGACGTTCTGCGTCACGTAGACATGGTACGGAGCACCACCGCTGGTGTCGTAGGATTGATACGTGTTTATCGACTGGCCAAGCGTCAACGCGCCGATCGTTCGACTGGTCGAAGCGACTAAGCCAATGAAGGGGAAGTTCTGACGATAATTGGTCGTGTCAGAAATGCCCGTCTGCAGATCTTTCACGGTCATTTGCGCGAAGCCGAGATAGCCGCGGCCACGCATGTCAATCTTCGCTCCGGCGTAAGTATACGTCGAGCTATAGGTACCGCCGACGCCGTTTGAGGTATCGACCTGCGATACAACGTAAACGGGACTTTGAAATTCTTGCACAGGATATGTTGCGCCAGAACCTTTGGTATACACACTCGATTTTGTAAGGGCGTCGTAATTGATTGTCACCACCGCACCAAGGCCGCTGGTCACCGAGGTAATCACGTCCCTCACACCGCCATTTGCCAGCAAAGACAAATAGGAGTGATCTCGCACAAACGTTATATCCGTGAGCCCATCCCCATTGTAGTCGCCAGGAAAAGGTTCCCAGTACGTCGCGGGCGGAGATCCAAAACTGAATCCTCCACCGTAAGCTCCGACTTTTTGCGAGAAGTGCCCATCGCCGTTGCTGACGAGAAAGTAGTAGCCTCCGTCAGACAACAGCGCGAGATCGCTCCGGCCATCTCCATTGATGTCTGAAGTGAAAGGCATAAAGTTCTGATGCAGCGGAATTCCGAAATTCAAACCGTTGGAAAGAGTATCGACGGTTTGCGCAAATGTGCCGTCCCCTTTTCCGAGAAAACACCAATATGCGTTGCCGCCGACGACCGCAAAGTCAGCCTTACCGTCTCCATTAAAGTCGCCCGGAAACAATGCGTATTGGTATCCGGGCGGGCCACCGTAGTTTGACCCCAACGGGTAACCTACGCCTCCCGCACCACGGAAGGTACCGTCTCCATTACTTAGAAGAACGTAGTAACCATCGTTGCTGAGCATTGCGAAGTCGGTCTTGCCGTCACCATTGTAGTCGCCCGGCATCAAGTTGTATTGTGTGACGGCAGACAAGATGGGCGAAATCCACCCCACGGATCTAGTCAAACCAGCTACATTGGTACCAAAATTCCAACCGTTCGGGTGAGCTCCAATTATTTCGGAAAACGTTCCATCTCCATTGCTCAGGAACGTCCAATAGTTGGCGCCATTGATTAACGCAAAGTCGGTACGCCCGTCACCATTGAAGTCACCGGTAAAGGGTCGGTATAGGGAGGAAGGTGGCCAGCCATAGTTTGACCCTGCCGCGTAGAGATGTCCTCCGGGGCCGCCTAACGTGCCATCGCCATTGCCAAGATAGATGTAATATATATTGCCCCCTAATAGGATAAAGTCTGTCTTACCATCGCCGTTGAAATCGCCAGTCATCGGAACGAAATTTGCAGTTACGGGATTGCCGAAATTGGCACCATTGGGATAAGGGAAAACTCCGACAGCTCTAAATGTCCCATCGCCGTTGCCGAGCATCGAGTAATACCCATCGTTGCTCGCCATGATGATATCCGCTATGCCATCCCCGTTGAAATCCCCCGACACCGGCACACGTAAGGAGCGCGGCGGCGTTCCAAAGTCCCATCCATTCGGGAGAGCGTACCCTTGGAAGGACATCGAAACTGTTCCACCAGCCGTAGCCCACTGAAACGTTGTAGCCGGCAAGCAGACGCTGCTCGGTCCACACGGCGTAACCGCATTCAACTGCGAACGACCGCTGCTTGGACTCACCTGATATGAGAGCGCGTAATCCGTAACCAAGGCAGCCCCGACAAACGTCTTGACGCTTGTCAAACGCACATTGTTCTGCATCAGAGAGCCCGACTGATACAGCGGGGAAATGTCCGGCCGCGTTGCGTAGACAAACTGGACCGAGTTGTAAGGGCTAACCGAGGCCGATGAATTGCCAGTATAGTCAATCCGGCTGGGATGGAATTGGCCGTTTGTCGTGTCGTTGATGTAGCTGACCGTGTAGTAGTTCCCCTTCGTGTCACTGACTTTGTTCACCGTCCATGCGCGCGCGGTCGTTTTGCCTTGCGCGAGAATCCGCGAATCCACGCTGTTACCGAACTCAAGAGTTTGGCCGGACTTTGTACGAACTTCGAACCATGCCGGCCCCGTCCCAGCGGCACCGCGCGAGATCACTTTGGAGTAAGACTCAATCTCGGTACGGTATTGCGTACCGTCAGCTCCGTACGCGCCGTTGATCGCCGTGAGTCGCTGCCCGTCCAAACAAAAGCGATCGTTGGCGTCAAAGTTGACGCCGCCAACCACATTATCTTGCGCCATCGTTTTCGGGCAGCGGCCAATAGACGGCAGACCGGCAAGCGACCAACCCAACCCCAAAATCCCATTGGGGCCCTGGCTGCTATACTCCAGCGACAAGCTCGGACTCATGCCGGCCGTACCAGGCGGCAGCGCAATAGGGATCGAATATGTCGCCGCTCCCGTCGGACTCACTCCAGACTGGCCGGATAGCGACATCGTGCCGGAATGACTTAAGGTTGTGGATAGATTTAAAAAAAACGCCGCCACAACCAACACTGCGGCGGACAGATGCAAACGCCGACCATCGTCAGCAACCATTCCCATCGACATTCCCCAACCCCCAGCTCAACGTGTGTAAGCAAATCAACACAACGTTAGGAGACATCAACTTCTGCGCGTCGTCAATCGCACCGACACCCTTTCCAAAAAAAATTTTTCTCAACCGGATGCGAAAGAAGATCGGCGACATTGGACTAAAAATTCACCCGAGAGACATGCGAAGTTCACAAGCAACAGTGTGCATAATGCGCATCCCGTGACTCTTGCGACAACTTCAGCGACTTTCAGTCAGGAGGATAGAGACTCAATTCGATTGATCGTCCCGCCTGCTCAAGCTTCACGCCCATTCTGTTGACGGACTTGACCTTCCAGCCCTGAAACGTCTCGCCCTCCCCCGCCCACGCTCCGCCCGATCCGGCTTTGCTGAACAAATACGCCTTGCTGAGGCCGTTCTTGATCATCACGCCGCCAACAGCGAGGCCGGGATCGACGGCTACCGGCGGCGGCGGCGCCGTCACCGCGGGCGGGGCCGGCGGTGGGGGAACGAAGGGTTCGCGTGATTTGAACAATACCGGACGCGCCAGAATTTGCCCGTAGCTTTCGACCGGTCTCCGGTTGGTCGCATTTACGACCGAGCCCGTCAGATTAACATTCCAGTCAATTTTGTCGGCCACGGCCGAACCATCAGACGCAAGCTGCGTCGCCACGTTGGCCAGCAGGCCAGCATTGACGCACAAGACGATCAACAAGCCGGCCGCACGGAGTGGGGCAATGCGCCATCTCATGGTTGCCCACCCACCTGCATAGCGCCAAAGATATCGAGTTGCGCCTGGATGACGGGTTCTTCTGAAGCGCCCTGCCTGGGTGGCGGGGGGCTCTTCAGGGCGGCACCGGCAATGAAGAGATAGGGTTTCGAGCTCTCGATCGCATGGACTGCCTTGACGATGGATTGCAGCGAACCGAAGATCTCGATGCGCGACCCGCTATATCTGATCTGGTCGACAGTCTTGACGGGTAGCGCCTGCACCGCGCGCAACTTCGCACCACCCGCCTCGGCCATCGCCTTCAATTTGGTCTGCAGATCGGCGCTGACGACGTTTTCGTTCGGGCCAACAAGAAACTCGCCCCCCTGCATCTGGGCTTTTGTGTCGGAAACGATCGACTGGACGTTGGCCGCCTGCGCGGCGATGGCGGCCAGCCGCATGAGCACTTTCCTCTGCTCTTCGATGCGGTTTTCGCGATCCGCGAACAGCGTATATAACGGCAAGACGAAAAAGCCGACGATCGCAACGCATATCGCCACATTGCCGAGCACAAAGAGCGCCTGGCGGCGGAATTGAGCGTCGCCGAATATCTTCCTCATCGCGCGGCTTCCTTGAGCATGGTGGGCCTTCGTACCGTTGCCTGTAGGGCGAACCGTTCGCGTCCTTCGGCCGTATCGAAGGCAACCGGCGACGTTAGCGCCGCATCGAGGAACAGCCTCGACCCATCGATGATCCCGACGAGACTTGGCGCCGCCCCCGAAAATCCGATCATGGTCACCTGTCCCTCGCGCTTGCCGGAAATTTCAGCGAGACGGAACTCGGTCAGCCACGAATGAGACGGCATGACCCGTGTCGTCTCCTCCCATAAATCGATCAACCCCGGCGCCTCGCTCCGTTGCAGCCGAAGTCGGACCAGCGCGTTTCGTTTCTCGTGCAATTGATCGACAAGGGCGCGCACGTGCTGCGCCTTTTTGCTCGTCGCCGCAATCTCATCGCCGAGACGGTCGAGCGCGGCCTGCTGGTTCAGATATTTGAGGCTGCCCGATAACAGCGCGAGAATAACTGCGCTGCAACACAAGGCAGGCACCAGCTTGTGCCTCCACGATTTTCGCGCCTCCGCACTGCGGCGCAAATTGATCATGGGCGCGCACTGTTCGCCGTCACAGGCGTCGAACATGATAAATGCAATATTGTCGGTACTCAGGTTGAGTTCCGCCAAGGCGTGATGCACGAACTGACGCTGAATTATCCATTGCCGAACCTCGATCTTTTCACCGCCGGCGATCTCACTTGCCACGTGATCGCAATAGATATCGTCGGCCTTGAAAGGCGTCTTCTTCGCAAGATCCTGGGCAATGACGTCATCAACGACGCCACCGGCTTGGGCCGGAAGGATCAATTGCCTGCCAAAGACGCTCTCCGCCGGCAGCCGAAGACCAAGGTCGACGTCTCGCCGTTCCAGTTTCCGCGAGAGCAGGAAGCGATCAATCTCCAGCAAGAGGTTGCTCACCGACGCTGCGCGCTCCGAAGTGATTGGCGCGAATACACCGTCCAGCAGCTCAAGTGTGACTTCCTCCTGACCGGCGGAGATCACCAATCGCGGCCGCCCGCGCCCGGTGAGGAATTCTGCATACCTTTCGGGAAACAGGTTCACAAATTCGTTCATCCACCATCGTCCGAAGCGGTTCAAAAGCTTCGATAGCGGTGCAATGCCCGGTCGGCTCAACGAAAGTTGCATCGGCGCCTCACGATCTCATTTCGGTTGTTGCGAAGAAGTCTCCGCTATCCCATTCGAGTCGCACGCAACACCTCGTCGATCGTGGTTTCTCCCCGCCACACCCTGATAGCTCCCGTCTCGTACATGCCGAGCATGCCGCGCGTCCGCGCAGCCTTGCTGATCTGATCGTCGGACGCACTCGATAGAATGAGGCCGTGGAGCCCAGGATCGATCAATAATACCTCGGCGATCGTCGAACGGCCGGAAAACCCGACACCCACACATTCCGCACAACCGACCGCCTCCAGAATCTTCGGCTTGCCGTACCTTTCGATACCAGGAACCGCACGCGTCAACTCGCTTGCCCAATGGCCCGCCTGCTTATGCTCACGCACGCAGCAACGGCAAAGTTTTCGGACCAGCCGCTGCGCCACAACGCCTTTGACCGTCGAAGCCAGCAGGTAGTTCTCAACGCCGATGTCGATCAGCCGTGTGATCGCCGCAGCGGCGCTATTGGTATGGAGCGTCGATAGAACCAGATGGCCTGTGAGCGAGGACTGAATGGCAATTCGCGCCGTTTCCAGGTCACGAATTTCGCCGATCATGATGATATCCGGATCCTGACGCAGGATCGCCCGCAGCGCATGCGGGAAATCCAGCCCGATTTCTGCCTGCACCTGCACTTGATTGATGCCAGCCAATTGATATTCGATCGGATCCTCAACCGAAAAGATATTTCGCTCTGCATTGTTCAGCGAACTGAGAGCCGTATAAAGCGTGGTCGTCTTGCCGCTACCCGTCGGTCCGGTTACCAAAATAATTCCGTTGGGTTCCTGCAACAGTCCCCGAAGTGCGGAAATCTGATCGGCCGAGAAGCCTAGCTCGACGAAGTCAAGCGCCACCCGAGTACGATCGAGGATACGCAGAACCACGCTCTCGCCGAATATGGTCGGAATGGTCGATACACGAAAATCTATGTCAATACCTCTGATAGCTATCTTGATACGACCATCCTGCGGCATACGCCGCTCGGCGATATCGAGTTTGGCCATAATCTTGAGACGCGACGTGACGGCCGCACGTAACGCAGGCTCCAGCACCTGTGCTGTTCGGAGCATTCCATCGATCCGGTAACGGACAACCACCTGGTCAACGTTCGGCTTGATATGAATGTCGGAAGCGCGAGCCTCTACCGCACCGGCGATGATCTGATTAACGAGCCGGATGACCGGCGCTTCGCTCGCGATATCGCGCAGGCGCTGTACGTCAAGTTCGCTGGCTTCCCCCGATCCGAGTGAACGATTGTCAGAATCGCTGGCACGCACCGCATAGAGGGCATCGAACGATTTCTCGAAATCGGCTGGCGCAAAGATCCTGACATTGACCTTCAAATTGGTCAGATAAGCCAGTGCGCGGATAGGCTCGATGTTGAGAGGATCCGTCACACCAACGGAAAGCGTACCGCCTTCGAGCGCCAATGGCAGGACGCGGTTGCGACGCACGAAATCAGCCTCAATCACGTCAGGAAGAAGCCGCTCGAGCGGCAGGTCGTCAGGACGCGCCAATTTGAGGGCGAGGAATTTTGAAAGCGCCGCAACCAGATTGATCTCAGAGACCAGCCCAAGCTTGGTCAGGACACGATCCAGCCGCTCGCCAGTCTTGTGGGCGGCGCTTGTCGCGCGCTCAAGAACGATATGATCGACGATGTTTTCCGCAATGAGAAAGTCGCCGAAGCCTTGTTCAAATTGCATGTTGTTCGAGTTATCAATCGCTCCGAATCCCGATGCCCAGGGCAAGGGCTCCGGCTTTGTGTTTGTCCGCCGATTTTCGAGCATCGCCATTCCTTCCGTATCTAGGAGCCGGGTACAATTGCCATCGACCAGCACACCACGGTACCAAGGCCAAGAAACGGGCCAAACGGTAGACGCGCTGCGATATCGAGTTTCCGCCCCTTTGCAGATCGAACGATTACAAAAATCAATGCAGAACAGGACGCGATCAGGAGCATCGAGGTGATCTGCTCCCATCCGATCCAGAGTCCTGCTGCAGCAGCGAATTTCTGGTCACCAAACCCGAGGCCATCGATGCCGCGAACATAGCGGAATAGAGCGGCTATCATCGACAGGACGACGAATCCAAACAGCGCCCCAAGAAGAGCATCCGTTAGATCGGGGCGGCCAACAAAGACCGCCTGACCAACTCCACCGGCGGCCAACATCGCGTTGAGACGATTTGGCAGGATCATCTCCCGGCAGTCGATCACCGCCATCCTCAAGACAGTGGCTATAAGCAAACAGCCAAAGGCGGCCTTCGATATTACCAGCAGGTCTCCCAAACCATCGCTCATTTGGCCCCCCAGCTCAGCAGCCAATATGGCTGATTGGGATTTTGCGTTAGCCGAACCGTTGCCTCATGCACGAATGTTCTGTTTGACTTCTCAAACTCCGTCCGGATCGTGAAGGCGCGACCTTGCAGAAACGTCATGACGTCGCTGGCCGATCTTTCCATCAACTGCTGGCTTACGCGCGCTGCCAACGCGGATTCGACGGCATCCGGCGTCATGTTCGGAAGCGCGCGTAACACTTCACGTGGCGCCACTTGCGGATCGAGAAACTGGCGGCCCGAATAAACCGTCAATGCAGGTTCTATCCGCTGGAACAGGGCCGGCGTCATATCCATCACGAGCAAGAGTTCGTCGACACTCTGAAAGGGCCCATTGCGAGGCCGATATCCGCTTCCGAGAGCCCGGTAGTCCTGCTCCTTTGCGCCGTTGAGATGCTTGAGTGGCGTCGCCGTTCTCCAGTCCACGATCTTGTCAGCAAGAGCGCTGGCAGAACCAGAATCGAGGCCAGCTGACCTCAGCAAGCCTGCGAGCAACGACCCTTCTGCCTGGTTGAGGTCGATCTTGCCCAACTCGTCCTGAATCGAGATCCTGATGGAAGTTCCGCTGAACTCGAAGTTCTGCGTGCCACCGTCGGTCCGCCACCGGCGCTCAGAACGCGGTTCGAGCAACCCGGCGACTGCGCGATTAACACCCGCCTCTACCGTCGCGTTGACGCTAGCCATCTCAAGGCCATTGCGCGCAAGACTGTATGACATGTTGCCGCTCCATAGCAGCGACAGCGAGATCGCTGCCAGCAACCCCAGTCCCCACAGTACAGAAACGACAGGCATTTTCCTTTCCCTATCCGTTAGAGCCGGCCTAGCGGCCACGGCACCGCGTGGTGATCGGATCGTAAACGCAGCTCACGTCAGCAAGAATGCGCGGCGCGATCAGCAGGTCCGGCCATAGCCGCGCGTCGCCGGAACGGAATCCCACGCGAAGGCGGACAAGCCTCGGTACGTCGCTTTGTTTCGTCCAGCTGTCGTTCCATTGAAGCTTTCGCTCCGTCGCGGTCTCTCCGAAGTAGGAAAACTCTGCCCGATCTATCCCGGAAAGCAGCAACGTCTTTGTCGTCATTGATTGATCGTTGGGGCCGGCAAGCTCAGGCGTCGCGGAGACGACCAGGTCGGCCTGCGCCTGTCGCCGCTCGACGAAAACACTGAAACGAAACCTGCCGCCGCCATTCGAGGCGATCGGCGCATTTCCAAGGAAACTGACGGCCTCCTTTGTGCCCTCAAAATCTATCTGCTGCTGGAGCGAACCGTTCGTCACCATCATGGGATAGAGATTGCCGATGGTCCGCCGCAGCAGATCCTGCGAAATCATATTGCGTTCAAACTGCTCGGCGCCTCTGCCTGCGCTCTGCCAGGCACGCAAACCAAACCGCACATTGTCGAACAACAGGGTCACGAGCAGACTGAACAAGGCCAGCCCAACCAAGAGTTCCACAAGCGTGAAGCCCGCCTCACCACCGGTATGACGCCCGATTATCGCGGAGCGTGGGCTCATTGGCGCGTTGCCTTTGGTCCAAGACGCAATGTCGTCAATGCGTAGAAGCGCCTCTCCGTCCCCTCCTCCCACTCGACCTCCGCGGAAACACTATAGAGTCCGACGGGTCTCTCGTCGCTCTCCCTTACATTGTCATACGGTTGCATCTTCAAACGCCAGCGGTATCCATTTGGGTATTGGCCGTCCCGCACTTCCGCCCTGATCGCCAAATCGGTGCCTACTTCAGCCATCAGAGACTGCGCCAAGGAGCCGGCTCCCGCCATCCTCTGCGCGGACGCCGTTTGGCGCAGGCTGTTCGAAATCAATCCTAGTAACAGGCTCAGGCCAGCCGAAAGCATGGCCAGCGCCACGATGACCTCGACCAACGTAAACCCGGCCTCGCGCTTCCCGCCGATCATCGAGCGACGCAGCATACGTCCCCATTGGCAGCGTAACGGCAGCGGCCCATGCAAGGGCCACGAGCGGCGGGCCGCAGCTGCCGGCAGATACATGCACATTTCCGCTTCCCGCTGCCGGACCGTCGTCATGTTATTGCTGCCTGCCGGTCACGGTTGCTGCCGCGACCGAACTGTCACCCTCGCGCCCCTCCGGCCCCAGCGAGACGATGTCATACGCACCTTGTTGGCCCGGAAATTTGTAGACGTAAGGCCGCCCCCATGGATCCTTCGGCACTGAATTGTCGTTCAGGTACGGCCCGTTCCATGATGCTGCACCGTCAGGCCGTTGCGTCAAGGCGCCGAGCCCTTCTGCCGAGGTCGGATAGCGGCCATTGTCCAGGTAATAGAGATCGAGAGCCGCGGAGAATCCCTGAATCTGGATACGTGCCGTCTTCACTTTTGAATCTGAAAGGTAGCCCAAGACCCTGGGGCCGACGAGACCCATGAGCAGGCCGATGATGGCGACCACCACCAGGATCTCGACCAACGTAAATCCTGCGTCGGAACGATGCAGCCGGCCAGAACGATTCCCGGACTTCTGCCTCCCAAGCCCCACTATCAGATTGGCAAGGCCTGTTTGGAATATTCTTGTCAAACGCATTGGATTGCCCCTCATTTTCAATCAGCAAGGTGGTCCTTTGCGAACCGTGCCTGTAAGCCAATCGACGCACAGCTTGGTCTGCTTTCCTCGAAGTGACAGTGTCACGTCACCCCCGGTCGAAGAGCCGTCCGGGAAGAACTGAAAGCCACCATTCGAAGCGGCAGACTGCATCGCCGAAGCGAAGGTCAATTTGGCTTCAATGTTCGGAGCAAAGGGGCGCTCAGAAACGACGCTCGATCGAAATGTCCGCCGATCGACATCGATGAAAAGTGCCATTTGCGCATTTCGCGTGACGGCCGCGGAGCGCGTGACGCGAAGCGCCGCCGCCAACTCGCTCGACGCCATATCCAGACGCAAGCCCTCTGAACCGCCAGAGAGCAAGGGCGCCGCAAACGTCGTCGTGAGCGCAATGATTGTCAGCACGACAAGCATTTCCACCAATGTGAAGCCCTCGCAGCGGCTTCTGCTTTCGCTGGCACTCATCGGCCCACCATGTCGTTGATGCTGAGGACCGCATTCATAACCGGCATGATCAGGGCGCCAACCATGAGCGCAATTCCGACCGTAAGCGCTGGCGTGAGCGCCGACATGAAGCGATCGATGTTACTCTGCGTCTGCCGCTCAAGCATGACTGCGACCCGCGTCAGCATGCGGTCCAGTTTTCCCGCCTCCTCTCCGACGGAAATCATCTGCAAGGCAATCGCCGGCAATACGGCTTCGGCCCGCAACGCTCGGTGCAGTGCTGTTCCCTGATGAACGGCCTCGATCACCCGATCCATTCCAGCGGCGATGTGGCGATTGCCGATCACGCTGCATGCCGACTTTGCCGCCTGGATCAGTGGGACGCCCGCCTTGAGCATTGTCCCAAGGGTACGCGCAAAACGCGCCGCTTCCTGCTGCAACAGAAACGCTCCGACAACCGGGAGCCGCAACTTGAGACGATCTAGCTGTTGCCGCACTTCCGGATTGCGTGTCGCAACGGAGACGGCCCCGAGAAGCGCCGAGAGTACAATCGCGGAGCTCGCAGCGATCTCAATCCACCTTTCCTGCAACGCCAACATGAACTGAATGCTCGTCGGCATCGGCTTGCCACTTTGACCGAAAATCGGTGCAATCGATGGGATGAGTCCACCAACGATGATTGCGAGCGTGCCCAGGCTGAGAACGACCAGCATGCAGGGATAAATGAGCGCCGACTGGACCCGCGCGCGGATTTCCGCCCTGCTCTCCAGCAGTTCGGCTAACTCGACAAACACGTCGGCTAGCGTTCCTCCGGTTTCGCCGGCTCGCACGACCGCAATATAATCCGCAGGAAACACCGCAGACTGCTTCTGCATGGCATCCGACAACGGCATGCCATTCAGGATCTCGGACAGCAGGCCCTCGACCAACTCGCGAAGCCGCGAGGACGATGCCTGCTCTTGAAGTATGCGTAACGCATCGTCGAGCGGGATTTCCGCGGCATTGAGCATCGCGAACTCCCGCGTGAACGCGAGAAGGTCCCCACGTCGGGCGCCCCCTCCACCGAGCACGATTTCGCGATTCCACCATCTGGTGCCGGATTGATCCGCCGAATGCATCTGGAACGGCGACAACCCTTGTGACCACAGCGCTTCGTTGGCCGCATCTAGCGATGTCGCATCGACCGTTCCCTCGGCAAAGCGACCGTCATGACCATATGCGCGGTAGCGAAACGTCGGCATCACTCAAGTATCCTGCGTCCCATCTGCTCAACAGTGCGCGATCGGGCCCGGCGATGTGGCCCTTCGACTGCGATGTAGCGCCGAAACTCGTCTGTAATGAATCTCGCCTCATCCAGATTGCGAATGACGTGCGGCCTGATCAGGATTACGAGTTCGGTCTTGACGATCTCGTGGTCCTTGTAGCGGGCGGCGTTGCCAAATACCGGAAGGTCACCCAGGATTGGGATCTGGGTGCGGCCGACGGATTTGCTTTCCTGGATCATTCCACCCAGCACCAGGGCCTCGCCATTGTTCACCACCACGCTTGTCTTGATCTTGCGCTGGCGGATCGTCGGCGAGTCGATTTTCGAAGAGGTCGTCAGCACCACGCTGGAAACCTCTTGCTCGATGTCGAGCAGGACGCGGCCACTTTCGTTGATGCGCGGCGTGATCGACAGGATCACGCCGGTGTCCTTGTAGCTCACCGAGTTGACAATTGGTGCGCCGGGAGTCAGCACGCCCGTCGCCGACTGCGTCGTGATCGGAACCTGATCGCCGATCTGCAATATGGCTGGCTTGTTGTCCATGACCGTGAGCGACGGCGACGACACGATGTTGATGTCGGTGACCTTGTTCAGCATGTCCAGCGTCACGGCGACATTCGCCGCCGTCAGGGCATAGGAGAATCCAGGAAATACCGAGGTGACCGCGCCGTTCAAGGCATCGCTGAAGGTGTATCCGGCGTTCTTTTGCTGCATGTACCAGCGAACGCCGAATTTGAGATCGTCGTTCAGCGTCACTTCAGCAATCGTCGCCTCGATCAGCACCTGGTTGGGCATCAGATCGAGCTGGCTGATCACCTGCTGCACGCGCACGTAATCGGCCTTGGTCGCCTCAATCAAAATCGCGTTTTTGGCTTCATCCGCAACGATCTTGACCCGTGGCCCATCGGTCGTGCCGTCATTGCCGAGCTGGACCGTCGAACCGGAACTCGGGCTGGAAGTCGCCGGAGCACTCGCGACCGCAGGCTGGGCACGGCCCACTCCGCCAAACCCGCCGGACGACAAACCGATCGATCCCGTTACGCCCGTAGAGCCGGAACCGATGCCCCCTGACTGCTGAGGCGCGGACTGAACCCTCGCCTCCTGATAGGCCGGCGAAACGTTGCGGCGCGCCGCCGATCCGGCGGTCTCGTTCGAGAACATCGATTGCAGGACATCCACAAGTTCCTGCGCCCGCCGATTTTGCACCGAATAGGTGAAGAGCTGTTTTTCGCTGCCCTGCGCCTGGGCGTCGAGGCGGCGGATCCAGGTTTCGGCACGACGGAGATATTGCGGTTGCGGCGAAATCACCAAAATGGCGCCGAGCCGCTTGTTCGGGAGAAACTGCACCATGCCCGCCATCGGGCCTTCGCGATCGGAGGCAAACACCGTCTTCAGTTCGCTCGTGATAGCCTCCGGTTGCGAGCTCTTGACCGGTACAATCGCAAACGACATTCCCTTCATGACGTCGATATCGAACAGCGCGATCGACTCCTTCATGCTGGTGATTTCCTCGCGGTTGCCAGATAGCGTGATCAGATTACGCGTGTCGTCGGCGCGGACAATGCCGCCGCGCGGCGCGATAACTTCCAGCACGCGCCGGATTTCAGAAGCGGCAACATATTTGAGCTGCACGACCTGCAGCCCAGTGCCGATCAACTCGCCATCGTCACCCTCTTCCGTCCTGATCCTGGCGCCGACGACGGCCTGATCTGCGGCGGCGATGCGATAAGTGCCCTTGGTATTGACGATCACCGCGTTGTTGGCACGCAGCGCTGCCTGGAACAGATCGATGACGGTCGATCGCGCCACGGGCTTCGGCGTCTGGATCGTGACCTTGCCTTCGATGCCGGGATCTACCGTATATTTGACCGAGAGAATGTCGCCGAGAATGGTCTTGGCCGCTTGCGGCGCCGGCACGTTGACAAGGTTTATCGTGACTCCGTCGACGGCATCTTCCGATGACCGGCCGATCGTACCGGTGGCCTGCTCACCAACGAAACGACCTGATCCTTCGATGACAGTCGATTGGCCGCCGCGATTATTCGCAAGCAGCGACGAGCCGCCCATCCTATCAGTCGACCGTCCCAATCCTTCGCCCGTACGTGTCGCAGTCGGCGGCATCGGCGCGGAGGTCCACGTCGAAGAAGCCGGCACGTCAACGTCCGTCTGGCACGCGGAGAGGCCTAGCGCGAGAAAAAGCAACAGAGCTTGGAGCCGGGAAGCTCGGTAATTCAACGCAGGCACTCCCACCGACACGCCGCGGCGCGTCGACCGCACCTCTACCTGCAATTGTACACAGTTTCAGAGGGTGAATGTGAATCTATGCAATCCATTCACAGGTAATGCACATGATTATTCAAAAACATCGGAGTAAGTTGCTCCGTCCAAGTCAAGCGGCTGGGTGCGACAAACGGCAGAGATCGCCCGTCCATTGTAATCGTTGCCATGAGCCGGGTTGTCGTCCATCGATACCCCTCGACCGGTCTAGCCGTGCCCGATCTTGGCCTGGTTCTCCGCTGTAATCCCCATGACCATGATCATTGGGAACCTGTTCTATGATGATTGACCTGATACCTCTTGCCATCAAGTCGAGCATTATCGGTTGAGAACTCGGTCCTGAGATGGCACCAGCAGGTAAACATTTCTGCGCCTAGGTCCGCTCGCCTAATGAAGGCGACGCCCGAGCTTTCGCTCAACACGCTCTATAACTTGCATGTCTATTTCCGTAGAAAAATTGACCAATCTCGACGCTGACGGAATGTCTTTCCATTCCAACTTCTCCGATCGACAAAGCGCAAAGTAGGCTGCGCTTCGAATAAGCGGACGCTCCTCCTCATTTAAAAAGATGCCGTAAATAAGCTCTAACAGTTCCACGTCTGAATTTTCTCGAAGATATTCGCCAACAGTTCCGATCGTTTGAAGCTTGACGTAGCCGTCGACATCCCAATCGACGCCGTTCAGAAAGCGCACCAAATCCCCTTTGTACTCCTGCGACAATCCCCACGACCAGCATAAGACCTTCACCGCGAGTGCTGATAGTTGCGCATCACCAACATTATTTAGAAACGGCTCTACTATTTTCCTATACTTAGGTGAACCGGCTCTGCCCAGAATTTGTATCAGCGTGTACAGGTCCGCACCTCTCTCCAAGGAAATCATTCGCACAACTTCCGAGAGTTCTGCATCGGAAATCTTGCCCCATTGTGCTCGCTTCAAAAGCTCTGAGAGATTTATCTTCATCACGGAACAAATTTCTTGGAATGATCTAGTAGGCGACTTGCATTCCCGAGCTCTGTCTCAAGGAAACTGCGTTCGAGTTGGCTGGTTCCTGGATAGCTCAGTCTGTTGTTGACGCTACCGATGTAATTTAAGAGTCCTTGTTGGGCCTCTCTAACCTCAGTCACATGATCATAAGGCGTGCCATCCCACTTTCGCGCGACGACCTCTCCGTTAAGTTCACGCAACGCGGCGGTCAGGTGTGTATCATCTAATATCGATTTGTATCGGTCAACTCCCTGCGGACTTTGCAGCAAGTCCGGATATTGATTTGCTAAGGCCGCAAGTGCCCATACCCACAACGGGATGGGAACGCGAACCGTACCTGGATTCGGATTTGGATCGTCATCAAGTGGTGGCCCTCCATTTCTAGGATACTGTGCATAGGCATCGTTTGGGTCGCTGGAGCTCGCAGTTCCGCGGCTTGAACGCGACTGCGGGCCGAACATGTACTGGAAGGCACCGGTCACGGCTCCGTTTTCGAACTTGCCGCCGCCTGCCACGGACGCAAGTCCGCCGACGATGCTGGACGCCGCAAGTCGGCCGGGGCCGCCGGGTATCCGGCCAACCAGCGGCGACGCCGCTGCCGTGACACCAGCCGCAAGCCCACCCGATTTGCAGCTTCCGCCAGATGCCGCAGCGGACAGACATCCAATCATCGCGCTTCCGGCGACATTAGCGAGATACTGCCCGCTTTGTGAAATCCCCTGTTGGGCTAGATCACCTACGAAATTGCCAAGCCCCTGGAACGCCCCAGCAGTTATCGCCGCGATCGATGCTGCTCTGACTATTTGTCCGAGGTTGCCGCCGGAAAGACCGGTGACGATAGCTGCACCTGCTGCTGCGGCAAGGACCGGCCCGAGTGGCAACGACAAGACCGCCGTGATTACGGTCTGGACTATCGAACGCCAGTTTTGCGTGAAGAAGTTTGCAACGCTGTTGAAGAAGCTCGACAGCCAGGAGAAGCCCGACGGATCGGTGAAGGCGAGCGGATCGTTGCCGACGTAGGAGTATCGGTTCCAGGCCTGCGCGTTCATCGGATCCGGCACGGTCGGATCGGGGCTGATCATGCGTCCGACCAAGGCGTCATAGACGCGGCCGTTCATGTGAACGAGCCCAACCGAGTCGAGCTCTTCATGGCCAGTGAAGCCGCGGCTGGTCTGGCTGGTGATGCTGCCGGTCGGATCGTCGGCGCCGTTCGGATGGCGCCGCTTGCCCCAGGCATCATAGCTCAGGCGCTCCACCACCACCCCGCTCTCGTTGGTGATGACCGAGATCGAGCCGAGGTGGTCGGTGTGGAAGTAGCGTAGCGAAACGGTCGTTGTGGTGACTTCCTTCACCCGCATGCCGACCCGGACATTGCCGACCGACAGATACTCGTTCCAGCGCGGCGCGGCGGAGCCGACGCCGAACAGTTCGGCGGTGACGCCGAACGCATGGATGTAAAGCGTGGTGCCGTCGGGGGCGACCTGCTTGATGCGCTGGTGTTCGGTATTGTGCTGGAAGCTGACCGTGCGGGTGCCCTGCGTGATGGTCGCGGGCATGTTGTAGGAGGTCCAGGTAATGGTGCGCCCGAGCCCCGCGGTCTGGTTGCCGTTGGGGTCGTAGCTGAAGGTCGTGCTGATCGTGGAGCCGCTGATGCTCATCACGGCATGCGGCAGCGGCGAACCGGGCGGCGCGTAGCTGTAGGTGCCGACCTCCGACTTCGACATCATGTTGCCGATGCTGTTGTACGTATACGCCTTGGCTGGCGCGACGCTGCCGCTCACTGTCGCCGTCAGCAGCCGGTTCAGCGGGTCGTAAGTAAAGCTCTCGGACAGGTTCTGGGTGTCATCGGTGCGTGACAGCGGGTTGCCGAGCAGGTCGTAGGTGTAGGCCGAACTCTGCACGCTATTGCCGGCGCCCGCCGCGATCGATTGCAGACGCCCGGTGGTGGCCGAGAAAGTGCGTGTCGTAACAATGCCGTTGCCGCTGGTCTGCTGGGTCAGATGCTGTTCGGCATCGATCCCGTTGGCAGTCCAGAATGTCTGCGCGCTGCCGTCGGAGAGCTGGTTGGCGTAGCCGAGGCTGTTGTAGCCGTAGCTGGCGACAAAGCCCGAGGGATAGGTGACCTGGCTCAGCCTTCCATTGGCGTCATAGCCGGCCCCCATTGTATACGTCGTGCCGTCAATCGTGGTCGCGGCCTGGCTCGGACGGCCGAGCGCGTCATACGTCATCGTGCGCTGATAGCCCGCCGTGGGACCCGCCGTGATGCTGGCGGAGGCGACCTTGCCGATGCCGTTGGCCGCGGTGTCATAGACCCACACCGAGGTCATGTCCGGCTCGACCCGTTGCAGCGGCCGGCCGAGCTTGTCGTAGCTGATGGTGGCGGTCTGGAGCTTGGCGTCGGTCTGGCTCGTCAGTTCGCCCAGCACATTATAGGTATAGGTCCAGGAACCCAGATTGGGATCGCTGCTCGCAATCTTGCGGCCGCGGGTGTCGTAGGTCGGGGTGACGATATTGGTCTCCGCGTCGGTGGTCTGGATCAGCTTGCCGAACGCGTTGTAGGCATACAGCATGGTGTTGCCAGCCGCATCCGTCACCGACACCACATCGCCCGCGCTGTTCTTGGTCACCGTACGGGTCTGGTTCTTGGCGTTGGTCTCGGTGGTCGTCAGCCCGTGATAGGCGTTTTGCACGGTGCTGTTGTCCGGCATGGTCACCAGCGTCGCGCGGCCGAGCGCGTCATAGGTCGTGTAGGTGGTCCATTGCGGCGTGCCGCCATTGACAAAATACGGGCGGCTGACCTTCAGCACCCGGCCCTGGCTGTCATACTGCTTGGCGCCACGGACGATGCTGCCGTCAAACCCTTGCGTGTCGCGTGCCACTTCGCGCTCAAGGCTGTCGAAATACACGATGACCGTCGGCGCGTTCTGCGTCGTGCCGTCGGCGGCAAAGGAGTTCGCCTGGTTCAGCCGCACCGCGCCGGCCGGGCAACTCGCCGTGCCGCCATTGAAGCCGCTGCAGAAGGAATAGGTGAACTGGCTTCTTGTGCCGTCGGCGCGGACTTCCAGTATCTTGCGGCCAAAGCCGTCATAGCTCCAGGTGGTGGTCAGTCCGTTCGGTCCGGTGTGGCTGGTCGGCTGGCCGAAGCGTGGATCGTATTGCCACGTCTCGCTCTGTCCCAGCGCATTGGTCGCCGAGGTCGCAAAGCGGCCCTGCGCGTCGTAAGTCGTGCTCGCCGCGCGCGTGACGATGTCGATGCCGCTGACGGTTGCCGATGTCTTGTTGCCGTAGGCGTCATAGACGTAATCGGTCTGCAGCCGCATTGTCGGCGTGCCGGGCTCGACGACTTCCTGCGTCAGCAAACCCGAGGCTGGATCATAGCCGAAGCCGGAGCTGCGCGTGCCACTCGACTGGGCAAGAGCCGCACCCGACCAGACGGCGGCAAGCGCCATCGCTCCTGCGTATTGAGCCAACTTCTTCATCGCATCCCCCGCCACGCGAACGCCCGTCGCGCCCAAAATATGATCGCACATGCGCTGGCTTCTTCAGCCAGCGCACGATCTTCCTCAGTTGAGCGGCCCGCGCCGGTCGCCCACCGCACTCCACGTGATGAAGGAATTGCCGAGCACCGCCGAGCCCGCCGCTCCTCCGGGACGGCCGGCACATCCGGGGCCAGAGCCCCCTGCCGATCCCGCAACACCGGGTCCCCCGCCTGCTCCGCCGGCTTGGCCTAATGGCGCAAAGGTACCGCCCGCTCCTCCGGCTGATATCGTCCCGGCGCTTCCAGAGCGCGGTCCTGGAATAGGCGCCCCTATTGTTCCCCCGGCCCCTGGGGCGGAACCCGCCCCGCCTCCGCCTCCTCCGCTCCATGCAACAGCATTATTAGACCCGCCAATCCCCCCGCCTCCGCCGCCTCCCCAAATCGCGTTATTGTTTGTGATCGTCAGAGCAAGTTGCGCCCGCAGAGCCGGGCCCCCGTCACCTGCTACTGGAGTGCCAGTACCGCACAAAGCGGTCAGAGACCCGGCGCCATTTCCCCCACTGCCGACAATCGTGCCGTTGTTAATGATCTGCAGCGTGCTGCCCGCGGGGAATACGCCCGTGTCGAATGCGGGCGTCGATGTCGAACTCGATCCGATTACAACACCGCTAGCAATCGTCACCACCCAAATGCCGGGCGTGCCCGCGGTAGCGAAACCATTGGCCAACAGGTAGCTCCACAAGTTCAAATTGTTGGTACTGCTCGCAATCGTCACTACCGTCGGCTGCGTGCAGCTTTGGTGGGTGAAGCTGCCCGTCAAGATTCCGCTCGCACCGCAGGTGCGCGTTTGCGCGACCGAAGAGCAAACCTGGCCGATCGGTACACTGGCGGCTGAGTAAGCCGTGACGCTCTGGCCCTGAGTGATCGTACCGCCCCAGGGCAATGCGCAAAGTGCCGCACAGCTCTGCTGTGTATAGCTTCCGCTGAGCGCCCCAAGCGAGCACATGCGCGTCTCCGCGATCGTGCTGCAGGCCTGTCCCACAGGCGGGTTCGCCGCCGAATACGCCGCTACGCTTGCCCCGCTTGCGATCGTTCCGCCCCACGGCAAAGTACACGCCATCGGAGTGCAGGACTGCTGGGTGTAACTGCCGCTCAGCGTACCGTTGGTGCATGTGCGCGTCTGCGCAATCGCGCTACAGGCCTGTCCGACCGACGGGGTAGCTGCCGAATATGCCGTCACGCTCTGGCCGTTGCCGATGGTGCCACCCCAGGGCACGGAGCAATATTGGCCAAGCTGTTGCGGCGCCTGCGCTGTGACCGTCGCGGCGGTCAGCCGCCCGAGCAGCCAGTTGGTCGTGTCGTTCGTGTAGGTGTTGTTGGTCGTCTTGCTGTAGCCATCCGACGTCGCCACCGTGATCTGCGTCGCATTGTTGTAGGCATCGTATTGATAGGAAGTGGTCGCGCTCGGCACCGCCGTTCCGTCGAGATCATTCTTGGTGGTCTGGCTCTCGGTCAGAAACACCTGATAGCGCGTTCCTCCGAGCGACGTTGAACCATATGTGTTGGTCGTCGCGCCAAGCGTGGCACTGGCGAGTGTCTGAGATTCATTCGCTACTGAAAACAGGAAGGGATAGTCCTGCCGATAGGTCGTGGTCTGAACGATATTTGTCTGCAGGTCCGTCGTCTTCATCTGACGGAAACCGAGGAATCCGCGGCCGTTGATATCGGTTTTTGCACCGACATAGGCGTAAGCCGTGGCAAGCGTGCCGCCAATCCCGTTCGAGACGTCGATGCGTGAGACCGCCTGAAGCGGCATCTGCACATCGATGACTGGATCGACCGCCGTGTTGTCCTTGGTATAGACTGCGCTGTCAGTCAGAGACTTATAGGTAAGGGTGACCGTGGCTCCGACGCCGTTGGTGACTGTCTTGATGATATCCGGTGACGCGCCGTCGCTGAGCCACAACAAGCGAGCGCCTGTCGAGCGCGAGTCAGTCCCGGAGCGGCTGTCCCACAACACATCGGTTTTGCCGTCGCCGTTGAAATCGGCCAATATCGGCACGTAGCCAACGGGCCCAGTCCCACCGTAGTTCTGCACCACCGTGAAGGTCCCATCGCCCTTCCCAAACCACGCGACGCTTGAACCGGTCGATAAACCATTTCCGTCCACGCTGACCCAGAGCACGTCGGCAATGCCGTCCCCGTTAAGGTCTGCAGCATTTGGGATGTAGCCGGCCAGTGTTCCGTTCTGGCCGCCGGGATTGGCAATGACGTCGAAAGTGCCGTCACCCCTGCTAATCCAGAGAATGCGCTGCCCAGTCGTAAGCTTAGAGGTGCTGTCGAATTGATTCCAAAGGATATCGGTTTTGCCGTCACCATTGATATCAACAGAAAGGGCGTGGTGTCCGCTGACACTTGCGTCAGCGCCGCTGACCTGCGTGAACGTGCCGTCGCCGATCCCCAGCCAGAGCCCGAATTTTCCTCCGTTAAATGCGGTGGTGGACCAGAGGATGTCACCAACTCCGTCGCCGTTGAAGTCCACAGGACGAAGAGAACTCATAGCGGCTATAATTGACGCGATGGGGGTCCCATCGAAGGGGCCCCCATTTATGGTTCCTGGGAAATACGTCGACAGATTGATGTCGTTAGTAGCGACCGTTCCGTCTGAATTTACCCGCCAGACCGTCAAGATGCTCGAATTGCGCCACATTAGATCAGTGCGTCCATCGGCGTTGACGTCGAACACCGCGATAGGCACGCTTGAAGGAGGAGCCGCCCCTGTACCGATCGCGAACCCCGCCCCTGACGTACTGATCCATGTCGTACTTGGCACCGGCAAAGGGAAAGATAGGTACCACCAAACGTCCGAACGACCATCGCGATTGAAGTCACCAATGAGGGGGGCATAGTAGAAGACGAAGTCCCCTGTTAGTTGGACTGGAGTCAGTACTCCATTCTGGCCCACGAAATTGCTGTTGACGTTGAATCCGCCCGCGCCCGTGCTGGTCCACAATACGCGCGTGCCATTTGTCCCGACTTTATTGGCCGGCTCGTCATCCCACATCACGTCAGGCAGGCCGTCACCGTTAAAATCCCCGATATACGGACGCGAGCCAGCGAGCGCCCCATTTTGGCCGGCGACGTTGGAGATCACCGTCGGTGTCGTCGTCCCGTTCTGCCATGTGAAGCTCGTCGCCGGCAGGCAATTGTTTGAGCCGTCACATAGCGTGATGCTGGCGAGCTGACTGCGGCCAGTCGCACTGCCCGGCTGGTAAGCCAGCCTGTAATCGGCAACGAGCGCCGACCCGGAATAGGTCTGCACCTTGGTCAACCGCACCGTCGTCTTGAGCAGCGAACCGGCATGATAAACCGGAAGCACGTCGGTGCGGCTCGTATCATAAACGAACTGCACCGAGTTATAGGGCGCAAGCGAAGCGGCATCGTTGCCGGTATAATCGATCCGGCTCGGATAGGCCTGTCCGTTCACAGAATCATTGACATACGTGACGGTGAAATAGTTGCCCTTGGTGTCGCTGACCTTATTGACGCCCCAGGAGCGCGCGGACGTCTTGCCTTGTGCCAGAATGCGGGAATCAGTTGTATTGCCCAACTGGAGTATCTGACCCGATTTGCTGCGCACCTCGAACCAGGCCGGCCCCGTTCCTGCCGTGCCATGCGAAACGATCTTCGAAAAACTCTCGATCTCGGTGCGGTACTCCGTACCGTCCGCGCCATAGACTCCCGTCACCGCAACCAATCGCTGGCCGTCGATGCAGAACCGGTCATTGGCATCATAGTTGACGGCGCCTGCCACGCCATCCTGCGCTACGGTGCGCGGGCAGCGACCGATCGCGGGCAGTCCGCTGAGCGACCAGCCGACACCGGCCAGCCCCGCTCCCAGCCATCCGCTGGAAGCTCCGCTCTGACTATTGTAGTCAAGCGATAGCGAAGGGCTCATCCCCGCGGTGCCCGGTGGCACCGATATCGGGACGGAATAGGTAGCAGCGCCGGACGAGCTAACACCGGACTTGCCTGGCAACGACGAGGTTTGCGCTGAAGCTTGCAGCAAAGCTAACGACAGGCCCACCGCAACGCTGATAATCGTCGGCAGTACTCGACCAACGCAGCAAACAATGAGTTTGCCGCGAAACAATGATACCCCAGCCATACCCCACCCCAAGCCAAATTCGAGTGCAAGACTCCGCCGCCCTCGGTCAGCGTCGCCGACCGGACACAAAACTCTGCGATTTCGTTGAAAGCGCCTTGAAGGACTCAAAGCGCAGAGCATGAGAGCGCGCTATTCCTGCATTCCGAACACCACCCACCAATCACACTCGTGATGTTTCACGAAACTTCCTGCGCTCGCAACGAGACAACCTTACAGCGAACTTGTTGTCCACAATCTTATGTTGAATAAAAATATTTCGGCTGAGGTTGCGACTTTTGACATCATTTCTTCAACAATCATCTATGTCAGCGTGCGCACCTTCTCTCCGGCTTATCGAACGATCATCAAGCCATCGAGTTTTCGAGGACCTCCGCAAAAATCGAACATTAGGTTGGTCTTGCCAACCAACCGCAATGGCATGTCCTAACGAATTGACGAACGCGAATGCTTGGATGAACGCGCCATAAAGCCTAGCGAAGGTCTGCGGCGGCCGTTATCATGCCAAACCGATAATTGTCCGGCGCGGCTCAGATGACGCAGGCGCGCGGGCGACGCGCCTGCTTCTCAACCATGAATGGCATGCAACAACTCCTCGTTGCATCATCCATTGTGGCCGGGGAATAGTGCGCACGGACTTTCTTTCTGGCACCGTTGCGCCATCGCCTCTTTACCTTCTGCAATTGAGCCCGGCCTCGTCCAGCTTCCGGCCGTTCGTCCTTTTCCAACTTGGAAGGCTTCCTGATCGACGGCTCGTTCGAGCGGCAGCAACCCCGCCGGGGCGACAGGGCGTGCGCTTCCCCGACGAAACGCACAGCACACTTAGTGAAGTCCTTTAGCGCTCTATTCAGCGGACTAAGGACCGCGCCTTTTAGCGACGCCAGCAGAACGCCGCTTACATCCGCTCGCCAGATTGGGTCGAAACACTTTGCTGGTGAATTTGCAGAGACTCGCAGCAAATTCCATAACCGCTCATTACGCGAATGCTTGCTGTAGACGCCGGATAGAGAAGTCACCTTTGGCCCAGATAGAGATGTCACTCTCCACGGTTTCGGTTGGGGAGTTTTGGGCCGATGACGGTGATTGCGATGAGCCGGACGGAGATCGACCGGATGAGCGTGTTGCAGGATCTGGCGGCAAGCAGGATCACGGTTGCGGACGCCGCGACGCTGATGGGTCTGGCCGACGTCAGGTGTTCCGGCTTGGCAAGGCCTTTGCCCGGCACGGTCCGGAAGCCCTGGTGTCGCGCCGACGAGGCCGGCCGAGCAACCGCAGCTATCCGAGCGCCTGGCGCGCCGAAGTCCTTGGCATCATCCGGGAGCGTTACCCGGACTTCGGCCCGACGCTGGCGGCCGAGAAGCTGGCGGAGCTGCACAGCATTCACCTTGGGCGCGAGACGCTGCGGCAATGGATGATCGCGGCCGGGCTGTGGAAGGACCGCCGAGCGCGATTGAAGGCTGTTCACCAGCCGCGGTACCGGCGGGATTGTTTTGGCGAGCTGATCCAGATTGACGGGTCGGAGCACTGGTGGTTCGAGGGCCGCGGACCGCAATGCACCCTGCTCGTCTACATTGACGACGCCACTAGCCGACTGATGCATCTGCAGTTTGTTGAGAGCGAGAGCACCTTCGACTATTTTGCGGCGACCCGAGCCTATCTGGAACGTTATGGCAAGCCGGTGGCGTTCTATTCGGACAAGCACGGCGTGTTCCGGGTCAACAAGAAGGATGCGGTCGGCGGCGATGGCATGACCCAGTTCGGACGGGCTTTGCATGCGCTCAATATCGACATCATCTGCGCCAACTCCTCGCAGGCCAAGGGCCGGGTCGAACGGGCCAATGGCACGCTGCAGGACCGGTTGGTCAAGGAGATGCGATTAAGCGGCATCGATACGATTGAGGCCGGCAACGCATTCCTGCCGGCGTTCATGGAGAAGTACAATGCGCGCTTTGCCAAAGCGCCGTTAGAGGATCGCGACCTGCATCGGCCGCTCGCCAGTCATGAAGATATCGATGATGCTTTCGCCTGGAAGGAAGAGCGCTCGGTCTCGGTAAACCTGACTCTGCAGTATGACCAGGTACTCTTCATTCTCGAGCCAACCAAGATCGCACGGTCGCTGGCGCGCAAGCGGGTCACCGTGATTGACTACCCTGATGGACGGCTGGTGATCCGCCACAACGGCATCGAACTGCCCTATCGCACCTTCGACAAGCGGCCGCAGGTCAACCAAGCTGCCATTGTCGAGAACAAGCGCCTGGGGCCGATCCTGGCCTATATCGCCGAGCAGCAGAAGCAGCTCGACATGTCGCGCTCGGCCAAGGCGCCGCGCCGGCGCGGCCAGAAGAACCACATCTTCAAGGTCGGATAGATGAGCACCCGGGCGGCGCGTTGCGCGATCTGATGGCTCCACGCACCGCCCTCTCGATACAAAGGAATTCAACCCCAGCAAAGGAAAGGACGGCTAAGCCACCCCCAAACCGGGTGACATTTCTAAATGGCCCAAATCGTGACTTCCCTAAATGGCGGCGACACTTGCGGCGCTGACAGGTGATGCCCTGTTGACATCTGCCAATTTGAAACCTATTCTGTAGTTTCAATGATTGGCTACAAGCGAAATCAAGTTGAGGAGGCGATCTCTCGAACAGTGGGAGAGAAATCGGCCGAGCCCAGTCAAGCGCTGCGTACTCAACTGAAGCGGCTCCTTGATACTGATAGGGCTTTGACACGCGAGGCGAGAGCGAAAGGCGATAAAACAAGCAACTACGCTTTCTATAGCCGCGACGCACCCGGAAAGGGTTCGGAAGTGCTCTTTTCGAACTTTGAAGCTTTCGCACTGGAGACAGGCTGGCGCCTATTGGAACACCGTTGGCCTCAAGGATTCGTAGTCAACGCGCTGCGACATGTTCGGAGAGATTTTGAACGGCATCATTCTCGCATACTCAGGCAAGATCCCGTCGTCCTATTCGATGAAGAAGCAATTCGAGCCAACGCACAGCCGGGCGATTTGGGCGTCGATAATACTGACCCCGTCTACCTGACGATAGTTACCGGCAAGGCTTCTTACGAGGATGGGATCGATGATAGGACCAGCTTAAAAATATGCCGGGGCATGGAAGAAGTCTCTAAGTTCGTCAAGCAGAACCACGCGCACTCATCGAGTCTTTTCGAACTTGCGACTCGTGCCCACCGCTTGAGAGAACAACTCGCGCTCGCCCTGCCCCGGACGCGCGGTAGAAGCTCATAGGCAAACACAGACAAAAAGATCATGCGTCGATTTGAAACCCATATACAGACTACAAAAGGCGCGGATACGCTGCCCGGATCAGGCGTTATGCAGGTCAGGCTCGCTTCGTTGCGAACATTGAAACCGTCGCAAAGGAATGCGCGAACTCATTCGAAGCGTCAAATCAAGCAAATCGCCGATTCCATCCTGGCCGTGGGGTGGACCTATCCAATCCTCGTCGACGAGAACGACGATATCGTCGCGGGTAACGGCCGGTACCGGGCGGCCTTGCATATCGGTCTGACCGAAGTTCCAGTAATGACGATCACCGGGTTAAGCGAGACGCAGAAACGCGCGCTTGCCCTTGCAGACAACAAGATTGCCGCGAATGCGGGTTGGGACAGGCCGATACTAGCTGCAGAACTTGGAGAGCTCGCCACTCTACTGCCTGAAATCAATCTCGATATTTCCATAACTGGCTTCGATGCAGCGGAGATCGACGCATTGTCTGTCGATTTTTCTGATCCCGAGCGAGAACCGGCTGAAGAGATTCCTGCCCCTCAGAGCGATCGCGCAGTTTCCCAGATCGGTGACCTTTGGACCCTCGGCGAACATCGCCTGATTTGTGGCAATGCTTGTGAAGAAGCAGCGGTCAAACAGTTGATGGGGCAAAGGCTCGCCGCAATGCTGTTTTGTGATCCACCATACAACGTTCGCATCGGCGGCGTTGTAGGTCGGGGAAAGGTCAAACATAGAGAATTCTCTTCAGCCTCTGGCGAAATGTCCCCCTCCCAATTCATAGATTTTCTAGTCCGATGGATGACGCAGGCGGCACGCTTTTCCGAAGATGGATCGATCCACTATGTCTGCATCGATTGGCGTCATCTCGGGGAGATGCTCGCGGCAGGCAATGAAGTCTACAGCGAGCTAAAGAACGTCGTGGTTTGGGCAAAAACCAACGCTGGTCAAGGCAGCTTTTACCGATCTCAGCATGAGTTGATCTTTGTTTTTAAGAATGGCGATGCCCCGCATCAAAATAACATCGAGCTAGGTAAGCACGGCCGCAATCGCAGCAACGTTTGGACTTATGCCGGCGTCAACACGTTTCGTGCCAATCGAATGGATGAATTGTCGCTGCACCCTACAGTTAAGCCGGTCGCACTTGTCTCCGACGCGATTCGTGACTGTTCCCGGCGCGGCGAAATCGTGCTGGACGCATTTATGGGCAGCGGCACAACCATACTTGCCGCAGAACGCGTTGGTCGGCGTGCCTATGGACTAGAGATCGATCCGTTATACGTCGACGTCGCGATCCGGCGTTGGCAGTCGTTCACCAAGCGTGACGCGATCCTCAAGGCAACCGGTCAGACCTTTGATGAGGTCGCCACAAGTGGGCTCGTTCGCAAAATTCGGAGGATACGATGAGCGACGATGAAGACGAGTCAAAAGCTCGGCCGCCGCGCGAGAGACTTCCGCCGAGAAAATCCGCTAGGGCCAAACAATCTTTGAAGCGTATCCGCTTACGATCGGACGACGGGCGGGACGATGAGGTCGGTTATGGAAAGCCACCTCGCTCACATCAATTTAAGTCTGGTCAAAGCGGCAATCCCAAAGGGCGACCGAAGGGATCGAAAAATGAGTCCACAATTTTAAAAGAGGTGCTCAATGAGAAACTCTCTCTCCGACAATCGAACGGGCGCATAAGGAAAATCCCTGTCCTCGAGGGGATCCATCGCAAGCAGACCGAACTTGCCTTGAAGGGAGAGGTGAAGAGCGCCGTATTCGTGCTCAACAGATATGCTGCCTTGGTCTCTGGCGAACTCCAGCCGGAAGATCTCAGTGAAGACGATCGTGCGGTGCTCGACGCATTTGCGCGCCGGCTGCGGGGGTCCAACAATGACGATCAATGAATTTCGGATGCTCAAATTCGCTCTCAGTCGGGACTTCATGTCTTTCACCGATCGCGGCGTGCGGGAACTCAACCAGGGCGGTTCATTTATCCACAATTGGCATTTGGATGCGGTCGCGTGGCATTTGAAGAAGGTAATGGCTGGAGAAACCAAGCGTCTTATTATCAACCTCCCTCCCAGGTCCCTCAAATCTCTCATGGTCTCGGTTCTTTTCCCAGCCTCCTGGTTAGGACACGATCCTCGCAAGAAAATTTTTGGCATTAGTTATGGCGGCGATCTAGCCGCAAAACACGCCCGAGATTCTCAGTCGATAATGCAGACAGATTGGTACCGCCTGACGTTCCCACGCACGCGAATTACACGTATCGCCGACTCGTCGATCTACACCGATCAGCGGGGCTTTCGCAAAGCTACTTCGATCAATGCCACTCTGACTGGCTTAGGAGGCGACTGCTTCATCATCGACGACCCGCTGAAGCCCGTCGACGCTCAATCCGAGCCGCTTCGAAATGCTGTCAATGACTGGATATCCCACACCTTGATTTCGCGCTTGGACGACAAGGCCAAGGGAGCAATTATAGTCGTCATGCAGCGCGTTCATCAACACGATCTGACTGGCTATCTTACAGAGAATTTTCCGGGGACTTGGACTTTATTGAGTTTGCCGGCAATCGCCCGCGAGGAGGAAACTGTAGAAATCGGCCCCAAACGCTTCCACTCAAGACAAATTGGCGAAGCCCTCCATCCCGATCGCGAGCCCATTGAGGTCCTCGAAAATGTAAGGCGCGAATTGGGGTCCGACATTTTTGAGGGGCAGTACCAACAATCTCCGGTTCCGCCTGGCGGCGCAATGGTGAAACGGGATTGGTTGCAGTACTACGACGTACTTCCCGAACGCACATACCCAGCACGGGTCATTCAAAGTTGGGATACGGCGGTCAAGAATGGTGCGCAGAATGATTTTTCCGTCTGCACGACTTGGCTCATGGTTGGCAATAAGTTTTATCTTATGGATTTAGTCAGAGAACGGTTTGAATATCCTCGCCTCAAGCAGACTGCATTGTTGTTGGCGGACAAATTCAAGCCAAATGTGATTCTGATCGAGGATGCTTCGACTGGCAGTCCGCTCGCTCAAGAACTCCGCCAAGCAGGAACCTTTGCCGTCCGACTAGTTCCTGTAGAACATGACAAAGTCGCTCGGCTGTATGTTCAGCAGGCAAAGTTCGAGGCTGGTCAGGTTTTCTTTCCGAGGCGAGCATCCTATCTAGCTACACTAGAGGCGGAGTTGCTTTCATTCCCACAGAGTAAACACGACGATCAAGTTGACAGCATTACGCAGGCTCTGGGCTCTCAAGCTTCGAAGTATAGGTATGATACTTCTCTATCGTGGGTGGGTTAGTGAAAACCTAGAACGTCGCTCCACTTGAAAGCTGCGATTAATCGCGCTCTATGTCGAAAAGACCAAATTCGGCAGACCGCAACGTTCGCCAACCGAGCGCTCTCGCAATTAATGGTCGATCTTCGGTGGAACGGGCGCTTGAGCTTCACCGCCCGCAAAAGAGCCATAAGATTGCTCTTGCTTTTGGCAATAGTGTAATGGAGCAACGGGTCAAAGGCGACGCCTAGGCGTCGATCTCGATGTTTTGTTCAAAGCGACGCAGCTTGATCCTGCTCTGCCGGGTCAATTCGATAATGCGTTCAGCACTGATGATCTGCCGTCGAACGATGGGGACTAGATCGGCCTCTATTTCAGCACGGTTCGGAACCGCCACCGCGAAATCAAATCCCTCATTGTGAGTAATAAAGCGACGGCCGAGTGTTTCCAGCCCAACAACCGCAAAACCGTATCTTAGATAAGGATATACCTGCTTGTGACGCTGCGCTTTCCAGGAGTAGGTGATGACGTCGTGAGTCGAAAATGTTCCCGACTTCAACTCGGTCACCACGAGGGGGATTTCCGCCTTGCTGACTAGAATGTCGGTCTGGAATGCATATTGGCCGCGCCGCGGCGCACCGTCTCCATTATTGCTGATCTTTCCGGACCCATCGATTTCAATCCGGTACAGCAGGTTCGCGCCTTGATGAACCTGATAGTTACTAGACAAAGCGGAAGCGAGCACCTCCCTGACGTAGACGGTAACGTCGTGCTCACTTTGCGAATTTGAGGGTATTTCGGCCAGTGCAGGCATTTGGTTAGACCGCGTCATATCGGGGGAATGCCGTCTTGAGCCGCTCGATGGTGGCGCGCCATTTCGGTACCCTCGGTGCGCAGACCGTGTTTCGGTTGCCGAACAGGCCGGGTTCGTTGACGGCATTTTCTAGGGTCACGGTCTGCGCCCATTTCACCGCAACGAAATATTCCCCCTTCTCGCCTTGCCTGGGATTCTTGTAGTTCTCAGCTCCGAGAATGTCGGAGACCGCCTTTTGTGTTCCTTCGACATTGATACGGAATTCATTGGCCGGCGTGGAAACGCCCCTGACCCTGCCGACCCCCACAAAACCGTAGCCGGGAGCTTTCACCCAGATTCGGTCACCGGACTTGAGAAGTTTCAATGTATTTGAATACCAGGCCCCTCCCCCCGCACTGACGAAGCCGTACTTGGCGGCTTCCACCCAGGAGCGGCCCTCCGTGCCAAAAGATACGTAGAACTCACCATTCCAGGCTGCGTGTGGTGATTTGGACTCGGTTGCGCTGGTCGCTAGCTGGGATTCGACGGGGTCTTGCAGCCAGGCGCGGCTGAGGAACTTGTCGCTGCCGTTCTCGAAGATCTCGAAACAAAGCACGTTGATCGCGACCGACCGCTTGCTGAGGTAGGAAACGATCCGCTCCGAACTTGCATCAAGGGATGCTGCAACGATCACGATCTGATGGTGATTCGGAAACTCCTCCGTGTCGATCGCCGTGCCGAACCTTGCTTCAAAATCCCTGGCCAGATCCCCACCATCGCTAAACCGCGAATAGATCCGGAAGACGGCTTCGGCATCGAGTGCTTCGACCCAGGTTGCATAGTCAATGGCTTGAGCCACGACTTCGCGGGGAGAACGACCGCGCTTGATTTCGATGAGGATCAATGAGCTATCCGGCGCAATCCCCAGCAGGTCGATGCGTCCGCCCGATCCGGTGTCTTCTTGCTGACCAATGATCATCCACTCGTCGGAAACGATCTCTGGAGCGGCCACGATCATCTCTTCGAGCAATTTCACCGAAGCAAGAGCGCTGGCACGAAGCCGTTGGGGTGGCTGTGCGATCCGCCAAATTCGCTGTCCTACTGGCATTTAACTTTCCTTGCTGAGGCGATGCGCGGCTGTTTTCCGCCTCGCTTTCGTTTGGCCTTGAGCCGTCCGACAGCATTCGCTCGGTTGCGCGCCTGACATCCAGTGCAAAGCCCCTGAGCCGCCCCAGAAGAGCAGATCAGAGTTAATATTATCCTCTTTTGGGATAATCCGATGATGGGATCAGCCTGCCCCGGCAATGACCCCTTCCCGCGGCATCGGCAAGACCGTTCATTCGGCCGACCAGACGGCTTTTTGCGCGCTGATGATTGCAGCGCGCAAGGCGGCTGGGCTGACGCAACACGCGCTTGCCCGCCGGCTTGGGAGGCCACAGTCATTTGTGGCCAAATATGAGGGCGGCGAGCGGCGGCTGGACGTGGTCGAGTTCGTGGCGGTTGTTCGAGCCATCGGGGGTGATCCGGTCAGGCTGCTGCGGGATTTTGTGGCCGGCAAGTTACCGCCTAAGGGCCGTAAGAGGTCGCCAAGATAGGCAGGGACATTCGTTTTCCCACGATCACATCGTGATCCGCAACGCCGGATCTTCGCCACAAGATTATCCACAATTCCGCTCGACTTCTGCGAGCATTGGAGCGCTACTGACGGCCGTCAAGGAGGTCATTCAATGGATACAACGGCCATCAACGAAACCATAAAGATCTGCTTTGGCGAGATGCATGCCAAGCTGAGCGAGGCGATGCAGCTTGCAAAGGCGGCGGAAGCCTGTGCCCAAGCCGGCAGCCTCGACCAAGGCGTCGAGATTTCCATGGAAATGGACCAGCTGCTTTATGATGCGGGTCGCCTGCACGATGCGATCTGCCTGATGAATCGAATCAAGGAGCACTAGTCGCCTCCCCTCTGGGTTCTCGCCCTGCTTCTCGGCGGGGCTTGTCTCAGTGGCAGCACAAGATGCTGTCGTTGATGACAGGAGAGCCAAATGGCCAAATCCAAATCAAAAATCGCAAAGGGAGCGGCGAAGGCTGCGACCCGAAAGCGCCAATCTCCAGCAGTGAAGTCGCCGAACAAGCAAGGTGCTACGTCACTTACCTCAAAGGGGGTGTCGTCCAAGCAGGACACGGTTCTCGCCCTTCTTCGACGGGCCAAGGGCGCGCCGATTGCCGCCATCGTCAAAGCAACTGGTTGGCAGCCTCACTCGGTCCGGGGCTTCTTCTCCGGCGTCGTGAAGAAGAAGCTCAAGCTGGCACTCACGTCCGAGAGGGTCGGCGATCAGCGGCTCTATCGCATTGCGAAATCCGGAGCGGCGGCATGAAGGAGTCGTGGCCGGCAGGCGCCAAAGCGAATCCCGAAGTCGAGAGCGAGCTGGAGCGCCTGCCGGCCATCCCCATCGTCGAACTGAGGAAGCGATATCGGGAACTGTTCAAGGCCGAACCGCCCAAGGCATTCGGGCCAGACCTTCTGAGGCGCAGCATCGCCCATCGGATCCAGGAAAAGGCCTATGGCAGCCTGCCCCCGGCAACGCGGCGCACGCTGGATCAGCTGATGAAACAGGCAGTAGCCAAGCCCAACGCTAGGCTCGACCTGCCTCGTCGGATCAAGCCCGGCTCCGAACTTGTGCGCACATGGAATCGGCGGGCCTACCGGGTCAGGGTGCTGGAGAAGGGCTTTGCCTATGACGGCAAAACTTTTGCTAGCCTGTCGGAGATCGCTACCCTCATTACCGGCACCAAATGGAACGGCCCCCGGTTCTTCGGCCTAAGATCTAATGGCTCCGCAGATAGAGGCGATGGCCATGCCGGCTGAGTCGGCCAAGTCGCTGCGCTGCGCCATCTATACTCGCAAATCGACCGAGCACGGTCTGGACCAGGAGTTCAATTCTCTTGACGCTCAGCGGGAGGCCTGCGAGGCCTATATCAAGAGCCAGGCTTCGCAAGGCTGGAAGCTGCTGCCACAGCACTATGACGACCCGGCCTATTCCGGCGGCAACCTGGAGCGACCCGCCCTAAAGCGGCTCCTTCGCGAAATCCAGCTCGGCAGGATCGACGTGGTCGTCGTCTACAAGATCGACCGCCTGACCCGATCGCTGGCTGACTTTGCTAAACTGGTCGAGACGTTCGATGCCCGCTCCATATCGTTTGTGGCAGTCACCCAGCAGTTCAATACGACCACGTCGATGGGGCGGCTAACCCTGAACGTCCTCTTGTCCTTTGCACAATTCGAACGCGAGCTTGCTTCCGAACGGGTCAGGGACAAGGTGGCGGCTTCCCGTAAGAAGGGCAAATGGACCGGCGGCACCGTTCCGCTTGGTTACGAAGCCAAGGACAAAAAGCTCGTCGTCAACAAGGCCGAGGCACAAACCGTCCGCACCATCTTCGAGCTGTATCTCGAACTGCGATCATTCGGCAAACTGGTCGCCGAACTTGACCGCAGACGTATTGTTACCAAGCGACGTGACACCAAGGTCGCCAAATATCGGGGCGGCATTCCCTTCACTTATGGTCCCCTCGCCTATTTCCTGAAAAATCGCATCTACCTCGGCGAGATTCATCACGGTGGCAAATGGTTCAAGGGGGAGCACGCCGCTATCCTCGACCGTCAGACCTTTGACCGGGTGCAGCTGTTGCTCAAGGAGAATAACGCCAGGCGCGGCACGAAATTCTCGGAGAGCGGCGCCCTGCTCAAAGGCAAGCTGTTTGACGACAAAGGTAACCGGATGGGCCCAAGCTTTTCCGGCAAGAATGGCGTGCGATATCGATTCTACGTCAGCACCGCATTGCGCGGACGAAAACACAAGGCTGGCTCAGTCACCCGGATCTCGGCACCGGAAATCGAAGATCTCGTCGAGGCGGAGGTTCGAAGTAAACTGAACGCTGACGAGGTTGCGCTTGAAGAACTTTTTGGACAGATACAGTGCGTGACGGTACTGGCGGGCAAGATCCAGATCACGTTGCGAGATGCGAGCGACAACAAGCGCCCGATTGAAATCCCATGGGCTTCAAAGCCCAAAGATGAAGCGCAAATTCAATTTGCACCAGCCGAAACAAGAACCGATCCGAAGCTGATAAGAGCGATTGTCAGGGCTCAGGCGTGGCTTGACCAGCTTTCCGAAGGTCACCATACGTCCATCGAAGATCTGGCGGCTGCTGCGGATTATAATCCAAAAGTTATTCGGCAAGGCCTCAGACTCGCATTTCTCGCTCCCCAAATTGCGGCACGCGCCCTGCATGACGATACGCCTATCCGGCTTAAACAGATCCCCAAGCTCCTACCCCTATCATGGCGTGAGCAGCTCCAGTCGATCGGCTGATTTCGTCCATCGAATGTTATGGAACAGAAATTCTGAGCACTGACAAGTTCACGAAGCCGTTGTTTGGCAGCTTCACCTTCTGCCGCTCTGCTTCACACCTGTCGGGAAACATGGGAGACCATCCGCCGATTTGATGACACGAAAGTCCGCCCGATTCACGATAGGCGAAATCATGAACAAAACGCCAACCCGCTGCCACATCACGAGCCGCAGCCCATTCGACTGATACGCTTTCGTATGAAAGCTTATCAGTCGCGAACTGACTCCATTTGTGTAATTTCCTTATCAGTGACAAGCCAAGGCGCTCGGCCGGACACCAGACAATGCTGAGAATTGTTGGTAACGGGTACTACCGCGGCCCTGTATTTCAGGGAGGCGAGGAACGATCAGTCAGTCCGGGAGGCGAGCTTGTCACTCGGCGAATTGATGTAGAAGGCCATCGGCACGTTCGGCAGATGGTGCTCCGAACTTGACATCAACAACAGCCGATTGACCGTATTGTCCTGGATCCCTCCCTCGGGAAACATGCTAAGGACTTGCGCTTTCTTCACATCGGCCTGCATGTTTTCCAGCACAGCCTGCGCAGCCGCATGGGTACGGGCGAAGCGGCCGGCAAGGCCTTGCTCAACGTTCGGTTTCGGCCCCCGCTCCCCTAGTCTGGTCAGGTATTTGAAGGCGTCGCGCATCACCGGCTGATAACCGGCAAACGCCTTATCCGACGCGGTTTTGAAAATATCGGGGAGATGTTGCGGAAACGCGAACGTCGACGCGCCAATATTCTGCGCAAGCTCGGGCAGCGCCATCTCGCGCGGGCGCGCCGGTCGGCGCACGGCGAAACGCATTTCCTGCCAGCGCGCAGGGCTGTCGGTAATGATACTGGCGCCGGTCGCTTGCGCCAGATACATCGCCATCTCGAAGTTGGGCTGCAGCCTCATCGCGTTAAGCCTTCCATTGTCCTTTCCACTCTCGTTTGGTTCCTGGTGCAAAACGGCCAACCGGTCATACTGCTGCACGTCCAGCATCTGCTGCAGCTTGAAATCGAGCGCTTCTTCGGTTTGACTGGGATACATCCTGCTCAGCTGTGCCCGCAAAAGAGCGGGTGACATTGACATAATGCTACGGCCGGTGTCCGCTTTCATAAGCGCCATCGTGCGCTCGTCCTGGAAGAAACGAGGATCAATGTTGTCATGACGCGCGTGGGCCATGGCCATCATCTGATTGCGCAAATGACTGTCGAAGTCGCAAGGGTCGGGGATCAATTGCACCAGGCCACGGTCGACGAGCGGAATGACCGTCAGGAAGAAGATGATCGCCTTCAGCACCTCCAGCCGATACGAGCTCGGATTTTGCACTGGGCTGTATTTGGGATTGATGATACGCGGGTTGGTGAACGGATGCTGGATAATCAATTCACCAAAATAAAGCGATGCGCCGAGCGCGTAGTCCGTGATGGCATCGGGATGAATGCGGCCGGTATAGATCGCGCGCGGCCTGCCGTCCGGCTTCGGCAGCAATTGTAGGAGATCGGTATCCTCCGGCCATAGATCCCCGTACAAGAGATAGATCAGCTTGATCTTCTCATCCGTCAGTTCGCGGCGGACCGTCGTCCAGTCCTTGTCCTCGGCAAGCCCAAGCACATTCTCCAGCGCGTTGAAGAACATCATGTTGCGGTCGCGGATGCTGCGCTCGGTCCAGCTGGGCCGCAGTTCGGGCGGCTTTCCCGCGCAACAGTCCGCAAAGTTGCGCCCGTAGCCGCAGCCGCATGGGTCTTTGGGGCGCAGTGGCCTCACCGGCGGCGGCTTCTTCAAGATCTCGTGCTGTTTTTCCGTCCGGCCGAAGGCGTCTTGATAGTAAACCGTGCCGTCGTTGAACTTTGCGAACATCTCACCGCCATAGCGATACAATTCGTTTTTCGGCGGCAACAAGACATACCGAAGGTCACCCCACGCCTCGGTCTGGTCCGGATGAAGCCATTCCTTGCGACCGGCGGCGATATAGCGGCGCGCCCGCGCGCGAATGATCCGGTTGACACGCACAACGTCAGGAGCCGCGAGCTTGCGCTCGCGGATAAAGGCGTGGGTCTGAACCATCGAATTGCGGTAGTTGCGCGCGAAGGTGCGCTTTTCAAGCGGGCCCGCCGTAGGGTCCTGCGCATATTCGAGATTTGTGAAAATCATGCAGAAATCTCGCGACAGCGGAAAGAGTGTCTGGGACGCCTTTAGCGTAATCGATGGGTCGAGCGGATACGCGCAGGGCCCGACTTCCGGTGGCACCGCGTGATTGAAGATCGTCACGGGATGGTCGCTGATGATGAACTTGGTCTCAGAGTCCTCGGCGGAGACGATTTCGCGCACGCCCTCGGCCCAGATCGTGCAATGCATCGCTCGGATGCCTTGCATCTCGAGCATCAGCTCATTTTGCGTCAGGGCCGGGTATTGCGCCCTTAGCCAGTCGAGTCCTTTCGGCGTGCGGATTTTCTGGACATCGACATACCGAAAAAAGGCTTCGAATTGACGATGCCACTCGCTCATGTCCGCTTGCATGAACGCTCGGACAGCCTGGGCACCCTTGGCATCCATATCGCCGAACAGGTTGCGCTCGATCTCGTCATTGACCAACGTTCCAAAGAAAGTTGAATAAAGGTCGCGCTGCTGAAAACACCGGGTCGTTGGCCAATGGACAAGCGAGTTATGGGGCTTAGTACGGCCATCAGGAAGCAGGATCTGTGTCGGCGTCAGGTCCAAATAAGCGAGCGTGTTGCGGCCCGGCTCAAAGAAGCCCTCCTGATACCATCGTGGTACGTAATGGTTGTTCCTCGTTGCTGACATGCGGGTTATCGAGCGGCCACGGGGGCACTGCCATAGCATGAGTTCCGGCCTGCGTGCATCGGTTTCGGATGGCTAGTCGCGGGAAGATCTTATCCCGCTGGCCCATGTCATGTCCGCAATCGCTTTGCAAGCCAATGGCGCGGCGGAAGATGAGGTCGCGCCGAACCAGCGAGAGTGGGGTTAGACGCCGATCAGGTCGCAGGCTGTAAGCCTTTGCTCGAAACCTTATCAATCGACAACTGAATCCATTCCAATTCAAATCGACTTTCGGTACTACCGATCGAATAAGCATGCTGCGCGCGCACCTCCCCTCACATCCAATTGGGCGTGGGCGCATTGGGATCGAGCAGCTTTTCGCGCTTCAGCCAGTTAGCCTCCATAAGGACTTGCACCTGAACCGGAAGCCGGTGGTGAATCCTGGAACATGCCCGGTTGGAAGCATGGCAGTGGGAAAAAGTCGGGCGACCAGCGTGTCTCGCCATTAGACGTGCGGTTTGTCAGATTAGGGACTTGCGTCAGCCATCGCCGGATTCGGCGGGATCTGGCAAAGGTCTAAGAATTTCTTGATTTCAGCATCGTCCTTTAGCGAACCAGGACTGCTCGGAGGCATGGTCTTCTCAACAGCCTGCCGCAGGATAACCCCACAATACTCAGCGGTCGACGAAGACAGCTGCGGGAAACGGCCCGCCGGCCCGTCCTTCTCGTGACAGCTGCTACACGCCGAAGGAACGCGGTTTGAGGTCTCGGATTCAGCATTCTGCGGCCAGGCCGGCGGTACAAATGGATCGTAACGGTTCGCCGCAAAAGTAGGAAAATTGAAGGGAGGTCTGTTGAGCTTACCCATCAACACGCCCGCACCCAAGTCTGCTTTGGGGTGGATGATGAATGGGTTTTCGCCGGCGTGACACGTGGTGCAAACACCGCCAGTGCCATTATTAAGGTCAAATCCGCCGCCTTGGTAACGTCCTTTCGGATCAATCTTTAGGTCTGGCACGCCGATCGGAATCTGCTCACCTGCTGCGAATTCGAAACCAACTCCCCCTGTGACGCCCGTTCCATCGGTGACGGGCATCTGATTGTCCCAGATACAAACCTTAGATGTCGTCTGTCCTAAGCAAATAACGCCATCGAGGGCGACCGTTTGCTTGCTATCGTCTGCGTAACGCGGCAAGGCGAAGCACATTCCCGCCGGACTGGCGTAGACGCGCAGTTCGGCAGGCGTACCAACAATAAACTGAGTTTCCTTGGGGATGAAGCCTAGGCTTTTCCAGCCGTCGGTGCCCGCCGCATCCATCTTTCCGACCGGTGGGGGAATGGGTACCCCGTTGCTTCGACACTCATCGATGTACTGCTGCCCGCTCTTTTGTGTACTCACGAGCGGCTGACCAAGGCGTGGCAGCGAGAACGGTGCATTCAAGGACATTTGCTTCTGGAGCAAATCGCGGACCTGTACATCCGGCACGAACCTCCGAGTCGGCGTTCGCACGTCAGTGCCCTCCGGTACTTCGGTCTTAAGCGACTGGTCTAAAGCGTTCAGGAAACTCCCGATACGTCCCGCGGCGGGGTCCTTAGAATAGGGCACCAGAGATACAAGGAATCTGTTCGTAAGTAGGAGCTGGTTTTGACGCGATGAGGCCGGCACTTGCGTCAGCGCTTTTTCGCTTTCCGCGATGCTAGCCGCTCTCTCAGCCGGCATGGATGACGCAAGCTTCTTTCGATAGAATTCTTGTGCATTCGCAATGAAATCTTGAGTGACCTTGATCTGTCGACCTTGGTGGTCGAAAAACGCCCCGTGCCCGATGTACGCGATTGGCTCATCTGGCTCCGCCGCCAATACGTCAAACACATTCAAAAAAAACAGGCAGCTTAAAAACAAAGGTCGCAAATTTCTGCATTTAGCAGTCATCAAAACCTCCCTAAAAAGGGCCACCCTGATCATGTCTACTAATCTGTAGTTGTCAACCGCCACTTTGGCCCGCTGGGGCGTTCCAGGAAGCATCTTCGCCAGCATGCCCCTTCCCGCGCGCCAACACTTGAATGGATTGGATGCGGGCCAGCTCTCTTTGATCCGGCGATGTTTGCGCCTGCTCTGACAGTTTAGAAACGGTAGCCCTCCTAGGTGCTGGAAGGCAGCCGAAGGTCCGCTTAGAGGCACGGAGTTGCCGTACCGACAAGACATAACTTCAGCGCACTGAGAGTGGATCAGCACTCAGGCATCGCGAGCGAAGTTGTAAGGAGCACGATAACTCAATGGGGCAGCGGTCCCGGTTGGTCCATTATTGCTACCGTACGCCAAAGCGGTTGATCGAAGGGGCACCTGATGGACGCAATCTTTTGACGGGTATTGCTGGCGGAATAGCTGTCACGACCTGTTCGGCTTGCCGCACAATTTCAAACGATTGCAACTTTAAGTAAATTCGCGTAAGCTAAGGGTGAAATCGGGCAAGAGACGACGGCGTGGAAGATGGCCGTACCTAGTTCGAAGCGCCTGCGCATCGGGTCGACGACGCTCGGTTGTTTTACCGCCTAGGCTGCCGCTGTTACGATTCATATTAACGATAGCGACTAAGGCATTTGAAATGAGATATTTCGCGAGAAGCGCGCTCTCGGTCGCATTCGCGTGCCTTTGCACTTTGAGCAGTGCGGAAGACCTCATCCCGAACTACGTTTTCGAACAACCCGTACCGCGGAAGGCTTACGTTCTAGCGATCTCGGACTATGAGCACGAGGACAAGTTGCCGAGCTCCGTGAAGGACGAGGCCACCGTGAAGGCAAAGCTGGAATCATTGAAATTCGCCGTCACGCTGGCCAGCAGCGAAGCAAAAAGGAACGCTGAGGTCTTGCGATCAGATCTCAAGTTCTTCTTCAGTTCAATCAAGCGAGGAGAAATAGTCCTAGTGTACTACTCTGGCCACGGATTTTGGTTTAGAGGCAGAAATTTTATCGTTCCGTCGACAGTCGACAACGCTAATCCGCCTAAGCAGCCTGGCAGTGGCGATCCGGTTGATCCCGAAGACTTGAATGTGTCCATATCGGAGATCGTTAGTCTGATCGACCACGTGGGAGCCGGCCAGGCGACCGTCGTGATTGATGCTTGCCGAGATGCGCCCAAGTTTCCGATGTCAAAGGCGGACGCTCTCCAAAAAAAAGTTGATTTGTTGCAAGGAGCTTCATCACTGCTCTTCTTTGCCGCTCAAGAAGGTTACTCATCTGAAGGCAGTACCGATCCAGACCAGAATAGCAAGTATACCGGCTACTGGCTTAAATACGTCGATCAACCCGGCAAGCCAATCATCGATGCACACCGACAGGCGACGATAGCTGTTCAGATGGCCACTCAAGGCCACCAAACTCCTGAGCTAGGTGGTGTTTACAGCGGCGCGCTGTATCCCGCTCCGTCACAGGAGGTCTTGGATGAAGAGAAGGCCAGCTGGATAGCCATCTTGACCGCCGGTACGGAAGGAGATGCGAATTTTTATGTGCGACTTCTTCCTGGATCCCGCTTTGTCGCCGCGGCTCGGAAATGGTTAGCAGATCGACAAAGCCAGCCAAGAAGAACGACAACAAGCCGAGTAAATCCGCTCGCAGTGGAGAATGCTGGCCAGTTTTCAACTGTCCTTAGTACGCGCACTTTCCCGACCGACGCAAACAAATTGGGCGAGACTCTCTCTACGGTGGTCCCTGGGCTGAGCGGAAATTTGGAGTTTTCCGGAACGCAGCGGTCTGATGGAGAGAACGCGACCCCTAAATCGAAACCATACATCACAGCAAGAGCGACAATAGATACGTTTGATCGGCCTAGTCTGACGGGCGCGAAACTAAGAACGCTAAACAAAGGCGACAGCTTCATAGCAAGCAATTTCCTAAGGATTGATAAAAAAAACTGGATCGAAGGTTCGTTTCAGGACGGCAAAACAATTTACGTGCCAGACGCGGCAATCCCGGATTTGCGTAACCTTGCCACAGCGAAGCTGCGCGTCTCCGACGTTACGTTCGGGAGCAGTGACATCCTGTCACCTCCGAACTTTTCTTCACTTGCAATGACAGTAGAAGAAATTGGCGCCAAAAATGTCGTAGGTGTAAGCGTCCGCATTCGCCCACCGACTAATGTCGATAAAGCATATGGCGCACAGTCTTCGCAACTTCGTCTCACTCGTATTCGTTCCGAACTGTTGAGGCTTGGTATTTCGAACGCCCTCATCGGGGGGATTATTGAGCAGAGCGAAGGCACAACTGTCGCCAATACCGCTCGCATTACGATAGCTGTAAATCAGGAGGCTAAACGATGAAGCCGGATATGATTTCCCTCCGCGGACGCGCTTCGATCGCATGCGCGCTTGGCGCACTTGCTCTCGTGTGCGGCACTATGCTGCTGACGCCTGCCTACAGCGACGAACTAGCTGCGGATCAGCTCCAAGGTTCGGCACCTTACATCGAGACTGCCCGACGCTATTTGCAGAGTGCCGAGCAAAAGATCATTGGCGGCCATCCGGTTTTACCTGGCACACATAAATGGCAGAGTTCGCTGCAGATTTCATGGGTTCCGAGCGGCGTTGACGCTCACTTCTGCGGTGGATCTCTGATAGCGCCTGATTGGATCCTGACGGCCGGCCATTGCATGGAGGACTTAAAGTCGACCGATGTGAGAGCTGTTGTGGGGACTTCCGACCTTGGAAAGAGCGCGCAAGCTCGCAGCGTCAGGCGCATCATCGTACACGCGAAGTACGCTACGGATAAGTCCAACCTTGTAGCCGGCCCTCATCCAGTGAACGATGTGGCGCTAGTTCAGGTCTTCAAACCCTTCGAAATGAATGCGCAGTTGCAACAGATATCGCTGATCGATACCGCGTTGGAGGCCACCATTGCTCAACCCAACCAAGAGATGACTGCATCGGGATTTGGCGCGACAAAGGTGGGCGGGAAGCCCGTTGCCGGCCTACTTTCGGTAGACGTGCCATTCGTGAGTCGCGAGACCTGCAACCGCCCGCAAAGCTACGATCACGCCATCACTGACGGGATGATTTGTGCCGGCGAAGTCAACAAAGATTCTTGTCAAGGAGATAGCGGTGGCCCCCTCACCTATCATCCTTTGAAAGACGATGTTGTTCAGATAGGCATCGTTGGATGGGGAGACAAATGCGGCGTCCAAAATAAATACGGTGTCTATACGCGGGTGAGCGCATACCGAGATTGGATCGCGGCCTGCATGTCTAGCCCTAATGACCTCGCTAAGTGTCCGCGGAAATAAATCAGCGGCGCAGGAGACAGACGGACATCGACATAGAGGACCGCGATCTCCATTGTCCTAGAAGGCGGATGGTGACGGCTGCGCCGAAACGATCGAGTCGCATGCCGACCTATCTATTGCTGTAGCCTTACGGTGGCCGATCAAGTTGACATTTTCTGTTGGCGATTTCGCTTCATAGCGTCCGTCGAAAAGGTCGATCTACAGGAGCTTCTGTTGGATGGAACGTCAGAGCCTTGATAGCATCGTCGTGTTTCAGAGACTCAAATTCGGAATAGGCCCTTACTAGAGTGTCCATGACTCGCGCTACCCGCGGGGTGACATTCTATACGTTTTTGAAGACGCTGGCTCCAATCGAGAAGTCGCTTGCAGGCTACCAATAGTTGTGGGAACCTAGCTGCGTACGTTGGGGGCAACGATTATGTTTCGGCGATTTGTAGCCGCAGCCTATTGCTGCGCCAGCATTGCAGGCTGTGCGACTTTGCCAACTGAGCGAGCTGATGGTGTTTCGTTAGCCCTCGTCGAAACTCGCGTAAAATGTGAAATTGGGAAGGCTTACAAGGAGCTTGGCAGTCGAGTAGATTCATCTGGTAAGCACATCTTTCCAGACCTCAGCAGATGGGCTGCAGCCGTCACATTGTCGATGTTAGTGGATACCACTGGAGGGATAGCGCCCTCGGGTTCGGCCCTTGGCCCGTTCGGTAGTCTTGGCCCGCTAGAGATAACTGCCGGCGCAAGTCTGAACGCCAAACGCACCGCTCTCTCCAATGTCTACACAGCGTTCGCAGAAGCTGCGCTTCACGACTGCAAGAATGTCCCTGTCGGCATCCTGCTTGAGGGAAATCTTGGCCTTGCCGAATGGATTGTTCGAGTCTTCGAAGATCAACTCAAGGTTCAACTGGCAGCTGAAGAAAATTCAAAATTTGGTCAAGTGTTGCCATTCATAGGCAAAGATAAGTCAATCGGCTATACGCTTGATTTCCTCACAACCCTGGGTGCTGGTGTAACACCAAACTGGGCCTTTAGCGGCGGCTCAGCAAAGGCCGGCTTCGCATATGAAGCAAAGCTGACCAACTCTCTCGACATCGCCATGGTTGAAATGGGTCCTGGAGACTTTGAAAAGATATTTCAGACGTTCCATATCAAGGCCGTTACCCGACGAAAGCTGGTTGATGAACAAGATCCAGACAACCCGAACAGAACAATCCGCACCGTCAAGACGATCACCGTGCGTCCCGCCCGTACGGAACAGCGCTATGTGGGAAGAACGGGGATTGGGAGCGACACGAAAGCGAAGCTAAACGTCGTACTGCAGCAATTGAACAACAAGTTACTCATTCAAAGTCTTAGGAGGTAGCCCCCTTCATCCAGCACCAACCCATTACGCAGCACCTGCCGCCGTGGTAGCCGTGCAATAAAATGATGGCACATCTGCAGAACGTACCGAAGGTAAGAATCTGGTCGACCCCGGCGGCAACGGTCGCGCGTGTCGACGCGATCGCGCAGCTCAACATCTTCTCCGAGTTCGACCTCGACCAAAAAACAAGTCGCTCCCTAGGATTGCGATAGCCTGTGCGCGGAAGATCAGATACATCAGAGTGCAGCTCTGGGGGACACGGTCTTGACGGTCGCTTGACAAAATACGTAAGCGCTACGCCATTCAAGGGACGTTTGCTTCCGGACCCGCAAACCATTTATCGGCCGCGATCCCCGATCGAGCACGCACAATTCGAAGCTTGGCTCAAGCGTTCATTGAAGAATTGAGCTAATAGTGCGAACCAGATCAGACGAATCTGAGATGACCGTTAGAGCGGACTGATAAGCTTTGCGACCAAACCTTATCAGTCAGCGAACTGACTCCATTTGTGTGATTTCCTTATAAGTCGTCTGGGGCTTTCTTCGTGGGACTTGGTCACTGTACCGCATGGAACCCAGTAGAAAGTCAATCGTAGGCCTCGACCCTCATCGCGAACTGCAGAGCCTCAGCTAGAGCGAACCCTTGCCGGTTGGAAACGTCGTGATTGAAGCGAAGGATGCTTTTCATTGTATCTTGGCGCTGTAGGCCACGGCGTATGAGCGCATTTCCAACGACTTGCCCCGGATTGAACCGCTATACCTTGCATTCGACCGTCTTGAGCTTGTGAGCTTGGGCCTATATTGATACTGGAAGCCAAGCGCGCGCTGATGCGGCCGGTCGGCCACATCCATATCGGATACGAGATTGCCTGTTTAGGGCCTGACAAAATTCAGGATTCTCACTCTTCCATCGGTTGATGGTGCGCTCATCCTTTTCGAAAGAAGTCGGCGATTTTGCATCCGCCGCACCAAGGCGACAGAGCTTCGCGGCCCAATCTGCATACGCAGGGCAGTAGTTAGACGGGCGGCCTGCGTTTGCCACGTCTCATTATACGCACAGCAGTAGGAATCTTGGCAAGCTTGCTTCTCGTAAGGGAATGCAACCTTCAAAGCGTCGCGGAGCAGCTCCTCGGATCCGTTTTGGCAGATTGGCTTGTCCCTTAGGTACTTGCAAAAGACATCGCCCACTTGCGACAGGCGGAACCTGAGCTGTTTACACTTCCATTAGAGCGTACTTTCGTTAAATATCAGACGATTCATTTAAGACATTTGGGAGCCGCCCATGCGCAAGTTCGCTTTGATCACATCATTGCTGGCTATCGCCGCTCTGCCCGCAACTGCCGCTTATTCGCAGGATGCGGTCCTCAAACTTATCAAAATCGCTACCAAGAACGGTAAGCCCGTGTTCAACATCGTCGTTGGCGGAACCGTGCTCGGAACTTGCTACGAGACCGATTGTGCCAGCGAGGTGCGGAAATTAGCAGAGCAGCTAGTACCGACGGAGGCTGACCTCAATCACTCGGAGGATGATGAGGCCGCCGAGAAGCCAAAAGGGAAAGAGGGCCGGCACTGAAAGTCCAGGCAAGGGGGGCGAACTGAAATTAGTTGCACTACATAAAAAGACGCCCCGGGATGTGGGCGCTTATGCACTGATTTGGCGTTCGATCCTTTTGTAACTCTATTCTTGAGAGGACGGGCAGTCCGCACTTCCAGACATGACCACTTGCCAGGCCACCAAGACCAATCGATCCCTTCAACAAAAAGATTTAGAAGGTTGAGCTGCAGCCAGCGATTTCAGATAGAGAAGCTTCGCGCGCTTAATACCTGTGCTGCGATTTAGTCCGCTTCTTTCGCGATCGTCGCATATGAGTGATAAGCATCAGAGCCATCGCCCGCTATGCGGAGGCTGATGGTATAGCAGAGGAGCTTTCTGGTCGGCTCTATTGGCACGTCACATACCGCTTGTTGCCAGGAAAAGAATGCATTTAAATCTCCATGCTTTCAGCGTCGTCACGCTCTAGCCCTCACCGCTAAGCCTGCGGCGAGAAGTCGTTTACAGCAAGAGGCAATCACATAATATCTCTATCGGGACGCGCTGGGGCCTTTCATACATGTCAGACATTCTTTCTCACGTCGCAGATTCTATCGAATCACACGAGCAGATCTTCGCAAGGCTAATCTCCGTCTCCATCCTTGCCTTTGCTCTCTATCTATCGCTCAGGCAGCTTAAAGATGCGCACTCGCGCGAAATTTACGCAATCTGGTACGTCTTCTCCTTGTTCTTCGTGATATTTTCGGGCTTGGCGTACATTGCAACAATAAAGCAAATCAAGGTAATTGCGGTTTGCGGCGAATACGCCAGCACATGCAGGGCTATGATCGGTTGGCTTGTGAACGTAAACGACGAGCTGATCCTGGTTGGCTCCCTTTTCGCTATCGGCATCATTCCGCAGCTGTTGACCTACTTCCTCAGTGGGTTGACAGGGTCAGCGTCGCCACCGAAGTTCGTATGGCATATCGAGCAAATCGCAGTGTGGAGCCTAATCAAGTTTCTTGCGGGCTTTAGTGGCGTTACAATGGGAATTACTTTTGGAGAGTTCGCTGCAGGTAAACCTTCGGACTTCGGTGTCTACCTGGGTGGGGCAATGTTCGTTTTTGGCGCATTCTATCTTGCGGCAGCAGAAACTTGGCTAAGGGAAGGTTTGCCGGCGCTATGGCGTAGATACGAAGCGCATCTATGGCCGCTCGCAGCAATTCATAGGTTCTTCACACGTAACGCCCGCAAGGACTCTCCCGAACGCTTTTCGCTTTACGTCGAACCCGCCACAGCGCAAGATTCTCCGCGCACCGAAAATCTCTAAACCTTTTCGCAGAGGCAGTTATGCAGTTCGACAGTCGCCTCTGCCCGTGTAGGACTGACGTAATTCTCGAATTTAATCCAGTTCGGCACCGATAACGTTTTGTTAGAAACCTTATCAGTCTGCGAACTGACTCCGTTTTGCGACCAAACCTTATCATTTGGCGAACTGACTCCATTTCGCATAATTCCTTATCAGTCTGCAGACCCACGCAGTAACTCACCGGAGTCTTCGGCAGTGTCCGATTCATTCGGAGCCAGGGGTGTCTTCTCAGCACGGCCGAGATAATGTTGCCTGCGACTTCGAGCAAATCTGCTGCGGGTGGCTGGGTCGAGCGCTTGAGAAAACCAACAAGCCGCAGCCTACCGACAGGATCTTCCCCAAGTCGCACCATGCGATGTTCAATAAGATCCTGGTCGAGCTTGGTTGAAGCACGACCAGGAGGGACGTCCGCGCACGCTCTACAGCCTGCGCCACACCTACATTTGCTTCCCTGATGGAGGGTGCCGACATCTACATGCTGACCACGAACTGCCGCACCAGTGCTGAGATGATCGAGAATTACCATACCGCTCACTTGAAGGGCGTGCTGGATGCCAGCTCTAATAGTGTCAGGAAGACGAAGCCGCCGAAGAAGGAAGTGGCGGAAATCCGCCGAGGCGAGCTCGAAACCCCGCGCTAGGTTGCCCAAACCATGTGCGAAAACTGTTGGATTCTCTTGGCCTTAGGCGAATTGCGCCGTATAGATGGGCCGATGCGGGCGTGGCGGAATTGGTAAGAAAATCCGTGGGGCCGCAAGGCCTGTGCCGGTTCGAGTCCGGCCGCCCGCACCAGCTTAAGGGGTGAAGTCGATTGGGAGTGAAGCAATCAACGATGAAGCGGTTGTTTGCCTTGTCAGGCAACCGTTGTGCATTTCCAGATTGCCCTACCCGATTATCTGCTGAAGGCGGCACAGAGTTCGTGGCAGAAATCTGCCATATCGAAGCTGATAACTCGACAGGCGCCCGCTACAATCCGGCCCAATCAGACGAAGAGCGGCATGGTTTCTCAAATCTCATTCTTATGTGTGGCACGCACCACACTAAGATCGATGGCGATGAGAAAACTTACACGATAGCCAAGCTCAGAGAATGGAAACACACGGCTGAACTAGCAGCTCTCGAAGGCTATATAAGCGGCGCTACGGCGGACATTCCTGCGGCAATCGTAGCCGCAATTATTGCCGAGCTTGCCAAGCGAACTTCGATCGAGACCGCGCCGGATGTCGATGAACTCTCTACAATCGCCCTGGCAGAAGCCGCCGCAGACATCGCAACGTTTCGTCGCGGAGCACGGTGGCCAGTTCACCCTGTTGGGCTAGCGCTTCGCGTCGCCGGACAAGATTCAGCTCGTCCGTCGTTCGCGATAGACTCCCTCGCGGACATAATCTCAAGGTTCAGCGAAGTCACCGTAGTAGCGAACCCAGGGACCGGAAAGACTACAACCCTCATCCAATTGACCGAAGCGGCGATCAGAGAGAAGCAGTCCGTCGCCGTTTACATTCCCCTAAATGAACTTACACATGGCTTGGGTCCGCTGTTCAAGACTGTGGCCGAACGCCCCTCATTTCAGAAAACGACAGCGACCCACCTGGAAACTCTGGCCAGAGCCGGAAAACTCATTCTCGTCTTAGACGGATGGAATGAGCTTTCCGAAACTGCGCGCCACGCGGTGAAGGTTCAACTTACGCAGTTGCGGCGCAATTTTCCTGATTTGAATATTGTTGCTAGCACCCGCCAGCAAGCTGTGTTCCCGCCCTTGGATGGGCCGATCGTTGAAATTCAGCCACTTAGCCAAGATCAACAGCTAGAGATCGCGCGAGCCTTAAAAGGCACAGAGGGGGCTCAAATTGTTGATCACGCCCTACGAACTCCCGGCTTACGTGAGTTAGTAGAGATACCGCTCTATCTGACAGCTCTGGTTTCCTTTAGCACCGACGGCAAATTGCCGACGACCAAAGAAGAGGTTCTTCGTCTTTTCATTGCCCAGCACGAGAACGACCAAGAGACGGCAGAGGCCCTGCGCGCAATCTTTCATGACGAGGTGATGCGCCAACTGTCAAACGGTGCAACTGAGCAAGGCACCACGTCTTTAACTGAGGAGGACGCCCGGGCTATTGTTGTGCGCACGCACAAGCAGCTCGTCGCACAACAACAGCTTCATCAGCCGGCAGATCCCCAAAAGGTACTGGGCTTACTCGTCACGCATCATATTTTGATACGTCTGGGCACCGAGCCGCAACAATATGAGTTTCAGCACCAGCAATTTCAAGAATTCTACGCGTCTTCTTTTGTCGAGAAGACAATGCTTGCGTCAGCATCAGGTGACACCGCGGCAACGACCTCACTAAGGCAGTCGATTCTAGATCAACGCCATTGGGAAGAAGCAATCCTTTTTGCGTGCGAGCGACTGTCTCGGTCAGCGCAGGCAAGCGCTGTTGCAAAGGTGATTTCGTTGGCTCTCGCGGTTGATCCAATGCTCTCCGCCGAAATGATTTATCGATCCAATGACACAGTCTGGCGAGAGGCATCCGGATTTGTTCAAGCTTTCGTTCAGAGCTGGCATCGTCCGGGGCACGTTGATCGTGCCGTAAAATTCATGCTCAACACTGGAAAACCGGAGTTTGCTGACCTCATTTGGCCGCTGCTGCTAAGCTCCGATGATCAAGTTAGCCTCCGTGCCCTCAGCACGGTACGCCGAATTCGCCCAGGTGTCTTGGGTGCTAATGTAGACCGACGGTTTGCCGAGGTGGACGAAAATGTTCGATTGAGGGTCATATCCGAATTTGTGTTTCGGGGGGACATTCAAACAATTGAACTCGCAGCAAGCTTGGCAAAACTTGATGCAAGTGATTCCGTTCGAGGATCGGTCGCTGAGGGGCTAGCCTTTAGGAGAGCGGACGCTCTGCTAACCGATTTGCTTCAAACGTCGGGCCCTGCGGTTTGGCGAAAGCTTGCAAAGGACGGATACGATCGCGAAATCGCGGACCCAGCCATTCGCGAGCGGCTTAAGGCGGAACGTGAGGAGATGGACGCCGAATCTACCGATGATATCGCGCACCTCTACTCCCTTATTCAAAAAGATGCTCAGCCTACCGAAATCCAAACGGCGTTAGAAGCGCTCGATTTTGCCAGCAAGGACGATCGTTCCCCACATCTACTTTACGAAATTCGCCAGAAATATCCCGCTGCGATCCCAGACGCTTGTCGCACCTGGCTGAAAGCTGGGAAACAGCTTCCGCTCCACATCGACGAGCACCTCAATGGAGCATCACCGCGATCAGATACAGCTGTTCTAGCCATTGCGATTGCTGATGGCACGGATAGATCGTCTCTAGTGGCGGCCGCCTTGTGCGATACGGGGGAAGTGGCAACCCTTCTGGATATAGCAAGCAAGAAGCGCGAGGCACTCGTCGGTCAGTCATACTCTACGCATCGCGTCCTCTATGATGAGATTCGGGTATTCGAGCAACGTATTGCCAATACCCAAGCCGAGGCCTTTGTCGGCGCTTTGCTCGCCTTGCCGCAAACGTCCGACCCGAGCGAGATCAACTTCTTCGCGGACCTGATTGGGAGTCATGGAAAGTACGGCTCGCAAAGTGGCTCGCTTGTGCTGCCCGAACCTCAACATGAGAGATTGGCGGCGCTACTCAGCTCCTGGGCTACGGCTCTTGTTAATGATCCGCGATCAACACGAGCTCAGTTGGCCGAACTGGCTATCGCCATTTGTCGAACGCCATCCCCAAGCTTGTCTAAGAGCATAAAGCTCATGCTGGATGAAGACATCCGGCGGAAGACGTCCGGAGAAGATCGCGGAACGATCTGGAGCAACTGGTATGCAAAAGCACTCGTAACGATCGCTGACGACGCGGTGATAGAGATGCTTGTCGGATATCTCGACAACGAGGAATTCGGCGCGGAAGCTGCCCGCAGCCTCAAGGCCATTTTTGACCGACGCGAGGGACGGCAGACGACCGATCGACCGATAAGAGGTTGGCCGGATTATTCTGGTGTTGCAGAAGCACGATCACGTCGAGGCACTGAAATTGTAGAGAGCGCCTGCGCATCTCCCATTATGGCCGCAATAGAGCGCATTTGCCAGAACGGTCAAACTGACGCCGAAAGGCGCAGAGCGCTTGAAATGAGTGTGGTTGTTCTCAGTGTGCCTTATGCAGATCGAGAACAGACCATCGAAAAGGTCGTCAATCTTCCCTTGCCAGTAGCAGCAAAGCAGAACTTGTTCTGCGCGATGGCGATAGACGGCCAAATCCTGCCGGTCGGCCTGGTCCGCGCCGGCATCGACGCATGGATTGAAAGTACTAAGACGCAAAGTTGGAAACTACACGACAACAACCATTGGGAAATTGAACGTTGGCTGGCGCTTCTTGCGTTCACGGATAATCCGCTAAGCGTCGTTGCGGCCCTTCAAGAAATAGGAGCCCTATACCAATATCCCCATCAGTTGGAAGGCGTTGTTGCGGCGTTTGGGAACGCGCCGGGCCAGCAGGGAGAAGAAGCGCTGATCCGACTGGCCAGGGAATGCCCTTGGATCGCCAGCGAACATACGTTCGTAGGCGCCTTCCTCCGTCTCAACAATGGAAGCGCTCTGTTTTCGATGCTGGATTTGGTGAAGGACGGAACGTTTGGAAAGGCCCGGGGCGGCATAGATAGGCGAGATATTGTGCTCAAGGTGGCGAGCCAACTGCAGGGCTCCCCTACTGTCCTAGCCGAAGCGAAAGCGCGCTATCTTGGTGACCAGAGCGACAAGCTTCTGGAATTAGCTCTCGCGGAGGTTGGTGGACCTGACGTCGTCGTTTCAATTGTCCGCGCCTATGCACAACGAAGGCAACCATTTGATGCCATGCTGGCCCATGCGATACGGGAAGCCGCGACGCAGCGGCAGCCGTCGAGCACTTGGTCTGGCGCCTACGCGCTTCATCCCCAGCCCTTGATAGAGCTTCGCAAAGAGCTCTATGGCCTCCTTGGTGGGCCCAGCGAGGAATTGGGACGGAAAGGACTTGTGGCAATTGATCGGCTTCGCGATGAGTACGGCGTCTCAGATTGCGAACCGCGCCATCCAGACATACAGGCCGGCGGTAGCTGGCCACGCGTCAGCGGCTGACCCACGAATCAAGCCCCCGATCGATCTGGAGAGCCATAGCGGACGGCTTACAAATAACTACGCATTTACAACATCTTAAACGGCGCTACAGAAGCGCAGATTGATTTTTTCTCAAACACATTGTATGTGTATGAGAATGAATACGCAGAAGGCGCGCACCTCTAAGCAGTCAGCCAAATACGCCAGGTTCGGGCAGCTTCTCGCGCGGCTTCGCATGGCCGCCCGCATCGAACGGCAGGCGGATTTCGCCAACATGCTCGAGGCTACGCAGCAGACCGTGAGCCGCTGGGAAGCAGGGCTTTCGCGTCCGCGCGAAAGCCAGATTCCTCAAATCGCGACGGCTTTGGGTGTCGAGCCCGACGAGCTCTTGGAAGCTGCCGGGTACTCGGTCCCGACCGTCGTTGCGAGCTTTGACAAACCATTTCCTGTCGACGCCCTCTCCCCGGAAACGTTTGAGCGCCTGTGCGCGTATCTCGTGCAGCGGATGCATCCCGACGCGGAGATCCACCTTGCAGGCGGCCGCGGTCATACGCAGGACGGCACCGATGTGCTGATGACCCTTCCGGACGGGACCAAATACTCTTTCCAGTGCAAGCGCACCGAGGAGTTCGGCCCACAGAAGGTACACGCAGCAATCGCCAAGCATACCATCAAGGCCAATAAGAAGATTCTCGTGCTTAGCCGCGTGGCGAGCCCGCAGACGCGTGAAGCGCTTACCATGCATAAGGGCTGGGCGCTGTGGGATAAGGATGACCTGTCTCTGAAAATCAGAGCCTTGGACAAGGTCGACCAACTTGCCCTGGTTGACACCTTCTTTGCAGGCCGCCGATTTGAGCTTCTCGGAATCAGTGAGGAAGGCGTTTGGGAAACTAGCGCCGAGTTCTTTGCGGCGTTTCAGAGCGAGACAGCCCTGTTCAACCACACCTGGAAGCTGGTGGGACGAACTGAACCGCTTCAAGAGCTCGTCAACTATCTTGACGAAGACAAGACCCGGATCGTCTTCCTGATCGGATCAGGTGGAAGCGGCAAGTCTCGCGTATTGAAGGATGCCATCGAGACCTACGAAGCCTCTCACAAGGGGACGCGTGTAAGATTTCTTGCGCGCACCGCTGAAGCTACGAAGCGTAGCCTAGAAGAGCTCGGCGAAACGCCCTCGCTCCTCGTCGTGGACGATGCCCATGACCGTAGCGACCTCCCTATCCTATTCCAGCATGCGGCGACCACAGACCACACCAAACTTGTTTTAGCGCTAAGGCCGTACGGTCTCGATCATCTTAAGGCCCAGGCGAGCAACTACTCGCTCATCGAAATGGTACGCGACGTCAAACTGGCTTCTCTGTCCAAGACAGACGCCGAGACGCTGGCCAAGCAGGTCTTGAAGAAGGAGAACGGGCCGTTAGAGGCGGCAAAGGACATCGCAAACCTCACTTACGACTGCCCGCTAGCTACCGTGGTCGGCGCGCAAATCGTAGCCCGAGACAAGAAGCAGTTTGACCTGGCTAAAAATGAGGATGCCTTCCGTTCTACCCTCTTCGGCAGGTTCGAAAATGTCATTGCCGGCGAGTTGGGACAAAAGTCAGACGGCGAGCCCATCAAGAAGCTGCTTGGCGCCATCTCTCTCTTCCAGCCCTTCTATTTGGATGATCCGCAGTTGCTTAAGCTCATCCAAGAGCTTGAAGGCATTGCGCCCCACGATACCAGCAGGCTCTTCAAACTGTTGATTGATGCCGGCGTCTTGTTCAAGCGCGGCGCAAAATATCGCCTGTCGCCCGACGTCCTTGCCGACTACGTGATCGAGGCCGCCTGCGTCGGCGTTGGGCGTCAGTCCACTGGATATGCCGAGACGGCTTTTGACCTTGCTGGAGATAGGCTAGCCGACAACTTGCTTCTCAACCTGGGAAAACTGGACTGGCGGCTCTCCAATGGCGACGCGAGCAACAGCGACCTTCTGAATGGCGTTTGGCGTAAGCTCAAGCCACGCTCGGACTATCAGGACCCGCATATTCGCGCGGTTGAGGGGGTGGCCTATTATCAGCCGCTCCGCGCAATCGAGTTCGGCGAAGCCCTCATCAGGCGGGGCGAGTTCACGTCCCAGCTCTCCACATTATTCAAGTACGCGGCCTTCAACCTCTCATATTTGGAGCGCGCGTGTTCGGCGCTTTGGGAGTTGGGGAAGGATGACAGGCGCGAATTACACTCGCACCCCAATCATCCGATTCGCACATTGGCAGAGCTTTGCGAAGTCGCTCCGAATAAGCCACTCATTTTCAACGAGAAGATCGTGGAATTCGCTCTGCAGCTCGCGGACGACCCGACGGCATGGAACGCACATTACACCCCCCTCGATGTTTTGAAGGCGATTTTTCAAACCGAGGGCCACACGACTGAAAGCAAAAATCACACGGTCACTTTCAAGCCGTTCACCGTGGCCGCCAAGGCGGTAGCTTCCCTCAGAAAGCGAGCAGTCACGACCACGATCGCTCTTTTGGGAAGTCCAAATATTCGGGTAGCGACAAAGGCTGCGGAGGCGCTCGGTCACGCACTGCATTATCCGAGAGGCATGTTCAACGCCAAGGTCGATAAATCGCTTTACGATGAGTGGACTGCAATCTTCTGCGAGACCATGGGAGAGATTGAGCGAGCCGTACGTTCGCATGCGTATGACCCCCTCGTCCTGGTGGGCCTTGTTAAAGCGATCTCATGGCATGACCAGTACAGCAACACAGCAACCTCTAAGCCGGCCAAGAAGCTGAAGAAACTCCTTACAGCTTCGCTGGACTACCGCGTCTTCGCGACCCTAAGCGATGGATACGGCATGGAGTTCCGCAGGTTCAACCCAAAAACCCACGAAGCCGAATGGGATAAATATCTCAAGTCGCTTGCTTCTGAACTCATCGCAAAGTTTGCCCTCGGAGAGGATCTAAGGCAATTCATCGCCGAGCAACTGGAGCACATTCGGGCTGCAAACCCCAACGCGTCGGCCTCCCCTCATGTTCTATACGGCGCTTTGCTAAGGGCATCTCCGACGTTGCCTGAGGCTACCATCGCCGAAGCGCTCCAAAATCCAGTATCCCCGACCGCACGCTTTGTAGGAGATGCGTTGCTCACATTGTGGCTCAAGGATGTGAGTGCTGGGCGAAGCAAGATGCAGCAGCTGTTAAGGTGTTCCAATCCGGATCTGCATGCGAGCGTCGGCAGAGCAATCCAGGGCATAAGCCTCGCTCAGCGCGCCTATGGCCCTGAGGAGGCTGATGCGCTTGAGCAACTCTTGTCGTCCGAACACGAATGGACCGTTTACTCCGGCATCCATGCGCTGCGTTCGCTCTCACGGGCGAACGCCGAGGACGCATTGCGACTCGCTCGCCGAACGAACGTGGGCGCAACGCCACGGCTGGCAGATGAGCTTCTCTGCCTCTTTGGCTTCGGCGAGGAGTTACCCTTCCATCTTCTGAGCGAGGCAGACGTCAAGCTGTTCTTCGACAAGCTCATGGCCATTCCTAAGCTTGATGGGCATTGGACTGAAGTGTTTCTGTCCAATGCGTCCAAGAGTTTTCCGGATCTGACGCTGGACTTCCTTATCGCCCGGATTGAAAAGGCAGTCTCGACCAATTCCTGGAACTATCGACCGACTAACCATGGTCCTTATGTTCATGTCCCGCTCAAGCTTCGCGAGGCACCTAATTATGGCGCGCTGCTTGCCAAGACGGTGCAGTGGATTAGCAATGCCCGCTACGAAAAGGACCAGCGCGTTCTTTTCAATTATCGAGCCCGTGAGCTGTTCGAGGCCGCGTTTGGCGAGTTCGATGAAGAGGTAGTCGCATTTCTCGCGCGATGGTCAGAAACTGCGGATGAAGCAGGCTTCAAGATCATGTCGAATCTTCTCGAAGAGGCTCCCCATACCTTTGTTTTCACGCATAAGGACTTTGTCTTCAAACTGATGAGCAGGGCAAAGCGCGTTGGCGATAAAGCTCTCGAATACGTCGGCTCCGCTCTATTTTCGGCATCCGTAGGCGGCATGAGGCAGGGTACGGCAGGCGAACCGTTCCCGCGAGACGTAGAAACAAAGGAGAGCGCCGAGCAGATCTTGGCGACGCTCTCGAAATTTTCGCCTGTGTATGAGCTCTACGATAGCCTCCTAAAAAACGCGCAAGGCGAGATCGCGCGCTCCCTGCGCGAGCGCGAAGAATTCGAGGATTAGCCATGGAGCGCTTCGAGCTCACGGTTGTTGCCCAGGGTTCACAATCCGTTTGGGTGGCCGTCTTGGTCGTGGCGCTCATCTGCACCACTGTCATTGCCGTCGTGGCCTCGTTTGCGGCGGCCAAGCTTTGGCAAGGGCATCCCGAGCCTCGCAAGAAGCGTCGCTAGGCCCGCGCGTCCAGTCTTTACCATCGACGAGATAAGGCTGCAGCTTACTATGCCTGACGCAAACCTACCCCCGACTGTGCCCCCTAGCATCACTCGTCGATTTCCGCCGTTGCCCATTGATGAGCTGGTTGCTTTGATCCGGAGTTATCCCAACTGCGACGTTTCGAGCAAAAAGGCGATCATTTCCAGACTGGTCGGGGTTCATCCAACGCTTAACCTCGAATGGGGGCCAGGCTGGCGCTTTAGGCGTGCCCGGAAGCTGCGTGCGGATGAACGTCCCGATCATGTGGATGGGCTGATTTGGCGCAAAGATGTTTCGGCTGCACTTGGCCGTGCGAACCCGGCCGGATATCAGGTTCTCTATGTCGCGGATCGTATCGACACAGCACTTCTGGAAACGCACATAACGGACGACCCGGCTGTTATCTCCGAGTTCTCGGTCCAGCAAGGCCGCACTGTGCGCATCGCTTCCATAGGCGAGCTCATGCAAATTCAGCGCACCGGCCGGGGCTTCCTCTCGGGGGATTCTTCCGAAGCGTTGAGCTCAATGCTGAACGCTTGCGAGCCAAACGAAGCAAAGTCGCTCATTATCACAGATGCATTCTTGCACGAGTGCCTCACCTCGCATGATGACTATGACATCTCGTCCCACGTCGCCCTATGCGTGTTTGAAAAGAACCAGCAAGTGTCAGTGATCGCGTACAGCAGTCGTCAGCACGCCGGAGCGCTGTGCTTCGTGGTTAGGGTGGACGATTTTTGGAAGAACTGGTGCCTCGTTGCCGTCCGTCACATCCAAGCTCAGCACCTCGCTTGCGGCATGTATAGACTTAGAGAGCCCACGTGGGTGGACGGGATATTCACCGACGGTAGGTTGCGATGGAGTGATCAAAGGCTAGCCGAGAACGAGCGAGCAGAATTGCGGCCACCATTCACTCCAGAGCCCATCTCTTCATAGGCGGAGCATGCGAATTACTGGTTTCCGTCTCTAATCGAAATTCTTCTTGGCCACGTCGGTGAACCGACCGGGCTCTACGCGCAAGCGCGCCGTGCCATTTGTCTCGGCCTTCGGTGACGATCCTTGCGTGAGGGGCTACCGACCGAGCCCGGCTCCAACGCTAACGATGTCTCGACAGTCAGCAGCCTATTGGGACATTCGCCTGTCTAACGGCCGCCTGTTCCGGCCATTGATCCAAGGACGAAAAAGGCACTCTTCGCTTCTTGACCAGCAAATGCGCGTTCTGGCGCGATCCTATTGCGTCTCGAGGCCCATCTGCCGTTGCCCGCCTGACCCCAGTGCACGGCAAGAGGACAGGAAAAGTAGGCCCGAGGCGCGTCAGGGCAAGGCATCCAACTGTATCCCTGAAGCGAGCCTTCGGCCGGCCCCTCCGTCGCGCCGCCGCTGTCTCCTCGTTCCTTGAAGTTTCCCGTCTGGCCCTGATTGGCGCAACGAATGCAAATTCATGACTAAAGCCTGGGCCAAACGACAGGCCCAGGTCGGCGCCATGAGCGCGACGAATGTTTCGTGTCCCCCACTTACAAGGTGCGGCGCTACTCAATTATCGCACAAGCGGCGCCGGCAGCTTGCAGATGAGGAACAGCATGCATGCCTCGAGATTTCCAACTCAAGACTGATAAGCAAACTCTCAAAACCTATCCAGTCTCAGACTGATAAGCTTTTGCTCGAAACCTTATCAGTGCCGAAAATCGACTGCCGCCTTCGGGCGGCAGTCGTGATCGAACCAGTCTCCGCCGATAGTCTCCGCAAAATGGGAATATCTGCGGACACGGCCGGAGATTTTCGCCGATTTCCACCTCAGGTTCGGCAAGCGGGAGCCCAGAGACGAAAGCGAATGCGCAGAAAGCCGGGATTTCCGGCCCATTCTGACGTCTCTTCGGAAACCTGGCTATACCCGGGAATGGGTGGCTGGGGCGGGAGGGATCGAACCTCCGAATGGCGGAATCAAAATCCGCTGCCTTACCGCTTGGCTACGCCCCAACAGTCCGGGCCGGAACACGGGATCGACCAGCGCGACCTGTTCCGGCACCGCCGGTCTATAGAGGGAGCAACGCTATTTCAACAGGCTGCGGGGCCGAATTTCACCCCAAAATCGGGCCCCGTCGATCTACCCTTATATAAAGGGTCATTGCTTTGGGTGCGCCGGGCCGGTTTTCCCGCCCCCGGGCGGGGCGAATACCGCCCAGCGGAGAGTTGAGAGAACCCCGGTTTCGTGGGAAGACGGCGGCAGCCATTAGCCAAAAAGCGAGATTATCGTCATGACTTACCGCGCGCCGATCTCCGACATCCTGCTCGCGCTCAACCACGGCGCAGGCCTGCAGGCGGCCGTGAAGGCCGGTCATTACGGCGATTTCGACAGCGACATCACCGCGGCCGTGCTGGAGGAAGCCGGCAAATTCGCCGGCGACGTGCTGGCGCCGCTGAACAAAGTGGGCGACGAACACGGCATCAAGCTCGCCGACGACAAGGTGACGACCGCGCCCGGCTGGCCGGATGCGTACCAGCGCTGGATCGCCGGCGGGTGGAACGCGGTGTCGGGCCCGGAAGCCTTTGGCGGCCAGGGCCTGCCGATGGCGATCAATGCCGCCTGCACCGAAATCTGGAGCGCGTCGAACATCGCGTTCGGCCTCTGCCCGCTGCTGACGCTCTCCGCCATCGAGGCGCTCGACGCCCATGGCAGCGAGGAGCTGAAGCAGATCTATCTGGAGAAACTCGTCTCCGGCGAATGGACCGGCACCATGCAGCTCACCGAGCCGCAGGCTGGCTCCGATGTCGGCGCGCTGCGTACCCGCGCCGAGCGCGCTGGTGATGGTACCTACCGCATCAAGGGCACCAAGATCTTCATCACCTATGGCGACCACGACATGACCGATAACATCGTGCATTTCGTTCTCGCCCGCCTGCCCGATGCGCCCGCGGGCACCAAGGGGATTTCGCTGTTCCTGATTCCGAAATTCATGGTCAACGCCGACGGCTCGCTGGGCGCGCGCAACGACATCTATCCGTCCGGCGTCGAGCACAAGCTCGGCATGCACGCCTCCCCCACCTGCACCATGACGATGGGCGATCACGGCGGCGCCGTCGGTTACCTGATCGGCGAGGAAAATCGCGGCATGCTCTGCATGTTCACGATGATGAACCAGGCCCGCCTCGGCGTCGGCCTCGAAGGCGTCGGCATTGCCGACCGCGCCTATCAGCAGGCGCTGGCCTTTGCGCAGGAGCGCAAGCAGGGCCGCGCCGTCGGCAAGAAGGGCGACGGGCTCGATCCGATCATCGTGCATCCCGACGTCAAGCGCATGCTGTTGCAGATGCGCAGCCTGACGGCCGCCGCCCGCTCGATCTGCTACGCCACGGCGGTGGCGCTCGACATTTCCACGCGCGCCACGGATGCCAGGGTGCGGGCCGACGCCGCCGCGCGCGGCGCGCTGCTGACGCCGATTGCAAAAGCCTTCTCCACCGACATCGGCAACGAGGTGACGTATCTCGGCGTGCAGATCCACGGCGGCATGGGTTTTATCGAGGAGACCGGCGCCGCGCAGCATTATCGCGACGCGCGCATCACCTCGATCTACGAGGGCACCAACGGCATTCAGTCGATCGACCTCGTCACGCGCAAACTCGCCGCGAACGGCGGCGCATCGGTCTGGGCCCTGCTCGATGAACTCAGCGGCATCGTCAAGCAGGTCGAGGCCACGAACGATCCCGCCTTCGGGACCACAGGCGCGAAACTGCGCGATGCACTCGGCTCGCTGGAGCGCGCCAGCAAGTGGCTGTTGGAACGCGTGGCGTCCGCGCCGAACGACGCGCTCGCCGGCGCCACGCCATATCTGCGCTTGTTCGGCTCGACGCTCGGCGGCTGCATGCTGGCCGGCGAAGCGCTGGCCGCGAAGGGCAACGGCGAAGCCGGCGGCGATCCGCAGCGCTACGTGACGGTGGCGCGGTTCTTTGCCGAGAACGTCACCGTGCAAGCGGGATCGCTGGAGAAGACGGTCACCGACAGCGCGGAAGCCGTGAACGGCGCGGATGCGGTGTTGCTGGGCTAAGCGACGCAGTCGCGTGAATGCGCATGCGTCGCAAAATGACACAGCAAGTTCCATGCTGCCCGCGTTGTATTGAAGCAACACTTTCAAAAAATTAGATGATCCCGTAGCTTCCCGCAGTTGCGCATTCATTTCGCAGTGCGAACAATGCGCGTCGTCGCGTGCTTGGCTGTGTAATTGGGCTCATGCGGAGCCTGGGGAGGCCGGATCATGGACCCATGGCGATTGGCAACGAAGGCGCAGCGCCGCATCAATTTAGTCGCGGGCTTGGCTCTCGCGAGTTGTGTTCTCGCCTGGCTCGCAGGCTTCGGTTCGGCTTCCACCCAGCACATCAGCGCTTCCGTCGAGAACGCCGGCGCAAAGACAGTCGTGGAACGCCACGAACCATCTCTGGTCGCAAGCGTCGAGCCTACGGTTATGCCGCAGGCGACAGTAGTAGCGAACGCCGCCATCGGTGATGTTGCGACGGCAACGGCCGCCGAAGCCACGCCAAAAGCCGCCGACACGACGGCAAGCCTGGATGAGCCGAAACCTTTTGTCGTGGCCTCGCTGCCGGAATCGTCACAGGTAGTTCCGGCCGAAACACCGTCCGCCGAGGGCAAGCAGGCGAGCATGCCTGATCCCGCGCCAGCGAAAACCGCCGACGCGACGGCAAGCCCGGATGAGCCGAAGCCTTTTGTGGTGGCCTCAACCGATCCGTCGCAGGTATTTTCGCCCGAGGAAGTCGCAACGGCGCCTGAGCCTGCCCTGCCGGCTGTGAGCACCATCGAAATCAACGAGGAGTGCCTGGTAGCCGAGATCTGCATCGATCGGTACCTGTGGGCGCTCTACGAACGGGCGCCCAAGATCGACGCCATCAAGGTGACTGAGCGGCGGAAAGTCACGATCAAGCGGAAGGGCAAGACGGTGACCGTCACCAGGACCTTCACCAGGCGTGTCGACGAGGAGTTTGGGTGGAAGGACCCGAAGGCGGCGGACAAAGCCGGCATGCCGATGATGGACTACGTGATCGGCGGCATGGACCGGAGTTTCAAGATAAAGCTGTTTCATACGCTCCACGCGGCGGAGCAGGCTGGACTGCAGCCCGGCATCACCAGCGCGTTCCGCGATGACTACCGTCAATCAATCGCCACCGGCCTCAAGGCCGCAACCGATCGATCCTACCACGGTGGGAGTACCCGTGGCGGCTATGGCCGCGGGCTTGCGGCCGACATCGTGAGCGTCAAGGGCGCGACCCGGGCGCAGCGATGGGTCTCGACTGAAAAGCTCTGGAAATGGGTCGACGAGCGCGGCAAGGAATTTGGCATCGGCCGGCCCTATCTCGACAGGGATCCGCCGCACGTGGCGCCGATCGACGGCAAGGAATATACCTCTCGCCGAGGTGGCGCGAAGACTCAGGTGGCCGAAGCGAAGCCGAAAACGCACGTGGCGGAAGCGAAAATCAAGAAAGGCAAGCGGCTGGCTGCTCGAGGCGACCACAGCGCAGCCAAACGCGCGCGAAACGTAAAATTGTCCAAAGGCGCGAGAACCGCGAAATTGTCCAGAGGACGGACCATGTAAAACCGGTTCAACCACGCACTTCCCGCCCCGGCGGGAAGACTGCAAGCTTGCCCTGCCTACGCTCCTGTCAGGAGCGCATCAATCATACCCATCCTCTCGACCAGACGGCAGCAAGCGTCAGCCCGTATTCCTGACCGCATTGGCCAGCATGGCGTAAAGCTCGCGCTTGGTGAGCTCCCTGGTCTGCTTTGCGACAGGCTTCTGCGTAGACACCACCCTATCCACTGGCCGGGCGCAGGCTGCTGCGAGCGTCTGCCTTCGCGTCGGCACGGCCACGATCCTGGGGTTGGCCGTCGGTGGCTTGTGACCCCGCTTGTGGCCCAAGCGCTTCAGCTTCGCGCTCACTGCGTTGCGGCTGTAGCCCAGTCGACTTGCGATCTGACCGGCGCTGTAGCCCGCGGCCCAGAGTTCTTTGAGCAGTGCTACGTCTTTCGCATCCCAACTCATGGGAGATACTTATACACCGAATGTCGGCGACAGGCGAGTCGTTGCTGATGGTTCGTTGGCCGATGGTTCATCTCGTCGTTAATGCAGCCATCATCATCACTCGCGAAGTTGATGACTGCGGTCAGCTCTTACTTCGGATCGCGAACTCGCGAACCAGCCGCCGCGACCGTCAAGGCGATCGCTGCCGGATCGCAGCAGAGCACCATCAACAATATCAGCCACCGCACCGCGACTTCGGGCGCGACGCCGACCATCATCGCAAGATACTGGATCGGGCCTGCGGATGCCTCGACGCGGGAACGTTCACCGGCCAGCGCCGCGCGTTGCGCCTGCAGACCGACCAGCGTTGCGGTTGCCGCCTGCCGCTGCGTATCCAGCCCATCCCGCGTCAGGCGCTGTTGGGTCGCGATGTTGATCGCCCGCGTCACCCGGCCGCGGCTTGTCGATTCGTCGACGGCCCGGTCGATCTGCGCAATGCGGCTGTCCAGGTCGGCAACGGCCGCCTTTTGCGCCGTCACGCGGGCGTCGAGCGCCTCAATGCGCTCGGTGACACCGGAACGCGACGTGGCCGCCACGCTGACATGCGCCTCGACCAGCTTGCCGAACACACCAGCGGCATTGATCAGCGCAAGGCCGGCAACGAGGGCCACCATGACGAAACGCATTTTCCAGTTGGTCCGGCGCCAATGCGCGGCCAGCCATCCGGCTATCACCAGCTTGCCGGCTTCCATCGTGGCGGCGAGCACCATGACCGCAACCGGCGCGCCGGGAAATATCTCGGCCATGCCCGCGACGGAAAAATAGGCCGCGACCGTCGCCAGTGCGAGCGCTGCAACAAGGGCAAAGGCGCGGCTGGCGCGCGCGCGTTCCGGCGTGGCGGGAACGGCCTCCGGCACGATGGGTGCGGAAAACTCTGGCGGCTCGAGCGGCGCGTTGGGCGCCTCTGGCTCGCCATCGGCCTCGGTCGTCTTGGCCTCGGTCGTCTTGGTCCTGGCTGTCCTGGCTGCCTTAGCCTTGGTGCCTTTAGCGGCCTTGGATGCCGGAGAGGCGCGGCTGCGTTTCGTCGCCGGCAACGGCGCCTCGCCGGATGATTCAACGCTTACGTCTTCCATAGGCGTCGCCACCAATCGAGGCGTGCGATGTGAGGCATTGGCCCAGGCGTCAAGCTGATGCCTGATGCGCACAGCATCGCTGTCGCCCTCCGTCGGTTCGGTCGTGGAGATCGCTTGCGTGGTTGCGCGGCGTGTCATGTGGCCCCCTGCCTCGTAACGGCAAACGCCAGCTTCTCCTCGGCGAAGAACTGGAGTGTGCCGTAACCTTCCGTGTCGACGGCATACCTGAAGCTTCCGTCAACGGTCGGAAACACCGCGACAACCGTGCCCGACTCGTGATCGTTGGCAACGTTTTCGACTTGCTCACCAACCGCAAATTTCGCCATCGAAAACTCCTTTTCGGATTCGTCGATGCGATTATATCTCCACGGGCAGGCTGACGCTGCCCAACGATTCGCCTTCCGGAATTTAGGACGATGGTTGTTGCACTAATGTCTCATCCTGCTCGCGGGAGGGAACCGCTCTACATGTGGAGCGTGAAACGAACATGGCGCGATGTCCGGATTGAGTCTGAAATGCGCATCAAGGACGAAATCAACCGGACGATCTGAATTTGCGAGTTCGCGAGCGAACCCAGTAGCGAGCGAGCCCAATTTGTAGGATGGGTGGAGCGCAGCGATACCCATCAATATTGCTGCCCGGGACGGTGATGGGTTTCGCTGCGCTCTACCCATCCTACGAACTGTGCGATCATCGCGAGCCCAGACACGGCAATCCAGCACTGTTGCAGCGTTAAGACAGTCACAGCCATTCCGGCACGGTCCCGTAGTTCTACGCTTTGCGAATCGTCCATGCCCGCCCCTACTCTCAGCGCAGTTCGCATTCCCCTGGCGTTTGCTGGTATCCGTCCCGCGCAAAAAAGCACGGCTACGGAAGGGTTGCGTATTTGCAGGTCAATTCGCGTAAGGGGCGTCCAAAAAAACGGCGTGCACCAATGTTGGCATGAACCCTGCATTGGCTGAATGAAGCTAAACGAATTGGATATTCCTTATCAACGAAGGTCACCATGCTCGTCACTCTCGTCGCCGTTCTCTGCAACAGCCAGCTCTGTCTCGAAAAAGTCGTTACCACCAGTGACCAGTCCGGCATCACCATGAGCGCCTGCGCGGTCAACGCGCAGATCGGAATTGCCGACTGGCTCGCCAAGGGGCCGTATCGCGACTGGCGATTGCAGCGCTACAAATGCGTGCTCGGGAAGTACACGCCGAAGAACGAAGGCTGAGCAGCCGCAAGCTGCCTCACGCTGGCGCGGTTCATTGCCGGGCATAGTGAATTTGTTTGCGTCAAAGTTCGTAAACATGACTTCGCCTTCTCGCGGCGCACGGCACCCGAGGGTTGCATGAACCTTGTCCCTCCTGGGGAGGGAGCAGGGAATGCCGGGTGCTTGCTGCACCCGCGGTCTCAGCCGGCCAATGGGCGTCACCGTAACTCCGAGCTATTCGAATCTCACGCAAGATTGTTGCGGAAATTCGCTGCGAGAAGAGGCTCTGCAATCTTATTATTATTGCATCGAAGTGCAGAGCTTCGCAGTAATTTGCAAGAAACCAGGATTGCTTCAGATTCTAAGCTTGCTGAGAAGTCCCGAAGGATGCGGCGATTACATCGAACAGCTCAATGTTAGCCCGAACTCCCAAAACAAAATCGCTGGCATCCCCTCCCCCGTATAATCGACTTCCGTAGACAAGCTGATCAAATGGCTCACTCCCTCCCAACTCAAACGCAAATTTGAGATCGTCCGCGTGGAATATCCGAAATATCAATGGCATTTGGGTACAATAAGGGCTCCCCCCGAGATCAGTGCTGACCTCGAAGACAAGGCCGCAGCTTAGATTTTTATGCCAGCGATTACGACGGCGCTTAAATGCTTGCGCCGAACAAAACTCATCAATGAAGGGAATGACGTCCCGCTTCTTTCCTGTCCAACCTGTCGTCCGAATTCCTAAACGCTCGCCCTCCTGCTTCGTCTGCTTCTTTATGAAGGCTGCTTCGCTCATCCTGAACTCTGCATCAAGCCCAGTTTTCTTAATGTGCTCAAACAAGCATCTGATAAGGGGGGGATAGCGAAATGGAGGCTCGACAAAATCCCTGGCCGCAGAGAGTTCGTCCAAAAATGCAGACCGGTATTTTGGTTCAATGCCAAATATCCGCTGGTCCGAAATTACCTTTCCTGCGCACAGCATTGTCTCGAACGCGACTTCATCCCAATATCGATTGAGCAAGTCCGCCTGGTGTTCACCGCAGAACTCAATCATTCGATTCTGCCATGCCCTGTGGACCAAGAAGCCGCGCGCCTCAAAGGCAAGCTGTGTCGAAACACGGCCTGGCCAGTTTGCCACCACGTTCAGAAGAGGGTGATCTTCCATCATCACATCTCACCGCAAAAGGATGATCCAAGACGGCGGCGGTGGCACAAAATAACCATTTGCACCCGGCTGGCTACTGAAATTGTCGCCGATCGCATATACGACGCGCGCGGTGCCGTCATCGCCGATGGATTCAACGAGCAGGATATGTTTGGGGCTTCCGAGCCACACGCCAACCCAAACGCCGCTCCATTGCTGGAATGCATTCCCTGGCTTCGTAGTCGCAACAGTTGCATCAGATGGGAGTGGGACGCCGTCGATCATGAGATCGCCGGCACTGGCGGCCTATGACCGCGTCAAAAACGGTAGAAGTACGAACGGCTGAAGCTTATGAAACAAGGTGCTTCCTTGCAACTAAACGGCGAACAACCGCAACAATGGACGCCTCACGCGTTCATGGCAAGCCTTCGAATCAACGGATTCATAGATGGGTGGAGCGCGGCAATACCCATCATCACGGAGTACGACGACGATGATGGGTTTCGCTTCGCTCTACCCATCCTGTACCCTTCTGGCGTTCGGCACCAGTCGTTGATGTAGACTGGCTGCACGGGCCGATCTGCCGGGAGCTGCCTGACCCACCCGTGCTATGAGCCACCTTCGTAGGACCTGCGCCCCGGTGGAGCGGCTGCGATCAATATCCACTAGGAGGTTTGCGCCAAGAGCGCCAGTACAGGGATCGATCGGGATCGCAGTGGGCCCGCTTTGAGAAGCGAGGAGGTCCAGTAATGGTTGAGGATGTGCGTTGGTTTGTCGGGATCGATTGGGCAACACAGAGCCACCGCGTTTGCCTGCTTGATAGCGAAGGAGGACGCATGGGCGAGCGGGAGTTCGCCCATGGCGGAGCCGGACTGACGGAACTGCGAGATTGGTTGCTGCAGAAGACCGGGGCTGCGCCGGGGCAGATCGCCGTCGCGATCGAGATGCCGCATGGTCCCGTGGTGGAGATGCTGCTCGAGCACGGGTTTGTGGTCTTTGCCATCAATCCCAAGCAGCTCGATCGTTTCCGCGATCGCTTCACAGTCGCAGGCGCCAAGGATGACAGCCGAGACGCCCTTGTCCTTGGAGACTCACTGCGTACCGATCGGAAAGCCTTCCGGCAGCTTGCGATCGACAATCCGGTGGTGATCGAGCTGCGCGAGTGGTCGCGCCTCGTGGACGAGTTGCAGCAGGAACGGACGCGTCTGGCCAATCGTCTGCGTCAGCAGCTGTGGCGCTACTATCCGCAGGCGACCGAACTAGCCGATGATGTCGGGGACGACTGGTTCCTGGCGCTGTGGCAAAAGGTGCCGACCCCCGCCGCCGCCGCGAAGGTAACGGAGAAGACGGTTGCGCGCATCCTCAAGGACCACCGCATCCGGCGTCTCGATGCCGCCACCGTGCTGCAGACCTTGCGCAAGACGGCCTTGTTCGTCGCCCCAGGCACGACGGAGGCCGCTTGCGTGCATATCCGCAGTCTCGCGGCGCGCATGCACCTGGTCAATCAGCAGATCAAGGAAGCCCACAACGCCCTGGACGGCCTCTGCGCCGGGCTCGCGGCACCGGACGAGGAGAGCCCGTCGGGGCAGAGCCGTGAGCAGTGTGACGTGGCAATCCTTCGCTCCTGGCCGGGAATCGGCAGGATTGTTCTCGCCACACTGCTCACCGAGGCAGCGCAGCCGCTGCAGGCCCGAGATTATCACGCCTTGCGTGCGCTGGCAGGGGGTGCTCCGGTGACGCGGCAAAGCGGCAAACAACGCTTCGTGATCCGCCGCCACGCCTGCAACAGGAGGCTGCAGACCGCCGTTCATCATTGGTCGCGCGTTGCCATCCAGCACGATGCTGCCGCGCGGCGCCGCTATGATGCCTTGCGGCAGCGCGGCCACGGCCATGCACGTGCGTTGCGTAGCGTGGGCGATCGCCTGCTCTCGGCTCTATGCTCGACCCTCAAGAGCCGGACCCTGTATGATGCCAACCGCGGGAGTTCGCAGATCTCCGTCAAACAGTAAGCCTCATTCCTTGGTTCGGCCGCTTGCGACCATTCCTTCGTCCCGACCTGCCGAACCCGACAGCGACGCGCGCAGACGCTGTCCAGGATGCCATCGGCACCGGCGTAGCCGGCGCGGAGCGTCCTGGACGGCGGCGAGCACGGCGCTACGCTCGTCATTCAAGGACGCCCAGCTCCTTGACGAAAGCTAGGAGGTCCTACGAAGTCTTCTGCGCTACAGCTTCGACAAATCCATTTCGGGATCGTACGTCTTGTCTTCGACGTCCTTGGTGATGACTTGCCCGCAAATCACTTCGCCGCGCTTCTGGTCGAATGTCAAAGTCGGGTGTCCGTAGAGCTGCCACCCGCCGTTCAGAGCAGCGGTCACCCGATGACAGAATGCGGCGTCATCCTTGCCGGTGAGATATCGGTAGGCCTTCATGATGTCCTTCACAGGATCGAACAAGCTTTAGCCCGTAGGATGGGTGGAGCGCAGCGATGCCCATCAATGGCGGCGTAGAACGATGATGGGTTTCGCTGCGCTCTACCCATCCTACGAAATTTACGAAATCGGCTTCAGGCCCGCCTCGATCGCCGCCCTTCGCGGCTCCAGGAACGGCGGCAGCGCCAGTTTCTCACCAAGCGTCTCCATCGGCTCATCCGTCGCAAACCCGGGTCCATCCGTCGCGATCTCGAACAAGATGCCGTTGGGTTCGCGGAAATAGAGGCTGCGGAAATAGAAGCGGTCGATCTCGCCGCTGTTGGGAATGCGAAGCTCGTTCAGGCGCTGCGTCCAGGCGTGGTATTGCGCTTCGTCGGGGGTGCGGAACGCGACGTGGTGGACGCCGCCGGCGCCCTGTCGCGCCATTGGCGAATCCTTGTCTTCGAGCACGTGCAGTTCGGCGGCGGGGCTACTCTGTCCCTTTGCCTCGCCCATCTCGAAGACATGGATCTGCGCGCCGTGGGCGGCATAGTCGCGCACGCGGCGCATGTTCATGACTTCGGTCAGCACGAATGCAGTCCGCGACAACTCGTGCACGGTCAGCACGATCGGACCCAGGCCGCGGATCTGGTGCTCTATCGGCACCGGGCTGCGTTCCCACGGCGAAGCCGTGCCCTTGCCGCCATCGTCGACCAGCACCAGCCGCTGGCCCTCGCCGTCCTCGAACGGCAGCGTCAGCCGGCCGTCGACCTCGACGATATCGCGTGCCACAGCGCCGGCTGTCTTGAGGCGATCCCGCCAGTAGCCGAGGGTGTTTTCGCCCGCGACGCGCAGGCCGGTGCGCGAGATCGAATTGGTTCCGCGCCGCTCGGGGGCGGCCGGAAAGTCGAAGAAGGTGAGATCGGTGCCGGGATTGGCATTGCCGTCGGCGTAGAACAGGTGATAGGCGCTGACGTCGTCCTGGTTGACGGTCTTCTTGACCAGCCGCATGCCCAGCAGGCCGGTGTAAAAGGCCAAATTGTCCCGCGGCTTCGCGGAGATCGCGGTAAGGTGATGAATTCCGCCTAGCTGCATTGCGTTATCCTCGCAGTCACGTCCCCGGGAAAATCGGCCGAAACAGTTTGGCCTCTTGCCGGATCATGTAGGATATGGCCGGATGATTGGCCAGCGGCACCGTTGCCGCCAGCGATCCAGGGACAGGTTCATGACCGGGCACCTCATTGTAACAGACGAAGACGCGACGCGCGTAATCAAGCTGCGGCGGCCCGAGAAAAAGAACGCATTCACCCAGGACATGTATCGCGGGATGAGCGATGCTATCGACAAGGCGCAGAACAATCCCGATATCCGCTGCATCATCATAACCGGCGGTTCGGGCGTGTTCACCGCCGGCAACGATCTCGAGGACTTTCTCAAAGAGAGCACCTCGAATACCGATGCGCCACGCGGAACCTCCAACGCCGTAAAACTGCTTTATTCGCTGGCGCACAACGTCAAGCCGATCATCGCCGCCGTCGACGGCGTCGCGATCGGAATCGGCACCACGATGCTGTTCCATTGCGACTATGTGCTCGCCAGCACGACCGCGACCTTTTCGACGCCGTTCATCAAGCTCGGGCTGGTGCCGGAAGGCGCATCCAGCCTGTTGATGCCGCGCACCATGGGCCACCAGCGCGCCTTCGCCATGCTGGTGATGGGGCGCAAGTTTTCGGCCGACGAGGCGCGCGAGGCGGGCTTCGTCAATGTGGTGGTGGCGCCCGGACACACCGAAGCCGAGGCGCGCAAGGTGGCCCGCGAGATTTGCGCGCTGCCGGCCGAAGCCGTCGCGATCTCGCGAAAACTGCTGAAGCTGCCGCTGGAGGACATGACGCGGCGGATCGACCAGGAGAGCCATCTGTTCGGCGAACGGATGCACTCAAAGGAAGCGGTGGCGTCGTTCGAGGCGTTCTTTGAACGGAAAGGGGTGAGGTAAAGGGCACGCTTTCGCCCCACCGTCATTGCGAGCGCAGCGAAGCAATCCATCGCGCCGCATCAAGAAAGAATGGATTGCTTCGTCGCTGCGCTCCCTTGCACAAACGCTTCGCGTTTGTCGCAGGCAATGACGCGGAAACAGCAAACTACCTGTCATACATGAATACTCCCCTCCGCCCGATCCTTGCAGCATTCGCGATCATGATGGCGCTCGCCGCATCATCGTTCGCCCAAGCCCCCACCCCCGTCGATCTGCGCATTCTCGCGATCAACGATTTTCACGGCTACCTGCGCCCGCCGCCGGGCGGGATCTCGATTGCCGATCCCGAGGACAGAACAAAGAAGATCACCGTCCCGGCCGGCGGCGCCGAACATATGGCGACGCTGGTGGGCCAGCTTCGCGAGGGGCACAGGAATACGATCTTCGTCGCGGCCGGCGACCTGATCGGCGCCAGCCCGTTTTTGTCGGCGATGTTCCATGACGAGCCGACGATCGAGGCGCTGTCGATGATGGGGCTGGAGATTTCCTCGGTCGGCAACCACGAATTCGACGAGGGCAAGGACGAGCTCTTGCGCATGCAGCATGGCGGCTGCCACCCGGTCGACAAATGCCAGGGGCCGCATCCGTTCACGGGCGCAAAATTTCGTTATCTCGCCGCCAGCACGTTCGAGAAGAGCAGCGGCAAGACCGTGTTTCCCCCTTACGAAATCCGCAGCTTCGACGGCATTCCGGTCGCCTTCATCGGCCTGACCTTGAAGGGCACCCCGGGCCTCGTCTCGCCGGTTGGCATTGCCGACCTCGAATTCCGCGACGAAGCCAGTACGGTCAATGCGCTGATCCCGGAACTGAAGGCGCGCGGCGTCGAGGCCATCGTCGTGCTGATCCATGAAGGTGGATTGCCGACGGGCGACTACAATGAGTGCCCCGGCGTTTCGGGACCGATCGTCGATATCGTCAAAAAATTCGATCACGCTGTCGACGTCGTGGTCTCCGGCCACACCCACCGCGCCTATGTCTGCGAGATCGACGGGCGGCTCGTCACCTCTGGCGACAAATACGGCACGCTCGTCACCGCGATCGATCTCAAGCTTGATCCGACGACGCGCGATGTCGTCAGCGCCAAAGCCGACAACACCATCGTGCGATCGGCGACGCTTTCGAAGAATCTCGACCAGACCGCGCTGATCGAAGCCTATGACAGGGTCGCAGCCCCCATCGCCAACCGTCCGGCGGGTAGGCTAACGGAAACGCTGTCGCGCACGCCAAAAAATACCGGCGAGAGCCCGCTCGGCGATATCATCGCTGACGCGCAGCTCGCCGCCACCCGTGCGGCCGCGAACGGCGGCGCGGTCATCGCCTTCACCAATCCCGGCGGCATCCGCACCGACATTACGCACAAGGAAACCGGCGCGGTGACCTATGGCGATCTGTTCGCCAGCCAGCCGTTCCGCAACCAGTTGGTGACGATCACGCTGACCGGGAAACAGATCAAGGACATGCTGGAACAGCAATGGCGCGATCCGAAGCGGCCGCGGATCCTGCAGGTCTCCAAGGGCTTTTCTTATGCGTGGGATCAATCGAAAGGCGACGGCGAGCGCATCATCGCAGAACGAATGGTGTTGAACGGGCAGACAATCGATCCCGCCGCGAGCTATCGCGTCACCGTCAATAACTTCCTTTTCGTCGGCGGCGACGGTTTCACCGTTCTGACGCAGGGAACAATGCCGCAAACCGGAATCTACGACATCGACGCATTGAATGCCTATTTCGGGGCGAACAGCCCGATCGGACCGACCGCTGCCGATCGCATCATCAGGATAAACTGAGCGGGAAGGCCGTGGGCCTTTCCGAGCGGCCCCTGACCGCCTAGATTACCCGATCCGTTGCCGGCGCGCGCCTTAACGCCAGGATTTTGCATGACGCTCCTTCTGACGCATTCCGCCTGTCTCGACCATGTCACGCCTCCAGGCCATCCGGAACGTCCCGACCGGCTGCGCGCGGTGGCGGAGGTGCTGGGTGAAGAGCGCTTCAAGCCGCTCACGCGCAGCGAGGCGCCGGAAGGCAATCTCGATTCCGTCACGCTGTGTCACGGCGAGCATTATGTCGGCGAGCTCCGGCATATCGCCCCGCAGAGCGGCATGATCTATATCGACGGCGACACCTCGATGTCGCCGGGCACCTGGGAAGCTGTCATGCGCGGCGTCGGCGGCGCGGTGGCGGCGACGGATGCGGTGATGTCCGGCGCCCACCCGAATGCCTTCGTCGCGGTGCGGCCGCCCGGCCATCATGCCGAGGTCTCGAAGCCGATGGGCTTCTGCTTCTTCGACAATGTCGCCATCGCCGCCCGCCACGCCCAGCGCAAATACGGCATCGGCCGCGCGGCAATCGTCGATTTCGACGTCCATCACGGCAACGGCACGCAGGATATCTTCTGGCACGATCCGACCGTGATGTATTGCTCGACGCATCAGATGCCGCTGTTTCCGGGCACCGGCGCCAGCGGCGAGCGCGGCGAGCACGACACCATCGTGAATGCGCCGCTGGCTTCCGAAGACGGCAGCGCCAAGTTCCGCGCCGCGTTCGAAAACCTGATCCTGCCGCAATTGCAGAAGTTCGCGCCGGAACTGATCATCATCTCCGCCGGCTTCGACGCGCATCACCGCGATCCGCTGGCCTCGATCAACCTGAAGGCCGATGATTTCGGCTGGGTCACGCGCAAGCTGATGGACCAGGCCGAAGCAAGCGCAGGTGGCCGCCTTGTCTCGGTGCTGGAGGGCGGCTACGACCTGCAGGGGCTGAAAGAGTCGGTTGCGGCCCATGTCACCGCATTGATGGGGGCGTAAATCCCCGCCACAATAGGCCCCTAAAAATGTGTTTGATTCTGCGCTCTTAGGGGGCGCATTCGGGAACTTGATATGGCCGAAAATACCCAAATGGACGTCAAAAAACTCTCCTTCGAGCGCGCGATCGAGGAGCTCGAATCGATCGTGAAGCGGCTGGAGGACGGCAAGGTGCCGCTCGAGGAATCGGTCGCGATCTATGAGCGTGGCGAGGCGCTGAAGCGCCGCTGCGAAGAATTGCTGCGGCAGGCCGAGGCCCGCGTGGACAAGATCACCACCGATGCCAACGGCCAGGTCACCGGGACCGAGCCGCTCGACGTGCAGTGATCCCGGACGGCCGCAATATCGACCTCATCAGTCTCCGCCTGGCAGCCGATTTAGTAGCCGATTTAGTAGCCGATTTAGTTCCTGGCGCCCTGCCCAGCCTGTTATAGTCGGCCACCACCCGGGGACAGTACGTGCGCGTCCAGCACCGCCATATCATCTATATTCAGGGCTACGATCCGCGCGGGCTGGCGCAATATTACCGCATGTTCCGGACCGAACTGCGCAAGTTCGGCCGGCTTTACCAGCTCCAGGCCACCATCAGCCGGCCCAAGGTCGCAGCCGACGACGAGATCGCGTCTTGGACCATCGATACCAAGGCAGAGGACTGGCAGACCCGCACGGCCTACGATTTCCTCCGGTTCGAGGATTTCATCCAGCAGGATCTGGCGTCGCCGATCTGGCGCACGGTGTTGAGCGCGGTGTGGATCTACTGGCGGCTGGTCTTCGCCGGCACCATCGCCCGCTTCGGCAAGGCGAACTGGCGTTTTGCGACCTTCATCACCTACCCGCATCTGCTGCTGCTGCTCGAAGCTGCGTGTGCCGCCGCCATCGCCTTCGTTTTCGAGAAGGGCCTGAACGCCATCGGCATTCCTGACGCGTTCAGTATCGCCATCGCAACCGCCATCTTCGTGGCGCTGCTCGGGACCGTGCTGAAATACACCGAGAACGCCACTTACGTGCTCTATCTGCTGTGCGACACGATCTGGACCTGGGAGTTCTCGCACCGCGAGCGCCCGGAATGGGACCAGCGCATCGACCGCTTCGCGCAGCATCTGGTCAAGACAGCCAAAAGCACTGACGCCGAAGAAATCGTCATCGTCGGCCATAGCTCCGGATCGTTCCTGTCGACGGAAATGCTGGCGCGCGCGCTGAAGCTCGACCCCGCGCTCGGCCGTCACGGTCCGCGGATCGTGCTGCTGACGCTCGGCGGCAACTTCCCGATCGTCGGCTATCACGCCGTGTCGAAAGAATTCCGCGACCATCTGCGGCAGCTCGCGATCGAGCCCTCGATCGACTGGATCGACTGTCAGGCCCGCAAGGACGTGATGAATTTCTACCAGTTCGATCCGATCACGAGCCACGGCATCGACGTCGGCGCCGCCAGGCGCAACCCGAAGATCGTGCCGGTCCGCTTCCGCGACATCATCCGGCCCGAACACTACGAAAAATTTCGCTGGCAGTTCTTCCGCGTGCATTTCCAGTTCGTGATGGCCAACGAACTGCCCAACGCCTACGACTTCTTCATGATCGTCTGCGGACCGGTTCCGCTCAGCGCGCGCGTGGCCGTCCCCGACGCCGCGCTTGATGTGGCCACCGGCGATTCTGGCGTGCGCAACCGGGCCTGGAAAAGCATCGAAGCGGCCACGACGACGGCCGCAAGTGCCGCCGATTTGAGCAAATTGGAACCATCTGCCCGCCGCAGCGGTTGAAAAACCGAGTTTTTCCGGCCCGCGCCAGGGAACCGAATCGGCGCTCCGGGTTGGCTTTGGCGGCAGCTTTGGTGTAAAGGTTGCGGTTCTATGGGCTGGGGAGAGCGCCTGCCGGGCGACTTTCGACGGCAGCAAGCGCTTGAAATAGCTAAAGAAACTGAACCGGGAAGGGTTTCGAAGCTACTAACGTGATGCATATCACATGGTTTAGGCCGGAGTGCATCTAGGCTTTCAAATCAGGTACCGGCCTGCCGAGATGGCACCGGGGTCTGGAATTTCACGGCGCGGTTAACGCGCTTCCCGTCTCGCGTCGGGCCGTTTCGCCCTGACATGCAAAATTGGAATATCGCTGTGACCACATTTAGTAAAACGCCGCTTCTCGATACCATCCGCACGCCCGACGATCTTCGCAAGCTCAAGATCGAGCAGGTGCGTCAGGTCGCGGACGAACTCCGCCAGGAAACCATCGACGCCGTTTCGGTGACCGGTGGCCACTTCGGCGCCGGCCTCGGCGTCGTGGAACTCACCACCGCGATCCATTACATTTTCGACACACCGCGCGACCGCCTGATCTGGGACGTCGGCCACCAGGCCTACCCGCACAAGATCCTGACCGGCCGCCGCGACCGCATCCGCACGCTGCGCACCGGCGGCGGCCTGTCCGGCTTCACCAAGCGCACCGAGAGCGATTACGATCCGTTCGGCGCCGCGCACTCCTCGACCTCGATCTCCGCCGGCCTCGGCATGGCGGTCGCCCGCGACCTCTCCGGCGGCAAGAACAACGTTATCGCCGTGATTGGCGACGGCTCGATGTCGGCGGGCATGGCCTATGAAGCCATGAACAATGCGGGCGCGATGAACTCGCGCCTGATCGTCATCCTCAACGACAATGACATGTCGATTGCGCCTCCGGTCGGCGCGATGAGCGCCTATCTGTCCCGCCTCTACTCCGGCAAGACCTATCGCTCGCTGCGCGAGGCGGCCAAACAGATCAACAAGCGTCTGCCCAAGATCCTCGCCAACCGCGCCAACCGCGTCGAGGAATATTCCCGCGGCTTCATGATGGACGGCGGCACGCTGTTCGAGGAACTCGGCTTCTATTACGTCGGCCCGATCGACGGCCACAATCTCGACCATCTGCTGCCCGTTCTGAAGAACGTCCGCGACATGGAAACCGGCCCGATCCTGGTCCATGTCGTCACGCAAAAGGGCAAGGGCTATGGTCCGGCGGAAGCTTCCGCCGACAAGTATCACGCCGTGGTCAAGTTCGACGTCGCCACCGGCGCCCAGGCCAAAGCAAAACCGAATGCGCCGGCCTACCAGAACGTGTTCGGCCAGAGCCTCGTCAAGGAAGCCGAGAAGGACGACAAGATCGTCGCCATCACCGCGGCGATGCCGTCCGGCACCGGCGTCGACATCTTCAACAAGGCCTTCCCCGACCGGACCTTCGACGTCGGCATTGCCGAGCAGCATGCGGTGACGTTTGCCGCCGGCCTCGCCACCGAAGGCTACAAGCCGTTCTGCGCGATCTACTCGACCTTCCTGCAGCGCGGCTACGACCAGGTGGTCCACGACGTCGCGATCCAGAGCCTGCCGGTTCGTTTTGCGATCGACCGCGCCGGTCTCGTCGGCGCCGACGGCGCGACGCATGCAGGCTCCTTCGACTGCGCCTATCTCGGCTGCCTGCCGAATTTCGTCATCATGGCCGCATCCGATGAGGCGGAACTGGTGCACATGGTCGCGACGCAGGTTGCGATCAACGACCGCCCGAGCGCGGTGCGCTATCCGCGCGGCGAAGGCCGCGGCGTCGAAATGCCCGAGGTCGGCATCCCCCTCGAAATCGGCAAGGGCCGCATCGTCCGCCAGGGTAACAAGATCGCCCTCCTCTCGTTCGGCACCCGCATGGCCGAATGCGAAAAGGCCGCCGACGAACTCGCCGCCCACGGCCTCTCCACCACTATCGCCGACGCGCGCTTCATGAAGCCGCTCGACGTCGATCTGGTGCTGAAGCTGGCGCGCGACCACGAGGTGCTGCTTACCATCGAGGAAGGCTCGATCGGCGGCTTCGGTTCGCACGTGATGCAGACGCTGTCCGACAACGGCATGCTCGATGGGGGTTTGCGGATGCGCGCGATGATCCTGCCCGACGAATTCATCGACCACGACTCGCCGAACGCGATGTATGCCCATGCCGGACTCGACGCCAAGGGCATCGTCGCCAAGGTGTTCGATGCGCTCGGCAAGGACTACAAGACCGAGACGGTCAAGCTCGCCTGAGGCGGTAGCCCCTTCGGTTCTGACCTGGTCAGAACCGAAGGCCTTGCAGTATCGAAGGCCTCGCAGAACCGAACATCTGGCTCTTTCGCCGGTAATCCCATGAAGATCTATCTGGCAGGCCCCGATGTGTTCCTGCCGGACGCGATCGAGATCGGGCGCCGCAAGGCCGCGATCTGCGCCCGCCATGGCGTGCGCGGGCTCTATCCGCTCGACAATGCAGTCGATCTTTCGGCCGCTGATGCTTCGCTGGCGATATTTGAGGGTAACGAGGCCATGATGGACGCGGCGGACGCGATCATTGCCAACCTTACGCCGTTTCGCGGCCCCGGTGCCGACGCCGGCACCGTCTATGAACTCGGCTACATGGCCGGCCGCGGCAAGCTCTGTTTCGCCTACAGCAACGATCCCGCCGTCTATGCCGAGCGGGTTGCGCGATCCTTTGCGGTCACGAAAGCCGGTGGCGGCCATCTGATCGACGATGACGGACTGACGGTGGAAGATTTTGGGCTGCCCGACAATCTCATGATGATCCACACGCTCGATCTGCATGGTGCTAGACTGGTGACACCGCGGCAGCGGCCTCTGGATATCTGGCACGATCTCACCTCGTTCGAGATCTGCGTCGCGCTCGCGGCGGATCGCGCCACCCGCAAATCGGACTGAGGCAAATCGGACTGACCTTGGCGAAGACGAGCAATAGTGAAACCTCCCCCCGCAAGCGCGTGGACGTGCTCCTGGTCGAGCGCGGCCTGTTCGAAAGCCGCGCGCGCGCCCGCGCCGCGATCGACGCCGGCGGCGTGACGGCCGACGGGCGGCCGGTGCTGAAAGCGTCGGAGATGATCGCCGCCAATGCCGAATTGTCCGCGCAGCCCGCGCACCCCTGGGTCTCGCGCGGCGGCGTCAAGCTCGCAGGCGCCCTGGAGCTGTATCCGATCGAGATCGAGGGCCATGTCTGCCTCGACGTCGGCGCCTCCACCGGCGGTTTCACCGAGGTGCTGCTGGCGAACGGCGCGAGCCTCGTCTTCGCCATCGATGTCGGGCGCGGCCAGTTGCATCCCTCGCTGCGCGATCACTCCAGGATCGTATCGATGGAAGAAACCGATATCCGCCAATTCGAGGGCAAGCGGCTGCCCGCGCGGCCCGATGTCGTCGTCATCGACGTCAGCTTCATTTCCCTGAAGGCGGTGCTGCCGGTGGCGCTGTCGCTCGCCGCCGCGCCGATGCATCTCCTGGCGCTGATCAAGCCGCAATTCGAGGCGGAGCGGAAACACTCCAAGCACGGCATCATCCGCAACGCGATGGTGCATCAGGAAATCTGCGACGACATCACGGAATTTGCCACTTTGCTCGGCTGCACCGATATCCAGGTGTTTCCCTCGCCGATCACCGGCGGCGACGGCAATATCGAATTCTTCATGGGCGCGCGCCGTGGCTGACAGCGAGCGCCTCGTGATCGACCATGTCGGCCATCACGGCGACGGCGTCGCGATCGCGGGCGGCGGCAACATCTATGTGCCGTACACGCTGGGCGGCGAAACGATCGAGGTCGGTGCGGTTCCCGGCCACCATCCCGACCGCCGGCGATTGCTCAATGTCGAGGCCGCAAGCGTGGAGCGGATCGCGGCGTTCTGTCCGCATTTCGGCGTCTGCGGCGGCTGCGCGATCCAGCATTGGGACGCCGAGCCCTATCGCGCCTGGAAGCGCGAACTCGTGGTGACGACGCTGGCGCAGGCGGGAATCGATTGCGACGTGGCACCTTTGGTCGATGCCCATGGCGCGGGCCGCCGGCGCATCACGTTGCACGGGCGGATGGGAACCCACGACGTGCTCAAGGTCGGCTATGCGGCGGCCGGTTCGCACGACGTCATCCCGATCGACCGCTGCCCGATCCTCGACCCGCATCTGAACGGCGCGATCGAAGCGGCCTGGGCCATCGCCGAGTCGCTGATCTCGATGGGGAAGCCGCTCGACATCCAGATCACCGCGACCAATAGCGGGTTGGATGTCGATGTGCGCGGCTCCGGCCCGGTATCGTCAGCCATGATCGCGCGGCTGTCGCGCATCGCGGAACAGCATCGGCTGGCGCGGCTGACGCGCCACGGCGAACTGGTGCTGATGCGAACGCCGCCCGTGATGTCGATCGGCGCCGCGCAGGTGGCGCTGCCGCCCGGTTCGTTCCTGCAGGCTACGGTGGCGGGCGAGGAAACGCTGGCGGCGCTCGCCTCCGAGCATTGCAAGCGCGCCAAACATGTTGCCGACCTGTTCTGCGGCGTGGGCCCCTTCGCGCTGCGGCTCGCGGCGAAGTCGCGTATCGCCGCTTTCGACAGCGACGCCGGCGCGGTCGCAGCCTTGCAGAAGGCCGCGACGTCTACCTCGGGGCTGAAGCCGGTCAAGGCCGAGGCGCGTGATCTATTCCGCCGCCCGCTGATGCCGCAGGAATTGCGCGACTATGATGCGGTCGTGTTCGACCCGCCGCGGCAGGGCGCGCAGGCGCAGGCGACACAGCTCGCGGCCAGCAAGATTCCGACGGTGGTCGCGGTATCCTGCAACGCAACGACGTTCGCACGCGACGCGAAGATTTTGATCGACGGCGGCTACAAGATCGACGGCGTTACCCCGGTCGACCAGTTCCGCCATACGCCGCATGTGGAATTGGTAGCAAGGTTCAGGCGATAACAGACGCTCGTTGTTACCCTCCCCTGGAGGGGGAGGGTCGACGCTCATGAAATGAGCGGCGGGGTGGGGTGACGGTCTCTCCACATCCAACAGTACCCGAGTGGAGAGATCACCCCACCCCGTCTCGCATTTCGCTACGCTCAACGCGAGCCGACCCTCCCCCTCCAGGGGAGGATAAGACGGCTACCTTCCCCACCTGTCCTGCCAGATCTTCTCGCCGATCATGCAGTTGACGCGCGGCTCCTTGCCGGCGGCCGGCACGACCGGGTGTTCGGGGGTGCGGCCCGCGATCTCGAGCAGCAGCTTGGTGCGGATCGCTTCCTTGAACTTGTCGCGGTCCTTGATCGTGACCACGAACGCGCCGGGGCCGCCGATGACGCAGTCCTCATAATAGAGATCGAGATTGTCGATATCCATCGTGGAATAAGACGGCTCCTTCACCATGATCGGCAGGCCGTTGATGACGATGCCCTTTTCCAGAGCGGCATCGCGGGCGATGGTGACGGGTGCGCCGTTGTTGTTCGGGCCATCGCCGGAAATATCGATCACCCGCCGCAGGCCGCGGTGCGGATTTTCGTCGAACAGCGGCATGGCGAAGTGGATCGCACCCGAGATCGAGGTGCGCGACGCCCGGCGGATCGGGGTCTTGATGATTTCATTGGCGACGGCGTCCGCCGTCTCGGGCCCGTCGATCAGGCGCCACGGGATGATGATCTTCTGGTCGGTGGATGCCGCCCATTCGAAATAGGTGACCGAGATCCTGCCGTTCGGGCCGCTCTTCAACGCCTGCAGGAACTCCTTGGAGACGATCGCCTGCGCGTAGCCCTCCCGCTGCAGCGCCAGTTCGTCCATGTCCATCGAATAGGACACGTCGACGGCAAGGACGAGTTCGACGTCGACGGTCGGATTGGCTTCCTTGTCGGCCAGTTGACGGCTGGCGGCGTTCGGCTGCTGGCCCGGCCGGTTCGTCTGATACGGCGCGGCAAAACCAGCCACATCGCCGCCGGCGAGCACGCCTGCGACAAGCACGACCCCGATCGAGACATACCAGCGCATTTGCGGCCCTCCCGTCGAACGACAGTGATGGTGACATGCAAAACGGCCGACGCAAAGCGCTGAAATCATTTGTCCTTCACATTCGCTTTAGGAGCAGGCTTCGTCCACAGCCCGCTTACTCGGCCGGTTCCGCGCAGCGATGCGCCTGTCCGGTATCCGGCTCCGAATGAACGATTAGCGCGTCCGGCGCGACAGATGCGATGCGGCCGGCCAAGAAGGGCCGCATTGGCACGATCATGGTTACGCCCACAAAACTTCCCACGAATGACAGCCCGTCGCCGTTGATGTGCACAGCCATTGTGTCGACCGGCCTGCTCGCCTTTGGCCTCGTGGTTGCGTTGTCGCTTCCAGCGCCTCGGTCCGGCACCACGCAGCCTGAAGCGGCCAGCCCTGATCGAGCTGAAACTCTCGGCCCCCCGTTTCAGGACCGGCCCGGAGCCTGTAAACTGATCGAGACGGCCGTCAGCCGCGGCGATCCGACCATGGCGCAGCGCCTGGCGAACTGCCGCGCCAACTGAGCGCGGCGGCCCGTTGGAATTTCGCTCGCTTGCCGGACTTGACTGGAAATGCCCGATACCACCGCCACGCCAAAAACCAAGGTCAAAACCAAGACCGAGCGGCCGCGCCTGCACAAGGTCATCCTGGTCAATGACGATTACACGCCGCGCGAATTCGTCGTCACGGTGCTGAAGGCCGAATTCCGCATGACCGAGGACCAGGCCCACAAGGTGATGATCACCGCGCACCGCCGCGGCGTCTGCGTGGTAGCCGTGTTCACCAAGGACGTCGCCGAAACCAAGGCGACCCGCGCCACCGATGCCGGCCGCGCCAAAGGCTACCCGCTGCTGTTCACGACCGAGCCGGAGGAATGATTCTTCCGTAGCCCGGATGGAGCGCAGCGCAATCCGGGCTACAGGCTCATGCGCTAGAGATAGGCGGCCAGCCCGGCACCGGAACCGAGACTGTTCTGTATCGATGTCGCCGTACGGTAGTTCGCAACGATCCTGTTGGCGTAGTCTTCGGTGAAGCCGAGAACGCTTCGCTCCTCGGAGCTCATTTTTTGATATTGCTGGAGCAGCGCCAGACTGTTGGCCTTTATGCCGTCGCCGCGGAATGCGTTCAGCACGCTGCTTCGTGAGCGCTGATTGAGCTCTGCCTTCGCAGCACCGGCTTCCTGCGCCGAGAATGACGCATCAGCGTTCAACGCCATGATGGCCAGGGTTCGATTGTCGAAGTCCGTGAAATCTACCTGCTGCCCGGTCTGCCTGCTGCCGGTGAATACCAGGTCCTTACCGTTGTCCCTGGCGCTGCCCGCTTGCGCGTCGAGCATCGCCCGCGCGTTGGTTACCAGCGTATCCGGGCTTGAATCCGTGGTGGTGGAGGTTTGTGTTGGCGCCTTGTCGAGCAACGCTCTCACCGGGTCCGCATCGTTGCCGGTGACCGGCGCCTTGCCGAAGCTTGCTCTGGCGGCGACGAAGCCCTCCAGCACGGCCTGCTTCTGATCTTTCCAGGCCGCCGTTGCCTTCTCGTCGCTGCCAGCCTGATCGAGATAATCCGACGCCGCGGCGTAAAGGCTTGCATAATCTCCGGTGTGCCGGGCAATCACGACATGGGGAGACACGGCGTCGTTGAATCGTGACTGCAATGTCCTGGTCGCCGCCGTCACCTCGTCCGTTGAGAACTGGCTCTGCGCATTGTCAGCGATCACCGACAGGGTTGTGCGCGTCTGGCCGGAAAAATCGACGGCGACCTGCCCATCGAGCATCGCCGATGACGTTCCGAGCGCAGCGTATTGCTGGTCGAACCAGGCGCGCGCCCTCGTGGTGAGGGTCGCGACCGAAGGCTGTTCGCTGTCCGCCGCGGTTTGCGCCAGATAGGCCTTGGCCTCGTCAGACAAAGTGACCGAGGTCGAGGATGACGATGAGGACGTGTCGGTTGCGGTCGAGGTGGGACTGGCCTTCGACGCCGTGTTGCCTGCTCCGTAAGCATTTCCGGCATAGTTGAGGTAGGACGCTGCGTTTGATCCAACCGAGATCGACACGAGAGCACTCTCCGCGCGCGAGAAATGGTTAGCAACACATGAATAAATATGGTTAACGCATCGTTAACCGCCCGCGCCTCGGGCAAACGTCCTGTTTGCTGCACCACATGCCCGCGTCATCAAGCCGTAGAACGCGTAGCCCGGATGGAGCCACCGGGTCGCGCGATGCGCGCCCGATGACAGGCTCCGCGTAATCCGGGGACAGCTCAGGCCGCGGCGCGAATCCCGGATTGCGCTGCGCTCCATCCGGGCTACGGGATTCCCTCAGGCCGCCGAGGTTTCGTCGGCCAATCCGTAAACGCGCGCGGCTTTTGCGAAGCCGGCGACCGGAAACTCGCCGAGATCGCTCCAGCCTCCGCGGCAGATGCCGGCAAACCCTTCCGACGCCACGATGGTGCGCCTGGTTTGGCTGGCGATCTTTTCCAGCCGCGCCGCCAGATTCACCGCAGGTCCAATGCAGGTGAAGTCGAGCCGGTTGCCGCCGCCGATATTGCCGTAGAGAATTCGTCCCACATGCAGCGCTAGTCCGAAGCGAAAACGTTCGACGGCGTCGCCGACCGGATAGTTCAGGTTGGCAACGCTGGCGCGGGATTCGTGGGCGGCCTCCAGCACATGCGAGCACACCTGCTGCTCGTCGCCGACGTATTCGTCGATCGGAAACACGGCGAGCAGCCCGTCCCCCATATATTTCAACACGTCGCCGCCATGCTTCTTGATCGCGGCGACCTGACAATCAAAATATTGGTTCAGAATGTCGACAACGGTCTCGGCCGGCAGCCGATCCGACAACGCCGTGAAGCCACGCAGGTCGGACAGCCAGATCGCGGCGTTCATCGTCTCAGTGTGGCCGCGCCTGATCTGGCCGCCCATGATCCGCTCGCCGGCGCTGTTGCCGACATAGGTGTCGAGCAAGCTCGCCGCCATGCGGTTCAAACTAAGGATCTCGACCACCCGTGCCAGCGGTTTCGCGAGGCTCCGCAGCGCCGCCAATTGTTCATCCGTGAACCCGCCCGGCTGTTTCGTGGTCCAGCTTGATGCGTTCACCGTGCCGCCGATGAAAGGCAGCGGCAGCGCGACATAATCGGTGACGCCTTCAGCGCGCAGGTCGTCGATGATCGGAAAGCGCTTGCTGGCGGGATCGTCGACACGGGCGCGAACTTCCAGTCCTTGCTGGAACACGATTTTGAGGGGGCTGTTGTGGAAATCCGGTGACTGCAGGATATTGTAGTCGACCGAGCCGAATTCGACCTCGGCGCCCGGCTTCCAGATGAAACTGCGCCCGTAGATTTCGGGATGCAGCGTGCGGACGAAGACGCCGACGCGCCACAGCGGCAGCCCTGCCGCGACCATCCGTTCGCAGCACTCGGCCATGAAGCTCTTGGGGCTGGCCGCGGATCGCCCCCCGTCGATCAGCCAGTCGGTCAGCTTCTGCAGTTCTGCGACATTCATGACGCCGGTATTTGCCGCGCAACTGCAGCGCGCGTCAAGCGCGCTCGCAACGACAGCCGGCGTGACCCGACGACGGAGCTGCGCTAGCTTTACGGTGTAAAAAAACAAGAGGAAACGTCAAAGTGTACGACATCATCATCGTCGGCGGCGGATCAGCGGGCTCGGTCATGGCCCACCGGCTCTCCGCCAGAAGCGCCAACAAAGTCCTGCTCTGCGAAGCAGGCCAGGACACGCCGCCCGGCAACGAGCCGCCCGAGATCCGCGACAGCTATTCGGGGCTGGCGTATTTCGATCCGCGCTTCCACTGGACCGAACTCAAGGTCACGACCCAAATCGTCAGCCACAACAATCCCGATGAGAGCCGCCCGCCGTTGCGCAAGTACGAGCAGGCGCGCGTGCTGGGTGGCGGCTCCTCCATCAACGGCCAGATGGCCAATCGCGGCGCGCCGACCGATTACGCGGAGTGGGAGGCCCGCGGCGCCACGGGCTGGAACTGGAAGGACGTGCTGCCATATTTCAAGAAAGTCGAGCGCGACCTCGATTTCGACGGGCCGTTCCACGGCAAGGACGGCCGCATCCCCGTCCGCCGCATTCCGCAGCAGCATTGGACACGGCATTCGCAAGCGATGGGCGAGGCCTGCAAGCTCGCCGGCTACGCATTCCTTCCTGATCAGAACGGCGAGTTCACAGACGGCTACTTCCCGGTGACGCACTCCAATCAGGACGAGCAGCGTGTCTCGGCCGCGATGGGCTATCTCGATCGCGAAACCCGCAAGCGCGCCAACCTGACGATCTCGACCAACACAGAGGTCAAGGAGCTGCTGTTCGAGGGCACGCAATGCGTCGGCGTGAAGGCGCTGGTCGATGGCCGCCAGCAAGAGTTCCGCGGCCGCGAGGTCATCCTCTCCTGCGGTGCGATCCATTCGCCGGCGCATCTGTTACGCGCCGGCATCGGGCCGGTCGGACACCTGAAGGAGATGGGTATTCCGGTCGTGATGGGCCTCGCGGGCGTCGGCCAGGGCCTGATGGATCATCCCTCGATCGCACTGTCGTCCTTTGTCCGCCGTGGCGCACGCATGAACGAGCACACCAGGCGCCACATCCAGATGGGGCTGCGCTACTCCTCGGGGCTTCCGGGCGTACCTGCCGGCGACATGTTCGTCGCCGTCCTCACCAAGTCGGCCTGGCATTCGGTCGGCGAGCAGATCGCCTCGCTGCTCACCTTCGTCAACAAGACCTACTCGGAGACCGGCCAGGTAAAGCTCGCCTCGCGCGACCCGCGCGCAGAACCTATTGTCGAGTTCAACCTGCTGTCCGACAGGCGCGATCTCGATCGCCTGATGAGCGGCTTTCGCAAGATGGCGGCGCTGCAGATGAGTGCGCCGCTCAAGGCCGTCACCGACAAGCCATTCCCGGCCTCGTATTCCGACCGCGTGCGCAAGATCGGCGTGGTCAACACCAAGAACAAGATCCTCACCGCCATTGCCGCAACATTGATGGACGGGCCGGCGGCGCTGCGCCACTACATGATCGACAATTTCATCGTCGAAGGCTTTACGTTCGAGCAGGTCATGCGCGACGACGAGGCACTCGAAGCCTTCGTGCGCAAGGCGGCGATCGGCGTGTGGCACGCCTCCTGCTCATGCCGGATGGGCCGGCCGGACGATCCGATGGCGGTCGTCGACACCCAAGGCCGGGTCAAGGGCGTGCAGGGATTGCGGGTGGTCGACGCCTCGATATTCCCGGTGGTGCCGTGCGCCAACACCAATTTCCCGGTCCTGATGGCGGCGGAAAAGATCGCAGACGCCATGCAGTGAGAGAGGCCGGGATTCTACCCGCCGACCTGGCCGCGATGGCGCAGAAAATGATCGGCCAGCACGCAGGCCATCATGGCCTCGCCCACCGGCACAGCGCGGATGCCGACGCAGGGATCGTGGCGGCCCTTGGTCATGATGTCGGTGTCGGCGCCCGCGCGATCCACCGTCTTGCGCGGCGAGAGGATCGACGAGGTCGGCTTCACCGCAAAGCGCACCACCACCGGCTGGCCGGTCGAGATGCCGCCGAGCACGCCGCCGGCATTGTTGGACAGGAACCGCGTGCCGTTGTTGCCGGTGCGCATCTCGTCGGCGTTTTCCTCGCCTGACAATTCGGCAGCACCAAAACCTGCGCCGATCTCGACGCCCTTCACCGCGTTGATGCTCATCATCGCGGCTGCCAGCTCGCCGTCGAGCTTGGCGTAGATCGGCGCGCCCCAGCCTGCCGGCACGCCTTCGGCCACCACTTCGATGACGGCGCCGATCGAGGAACCGCTCTTGCGGATGCCGTCGAGATATGTCTCGAAGAACGCCGCGCTGTTCTTGTCGGGACAGAAGAACGGGTTGCGCGCGATCTCGTCCCAGTCCCACTTGTCGCGATCGATCTTGTGCGGGCCCATCTGCACCAACGCGCCGCGCACCTTCACGTCGGGAAGAATTTTGCGCGCGATAGCGCCGGCCGCGACGCGCGTCGCCGTCTCGCGCGCCGACGATCGTCCACCGCCACGATAATCGCGCAGGCCGTATTTGGCCTCATAGGTGAAGTCGGCGTGGCCGGGACGAAACTTGTCCTTGATCTCGGAATAGTCCTTGGAGCGCTGATCGGTATTCTCGATCAGAAGCGCGATCGGCGTCCCCGTCGTCACCTGCGCGCCGGTTTCGGGATGGGCCATCACGCCGGACAGGATTTTGACCGCGTCCGGCTCCTGGCGCTGGGTGGTGAAGCGCGATTGTCCCGGGCGGCGGCGGTCGAGATCGTGCTGGATATCTGCATTGGTCAGCGGGATCAGCGGCGGGCAGCCGTCGACCACGCAGCCGATCGCGATCCCGTGGCTCTCGCCGAAGGTCGTGACCCGGAACATGTGGCCGAAGGTGTTGTGGGACATGCTGTGTCGTAACGCGGGGCCGCACGGCGGTCAAACCCGCAGACGGTCATTCCGGGATGGTCCGAAGGACCAGACCCGGAATCTCGAGATTCCGGGTTCGATGCTTCGCATCGTCCCGGAATAACGGCGCGTATAAGGCACCGCCCTTAACTATACTTCCGCAAGCCGCCGTCACGGAACACGTAGACGGCGCCCTGCTCGATCAGGAGGTCCGCGGCGCTCTGCGGCGTTTCGATGCCGAGCGCCACCATCAGCGCCCGCGCCGTGCCGCCATGGGCCACGGCGACGGTGTCGCCCTCCACGGCATCGTACCAATCGCGCATCCGGTCCTGCACTTCGGCGTAGGTCTCGCCGCCTTCCGGGGCCATCGTCCATTTCGCCGTCAGCCGCTTTGCGTAGAGCACGGGATCGGCGGCCTGCATCTCGGCCAGCGTCGAGCCCTCCCAGACACCGTAGCCGATCTCGCGCAGGCGGTCGTCGAGCGCATATTTTTCCGGCGGCAGCTTCAAGGCGCCGCGCACCAATTCCATCGTGGCTCGCGCCCGGCCAAGCGGACTTGCGACGAAGGGCAGCGTGGCCTTGTCGCGGCCATCGCGCGCCAACAACTCGGCGAGGACATTGCCGGCATGGGCCGCCTGCCTGCGGCCGAGATCGTTGAGCGGAATGTCCTGCGCACCCTGCAGCCTGCCTTCCGCATTCCACGACGTCTCGCCATGGCGGATGTAGTAGATCACGGGCGCGGGCATCGGGCTATCAGGCTATTCCTTGCTCAGCGGAGCGAGATGTCGGGCGTGTCTGGGCGATTCATGCCGACGACGTGCTTCGAGGTACATCAGCACTCCGGCGCGGTCGAGCCCAAATCCGCCTGGGGTTAACGCTGTTTCCGGTGCGGCTCAATGGCTGGAATAGACACGTCAATTGGGTGTTATGCTGGGTAAGGCGTTCGCGCCTCATAACTCTTGCAATCTGGTACCGATGAGCGCGTTTCGTCAAAGTGTCGAAGCCATGATTCCGGCGCTCCGTCGCTATGCACGTGCGCTCGCGCGCGATGCCGACATCGCCGATGATCTGGTGCAGGACACGCTGGTGCGTGCGTTGCGTTCGGAACGGTTGTTTCTCGGCGGCGACGTCAGGAGCTGGCTCTATACGATCCTGACCAATTTGAACAAGAACCGGCGGCGGTCGCTGGCGCGGCGGCCGCAATTCATGCCGCTGCTCGACAACAACCCCGACGCCAGCGGCACCGAGGCGGAGGGCCGCGATATCGCCCGCGCGCTGGCAACGCTGGTGGAAGAACAGCGCTCGGTGCTGCTCCTGGTGATGCTGGAAGGGCTGAGCTACCGCGAGGTCGCCGAGATCCAGGGCGTGCCGATCGGCACCGTAATGTCCCGGCTTGCACGCGCACGCGCGCATGTCAAAGCTTCGCTCGAGGGCGAGCGTGCGGCGCTGCGGCGGGTGAAATGATGAAAACGTAACGTACAGGCGGATCAGAGAATAGACGCAGGATCAGGAAGAGACAGAGACGACGACAATGACCGATCGCAACATTCCCGTCACCGAAGACGAGCTGCATGCTTACGTCGACAACGAGCTGCCGGCGGAACGGAGCAGTGACGTCGAGGCGTGGCTCGCCTCGCATCCCGACGATGCCGCGCGGGTGCAGTCGTGGCGCGCGATGGCGGACGCGCTGCACGCCAGGTACGATTCGGTTGTCGACGAAGCCGTGCCGAAGCGGCTCGAGATCGAGCGGCTGGTGCAACAGCCGCGCAAATGGGTCTACGGCGCGATCGCGGCCACGCTGGCGGCGTTCATCGTCGGCGGCAGCGTCGGCTGGCTCGCGCGCGGCGCGACGGCGGCGCCCTCCGCTTTCCAAAATCTGACGGTGCACGCGATCGAAGCGCACCGGCTTTACGTGGTGGAGGTGCGGCATCCCGTCGAGGTGCCGGGCAGCGAACGCAGTCATCTGCAGCAATGGCTGACCAAGCGCTGCGGCTGGGTCGTCCGCGCGCCAGAACTGACGAATGCCGGATTGAAGCTGGTCGGCGGGCGGCTGCTGCCGGGCTCCGGGGGTCCGGCATCCTTCATGATGTATGAAAGCGCTTCGGGCGAACGTTTTACGATCTACACCGCGAAATCGAACGCCGAGGCGACGCAGATGCGATACGCGGCGGAAGGCAAGGAAAGCACGCTGTTCTGGGCCGATGACGGCGTCGTCTATGCCGTGGTGTCCACCGGCGTCGACCGGGGGCGGCTGACCCAGGTCGCCCAGGCCATCTACGACCAGATGGAGAAGAAGGGCTAACCCGCGTAGCGCGGGTGAAGCGGAAGCTAAACCCGGGATCAGTGCGAGCGGATGGCGTGTTCCCGGATTGCGCGGAGCCTGTCATCACTGTGCGAGCGCAATTGCGCTCGTCGCCGGGCGCGCATTCGCGCGACCCGTTGGCTCCATCTGGGCTACCGGCAAGAAAAGCGGCGGATAAGCAACACCGCACCGCTTGTCCAAATTCTGACATCGAAAATCTGGAATCAAACCACCAGCGCGTCTCATTAATGCACCGGGTGATCACGCGAAAATGAGCAGCGTTCGATCCGCCGATCGGCGCAAGCGGCCTCGATCGGGGTTTGGTACCGCGCTGGTCCCCCTTTCGAGGCCGCCCCTTTTTCCAAGAAACCATTTGTTTTCAAGGAAATAGGCTGATTCGTCGGGAAAAATTCCTGCCAGGCCCCGTACTGTTCCTGCCAGGCCCCGTACTGTTCGACACGTATTTTTATGCCGCGAATCGCGGCCGAATCACTCGACTCAGCCGAAATCGCTGCGCGGATTATAAGGGTGGCCGTCCCGCCACTTTTCCATCAATGCCTCAAGCTCGGCATCGTTCCCGTCGGACAGAATAATTCGGGTGGTGACGAACAGGTCCCCGGTTCCCCCCGCCTTGGGCAAACCCTTGCCCTTGAGGCGGAAAATGCGACCGCTGGAGGTGTTTTTCGGAATCGACAGTTCCACCGCGCTGCCGAGCGTCGGCACCCGGACCTTGCCGCCCAGCACCGCCTCATAGAGCGTAATGGGCAGAGCCAGCCGCAAATCGCTGCCCTCGACCTTGAAAAAGGGATGCGGTGCGATGCTGACCGTAATCAGCAGATCGCCCGGCGGGTGGCCCGGCGCGGTTTCGCCCTGCCCCTTCAGCCGGATCTGCTGGCCGGCGATGACGCCTGCCGGAATCCTGACGTTGAGCTCCTTGCCGGTCGGCAGGCGAACGCGCTTTTCCCCGCCCTTGACCGACTCTTCCAGCGACACCGTCATGGCGACGTTCAGATCGAGGTCGAGGCCGATCCCGCCGGTGTCGAATTCAAAGGTCCGGCCGCCGCCCGGACGTCCACCCCTGGCCGCGCCGCCGAACATGCTGTTGAGGATATCCTCAAAGCCCGCCCCGCCCGCGCCGCCGGGACCGCCACCGGTGCGGAAGCTGTAGGACTCGAAGCCACCAGCTCCACCGGCGCGGCCGCGCGGGTCGCCGCCGGGAAAACCGCTGCCAGAAAAGCCTTGGAAACGTGGCTTGCCCTCGGCGTCGATCTCACCGCGGTCGAACTGCTTGCGCTTGTCCTCGTCGCCGATGATCTCGTTGGCGGAATTGATCTCGGAAAAGCGCGCAGCCGCCTTCGGATCGTTCTTGTTGTTATCCGGGTGATGCTTCTTGGCGAGCTTGCGATAGGCACTCTTGATCGCCGCAGCGCTGGCGCCCCGCGGCACCCCCAAGACCTCATAGGGGTCGCGCATCCGTCAGGTCTCCTTCACGGGAATTCGGTTTGTTGAAGCTTAGGACAATTCGCCCGCTTTGGCTTCATCTGGGGATCCAGTTGCATTTTTGCAACTAGCGTGACGGCTTTGCTTGAAAAAGGCTTGGCTTCAGGCCTTATCCCCTCGTCCAGGGCTTGATGGTGTGGATCTCCCATCGGCCACGGCCGGCTTTGCAGGCAGCGCCCTGCAGCCAGCTTTCCGCACGGCCGTTGACGTAGCTCGCCAGGAAATCCCGGCAGGTGCGCCCGTCTTCGGCGGAATAGGCCTGCGAGAGCGGCGTCACCGAGCCGCGCGCGCCGGTTTCCGGATTTTCCCAAGGCTGGCTGGAATCCTTGTCGCCCTTGGTCAGCACGTCGGAGGCGGCGGTGCGTGCAAAGGCAAGGTCGCTCTCGGTCGGCGCCGGCGCCGTGCCCGGTTGCTTGCTCAGCGAACCCGTGACGTCGGCGGCGTTCATCCTGGCATAGGCGTCCGGGCGCGACAGGCTGCAGCCGCCCGAGCCGAGACCGATCAAAATCAAGGTCATCACTGCGCCGCTCGGCCCGATCGCCGATAGGCCAACGCGTCCCCATGCCCTATATAGAGCGAGCCCGTATCGGGGCTGCAACGCGCTCTGGGACGCGAATGGACGCAACTGGGACTCCTGCCATGACGGACACGACCTCCATCAAACACCCGGCACCGTTAACATCGGGTGATTTTACCGCGGCCGAGGAACCGTTTGCGCTGTTCGCCGAATGGTTTGCGGAAGCCGTGAAGTCCGAACCGAACGATCCCAACGCGATGGCGCTGGCGACCGTCGACAGCGACGGGCTGCCGGACGTCCGGATGGTGCTGATGAAGGGCTATGATGCGGATGGTTTCGTGTTCTACAGCCACATCGCCAGCCAGAAGGGCCGCGAACTCGCCGCAAATCCTAAGGCGGCTTTACTATTTCACTGGAAGTCGCTGCGCCGTCAGGTCCGCATCCGCGGCAACGTGTCGCCGGTGACATCAGAGGAAGCCGACGCCTATTTCGCCACGCGCCCGAAGCAGGCGCAGATCGGCGCCTGGGCCAGCAAGCAGTCGCAGCCGCTGGAGAGCCGCTTTGCCTTCGAGCAGGCGATCGCCAAGGTCGCCGCCAAATACGTCATCAGCGAAGTCCCGCGCCCGCAGGGGTGGAGCGGCTGGCGTATTCACCCCACACGTATCGAATTCTGGCATGACCGCCCGTTCCGCCTGCACGACCGCATCGAATTCCGCCGCGATGCGCCGGCACAAGCCTGGAGCAAGGTGCGGCTCTATCCCTGATGCCACGAGCCTAGACGCTGTTCAAAGCTGAAAGACCTACATGCCCTCTTCATCCAACGCGCCGCGGCGCACGCTACTCTTGACCGGTGCCAGCCGCGGCATCGGCCATGCCACCGCGATCCGGTTCTCCTCGGCCGGCTGGCGCGTCATCACCTGCTCGCGGCACGCCTTTCCGGAAATCTGCCCGTGGGGCGCAGGCCCGGAGGACCACATCGAGGTCGACCTCGCCGATCACGACGACACCACGCGCGCGATCTCCGAGATCCGCCGGCGGCTGGAGAACGACGAACTGCATGCGCTGGTCAACAACGCCGCGATCTCGCCGAAGGGCCCGGGCGGCGGCCGGCTCGGCACCATGGACACCGACATCGACACCTGGAGTCATGTTTTTCGCGTCAACTTCTTCGCGCCGATCATGATGGCGCGCGGCCTGATCGAGGAGTTGAAGCACGCCAAGGGCGCGGTGGTGAACGTCACCTCGATCGCGGGCTCGCGCGTGCACCCGTTCGCCGGCGTCGCCTATGCGACCTCGAAGGCGGCACTCGCTTCACTGACACGGGAAATGGCGTCCGATTTCGGCCGCGTCGGCGTCCGCGTCAACTCGATCGCGCCGGGCGAGATCGACACCTCGATCCTGTCGCCGGGCACCGAGAAGATCGTCGAGCAGCAGATTCCGATGCACCGGCTCGGCACGCCGGACGAAGTCGCGAAGATCATCTATGTGCTGTGCACGGAAACCAGTTCGTATGTGAACGGCGCCGAGATCCACATCAACGGCGGCCAGCACGTCTAGCGCAGGATGTGATCGCAGGTCGCGTAGGGTGGGCAAAGCGAAGCGTGCCCACCATTTCTTTCAGCGCAGGATGCTGGTGGGCACGGCGCAAGTGCGCCTTGCCCACGCTACGCGACTTCGAGACGCGCAACGGCGCGTGCCTCGGGATGAGGTCAGTGATTGCGGAAGCAACATCACTCCGCGTAAAACTTTCGTTGCGCCGTGCGCAGTGTGGTCGCAGCAACGTTAAGCGTGCTCGAACACTCGTCCTCGTTCTCGCCGTCCGCCAGCACAGCACCGCAGTGCCGGCAAAGCCGCGTCGAGAACGCCTGCGCCTTGCCAACGACGCGGGCCTGCTGATAGCGCGCAAGATCGATGACGTTGCGTGGCGACATTATGAGTTTCTCAACCATGGGATCCTCGCGGCCTGAGAAATACGTTATCGCAGACAAGTTTCGATCATTCGTTCAGCGCACTGCTCAAATTTTAGCGGTGGAATTGAGTCGATCTTCGCAGATGTGGAACGGCAGGGAACCGCTGATCTACAGCCACTTCTTCCACTTGAAGAGAAAATACGGCAGCACCGCTGCCATGAGCATCATGACGAGCGCCATTGGATAGCCGTGTGCCCATTCGAGTTCCGGCATCGCCTTGAAGTTCATGCCGTAGATCGAGGCGATCAGCGTCGGCGGCATCAGGACGACGGCCATCACCGAGAACAGCTTGATGATGTTGTTCTGCTCGAGATTGACGACGCCGAGCATGGCATCGAGCGTGAAGGTGATCTTGTTGGAGAGATAGGACGAATGGTCGGTCAACGACGCGACGTCGCGCTGCATGGTCTTGAGCTGCTCGCGCATGTCCTTGGACCATTTGACGCCTTCCACCACCGCCGACAGGAAGGTGACGACGCGGCCGATCGAGACCAGGCTCTCCCGGATCTTCGAGACCAGATCCCCCTTCCGCCCGATCGCGATCAGGATCTGGGAATATCGCTTGGCCTGGCCGTGGCGCGCGCTTTCAGGCTCGAAGATGTCGTGGGAAACCTGATCGACCTCGGCGCCGGCGCGCTCCAGAATGTCGGCGCAGCGGTCGATCACCGCGTCCAGCAGTTCCATCAGCACCATTTCGCCCGAGATCCCCGGCATGCATGAGCGCGCCAGCTTGTGCTCGACGAGGGCAAACGGCTTCGGCTCGTCGTAGCGCACCGTGACCAGGCGGTGACCGGCCAGGATGAAGGTGACGGCCGTCGTTTTCGGCATATCGGTGTCGGATTGGCACATCAGCGTTGCGGTCATGTAACGGGCGCCGTTCTCGATATAGAGCCGGCTGGAAATCTCGATCTCCTGCATGTCTTCCCGGGTCGGCACCGCGATTCCGGCCAGCCGCTCGACCGCGCGGTCCTCCTCCATCGTGGGGTTCAACAGGTCGATCCAGACCGCATTGTCCGGCAACAGTGCCGGCTCGACGGCCAGCAGCTTCTTCAGGGCGGATTCGGAGGGAACAAACACCGAAAACATGGGCAACTCCGGAAACAGGGCGGCAAATCTCTCGTCTCGACGCGAACCGGTACCCATTTCGCTTGAAAACGCCAGAGCACCCAGCGGCACTAAACCCGATTCTGGCAAGCGCTTGATGACCGGCGCATTAACCGCCGATCCACATTTGTGGCGGTGAGGCGGCGCCCACGCGGCCGAGATTCGGCCCCGGCGTACCCCCTGTCCGGAACTCAACCGCAGGTCGCAAAATTTGCGGCATAAAAGCCACAGCCGCGCTTCTGCAGCGCGAAACGGGCGTGCAAACGCTGGCATAAATGCCAGCTTTTGCGGATAATGGGATTAATGGAATCGTCGCGTTTTTGGCGCAACATCTGTTGCCGCGAACGCCAGACTTTCGATTGGAAGTGTACCATGTCGTCGCTGAAAGTAATCTTGGGGCTGCTCGCCGCCGGCCTTGCGTTGTCCGGCTGCATGCCGGCAACCACCTATCAGGCCGCCCCTGAAGCCACCCTCAAGCCGAACGACAAGGCCCAGCTCGCCAAGGCGCGCTACGCCGCGGTTCCGCCGGCAGAGCCGTTCCGCCGCGCCATCGTCGACTATCACCGCAAGGAACTGCCCGGCACCATCGTCGTCGATTCCGATAACCACTATCTCTATCTGGTTCAGGACGGCGGCAAGGCGATCCGTTACGGCGTTACCGTCGGCGAGGAAGCCCTCGCCTTCTCCGGCATCGCCCGCGTCGGTAACATGGCCGAATGGCCGAAGTGGACACCCACCGCGGACATTCACAAGCGCATCGAAGGCCTCCCGGCCTCGGTACCCGGCGGCGTCGACAATCCGCTCGGCGCCCGCGCGCTCTATCTCTATCAGGGCAACAAGGACACCCTGTTCCGCATCCACGGCACCAACCAGCCGGAATATATCGGCGCCTCGATTTCGTCGGGCTGCATCCGCATGACCAACGAGGACGTCATCGACCTCTACAGCCGGGTGAAGCAGGGTACGGTCGTCGTCGTGCTCGAACCCAAGCAGGGCGACTCGCCGTTCAATTCCAAGATGGCACTGCAGGGCGGTGGCCACAACGGCCCGACGCCGCAGTAGCCGACTCCGGTTCGACCGCAGCCGAAGATCAAGAGCGCCGGTTTTGCCGGCGCTTTTTCTTTGCAGGCTTCTCCTCGCGCGGCGGTTCGGCCTCTTCAGTTTTTTCGGCATTCGATTTTTCAGCGTCCGGCTCGGCATCGGACTTCGCGTCAGACTTCGCACCAGACTTCGCATCAGACTTGGCGTCGTCCGGTTTGGCGACGACCTCGCGCGGCGGCGCTTCGTCGGGCCGCTCGGCCGGCAATAGCGGCGCTTTCTGCGGCAGCGGGTCCCACACGTCCCACTGGCAGATCCGGTAATTGCCACGCCGCTCCATCAGGTCGAGATGGATATGGTCCTCATGGTACCAGTCCGAGCCTGGACCCAGCACCGTCGAGAACCGCTTGCAGGCGGAATGCAGCACGCTCTCGCGCAATCCCCGCGGCACGGTGCGGTCGGTCAGCGAGATCAAGCTGCCGTCGGCGAACTTGAAGGCGCGAACGTCAAGCGCGTTGGCGCGGCCGTGCTCGGAGAGCCTGGCGCCGACGATGCGGTTGCGGCCGCGGCACTCGAACGAGTCGAAATTGTCGAGATCGGAGATGGAGCTGCCGAGGCGCTCCGCCAGCGGCGCGATATCGCTGCGGATCCATTCGGCCAGCGCGGACGCCATGGTACAGCGCAGGATCGCCGCCGGCTTCACCGAAACCCGCCGCTTGTCTGGCAGCACGATCGCCTCCAGCCGCACCAGATCCTCGCCGCCGCAGCCGTCGGCGCCCTTGATGTCGGGGATGCTGGGCGCAATGGCGACTTGGTCCGTCAGCGCCAGCCGGCAGGCCGACGGCTGTGGCGTAGGCGGCGGCGCCGGCACGGCCTGCTGGTCGGGCTTGCCGTTCGGGGGAGAGGCCAGCTGCTCCTTGTCCGGCTTGTCGCGCTCGGCCGAAGGGGCCTCGGACGGGCGAGGCTTCGGCAGCGGCACCGGCAGCACCGGCGCCGCCGCACGCCGCGCCGTCGGTCGCGGCCCTCCCCGTTCCCTTGGCGGTGGTAAATGCCTGAACAGGTCGTCCCACGGCGCAGCGCGCGACCGTTTCGCCGCCCAGGCCGGCTCGACTGGCATGCCAATCAGGATTGCCGCGACGGCAACGGTAACCATTGCCGCTCCAATGCGGTGAAAGGTGCCATTAGCCCATTTTCGGCTTGCCTTCTGCGCGATAGAGTTCATGTCAATTCCATGAACCAAACCCGCGATCCGCCCGTAGAGTCGGCGGATCGTGCGGCAACGAACAAAACCATCGGAGGAAAGTGCGTATGCTCGGATTGATGCAAGACTGGCCTTTGCTGTGCCATCGGATTATTGAACACGCGGCGAAGTACCACGGCACGCAAGAGGTCGTCACGCGGTCGGTCGAAGGCCCCATTCATCGCACCAATTACGCCGAAATTCATGCACGCGCACTGAAAGTATCGCAACGGCTGGACCGCGACGGCATCAAGCTCGGTGACCGCGTCGCCACCATCGCCTGGAATACCTGGCGCCATCTCGAAGCCTGGTACGGCATCATGGGGATCGGCGCGATCTGCCACACCGTCAATCCGCGGCTGTTCCCCGACCAGATCGCCTGGATCATCAACCACGCGCAGGACCGCGTGGTGATGGTCGACATCACCTTCGTGCCGATCCTGGAAAAGATCGCAGCCCAGCTGCCGAGCGTCGAACGCTACATCGTGCTGACCGACAAGGCCCACATGCCGCAGACCACGCTGAAGAACGCGGTCGCCTATGAGGACTGGATCGCGGAAGCCGACGGCAAGTTCAACTGGAAAGGCTTTGACGAAAACACCGCGGCCGCGATGTGCTACACCTCGGGCACCACGGGCGATCCGAAAGGCGTGTTGTATTCGCACCGCTCCAACGTGCTGCACGGATTGATGGCCAACAATGTCGACGCGCTCGGCACCAGCGCCGCCGAGACAATGCTGCCGGTGGTGCCGTTGTTCCATGCCAACAGCTGGGGCATCGCATTCTCCGCGCCTTCGATGGGCACCAAGCTCGTGATGCCGGGCGCCAAGCTCGACGGTGCTTCGGTCTATGAACTGCTCGACACCGAGAAGGTCACGCACACTGCCGGCGTGCCGACGGTGTGGCTGATGCTGCTCAACCACATGTCGGCCGGCAATCTGAAGCTGCCCCACCTGAAGAGCGTGGTGTGCGGCGGCTCGGCGATGCCGCGCACGATGATCAAGTCGTTCGTCGACATGGGCGTTCGCGTGCGCCACGCCTGGGGCATGACCGAAATGAGCCCGATCGGCACTGTCGCCGCGCTGAAGCCGCCGTTTGCCGAACTCACCGGCGAGGAACGGCTCGACATCCTGCAGACCCAGGGCTATCCGCCGTTCGGCGTCGAGATGAAGATCACCGACGATGCCGGCAAGGAACTGCCGTGGGACGGCAAGACTTTTGGCCGCCTCAAGGTGAGCGGCCCTGCGGTCGCCAAAGCCTATTTCAAGATCGATACAGATATTCTCGATGACGAGGGCTTCTTCGACACCGGCGACGTCGCGACCATCGACCAGCATGGCTATATGCGGATCACCGACCGCTCCAAGGACGTCATCAAGTCCGGCGGCGAATGGATTTCGTCGATCGATCTGGAAAATCTCGCGGTCGCCCACCCCGCGGTCGCAGAAGCGGCCGTGATCGGCGTCTATCATCCCAAATGGGACGAGCGTCCGCTTCTGATCGTCCAGCTCAAGCAAGGCCAGCAAGCGACGCGCGAGGACATCCTGAAATTCATGGACGGCAAGATCGCCAAATGGTGGATGCCCGACGACGTCGCCTTCGTCGACGGCATTCCCCACACCGCAACCGGCAAGATCCTGAAAACGGCGTTGCGCGAACAGTTCAAGAGCTATCGCTTCCCGAACGCGGCGGCGTGAGGCGAAGGCTGCCTGGAAACAGGAAGGCTGCCTTCCCGCAAAAAGCTAATCTCCGCATACTATGCGGAGATTAGGATCTATTCCCCGCAAACGAGGAAATCGGAACGGCGCGGTGCGTCGGGCACGAGGCGGCACGCCCTTTTGACGTGCATCGCCCTATCGGCAGCAACCAGCGCTACCGCCTGGCTCCCGGCTGGCTTTCCTTCCACTTCAGGAATTGCTGGTAGAGCGCCGTGTCGTCCTCCGCCGTTCGCGTGGCCTGCCCGCCGGTGTCACGGGCCTGCGCGGCCATGAACGCATCGAACTTCTGGCGCGTGTCGGAAGCAACGGTGGAATTCTTGTCGAGCCATTCCTGGGCCGCCGGAAAGCGCGTCCATCCCTTCAAGGGCGCACTCAACACCACTTCCTTCCACTTCGGATGGAACGGCGGCTGCTGCAGCGATTTCAGGCGGTCGAAGAATATTTTCACGAAATGCTCGACCTTGCCGTATCGCTCGGTCTTCGGCGACCAGTTGTAGGCGGCCAGGATCGCCGGCACCGCGACGGTGTCGACGCGGCCGCCGGGCGGGATCAGCGACGGATAGTCCTCGGCCTTCAGCACGGATGGCAGATAATCGCTCTGCAGCGGCCCGCTATAGGGGATCGGGACGAAATGCAGGTTGTCACCCTTGACCTGGCTGACGGCCCTGGACGGGCTTCCCTGCACGGCTACGACGGCATCGAGTTCGCCGTTCTTCAGCTTTTCGTAGGCGACGCGCTGCTCGATGAAGGCGTAGAGCGGCTTGATGCCCAGCCGTTCGAAGATGGTGATCGCGGTGACGAACGTGCCTCCGTTCGGCAGGTCGACGGCGACGCGCCGGCCGTTCAGATCGGCGAGGCTGCGGATCGACGTCCCGGCGACGACGTGCATCTCTTCATTGTAGAGCTTGGTGATATGCCTGAGGAATAGCTGAATATTGTCTTCAGTCCGTCGCTCACTGCGGCCGGATCGATCTCGCCCTTGTTGCCTTGAGGGTTACCTTGGGCGAAGGCCGATGTCGCGCATACCAGCGCGACCGCGCAGCGAGACGCCACGCTGGTAGCGTATCGCATCGTCATGGAAAAACTCCGGTACTTAAAAAACTCCGGTACTCAAAAAAACTTTGACGGGCGCGTGCGAACGCGCCGCGTCGAAATCAGCGCGAGAGCGCCAGCGCTTCCAGCTTTCGCTGCGCGTCGGGTTCGCCCCATTCCTTGGCCCGCTGATACCACGTGCGGGCCTGCGCGGCGTCCGCCAGCGGACCGTCGGCGCCGATCTGCCTGAGCAGCGCCGGATCATAGGTGGTGCCGACGAGCAAGGCCGCCCGCGCATTCCGCGCCTCGGCGCCGCGCATCAGCAACAGCCGCGCCGACTGGACGTCGCCGCTGGCGAGCAGATCCTGTCCGCGTTTGATCAGAGCAGCGACTTCCCTCGGATCGAGGCTGCGCACGACCTCCGCCTGCGGCGGGGCCGGCATCGCCGATGGCGCGGCCGCGGCCACGGCGACCGGCGGCGGCAGAACGACCGGCGGCGGCACGGCAACCGGCGGCGCCGCGGCGGCCCTTGTTGGTGCTACCGCTGCAAGGCTTGGTACTGGAAGGCTTGGTGCTGCAACGCTTGGCGCTGCCGCCCAGCTCAGCCGCGTGGAGGTGGCGGTGAGCGCCACGCCGTCACCGTCCCGCAGTTCGGCCGTGACCAGCATCTGGCCGGTGAATCCGTCAGGCGGAATGACTGAAACGCCGGAAATCTCGGTCGCCGACACGCGCCACTCGGAACCAACACGCTTTCCGGACGTCAGCCGCGCGCCGGCCGTCAGTCCGTTGATGGATACGAACGCGCCGGGCGGCGGAGCGCCTACATGAATGCCGAGCGGCACAGGATCGTTGGCGAAGCCGCTGCCGTCCTGCACCGCCAGGGTCGCCGTACGCTTCTGTGGCGCCGGCGGCTGCGGCGCCGGGGTCACCGATGATTTTACCGACTGCCAGGCGGCCGAAAGCGACGCGTTGTCCTGGCCGGCGGGGCGTTGCGAAGACGGAATGGCCATCACGAGAAGCGTCGCGATGCTCGCCGCAATCGCCACCGCGATCGAGAAGCGGATGACCTGCTGGAACAGCGCGCGCCGCCCCGACAGATCGCGGAGCACGGACGGCGCTTCGACCGGCGCCACATCCCTCGCCTCCTGCATGGCCTGGGCGACGGCTTTGGTGAACATTTCGGAATCCTGGCGGCGTGGAGGCTTGCCAAATGGTTGCAAGGACGGTCCTTCCGTCGGCATTCGCGGACGCCACCCATCGTTGTTCTGCATGAGCGTCGGGCTCGGCTGCTCGCTGGTCGCCCGCTCCCTCAGCTCGCGCGGCGCATAATATTCCGGATCGTTCGGGCCGACATATCCTTCGTGCTTTGCATCACTCATACTGAACACCCGCCCTGATAGGGCCTTCCACCGGCCCTGCGGACGTACACCGATTGCGCCCTAAGCGATCCCTAGAAACTCCGGATGGGCGCAACCGCATCCCTGCGGCTCCGCCCGGCAACAAGGACCGGGAGTTGAGATCATCCTGCAGCGCCTCCGGCGAACATTCCGCCGTTTCCCCATTCTGGTTGGCAGTTCCGCCGGTGTCCAGTGCAGGACAGTCCCATGTGGCGGCAAATACGACAACCCGGCGGCGATAGGTAGACGAAAGTTGGACCGACTTCAATCTACAACTAATAATCAATTTACAGGGATAGTTAACCGGCAAGGTTGCTACAACCCGATTAGTATCGCGCAAACCTTGAAATTCGCGGCCCGCCGTGGTCTCAAGCTGCGAGTTTGCCCGGCCCGCCCGCCGGCCAAGACTCCAACACGGCAGATTCAACCGATGGCCCGAAGGTTTTCCGCTCCCTACCAGTCGGAGCCCGTGTCCAGCCTCGCCACCTGGTCGCGCAACCTCGCCATTTTCGCCGTGGTCGCGGTGGTGGTCTCGATCCTCATCGTCCGCTTCGGCTTCCTGGAGATGAAGCCGGCGCTGGCGACCTTCTTCGGCGCGCTCGGTTGCGCCGTGCTGTCGATCCTGGTCGGCCTCGCCGCCTTTGCCGCGATCTGGCAGAACGGGTCGCGCGGCATGGGCCGGATCCTGCTGGCATTCCTGATCAGTACCGTCCTGCTCGCCTACCCGGCCTACCTCGCTTTGCAATACCGCAAGCTGCCGCCGATCCACGACATCACCACCGATCCGATCGATCCCCCGCGCTTCGAGGCGCTGGCGCGCTTACGCAGCGGCGAAGGCGCCAACTCCGCTGTTTATGCCGGGCTCTATTCGGCCGAACAGCAGCGGACCGCCTATCCCGATATCGAGACCGTGGAGCTCGAAGTGCCGCCGCAGCGGGCCTATGAGGTGACATTGGCGCTGGTCACCAAGCGCAAATGGCTCGTAATCGACGAACGGCCGCCGCAGCCGCCGCGCCGTATCGGCCGCATCGAGGCGGTAGCACGGACGCCGATCATGGGTTTCCGCGAGGACATCTCGATCCGCATCACACCCGACGGCGAGGAATCGCGCGTCGATATCCGCTCCTCCTCGCGCTATTTCGAAAGCGACCTCGGCAGCAATGCCGCCCGCGTGACAAAGCTGATCGAGGACATCAATTCCGCCGTCGACAATGCCAAACCGGCGCAGAAGAAGCCGCAGGCGCCGGCCAAAGCGCAGGCGAAGACGGTGAAGAAGTAAAGGGCGAATGGCGGGTGGCGAGTGGCGAATAGCGAATGGAAAGCACGCCAGCGCTCGCCGATCCTTCCCTATTCGCTACTCCCTATTCGCCATTCGCCAAGCGGTAGCTTCCACCGATCACCGGATCACCGTCCGTCGCCACGATGCCGCGCGCGACCAGGTCTTCCAGATGCGCCAGCACGGAATATCCGGCGGCGTTGGTCAGCCGCGGGTCGATGCCGATGTAGATCGCGCGCACCATGGTCGGGATGTCGGCCTCGCCCTTGGCGAGGCGATGCAGGATCGAGGCTTCGCGGGCCTGGCGGTGCCGGGTCAGGAAGCGGACGTAGCGCGGCCCTTCCGGAATTTCCGGGCCGTGGCCTGAGAAATACAGATCCTCCTCGCGGGCTTCCAGCCGCGCCAGCGAGGCCATGTAGTCGATCATCGATCCGTCGGGTGGAGCGACGATCGAGGTCGACCAGCCCATCACGTGATCGCCGACGAAATTGATCTTCCGCTCAGGCCACGCGAACGCCAGATGGTTGGCGGTGTGCCCGGGCGTTGCGACCGCCTCCAGCGCCCAGCCCTGCCCCTCGATGACGTCGCCGTCCTTGACCGCGATGTCAGGCCTGAAATCGCGGTCGGCGCCGGACTCCGGATTGTGTTTCTCGCTCTCGAAGCGCGGCCGCGAGGCGCGATGCGGGCCCTCGGCATAGACAGGCGCGCCGGTGGCGGCCTTGATCCGGGCGGTATTCGGCGAGTGGTCGCGATGGGTATGGGTGACGAGAATATGCGTCACGGTTTCGCCGCGCACGGCATCCAGCAGCGCCTTGGCATGCGCTTCGTCATCAGGGCCGGGATCGATGATCGCGACCTTGCCCTGGCCGACGATGTAGCTGACCGTGCCGGTGAAGGTGAACGGGCTCGGATTGTTGCAGAGAACGCGCCGCACGCCGGGGCGGACTTCATCGACGACACCCGGCTTGAGCGGGAAGTCGCGGTTGAACGGGATGTCGTCGTTGTCGGCCATGGGTTTTTTCTTGGCGTCATTCCGGGGCATCGCGCAGCGATGAACCCGGAATCCCGAGGTGGGAAAAAAGAATACGGCGCGAGAGATTCCGGGTTCGCGCCTTCGGCGCGCCCCGGAATGACGAGCTAGCGGCTTACGAAAACGCCTGAATACCCGTGATCGCCCGGCCCAGGATCAGGGCGTGGACGTCGTGCGTGCCTTCATAGGTGTTCACGGTTTCCAAATTCGCGGTATGGCGCATCACGTGGTACTCGATCTGGATGCCATTGCCGCCGTGCATGTCGCGGGACACGCGGGCGATGTCGAGCGCCTTGCCACAATTGTTGCGCTTGACGATCGAGATCATTTCCGGGGCCATTTTGCCCTCGTCCATCAAGCGGCCGACGCGCAATGAGGCCTGCAGGCCCAGCGCGATTTCGGTCTCCATGTCGGCGAGTTTCTTCTGCACCAGCTGGGTTGCCGCCAGCGGCCGGCCGAACTGCTTGCGGTCGAGCGTGTATTGGCGGGCGCGGTGCATGCAGTCCTCGGCGGCGCCCAGCGCGCCCCAGGAAATGCCGTAGCGGGCGCGGTTGAGGCAGCCGAACGGCCCCTTCAGGCCCGATACGTTGGGCAGCAGCGCGCTCTCCGGCACCACCACGCCGTCCATCACGATCTCGCCGGTGATCGAGGCGCGCAAGGAAAGCTTGCCGCCGATCTTCGGCGCCGACAGGCCCTTCATGCCCTTTTCGAGAATGAAGCCGCGGATCTGGTTGTCATGTGCAGCAGACTTGGCCCACACCACAAATACGTCGGCGATCGGCGCGTTGGAAATCCACATCTTGCTTCCCGTCAGCCGGTAGCCGTCGGACACCTTTTCGGCGCGGGTCTTCATGCCGTTGGGATCGGAACCGGCATCCGGCTCGGTCAGGCCGAAGCAGCCGACCCACTCGCCGGTGGCGAGCTTGGGCAAGTATTTCTTGCGCTGGTTCTCGTCGCCATAGGCATAGATCGGGTACATCACCAGCGACGACTGCACCGAGTTCATCGAGCGATAGCCGCTATCGACGCGCTCGATCTCGCGCGCCACCAGGCCATAGGCGACGTAGCTCGCGTTCGCGCAGCCATATTCCTCCGGCAGCGTGATACCGATCAAACCGAGTTCACCCATCTCGTTGAAGATCTCGCGGTCGGTCTTCTCTTCGAGATAGGCCTTGACGATGCGCGGCAACAGCTTGTCCTGCGCATAGGCGCGCGCGGTGTCGCGGATCATGCGCTCGTCTTCGGTGAGCTGGTCATCGAGCAGGAACGGGTCGTCCCACTGGAAAGAAGCCGCCGCCGGCTTGTCCTTGGCTTGAGGGCGCACGCTCATGAAAATCCCTTTCGCATCACTGTCCTCATGGAAATTGTCGACAAAATAATGCGCTATCGGCCGAAGCGCAAATCTTTCCCGGTGTCATTCCGGGGCGTGCGAAGCACGAACCCGGAATCTCGAGATTCCCCGGTGCGCAATTGCGCACCTGAGGTTCGCATCTTCGATGCCCCCGGAAAGACGGCGCGTGTCTATCCCTCCAACTTTTCGTTGGCGACGATCTCGATGCCGAAACCGGATAGTCCCTTGTAGTCGTGCACGGAGGACGTGAGGTTGACGATCGAAGTGATGCCGAGATCGCGCAGGATCTGGGCGCCGACGCCGACTTCACGCCATTGCCGGTTGCGATCGGCCTCCGCCGATTTCTGTTCGCCGACCGGCTCGACGGGAACTCCGGCCGCGCCGTCGCGCAGATAGACCAGCACGCCGCGGCCGGCCTTCTGGAAATGGTTCAGCACGACCTGCATGCGCGCCTGGCCGGTGAAGAGATCCTTCACTATGTTCGGCTTGTGCAGCCGCGTCAGCACGTTCTTGCCGTCGCCGACGCCGTTATAGACGAAGGCGGCATGCGCAATCTCGTCGAACGGCGAGCGATAGGCATAGCCCTGCAGCGGCCCGATCGGGCTGTCGGTGGTGAAGGTCGCGACCCGTTCGATCAGCTTCTCGCGCGCCTGGCGGTAGGCGATCATGTCAGCGATCGTGACGTGCTTGAGCTTGTGGGTGGCGGCGAAGCGCGCGACCTGCTCGCCCTTCATTACGGTGCCGTCGTCGTTCATCAATTCAGAGATGACGCCGACCGGCGGCAGGCCGGAAAGCTTGCAGAGATCGACGGCCGCCTCGGTATGGCCCGAGCGCAGCAGCACGCCGCCGTCGCGGGCGATCAGCGGGAAGATGTGGCCGGGCCGGGCAAAGTCGTTGGCGCCGGCATTGGGATTGGCGAGCGCGCGGCAGCAGGAGGCGCGCTCATCCGCCGAAATGCCGGTGCCGCCATCGGGCTTGTAGTCGATCGAGACCGTGAAGGCGGTGGTGTGGTTGGACTCGTTGTGCGCCACCATCGGATCGAGCCGCAGCCTGCGGGCGTCGTCGGTGGTGATCGGCGCGCAGACGATGCCGGAGGTGTGGCGGATGATGAACGCCATCTTCTCCGCGGTGCAGAGCGAGGCGGCGACGATCAGATCGCCCTCGCCCTCCCGATCGTCATCGTCGGTGACGACGACGAGTTCACCCTTGGCAAAGGCTTGCAGAACTTCCTGGATGGTATCGGCCATTTTCTCAAAATCTCGCTATCTTCAGCCAGTGCATTAGCCGGACTTAATGGTCTGCGCCAGCATCAATACGCAGGGCAACGTCGCCCGCAGGCATACCAGGATGCCGGCCCGTAGCCCGGATGGAGCGAAGCGCAATCCGGGGAAGTCGAGCCGTTTGCCAGAGTCCCGGATTGCGCGGAGCCTGTCATCGGGCGCGCGTTCGCGCGACCCGTTGGCTCCATCCGGGCTTCTGTAACGGGCCTTGGTTAGTCAATCCCTTTTTGCGTTATCCACTTGCCGGGCACTTGCTTCTGTACGGGATCGGCGCGGTGGCCGTCGCCTAATGGGGTGCATGAGAGGAGCCGGCCGGCCAATCTACGGAAGCGTGGTTGTGAGCCGACTTCCCGGATGGCGGCCTGACCGGATCCATCGTCCCGGCGAGGGACTTCGCTCGGGGAAGGCCTGGTGTCGTGGCCCGCCCGGATTCGGTTGATGCTCCTTAGCTTAGGTTGCGGCGGCTTTGGCCATCGGGTTGAAGGGTTTTGCATCGGCCAGCATGCGGTGCAGGATGACGGCGAGCTTGCGCGCCAACGCCACCTTGGCCTTGCGCATGCCTGCGCGATTTTTGATCCGCATCGCCCAGCTCTTCAGCGCCGAGCAATTCTTCACGGGCTTGGTCAGCATGACGTGAGCGGCCTGGTAGAGCGCCTCCCGCACGGAAGCATCGCCGATCTTGCTGATGCGGCCGGTATAATCGGTTTGCCCCGACTGGTACTTCTTCGGAGTGAGGCCAAAATGCGCCCCTGTCGCCTTCGATGACCGGAACCGCGCCGGATCGTCGATTGCCGAGGCATAGGTCAGCGCCACGATCGGACCGACGGCCGGTGTCGTCATCAGAAGCTTGGCCTGTGGATGCAATCTGGCCAGCTTCTGCGTCCGCTTGTCCAGGCCGCCGAACTCGCGCTGCAGCACCGCATGCGCTTCGAGCAGGGCCTGTGCAACGATCTCAAGCCCGGGATGGCCGGCGACCAGCTCCTTGATCCGTCCCGCAAAGGTACGCTCGGTGGTCTCGCCGACCTTCAGCCCAAAGCCCCGCAGCACGCCACGCAGGCTGTTCTCGATATCGCGCAGCTTCGACTGCAGCAGCTTGCGCGCCGTCAACACCGCCCGCGTCTCCTGCGCTTCGATCGACTTGCAGTGCACCGGCCGGAACCAGCCAAGCCGCATCAGTTGGGCAATCCCGCGGGCATCATTGCGATCCGACTTCACCGGCATCGACTTGAAGGCGTCGCGGACGTGCCGCGTCTCCAAAAGCTCGACCGCAAACTTCGCCTCGCGCAGCGCCGCGTAGAGCCATTGCGACAACGGACCGGCCTCCAGCCCGATCCGATCAAGGGCCAGCCCCAACGAACGGAACCAGGCGATCAGGGCCTCCGGCTCGCTTGCAACCTTCGCCTCCCGCAAAATCTTGCCCGCGCCATCGACAACGCAAATCGTCGAGCTTTCCAAAGACACGTCAATTCCTGCATAATGGTTCACGGTCGTCTCCTCTATGATGCTTGGAGCGGGCCTGCCCGACTCCGGTTTTTGACACCATCAGTGTGAGGGACGACCGCCTTCAGCGGAAGCCGCTCGCGAGCGCGCTTTCAAATCGCGCCGTAGCGAGCGAGCGGCTGCTTCGGCCGGCCCGTTACCCCATCTACGCGCGCTACACAGCTCCCATTGCTAGGGCAGCACTTCGCGGCGCTCGCTGAGCAGCACGTCGGTCTCGGCGCGCTTGTCTTCCAGCAGCCCGGCCTGGGCCGCCTCGATGACTTTATAGAGCTCGTCAGCGTCGCTGAGCCTGGTCACGGTCACGTAATCGGCGCCCGCTTCGTAGAGATCGTTGACGTTGGCCAGGATCTCCGCGGTCGCGACGATCTTGGCGGTCGGGTTCAGCGAGCGGACATGCCGGACCAGCTTTTCATTGTCGGCGCCCTTCAACAGCGAGTCCGGGATGCTGAGGATGATCAGCTCCGACTTGCCGACGCCCGCATGCACCAGCGTATCCACATTGCTGATGTCGCCATAGACCACGTGCATGCCGCGGTCCGTCAGGGTCCGGAACACCAGCGGATTGAAATCGATCACGGTGATCTGCTCGAGCACCGCCGGACTGCGGCGCTCGATCTCGCTCAACAGCGCGCTGGCGGCGCGAAAGAAGCCAAGGATGACGATCCGGCGCGCCTCCTCGTGCCCGCCCTCATGGCCGGCGTCGGCCTCATGCTTGTGATCGAGATCGCGCAAACCGATCCGCTTCAGGGGGCCAATGAGGCCGCGCGTGACCTGGTCGCTGCGGCCCATGACGAAGGTGCTCAACACGGCCAGCACCACGAAGGCGAACGACGCTGCGCTCGACGTCTCGGTGCTGATATGGTGCGCCGCAACGCCGGTCTGGATCACGACCAGCGAGAATTCAGAGATTTGCGCCAGGTTGATCGCCGGCAACAGGCTCGCCCGCAGCCCCTGTTTCATCAGATAGAGCGGCGCGAACGTTGTCACCACGCGGCTGACGACCGTGAAAGCGGCAATCATCAGCGCCAGCCCGATCACCGATGCTCCGGGGATCGGGATCGTCATGCCGAGCGAGACGAAGAACAGCGTGATGAAGAAGTCGCGCAGCGTGGTCACCTTGGCGGTGACGTCGAGCGCATAGGGGAACGTCGACAGCGAGACGCCCGCCACCAGCGAGCCCATCTCGCGCGACAGATGCAGTTTTTCGGCGATCTCGCCGATCAGAAAGCACCAGGCCAGCGCGCCGAGCAGGACCAGTTCCGGCCGGCGCGCGATCTGGTGAAACAGCCGCGGCAGCACGTAGCGGCTGAGCACCAAAGCGGTCGCTACCAGCACGCCGACGCGGGCGATCGACAACAGGATCACGCTGACCTGCAGATTGCCGAGGCTCGGCTGCACGGCGAGAAACAGGATCGCAAAAATGTCCTGCAGCACCAGCACGCCGAGCGTGATCCGCCCCGGCAGCGTGTCGAGTTCGCGCTTCTCGTACAGCACCTTGACGATGATGACCGTGCTCGACAGCGCGCAGGCGATGCAGAGATAGAGCGCGTCGAAATGGCCATTGCCCATCGACAGCCCGATCCCGACAAAGAACAATATCCCGAGCAGGACGCCGCCGATCAGTTGCCCGCCGGCGGCGAACAGAATGACCTTGCCGGCGCGCACAATCTTCTTCAGGTCGATTTCCAGCCCGATCATGAACAGCATGAAGATCAGGCCGAGCTCGGAGATGACGGTGATCGATTCCTGGGACTTGACCCAGCCCATGCCGAATGGACCAATGAGGAACCCGGCGATAAGGTAGGCCAGGATCAGCGGCTGCCGGGAAAAATGCGCCAACAGGCCGAGCACCCAGGCGAACAGGATACATAAGGTGATATCGCGAATAAGTTCGTGCATAGGTCCGATCTTGCCCCTACCCCAACCTAGAGGTCCCGGCGCGGGGGTCAAACAAGCAATGTGTCACAGCCATGGAATGGGGGCTTTTCTCGCGATTCTGGCCGCGCTGTCGATACTCTATTCCCCCGTCGCGGGCGCGCAGACCGGCGCGATCGAACAGAACTTCGCCGCCTCGCTCACCGCGGTGCCTGCGGAAGGCCTCGCCGTCACAGGCGCATTCTACGTGCCGGTCTATTCCAGCGTCTCGATGAGCCAGGGCAAGGTGCGGGCGGATTTTTCGGTCACGCTCAGCGTCCACAACGCTTCCGAAACCCGCCCGCTGGTGCTGAAGCGGATCGCCTATTTCGACACATCAGGCAAGATCGTGGAGAGCTACCTCAAGTCGCCGGTTGCGCTAAAACCGTTCGCAACTGTCGAAGTCTTCATCGCCGCGAATGACGTGCGCGGCGGAACGGGAGCCAATTTCGTGGTCGACTGGGCGGCCACGGGAGAAATCGCCGAGCCCACGGTCGAGGCGCTGATGGTCGGCGGCGTCGGCGCCGGGCATTATGCCTTCATCAGCCAGGGGCGGCCGATCAAGGTGATCAAGAATTAGCCCTGTCAAGAAACAAGCCTGCAAGAACTAGCCTGCAAGAAGGCTCCACAGCCTTCTCAACGAAAAACAAAACGGGAGTGAACATCCATGTCTGCCGCAACCCCCTTCGATTTCGCGCCATTGCTGCCCGCCGGATTGCCGGCCCCGGCCGCGCGGTGGACAGGCCTTGCCAAATACAGTTTCGTCGGCGGCAACAACGATCCCGACCAGGTTCCGGTCGACGGCCTGATCGAGGCGGTCAGTACCGTGCTGAGGCGCGAGGGCAAGACGCTCGCGACCTACGGCCTCGCCAGCGGCCCGCAGGGATATCGTCCCCTGCGCGAATTCCTCACGACGAAACTCAAGCGCGACGCCGGCATCGCCTGCGCCGCCGACGACATCATGATCGTCTCGGGTTCGCTGCAGGCGCTCGATCTCGTCAACCAGACCCTGCTGGCGCGCGGCGACACTGTGCTGGTCGAGCAGGAGACCTATCAGGGCGCACTGACCCGGCTGACGCGGCTCGGCGTCAAGGCGGTCGGCATTCCCCTCGATGACCAGGGCATGCGGGTGGACGCGCTGGCGGCCGCGCTCGCCGACCACAAGAGCCGCGGCATCACGCCGAAATACATCTACACCATCCCGACCGTGCAGAATCCGACCGGATCGATCATGCCGGAATCCCGGCGCGTGGAGATGCTAAAGCTGTCGCAAGAATACGGCGTGCCGATCTTCGAGGACGATTGCTATGCCGACCTGATCTGGAACGGCGAGCGACCGCCCGCGATCTACGCCATGAGCGGGCACGGCGGCGTCATCCACATCGGCTCGTTCTCGAAATCGATTGCGCCGGCCCTGCGGGTCGGCTTCATCGTCGCGCCCTGGGAAATGATGTCGCGGATGCTGGCATTGAAGACCGACGCCGGAAGCGGCGCGCTGGAACAGATGGTGCTGGCGGAATATTGCGCGCCGCATTTTTCCACCCATGTGCCAAAACTGACGCGCGGCCTGCGCGCCAAGCTCGACACGCTGATGGAAGCGCTCAACGAGCAGTTCGGCACCGCGGCCGAATTCGAAGCGCCCGAGGGCGGCATCTTCCTGTGGGTGAAGCTGCCCGACAATGTCGACACGCTAAAACTCTATCAGGCCGCGCTCGCCGCCGGCGTCGCGATCAATCCCGGGCCGGAATGGTCGACCGACAAGGCCTATGCCGGCAGCCGGCTGCGGCTGTGCTTCGCCAGCCCCTCGCAGGAACAGATCCGCGAGGGCGTCGCCCTGCTCGCCGAAGTCTGCCGCAAGGAATTTGGCGTGCCTGCCAGAATCGCGAATGTGGAGAAGCGGGCGCGGAGCTGAGCGGCGCCTTATTCGCTCTTGATCCCGGTCTCGGCGATTAGTTTCCCCCATTTCGCGCTTTCGCTCTGAATGAATTGGGCGAAGGCGTCGGGTGACGAGGGTGCGGGTTCGGCGCCGAGAACTCGGATTTTCTCGATGGCCGCAGGATCGCTCAATGCCTTCACGAAAGCCGCGTTCAATTTACCGATGATGTCGGGCGGCGTGCCGGCGGGCGCGACGATCCCAAACCAGCCGACGGATTCGAATCCGCTCAGGCCCTGCTCGGCCAAGGTCGGCACATCGGGCAGGAAGGCGACGCGCTTGGCGGCGGAGACCCCGAGCGCCTTCAGCTTGCCGTCGCCGATCAATTGTTTGGATGCGGGAATGTCCAGCACCGCGAGCGGGACATGGCCGGCGAGAACGTCCGTCGTCGCCGGCGCGGTGCCGCGATAGGCGATCAACTGGATTCCGACGCCGGCCTTCTGGTTGAACAAGGCCGAAGTCAGGTGCATCGCCGTGCCGTTGCCGCCATGACCGATCGACAGGCCCTGCGGTTGAACCTTGGCCTTGGCGATGAGGTCTGCGACCGAGGCAATGGCCGACTGCTGCGAGGACACCAGCACGAACGGGATTTCCGCCAGCATCGTCACCGGCGCCAGATCCTTGACCGGATCGAACGGCATCGCCGCACGATTGAGATGGGGATTGACGGTGAGCACGCCGGCCGCCGCGACGCCGAGCGTGTATCCGTCAGGCGCGGCCTGCGCCACGACCCCGATCCCGATATTGCCGCCCGCGCCCGCCCGGTTCTCGACGACGATCGGCTGGTTCAGGGCTTCCGCGAGCGCCGGCTGCAGGGCGCGGATCACGATGTCGGCACTGCCGCCGGGTGGAAACGTCACGATGATCTTGATCGGTTGATCAGGATATGCGTTTGCTGCTTCAATCGCTGACAGCGACAAAACAACAACAAGGGCATGGATCATGCCTCGCCGGATCGACGGAAACATTCAGGGTCCCCCGATGATCTCTGTGGCATTTAGTTTATGCATGATCGTCCAGGGGCAGCAAGCGACATGGTGAAAACTCGCGTTCTGGTGGTGGGGGCCGGTCCGGTCGGCCTCACTCTGGCAATGGACCTCGCAACGCGGGGAATATCCGTAACTATCGTGGAAACCCGCGCCGCCGGGGAACCGCCAAGCGTGAAATGCAACCATGTCTCGTCGCGTTCGATGGAAATCTTCCGCAGGCTCGGGTTGGCGCAGAAGCTGCGCGACACCGGATTGCCGGCCGACTACCCCAACGATTGCTCCTACCGCACCACGGCAACGGGCATCGAGCTCTCGCGCATCCTGATTCCCTGCCGGCGCGATCGTTATACCGCCACCAATGGGCCGGATACCGATTGGCCGACGGCCGAGCCGCCGCACCGCATCAACCAGATCTACATGGAACCCGTGCTGTTCGCGCACGCGGCTTCCATCGACGGGCTTCAGATTCTGAACCGCACCGCGTTCGAGGATTTTAGAGAAGGCAATGACGGCGTCGTTGCGACCGTCCGCAATCTCGATACTGGAACCGCCCTCCAAATTCATGCCGATTTCATCGTGGGCTGCGATGGGGCGCGTTCGCTCGTTCGCAAGGCCATCGACGCCAATCTGCAGGGAACGCCGATCATCCAGCGCGTGCAATCGACCTACATACACGCGCCCGGACTGCTCGTCCTGATGGACCACCCCGCCTGGATGACGCTGTCGCTCAATCCGCGGCGCTGCGGCACGGTGGTTGCGATCGACGGCCGCGAAAAATGGCTGATCCATAACCATCTCAATCGCGAAGACGAGACCTTCGAATCCGTTGATCGCGACGCCTCGATCCGCGCCATCCTCGGCGTCGGCCCCGATTTCGAATACGAGGTGCTGAGCAAGGAGGACTGGGTCGGCCGCCGCCTGGTCGCCGACCGGTTTCGCAAGGGCCGCGCGTTCATCTGCGGCGACGCCGCACATTTGTGGATGCCCTATGCCGGCTACGGCATGAATGCCGGGATCGCGGACGCAACGAACCTCGCGTGGCTGCTCGCCGCCTATCTGGAAGGATGGGCCGACATCGCCATCCTCGATGCCTATGAGGCCGAGCGCCTTCCCATCACCGAGCAGGTGTCGCGCTTTGCCATGGATATGGCGGGCAAGGTGCTAAGCCAGCGTCGCACCGTTCCCGAGGAAATCGAGCAGCCGGGGCCATCGGGCGACGCCGTCCGCAAGCAGGTCGGGCAGGCCGCCTATGATCTGAACGTGCAGCAATATTGCTGCGCAGGCCTCAACTTCGGTTATTTCTACGATCGCTCCCCGATCATCGCCTATGACGGCGCCGAGCAACCGGGTTTTACGATGGCGGATTTCACGCCGTCCTCGACGCCGGGCTGCCGGCTTCCGTTCGCGAGGTTATCCGATGGCCGGCCGATCTATGATGCGCTTGGGCCGGGCTACACACTGTTGCGATACGATCCGGATGTAGCGGTTGCGCCGCTGGCCGAGGCGATGCGTGTCAACGGCGTGCCGTTTACAATCGTCGACGTCCCCGCTCCTGATCCTGATCACAAACTCATTCTTGCGCGTACCGATCAGCACGTCGCCTGGCGCGGCGACGCGATCCCTGACAATCCAGCGCACCTCGTCGACAAGCTGCTCGGCCGAAGCTCCAACCCCAGTCCGGGTTGATCGCCTCATGGCGGAGGCACGCTCCCAGCATCGCTTGGGCATTGCCCTTGTTGTCGCCGCCGCCATCGCCTGGAGCACGGCGCCGTTGTTCACGCGGCTGCTTCCCTATGACTCCTGGACCATCCTGTTCTGGCGCGGATTGTTCGGCGGCGGCATGATCATGGTCTTGATGGTGCTGTTGCAGGGGCGTGCCGGCCTGCGGGATCTGACCAGGATCGACAAAAACGGCTGGCTTGTTGCGTTGTTTTCGACATTGGCGATGATCGCCTTCATCCCTTCGCTGCAGCTCACGGATGTATCCAATGTCGCCATCATCATCGCGACGGGTCCCTTCCTCGCGGCGGCGCTCGCCTGGGTATGGCTGCGGGAAATCCCTCACCTGCGAACCATGCTGCGGATAGCCCTCGCCTGCTTCATGGCGCTGGCGATCGCCGCGATGACGGTGATGGTACGGCGGCACAAGAATACATCGATGGTCGCCGCTGCCGCGATGTCGACATCCTGGGCAGCGTCATCAGCATTCCCTTCGCCCACGGAATGGCAGGGATAACCGGGTTCGACCTGCTCATTCTCGCGATGTTCGGATGCCTTCAGGTCGCCATCGGCCTCACGCTGTTCTTCCTCGGTTCGCGCCTGCTGCCGTCAGGCCAGGCGGCCCTGATCTCGACGCTGGAGACGCCGCTGATGCCGTTCTGGATCTGGGTGGGATTTGCCGAGGTCCCCACGCTGCGGGTCCTCGCCGGCGGCGCCCTGGTGATGGGCGCGGTGGTCGCCGACATCGTCGGGGATATCAGGATGCAGCGGCCGTCAAGGTGAACGGACGCGTACTCAAATCCGGATTCAATGTCCTCCTCAGTCCGAAAGCGACGGAAGTGCTGCATCGCCGCGAACTGACGCGACGGGCCAAACCCGGAAGTGAAGCGCAGCCTATTCCGGCAGTAGCCCCTTGATCGAACTCGGCGCGGGAGCGCGGCAGGCGGATCGCCGGGGTTCGTAGGCGATGATGAAGTCGAACCGGCGACATCCTGCGTGTAAGCAGCCGTTATACTGCTGAGCTAATCGCGCAGATGGCCCGCTTTCAAGGCGCGTTGGCGCCATCCCTCCCGAGCGTCGCTGTTCAGAAAAGGGACGGTGGCGGATTGCTCATCGGCAGAGCGCTGGTGGTGCGTCCACTGAGGCTTCGCGTCGGAGTCCGGACGCAAGATGAGATAGCGAAATTGCTCAATGTAGGACCTCCATTCACCCGTCCAGGAGTGCCCGAACGCGATATGGCAGCGCTTCAGCGCAATAGTGTTCTCGGAGTTGCTCCCCTTCGTTTTAATCACGCCCTCCAAACGAACCGGTGTACGTATAGCGTTATAGAAGTTGGCCGCCCAACCTCGTTTCGGCTTGCTGTCCAGCCAGTAATCGGGCCAATTCGTCATGCCTATCGCAAAGGTTTGGAGCTTGTCGGGGATCGGATGCGCAAGAGGCTTGCCAGCGGGCTTGCAATGGCCAGCTCGAAGCAAATCCAATCGCAAGCAATCCTTGGCTACGTCGTAGGGGAAGCCGGGCGGGTTGCTAGGCGCGCGACGGCGGGGACTTACCGATACGTATTTCAACTCAATAGCGACCATGCCTTTTTCATGATGGCGGCCGACGATATCAACCTCTATCCTTTTCTTGTTTACTAAGGTCGTCGTCTCGAACTGCTCTTCGTTTTCGTCGCCGTAGCGCCAGCTCCAACCATCTGATCCGGTCATTTGTGTGCATGTTCACTAATTCGCTGATTGGATCGCTCCTCTGGAGGACGATCCAATGCGCGATAACAGCTATGACCGGACGATTGAACGCAATTACCTGCAGAAGTGGCGGTTCCTGATCCCGGAGTACGAGGCGGTAAAGGCGGGCCGGTCGAAGCTGTTCAAGCGGGTTGGGGATTTCTACCGCCACCACGGAACCTGCTCGCAGACGTTCCGCAAGTATTACAACCGCTATCTGCAGAGCGGCGATGAGGCAGATTTGTTGCCGCGCCGCCGTGGACCCAAATGGCGGGAACGGCGCGAGCCAGAGGGCATCGAGGCGGAGATCGTTGCATGCCGGCAGAAGGGTATGAACCGCTACGAGATCCATGCCGTCTTGCGCGAGCGGCGCGACACGATACCCTCGCCCTCGACCATCTATCGGGTGCTGACACGCTATGGGCTGAACCGCCGCACGCCGGCGATGCGCGAGGAGAAACGCCGCATTATCAAGGACAAGCTCGGAGAGCTCGGCCACGTCGATCTGCATCAATTGCCGCGCGATATGTTTCTCGCGCCACCCCCGGCCACGGCCTACATCGTCAGCCTGATCGACAGTTGCTCGCGGCTGGCCTGGGCCGAGGTCCTGACCTCCAAGAAGGCGCTGCCGGTCATGTTCAAGACCCTGAAAATGATCAACACCCTCAACGTCACCTACGGGCTCGTCTTTACCGAAATCCTGTCCGACAACGGCGCCGAGTTCGCCGCCCGCACCAAGCCGGACGAGCATCCGTTCGAGGCCATGCTGCTCGAGCTCGGCATCAAACACCGCTACACCAGGCCCTATCGGCCGCAGACCAACGGCAAGGTCGAACGCTTCTGGCGCACGCTCGATGAGGACGTCATCGAGGGCGCCACCTTCGACAATCTCGACCACTTCGCCAACGAACTGTTCGAGTACCTGATCTACTACAACAACCACAGGCCCCATCAGGCCTTGGCAGGGCAAACTCCCAAGGCCTTCGCCGCTACCAAGGCCACCGCGATCCAATCAGCGAATTAGTGAACATCGACAATTTGTTCAAGCTTGTCGCCAAGGGCTAACTGAAATTCCCTCTCACCATCCTTAGAGCTTTCCAGCCCAAAGATCGACCGGGACTCAGCCAACGCCTGCATCGCATCCACGATCGTTTGGTACATATATCCCCCTCATGGACGTTTCGAGATAGAGATGATCGCAGGCCGAGGGACCGGTTGCAAATGTCTCAGTTGGGTCCATAAGCGGACGCCTGCTGTTTTAACGGAACGCTTGCGAGCGCACCTCGACACACGCTAAAGTCGATTGAGCAATAGATCGCCCCGACAGATGAACTCGATCAGGACCATGACATGCGGAAGGCCCAAATCGTCGTTCTGATCATCCTGTTCGCAGCATTCGCCTATCTCGCCGTCGTGGCAGAGGGACGGAACAGGCTCGTAGCTGTCGCTACAATCGCCATTTTCGCAGCACTCGCTTACGGCAGCGTTTTGCAAGAGCGAGCGTGCAGCAAGGCATCTGGGCCGGGCACATCAGTATTTTCCATTGGTGCCATGTTTCGGGCGCTCTTCACGAAAGAGACGTTCTATTTTGTCCTACTCACGCTGGCGATTGCTGCGTTTGCAGGAACAATGATTGCGTTGGATGAGGCGGGCTACCTACCTCGCTGAAGCCCGCGCGAGATCCGATTTCCGCTTCGGGTCATTTTCGACCGATTCAACCCGTTTTGGTTGCCGGTTCATGCCTGCGTCGCCACGAAAGCAGACCTAATGCCGAGGTGACAAACCAACTACCTGGCCTTCATCCAGTTCGCATCAATGCGGCTGTGGCTTCGCGTTAACGAGTCTACCCCCCCTCACCGCACCGCGAACGGCGCCTGGTAGGGCCGGCCGAACGGCACGCCGTTGATCACGGTCTGCACGGGTTTAAGCAACAGCTTGCCCTCGCGCTTGTTGTTGCGGGTGTCGACGAACGAGGTCTGCGCCTCCACCAGCTCCATGATCGCGACGTCGCCGGGCGCCCCGATCTGCAGCGTGCCGATCTTCGGCGCACGGTTGATGATTTTTGCGGGCGTCACGGTCGCCGCCGCCACCACCTGCTCCAGTGTAAGGCCGAGCGGGATGAACTTGCTCATGACGTTCGGCAGATAGGGCATGCCCGGCGTATTGCCGGAGAAAACGTGGATGTCGGAGGAGATCGTGTCGGGCGTGCAGCCGCCCGGGATCGCCACGTCCGCCACGGTAAAGTCAAAACTGCCGCCGCCATGGCCGACATCGAACATCACGCCGCGCTGCTTGGCGGCGAGCGCCGCCGGGAGCAGTTTGCCATCCTGCACGATGTTGGTGAAGGCGCCGGCGATGTTCGGCGCGCCGGAATAGCAATGGGTCAGCACGTCGCCCGGCCGCAGCAGGTCGAGAATATCCGACATCAATTCCTTGGTCTCGACGCCGCCGATATGCACCATCATCTTGGCCGGCCAGCCGCACATCTCGCAGGCCTTGATGGCGCGCTTCAACGGCTCCACGCCGTGCCTGGCGATGACGTTCTCCGACATCCGCACCTTCACGCCGAGCAGGAAATCCGGATTTTCGGCCAGCGCCATCGCGCAGGCCTCCACTTGCGCATAATCGATGTTGTAAAGCTCGGCGACTGGAAAGCCGGACAGGCCGTTATTGGCGATGTGGACGAAGGCGTAAATCCGCGCCCGCGATTGCGCCACGATGTAGCGCCGCAGCGCGGCGAGATTGTTGACGCCGGCATCGCCCGCCGACACCACCGTGGTGGTGGCCTGCGCCTGCACCAGTTCGTCGGCGGGAATGCCGATCGCAGAGCCGTAGGGGTAAACGTGGGAATGCAGATCGATCAGGCCAGGCGTTACAAGCTTGCCCGAGGCGTCGATGGTCTTGGCGGCACGGGCGGCCGGAATCTCGTTCTCGACCGCCTCGATCACGCCCCAGCGAATGCCGATGTCGCGCTTGCCCCGCAGCGACTGGCTGGGATCGAGCACGTCGCCGCCCTTGATCACGAGATCGAACTTGTCGTTCGGCCCCATTGCGGCGTTGGCAGGGCCCGATATGGCTGCGACCGCGGCCGAGCCGCTCAGACTCAGAAAATGACGGCGTGAAACCCCGCTCATGGCAACGCTCCCCCCTGTGATTTTTTATGCTGCGATGATGCGCCGGGCACCGGCATTCCGCAAGCCGCGCGTGCATCGTCCCACGCAAAACCAATCGTGGAGCCGATCATCCCGGAGTGGGCAGACCAGCGCGTTTGCCTGCCGGAGCTCGCACCGACTGTCCACCGGCATATCCACCCATCCTACGAAACTAACGGCATACGCGCGCGACACACGCGTCTGAACAAGCGTTCAGAATTCTCTCGAAGTTCCTCGGGAACGTTCCCTGCAATCTAATGTTTTATCCTCGCTCAATTGAGGAGAATTGGAATGAAGAAGCTTGGATACGTTATCGCCGCACTTGGCGCACTTATCATCGCGGCGCCGTCGATTGCGAGCGCCGAGACCGTCGTGATCAAGCGTGGCGGCTACCATGGTCATCATCATCACGGCTATGGCGCGCGTGCGGAATTCCGAGGCCACCGCGACCGCGGCTACCATCGCGGATGGCGGCATGGTCATCGCGACAAGGTCGTGATCATCAAGAGGCATCGCTACTGAGGCCGACACCTCAAACTGAAAATGGCTCCTTGCGGAGCCATTTTCTTTGTTCGTGTCAGTGACGCGAGCTTGTCAGCTCAACTATAGATCTCGAACAGGCCTGCGCCGCCCTGGCCGCCGCCGATGCACATCGTGACGACGCCCCACTTGGCCTTGCGCCGGCGGCCTTCCTGCAGGATGTGGCCGGTAAGACGCGCACCGGTCATGCCAAAGGGATGGCCGATCGCAATCGAACCGCCGTTGACATTGTACTTCTCGGGATCGATGCCGAGCTTGTCGCGCGAATAGAGGCACTGGCTGGCGAAGGCTTCATTGAGCTCCCAGAGATCGATGTCGTCGATCTTCAGGCCGTGGCGCTTCAACAGCTTCGGCACGGCGTAGATCGGCCCGATGCCCATCTCGTCCGGCTCGCAGCCCGCCGCCGCCCAGGCGACGAAACGGCCCAGCGGATTGAGGCCGCGCTTCTCGGCGTCCTTGGCTTCCATCAGAACGACGGCGGCCGCGCCGTCCGAGAGCTGGCTGGCATTGCCCGCGGTGACGTACTTGCCGGGACCCTTGACGGGTTCGAGCTTGGCGAGGCCTTCCATGGTGGTCTCAGGGCGATTGCACTCGTCGCGATCGACGGTGTAGTCGACGATGCTTTCCGCTTTCGTCGCCTTGTCGACCACCTTCATCTTGGTCTTCATCGGGACGATTTCGTCCTTGAACTTGTTGGCCTGCTGGGCGGCCGCCATGCGGCGCTGCGATTCCAGCGAGTATTCGTCCTGGTATTCGCGGCTGAGCTTGTAACGCTCGGCGACGATATCGGCGGTGTCGATCATCGCCATGAAGATGTCGGGCGCGGCCTTGAGCAAATCAGGGTCGATCGATTCCTTGGGCGAGCCGCCGCCGGGGATCGAGATGCTCTCGACGCCGCCGGCCACGATGCAGTCGGCGCCATCGGAGCGGATCGAGTTGGCGGCCATTGCGATGGTCTGCAGTCCGGACGAACAGAAGCGGTTGACGGAAACGCCCGCGGTCGACTTCGGCATGCCGGCGAGCAACGCGGCCTGGCGGCCGATATTCGGGGCGCCATGCGCGCAATTGCCGAGATAGCAGTCCTCGACATATTCCTTCTCGACGCCGGCGCGCTCGACGGCGTGCTTGATGGCGTGGGCCGCCATCGACATCGGCGGAGTGATGTTGAACCCGCCGCGGCCGGACTTCGCCAGCCCGGTACGTGCATAGGAAACGATGACAGCTTCACGCATTTTGAAGACCTCCCTTTGATGCGATCCAGTATGGACTGGAGCCGCGCCCGTGTGTAGCAAAAACCCGAATTCCGGCGGACGGAAAAGGAAAGAATCTTCATCAATCCCACGCCGGCGCGTAGCCGGGATTTACACACCGTTTGTCCTTCGGCAAGGCCGCGATCACCTGCCTGTCGGCGTCATCCAAACTCAGCTTGAGCGCGTCGAGATTAGCTTGCTGGCTTTCCGCGCGCGACGCCTTCGGGATTGCGGCAACGCCATCCTGATCGAGCAGCCATTTCAGCGCGACTTGCGCGGCGCTGGCGTTGTGCTTGCGCCCGATCGCGGCGAGCGCTGCGTCGGAAGCCGCAAGGCCCTTGGCCAGAGGCGAATAGGCGATCAGCGGGATCGATTTCGCAGTGAGAAATTGACGCAGCCGAGTCTGATCTAGCATCACATGGTATTCGACCTGGTTGCAGGCGATCGGCGCCCTGATCTCCTCGACCACCGCCTTCACGAGCGCAACGTTGAAATTCGCGACGCCGATGGCGCGGGTGCGGCCTTCCTCCTTCAGCCGCATCAGCGTTTCGAAGATCTTGGGCAGGTTCATATTCGGCGCCGGCCAGTGCACCAGATAGAGGTCGACATGGTCGAGCCGGAGTTTTTTCAAGGAAGTATCGAACGCCAGGCGGAGCGCATCCGGCGCCAGATTTTCGTTCCAGACTTTTGTGGTGACATGCAGGTCTTTGCGGGGAACGCGCGAGGCTGCAATCGCGGCACCCACCGCCTCCTCATTGTCATACATTTCGGCGGTGTCGAGATGCCGGTAGCCCAACGCCAGCCCGCCCTCCACGGCCGCGCGGCAGGCATCGCCCTGCATGCGAAAGGTGCCGAGACCAAGCTTCGGCAGGCTGATACCTTGGGTTTGCAGATGTTCCATGATGGCTCTCCCGGAAAGGAAAAAGCGCCGCGTGCGTAGCGAAAGCCGCCCCAACAGTATTTCATTGAGGGGAATAGGCCGCTATTGAATAGCTTGCGCGCAGGGCGCGGGGCAAATCAAGATCAGGGGGTGCGATGGTAAGGGCGTTGCGACAATGGCTGGACAACCATCAACTGCCCGCGATCATCGCCGCCGTACTCGGCGTGGTCATGACGATTTCCGTACTGATGGTAGTGGTCGGTTATCTGGTGGCGAGGCCCTGAGCGGTCCTCGCCGACCCACCGCCTCGGCACGCCTCATTTCCCCGTTCCGGCCGCCGCAAGAATGGGTGACCAGCGTGCGATCTCGGACCGGACAAAACGATCGAATGCAACCGGGTTGCGTTCGTCCTTTGCCGGTATCGAGCCGCCGAGCTGGGCAATCCGCTCGCGCACGACAGCCTCATCAAGCGCCTGGTCGAGCGCTTCGGAAAGCCTGGCGATGATTTCGGGCGAAACGCCCTTTGGCGCAAACAGTCCTGCCCAGACGCTCATCTCGTAGTTGATACCGCCCTCCTTCGCGGTCGGAACGTCAGGCAGCGTTTCAAGGCGTTTCGCGGCAGAGACCGCGAAGGCCTTGACTGAGCCGGCCAAAACCGACTCAGCCACGCTGACCGACTGCTCGCACATGAAATCGACGTGCCCCCCGACCAGATCGTTCAATGCCGGGCCTGAACCACGATAGGCGACAAGCGCCGGCTTCGCGCCGACTTCCGCCGTGAAGAGAAGACACGCCATATGCGAGGACGCGCCGATGCCGCCATGGGCCAGCTTCACCGCGTCGCCCCGTTGCCGCAGCGCCGCGACGAATTCCTTGAGATCCTGTGCCGGGAAATCCTTCCGCGCGATGATCACTGCCGGGGAATGGGCGGTGAAGCCGATCGGCACGAAGTCGGCAACGGGATCGTATTTGAGGTTCGGCGTCAGCACCGGTGCTGCGACATGCGAGCCCATCGCCGCGGCAAGCAGGGTATAGCCGTCGGGCGCAGCCGCCGCCACGCGTGCGCTGCCGACGGTGCCGCCGGCGCCGCTGACGTTCTCGATGACGATGGATTGCCCGAGGATCTTCGACATCTGGTTGGTGACGATACGCGCAACGACGTCGCTGGCGCCGCCGGGCGGGAACGGAACGACCACCGTGATCGCCCTGGAGGGGTAGTCCTGCGCGCGCACCGGCCCGACCATGCCGGCCAATACCATCGCCGCTGCGCAAGCTCCAACACAAGCTTTCCAGACACTAATGCCAGGTTTCATAACGCGCGCTCCGATCCTTAGCTCTGCGCCGTCACATTTTCGCATCGCCGTTCAATAGTTGGGCAATCTCGACCGAACGTCCCTCACGCGCCGAGAGTATGCCGGCGCGTACCACGGCGAGCGATCGCGTCGCGTACTCGCCCCCGACTTCGTGCCGGCCCTGCCCGCGAACTGCGGCTGCAAACTCCTCCAGTTCCTCGACCAGGGTGTCATTCTCAGCGCATGGCACCACCACCGGCGTGGTCTCGCCGCGCTTGAGCAGGCGAAGCCCGTTGTGCAAATCGTAGTAGGCGGTGGCGTCTTTGCCATAGACGTTCATCAGATAGTATTCGGACGCCGAGGCGTAGCTCGCGTTCAGTGTGGAGAGCGCGCCGTTCTCGTGCTGCAGAATCAGGCTCGCGACATCAGGATTGTCGCCGGGCAGCACCAGTTGCGCCGATTGTCCGCGCACCGCACGGATCGGCCCGATCAAATATTCCAGGACGTCGATATAGTGGATTCCGATCTGCAGCATCACGCCGCCCGGCATTCCCGCGGCCTGGTAGCGCCACGAGGTGAGATCGATCTTGCCGAGACGGTCGCGGCTGATGTTGGCCTCGGCGTTGACGAGCTTGCCGAACAAGCCGTCATCGATCTGCTGCCTGATCCAGCGGAAATGGCTCTCGCGCCGCCGCTGATAGCCGAGCGCCAGGACCACGCCGGCCTTGCGACAGGCCTCGGTGATGGCGCGGCCGTCGGAAATGCTGTTGGCGATCGGCTTGTCCAGAAAGACGTGCTTGCCGGCGGCGGCGGCCGCGCAGGTCGTCGTCAGATGCACGTCGTTCGGCGTGGTATTGATGATCGCCTCGATCTCGGCATCGGCCAGCAGCGCCTCATAGCTCGCGGCCGGCCGGCAGCGGTATTTTGCCGCGAAATTCTTTCGCTTTTCCTCGGACCGGGTGTAGCAGCCGCGGATCTCGAGCTTGCCCGAGCGCTGGATGGCATCCGCCAGAACGTCGGACCACCATCCCATCCCGATACAGGCCACACGGAGCGGATCGGCGCTCATCACTTTGCTCTCCCCCAGGACGATGTCATTCCCAATTCGCGCCGATCGACTCGACGGCCATTTTGGCGATCCGCAAATCGGTCTCCCAATCACCGCCGCTCACGCCGACGCCGCCGATACATTCGCAGCCAACCAGCACCGGTACGCCGCCTTCCATGGCCGTCCACCGTTCCGGTCCGGCGGCGAGCGCAAGTCCGATCGCATGGCTGACGTCGAGGTCCTGGCCGGCCGCGCCTTTGGCCGTGGTCGGGCGCCGGTTTGACGCGGCGCAAACCGCCTTGGTGGTGCAGGAGTGCACGGTATGGAAGCGGCCGCCGTCCATTCGTTCGATCAGGATCACATGCCCGCCGGAATCCACGATCGCACAGGAGATCGCGATTTTGGCTTGGCCGGCCAATTCCACCGCCGTCGCCATGATCATCTTCGCGCCCTGATGCGTCAGGCGCTTGCTCTCGGCGACAAACATGGCAGCGCTCCGGTCGGGAAGGACAGGCGAAGTGTGCGCCACCGCTGCGCCTCCTTCAAGAATTAATACGCAACTTCCGGATGCGATCTTGTACCGCACGCGTCGGCAAGCGGCGAAGCCTAGCCAAACTATGCGGCGCGAACATGGAGGGGTTGATCCAACGGTCTCGCGATCGAAGCGTCAGATATGCTGCGCCATGATCCGGCCGGGCCGCGCGTCCGGGCGGGGCTCGATATCGACCGACCAGAGGTCGCGGTTGTCGACGTCCTTCAACGTCACGGTCATCACTTCAGTCTTGCCGTCGATGTCGACGCGGCCGAAGAACTGCAGGCCGAAACAGGGTGCGAGATTCTCGCCCTGCTCCGCGCTGCAGCCCTTCTGGAACGCAGCTTTCGGCCCGAACGTATTGTCGAGCGGGGCCGGCGCCCAGGTGCCCGCATGTAAGGGGCCGGAGATGAACTCCCAGAACGGCTCGAAATCCTGAAACGCCGCGCGGTTCGGATCGTAATGATGCGCGGCCGTGTAATGCATGTCGGCGGTCAGCCACACCGTGTTGCGGATGCCGGCGCGCTTCATGAACGACAGCAGATCGGCAATCTCGTGCTCGCGCCGCTCCGGCGGGCCATCGCCGAGGGCAATAGCATCCTCGCTGATCAGGCCGATCGGCATGTCGGCGGCGATCACCTTCCAGGTCGCATCGGAGGCCACCAGTTCGCGCTTCAGCCAGGCCAGTTGCGCCGCGCCGAGGATGCGGGTCTCGCTTTGGTCGTCGCGCTTGTTAAAGGTGGAATCGCGGTAGCTGCGCATGTCGATCATAAAGACGTCGAGCAGCGGACCGTAGGCGATCTTGCGATAGATGCGGCCGTCCTGCGCCGGCGTCGCGCGCATCGGCATGAATTCATGGAACGCGCGGCGCGCCCGCGCCACCAGAAGCGAAGAGCCGTCCTCGGCATAGCCGGTCTCGTCGGCGGTGCCGATCGGCGCCCAGTCGTTGGTCACCTCATGATCGTCCCATTGCGCGAACATCGGCACTTCGGCGTTGAAGGCGCGCAGATTGTCGTCGACCAGATTATATTTGTAGTTGGCGCGGAACTGTTCGAGGCTGTGCGCCACCACGGACTTCTGTTCGGTGACGATGTTGCGCCAGATCTCGCCATTGGGCAGCTTCAGCTCGCGTTCCACCGGACAGTCTGCATAGATGTGATCGCCGGAATGGATGAAGAAGTCCGGACGGTTGTCGAGCATGGTACGGTAGGTGCGCATACCGCCGCGCGAGGGATCGATGCCCCAACCTTGGCCGGCGGTATCGCCGGACCACGCGAACGAAATATGGCTTCGCGCGGTGGGCGCGGTGCGGAAATGCCCGACCTGCACCTCGCCTTCGATGCCGCTCTCGCTGATATCATCGAAGCGCACGCGATAGAAGATGTCCTGCCCCGCCGGCAGGCCATCGAGCAGAACTTTTGAGACGAAGTCGCTGTCCGGCAAGGCATCGGCGGTAACGATGCGAAGGATGGTCTTGAAGCTCTCGACAACAGAACATTCAACCTGCATCCGCGCCGGCCGATCGGCGCGCGCCCAGATCACCGCGGAATCAGCCGAGACGTCGCCCGACTGAATCCCGCTGGCGATGAGCGGACGATCCGCGGCGCGGCTGAGATGTGGTCTGGCGAGGCTGCCGAGACCGGCAACGGCAAATGTCGCGGCGGAGCGGACCAGCAACTGACGCCGGTTCAGGCTTTGCCCGGCGCGTATCGCAATCGGCATCGAAGCACCCTCGTCGAATCACGACGAAGGTGTGCCCGAGAAATTTGACTCCTGGCCGAAGGTTTTACGACAGATGGATGACGTGGAATCGTAGGATGGGTAGAGCGAAGCGAAACCCATCCAAGCGAATCGTAGGGTGGGCAAAGCGAAGCGTGCCCACCATTCACGCCAACGAACTCGGAGAGATGGTGGGCACGCTTCGCTTTGCCCACCCTACAAACTACGAACAAATACTACCGCTGCCAGCCGCAGATGCCGCCGGACTTGCACGGCCAGGTCTGGATCCGCGTGTCGCGCGCCTGCGCGTCGAGCGGATTGGTATGACGCCGCGCCAGCTTGGTGCGGGCGGCGCCACGCGGTTTCTCCACACGCGGTTTCTCGGCGCGCTCATGTGCTACGTGAGCAGCTACCTGAGGCGCTACTTGAGGCTTGGGCGCGGCTTCCTTGGGCACAACCACGCGCTCCGTCTTCACCGGCCGGGCATCGTTTCTGGCCTCGATCCGGACCGGGGCGAATCGCGTCTCCGGGCCGAGCCGCTTCGGCGAGAGCACGGCCTGCGAAAGATCGAGGCCAATGAGCTCGCCGGCCTTGTAGTCGTCTGCCAGCGCGGTGCTGCCCGACATCAGGAGCCCCGTGCAAAGTGCTACCGCAAAAGCGCTTTTCAGGACCATCGAAGGCCTCCTGAAATCAACCAAAAATCTGAAGAACGGCCATCATGTAGGCAGCCGGCCGCACAATGCCAGCCGATCCCGCCCGCAAGATTACTGGTGAATGATCCCGGCTGTGGAAAAGTTCACAGCCAAGAACAGCCAAGATAAGCGAAACTTATTCAGCTGCCTGCGCCACCGGCTGGCCGATCGCGGCCTCCACGCGCGTGCACTCGCTGCGGAACTTCGCGACATTGGCTTCCTTGACGTGGCCGTAGCCGCGAACGAGTTCCGCGGACTTTGCCAGCGCTACCAGACGCGGCCAATCCTGCGGCTTCGCCGTGTCGAGATTGCGGAAGATGATCGCGGAATATTCGCTCGGTAGCGCCCGCTCCATCCGGCGCTCGGCCGTGTAGCCGAATGGATCGAATGCAGTTCCGCGCAGGAACTTGAACCGCGTCAGGAGTTCGAAGGCGCGGAAGATCCAGGCGCCGAACTCGCGCTTGCGCAGGTGCCCGGTCACCTTGTCGCGCGGCGCCAGCAGCGGCGGCGCTAGGCTGACCTTGACGCTCGCGTCGCCGTCGAACTGTTCCTTCAACGCTTTTGCGAACTCACCGTCGGAATAAAGCCGGGCGACTTCGTATTCGTCCTTGTAGGCCATCAACTTGAACAGGCCTTTTGCAAACGCTTCGGTCAGTTCATGCGACCCGGGCGAGCCCTTTGCTTCGACCGCGCGAACGCGCTCGACCTCGCTGAGGTAGCGCTTCGAGTAGGCCTCATTCTGGTAGTCCGTCAGGAACTTGGCGCGGAAAGCGATGCTCTCGTCGAGCGTCCGCTTGACCGGCGCCGCGCCCGAATTCTTGAAGCGGGCAGCCGTGACGACGCGCTGCAGATCGTGCGCGGCGAGCCGGCCCCACGAGAACGCCAGCTTGTTCATGTCGATCGCCGCGCCGTTGAGGTCGATCGCCTTCATGATCGCCTCCAGCGAAAGGGGAATCGCGCCACGCTGGAACGCGAAGCCGAGCATGAAGGCGTTGGTGGCGATGCTGTCGCCCATCAGCGCGGTGGCAAGCCCGGTCGCGTCCAGAATATCGAGATCGGAGGCGCTGACGGCGCCATTGAGCGACTCCCGCATCGTCCCCGCCTCAAAGTCGATGTCGGGGTTGATGACGAAGCTTGCCGTCGGCAACAAATCGGCATTGACGATCGCGCGCGTCACGCCGCGCTCGGCCCGGCTCAGCGCCGGAATGCTGGTGGCGACCACGATGTCGCAGCCGAGGATGAGGTTGGCGCCGCCGGGCGCAATACGGACGGTTGCGAGATCGTCCGCCTCGGGCGCGATGCGGACATGGCTCATGACCGCGCCGTTCTTCTGCGATAACCCTGTGAAGTCGAGCGTCGAGCACGCCAGGCCCTCGACATGGGCGGCCATGCCGAGCAGCGCGCCGATGGTGATGACGCCGGTGCCGCCGATGCCGGTGACGAGGATGTTGTAAGCGCCATCGAGCACAGGCGTGGCCGGCACAGGCAGATCGGCGAACAGCGCGGACGGATCGGCCGCGGTGCGATCGGCCTTCCTTAGTCTGCCGCCATGCACGGTGACAAAACTCGGGCAAAAGCCCTCGATGCAGGAAAAGTCCTTGTTGCAGTTCGACTGGTCGATCCGCCGCTTGCGGCCGAACTCGGTTTCCAGCGGCTGCACGGAAACGCAGTTGGAAACAGACGAGCAATCGCCGCAGCCCTCGCAGACCCTCTCGTTGATGAAGACGCGCTTCGGCGGATCGGGATAGAGCCCGCGCTTGCGGCGGCGGCGCTTTTCCGCCGCGCAAGTCTGGTCGTAGATCAGGACGGTGAGGCCCTTGACCTCGCGCAGTTGCTTCTGCACGGCGTCGAGCTCGCGGCGATGATGAACGGTCGCGCCTAATGGGAAGTAATTGCTGGGATACTTTTCGGGATCGTCGGAGACGATGACGAGACGTTTGGCGCCTTCCGCCGAAACCTGGTGCGCGATCTGCGAGACGGTCAATCCGCCTTCCGCCGGCTGGCCGCCGGTCATCGCCACCGCATCGTTGTAGAGGATCTTGTAGGTGATGTTGACGCGAGCAGCCGCCGCCGCGCGGATCGCGAGCAGGCCGGAATGAGTGTAGGTGCCGTCGCCCAAATTCTGGAACACGTGCGGCTCGCTGGTGAACGGCGCCTGCCCGATCCAGGTGACGCCTTCCGCGCCCATATGCGAGATCGTCTGGGTGCGGCGGTTCGGCACCGACAGCGCCATGCCGTGACAGCCGATGCCGGCCATGGCGCGGCTGCCCTCGGGGATCTTGGTCGAGGTGTTGTGGGGACAGCCCGAACAGAAATACGGCGTGCGCTGCAGCTTGGCGGCGCCAATGCCTTCCGCCGGCCGGTCGAACGCCTCGAGCTTTGCGAGACGCTGCTCCAGCGCCGGGCTGCGATGGCCAAGTTTGCGCAACCGCGCAACCACAGCCGCCGCGACCATGGTCGGCGTTATTTCGCCCTCGCTCGGCAGCAGCATCGCGCCGCTCTCGTCGCGCTTGCCAACCACCGAAGGCCGCTTCGAGGCATCGACATTATAGAGAATGCGAAGGAGCTGGTCCTCGATGAAACCGCGCTTCTCCTCGACCACAAGCACATCCTGCAGACCTTCGGCGAACGCCTTTGCTCCGGATTCCTCCAGCGGCCAGGTCAGCGCGACCTTGTAGATGCGCAGTCCCAGCGCCTGCGCCTCGGCGTCTGATATCCCGAGGTCGGCCAGCGCCTGCCGGAGGTCGAGATAGGCCTTGCCGGTCGCCATGATGCCGAGCCGGGCGGGCTTGGAATCCAGCACGATGCGGTCAAAGCGATTGACGCGCGTGAACGCCGCCACCGCCTGCATCTTCGGGCCGTGCAGCCGCCGCTCCTGCTCCAGCGGCGCATCGGGCCAGCGGATGGAAAGCCCGCCCGGCGGCATTTCGAAATCATCGGGCATGATGATCTTGATGCGGTCGGGATCGCTGACGATCGAGGCCGAGCTTTCAACGGTTTCGGAAATCGCCTTGAAGCCGACCCAGCAACTTGAATAGCGCGACAGCGCAAAGCCCAAAATGCCGAGGTCGAGATAATCCTGCAGCGTCGCCGGATTGACCACCGGCATCAATGCCGCGGCGAACACCTGCTCGCTCTGATGGGCGAGCGTCGAGGACTGGCAGCCATGGTCGTCGCCGGCGAGCGCAATCACGCCGCCGTTCGGCGAGGTGCCCGCCGAGTTGGCATGCTTGAGCGCATCCATCGAGCGGTCGACGCCGGGGCCTTTACCATACCAGATACCGAATACGCCATCGACCCTGGCGCCGGGAAACATGCCGACCTGCTGGCTGCCCCACACGGCGGTGGCCGCCAGGTCCTCGTTGAGACCGGGCGCAAACTCGATGTCATGCTGCTTGAGGAAGGTTTTGGCGCGCCACAGCGCGTGGTCGTACATGCCGAGCGGCGAGCCGCGGTAGCCTGATATGAATCCGGCGGTGTTGAGCCCCGCCGCACGGTCGCGTTCGCGCTGCAACATGGGAAGGCGGACCAGCGCCTGTGTACCGGACAGAAAAATCCGCTTCGCGTCCAGACGATACTTGTCGTCCAGACCAACTTCCATCAACGCCATTCGTCCGCTCCCCGTCGCACGTTCCGCCGGTTATTTGAACCGGTCTAATTACGAACAGAATGCACCGGTTTTGCTATGCGTGCCCAGCGTGAATTCATGGCCGCAGGACATATCTCGCCCGCCTTGTGGATCGCTCTTGCCGAAATCCGCCTTCTTTGAAACGCTTGGGAGTAAAGGGAGACACCAGGGATGACAGAAGCGGCGTTCACGACCGAACTATTGGAAAGCGGCAATCTGCTGGTGGGGCCGTGGCGCCGTCCGAAGCAGATGCTTCACGCGCAGGTCTACGACTCCCACGCCTCGATCCACGACGATGCGACCGCGCAAAAGCTCGGCTTTCAGGGCGGCACCATCGAGGGCCCGACCCATTTCAGCCAGTTCGCGCCGCTGTGCGAGCGGATCTGGGGCCAGGCCTGGTTCGAGACCGGGTGCCTGTCGGCCCACTACCGCAACCCCGCCTTCGAGGGCGAGGAGGTGCAGGCCAATATCGAAAAGCCGAAGCCGGGCGAGAGGATCTGCGCGATCGGCATGACCAAGCGCGACGGCACCGAGATCTTGCGTGGCACCGCATCGATCGGCGGTGACGGAACGGACACGGCGCTTTCCCGCCGGCTTGGCGAACTGAAGCCGCTCGGCGATCCCGTCATTCTCGCCGACCTCAAGGTCGGCATGAAGACACCCCGCCAGACGGTGAAGATGGATTTCGACCAGCACATGGGCGACCTCTACCCGTTTTCGCTTAAGCAGAAGCTGAAGGTGATCACCGAGCCCTCGGCGTATTATTCGCAGGAGCTCAATCCCTGGGGACGGGCGATCATTCCCATGGAGATGCTGAGCGTGCTGTTTCAATACCGCGCCCGCGAGGACCGGTTGCCGGTCCGCGGTCCGGCGGTCGGGCTGTTCGCCGATCAGGAAATCCGCCTGCTGCGCGGGCCGCTATTCGCAGGTGAGAGCTACACCACCGAGCGCGAGGTCGTTGCGCTGAGCGGCAGCCGTCGCACCGAGAGCGTGTGGATGCGCACGACGGTGTTCGCCGCCGATGACAAGCCCGTTGCAACCATGCTGCTCAACATGGCGAGCATCAAAGATTCCTACGCCAACTACGATCAGGAGCACAAAGCGCTCTATGGCTAGGTGAGCGTGATCCGCTATCGCCAACAAGGACAACAACAAAATGGCCCGCCTGCCCTATCTCGAAGCCGACCAGGTCGCCCCTGAATACCGCGACATGCTCAAGCGCAACACCAATTTGCACAAGCTGTTGGTGAACTCGCCCGACATGGCGCGCGCCTTCAACGGCGTCGGCGGCTACATCCGCTTCGAGAGCAAGCTCGATCCGCGCTTGCGTGAACTCGCGATCCTCCAGGTCGGCTGGATGGAGAAATCCGAATACGAATTCACCCACCATGTGAAGATCGGCAAGGAGTTCGGCGTCACCGATGACGATATCGCCGCCCTGATGGCCGAGACCGACGGCAAGCCCTCCAAACTCGAACCTCTGGCGAAGACGATTCTCCGTGGCGCCCGTGAGATGGTGCGGGAACTTGCGATGTCGGAGGCGACATTCGCCGAGATTAAAAAGGAACTCTCCGACGAGCACATGGTCGACCTCGTGCTCACCATCGCGTTCTACTGCGCCGTGGTCCGCGTGCTGGCGACGATGAAGATCGACAACGAACCCTTTTACAGAGAGGTACTGCAACAGTACCCGATCCCGGGAGTGGAATGAATGCGCCTGAAAGATCGTGTCGCCATCGTCGTCGGCGCCGGACAGAGCCCCGGCGAAGGCATCGGCAACGGCCGCGCCACCGCGCTGACCTTTGCGCGCGAAGGCGCCAAGGTGCTGTGTGTCGATCACAATCTGGCCTCCGCCCAGGAGACGGTCGACATGATCACCGCCAAACAGGGCACCGCAGCGGCGTTCAAGGCCGACGTCACCCAAAATGCCGACCTCAAGGCGATGGTGGCGGACGCGCAAGGACGCTGGGGCCGCATCGACATCCTGCACAACAATGTCGGCGTCAGCCTGTCCGGCGGAGACGCCGAACTGCTCGACATTTCAGAGGAGGCGTTCGACCGTTGCGTCGCGATCAATCTGAAGAGTTGCGTGTGGGCCGCCAGGCACGTGATCCCGATCATGCGGGCGCAAAAAAGCGGCGCGATTATCAACATCTCGTCGATGGCCGCGATCACGACCTATCCTTATGTGGCCTACAAGGCGACCAAGTCGGCGATGATCGCCTTCACTGAACAGCTCGCCTACCAGAACGCGCAATACGGCATCCGCGCCAACGTCATCCTGCCCGGCCTGATGAACACGCCGATGGCGGTCGATACTCGCGCGCGCGAGTTCAAGAAGAGCCGCGCCGAGGTCGAGGCCGAACGCGATGCAAAAGTGCCGCTGCGCCACAAGATGGGCACCGGCTGGGACGTCGCCAACGCCGCGCTGTTCCTCGCTTCCGATGAAGCAAGTTTCATTACCGGCGTGACGCTGCCGGTGGACGGCGGCGCCAGCGTCAGGCGCGGATAGAGTTGTAGGGTGGGCAAAGGCGCGAAGCGCCGTGCCCACCTTTCTCTCGGCGTAGAAGATGGTGGGCACGCTTCGCTTTGCCCACCCTACGGCAGCTACACCCCCGGAAGAAGGCGCATTGCCATGACCAAAGCCGACCTTTCCGACCTCTATCGAAACTACATTGCCTGCCTGAACAAGCAGGACTGGCCGATGCTGGGCGAATTCGTTCATCACGACGTGGTCCACAACGGCCGGCGCATCGGCTTGTCGGGTTATCTCGAAATGCTGGAGAGAGACTTTGATGAAATTCCGGACCTTCATTTCAACATCCGGATGCTGATCGCCGATCCACCTTATATTGCCAGCCGGCTCAGCTTCGACTGCACACCGAAGGGAAGCTTCCTTGGCCTCCAGGTAGGCGGGAAGCGAGTTTCATTCACCGAGAATGTTTTCTACGAGTTTCGGAACGACAAGATTCGCGAAGTTTGGTCGGTGATAGATAAGGTGGCGATCGAAGCCCAGCTTTAGCAGCCAATATGGCCGCGCGTTCCGACGGCGCGAAGAGGCCGGGCTCCTGAAATTTACCACTTGTTAGTAACTTTCTCTTAAGGGTTGCGGCGATTGGGCGGTCTTTTTGACGCGCCCCGTATTCACGCAATTTTGCGCCAGCGTTTTTGTCCGGCCATCTGTGTGATTCGACACATTCAATCGATTCCAGTGACACGATGATGTGACAGCACATCGTCGCTTGTCGAAATACCGACTCGTTGCAGTCGCACGAATTTCACGTGCGCTCGCTATGAGGCACCACAAGAATTGTGGCAAGCGCTGCAAGAAATGCCGAGGTACCATGAACGAAGAATTCGACTACGACCTGACGCCGTCCCAGTGGGAAGCATTGAAAGCGTTGCGCACGCCGCAATCAAAGCTGCCGCGCATGAGCCGCTACACGATCGACGGCCTGATCGCGCTCGGACTAGCCGACATAAACGGCGATACGCCCGCCATCACTGCAAAGGGGCGCAAGGTGCTGATCAGGGGTTCGTCGCTGCTGTTGCAGGATCTGGCGGCCTGATTCGCGGCACTGCGCTGCAACACAAGATTTTGGATTGGCCACACCTGATTCCCTTGGATATCAGAGCTCCATCGACTGAGTGGCAACTAGGGTTCCGGATGGCGAGACCGCCATCGCCGGTCCGAGCGTTGCGGAAACCGCGATAGCACGCGGCTGCACCCGAGGGACAAAAGCCGGGAGGAGATGTCGAGATCTTGTTCGCGCCAGATGGCACGGAGGTCTCATGTCGCCGCTCTCACTCTCGCTCGTTGTCCTCGCCGCCTTTATTCACGCCACCTGGAATCTGCTTTCGAAGCGTGCGGCGGCCGGCCCGACCGGGCGAGATCGTACTGTTCGACCGCTCATGGTACAACCGGGCCGGCGTCGAGCGGGTGATGAACTTCGTCACCGATGAGGATTACGAGCGGCTCATAACGATGGTCCCCGTTGTCGAGCGGGAGATGATCGTCAACAACGGCATCATCCTGCGCAAATACTTTCTCGATGTAAGTCAGGACGAGTAACGTCGCCGGTTTGAGGCGCGGATCAAAGACCTGATGAAACACTGGAAGCTCAGTCCGATGGACACTGAATCGATGCGGCGCTGGTGGGACTACACAGCGGCCTACCAGCGTATGATCAAGGCCACCCACACGTCATGGGCGCTCTACCGTGGGTCTGAGCGCTGGCCACCCGGTTCCCAGCCGCTACTGACGTTTCGGCCCGGAGTGGCCGGGCCTGGAAGTGACGGCCAATGAAGCATTGGATGCACTGGCTGCCGGGCATCGAAACGCTGCGTCGATACGAGGCGGCGTGGCTTAGGCACGATATCCTCGCTGGGCTCGTGCTGGCGGCCATGCTGGTCCCGGTTGGAATTGCCTACGCGGTGGCATCGGGCTTGCCTGGCATCTACGGTCTGTACGCAACGATCGTGCCGCTGTTGGTCTACGCATTGTTCGGCCCCAGTCGCATCCTTGTTCTGGGACCGGATTCGGCGCTGGCGGCTGTTATCCTCGGCGTTGTCGTTCCGCTGTCCGGTGGTGATCCTCTCCGCGCCGCAACGCTCGCCGCCATGATGGCGATCGTTTCAGGGACGGTATGCATTCTGGCCGGCATCGCCCGCCTGGGTTTTGTCACCGAGCTGCTCTCCAAACCGATTCGGTACGGCTATATGAACGGAATTGCATTGACCGTTTTGATCAGCCAAATGCCAAACCTCTTCGGCTTCTCGATCAATGGCGAAGGACCCCTGCGGAGTCTGTGGGCGATCGCCGATGCGATCCTTGAAGGAAAGACAAACTGGGTCGCATTCGGGATTGGGCTCGGCACGCTGACGGTCATCCTGCTGCTCCAGAACAACAAGCGGCTGCCAGGGATTCTGATTGCGGTGGTTGCGGCGACCGCTGTCGTCGGCGCGCTTGATCTTGGAACCCGTTACGGCGTGGCGGTCATTGGCCCCCTTCCAGAGCGATTGCCGGGTTTCGCAATCCCCTGGATAACCTACGGCGATATCGTCCCGGTACTGGTCGGCGGCTGCGCCATTGCCCTGGTTTCGTTTGCGGACACCAGCGTGCTTTCGCGTTCCTATGCCGCGCGATTGGGTACTCATGTCGATCCCAACCAGGAGATGGTCGGGCTTGGCGCCGCCAATCTGGCAACCGGCTTTTTTCAAGGTTTCCCGATCAGCAGCAGCTCTTCGCGTACGCCTGTTGCCGAAGCCGCCGGCGCCCGTACCCAGATAACCAGCGTCGTCGGCGCACTTGCCATCGCCACCCTTCTGCTAGTGGCGCCAAACCTGCTTCAGCATTTACCCTCCGCTGCATTGGCGGCTGTCGTCATCGCCGCTGCGATCGGCTTGTTTGAGGTCACCGACCTCAAACGAATCTATCGGATTCAGCAGTGGGAGTTCTGGCTGTCGATGGTCTGCTTTGTCGGCGTGGCCGTATTCGGAGTGATTCCGGGAATTGGGCTTGCAATCGCGATCGCCATTATCGAATTCCTGTGGGACGGCTGGCGCCCGCACTCGGCCGTGTTGGGTCGCGCCGATGGCGTCAAAGGTTACCACGACATCACGAGATATCCGGATGCACGCCGAATCCCCGGGCTGGTTCTGTTTCGGTGGGATGCGCCGCTATTCTTCGCCAACGCCGAATTCTTCAAGGAGCGCATACTGGACGCCGTGGCGAAATCGCCGACGCCCGTGCGCTGGCTGGTCGTTGCGGCGGAGCCTGTCACCAGCGTGGACGTCTCCGCCGGCGATACGGTCGCCGAATTGGACGAGATGCTGCACGCGCAGGGCATCGAGTTGTGCTTTGCCGAACTGAAAGATCCGGTAAAGGACAAGCTGAAGCGATTTGGGTTGTTCTCGCAGCTTGGCGAGCAATATTTTTTCCCAACCGTTGGCGCAGCCGTTTCCAGCTACCTGGAAATCAATGACGTGGAGTGGGAGGACTGGGAGGACCAGGTCAAACGTTAGGAAGTGACGTGCCGAGCTTGACTACGTCGCTTGACCGATCCTTGAAGGAGACCGGCAACCGCGCGGCCGCGAAAGCAGGTTCCGAACTTGCCGCTGCCGGAAGCGAGAGTATATTGGATCGATGGCTGTCAGCTCGCCCGATCTGAAAGCATTTTTGCTCGCCACACCTTTCTTCGGTGGCCTCTCGGACGCAAGCCTCGATCTCCTGGCCTCAATGCTGGTCGAGCGCCGCTTCGACGCCGGCGCCACGATCGTCGCGGAAGGAGAACCGGGGCGCTCAATGTTCATTGTTCACTCGGGCCAGCTCCTGGTGAGCAAGCTCGGTGATTTGGGCCGCGCCATTCGGATATCGGGTCTGGAGCCCGGCGATTTCTTCGGCGAAATGACGCTCATCGAAATGCAGAACCGGTCAGCCACCGTCGTAGCCGAGAGCGCAACCGTACTGTACGAGCTCACGGCCCGAAACCTCTACGCGTACTACAAGGCCGACATCCACGGCTACGTGATGGTGATGCAGAATATCAACCGCGAACTTTGCCGGCGGCTCCGCCGCGCCGACAGCCGTATTGCCGAACTGACCATTCACGCGGGTCGATGATGCAGATACAATCCGCAACGGCCCGTAGCGTGGCCGCCCAACGTTCTGAATTGACTTCCGCTTTCGGCGTCACAGTGCACATGGCTGGACTTGCCGCTGGACCGCCCCGGTAGCGAATGCCCCCAAGGCCGACGTGGGTCGCTAAACAACGGCGCGCCGCGGAGACTCCGCGGTTGTTGTCTTCAGCATCCTATGACACCATCTGAGTACCGAGTTGTTATGACTTCCAGAGGCCTATGCCCCGCCGGAAATATGCTTGGGAAAAGCTATCGGATGAGCAGTTGCTCCAGCAACGCCTCAGTAGTCTGAGGGTTGCGGTCGAAGGCACTTGGCTCGAGGATTGTATCAGCACTCTTTATGAAGAGCTTGAAGAGCGGGGCATCCGGCTGCGGCCACATACATGGATGTCGAGCGAATGGTTTAGTCCGGCAGATGTGCCGGGCATTGCCGTCCCATTCTATCTCAGCCATCCCCGCCTGATGAAGCTGGAGAAGAAAATGATGCTCGACGTCGAGGGCGGCACCTGGTCCGAATGCATGGCCATCCTCCGCCATGAGGCAGGCCATGCCATCCAGCACGGCTATCAGCTGCAGCGCCGCCGGCGTTGGCAGCAGCTGTTCGGCCGGTCCTCAAAACACTACCCACGCTACTACCGGCCCAATCCGGCCAGCCGGCAATATGTTCAGCATCTTCGGCTCTGGTACGCGCAGAGCCATCCGGACGAGGACTTCGCTGAAACCTTCGCGGTGTGGCTGCGGCCGCGTTCGAACTGGCGGACGCGCTATGCCGGCTGGCCGGCGCTGAACAAGCTCGAATATGTCGACGAACTGATGGAGGAGATCGCCGGGAAGCGGCCGCTGGTCACGACGCGGGAGCGTGTCGATCCGTTGCATGAACTCGGCCAGACACTCGGCGACCACTATAAAAAGAAGCAGGCGTTCTACGCCTTCAGGCCACCGAAGACTTACGACCGCGACCTCTCCCGGCTCTTTTCCGCCGATCCACGGCATCGCCGGGGGCAGCCGGCTTCTGCATTCATCAGGCGGCACCGCGCCCACATCAGGCAGCTGGTTGCGCGGTGGACGGGCGAGAACCAGCTTACGCTTGATGCTGTACTTGACGACATGATCTCCCGCTGCCGAGAGCTCAATCTGCGCGCTGTCGGCTCCGATCGGAAGCTTGTGGCTGACTTCACCGTCCTGTTGACCGCCAAGACCATGCACGCGCTGTTCGGTCCTTCGCGGCGAAAATGGATCGCGCTATGAGACGTCTGCGCGTTCTGGTGCTCATGCATCCGGACTTTGTGCCCCCGGACTCCACCGAGGGATACACTGCGCGGCAAATCAACGAATGGAAAACAGAATACGACGTCGTGAGCACCTTGCGTGCGGCCGGCCATGATGTTCGCGCACTCGGTGCGCAGGAGGAAATCAAGCCAGTGCGCGAGGAGATCGAAAGTTTCAAGCCGCACGTGGTATTCACGTTGCTGGAGCAGTTTCACAACGAGCCCACGTATGACCAGCACGTCGCAAGCTATCTCGAACTGATGCAGATCCCGTATACCGGGTGTAACCCGCGTGGTCTGATCCTGGCGCGCGGCAAGGATCTGTCCAAGACATTGGTGCACCATCGCCGGATCGCGGTGCCGGCCTTCGCCGTATTCCCGATGCGCCGAAAGGTCAAACGCCCAGCGCGTCTTGCGCTGCCGTTAATCGTCAAGAGCCTGAACGAGGATGGATCCCGGGGTATCTCGCAGGCATCCGTCGTCGATACGGACGAGAAGCTCGCAGAGCGCGTCGCCTTCGTCCATCAGCGGATCGGGACCGCCGCGATCGCCGAGCAATATATCGAGGGACGTGAGCTTTATGTCGGCGTGCTCGGCAACAATCGGTTGCGAGTGTTGCCGGTTTGGGAATTGAAATTCGGCACTATGGGCGGCCAGGCCATAGCCACCGAAAAGGTCAAACACGATCCCGGTTATCAGGAGCGCGTGGGAATTATGGATGGGCCGGCCAAGAACCTTGCGCCGGAGGTACTCACCCGCATTCAGCGAACAGCGAAACGCATCTACCGAACACTTGGGCTCGATGGATACGCGCGCATCGATTTTCGCCTTGCTGCCGACGGCACCTTGTATTTCATTGAAGCGAACCCCAATCCCGAAATCGCGAAGAGCCAGGAGTTCGCTACGGCGGCCCAGTATGGCGGACTTGATTACCCGGACCTCTTGCATCGCATTCTTGCGCTCGGAAAAAGCCGGGCAAACGCCGGCGCATCCGTAGGCTGAGACGGGCATGCGGAAGAGAGATTCCCGATTCATCTATGTCCGGCTGTTTTGGTCTTCTCGAAGACTCGCAGTCCTGAGGATGTTTTAGCTTCTGATCCGACAGCCCAAATCGATGCGGAATTTGGTCCGCTATCGGCGCGGACATCGAGTAGCAATCAAGCTCGATTTATGGGTATGCGCCCTAATGTTCGTCCGGCCTCGTCCGCGCGATAATCTCGGCCGCACCCTTGTCCAGCAATTCCAGCCCGACGGCGCGGCCAAGCTCGCGCGGCCGGTCCGCTGCGCCATGCCGCGACACCTCGATGAAGCGGTCGCCGGTTTCATCGAGCACGGCGGCCGTCAGCATCATCTCGCGGCCCGCAAGCGTAGCGTGGCCGGCGATCGGCGAGTTGCAATGGCCGTTCAATACCCAGAGCACCTCGCGCTCGGCCTCGGCGCAGCGCCGCGACGCGGCGTCCTCGATCTTCGCCAGCCGCTTGCGCGTCAGCCAATCGTTCTCGACGCATTCTACCGCGACGATGCCCTGCCCCACCGCCGGCAGCATCTCGCGAACCGAAAAATCATGGGCGATCCGCGAGGTCATCCCGATGCGCTCGAGCCCCGACCGCGCCATGACAAGCGCATCCGCAGGGCCGACCTCGCCGCCATCGGGAAGCCGCTGCTTGTCGCCGCGGTCGAGTTTTGCCACGCGGGTATCGGCCGCGCCGCGGAAATGGATGACGGTCACCTCGGGAAACAGCCGGCGCAGATAGGCCGCGCGGCGCACCGCATTGGTGCCTATCTTGAAACCTTTCCCGTTCGATGCGCGAAATTCATCGAGCGAAAGGCCGGGACGCAGCACCAGCGCATCGTTGGCGGCGTCGCGCGGCAGCGTCGCGGCGATGATCAGGCCCGGGGTCTCCTCATTGCCCGGAACATCCTTCAGCGAATGCATCGCCGCCTGCAATTCGCCGCCGCGCATGGCTTCGCGAATTTCGGCGACGAACGCCCCGCCCTTGCCGCCATGGCGCAGCAGCTTGCTGGTCTGGTCCCGGTCGCCGCGGGTTTCGAACTTGACGATCTCGACGTCGAGCGCGGAATCGGCCGCGCGCAACAGCCGCGCGATCCCTTCCGTCTGCGCCAGCGCCATCGCGCTCTTGCGCGTGCCGATCTTCAAGGTCTGTCCCGACACAAGGTCTCCGTTCGAAGGCGATCAAGCTGTTGTTTCGTGCGTAGGGGATAGAGCAAGCCGCCCACCAGAACAACTCTTTGGCTAATGGCTTGGCTAATGGCGAGCCGTTCGTTTAGGAGCGCCCATTGTGCACCGCAACAACCTGTTTCGCCAGGTTTTTAACCTCCGATCCCGGCTTTGTCCGGCGCCACCACCGCGACACCGTCCGCCGCCTTCACGCCATCCCCCCGCGGCAAGACAAACAAGGGATTGATCTCCGCTTCCAGCAGGTTCGTCCCGATCGAGGATACCATGCTCGAAAATGCAAGCATGGCGTCGATAAGAGCCTCGACATCCGCAACCGGGCGACCGCGAAAGCCGCTCAGCAGCGGAGCGGACTTCAGCTCACCGATCATTTCCTCAGCATCTTTTCGCGAAAGCGGCGCCAGCCTCACGGCGGTGTCCTTGTAAAGTTCAGCTGCGATGCCGCCCATGCCCAACAGGATCGAAGGCCCAAGCTGACTGTCATGCTTGAGGCCCAGGATCAGTTCGATCGCGCCGGTCACCAGTTCCTGGACCAGAAATCCTTCCACCTTTCGATTCGTCGCCAGCGAGAATGTTTCCGCCATCCGGGTGCAAGTGGCCGCGACATCGCTGGGAGGGATGTTGACGGCGACTCCGCCGACGTCAGATTTGTGAAGCACGTCGCGGGACAGAGCCTTGATGACGACGTTGCCCTGGAAGCGTACCGCTGCAGCTGCAGCTTCCTCGGGCGTGGCGGCACAGATCTCACGGGGGACGGGAACGCCGAATTTCGCAAACAGCGCCTTGCTCTCATACTCATTGAGAGGACCGGGACGCAGCATGCACCGGATGTCGGCGCCGACGGCCACGGGCATGGCCGGATCACCGGTTTGCGGAGAGGTCTTTCGGTGAATGCGCCACATTGCTGAAAATGCCGCGGCGCAGGCCTCAGGCGCGGCAAAGGTTGGTATGCCCGCGAGATTGAGGTGCCTGACCGCGTGCGGCGCGTGGGGGCTGGCAAATACCACAACGGGCTTGTCGGTCCGGGCGAAACAATCACGCAACGGCGCGCCGACGGTCTCCGGTTCCGTGATCGAAGACGAACCCAGAATGACGGCAACTGCATCGTAGGAAGGACTTTCGAGCACGCTGTCGAGCACATCTCGAAAGTACTCGGATTTCACGCCCGCGAGGGTAACGTCGATGGGGTTTCGATCCAGCACCGCATCGGGAATGTTCAGAGCCATCAGGCGGCCAGCAGTCATCGGGTCTGGTGCCGGGGTTTCGAACCCCGCCAGGCCGGCTGCATCAGCGACCAAACTCGCCGCGCCGCCGGTTGATGTTACCACGGCGACGCGGCGGCCCTTCAGTCGGCGCCCAGAACTCAGCGCGAGCGGGATATCGAGCAGATCAGAGAAGTACAGTGCTCTGATGATGCCGAGTTGCCTGAACAATGCATCGTAGACGACGTCCGATCCCGCCAGCGCCCCGGTATGCGAACTTGCTGACTGGATACCGGACTCCGATCGCCCGACTTTGAAAGCCACGATCGGCTTGCCGGCTCCCGCTGCGCGCAATGCCGCTTGCCGAAACTGCACCGGCTTGCGCAGGCCCTCCAGATAGAGCGCGATCACCTTCGTGGCGGGATCATCGACCAGGTAGTTGATCAGATCGGACACGTCGATGTCGGATTCGTTTCCCGTTGCGACCAGTTTGGAAAACCCGACGCCTTGGGCATCGGCTCGCGACAGCAGCGACCCAAGGATGCCCCCGCTTTGGGAAACCAGCGCGATGGAGCCGGGAACCAGCTCGTTGATCTGAAGCGCCGCGCTCGCGGAGAGGGCGATGCCGTCGGTGACATTGACGAGACCGATCGTATTCGGTCCAAGAAGCCGCATATTGCCGGCCGCGCTTTTCAGCCGTTGCTGCCGCGCCATTCCTTCCGCGCCGCTTTCACCAAATCCGCCGGCGAGAACGATCGCCGCGCCCGTTCCGATGGCTCCCAGCTCCTTGACAGCGTCCGGAACACGGCTGGAGCCGACCAGGACGATGGCGACGTCTGGTGCATGCGGCAGCGACCGGATATCCGGAAAACACGGATAGCGCCCAATCGATTGATAGCGAGGATTTACCGGGAAGACTTCATGCCCGTAGCCATACTTCTCCAGAAAGGCCAGCGGACGGCCGGTCAGTTTGCCGGTATCGGCTGAAGCGCCGATAATCGCCACGCTCTTCGGTCGGATCAAACGTTCCAGCGAATCCATATCGCCCCCTATCGCGCGGATTTGTCGAGGAATGCCGCGACGGATTCCCGGTGTTCGGACGTCGTGTAGCAGATGGCCTGGGCTTCCCGGCCGAGCGCAAAGACCTGCTCTTCCGCAGTTTCAAATGTGCGATCCATGATGCCCTTGGTCAGAGCGATCGCCGCCATCGAACCCCGACTGAGATCGCGCGCCCATGCTGCGGCGTCATGCACGAGCGTCGCAGCCGGACGCACGCGATCCGCCAGTCCCATAGCGAGAGCTTCTGTTGAACCCACGGAACGACCGGTGAAGATCATCTCTTTCGCGCGCGACAGACCTACCCGACGCGGCAAGAAGTACATTCCTCCACCGTCGGAAACCAACCCACGACGAACAAAACTCATGCTGAACACGGCCTCTTCGGAGGCCACGATGAAATCGCACGCGAGCGCCATGTCGCATCCCAGACCCGCGGCCGCACCGTTCACGGCAGCGACAGTCACCTTTCCCATGCCGTGAAGCGCCGCAACGCTCTTGTGGGTCTGCTGCTGCCGCCGCCAGCCATTGAATGCCACCTTGCCGGACGGCGCCTGCAGCCGCTCGCGCATGCCGGAAATGTCGCCACCCGAGCAGAACGACTTGCCGTTTCCGGTCAAAACGACGGCGCGCACGGCCTCGTCATTGGCTGCCCGATCGAGCGCGGCGACGAACTGCGCGCGCATTTCATCGTTGATGGCGTTGCGCACATCCGGCCTGTTCAACCTCACGATCGCGACTGAATCCTCAACGGACAACTCGACCAGGCTAGTCATCGTTACCTCTCAAACCGGTGATTGAAATCGTTGCTCATGGCGCGGCCTTGCCAAGGAAGGACATGCGCGGGGCTATTCCACCTTGATGTTCGCGTCCTTGATCAGCTTGCGCCATCGCGCTTCCTCGTCCTGAACATAGCGATCGAGCTTTTCGGGGGAGCCGCCGACCATGATCAGGCCTTCGTTGCTCTCGAGCCGCTTGAAAGCGGCGGACTGAATGGCCCTGGCGACGGCCTTGTTCAGACGCTCGATGATCGGCGCAGGCGTCTTGGCCGGCGCGTACAATCCGTACCAGCTCTCAGCAGCGTAGCCTGGCAGCCCGCCTTCGGCGACCGTCGGCAAATCGGGGAACGCGGGCGAGCGCTCGGCAGTCGTGACAGCCAGTGCCCGGAGCTGTCCACCTCCGACAAGCGAGGCTGCGCTTGCCACCGTGGTGAAGATGACATCGATCTGGCCGCCCAGGAGATCGGTGATTGCCGGCGCAGCGCCCCTGTAGGCCACCGTTGTCAGGTTCACATTCGCCATCGCTTTGAACAGTTCTCCCGCCAAATGGGCCGAAGTTCCCGTCCCGAACGTGCCGTAGTTGAGCTTCCCGGGGTTAGCCTTGGCTTCAGCGATCAGGTCGGGAATCGATTTGATCTTCGATGCCGGATTCACAACGACGATGTTGAGGGATCGCGCGATCAGCGAGACGGCGGCGAAGTCCTTGTGCGGATCGAACGGAAGCTTGCTGTTCAAGCTCGGATTGACCGCATGGGCGAAGCTTGCCAGCAGCAGCGTGTAGCCATCAGGCTCGCTGGTCGCGACAGTCTGAGTCCCGATGACGGTGCCTGCACCCGGCTTGTTTTCGATGATGACCGGCTTGCCCAGGTCGGACGAAATTTCCTGAGCCAGCGTTCGAGCGATGGTGTCGGTACCGCCGCCGGAGGAGAAGGGAACGACGATCTTGATAATCTTGGCCGGGTATTCGGCCTGGACCGGCGCGGCAGCCCCCAATACCGCCATCGCCGACAAGGCGGCAAGAATGATCCGCGGGCGCCGGCGCGCTGCGGGTCCTGAAGGATGGGTTACCTTGCTCTTCTGCATGCGTGCCTCCCTTTGCTGTTGTTCGAGCATTTTGGAAAATGCGTCTGTCACGGCGGCTTCTGTGTCCGGGCCGTCCATGCAGCTAGCACGGGCAATCCCGCCTCCGCTGGCCCCATTTCCATCTAGTGGAATTGGCAGGACGGCCGTTCCTCGTCGGACGCTGCCGAACTGGCCGACGTGCGTTAGCAGCTTGCGTGCCTTTGGCTATCCCGCTTATCCATTAGACGAGCTGAGAAGGCGGCTATGGCAGGAGGGCGGCGCGCATGAACTCTGCTGGCGGCAATCGTTCGTTGCAGCGGGGCGTCGAGATCCTGCGGGCGTTCCGTCAGGGAATCGATGTGCTCGGAAACGGGGAGATCGCAGAGCGGACCGGAATTCCGCGAGCGACGGTCAGCCGGCTGACTCGCACGCTGGTCCAGGCCGGCATGCTGGACGATGTTCGCAGCGAACGCGCCTACAGGCTGGCCGCGGCAGTGATGAGCTTCGGGCACGCGATGCGCATGAGTTCGCCGATCCTCAACGCCTTGGGGCCGATGATGCGCGTTGAATCCATGCGGCGGAAGATCAATGTTGGATTGGCCACCGCGGACCGCTCGATGATGGTCTATCTGGAATCCGTCCGATTCAACCCGCGCGTTGTTCTGCGCAATGTCGTTGCGGGGCAGCAGGTGCCGATGGAATTAACCTCGCTCGGGCGGGCCTATCTGGCGGGCATAACCGAACAAGAAAGAGCCAAGCTGTTTGCAGGCTTCACGCGGCGCGGTGCCGGCGCAACGCAGAATTTGCTCGCCGAAGTGCAGAGATCGATCCGCTCTGTCAAGCGCGATGGCTATTGCGCCGTCTCGTGGCAGCGCGGCGTTCTGGCTGTTGCGACACCGATCATCGTCAAGGGTCTCCCGGTGTACGCGCTCAATATGAGCACGCAGAATGTGCAACCCACCTCACGGCTGTCTGCCGAGATGGGGGCCTACCTCCTGGCGTTTGCAAAGAGGTGCAATGAGGCACTCGCCGGCAAATAAGAGTGTTGCGCGTTCAAGACCCACTTACCGATGGTCTGCCATGCCGAAAACGTTATTTGTGCAGCGCACCAAAATCCATAGGGTGCCGCCTTCAAAAGGATTTTTTTGTTGTCCGACACCAGTGCCAATGCCTTGGCCGCTTCAGGCCACCGCCCCATGGGCTTCCCCGAATTCGTGATCGTGATCGCCTCCATCATGGCGCTCAATCCGCTCGCGATGGACATGATGCTGCCGGCGCTGCCGAACATCGCGTCCGCCTTCGAGATCACGTCAGCCAACCGGCCGCAGATGGTGTTGTCGATCTTCCTGGTTGGCTTCGGCGTCGGCCAGTTCGTGATGGGCCCGCTGTCTGACCGGTTCGGGCGGCGGCCGGTCCTGCTCGGCGGCATGGCCGTCTATTGTATCGCGAGCCTGCTTGCGATCGCGGCACCTTCCTTTGAAACCTTGCTGCTGGCGCGGGCGCTGCAAGGCGTCTGCACCTCGGCCACGCGGGTGATCGCGACCTCGATCGTTCGCGACTGCTACGCCGGCCGGCGCATGGCGAGCGTGATGTCGCTGGCGATGATGGTGTTCATTGCCGTGCCTGTCATCGCCCCGGCATTCGGCCAGGCCGTGCTGATGCTGACGCAATGGCGCGGTATCTTCATCGTGCTGATGTTGTACGGCGTGGTGGCGCTGGTCTGGAGCGCGCTACGCATGCCGGAGACGCTGCCTGTCGCCAAACGCAGGTCGCTCGCGCTTCGCGCGGTGTTCGATGCGTTCCGCCAGACCGTGACCCATCGCCAGACGCTGGGTTATGCGCTGGCGGCCGGCGGCGTATTGGGGTCGCTGTTCGCCTTCGTCTTCATCTCGCAGCAGGTGTTCACCGGCATCTACCAGCTCGGGCATTATTTTCCGCTTGCGTTTGCCGGCGTCGCCGTCGGAACCGCGATCGCAGGCTTCGTCAATTCCCGCCTCGTCGGCCGCCTCGGCATGCGCGTGCTCTCCCACGGCGCGCTGATCGGCTTCGTGGTCATCGCCGCGACCATGCTGGCGGCGGCGAAACTGCAGATGCTGCCCTTGCCGCTGTTCATGGTGCTCTCGGTATCGATGATGTTCGCGTTCGGCTTGATGATCGCCAATTTCACCGCGCTCGCCATGGAGCCGCAGGGTCATATCGCCGGCACCGCGGCCTCGCTGTACGGCTCGATCACCACGCTGCTCGGCATCGGCATCGGCGCCACCATCGGCCAGGATTACGACGGCACGCTGGTGCCGTTCGCGACCGGCTTCCTGCTCTGCACGCTGGCGGCGCTCGGCGTGGTGCTGGTGGTGGAGAAAGGCCGGCTGTTCCAGCCGCATAACGTGAAGGTGTGATGGCATGGCAGATGCCTGCGCCGGCGCTGGCATCGTTTTGCGAAGCTGATTACAATTCCAGACTCACATCGCCTTCAGAATTAGGAAATCGGAAGATGGATAATCGCAGTAACATCTGGCGTGGCGTCGATACCATCAAGCCGCGCTTCGTCGACTTGAGCGACCGGGTCTGGGCGATGCCCGAGGTCTGCTACACCGAGGCGCGCTCGTCCGCCGAACATCTGGCCGAGCTGCGCCACCAGGGTTTCCGCATCACCGAGCAGGTCGCAGGCATTCCCACCGCGGTGATGGGCGAATGGGGCGAAGGCGGGCCCGTGATCGCTTTTCTCGGCGAATATGACGCCCTGCCCGGTCTCAGCCAGGAGGCCGGCGTGGCCGAACCTCGGCCGCTGGAGGCCGGCGGCCACGGCCATGGTTGCGGCCACAATCTGCTCGGTTCCGCCGCCCTGCTCGCGGCCACGGCCGTGAAGGATTGGCTCGCCGAACACAAAGCGCCGGGGCGCGTGCGCTATTACGGCTGCCCCGCGGAAGAAGGCGGCGCGGCAAAAGCCTTCATGGTGCGCGATGGCGCCTTCGACGACGCCGACATTGCGATCACCTGGCACCCGTCGAGCTTGTGGGAAGTGGTGGTGACGCCCTCGCTCGCCAATACGCGCGCCGATTTCATCTTCACCGGGCGCACCTCGCATGCCGCGGCCTCGCCGCATCTCGGCCGCAGCGCGCTGGATGCAGTCGAGCTGATGAATGTCGGCGTCAATTACATGCGCGAGCACATGCCGAGCGACGCCCGCGTTCATTACGCCCTGCTCGACACCGGCGGCATCGCTCCCAATGTGGTGCAGGCCCATGCGCGCGTGCGCTATTCAATCCGCGACCGCGACCTGCCCGGCATGAACGAACTGGTGGAGCGGGTCCACAAGATCGCGCAGGGCGCGGCATTGATGACCGAAACCAAGGTGGAGATGAAAATCATTTCCGCCGTCTCCAATCTGTTGCCGAACACCCCGCTCGAGGCGGCGCTTCATCGCATCATGGAGGAACTCGGCCCGCCGCATTTCGATGACACCGACAAGGATTTCGCCGCAAAAATCCGCTCCACGCTGACGGACAAGGATATCGCGTCCGTCTATCACTCGATCGGCATGGAGCCGACCGACCGGCCGCTGGCCGATTTCATCGTGCCGCTGGATGCCAAACGTAATCCGCAGATCGGCTCGACCGATGTGGGCGACGTGAGCTGGGTCGTGCCGACCGTTCAGGTCCATGCCCCGACGGTCGCGATCGGCACCCCGTTCCATACCTGGCAGGTGGTGGCGCAGGGCAAGAGCCCGCATGCCCACAAGGCCATGGTGCAGGCGGCCAAGGCCATGGCGGGGCTCGGCGTCCGGGCGTTGACGGAACCGGACCTGATCGCCGCCGCCAAGGCCGACCTGAACAAGCGGACCACCCGCACCCCCTATGTCAGCCCGCTGCCGGACAGCGTCGCGCCACCGCTGGATATGTCGCTGATCTGACCGGGTCCGGCGAACAAATTTTTTGCAGTGCAGAGCACGATTCCGCGCGCTTTGGCGCCGGATTGCTGAAGCTGTGTGCGTCGCAGCGCGTTTCTGCCCAAGCAAAAATCACAGGCCACCTTCATCCTGCCGATTGTCGACAGCCAGCCGTTGACGTTCGGGCCATTTGGTGTGCCATCTTACCCGGGGACACTTAACGCTGCCGCCCGGCGGCGCACTGCGCGATGCCAAAACCAGACGGGGACAACGATGCTGGACAACGAACTGCGAACCATGATCGACGAGGTGAAGGACGGGCGCATGGACCGCCGCGGCTTCGTTCAGCGGATGCTTGCGTTCGGTCTCACCGCACCCATGGCCACGCAGATTCTGGCTATCGGCGGTGTCGCCCTGGCCGAGGGCCCGTCCGTTTACAAGCCGACCAAGCGCGGTGGCGGCGGCGCGCTGAAACTTTTGTGGTGGCAGGGACCGACCCTGCTCAATCCGCATTTCGCCACCGGCACCAAGGACCAGGACGGCTCGCGCCTGTTCTATGAGCCGCTCGCCTGCTGGGATCCCGACGGCAACATGAAGCTGGTTCTGGCAGCCGAAATTCCCTCGCTCCAGAATGGCGGGCTGGCCGCCGACGGCATGTCCGTGACCTGGAAGCTCAAGCCCGGCGTCAAATGGCACGACGGCAAACCCTTCACCGCCGATGACGTGGTGTTCAACTGGGAATACGCCCGCGATCCCGCCACCGCCACGGTGACCATCGGCGTTCACCGCGACATCACCGTCGAGAAGGTCGACGACCTCACGGTCCGCATCCTGTTCAAGAAGCCGACGCCGTTCTGGGCGGATGCCTTTGTCGGCGCCCCCCAGAGCATCATCCCAAAACACCTGTTCGCAGAATATAAAGGCGCCAAGTCGCGCGAGGCCCCGAACAACCTCTCTCCCGTCGGCACCGGTCCCTACAAATTCGTCGAGTTCAAGCCGGGCGATGTCATCCGCGGCGAGATCAATCCCGACTACCACATGCCGAACCGTCCGCATTTCGACACGATCGAGATGAAGGGCGGCGGCGATGCCGTCTCGGCCGCGCGCGCCGTGATCCAGACCGGAGAGTATGATTTCGGCTGGAACATCCAGGTGGAAGACGACGTCCTGCTGCGTCTGGAAAAGGGCGGCAAGGGCAAGACCGTTTATGCTGTCGGCGGCGACACCGAATTCATCGCGCTGAACTTCACCGATCCCAATACCGAGGTCGACGGCGAGCGCTCCTCGATCAAGACCAAGCATCCGCTGTTCTCGGATCCGGCGGTGCGCAAGGCGCTCTCCATGCTGGTCGACCGAGAGGCTGTCAAGAAGGTCATCTACGGCCGCGCCGGACGCGTCACGCCCAATTTCCTCAACGGCCCCGAGAAGTTCGTTTCCAAGAACACGACCTGGGAATTCAGCATCGAGAAGGCGTCCAAGCTGCTGGACGACGCCGGCTGGAAGGTCGGCACCGACGGCATCCGCGAGAAGGACGGCAAGAAGCTGAAGCTTCTGTACCAGACCGCGATCAACGGCCCGCGCCAGAAGACCCAGGCCATCGTCAAGCAGGCCTGCCAGAAGGCCGGCATCGACGTCGAGCTGAAATCGGTGGTGGCCTCGGTGTTCTTCTCCTCCGACGTCGCCAATCCCGACACCTACGCCAAGTTCTACGCCGACCTCGAGATGTTCCAGATCCCGATGAGCCAGCCGGATCCGGCCCAGCACATGCGCCGCTATCATTCGCGCAACGTGGCCACCAAGGAGAACAAGTGGCAAGGCCAGAACTTCCCGCGCTGGGTCAACAAGGACTACGACGCGACGGTCGATGCGGCCGAAGCCGAAACCGATCTCGTCAAGCGCACCGCGCTCTACATCAAGGCCAACGACATCATGTGGCAGGATACCGTGTTCATCCCGGTGATGCACCGCCTGAAAGTGGAAGCCTGCTCCAACGCGCTCCGGCCGGTGGTCAGCGGCTGGGCCAACGAAACCGACAACCTGTTCGACTGGTACCGGGAGGCGACGGGATAAGCGCGACGGGATTTTTCCCTCATGAGCCAGTATGTGCTGCGTCGTCTCCTGATCGCGGTGCCGAGCCTGCTCGGCATCTCGCTTGTGCTGTTCATCGTGCTGGCGCTGGCGCCCGGCGATCCCTTCAGTGAACTCGCGACCAATCCCAACGTGCCGCCCGAAGTAGCTGCGGCGCTTCGGACCAAGTTCGGCCTCGACGACCCGATCCATCTGCGTTACCTGCACTGGATCACGGCCATGCTGCAGGGCGACTGGGGCTTTTCCTTTGTCAGCCGGATGAACGTCGACACGTTGATCCTGCAGCGCCTGCCGACGACGCTCTATGTGATCGGCTCGGCGCAACTGCTTGCGCTCGCGATTGCGATCCCGGTCGGGGTCTATGCCGCGACGCGGCCCTATTCGATCTTCGACCAGATCGCGAACACGCTCGCCTTTATCGGCTTTTCGCTGCCGACCTTCTTCACCGGCCTGCTGTTCATCCTGCTCTTTTCAATCACGCTGGACTGGCTGCCTTTCGTCTACACCTCCGACATCAAGGCGACCGGCTTCCGCTGGGTGATCGAACAAATACGGCAGGCCATCATGCCGGTGATGGTGCTCGGGCTGTTTCAGGCGGCCTCCATGACGCGCTTCGTGCGCTCGGCCATGCTGGACGTGATCCGCCTTGATTACGTCACCACCGCCCGCGCCAAGGGCCTCGGGCAGGCCCGGGTGATCGTCAAGCACGCGATGCGCAACGCCATGATCCCGGTCGTCACGCTGGTCGCGCTGCAGATGCCCGCCGTGTTCGGCGGCGCCATCGTCACCGAGCAGATTTTTCGCATTCCGGGCATCGGCTCGCTCCTGATCTCCTCCATTCTCTCCAACGACACGCCGGTCGTGATGGCCGTGACGTTCGTCTTCGCCTGTCTTGTCGTGCTCTTCAACCTGATCGCGGATGTCCTTTATGGCTGGCTTGACCCTCGCATCTCCCTCCGTTGAGCGGCGGCCGGCCTGGTCGCCCTGGCGCGAGACCTGGCGGCGCTATCGCCGCCACAAGCTCGCCGTGGTCAGCGCGGTCCTGCTGATCGTCCTGATTCTGGCGGTGGTGTTCGGCCCGTTCGTCTGGCGCGTCAGCATCAACGACATCGATTTCAACGCCCGCCTTGAAGGCCCCTCGCTCGCCCATCCGTTCGGCACCGACGATCTCGGACAGGATATCCTCGCCCGCATGATCTACGGCGGACGCATCTCGCTCGCGGTCGGCCTCGCCGCGATGGCGGTCGCCGTCATCGTCGGCACGGTGATCGGTGCGCTCGCCGGCATGTCCCGCGGCGCGCTGGGGCATGCCCTGATGTGGCTGACCGACCTCTTCCTCTCGCTGCCGCAACTGCCGCTGCTGCTGCTCCTGATCTACCTGTTCCGCGACGGACTGAAGGCCGTGTTCGGCCCCGAAGGCGGTATCTTCATCCTGATCGTGCTCGTCATCGGTGGCCTGCGCTGGATGCCGGTGGCCCGCCTGGTGCGCGCGCAATTCCTCTCGCTGCGCGAAAAGGATTTTGTCGAAGCCGCCCGCGCGCTCGGCGCCAGCCCGCTGCGGCAGGTGGTGCGCCACATCCTGCCCAATGCGCTGGGACCGGTGATCATCGCCGGCACCATCGACGTCGCCGCCGCCATCATCGCGGAATCGACCTTGTCCTTTCTCGGCCTCGGATTCCCGCCTGACACCCCGACCTGGGGCCGGCTGCTGTTCGACGCCAAGGACTTTCTCGACATCGCCGCCCATTGGGCGCTATTTCCGGGCGGCGCAATCTTCGTTGCGGTCGTTGCCATCAACTTCATCGGCGACGGCATGCGCGACGCGCTCGATGCAAGGCGGGTGATCTGATGGCGCCGCTGCTCGAGATCAAGGGCCTGAAGACTCACTTTGCCACCGACGACGGCATGCTGCAGGCCGTCGACGGCGTCGACATCGCGCTCAACAAGGGCGAGACGCTCTGCGTGGTCGGCGAATCCGGCTGCGGCAAGACCGTCACGGCGATGTCGATCCTGAAGCTGATCGCGATGCCGCCGGGCCGCATCGTCGAAGGCCAGATCCTGTTCGAGGGCCGCGATCTCGTGCCGCTCACAAGCCACGAACTTGACGACATACGCGCCAAGCAGATCGGCTTCATCTTCCAGGAGCCGATGACCTCGCTCAACCCGGTGCTGTCGATCGGCGAGCAGATCGCCGAGAGCCTGCGCCGCCATGAGGGCCTCTCGAAAAAGGAGGCGCTCGCCCGCACCATAGAGATGCTGAAGCTGGTGCAGATTCCCAATGCGGAAGGCCGCGTGCACGATTACCCGCACCAGTTCTCGGGCGGCATGCGCCAGCGCGTCATGATCGCGATGGCGCTGGCCTGCAAGCCAAAACTTGTCATCGCCGACGAGCCGACCACCGCACTCGACGTCACCATCCAGGCGCAGATCCTCGATTTGTTGCAGGACATGAAGGAACGCTTCGGCATGGCGGTCATGCTTATCACCCACGCCATGGGCGTGGTCGCCGAGACTGCTCAGCGCGTCGTCGTCATGTATGCCGGCAAGGTGGTGGAAGAGGCTGATGTCGACAGCCTGTTCGAAAGCCCGCGGCATCCCTACACGCAGGGCCTGATCCGCTCGATCCCGCGCATCGATCTCGACAGCGCGCACAAGACCCGGCTGGAAGCGATCGGCGGCTCGGTGCCGATGCTGATCAATCCCGCCCCCGGTTGCCGCTTTGCGCCGCGCTGCCGCTACGCCTTCGGTCCTTGCTCCGAAACGGAACCGGTTCTGCGCGAGGTCGCACCGGGCCATCGCATGGCCTGCCACCTCGAACAGACGCAGGGAGCGAGCTCATGAGCGAACCGCTGCTGCAAGTCACCGACCTGAAGAAGCATTTTTCCGTCAAGGGCGGACTCCTTTCGCGCGAGGTCGGACGCGTTCACGCGGTGGACGGTGTGTCGTTTGCGGTCAATCGCGGCGAAACGCTCGGACTGGTCGGCGAGTCCGGTTGCGGCAAGTCCACTACGGCGCGCTGCGTGCTGCGCCTCGTTGAGCCCAGCGAAGGCGAGATCGTCTTTGACGGACGCGACGTGCGCGGCCTTTCCGGCGGCGACCTGCGCACCATGCGGCGCAACATGCAGATCGTGTTCCAGGACCCGTTTGCCTCGCTCAATCCGCGCATGACCGTCGCTGCGATCCTCGGCGAAGCCTTCACCATCCACGAGCTCACCTCCTCGGCCAGCGAACGGGACGACCGCGTGGCGAGCCTGCTCGTCAAGGTCGGACTGAAGGCCGAGCACATGCGGCGCTACCCGCACGAATTCTCCGGCGGCCAGCGCCAGCGCATCGGGATTGCGCGCGCGCTCGCGGTGGAGCCGAAGTTCATCGTCTGCGACGAGCCGGTTTCGGCGCTCGACGTCTCGATTCAGGCGCAGGTGATCAACCTGCTGGAAGATCTGCAGGCCGAACTCAACCTCACCTATCTGTTCGTCGCCCACGATCTCTCGGTGGTGGAGCATATTTCCGACCGCGTCGCGGTGATGTATCTCGGCCGCATCGTCGAGCTGGCGAGCGCGCGCGATCTCTATCGCCATCCGCAGCATCCCTATACCCAGGCGCTGCTCTCCGCCGTGCCGGTGCCGGACCCGAAGGTGAAGCGCAAGCGGATCCGGCTGCAAGGCGATGTGCCGAGCCCGATGAACCCGCCGCGCGGCTGTCATTTCCACACCCGCTGCCCGATCGCCGAGCCGCGCTGCCGCGAAAGCGCACCCGAACTGAAGCAAGGCAGCGACGGGCATTTCGTGGCTTGCCATCTGGCTTGACGGGCACTGGCTGAAATAGGCCACCGTTTTTTGAATCAGGCCACTGTCGGGTTCCCTACAGACATCGGCTGGAATCAGATTTACCTCGGGCACATGCCGGGTCGGCATGGGGATCGGCGCGCCCCGGCATAGAACGACCCCAGTGGACCCCAGCCCCCGAAGCTGGGGTCGTTTCTTTTGAACGGCCGCTTTGAAGCGGGCCACTGTCAGCTGCGGCAGGCGGTTCGCTTTTTGTCGAAGCTTGCCGGCGGCGCCTGTACCGTCCGATTATTCGCCGCTTCCCGTGCGGGCGGCGTTCGCGTGAATTCAATCATCGAAAATGGAGCGGCCCCGCCGCGGCAGTGGTTGAACCACTCTTGCCGGGGCGGGGCCGCGATCAATTCGTTGCGCGTTAGCGCTGGTGAACGCCGTTTTTGCGAATGACGTCCGATAGCTGAGCCAAAAGCTCCCGAAGCCGGGCATTCTCTTCGATCAGCGAATGAGCTTCGTCGGCCTGGTCGTCGTGACGAAGGGCGGGCTCGTCCCCGCGAAGGGCATTCTCAAGCAGTGAAAGAGCGTCGTCGGTCGGTTCCTCAACCCAAAATGAGGGTTCTGCGCGTCGGTCTCGCTTATTAAGCTGCGGATGGTCTACTCGCATGATGATACTCCAATTTTAAAATGCGGAACGAGCCCCCAGTCTCTTTGTCGCGCGCGGAGAATGAGGTGAGTCGGCGGGCAATTTTGCGACTAAAATTGGAAGCGCGCGGAGGCGACCCCGGCGCTAAAGCGGCGTGATTGCGGCGAATCTTGAAGCGCGCGGAGGCTGGCGCTGCAGCCTGCGCGTGCGATGTGTGGCGTCTTCGAGCAGAGCATGTCCTCGGACCAGGACCGGCTCCGCGTCAGGAAAACGCGTCAAAACAACAATCTAGGACGGGTTCTGATTCAATCAGAGCCGAAAAGTTTCTCTCAAAGAAACGTGGCCAGTTGATAAAGCGCGTAAAGAACTTCCAGCCCCATGAGAACGAGCGCTGCGATCATTAGATAATAACCAAAATGCATGCCGGACTTGCAACCAATGCCTCTCGCGGCCTGTGCGGAATTCGCGCCAGGCCGTAAACCAAACTCGATACGCGTCGGAAGGAACAAAGCCTCCGGCGAACTATGCGTCGGCAACTAAAAATGAAAAGGCCTCCGCCGCCGCGGAAGTGACGCCTTTGTCGCGAACCTCTTCTTGACCGGAGGTTTCCAGTTCGACGCCAGCACGCCTGCTCATACACCGTGGAAAATCTTGATTCCCCACAGCACGATAACGATGGCCAACACCAGCGTAGCCGCCGTCAGTACACTTTCTAAGGAAGCGACTCTCATACTAACTCTCCGCTTCCCAGCCCCGCTAACGGTCTAGGTGATTCGTTGATTCTCCTGCAATCGCATGATCACAATGCTTTGAACGTTACCCCGCGGTTGTGTTTTACAGGTCACACATCTGGGGTTGGCGGTGCACTTCTCCGCCGCGACAGCATCGAAATGCGTCAACTGAAGCGGAAATGCCCGCCTCTTCCGACGGTTTTTCGATGGAGCAGGACTTACTCGGGCCGGCTTGCCGAAGCGTAGGAACCAGCCGGGACCATCGCACTGCGTCGCCGTTCGGCGTGAGCCGCCAGACGGTCGTACTCCTCCGCCACCTTGAGCAAACGCCCCTGGTCCTTGACGGCGTTCGCGGCTAACGCCCTTGTCAGTTCCGCGCGTTTGCGCCAGTGATCCGCATTGGTCAGGAAATCGGTCATCGATACGCCCCAAAATAAGATGGTTTGCTCCCCAGCCGCGCGGACGTCAGAATGGTTCGCGATACGTCAAAAATTTGGCCTAATTCGATCTGCCGTGTGAATCAAAGGACGTGTGGCTTTCCGGCGAGCCTCATCCTTGTTCCGTTTCCGACGCAAATTCGCCCTCGACTCAATGGAAAGCTTGTCGTCGAACCGACGACCGGGCCACCTTGTGAACAGGAATGTGTCATGAGTATCGAATATCCGCCGCAAGACAAACAAGCCCGCCGCGATTCATTTCGAAATGTCGGACATGCCGACAATGTCGTGCCGCTGCGTGAAGGCAATGACGTGCGTCAGGCAAATGAAGCACTGCTGCAGAGCGACGAACTTCTCACCGCCCTGGCGCCCCTGCTCGACGAAGTCGACGGACTTCGGGGTGATGACGCGCAGCATCAGAAAACCGATAATGTCGGGGTGCTACTCGAAGAGAATGCCCGGCTGCGAAAGCTGGCGGTCAAGCTGTCAAACCTCCTTGGCGACCTTCCCGAACGGAGCACGTAAGGTCGAAACCGCCGCGATTGACGCGGCGCGGCCAAAGCAAAGGCAAGCGCGCCTCGGTGCGGAGGATTTCGGCGCGAGGATTTTCACTCTGCCGAGATGGATCGCCGATCACGGCCGCCGCGCCAGCTCGCCGGTGAGAACGGCAGCTCCGAGCATTGCGAAGCGAGATTTGACGCCTCGGAACTGCCCGGAGCGGAACTGCCCGGAGAACGGCTCTTCAATGCAGACGCCGGTTCATTCCGGCCCGGCGTTGCGCGGGATGATCCTGCGGACGCCGGCCGTGTGGCTGATGATGTTGCCTTCAAGCCGAATTGTCTGGGCATCCAAGCCTCCATCCATGAACACCCTGCTGACGCCGGGTGTCGTTCCCAAGTGCAACCTAAGACGAATCTGCGGCTCAATCATTAAGCTTGTCTTGTTGCCCACAGCGCACAGGGGAAGCTTGCGCCTGATTTCCTGATTTGGAAACGGGAACCGTTGGCTCACCGTATTCGTACGTGACCTTTATTTGTACGTGACCTTTGGGCCGTGCGCAGGTTTCAAACATCCGTCACCGGAAAACCTACCCCCAATTCGCGCCCCTGCATACTCAAGTAGAGAATGCACTCGGCATGGAACGGTGAGATGGGTTCTCAAGTTTCCTGCGCTGGTGCGTCGACCACCACCGGGCAATCGCTTCATCAAGATCATCCCAGATCGTGGTGGGAAGATCGGACACCGCGATGCGGATGCTATAGCGATCAGTCGTGGGATTATGGAACCATTCTGCCCCTGCAAAATCAAACCCGAAACTCCCTGCGTGCTGGATTGGCAAACCCGTCCGGGCGAGATCGTTGCTCATTTCCGCAGCCGTCCGTCTCGCCGTTGCCTCATCAAGCGGCTGCTGGCTTCCGATCGTGACGTAGAGGCCATGAACGAAATGGAGTTCGGCCGTCAAGCCTGGGAGAGCGGTCGCAAAATACCGGCTGGCGCGACGGCTGTTGCGCAAAATGGCCGCGATTCGTTTGTTCGTCAGCTCGCGATATAACGGTGCGCCGATGTAGGGAGGGAAATGCGCTGGCAGCGCCGCGCCGCCCAATAGCCGAACAGCATTTCGCGTTTCGACCGGAAGTTCTCTGAGCTTCGATCCGCGGGGTACGTTCCTTTCCCAATTAACGAAAGTCACGGAGCCCAATCGACCGTACTCTGCCCCGAGCGAATCCAGCTTCGTATGGCTACGCACCATGACAACAGGGATAGTCAATTCTCGAGCACGTCCCAACACCCACCGGATGCGCCCTGACGCGCTGGAGAAGCAGGTGGTATCGAAGATCAAGAAATCAGGCGCCGATTTCGTGGACTGAAGCCCGGCATCAAACGCGGAAGCGGATGCGGAGGAGTCCAGTAACATTATCCGCGACGAAGCCGATCTCCGAGCGGCGCCCTCTTCCAAGGGGCGCTTCAGCGCAATCATCCGCAAACGATCGGCATAGCCTTCGATGAACTCCTGCGTCTCACCATAGGCACCAGGCAGGACCACAATGTCCGCCCTTCCGGTCACCCGGGCAGACGCCAACAGCAGAGCCGAGATCGCGGCCATGCCGGAAGCCGTATAGATGGTATCGATCGCGCCGCACTCGCGTTCGTAGAAAGAGGGGCCGCGCACATCGAGATCGGCGCGCTGGTAGTCGTATCGAAATTCGAAGGGGGCCGATGCGCTGTTGGCCGGGATGTGCCCAAGCCGTCTCGGTGACGTTCCAGTCATGCAGGGCGTGCTCTGCCTTAAGGGCAGCGGTGAGCTGAAACTTGTGCCGAATGACTTCGCTGACCGACCGCGGGCAGGTCAACGGCAAGGGGTGTCTCAGGCAGTCATTGATCAGCCTGAGTTCCTGGTACTTCCGACCTAGATATGCCTGGACGCTCTCCACGTAAATTCCGCCGATTGGGTGCCTGATCTAACGTTTCAAGGCCGCATCGGGTTCACTTCGAATAGAGCTGGCGAGACAGAGCCGGAATCGACGGCACGCACCTTGACGGACGTCATTGGCCGATTGGGTTTGACCGTCATCAGCGTGAGGCCCTCCCCGGCCTTAGACATCGCGCGCAAGAGCCGATCGTCTTTTTCCAACCAGCGGGCATTTCGAAACTGAGAGGTAGAAATCATCGTCGCCTCTGAGGCCAATGAGGCAGGACCTGCGTTAAATCCAAAAGAACCCAGCTCGCCTTTTCTGAGCACGGCCGCTGGGTGTCAGTTGAAGGGCAGGTTTTAACGCTCCCGCCTGTCACCTAGATGGTTCAGACGTTCCTGGCTGCAATGAGATTACGCAAACTTAAGGTCCGCGGTGCCGGACGTGGTGCGTTAAACGGGACCACGGTAAAGTGGACAAAAGTGGAAGGGGGTCAAACCAACCTATCGGCGCGCCCAATTCAATATGCACGAAGAAAACTCGGGTGGAAATCAATGACAACAATCAAAACGGTCGAGACTGAACTCTATCGGATCCCGCTGACGGTTACCCTCTCCGACAGCACGCATGGCGAAATCGCAGCCTTCGAACTGGTGACATGCCGCGTTCGCGATTCAGACGGGACTGAAGGCACGGGCTACACCTACACCGTCGGGCGTAATGGCGGCGCGATTGCCGACATCCTCAAGCGGGAGATCCCTGAACTGATCGAGGGCCGGCACGCCGACGACACCGAGGCCATCTGGCATTATATCTGGTGGGGCCTGCATTATGGCGGGCGCGGCGGACCGCCCGTGCTTGCGCTCTCGGCGCTCGATATCGCCCTGTGGGACCTGAAGGCGCGCCGCGCCAATCTGCCGCTGTTCCGTCTGCTCGGTGGCTTCGACGTTCGTGTGCCCTGCTACGCCGGCGGCATCGACCTCGATCTCTCTGTTGAAGCGCTTCTCAGGCAAACCGATGATAATCTTGCCAAGGGCTTTCGCGCCATCAAGATGAAGGTCGGCCGCCCCGAACTCGCATCCGACATCGCGCGCGTGCAGGCGATGCGCCAACATCTCGGTGACGGCTTTCCTCTGATGGCGGACGCCAACATGAAATGGACGGTCGAGGAAGCCATCCGCGCCGCGCGCGCGTTGCAGCCCTACGACCTCACCTGGCTCGAAGAGCCGATCATTCCCGATGATATTGCCGGTCATGCCCGCATCATGGCTGCCGGCGGCGTGCCGATTGCGGCCGGCGAAAACCTGCGCTCGCTCTGGGAGTTCAAGAACTATATCGCGGCCGGCGCGGTGTCCTATCCCGAGCCCGACGTCACCAATTGCGGCGGCGTCACGGCCTTCATGAAGGTCGCGCGGCTCGCCGAAGCGTTCAATCTTCCGGTCACCAGCCACGGCGCACACGACATCACGGTCCACCTTCTCGCGGCCTGCCCAAATCGCTCCTATCTCGAAGCGCACGGATTTGGACTCGATCGTTATATCGAGCACCCGCTGGTCCTCGACCAAGGCATGGCATTGGCGCCAACGCGGCCCGGCCACGGAATCACCTTCGACTGGAAAGGATTGGCGCAGCTCGCACAATGATCGGAGAGCTGCGCCAAGCTGAGCGGTCCTGTAGATCTCGACCTGGCTGTTCGCGGGTTCCTGCGTTCTCCTCCTTCGAAGTTCTCCGGGGAAACCATCGCTGCCTCGCGCGTTGTGCGGAGAGGAAACGATAGGAGGATGGCTCATGCGACCTTCAATTCTCGCCATGACGGTGGCTTTTGGCATTGCCATCGCCGTGCCGGCACAGGCTCAGCAGTCGACGGCGCCTGGCCAACAGATGCAACCTGACAAGCAGATGCAGGAAGAAGCGGATAAAGGCATCAAGACCCGCGACTCCGGACAGTCCGGATTTGTGGGACAACAGGAAACACCAGGTGCTTCCGCGCATGCACCCGGGCATCCCAATCCGAGCAGCAGTCAGACAACGACGGGTTCGGGTGCTGCAAGTTCCGGCCGGGATTCCGGGACCAGCAGCACGCCACGCTAACGCTGAGTTCAACACGGCGCGGTACGAAAGAAGTCCGGCATCGCCGCTCCCGTTGTGGTGCGGGCGTGGCGGCATCGAAGGCTCGCGCTGTGCGCCGTCGTCCTTTGAACCAGGGCGCGTGCCCATAAATCGAGCTTGATTACTACACGATGTCCGAAATGCGCCGCCGATAGCGGACCAAATTCCGCATCGCAGCGAAACGACGCCAAGTGCGATAAACGGAAGTGAATCTGCTCTTTTGGCTGCACCGAAAGTGGCGTATTCTTCGATGAGCTGCCAACGGCACGTGCCGGAGTTCTGTAGTTGAGCGCAGCACCAGTGCCTTCGGCGGGCAAGCACTACTTATTCATTGATATTGGATTTGAGGGCGCGATTTCGCGCCTTCTATACTTCGCCAGTTTTGGAGTCATCCAGCCAAGGATAACGCTCGGCTCCATTGCAGGGAGGAATCGATGATCGAGCAGTTCAAACGCCGCGATTTTCTGAGGGGTTGTGCGGCCATTGGGGGAGCCGTCGCCGCCGGCAGTTTCACCTGCATCGAAATCGCCAAAGCAGCCGCGATCGACGTTCCCGTGGTGGACAAACTCTCGATCCGGGTGCTGGTCGATGGAAGCCAGAATATTTTCGAGCGGCCGGGCAAGGTGGGGAACGTCTCGATCGAGCCGGCACCACGGCAGCAGGATTATCGTCGCGCACTACACAACCAATGGGGGTTGTCTCTGTACCTCCAGTCACAGCGCGGCAACGAGCAGCGCACTATCATGCTCGACTTCGGCTATACGCCGGAAGCTCTGCTCAACAATATCGAACTGACCGGCGCTGATCCCAGCAAGATCAATGCAATGGTCGTGAGCCATGGCCACTTCGATCATTACGGCGGCCTCATCGGCTTTCTGCAGAAGTACCGCAGCGCGTTGCCCACCGATGTGAAACTCTATGCCGGCGGGGAGGACAATTTCTGCCAGCGCTATAGCGGCGCGCCCGGCGCACTTGCCGAATTTGGCGCGCTCGATCGCCGCGAGCTGGCCGCGAACAAGGTCTCAGTCGTTCTGGCGGAAAACCCGACGGTTGTCGCCGACCACGCTTTCACGACGGGCAAGATCAAGAGGTCGGGCATCGAAAGAGTGTTGCCGAACACGTACGTCGGATTTGCTGTGAAGGACGGTCTCGGCTGTAACGCGAGCCACTACCTGCCGGCGGAGATGCTGGGCAAGATCGTTCCGGACGAGCACATCCACGAGCACGCGACCTGTTTCAATGTAAAAGACCGCGGGCTCGTGGTGATCAGCTCCTGCGGTCACGTCGGCATCGTCAATTCGGTCCGGCAGGCACAGGAAGTCTCCGGCGTGCAGAAGATCCATGCTATCGTCGGTGGCTTCCATCTCGGGCCGGCACCCGAGGACTATCTCAATCAAGTTGTCGCCGAGATCAAGAAGCTCGAGCCGGACGTGATTATCCCGATGCATTGTAGCGGCGACAACTTCGCTCGCGCCGTGCGCGCGCAGCTACCGGACAAGCTTCTGGTTTCGACAACCGGCGTCCGTATGACAATGGGCGCATGAGGAACAGTCGGGTGCTTGTCGGCCCGGTCCTGGCCGCGGGACTGCTCGGTGCAGTGCCCGTGGTGCACGCGCAGAGCGAACGCAGCGCCGGCGAGCTGATGGACGCAGTGATGTGGGGCAAGGAGCCGATCGGCGGCCCCTTCACTCTCATCGATCACACCGGCAAGCTTCGTACGGACGTCGATTTCCGTGGCAAGCTGATGCTTGTCTATTTCGGGTTCAGCTCCTGTCCGGACGTCTGCCCGACCGATCTGATGGCGATCGGGCAGGCCGTCGACAAACTTGGCCCCGGCGGCGACGCGGTGCAGCCGTTGTTCGTCACTGTCGATTCCGACCGCGATACGCCTGCGCATCTCGCCGACTATGTGCCGTTCTTTCACCCGCGCCTGCTCGGCCTAACAGGCGATGCTGCGCAGATTCGCGACGCTGCGCGCTTGTATCGGGTCTTTTACGCCAAAGTCCCGATCGAAGGCGCTGCAGGATACACTGTCGATCATTCGGGTTTCATCTATCTGATGGATCGCGACGGCAAGTATCTCGGGTTCTTCCCGCCGGGCACCCCCTCGGATCGGATGGCTGCGGGCATCAAGGCTCATCTCTCAGCCAAACGCTGAAGGGTCCATTGCGCGAAAAATCTAATTTGCTGAATGGATTCAGTCTGATTTGGGTCGTCCAGCCTGCTCTCCAAAAATAATTCGCTTCCCCCTCACCCCAAATCAGTGGCTATTTCCGCGCTGTCCCGTCTCGACAAGAGGGGCGTATCGCGATCGTCACGAACGCGAGGCGGGATGTGGTGGACGCTATGGCGTCGGCGCGCAGATGGAGTCGCAGGGCAAGTTTATCTTGTGAGCGAAATCCGGCGCGCAGGACGTACGGCGCTGAAGCGTACGGCAAAACCGTGTGGTCCCGACACCCGTGGCTGGTGCCAAGCTGCCGGTGGCGAATTCGATCCGACCGGATCGATTGAGCCATCAAGCCGGCAGCGATGGAGGCAAGACGAATTCGTCTCCAGGGAGAGCGCGGCATAAGCCGTCAACCCATTGCGCAGGGAATGCCGGCGTGCTCCGGCTGTACCTGTATGCTCGTGTGCGCACTTCCTTGTGCCCATTGCACACGAGACCGCGGGTGCAGCAAGCACCCGGCATTCCCTGCTCCCTCCCCAGGAGGGACAAGGTCAGGCAAATCTCGGGCTTCTTGAGCCGCGAGAACGCATGTTTATGTTTCGTTTCAGGCAGGGAATCCGCGGTTGACTTCACGGTTGACTCGGGAACCGCCAGCAATCAGAAAAAGCCCTGAAAAATGAATGGCAAGAATAAATGATAAAATAATTGGTCGGAGTGGCAGGATTCGAACCTGCGACCCCTGCGTCCCGAACGCAGTGCTCTACCGGGCTGAGCCACACTCCGACTTGGAACGCGGCTTATAGCCTTGGGTGTCGGCGACCGCAAGCAGCCGGATTAAGGAAATTAATCACAGTGAATGTTGCCCTGAAGACCCAGATTTTGCCCGCCGGCGAGGCCTCCGTGGCGGCGGCGGCGCGTATCCTGGCCGAAGGCGGCCTGGTCGCGTTTCCGACCGAGACCGTCTATGGCCTCGGCGCCGATGCCACCAATCCGGCCGCGGTCGCCCGCATCTACCAGGCCAAGGGCCGGCCGGCCTTCAATCCGCTGATCGCCCATGTCGGCAATATCGCCGCTGCCCGCAAAATCGCGCGCTTCGACGCCGCTGCGACCGCGCTGGCGGAGGCATTCTGGCCGGGCCCGCTGACGCTGGTGCTGCCGAAAACGGAAAGCTGCGCGGTGGCCGACCTCGCCACCGCCGGGCTCGACACGGTCGCGATCCGGATACCGGCCCATCCTGTGGCGCGCGACATCCTGCGTGTGTTCGGCGGCCCGGTGGTCGCGCCATCCGCAAACATCTCGGGCCACGTTTCCCCGACCACCGCCGCCCACGTGCAGAGCGACCTTGCGGAGCGGATCGAGTTGATCGTCGATGGCGGGCCGGTCGCCGTCGGCGTCGAATCCACCGTCGTCGGCTGCTTCGATGCGCCGATGCTGTTGCGCCCCGGCGGCGTGCCGCGCGCGGAGATCGAGCGCGTGCTGGGCCGCGCGCTCGTGCAGCCGCCGGCGGATGCCGGAACCGACAGCGTGCAACCGCTGGCGCCGGGCATGCTGACGTCCCATTACGCGCCGCGCGCGCGCGTTCGCCTCAACGCGCAAGCGCTGGAGCCCGGCGAAGCATTGCTCGCGTTCGGCCTCGGAGCAATTTCGGGAATTGACGCCACCTCCACAGTGATGAATCTGTCGGAGCGCGGCGACCTTGCGGAGGCTGCCGCCAATCTGTTCGGCCACCTTCGCGCGCTCGACGGCAAGGGCGTGCGCACCATCGCTGTCACGCCCATCCCGAACGAGGGATTGGGCGAAGCCATCAACGACCGGCTGCGCCGCGCAGCAGTCGGGCGAGAATGAACGAGAACAAGAAAATGAATATCGTCCAGGGCTCCAAGAAAGGTTCCGTGCCGCCTCTTCCCGCCGAGCTGATCGCAAAGTTTCGCGCCATCGTCGGCGACAAATATGCCGTGACCGATGCCGCCGATATCGCGCCCTACGTCACCGAGGAACGCGACCTGTTTCATGGCCGTTCGCCATTGGTGTTGCGGCCCGGCTCTACGGCGGAAGTGTCCGCGATCTGCAAGCTCGCCAGCGAGCACAAAATCGCGCTGGTGCCGCAGGGCGGCAATACCGGCCTGGTCGGCGGACAGACCCCGCATCATGGCGAGGTCGTCGTCTCGATGCGGCGGCTCGACAAGATCCGCGAGATCGATCCCGCTTCCAACACCATGACGTGCGAGGCCGGAGTGGTGCTGCAGATCGCGCAAGCCCGCGTAGCCGAAGTCGACCGCCTGTTCCCGCTGTCGCTCGGCGCGGAAGGAAGCTGCACCATCGGCGGCAATCTCTCCACCAATGCCGGCGGCACCGCTGCATTGGCGTATGGCGTGGCGCGCGAAATGGCGCTCGGGCTCGAGGTTGTGCTCGCCGATGGACGGATCCTGAACGGATTGTCAAAACTGAAGAAGGACAATACCGGCTACGATTTGCGCAACCTCTTCATCGGCGCTGAGGGCACGCTCGGCATCATCACCGCGGCGACGCTAAAATTGTTTCCAAAGCCGCGTGCGGTGGAGACCGCCTATGTCGGCCTCAAATCGCCGGCAGAGGCGCTGAAGCTGCTGTCGATCTCGCAGAACGAGGCGGCCGGCAGCCTCACCAGCTTCGAATTGCTGGCCGACATCGCCGTCGATTTCAGCCTGCGTCACGGCATCGACATCCGCGATCCCCTGACGACCAAGCATCCCTGGTACGTGCTGATGGAGTTATCCTCCTCGCGCGACGATGCCCGCGACGCCCTGGAATCCATCCTCGCCAAGGGCATGGAAGAAGGCATCGTCGACGACGCCGTGATCGCAGCTTCTCTCTCCCAGCGCGCCGGGTTCTGGAAGCTGCGCGACGAGATGTCAGCCGCGCAGAAGCCGGAAGGCGGCTCGATCAAGCACGATATCTCGGTGCCGGTCGCGGCGGTGCCCGCCTTCATCGAAGAGGCCAATGCGGCGGTGGTAAAACTCATTCCGGGTTCGCGGCCGGTACCGTTCGGCCATCTCGGCGACGGCAACATTCACTACAATGTCAGCCAGCCGATCGGCGGCAACACCGCCGACTTCATGTCGCGCTGGCACGAGGTCAACGAGGTGGTATTCGCGATCGTGATGCGGATGGGCGGATCGATTTCGGCCGAGCACGGCATCGGCGTGCTCAAGCGCGACGAACTGCCCGACGTGAAAGACAAGGTCGCGATCGAGCTGATGCGCGGCATCAAGGCGATGCTCGATCCGCTCGGCATCATGAATCCGGGGAAGGTGCTGTGACCGTGACGGCTGCGAAGACAATTCCCGCGCTCGCCATCGCCGACATCGCGGACGCCGATGTCGCCACTGTTATCGCGCTGTGGCAGGCCTGCGGCCTGACGCGGCCGTGGAACGATCCCGCAGCCGACATCGCGCTCGCCCGCCGCGAGCCGAATTCAACGATCCTGATCGGCCGCGACGGTGACGCGATCGTGGCGACCGCGATGGTCGGCTATGACGGCCATCGCGGCTGGGTCTATTACGTCGCCTCCGATCCACAGCGCCGCGCCAAGGGTTATGGCCGTGCGATCATGAACGCGGCCGAGGACTGGCTGCGCGCGGCCGGCATCCTGAAGCTTCAACTTATGGTTCGCAAAGACAATGCGCAGGTCCACGCATTCTACCAGTCGCTCGGCTATTACAACCAGCAGACCGTGACCTTCGCCAAATGGCTCGACGGCCGCGAGCCGACGCCGTAGTTTCCAGACGAACAGGCAGCCATGACTATCTCCGATCGCGTCCGCGTCAAGAACGTCGAGATCCTTTCCGACGACTACTACCTCTTGAACAAAACCACGTTCGAATATCGCCGCGCCAACGGCGAGTGGCAGACGCAATCCCGCGAGACCTATGACCGCGGCAACTGCGCCACCGTGTTGCCCTACAATCTCGCGCAGCGCACCGTGATATTGGTGCGGCAGTTTCGCTATCCGGTCTATGTCAACGGCTACGACGATCTCCTGATCGAGGCTGCGGCCGGCGTATTGGACGGCGAAGCGCCCGAGGTGCGGATCCGGGCCGAGGCGGAAGAGGAGACCGGTTATCGGCTCGGCGAGATCAGGAAGATCTTCGAAGCCTTCTCGAGTCCGGGCTCGGTCACCGAGAAGCTGCACTTCTTCGTCGCCGAATACGAGCCCTCGATGCGCATCAGCAGCGGCGGCGGCCTCGCCGACGAAGGCGAAGACATCGAGGTGCTGGAACTGCCGATCGATTCTGCGCTCGCGATGATATCAGACGGCCGCATTGTGGATGCGAAGACCATCATGCTGCTGCAGTATGCCGCGCTGCATATTTTCAAATGAGGACTGTAGGGTGGGCAAAGCGCAGCATGCCCACCATTCTTAAACCGTGTTCGAGAAGGCGTGGTGGGCACGCGGAGCCTGTCATCGGGCGCGCATTCGCGCGACCCGTTGGCTTTGCCCACCCTACAAATGCTGTGTTTCAAAACAACGACCCCTGCCCGTCATCCTCCGCCGTCACCTTGCGCGGCGCGGCCTTCTTCGCAGGCTTCGGCTCCTCCGCCGCGCGCTCCTCGTCGGTGATCGGCAGCAGCAGTTGTGCGTCGTCATTGACGACGCGGTTGACGCGCGTGGAAATCTCGTGCCAGCCGAATTCGCCCTCAGTCGGCCCGCGCAGCAGCGGCATGACATCGTCTGCATCGTACGCGCGGCCGTCGAGCCAGCGTTCGAATTCCTCAGGCGCAATGGTCACGGGCACGCGGTGATGCAGCACGGCAAGGTCGCGGCTGGCGGGCGCGGTGACGATGGCGACGCTGTCGGTCTCCTCGCCGTTCGGCCCCATCCAGGTCTCCGCCAGCGCGGCAAAGCCGACCGGCCGACCATCGCGCCGGTGGATGAAAAAGGGGCGCTTGCGGCCGCTCGCATCCTGCCATTCATAATAGCCGTCGGCCGGGATCAGGCAGCGCCGCCGCTTGATGGCATTCTTGAACGCCGGCTTCTCCAGAACCGTCTCGGAACGAGCATTGATCAGGAGCGTAAATTTGCGGGGTTCTTTGACCCACGACGGAATCAGTCCCCAGCGCATCAGCCGAAAATGGCGGCCGCCATTTTCCAGAATCACAACCGGAACTGGCTGAGTGGGCGCAATATTATACCGCGGCGGGAAATTGGGCTGCTCGATATAGCCGAAGATCTGCCGGAGTGCCGCAGGCGGTGAGGTAATTACAAAACGTCCGCACATTATCTGAACAAGATAAGCCGCTGTTTAATGGGTGTTAACCCCCGATGTTAACAGTGGGATAGATGACCTTCATGGCCACCACAGAAGTGCGAGCCGATCGCCCGATGCCACCACCGACGACGGCCCGTATTGACGAGGCGCGTGCGGATCAATTGCGCGCGGCCAACATCAATCCCCGCACCGGGCTCGCCACCGACTACCTGAATCATTTCAACGAAGCCGTCATGCTGCTCGAAATGGTGCCGGACATGCCGGAATGCGCGGAGGATTTTCTCACCTGGACCCCGCTGTCTTACGCCGAGCACTTCTGGGCCTCCAACTTCAAGGCCCGCGACCTCGCGATCGAGGCCTATGAATGCGCCGACCCCAAGGTCCGTGCCAATTTCGACAATCTCACGGCCACCATGACCTCGATCCTGACCGCGGTGGGCAACGCCATGCGCGAGGCCCAGCAGGACAAGACCCGCGCCACGCTGGCCGAGCAGGCCACCGCCTGGGTCAAGCCGCTGGTGGCGCTGGCCGGCGGCGTCATCAACGGCAGCACCGAGGGCGACATCGAAGCGGTGATGTCGAACTAGCCGCGCCACGCCTCACTCCATCTCGTCGTATTAGACCTGCGCGAACCGATCGGGCATGATCGTTCGCACCGCAAGTTCCCTGCTTACCGGATTCCCCCTTGGCTTCCCCTGTCCAGCCGACCCACCCCCAACTCGCCGTCAGCGGCGCGATTTTTCGTGACGGCAAGGTCCTGCTGGTCCGCCGCGCCCGCTCGCCCGGCAAGGGTTTTTACTCGTTCCCTGGCGGCCGGGTCGAATTCGGCGAATCCCTGCACACGGCGCTCCACCGCGAGGTGGACGAGGAAACCGGCTTGAGAATCGAGATTCTGGGCCTGGCCGGCTGGCGCGAGGTGCTGCCCGGGGCCGGCGGCGGCGGGCATTACCTGATCATGTCGTTCGCGGCGCGCTGGACGGCCAGGGAGCCGGTCCTGAACGACGAGCACGACGATTTCAAATGGCTGGCGCCGGATGGGCTCGGCGACCTCAAGGTCACCGGCGGCCTCCTGGAGGTCATCGAGGCCGCCCGAAAGCTGGTCTAGGCGGCCGTTCCCAGAGCCTCACACCTTGCCTCGGGCGTACTGAGGGGGCATATCGGCCCCAAATGCTCAAGCACGCCCTCGCCGCCCTCATCCTCATTTCGGCATGCCACCTGGCCCCCGCGCGGGCCCAGGATGCCGCCGCGCCGTTTGACGGCGACCTCCAGCGGCTGGCCGAGATTCTCGGCACCCTGCATTACCTCCGGGGCATCTGCGGCTCCAATGAAGGGGCGAAATGGCGCAACGAAATGCAGGCGCTGATTGACGCCGAAACCCCGTCCGGCGACCGCCGCGCCCGCATGATCGCGGGCTTCAACCGCGGCTATAACGGCTTTCAGCAGACCTACCGGACCTGCACGCCTGCGGCGTCCGTCGCGATCCGCAGATATATCGAGGAAGGCTCAAAGATCTCGCGCGACCTCACCGCGCGCTACGCGAACTAGGCAACCATGGACGCGATCTATTTCGACCTCGACGGAACGCTGACGGACCCCAAGCCGGGCATCACCCGTTCGATCCAGTATGCGCTGCAAAGGCTCGACCATCCGACCATGCCGACCGAAGACGAACTGACCTGGTGCATCGGCCCGCCGCTGCGCGCCAGCTTCGTCAGGCTGCTTGGCGCGGAGACGTCGGCCGATCTCGCCGTGACGTATTATCGTGAGCGATTTTCCGATGTCGGCCTCTATGAGAACGGCGTCTATGACGGTATCGGCGAGGTGCTGACGTCGCTCTGCGCCTCCGGCCACCGGCTGTTCGTCGCCACCAGCAAGCCGCATGTGTTCGCCGAGCGCATCATCGATCATTTCGGTCTGCGCGATCACTTCGAGCGCGTGTTCGGTTCCGAACTCGACGGCACCCGTGTGGACAAATCCCATCTGCTCGAATACGCGCTGAAGCAAGCATCGGTTGATCCGGCCAAGACCCTGATGATCGGCGACCGCAGCCACGACATGGTCGGCGCGAAGAACAACGGCATGAAGGGCATCGGCGTGCTGTACGGATACGGCAGCCGCGACGAGTTGCTGGAGGCCGGCGCGCACCATGTTTGCGCCACCCCGGGGGCGATCCTCGGCTGCATTGCGTGAGACGCGCGGGAACTTTTGTCGCCGCCTGAAATTCGAGCAGCGCCGTTAACCCTTCCTAAAGATGTGGCCTAGGCGAGCCCGCCGCGCGTGCTACAGCTTGTCGCGTTAGGATGCGTTCCGCCCTGGTTCGCGCGCAGATTTCGTTGAGCTTCATGAGCCGCCCAGCCTCGTTCCCGACCGCCCGCGACCCGCTTCCCGACTTCGAGCAGAAGCAGACTGCGCTGAGCTATTTGAGCGAGGCCTGGGCGGAAGCGCGGCACGATGGCGTCGATGGCGATTGCCTCGCGCAAGCGTGCCTGTTCACGGCGCTGGCCGAACTGGTCTCGACCTACGGCGAGGACGCAGTGGCGAAGTTCGTGGAAGGTCTGCCGGCTCGCGTGAAGAACGGTGAGTTTTCGCTGAAATTGGCGAAGCAGTGAGAGCGCTCCGCTAGCGCCGGTCGTCATTGCCTGCGACGAACGCGAAGCGTTTGCGCAAGGGAGCGCAAGCGACGAAGCAATCCATCTATCCGTTATGCCGTAGTATGGATTGCTTCGCTGCGCTCGCAATGACGGACGATAGACCGTCTTACCCCTTCAACGTCTCCAGAAACCGCACCGGCTCGCCGGTTGACGGCGTCGTCACCTCACCCTGCCACATCACGCGCTTGCCTCGGACAAAGGTGCCGACCGGCCAGCCGGTGACGCGCACGCCGTCATAGGGCGTCCAGCCGGCGCGCGAGGCCACCCATTTGTTGGTGATGGTCTCGCTGCGCTTGAGATCGACGATGGTGAAATCGGCGTCATAGCCGGCGGCAATGCGGCCCTTGCAGGCGATGTTGTAGAGCCGCGCGGGGCCCGCGCTGGTGAGATCGACGAAGCGCGCCAGCGACAGCCGTCCGGCATTGACGTGATCCAGCATCAAGGGTACCAGCGTCTGCACGCCGGTCATCCCCGAGGGCGAAGCCGGATAGGTCTTGGCCTTTTCCTCCAGCGTGTGCGGCGCATGGTCCGAGCCGAGCACGTCGATGATGCCTTGCTCGATGCCGTACCAGATACCCTCGCGGTGATCGGCCGAGCGCACCGGCGGGTTCATCTGCGCGCGGGTGCCGAGCCGCTCGTAGCATTCGGGCGCGGCCAGCGTCAGATGGTGCGGCGTCGCCTCGCAGGACGCGACGTCCTTGTGATCGCGCAGATACTCGATCTCCTGCTTGGTCGAGATGTGCAGGACATGGATGCGCTTTCCGGTTTCGCGCGCGAGATTGACCAGCCGCTGCGTCGCCATCAGCGCCGCGGTCTCGTCCCGCCACACCGGATGCGAGCGCGGATCGCCCTCGATGCGCAGCGGCTTGCGCTCGTTGAGGCGATATTCGTCCTCGGCATGAAAGGCAGCGCGACGGCGGATCACCTGAAAGATACGCCGCAGGCTCTCGTCGTCCTCGACCAGCAGCGCGCCGGTAGACGAGCCGATGAACACCTTGACGCCAGCGCAGCCCGGTGCGCGCTCGAGTTCAGGTAAATCCTGAACATTCTCGCGCGTGCCGCCGATGAAGAAAGCAAAGTCGCAATGCATGCGGTGACGGCCGCGCTTCACCTTGTCGGTGAAGTTGGCTTCCGTGACGGTCAGCGGATCGGTGTTCGGCATTTCAAATACCGCCGTCACCCCGCCCATCACAGCGCTGCGCGATCCGGTTTCAAGATCTTCCTTATGCGTCTGGCCCGGCTCGCGGAAATGCACCTGCGTATCCATCACGCCGGGCAGGATGTGCAGGCCCCTGCAGTCGATCGTCTCGGCGGCGGACGCCTGCCCGAGGCCGCCGATCGCGGCGATCCGGCCGTTGGAAATGCCGATATCGCGGATGCCCTCGCCGTCCTGATTGACCACGGTGCCGGATTTTAGAATGGTATCAAATCGTTGATTCATCGCTGATTCATCGGTCCTTAGGCGCCCGCTTCAAGGCTGTCGCGGGGCTTGTTGGCGGCACCTTAGCGCCTTAACTTCGGATGGGATATCCGCCACCTGCGTTTCCCCAGGAACTTCAAAAAGCACGTCAAAAGAGGCTGATTTAGCTTATGAAAGCAGCGTTTCTTCCGGACCGGGGCGTGGTCAAGGTCAGCGGCGAGGATGCCCGCAACTTCCTCAACGGCCTCGTCACCACAGACGTCACGCTGCTGCAGCCCGGCCTTGGCCGGTTCGGCGCACTGCTGACGCCGCAGGGCAAGATCACGGCCGATTTCCTGATCACCGAAGCCCCCGCCGGCCATGGCGTCGGCTTCCTGATCGATGCGCCTCGCGCGCTGGCGCAGAACCTCGCCGACAAGCTCGGCTTCTATAAGCTGCGCGCCAAGGTCGCGGTGGAGAACATCTCCGACAGCATGGGCGTGCTGGCGGTATGGGAGGGCGAGCCGGCCGTGAAGCCCGATCTGGCTTTTGCCGATCCGCGGCATGAGGGTCTTGGCTGGCGCATTCTCGTGCCCGAAGATCTCAAGCATAAAGTCGCCGGTCTGATCGGCGCCGATCTCGTCGACAGTGACGCCTACGAGGCCCATCGCATCGCCTTGGGCGTGCCGCGCGGCGGGCTCGATTTCATGTACAGCGACGCGTTTCCGCATGAGACAAATATGGACCGCCTGCACGGCGTCGATTTCGACAAGGGCTGCTATGTCGGCCAGGAAGTGGTGTCGCGGATGCAGCATCGCGGCACCGCGCGGACGCGGATCGTGCGCGTCACGCTCGAAGACTTTTCGCCGGAGACCGGCGTCGCCGTTCTCGGTGGCGACAAGCAGCTCGGCACCATGGGATCTACCGCCGGCGGCCATGGCCTCGCGCTGGTCCGGATCGACCGCGTTGCGGACGCGCTCGATGCGGGACTGCCGTTGACGGCCGGCGGCCTTGCGATCCGGCTGACCGACCCGAACGACGTTCGCACCCCACCGAAGCAGACCGTCGCATGAGCAAATCTGCGCGCCTGCACCCCGACGGCAAGCTGCGGTGCCCGTGGCCGGGCGAAGACCCGTTCTACATGGCCTATCACGACACTGAATGGGGCGTCCCCGAATACGACGATCGGGCGCTCTATGAAAAATTGATCCTCGATGGCTTCCAGGCCGGGCTGTCGTGGATCACGATTCTGCGCAAGCGCGAAAACTTCCGCAAAGCGTTCGACGATTTTCAGCCGGAGAAGATCGCGCGCTACAGCGACAAGAAGGTCCACGCGCTGATGAACGATGCCGGCATCGTGCGCAACCGCGCCAAGATCGAAGGCGCCGTCAACAGCGCCAAGGCCTATCTGAAGATCATGGAGGAAGGCGCGGGCTTCTCCAAGTTCCTGTGGGAGTTCGTTGACGGCAAGCCTGTCGTCAACCAGTTCAAGACCACCGCCAGCGTACCGGCCTCGACGCCGGTCTCGATCAAGATTTCAAAGGAGCTCGGCGCCCGCGGCTTCAAATTCGTCGGCCCGACCATCGTCTACGCCTTCATGCAGGCCACCGGCATGGTCAACGACCATCTGGTCACCTGCTTCTGCCACGAGGCCTGCGGCGGCAAGCTTCGCAAGCCCCGTCTCAAGGCCAAATGACGGCGCGAAAATCGTCCCTAGTCGCCAACCGCGCCTGGCAGCGGATGCTGTCGGGGCGGCGGCTCGACCTGCTGGACCCTTCCCCGCTCGATATCGAGATCGCCGACATCGCGCATGGACTGGCGCGCGTCGCGCGCTGGAACGGGCAGACCAGCGGCGCGCATATTTTCTCGGTGGCGCAGCACACGCTGCTGGTGGAAACCGTCATGCGCGAACAGATGCCGCGCGTCGACGCCCGCTTCCGGCTCGCAGCGCTGCTGCACGACGCGCCGGAATATGTCATCGGCGACATGATCTCGCCGTTCAAGGCGGTGCTCGGCGGCGACTACAAGGTGGTGGAGAAGCGCCTGCTGGCGGCGATCCATATTCGCTTTGGTTTGCCGCCGGTTCTGGCGGACGAAATTACCAAGGCCATCAAGGCGGCCGATCGCGGTGCCGCCTATCTCGAAGCCACCCATCTGGCCGGATTTTCGGAAAGAGAGGCGAAACGCCTGTTCGGCAGAGACCCCGGCCTGCCCGAGGCCACGGTGCGCGATTATCTGACGCCGTGGACCGCGGCCCGGGCCGAGAAGCAGTTTTTGGCGCGATTCAAGCTGCTGCTCGGTTGATCGCCCCGCGCAAACCTGCTTTCACCACCCCACCGGCGGGCCTATAATTGCGACAAAACAGTACCTTCCAGGGAACGCTTCGAAGGATCATCATGCTTCACATCTGTTCGCTCGCCGCACTTCCCGAGACCGTCAGAGCCACTGGCGCCAGCCATATCCTCACCGTGATGGCCAATGTCGATCAGGTGCTGCGGCCGGCTTCGGTGCTCGAGGCCAACCATCTGAAAGTGTCGATGGACGACATCACCGAGCAGATGGACGGCTTTGTCGCGCCGTCGGACCTGCATATCGAGAGGGTGCTGAGCTTCGTCCGCAACTGGGACCGCAGCGCGCCGATGGTGGTGCACTGCTATGCCGGCATCAGCCGCTCGACCGCGAGCGCCTTCGCCGCCGCCTGCGCTCTCAATCCGCACCGCAACGAGATCGAGATTGCCCGGCAAATTCGCGCCCGCTCTCCGATTGCTTCCCCGAACCGGCTGATCGTCAGCCTCGCTGACAAGGCGCTCGGGCGCGACGGCCGGATGCTGCGCGCGCTCGACGAGATGGGCCCGGGCAGCATGACCGTCGAAGGCCGGCCGTTCCAGCTCGATCTGGAATAGAAACCTGTGCGCGCCTGAGGGATATGGCACGAAAATGCCATATCCCTCGCAGCAAAGAGTGCGACATTGCCTCACGGGCTTGATTTGAACTTTTAGCGGACAAAGCCCCACACAGGATTGCAACCGGGCCGCCGAGGTGGCCGGTTAACGCTCTCACGCGCCCGCCTGGAGGCCCAATGTTCGACGATCCCTTCGTTTTCTTCGCGCTCGTGATCGCGATCGTCGCGCTGATTTTTGCGCGGAAGGCCATGAATCAGGTGGCGGAGCTGCGCCAGCGCCTGGAGGCGATCCAGGCGACGCCGACGGCCGCCGCGGCACCCGTACCTCCGTCGCTCACGCCATTCGAAGCGTTCGAGCAGACCCTGCCGCCGGCCGCGGCCGCGCCGACACCACCGCCCATCGTACCCGACGTCGCGCCCGTTGCGCCCTCCGAGACGCCGGAGCAGGCCACAGGCGCCGCTGCGGCACCGCCACCACCGCTGCCTCAGCCCGATCGTGGCTTCGAGGAAACGATCGGCACCCGCTGGGTGGTGTGGATCGGCGGGCTGACGCTGGCGCTCGGTGGATTCTTCATGGTGCGCTATTCGATCGAGGCCGGCCTGCTCGGCCCGGGCGTCCGCACCATGCTGGGCGGCCTGTTTGCTGCGGCTCTCCTGCTGGCCGGCGAATGGACGCGCCGCAAGGAGAGCATCTCCACGATCGAGGCCCTGCCGATCGCCAACATCCCGGCCATCCTGACGGCTGCAGGAACAGCCGTGGCGTTTGCCACGGTGTACGCCGCCTATGCGCTATATGGCTTTCTGGTGCCCGCCACCGCCTTCGTCCTGCTTGGGCTGGTGGCGCTGGGCACGCTTGCCGCGGCACTCTTGCACGGGCCGGCGCTGGCTGGTCTCGGCGTCGTCGGCGCCTTTGTCACGCCTGTCCTGGTCTCGTCCGACAAGCCGGACTTCTGGGCGCTCTACATCTATCTCGCGATCGTCACCGCAGCCGCTTTCGGACTTGCGCGTGTCAGGCTGTGGCGCTGGCTCGCGGTTACCGCGATCGTGTTCGCGCTGCTATGGACGTTCCCGTGCCTGCAATGCGGCCCATCGATGGTCGGCCCGCATGCGTTCCACGTGCTCGCCGGTTTCATTCTTGCCGCCCTGCTCGTGGTGTGCGGCTTCATGTTCGGACCACCCGCCGACGAGGGACAGGTCGAGCCGATCTCTTCCGGCTCGCTTGCGGCCTATCTGCTCGGCGCCACCTTGATCGTCCTGAACAGTTTTCATGCCGACACCGCGATGATCGTGTTCGGCCTCTTGGTGGCCGGCAGTCTCCTGGTCGCCTGGCGCAGCGATGCCGCCGCCGGCGCGGTCGGGGCTGCCGCTGCATTGGTCTTTGTCGTATTCGCTGAATGGGCCGTTCGCGCCAATGCCGACATGCTGGTGCTGCCCGGCGGCCCGTTGTCAGGCATCGGACCGAACGCCACGGACGGATCGGTGTCGCTGCATCTGATTTCGGCCGCGATCTTCGCCGCAGGTTTTGGTGTGGCGGGCTTCCTGGCGCAGGGTCGCTCCGTCGGACCAATCATACCGGTGATCTGGTCGGCCGCGGCGGTCTTCACGCCGCTGGCGCTGCTGGTCGCGCTCTACGCCCGCATCGTCCATCTCGATCGTTCGATCCCGTTCGCGATTCTCGCGGTCGCGCTCGCCGCGGCCTATGCCGCTGCGACCGAGGTCCTCGCCAAGCGCGAAGACCGTCCGGGACTGCAGGCCTCAATCGCGCTGTTTGCGACCGGCTCGCTCGCCGCGCTGGCGCTGGCGCTGACATTCGCGCTGGAAAAAGGCTGGCTCACGATTGCGCTGGCGTTGATGTCAGCAGGTACCGCCTGGATTTCGACGCAGCGGCCGATTCCGTTCTTGCGCTCGCTGGCCGCGATCCTCGCTGCGATCGTGGTGCTGCGGATCGCTGACGATCCGCGCATTGTCGGCACCGCAGTCGGCACCACGCCGATCTTCAACTGGCTATTGTGGGGCTACGGGATTCCGGCGCTGTCGTTCTGGGCCGGCAGCATCTTGCTGCGCCGCGGCGGCGATGACGCGCCGCTGCGGACGGTGGAGGCGGCGGCGATCCTGTTCACGGTGCTGCTGGCGTTCATGGAAATCCGCCACGCCGTCAATCAGGGCGACGTCTATCACCAGAGCGCCGGCCTTACCGAGGTTGCGCTGCAAGTCTGCGTAGCGCTCGCAATGGCGATCGGGCTGGAGCGCCTGCGCATCCGTACCGGCAGCGTCATTCACAATGCCGGCGCGATCCTGCTCACGGCGTTCGCGGGCCTTGCGGCGGTGTTCGGGCTACTGATGCTGGAGAACCCCATTCTCTGGTACATCGACGTCGGCGGCGCCGTCATCAATCTGCTGCTGCTCGGCTACGCCCTGCCCGCCGTTCTCGCACTGCTGTTGTCATACGCTGTCGCCGGCCGGCGCCCGGTCAGTTACGCCAACACGATCGCAGCGGGAGCGCTCATTCTTGCGCTTGCCTATATGACGTTTGAAATCAGGAGAATTTATCACGGCCCGGTCATGTCGGTCGGCCCGACCACCGGCGCCGAACAATACACTTACTCGATCGCGTACCTGGCGTTCGGCGTGGTGCTGCTCGGCATCGGCATTCTCTTCAACTCGCAGCGCGCGCGGCTGGCCTCCGCCGTCGTCATCGCACTGACGATCCTGAAGGCCTTCCTGATCGACATGTCGACGCTCACGGGCGTCTACCGCGCGCTGTCGTTCATGTGCTTAGGCCTGGTGCTGGTGGCGATCGGCTGGCTGTACCAGCGGATCCTGTTCCGCAGGCAAGCGGCATCGCCGCCGCCTGCACCGGCTGCTTCCTCGGGAAGCTGATCCACTAGAGCGTTTTCAAGCGAAGTAGCAACCGGTTCGCGTTAAGAAAACGCGTCAAACCAAGAATCTAGAGCTCTGTTTCGATACCATTGAAACGGAGCTCTAGGCGGCGCGTACCGATTCGAGGAATTTGGCGACCTCGAGCTTGAGACGGCTGCTGTCGCCCGACAGCAACTGCGCCGCGGAGAGCACGTGTGACGAGGCGGTCTCCGTCTCGGTCGCGCCACGCTGCACGTCGGTGATGTTGGCGGATACCATCTGCGTTCCCATCGCCGCCTGCTGCACGTTGCGGGAGATCTCCTGCGTCGCCGCGCCCTGCTCTTCCACGGCGGCCGCGATCGCCGAGGAAATTTCGGAAAGCTTTCCGATGGTGCCCGAGATTTCCTGGATGGCGCCGACCGAATCCTGGGTTGCGGACTGAATACCGGTGATCTGCTGACCGATCTCGCCGGTGGCCTTGGCGGTCTGTTCGGCCAGCGCCTTGACTTCGGACGCAACGACCGCAAAGCCACGGCCGGCTTCACCGGCGCGTGCCGCCTCGATGGTGGCGTTGAGCGCAAGCAGGTTGGTCTGGCCCGCAATGTTGTTGATGAGTTCGATCACGTCGCCGATGCGGGCGGCGGCTTTCGACAATTCGCCGACCCGATCGTTGGTCCTTGAGGCCTGATCCACAGCATCGCTTGCCATCCGCGCGGATTCCTGCACCTGCCGGCTGATCTCGTTGACCGAGGACGCCATTTCCTCGGTGGCGGATGCGACCGACTGCACGTTGGTGGAGGCCTCTTCCGAGGCTGCCGAGACGGTGGTGGCAAGCTCCTGGGCGCGCTCCGCGGTCGAAGTCAGCGTGCCTGCGGAAGCCTCGAGTTCGGTCGAGGCCGACGACACGGTTTCGACGATCTCGCCGATCATGGCTTCGAAGTCCCGCGTGATGCTGTCGACGCGACGGCCGCGCTCGATCTTGGCTTCGGCATCGCGGGCGGCGACCTCGTCGGCGGCCTTCTTGGCGATCAGCGCATCCTTGAATACCTGCAGGGCATCCGCCATCGCGCCGATTTCAGTCTTCTCACCGCGGCGCGTTACTGCGGCGGACAGGTCGCCCCTTCCCAGCGCCTGCATCGGCATCACGACGGAGGCAATCCCGCTCGAGAGATCGCGGACCAGATACATCCCCACGCCGATACCGCAGATGACGACGGCAGCGACAATGCCCAGGACGGTCCAGAACGCGAAATTGTAACCTTCCGCAGCCTTCCGGGTCGCGGTGTCCGCTCCCGCATTGTTGAGATTGATGGATTTTTCCAGGAACGCATCGGATTCGGCGGCGATGACCGCAACTTCCTTGGAGATGGCTTCGCTCGCCTCATGCGGAATCCGGCCGATGCTCTGGCGCGACAACTCGATGACCTCCTGGACGCCGGTGATGTACTTGTCCCAGGCGCGCGCCCAGTTCTCGTAGATCGAGCGCTCTTCGGGAGAGGTAATCATCGGCTCGTAAGCCTTGCGATCTTTTGCAATCCTTTCGAGGATGCCGGCCAGTCGCTTGTCGTTGGCGGCCTTCGCCTCCAGCGTTTCCGCCATCACATGAGCACGGAGTGCAACGCGGAACAGGTTGATATCCGCGCGTAGTTCACCGAGCACCCGGACGCTCGGAAGCCAGTTCGAGGCGATTTCCACCGTGTGGGCGTTGATTACCTGCATGCTGCGGATCGCCAGCAGGCCGATGCCGGACATCGCGATCAGCATGAATGCGATCACGGCGATGACCTTGGCGCGGATGGAAAGTGCGGACATGGCTGGCTCACTCAAGCGTTGGAGACAGGCGCCGCTGAATTATGAGGAACTGCCGTCAATCTTCGATGCGCCGGGAATATTCGGCAACGGTACGCATCAGGTCGCAAGCGACGGTTAATACGGCGCTCCGTAAAATTACCCGGGTGCGGGAACGGACACTGAATTGAGCGCTAACCGACGGATTCGGCGACAAGGCGAATCCGGAAAACCGGCCGCTTGGCTTCGTCCAGAAGCTCCATCTGCCATTCGGCGTTCTGTTTCAGGCTGCGCGAAAGGCTGCCGAGCAGGTTACCGCAGACTTTGGTCATCTCGGTCCAGGCGGCCTCGCGGCTTGCGAATTCGGATCCCTGATCGGACGCGCCTGCGTAGCTGCCGTGGCTGATCCGAAAAAAATACAGCGGCATGATTGATCTCATGGGTTGGGCCGCCCCCGGCCTTCTCTGCCGGTCACCAGTTGGAATGAGATTCGCTACCGGGACGTGAATGCGCCAGCCCGTATGACTACGGGTTGGCGTTCGTCAGCTGAAATGGATTCGCCGGAGCCGAGGCCGACTTACCGTGCAATTAATCGGTCGAGCGGCGCAGCTCCGGAGCGCTCTCGGCCTTGGCCGGTTCAGACTTGGCCGATTCAGCCTTTGGCTCGGATTTCACCGGCTCGAGCTTGGCGCTCTCGACCGCCGGCGTTTCGACGCGCGACGTTACCTCGGCACGTGCGTCAGCCGCCGCGCGCGACGGCTCCTCCCGACGAAGCATCGAGCGCGGCCGCGCCACGGAGCGCGCCATCAGCATCTGCGAGGCGCCCTGATGGCGGAAATCGCAATAGGCGAAGCCCATGCCCGAGACGGAGCCGCGGAACGAGCGATCGTCGCGCTTGTCGAGATTGAAGCACGGCTCGAACGGAAGTCCCTTGATCGAAGCACAAACGGCCTGGCCGCGAATCTGCAGCGTGTTGCCGGGCAGGCGCACATGGCGGATCGGGCCGGAGCCGCTGAATTGGACAGAACCGGCTGCGCCGAGATCTTCGAGAATGCGACCGGCGCCACGGGTACCGTCGAAACAGGTAAAGGCGAAAACTTTGCCGCTCACGAACCTGCGCGCCTCGTCAGCATTCATGCTCCCGGCCAGCGCAGGAACGATCATCGCACCGGCCGTGACGGCCCCCAGAACCAAACGCGCAAGCATGCTGCTACTCCAACTTAACAATAGCGCGGGCGCCCGCCTTTACCCCGTGCTTACCATATCAACAGTGGCAACATTGGAGCAGGTTGGTTGGTAAAGTCTGAACGCCGTTAGAGAATTTTTACCACGATTCGACCGCGGACCTGCCCGGCGAGTATTTGCGCACCGGTTCCAATGACCTGATCGAGGGTGATTTCCTGAGTAATATCAGCAAGTTTTCCTTTATCCAAATCGCTGGCGAGGCGATTCCAGGCAAGCTTGCGCTGGGGCAGCGGACACATCACGGAATCGATGCCCAGAAGGCACACCCCGCGTAAAATGAAAGGCGCGACCGAAGACGGCAGGTCCATGCCGGCGGCAAGCCCGCAGGCGGCGATGGCGCCGCCATATTTCGTCATCGAAAGCAGGTTGGCGAGCGTAGTCGAGCCGACGCTGTCGACGCCGCCCGCCCAGCGCTCCTTCGCCAGCGGCTTGGCGGGCCCTGCGAGCTCGGCACGGCCGATCACCTCGGCGGCGCCGATCCCCTTGAGGTAGTCGGCCTCCGAGATGCGCCCGGTGGATGCGATGACGTGGTAGCCGAGCTTTGACATCACGGCGGTGGCGACCGAACCGACGCCGCCGGCAGCTCCCGTCACCACGACAGGGCCGCTCGCAGGCGTCAGGCCATGCTTCTCCAGCGCCAGCACCGACAGCATCGCGGTGTAGCCGGCGGTGCCGATCGCCATCGCGTCGCGGGTCGAAATGTTGTCGGGCAGCCGCACCAGCCAGTCGCCCTTGACGCGTGCCTTCTCGGCATAGGCGCCGAGATGGGTCTCACCCATGCCCCAGCCGTTGCAGACGACCTTGTCGCCGGCCTTCCAATTCGGATGCGAGGATTGTTCGACGGTGCCTGCGAAATCGATGCCGGCGATCATCGGGAAGCGCCGCACCACAGGGGCCTTGCCGGTGACGGCCAGGCCATCCTTGTAGTTCAGCGTAGACCACTCGACCGCAACCGTGACGTCGCCTTCCATCAGCTCGGCTTCGTCGAACTGCGTCAGTGCGGCGGTGGTGCCCTTCTCCGCCTTGTCGATCCTGATGGCCTTGAACGTTCCCACGGCAAACTCCCCGGACTTTTCTCTGTCAGGAGTGTTTACCGCATCAGGCGGGTTGTGCAACCGGGCGCGCGACCGGCTGCTCGACGATCGGCAGGTTGATCAGGGCCGACAGCACGCCGAAGAAGATCGAGAGCCACCAGATCGGCGTATAGGAACCGAACTGCTCGAACACCACGCCGCCGAGCCAGACGCCGAGAAAACCGCCGACCTGATGGCTGACGAAGGCAAAGCCATACAGCGTCGCAAACCAGCGGGTGCCGAACATCAGCGCCACCAGCGCCGACGTCGGCGGCACCGTCGAGAGCCAGGTCAGGCCGGTGGCGGCGCCGAATACGATCGCCGAAAAGGTGGTGATCGGAAACGAGATGAACGCCATGATCGACAGCGCGCGGGCGAAGTAGATGAGCGAGAGAATATAGCGCTTGGGATATTTGTTCTGCAGCCAGCCGACACTGAGCGAGCCGATGATGTTGAAGAGACCGATGGCCGCGACCACCCAGCCGCCGGTCCACGCCGCAACCCCGCGATCGGCCAGATAGGCCGGCAGATGCACGGTGATGAAGGCGAGCTGGAAGCCGCAGGTGAAGAAGCCGAGCACCAATAGAACATAGGAGCGATGGCCGAACGCCTCCGCCAGCGCGGTCTTGAACGATTGCTGGTCGCCGACAGGTTCGTTCGACGACGTCGAAGGCGGTGTCGCGATCGCCAGCGACAGCGGCACGATCAAGAGCATCAGGAGCGCGAACACCGTCAGCGCCGCCTGCCAGCCGAAATTGTCGATCATCGCGACGCCGAACGGCGCGAACAGGAATTGTCCGAACGAGCCGGCCGCGGTGCCGGCGCCGAGCGCAAAGCCGCGCTTCTCGGGCGGCAAGAGCTTGCTGAACGCCGACAGCACCAGGTTGAACGAACAGCCTGATAGACCGAAGCCGATCAGGACGCCGGCGCCGAGATCGAGCGACAACGGCGCCGTGGAATAACGCATCAGCAGCAGACCGCCGGCATAGAGCAGCGCGCCGACGATCATCACACGCAGGATGCCGAAGCGATCGGCGATGGCGCCCGCGATCGGCTGACCCAGGCCCCACAACAGGTTCTGCAGTGCCAGCGCGAGGCCGAAGACGTCGCGGCCCCAGGTGAACTCACGGCTCATCGGCTGGACGAAAAATCCGAGGCTCGAGCGCGGCCCGAAGCTCAGCAGCGCGATCAAGCATCCGCAGATGATGATGACGAGCGGCGTCCGCCAGGTGCCAAGGCCGGAGGATGGACGAAGATCGCCGGTCGTTGCTGACATATGAATTTCCTGCGGGCCGAACCAATGCGCCGGCATGACTTAATGCATTTGCATGAAAACCCCAAGGGGAGCCGCAAAAAAATTCTCGCTGCAGGGCAGCCCTGCAAAATCGGCGAGTGCAATCAATGCAATTTATCAGCCGTGGCGCGTAGGCCGGATGGAGCGAAGCGCAATCCGGGACGGTCTCACATGCGGATCATCCGGCCCCCGGATTTCGCTGCGCTCCATCCGGGCTTGTATGGGGTTGTGGTTGTCAAGGGGAATGATTGATCAGGGCATGTGTTGCTCCCGGTCGTTGTCGTGGAGCGCGCTGCGCTCGCAGTGGCTGTTTCGTTCCGATGGTTGATCGCTGCGCCAGGCGCGGCCGCGGTCAAGGTTGGCCGCAGGCCACCGCCGGAGGCGGCGCGTAGCGACCTTGACGGCGGCAAGGCTGGCGCGAAGCTTTCGGATCGGAACGTTTTGGTGCGCGCGGTGAGCGGGTTGACGCGACATCCTGGACTGGGCCGTGACGTTGTTATGCGGCAGACACCGCATCAACTTGTATCCGGTCGGGTGTGGTGACCCGGACCCTGATCTTTCATGCACGGGTGAAGGTAAGGCCCAGAAGAGACGGGACCCATCTACGAAAGCGGAATCCGAAGACCCAAACCCGGGTTCGGTCACACGTCTGTCCTGGGTCACGTCGGCCGTCATTGGCGCACCGGCGTTCGTTAGAGGCTTGGGCGCAGCGCCGCGCCGGTTGGCACGAGGCCGGTTTCCAGATAGCGCCACAGTGCCACCATCAGCTTGCGCGCCAGCGCTACGATGGCGATCTTGCGGATGCGGCCCTTGAGGTTGCCAACCCGCGCGCGGAACCAGCGGCTCAGCTCGCTGTCGGGCTGATGGCTCAGCCACAGCCAGGCGAGCTCGATTGCGGTCGTTCGCGCCCGGCGATTGCCCGCCTTGCTGATGCCCTGTTGTCGACGGCGGGCGCCGCTGTCGTAGGGCATGTCGGTCAGTCCGACGCAACTGCCGACCTGACGCCGGTTCTTAAAGTCACGGTAGAAGACCTCGTTGGCCAGGAGCTGGGCGATGTGCGGGCCGATCGCCTTGAGTTGGGCAAGCTGAACCGCCTTCGCCTCGACCGAGTCCTTTGCCGGTGCCCGATGCGCGGCCGCATTCGCCGCCTCGAGCGCCCTGATCTGCGTGTGCACCAATACCAGCCGCTCATGCTCGCGGCGGATCTCATCCTTCAGCCGTGGCGGCAGAACGCGCCCATCGCCGGTACGCATCTCGTCCAGACCCGACAAGAAGCCCGGCTTCAGGGGCATGACATCGCGGATGCCCTGGCCATGCAGCAGCCCCTTGATCCGGTTGCTGTGTCCGGTGCGCTCCTTCAGCAGCCGCTCGCGCTCGCGCGTACGCCGTTTGCGATCCTCATCCTCAGGCGTGGGAACCCGAACCATGCTGCAAACCCGCGGTTCGCCCCGCAGGTACGCCAGAAACGAGCGCATCAACTGCGCCAGGTCGATCCGATCGGTCTTGGCACGCCGGGCCCGCCGGTTCACCTCGATGCTCGACGCATCGATCTCGTAATTGAGTACCTCGTTGTCGGCCAGCCAGCGGTGCAGCCAATGACCGTCGAGACCCGCTTCATAGCAGGACAGAATACGAACCGGCTTCCCCGCCTGCGCCGCTTTCGCCCGAGCCTTGACCAGCAAACCCGACAGCGCCGCCAGGTCGCCCCCATCAATCCGGTAACGGCTCATCTTCTCGCCGCCAGGCATCATTATGCCCAGCTGCCATTTCGCCTTGCTCAGTTCGAAAGCAATGTAAACCGTGCCATACTCGCAGCCGGCGGGTGTGTCAGTGTGATCAGTGCGCATCGTTGATCCTCCGGGTGGTTGGGTGCTCGCAAACTCAGCTTACCCCTGACCACCTGCCACCCCATAGGATCTACGGGAACAACAATGCTACCGTTTCGCGCTCGCCTGCTCGGCGGAGCTCTGTGCGGCTTCGGCGAGCTTGGCGGAGATTGCCGCGGTTTCGGCCTGGCTTCCCCAGCTCGGCGCGTCACTGCCGTTGCCCCAGGCGCGCGGCCGGTAGAAGGTGTGCACGCCGGTCTTGTACATCTTCTTCATTTCATTGGCCCAGGACGGCCGCACCCAATAAGCGTGGTAGTGCGTCGACTTGTCGACTTCCGGCAACCAGAGCTGGCCGTCGAGCATCGCCTTGGCGATTTTCTGCGCGCGCTCCCACATATCGGGCTCGCGAATGACGTCCTTGTTGTTGTCGCAGGCGAAGGTGAACTGGCAGGCCAGATGGCGGTGCTTGTTCTGGTAGACCACGCCGCACACGGTTTCGGGATATTTGCCGGAGAAGGCGCGGTTCAGCACCACCTGCGCCACCGCGATCTGGCCCCGTACCGCTTCGCCGCGGGCTTCGAAATAGACCGCTTCCGCCAAACACTTCTCCGACTTGGCGCGCGACTTTTCATCGAACAGGCCGAGACGTTCGGCGGGCGTCTTGGCGCGCTGGTTGTCGGAATTGACTTCGCCCTTCGGCGCAACGCTCTCGCCCATCTCGCCGGCCCGCACCGGACCATCGGCATCGACCGGCAGCGAGGCCATCACTTTCATGTCGGGATCGGGAACAGCGCCCGGAATCACGATGACGGGCTCTTCGCCTGGTCGCCAGCGCTCGATGCTCTCCGGCGAGCCGAGCGACGAACCAAAGAACAGGCTCGAAGTCTTGAACGAGAAGCCGTCGCGCGGCGACGCCGGCGTATGCGCGGCCTCGCGCTTTTCCGGAACAGTCTTGAGATCGTCTTGAGGCCTGGTTTCGAGCGACAGCGACATGTCGTATTGCGCCAGCGGCGGCGCGCGCAGCGCGGCCTGCAGCTCCGGATCGAGCGGCGCGCGCTCGACGGATGGCGCCATCTCGGCGGTCTTGGCGCCCTTGACCGATGTATTCGATGTCGCGGGGTCCTCGGTCGCCGGCGCGCGCCCGGCGGGGCTTGCGGTTTCAGCAGGCGGCGGCGTCACGACGAGACGATCGCCCTTCAGCGTGCGATCGACCTTGGGGAAATCGGCAGCGTGATAACGCGGCGGCGGAGCGACGAGCGGATTGCGCGTCACGGATCCCGTGATGTCGATGCCCTGGTTGTCGAGACTGGCGAGGCGGTAGGTCGCGGTTTGCGGCGAGGAGGTTCCGATCGGACGGCCGAAGGAGAACGTTGCGACCTGAATCGTGCCGGCGGACGAGAACACCCGCTTCTGCCAGCGCTCGGCGACGCCGGGCTGGCGCGCCAGCAGCGAAGCGATATCCTGATATCCGATCTCGGTCGGCATCAAAGCGAAGACGCAGAGACCGAGGCCGAAGGACGCGAACCGCGCGCCCTTCGGCTGGCTACGCAACACAAACATCGATACGCTCACGCAACACTTACACGATCGAACGTCAGTACATCCGTGCAATTCGACCTTTTTTGTTGGTATCGAATTTAGGTTGCCGGGGAGTTAATCGGCGTGGCCTGTGTGCTACACGCAAGACATCACGGGATTTTCGCGGATCGCATGAGAAGTGTTGGTAAACAGACGCGCGATGAAAGTGGTAAATATCCCGTCAACAAAGATGATGAAGAAAATTTTTTGCGCACGTACGCACCACGCTCGCCCACGTCGCGACGCGCGAGTTCCAATTCACGCTATCATGGTGAAAGCAGTCAATCGCAATGACGGCTTTCACGCGTGCGCCAAAACGCGAATGCCCGGGTCATCTAGCGCGAAGACGCGCTTCTGCCCGGGCATGACGTCGTATCCGTTGATAGCGAGCGTTTAAACTACGCCTGGCTCGCGACCGTCTTGCCGAGCGCGGCCTGCGCGGCGGCGAGGCGGGCGATCGGCACGCGATAGGGTGAGCACGACACGTAGTCGAGCCCGATCTCGTGGCAGAACGCCACCGAGGCAGGATCGCCGCCATGCTCGCCGCAAATGCCGACCTTGAGACCGGGCCGGACCTTGCGGCCGCGAGTGACGCCGATCTTCACCAGTTCGCCGACGCCGTCGCGATCGACCGAGATGAACGGATCGATTTCCAAAATCCCCTTGCTGACATAGGTGCCGAGGAAGCTTGCGGCGTCGTCGCGGCTGATGCCGTAGGTGGTCTGGGTCAGGTCGTTGGTGCCGAACGAGAAGAACTCCGCGGTCTGCGCCACGTCGCCGGCCATCAGGCACGCGCGCGGAAGCTCGATCATGGTGCCGACTTGATAGGCGAGCTTCTTGCCGGTTTCCTTCATCACCGACTGCGCCATCGCGTCGATCCGCGCCTTGACCAGGTCGAACTCGGCCTTGGTCGCGATCAGCGGCACCATCACCTCGAGGCCGACGGCCTTGCTGGTGCGCTTCTCGGCTTCGACCGCCGCTTCGAAGATCGCACGCGCCTGCATCTCCGCGATCTCAGGATAGGCAATGGCGAGGCGGCAGCCGCGGAAGCCCAGCATCGGATTGAACTCGGCGAGATCGCGGGCGCGATCGGCGAGCCGGCGCGGATCGGTGTTCATCGCGCGCGCGACTTCCTCGATCTCGGCCTGGGTGTGCGGCAGGAACTCGTGTAGCGGCGGATCGAGCAGGCGGATCGTGACCGGCAGGCCCTTCATGATCTCGAACAGCTCGACGAAATCGGCGCGCTGCATCGGCAGCAGTTTTGACAGCGCCGCGCGGCGCGACTGTTCATCCTCGGAAAGGATCATCTCGCGCACGGTGCGGATGCGGGTTTCCTCGAAGAACATGTGCTCGGTGCGGCACAGCCCGATGCCCTCGCCGCCAAACTTGATGGCGGTGCGCGCATCTTCCGGCGTATCCGCATTGACGCGAACGCCGAGCTTGCGAACCTGATCGGCCCAGCCCATCAGCGTGCCGAATTCGCCCGACAGTTTCGGCTCGATCATCGGCATGCGGCCGGCCAGCACCTGGCCGAGCGAACCGTCGATGGTGATGACGTCGCCGGTCTTGAAGGTGCGCGAGCCGATGCTCATCGTGCCCCGCCCGTAATCGACGCGAATGGCGCCGCAGCCGGAGACGCAGGGCTTGCCCATGCCGCGCGCGACCACGGCGGCGTGCGAGGTCATGCCGCCGCGGGTGGTGAGAATGCCTTCAGCGGCGTGCATGCCGTGAATGTCTTCCGGGCTGGTTTCGACGCGCACCAGAATGACGTTGCGGCCGTCGGCCTGAAGTTTTGCGGCTTCGTCGGACGAGAACACGATCTCGCCCGATGCGGCGCCGGGCGAGGCCGGCAGGCCGGTCGCGATCACGTCGCGCTTGGCCGCGGGATCGATGGTCGGATGCAGCAATTGATCCAGCGAAGCCGGATCGATCCGCATCACCGCGTCCTTTTTCGAGATCAGGCCTTCGTTGGCGAGTTCGACCGCGATGCGCAGCGCAGCTTTCGCCGTGCGCTTGCCGCCGCGGGTCTGCAGCATCCACAACTTGCCCTGCTCGACCGTGAACTCCATGTCCTGCATGTCGCGGTAGTGCTTTTCGAGCAGCGTGTAGAACCGCGTCAGCTCCTTGAAGGCTTCCGGCATCGCGCTTTCCATCGACGGCTTGTCGGAGCCGGATTCCTGGCGCGCTTCCTCGGTGATGTCCTGCGGCGTGCGAATGCCCGCCACCACGTCCTCACCCTGCGCGTTGATCAGGAACTCGCCGTAGAGCTTGCTCTCGCCGGTGGAGGGATTGCGGGTGAACGCTACTCCGGTCGCGGACGTCTCGCCCATGTTGCCGAACACCATGGCCTGCACGTTGACGGCGGTGCCCCAGGATTCCGGGATGTCGTGCAGGCGGCGATAGGTCACCGCACGCGTATTCATCCAGGATGAGAACACCGCGCCGATCGCGCCCCACAATTGCTCGTGCGGATCCTGCGGGAAATCCTTGCCGGTCTCGCGCGCCACGGCTTCCTTGTACTTGCCGACCAGTTCGACCCAGTCGTCGCCGGAGAGATCAGTGTCGAGCGTATATCCCTGGCCGTCCTTGAAGGTGTCGAGGATGTCCTCGAAGTGATGATGCTCGAAGCCGAGCACCACATCCGAATACATCGTGATGAAGCGGCGATAGCTGTCATAGGCGAAGCGGCGATCGCCGGAGAGCTCGGCGAGCGCTTCGACCGTCTTGTCGTTGAGGCCGAGATTGAGCACGGTGTCCATCATGCCCGGCATCGAGGCGCGGCCGCCGGAGCGGACCGAGACCAGAAGCGGATTCTTCGAATCGCCGAACGCCTTTCCGGTCAGCTTGCCGACATGGTCGAGCGCCTTCTCCACCTGCGTCTTCAGCGCGGCGGGATAGGATTTGTCGTGCGCGTAGAAATAGGTGCAGACCGAGGTCGGTATGGTGAAGCCCGGAGGCACCGGCAGGCCGAGATTGGCCATTTCCGCGAGGTTGGCGCCCTTGCCGCCCAAGAGGTCGCGCAGGCCCGCTTTGCCCTCCGCCTTGCCGACCCCGAAGGTATAGACCCACTTGCCGGATTTTACCGCCTCAGCGGCCGGCTTGCGGACTGCGGCCTTCTTGGCCGCGACCTTGGCGGCCGGCTTGGCCGGGGCCTTCTTCAGCGCCTTGCGGGCGGAAGGGGCCACAGCGGCCTTGGACCGGGCCGATGGCTTTGATTTCGCTACAGATTTCACTGCAGCCTTCTTGGACTTCGCGACGGCTTTGGCCATGGATTCCAACTATCCGAAAAGGTGAGAAGAATTGCGCGCCTTACACCACTTTGAAGGGTTCCGCGCAAGCCGCGAAACCCTGCTTTCCTGCGGTATTCGGAATACCGGTTCGCGTGAAGAAAACGCGTCAAACAGGAATCTAGAGTTTCGGTTCTGATTCAATCAGAACCGAAACGCTAGAACCGAAACATCTTGAACACGCCGAGGCCGGCCAAACCGACTACGATCAGGTAGATGGCGACGATGAAATTCAGGAACCGGGGCATAATCAGAATCAAGACTCCCGCAATCAGCGCGACGATCGGGGAAATGTGCGCAGCAGTGATGGTCATTGAAATCTCCGGCTGATGGGTGGGGAATCGAATCGAGGGCCGCAACTTAACCGCTGGCGCGGTTTCGGAATAGCAAGACGCTCACGACTTCAAAGGGTTCCAGGCTCCGCAACAATTCCCCAGAAATGCCGCGTATGAGGCCGCGGTTTTGCCGGAACAATGCCGCGCGGGATGAATTGGCCCGCATGTGTGTGCTGGCGAAAGCCGGCGCCTCTCTTCTCGCGAAGGAGTTGACCATGCGGAACAGACTACTTGCCATTGCGGCGATTGCCGGTGCGATGGCTGCCCCGATCGCGGCTCAGGCGCAAAGCACGATCACCACCGGCACCGCTGGCGGCAGCACGGTCGTCATCGGCGAACACGAAGGCATCACTGCCGACCAGCGGCCGGCCTTCCGCGAATACATCGTGCGTGAGCGCGTGCCGAACTACACGATTTCCGAGCGCGTGACGGTTGGCGCCGTGCTGCCGGAAGCCGGCGTGACCTATTACGACGTGCCGCAATCGTTCGGCATGACGCCCTATCGCTACACCGTGGTGAACGGCCAGACGATACTGGTCGAACCGCGTTCGCGCCGCATCGTTCAGGTGGTCGATTGACCTTCAGTAGCCTGAACGATTGGTCCGGGCGCCGCGCAAGCGGATGTGCGCGAGATACGACCGGACAAAAAGCCCCGCCCGGCGTGTCCCCTCCGGGCGGGGTTTTCTTTGGCCCGGATGCGGTGCAGCTTGGTTCGGCTACTCGCGAATTTCCAGCCCCGGCTTCTTCACCACGAGCCGATGAATCTTCTTTCCGGATGAGGCGCTGACTGCCTCTTCATCCAGCAACACCGTCGTCGCCTTCAATTCCGCCAGCACCAAGGCGGAATCGAAGGCCGCGTAAAGCCGTCCCTGCGCGTCGCGTTGATCAGCGCCCTCGGTAACGCGCCAGCTTAGATAGAGAATACCGCTGGGCTTGACGATATCGAGCAGACGGCGAACCGATGCCGCTATCTGCTTGCGGTCGAGATGCATGATCACGGTTTCGCACAGGACGTTATCGAAGGTGCCTACGCCGCGCAGCTCGGGCAATTCGGCATGCGCGAACTTGAACGAGGGATATCGCCGGCGCGCCTCGTTGAGCAGGCCTTCGGAAGGATCGAAGCCCACGGCCGAAAAACCGTTCGCGTGGAGCCAGGCGACTTCGCGGCCGCAGCCGCAGCCGATATCCGCCGAGGTGCCGCCGCGCACGAAAAACCGCTCGACGACCTCCTGCAGGTCGACGGGCGCCGGCTGAGCGAGCCAGTCCTTCGCGAACGCCGCCGCATCCAGTTCGTAAGCGGCGAGCGTCTGACGGTCCATGATCTAGCCTTCGATCTTCGAAAAATCCGCAACCGCGCGGGTCGCCGCGCGGACCTCGTTCAGGAGCTTTAGTCGGTTCTCGCGCACCTTGGGTTCATCGTCATTGACCTTGACCTTGTCGAAGAACGCATCGACCGCCGGACGCAACTTGGCCATCGCGCTCATTGCGCTGGCGAAATCTTCCCTGGCAACGGCGGAGCCGGCTTCGCCCTTGACCTGATCGATCGCGCTGGCGAGCGCCTTTTCCTCAGGCAAATTGTAAAGCCCGGTATCCGGGGCGCCGTCAAACGTGCGCTTGTCCTTTTTCTCCTCGATCGCAAGGATGTTACTCGCGCGCTTGGTCCCTGCAAGCAGGTTCTTGCCGTCATCGGTGTCAAGGAACTTTCCGAGCGCCTCGACGCGGCGCACCACCAGCAGCAGATCGTCCTGGCCGCCGAGCGAAAACACGGCATCGACGAGATCGTGGCGCGCGCCCTGGTCGCGGAGCTGGACTTTCAGGCGGTCGGCGAAGAAGGCGATGAGGTCCATTGCGACTTGCGGAACCTGCTGCCCCTTCCAAGGTACCGAAATATAGCCCGCCACGGGCTTCGCCACTTGCTGATAAATGCGACGAGCAGGCTCCGCGAGAAGCAAAGCGATGCCAACCCGCAGGTTGTTTTCAACGATCAGCCTAATCGCACCCAATGCAGCGCGACGCAGCGCATAGGGGTCCTTGCTTCCCGTCGGTTTTTCGTCAATCGCCCAAAAGCCAGCAAGCGTATCGAGCTTGTCTGCAAGCGCGACTGCTACACTTACCGGATCAGTCGGCACACGATCCGCCGGCCCTTGCGGCTTGTAGTGCTCCTCACTGGCGGCAGCGACGGAAGCATCTTCGCCCTGCGCCTGCGCGTAGTATTTTCCCATCAAGCCCTGCAGCTCGGGGAATTCGCCGACGACTTCGGTCAGCAAATCAGCCTTCGCCAGATGGGCGGCGCGCTTGGCCTTTTCGACGTCGGCGCCGACCAGCAGCGCGATCTCCGCCGCCAGCCGCTCGATGCGCTTGATCCGCTCCGCCTGCGTGCCGAGCTTCTCGTGAAACACGATCTGATCAAATTTCGGCAGGCGAGCTTCGAGCTTCGTCTTCAGGTCGGTGTCGTAGAAGAACTTCGCGTCCGACAGCCGCGCGCGGATCACGCGTTCGTTGCCGCCGATGATGGTTTTGCCGCCGTCCGTGGCCTCGATGTTGGCGGTGAGGATGAATTTGTTGGTCAGCTTGCCCGTCTTGGGATCGCTGACCACAAAGCATTTCTGGTTATTGCGGATGGTGGCGCGGATCACTTCATCGGGGATCGACAAGAATTCCTTATCGAACGATCCCATCAACGCGACCGGCCATTCGACGAGGCCCGCGACCTCGTCCGCCAGCGCCTGGTCCTCGACCAGGTCAAAGCCCTGCGCGAATGCCAGCTCCTTCGCATCGGCCAGGATGATGTCCTTGCGCGCCTGTGGATCGAGCACGACTTTTGCGGCCTTCAGCTTAGCTTCGTAGTCCTCGAAGCGGCGCACGGAGATCGCAGCGGGCGCCATGAAGCGGTGGCCGAACGTGGTCTGCCCGGCTTCGATGCCGTCGACGGAAAACTTCACCACGTCGGGGTCTTCGGTCTCCGGACCAAAGGTCGCGATGATCGAATGCAGCGGCCGCACCCAGGAGAACGAGCCTGACCTGGCCGAACGTTCGCCCCAGCGCATCGATTTCGGCCATGGGAAGGTTCTGATGATGACGGGTAGAATCTCGGCGAGCACGTCGAGCGTGGCGCGTCCCGGCTTTTCGATCAGCGCGATGTAGAAATCGCCCTTCTTCGGGTCGGTCTGGATCTTGGCGTCTTCGATCCGGGCGAGACCCGTGGCCTTCAAGAATCCCTGGATCGCCGCATCGGCGCCGCCGACGCGCGGGCCGCGGCGTTCTTCCTTCAGATCGGATTGCCGCGCCGGGATGCCGTGCACGGTCAGCGCCAGCCGCCGCGGCGTCGCGAACGCTTTTGCGCCCTCATAGACGAGGCCTTCGGCAACGAGCTTGTCGGTGACCATGCGGCGCAGATCGTCCGCCGCCTTCGCCTGCATGCGCGCGGGGATTTCTTCGGAGAACAGCTCCAGCAGAAGATCAGGCATCAGATCGCCCTGCCCGCTTCGGTGTGTACCCAGGCTTCGCCGCAGGCCTTTGCCAGTTCGCGCACCCGCATGATGTAGCTCTGCCGCTCGGTCACAGAGATCACGCCGCGCGCATCCAGGAGATTGAAAACGTGGCTCGCCTTGATGCACTGGTCATAGGCCGGCAGCGCCATCAGATGTTCTTTCTGGTTGCCGCCCTCGCGCCACCCGACGGCGAGATACTTTTTGCAGGCGTCTTCCGCCATCCTGAACTGCTCGAACAGCATCGTGGTGTCGGCATATTCGAAATTGTGCCGCGAATATTCCTGCTCGGCCTGCAGGAACACGTCGCCATAGGTGACCTTGTCGGCGCCGTCACGGCCATTAAAATTGAGATCGTAGACGCGGTCGACGCCCTGCACATACATCGCAAGACGCTCGAGCCCATAGGTGAGCTCGCCGGCAACCGGCGCGCATTCGACGCCCGCGACCTGCTGGAAGTAGGTGAACTGGCTGACTTCCATGCCGTCGCACCAGCACTCCCAACCCAGTCCCCACGCGCCGAGCGTCGGGCTCTCCCAATCGTCCTCGACGAAGCGGATATCGTGCAGGCTGGAATCGATGCCGATCGCGGCCAGCGACTTCAGGTACAGGTCCTGAAGGTTCGGCGGCGACGGCTTCATGATCACCTGAAACTGATAATAGTGCTGCATCCGGTTGGGATTTTCGCCGTAACGGCCGTCCTTGGGCCGCCGCGAGGGCTGCACATAGGCCGCGTTCCAGCGCTTCGGACCGAGCGCGCGCAGCGTCGTCGCAGGATGGAACGTGCCGGCGCCCATTTCCATGTCGTAGGGCTGCAGGATCACGCAGCCCTGCTCTGCCCAGAACCGTTGCAGGGCGAGGATGAAGCCCTGGAACGAACGTTCCGGGCGCATATGGGCAGGAAGTGCGTCCATCGGCAGAATCGGTCTCGCGAAGGGGGGTTTAAGAGCGCGGGACCGTATCGACGCGGCGGCAGGGAATCAAGGCGATGGGCGGCGGATTGTCGCTCTCCGTCATTCCGGGGCGCGCGTCAGCGCGAACTATGGGGCGCCCTTGCGCCCCTGAGAATCTCGAGATTCCGGGTTCGATGCTTCGCATCGCCCCGGAATGACGAAAGGTTAACCCGGCCGATAAGCTCCGGTGACGGGGTCGCGGCGCAGCGTCGGAATATCGCCCGTCTGGGCCTCGGCGACGCGTGCCAGGCGCGCCTCTTCCAACTCCCTGTTGATGCGGACGGCGGTCTTGTAGGCCCATCGGACCACGGCGAGCCCACCCAGGGCACCCGCGAATGCGATCAGCGGCGGCATCGGTCGATCCTTGTCGTTCACGTGTCAGCCCCCAATGGGTGCATTGTCGCCCAAGCCGGCCTGCGCCGCAATTCCGCTTTTGGGACTAAATGGCGCGGCTCGATGACCTGCAGTTGATTTCTAGAACCCGAATTTGGCCCAAATCGCCCGGGTCTCGAGCGCCGAAATCAGGTCATCCGGCAGTCCCCCGATACCGTCGAATGCGGCCAGCGAACCCGCTCCCGGCGACCTGCGGCCCAACAGCCCGGACAGCATGCCGCTGGCGGGCGCAATGACAGGCGTCAGCACCTTCTCACCGTAACGCTCGCGCAGCGTCGACCTGATATCGCCGATCTTGTCCGCAAGACCCAGCGACACGGACTTCTCGCCCGCCCAGTACTCGCCGGTGAACAAGACGTCCTCGGTTCCCTTGAGCCGCGCACCGCGGCTCCCCTTGACCAGCGCGATGAAGATGGCGTGGATCTCGCGCTGAAGCGCCTTCAGGCGCGCCACGTCATCGGGATCTTCGGGCAAGAACGGATCGAGCATCGCCTTGTGCTCGCCTGCCGTGTAAAGCCGCCGCTCGACGCCAATTCGCTTGAGCAGGTCCTGAAAACCGAAACTGCCGCCGACCACGCCGATCGAGCCGAGGATCGAGGACGGATCGCAGAATATCTCGTCGCCGGCGCAGGCGATCATGTAGCCGCCGGAGGCGGCGACGTCCTCGACGAACACCAGCACCGGCAGTTTCTTTTCCGCGGCAAGCTGCCTGATCCGCAAATAGATTTGCCGCGATTGCACCGGCGAACCGCCGGGCGAATTGATCACCAGCGCCACCGCCTTGGCGTGTTTGGTGGCGAAAGCGCGCTCCAGCGTCTTGGCGATGCCCGCCAGCGTCAGGCCCGGCCGCAACGGCGTCACCGCGCCGATGACACCCGACAGGCGGACCACCGGGACGACGGCAGCGTCGCGCCGGAATTTTGCCGGAATGAGTTGCTTCACCCTGTCAATGAGGTTCGGCAATCCCGCGCGATCACTTAATTGTTCACTCATGCCGTTACCTCGAATTAACCATTTTTTATCGCACCAGTGTCATTGCAAAGGCCGGAACGCCTTTTGCATTGCAGACGTTAAAGCTGCAATGGCGCAGCGGAGACTGACATGAAAATCTACCTGCTGATAATGCTCATCGGCAGCCTTCTGGCCGCGATCCACTTTACATCGGCACCCAAGCAACAGTCAGAGACGCTTCCGCAATAGCGTCCTGTTCCGGAAAATGGGCGTGCGAGCCACCGTTACGGGGACGCGAGCGGCAAGCTCCCCTTCCCGGCTAAAATCTCCTGCACTCCTTTATTGGGCGCGCCCTGCTCGTCATTGAGCATCAGGGCGGGATGGATTTGTGTCGGCGTCCGCCCACCCTTGGTGGCGCGAACCAGGATGCGATTGGCAGGCGCCCGCGGCTCGCCGTGAACCGGCAGGACCTGCAAACTCCCGAAACCGTGATCGAGCGCCGAGAGCACCGCGGCAATTCCGTCGGCGCGCCAGACCAGCGTCAACGCTCCCCTCGATTTGAGAATGCGCCGCGCGGCGTGAACCCATTTCGAGAGCGTCGTTGCGGTCGCCATATGCGCGGTCCCGCGCGCCGTGTCCGGCGAGACGCGATGCCGCGCGGGATCGTTGAAGGGCGGGTTCATCAGCACCGCATCGACGCTGTCAGGCGCTAATCCGGCAGCGGCAAAAGCCGAGGCATCGGCTTCCACATCGAGCACGATCACGTCAGCGTGAATCGCATTGGCATCCGCATTGGCGCGCGCAAGCCCTGCCAGCGCGGCATCGATCTCGACCAGGACGAGATCGATGCCGGTCACGCGCCTGGCGACCGCCAGGCCCGCGGCCCCGACGCCGGCGCCGAGATCGACCACGCGGTCGCCCGAACGGGCTGGCGTCGCCGCCGCCAGCAGCACCGCATCGTGACCGGCGCGATGTCCGGATTTTAGTTGCATCAAACGCAATTGCCCGCCGAGAAACGCATCTTCGGTGAGTTCGAGTACCGGGTCAGTCATCGGGGCGCAATTCGTGAGCCAGGCCCGCCTCGGCCAGCAACTGGCGGGCCGCGCGATTGTCATCCTCGTGAACCAGGATGCGGCGTGGCAGGATGCCGAGCGATCCCTCGATGACGCTCATGTTCTGATCCAGCACCAGATGATGGATGTTGGCGCCGTCGAGCAGCGCGCCGACTGCGGAAACCAGCACGATATCGTTGGTCCTGACCAATTCCCGCAAGGGACGCTCTCCTTTTCGCCCGGGTGCGACAGCGGCACCGGGTCTGTCAACCGCTACGTGCCCTTGCCGCCTTAGCCGGCACTTTCTATTGTAGAACAAGGATAGTGCGAATTGGCCAAAATTGGAGACCCGCGTGGCGGTTATTGTACCCTTCGAAAGCCCGAACGCTTCGATCGACGCGTTGGTCGGGCTCGTCGCCGCCGACATGGAGCGGGTCAACGCCACGATCCTGTCGCGGACGGGGTCGGAAGTCACCATGATTCCGGAAGTCGCCAACCACCTGATCTCGTCGGGCGGCAAACGTCTCCGCCCGATGCTGACGCTGGCGATGGCAAACCTCACCGGCTATTCCGGCGACGGCCATATCAAGCTCGCGGCTTCCGTCGAATTCATGCACACCGCGACGCTGTTGCATGATGACGTGGTCGACGAGAGCGAACTGCGCCGCGGCAAGCTGTCGGCGCGGATGCTGTGGGGCAATGAGGCGAGCGTGCTGGTCGGCGACTTCCTGCTCGGCCAGGCTTTTCGCATGATGGTCGAGGTCGGCTCGCTGCGCGCGCTGGACATTCTCTCCTCCGCCGCGGCCACCATCGCCGAAGGCGAAGTGATGCAGCTTGCGGCCGCCAAGAACACCGCGACCACCGAGGACGAATACCTCGCCGTCATCCGAGGCAAGACCGCCGAACTGTTTGCCGCGGCTTGCGAGGTCGGGCCCGTGATCGCCAACCGGCCGAAGGCCGAGCAGACCGCGTGCCGCTCGGTCGGCATGAATCTCGGCATCGCGTTCCAGCTCGTCGACGACGTGCTGGACTATGGCGGCAAGGCCGCGAAACTCGGCAAGAACATCGGCGACGATTTCCGCGAGGGCAAGATCACGCTGCCGGTGGTGCTGGCGTTCCGCCGCGGCAATGACGGCGAGCGCAAGTTCTGGGTCAAGGCGTTGGAGCGTGGCGAGATCGGCGACAGCGACCTCGATCATGCCATCGGGTTGATGACCAAGCACCGCGCGCTGGAAGACACGATCAGCCGCGCCCAGCACTACGGCGCGATGGCCGTCGACGCGCTGGCGCTGTTCCCGGCCTCGCCGATGAAGACTGCGCTGGAGCAGGTCGTGGCGTTCTGTCTGGCGAGATCGCATTAACGCGCACCGCCGTCATTGCCTGCGACAAACGCGAAGCGTTTGCGCAAGGGAGCGAAGCGACGAAGCAATCCATGCTTCCTTTGCGGCCCAATGGATTGCTTCGCTTCGCTCGCAATGACGCCGCTACTATCATTCACGCCGTTGGCAGCCTATTGATGGGTTTCGCGTCGCTCTACCCATCCTACAAGAGAGATCGCATTGAACGGCACCAGTTTCACGTTGTTTCTCCTGGCCGCGCTTGTCATCGCCGCTGTCCCCGGTCCTGGAATCTTCTACGTCGCCGCGAGGACGCTGTCGGGCGGCAAGCGAGCCGGCATCGCGTCGACGTTCGGGACGGCGCTCGGCGGGCTCGTACATGTGATCGCGGGCGGACTTGGCGTCTCGGCGATGATCCTTGCCAGTGCCGAGCTGTTCACCGTACTCAAATTCGCAGGCGCGCTCTATCTGGTCTGGCTTGGCCTCAAGACGTTTCGCGAGGCGCGCGATCTGCTGCCGCAACAGGCCATCGCTACCGGTACAGAACGGGTGTTTCGGGAAGGCGTGCTGGTCGAAGCCCTCAACCCGAAGACCGCGGCGTTCTTTCTGGCTTTCATTCCGCAATTCCTCGATCCGGCCGGCGGCTACCCTGCGCTCCAGTTCATCGCGCTCGGCCTGATCTCGGTGGCGCTCAACACGCTGGCCGATGTCGTCGTGGTGATGATGGCCGCGACGGCGCGCGCCGGTCTCACGCGCAATCCGAATCTGCTTCAACGATTGCGGCAGGGCTCGGGGCTGTTCATCGCAAGCCTCGGTATTTCGCTGGCGCTGGCGCGGCGGCCCAACTCGTAGGATGGGTAGAGCGCAGCGAAACCCATCAATTGTCGCCAATGGGTATGAATTGATGGGTTTCGCTTCGCGATACCCATCCTACGAAGAGAATCTCAGCTCAGCGTTCCCGCATGCACCCACCATCCAGGGTGATCGCGCCGGATCTTCTCCGCCGCGCGGCCGGCTTCGGCGGTGTTCTCGTAGATCGCAAAGCAGGTGGCGCCCGATCCGGACATCCGTGCCAGCCAGGCGCCGTTGGTCGCGTTGAGCGCTGCGATGACGTCACCGATCACGGGCTGGACGCGCATGGCCGGCGCTTCCAGATCGTTGGAACTGGCGGCGAGCGCTTCAACCCAGTCCTCGAGCGATGCTACCCCGTCGGGCCAGTGGTCCTGCAGCAGCACGTCGGTGGCGCCGACCAGCAATTCGCCGTTGCGCAGGCCCAGCGCGGCAAAGACGTCTTTGGTCGCGACGGGAACGCCGGGATTGACCATCACGCAGGGCATTTTCGGCAAGTTCAGCGGCTGCAGCGTTTCGCCGACGCCGGTCATGACGCAGCCGCGTGAGTTGACGCAGACCGGTACGTCGGCGCCGGTCAGTTCCGCGACCTCGATGATGCGAGGATCGTCGAGCGCGAGCCCGTTCAATTGCGAAAGCAGCCGCAACGCCGCCGCGGCATCGGCCGAACCTCCGCCGATTCCGGCCGCCACCGGCAAGACCTTGTCGAGCGAGAAGCTGCCGGCCTTCATATTTGGTACGCGCTCGGCCAGCAGGCGCGCGGCCTTGAGCACCAGATTGTCCGACGTCTCGCCGCAAGCCAGCGCCAGCGGCCCGGACATCTTCAATTCCAGATTCGAACCCGGCGTCAGTGTCAGCCGGTCGGCGCAGTCGGCGAACGCCACCACGCTTTCAAGATCATGAAAACCGTCCGCACGACGGCCGTTCACCTGCAAGGTCAGGTTGACCTTGGCGCGCGCCTCATCACTCAATGCCGGCATTACCGAACAGCCCCCAAAGTCCTTGCCTCAGCCGCCCCTGCCGTCTTCTTTCTTCTTGTCGGCGGAAGCCGCAGAAGAGGTGTCTTCGGGCAGACCGTTGGCGATCTTGGCCTCGATCTTCGGCAATTCCTCCGCCTCAGGCTTGAGGTCGCGGGCATGGGCCCACTGGAATTTGGCTTCCAGCGTGCGCCCGACGCGCCAATAGGCATCGCCGAGATGGTCGTTGATGGTCGGATCCTCGGGCTTGAGATCGATCGCACGCTCGAGATTCTTCACCGCGTCCTCAAAATTACCGATCCGGTAAAACGCCCAGCCCAGCGAATCCACGATGTAGCCGTCGTCGGGGCGCTGATCGACGGCGCGCCTGATCATCTTCATGCCTTCGTCGAGGTTGATGCCCTGATCGATCCAGGAATAGCCGAGATAGTTGAGGACATGCGGCTGCTCGGGCTGCAGCTCCAGCGCCTTGCGCATGTCGGTCTCGGCCTTGCTCCACTGCTTGGAACGTTCCTCGCAAATGCCACGATAATAATAGGTGACCCAGGTGTTCTTGTCGGTCACCCCGGGCATCGCATCGATCGCCAGCGAATAGGTGTTGGCGCAATCGTTGAATTTCTTTCGGCCGCGCTCGATGTTGCCGAGCGCCATGATGGCCTCGATATCTTTCGGAGCTTCCCCAGTGACGCCCTTCAGGATCTTGATCGCCTCTTCGCTGCGGTCGGCGGCGTCGAGATTGGTGGCAAGCTGGATCTGCGCATTGCGCTTGAGCGGCGAACTGGCCGGCATGCGCTCGTAGACCTTGATCGCCATCTGGGGCTTCTTCACGGACTCATAGAGATCGGCGAGCGACAGCAGCGCCAGCGGGTGATTGGGCTGCAGGTAGAGCGCGAGCTGCAGATAGACCAGCGCCAGATCCTCGCCGCCGCGGCGGGTCAGCGTGGCGCCGATGCCGTACAGCGCCTCGGCTGCGCCGGCCTGCGCCGAATCGACCAGCGGCGACATCTTTTTGCCGGCCCGGGTGTCGCGCAGCCCTTCCTGCACCAGCGGATGCCGCGGCAGCTTCTTGTCGAACGCCTCGTAAATGCCGGCCGCCGCCGCGCCGTCCTTGTTGCGCGACAACCAGCGCGCATAAGCGTCGGACACACGCAGCATCGAATCGTCGAGCTTGTAGGCGCGCTCGAACCGCGTGCCGGCATCCTTGTCCTTGCCCGATATTTCCAGGATCATCCCGGTGTGGAGATCCTTGAAGATCGGATACCATTCGGGGCCGGTCAGCTTGTCGATACCTGCAACCGCCGCCTTGGCATCGCCCGCGCCGTAGCTCGCCCATCCCGACAGCAGCGTCGCCACCAGGTCGGTTATCGGTCCGCGGATCGACTGGTTGATGTTGAGCTGCGCGGCGGGATATTTCTTCTGCTTGAGGTCGCGTACGCCGACCACCAGCCGCGCGACGCGGTTCGCCTTGTCCATCGTCAGGATGCGATCGGCGAGCTTGACCGCTTCATCGATGTCGCCATCGGCAAGCGAGGAGATGAAGGCGCGGTCCAAAAGTTCGTTGTTCTTCGGATCGGTGCGCAGCGCGGAGCGATAGAACGCAGCGGCCGAAGCCGCGTCGCGCTCGACGCTGGCGTGGCGCGCGGCCAGATAGCTGCCGGACGTCGTCAGCGATTTCAGATCGGCCTTGCTGGGGAATTGCGCGGCGTTATCGCCCGTGTGTTCGGGCGTCTGGGCCAAAACCGCAGCCGGTGCGGCCAGTGCGGCGAGAGTAATTGCGGCGAAGGTCCAACGATTCATACGAGTGGAAAGCATCACGTTCGCCTTGCTCCAGGATGTATGGCGGGATCGTTACGATCGGTCTCGAATGCAAACCCAAGCGGCGGCATCTCGGGCAGCGACAATGCCGCTTTTGGCCCTCAACCGCAAGGATACGGGTTGGCGAATCGATTGGCAGATTAGGCCCTTGAGGCTTCGATTTAGCCAGCTCAACCCGGAAACGCTTTTACTATGGCGGTATCGTGGCCGGAGGCGGTATCACCCTCCTCCAGCTCACGCAATCGTGGTCTACGGCCTCGCTACATACCCTGGTAGTTGGGCCCGCCGCCGCCCTCGGGCGGAACCCAGGTGATATTGCCGTTCGGGTCCTTCACGTCGCAGGTTTTGCAGTGGACGCAGTTCTGGGCGTTGATCTGGAAGCGCGGACCTGAGGTTTCCTCGACCCATTCGTAGACGCCGGCCGGGCAATAGCGGTTCGACGGACCGGCATAGACATCGTGCTCGGACGCCTTCTGCAGGTTCATGTCGGCGACCTTGAGGTGGATCGGCTGGTCCTCTTCATGATTGGTATTGGAGAGGAACACCGACGACAGCTTGTCGAAAGTCAACTTGCCGTCCGGCTTGGGATAGGCGATCGGGGTGTGCGCCTTCGCCGCATCCAGCGTCTTGCGGTCGGGCTTGGCGTGCGACTGGGTTCCGAACAGCGAGAAGCCCAGCGTGTTGCACCACATGTCGAAGCCGCCGAGCGCGACGCCGATGATGGTGCCGAACTTCGACCACAGCGGCTTGACGTTACGAACCCGGTGCAGGTCTCGGCCGACGGCGGAATCCCGCCAGGCGTTCTCATATTCAACCAGTTCGTCGTTGGCGCGCCCGGCGGTAAGCGCTGCGGCGACATGTTCGGCGGCGAGCATGCCGCTGCCCATAGCATTGTGCACGCCCTTGATGCGCGGCACGTTGACGAAGCCGGCGGCGCAGCCGATCAGCGCACCACCCGGGAAACTCAGACGCGGCACCGACTGATAGCCGCCCTCAGTAATGGCGCGCGCGCCATAGGAAAGCCGCTTGCCGCCTTCGAAGACGGTACGGATCGCAGGGTGGGTCTTGAAGCGCTGGAATTCGTCGAACGGCGACAGATACGGATCGTCGTAATTGAGATGCACGACGAAGCCGACCGCCACCTTGTTGTCGTCGTAGTGGTAGAGGAATGAGCCGCCGCCAGTCGAATTGTTGAGCGGCCAGCCGAACGAATGCTGGATCAGGCCCTTCTGGTGTTTTGCGGGATCGATCTCCCAGACTTCCTTCAGCCCGATGCCGAATTTCGACGGCTCACTCTTGGCGTCGAGCGAGTATTTCGCGATCAACTGCTTGCTCAGGCTGCCGCGCGCACCTTCGGCGAACAGCGTGTACTTGCCCAGCAGTTCCATGCCGCGCGTGAAAGAGTCCTTGAGGCTGCCATCCCTGGCAATGCCCATGTCGCCGGTCGCGATACCCCGCACCGCACCGTTGTCATCATAAAGTACCTCGGCCGCGGCAAAGCCCGGATAGATTTCGACGCCGAGCGCCTCCGCCTTCGGCCCCAGCCAGCGGCAGACATCGCCGAGCGAGCCGATATAGCAGTGATGGTTATTCATCAGCGGCGGCATCGCGAAGTTCGGCAGCCGGATCGCGCTGGTTGCGGTGGTCCAGTAGAAGCGATCGTCCTTGACCTGCGTCTTCAGCGGACAATCCGCGTCCTCACGCCAGTCCGGGATCAGTTTGTCGAGGGACACCGGATCGATCACGGCGCCTGAGAGAATATGCGCGCCGACTTCGGAACCCTTCTCCACCACGACGATGCTGAGATCGGCATTGAGCTGCTTCAGCCGGATCGCCGCGGCAAGGCCCGACGGCCCGGCGCCGACGATCACGACGTCGAATTCCATGGATTCGCGGGGAGGAAGTTCTTCTGCACTCATGATCTGATCTCAGCCCGATTGAGAACGGCTCTAAAGGCTGGTTGTTTCCGATTTTTGCGCCGATAACAACCATGGAAATGCGAGGCGAGGCGTTTCACGCCGGCGCGATCCATATTAGATTGGCATAATGGATTTGATCCCCGAACCCGCGCCTAATATCAGGCAATTGCTGGCCTTTTATCTGGAGGCCGGGGTCGATTGCGCGTTGACGGAGGCGCCGGTCGATCGGCTGAGCGAGCCCGACGCCCCGATCGCCCCCGTCCCGGTCCGTGAGACGACGCCAGCCCGCCCGATCAGGGAAGTGCCCGCCGCGACGCCGGCGGTTCCGCGCAGCGAAATAGCGCCCCCGCCGGAAGCGGCGATCGCCATCGCGCGCGAAGCGGCGCGAACGGCGCCGACGCTGGAAGCGCTGCGCACGCTCCTGGAAAATTTCGAGGGCTGCGCGCTGAAAAACACCGCGACGCGGCTGGTGTTTGCCGACGGCAATCCGCAGGCGCGCATCATGTTCGTCGGTGAGGCGCCCGGGCGGGACGAAGACATCGAGGGCCTGCCCTTTGTCGGGCGTTCCGGCAAATTGCTCGACCGGATGATCGCGGCGATCGGGCTCGACCGCAGCAAGGCCTATATCGCCAACGTGATCCCCTGGCGGCCGCCCGGCAACCGGACGCCGACGCCGCAGGAAACGCAAATCTGCCTGCCGTTCATCCAGCGGCAGATCGAGCTCGTGAACCCGGACGTGCTGGTGACGCTCGGCAATCCCTCGACGCAAACGCTGCTGTCGACCCGCGAGGGCATCATGAGGACCCGCGGGAAATGGTTCGACTACGACACCGGCACCCGCACCATCCGCGCCATGGCGACGTTCCATCCGGCCTACCTGTTGCGGTCGCCCTCCTACAAGCGGATGTCGTGGCAGGATCTGCGCGCGATTGCAAAGGCACTTGAGCAGACAGTGTCTCCCTCATCCTGAGGAGCCCGCAAAGCGGGCGTCTCGAAGGATGGGCCGAGGGACCGACTACGGCGCCTTCGGCCGCACGATGGCCCAGCCGACGCGCAACAGCGGCTGGCGGCCGTTCACCATCCATTCGAAGGCGCGCGGCACTTCCGGCACCAGGCCCGGAAAGCGTTGCGCGATCTCGGGAGGCGGCGTGCCTGAGGTGTCGGAGGCGCGCCAGACCACGACGCCGCCGGTCTCGCTGAATTTCGCGGCCGACAGCCACGGCGTTCGTTCCGGCGTGGCGTCGAGCAACAGATGCGGGCGCCCGGCGCTCATCGCGATGAAACTCGCCAGTTGCGGATCGCCGGCTACCGCGCGCAGCCGCTGGTTGGTTCGCCGTTCGAAATTGTCGCCGAAGAAATGCGCAATCGCCTTCGCCGGCAACGCGGTCGGCACTTCGGCAGCGCCGGTCCACGGCAGAACAAACGCGGTCGCGATCACCGCGACGGCGGGAGCGGCGACCGCCGCGGCCCAGACCGTGCGCAACACGCGCTGACGCCGCAGGTGAATCAGATCGCCGGTCGCCACGATCACGGCAAGCCCCGACATTAGCAATGCAACGCCCGCGCCGCCCACGACGTGGTCGAAATTGAACAGCCCGGCCAGGAAACTTCCGAGCAGCGCCGGGGCGATGGCGAAGAAATAGACGAAGTCGCGCGCCAGCGGATCGACCGGTGGCCGATAGATGATCGGCGCTTCCCCGGCATTGCGGGCGAACCAGCCGGAATTGAGGATTGCCAGCAGCACGATGGCGGACATCGCGAGCGCCAGGCCGATGAGCAGCCCACCCCATTGCAGGACGCGCGCGCCAAGATCGGAGATCGCGGGCCATGGCGGCATGGCGAGTGCGTCGGCGCGGAGCAGCCAGATCAGATAGGGCAACGCCAGGACGGCGATCACGAGCAGCGCATAGAGCGGGTCGAGCGACATCAAGACCCGCCGCCCCCGCACGGTGGCAACGGCAAATCCGGCGAGCAGCAGCAATATTCCGGGCGCGGCCGACGTCGTCAGCAGCAGCAGCCCGGCCTCGATCGACCAGGCGAACCACGCATTGCGCCGGTTCTGGCCGATCAATTGCCAGGAATGCAGCAAAAGCAGCGCCCACAGCGGGCGCGCCAGCACCAGCGGGCCGAACTCGACGCCGGGCGAGCTGAACGCCACCACCGTCATCGAGAGCAGGACCGCGAGCACCGCCTGCTGCCCGCCGACGATCGCGCGGGCCAGTTGATAATAGATCCAGAAGGTGACGACGGCGCAGGCCTGCGCCAGCAGATAGACGCCGAACATGTTGTTGCCGGCGGCTCGGAAAGCAATGTCAGCGAGCCAGAACGCCAGCGGCGGACCGAGCCAGGTTCCGACCTGGTACTCCCGGCCGAAGGCCAGCACGGTCGCAAGGTCGCCGGGCGGACTCGGATAGAGCAGCATCGGCAGGATCAGCCAAAGCCCGGCCTGGGCCAACACCACGATCCAGACCACCAGGCGCGGCCGGGCGCGGATCAGTTCGACAACGAGCGAGGTGAAGCGCATGAAACGTCCGAATGCCGGGCCGGGCAGCCCTGTCCCCCAGGGACGTTTGATAGAGCGCAGGAGCCGCCGAGGCAACCGGCCTCAGGCCGTGACTGAAATCTCGGAAGTAATCTCTTCGTCCACGGTAAAGAGATCGGGTTCGACCGTCTCTTGGGCCGTCTCGGGGTAATGTTTCAGCCGCGCGGCGATCACCGGCGCGAAAAACCGGCGGTGGTGGATGCTCGGGCCTAACCGGTCCAGCGCCTCGCGATGTTCCGGCACGGCGTAGCCCTTGTGGGTTTCGAAGCCGTAGCCCGGGCAATCCAGCGCCAATGCGCACATCAGGCGGTCGCGCGTTACCTTGGCGATGATCGAGGCGGCTGCAATCGACATGACGATGCCGTCGCCGCCGATTACTGCGTCGCAATCGCAGGGCACGTCGATCTTGTCGCGGCCATCGACAAACACATGCTGCGGCATTTCGGGCAGCGCGCGCACGGCCCGCGCCAGCGCCCAGAGCGAGGCGCGCAAGATATTGTCGCGATCGATCCGCGCCGGCGAGGCAAAGGCGACCGCAAAGGACGATGTCGCGCAGATTTCCTCGAACAGTTCCTCGCGGCGCTCGGCGGTCAGCCGCTTGGAATCGTCGATCCCTTTGGGAATTCGCCTGGGATCGAGCACAACGGCGGCCGCCACCACCGGACCTGCCAGCGGACCGCGGCCGGCCTCGTCGCAGCCGGCCACCGGCCAGACGCCACGCTTGATCAGCGCTCTTTCGCGGCGAAAGCTCGGCGGCGCGACTGCGATTACGCCCTTGAGCGGCTCGGCCTGTTCCATGCCAGCCTTCTTGTCGGTCTTTTTGGTGTTTTTCTTGGCGGACTTGTCCCGAATCATGCCGGGATCGTGCGAAAGCGCGCGCCCGGGCGCAACCGGAAACCCGGCACAATTCCCGTTATTCAGCGCGCCGCCGTTGCCACTCCGCGGCCTCAATCACATAAACGCTCCGACTTCCGCGTTCGGGATCCGCAATCGTCTCCTGATAGCGCATTCCGAGCTTCTCGAGCGCATGAATGGACGGTGCATTTCGCGGATCGACCAGCCCGAGCAATCTGCCGCATTTGAGTTGCTCGAACCCAAAGGCAAGCTGCGCCTCGCCGATTTCGGTTGCGATCCCCTTGCCCCATGCCCGGCGCGCAAGGACAAACCCGATCTCAAAATCGTCGGCTCCCAGCGCGTTGCATGGGGACAAGCCGGCAAAGCCGATGATATCGCCCGCGGGCTTTTCCATCAGAACCGCCATCCCCGTGAGGCTGCGGCCGAAGGTGAAGAATCGCCGAATGAAATCTTCGGCGGCGTCCCCTGCCATCGGCGCTCCGGAAAATGCAAAGCGCATCACATCGCTGTCACCGAAGATCAGATTGTGCAGAACCGATATGTCCTCTTCCACCACAGCGCGCAGAATTAGCCGCGGCGTCGTCAAGATGACGAGCGGCTGCTGTTCCGATAGCGGTGCGGGCTTCTGGTTCATCAAGCTCCAATACCGCAACTTGCCGGCAGAGAGAAGCGGCGTGGCCATCGCATCGTGGGTTCTAATCCGGCAGATGAACCCGCCGGTCGTTGCCAACCTCGATGCCGGGCGCAACCACGACTTCCCAGGGGTGGTTGTCGGGATCGCCGAAATAGCCGGAGTAACCGCCGTACTCGGTCTTGTGTGCGGACTTCAATAGCGACGCGCCGCAGGAGATGGCGAAATCCAGCACGATGTCGACCTCCTCGACGGAGCCGCAATTCCAGGCGAGCGTCGTTCCGCGAAAGGTTTTCGGCCGCGGCTGATCCGGCAGTGTGGCGTCACGGGCGAGTTGATCCCACGGGAAAAGCGCGATCAGCGTGCCGCCAGTGTCGAAGAAAGCGACCGCCTCGCCGGTTGCCTGCATTTTTCGGGCAAAGCCGAGCGCTTCGTAAAACGCGATACTGGCGCGCATGTCGGTTACGCCGAGCGTGATGACCGTGAACCGGGGGGTTGGCGCTTTGGTACTCATGCTACTCTCCTATCCGTCATTGCCTGCGACAAACGCGAAGCGTTTGCGCAAGGGAGCGTAAGCGACGAAGCAATCCATTGTTCCGTGGCGACATGGATTGCTTCCGCCTTCGCTCTTCGAGCTACGGCGGACAAGTCGCTTGCGCCCGAATGACGGCTTCTAGAACAAACTCAGTTGCTGTCCGCTTCGCTTCGGCTTGATGAAATGATCGGTCGTCAGCTTCGAGCGGCGCTTGTTGAGGCCGAGCTTTTCGCAGGCGATTTCGAACCGCCGTCCGATCATCCAGGCCATCGGCCCGGTACCCTTCATCCGCGTGCCCCATTGCGAGTCGTAGTCGCGCCCGCCGCGCATGTCGCGGATCAGGGTGAAGACGTGACGGTAACGGTCGGGATAGTTCGCCATCAGCCATTCGCGAAACAGGTCGCGCACTTCCAGCGGCAGCCGCAGCAGCACGTAGCTTGCTTCCTTGACACCGGCATGGGCTGCGGCATCGAGAATGCGTTCGATCTCGGAATCGTTCAGCGCGGGGATGACAGGCGCGACCATCACGGTCGCGGGAATGCCGGCCTCCGACAATTGCCGCAGCGCCTCCAGCCGCTTCGGCGGCGTCGAGGCGCGCGGCTCCATGGTGCGCGCGAGCTTGGGATCGAGCGTGGTCACGGATATGGCGACCTTGGCCAAATTGCGCTTCGCCATCCGCTGCAGAATATCGATGTCGCGCGTCACCAGCGCCGATTTGGTGACGATGCCGACGGGATGGCCGGCGCGATCGAGCACTTCGAGAATGCCGCGCATGATTTTGTGCTCGCGCTCAATCGGCTGATACGGGTCGGTGTTGGTGCCGATCGCGATCATGCGCGGCTCGTAACCGGAGGCGGCCATTTCCTTCTCGAGCAGTTCCGGCGCGTCCGGCTTGGCCAGCAGCTTGGATTCGAAATCGAGCCCGGGCGACAATCCGAGAAAGGCGTGGGTAGGCCGCGCGAAGCAGTAGACGCAGCCATGCTCACAGCCGCGATACGGATTGATGGAACGGTCGAACCCGACGTCGGGCGAGTCGTTGCGGGTGATGACCTTGCGCGAGGTATCGAGCGATACCGTCGTCTTGAACGGCGGCAGTTCGTCCAGGCTCTGCCAGCCATCGTCGAAGGCGACCCGCGCCTCGGCCTCGAACCGGCCGCTATCGTTGGACTGCGCGCCGCGGCCACGCCGTCGCTGGCCTTCGATGGCGACCGCAAGCTCAGGAAAAGGTGTCGCACCCGCCGGCTCGGAGGGCGCCGTGACCGGCGGGTGCTTGAGGGCATGAGAGGATGCTCGGCTCATGAAGCGAACATAGCACGTCGCAAGAACAAATCAAGAACATCATCGACAACAATCACAACGAAGCGCAAACATCGGAAAAGGGTATTGGCGCCAGTGCCGCAAAAAGCTGCACGCAAGCGGCTGTTTTGATTGTGACAACATGATAACGGTGCGGCGTTTTTCCTCGTTTGAGTCACCGAAGCCTCATCCATGTTGAGCGTGATCATTCCAACCGAAGGGGTCGAGCAGCCCGCCGTCGCAACGCTTGCAGCGCTGGTGCCGGGAGCTGCAGCCGGCGTCATCCGCGAGGTGCTGCTGGTCGACAGGGCCGGCAACGGCGTGATCGAACGGGTGGCCGACGTCGCCGGGTGCCGCTTTCTCGGGTTTGAAGGAACACGCGCCGCGGCGCTGGCCGCAGGCGCGCGGGCGGCGCGCTCGCCATGGCTGATGTTCCTGCACGCCGGCGCGGTGCTCGACAATGGATGGATCGACGAGACCACGCAGTTCATCCAGAACGTATCGAGCAGCGACCGGCCGCGCGCCGGGGTCTTTCGCTATGCCCGCTCGCCCTATGCCGACACGCGGCTGCGCGACGGCTTCAAATTCGTCGCCCGCATGATTACCGGCCCGTCGGCGGAACAAGGCCTCCTGATCGCGCGCGATCATTATGAGCGGCTTGGCGGCTACCGGCCGGATTCGCGCCGTTCCGAGACGCGGCTGTTGCGCCAGCTCGGCCGCTCGGCGCGCACCCAGTTGCGCAGCCGGATCATGGTCGTCGCCTAAAAGCGGTACACCGCAGGGCCCAGACACAAAATATCGAAAACAACCCCATGCAAAGTAGAACGGGGCTGGCGCGCCTCGCAGGATGCCTGCCGTCAAATATATACTTGCCAAAAGCAACTATATATTTGACAATGGCAAATATCGAGGGAGTATCATGCCCCAACCGGATTCCGAACGAGACGTCGCGGCGGTTCGCGCCTTCAACCGCTTCTACACCCGCAGGCTCGGCGTGCTGGACCAGCAGGTCGTGAAAAGTCCGTTCTCGCTGAGCGAAGCCCGGGTGCTGTACGAGCTCGCCCACCGCGAAGATCTCTCGGCCAAGGAGATCGGCACCGAACTGGGCCTCGATGCCGGCTATCTCAGCCGGATCGTGCAGAATTTCGATGAGACCGGGTTGATCACCCGCGAACCGCTGCCGTCCGATCGCCGACAATACCGGCTCGGATTGACCGCCAAGGGCCGTCAGGCGTTCGCCAAACTCGAGCGCAATACAAAGGACGACGTCGCGGCGATGCTTGCCGCGCTGACACGCGGCGGCAGGGAGCGCCTGATCGGGGCAATGACCGACATCGAGCGGCTGCTCGGTGATGGCAGTGTAGCGCCAAAGCCGGCGACGCTGCGCGAGCCGCGTCCCGGCGACATGGGATGGGTGGTGCAGAGCCACGGCGCGCTCTACGCCCGCGAATACGGGTGGGATTCCTCGTTTGAGGGCCTCGTCGCCGAGATCGCAGCCAAGTTCCTCAGCTCGTTCGACGCATCGCGGGAACGTTGCTGGATCGCTGATATCGAGGGAGCGCAGGTCGGCTCGATATTTCTGGTGCGGCACACCGACGATGTCGCCAAGCTGCGGCTCTTGCTGGTCGACCCGGCCGGGCGTGGCCAGGGGCTGGGCCATCGGCTGGTCGGCGAATGCATCGCGTTCGCGAAGGCCTGCGGCTATCGCCGGATCACGCTGTGGACCCAGAGCATTCTGGTTGCCGCCCGCAAAATCTATCACGAGGCCGGGTTCAAGCTGGTCGCCACCGAGCCGCACCGCAGTTTCGGCCAAGACCTGATCGGCGAAACCTGGGAACTCGAATTGTGAAGTCCGCGCGTCGCGATACATCGCGGCGCGTCACGCCGGACCTCCTGGACTTTTACATCAAGCGTGCACATGGGTTGCGCGAAGAGTGGTATCGCAACATGTGGCATGCGATCTGGTCGCGGCTGGTTAGGCCACGCTAGAATCTTCGTCAGGCCGACGCGCCTTGTGCTTTAGGCCGCCGCAGATGCTCGTCGAGCCGCGGCATGATCTCGACGAAATTGCAGGGACGCGTGCGGTAATCGAGCTGGGCGGCGAGGATGCCGTCCCACGCATCGCGGCAGGCGCCCGGCGATCCCGGCAGGCAGAAGATGAAGGTCGCACCCGCAACGCCGGCAGTGGCGCGGCTTTGCACCGTCGAGGTGCCGATCTTGGCGTGGCTCAGCATGTGGAAGGCGATGGAAAAGCCATCCATCCGCTTCTCGAACAGCGGCTCGACCGCCTCCGGCGTCACGTCGCGGCCGGTAAATCCAGTACCGCCGGTGGTGATGATGGCATCGACGCCCTCGTCGGCGATCCATCGCTTGATGATGACGCGGATCGCATCAATGTCGTCGACGATGATCTCGCGCGCGGCAAGCCGATGACCCGCCGCCGTCAGCCGCTCCGCCAGCGTGGTGCCGGATTTGTCATCGGCCAGCGTGCGGGTGTCGGAGACCGTCAGCACCGCGATGTTGAGCGGCACGAATTGTTTTGATTCATCGATGGAGGACATGACCGCTTCTTCCCGTCGTGCCCGGCCTAAAGCGCGAAGCGCGTCTTCGCGTTGAAAATGCCGGGCATCACCTCTTCAAACTACAACGCGCCTTCAAACTACAACGCGAAACTACAACGCGCCGTCAAACTATAACGCGCCTTCAAATTACAAAGCGCCTTGGGCAAACGTGTTGCAGGCCTGCACCGTGCCCTGCTGGTAGCCGGTCATGAACCATTGCTTGCGCTGTGCCGCGGAGCCGTGGGTGAAGCTGTCCGGCACCACCCTGCCCGTCGACTGTCGCTGCAGCGTGTCGTCGCCGATCGCGGTTGCTGTTTTCAATGCCGCGTCGATGTCGCCGGCTTCGACGAAGCCCGGACGTTTCTTTTCCTCGCGGTTGACCCAGACGCCGGAAAGACAATCCGCCTGCAGTTCGACCTTGACCTGGAGCGCGTTGGCTTCCGCCTTGCTGCCGGCCTGCTGCTGCAGCCGCTGCACCCGCGGCAGGATGCCGAGCAGGTTCTGGATGTGATGTCCCGCTTCATGGGCGATGATATAGGCTGTCGTGAATTTGCAGGTGCTGCCCGAACAGCCGCGAAAGCGCGTCTCGACTTCGCGGAAGAAACCGGTGTCGAGGAAGATCTGCTTGTCCGGCGGGCAGTAGAACGGTCCCATCGCCGATTGCGCCATGCCGCAGCGGCCGCCATTGGTGGCGTTGCGAAACAGCACGATGCGCGGTCCGGTGTAATTCTGTCCGCTGGACTGGAAGATCTCGCTCCAGCGGTCATCGATCTCGCCAAGAATGCCGGCGATCATGCTGCCGACTTCGTCTTTCGGCGCGCCGGTCTTGGCCGGCCCCGACCGGCGATCGGTCTGGTAGGTCGGCGCCTGGTTGCCGCCGGTCAGGATTTCGGCGCCGCCGATCAGGATGCGCGGATCAATTCCGAAAGCATAGCCGACCAGGCCGAGCACGATGATGGTGCCGATGCCGAGCCCGCCGCCGCCCATCGGCAGACCAAAACCGCCACCGCCGCCACCCATTCCGCCGCCGCTATCGTCGCGACGGTCTTCAATGTCGTCGCTGCGGCGGAAATCATCGTAACGCATGGCGGTATTTCCTCATCCCCGGCTGTTTGCTCGAATACGCAACGCGGCAATCACGTAAAATTTCCATTCCATTAATCAATAACCCGCCCGGCAAAAATTGCCTAGTGCGCAAGCGGCCGCAATCTCTGCTGGCAATGGTACCGGCAGACTCTTCCGCATTCTCTGTCGGCAACAGACTTGGTTAAGTCGATTTTTACTTTGCGGGGTCAATGTATCGCCAGTCGGTTGTTTAGTCCCGCGTCGCCGACAGCGTCGCCTGAGTCAGAGTAATTGAGTCATGGTAGTGTCGCGTCGCGGGGCGTCTGCAAGGGCGCCCCGCACTAAATTTGAGTCTGAGTCCAGCGCTCGCATCGTCGTCGGCGATTGCGTCGCCGAGATGTCGAAGCTTCCGGCTGGTTCCGTCGATCTGGTGTTCGCAGATCCGCCGTATAACCTGCAGCTGAAGGGCGACCTCAAGCGTCCCGACGAATCCCATGTCGATGCCGTCAACAACGACTGGGACAAGTTCTCATCGTTTGCGGCCTATGACGATTTCACCCGCGCCTGGCTGCTGGCCTGTCGCCGGATCATGAAACCGTCGGCAACGCTGTGGGTGATCGGTTCCTATCACAACATTTTCCGCGTCGGCGCGATCATGCAGGACCTCGGCTTCTGGGTCCTCAACGATATCGTCTGGCGCAAGACCAATCCGATGCCGAATTTCCGCGGCCGCCGCTTCACCAATGCCCATGAAACCATGATCTGGGCGGCGCGCGACGAGAAGGCCAAGGGCTATACGTTCAATTACGAAGCCCTGAAGGCCGCCAACGAGGACGTGCAGGCGCGTTCCGACTGGCTGATCCCGCTCTGCACCGGCGAAGAGCGTCTCAAGGGCGCCGACGGCAAGAAAGTGCATCCGACCCAGAAGCCCGAGGGCCTCCTGGCGCGCGTGCTGTTGTCGTCGTCGAAACCCGGCGACCTCGTGATCGATCCCTTCAACGGCACCGGCACGACCGGCGCCGTGGCAAAACGTCTCGGCCGCCGCTACATCGGCTTCGAGCGCGACAAGACCTATGCGAAAGCGGCCGAGGAGCGCATCGCGGCGGTCGAACCGCTGCCCGACGCGACGCTGGCGCCGTTCATGACCGCGCGCGACGCCCCCCGCGTGGCGTTCTCCGAACTGATCGAGCGCGGCATGATTCCGCCCGGCACCAAGCTGGTCGACTCCAAGAAGCGCCATGGCGCACTGGTTCGCGCCGACGGCGCCATCATGCTCGGCGACAAGGTCGGCTCGATCCACCGCATCGGCGCGGTCGCGCAAGGCTCGGGCGCCTGCAACGGCTGGACCTTCTGGCATGTCGAGACCAAGAGCGGCCTGAGGCTGATCGACGAACTGCGCGCCGAAATCCGCTCGGGGATGGCGGTGGGCTAAGCGGCGCTCGGCGCAGGACACCTGCGGCGCGTCGCGGCAGGACGCGCCAAAGCACCGCACCGTGCAGACGACCTCGGCTATGCCGCGAAATGCGGCCTGCCTACCCCCTGCGCAATCACCCCGATCAACCGGCATGGCAGGCGTGTCAGGCGCGCGGGTGGTCACGTGCCTTTTCGTCGCTATCTGAGGGGACACCTGCTATATTCATTATCCCAAATGAGATTACTGCCATGCGCACGCGAGGCTCCGAGTCGTTCATCGTGCTGCCACTGCTGCCGATCTTCCTGATCGGCTTGTTTCCAATACTGCTGTTGAGCTTGCTCGGCCCCGCCGGACTGATCATCCTCGGCATTCTGGTCGCCAGCGCGGGCTTGACCGACATTCTCGACGCCAGCGGCACCTTCAGCGAGCAGATCATCGTCCACGGCTATGCGCGAGGATCGGAGCGCACGGGGCAAAGAACGGCGCTGCGCTCGGAAATGCGCTTCGCATCCCTCATGATCGCTGCCGGTGCCGGCCTTGCGGTCGCCGGCATAGGCGGTCTGGCGCTATCGTAGAGAGCGAGTTTCGCTCGTCTCGAGAGCGAGCTTCGCTCGTCTCGAGAGCGCCGGCCCGGGCCCGGTCACAAACTCGTCGCTTGCGCATCCCGCAAAAATTTGAGCATGGACGTGACACAAGGCGGCAATGCCGCCCCGTGCCGCAATAAACCGTCCTGCCAAGAAGCAATGGGAGAGAATTCCAAAATGCTCAAATTCTATTTCAACGGATCGCCCAACCCGACCAAGGTCGCCCTCTTCCTCGAGGAAGCCGGCCTTGCCTACGAGCCGGTCGCCGTCGACACCCGCAAGGGCGACCAGTTCAAGCCGGAATATCTCGCCATCAATCCGAACGCCAAGGTGCCCGCGATCGACGACGACGGCGTCAAGGTGTTCGACAGCAACGCCATCCTGCTCTACCTCGCCGAAAAGACCGGCAAGTTCCTGCCTGCGAACACGCCCGCCAACCGCGGCGAATTGCTGTCATGGCTGATGTTCGCCGCCACCGGCGTCGGCCCGTATTCCGGCCAGGCCGTCCACTTCAAGCATTTTGCGCCGGAAAAAATCGACTACGCCCATAACCGCTACCAGTTCGAGGCGCAGCGGCATTTCGGTATCCTCAACGATCATCTTGCGAGCCGCCGCTATATGGTCGGCGACACCTATACCATCGTCGACATGGACGTCTGGGGCTGGGCCCGCATGCTCCCCTTCGTTCTCGGCGAGGATGCGGTCGCGAAATATCCCAACGTCAAGCGGCTGGTCGATGAGATCATGGCGCGGCCGGCGGCCGCCAAGGCGATCGCGCTGAAGGATAGCTTCAAGTTCAAGGCCGAGATGGATGACGAAGCCCGCGGCAACATGTTCAAGCACATGTCGGTGAAGGCGGCCTGAATTTCTTCACCCGCCCCTTGAGGGGGCGGGTCGGCGCGACGCGCCGGGGTGGGGTGACGGTCCCTCCACATCCAACAGTGTTCGTGTTGAGAGACCTTCACCCCACCTCGGTTCGCATTTCATGCGAACCGATCCTCCCCCTCCAGGGGAGGATCGGTAGCTTGCGCGTTGACAGATTCGCGCCTCCGCCCACCTGACGAGATCCACGACCTAAGCCGCCGCCACCTTCCGCTCTTGCGGAAACTTCCCCAGCACACGCTCCACCAGCGCGGAATCGCAGTATTCCTTGATCTCCTTGATCTTGCCGTTCTCGATCCGCCAGACCATGCAGTACTGATTGTCGTAGCGCTCCCCGGACTTGGTGACATTGTCCCCGCGGGCTTCGACGACGACGTAATCACCCTCCGCGATAAAATTGAACGCCAGCGTGCGCGGCCGCCCGGCGGCGAGGCGCGACCGCAAATGACCCATCAGGCCGTTCTGGATCGCATCGCGGCCCCTGAATTCGTGCGACCACGAATATTGTCCGGTGACGATCCAGGTCACATCCTCGGCGAGGTTATCGACGAAGGTGGTGCCGCTCCGGTTGGCGGAATCTGTGTAGACCTGCTGCACTAGTTTCTTGTTCGCTTCTGCGCTCATGGCGGCTCTCCTTTGATCTGTGCTGCAGATCATCGCGCGCGGCATGCCATTCTTCCAATCGATAATGAATATGATATATATTCACTCCATGAATTTGAACTCGCTTGACCTCAACCTGCTGGTCGCGCTCGACGCGCTGCTCAGGGAAGTCAATGTCAGCCGCGCCGCGATGCGGATCGGGTTGTCGCAGCCGGCCGCCAGCCATGCGTTGCAGCGGCTGCGCGACCTGATCGGCGATCCCCTTTTGGTTCGCAATGGAGCACGGATGGAGCTGACGCCGCGGGCACAGGCGCTGCGCGCGCCCCTGGCGCAGGCGCTCGATCAGGTGCGCTCCCTGTTCATCGCCGATGAGTTCGACGCCGCGCGAAGCGAACGCCAGTTTCGCCTGATGATGCCGGATCTCGCCGTCGAGCTTTTGATGCCGCCGCTGATGGAGAAGATCACGAAGATAGCGCCGAACGTCCGGATCGACGTCGTGCCGTGGCGGGGACCTGCGATCTTCACCGCGGAGTTCGCCCGCACCATCGACATGGTGATCTCGATCGGCAACGCCTTTACCGGATTTCACCGGCAACGGCTCTACACCGACAGCGACGCGCTCGCGGTGCGGCGGGGCCACCCTATCGGCGCGCGGCTGAAGCGGCCGGACGTGTTTCTCGAGGCGCGCCACGTCGCGGTCGTGATCCGCGGCCAGAGCGAGGACCTGATCGACATCTGGCTGCGCCCCAAGGGCATCGAGCGGCGGATCGCGCTGGTCGTGCCCGGCTATATCGAGGCGCTGCATGTCGCCGCGCGCACCGATCTCGTCGCCTTCGTGCCGCGCCGGCTGATCGGCGCGCTGTCGAAGCAGCTATCGCTGACAACAGTCACGCCACCGCTCGATCCGGGGATCGACGAGCAGTTCATGTTCTACCCGACCCGGGCGCAGATGGACCCTGGTTCGATCTGGCTGCGCAACATCATGCTCGGCATCGGTCGAGAAATGGAGCGCGGGAAAAAGGCTGCGTAGGGTGGGCAAAGGCGCCCTTGCGCCGTGCCCACCATCTCTCCATGCGCGCGCGGCGGCGTGTCGGTGGGCACGCGGAGCCTGTCATCGGGCGCGCATTCGCGCGACCCGTTGGCTTTGCCCACGCTACACGCCTGAAATCTCAGGCCTTCACGTCCGCCAGCACCTTCTGCACTGCCGGCCGCTCCGACATCCGCTTGCGGTGAGCGACCACCTTCGGCAGCGCCGCGACATCGACACCGTCGCCCTCCAACCAACCGACGATCGTGAACAGATAGGGGTCGCACACCGTGTACTGCTCGCCCATTACCCACGGTCCCTTCAGCATGTCGCGCTCGATCAGCGCGAACGCCGCGGCCATGGTTTCCGGCACCTTGCGCTTCATGTCGGCGAACGAGGATTCCTCGACCGCCCAGCGATAGCCGCGCCCCTTGTGCGCATGATTGACGTGCACCGTCGCGCAGAGATAGCTGTTGAAGGACTGCGCCTGCGCGAAGGCGAACGGGTCGTCCGGCATCAGCTTGGCCTGCGGAAAGCTCTGCGCAATGTAGGCGAGGATCGCCGGCGTTTCGGTCAGGGTGCCACGGTCGGTCACCAGCGCCGGCACCCGCCCCTTTGGATTGATCGCAAGATATTGCGGGGTGGTCTGCTGGCCGTTCTTGAAGTCGAGCCGCTCCGCCGCATAGGAGGCGCCGGCCTCCTCCAGAGCGATATGCGAAGCCAGCGCGCAGGTGCCGGGGGCGGTATAGAGCTTGAACATGGTGATCCTCACGGGGGAAGCCGGAGGTTAACCGCGCGCCTGTCCGCCGTCCATCCCCGGAGCGTTGAGGCCCCCCTGCACTACACGCAAGCCAGGGCATGCCGGCCGGCTTGCCCGCAGCCGGCGCATTCACGCCGCCGCGCGGTGCTGAAGCTTTCCCTTGATATAGACGCTGACGATCGTGTCATCGGCGGGATAATGCTCAGGCGCGACCGCCGTGATCTGGGCCTGGATGCATTTCCACGCACCGTTCTCGAACAGGTAGGTGTCGGTATAGGTGGTCATGCCGGTGACTTCATTGCCATCGCGGCGGCGCGTGCATTTGTTGGTGGAACGCACCAGCGCAACGTCGCCGATGACGGTAATGAGTTCGTCACAGACGTCCCAGTACACGACGACCTCGGGATCGAAGGCCGTAGCCCAGTATTTCAGATATGTCGCGCGATCCCACCGCTGGCCCGTGGGCAAGATGCTGATGAAGCCGGGATGCAGAATGGCGTCGTGCGAAGCCACGTCGTTGGTCACGAAATTATGGATGAAGCGGGCGTTCAACGCACGCAATTCGTTTATCGTCTCGGCCGTTTGGTGATTACGCAGAGCATGTTGCATTTCCATCTCCTGAGTTTTGTTAAAGTGCCAGTTGTCGCGCCTTCTCGGCGGTCGCGTCGTCCGCCGGGAAAAAACACTCGATCTTGATCTGTTGCAGCGCTGCATCCATCGGCATCGCCAGTATCGTGAAGGTGGAGAAGAAGGCGAGATGAAAGTCACCCTTGGCAAGGTGCATCGTCATGACCGGAGCGGCCGCCGACGCTTGTCGCGGAAGCCTCCATTCGGCGGATAATCCTGGATAGGCCATGATTTCGCCGAGCAGCTGCGCCGCAGCCCGGCTGCCTTGCGCGACGTCGCGATGAAGGATCTGGATCAGCTGGCCGGCGAACTCATCCCAGTTCACGATGAACTGCCGCAGCCCCTTCGGATGAAAGACGACGTGCATGGCGTTGTCGGCAAGCCCGGCCGCCATCTCGTATGAATCGCGAAAGGGTTTCAGCAGGCGCGCCGATCCCTGGTTGCGCATGCGGATGTCCCAGCGGCCGTCGATGACAATCGCCGGGTACGGCTCCTGCTGACGCAGGATGAAATCCAGCGCTTGCTGCACCGGCTGCAGATTATCGGCGGCCAGTCCCTTGTCGCTGTAGGGCGGCACGAAGCCGGCCGCGACATGCAGCGCGTTCCTCTCCTCGAGCGGCAGATCGAGCGCACTGCCGAGCAACTGCACCATCTCGCGGCTCGGTTGAGAGCGGCCGGTTTCCAGAAAACACAGATGTTTGGCGGAGACATTTGCATCAACCGCCAGTTCGATCTGGGTAAGGCGGCGCACGTTTCTCCAGTGCTTCAGCAGGCTGCTGAAATGCCCGTTCGCGACGTCCTGCGAACTCTGGTTTGGCGCGCTCATGTGCGGCAATCTAGACCATCACGTCGGAAGGGCAATTACCTCGGATGTAAGTGACTGTCCGACGATTCCTTGCAAGAGTTCACCTGCGAAACGCGCGATGAGTTGCCCGCCTCGATCGTGCAGGGAATACAGGGAAGGACAGGAGCGCTCATGGAAAGCGATGCGATCACGAAGATCGTGACACAATATATGGCGGCATGGAACGAGCCGGACGATGCGGCCCGACACGCCTTGCTCGAGCAATGCTGGAGCGACAACGGCGTCTATCTCGATCCGAACGTCTCGCTGGCAGGGCGTGACGCGCTGGCGACGAAGATCGGCGAGGCGCTGGCCAGCCGGCCCGGCGCACGGCTCGAGTTCATGAGCGGCATCGATGTGCACCACCATGTGGTCCGCTTCCTCTGGCACCTGGTGCGCGCGGATGGAACCAGCGGCGACACGTCGATCGATTTTGGCGAGGTCGGTCCCGACGGCCGGCTGGTCAAAATCTTCGGCTTCTTCGGTGCTCCGCCACCGCTCGGTTGAATCGTCTGCCGCCGTGAGCCTGTCCGCCGGCTACCTTCGCAGTTGCCCCCTTGCCGCCTCTCATGCCATGACGCCCAGGCAGCAAGAGGGGCGTAACATGACTGTTCTCATCGCGGGCGGCGGCATCGGCGGGCTGACGCTGGCGCTCAGCCTGCACCAGATCGGCGTTCCCGCCAGGATCTTTGAAAGCGTGTCCGAGCTGAGACCCCTCGGCGTCGGCATCAACGTGCTGCCCCATGCGGTACGCGAATTGATCGAGCTCGGCCTGCACGACAGGCTCGATGCGCACGCTGTCCGCACCAAGGAGCTCGCGTATTTCTCCAAGCACGGCAAGCCGATCTGGAGCGAGCCGCGCGGCATCGAGGCCGGTTACAAATGGCCGCAATTTTCGATCCATCGCGGCACGCTGCAGCAGATCCTGCTCGATGCCGCGATCGAGCGGCTGGGGCCGGAGAACATCCTGACCAGCCATCACCTCACTGGCTGGAGCGAGACGGAGAATGGCGTCCGCGCCGAATTCATCGACAAGGCGACCGGCAAATCGAACGGCGCTCACGAGGGCGCGCTGCTGATCGCAGCCGACGGCATCCATTCGGCGGTTCGCGAAAAACTCTATCCCGATGAGGGCCCGCCGATCTGGAACGGGCGCATCCTGTGGCGCGGCATCACCGACAGCGACGCCTTCCTGTCCGGCCGCACCATGATCATGGCCGGCCACGAAATCCTGAAATTCGTCTGCTATCCGATTTCGAAACAGGCAGACAGCGCGGACAAGTTCAAAATCAACTGGGTGGCCGAGCGGCATATGCCGCCGACCTATCAGTGGCGGCGCGAGGACTATAACCGGACCGCCCGGCTCGAAGAGTTTTTGCCGTGGTTCAAGGACTGGAAATTCGACTGGCTCGATGTGCCCGGCCTGATCGAGAGGTGCCCGCACGCCTACGAATATCCCCTGGTCGACCGCGATCCCGTTGCGCAATGGACGTTCGGCCGCGTCACGCTGATGGGCGATGCCGCGCATCCGATGTACCCGATCGGCTCCAACGGCGCGTCGCAGGCGATTTTGGACGCGCGCGTCATCACCCGCGAGATCCTGGCGCATGGCGCGACCAACGCCGCGTTGGTCGCCTATGAAGCCGAGCGCCGCCCGGCGACATCAGATCTCGTGATGCTCAACCGCCGCAACGGTCCCGAGCAGGTCATGCAGATGGTCGAAGAGCGTGCGCCCAACGGCTACAACGTCGTCACCGACGTGCTCTCGCTGCAGGAGCTGGAAGACATCGCCGCCAACTACAAGCGCGTCGCCGGCTTCCAGGTCGAAGGCCTCAACGCCAAGCCGCCGATCGTCCAGTTCACGCAGGCAACGCCGCGGGCTGCGAGCTGACAAAAGAAGCAATGGCCTTCGCCGTCTCGACCAGTCGCGCGCTCGTCGTGGCGGTCGCCAGCAGCGTGCCATCCGCCGCCGTCAGTCGCCCCTCGACGAAGGCAACGGTCTTGCCGAGTTGGGTGACTCTGGCTTCGCCCGTGATCGGCCCCGGCTTGGCCGGTGCGAGATAATTCACGGTCATGGTGATGGTCGCCGTGTAGAGCTTGCCTTCGGTCATGGTGAACACCGCCGGCCCCATGGTATCGTCGAGCATCGCCGAGAGAATGCCGCCCTGCACGAAGCCGGCCGGGTTGCAGAAATCCCGCTTGCCGTCGAAGCCGATCCGGATCCAACCCTCCTTCGGCCGCGCGTCGAGCACGTGCCAGCCGAGCAGTCTGGAAGACGGCGGCGTAGGGATATTGTCGAGAGCGGTGCTGATCATGGGTACCTCCGTGAGGCCTCCATCTAGCGCAGACCTGCTGCCAGCGTGGTGTCAGCAAGCCGCTACACGGTACCCGCCGGGCCCCGGTTGCCGATTTTGACAGCTTCCAGATTTTAAGGGCTGGCGCTGGCCGTACGCCTCCGTTAGGAAACGGCTGCTGCGCTCAGGCGCACCGTAAGCGTCTCACGTCAGGCAACGCATTCAACCGGTCGGCTCGACCCCGGAGGAATGCGTCATGCGCCGCTCGTGATCGACCGACCGAATTCCAAAGAGCAATTTCATGACTACTTCTCCTGCTCCGCGCCCGCGCGGAAAATTGCCTGCGCGCTATGCGGCGATCGTCATGCCGCTGGTGTTGTCGGTGCTGATGACTTTCGTCGTATCCGCGATCTCAACCTTGAGGAGTCTCGGTCCAACGCCTGCTTTCGTTGCGACCTGGCCCGCCGCATGGGCGATATCGTGGCTGGTGGCGTTTCCGACCTTGCTCGCGGTGCTGCCGCTGGTGCGGCGGATCGTAGCGTTCGCCGTCGAGACTCCGCGGTCAGACTAACCCGATACAGGCGCGCGCCGCCGCGAGGTGGGCGCGCCTCATTCCCCCAGCCCGTGTGCGATCGCCTTGCGCATCACATTGGGAAGCGCCTCGCCAGCGAGCGTTGCGATCGGCACCCAGCGCATGTCCTCGGGCGCCCGCGTGCGCGCGGCGACGTCGGCGGTGTAGATCACAAGCTCGAGCGGGAAATGCGTGAACACGTGGGTGACGACGCCGGCCTTGCGATGCCAGCGTTCAACCCCCTTCAGCGCAGGTGCCTGCTTCAGCGCCGCCTTGTCGTCATGTCCAGCCAGCCATTCCGAGCCCGGTACTTCGGTCATGCCGCCGAGCAGGCCCTTTTCAGCCCGCGTTCGAACCAGAAGTTCGTCGCCGCGCGTGACGATGAAGGCGGCTCCGCGGCGCAGCGTTCCCGTCTTCTTCGGCGCCTTGCGCGGGAACGTTTCCTGATCGCCGCGCGTGCGGGCCATGCAATCCTCGTTCAACGGGCACAGCGCGCAGGCCGGTTTCTTCGGCGTGCAGATCGAGGAGCCGAGGTCCATCAATGCTTGCGCGCTGTCGCCGGCGCGAGAGAGGCCGAGCAACGTCGCCGCCAATTCCTGAATGAGCGGCTTGGCCTGTGGCAACGGCTCTTCGACCGCGTAAAGCCGCGACACCACCCGCTCGATATTGCCATCCACCGGCATGGTTCGGATGTCGAAGGCAATCGCGCCGATCGCCGCTGCCGTATATGGCCCGATCCCCGGCAATTTGCGCAGGCCTTCCTCGGTATCCGGAAACACCCCGCCATGGTCGCCCAGCACCGCAACTGCGCAGGCATGCAAATTGCGCGCACGCGAATAATAGCCGAGCCCGGCCCACATCCGCAGCACGTCGTCCTGCGAGGCGCGGCCGAGCGAGGCGACATCCGGCCAGCGCGCCAGAAACTTCTCGAAATATGGCCCGACCGTTTTGACGCCGGTCTGCTGCAGCATGATTTCGGACAGCCAGACCCGGTACGGATCAGCCCGCTCCCCCGCCGGCGGCCGCCACGGCAAGCGACGGCGATGGCGGTCATACCAGTCGAGCAGCAGCGCGGGGCGATCGGCCGCCACAACAGGCGGTTCTCGTCGTTTGATTTTGGCGGCCGCAGGACTCATGGGCACACTCTAGTGTGGGGATTCCAATCTCTCCACGTCATGCCCGGGCTTGTCCCGGGCATCCACGTCTTTCTTCTTCGCGGCTGTCCAAGACGTGGATGGCCGGGATAAACCCGGCCATGACGGTGGAGATGGCGCCTGCGACGAGCGAGGTGATATAAAGCCCCATGTCCAGACCCGGCCCGATCTCGGCAAAACCGCTTTCCGTCCTGCTCAGCGACGTGTTTTCTGATGCCTACGCCAAGCAGGGATTTGCCGCGCGGGAACTGGTGACGCGCTGGGCCGAGATCGCGGGACCTCAGATCGCCGCCCATTCCGAGCCGCTGAAGATGCAATGGCCGCGGCCGGTGGAGGGGCAGCCGCAGGAACCGGCCACGCTGATATTGCGGGTCGAAGGCCCGATGGCGCTGGAGATCCAGCATTCGTCCGACGTCATCCTGCAACGGGTCAACCGCTTTTTCGGCTGGAGCGCGGTCGGGCGGCTGGCGCTGCGGCAGGCGCCGCTGTCGCGCCGCAATCGCCCCGCGCCCTCCCGCGCGCCGGACCCGAAAGCGGTGGCAAAAGTTGCAGAAACCCTGTCCGCGGTGGAGGACGAGGAACTGCGCGCCGCACTGGCGCGGCTCGGCGCTGCGATCAAGCGAAATTGAGCCCTGGGCGCAGCGCCGCCGCGGCAACACGCCATTGCCACAACTGGCGTTTCAAGCTAGCGAAGGCTTCTTTTCGTACTTCTTTCGGGCGTGAACGCGCCATTCGGGAGCAGACTTTGATGATCACGCGCCGCGCTTTCACCGCCGCCCTGTCGCTGACCGGGCTGACCGCTCTCGCCGGCTTCTCGCCGCTGCGGCTGATCACGGGCGCGATGGCGCAGGGCGCCGACGTCGCCAAGCCGCAATCCCTGCCGGACATGGCGCTTGGACCGGCCAACGCTACGGTCACCATCACCGAATACGCCTCGATGACCTGCCCGCATTGCGCGGCGTTCACCGAAAAGGTGTTTCCGAAGATCAAGTCGGAATTCATCGATAGCGGCAAGATCCGCTTCGTGTTCCGCGAATTCCCGCTCGACATCAAGGCCGCCGCGGGATCGATGCTGGCACGCTGCATCGCCAAGGACGACGCGCCGAAATTTTTTGCCGTGATCGATCTGCTGTTCAGGCAGCAGAACGACTGGATGGTGAAGAACACCACCGAGACGCTGAGCCGGATCGGCAAGCAGGCCGGCCTCACGCAGACGCAGGTCGAGGACTGCCTGAAGGATCAGGCGCTGCTCGACAAGATCGCGGCCGACCAGAAGTTTGCCGCCGAGGTGCTGAAGGTGCAGTCGACGCCGACCTTCTTCATCAACGGCGAGATGCTCAAGGGCGAGCAGAGCTTCGAGGAATTCTCGAAGCGCATCAATTCGCTGTTGAAGAGCTGATTCGCGCCGCCGGATTCATATCCGGCCATAAGTCCAGCAAAAGGCTGGACAAAAACGCATCAAAACCCTCTCAAAACCCTTGGGAAAAGCCGCGTAGGGCCGTTGCCCTTCGGCCCCGGCCTCGCCATTGTCGCGGCTCATAAGAGCCGCAATGGGCTATCCATCCACACCGACATTGCCTTCTATGGTATTGTCACGGCAGGGAGATTCGCGCCCGGCCAACCGAGATTTGTGTTCATGAAACTCACGCGCCTCCGCCTCCACGGCTTCAAGTCGTTCGTTGAACCCACTGATTTCATGATCGAACCCGGCCTCACTGGCGTGGTCGGGCCGAACGGCTGCGGCAAATCCAATCTGGTCGAGGCGCTGCGCTGGGCGATGGGCGAAACCTCGCACAAATCGCTGCGCGCCGCCGACATGGATGCGGTGATCTTCGCCGGTTCCGGCAACCGCCCGGCGCGGAACCACGCCGAAGTCGTCATGACGATCGACAATTCCGATCGCACGGCGCCGGCCGCCGTCAATGATAGCCAGCTTCTTGAGATCTCTCGCCGCATCGAGCGCGAGGCCGGCTCGGCCTATCGCATCAACGGCCGCGACGTGCGCGCCCGCGACGTGCAGATCCTGTTTGCCGATGCCGCCACCGGCGCGCGTTCGCCGGCGCTGGTTCACCAGGGCAAGATCGGCGAGATCATTCAGGCGAAACCCGAACAGCGCCGTCGCGTGCTGGAAGACGCCGCCGGCGTCGCCGGGCTTCATGCCCGCCGCCACGAGGCCGAACTGCGGCTGAAGGCGGCCGAAACCAACCTCACCCGCGTCGAGGACGTGATCGGGCAATTGTCCGGCCAGATCGACGGCTTGAAGAAGCAGGCGCGCCAGGCCATTCGCTTTCGCGAAGTTGCGGCCAAGGTGCGCAAGGCCGAGGCCACGCTGTTCCATCTGCGCTGGTTAGAGGCCAATGCCGACGTCGCGGAAGCCGGGCATACCCACGACATCAACGTGCGCGAAATGGCCGAGCGCACCCGCGAGCAGGCCGAGGCCGCACGCATCCAGGCGATCCGCGCCTCCGAACTCCCTGCCTTGCGCGAGGGCGAAGCCCGCGCCGCGGCGGGACTGCAGCGGCTCACCAATGCGCGCGAACTGCTCGACCGCGAGGAAGTGCGCGCCAAGGAGCGCGTCGCCGAGCTCGACCGGCGGCTGACGCAGTTCGCCGCCGACATCGCGCGCGAACAGCAGCAGACCTCGGATGCCGAGGTGGCGCTGCAGCGGCTCGACACCGAAGACGCTGAGTTAAAGGAAGAGATCAAGTCGCGCGTCGAAAAGCGCTCCGGCGTTGATGAACGTGTTTCTGAAGCGGAAACGACGCTTTCCGCCGCCGAGCGCATGTTCGGCGAGCTCACCACCGCGCTCGCCGACCTCACCGCCAAGCGCAACCAGCTCGAAGCCGGCGTGCGCACCCACCGCGACCGGCTGGCCCGGCTCGATCAGGAAATCGCCAGCGTCCAGGCCGACGAGGAAAAACTCGCACAGGAAACTGGCAATCTCGGTGACCTCGACGCGCTCGCCGCGGCCATGGAGACCGCGCAGGAAACGCTGGCGGTATCTGAGGCCGCCGCACAGGCCAGCGAGACCGGCCACGTCGCCGCGCGACAGAAGCTCGAAGCCTCCCGCGCCCCGCTCACTGAGGCCGAAAAGCGCGTGCAGCGGCTTGAGACCGAGGCGCGCACCATTTCAAAACTCGTCAATGGCGAGACCAAAAATCTGTGGCCGCCGATTATCGACGGCGTCACCGTCACCAAAGGCTATGAGAAGGCGCTTGGCGCCGTGCTCGGCGACGATCTTGACGCGCCCGTCGATCCCTCGGCGCCGATGCGCTGGACCAATGCCGGTGCGAGCTTCGACGATCCGGCCCTGCCGGATGGCGTCGAGGCCCTCGCCGCTCACGTCGAGGCACCGTCCGAACTGGCGCGGCGCCTCGCGCAGATCGGCGTCGTGCCGAAGGAGCGCGGCGCGGAACTGGTGTCGCAATTGAAGACCGGCCAGCGGCTGGTGTCGCTGGAGGGCGACGTCTGGCGCTGGGACGGTTTTGTCACAGCCGCCCATGCCCCGACCGGCGCCGCACGGCGTCTCGCCGAACGCGCGCGTCTGGTCGATATTGAGCATGAGCTGGAGCAGGCCCGCACCGATGCCGCCAACAAGCGGCAGGCGCTGGAAGAAGCCGAGGCGGAACTGAAGGCTGCCTCCGCCGCCGAGTCCGCCGCCCGCGAGGCCTGGCGTGTTGCGCAGCGCGAGGCCGATGCCGCGCGCGAACGCCATGCCGCGACCGAGCGCGAGATCAATCGCCACGCCGCGCGCAAATCGGCGCTGACCGAAGCCCATACCCGTCTCGCCGCCGACCGCAGCGAGGCCGAAGCCGCGCATGAGAGCGCCAGCGCCGCGCTGGCCGAGTTGCCGCCGACCCTCGACACCGAGACGCGGCTCGCCGCCGTTCGCGGCGAGATTGACGGGCACCGCCGCTTTGCCGCACAGGTGCGGGCCGAAGCCCAGGCGCTGGCGCGCGAGGCCGAACTGGCCGACAAACGTGTGCAGGCGATCACGGCCGAACGCACCGAATGGCAGAACCGCAGGCAAAGCTCGGCCTCCCAGGTCGCCACCGTCGAGGCGCGTATCACCGAAGTGACGGCCGAGCGCGCCGAGCTTGACGATGCCCCGGCGCTGTTTGCCGAAAAGCGCCGCGCACTGATCAACGAAATCGAATCCGCCGAAAGCGCCCGCCGCGTCGCCGCCGACGCGCTCGCCGCCGCCGAGAGCGTGATGGCGCAGACCGACCGCGAAGCCAAGGCCTCGCTCGAAGCGCTCTCCTCCGCCCGCGAGGCCTGCGCCCGCGCCGAGGAACGCATGGAAGGCACCAAGCGCCGGCTTTCCGACATCGAGCGCGAAATCCACGACATGCTCGAAGTCGAGCCGCATGCGGTCGCAGCGCTCGCCGAGATCGAACCGGGCGCGGAACTGCCGCCGCTCAACGAGATCGAGGAAAGCCTCGAAAAACTGCGCCGCGACCGCGAACGTCTCGGCGCCGTCAATCTGCGCGCTGAGGAAGAACTGCGCGAGGTCGAGACCCAGCACACCGCGCTAACCACGGAACGCGACGACCTGGTCGAGGCCATCAAGCGGCTGCGCCAGGGCATCCAGAGCCTCAACAAGGAAGCCCGCGAGCGGCTGCTGACCTCCTTCGAGACCGTCAACGAGCACTTCAAGCGGCTGTTCACCGAACTGTTCGGCGGCGGCGAAGCCGCGCTTCATCTGATCGAAAGCGACGATCCCCTGGAAGCTGGCCTCGAAATCATTGCAAAACCGCCCGGCAAGAAGCCGCAGACGCTGTCGCTGCTGTCAGGCGGCGAGCAGGCGCTGACCGCGCTGGCGCTGATCTTCGCGGTGTTCCTCACCAACCCGTCGCCGATCTGCGTGCTGGACGAAGTCGACGCGCCGCTCGACGACCACAACGTGGAGCGGTTCTGCAACCTGCTGCACGAAATGACGTCGTCGACCGAAACCCGCTTCATCATCATCACGCACAACCCGATCACGATGGCGCGGATGAACCGGCTGTTCGGCGTCACCATGGCCGAGCGCGGCGTGTCGCAACTGGTCTCGGTCGGCCTCGACGACGCCGTGAAGATCCTCGACCAGAACGTGGCGTGATCTTTCTTCCCTTCTCCCCTTGTGGGAGAAGGTGGCGCGAAGCGCCGGATGAGGGGTATTTCACCGCGAACGCGGAATTCGCGGAGAGAACCCCTCACCCGTCTCGCCGTCGCTTCGCGACGTCGATCCACCCTCTCCCACAAGGGGAGAGGGGAAAGAACACGCCATGACCTCGCCTGACCTCCCCGCCGAACTGAAGGCCGCGCTCGACGGCAAGCTGCGCGGTTTTTCGCGCAGCGACGCCGCCGGCCGCGCAGCATCAATCTCGAAAACCTACCGCGGCGGCGGCAACTCCGGCGCCATCCGCTCCGAGGCCGATGCGCTTGCCTACGCACTGGCGCGAATGCCCGCGACCTATGCCGCGGTCACGGCGAGCCTCAACGCGCTGATCGAGATCAGGCCGGATTTTGTCCCGAATAGCCTGCTCGATATCGGCGCCGGGCCGGGCACGGCCACCTGGGCGGCGACCGAAGCCTTTCCGTCGCTGAGGGACTTCACGCTGCTGGATGCGAACGACGCGTTGCGTGCGCTGGCGCTCGACCTCGTCAGCGACAGCTTTCGCCTGCGTGACCTCAGCTACGAGCGCGGCGAAGCCCGCGCCGCGCTCGCCAAAGCGGATGCCGCCGACCTTGTCATGGCGAGCTACATGATCGGCGAAATCAGTGATACCGAACAGCGCGCGCTCGCCGAACTGATGTGGGCAAAGACCCACGACACGCTGCTCGTCGTCGAACCCGGCACGCCTGCCGGCTATGCCCGGATCATCGCGCTGCGTGAGCACTTGATCGCGTTGGGCGCGCATGTCGCCGCGCCTTGCCCGCATGACGGCAGATGCCCGCTTCAAACGCCCGACTGGTGCCATTTCACCCAGCGCCTGCAGCGCTCGCGCGCGCACAAGCAGGTCAAGGGCACGGAGCTGCCGTTCGAGGACGAAAAATTCGCCTATGTCGCGCTGACGCGTGAACTGGTTGAAACACGGCCTTCCCGCGTGCTGGCGCAACCCGCGGTCACCAAGGTCGAAATAGCAGCGAAGCTCTGCACTCCAGAAGGTCTCGTCCTCACAAAAGTGCCTCGCCGCGCCAAAGCGGATTACGCCGCCGCCCGCCGTTGGCGGTGGGGCGATGCTGTCAATTGATCCGGTCATTCCGGGATGGTCCGAAGGACCAGACCTCAGATGCGCAATTGCGCATCGGGGAATCTCGAGATTCTCAGATGCGCAATTGCGCACCAGTTCGATGCTTTGCATCGCCCCGGAATGACCGCGGAGCGTTGGCCTTGAACTTATCCCGCCCCACTTCCGACTAAAGCCATGCCCCAAATCGTGGGTGGGCTGCCGCCTGCCCGGTTTTTCGTCTAGTTTCCCTGTCTTTTCGTCCCACAGGAGTTGTCCGTCATGTCGACCGGCTGGATCGTTCTCGGCGTCATCGTCATCATCGTGCTGTTTGCCTTCGCGGCGTATAACCGCCTGGTCGCGCTCAGCCAGCGCGTCAGCCAGGCCTTTGCCGACATCGACGTGCAGCTCAAGCAGCGCCACGATCTGATCCCGAACCTCGTGGAGACCGTGAAGGGCTACGCCAGCCACGAGCGCGGCACGCTCGACGACGTCATCAAGGCGCGCAATTCGGCGATGTCGGCGGAGGGGCCGGCGCAGGTGTCCGCCGCCGAAAACCAGCTCAGCGGCGCGCTCGGGCGCCTGATCGCGCTGTCGGAGGCCTATCCGGACCTCAAGGCCAACGCCAATTTCCAGCAGCTTGCGAGTGAACTGTCCGACCTCGAAAACAAGATCGCGGCCAGCCGGCGTTTCTTCAACAACGCGGTCCAGGAATACAACACCGGCATCCAGCAGCTTCCTGCGGCGCTGTTCGCCGGCATGTTCGGCTTCACCCGCAAGGAGTTCTTCGACCTCGGCGCCAGCCGCACCGAAGTCGAGGCCGTGCCGACCGTGAAGTTCTGACGCTTCAAACATCCGGCAGAGCAGCCCATCATGGCCGCGTACGGTCTCTACACGCATATCTCGTCGAACAAGATTCGTTCGATGCTGCTGCTCGCCGGGCTGTTTCTCCTGATTTATGTCATCGTCTTTGCCGGCGCGCTGGTCGCCGAGGTGCTGCTGTACAGCAACAAATCGGTCGACTTCTACCTGATACAAGCCCGGCGCGACCTGATCGCGGCCTTCCCCTACGCCACCCTTGCCGCCGCGCTCTGGATCGTCATCGCCTATTTCTTCCACCAGAACATGATCGACGCCGTGACCGGCGGCGAGAGCGTGACGCGGCAGCAGCAGCCGCGGCTCTATAATCTCCTGGAAAATCTCTGCATCTCGCGCGGCATCCCGATGCCGAAGCTGAAGGTGATGGACAGCCCGGCGCTGAACGCATTCGCCAGCGGCCTCAACCGGCAGCAATATTCGATCACGGTGACGTCGGGCCTTCTGCAGGCGCTCAACGATCAGGAGATCGAGGCCGTGCTCGGCCACGAGCTCACGCATATCCGCAACGGCGACGTGCAATTGATGGTGGTCGCGGTGATTATCGCCGGCGTGGTGGGCTTTTTCGGCGAATTGTTCTTTCGCATGTTCACCAACCTGTCGTGGAACTCCTCCGGTAGCGGCTGGTCTTCATCGTCCTCTTCTTCTTCCTCCTCGTCATCATCATCCGACCGCGACAGCAAGGGTGGCGGTGGCGCGATCATCGCGATCATCATTGCTGTGGCGCTGATCCTGCTGGCCTGGCTGTTGTCGCAAGTCGTCAAGCTGGCGCTGTCGCGGTCGCGCGAATTGCTGGCCGACGCCGGCTCGGTCGAACTGACCAAGAATCCCGACGCCATGATCACGGCGCTGCGCAAGATCGAGAACCGCGGCGAGCTGCCCGGCGCAACGTCTGCGGTCATGGAGCTCTGCGTCGACAATCCGCGCGAGGGATTTGCCGACCTGTTCGCGACCCATCCGTCGGTCGACAACCGCGTCAAGGCGCTGGTGCAGTTTGCCGGCGGTCATGATCCCGGCCCGCTCGCCTTGCCGTCCGATACGGCGGACGAATCGGACCAGCCGGAGGAATCGGCCACCGGGCAACTCCAACCGCCGGTTCCCCGCGGCCCGTGGAGCGATCCCAGCGAGCCCGCCGGTGTTCCGGGCACTCGTCCCGGCCCATCAGAGGGCCCTTGGGGCCCGCACCGCTAAGCAGCCGCCCTGTCGCCGCCCCCGGATTAACGAAATTCCCGTATGAATAATGGCAATGGCCGTCTAAGGAATTGAATTCTCCCTTGTTTCTGCCATGTTCGCGCCCAAAGCAGGGAATGGGGCCTACCGATCGCTCCCGCGATCGGGGACGTTGTTCAAGGGAATTCCATGGCAAAGCCAGTCGTGATTGTGGTGGGCGCGGACAAGGGCGGGGTCGGCAAGACGACCGTGTCGCGTACGCTCCTGGATTACTTCAGCGCCAACAACGTGCCGACTCGGGCATTCGACACCGAATCGCCGCGCGGCACTCTGAAGCGCTTCCACCCCGAGATCACCGAGATCGTCGACATGACGACGACGTCGGATCAGATGAAGATTTTCGATACGCTGAACGCGGCCAGCCCGTCCGTCACCGTGATCGACGTCCGCGCCGGACTGCTGTCGCCGGCGCTGGCCTCGCTGCGCGACATCGGCTTTCTCGATGCGGCAAAGGCGGGTCAGATCACCTTCGCCGTGTTCCACATCCTGGGTCCCTCGATCGCCTCGCTGGACGAAATTGCCGAGACCGCGGGTTTCATGCAGGGCGCCAAATACTTCCTGGTGAAGAACTTCATCAATGACACCCAGTTCTTCCAGTGGGACCAGTCCACCTACAACTCCTACTTTCACCGCATCAAGGACGCCACCGATCTCGTCATCCCCAAGCTCAATGAAATGGCCTATGAGCAGGTCGAGGTCTCCTCAGTGCCGTTCCTCAAATTCGTCGCCAACAAGGGCAAGGAAGACGAAGCCGCGAACTATTCGTTCGTGCTGCGCGGCTATGTCCGGCACTGGCTCGCCAATGTTTGGAGCGAGTTCGACCGCATCAAGTTGACCGATCTGGTCGGCGCCAAGCCTGGCGTGCGCGGCGGTGAAAAATAGTCGCGTACGCGCCGCGATGGGGGCTGGAATAGGCGAAGGATTCCTTTGATATAGCGGGTGATGAGCTCCACGCCTGTTTACATCATCTGCTCGCCCCGGCCGCTGGTCGGCAAGACGCTGCTCGCGCGGCTCCTGAGCGAGTTCCTGCTGCTGAAAGACGGCGCGGTGTCCTCCTTCGACATCAACCTGAAGGAACCGTCGCTGCTCGAATATTTGCCGCGCCTGACCGAGACGGCCGAGGTCATGGACACCTATGGCAAGATGCAGCTCATGGACCGCCTGATCGTCCATGACGGCATCGCCAAGGTGGTCGACCTCGGCTTTCATGCGTTCGACGAGTTCTTCAAGATGACCAACGAGATCGGTTTCCTGAAAGAGGCCGCGCGGCGCAGCGTCGCGCCGATCATCCTGTTCGTGGCCGATACCGACCGTGTTTCCGCGCGCGCCTATCCGATGTTACGGGAGCAGATCCCGCTGAAAGCGTTGATTACGATCGACAACGAGTATGTGGTTCGCGGCGAACTGCCCGAGATGATGGGCTTGGGGCGGGTGCTGCGAATAACGGCCCTGCCCTCGTTCCTGAAGACCTATGTCGACCGGCTGACCTTTTCCTTCACCGACTATTTGCGCAACGAACGGGATTCATCGACCGAGCTGCACCAGTGGATCCGCAGGAACTACACCAGCTTTCGCGAGCTTGAGTTCAGCCTGCTTTCAGAACGGTCGTGAAGTCTCCACAAGGTTGATAATATTACCCGGATAATATTGACGTGGTCCGCCTCGTCTGGTATCGCCTCCGCCTGACCGCAATTGGCGAGGCCATCCCGTGACATCAGACAGAAAGGCGGTGATCGCCGCCTACAAGGAGCGGAAAACCTTCGCAGGGGTTTTCGTCATCCGCCGCAAGGCCTCGCACCAGGCATGGGTCGGCCAGACGCCCAATCTGGAGAAGATCCAGAACCGGATCTGGTTCACGCTGCGCCAGGGCAGCCACACCTGCCGCACCCTGCAGGCGGCATGGACCGCGCATGGGCCTGACAGCCTGACGTTTTGGGAATGCGAACGGCTGGAAGAGGAAGAGACGTCCTACATCCGCGATGCGCTGCTGAAGGAGAGCGCGCTGCACTGGCGGTCGCAGCTCGGCGCCGAGGCGGTGTGACCTTGCTTACCCGCCCCTTGAGGGGGCGGGTCGGCTCGCATTGAGCGCAGCGAAATGTGAGACGGGGTGGGGTGACGGTCTCTCCACTCGCACACTGTCGGACGTAGAGAGACCGTCACCCCACCTCGCCGCGCGCCTTGCGCGCGTCGATCCTCCCCCTCCAGGGGAGGATAAAACGCGTAACCGCTCAATGCCCCTCGAACGCCATCAGCGTGCGCACCGGCACTTCCATCGCGCGCAGTTTGGCGGCGCCGCCGAGATCGGGCAGATCGATGATGAAGCAGGCCGCGACCACGTTGGCGCCGATCTGGCGCAGCAGCTTCACCGCGCCTTCTGCGGTGCCCCCGGTGGCGATGAGATCGTCGACCAGGATCACGCGCTCGCCGGGCAGGATCGCATCGGCATGCATTTCCATTTCATCGAGGCCGTATTCCAGGGAGTAGGCAATTCGCACCGTGGTGTGCGGCAGCTTGCCCTTCTTGCGGATCGGCACGAAGCCGGCGGAGACCTGATGCGCCACCGCGCCGCCGAGAATGAATCCCCTCGCCTCGATGCCGGCGACCTTGTCGATCTTCAAACCGGCCCAGGGCTGCACCAGTTCATCGACCGCGCGGCGGAAGGCGCGCGCATCCGCCAACAGCGTCGTGATATCGCGAAACAGGATGCCCTTTTTCGGGTAATCCGGAATGGTGCGGACGGTGGCTTTCAGATCATGATCGAATGTCATCGGTATCTCGCAAGCCTCAATTGACGGGTACGCTCAGACGAAACGCGTTCTCAACGATACGCAGTCCCACCTCGCCGCCGAGCGACATCAGCGATTCCGGGTGAAATTGCACGCCGCCGACCGGCAGGGTCTTGTGTTCGATCGCCATCGCGACGCCGTCCTCGGTGGTCGCGGTGACCTCGAGAACTTCCGGCACGCTGTCGCGCTCGACATAGAGCGAATGATAGCGGCCGATCACGATTTCATTGGGCAGGTTATGCATCAGCCGTCCGCCGCGCACTTGAACCCGCGACGGCCGCCCGTGCGCGGGATGGGTGAGCTGGCCGAGCTGGCCGCCGAAATATTCGCCGATCGCCTGCACGCCGAGACAGACGCCGAAGATCGGCAGTTTTCGGTCGAGCGCAGTGCCAATGGTTTTCGAAATCCCAAAGTCCTCAGGACGTCCCGGCCCGGGCGACAGCACCAGCAAATCCCAGTTCTTCTTCAGCATCTCCTGGGCATGCACATGCCGGACCACGGTAACGCTGGCGCCGACCTGGCGGAAATAATCCGCCAGCATATGCACGAAACTGTCGTCGTGGTCGATCAACAGCACCTTGCGGCCCGAGCCGGTGGCATCAGGCGCAAATGCCGACAGCGGTTTTGGCGCATCGCCGCGCAGCGCCTGGAACAGCGCCGCCGCCTTGACCTGGCACTCGCGGTCTTCCGCCGCGGGGTCTGAATCAAAGAGACAGGTGGCGCCGACGCGCACTTCAGCGAGACCATCCTTCATGCGGATGGTGCGGATGGTGAGCCCGGTATTGATGCTGCCGTCGAAATTCACCGCACCGATCGCGCCGGCATACCAGCGCCGCGACGACCGCTCATTGTCCTCGACGAACTGCATGGCCCACAATTTCGGCGCGCCGGTCACGGTGACCGCCCAGGCATGGGTCAGGAACGCATCCAGCGCATCGAAGCCCGGGCGCAGCATGCCTTCGACATGATCGACGGTATGGAACAGCTTTGAATAGGTCTCGATCTGCCGCCGCGCCAGCACCTTGATCGTGCCGGGCACGCACACCCGCGCCTTGTCGTTGCGGTCGACGTCGGTGCACATGTTGAGTTCGAACTCGTCCTTCTCCGAGTTCAACAATTGCCTGATCTGCTCGGCATCACCGATCGCATCGACGCCGCGCGCAATCGTGCCCGAGATCGGGCAGGTCTCGACTCGCCTGCCGTCGGAGCGGACGAACATTTCCGGCGAGGCCGACACCAGAAATTCACCGTCGCCGAGATTCATCAGCGCGCCATAGGGCGACGGGTTGATACGACAAAGCCGCTGGAACACTTCGGCCGGCGAGCGCTCGCAGGACTCGGCGAAGAGCTGCCCCGGCACCGCCTCGAATAGATCGCCGCGTGCGAACGCCGCGCGCGCGACCTCGACGGTGGCCTGATATTCGCCAGGCGCGTGATCGGCAAAGCCCTGCCGCGGCGTCCTGGCGTAAACGCTCTCGGCGGTGTCGCGCGGCAGACCCTTGGTGGATTTTCCTTTCCAGGAAAAATCGTAGCTCAGCACCACGCCGCGGCCGGTGGCGCGGTCATAGGCCAGCAGGCGATCCGGCACATACAGCACGATGTCGCGCTGGTCGCTCTCCCGCGCACGCTTTTGCACGAGGTCTTCGATCTGGAATACGAGATCGTAGGCGAAGGCGCCGAACAGGCCGAGCAGCGGGTCGTCATTGGCTGACAAGGCGGCGACGAGATCGCGCACCAGCGACATCACGCTGGCGCGGCGGGTGCGCTGGTCTTCCTCGACCGGTGCGGCGCCGCGAATGATATGGCCGGCCAGCCGCGTCGGGCTTTTTTCAGAGATGACCACGCAGGGCTCGCGCAGCACGTCGCCCAGAAACGCGATCAGCACTTCGCCCCGCGCATTCAGCGCAGAGAGCGAGAAATTGGAGCCAGCGGTTTCCAGCACCAGCGGCGGATCGGCAAAGCCGAGGTCGAAACTCTCATAGCGGCCGGGCACCGTGGTGCCGGAGGACAGCACCACACCGCGGCGGCGGTCGAGCAATTCGATCAGGTCGTCGAGGCGCTTGGCGTTGCCGGTGAACTGCTCGACGGCGCGCGAAATCGCGAGGCCGCCGCTGGTCCGGTACTCGCTGTGCTCGGGCAGAGAGAAGGCTGTCCTGTTCATGTGATCCTCTTACGAAACTTCGGGAGGGAGCGCCACACAGGACAAACGAAGGGACCGTCGCACTGCGATGGCGACCTTCGACGATTGAAAAATGAAATCGCACCGGCCACCTCTTTAAGAGGTGCGCCACCAAAGACGGGATGGGCTGATAACGGTGTTCATGGGCCCTAAACACCATCCGCCGGTGATGATGTCAAGGGAGGGGCCGGCCGGGATGCCCTCATCCCGGCCCGATCTTTGGGTGTCGGAAAGGCGAAAACTTGCGTAGGATTTGAGCAAGCAGCCGCGCTCTCTGGCGCGCAAAGATTGCAAACAAGGGAGGCTGGCGATGGCATTGCTGGGTCTGGGATATGCCGGGTTCGGCTCGGATGCGCTGGACGACTGGCGCCGGTTCGGGACCGGATTGGTGGGGCTGCAGGCGGTCGAGCGCGGCAATTCCCTGCTGGCGTTCCGGATGGACGACCGCAAGCAGCGCATCGTGATCGACCGCGCGATGGGCGAAGGGACGCGCTTCTTCGGCTGGGAGGTCGCCGACAGCGCCGCGCTGGACGCGCTGGCGGCACGGCTGGAAAAAGCCGGCGTGTCAGTCACCACCGAACCGCAGACGCTGGCCGATGCCAGGCGCGTCCGCAGCCTGATTTCGTTTCGCGATCCGGCCGGCAACCGGCTGGAGGCCTTTTACGGCGCCGAGATCGACGATACGCCCTTCGCGCCGGGACGATCGATCTCGGGATTCCGCACCGGCCCGCTCGGGCTTGGACACGCCGTGTTGACGGTCGAAAATATCGCCCCAGTGAGGGCGTTCTATGTCGACGTGCTCGGCTTCGGGCTTTCCGACTACATCGAAAAACCGTTCCGCGCTTACTTCTTCCATGTCAACGCGCGGCATCACAGCCTCGCGCTGATCGAGACTGGCAGGAACGGCATGCACCATCTGATGGTGGAGCTGTTCTCGCTCGACGATGTCGGCCAGTGCTACGACATCGCGCTGACGCAAGAAGACCGCGTCGGCGTCACGCTCGGCCGGCACACCAACGATTTCATGACCTCGTTCTACGCCAGGACGCCGTCGGCCTTCATGATCGAATGCGGCTGGGGCGGCCGCGAGATCGATCCTGCGACATGGCAGCCGGTCGAGATGCACGACGGCCCAAGCCTGTGGGGCCACGAACGCGTCTGGCTGCCGCCGGAAGACCGCGAGGTCGCACGAGCGATGCGCCTGCGCGCGGCGGCTTCAGGCCTGCGCGCGCCGGTGCAGGTGATGGAAGGCAACTACAAGCTGATGTCGGGAACGTGTGCGTGGTGGGACGGGGTACGCGAGGACGGACAATGAAAGGCAAACTTTAGAATTCATTCGCCCGCGGCGCATCACGGCGACCATGCCGGACATGGACGATCACCAATTCATCACCGCGAATGTGGTGGTCGACAAGGAACGAATAGCGAGCCGTTGGAAACACACGCACGCCGGAAATATCCGTCTCCCGTCCAAGTCCGGGATGCTCCGCAAGTAGCCGACTTGTGGTGCGTATTTGATTGACGACGGAAGAGGCCGCGCGTGGACTGTGCTGCGAAATGTATTCGTGGATTTCGGCGATGTCAGCGCGGGCACGCGGCGCGTACCGTAGTCTCACAGGCCACACTTCTCCCAAAGTGCGGACATTTCGTCTTCACTGACAAACTCGCCGCGCTGGGCCTGCCTCAGACCTTCGAGCACCGCCGCGCGATGCACTTCCGGCACGACAAACGGATCGCTGCCGGCGGCAACAATCTGTTCGAGCAATTCCGCCGCATAGGCTTGCCGATCTTCGGGAAGCTTTCGCACCTTTTCGATGGCGTCTTCGAGGACCTTGGTCATTGAAGCAGTCTAACGCAACTCCAAATAAAATGCGAGATGTGGCCCCTCACCTCACGGCCTGATCGCGCCGAAGCAGCCTATACGCACCTACTCCCGGTAACACCCCTGCTCGATCTCTTCGATCAATCCGCGCGCCTTCGGCTGCCAGCCGAGCTGGCGCGCGTGCTTGGCCCGCACGCGGCTGTTGGAGGCCATCGTATCCTCCGTCGTGCCCTCGCCCCATTCGGCGGCGGCTTCCGCCATCGACATCGCCGTGGGCGGTCCGGCAAAACCCAGCATGCGGTTGATCGCCTCGCAGGCTTCGCGCATCGAATTCTCGCCGTTCTCGGCGAAATAGAACGCGCCCGCCGGCGCCTTATCGATCGCAAGCGCGTAGAGCGTTACGAGATCGTCGATATGCACGTTCGACCAGATGTTCTCGCCAGGGCCGGCGTGCGCCGCGTTGCCGCGCTTTTTGGCCAGCCTGATCAGCAGCGGCACCTGCACGCTGTCAGGTCCGGCGCCAAGGCCAACGCCGTAGATCAGGCTCGGGCAGATGATGACCGGTCGGCAGTCTTTGTCGCGGTGCGAGAGGATGAACTCGTTCAGCGCGACCCGCGCCACGCGCGCAGGCGATGGTGCGATCGGCGCGTCTTCGTCGAAAATCGCATCCGACCGCTCGCCCCTGGCGCGCGTGCCGACGATGCTCGATCCCGATGTATGTATGAATGGCTTGCCGCTTCCGGCGAGCGCGCCAAGCAGGCTCTCGACCGCGCCCCTGTGATCGGCGCTCGCCGCATTGACGACGATGTCGGCGGCTCGCGCAGCTTGCGCAAGAGCTTCTGCGTCATCAAGCGTTCCCAGCACTGGCTGGATGCCCCGCGCGCGAACCGCTTCGGCCTTTTCAGGCGAGCGAACCAATCCGGTCACGTGATGTCCGGCGGCAATGAGATGCGCCGCAACCGATCCGCCGATATAGCCCGATGCGCCCGTGCAGAAGATTTTCATTCACCGCCTCCGCCGTCATTGCCTGCGACAAACGCAAAGCGTTTGCGCAAGGGAGCGAAGCGACGAAGCAATCCATGTCGCCGCGCTCACGATGGATTGCTTCGCTTCGCTCGCAATGACGAGGAAGCACGACAGGTTTACCCCAAATGCTTCCTGAAAAACTCCGTCGCCCTGCCCCAGGCCAGTTCCGCGGCCTGCCGGTCATGCACCGACTGCCGCTGCTCGTTGACGAAGGCGTGTTCGGCGTCATAGCGGAACAGCTCGAGCGACTTGCCGGCGGCCTTCATGCCCTGCTCGAAGGCATCGACCACCTGCGGCGTGCACCAGTCGTCCTTGTTGGCGAAATGGGCCTGCAGCGGGATCTTCACGTCCGCGGGCTTTGCGGCCTGCTCCGGCGGAATGCCGTAGAACACCACGCCGGCCGCCAGCTCCGGAATTTTGGTGGCGCCGATGATGGTCACCGCGCCGCCGAGGCAGAAGCCGGTCAACCCGACCTTGGCGCCGTTGCGCGACAGATATTGCGCGGCGCCCCGCACGGTCTGCGTGGTGGCGTCCATGAAATCCAGCGAGTTCATCTCTTTGCCGGCCGCATCCGTGTCGTGATACGGAACCACCGTGCCCTTGTAGAGATCGGGCGCCAGCGCATCGAAGCCCGCTACCGCGAAGCGGTCGCACAGGCCTTTGATCTGGTCCTGCAGGCCCCACCATTCCTGGATCACGACCACGCCCGGCGCATTGCCGCGCGCGGCATTGGCGAGATAGCCACTGGCATCCTTGCCGTCCGGCCGCTTGAAAGTGATGCTGGTACCCATGGGTTCCTCCGCGCTGATTTCTGGATGATTGACCGGCATTTTGTCCGCAGTGCGTTCCGGAAGCAATCGCCCGACCCGTGCGTCTAGAGCATTATCGGTTCTGATTGAATCAGAACCGAAGCTCTAGATTCTTGTTTTGACGCGTTTTCTTCACGCGAACCGGTACCCGCTTCTCTCGAAAACGCTATGGGTCAGGTCAGGGCAATAAAAAAGCCCCCGCAGGGGCTTTTCCGAAATTCGCGATGACGAGCTGATCAGTGGGCGTTGGCCCAGACCTTCTTCTTGGTGAAGTACAGCAGCACGGTGAGCAGGATCAGGAACACGAACACCTGCAGGCCGAGCGCCTTGCGCGCCTCCATGTGCGGCTCCGCGGCCCACATCAGGAACGTGGTGACATCCTTCGAGTATTGGGCAACCGTTGCCGGCGAGCCATCGTCAAAGGTGACCTGGCCGTCGTTCAGCGGCTTCGGCATCTTGATGGCGTGGCCGGGGAAATATTTGTTGTAGTAGGAGCCTTCGGGCAGCGTGACGCCGGCCGGCGGCTTGTCCTCATAGCCCTGCAGCAGCGCAGCCACATAGTCCGGGCCCTGCTCCTGATACTGGGTGAAGAAGTCGATCAGGAACATCGGGAAGCCACGGCCGTAGGAACGCGCCTTGGTGATCAGCGACAGGTCGGGCGGAAAGGCGCCGCCGTTGGCTGCACGCGCCGCCTGCTCGTTCGGGAACGGCGACGGGAAATAATCGGCAGGCCGGCCCGGCCGTTCGAACATATCGCCCTGATCGTTGGGGCCGTCCTTGACCTTGTATTCGGAGGCGAACGCCTGGGCCTGGGCCACCGAATAACCGGGACCGCCGGATTCGGCGAGGTTTCGGAATGCGACAAAGGACAGGCCGTGGCAGGACGAACAGACTTCCTTGTAGACCTTCAGGCCGCGCTGCAATGCGCCGCGATCGAACTTGCCGACGGGGCCGGCGAACGACCAGTTCTGCGCTGGCGGCTTGGTACTACCTTCGGCAGCGCGGGCGCTCTCGGCACCGCCCAACAGCAAGCCGCCGGCGACCATCAGGGCAATCACGCTCGACACCATCGACGCAGCCTTGCCGCCCGACTTCGCGAGCACGTCGTCGGCGATCGAGTTAGGCACCGGACGTGGCTTCTCGATCCGGGAGAGCAGTGGCAACAGGATCAGGAAGTAGGCGAAGTAGGCGATGGTCAGGATACGGCCCACGATGACGTAGATGCCTTCCGGCGGCTGGGCGCCGAGATAGCCAAGCCCGATGCAGACCACGACGAACATCCAGAAGAACTGCTTGGCCAGCGGGCGGTACTTCGACGAACGCGTTTTCGCGCTGTCGAGCCAGGGCAGGAACGCCAGGATGATGATCGCACCGAACATTGCAATGACGCCGGCGAGCTTGTTCGGAATCGAGCGCAAGATGGCGTAGAACGGCAGATAGTACCATTCCGGCACGATATGCGCAGGCGTTACAGCGGGATTGGCCGGAATGTAGTTCTCGGCGTCGCCGAGATAGTTCGGCATGTAGAAGATGAACCATGCGAAGAACAGCATGAAGCAGGAGACGCCGAACGCATCCTTGATCGTCGCGTAAGGCGTGAAAGGCACCGTGTCCTTTTCAGTCTTCGCCTCGACGCCGGCCGGATTGTTCTGGCCCGCAACATGCAGCGCCCAGATGTGCAGGACGACGACGCCGGCGATCACGAACGGCAGCAGGTAATGCAGCGAGAAGAAGCGGTTCAGCGTCGGATTGCCGACGGCATAGCCGCCCCACAGCAGCGTCACGATGCTCTCGCCGAAATAGGGCACGGCCGAGAACAAATTGGTGATGACGGTGGCGCCCCAGAAGCTCATCTGGCCCCACGGCAGCACGTAGCCCATGAAGCCGGTCGCCATCATCAGCAGATAGATGATGACGCCGAGGATCCACAGCACCTCGCGCGGCTCCTTGTACGACCCGTAATAGAGGCCGCGGAACATGTGGATGTAGACCGCGAAGAAGAACATCGAGGCGCCGCTGGCGTGGATGTTGCGCAGCAGCCAGCCGTAGTTGACGTCGCGGACGATCAGCTCGACCGATTTGAACGCGAGGTCGGCATGCGGCGTGTAGTGCATCGCCAGGATCACGCCGGTCAGGATCTGCACGCCCAGCATCATCGATAGGATGGCGCCGAAGGTCCACCAGTAGTTCAGGTTACGCGGCGTCGGATACGCCACGAACGAGGAGTGCATGAGTCCCATGATCGGGAGGCGCCGTTCGATCCACTTCAAGGCGGGATTGGTCGGCTGGAAATCGGATGGTCCGCTCATTGATGCGATCCTGAGGAAGTAAAACGACGCGACGGATTAAGGGTCTCGGACTGGCGCCCGAGCCCTTAGCCGATCTGGATTTTGGTGTCGGAAACGAATGTGTAGGGCGGCACGGCCAGGTTGCTCGGCGCGGGTCCCTGCCGGATGCGGCCCGAGGTGTCGTACACCGAACCATGGCAGGGGCAGAAGAAGCCGTCGTAAGCGCCCTCATGGGCAATCGGGATGCAGCCGAGATGCGTGCAGATGCCGACCACGACCAGCCACTGGTCATGCCCCGGCTTGACTCTAGCCTCATCGCTCTGCGGATCGGGCAGGCTCGCAACCGGCACCTTGCGGGCCTCATCGATCTGCTTCTTGGTCCGGTGGCTGATGTAGATCGGCTTGCCGCGCCAGAACACCTTGATGTCCTGTCCCTCGGCGATCGGGGTCAGATCGACCTCAATCGGCGCACCGGCCGCGATCGTCGAGGCGTCCGGGTTCATCTGGGAAACCAGCGGCCAGACCGTGGCAGCCGCGCCTACGGCGGCGACGGCTCCCGTTGCAACAAAAAGGAAATCACGGCGTGTCGGATGGTCCGCCGAAGACGCTGTCGTCACGATTCCAAGCCCTTTCTTATCTGCAGCCAGCGGAACCGCCCCGGGGGCGCCAAAAGCGCGACCCGAAAGAGGCTGCCGGCGCCCGCGGCCCCCGCGGCGGCAGAAAAACCGCCTTTCCTCCCCCAATCCTGGCGGAACAAGCAGTCCAGAATCGTTCTATTGGCACCCTTGCCGTGAGAGCGCAAGCCCGCTATCGGCTCGCAAGCGTGCAATGCACTAAATCCGCGCCCGGCCGTGATTTATTCAATACATTCCACCCACGCTTCCGAAGCCTCGACACCATGCACATCGCGCTTTTCCAGCCTGACATCCCCCAGAACACGGGAACGATTCTGCGCCTGTGTGCGTGCCTGGGCGCGGCTGCCCACATCATCGAGCCGGCCGGATTTCCGATCTCGGACCGGCATTTCCGCCGGGCGGGAATGGACTACCTCGATCACGTCGCCCTCACCCGCCATGACTCATGGCAAAAATTCGAGCAATGGCGTAACGAAGCGGGTTTCCGGCTGGTGCTGTTTACAACCAAGGGGGCCGGTTCCTATCTGGATTTCAGCTACCGGCAGGACGATGTTTTGCTGTTCGGGCGGGAATCGGCAGGGGTACCCGACGAAGTCGCCCCCGCTGCCGATGCGCGGCTGGTGATCCCGATCAGGCCGGACTTGCGCTCGCTCAATGTGGCCATGGCGGCGGCCATGGCATTGGGCGAGGCGCTGCGGCAGACGGGTTCCGCGATGACGGGCGAGATGCAGTCCGAGGAGAGATAGTGAGTTACGCGGTCAAAGAGATATTCCTGACCTTGCAGGGCGAAGGCGCGCATGCCGGCCGCGCGGCGGTGTTTTGCCGTTTTTCCGGCTGCAACCTCTGGAGCGGCCGCGAACAGGACCGCGCCGGCGCCACCTGCAAGTTCTGCGATACTGAATTTGTCGGCACCGACGGCACGCTGGGCGGCCGCTACGCCACCGCGGACGAACTCGCCGACATCATCGCCGGGCAATGGACCGGCGAGAATACCAACCGCTATGTGGTCCTGACCGGCGGCGAGCCGCTGCTGCAGGTAGATACCCCCTTCATCGATGCGCTGCATGCGCGCGGCTTCGCCATCGGAATCGAGACCAACGGGACGATCGAACCGCCCGACGGGATGGACTGGGTCTGCGTCAGCCCGAAGGCCGGCGCAGGGCTCGTGGTGCGCCGCGGCCACGAATTGAAGCTGGTCTATCCGCAGACCGGCGCCGCGCCGGAAGATTTTGCAGGGCTCGATTTCGAACGTTTTTCGCTGCAGCCGATGGACGGACCCGACGTGATCGAAAACACCGCGCGCACGGTCGACTACTGCCTGCGCCATCCGCAATGGCGGCTCAGCCTGCAGACGCACAAGACCCTTGGTATCAGATAAGCACTTGGCATCAGATAGGAACCAGATTTTCAAGATGTGGGAACTGACCAAATCATTTCGCTTCGAAGCCGCGCATTCGCTGAAGGGGACGACCTTCGGCGCGGCCAGCGAGGAAATTCACGGCCACTCGTTTCGCGCCGAGGTGAGCGTGCGCGGCACGCCCGATCCGCAAACCGGCATGGTGCTGGATCTCGGCCTGCTCGAACGCAGCATGGAAGAGGTCCGCAAGACCCTCGACCACAAGCTTCTGAACAAGGTCGAGGCGCTTGGGACGCCAACGCTGGAAAACATTTCGCGCTACATCTTCGAACGCCTCCAGCACGCCGGCAAGATCACCCGCGTCAGCGTTCACCGCGACAGTTGCAACGAGAGCTGCACGTACTTTGGACCACAGGGCTAGAAATGCATCTTACCGTCATTGCCTGCGACAAACGCGAAGCGTTTGCGCAAGGGAGCGAAGCGACGAAGCAATCCATTCTTTCTGTGGCACGATGGATTGCTTCGCTACGCTCGCAATGACGGCAATATATGGATCGACCGCATGGACATGTCGCTGATCGAGCATCGCAAGACGCGCGCGAGAGCCTGGTTCGAAGCCTTGCGCAACGACATCTGCGCGGCCTTTGAGCGGCTGGAAGACGACGCCCCGGCCGAGCTCTATCCCGGCGACGCCGGACGCTTCGAGCGCACGCCCTGGAACCGCACCGACCACACCGGCACGCCGGGCGGCGGCGGCGTGATGTCGATCATGCGCGGGCGGCTGTTCGAGAAGGTCGGCGTGCACTGTTCCACCGTGCACGGCGAGTTCGCGCCCGAATTCCGGGCGCAGATTCCGGGCGCGGCCGACGATCCCAGGTTCTGGGCATCGGGCATTTCGCTGATTGCGCATCTGCGCAATCCGAACGTGCCGGCGGTGCACATGAACACCCGCTTCGTCGTCACCACCAAGGCGTGGTTCGGCGGCGGCGCTGACTTGACGCCGGTGCTGGACCGGCGGCGCACCCAGGAGGACCCGGACACGCTGGCCTTCCACCAGGCAATGAAGGAAGCCTGCAGCGGACCGAACGGCGTCGCCGACTACGACAAATACAAAAAATGGTGCGACGAATATTTCTATCTGCCGCATCGCAAGGAAGCGCGCGGCATCGGCGGTATTTTCTACGACTGGCACGACTCGGGCGATTGGGACGCCGACCTCGCCTTTACCCAGGACGTCGGCCGCGCCTTCCTGAAAATTTATCCAGAGCTCGTCCGCCGCAATTTCGCCCTCCCCTGGAACGCCGCCGACCGCGAGGAGCAGTTGATCCGGCGCGGACGCTATGTCGAGTTCAACCTGCTCTACGACCGCGGCACAATTTTTGGGCTGAAGACCGGCGGCAACGTGGATTCCATTCTCTCGTCGATGCCGCCGGAGGTAAAGTGGCCATGATTTGACTGTCATGATCGGCTTGTCATGACCGATCGCTAGAATGCGAATCGCGTCATGCATTTCAAGGAGCAGATCATGGATTTGAAACCAGGCGACGTCGTCATTCTGAAGTCCGGCGGCCATCCGCTTAGCGTGGTGGAAGTCAACGAGGGTAATGTTGCGTGTGTGTGGATGGGTAATGAAGGCGATCTCTTTCGCGAGACGCTGCCACTAGCCGTCCTTGAACTCGCCGAGCACGACACCTCGGATGACGACGATGAAGAAGAGGAAGACGACGAAGAAGACGATGAGGACGAAGACGAAGACGACAAGCACGCCAGCAAAGTCGCCTGAGGGAATTTCGACGTCGCCCGGCATCCACAGCCCGGCGACGTCGTTTCCTGGAATTGGACCCCGTGCGGAGGATCTGATATTCGCGGCAAGTCGACCGCCGCTTCCCGCGATCGACAGCGCTGGAAGCGAAATGGCCGTGAAACGATGACCCACCTGCCCCGTGCCATGCTGATCGACATGGACGACACCATCCTGTCGGCCTATGGCCGCCCGGAAATCGCCTGGCACAATGTCGCCGCGGAATTCGCCGCCGAGTTCGGGCCGTTGACCTCGCAACAGGTTGCCACCGCCGTCCTGGATTCCGCGCGCAAATTCTGGGCGGTCGCCGGCGCCGAATGGCGGCTGAAGCTGGATGAGGCGCGGCGTATAACCGTCACACGCGGATTTGCCGCCCTTGCCGCCGGCGGCCATACGCTGCCCGAGGATCTTGCGGTACGGCTCGCCGACCGCTTCACCGCCTACCGCGAAGAGGAAATGTTCGTGTTCCCCGGCGCGCACGACGCCATCGACGAATTGAAGGTGCGCGGCGTCAAGCTGGCGCTGGTGACCAACGGTGCCGCCGGCACCCAGCGCGCCAAGGTCGAACGCTTTGCGCTGTCGCACCGTTTCGATCACATCCAGATCGAGGGCGAGCACGGTTTCGGCAAGCCGGACGAGCGCGCCTATCTGCATGCCATGCAGACGCTGGGCGTCACCGCATCCGAGACCTGGATGATCGGCGACAATCTGGAATGGGAAGTCGTGGCGCCGCAGCGGCTCGGCATCTACGCGATCTGGATCGACGTGCATGGCGACGGCCTGCCCACGGACTCCACCGTGAAGCCCGATCGCATCATCCGCTCACTGACGGAACTGCTGCCGCGTGAGCGCTGATAGAGATCAGTGCCGCAGCGCCGCTGTGATCATGATGATGCCGCCGACCATCACGGCGGCGTCGAGGATCGCGGTGTGGATATGCACCGGCATGCGCTCCACGAAGGCCTTTGCGAGGAACGCGCCGGGAATAGCGATGGCGCCGATCAGGAGGGCAAAGGCCAGCACCTGCGCGGTGACGACGCCGGCCAGGCCGAATACCGAAATCTTGATGAGGCCGGTCACGACCGAGATCACGGCGTCGGTGGCAATCACCGCCGCGCCCTCGAGCCCCGACGCCATCAACAGCGACAGCAGAATCACGCCGGAGCCTGACGTGCCCCCGACCAGCACGCCATACCCCACCGCGCTCGCACCGAGGCCGGTATCGCCAATCCTGATATCGCGCTTCTTGGCCAACCGGCGCAGCGGCACGCTCAGCATCAGCATGCTGCCGATCACCAGCGCCGCGCCGGTGCTGGTGAGCCGCGTATAGCCGTAGGCGCCGAGCGCGGTAGTCAGCGCGGCGGCTCCGATCACGATCAGCGCGCGCCGCCGGTCGGCGTAACGGAAATAGGCCACGAAGCGGCTTATATTGGTGATGATCGCCGATATCGCGATGATCGGCACCACCGGCTCGGCGCCGACCATCGGCACCAGCACCAGTGGCATCAATGCGCCAGTGCCGTAACCGGCAAGACCGCCGATGATGGACGCAAACAACGCCATGCCGCCAACCAGCACGAGTTGGCCGAGCGAAATGTCGGCGAAGCCGGCGAGAATACTCACAGCCGGTGATCGCGGGTGAAACGGGCGGCGGTCTGGTCGGCGATCGCGGCCAGCGCGGATGCATCCAGCGGAAAATCCGCGGCCAGCCAGGCGTCTTCCGCAAGCGTCAGCACGTGACCAAGCGCGGGGCCCTCGGCAATGCCGCGCGCGATGAAATCGGCCGCCTTCAGCGGAAATTTCGGCGCGCTCCAGCGTTGCGGCAAGGTTGCTAGCTCGTGCCAGCGCGCAGCACCATTGCCGATGCCGCCTGCGCGCGCCCATGCCAGCATCACCCGGTCGCGATAGGGATCCTCGCCCAGCCGATAAAGAAGCTGCCGCGCCCGCGCGCCGTTCTTGGCGGCGAACCGCCACCAGCGATGGCCCATCGAGTCCAGCGCCTTGTTTTCCGCGTTGGAAAGCCGAAGCCGCGCCGAGACGCGCCTGGCGTCCTCGGTGACGGCCACCGTGAGCGCGGCGAGCCGGCGCACGGCGTTCGGCGGCAGCCCCAGCGCGCGTTCGGCCGCGATCATCGCGGCGAACGTCCCGATGTAGGTAATGCCGCCGAATATCGGCAGCAGCAGGCCGGCATCCGCCATCGCCTGCACCGCGACCACGGCGCCTTCCGCGATCAACAGCTTCAACATCTCCATGCGGACGCGCTCGGCGGAAAGGCTTGCAAGCCCCGCGCGCCCATCGATACAGGCGAGATATCCGGCACGGTCGGGCTCGCCCGCCCCATAGGCGGCATGCATGCGGAAGAAGCGCAGGATGCGCAGATAATCCTCGGCGATGCGCTGGCTGGCATCGCCGATGAAGCGCACGCGTTTGGCTTCGATGTCGGCCAGCCCGTCGACATGGTCATGCACGATGCCGCCGGCATCGACGGAAAGCCCGTTGATGGTGAAGTCGCGCCGCTCCGCATCGCGAACCCAGTCGCGCCCGAACGCAACCCTGGCCTTGCGGCCAAAGGTCTCGGTATCCTCGCGCAAGGTCGTAACCTCGAACGGATGCGATTCGACGACCAACGTAACCGTGCCGTGGTCGATGCCCGTCGGCACGCATTTGATGCCGGCCGCCTTGGCGCGCCGGGCGACCTCGTCGGGCAGAGCGGTGGTCGCAATGTCGATGTCGCCCAGAGGAATTTTCAGCAGCGCATTGCGCACGGCGCCGCCGATCACGCGGGCTTCCTCGCCATCGCCGTTGAGTAATGCAAGCACGCGCGCGGCCGGACCGGATCTGAGCCACGGCGCGTCCGACAGCACGCGGGCCTCGATCATTTCTCGACTCCGGGAACCAGCTTGCCGTCTTCGAGATGCGCAGGAACGTAGGTCGAGTCCGGCGGCGCGCCGGAGAATTGCGCGAGAAAGACGAAACTGATCACGACCAGCAGCAGCGATCCCAGCACCAGTTTGGCGACAAGATGCGCCGGCCACGAGGACGACACCAACACTCCGGAACGGGTGGCAATCAGAAACAGCGCATAGGCCGCAAACGGGATCAGGAAAATCGCGACCTCGGTCAGAACCGGACGGATCATGCGAGATAAATCCGCTCATATAGCACGCGCAGAATTCCTGCGGTCGCGCCCCAGATGTAACGCTCGGCGAACGGCATGGCGTAATAGGAGCGCTCCATGCCGCGGAATTCCTTGGAATGGATCTGATGGTTCTCGGGATTCATCAGGAACGCCAGCGGCACCTCGAAGGCGTCAATCACCTCGCCTTCGTTGATCGTCAGCTTGAAGCCGGGCTTCACCCGCGCCACTGTCGGCAGGATGCGAAACCCGAACGCGGTTCCATAGAGGTCGAGATAGCCGATCGGCTCGATGAAGTCGCGCTTGAGGCCGACTTCCTCCTCCGCCTCGCGAAGTGCGGCGTCGAGCGGGGAAGCATCGGTGGCGTCGATCTTGCCGCCGGGAAAGGAAATCTGGCCGGCGTGGCTGGACAGATGCGGCGAGCGCTGCGTCAGCAACACAGTCGGCTCGTGATGATCGACCACCGGGATCAGCACCGCCGCCGGCCGTACCGGCTGCTCGCGCGCCACGATCTCGAGCATGCGGTCGTTGCCCGCGTCGCCGGTTTTCGGAACGATATCGGGATCGACCAGGCCGGGCGGCACGTCGAAGCTCAACCGCGCCTGGCTCCGCGTGAAAAACTCCGCCGAGCTGATCGGAGCCGCTTCCATCTTTTTCAGTATCGGCTCGTTCAAACCGCGTCCCTCACCTGCTTCGCGTCCGCCATCGTAAAGAACTCGCCGCCGGACTCGATGCCGAACATCGGCTGACCATCGACCACCCGCTCTTCCCCCATGTCAACCAGATCGTAATAGAGCGCGCGGGTCACCTTCGCCCACAGATCGGCGCGGACGTGAAGGTAGGGCGTCAGCCCACCGTCGGCGGCCATCTCGAATCGCAGGCGGTGTCCGGAATCGCATGGCACCCAGTCGTCGACATTGGTGCGAAAGCGCAATAGACGGCCGCGATCATCAGCCTCCTTTTGCATCTCCACCGCGAGGAAAGGCGCGTCGTCGACTCGAATGCCGACCTTCTCGACCGGGGTCACGAGAAAGTGCTTGCCGTCCTCGCGCTTGAGTATGGTCGAGAATAGCCGCACCAACGCCGGCCGTCCGATCGGCGTCCCCATGTAGAACCACGTACCGTCACCGGCGATTCGCATGTCGAGATCGCCGCAGAACGGCGGATTCCACAGATGCACCGGAGGAAGCCCCTTGCTGGCCGGGGTGGCGTTGGCGGCTTCCCTCGCAGCGACAGTAAGTCCTTCGAGGCCCTGAGTGCCGGTTTGCCCTTGCTTTGCCATTGTTTGCCCTGAGTCTCGGCGCCTCATCTGGCACGATTGGTGCACGTATACCGAGATATGTGTTCCCGACGATTAGTGTCCGTACTATTGCGGATGGGTCGCCATATCGTGATGCCGTTCATACCCCGAAATACCGATAATGTGGGGATACTTTAATTCAGCGAATACATGGCCTTTGCACAGGTTTAGCATGAGGTTCGTGGCATGACGACGCAACCAGCGGTGTCATGAAGCGGTTATACGGTCGAAGGAGACAGACATGGCGAATGCAGACGGTGTCGAGAAACTCGAGGACGCGATCGTCCGGTCGGCGGAGCAGGTCGCCGGCCAGATTCGCGCCGCGAAGGAAGCGATCTCCACCGTCATCTTCGGCCAGGACCGGGTGATTGAAAACACCCTGGTGACAATCCTGTCCGGCGGCCATGCGCTCCTGATCGGCGTTCCCGGCCTCGCCAAGACCAAGCTGGTCGAAACGCTGGGCATCACGCTCGGGCTGGACGCCAAGCGCATCCAGTTCACACCGGACCTGATGCCCTCGGATATTCTGGGCGCCGAAGTGCTGGACGAGAGCAACTCCGGCAAGCGGTCGTTCCGCTTCATCTCCGGACCGGTGTTCGCGCAGCTCCTGATGGCCGACGAAATCAACCGCGCCAGCCCGCGTACGCAATCGGCGCTGCTGCAAGCCATGCAGGAACAGCACATCACCGTTGCAGGCGCGCGGCATGACCTCCCAAAACCGTTCCACGTGCTCGCCACGCAAAACCCGCTGGAGCAGGAAGGCACCTATCCGCTGCCCGAGGCGCAGCTCGACCGCTTCCTGATGGAGATCGACGTCGATTATCCCGACCGCGATGCCGAACGCCGTATCCTGTTCGAAACGACGGGCGCGGATGCGACGCTCGCCAAGGCCTCGATGGACGCGGAAATCCTGATCGCGGCACAGCGGCTGGTGCGCCGCCTGCCGGTCGGCGACAGCGTCGTCGAGGCGATTCTGTCGCTGGTGCGCTCCGCGCGCCCGAGTTCCGAAGACGGCGGCGACAAGCTGATTGCCTGGGGACCGGGTCCGCGCGCCAGCCAGTCGCTGATGCTGGCGGTTCGCGCCCGCGCGCTGCTCGACGGCCGCCTCGCGCCCTCGATCGACGACGTGCTCGATCTCGCCGAACCCATTCTCAAGCACCGCATGGCGCTGACATTCTCGGCGCGCGCGGAAGGCCGCACCATTCCCGACGTAATCAGACAATTGAAGACGCGGATCGGTTGATGGCCGCAGAGACCAGCCACGAGACCAGGGAGCTTTTAGCAATCCGACGTGCCGATGGCGAAAGCCGAACGCTCGCCGCTTCGCTCCCCCGACTCGTGCTCGAAGCCCGGCGTATCGCCGCCAACGTCATCCATGGCCTGCACGGCAGGCGCCGCGCCGGCGCCGGCGAGAGCTTTTGGCAATACCGCCGCTTCGTCTCCGGCGAGCCGTCGCAGAATGTCGACTGGCGGCGCTCGGCGCGTGACGATCACCTCTATGTCCGCGAGCAGGAGTGGGAGGCTGCGCATACGGTGTGGCTGTGGCCCGACCGTTCGCCGTCGATGGCGTTTGCTTCCAAGGGTGCGCGCGACAGCAAGCTGGAACGCGGGCTGATCGTTACATTCGCGCTTGCTGAACTCCTGGTTTCGGGCGGAGAGCGCGTCGGCATTCCCGGCCTGATGAACCCGACCGCAAGCCGCAACGTGATCGACAAGATGGCGCAGGCGATGCTGCACGACGATGCGGTGCGCGCGAGCCTGCCGCCGTCCTTTGTCCCGTCGGCGCTGGCCGAAATTGTCGTGCTGTCCGATTTGTGGTCGCCGATGAGCGAGATCAGGGTGATGCTCGCAGGGCTTTCGGCCTCCGGCGCCCATGGCTCGCTGATCCAGGTCGTCGATCCCGCCGAAGAAACCTTTCCCTATGCCGGCCGGGTCGAATTCGTCGAGCCGGAAGGATTTGGCGTCATCACCGCCGGCCGCGCCGAGAGCTGGGCCAGCGACTATGTCGCGCGTGTCGCACTGCATCGCGACGAGATCCGCAGCGAAACCAACCGGCTCGACTGGTTGTTCTCGACCCACACCACGAGCCGTTCCGCCGCCGAACTCCTGCTGTTCCTGCATTCGGGCATGATGGCAGCCAAGGGAAGCGTGCGCGGCTCGACCGTCAAGGCGGGGCGTAGCGCATGATCGCGGCCCTCCCCCTAACCTTTGCGCAACCGCTGCTGCTGCTGGGCTTGTTGAGCCTGCCGGTGTTGTGGTGGCTGCTGCGCGTCATGCCGCCACGGCCGCGGCGGATCGAGTTTCCGCCGACGCGGCTGTTGTTCGACATCAGGCCCAGGGAAGAAACCCCGTCGCGGACGCCGTGGTGGCTGACCTTGCTGCGGCTTGCCGCCGCCGCACTGGTCATCCTTGCCGCCGCAGGCCCGATCTGGAATCCGCAAACCGGCGTTGGCAGCAGCAATGCGCCCTTGGTGATCCTGCTCGACGACGGCTGGAGCGCGGCGGCGAGCTGGGACACCCGGGTCAAGGCCGCTGACGAACTGATCGCCAACGCCGACAATGACCGCCGCGGCGTTGCACTGGTTCCGCTTTCCGAGACCGCGCGCGACATCACGCTGATGCCGGCCGGCACCGCGCGGGTCGCGCTGCGTCAGATTGCGCCAAAACCCTATTCGGTCGACCGCGTCGACACGCTTGGCGCGCTCGACCGCTTCCTGAAGGCGACCGGTGATGCCGAGATCGCGTGGCTGTCCGACGGCGTCGACACCGGGCGCGGCGCCGAATTCGTCGAAAATCTCGGCAAGACCATCGGCGATCGCAAGCTGACGGTGTTCGAAGGCGGCGCGGCCCCGGCGCAGGCATTGGTCGCCGCCGAAAACGCCGCGGCGAAGATGACGGTCAAGGTGCTGCGCACCACCGGCGGCGTCGCAGCCGGTGTGGTTCGCGCGATCGACGCCAAGGGCTCGCCGATCGGCGAGGCGCGCTACGCGTTCGGCATGCAGGATCGCGAGAGCGAAGCGGCGTTCGATCTGCCGGTCGAACTGCGCAACGACATTTCGCGGCTGGAAATATCGGGCGAACGATCGGCCGGCGCGGTGCAACTGCTCGACAAGCGTTGGCGCCGGCGCGCCGTCGGCGTCGTTACCGGCGCGACCAGCGACACCGCCCAGCCGCTATTGGCGTCGACCTTCTATCTGACCCGCGCATTGTCGCCATTCGCCGACATACGGCTGGGTGATCGCGGCGCGGCGCAACAGGTGATCGCGCAGTTCCTCGATCAGCGCCTACCGATGATCGTGCTCGCCGATGTCGGCACGCTGTCGCCGGAAATCCGCGAGCGGCTGAACACATGGATCGATCAGGGCGGCGTGCTGGTGCGTTTCGCAGGCCCTCGCCTGGCGCAGGCCGATGACGATCTGGTGCCGGTGAAACTGCGTCGCGGCGGCCGCATTCTCGGCGGCAGCCTGACCTGGGAAAAGCCGCAGCATCTGGCTTCCTTCGCCGCCGACGGTCCGTTCGCGGGCCTCGCCGTGCCCAAGGACATCACCGTGAACCGGCAGGTGCTGGCCGAGCCGGACGCGGTGCTCGCCACCAAGACCTGGGCGTCGCTGGAAGACGGCACGCCGCTGGTGACCGGCGAGCATCGCGGCAAGGGCGTTATCAGCCTGTTCCATGTCGGCGCCGACTCGCGCTGGTCGGACCTGCCGATGTCCGGCAGCTTCGTCGAGATGCTGCGGCGGATGGTCGACATGTCCGGCTACACTTCTAAGCCCGGCGCGGGCGTTGCGAGCGAGGCGACTAATGTCGAGACCGTGGCGCCGCTGCGCACCCTCGACGGCTTCGGCGCATTCGGGCCGCCGCCCTCGACCGCCAAGCCGATGCCGGCGGATTATCGCGACCGCGCTACGTCAGATCATCCGCCGGGCTTCTACGGCCCGGCCGATGGCCCGATCGCGGTCAACACGCTGGCCCCGGCCGATCGCATCGCGCTGCTCGATACATCTTCCCTGCGCGCGCAACGCGCCAGCTACACCAACGCCGAACCGCGCGATCTGCGCGGCATTCTGCTGTCGTCGTCGCTGGTGCTGTTCCTGATCGACGCGATCGTGGTCGCGATGCTGGGTGCGGGCCTGGCCGCCTTGTGGCGGCGGCGCACGGCGGCTGCCGCCGTTCTGCTGGCCCTGATCCTGTCCGCAACCTCGATCGCACCTTCGCCGACGCGCGCCCAAAGCAGCGACGAATTCGCCATCAAGTCGGTGTCGCAGACGCGCCTTGCCTATGTCGTCACGGGAAATGCCGACGTCGATTCCATCGTCAAGGCCGGCATGGCCGGACTGACGCTGTTCCTGGCGCAGCGCACGGCGCTGGAGGCCGGCGATCCCGTCGGCGTCGATCCCGCGCGCGACGAACTGGCGTTCTTTCCGCTGATCTACTGGCCGATCGTGCCGGGTGCGCCGAAGCCGCCGCAGGATGCCATCAACCGCATCGACGCCTACATGAAACAGGGCGGCACGGTGCTGTTCGACACCCGCGACGCCGTCGAGGCGCCGCCCGGCGAAAACGGCGCGGCGCAGACGCCGGGCATGCGTACCTTGCGCGAAATTCTCTCCTCCCTCGACGTGCCCGAACTGGAGCCGGTGCCGCGCGAGCACGTGCTGACCAAGACGTTCTACCTGCTGCGCGACTTCCCCGGCCGCTTCAACACGGGCCAGACCTGGGTCGAGACCCTGCCGCGCGAGGAAGACGACGATGCAGCCTCGCGCCCGGCGCGCGGCGGCGACGGCGTCTCGCCCATCATCATCACCTCGAACGATCTTGCCGGCGCCTGGGCGCACCGCCCGGATGGGCAGCCGATGCTGCCGCTGACGCCGGGCGAGCCGCGCCAGCGCGAATTCGCGTTCCGCTCCGGCGTCAACATCGTGATGTACACCCTGACCGGCAACTACAAGGCCGATCAGGTCCACGCGCCGGCTCTGATCGAGCGGTTGGGGCAATAGGCCATGAGTTACGGCATCGCGTTCACCCCCCTCGTTCCGTCCATCGTGCTGTGGATCGCGCTGGCCGCGATCGTCGCGATCTCGGTGCTATTGCTGCTCGGGCGCTCGCGCGGTGCCGCCGTGCGCGTCGCGGCGCTGGCGCTGATCCTGCTGGCGCTCGCCAATCCCTCCTTCACCCGCGAAGACCGCGAGCCTCTGTCGTCTGTCGCTGCCGTCGTGATCGACAAGAGCCCGAGTCAGAACTTTGGCACCCGCAACCAGGAGACCGCCAAGGCGCAGGAGGCGCTGGTCGATACGCTGAAGAAGATCAAGGGGCTGGAAGTGCGCGTCGTCGAGGCCGGACAGGCCGACGGCGAAACCGACGGAACCAAACTGTTCGGCGCGCTGTCATCGGCGCTGTCGGACGTTCCCGTCGACCGCGTCGCCGGCGCGTTTTTGATCACGGATGGCCGGGTGCACGACATTCCGGCCAACGCCGCGGCCCTCGGCTTCCAGGCGCCGGTGCACGCGCTCGTCACCGGACGCAAGGACGAGCGCGATCGCCGTGTCGCGATTTCGGCCGCGCCGCGGTTCGGCATCGTCGGACAGCCCCAGACCATCACCTACCGGCTCGACGACCAGGGCGTCACCGGCCAGCGCGCCAGGGTCGTGGTGCGCCGCGACGGCGAAGTAATCAGCGAGCGCACGCTCCTGAGCGGCCAGACCTCCAATGTCGAGGTCGACATCAAGCATGCCGGGTCGAACATCGTCGAGATCGAAGCCTCGCCGCTCGAGAACGAGCTGACGCTGGTCAATAACCGCGCCGTGGTCGCGATCGAAGGCGTGCGCGACAAGCTCCGCGTGCTGCTGGTATCAGGCGAGCCGCATTCCGGCGAACGCACCTGGCGCAATCTGCTGAAGTCGGACGCCAGCATCGACCTCGTGCATTTCACGATTCTGCGCCCGCCGGAGAAGCAGGACGGCACGCCGATCAACGAATTGTCGCTGATCGCGTTTCCGACGCGCGAATTGTTCCAGCAGAAGATCAACGAATTCCAGTTGATCATCTTCGACCGCTACGCCCGCCAGGGCGTGCTGCCGATCGCCTATTTCGACAATATCGCGCGCTATGTCCGCGCCGGCGGCGCGGTGCTGGTGTCGGCCGGCCCCGACTATGCCTCCACCACCAGCATCTGGCGCACGCCCCTGGATACGGTGTTGCCGGCAGAGCCGGTCGGCGTCACTGAAAAACCGTTCTATGCGCATCTGAGCGACGCCGGTAAGCGCCATCCGGTGACGCGCGGCCTCGAAGGCTCCGCCAGCGAGCCGCCGCGCTGGAGCCGATTCTTCCGCACCGTGGATACCCGCAACGCGATCGGCGCGCCCGTGATGACCGGCGCCGACGGCAAGCCGCTGCTCCTGCTGTCGCGCTTCGGCGAAGGCCGCGTCGCGCTTCTATTGTCAGACCACATCTGGCTGTGGGCGCGCGGCTATGAAGGCGGCGGGCCGCATCTGGATCTGCTGCGGCGGACGTCGCACTGGCTGATGAAGCAGCCTGATCTGGACGAAGAGGCGCTGCGCCTGCAGATCCAGGGCAAGGACCTCGTGGTGCTGCGCCAGACCATGGCCGACAACGTGCCGCCGGTGACCGTGACGTCACCGAGCGGCGCCACCAAGGAACTCACGCTGACCGCGAGCGAGCCCGGCACCTGGCGCTCCGCCCTCCCCGCCAACGAACTCGGGCTGTGGCAGGCAACGGATGGCGCGCTGAAAGCCCTGATCAATGTCGGACCGACCAACCCGAAGGAATTTTCCGAAGTCACCTCCACGACCGAGATGCTGAAACCGCTGGCGCAGGCGACCGGCGGCGACGCCCGCCGCGTGGCCGACGGCACCAGCGTCGACCTGCCCCGCGTGGTGCCGGTGCGCGCCTCCGGCATCTTCCACGGCGACGGCTGGATGGGCGTGAAGATGCGCGACGCCAGCGTCGTCAAGGGCGTCGGCGTGCTGCCGATGTTCGCAGGGCTGGTCGGGCTGCTGCTGCTGCTCGGCGCATTCGCGGCGACATGGGTGCGCGAGGGGCGTTGAGCTCAACGTCGATAATTCAGTCTTATTGCGGGGAACCTTATGCTGCCTCGTCGGCGCGCAGCCATTTGGGGAACGGATCGGCCAACCCAGCCCATTCCCCGATGTGCATTCCCGGTTTACCCGTGACAAGACACGCATCGAGGCGCGCCTTGATAGCCTCCTCGTCCATGTCGGTGCCGATGAAAACGATCTCCTGTCGGCGATCGCCATAGACTTCGTTCCAGTTCTTCTTGAGCGATTTCCGCCAGAATGGATCGTCGGGCCATCGGTCAGCGGGCACATTGGCCCACCAAAACCCGAGGCCTTCGGTGCGGACGATCGCACCTGCCTGACTTAACTCACCGAGCCATTGTGGACGCGTCGCGATCCAGAAATGTCCCTTCGCCCGGATGACTCCGGTCCAGCTTTCGCGCAGGAACAGATGGAATTTCGTGGGCTCGAATGGTCGGCGCGCGCGGTAGACGAAGCTGCTGACGCCGTACTGCTCGGTCTCCGGTGTGTGATCGCTGAAGCCATACAATTCCTTGAACCAGAGCGGATGTTGTTGCGCCCGCGCGAAATCGAAGCGACCCGTATTGAGGATGCGCTCGAAGGGAGCCTTGGCGAAATCAGTCTCCACGATATCGGCGGCCGGGTTGAGCGCGCGGATGATTTTGCGCGCCGCGTCCAATTGGCCGGCGGACGCATCATTGATCTTGTTTAGCACAATGACATCGGCGAATTCGATCTGCTCCACCAGCAGGTCCACCATCGTTCGCTTGTCATCGACACCGAGCGATTCGCCGCGATCTCTGATGAAATCGGTCGAGGCATAGTCCCGCAACAAGTTGACGGCATCGACCACCGTCACCATGGTGTCGAGCACTGCCACGTCGGAAAGACTGTCGCCCTCTTCGGTTCGGAAATCGAACGTCGCGGCAACCGGAAGCGGCTCCGAAATGCCCGTCGATTCAATCAGAAGATAGTCGTATTTGCCGCCCTCAGCGAGCATTCGGACTTCCTTCAACAGATCGTCACGCAGCGTGCAGCAAATGCACCCATTCGTCATCTCGACCAGTTTTTCATCCGTCCGGGAAAGATTCGCACCGCCATCGCGCACCAGGTCGGCATCGATATTCACCTCGCTCATGTCGTTCACAATCACCGCCACCTTCAGGCCCTGGCGATTGTTGAGGACGTGATTCAGCAAAGTTGTCTTTCCAGCCCCTAGGAAGCCGGACAAGACGGTGACGGGGAGTTTTCGCATGGAGATCAAACAACCTGTGCAGTGCGCGGAATCCCGAACGAGAGCGGGGAAGCATCGCGGGGCTCCGAACTTATGTAATGTTATAACATAACATCTTGAATGGCCAACCTTGTCAATCGGGAAAAATCTCTCGCGAGAATACTCTTGTCATGCTGAAGGCTCGGGGCCTGCGTCCGTTGCAGTAATCACACAGCGTTTGGGGATTCGTCCGAGCGCACTTGCACCGCGTTGACATCGCGATGCCTCTCCCGTGTTATAATATTACATTGGGACGGCCGAGAGACTTGGTCGCCCCGGGGCAAGGCGTGCGTCATTGTGAAATGGTTTCGAACCAACGTCAGAATTGGCGCGCGGCTGGCGCTGTTCGCGCTCGCGACCCAGTTTGCGCTGTCGTTCGGGCATTGCCACGGGGCCGCCGCCGCGCAGAACGTCCAGATCGGTCTCTCGGATGCCGGTCTTACCTACGCCGCGGACCACACCGCGCTTGATGCGGCCAGCGACACGGTTCAGCAGCAGCCCTCCAATCACGATAACGACCGGCACCCGGCCGACGCCTGCGCAATCTGCGCCGTCGTTTCGCTTGCCAACAATTTCCTGTTCGCCACGCCACCGCTGCTGGAGCTGCCGCAGGCAGTCAAGCTTCTGCACCTGACCACCGGCGCCGAGTTCGCGCATCTCGGCTCGCTTCATCCCGCATTCCGGTCCCGCGCGCCTCCCGTCTCCCGACCTCGATTGATTGATACACTCCCCAAAGGGATCGCCGCGCCACGCGGCTGATCCACCGAGGGAAAATCGGAATCGATCCGTCGCACATCGACGGAATCAGGATCGGGACAATGACATTCAAGAAGAAACGAGCGTTCCATTTCGGTGGAGCAAGCTGGCTATTGCTATGCGCGATGGCCGACGGCGCGCTGGCACAGGACGCAGCGCCATCCTCATCGACACAACTACCTGAAATCACCGTGACGGCGCCGAGCCCGATTGTGCGGCGGCGAGCCGTTGTGCCTTCGCGCACGCCGGTGCGCGTCGCCCGCACCGCGCCCGGCCAAAACCGGCAACGCGCGGCAGAACCGCAAGCCGCACCGGTCGCGGCCGCACCCCAGCAGGGCGTGCTCCCCATCGTCACCGATCAATTTGCGACGGTCACAGTGGTGCCGAACGAGGAGATCCGCCGCCAAGGCACCGCCCAGCTTGGCGATCTCCTGTTCTCGAAGCCCGGCATTACCGGCTCCACCTTCGCGCCCGGTGCCGCGAGCCGGCCGATCATCCGGGGCCTCGACGTCAATCGCGTCGGCATCGTCGAGAACGGCACCAACGCCGGCGGCGCCTCCGATCTCGGCGAAGATCATTTCGTGCCGGTCGATCCGTTGGCGACAAACCAGGTCGAAGTTATCCGCGGTCCGGCGGCAATGCGCTACGGATCGACATCGATCGGCGGCGTCGTCAGCGCAACCAACAATCGCATCCCGGACGCCCTGCCAACATGCGCGGCCGCACCGTTCCAGACCTACGGACTGCCGGCGAAAGCGCCGCTCGCAAGCGTGGGACCGCCTTCCTGCGTCACGGTCGAAACCCGAACGGCCGTCAGTTCGGTCGATCGCGGTGTCGATGGCGGCATCCTGATCGATGCCGGCGGTGGTAATTTCGCTGTTCATGCCGACGCCTATGGCCGCAAGGCCAGCGATTACAGCATTCCGGGCTATCCGTATTTGTTCGACCAGACCCGCCCGGTCAACGGCCGGCAACCGAATTCGGCGATGCAGGCGGCTGGTGCATCGATTGGCGGCTCCTACATCTTCGATGGCGGATTTATCGGCGCGGCGATCACGCAGAACGACACGCTCTATCGGATTCCCGGCATCGACGGCGCCGATCACCAGACCCGCATCGACGCGCGCCAAACCAAATTCACGGCCAAGGGCGAATACCGGCCCGATGCAGCGGCGATCGATGCCGTCAGATTCTGGGCGGGCGCGACCAACTACAAGCACGACGAGATCGGACTGGCCGATCCCGCCGACCTCTCGTCCCTCGGCGTGCGGCAGAGCTTCACGAACAAGGAGCAGGAAGGGCGCGTCGAGGTGCAGATGGCCCCGTTCAACGCGCGGTTTGCCGCCGTCACGACAGCATTCGGCCTTCAGGCCGGGCATCAGGAACTGACGGCGCCGAGTCCGGACGATCCAACCAGCCCGCTCAACGGGTTGTTTGATCCTAACAAGAATAACAGGGTCGCCGGCTACGTCTTCAACGAGTTCAAGTTCTCTGACTCAACCAAGGCGCAGATCGCCGGCCGTATCGAGCATGTCAGTCTCAGCGGAACAACGCCGGCATTCATTCCGGAGCTGTTCGACCTCAACGTCGACCCTGCGGCCATTGGTCCTGCCACACCGCGCAACCTGAACTTCACGCCGAAAAGTGTGAGCGTCGGTCTGCTCCAGGATTTGCCATGGGGTCTTGTCGCAAGTATTACCGCCCAATACGTCGAGCGCGCGCCCAAGCCGGCCGAACTGTTTTCACGCGGCGCGCACGATGCGACCGCCACGTTCGATATCGGCAATCCCAATCTCGGCATCGAAACCGCCAAATCGATCGAGATCGGATTACGACGCGCGACCGGACCATTGAGGTTCGAAGCAACCGCTTACTACACCAAGTTCAATGGTTTCATTTACCGCCGTCTCACAGGCAATACCTGCGAAGATGTCGCTTGCGTCGGTCCCGCCGACCCGGCTTTTCCGCTCGAGCTGAACCAGGCGATCTATTCGCAGCGCGACGCCACCTTCCGTGGCGGCGAATTCCAGAGCCAGTTGGACGTGGGGCCGCTCTACGGCGGCATCTGGGGCGTCGAGAACCAGTTCGATGTGGTGCGCGCGACCTTCAACGATGGCACCAATGTTCCGCGAATTCCGCCGGTGCGAGTCGGCGGCGGCCTGTTCTGGCGCGATGCCAATTGGCTGACGCGGATCAACCTGCTGCACGCCTTCGCTCAGAACGACACCGCCCCGATCGGCGAGACGCCAACCGCAGGCTACAACCTGTTGAAGGCGGAGGTCAGCTACAAGACCAAGCTCGATCCTTCCTGGTTCGGCGCACGCGAGATGATGGTCGGCCTCGTCGGCAACAACCTGTTGAACGAGAACATCCGCAATTCCACTTCCTTCAACAAGGACCAGGTCTTGCTGCCGGGCATCGGCGTGCGCGCGTTTGCCAATCTGAAGTTCTAGGTCAGGCGCTGACGGGTGGCGTTGGCTGGTGGTACCAGCTAACGTCGGCATGGATGGCGGTGGATACCGGATTATCGCACCGTTGAAGGATGTGCCTTGCCCGATGCGAGCTGACGAACACGGATAGATGCCCTCGCCGATCAACATTCCCGTCTACAGCGATGCCCTCGTCCTGCTCGGCACTGCGGGCATCGTCATTCCATTGGTGCGCCGGTTCGGCTTCAATCCTGTCCTCGGCTATCTCGTAGCGGGCGCGATCCTCGGTCCCCTGGGGCTTGGTTCGTTTATCGGCCAATTCCCGTTCCTGTACTGGTTCACCGTGGTTGACGCCAAGAACGTCGCCGGTATCGCCGAGCTCGGCGTCGTGTTCCTGCTGTTCCTGATCGGCCTGGAACTGTCCTATGAGCGGTTGAAGACGATGCGCCGCCTGGTTTTCGGACTGGGCAGCCTGCAGATCGTGTTCTCCGCAGCCGCCATCGGCGCAGCCGTGATCCTTGCGGGCGGCAAGCCGCCGGTGCCGCTCATCATCGGTGCCTGCCTGGCGCTGTCGTCGACCGCCATCGTCGTCGAAGTGCTTTCCAGGCAGGGGCGGCTGACCACGACCGCTGGCCGCGCCAGCTTCGCGATCCTGCTGGCGCAGGACCTGGCGGTGGCGCCGCTCCTGCTATTCATCTCGATTTTCGGCACCGGCGAATCCGGTTCGGTTGCCGGCACACTCGCGCTGGCGCTCGCCAACGCCGCCATCGCGCTCGGCGTGATCGTCGTCGCCGGCCGCGTGGTGATGCGGCCGCTGTTCCGTCTGGTCGCATCCGTGGGCATGAGCGACCTGTTCGTGGCCACCACGCTGTTCGTGATCGTCGCAGCAGGGGTGGCCGCCGCCGCGGCCGGCTTCTCGATGGCGCTTGGCGCCTTCATCGCCGGCCTGCTGCTCGCCGAGACCGAATTCCGCAAGGCGATCGAGACCGCCATCGATCCTTTCAAGGGACTCCTGCTGGGTCTGTTCTTTTTTACGGTCGGCATGAACATCGACTTCCGCGAGCTTGCCCGCGATCCGGTTTGGCTGCTTGGAAGCGCCGTCGCGCTCGTTGCCGTGAAATCCATTATCCTCATCGCCCTTGCCCGGCTGTTTCGCCTTTCCTGGCGAGCGTCCATCGAAACCGGCCTCCTGCTCGGCCCGGGCGGCGAGTTCGCCTTTGTCGTCATCGGCATGGCGACGACGCTCGGCCTGATCGATGCCAAGGTGTCGAGCTTCACGGTCGCGCTGACGTCGGTGACCATGCTGCTCATTCCTGCGCTTGCCCATGTGGCGCGGCGGCTGGCGCCAATGATACGCGAAGACAAGCCGCTCGATCCCGAACTGACCGTTGCACCAAGCGGAGGCGCCAACCATGCCATCGTGATCGGACATGGCCGGGTGGGACAGGTCGTCTGCTCCATGCTCGATCGGCACAAATTCCAGTACATTGCCGTCGATAATGACGCCGCAGCCGTGCCGGAGCAGCGTCGGCAGGGACGCACCGTTTATTACGGTGATGCGACCAATCCGGAGTTTTTGAAGAGCTGCGGCCTCATGGAGGCCGCTGCGGTCATCGTCACCATCGGCGAAGCCAAGGGCATCGACGAAATCGTAGCCCAGGTCCGCGCGCTCAGGGCAGATATGCTGGTGGTGTCGCGCGCCCGCGACGCGGAGCATGCGCGGCATCTCTATCAGATCGGCGTCACCGACGCCGTGCCGGAGACCATCGAAGCAAGCTTGTTGTTGTCAGAAGCAGCCCTGATCGGCCTCGGCATGGCAATGGGCCTGGTCGTCGCGTCCATCCACGAAAAGCGCGAGGAATTCCGGCACGAATTGCAGCAGGCCGCGGGAGGTACCCGGCCTGCCGGAGAGGCGGCCGGTGTCAAACGGAAGCCGCCGCGCTGACCTGAGAACGCCCCCGCCGATGCGCTACGCTACCGCGCCTTGTTCCAGTCCGGCCGGATATCGCCGGAGACACCGTCGAAGGCGCCCTCGACCAGTTCCGCGACCAGGAGGCGGCTGTAATCGACGGGACCCGGCATGATCACGCGTCCCTTCGGCACTACCTTGAAGCCGACGCGGCTGTAATAGGGCTCGTCGCCGACCAGGATGACCAGGCGATGGCCCTTGGCCTTGGCGTCCCGCAGCGAGCGATCGAGCAGCATGCGGCCAACGCCGCGCTTTCGGAACGGCGGCTCGACCGTCAACGGCCCGAGCATCAGCGCCGGCGTGTCGCCGATGCAGATCGGCAATTGCCGTACCGAGCCGACCAGCAATGTGCCGATCCGCGCCGTGAACGACAACTCAAGCAGGTGATCGACATGCTCGCGCAGGCGGTAGGCGCTCAGCACGAAACGGCCGGGACCGAATGTGCGCTCGTGCAGGCGTTCGATCGCCTGCGCGTCCTTTGGAGTTTCAGCCAGTATGGTGACGTCAAGTTCGCTCATGATGGGGCGCGGGATAGCATCTGGCGGCGGCGCGGTCCATTGCCGGCGGCGGCAATCCCCGTATTGCCTTAATCCCTTTTGATGGCCGGCTGGGACAGGTAGGCCAGCAGCTTCATCTCCCGGCGGCCGCGCGTCACCGTATCCAGCACCAGCCCCGAAGATACCGACAGCACCGCCACGATCATCAGACCCATCGACAGCACGGCTGTCGGCAGCCGCGGCACGACACCTTCCTCGAGAAAGGTGACGACCACGGGGATCGCGAGGCCGATCGAGATCAGCATCAGGAAGATGCCGATGACCGTAAAAAATCGCAGCGGCTTTTCCGACCGGTACAGCTTCAGGATGGTGCCGAGAATCCGGAAACCGTCGCGCCAAGTGTTCAGCTTGCTGAACGAGCCCTCGGGGCGGGCATAATAAGGCGTCTCGATCTCCACCACCGGCAGCGCCAGTTCGAGCGCGTGCACACTGAGCTCGGTTTCGATCTCGAAACCGTCTGACAGCACCGGAAAGGATTTGACGAAGCGGCGCGAGAACACGCGGTAGCCGGAAAGGATATCCTTGAACGCCTGGCCGAACACCGTGGAAAGGAAGCTCGTCAGCATCCAGTTGCCGGTGCGGTGGCCGGGCCGGTAGGCGGCGACCGACTGATCGATGCGAAAGCCCACCACCATGTCGAGGTGGTCGTTGACCAGCGCATCGATCATGCGCGGTGCGCTTGGCGCGTCATAGGTCGCGTCGCCATCGACCAGCACATAGACGTCGGCATCGACATCGGCGAACATGCGGCGCACCACATGCCCCTTGCCCTGGCGGCGCTCGCTGCGCACGATGGCGCCGGCTCCGCGCGCCACCTCGACGGTGCGGTCCCTGGAATTATTGTCGTAGACGAAAATCTCAGCCGTCGGCAGCGCCTTGCGGAAGTCGGAGACCACGGTGGCGACCGCGGCTTCCTCATTGAAGCATGGCACCAGAACCGCAATCCGCAGCGCAGGTCCCGTCATCGCACGCTCACCGAATTAAATCCGTCCATGGCGCGTCATACCGCAATCAGGCGTTGGCCGGTTGAGGGAAGGCCGCACCTTCGGCGGCCCGTTCGCCGCGCAGATCGAGCGTTGCGAACAGCAAAGTCCAGAGCGAGACCATGTCGATCGGAATGATATAATATGGCGTAAATATCGGATGGGTCATGAAGAAAATCGCGTTCACGGCGATGTTTGCCGCGACCAGAATTGCAACGCGTTTGGCGCGCCCCTGATCGAAGCGCCACAGCCAGGCAGTCCATGCGGCGGATATCGCCAGCAAGGTAAACTGCACGTCAACGAGATAGCTTAACAGGACGCTTGTACTCAGCTCCGGCGGCACGGCGTCGACGCTGCCATAGGTCGTCGCAAACGGACTTCCCGCATTGATCGCATTCGCAATCAGCGTCGGAGCCATTCCGAGCACGAACGCGACGCCGAACAAGAGTCCTTGCAGGAATGTGTCCCTGCTCCGCGCCAGCGCGAAGGCGCCAACAAGGTAGAGGCAGTACCCCGCCGCTAGAAACACGTTGGGCAAGCGGAAATTGACGGAGAGCCCGATCAGCAGCCCGACCAGCGCCAGCAAGACCAGCCGGCGCCGTGGCCCGGCGATGAAGATCTTCGCCGTTAGAAAACCGGCCAGCGCGCATACAATCATGGTCGGCGCCATCGAATAGCTGGCCTTGGTCGGATTGATCATCAGATAGATCGCGCAGTCGCCGAACGCGGCAACCAGTATCAGCCGGTAAAGCGTAGACACATAGGTCAAGGCGAGAAGCGAAAAACCAACTGCGACGATCGACGTTAATACGTAGAGCGGGGCCACCCGAAATCCAGCAGGAAACAGCGAGAGGACAAAGCCGGTCCCCGGCGGATACTGCAGCACATGCTTGTCCACCGCCGGAATGAAGGGGTGGCAGGGAGCACGCTTCACGTCATACCATTCCGCGTAGCCGATCGCCTTCAGGCCGCTCTTGAGGTAATGATCGTCATCGAAGGTGACGTCGGTATCGATGCCGCGGAGCCCGAACCTCTCGAACAGATGCGCCTGCCGCAAGTAGCAGATGTCGTCATAGACGCCGCGGCTCTCGCTCCAGCGCGAAATGTTCCAGACGTTGCTGGCCAGCACCACCAGGAAGCCGATGGCGCAAAGCAACTTCAGGATCCCCATCCTGCCCATGTCGAACCCCGCCCCGTTTCTCCGCTTCCATTCGTTGCAGGCGCGGCAAGCAACCAGGCTAACGTCACCGCCACGTCGCGATCGGCGCCACGCCGTCAAGTACCTCCGCGATTCGCAGGCGCGTGCCCCTGGTCGTCTCGGCCGGCAGCGCACCCGCCGCATAGAACCCGCACTCGACGATCTCGTAGTTGGGCTCCGGCAAGCGGTCTTGCCGGAATTGCCTGACTATATAGACCGCAACATGGTCGCGGCGCGACACGTGGGCGTTGAGGAACAGGCCGTGTAAAACCGGCTCCCCGGTCAGTTCGATCCGCCCCTCTTCCGCTAATTCCCGCCGCAGGGCTTCGAGAAAGGTTTCGCCGACCTCAACCCCGCCGCCCGGCAGGTGCCAGCCGGCGACATAGCTGTGCCTGACCAGGAACACCTTGTCGTCGCCGTCGAGCACGACGCCGCGGACCCCGAGCGTCATGCCGCGGGCCATCCGCCAATAGAGGTGGAAGGCCCGCCGCAATTGCGGTTCGAGACGTTTTCGCAAGTGCTGCAGCGCCGTCACGCAAACCTCGGATGGACAGCTATCACGTTTGATCCTTATATCGCCGGTATGATCGTGCGACGGCTCTATATCACAGCGAGTGCGGCGGAGCGCGGATGACCGATACCTTCACGCTGGCGCATCTGTCCGATCCGCATCTGCCGCCCCTGCCCAAGGCGCAGCTTCGCGATCTCGCGGGCAAGCGTGCGCTGGGCTATCTCAACTGGACCCGCAACCGCCACAAATATCACCGCCGCGAGGTGCTGGACGCGCTGGTCGCCGACATGCAGGCGCAGCGGCCGGACCACGTCGCGGTGACCGGCGATCTCGTCAACCTGGCGCTGGAGGCCGAATTCACCCCGGCCCAAGCCTGGCTCGAAAGCGTCGGCACGCCGGAGCATGTCACCATCGTGCCCGGCAATCACGACGCCTATGTGTGGGCGACGCGGCATCATTTCGCCGGCACGTTCGACAAATATGTGCGCGGTGATGCCGAGGCGGACGACACGCGGTTTCCATTCGTGCGGCGACGCGGCCCGCTGGCGCTGATCGGGGTGTCCTCGGCGGTGCCGACGCTGCCATTGATGGCAACCGGCCGGCTCGGCCGCGCGCAGCTCGATGCGCTCGATCGCCATCTGGCGCAGATGTCCGCCGATGACGCGTTCCGGGTGCTGCTGGTGCATCATCCCCTGCAGTCGAGTTCGCGGATGAAGCGGCTGACCGATTCGAAGGCTCTCCGTGCGGTATTGAAGCGGCACGGCGTGGAGTTGGTCCTGCACGGGCACGATCACATCCATTCGACGATGTGGCTCGAAGGCGCCGATCGCCAGATTCCCGCGGTCGGTGTGCCGTCGGCGTCGGCGCTGGCACACCGGCATTATCCGGCCGCGGCGTATAATCTGTTTTCGATCACGCGCGACGGCAACCAATGGCGCTGCGTGCAGACCGTGCGCGCCATCGACGCCGACTTCCGCGTCAAGCAGATCAAGCAGGCGACGCTGCTCTAGCGAAATCTTCAATCCCCGCCGCCGCAGCCGCCGCCCCCGTCGCCTCCACCACCGCCGTCTCCGCCGCTATCACCGCTTGCGTCGCTGCCGGTATCGCCAAACCCGTCCGAGCTACCGTCGAACGACGTATCTGCGAAATCGCCACCACAATACGCCGCACCGCTGCCGTTCTTGCGCAGCTCTTCGCAGTCGGGGTGATAGACGAACCCGTTTGCAATATTGAGTTTGCTGTCGAGCGCAAACAACAGCGGCAGGCGCGTCGGACGGACCGGATCGATATTCTCGTATTTGCAGCAATACCACCAGACACGGCGCAGGCCTTCGTTGCTCTTGCGATGCTCGCTGAGGACGACGGCGGGGGTGTGGTGGAGGAAGCCGCCGAAGGCGCGGCGGCAGAACGCGTCGTAGTCGCGCGTGTACAGGATGAATTCGTGCCAGAGGTCGTCGGCGACTTGCGAGGGCATCGAGACGTGGCGCTTGCCGCTCATCAGATAGGCAAGGAAAAACTGCCGGAGGCCCCGCGAGACCAGCGCGCTGTCCTTGCGCGCAAAGCCGGGATGATGCTTCTCCAGCCGCTCGAGCAGCCCGCGCGGCCAGTGAAAGGTGCGGATGAATTCGGCGCGGCGCAGCGTGCGCCACTTGCCGTACAGCCAGGAGGTTCCGAACAGCGCGCCGACAAGCAGGGCGAACAACGGTATGGATGAAGCGGCTGCCACGATGCCCCCGAATGCCTGAGCCGCCAACTCTGGCTAGATATTCTTCAAGCTCGCATACAGCGCCAGTCCGAACAGCGCCACCGCGCCCAACAGGAAGCCGAGCACGAACATGCCGAAGCCGCGGCGGCGCGGCTTTTTTTCCACGGCCGGCTCAGCCGCCTTCGTTACCATCATCGCATGTTCGCGCTCGATCATGCGGCGCGCGACATAGCCGGTGACGGCATCGACGATGACGGGAACGTCATGCGACTCGGCGATCACGATGCGGCCGAAGCGCGTGTCCTGCACGAAGCGGTAGATGCGCTTGTCGCGCCCCATCACCACATGCGCCACCACATCGATCCACAGCCGCGGCGTCTCGCCCTGGCTGACGCCGCGATCGAACAGGTCGATCTGCTCGGGCACCTCGGCAAACAGCGGATCGAGCGCCTCGTTCAGGATCTCGAGCCGGGCGACTTCGGCATCGCGCAGTTCGACCACGACGCCGGTGCGATCGGCAGCCTCGATGCGGGCCATGCGGAGCGCATCGCGCAGCCGCGTCGGTCTCATGTCGCGGGCTTCGTTGCCGGTGTTTTGCGCGTTTGACATCGGTTGCCGCCTTTATCCTGAGGAAGTAAGCCCGGTTAACCTATCAGTAACTATGTTGCGCGCAATGGCTGTTTGTTTGCAATAGCTTAGCGGTCCACCGGGTTCTGAGTGTGCGGCGGGAACCTCTCCCCGGTGCCCTGGAATACGCAAACGGCCCCACCCGGTTTTCCGGATGGGGCCGCTTGTCCTTGGGCCGTTTCCCTAGATCTTGTTGGCAGCAGGCGCTTTAGGCCGAGACGCGCGACGGCTCTTCCACGATGGAGAAGCGTACGCCGGCCTTGTGGCGGTTCTCCTCCGAAACGACGCGCCAGGCGTCCTCGGCTTCCTTGCGGGTCTTGAACGGACCCTGAACCTGGGCCGAGCCTTCCACGAGCTTGTGGAAGTTCATCGAGCCGAACTCACCGCCGATCACCCAGAAATTGCTGCCTTTGGTCATTGTCAGTCTCCTTCCAGCGTTAGTCGAACTGGTTCATCGTGTTGTGGGCGCCGCCCGCCTTCAGGGCCGCCTCGCCGACGAAATATCCCTTGTGATCATCGCCAATGTCGGAGCCGGCCATGTTCTGATGCTTTGCACAGGCGATGCTCTGCCGGATTTCCTGGCGTTGAACGTTCTTCACATACCCGAGCATACCCTGTTCGCCGAAGTATTCCTTCGCGAGATTGTCGGTCGACAGAGCCGCCGTGTGATAGGTCGGCAGCGTGATCAGGTGGTGGAAGATGCCCGCGCGCTTGGCTGAATCGGCCTGGAAGGTGCGGATGCGCTCGTCGGCTTCGATCGCCAGCGGCGTACCGTCGTATTCCGCCTTCATCAGCTCGGCGCGATTGTACTTGCTGACATCCTTGCCGGCCTCCTTCATCGCATCGTAGACCTGCCAACGGAAGTTGAGCGTCCAGTTGAACGACGGCGAGTTGTTGTAAGCCAGCTTCGCGTTCGGGATCACCTCGCGAACACGGTCGACCATCTTGGCGATCTGCTCGATATGCGGCTTCTCGGTCTCGATCCACAGCAGGTCGGCGCCGTTCTGCAGCGAGGTGATGCAGTCAAGCACGCAGCGGTCCTCGCCGGTGCCGGCGCGGAATTGATAGAGGTTGCTGGCAAGCCGCTTCGGACGCATCATCTTGCCGTTCCGGTTGATGATGACGTCACCATTCCTGGCGTTGGCGGCCGTCACCTCTTCGCAATCCAGGAAGCTGTTGTACTGGTCACCGATGTCGCCCGGCTTGTGGCTCACGGCGATCTGCTGCGTGAGACCGGCGCCGAGCGAGTCGGTGCGGGTCACGATGATGCCGTCTTCGACGCCGAGTTCGAGGAAGGCGTGGCGGCAGGCACGAATTTTCGCCAGGAACACTTCGTGCGGCACAGTCACCTTGCCGTCCTGATGGCCGCACTGCTTTTCGTCGGAGACCTGATTTTCGATCTGCAGGGCGCACGCACCTGCTTCGATCATCTTCTTTGCGAGCAGATAGGTTGCCTCCGCATTGCCGAAGCCGGCATCGATATCGGCGATCACGGGCACGACATGGGTCTGGAAGGTGTCGATCTTTTCGATCAGCGCCTTTTCCTTCGCCTTGTCGCCTGCCTTGCGGGCCGCGTCGAGGCCACGGAAAATGTCGTTGAGCTCACGGGAGTCCGCCTGACGCAGGAAGGTGTAGAGCTCTTCAATCAGCGCCGGCACAGACGTTTTCTCGTGCATCGACTGATCGGGAAGCGGTCCGAACTCGGAGCGCAGTGCTGCGATCATCCAGCCGGAGAGGTACAGATAGCAGCGATCGGTCGTGCCGAAATGCTTCTTCACCGAAATCAGCTTCTGCTGGGCGATGAAGCCGTGCCAGCAGCCGAGCGACTGGGTGTATTTTGTGGTGTCCGCATCATAGGCGGCCATATCGCTGCGCATCAGCGCCGCGGTGTACCGGGCGACGTCCAGGCCGGTCTTGAAGCGGTTCTGCAGACGCATGCGCGCCACGGCTTCGGCGGTGACGCCATCCCAGGTCGGCTTGGTCTTGAGGAGCGCCTCAGCAGCGCCAATCTCGCTCAGATAGGAAGCCGGTCCCTGGATAGCCGGATCACTGATCCCACGTGGCTGGTAGTTCATGTGCGTAATCCTTTCGGTGACGACAGATCTGCAGCGCTTGTCTTCGCCGCTTCTCCAATCGACATTCTTGACAGTGCATTGCGAAACGTTCCGAGAGCTAAACGCTAAACTTCCCAATTCGTATAGATACCTTGCTTATGAATGGTGATGTCATGTAACATATGAACTTGTCACAGATGTCATTTTGTAAATTTTGTCACACATAGGTCAAGGAATCTGCCATGGCCACCGACTCCGGAAAGAAGCTTTTCGTCGGCCCCCGTTTCCGGCGGATCCGCCAGCAACTCGGGCTGTCGCAGACCCAGATCGCCGAGGGGCTGGGCATTTCTCCGAGCTATATCAACCTGATAGAACGCAACCAGCGGCCGGTGACGGCGCAGATCCTGCTCCGGCTGGCGGAGACCTATGACCTCGATCTGCGCGATCTCGCCACCGCCGACGAGGACCGGTTCTTTGCCGAACTGAACGAGATCTTCTCCGATCCGCTGTTCCGCCAGATCGACCTGCCGAAGCAGGAACTGCGCGACCTGGCCGAATTGTGCCCCGGTGTGACGCATTCCCTGCAGCGCCTGTATGCCGCCTATACCGAGGCCCGCCGCGGCGAGACGCTGGTCGCAGCGCAGATGGCCGACCGCGACGAGGGCACCCGCTTCGAGGCCAACCCGATCGAGCGCGTCCGCGACCTGATCGAGGCCAACCGCAATTATTTTCCGGAACTCGAACAGGCCGCGGAAAACCTGCGCGACGAACTCAACGCTTCCGCCGAGGAACTGTTCGCCGCGCTTTCGGCGCGGCTGCGCGAAAAGCACTCGATCGTCACCCGCATCATGCCGGTTGACGTGATGCGCGAGACGCTGCGGCGGTTCGACCGCCATCGCCGGCAATTGCTGATCTCCGAACTGGTCGATGGCTCGGGCCGTGCGTTCCAGCTTGCGCTGCAGATTGGCCTGGCCGAATGCGGCGCGGCCATCGACGCCATCGTCAACCGCGCCGGCCCGCTCGACGACACACCGCGCAGGCTCTATCGCATTACGCTGGCGAATTACTTCGCCGCCGCCGTGATGATGCCCTACCAGCCGTTCCACGCCGCGGCGGAAAACCTGAACTACGACGTCCATGTGCTGGCGCAGCGTTTCAATGCCGGCTTCGAGCAAGTGTGCCATCGCCTGACCACGCTGCAGCGGCCGAACGCGCGCGGCGTGCCGTTCTTCCTGTTGCGCGTCGACAATGCCGGCAATGTCTCGAAACGGTTTTCTTCCGGCACGTTTCCGTTCTCGAAATTCGGCGGCACCTGCCCGCTGTGGAACGTGCATTCGACCTTCGACACGCCGGACCGCCTGCTCAAGCAGGTGATCGAACTGCCCGACGGCACGCGCTATTTTTCGATCGCGCAAATGGTGCGCCGTCCCGTGGCGCCGCACCCGCAACCGCAGCCGCGCTTTGCGATTGGTCTCGGTTGCGAAATCCGCCATGCGGCCAAACTCGTCTATGCCGCCGGGATGGATCTGGAGAAGGCCGAGGGCACGCCGATCGGCGTCAACTGCCGGCTCTGCGAACGCGAAAACTGCAGCCAGCGCGCCGAGCCGCCGATCACGCGAACGCTGATCCTGGATGAGAACACGCGGCGGGTGAGTTCGTTTGCGTTTTCGAATGCACGGGAGTTGTGAAGGCCGCGCTCTCTCACCACGTCGTCCCTGCGAACGCAGGGACCCATACGCCGCGGCCATTATTGTTGAAAAACGACGGAACGATGAGCGAGCAAAATTCTGCTCCCGCCGCGCTCTCCTCGGAGACGAATTCGTCTTGCCTCCGTCGCCGGCGAATTGACGGCTCGCATCGCCCGGTTGGGCTTTGCAAACCTCCGCCGACTTGACACCAGCCACGGGTGCCAGGACCACACGGTTTTGCCGTACGCAACTGCGCCGTTCGTCTGGCGCGCGCCGATCGCTCACGGGAAACCCGCCCTGCGATCCGCATCGCGCGTCCGGCGCTTTCGCATCCACCGCAGCCCGGCCCAACGGGCCGCTGGGTGGGTTAGCGGCAGCGTAAGCCACCAAACTAGAAAGCACGCGGCGGATGATGCTGTCGCCAGTCCGGCATGCGACCTGCGCCACCTCTGCACGAAATTTTCGGCGCGAAGATGAAGGACTGTTCATCAGCATTACATCGCGGGTCGGTCCATCGGGAAAAACCGGAACATCGCTGCATCCAGGGCGTTGCATTTCGTCCAACGACACGAAGGAGAGGACAATGCTGAAACCACTGATTGCGGCGACCGCCGCCCTGCTGGTCGCAACCTCGGCGTTTGCGCAGAGCGACAAGATGAAATCCTCGGATTCCTCTGAGTACTCGTCAGCACAGAAGAAGATGCAGAAGACGTCGGAACAGAAGATGAAGAAGAGCAAGGCTTCGACCGCGAAGGGGGCACCGGAAAGCGCACCCGGCACGACCACCGGATCGGGTGCGAAGAAGTACTAATTTCTCCAACAGCACGGCCCGGTATCGATACCGGGCCGTTTCGCGTGCACGTGTCCGCAGGTCGATCTTTCGACAGGTCTCCAGCGTCATTGGCGCAGTGCGATGCATCAAGATACCTCTCTCACCGGAAAGCCGCTGTGTCCCGCTGGTGACGATCACATTTAAAACGTGGGTATTCCGCAATTTTGCGATGGAACGGCCAAGCCGATTCGCTAGTTTGAAAGCAAGCGATTCCCAGAACTCGCGGATGGATGCAGGCCCGATGTTGCGACGCGTTAAGCTGATGAACCCGTTCGAAATCGTCCAGGACCGGGTCCCTCAGGACCGGCCGCAGCCGATCGAGCGGAAGGTCGTGAACCGGGCTGCCCGTTCCACGCCGGTCTGCGCCGCCTGCGGTTCCGACGACATCATCTGCCACGCCACGGCGCAGTGGAGCAACGAGGCGCAGGAATGGCAGCTCGCCAATACCTTCAACCAGCCGGCGCACTGCAATACCTGTCAGCACGACGGCAACCTGGTGTGGCTGACGCTGAACTGAACTCGGCAACGCCGGCGGGGTAGCGCCTGGAGTAGCCCGCATGGAACGAAGCGAAATCCGGGGACTATCTCCGCGGAGCGACCTGCCCCGGATTTGCGCGGAGCCTGTCATCGGGCGCGCATTCGCGCGACCCGTTGGCTCCATCCGGGCTACGGTTCATCCACATCAGATCTCCGCATACACTTCCAGCAGGTTTCCATCGGGATCCCTGAAGAACAGCGTGCGATGGCCGAAGGACTGGTTCGTCGGCGGTTCGAGCAGATCGATACCGTGCCGCACCAACTCGTCGGCGCAGCGGTCGACGTCGGGCGCCTCGACCTTGAACGCGAGCTGCAGCGAAGCGCTGCCGGCGGGCGTCGGCGCATCCTTCGCGGTGCGGCCCGGCCGCGACAACGCGAGCGTGTTCCCGCCGATCTGATATTCGATCCATCCCGCGGACAACTCGCGCGTCAGCGGAAAGCGAAGGATGCCCTCATAGAAGCGGCGCATCGCCGCCATGTCGCGCACGAAGATGACAGTGTAGTCGATGCTGCGGATGGACTGGAAGGGCGAAGTGGAGGAGGGATTTTGATCACTCATGATGGCTTTCACATTCGGCACGTAGCCCGCGGCGTAACAGCGAAATGATGCCATAGGCCAAAAGCAGACATCAATGATATTGATGTGGCAACAACGTTCATCCCGGACGTGTGACCGCTGACGCCGAACCAGACTATGACTATGACACCATCGGCGAACGTTATTCGCAGAGATCGATGAACGTGCCCGGAGGTGGCTGATGCCCGAAAGCCTGCCCAGACATATTCAGTGGCGACGTTGGTATCAAGGAAGGCGATACGCGCGTCACCTATCTCAAGCAGAACTAAACAAGAGAATCCGAGACATTGTTGTCAATCTGGTGCGAGTGACGCCGGAGGCTAAAATTGGTCCTCAACCGATCAACAACGGTGGAGGAATATGGTGGGAGAAGTGGAGCCATAGCCTTGAAGAAATGCAACTTCGTCACGGGCCCTATCCTGCCGGTTTTTCAAGGGAGATTTTCCAAGAAGAGCCATTCCCAGCATATGCATCCGACTTAGCTGAGCGCGCAGCAAAACGGCTTTGTTCGCTCGGAATGGAATCCAATGATGTTTACATCAAGTTTGGCAAGCAAGTTCACTTGGAGCAACTCGTTAAAGAAGGAGCACTGCGTGTCCAACCAGCGAGCTACTTCGCCAATAAGGACCACAATGGCGCCGTTCGTGACGACGAATTGTCACTCCAAATTTCATTGTCGCTATCCCGAAACGACATATTCAGGATTGTCGCTAACCCTCAGGATGTGCCGCAAGACATACAGGAGCGTAGACTCGACGTGTCATTCAAATCACCGACCGATTTCTGGCTGTACTGCGTGACCACTGCAGTTGAACCCAGGCTGTTCGTTGATTTCCAGGTCGATTCTTGTGTGATCATCAGGGACCAGTCGAAATTTAGAGAGCGATTGCAATTAGCAGCACAAAGCAATCTTTCGGATGCCGCTTTTCAAGACGGGCCCGCTGAGTATATTGACCCCTTACTCCCCCGAACAGCTAGAGTATTCGTACCCTTCGCCAAATATTTTGGATATTCCTATCAACGAGAACATCGATTCTGCTGGATACCAAAGCTCCCAGCCCAGAATCTTTCCCATATCGATTTCAAAATTGGAAACTTGGACGATATTTCTGATCTGATCGTTTTATGACAACAACGTAGCTAGCAAGTACCCCGCACGAGCGGGGCAACATGCGGGGATCGGGACAATGCCCTGGATGTCGCTTCGCTCATCCGGGCTTGTATGGGGTTGTGGTTGTCAAGGGGAATGATTGATCAGGGCATGTGTTGCTCCCGGTCGTTGTCGTGGAGCGCGCTGCGCTCGCAGTGGCTGTTTCGTTCCGATGGTTGATCGCTGCGCCAGGCGCGGCCGCGGTCAAGGTTGGCCGCAGGCCACCGCCGGAGGCGGCGCGTAGCGACCTTGACGGCGGCAAGGCTGGCGCGAAGCTTTCGGATCGGAACGTTTTGGTGCGCGCGGTGAGCGGGTTGACGCGACATCCTGGACTGGGCCGTGACGTTGTTATGCGGCAGACACCGCATCAACTTGTATCCGGTCGGGTGTGGTGACCCGGACCCTGATCTTTCATGCACGGGTGAAGGTAAGGCCCAGAAGAGACGGGACCCATCTACGAAAGCGGAATCCGAAGACCCAAACCCGGGTTCGGTCACACGTCTGTCCTGGGTCACGTCGGCCGTCATTGGCGCACCGGCGTTCGTTAGAGGCTTGGGCGCAGCGCCGCGCCGGTTGGCACGAGGCCGGTTTCCAGATAGCGCCACAGTGCCACCATCAGCTTGCGCGCCAGCGCTACGATGGCGATCTTGCGGATGCGGCCCTTGAGGTTGCCAACCCGCGCGCGGAACCAGCGGCTCAGCTCGCTGTCGGGCTGATGGCTCAGCCACAGCCAGGCGAGCTCGATTGCGGTCGTTCGCGCCCGGCGATTGCCCGCCTTGCTGATGCCTTGTTGTCGACGGCGGGCGCCGCTGTCGTAGGGCATGTCGGTCAGTCCGACGCAACTGCCGACCTGACGCCGGTTCTTAAAGTCACGGTAGAAGACCTCGTTGGCCAGGAGCTGGGCGATGTGCGGGCCGATTGCCTTGAGTTGGGCAAGCTGAACCGCCTTCGCCTCGACCGAGTCCTTTGCCGGTGCCCGATGCGCGGCCGCATTCGCCGCCTCGAGCGCCTTGATCTGCGTGTGCACCAATACCAGCCGCTCATGCTCGCGGCGGATCTCGTCCTTCAGCCGTGGCGGCAGAACGCGCCCATCGCCGGTACGCACCTCGTCCAGACCCGACAAGAAGCCCGGCTTCAGGGGCATGACATCGCGGATGCCCTGGCCATGCAGCAGCCCCTTGATCCGGTTGCTGTGCCCGGTGCGCTCCTTCAGCAGCCGCTCGCGCTCGCGCGTGCGCCGTTTGCGATCCTCGTCCTCAGGCGTGGGAACCCGAACCATGCTGCAAACCCGCGGTTCGCCCCGCAGATACGCCAGAAACGAGCGCATCAACTGCGCCAGGTCGATCCGATCGGTCTTGGCCCGCCGGGCCCGCCGGTTCACCTCGATGCTCGACGCATCGATCTCGTAATTGAGTACCTCGTTGTCGGCCAGCCAGCGGTGCAGCCAATGACCGTCGAGACCCGCTTCATAGCAGGACAGAATACGAACCGGCTTCCCCGCCTGCGCCGCCTTCGCCCGAGCCTTGACCAGCAAACCCGACAGCGCCGCCAGGTCGCCCCCATCAATCCGGTAACGGCTCATCTTCTCGCCGCCAGGCATCATTATGCCCAGCTGCCATTTCGCCTTGCTCAGTTCGAAAGCAATGTAAACCGTGCCATACTCGCAGCCGGCGGGTGTGCCAGTGTGATCAGTGCGCATCGTTGATCCTCCGGGTGGTTGGGTGCTCGCAAACTCAGCTTACCCCTGACCACCTGCCACCCCATAGGATCTACGCAGCTTACGTCTAGGCTTCCAAACCACCCCAGATCTTCTCCTCGCTCCAGCCCAGCTCCGCGAACTCTGCGGCCCGTAACGGGGCCTCACCCGCCGAGAAGAACTCGTCGAGCTGAGGCGGGCTTACCGACGTGCCTGAGAGCATCGCGTGGGCCTGACCGCGGTGGTGCACCTGGTGCTGAAACAGATGCAGGAGCAATCGGTCCATCCGCTCGCGCTGGATGGAGGTGCCGCGATGCACCGACACAATGCGCTGCAATCCGGTGGCGTCGAGCGCTTCGACGATCTTGAGCAAACGTCGGTCGACTGCGGCCTGGGCTTCCTTCAGCGCGGCGACCGTTGTGCAAGGCTCCTGGTCTGCCCAGGCGGCGGGTCCGAGCGTGCCGCCTTCCATCGCGTCGACGTAAAAATGGTCGATGATCAGGATGTGGTTGAGCGTGGCGCGCAGGCTTGGGAAGAAGCCGGTGCGCTTAGCGGTGAATTCATCCTGCGACAGCCCGAGACAGGCGGTGAGCAGCCGGTGGTTTGCCCAGGCGTTGTTGTACGCCATGGTGCGGAAGGGAAGTACGTCGTTCATTGGCGTTGCCGGCCAGTAGCCCGCATGAGCATAGCGATATGCGGAGAACGATGATGAAGGTCCCGGATATCGCTCCGCTCATCCGGGCTGTTTGACCTCCAGACCGAGGCCTTCAGGATATTTGTTCACGCAACATAACAGTATCTTAAACGAGCACAACTAAACGTAGTGCTTATAGTTCAAGGAGCTTGCCGTGGAGTCGTTGCAAGGTATCGAGCTCATTTTCATGTCGGCGACCACTCCGCCGGGCATCGCGGTGTTGTTTTTCGCATTTTTGATCTCGTGCCTCAGCCGGGTCTTTTTGCGCAGCAACCTGCTCAAGAATCTCTACCTGATCCTCTCGTTCGGCCCCTTGCTTTACCTGTTGGTACTCGGCATCGCGTTCGGCATCCCTTCGATTGCACCCAGCAACATTGTGCTCGTAGCCGCGTTGCTTACAATGTTCCTAGGTGTGCCATTCAGTATTGGCTGGTTACTCGGCTGGTCGATTGCGGTTCTCCTGCAGACCGCAAGTACGGCGGAATAGCTAACCCACCCTGCGAAGCTCTCCTACTCCGCCGCCTCTCGCGTCGGCGCCTCCAGCACTTCCAGCACCTTCGGCGGCGACATCGGCAGGGCGTAGAAGCGTTTGCCCAGCGCGTTGTAAATCGCGTTCGCCACCGCCGCCATCACGGGCACCAGCGGCACTTCGCCGACGCCCTTGACGCCTTGCGGGTGTTTCGGGTTCGGGATCTCGACCATGATGCAGTCGATCATCGGCAGGTCCGAGCAGACGGGCATGCGATAATCGAGGAAGCCGGGATTATCGACCTTGCCTTCCCGCGTGTAGATGTATTCCTCGTTCAGCGCCCAGCCGATGCCTTGGGCGACGCCGCCCTGGAGCTGGCCCTCGACATAGCCGGGATGAATGGCGCGGCCGACATCCTGCACGGCGGTGTAGCGGATGACGCGTGCGATGCCGAGATCGACATCGACCTCGACGTCGCAGACATGCGTGCCGAAGCCGCCGTCGGCGCCCGTGGTGTTGAGCTGCACGCCGGCCCCGATCGGGCCGCCCATCGCAGGCGCCTTCTCGGCGAGCTCTTGCAGCGTCAGCGGCTCGAACTGGCCGGCGTTCGGGCTGACCGGATGCGCCGCACCCTGCTCCCACTTCACCGCTTCGGGATCGATCTCCCAGATCTTTGCCGCGCGCTCGCGCAGCGTTTGGATGATCTTTTCGGTTGACTGCGTCACCACCATCGAGGAAGCGAACAGCACGCGGCTGCCGCCGGTGAGGTTCGAAAAACCGACCGTCTGGGTGTCGCCGATGATGACGGAGACGCGGCGATAGTCGATGCCGAGGAGCTCGGCGCAGATGTTGGCGATGCCCGCGCGCGAGCCGCCAATATCAGGGTGGCCGGTGGTGACGACGACGTTGCCGTCCTCGGTGATGTTGACCTGCGCGGAAGATTCGCCGCCGGCATTGAACCAGAAGCCGCTAGCCACGCCCCTGCCCCTCGGCTTGCCGTTGCCGTCGCCGAGCGGCGCGGCATAATGCGGCGAGGCTTTCGCTGCTTCCACCGTCTCGATATAGCCGATGCGCGGGAACACCGGGCCATGCGCGGCCTTCGTTCCTTCCTTCGCGGCATTCTTGAGGCGGAAGTCGAGCGGGTCCATCTTCAACGCTTCGGCGACTTCGTCGAGCACGCATTCGACCGCATAGGCGCCGATCGGCGCGCCCGGCGCGCGATAGGCCGCGACCTTCGAGCGGTTGGAGCAGACGTCAAAACCCTCGGAGAGCAGGTTCGGGATGTCGTAGGGCGTGAAGCTGCACCCGGCGGCACCCCGGATCGGCGAGCCCGGGAAGGCGCCGGCCTGCAGATAGAAGGTGCCGTGCGCGGCGACGATTTTTCCATCTTTGGTCGCGCCGATCTTCACGGTGCTCTTCGAGCCGGATGTCGGGCCGGTTGCGCGCATCACTTCCTCGCGCGTCATCACCATCTTCACCGGGCGGCCGGATTTTTTGGCAAGCAGCGTCGCGAGCGGTTCGAGATAGACGATAGTCTTGCCGCCAAAGCCGCCGCCGATCTCGGCGGGAATGGCGCGGATGTCGCTCTGCGGGATGCCGGTGAGATAGGCCGTCATCGCGCGCACCATGAACTGGCCCTGGCTGGAGCTCCAGATCGTGGTCTTGCCGTCAGGTGCCACCGAGATCAGGCAGGCATGCGGCTCGATATAGCCCTGGTGAACGGGGCGCGTGGTAAAGGTGCGCTCGATGACGATGTCGGCCTTCTTGAAGCCTTCCGATATGTCGCCCTTCTTGTGCTCGAGGCGGCCGGCGATGTTGGACGGCTTGCCTTCGAACTTGTTGAACTCGTGCAAAATCGCTGCATCGGGCTTGATCGCGTCGTCGATCTCGATCGACCACGGCAGCACCTCGTAATCGACCTCGATCAGCTTGCAGGCCTCGGCCGCGATCGCTTCCGTGGTCGCGGCCACGGCAGCCACGGGGTGGCCAGGGAACAGCGCCTTGTCGCGCGCCATCACGTTGCGGCACATCCAGCGCATGTCCTGGATGCCGAGCATGACCGCGCCTTTCTCGATCGGGAAATCGACGATGTCCTTCGAAGTGACGACGGCTTTGACGCCCGGCAGTTTTTCCGCTCTTGAGGTGTCGATCGATTTGATGCGCGCATGCGGATGCGGGCTGCGCAAAACCTTGCCCCAGATCATGCCTGGCATCGTGGTGTCGGCGGCGAACTGGGCGCGGCCGGTCACCTTGTCCATGCCGTCGGGACGGATGGTGCGCTGGCCGATCCATTTGTTGTTGGTGACGAGGTTCATTGGGCTGTCTCCCGCAATTTATTGCGCGCGCATTTCGGCAGCGGTTTCCATCACCGCGCGGACGATCTTGTCATAGCCGGTGCACCGGCAGAGGTTGCCAGCGAGCCAGAAGCGGACTTCCTCCTCGCTCGGGTCAGGGTTTTTCTTCAGCAGCGCGTCGGAGGCGACCAGCATGCCCGATGTGCAGATGCCGCACTGGAGCGCGGCCATCTCCAGGAATTTCTGCTGCAGCGGATGCAACTTCTCGCCCTGCGCCATGCCTTCGATGGTGCGGATCTCGTGGTCTTGCGCTTCGACCGCGAGCATCAGGCAGGAGCAGATCAGGCGATCGTCGAGCGTAATCGAGCAGGCGCCGCAATCGCCGGACGCACAGCCTTCCTTGGAGCCGGTGAGATTCAAGGTTCCGCGCAGCGCATCGAGCATGGTGTCTGATGGCTCGCACAGAAATTCCATCGGCTCGCCGTTGATTGACGTGGTGACGTGAACTTTGGCCATGAAGCTTATTTCCCTGTAGCGCGTTTGGCGGCAATCGCGGCGGTGCGCTTGAGCAGCACGCCGGCCACCCTCGTGCGGTAGGCGATGGTGCCGCGCTTGTCGTCGATCGGACGGCAGGCGGCGGAACAAGCAGCGGCGGCTTTCGCCAGCGCGGCGTCGTCGAGCTTTGAGCCGATCAGCGCCTCGGCGGCGTCTTCGACCAACAGCACGGTCGGTGCTACGGCGCCCAAGCCGACACGCGCGGCAGTGACGGTGCCGTCCTTGATCGTCAGGCTGACGCCGACGCCGACCACGGCGATGTCCATCTCGGTGCGCGGGATCATTCGCAAGTAGGCATCGCTGGACCCGGGTGGACGCGGCGGTAGTGTGAAGCTCACCAGAATCTCGCCGGGCTTTAAGTTGGTGCGGCCGGGACCGGCGGGCACGTCCTCGACCTTCATCTCGCGACGGCCGTCCGGGCCCTGCACGGTGACGACGGCGCCGGCCGCGACCATCGCGGGCACGCTGTCGCCGGCGGGCGAACCGTTGCAGAGATTGCCGCCGGCGGACGCGCGGCCCTGCACCTGCTTGGAACCGATCAGGTTGACGGCCTCGAGCACGCCGGGCCAGACCTTGCCGAATGTCTTGTGTTCCGCGAGCGCCATGCCGGAAACGGCGGCGCCGATGCGGAAGCCGCCATCGGCCGTCTGCTCGATCGCGGTCATCTCTGGGATTTTCTTGATGTCGACAATCACGCCGGGCCTCAGCACGCCGGATCGCATCTGCACCAGCAGGTCGGTACCGCCGGCCAGGATGCGCGCAGCGCTGCCGGCTTTCGCAAATGCGCCAATCGCTTCGTCAAGCGTATCAGGCGCCAGATATCGGAGTTCCGTCATGGATCCCGCAATCTCCCTCTTTGTCTGCCCGCCCCATATGGACGATGGCCTTATGTTTGTTGGCCCGGCAGTGCGGCCCAAGCCTACACGGGGATGAACGGTTGGAACAGCCTGCGAGATCAGGTTGATACGGCAGGCTCCTATGCGCGTGGCGGGGCTTGCGGGCCGGATTGCTTCGAGGTGGGAGGGTGGGCAAAGGCGCACTTGCGCCGTGCCCACCATATTGATTGAACTGGGTTGCTTTGAAATGGTGGGCACGCTTCGCTTTGCCCACCTTACGGTCCCTTTCGAGCTGGTGACATTGATGCTGCATCTCAGACTCCTGCTTGCTGCCGCGGCATCCCTGTCCCTTTCATCCCTCGCCATCGCCCAACCGGCCCCCGCTCCTGTCAGACCCGCACCCGCCCGGCCGTCTGTCGTACCAGGGCAGCAGCCGCCGGCCGCCGCTGCGCGCTCGCCCCGTGCGGCGGCCTGTCACAACGGCATGCCGTTCGACCGCTTCCTCGCCGACCTCAAGCAACAGGCCGTGGCCGAGGGCGTCTCGCAGCGCGCGCTTGCCGAGGCCGCACCCTACCTCACCTACGATCAAAGCATCGTCAACCGCGACCGCGGCCAGCGCGTATTCGGCCAGGTGTTCACCGAATTCGCACGAAACAGGGCGTCCGATGGCGCGGCAAAAAATGCGCAGGCGAGAATCCGGATGCATGCGGCGGCGTTCAACCGCGCCGAGAAGGAATATGGCGTACCATCAGCGGTGATCGCCGCGTTCTGGGGGCTGGAGAGCAGTTTTGGCGCCGAGCTGGGCAAGCTGCACACGCTGCCGTCGCTGGTGTCGCTGGCCTATGACTGCCGCCGCTCGGAGATGTTCCAGAAGGAAACCATCGCCGCCTTGAAGATCATCGACCGCGGCGATCTCTCAGCATCTGAGATGATCGGCTCATGGGCCGGCGAACTCGGCCAGACGCAATTTCTGCCAACGCACTACTTCAACTATGCGGTGGATTATGACGGCGACGGCCACCGCAACATGCTGCGCAGCGTGCCCGACGTGATCGGCTCGACCGCGAACTACATCGCCAACGGACTGAAGTGGCGGCGCGGCGAGCCGTGGCTGCAGGAAGTGCGCGCGCCGGCGAACTTTCCGTGGGATCAGGCTGACCTGACCATCAAACTATCGCGCGCAAAATTCGCGCAGCTCGGCGTCACCTATCCTGATGGACGACCGCTGCCGAACGACGACATGCCGGCCTCGCTGCTGCTGCCGATGGGCCGCACCGGGCCGGCGTTCCTGGCCTATGCGAATTTCGCCGCCTACACCGAGTGGAACAACTCGCTGATCTATTCGACCACCGCGGGCTACCTCGCGAGCCGTATCGCCGGTGCGCCGCCGATGCGGCAGCCATCCGCGCCGGTCGCGCAACTGCCGGTCAATGAGCTGAAGGAGCTGCAGCAGCTCTTGGTGCGCGCGGGCTTCAATGTCGGCAAGGTCGACGGCGTGATGGGGCAGTTGAGCCGTACGGCGGTGAAGGCGATGCAGGTGAAATACGGCTTGCCGGCGGATTCCTGGCCGACGGCGGAATTGCTGGCGCGGATGCGCGGGCCCGGCGTGCAGGCGCAGCCCGCCGGCTTGGTGATGCCGGCGGCGCGGTAGATCCCGTCGTAGCACCGTAGCGCGGATGCAGCGCAGCGAAATCCGGGGTCCTTGCCACGCGGGTAAACTTTCCCGGATTGCGCTTCGCTCCATCCGGGCTATGGGTCCGGCGCTGGACGGTTGTATTTCCTCGCTCGCCTCCCCATCTCGCAAAACACCTCATCGTCCTGAGGTGTTATTCCACATCACGAAAAGAGCATCACATGTCTTTCCACGACGCCACTGTGCCCGCCTTCCTGCAGATTCTCGGCAGCCTTTCCGGCTTGCTCACCAAGGCGGAAGCGCATTGCAAGACGAAGAACATCCAACCCGAGGTGCTGCTCAATGCGCGGCTTTATCCGGACATGTATCCGCTGACGCGGCAGGTGCAGACGGTCTGCGATTTCGCCGCAAAGACCTGCGCGCGCCTCACCGGCAGCGAGGTGCCGTCGACACCGGACACGGAAAAGAGTTTTGAGGAGCTGCAGCAGCGGATTGCGAAGACAGTCGACTATGTAAAATCGTTCAAGCCGGCGCAGTTCGACGGCGGCGACACGCGCGAGGTGACGTTTCCCATCGGCCCGAACAACACGATGACGATGAAGGGCCAGCAATATCTCGTCAATTTTGCGTTTCCGAATTTCTACTTCCATGCCGCCACAGCGCACGGCATCTTGCGGCACAACGGTGTGGAGATCGGCAAGCGGGATTTCCTCGGGGTGAGGTAGTCGGCGCTATCCGCGCAACGAAGCCAGTTCGCGCGCGAGGTTTTCGCGGGCCTGCCGGTCATATCTCGCGGCAAAGACCGCATCGGGAAAGATGACCGGCCGCGCTGCGAACTGGCTGAGCACTTTGGCGCGGCCGGCGCGATAGTCGGCCTCCGGCACATGGATGAACTCCCGCCGGATCGCGGCGGCATACGCGTCGTATCGCGCGGGCTCTGCGCCGAGGATGCTGAGGTCGATCGAGATCAGGATGGCGCCAAGGCGATCGTCAGGCTGCACGTCGTGCGTCTTTGTCAGACGGATCAGGCGGCCGACCTCCTGACGAAGGTCCTTGCGAACATGCCGTTCGGCTAGCTGCGCCCTCAGCGCTTCATTGTCCGCGCGGGTCGCGTCGTAGACGACATCGTGCCACCAGATCGCGGCGGACAGAATTTCGCGATCGAGCGGCGAAAGATTTTCCACGCGCGCGAGCGCACCGAGACAGTCTTCGATATGCGTGAGGTTGTGATAGTGGCGGCCAGGTGACGTGTAGGCGGCGGCCAATTATTCGCGGTTCATCCGTCCTCCCCGAAGCAGTGGCGCCGTAGGGTGGGCAAAGCGACTTGTCCGCCGTAGCTCGAAGAGCGAAGGCGGAAGCGTGCCCCCCATTCCGCGCGACGTGCTGGATGGTGGGCACGGCGCTTCGCGCCTTTGCCTACCCTACGAAGTCTTACCGCATCGTGATCGCTAATCCGCTGAGATCCGCGTTCGCCATCAATCCCACCTGGTGCCCGGTCAATTCCAGCACCGCGCCCTTCTGGTTGGTCAGCACGATCGCGCGCGCGCCGCGGCCCACCGCAAGCCCCGCGCCGGCCGCGCCGTAGACGCCGGCGACGTCGGAGGGGCGATAGATGTTGCTGACGCGGCCGCGCAGCACCGTCTTCGAGCCGCCGAACACCAGGCCGTAGTCGAGGCCGCCGGTCGACAGCGGATAACGGCGCCCGTGGAAATTCAAGACGCCGCCGCCACCGGATCCGCCGATGATCCATCCCGCCTTGTAGATCGTGAGCTGCACAAAACCCTCGTCGGCGCGCGCGGCGGAGGACAGCGTGGCGCCGGTCAGGGCCGCAAACGCAAGCACGGTGGCGCGAATGGCGGATGGCATTTTCATGGATCGTATCTCCGGAGGTATCGCAAATCGGAAAGTGTCAGGCGGGCTCTGCAGTGCAGATTGAATAGCAACTAACGGATTGTAACCGATCGGCGCAAGGGGCAAAGTGTATTCGGGCGTTTGCGCGATACACGGCGCACGGCATCCCGCGCCGCGCGTCCGACACAATTTCATCACGATTGCACGAACAAAAAAGCCGGACTGTGAACTGCATTACTTCAACGGGGCGCGCGTCGCGCTATTTCGTGCCCAGCGAATTGGACTGACAAGCGGGACCTTCAAAGCTATCGGCGGGTCGTAAGCCCAGCGCCGCTGCCTTTCCAGCGAGGCAGCGGCGCGTTAGGCTCAACGCACCCGAACCATTCATGGAGGTGTCCCATGCCCCCGATCCAGCACTTCGCGCCGCCCGCCGGCATCAAGTCCCCGCCGCTCTCCTTCGCCACGCGCACCGGCGACCTGCTGTTCGTCTCGGGCATTCCGGGCTTTGACGACAAGGGCGCGCTCGCTGATGGTTTCGACGCGCAGTTCGGCTTCGTCGTCGCCAACATCAAGCGCGTGCTCGACGAGGCCGGCGCGACGTTTCGCGATCTGGTCAAGGTCAACGTGCTGCTGACGCGCGCCTCCGACGTCGCCACGATGAACGTGCTGTATGCCTCCGCCTTCGGGCCCGCGCCCTACCCCGCCCGCACCACCTGCGTGGTGCAGGCGCTGCCCGACCCGAAAATGCTGATCGAGATCGAAGCTGTTGTGTCACTGGCGAAGCCGTAGGATGGGTGGAGCGAAGCGATACCCATCGCTTCCTCGCGAGCCGATTGATGGGTTTCGCTGCGCTCTACCCATCCTACGAACCACCCCTTACGGCTTCGGCATGGTTTCCTTCAGCTGATCGCCGACGAAATTCGCCGCATGGCGATAGGCGGCATCGTTGTCGCCGCGGAACGTCACCGTTCGCTGCATCAACAATTTCTCGGCTTCGAGATCGAGCAGCTGGATTTCGCCCCATTGCACCAGCGTGCTCATCTTGCGGATGCCGCCATAGACGACCAGCCGGGCGCCGGCCCGGCGCGCGGCGGCGATGAAAACATCCTGCGACATGCTGGTGGCGGTGCAGGGTTGATCGCGACATTCGATCGTCACCACGCGATAATCGCTCTGGGCCGCCAGATTATCGCGCAGCAATTTTGCAAACGATGCCACACGCGCGAGATGCTCCGCGCTCTGGTCCGCGACCTCGCCGGAGGTGTCGAAATAATCGAAATCCGCCACCGCCACCGCAATCGGCGTGGCGGCCGGCAATCCGCCCGATGGAAACGACAATGCGGCTACCGCGCACAGCATGCTCAGCACGGCGCCGGCGCGGCCGCGCAGGCTCAGCCCGCGCCTTGAGGTTGCTGTGTGCATCATGCTTCGCCTCCTTGACCACGACAGTGGCATCGCCCCGCTGCCGCCGGGCCTGAATCATAACAGCGCGCGGGGATTTCGCTAAGCCATTCCACCACGCTTTGCCCTTGAACCTGCGCGTTTTGATTTCTTTCGTAGGCCGGATGGAGCGCAGCGTAATCCGGGCTACATTAACGGCTGCGCAGGGCGGCTTAGCGAAAGCGTAATCCGCCTTCCAGGCACGACGTTCGGCGGGTTACGGCTTCGCCTGACCTGCCCTACGACAATCGCTACCACCTTGTACTAACGGGCACGCTTGCTATCCTCCGCCAAAATCAAAAGCAGAGGAACGCCACATGCCCCTTCTCCAGAATCACATCGCCGTCATCACCGGTGCAGGCTCCGGCATCGGGCGCGCCATTGCGATCGGCTATGCCCGCGAGGGTGCGCGGGTCGTGCTGCTCGACAGGGACGAGAAGGCGGCAGCCGAGGCCGCGAAGGAAATCCGCGACGCCGGTGGAAGTGCCGAAAGCTTTGCGCTCGATGTCGCCAGACGCGAGGACTGCGTCGCAATGGCAAAGCAGATCGCCGACAAGGTCGGGCAGGTCTCGATCCTGGTCAACAATGCCGGCATCGTCCGCCGCAACGGCATGCTGGGCGCGGCCGAGGCCGTGATCAACGACTGGGAAGACATCATCGCGATCAACCTCACGGGTGTTTTCAACGTGACGCATGCGTTCCTGGCAGCCCTGCGCGCCAGCAAGGGACGCATCGTCAATATCGGCTCGATCCAGTCCTTTGTGCATGTGCGCACGCCGAGTTCGCCGGCCTATACAGCCTCCAAGCACGGCGTGCTCGGCTTCACCAAGGCGCTCGCCGCCGAACTCGGCAAGGAAGGCGTCCGCGTCAACGCGATCGGCCCGGGCTTCATCGCGACGCCGCTGAACGCCAATGCCCGCGCCAACAATCCCGACCTGGTGAAGACATTCATGGACCACACCCCGTTGGGACGCGCCGGCACCGCGGAAGACATCGTCGGCCCCGCGATCTTCCTTGCCTCTGATCTTTCTGCCTACGTCTCCGGATCGATCGTGATGGTCGACGGCGGCTACCGAGCTGTGTGAGCACATCATGTCCAACGCCCCGCATTTCGGCATCGACGTTCCCACATTCTGGGCCGATCCCTATCCCGCACTGGCGCAGATGCGCAAGGAAGCGCCGATCGCCTTCGTGCCGCAGCTTGGCTCCACCGTGTTCACCCGCCGCGGCGACATCTTCACCCAGGAGAAGCGCATCGACGTGTTCTCCTCGCACCAGCCGAACGGGCTGATGAATGTGCTGATGGGCCACAACATGATGCGCAAGGATGGCGATGCGCACATGAGCGAGCGGCAGGCGATGTTTCCGGCCGTATCGCCGCGCACGGTGCGGGACACCTGGGTCCGCCAGTTTCAGGCCCATGCCGACCGCATCCTTGACGAGCTAGCGCCAAAAGGCTCTGCCGATCTCTGTAAAGAGCTGGCGCTGCCGCTGTCGGCCGAATGCCTGAAGGACGTCACCGGGCTGACCAACATGCGCTACCAGGACATGGACGCGTGGTCGCAGGCGATGATCGACGGCATTGCCAATTACACCGGCAACAAGGAGGTCGAGGCGCGCTGCCATGCGGCGACCGCGGGCATCGATGCCGCGATCGACGACATGATTCCGGTGGTGAAGCAACACCCGAACACCTCGATCCTGAGCGTGTTGCTGGCATCAGGCCAGAACATGGAAAGCATCCGCGCCAACATCAAGCTTGCGATTTCGGGCGGGCAGAACGAGCCGCGCGATGCGATTGCCGGCGCGACGTGGGCGCTGCTGACGCATCCCGAACAACTCGCGCTGGTTCAGAACGGCAAGGCAAAGTGGCTCGACGCGTTCGAGGAATATGCGCGCTGGATCGCGCCGATCCAGATGTCGCCGCGCCGGGTGGCAAAGCCATGGTCATATGGCGGCATCGACTTCGAGCCGGAAGACCGCGTGTTCTTCATGTTCGGCTCGGCCAATCGCGACGAGGCCTGCTTTGCCGAGCCGGATCGGTTCGACATCACCCGCGATACCCAGAAGAGCATCGCCTTCGGCGCCGGTCCGCATTACTGCGCCGGCGCGTTCGCCTCGCGCGCCATGGTGGCCGACGTCGCGCTGCCGAGCGCGTTTGCGCGGCTGAAGAACCTGCGGCTGGATGAGCGCGAACCGGTTAGGATCGGCGGCTGGGCGTTTCGCGGATTGCTCAATCTGCCGGTGAAGTGGGACGCGGGCTGATGGTGGTGAGCTTCTACTGGCGCGGACATTCCCGGTAGCCGAAGCGATCGATGATCGTGCTGCCCGGAATGGTGTGAAACGCCAGCGTCTCCATGTAGTGATTGTCGAGGAGATACTTGCGCAGTTTCTCATTGTAGGCGCTCAACATCCGCTGCGTGGAGCCCGCATGAGTGGTTGGGGGACTTCCGCTTTGACAGGCATTCCGGACCCAATGCGGACATCGCGTGAGGTGCGAAGTGCCCAGGTTCAGCCATTCGGTATCGAACTAGCGGATCGGCGCTTTCTACTCTTGGTCGGCACCAGTCGGCACCCAATCCTGGGGAAGCCTATGCCATGGCTGATCAGGAAAACGTCTCGCTGTTTCCTCCTTGACTTTCCGCTCGCGCCAGATTGGTCCGCCGATGTGCCATTCAGCTTCTTCTTCTCCGAAGTCGGCAGTGAGGCGCGGTGGAATGTGATACTCCGCGTCCCAGACAGCGATAATCTCCATGTTCTGGATCGCGGGATCTTCGACACGCGTGTCATGGCTCGGCTTGCCGCCTGCCCATACCGTTACGTTCAACGTTCCTACCGGCCACTGAACTGAATAGCGCATCTTCTGCAACTCTTTGTGCAGCGGGAAACGGCCCAGATTCTTCCATCGACCGGACCTCAATGCTCGGCCTATGGATGGATGGGCAACGACGACTGTCGTCATCACGTTCGACGACAAGACACCTTCCGGCCCCGCCAAATTGTGCTCTCGATGCCGGAAGAAGCCGATGGCTTTGTCCAGCGTCACCTGGCCGTAGTAAATCCAGGCGGCTTCGCCCGCTATCGCATAAAGGGTTCCCGCCCTTAGATCGGCTCTGGCTTTAGGGTCAGCATCGAACATGGTGCAACCGGAGGAGGCAGGTCATCGCGGCAAGGATCCGCAGCAGCAACCATATCCATAACAACCGTCAGGCGTAACGTCGCTATCTCGCAAATGGGTCATTCGCGTCGGTTTGGCCGGACCACGGCGACTTCCGGTCTGCCCCGGTGAACGGACATCTTCAGGATAGGCGGGGATGTCTCAAAGGTGCCAGAGGCGGACTTGACGCATGCAGTCGCCACAGTGCAACCTAAGGTCAAAGGTGCGCGTGGCACCTCAATCTTGTGGTTGCGGCCATCAGCTTAGGATGCATGTCAGCTCAGCATGGAATTGTAGAGCGCCTTGCTCATTGGGTCTTATGTGCAGGGAGCCTAGTACTGTGCTTGTCGTTGACTTCCGATTGGGGGCACGCGCTTTGGTGGGCTATGAAGGCCCCAAGCCCCCGCTACTGGATAAATGACGTCGTCAGATGGGAGAAGGTTGCTCTGTGTCTCATCTGGAGCTTCCTTATCTTCCTTCTCTATGCCTATCGCTACGGTATGACCCCGCGCGCCCTTGTTGCTTTGTTGGCAAGCGTTTTGCTTGTACAAGTCACCGACGCTGTCTTGAGGATCAATATTGACGTCATTCCCCACCTGTACTTGGTTGTGAGGTATTTTCCTCTCGCAATTATCTGGTCCATCACTCCGGTGCTCTTGTCCGCGGTTTTGGTACATAAGATGTTAACGAAGCGAGCATTTGCCCACACGCATGTGCGCATTGCTTCGGCGATTACGTTTGGTGCGTGCGCGATGATGTTATGGGTCGGGCTATTCGACACCGTCTACCCGGGAATTGGCTGGCGCTAAGACGCAAGGTACGTTCATGACCGATTTCACCGATAGCTATGTTGGACAATTGCGCCGGCTTGTTGGTGATCGACTGTTGCTTGTGCCTGGCGCGCGCATCGTCATAGAGAACGCCGCCGCGGAAATTCTGTTGCAAAAGCGCAGTGATTTCGATGCATGGGGCCTTCCTGGCGGTAATGCTGAAGAAGGGGAAGCCCTGGATACGACAATCGTTCGTGAAATCGCGGAGGAAGCTAGCCTAAAACTTCTCGAATTCAAACCGTTCGGCTTCGGGTGTGATCCACTGATCGAAACGTTCACGTTTCCCAACGGCGATCGATGCCAATACTTTGTGCTCAACTACTTTTCGCGGTCCTTTCGTGGGGTGCCGCGCGTTGGAGATGACGAAGCTACAGCTATTAAATGGTTCAGCCTCGCTGCACTTCCGCCTATGCTTCCCAATATGCTTAAAAGCGTCGAAGCCTATGTAAAATTCTCGCAATCAGGTGATTTCCAGATGATTTAATGATGTCTGCTCAGGGTCAAACGCGTCGGTTTGACCGCGTACCGACGACCTCCGCTCTACCCCCGCCAACGGACATCGTCAGTCCGGCCTGTCAGGTCCGAAAAGTGCCTGAAGCGGACCTCGGAGCTGACGGCAATCATATCGTGTGGAGCCCACGGACGAGACTCAAAGTAAGTCACTGCCTTGTGCCATGTCCAGAAGCTCAGAAAGCCGACATCACGACTTGGCGCCTTGATGCTCCAAAAAATCCTCTGCCGATCTGCGTGTCTGTTCTGAAGCAAGGGGGTGTTCAAGTACTGCGCGTAGCTCTGATAGCCACGCCCCTCTTTGGTCGCTGGACAGATTAGCATTGAGCACACGGTTGATCATCCAGACGGTGAGGTGAGTCGGCTGGCGATGAACGGAATCGCGCAACAGGGGCAAATAGCCGGGGATTGCCTCTAGCTCGTGAACGAGCGGTCCGGGTGAACCAAACTCAGCGTCGGGAAAACGTTCGAGCAAGCTGAACATTGCCGGCGCAACACGATCCCGACCGGGCAATGAACGAAAACCTTCGAAGAGCTGGTAGAGGCGAATATCTGTGTCGTCGGGCGACGGTTCAAATGAGTTCAAAGCTACAATTACAGTGGTGATGGGATCGCAAACTTCCATTGGCATAACGCCTACCGGAGCTGAAGCTGGTAAGGCTCACAAATTAACCTCTAGCTTTGGGGCTACGCAAGCGGTCCCGTTGTCCGCATCGGGTCAGATTCAGAAGTCCAGACGCGCAACGGGGCAGTCCGCCTTTCCCTCAAGAACAGACGCTGTCAGCCGGGCTTGTCAGGTCCGAAAAGTGCCAATGACGGAAAGAAGCATTTTGATACAAATCGTGCCGACGCGGACAGGCGCGCACAAAACCGCTCCACGCTTTGCGAGATTTTGACGGAAGTAACTGTTGCGCTGTTTCACGCCCGCTCTACGGATATACGGCCTGCGCGAGGAGGGGCCGATTTTCAATTTTATTGTGACGTATCTTCAATATGCAATCTTCAATCCGTTTGGTTTGCTGGGTGTTTGCGCTGGAGCACTGGCCTGCTCCTTGGTTGCTTCCCCATGGCGCCGCCCCACGCCCGTAGACTGGCTTCTGGCGTTGATTGCCAACTCTGCTCATTTAGCTTTTCTTTATGTCGCTCTAGCCGGACCGTCACAGCTAAACCTTGTAATACTTATTACCGTTTTTGGGGGTGGTGTTGGCTTCGGTCTAGGATGGGTCTTGCGCTTGATTTTGGCTCACCATCTGGCCCAGCAGAGTTATCTAGGACGCGTCGCGTCTGTGTCCGCTACGGGTCATTCGCGTCGCATTGACGGTGTACTGATCACTTCCGGTCGGCCCCGATCACCGGACATCTTCAGAACCGGTCGGCATGTCTCAACGTGCCCCAACAGCAATCATGGCGCGCATCCCGAGTTGGAAGCGACGGTCGCAGAGGAGAGCGCCACCGATTTGCGTGAGTGCGGTGATAGCCCTTCAAAATGAAGCTCGAAGTGAACTGAGGCGGGAGGGGTGGGTCGCCCCATAAATTGACCGGATCACAAAAGAAAAGGCGTTGATCAATTCCGTCTCCGGCAATCCGGACCGTCAGCGGGAGAGCTGTGATCCGGCGGGAGGCGGCAGGCGAGAGTCGATCTTGGGCTGCGGAGGTTTGGGCTGCGGGATCGAGGCGGCCTGCTGGGCTGGGGCTGGGGCCGGAGGCGTGGATGACATCTTCTGTCTGACGTTCTCCTCAGCCGTCCGTAGTGCCGCAATGTTCTGGGCCATCTGTTCTTGCCTGGCAGCGAGTTGTTCGACGCTGCGCCGCACGGCATCGAGCGTGGATGCCAGAGGCGCAAGCTGCCGCGTCGTATCAGTGGACGTCGCAGCCATGACCGGCGACTTCGTCGTCGAGACGGGAAACAGCAAGCCCAGCACCGGAGCCTGGGCTACCAGCACCTCCTTTGCTTCATCACCGTAGGACTGCCAGCCTAGCGTGCCGCCGACACCGATGAGAACCGCAATCGAGAACCGGACAAGGGTGCGGAACATCCGCTTGCCAATCGACGGCCGGCCGCTCGCCGGCTGCCCTTCCCCGAAGCGGTAAGGATAGGGAGAATCGATCGACGGCTTCACGCGCCGCCTACCCGTGTGCTGGTCGGATCGGACGTCCGGATCACGCGCATGCCCGCCGAACAAAGTTTCTTCGGCCGTCAGTGGCGGGCTTTGCGAGTATAACATGGGTACCTCTTCCGACGGTTCTTCCAAACTCTTGAGGGGAAGAGGCGATCCCGGTTTGACGGAAGGGAGGCAGAGGCGCAGCAGCCCTGGGGCGTTTGTGAGGTCGTCGCACGATAGCAGACGATCGACACATCCGCTGTGAGCCCCCTAGCCGAACCTCGCCCGCGAGCGCTCCCTCGCCTTCTCGGCCTCGACCTCGCGGTCGCGCGGCGCGGCGTTGGTCTGCAGCGATGCCAGCAAGCGCCGCGCACTGTCGGACACTTCGGAAACCGCGCGGTTGAACGCCTCGGCGTTGGCCTGCGACGGCGAATTGAAGCCGGAGAGTTTTCGCACGAATTGCAGCGCGGAAGCATGGATTTCGGCGTGGGTAGCCGGCGGATCGAAATTGAACAGGGTCTTGATGTTGCGGCACATGGTTTTCTCCTCTGCACCCGTCGTCGGTCAAGGACGAACGGCCGGTGCAAAATCCGACAGCATGGCCTATTCTGTCATGGATCACGCGGCGCGTTCACCCCTGTCGGCACCTGCAAAACAGCGAGTTCCCGATGACCCATGTGACCTACAAGATCGTCGAACATGACGGCGGCTGGGCCTACACCGTCAACGGCGTGTTTTCCGAACCGTTTCCGAACCGCGCCACGGCACTGGCCGCCGCCCGGCGCGTGGCGGCCGAGCAGCGGGTGCCGGGCCGCACGGAAATGATCGAATACGAAACCCCGGACGGGCGTTGGCACTCGGAGACCGCCGCCGGCAATGACCGGCCGGAGACCGAAGTGGAGGGTTAGTTCGGCGATCTGGTGACGGTGAAATAGCCGGTGTGCTAGGCTCCCTGCCAAGCGGTCCGCAAAGACAGCCGCAGCCTTGGAACAGCAAGCCTTGGCACAGTAAGCCTTGGACCAGGAAGCCTTGGGGGAGACCATCATGAATTTTTCGCACGCCGCCTTGTCGGCCGCCGCACTGGCCCTGACCTCCATCACCGCTTTCGCCGCAGACTATCCCGCGCCGAAACAGGGCGAGTGGATCGCCAAGGATTTCAAATTCCACTCCGGCGAGACGATGCCGGAGCTGCGGCTGCACTACACCACGATCGGCGAGCCGACCGGACAGCCGGTGCTGGTGCTGCACGGCTCGGGCGGCTCGGCCGCCAGCATGCTGACACCGGGTTTTGGCGGCGAATTGTTCGGTCCCGGCCAGCCGCTCGATGCCGCGAAATATTACATCATCATTCCTGATGGTCTCGGCCACGGCAAATCGTCAAAGCCCTCCGACGGCATGAAGACCGCATTTCCGAAATACAATTACGAGGACATGGTCGACGCGCAGTATCGCCTGGTCAAGGAAGGTCTCGGCGTCAAACATCTGCGGCTCGTGATCGGAAATTCGATGGGCGGCATGCACACCTGGATCTGGGGCGGCAAATATCCGCAATTCATGGACGCGCTGGTGCCGATGGCGTCGCAGCCGACCGAGATGGCGGCGCGCAACTGGATGCTGCGGCGGATGATGCTGGAGACGATCAAGAACGATCCCGACTACGTCAGCGGCAACTACATCACCCAGCCGCGCATGATGAAATACGCCATCAACGCCTATGGCATCGCGACCGGCGGCGGCACGCTGGCCTATCAGGCGCTGGCGCCGACGGCGGCAAAGGCCGACAAGATGGTCGACGACCGGCTGGCCACCGCCATCACCGCCGATGCCAACGACTTCATCTACCAGTGGGAAGCCTCGCATGATTACAATCCTGCGCCGTCGCTGGAGAAGATCGAGGCCACGCTGCTCTTGATCAATGCCGCCGACGACGAGCGCAACCCGCCGGAAACCGGCGTGACGGATGCCGCGCTGAAGCGCATCAAGAACGGCCGCTTGTTCCTGATCCCTGCCTCGAGCGAAACGCGCGGCCATCTCACGACGGGCAATGCGAAATTCTACAAGAAGCAGGTGGAGGAGCTGCTGCAGACCGCGCCGCAGCGTGCGATGTGAACCGGCACGCGCATTGAAGCGAGCACGCGATCCAATCGTCCGTCATCTCCGAAACTGGGGGCAGCTACCCCATGGGACGTTGCGCGCGAGATTTTTGTCGGGACTACCTTTCAGCCCGGCGTGCAGAACGTTTACTGCCTGCAATTCGTATCGGTCGGTGGCGAGATCATGCGAAAAGATCACGTCAATGGTCGCGTACCACCATATCAGGCAAAGAACACACGCAGGTGCGAACCGAACCTGGGGCAAGAAGTATTTGAAGTAAACGTGCGAAGCGGCGCTACCGATGTCCGGCACTTCTAGAGTATGGACGTATTCAGCGCCCATGCTGCGCATAACGGCATGGCCCGAAGCCAGTTGGCGATTAATGGACGCATCGGGTCCAGCAAGCTCTCTGACATGTGAGAGAAGCTGATCATTTACATTGCTGTTGAAAGATGCCGTCGGGCCCCGAAATCCCGCGTCCGACGGCCAAAATACTCCATTGGACAGACCAGGCCATACCGTCCAGCGTTGCGCGCCGGCTCGCGTCAATATGTTCTGGTATTCATCACCGCTAATCGAACCGATGCTGCATTTCTCCAGCCCGAAGCGTTCGGTAAAGCTGAAAGCCCAGAGCAGGACGGGGAGTGCAAACAGCAATCCCACGGGTGAAAGCAGGCCTATCGCAATCTTCGGGTTCGTGCCCAATACGTTTCCAATCGTGGTGATGACCGTGGAGCGGCTCCTTCCACCAACCACAGGCGGCGAGACCGTAGTTTGGCAGCTTGCTGCGCCTGGTAATCACCACGAATCCACACGCAAGATCGATTCCACGTTCATGCTGCCCTTATTTCAAGGCAGCAATCCGTTCGATACGACTGTTGAGCCAGCCGTGGCTCGCATCAAGCCTCTGTACGGGACGGCCAGCCAGAAGTCCTGATTTCGCACCGCATCAATTTGGGAACGACCCCATCGCATATTATTTGAGCGCGCGTCCGCAAGCGGAGTCCGGTTGAATTGTCCGCGATACGATTCGTGGGTCGCATGCTCGCGAGGACAACGGCAACACAGCGGAGGACCGGATGCGGAGACTCGCGCAGTTCGTTTTGATCGCCTTTCTGCCGATGCTGGCCAGCACAGCGCTCGCCGTCGACCGGGGCCAGTTCGGCCATGTGCCGCCTGATATCCGCGCCTGGTTCAAGAGCGTGATCGCGCCGAACGGCGTGCCCTGCTGCGACGAGTCGGACGGACATCGCACCAGCTACGACGTTCGCGGTGGCGCCTATTGGGTTCCGATCGAGGGCCAATGGATGCAGGTGCCCGAGCGCGCGGTCATTCGCGACCAGGGTAACCCGATCGGCGAAGCCGTGGTGTGGTACGTGCATCACCGCGGCAGCATCATCATCAGCTGCTTCGTGCCGGCGGACGCGGTCTAGATTCTCTCAAGATGACGCCCGCGACGCGGGATGATAATCTCACCGAAAGCCTGAGGAGCCGCCCGTGACCGATTTTTCCGCCAGCGACCTCGCCACGATCTACCCCGCGCCCTCACCGCGCGTCATCGCAAAGGCGCGGCCGGAGATCGACGTCCATGCGAAAAAATTCATCGGCATGTCGCCGTTCTGCGTGCTGGCCACGTCAGGCGCGGACGGCAGCGTCGATGCATCGCCGCGCGGCGGCAATCCCGGCTTCATCCATGTCGCGGGACCGAACCTGCTCTTGATGCCGGATCGCTCGGGCAACAACCGCATCGACAGTTTTCGCAACATCGTCGAGGGAAGTGGCTTCGTGCAGCTGATCTTCTTCGTGCCGGGGATCGACGAGACGCTGCGCGTCGGCGGCAAGGGCAAAGTGTCCGCGGAGGCGGAGCTGATCGCCTCGATGGTGGAGTTCGGCAAACCGCCGCGCGCGGTGCTGCGCATCGAGGTCAGGGAAGCTTACTTCCACTGCGGCAAGGCGCTGATGCGCTCGAAATTGTGGGGAGGTGAGCGGGTCGAGCGATCGGTGATGCCGAGCATCGGCGAAGTGATCCACGACCAGACAGGTCTTGGCGAGCGCGAAAGCCAGGACGTGATTTACGAGCACTACAAGACGCAGCTTTAGAGAAATTGCCGAGATCGAATCACCCTCCCCTGGAGGGGGAGGGTCGACGCTCATGAAATGAGCGGCGGGGTGGGGTGACGGTCTCTCCACATCCAACAGTGCCCGAGTGGAGAGATCACCCCACCCCGTCTCGCATTTCGCTTCGCTCCATACGAGCCGACCCTCCCCCTCCAGGGGAGGGTAAGGAGGAGCTCAGTCCCCGTTCTCCAAGCCGCCGACATGCTTCTGTGTGTAGAGATCAAGCCCGATGCGCTTGATCAAATCGAGTTGGGTTTCGAGGAAATCGATGTGATGTTCCTCATCCTTCATCACGCTCTCGAACAGATCGCGCGAGACGTAATCCTTGACGCCATGGCAATAGGTCGCGGCTTCCTGATAGAGCGTGCGCGCGGTCATCTCGGTTGCAAGATCGCATTCGATGATCTCCTGAACGTTCTGGCCGATGCGCAAGGGATCGAGCACCTGCATGTTGGGGAAGCCGTCGAGGAACAGGATCCGGTCGGTGAACTTGTCGGCGTGCTCCATCTCCTCGATGGATTCCTTGCGCCAGACCTTGGCCATTTCCAAGAGACCCCAATTGTTCAGGAGCCGGTAATGCAGCCAGTATTGGTTAATCGCGGTGAGCTCGCTGCGCAGGCCCTTGTTGAGATAATCGATGACTTTGGGATCGCCCTGCATGGTCCACTCCGGTTTTCCCAGGCCAAACCCGGCCTGACACTGCATTTAGAACGCTTCTAAATGAGTTTAGTGCCGAGAGCAACCGTTCCGCCAAAAAAGCGGTGGGAACGGCGGAAAATCAGTGGATTCGGAGGGGTTTTCAGCAGGCCGCGAGCGCGAAGGCCGGGGCAGTATCCTGCGCGGGCTCGTCATTGGCCGCGTGGCGGCTGTGCGGGCAACCGGAGCAGCATTCCTTGGCGCAGGCGCCGAGGGCTTCGTCGATGATGGCCTTGATCGTGCGCGCGCACCGGCCGCATTCGGCGCTGCAGCCGAGGCAACCGTAAATCTGTTTCGGATTGCGCGGCAGGTCCGAGGATGCACTTACGGCATTACGGACATCGTGGTCGCTCAAAACATTGCAGGAACAGACGATCATGAAACGGAAAGAACCCTAGTGTGATGCGACCTCATCGATATTTAAGAGCGCGACGAGATGCAAAAGGAAAAGCCGCATTTTCAAGCAATTCCAAACTGATGCCGGGGATACACTGGAATGAATCTAAACAGGCGTCGTTGCGGTAGGTCACACTGGCACTGATTTACCGGCAGGTTTTCGGCGTCAATCGCCACCACTGCCACTGCCGCCGCTGCCGCCGCCGTCGCCACCGCCTCCTCCACTGTCGCCGCTGGAATCGCTGGACGAGGTGGAACTATCCGACGAAGAATTGTCGCTGCCGAACCATGAAAGCAGGTTCCAGCCGCCACCGCCGGAACTGTCGCCCGAGCCTATGCCGGAAGCGTCGCCGCCGTGCTCTCGCGCCTGGTTCTTGCGGTTTTGCACCCGACTCATGAGCAAGTAGCAGATCAGCGACGTCCCGCCGACCGCCACCATGAATGCCGTCATTCCGCTCGTCATTGTGTCCTGCGTTCAGGGCTGATGAAGAACCTTTGGTATCTCCGCACCGCGATTTGCCGGTTCGTCCCATTTTCGTCGCCCCGGACGCGCAGGCCGTTCATTGATCATTCAAGCGAAATGTGGAACTTTTGCCGAGACAAAACGTCCTTGCTCCCCACGAGAAAGGTGAGGCCATGAAGAAGACATTGATGGCGCTCGGCGCCGCCGCCGCATTGACCGTTTCGGCCGTAGCGATCCCCGCTCCCGCCCAGGCGCAGCGCGGCGTTGCAGCGGGCGTCGCCGCCGGATTGATCGGTGGCGCCATCGTCGGCGGCGCGATTGCTTCGCAGAACGGCTACTATTACGGCCCGGGCTATTACGGGCCCGGCTACGGCGGCCCGGCCTATGTCGTCGATCCCGGCTACGGCGAATCCTGCATCTGGCAGCGGCAGCGGTTCTGGGATGGTTACGGCTGGCGGGTCCGCAACGTCAGGGTTTGCGATTAGCACCCGTTCATCTTCATTAAATTAGCGCGCCACATCCCGGAACGGCGCCGGTTTCCGGGATGCATGCCGTTTCCGGCCCGAAAAAGACCGCTTTTTCCGGTCACGCTTCAGGCACGTTTACTTTCGATTGACCCATGTGCGCTTTTTTAGCGAAGCGGCAGTTCGAAAACGGCGTGTGAGTCATCCCTAAACCCGGCGCTCGATGGCGCCACCCCAGGAGAGCCCAGGACATGAAGAAGACATTTGCTGCCTTGGTCGCGGTCGCAACGATTGCCGGTTCGCTAGCCTCGACACCCGCAAGCGCACAGCGCGGCGTTGCCGCTGGCGTGGCGGCCGGCTTGCTCGGCGGCGCGATCATCGGTGGCGCGATCGCCTCCAGCCGCCCGGCCTACGGTGGTCCGGTATACGTGGAAGAAGCGCCCTACCCGGCGTGCCGGATGGTTCGCGAGCGCTTCTGGGACGGCTATGACTGGCGCTATCGCCGCGTCGAGGTCTGCAACTGATCTGATCGCTTGGCGCGCAAGCCGCGCGTCTTGATCGAAAGCCCGGCCGATATCTCGGCCGGGCTTTTTCTTTGCCGTGGCGTCAAACGACGCCCGTCACCCTGCTCTTCAGCAACTCGTATTGCTGCTGCGAACAATCGCCCAGCGCCTCGTCCCGGTTGCTCGGGATATCGTCGTAACCAATGGGGCTGTCGAATTGACTCATCGTGAAGTCTACGCGCCTTCCGTCAATCCGGTTGTAGAAATGGCAGGCGCCGTTGACATCGGTTTTCAGGATTTCGCCACCGAGCTTGTCATGCACGACGAGCGCTGTCACGCCGCACTGTCCGCATGCCGGATTGTCCGGCTGCCAGCGGCTGCTGGTCTCGATCGACCACGACCGCCGGAGTTGCTGATAGAAATCGACGAGAAGCGCACTGCCAGCGGTCATCGGCACCTCGAATTCGGTCGCCCTTATTCGTGAATGATACGCCCTAGCGCCCGGCACTCATAGAGCGCAGCACCGCTTCGCTCGGCCAGCAATCGACCTTGAGGCCGGCGGACTTCTGATACGCGCCGAGCGCCGCACGGGTCTGCATGCCCGCCTTGCCGTCGAGCTTGTCCTTGTAGAGGCCGATGCGCGTCAGATGACGCTGCATCGCCTCGACATCGGCGGAGCGCAACTGCGTCGAGGCGGACCATGGTGTGGCGAACGGCTGCGGGCTCGTCATGCGGTCGGCGAGATGGCCGACGAACAGCACATACAAGTCGGAGAAATTATATTCCTTGATGACGAAGTAGTTCTTCGTGGTCAGGAATGCCGGGCCGTAGATGCCCTCCACCTGCAACAGCGAGGCCGGCTGCGCCTGCTCCGCCGCGCTCAGCTTTTGTCCGCGCACCGGCACAAAACCCGCACGCAGCCATTCGGCGATCGGCTTCGTCACCTCGGGCACGCCCATGGTGCAATCGACATTGGCGGGCGCCTTCACCTCATAGGCCCAGCGAACGCCCGGCTGCCAGCCCTTGTTGACGAGCTGCTGCGCGGCTGCGGCCAGCGCGTCCGGCACCGAATGCCAGATGTCGACCCGGCCGTCGCCGTCGAGATCGACGCCGTGCTTGTAGTATTCCGACGGCAGGAACTGGGTGTACCCGGTGGCGCCGGCCCAGGACGAGCGGAAGTCTTTGCGCGCCACTGCGCCCTCGCCGAGAAGCTTCAGCGCCAGGATGAATTCACTCCGGTATTGATCCTTGCGTCGCCCGACATAGGCCTGCGTGGCGACGACGCGCAGCGTGTCGTAAGGCAGACGGTAGCGGCCATAGTCCGTCTCGCGGCCCCAGATCGCGAGCACGATGCTTGAAGGAACGCCGAAACGCTTTTCGATCTCGGTGAGCGCCGCGCGATGCTTCTGCATCAGCTTCTGCCCTTCGGCTGCGAGCCGCGCGATGGAAGCTTCCTTCACGTAATCGGCCGGCACCTGCACGAACTCGGCCTGCGACGGTGCGCCGGTGGCGGGCCGGCCAGGCAGCAAAAGATCGGGCAATTTGTAATCGGGCTCGAGCCCGCGCGTCTCGGCATCGAACGTCGCGCGCGACACGCCGGCCGCCTGCGCCTCCGGCCACAGCGAGGCAATGAACTGGGTAAAATCGGCGTCGGCGGCGCGGGCCGGACGCATCGCGCCTGGCGTCATCGCTGCCAGTATCAGAACCGCGGCTATCAACCTCTGTCGCAAACCGGAATCCTGTCGATCGACACGTCACCCATCAATGCGAGACGGCCTGTTTGGCATGCTCGGTGGAAACATTCGACAATCTGTCGACATAGGCAATGCCGATCGCCGACAGAATGAAAACCGTGTGGATGATGGTCTGCCACATCACCCCGGTTTCGGTGTAGCCGCTCTTGCCCGAGGCCAATCCACCGGCCTCGATGAAGGTACGCAACAGATGGATCGACGAGATGCCGATGATGGCCATCGCGAGCTTGATCTTGAGCACGCTGGCGTTGACGTGGCTGAGCCATTCCGGCTGGTCGGGATGTCCTTCCAGATTGAGACGGGAGACGAAGGTCTCGTAGCCGCCAACGATCACCATCACCAGCAGGTTGGAAATCATCACCACATCGATCAGGCCCAGCACCGCCAGCATGATCTGCTGCTCGCTGAAATCGAAGGCGTGGGCGAACAAGTGCCACAACTCCTTCAGAAACAGCACCACATAGACGCCCTGCGCGACGATCAGGCCAAGATAGAGCGGCAGTTGCAGCCAGCGGGAGCTGAAGATCAGCAGCGGGACCGGACGCAATGCCTTCCTCTGAGCTTTGGGCGGCAAGGGTGTTTCGGGAGTAAGGGACATTCAGGAGGGCTCGCTTGCGGAGGATTCGAATTGCGGAAGGAGGTCTATATCTACGCAATCTGACCGCGCTGTGAAGCGACAACTGGCCGCAGCGCATGTTACAGGATGGTCAGGTTATTCCGAGCTTCAAGGCAAAATAGCGGTCTTGCACGCCCCAGCGCGAAAAGTTTGCCCAAGCCTGATGTCGCGATCGAGAAGCATGCGCTGTCAGCACGGTGAGAGCAACGATCGGCGTCTACCCGGCCCATCCGTTCACAGCTACGTTCAGCGAGAAGCAGGATAGGCTAAGTGCAGGCAGTCTATCAGCAGGTCGTCCCTGCGAACGCAGGGACCCATAGCCACCGAACGCAGATGCGTTAGAAGGCATTAGCAATTGCTGCCATATCGATAGATCACGCGGTATGGGTCCCTGCGTTCGCAGGGACGACACTTGTTACGCCGCCGCAGCCCAAGCGCATCGGCCAATGCCTGAAATCACCGCGTCAGCTTCTTATACTTCACGCGGTGCGGGATGATGCTGTCCTGGCCGAGCCGGCGCATCTTGTCTTTCTCATAGTCCTGGAAGTTGCCCTCGAACCATTCGACATGGCTGTCGCCTTCAAAGGACAGGATGTGCGTCGCGATACGGTCGAGGAACCAGCGGTCATGGCTGATGATGACGGCGCAGCCGGCAAAGTCCTCCAGCGCCTCTTCCAGCGCGCGCAGGGTGTCGACGTCGAGGTCGTTGGTCGGTTCGTCGAGCAGCAGCACGTTGGCGCCGGATTTGAGCATCTTGGCCAGATGCACGCGGTTGCGCTCGCCGCCTGACAACGCGCCCACCTTCTTCTGCTGGTCGGCGCCCTTGAAGTTGAACGAGGAGCAATAGCCGCGCGAGTTCACCTCGCGCTTGCCGAGCAGGATCAATTCGTTGCCGCCGGAAATCTCTTCCCAAACGTTCTTCTTGCCGTCGAGATTATCGCGCGACTGATCGACGTAACCGAGGTGCACGCTCTCGCCGACCGTGATGGTGCCCTGGTCCGGCTTCTCCTGCCCGGTGATCATCCGGAACAGCGTGGTCTTGCCGGCGCCGTTCGGGCCGATCACGCCGACGATGCCGCCCGGCGGCAGCTTGAAAGTGAGATTCTCGATCAGCACGCGATCGCCGAAGCTCTTGTAGAGCCCTTCGAAGTCGACGACGTTCTGGCCCAGGCGCTCGGCGACGGGAATCGTGATCTGCGCGGTCGTGGTCTGCTTCTCGCTCGCCTGCTTCAACAAATCTTCATAGCGCTGATAGCGCGCCTTGGACTTGGCCTGGCGCGCTTTCGGCGAGGACGCGATCCACTCCTGCTCGCGGGCGAGCGTCTTCTGGTGCGCGGCATCCTCGCGGCCTTCCTGCTCGAGGCGCTTCTGCTTCTGCACCAGCCAGGACGAGTAATTGCCCTCGTAGGGAATGCCCTTGCCGCGATCGAGTTCGAGGATCCACCCCGTGACATTGTCGAGGAAGTAGCGGTCGTGGGTCACGATCAGGATCGCGCCGGGATAGTTGCGCAAATGGCCTTCCAGCCACGACACGGATTCGGCGTCGAGATGGTTGGTCGGCTCATCCAGCAGCAACAGCTCCGGCTGGTCGAGCAGCAGCTTGCAGAGCGCGACGCGACGGCGCTCGCCGCCCGAAAGCTTGGTCACATCGGCATCGTCGGGCGGGCAGCGCAGCGCGTCCATCGCCTGGTCGACCTTGCTGTCGAGATCCCAGAGGCCCGCGGCCTCGATCTCATCCTGCAGCTTGGTCATCTCGTCGGCGGTCTCATCCGAATAGTTCATCGCCAGTTCGTTGTAGCGATCGAGGATCGCCTTCTTCTTGGCGACGCCCTCCATGACGTTCTCGCGAACCGACTTGGAAGGATCGAGATGCGGCTCCTGCTCGAGATAGCCGACGCGGGCGCCCTCGGCGACCCAGGCCTCGCCATTATACTCCTTGTCGAGGCCGGCCATGATCTTGAGCAGCGTCGACTTGCCGGAGCCGTTGACGCCGAGCACGCCGATCTTGGCGTCGGGGTAGAACGACAGATGGACGTTATCGAGCACCTTCCGGGTCGGGTAGCTCTTGGTCAGACCTTGCATGAAATAGACGAACTGGCGCGCCATCGAGAGCCCTTAGAATCGTTGGATTTTGCGGAAATTTGCTGCCGCTGATGTAGCGGCGTGGCCCCGAAAGGGCAACCGCGGGAACCCGTTTTCCATCCGTTCACCACGGATGAATACGGGTTGGACACCATGTGGGCCGAGATCCCGACAATTGAAACTATCTTTTAATAAATCAGGCGAAAACTCGTTTTCAGGCGCCGAATAAGGCGTTTACGCGGCCAGCCGCCGCGACTGAAAAAGGGCCCGCGTCATGGCTACGATCAGCTCGGCATCCCTGCACGCCCCGGCGAACAGCCGCGACGGACTGGAAAAACCCTTCGCAGAACTCCGCGCCTTCTTGCGCCAGTTCATCGCCAAAGCGTTCGATCCCTACCGGCCGGAACTGCACTATATGCGCGGCCCGGGCCCGGCCTGGCGCGCCAAGCATCCCGGCCGTTCGAACTGAGCTATCCGGTTATTTGAGGCAGCCCCGCATTTAAGTCCGCTTGCGCCATCTCTGATTGCGCGCAACCATGGCGACTTCCCCGACGGCCGCTTCCGGCCGTCATCCTCGCCACCAACGGACCTCCCATGACGCGGCTGCGCTGTGCAATCCTCGACGACTATCTCAATGTGGCGCTCTCGGTCGCCGACTGGTCCAAAGTATCCGACCGCGTCGACGTCACGGTGTTCAACCAGCCGTTTGCGACCGCCGAAGTCGCGGCCAGTGCACTTAGGGATTTCGAGATCGTCTGCGCGATGCGCGAACGCACGCCGTTTCCGCGCACCATGTTTGCCGCGCTGCCCAACCTGAAACTCCTGATCACCTCCGGCATGCGTAATGCCGCCATCGATATGGAAGCCGCCAAGGACCACAACGTGATGCTATGCGGCACGCAATGGGGCCGTGACCCGACCGCGCCGCTGACCATGGGCCTGATCCTGGAACTGACGCGCAATATCGGCCGCGAAAACGCCCGCATGCATGCCGGCGAGCCCTTGCAGAAATTCGTCGGCATGGAGATCGAGGGCCGGACGCTCGGGGTGATCGGCCTCGGCAAGCTCGGCACCAAGGTGTCGAAACTGGCGCAGGCCTTCGGCATGAACGTGATCGCCTGGAGTCCGAACCTGACACCGGAGAAGTGCCAGGAAGCCGGCGTGACCTACGCCAGCAAGGAAGAGCTGTTCTCGACCGCCGACATCGTCACCATCCATGTGGTGCTGAGCCAGCGCTCGCGCGGGCTGGTCGGGCGTGACGACCTCGCGCGGATGAAGCCGACCGCCTACCTCGTCAACACCGCGCGCGGACCGATCGTCGACGAAGGCGCGCTGCTGGAGGCGCTGACGCAAAGGAAGATCGCGGGCGCCGGCGTCGACGTGTTCTCGGTCGAGCCGCTGCCGGTCGACCATCCGTTCCGCAAGCTCGACAACATGGTGCTGACGCCGCATCTCGGCTACGTCACCGGGGACAGTTTTCGAAACCACTATCAGCAGATGGTCGAGGGCATCGACGCCTGGTTCAAGGGCGAGCCGAAGCAGCGGCTGGCGTAGAGCCTTTCGGTTCTGATTGCATCAGAACCGAGCTCTAGCTTCTTGTTTTGACGCGTTTTCTTGACGCGAACCGGCGTCCACTTCGCTCGAAAACGCTATTGCCGCGCTCAGGCCGCATGTTGCGTGGTGGCCCGGCTCGCGACCTCCGCAAATCCCTGGCGCCACGACGGATGCGCCGGCCGCCAGCCCAGCTCCCGCCTGGCCTTGGCGTTGGAGCCTCCTCGCACCTCGGTCATCATCGAAACCAGGTGCTCGCCGGCGAACAACCGGCCAAGCCAGGCCGGCACGCGTATCGGCGGCCTGGCTCCGACCAGGGTGGCAAGGGCGGGCAGCCATTCGCTGACTTCAGCCGGCTCATCGTCGACGATGTTGTAGATGTTGCCGGGCTCGCCGCGCTCGACGGCGGCAACGGTAGCGGCGGCCGCATCATCGACGTGGATGAACGACCACTGTCCGCCACCGCCGCCGATCAGCGGCACGCGCCGGCGGCGCAACTGGTCGATCATCGCGCGCGAGAGCATCCCGGTGTCCGGGCCGTAGAATGATCCATATCGCAGGACAATCCCCTCAGGGTTCGCCGAGCCGGTGACGGCGTCCTCCAGATGCCGGATCGCTTGCAGGGTGCGGTGCAGCTCCTCCGGCGGATCGGGATCCAGCGCATCGGCCTCCGTCTTGACCTGTTCGCCGCCGCGGCCGTAGGTCCAGCCGCAGAAGCTCTGGGCGATGAAACGTTTCACCCCGGCTTCGCGGGCGGCCGCCAACAGGAAATCGGTGCCTTCCGTGCGCAACCGGTTGGTGGTGGCGAAGGCACGATCGAAATGCCGGATGTCCGTGACATCAGCCAGATCGGTCATCTGGTCGATGATGATGTCGGGCCTCGCCGCGATCACGGTGTCGAGAATGGCCGGCGCGTCGAGCCCATTGGCGATCGCAGGTTCCGCGCCCATCCGTTTGATGATCACGGCCTTCGCCGGCGTTCGCGTTGTGCCGACGACGGAATGACCGGCTGCAATGAGCTGCGGAACGAGCTGAAGGCCGACAGCGCCGGTGGCGCCCGCAACAAGAATTCGCATGGCGTGATCCTCATATTCGTTGCGACCGAGCGGCAGGTAGTCGGAGCGAATGTGAAATCAAGCGTGCGAATGTGGCGGCGGTGTAAATCTGTGCGAGCCGGAACTCAGATCAGCCGGGGCCGATTGCACCTCGTACCCCAACAAAAAAGGCGCGCTCTCGGCGCGCCTCAGATGCTTGTTCGACGACCGCCCGATCAGCGAATCGTGACCGGCGCGGGCAGCGGTGGCACCACCGTCGTCGGCTGCTGCGCGCCGGGAACAGGCGCCAGTTGGGCCTGAGAAGCCGGTCCCGGGGCTGCTGCGGCAGCCGGGCCAGCGGACGGCGACGGGGCGGCCGACGCGCTCGCGGTGTTGGCGGGCGGCGCCCCTCCTGGCATCACCACCACGCGGGTGCCGACCTTGGCGCGCTCGAACAGATCCGAGACGTCCTCGTTCAGCATGCCGATGCAGCCCGAGGAGACGAACTTGCCGATCGTCGAGGGCTGGTTGGTGCCGTGGATGCGGTAAATGGTCGAACCGAGATACATCGCCCGCGCGCCGAGCGGATTGCCGGGGCCGCCGGCCATGAAGCGCGGCAGATAGGGCTGACGCTCGATCATCTCGGTCGGCGGATGCCAATCCGGCCACTCGGCCTTGCGGCTGATCTTCTGCACGCCGTTCCAGGTAAAACCGTCGCGCCCGACGCGGACGCCGTAGCGGATCGCGCGGCCGCCACCAAGCACGTAATAGAGGTGGGTGTTCGAGGTATCGACGACTATGGTGCCCGCGGGCTCCTTGGTCGCAAAGGCCACTTCCTGACGGCGCAGGTGCGCCGGAAGCTGCGCAGGGCCCACTTCCGGCTGCTCTTCCGGCGGCAGCGCAGCGAGCTGCACCGGCCTGCCGTCGGCGCCAACCGAAGGCTGCTGCGGTTGCGGGAGCGCGCCGGTAGCGCCGGGCGCCGGTGCGCCGCCGACCGATCCCGGCGGGCGCAGGCCAGCACGGTCGTCGTTCGGATAGACGATGCCGGCGCCGGGAATGCGGCTGTCGCCGCGATCCGAATAGGCCGGCTGCTGCTGACCGGGCGGGCGGTCCGCATAAATCACCGGCGGCGGACCGGCCGGGCGGCCGTAACGCGGATCGTCGGGCGAAAGGATCGGGCCAGTCGGCGTCGGGGCGCCGCGGTCAGAATAAACAGGCGCGCCGCGGTCCGAATAGACCGGGGCGGCGGCCGGACGGCCATAGCGCGGATCGCTGGGTGACAGCACCGGGCCGGGCGGCGGCAACGCGGCCGCGTTCTGACCGTCCGGCGCGTCGTCATCATCAAGTGCGTCGAAATCGGGTTCGCCGGGGCGGCGGCGTTCATCAGTCGCATAGCCACCGGGAACATACGGTCCCGGAGCCGTCGAATAGACCTGACCTTGGGCGGGATAGCCCTGCTGCGCATGGGCGAGCGAAGTACCCGCCAAGCCAGCGGCCATGGCGGCACAAATCGTCAGAATGCGGTTATTCATCATCGCCTTTTTATAGACCCCAAGCCCCACCGGACGGTTAACGGCAGATGACGGAAGATAGCGGCACATTCAAGACAAGTCCGCGAAATTCGGCCCGTTCCAGTCATTTGTGATCGCCGCCCGGCTGCGGCACAGATGCCTCAGCGCGCCGGAAATCGCCATTGTGGATGGTCAGCGACTTCAGACTGAAGATTTTGCAACAAAAAGCCACCGGGCACTGAGATACTCTCAAATCGGCCTGATTCGCGCGCACGCACGCGCGCATCACGAATCAGGCCACACAGTGGTCACCGCGTTCCCCTGGCAATCAATAACCCTCCAGCGATCAAGGAGGGTGGAACTCGAGTCCATGCTTCCCGGCTTTCGTTTCCTGTTCACCGCCATCGTCCTATCGATGTCGGTCCTGGTTTTTGGGCTTGGCGCCGCCGCCCTGTTGCGCTCCGCGCATGAGGAATTTGCCAACCTTCCCTCGCGGCGGGCGACGCCCGAGCCGATGTTTGCCCGACTGAATGACGGCCCGCCGCCGACGCTGGCGCTGCTGCGGGTCGATCCGCCAGTCGCGGAGAAGCCGGCGGAGAATGTCCCCGCCGCAGTTCCGGCAGCAGCCCCGGACGTCCCGGCGCCGGCCGGACAGGCCCTCGACGCCAGTCCGGCGGAGCCCGAGAAACTGGCAGCCGTGAGTCCGGCTGAGCCGATGCAGGTTGAAGCGGCAAAGCCGGAAGACCAGGCGCAGGAGGCAAGCGCGGAGGCATCGGCAGCTCCGGCCCCTGCGGCGGCCGGAACCGAGGCGCCCGTGGCCAATGCGGAAGTGAAGATCGCCGCCATCGCCGCAACACCGGAACCTGCCGCGGCCACTCCGCCTGCAACTTCGCCGGAGCCGGCAGCGAATATCCCGTCGTTCGAAGGCAGTATCGCCAGGACCCTGATCGCGACGCTCGGCGGTCCCGCCGTCCTCATCGATGAAAAGACATCGACCACGGAAGCGAAGCCGGACCGCAGCGCCGGCCAGAAGAGAGCCGCAGAGCGGGCCCGGGAACGGCGGCGGATTGCTGCAGCACGCCGCGCGCGCATCGCGCGTGAGGCAACGCTGACCCTGCAGCAGCAACAACCCAATCCGTTCTTCCCGCCGCTCCCGGTGACGCGCGCGACAAGGTAGCTTCTGGGTTGGTCAGGCCGGACCGGTCGCGACCGGCGGACCATCCGCCGCGCCCCACTCCGTCCATGAGCCGTCATAGAGCGCCGGGTTCTCGACGCCGAGGCGATAGAGCGCCAGCGTCAGCACGGCGGCGCTGACACCGGAGCCGCAACTGGTCACGATCGGTGCGTCGAGCTTCACGCCGGCGCCCGAGAACGCCGCGCGCAATTCGTCCAGCGATTTCATCGTGCCGGTCGCGGCATCGAACAGGTGGTTGTAGGGCAGGCTGAGACTGCCCGGGATATGCCCGGAGCGAAGGCCCGCCCGCGGCTCGGCCACCTTTCCCTGATAGCGCTCGTTGGCGCGCGCATCGATCACCTGCTCGGCCCGGCTGGCGAGATTGGCGATGAGCTGCTGCATGCTGCGCGTGCGCCGCGCGTCGAACGTCGCCTTGAAGGTCGCGGGCTTCGGCGTCACCTCACCGTTCTCGACCTTGCGGCCCTCGGCGACCCACTTCTTCAGGCCGCCATTGAGTATGCGCACGTCCTTGCCGAACGACAGGAACATCCACCACACCCGGGGTGCGGCGACCCAGCCGCCGGAATCGTAGAGCACAACCGTGTCGTCATTGCCGATCCCGAGTCCGCCGACGTCGCGGCCGAACTGTTCAGCGGAAGGAAACATGTGCGGCAGCGGGTTGGAATGATCGGACACCGCGTCGACGTCGAAGAACACCGCGCCCGGGATATGCGCGGCGAGATAATCGTCTTTCGGCAGCGGCAGCACGCCCGGCATCTTGAACGAGGCGTCGATCACCTTGACGTCGGGATCATTCAGGTGCGCGGCGAGCCATTCGGTGGAGACGAGCGGGTCGGTGGTGGTGGGCATCAGTGCAAATTCCTTGCGGTCATTCCGGGATGGTCCGAAGGACCAGACCTCAGATGCGCAATTGCGCATCGGGGAATCTCGAGATTCTTTGATGTACAATTGTACATCATAGTTCGATGCTGCGCATCGCCCCGGAATGACTGTGGTTGGGGTATTCACCCCTTCTTCTTCGGCTCCCACTTCTCGACCGGGCCGCCGGCGTCGCGCCAGGCGGCGAAACCGCCGCCCATATGGGCGACCGGCTTCAGGCCCATGTCCTGCGCGGTCTTGGCCGCGAGCGCCGAGCGAAGTCCGCCGGCGCAGTGGAAGATGAACTTCTTGTCTTCTTGGAAGATCGGCTTGGCATAGGGGCTTTGCGGATCGATCCAGAATTCAAGCATGCCGCGCGTGCAGGAGAAGGCGCCGGGGATCTTGCCCTCGCGTTCGATCTCGCGGGGGTCGCGGATATCGACGATGACGACGCCCGGGTCCTGCGCGGCCTTGATGGCATCCGCCGCGCTGACGGTCTCGATCGCGGCATTGGCTTCGTCGATCAGGGATTTGATCCCGCGGTGAATGGTCTGGGGCATTGATTGCACCTTTCGTTTTTCTTGCCGTCATTCCGGGGCGATGCGGAGCATCGAACTACGATGTGCAATAGCACATCGGAGAATCTCGATCGAGTGAAGTAACCTCTAGATTCCGGGTCGCTTCGCGCCCCGGAATGACGGCGATGGCCTACCGCACCAACTCCTTCATCGCGCCTTCGAGGCCTTCGATCGTGATCGGGTACATGCGCTCCGAAAGCAGCCGGCGGATGATAGTGGTGGATTCCGAATAGTCCCAGTGCTTCTGCGCCACCGGATTGAGCCACACGGTGTGCGGATAGGTGCGCGTGATGCGCTCCAGCCAGACCGAGCCGGCCTCCTCATTGACGTGCTCGACCGAGCCGCCCGGCACCATGATCTCGTAAGGCGACATCGAGGCGTCACCGACGAACACCACCTTGTAGTCGTGCGGATACTTATGCAGCACGTCCCAGGTCGGCGTGCGGTCGGTGAAGCGGCGCTTGTTCTGCTTCCAGACGCCTTCATAGAGGCAGTTGTGGAAGTAGAAATACTCCATGTGCTTGAATTCGGACTTCGCCGCCGAGAACAGCTCCTCGACCTGCTCGATATGCGAATCCATCGAGCCGCCGATATCGAAGAACACCAAAACCTTCACCGCATTGCGACGCTCGGGGCGCATGTGGACGTCGAGATAGCCGTGGTTGGCGGTCTCCCTGATCGTGGTGTCCAGATCGAGCTCGTCGGGCGCGCCGGTGCGGGCGAACTTGCGCAAGCGCCGCAGCGCGATCTTGATGTTGCGGATGCCGAGCTCGACATTGCCGTCGAGGTCTTTGAACTCGCGCTTGTCCCACACCTTCACGGCGCGGTTGTTGCGGTTCTTCTCCTGCCCGATTCTTACGCCTTCGGGATTGTAGCCATGGGCGCCGAACGGCGAGGTGCCGGCGGTACCGATCCACTTGTTACCGCCCTGGTGGCGGCCCTTCTGTTCCTCAAGGCGCTTGCGAAGCGTTTCCATGAGCTTGTCCCAGCCCATCGCCTCGATCTGCTTCTTCTCTTCCTCGGTGAGGTATTTTTCGGCGAGCTTCTTCAGCCACTCGGCGGGAATGTCCGCCTTCTCCATCGCATCCAGCAGGCTTTCCAGCCCCTTGAACACGGTGCCGAAGACGCGGTCGAACTTGTCGAGGTTACGCTCGTCCTTCACCAGGGCGGCGCGGGAGAGATAGTAGAAATTCTCGACCGTCTGATCGGCGAGGTCGGCGTCGAGCGCCTCCATCAGCGTCAGATATTCACGCAGGGTCACCGGGACCTGCGCGTCGCGCAGCGATGTGAAGAATTGCAGGAACATGGGATACAGATTGCCCGCCGGACCGCACACGTCAAGAGCCGGCGCACGTCAAGGGCCGGCGCATAGCTGTCAGACCTAGACCGGGAGGCTTTTTCAATTACAATTGAGCCATAAACGGCTTATTCCGGCAGGGGAAATTCAATGGGCATCATTGCGGCACTGATCATCGGCGGTATCGCGGGCTGGCTTGCCGGACTGATCGTGCGCGGCGCCGGCTTCGGGCTGATCGGCAATATCGTGGTCGGCATCATCGGCGCGCTGCTGGCGAGCTGGCTGCTGCCGCAACTCGGCGTCAGTCTCGGCGCCGGCTGGGTCCGTGACATCATCAACGCCACCATCGGCGCGGTGATCATTCTGGTCATCCTGTCGCTGATCAGACGCTGAGGATAGCCCCTCAACTCCAATCGCGACCGCCAGACCGGCGGTCGTTTACTGTTCAGGCCGCGAGCGGCCCAAGAACGAAGCAACAAGGCAAACGGATAGATGAAATTTACCGGCACCAAGGACTATGTCGCCACCGACGACCTCAAGGTCGCCGTCAACGCCTCGATCGTGCTCGAGCGCCCGCTGCTGATCAAGGGCGAGCCCGGCACTGGCAAGACCGTGCTGGCGGAGGAAGTCGCCAAAGCGCTCGGCGCACCACTGCTGACCTGGCACATCAAGTCCACCACCAAGGCGCAGCAGGGCCTGTACGAATACGACGCGGTGTCGCGCCTGCGCGACAGCCAACTCGGCGATCCCCGGGTTTCCGACATCTCGAACTACATCAAGCGCGGCAAATTGTGGGACGCCTTCACTCACGAGAAGCGCCCGGTGCTTCTGATCGACGAAATCGACAAGGCCGACATCGAATTTCCCAACGACCTGTTGCTCGAGCTCGATCGCATGGAGTTCTTCGTCTACGAGACCGGCGAGAACATCAAGGCGAGCCTGCGCCCGATCGTGATGATCACCTCGAACAACGAGAAGGAACTGCCGGACGCGTTCCTGCGCCGCTGCTTCTTCCACTACATCAAGTTCCCCGATGCCGACACCATGGGCCGGATCGTCGACGTGCACTTCCCCGGCATCAAGAAGCGCCTGGTGGAAGAGGCGCTGCGGATCTTCTTCGAGGTGCGCGAAGTGCCGGGCCTGAAGAAGAAGCCCTCGACGTCCGAACTGCTCGATTGGCTCAAGCTGCTCTTGAACGAGGACATCACCCCGGAAATGCTCAGGGAGCGCGACCCGCGCAAGCTGATCCCGCCGCTGCATGGCGCCCTGCTCAAGAATGAACAGGACGTGCACCTGTTCGAGCGGCTGGCGTTCCTCAGCCGCCGCGAAGTGTAATTCGCTGACGACTACGGCGCCAGAACCCCAAGGTTCTGGCGTTTTGCTTTCAAAACACAACAAACCAAAAAGAACAGGGAAGATGAACGTTCAAACCCAGATCGACAGGGCTTCGCCCCGCGCCTCAGCGCATTTCGACGTCCTGATCGCCGGCGCCGGGATTTCGGGCGTTGGGGCTGCCTATCACCTCACCACGCAATGCCCGGGAACGAGCTTCGTCGCGCTGGAAGCGCAAAAGACTTTTGGCGGCACCTGGACCACGCATCGCTATCCGGGCATTCGCTCCGACAGCGACCTGCATACGTTCGGCTACCGCTTCAAGCCATGGACATCAGCGCCGATCGCAAGCGCCGCCGAAATCCTGAAATACATGGGCGAGGTGATCGAGGAGAACGATCTCGCGCCTCACATCCGCTATCAGCACACCATCACCTCCGCGAAATGGTCGAGTGAGGAAAACCTCTGGACCATCGAAGCCACCCGCACCGACACCGGCGAGCAGTTGCGCTTCACCACTAATTTCTTCTGGATGTGCCAGGGCTATTACCGCCACACCGAGGGCTACACGCCGGAGTGGAAGGACATGGCCAGGTTCAAGGGCCGCATCGTCCATCCGCAGAAATGGCCTGAAGACCTCGACTACAAGAACAAGCGCATGATCGTGATCGGCTCGGGTGCCACGGCGGCGACGCTGATCCCGGCGCTGGCGGGCGATTGCGCGCATGTCACGATGCTGCAGCGTTCGCCGACCTATTTCCGCACCGGGCGCAATGCGATCGAAATCGCCGAGGAGCTGCGGAAACTGCAGGTCGACGAGACCTGGATCCACGAAATCACGCGGCGAAAAATCCTGTTCGATCAGGACGCCTTCACGCGCAAGACGTTCGCGGAGCCGGAAGCGGCCAAGAAGGATCTGCTGTCGGCGGTCGAAGCCTATCTCGGCAAGGACTACGACATCGCGACCCACTTCACGCCAAAGTACCGGCCGTGGCGGCAGCGCATCGCGTTCATCCCGGACGGCAACCTGTTCCAGGGCATCAAGTCCGGCAAGGCCTCCGTCGTCACCGACGAGATCGACCGCTTCACCGAAAAGGGCATTTTGCTGAAATCCGGCAAGGAGCTTGAAGCCGACATCATCGTGACAGCGACCGGCTTCAACCTCTGCGCCAATGGCGACATCGAATTCGCCATCGACGGCAAGCCGCTCGACTTCGCCGACACCGTGACCTATCGCGGCATGATGTTCACCGGCGTGCCGAACCTGGTCTGGGTGTTCGGCTATTTCCGCGCCAGCTGGACGCTGCGCGTCGACCTGGTCGCCGATTTCGTCTGCCGGCTGCTCACGCACATGAAGGAGACCGGCGCGAAAAAGGTGACGCCGGCGTTGCGTCCCGAAGACCACAACATGCCGCTGTTGCCCTGGATCGATCCGGAGAACTTCAATCCCGGCTACATGATGCGCGGCATGCATCTGCTGCCCAAGCGCGGCGAAAAGCCGGAATGGCAGCACAACCAGGATTACTGGGCCGAGAAGGACGAATTCCCGGCCATTGATCTGAAGGACAAGGCGTTCGTTTACGGCTAGGTACGCCGCCTGACGCCGAGTGACGGGAACAGCCCGTCACTCGGCAGGCCTCAACGAGGACGCGCCTCGATCAGGTTGAAGCGGCCGGCTGAATAAGTCGTGACCAGATCGAAGCCGCTTCGGTCGAGCAATTCGCGATACTGCGCTTTGGTGCGCTCGAGCCCTCCGGGCCCGCGCAGCATGTTCAGATCGCTCAACGCCTGCTCCCTGTCCTCATCCGCCGTGGTGGGCGTCTCCGGCATCAGCCGTTCCACCAGCAGCAGCTTGCCGCTGTCAGGCAGCGCCTTGCGACAGTTTTGCAGGATCGCGACACTGCGCGCATCGTCCCAGTCGTGAATAATGCTCTTGAGGATGATCGCATCTGCGATCGCCGGCACCGCCTCGAAGAAATCGCCGGCGGCGAATTCCGCGCGGTCACCGACGCCGGTCTGCCTGAGATGCTTGCTTGCGGCCTCGGCGCACCTCGGAAGGTCGAAAACAGTTCCGCGCAGTTTCCGGTTTTGCTGTGCGATGGCGCCGAGCAATTCGCCGGATCCGCCGCCGACGTCCATCAGATGGCGTATCCCGCTGAAATCGTAGGCGCGAAGGACATCCGGCGTTACCAGCCGCGTGAGCTCGGTCATCGCAGCATTGAACTTGTCGACGATTTCAGGTGTTCGACCCATCAGCTCGAAAGTGTTGGCAAGGCCCTGCAATTCCGCTGCGGTCTTGCCGGTCATCACGGATTCAAGCATTCCGCTCCAGGCTTTTGAAATCATCTCGCCTTCAAAGATTGCCCAGCCCTTGAACGATTGCTCGGCGGCGCTGTCGAGGCAGGATCCCACTTCCGTCAATGCGTAGCGATCTTCGCCGCTACGCGAGCATATGCCGATGGTAGAGAGTGCGGTCAGCAGACGTCCAAGCGCCCGTTCATCCGCGCCGGTTGCCTTGGCGAGCTTGCCAAGCGTCTGCGGCCCGTCCCGCAGCAACTCGGCGAGCCCGAGCCTGGCCGCGACATAGATCACCGCCGTGACACGGTGCGATTGGATCAAATCGAAAAGCCTGAGGGCCGATACTTGCGATGACATCGTGCCTCCTTTTGCCGTTGCAGATTCGAATGTGATCTCCCCGCGGGATTTGCCGAGCGCTGCCCGGAACTGGATTGGCGCTGCGGCTTTCGCCGGCCATTGCCAGTGCGAGGGCGGGAGTTATTCGCTCCGACGACGCCTTGCACGCTCGGCCGTGGAAGGGTGACGGCTAACCGGAGCTGGCGAAATGAGATAATTCACAGGATATCTGTATACTTTAAAGGTGTTATAGTACATCTACAATGGTAAATTTGCCACTTCTAGCCGGTTACTGTATACATCCTGCACTTAACAGGGAGTGCAGCCATGCCATCCTCGTTCCCGCTCAATGCCTGGTACGCCGCCGCCTGGGACGTCGATCTCAAGCACGCGCTGTTTCCGCGCACGATCTGCGGCAAGCATGTCGTGATGTACCGCCAGTCCGACGGGCGGGTGTGTGCGCTGGAAGACGCCTGCTGGCACCGGCTGGTGCCGCTGTCGAAGGGACGGCTCGACGGCGACACGGTCGTCTGCGGCTATCACGGGCTGAAATTCAACGCGCAGGGCCGCTGCACCTACATGCCCTCGCAGGACACCATCAATCCTTCGGCCTGCGTGCGCGCCTATCCCGTGGTGGAACGGCATCGCTTCATCTGGCTGTGGATGGGCGATCCGGCGCTGGCTGACCCTGCGCTGGTGCCGGACATGCACTGGAACGACGATCCGGCCTGGGCCGGCGACGGCAAGACCATTCATGTGAAATGCGACTACCGTCTCGTGGTCGACAATCTGATGGACCTGACCCACGAGGCTTTCGTGCATGGCTCCAGCATCGGCAATGACCACGTCGCCGAAGCCCCGTTCGACGTGACCCATGGCGACAAGACCGTAACCGTGACGCGCTGGATGCGCGGCATCGACGCGCCGCCGTTCTGGGCGGCGCAACTGGGCAAGCCCGGCCCGGTCGACCGCTGGCAGATCATAAACTTCCAGGCGCCCGGCACCGTCAACATCGACGTCGGCGTGGCCCCCGCCGGCACCGGTGCGCCGGAGGGCGACCGCTCGCAGGGCGTCAACGGCTTTGTGCTCAACACCATGACGCCGGAAACCGACACCACGTGCCACTATTTCTGGGCATTCGTCCGCAATTACCGGACATCAGAGCAGAAGCTGACCACCGAAATCCGCGAGGGCGTTGCCAATATCTTCCACGAGGATGAAATCATCCTCGAAGCGCAGCAGCGCGCGATGGACGAAAATCCGGACCGCACCTTCTACAACCTCAACATCGACGCCGGCGCGATGTGGGCGCGGCGCGTGATCGACCGCATGGTCGCGCGCGAAACCGGACCGCATACCGCGCAAGCCGCGGAGTGAGGTCATGAGCGAACGCGACGCCGAGCGCTCCGTCTCGCAGACCGTGCGCGCGCAACTCGCGCTGCGCGACATGATCCTGTCCGGGCGGCTGCGCCCGGGCGAGCGCATCTCCGAGCTGCAGGCGGTCGAGATCACGGGCGTCTCCCGGACGCCGGTGCGGCTGGCGCTGGTGCGGCTGGAAGACGAAGGCCTGCTGCAGGCGATCCCCTCCGGCGGCTTCATGGTGAAGGCGTTTACCGAACGCGACATTCTGGATTCGATCGAACTGCGCGGTACGCTGGAAGGCCTCGCCGCCCGCTTTGCGGCCGAGCGCGGCGTCAGCGCACGCAGCCTCGAGCCCTTGAAGGAATGCCTGGGCGATCTCGACCAACTGGTGCGGCAGGATCCGATCTCGGTCGAAGCCTTTTCCGCCTATGTGACCATGAACGCGCGCTTTCACGCCCTGCTCAACGAACTCTCCACCAGCGCGCCGCTGATCCGCGAGATCGATCGCGTCTCCGCGCTGCCGTTCGCCTCGCCCAGCGCCTTCGTGATGGCGCAGTCGGCGTTGCCGGAAGCGCATCAGATCCTGCTGCTCGGGCAGGATCATCATCGTATCGTGGTCGACGCCATCGAGAACCGCGAGGGCGCGCGCGCCGAAGCCGTGATGCGCGAGCATTCGCGGCTTGCCGCGCGCAATCTGCGGCTCGCGATCCGAAACCGCACGCATCTCGAACTGATGCCTGCGCTCGCCTTGCTCAAATCGTCAGCCGAATAGGAAAGCGCCCATGCGTTTTGCCGAGCAATGGAGCTGGTGCACCGTCGAAGCCGTCTGCGACGTGACGCCCACGATCCGCGAATTCAGACTGCGCCCCGAGAACGGCCGCGTGCCGCCCTACCCGGCCGGCAGCCATATCGGCGTCACCGTGCTGATCGACGGACAGCCCGCGCGCCGTTCCTATTCGCTGGTGGAGAACAGCGATCCCGGCACCTATCGGATCGCGGTCCGGCTGGCGCCGGACAGCCGCGGCGGCTCACGCGGCATGTGGAATTTGCAAGCCGGCGCGCGGATCGAGACTTCAAATCCGGCGTCGCTGCTCGAAATCGACTGGACGCGGAAGAACTATTGCCTGATCGCCGGCGGCATCGGCATCACGCCGATCACAGGTATCGCCGCCGCCTTACGCCGCCGAAATATTGACGCTCCCCTGCACTACGCCGTCAAATCGCGCGGCGATGCCGCCTTCCTCGACGAACTCTCGGCGCTGCTCGGCGATCGCTTGATCGTGCACGCCTCCGATAAAGGCGCCCGGTTCGACCTCGAAGCCACCTTCCGCGCTTTACCTGACGATGCCATCGCCATCATGTGCGGACCGATGCGGATGCTGGAGGCGGCGCGGCGCGCCTGGAACGACGCGGGACGCGCGCCGGCCGATCTGCGCTACGAGACCTTCGGCTCCAGCGGCCTGAAGCCGACGGCCGAATTCCGCGTGCGGCTGAAGGATACCGATACCGAACTCGTCGTGCCGCAGAACAGCTCGATGCTAGACGCGCTCAATGGCGCCGGCTTCGAGGTGATATCGGACTGCCAGCGCGGCGAATGCGGCGTCTGCGCCGTCGATGTCGTTGCCGTCGAGGGCGAGATCGACCATCGCGACGTCTTCTTCAGCGATCAGCAGAAGCACGACAATCGCAAGATCTGCCCCTGCGTGTCGCGCGCGATCGGCGTCGTCACCATCGACACGCTGTACCGGCCGGAAGCGGCGCATCGTTAAGCGAACATCGTCAGCATGCCGAATGCGCGCCCTGCGCCAGAAGCGGTGATTGAGCCGAAGTCGAATGCCTATCCAAGCCGCGTGGTTGCGTCAGCTCGCTTATCTCCAGGAGAAGGGCGTGAAATTCGACCGATGCATCGACCATTCCGAGCGGTCATCGGTCAGACGCTTACCCCTACTCAGCCCTGGTCAATAGATTCTGTTGTCATGTTGCTGACGCAATCTCTGTCTTAGTCGATGAGAACTAAGAACACCTGTGCGAGGACCACACTGGTTCCCACAACGGTTCCACTGCCAATATTGGAACGAATCCGCAAATAACTGGCGCGAGTTAGTCAACGCATCCGCGTTCGCTTGACCATTTTTTTGCGGCATCGGGAACCCAGCGTTCTAGAAAATCAATCAAGGAGTTATGATGTTGCTTCGCTCGCGCGCCGCAATTTGCGGCGCCGTACTTGCGCTTGCCTTTTCTGTTACCGTTGCTCGAAGTGAAATCGTTGCAGTTCATTCAAGCGCCGTCGTCGATGCCGCTTCTGGGGATGCGATCGTTGGCGCTGCATCCACGTACAATCCGTTCCGGCCCGGATGGCGGGAGGGTGGTCCGAACACAGCCTCCGGCGAGCGCTATGATCCCTCTGTTTGGACGGCTGCCATCAAGACGAGCTTGCGCCAGAAATTTGGCGGGGTCCGATATGGCACGAGGCCGAAGTATGCCCTCGTTGAGGCTGTAGGCAAGAAGGTCATCGTCAAGATAAATGACGTGGGCCCACTAACGCCTGGCCGCATCATTGACCTCAATGAGCGAGCGATGCGCTATTTCGATCCGAGCCTGCAGCTCGGGGTAATTTATAGCGTAATAGTCAGGCCGCTTTCCGGCGACTATTGGGTTCCCGGACCGGTTGGCTGAACATCGCACGTGAAAGAAGCAGAGCAAGACATGAGAGTTTCGGCGAATGTCCGCTCTGCAATCGGATGGCGCACGCGGTCTTCAACAGCTTAGCCGCAATTCCAGATCGGCCCGATCGGCGTCCGCGTCCAGCAAGGGCCGAAGCTGCCGCCATTGTAGCGACCGCCGTAAAAGCCAGGCCGGCCGAAATAGTGCCAGTCGCCATCGTACCCGTAATAACTTGGGGTTGGATCGATATACCAGGGGCGCTGGTTGCGGCGCGCCATGCGCGAAGCCGAAGCCTTCCGGGCGTAAGCTGGAAGGCTGTTATTCGGTGGCTGCTGATAGCCCGGCAGGAAGCCGTATCCATGCCAGCGTGGCGCTGGCCGCTTGTGAGCCGGCGCAGCCGGCGCAACGACCGGCAGCAGCGAAAGGATGATAGCAATCAATGGAAACACGCGGCGCGACATCAGCGCACCATAGACGGCCGGCTGTTGAGAGGCGATTCAAATCTGAGTGCACAGTGCAGCGCAGCTGCTTCCGGTCCGCTTGCGAGACGAGCGCTTTGCGCCGGAAGCGACCGTTCACCCCGGGGATTTCTATCTTTGCGGTCAGACAATAAAGACAAAAAGCCACATAAAGACAAAAAGCCACGCGGGCATTACACCGCATGGCCTTTGCGAGACTGCGCGCCCCTAGGCCCTCAAGAGATTCCGTCTCGGGGCGCATAGTGTGCGGGTGGAGGTGCCTGTCTAGGGTGTGATCGAAGTTGCCACAGTTCCGGCGAACGAATATGCCCCAACCGATCCGCCCGGTTCAAACCGCGTCTTTAGCAACCTTCAGGGGTGACGCCTTGACCGACTTGCTGGCTGGCTTGGCCGCGAACTCCATAGGCTCTTTCGTGAAAGGATTCACACCGCTGCGGGCTTCAGTAGCAGGCTTGTTCACGACCGACTTTTTGACGAAGCCAGGAATGACGAACTCGCCGGATTCATTCAGTTCCTTATAGCCCACGGTCGCCATCTGCTCGATGACGGCCTTTACGTCTCCTTTGGAAACCTGCGTTCCCTCTGCAATTGCATCAATCAACTGATTCTTGGTCATCTTGGCCACAATGGATTCCTTTGTGGAGGCTCAGAACAGGCTAAAGCGCATGAGCTACCGGGGGCACTCTGCTTAAAACGCGGCAAGGCCACGCAGTTCGCTTCTCGTTCATACCTGTGGTTATGAAGTCACCGGGCTTAAAACCTATCGAGATCCAAAACGCAAGGAGCAGCTCGGCGTGTATTCTCACTTCGCTACTATGCGCCAACAACGGACGTTTTCTATGCACCAACAACGGACGTTTTCCCGTGCTCTAGCCATGGCCTCTCACCGTCGCAAAAAGGTCAACTCGCTCGGACCGAGCTGCCGTTAACAAGGCGGCTTCGAGCGCAGTCCGAGTAGCGGATGGTCACGCTGTCAAACACTTCGCCAAGGCGGCTTCGGTTGAAAGCGGGTTTTCAGGCTTTCAACAAAATGCGAAACACGAGCTGAGACCCCGCGACGCGTTGGCACCAAAGCCAGAATGTCGGCGCCTTCGAACTCATATTCAACAAACAGCCGACGCAGTTCGCCACGTTTGACGGATGGTGCTACGTCCCATTCGGACCTGAGTGCGACGCCCAACCCCGCGACGGCCCACTCGCGAACAACCTCGCCATTGTTGCTCGTGAGTGCCGGACTTATTCGAAGCGCCTCTGATCGCCGGGATGATGTGTGGCTATTTTTGTAGCGCCACAGCGTCACGTCCTCTTCGTTTTCGCGAACGGAGAGACAGGCATGCTGCGCCAGCTCTCGAGGGTGTGACGGCGTTCCGCGTCGTCGAAGATAGCTGGGACTGGCGCATACCCAGCGCGCGTTGCGGGCAAGAAGATGAGCAACCCACGAGGAGTCCCGGACTGTTCCAATATGGATGACGACGTCAGCCTCAACATTGCTGTTCCAGGGCGCTTCGGAAAGATCCAACGTCGCGCGCACTTTCGGGTGGTCGCGAATGAATGCCGCCATGACGGGCGCGACATGGATCCTGCCGAAACCAAACGGCGCGACAACCCGCAGGGGGCCGGCAAATACGCCACCGCTGAGACTGTCCGCCAGCCCATCGACACGCGCCAACAGCGACTGGGCTTCGTGGACAAGTTGTTCGCCTTCCGGCGTGAAGCGCAGCCCCCGGGAGTTGCGAACGACAAGGTTGACCCCGAGAACAGCCTCCAGCTTCTTCAATCGCATGGAAAGAGCCGGCGGCGTGACATCGAGCGCCCTAGCCGCCGCGCTTAGCGAGCCGGTTCGGCTCAGGGCCACCACAAACCGCAAATCCTCAAGCGCGATCATTCAATTTTCCTGAAGGGAAGAGATAATCCTACTTAAACACAACTGATCACCGGGATGATAGAGGTTTGGCATGACCATGCCACGCGCCGTTCTTTTCGACCTTCTCACCGCGCTCCTCGATTCCTGGAGCGTCTGGAATGCCTCCGCCGGATCCGAAGCATCGGGCCGAACCTGGAGGGCCGAGTATCTCCGCCTGACATATGGTTGCGGGAGTTATGTCCCGTATGAGGATCTGGTCCGCCAGGCTGCGCGCACCACCGGTCTCGCTCCGTCGGTGGCAGACGCCCTCGAAGCAAATTGGCAGTCCCTCCCGGTCTGGAGCGGCGCGCAGGCTGCGCTCGACCGGTTGGCTGGACGAACGCGCCTGGCAGTCGTCACCAATTGCTCGACGCGCCTTGGACGAATGGCCGCCGCCCGCCTGCGCACGCAATGGGATGTCGTGATCACCGCGGAGGAGGCCGGCTTCTATAAGCCCGATCCCCGCCCCTATCGTCTGGCCCTGGACATGCTGGGCGTGTCGGCCGCGGACGCAGCGTTTGTCGCGGGCTCCGGCTACGACCTCATCGGCACCTCAGCCGTCGGACTGCGCACCTACTGGCACAATCGCGTGGGCCTGGCGCGTCCCGATGGCGCACCGGTAGCCGAGAAAGAGTCTGCGAACCTCGATGACCTCATTCCATGGCTGGAGGACTTTTCGTGATATCTCGCATGTTGGCGACCTTGCTCGCGGTCGGATTGAACATCTCTGCGGCAACGGCTCAGGGGTTTCCCGAGAAGCAATTGACGCTGATCGTTCCGTTTCCCGCCGGTGGCCCGAGCGATGCGCTTGGCCGGGCAGTGGCTCAGGCCATGGCGGCCCACTTGAAGCAATCCATCGTCGTGGAAAATATCGGCGGCGCTAGCGGCACCATCGGCCTGACCAAGTTGCTAAAGGCGCCCGCGGATGGATACTCGCTCGGCTTTGGCACTATCGGCACACATGTCGCGAATGTCGCGCTCTTCAAGCGGCTGCCTTACGATCCCGTCGCCGACTTCGAGCCTGTGGGCCTCGCTGGAATGGCCTCCACGCTTCTTGTCGCGAAGTTGGACTTGCCGGCGTCCAATCTACAGGACTTCGTCACCTATGCCCGTGCCAACCGCGAGAAACTCACCTACGGCAGCGCCGGCGTCGGATCTATTTCGCATTATGCCTGCGTTCTGCTGCTGTCGAACCTGAAACTGAACATCACCCATGTTCCATATCGGGGCGTTGCCCCAGCGATGAACGATCTCATGGGTGGTCACGTCGACTTCATGTGCGACCAGACCACCACCGCGCTGCCTCAAGTGCTCGGCGGAACGGTCAAGGCAATCGCAGCGCTGAGTGATCAGCCCCCGCCGCAGGCGCCTCAAGTATCCACTGCGGCAGCGGCCGGCTATCCGGGCGTGAACCTCCGCTCCTGGAACGCGATTTTCGTGCGGAAGGGAACGCCCGCGCCGGTGCGTCAGAAATTAAATGACGCCTTGCGCGCAGCACTCGCCGACCCGGATGTGACGCGGCAAATGACGGCGGTTGGTGTCGAACTGCCACGGGGAGCGGATCTCGAGCCCGGCGCCGTCAGCGCGCTGATCGCTCAAGGGCTGGAGCACGACGTACCAGTGCTGCGCGCCAAGGGCGAATATCTGGACTAAGCATGACCACATCTCTCTCGGATATCGAAACGCCCGCTGCCGTCATCGACGTCGCGCGCACGCAGCGTAACATCGGCCGCATGCAGGACCGGATGAGCGCCTTGGGCGTCAGTTTCCGTCCCCACGTCAAGACGACCAAATGTGCCGCTGTTGCCGACAGGCAACGCGCCGCAGGCGCAAACGGCATCACTGTCTCGACCCTGCGTGAAGCCGAGGAGTTTTTTGCCGCGGGCTACGACGACATTCTCTACGCGGTCTGCATCGCTCCGCACAGGCTCAGCCGAGCCCAAGGACTGCGTGATCAGGGCTGCCGTCTCAAAATTCTGGTCGACTCGGTCGAGGCTGCGCAAGCAATCGTCGAGGCGCAGTCGTATCGCGATCCTTTCGAAGTCCTGATCGAAGTCGACACTGACGGGCACCGCTCAGGTGTGGGCCCCGAGGATGAGCGTCTCATCGAGATCGGTCGCATTCTTCACACCGGTGGCGCCACACTTTGCGGCGTGCTGACTCATGCCGGAAATTCCTATGAACTCGACGATCCCGAGGCCTTGGAGCACTTGGCGGAGCAGGAGCGTGCCTTGAGCGTACGCGCGGCCGAACGGCTTCGCGCTGCCGGCCTTCCCTGCCCGATAGTGAGCGTCGGATCGACCCCGACAGCACTGTCCGCCCGCGCCTTGGACGGCGTTACGGAAGTGCGATGCGGCGTGTATGTGTTCTTCGACCTGTTCATGACGAATGTCGGCGTCTGCGCGATCGACGATATTGCACTTTCTGTGCTGACGACCGTGGTCGGCCATCAGTCGGAAAAAGGCTGGATCATCGTCGATGCCGGATGGATGGCGATGAGCCGAGACCGCGGCACTGCTCGTCAGCGCCATGATTACGGATACGGGATCGCATGCGACTTAGCGGGGCACCCGCTCAAGGGAGACTTGGTCATGATCGCGGCAAATCAGGAACATGGGATCCTCGCCGCGACGAACGGACGTCTCATCTCTCTTGAAAATCGCTTCCCGATTGGCACACGACTTCGAATACTCCCGAATCACGCCTGTGCAACCGGAGCGCAATTCTCCGAATATCACGCCGCCACGGACAACGGCATTGAAACATGGCGGAGGTTTAATGGCTGGTGACATTGACTACCTGGAACCTCACGGAATGGCGGCTCCCGGCGGGCACTACAGTCATGCTGTGAGAGCTGGTGCTTTTGTTTTTGTGTCTGGACAATTGCCGATCTCCGCCAATGGTGCGAGGCTTGCTGACAAGGACTTTCAGACCCAGGTGCGTCAGGCATTGGCCAATCTCGCGACGGCCTTGGAGGCGGCAAACAGCGCTGTCGACAAGCTCATTCATGTTCGCGTCTACGTCACGGACATCAATGACTGGCCGGTCTTCGACAGCATCTATTCCGAATGGATCGGCGCCGTCCGACCGGCCCGCGCGGTCGTTCCCGTCCCGACGTTGCACTACGGCTTTCGTGTCGAGATCGAAGCAGTGGCGGGCATAGCGCAATAAAAGCGAGATCAGCGCACCGAATGACATTACCGGATTTTTAGCGAGGACCCATACGCGAGGCCTGTCCGCTTTGCGCCAGAAGCGTCCGTTCCGACAGAACGCGATTGCCCCAATACGGACTCAACGTAAGGCTCTTTTTGATCCTTGCGCCGGCTGGCCGGACTAACTTCTGCTTAGGCGTCTCAACTCTCGTATCCAGTACCTAATCTCATCACGGCCTAGGCCGGCACCGGAAACCTCACGGCCTCCAGCGCGGCCTTGCCGCGGATCATGTCGGAGGCCTTGTCGGCGATCATCAGCGTCGAGGCGTTGAGATTGGCCGAGATCATCCGCGGCATGATCGAGGCGTCGACGACGCGCAGTCCCTGCAGCCCGTGGACGCGCAACTGGTCGTCGACTACGGCCCATTTGGCGTCCGCCGGTCCCATGCGGCAGGTGCAGCCGGGATGGAACGTGGTGGTGCCGCGCTCGGTGGCGGCAGCCAAAAATTCATCGTCGCTCTGGACCTTGGGCCCGGGGAAATCCTCATAGGCGTAATAGGGCGCGAGCGGCGCGGACGACAGCAGCCGGCGCGCCAGCTTCATGCCGGCGACGACGACGCGGCGATCGATCTCCTCCACGAGGTAATTGGTCTGGATGATCGGCGGCGCGAATGGATCGGCGGAGCGGATGCGGACATAGCCGCGGCTCTCGGGGCGCTGCTGCCATGAGGCCACCGTCATGCCGGGCTCATCCTCGAGCTGGCCTTGCACGCCTTCCTTGTAGCTCGCCGGTGTAAACGTGAGCTGCAGGTCGGAGCTTTCGGTGGTCTCGCCGGAGTGCCAGAAGCAATAGACCATCGTCGGCGACAGCGAGAGCAGGCCGCGCCGTGTCGTCGCCCATTTCAACGCCTCAACCCACAGGCTCACGCCGCGCCGCAGTTCGTTGATGGTCCTAATGTTCTTGACGCGCGCGACCGAGCGCGGCGCGTAGTGATCCTGCAGGCCTTCGCCTACGCCGGTCAGCGCGTGACGGACCTCGATGCCGTGCGACTGCAACAATTCCGGCGAGCCAACGCCGGACAATTGCAGCACCTGCGGCGAGTTGTAGGTGCCGCCGGAAAGAATGACTTCCTTGCTGGCGCGCACTTCGACGGGCACGCCGCCCTTGCCGCCCTTGAGATAGCGCACGCCGACCGCGCGCTTACCCTCGAAGATGAGGTTGGTGACATGCGCGTGCGTCCGCACGTCGACATTGCCGCGCTTCCGCGCCGGATGCAGGAACGCCTTGGCCGCGCTCATGCGCAGGCCCTTCTCGATGGTGCGCTGGCAGTAGGACACGCCCTCCTGGATCGCGCCGTTGTAGTCGGGGTTGCGCGGAATCCCGAGGCTCATGGCGCCTTCCATGAAGGCCTCGCACAGCGGATCCTGCCAATCCATGGTGGTGACGGTAAGACTGCCGTCGCGCCCGCGATAGGTTTCGTCGCATTCGCCGACCCGCCGCTCCAGCCGCTTGAAATAGGGCAGTATGTCCGGATAGCCCCAGCCGCGGTTGCCGAGCTGCGCCCAGGTGTCGAAATCCTGGCGCTGGCCGCGATTGTAGATATGGCCGTTGATCGACGACGATCCGCCCAGCGTCTTGCCGCGCGGCGCGTAGATGCTGCGGCCGCCGGTCCAAGGGCCCGGCTCCTGCTGATAGCCCCAGTTGACGCTCTTCATGTGGAACGTCTTGATGAAGCCGGCCGGCAGGTGGATGTAGGGATGCCAATCCGTTGGCCCCGCTTCCAGCACGCAGATGCGGCTCGCAGAATCTTCGCTGAGCCGGTTGGCGAGCACGCTGCCTGCGGAGCCCGCGCCGATAATCACGTAATCGAACGTTTCCATCGTATCGTTTCTAGCGCGGCCTGTTCACCGCGTCTTTTCGTTGAGTTGATAGGTGAGATGCGCCTTCACCGTCGGCCATTCGCTGGCGATGATGCTGTAAACCACGGTGTCGCGCAACGTGCCGTTCGGCGCGATCTGGTGGCTTCTCAGGATACCGTCCTGCTTGGCGCCCAGACGCTCGATGCCCCGGCGGCTCTGGTGATTGAAGAAATGCGTGCGGAACTCGACCGCAATGCAATTGAGCTGCTCGAAGGCGTGCGTCAGCAGCAGCAATTTGCACTGCGTATTAAGCGCACTGCGCTGCACGCGCCTGGCGTACCAGGTCGAGCCGATCTCGACGCGGCGGTTGGCGGCATCGACGTTCATATAGGTCGTCATGCCCGCGACCTTGCCTTCGGCGTCGTAGACCGTGAACGGCAGCATCGAGCCCGCCGCGAACAGGCCGAGGCGGCGGTCGATTTCCTTTTTCATGTTTTCGGCGGTCGGGATGGCGGTGTACCAGAGCTTCCACAGTTCGCCGTCGCTCACCGCTTCCACGAGCCCGTCGGCATGATCGTGGGACAACGGCTCGAGCCGGGCGTGCGCGCCTTGCAGGGTAACAGGTTCAAGAAAAGCCATTTAATTCTCCGCTAGCAACCGCGTCATTGCGAGGAGCGCAGCGACGAAGCAATCCATCTATCCCCTTGTGGCGCTATGGATTGCTTCGCTGCGCTCGCAATGACGTGGATGGTTCACTTATTCAAAAAATTCAGCGGCAGTCCAGGCCGCGCCCAGTCCATCGCGATCAGTTCGCCCTTGCCCGAGAGCGTGATGTAGGCCGTCTTCAGATCAGGCCCGCCGAAGGCGATATTGGTGGTGACACGGTCGCCGGTCGGCACCTGCTCCACCAGGGTGCCGTCAGGCGCGATCACCGAGATGCAACCCGACACCAGCGTTGCCACGCAGACATTTCCGTTCGCCTCCACCGCCATCGAATCGAACATCTGGTAGCCGCCGAGGCCCGCGATCGGCTTGCCGCGCTCGCCGCGATAGATCACGTCGCGCGGCTTGATGGTACCGGGCTCGGCGATTTCATAGGCCCACAACCGCGCGGTCGGGGTCTCCGCGATGTAGACCGTCTTCTCGTCGGGCGACAGGCCGATGCCGTTGGCGGGCAGCACGCCGTGCACGGCCTCGACGATCTCCTTCATGCCCGGCTTGAGATAGTAGAACGCGCCGACATCCATCTCGCGGGCGCGGCGCTTGCCGAGATCGGAGAACCACAGCCCGCCATGTTTGTCGAACACCAGGTCGTTGGGGCCGCGCAGCGCGTGCTCGCCGCATCTGTCGACGACGGTCTCGACCTTGCCGCTCTGCAGATCGACCCGCTGGATCGAGCCGCCGAGATAGTCCTCGGGTTGCGGCCCCGGCATGATCATCTTGCCGGTAGGAATCCAGCTGAAGCCGCCATTGTTGCAGATGTACATCTTGCCGTCGGGCCCGAGCGCTGCGCCATTCGGGCCGCCGGGAATCTGCGCAACCACCTCTTTCCGTCCGTCGGGATAAACCCGCGTCAGCCGCTTGCCGCGGATTTCGACCAGCACGACGGAGCCGTCGGGCATGACGACCGGGCCTTCCGGAAACTCCAGATCGGTGGCGAGAACGCGGATATCGGCCATGAATCCTCCCGGCTGGCTTGGCTGCAGGCGGACTTCAGGCTCGACCCCGCACGCGCAACAATTCGTTGCGTCATGTTATGGCAAAGTCGATATCGCTTGCCAAGCAACCGCAGGCAATCCCGCGGCGCAGGGCAGCATTGCGGTGGTGCTATTCCCGCACCGGCACCCAGATCTCCAGCCCGCCATTGCCGGTGGCCGGATCGAATTTTTCGTCGTAGCGCTCGAAGAACGGCGCGTCGGCCGCCTTCATGCCTGATATCGGCAGCCAGTGATTCCAGATCGTGTTGACGGTGCGGCGAATGCTCGAGATGTGTTCGGCGTGGGTGAAGACAGCGTATTTCTGCTCGGGAATCCGCACGCGGGCGAACTCGCGCGGCAGGTCGGAGAAGTCGGACACCTCGACGCCGGCGATGTAATCGAAATTGCCGGAATCGTCGCCATTGCAGCAGACGCCGTAGGCGACCTTGCCGACGCGGTCCGGAATTTCGTCGACCTTCTGGTGGAAGCGCTGCCATTGATTGGGAATACGGGCGCCGCCGTTTTCATGCGTGCAACGTTCGCTGATACCGGCGATGAGCAACGGCTTGGAGGTTTCGAAGCGCGGGGGCTTGAGATTGTCGAGCAGGGTTGAATCCATGATGATGGGCTCCTGAAGCTTGAGACGATCGAGGCACGCTCCAGCGCGGACCGCTTCGGGCGTGATGCCGAAATGGTCTCGGAACGCGCGGGTGAAAGCTTCGTGAGAGCTGTAGTCCGCATCCAGCGCGAGGCTGAGAATGTCGGGCGCGCCGGCCGCGAGTGCCTGCGCGGCCTTGGTCAGCCTGCGGGCACGCACATAGCGCATGACGGAAAACCCGGTGGCGGCGGCAAACGCCCGCACCAGATGGAAGCGCGAAACGCCGCCAACGCCGGCGATCTCATCAAGCGTCAGCGGCTTGGCGAGATGGCTTTCGATGTACCAGAGCGCTTTCTGGGCCGGATTCATGACTGACAGCCTTCATGCGAAGCGTCCGCATTATGATCTGATGCTGCGCGCTTCATTTGACAGTCCTTGCTCTCCGTTCCTGCCGCTGACAATGTATCGGAGCGCGATGGGAGGGAACCATGCTGATCACCAATGTCAGGGCGCACCATATCCGCATCCCCTATGACGCCGGGGTGGCGAGCTTCAGGCAAGGCGCGTCCGCCATATCCGCGCTGGAAATCGTCATGGTCGAGGTTTCCACCGATGCCGGCATCACCGGTTGGGGCGATGCCTTTGCGTATGTCTGTCCACGGACAACATACACTGCCATCGAGGAAATGATCGCGCCGCAGGCGCAGGGCCTCGAGGTTCCCGACGCCGCAGGCATCCCCGCCTTCATGGAACAGATCCAGCGCAACCTGCATCTGTTCGGCCGCTATGGCATCACCATGTTCGCGATATCGGCGTTCGACATCGCGCTGTGGGACCTTGCCGCCAAAGCGAAGGGCGTGCCCTTGCATCGGATGATCGGCGCGGCGAAACGCACCCGGATTCCCGCCTATGCAAGCCTGCTGCGGATCGGCAAACCCGAATTGATCGCAAGCGAATGCGAGACCGCGCTGCGGCGGGGTTACAAGGCAATCAAATTGCATGAGACCACAACGCCTGCGGTATTTGCCGCGCGGCAGGCGATCGGTCCCGGTATTCCGTTGATGGTCGACCTGAACTGCCCGCTGAATGGCGAGGCTGCGATCGCATTCGCGCATTCCTGCCGCAACGCCGCGCCGATGTTCATCGAAGAGCCGGTCTGGCCGCCGGAGGATTTTGCAACGCTTGCCGAAGTGCGAACCAAAGGCGGGCTCAACGTTGCAGCCGGCGAGAACGCCTGCACGGTGCATCAGTTCAGGCAGATGATGCAGGCAGGCGCGGTAAGCCACGCGCAACCCTCCGTCATCAAGGTTGGCGGCATCACCGAATATCTGAAAGTCGTAGCTCTGGCCGACGAACTCGGCGTCAGGCTGGCGCCGCATTCGCCGTATTTCGGGCCGGGCTTGCTGGCGACGCTGCAGCTGATGTCGCTGCGCGACGACGCAAGCTTCGTCGAGGTGTTTTACATGAAGCGCGCCGCATGCCTGTGGCGCGGTCGCATCGACGTCGATGCCAACGGCGATGTCGAGGTCCCCCCGGGGCCCGGGCTCGGTTATGAACCGGACAAGGCCGTCATGGAGCAATACCGGGTGTCCTGACCGCGGGGACGGGACGCTACTTCGTGCCGTCCTTCGTCGGCGCCGCATCCTTCGCAGCCGGCGCCGCATCCTTCGCCACGGGCGGTGCGGCCTTCTTCGCGTCTTCCGCCGCCTTCTGCGCCGACTGCAACTCGCTAACGACCTTCTGCAAGCCAATGACCGCGTTCTTCAGCGCCTCGATCTGCCGGTTACCGGCGTCGATCTTCTGCTGATGGTCCATCGTGAGCTTGTTAATCGTCTTCTGCAGGAAGTCGACATTGCTTTGCAGGCAGGAGGTGCGCCGCTCCATGGTTTTTTCCACAGTGCAGATCTCGATGCCGGGAACGTCCTGCGCGTGAACGGTCGCCGGCCATGAAACCATCAGCAGCGCGAAAGCGGCAAAGTTGATCCTGGCCATCGGAGCAATCATCAAATCCTCATTCAACTGCATCTAGCGCGGGGAACGTCCATCACGGCAATTTGCACGAAGCAAACCGCCCACCCCAGTGATACCATACTGATACCTCATTCAGGCGTTGTGCTTCATCCTGTTAACGGTGGATGGATTTTGCCGCGCGCCTCAAACGGCCGCAGCAATGGAGATTGATTATATGGCAACGCGTGAAAAGCGGCTGGCGCAGTTCGACGGGAACGGGGCTCCGCCGCCCGACCAGCCGGTGGAAGTTCTTTGCGAGGATCACAGCGGAACCTATCAACTGCCCTTCGCCTGCCGCTGGATCGATGGTCAATGGCGCAATGACAGGACCGGCGGCATGGTCGAGGCCACGGTGGTCGGATGGCGGCTGCCACGCTCCAGCGCGATCTGAGCTTTGGCGCAACCGAAAATGGCCCCTCGCATTGTGCCAGAATGCGACGGAACCGCGCGTGATCTTTACGTTCGGAACGGCGATGGAACGAATCGCGCCCGAATCACTGATTTAGCGCCGTACTCCGTTGTTCACGGCTAGATGTCGTCCGCAATCCGAAGCGGCGCACCACATCCAGCACCACAACAATCGGCCGCAGCCAGCGGCCGACGACAAAGGTTAATTCCTCGGGCGACGACATAGCGGTCACTTCCAGGGGGTCGGCGGCGGCACCTTGTCGACGGCCGGCGGCACGTCGACAGTCCTGAAATCGGCCGGGCTGACGATCTCGAGATACTCCATGTCCTCCGAGTAGTCGTACAGGTAGTGCGTGATGCCGGGCCGCTGGTGGACGACGTCGCCGGCCTGCACCAGAGTCGACTTGTCCTCATACATGAAGCGCGCCCAGCCCTTGGTCATGATCACGATCTGGAATTCGCATTCATGCTTGTGCCAGCCGGTACCCTCTTCCGGAGGCAAGTCAGGGTTGGCTTTGACCAGATGGCAGATCACCTGCCCGCCGGTGGCGTCGGCGATGCCGAGATCGCGATACAGGAAGAAGTCGCGCAGACCCCCGCCCTTGAATTCGGTATCGCCGGGTTTGACGTGAGAGAATTTGCTGACGACAGCCTGCTTGTTCATGGAAGCCTCCACGGTTCTTGTTCGCGAGATCGCGACCGGCGAAGGCGTCCAAATTTTCGGCAGCGTCGCATCGTCGCGTTCACGGCTGCATGTTGCTATGCGAAATCCGCGCCACGCGCGCTGCAGTGCGGCGATCGCGCCGGCATCGGTGCACCGAACCGCTTGGCCGCAAGCAGGAATCCGGTTTCAGCCGCCTGCGAATAACGGCCAGGTGGCCGGTCGCGCCGCGCTCACGGCTGGCACCGGCTTGAGCAAGGGCTGCCCGTTGCCTGAGCCCTTCAAGCGGGCAAGGCCGCGCCAGGCCTGCCTAATATTCGACCTCGAGCTCTTCGATGTCGGCGGGCTCCGCCTTGGCGGCCTCGATCCATTCCTGCATCTCGGGCATCGCCATGATGGTGCTGGCGTAGGCCGCAAGCCGTGGTTCGAGCTTCACGTCATAGGTCATGAAGCGGGTGACGACGGGCGCATACATCGCATCCGCCATGGTGCGCTCGCCGAACAGGAACGGCCCGCCGGACTCCGCGAGGCACTCACGCCAGATGGTGCAGACCCGGTCGATATCGGCCTGTGCGCGCGACCAGATCTTGAAGCCCGGGAAATGGCCCTTCAGGTTGACCGGCAGCGAGGCGCGCAGCGTGGTGAAGCCGGAATGGATTTCGCCGCAGATCGAGCGGCAATGCGCACGCTGGATGCGGTCCGCCGGCAACAGGCCGGCGTCCGGCATGACCTCGTTGAGGTATTCCGCAATCGCCAGCGTATCCCAGACAGTGGCGCCGTCATGGCGCAGGCACGGCACCAGGATCGACGACGACAGCAGCAGGATTTCGGCCCGCGCCGACGCATCGTCGGGGGCAGTGACGACCTCCTCGAATTCCAGCCCTGAGAATCTCGCCAACAGCCAGCCGCGCAGCGACCAGGACGAGTAATTCTTGCTGGAAATGGTCAGTGTGGTCTTCGCCATATGGCCTTCCCTCGAACCCTAAAACGCCCCCGCGCAGGCATGGGCAGCCAGCCGCGCCGCCGCCCAATGCCTGTGCGTCAGGCATTTGCGGAGCAAGCCACGTGCCAGTTTTAGAGGCGGACGGGCCGGCTCTGGCGTCGATATTGCATGGTATCACCGGACGGGGGCGGACGTGAATGATGTCAATGATGTACCAAGCCTATCAGAACCACATGGACCTGACGTCGCCGTGGCGGACCGGGGCCGCGGCGGGGCTGAAATATCTCAATCTGGTGCCGCAGGGCGTCTCCGACAGGTTATTTCGCCGGCTCGCCGCTTCGCTCGAATTGATTTCGCGCTCCTCGCTGACCTATGCGCGGCCGGCCTATGGCATCGACAAGATACTGGTCGGCAATCAGGAGCTGGAGGTAACCGAGGAAGTCACCTTCGCCACCCCGTTCGGGTCGCTGCTGCATTTCAAGAAGGAGAACGCGCCGGAGCAGCCGCGGCTGTTGCTGGTGGCGCCGATGTCCGGCCATTTCGCCACCCTGTTGCGCGGCACCGTCAAGACGCTGCTGCAGGACCACGACGTCTACATCACCGACTGGCACAATCCGCGCGACATTCCACTTGGCCACGGCCGCTTCGGGCTGGAGGACTATACCGACCACCTGATCACCTTCCTCGACAAGATCGGTCCGCGCGCGCACATGGTGGCGATCTGCCAGCCGTCGGTATCGGCGCTGGCCGCCGCCGCCGTGATGTCGGAGGACAATCATCCCGCCCGCCCGGCCACGCTGACCCTGATGGCCGGGCCGATCGACACGCGGATCCAGCCGACCAAGGTCAACGGATTCGCCAAGAGCAAGCCGATCAACTGGTTCGAAAAAAACCTGATCAACTACGTGCCGGTGCAATGCAAGGGCGCGTTCCGCAAGGTCTATCCCGGCTTCGTGCAGCTCACGGCCTTCGTATCGATGAATCTGGAGCGCCACATCAAGCAGCACATCGACCTCGCCAATCACCTGGCGAAGGGCGAGAAAGAGAAGGCGGAAATCATCAAGAGCTTCTATGACGAGTATTTCGCCGTAATGGACCTGCCCGCGGAATTCTACATCGAGACCGTGCGCGACGTATTTCAGGAGCACCTGTTGCCGCAGGGAAAGCTGATGCATCGCGGCCGGCCGGTGAACCCGGCCTCGATCAGGCGCATGGGCCTGATGACGGTCGAGGGCGAAAAGGACGACATCTGCTCGATCGGCCAGACGCTGGCGGCGCAGGACCTCTGCACCGGCGTGCGCGCCTATCGCAAGGTGCACCACATGCAGGCCGGCGTCGGCCATTACGGCGTGTTTTCCGGCAGGCGCTGGAACAACGAAATCTATCCGCTGCTGCGGGATTTCGTGCATGTGAATTCGTAAGGCGGCGGGCTGCTCTATCCCCGTCATTGCGAGCGAAGCGAAGCAATCCATCGCTCCGCATGCTCGGAGGGACGGATTGCTTCGTCGCTGCGCTCCCTTGCGCAAACGCTTCGCGTTTGTCGCAGGCAATGACGTGGAGGCTCTAGCCGCCTCCTCCTTCGCACGCTAACATCCTCTCAAGGCCGACCTTCAAGAGTCGTCCCGGGGAGAAACCACCATGCGTCTTTCAATCAACCTTCGCGCCTTCGCGCTCGCCGTTCTCAGCGTACTCCTGCTGACCGTCACGGCCGGCGCTGCCGAGGTGCACGTGATGATCTCGGGCGGACTGTCGGCGGCCTACAAGGCGCTGGTTCCTGAATTTGAGCGTGCGACGGGCCACAAGGTGCTGACCGCCTACGGGCCGTCGATGGGCACGACGACCAACGCCATTCCGGTGCGGCTGGAGCGCGGCGAACCGGCTGACGTCCTGATCATGGTCGGTTATGCGCTCGACGATCTCGCCAGGAAGGGAAAGGCGATCGCCGACAGCAAGGTCGATCTCGTCAAATCGCCGATCGGGGTCGCGGTGAAATCGGGGACGCCTAAGCCGGATATCAGCACACCCGATGCGCTCAAGCGCGCGCTGCTGGCGGTGAAGACCGTCGCCTATTCCGACAGCGCCAGCGGCGTCTATGTCTCGACCGAGATGTTCGGCAAGCTCGGCATCGCCGACGAAATGAAGGACAAGGCCAGGAAGATTCCGGCCACTCCCGTCGGCGAGATCGTCGCGCGCGGCGACGCCGAGATCGGCTTCCAGCAGATGAGCGAATTGAAGCCGGTGGAAGGCATCGACATCGTCGGCCCGCTGCCGGACGAGTTGCAGAAGATCACGGTGTTTTCCGCAAGCATCGCCACCGTCTCCAAGGAGCCCGACGCCGGCAAGGCGCTGATCAAATTCCTCGCCTCGCCCGCCGCCCGCCCTGAGATCGTCAAGAGCGGCATGGACCCGATACCGGCGGGCGCGACGAACTAAGGCACCGCAGGGCCTGGACACAAAATCGCGAAAACAACCCCATGCAAAGTAGGGCTTGCGCCCCACGAAAAGCCAGACGCGGACCGGGGCGCTCTACCGATGCATGCCGTGCTGCATGGCCAGCAGCACGATCACGGCGAGCGCCAGCACGACGGTCGTGCTTTTCCAGAACAGCAGCGGGTTGCGCTCGATCAGCGGCGTCGATGATGTGGCGAGATAGTTCGCATTGGGATGACGCAGGTCGAACAGGAACTCCGAAAAACTGTCATAGCGCTTGTATGGATTGGGATGCACGGCCTTCTCGAGCGTGCCGTCGATCCATTGCGGCACCTCGCGGTCGCCATGCGACGCCGGACGGTAGACCAGCCTGTTGAACTGCGATCGCGTTCGCGCATTCGCGATCTGCGAACCGTAAGGCAGCTTTCCCGTCAACATCTGATAGGTGATGACACCGAGCGAGAACAGGTCGGAGCGGGACGTCGCCGGCTCGCCGAGAAAATATTCGGGTGCGGTGTATTGCTGCGTGCCGAGAATGTCGTCGTGCATGCCGGACGGTTCGGCCTCGACGACGCCGGTGATTTTCGTTGAGCCAAAATCGATGATCTTCACCGTGCCCGTGGTGTCGATCATGATGTTGTCGGGCCTGATGTCCTGGTGCAGCATCTCCTTGCGGTGGAAGGCGCGCAGCCCTTTTGCAATTTGCTCGACGATGCCACGCACGGTTTCCAGCCCTGGTTTTGGATTGTCGATCATCCATTGCGTCAGCGTTTGGCCGTCGATGTATTCGGTCGTGACATAGAGGAAATTGCGCTTGCGCTGCAGCAGGCAGGGTTTCAGGACATGCGGGCTGTCGATCCGCCGCGCCACCCACTCCTCCATCATGAACCGCTTCAAATAGGCGGGATCGTCGCGCAGATCGATCGACGGAATTTTTATGGTAACCACGGCGTCGGTTTCGATATCGACGGCAAGATAGATGTGGCTGCGGCTGGAGCCGTGCAGCTCGCGGACGATCCGGTAGCCGTCGAATACCGCCCGTGCCTCGAGCAGCGGTGGCAGCGGCAACTCATGCGGCTGCGCGAACACTTCGGCCGCGGCGCCGTCCGGCACTTGATCGATGCGGACGATCTGGACAGTGAGATTGTCCTTGCTGCCGGCTTCAAAGGCCTGGTCGACAACCGCCTTGGCGGCCGCGTCGAGATCGGCGCCGCCTTCGTTCACCGCCTTTGCCATGCGGCGTGCGCTGAGATGCTCGTAGATGCCGTCGGTCGCGAGCACAAAGACGTCGCCTGGCTCGAGCCGCAGCATCTGGTAGTCGATCTCGATTTGCGGATTTACACCAAGCGCCCGGCCGAGATAGCTCTGCTGCGAGGAGATGACGATGCGGTGGTCATTGGTCAGTTGCTCCAGCGTGTTGCCGGAGAGACGATAGATGCGGGAATCGCCGATGTGAAAGAGATGTGCTGTGGTCGACTTGATGACGATGGCGGAGAGCGTACAGACGTAACCGCGGTCCTTGTCATAGGCATACTGGCTGCGCGTCTGCGAATGCAGCCAGGAATTGGTCGCCTCCAGCACGCGTTGCGCCGAGGTGCGCACCGACCAGGATTCCGAGGTGCAGTAATAGTCGGTCAAAAACCCCTTGACCGCCGATTCCGCGGCGACCCGGCTGACCTTGCTCGTGCTGATGCCGTCGGCCAGCACGATGGAAATGCCCTTGAGGCTGAGCAGCGGCTCGTCCGGTATCAGGACGCCATGGAAATCCTGGTTGGTTTCCTTGAGGCCCTTATCGGAAAACTGTCCGACTGATATTTTCAGCTCACGCGGCATTCCCGGCTTTCACGACAATGGGCCCCTCCCCTTACGAGGAGAGGCCCATCCTCATCTTAAGATCAAGCGGCAATGCGCGAGGACGGCCGCGAAGATGCCGCAGCCGACGCGCTGCGCGACGGGCCGGTCTTGATGTGGGTCGCGTACAGCGTCAGCCCGGTGAAGGCGAGACCGCCGACGAGGTTACCGATGACGGTCGGGATCTCGTTCCAGAAAATATAATCCCACCAGGTGAACTTGCCGCCGAGCAGCAGGCCGGACGGGAACAGGAACATGTTCACGATGGAATGCTCGAAGGTCATGAAGAAGAACAGCATGATCGGCATCCACATCGCGATCACCTTGCCGCTGACGTGCGTGGAAATCATCGCGCCGACGACGCCGGCGGAAACCATCCAGTTGCAGAGCATGCCGCGGACGAACAGTGTCAGCATGCCGGCCGCGCCATGATTGGCATAGCCGACGGTGCGGCTCTCGCCGATCGTGCCGATCACCTGGCCGACCTTGTCCGGTGGCTGCGACCAGCCGAAGGTGAAAACGATCGCCATCATGACGGCGACCGTGAAGGCGCCGGCGAAATTGCCGATGAAAACGAGGCCCCAGTTGCGCAGCACACCGCCAAGCGTCACGCCAGGGCGCTTGTCGATCAGCGCCAACGGCGCCAGCACGAACACGCCGGTGAGCAAGTCGAAGCCAAGCAGATACAACATGCAGAAGCCGACCGGGAACAGCGCGGCGCCGACGATCGGCACGCCGGTCTGCACGTTGATGGTGATCGCAAACGCCGCGGCGAGCGCGAGGATCGCACCGGCCATGTAGGCGCGGATGACCGTATCGCGCGTCGACATGAAGATCTTGGATTCTCCGGCGTCGACCATCTTGGTCACGAATTCCGAAGGCGCGAGATAGGCCATTCCTGTTCCCCTTTCGAGACAAGTTTAGAGCGCGCCGGATGCTGCGCAGCCGTGCACCGATTGAGTGAAAAATCTTGCCGTCCCCGTGCGCGACGAATCCCGCGCCGCCTCTGAACGGCACGGAACGACGCAGGTCGCGCCCTCTCAGGGACTTGGGATGCGCGAGCTATCGTGAGGTGGTCCCGAAGACTGCTCGAAGCGCCTCACGCGAGGCTGCTTGATCCCAACGCCTTCGGCCAACGCTGGCCTTGGCAATCCGAAAGGACGGCAGTCGTCATTGACTGAGACAGGATTAAGCAATCGATGTGCCAACCCGGATTTCGGCCATAGGTTCAAAAAAGCGCGTATTTCTACGTGGTTATGGCCCTATCGCAGGATATCCCGATTGGGGCTGATGCCTTGTATTTGTGCAGTTGCACAGATGTTGCGCCTGCCGCGCAGCCCGCCCTATCAGTCATTCCGGGGCACGCACGGCGTGGGCCGGAATCGATTTCGGTACGTTCGAGGCTCAATGGATTTGCGCTTCGCTGCTTTGCTTCGCCCCGGAATGACGTAAGGACTATCCTCAGACCTCGACGGTCAGCCGGCCTCAAAGATTGGAAGGTGCAACGATGAGAGACAAGATCAGCCTGACCGACAAGCTGGCCACGTTCAATGAGTATTGGTCGCCAAGAACCGTTGCGCAACTCAATGACTATGACGTCATGGTCGTGAAGGTGAAGGACGAGTTCGTCTGGCACAAACACGATGACACAGATGATTTTTTTCTCGTCCTGAAGGGAGTTCTCGACATCCAGTTGCGCGACCGAACAATCACGATCGGCCCCGGCGAAATGTACATCGTGCCAAAGGGCGTCGAGCATCGCCCAGTTGCCCGCGAGGAAGTACACCTATTGCTCATCGAACCTACCGGAACTCCAAATACCGGCGATGCCAAAACGGCGGCGCCACGCAAGACTGCATAGCGTATCACGTCTCGTTGTGTGAAGGGTTTCGGATGCCGGCTCCATGAAGGTGGTGCCGCGCACATCGGGGCCGGCGTCCGAAAGCCTTCACAGATGGTGCTGTCGGTATTCCCAAACCCGCTGTCCGAGTTCAGAGTTAGCGGTGTACTAAGCCTCAGGCTATTTGCGAGACGCCGGATTAACGGGCGCGAGAGTCACGTATTCCTCTCGAAAAAGGGTGCCTCCAACCCGCACCATGCATCCAGTTTCAAATACCCAAACCGCCTCAAGCCGACGTTGGGACCAGCGATCCCTACATCGCTCGTTCGCGATGTAGGGAATTACTATTGTAATGAGCGCTGCGAATAATCCGAGTCCAATAACCCAGCCGACGATTGTCCAGACGATTCTCATCTATCCCTTCCAACGGCGGCGCCCTGCAACATCGCGGCAATGGGCCGTAGCGCCTGGCCTTACTGCACGTCAGCTATCGGCCTGTCAGATCTCGCCGACAACCTGCCCAAAGATGCTCGAGAATTCTTCGCAAGCGGAAAGCACTCGCCGGCGGCTCAATTCTATGCTTCCCAAGCCGAGCGGGCCGCTAAACCTAACGAAAATCCTGTTTGGGCGTTTTGGACGCAATATGGCATCGGTTGCCCACGACAGATCTCCGATTCGGATTTTAGTGATTTCCTGTCTTTCGCACGTGGTCGCCATCGATGCGAAGAGAGCGCGCACTTCCCCAAGCGAGAGGTTGACCGACGACGGTTCTCCGGCATTGCATCTGAGCTCGAATTTCAGGTCACGAAACCTGAGAAAAAGACCGTAATCGGAGACCGTAAGATGAATCCGCTGATAATTCTCGTCCCCCAACGTCAATCGTTTCATCGTTGCTCGAAGAACTCCAAAGAGCGCTCGAAGAGGGGTTTTCACGCTTAGTGACATCCAACTCATGGCTCGCGAATTTGGTCGAGAGGGAAAGCGAAAAAGGCCCTGTGGTGTGAGCGGCGATATTTTCCGGAACTGCTTCACCGAGGGCCGCTATGTTAGCCGTGTGCTTAGTTCGACAGCCAGCGCAGCCAAGCAGCGATACGAACTTTCACGCGGCCTAGGTAATCGCCCAACCAAAATATGGAGCACCCCAAGCAGAGATAGAATTCTCGACCCGGCGCATCGGGGTCAAACCGCTCTTTGCCACAAAGCATGCAGTGCTGCTTGCCCATCGGTTTTCCAAGCTGGAGGCCGCGTCAGTTAGCAGCCTCTTTCATTTTCACATCCTGCAGTAGAAAGCCAGTACCCTGGCCAGATACGAAGAAACCCGACCTGCTCGTCTAGACTGGTCGGGCTCTCGTAGTAGCGGGGCCTTGACCTCCGGAGCTGGGACAAAGTAGGCTCGCCTCAGTCCGCGGCCTCTTTCATCTTGGGTGCTGGCCTTCGCGACATATTGCGCCGCGCAAGTTTGGTCGCTCACGGGCAATGCGGACATAATTTTCGTCGCGTCACGCCACTAAGTATATGGGTACACGGCCTATTTGGTCTGCGTCCGCACCGGCCGATCCTTCAGGCCGTTATTGTCGTAGGCCTTGCGCAGCGTGCCGTCGGCGATCGCTTCGTTCAGAAACTTTACCGCGAACGCCAGCGACAGCGGATGATTGGGCGGCACCGCGACCGCCGTGACGGTTTGCTTGAAGGTTTCGTCCAGCACACGGGTGCCCGGGATCTGCTTGGCCATCGCATTGAGCTGGTCGCGCGACAGCGCGAACGCGTCGATCTCGCCGGCCTTGAGCAGGCCGAAGATTTCATCGTAGGTCTGGTAGCCCGTGACCTCAGCGTTCTTCAGATGCGCGATCGCGCCGCGCATCGTGGTCGTGTTGTTGACCGCGGCGACCTTGATGCCGGGTTGATCCAGCTTCGCAAAATTCGTCACCGTCGAACCCGGCTTGACGATGTAGGTCGCGTCCGCGACTTCATAGATCGGACCGAACGACATTCGGCCCTCCCGCTCGGGATCTTTCGGCAGGAAGGTGACGTCCCAGGTGCCCTTCGAGGCCGCATCGACGATCTGGCCGGAATTGTTGTGTGCGACATATTCGACGGGGACGCCGAGCTGTGCCGCCATCTCACGGCCGAGATCGACCGGCACGCCGGCATAGCCGGTTTCGGTCTTGGTCGACCAGAACGCGCCACCGGCCGGACTGATCGCAATCGCCACCCGCAGCTTGCCGGTCGGCGCGATCTCGTCCTTCAAGGCATCGGCGGCGGCGGGCGTCATCATCATCACTGTCAATCCCAGCAAGAGACCGGCCACTTTCGGCGAGGGTTGATTGAACATCAGGTGCTCCTTCCCCAGCCGGCGGCTGGCGTCGCGCTCACCCTTTCACGGATGATCAGCGCTTCTTTTTCTTGGCTGCGGCCGCGCCTTTTTGTGCCGCTGCAGGGGGCGTTGCCGGATCGGCCGTTTCAAACTTGCCGATCGCAATGATCTGGACGCGCGCATTGGCAGGCGACGCCGGACGATTGACATCCTGCAACTGTTCTTCGCCGAGTCCAAGGGCCTGCAATCGCTTCGGTGCAACCTTGAAGGTGTTCACCAGCACATCCCGGACCGATTCGGCGCGCCGCTGGCTCAGGATCAGATTGTGGTCGCGTCTTCCGGCAGACTCGACATGATCGACGATCAGATAGCGATAGGGTCGCGTCTTCGGATCCGTGAGCGCGTCGGCGATGCTGCCGATCGTCTGGTAGGAGGCCGGCCGGATCAGGGACGAGTCCTGGTCGAACACGACGTCGAAACGGATTTGCGGCAGTTTGGTCAGTTGGGGCGCGATCGGCGGCCGCTTTTGCGGCTGGGCATCGGCTCTCGCCTTGATGCGGTCGGCAGCCTGCTGGCGCAGGGCCGTCAGATCGATATCCGACTCAGCCTCAACGGCAAGCTTCTCAATGATATCGCCAGTCGACGTCGCCGTTTGCGCGCGTGCGGCCGTCGGCAAGACAAACAGGGCCACGGCGCCCAGCAACAGAGCGATACCGCGCGGCTTCTTTCCCCAAAGCATCAGCGATACCCCGCTGCGCTGATCGCCTTGTTGCAGTTCGGGGTCGCCTTCTTGGTCGACTCCAACAGGCATTGCAGACCCTTGACGGGGTCCTGCCGAACCTCGCCGCACAGGTGTTTCAATTCCCAATTGCACAGTTTTACAAGCGAGGTGCGCGCGGTAATGCGCTGCTGGATCGCCCCGAGGGCCTGGGGATAATCGGCCTTGCACTTCGCCGACACCACGTCCTGGTTGCGGCCCAGGCACTCCTTCAGGCGCGTCGCGTCGAGATTGACGCCGCGGCAATTGTCATCGATGTCCTTGCCGCAGCTCGCGGCCAGCATGGCCGCGGCCTCCTCGAATTTCATGGACTGCTGCGCCGCCGCCAGCGAGGGCACCAATATCGCAATGATGAACAGGAAAAGCCGGATTCGGGTCATGCCCGCACCTCACACAAGGAGGGTGGCGATGGTCAAGTGTTCTGTTTGATATGGCTGCATTACCCCTGAGCTATTGCGCCGCAGCAAATCGTCGCGGGTAGCCCAGGGGCATCAGGCCCCGATATTCCAGTAACGCCATGCCCAGCCGCCGCCACCACGACAGAATGATGACGCCATGTGTTCGACAGCCGGCCGCCGTCGATCGAATCACCTTCTGTTTTGAGCATGATCTCCGCGCAAACGCGTTCCGCGTTTGTCGCGAGGGAAAACCGGTTCCCACTTTCCGGATCATGCTCTACGGCGCGGTCCGCGCCGCCGGCACCTTGATCTCCTGCGGCAGAATGAGCGCCGCCACGATCACCAGCAGGCAGAGCGCGCCGAACGTCTGCAGCATGGTGACGAAGCCGCCCTGCTCGTAGAGCCACGCCACCAGGCCGACGGATGCGCCCGCCGCGGTAAAGCCGATGAAGTAGCGCACCGAATAGGCGCGCGAACGCCATTCCTCGCTGGTGTATTTGCCGACCATGGCGTCGTTGACGGTGACCTGCCCAAATGCGCCCATCACGATGCCGATGGAGGCGATGATCAGCGGCAGGTTCGACAGCGTCGCCGCGAAATACATGAACGGCGCCAGCAAAAACGACAGCGGCAGCATCACGGTCTTCAGCGAATAATGGTCGATCAACTTGCCGATGGTATACTGCGTCATCGCGCCGAAGACATAGACGCCGGCCGCGATGACCCCGAGCAACGCCGGGCTGTCGGTCACGCCGGCCAGCCGCTCAGCGAACAGTTTCGGCATCGCCACGGTAATGGCGTTAAACGTGGTGGATATCGCGATCACCACGATCAGCAAAGCCAGCAACACCCGCCACATGTCCTCTTTCGCCACCCTGGCCTGCGCCGCCGCCTGCCTGCTGCCGGTTCGGTCCTCGTGCACCACCATCAGCGCAAAGGCCACGCCGATCAGCATGGTGACGATGCCCGGGACGATAAAGGCCCAGCGCCAGCCGAGATATTGCCCGATCACCCCGGTGACCAGCGCCGAAGATGCCACGCCGAGATTGCCCCAGACGCCGTTCAGGCCCATCTCCCGGCCGAGCTTGTCGGCATAGGACACGATCATCGCGGTGCCGACAGGATGATAGATCGAGGCGAACAGGCCGATCGCCAGCAGCGCCGCGCCGAGCTGCAGCGGCGTTTGCACAAAGCCGACCGCGACCATCGACGCGCCGATACCCAAAAAGAAGATCACCATCATGTGGCGACGGCTCCAGCGGTCGCCGAGCCAGCCGGTGATCAGCGAGCCCGCGCCAAAGGCGACGAAGCCCGGGGTGGCGTAAGGCAATAGTTCCGAATAGGCCATGCCGAGCGCCGGCCCCATGATGATGACGGCTGCGGCAAAGATCAGCATCGCATAATGGTCGATGAAATGGGCGGCGTTGACGAAAGTGATCACCCGGCTGGGGCTGTTCATGGTCGATTCCCGAATCCCGCAATTTTCTGAAATAGGTTATACGGGGTTGTCCTGACGGGATGTCGCCAATGAATATCGCCGAAAAGCCAATTGCCGCCATTATCGGCCGCCTCACCTCGACCGGCGACGGCATCCACATGATCGCCAACAGCTACAAGAAGGGCGTCCGGCTCGACACCCACATGCACCGCGAGGCGCAACTGGTGTATGCGGCGAAGGGGACGATGCAGGTGACGACGCCGAAAGGCCGCTGGCTGGTGCCGCCGGACCGCGCGGTGTGGGTGCCTGCGCTGTCGGAGCATGCGATCGACGTGCTCGCCGATATCGAGATGCGGACGCTCTATTTCGAACTGGACTGGCTGCAGCGCGAAGCGCGCAGCCACAGCCTGGATGCGGAATTCGTGGTGCGGGTGTCGCCGCTGCTGCATCAGACCATACTCGCACTGTTCGACGATCGCGGCGACCGCGAGCGAACGGAGCTTCTATTGCGGCTCGCAATGATGGAGCTGGACCAGGCGGAGGATTCCGCGACCTTCATCCCGCTGCCGCGCGAGCCGCGCTGCCGGCGCGCCGCCAACATCGTGCTGGCGGACCCGACCGGCGACCACGAGATAGAAACGCTGGCGCAGGAGGTCGGCACCTCGGTGCGGACGCTGTCGCGGCTGTTCTCGTCGGAGACGCAATTGAGCTTCAAGAGCTGGTGCCAGCGCGCCCGCATCGCTGCCGCGATCGAGAAGCTGTCGACGGAGGCGAGCGTCTCGGTCAAGCAGCTTGCCTCGGATCTGGGCTATGCGAGTGTGCCTGCGTTTTCCCATGCCTTCCGGCAGGTTACCGGAAAAACGCCGACGGAATTTGCCGGGAAGGAGTAAACGCCCGACTTAGAGGCATGACATATTTACGTACGCTCCATACGCTTGATTGTGATCGGCACCGTCCTAAATCTCATATAAGATTCCGCAATATCAGCTGGATTCGACCCACCGCATGGCCAACGCCTTTTTTTCCGACCTTCTCTCGACGATATCAGAACGTGGCCGCACGCTGCTTCGGCGGGGCGAGCCGTCAGTCGCCCGCCAGGACGCCTCCGAGCTGCTTGACCTATGCAAGGCGCTGCTGTCCGGCCGCGGCGAAGCGTCCGGCACCGCGATGGCGCGGGACGTGCTCGATCGCTACCACAACCTCGACGCCGCCGGCCGGCTGACCTTCTTCGAAACGCTGGCGCGAGACTTCGGTCCCGACCGCGAAAAACTGTCGCAGGCGATCGAGAGCTGGCGCAGCCAGCCGAACGACAGCGATGCCAGCGACCTTCACTTTGCCTCCGAGCCGCAGCGGCAGGAGCTGATCCGCCGGCTCAACCGCGCGCCCGGCGGCACCAGCGACCTGGTGGCGATGCGCGCTGACCTGCTTGCCCTGATGAAGGGCAACAAGGATCTGGCCGCGCTCGACCGCGACGTGGTGCATTTGCTGTCTTCTTGGTTCAACAGGGGATTTCTCGTGCTGCGCAGGATAGACTGGTCGACGCCAGCAAATATTCTGGAACAGATCATCCGTTATGAGGCGGTGCATGCGATCCGCGACTGGAACGATTTGCGCCGCCGTATCGATCCCGTAGACCGGCGCTGCTACGCCTTCTTCCATCCCCAGCTCAACGACGAACCGCTGATCTTCGTCGAGGTTGCGCTGACCGAGGCAATTCCAACCGCGATCGCGCCGCTGCTCGCCGCCGAGCGTCAGCCGGTGCCGATCGAACGCGCGCGCACCGCCGTGTTTTATTCGATCTCGAATACGCAAAAAGGTCTAGGCGGCATTTCCTTCGGCAGCTTCCTGATCAAGCAGGTGGCCGAGGAATTGCGGCGCGAATTGCCGAAGCTGGATACGTTCATCACGCTGTCGCCGGTGCCGGGCTTCATGCAATGGCTGAAACAGGCCGGCGACGTGCCGGTCAGCGACGAGGAACGGACGCTGCTGGAGGCGCTCGACAGGCCGGACTGGTTCGAGGATGCGGAGCTGACCGCGCAATTGCGCGCCGTGCTGGAGCCGCTGGCCGCGCATTACTTCCTCAAAGCCCGCACGCCAAAAGGCCGGCTGATCGATTCGGTGGCGCGCTTCCACATCGGCAACGGCGCGCGGCTGGAGAAGATCAACTGGCTCGGCGACCTCTCGCCGAAGGGCCTGCGTGAGTCGGCCGGGATCATGGTCAACTATCTCTATCGGCTGGAAGACATTGAGAAGAACCACGAGGCCTACGCCAACCAGGGCGACATCGCCGCTTCCAGCACGGTGAAGAAACTGATCAAGACCGAGGGCCGGCGGCTGCTGGATATGCGGCTGTCGTAGAGCGGGCTGGAACTGGCCGGGGCTCAATTGGAAATCAGTTCGCAATGGCTTGCGATGGCGGCGCATTTCCCCGGCCGACAGGCGCCCAAGAGCGGATCGACGCCATCGACGTGCTGCGGGGTATCGCCCTGCTCGGCGTTCTGGCCATCAATGTCGTCATGGAATTTCGCGTTTCGATCTTTGAGCAATTTCTGGCCAGCAAGCCCCCGGCATCGCCGCTCGATGATGCCATCGAAACGATCCTGACGCTGGCCGTCGAACTGAAGGCGCTTGCGCTGTTTTCGCTGCTGTTCGGCGCTGGCCTTGCCATCCAGTTCGATCGGCTTGCGGACAGCGAACGCCGCACGCCGTTGCTGGTGCGCCGGCTCGCCGTGTTGCTGGCGTTCGGGCTCATTCACCTGTGCCTGATCTGGAACGGCGATATTCTCACTGAATATGCGCTCGCGGGCCTGATTGTCCTGCCGTTCCTGTTCGGCCCGCGCTGGCTGCTGGCTGTCGCCGCGCTGGCGTCTCTTTTGCTGTATCTGGCGATGCAGGCGTTTCCGCCGGCTGGATTGTTTCCGAGCACGGAAACGATCACCCAGCATGTCGCGGATGCTACCCGCATCTATGCGACGGGCGGCTTCCTCGATGTGCTGGCATTCCGGCTCCGCGAGATTCCCCTTATCGCTCCCCTGCACGCGTTTATCTTTCCGCGCACGATCGGGCTGTTTCTTCTCGGCGCGTTCGCCTGGCGCGCCGGCCTTCTGCAAAACGCACCCGGCCGCCTGCTCTGGATCGCCGCTCCCTGTATTGGCCTCGGCGCGGCATTGATCCTTGTCGGCACTGAGGCCCTCGGCACCATTCTCCTGGCGTTGGGTTATGGCGCCGGTATCATCGGTATCGCCAGTCTCAGAAGCGGAAAAGCACTGCTTGGCTGGGCCGCGCCGCTGGGGCGCATGGCGTTCACCAACTACCTCGCGCAATCCCTGATCTTCGGCTGGATCTTTTATGGCTATGGTCTTGGCCTGTTCGGCCGCCTCGGTGTCGCCAGCGCGCTGGCCATCGGCCTCGCCGTCTATGCCGGGCAGGTGCTGTTCAGTGCCTGGTGGCTGCGCCGCTACCGGTACGGCCCGGTCGAATGGCTGTGGCGCACGCTGATGTATGGCGCGGCGCAGCCGATGCGGCAGACGGCGTAGCGCCGGGCTCAGATCCTGTATTCATAGAGCAATCGGGCGCGAATGGTACCCTCCAGAGATCGGATGTCTGCAAGCACACGCTGGCCGTCGGCGGCAGAGGCATCGGCGTCGAGAACCACATAGCCTACCTCGTGGTCGGTCTCGTAGTATTGAGCGGCAATGTTGACGGCGTGGCGCGCGAGCACTTCATTCAGACGTCCCAGCATGCCCGGCAGATTGCGCTGTACCTGAATGAACCGCGTCCCCGATGGCCGCGGCGGTAGCTGGACCTGGGGGAAATTGACCGCGCCCATCGTCGAACCGGAATCGCTGTAATCGACGAGCTTGCGCGCCACTTCGGCACCGATGCGTTCTTGCGCCTCTTCGGTCGAACCGCCGATGTGTGGCGTCAGAATAACATTTTCCAGACCCTGAAGCGGCGATACGAAGCGATCTGCGTTCGAACGCGGCTCGACCGGAAAGACGTCAACCGCGGCGCCACGAAGCCTGCCCTCGCGCAGCGCGTCCGCGAGCGCCTCGAGGTCAACGACCGTACCGCGACTGTTATTGATGAAATACGCGCCGGATTTGATCGCCGCAATCTCCTCGCGCCCGATCATCCCATGCGTGGCAGGCGTTTCCGGCACATGCAACGTCACCACGTCGCTTTGTGCCAGCAGTTCATGCAAGCTCGCGGTCGGCTCGGTGTTGCCGTGACGCAGCCTGTCCGTATGATCGTAGAAAATGACCCTCATCCCCATCGCTTCGGCGAGATTCGAGAGCTGCGAGCCGATATTGCCGTAACCAATGATGCCGAGCGTCTTGCCCCTCACCTCATAGCTGTCGTTTGCGGACTTGTCCCAGCGCCCCTGATGGGCGGCGTTGGAACGCGCGACGATCCGGCGCAGCAGGATGACGATCTCGCCGATCACCAGCTCCGCGACGCTTCGCGTATTGGAAAACGGCGCGTTGAACACGGGAATCCCGCTCCGGCGCGCGGCGTCAACATCCACCTGATTGGTGCCGACGCTGAAGCATCCGATCGCGATGAGCCGGTCCGCGGCCTCAAGAACGTCCGTTGTGATCTGCGTGCGTGAGCGGATGCCCAGCAGGTGCACGCCTTTGATGGCTTCCTTGAGCGCATCGCCCTCAAGTGCCTTGGACAAGCGAACCATGCTGGAATAGCCCGCAGCCTCGATCATCTGCACGGCGCTGTCGTTGACCCCTTCGAGAAGCAAGACCCGGATCTTGTCCTTCGAGAGCGAGAGTTGGGGAAGTTGACTGGGCAAGATCGCGGTATCCTTCAGAGCTCGATGATCGGTAGACTGGCGGCCTGGAAAACCACCATCCTCACGCCGCCAGCGCCTTCATTTCCTTGTATAGATCGGATTTTCCCTCAAATCCGATGCCCGGCAAGTCCGGCATGGTGATGTGCCCGTTCTCGACACGAACACCGTCCGGGAAACCGCCATAGGGCTGGAACAGATCGGGATAGCTCTCATTGCCGCCAAGCCCGAGACCGGCCGCGATATTGAGCGACATCTGGTGGCCACCGTGGGGGATGCAGCGGCTCGGCGACCAGCCGTGGGTCTTCAAGACCGCCAGCGTGCGCTGGTATTCGCACAGGCCATAGGACAGCGCACAATCGAATTGAAGCCAGTCGCGGTCCGGCCGCATGCCTCCATAGCGGATCAGGTTTTTTGCGTCCTGATGGCTGAAGAGATTCTCGCCGGTCGCCATCGGTCCGGGATAGAACTCAGCGAGCGCCGCCTGCAGCGCGAAGTCGAGGGGATCGCCGGCCTCCTCGTACCAGAACAGCGGATACTCCCGCAGCATTTTTGCATAAGCAATCGCCGTCTCGAGATCGAAGCGGCCGTTGGCGTCGACGGCGAGTTGTGTCTGACTGCCGATCTCCTTCAAGACAGCTTCGATGCGCTCGCGATCTTCCGCGATCGGCGCGCCGCCGATCTTCATCTTCACGACGTTGTAGCCGCGGTCGAGATAGCCGCGCATTTCGCCGCGCAGCGCCGACAGGTCCTTGCCGGGATAATAGTAACCACCGGCGGCATACACGAACACACGCGGATCGGCCTTGAGGCCGTGACGCTCGGCGAGCAAACGAAACAGCGGCTTGCCGGCGATCTTCGCCACCGCATCCCACACCGCCATATCGATGGTGCCGACGGCGACCGAGCGCTCGCCGTGGCCGCCCGGCTTCTCGTTCGACATCATGGCGGCCCAGACCTTGTCCGGATCGAGATTGCCGCCATCGGCATCCAGCAGGCTCTTGGGATCGGCCTCTTTCAGCCTCGGCGCAAAGCGTTCGCGGATCAGGCCGCCCTGCCCGTAGCGGCCGTTCGAGTTGAAGCCGTAGCCGACCACGCGCTTGCCGTCGCGCACGACGTCAGTGACGACGGCGACGAGGCTCGTCGTCATTTTGGTGAAGTCGATATAGGCGTTGCGGATCGGCGAGGAGATCGGTTTTGTGATTTCGCAGACGTCGACGATACGGACGGACATGGTGGATGGCTTTCGTGGTGACGCTGCTTCTACACCGTCATTGCGAGCGAAGCGAAGCAATCCATAGCGCCGCAAGAGGAAGAATGGATTGCTTCGTCGCTTCGCTCCCTTGCGCAAACGCTTCGCGTTTGTCGCAGGCAATGACGACGAGAGACCGGGTCAGGATCCCGCCTTATCGCGGAAATACGGCTCGACCGGGCCGTGCACCTTGATCGTCAGCGGGTTGCCATAGCGGTCCTTGGCGTTGCCCGCGGTGACGCGCACCCAGCCCTCGCTGATGCAATACTCCTCGACATTGGTTTTCTCGACGCCCTTGAAACGAATGCCGACGTCGCGCGCGAGGATATCGGCATTGTAATACGGGCTGTTCGGATCGACCGAGAGACGGTCGGGGAATTCGTCGTTCATCGCTTTGTTGGTCTCGCTCACAGCAGTGCCTCGATTTCTCTTCGTAGCCCCTCGGGGGTCACGGTCGGGGCATAGCGCCCGACCACCCTGCCCGACCGGTCGATCAGGAATTTGGTGAAATTCCATTTGATCGACGAACCGAGCAGCCCCGATTTCTCATTCTTCAGATGATTGAACAACGGATGCGCATGGCTGCCATTGACGTTGATCTTGGCGAACATCGGAAACGTCACGTCATATTTGCTCTCACAGAATTGCTCGATCTGCCTTGCGTCGCCCGGCTCCTGTCCGCCGAACTGGTTGCAGGGAAAGCCGAGCACCGCAAAGCCACGCGGCGCGAGTTCGCGTTGCAATTGCTCCAGGCCCTTGTACTGCGGCGTGAACCCGCAGGCGCTCGCGGTGTTGACGATCAGGAGCACCTGACCCTCAAACTGCTTCAGCGGCACCTCTTCGCCGGCGAGCGACTGCGCCGTAAAATCATAAACGCCTGGCATTGTGTTCTTTCGAAATTAGCCCGCCGGATCAATCGCCGCCGACGGCGTTCCGCCGGCTTCGATCGCCTCGCCGGCAGCAAGGCATAAATCCTCGCGGTAACGGCCGGAAACCAGTTGCACGCCAACGGGTACGCGTCCGACCAGCCCTGTCGAAACCGTTAGCCCGGGAAGCCCCATGAAGGGAACGGCGATCTGCGGCAATTGCGCATGCCAGACGCGCGCAAACGACGCCTCGTCCTTGCGGTCGAGCTGATCGGGGAACGGCAATTCGCCGGATACCGGCATCAGCAGTACGGCATAGTTTTCGAAGAACGCCAGCCATTCGCGGGTCAGCGTCAGGCGCCGCGTCAGCGCCTTGGACAGGTCGAACGGATGGACTTTTGCGCGGTTCCCGCGCAGGCAGGCCAGCGCGCCGGGGTCGCCTTCGCGCTCGGCCATCTCCAGCTGCGCCTCATAGCCGTCGCCGAGCCAGAGTTTCGTCTGCAGATCGGCGGCCTCGCGCAGCGGCGGCGTGTTGGCGATTTCCTCGACAATCCAACCGGCACGCTCGAGCCGCTTGCCCGCGTCCGCAACGGCGGCCTTCACTTCAGGCACGGGATCGAGGCCGTCAGGGTTGAGACACATCGCCACGCGCTTGGGCATCGCCGGGCCTTCGAGCGGCGCCGGCACCCACCAGGGATCGCGATAATCTTTCGCCGACATCGCGGCCAGCGCGATCCTGATATCGCCGATGGTGCGCGCCAGCGGACCCGAGACGGCGCTGATCTGCGGCCCGATCGGCCGTTCGGGCAGCGCCGCATTGAACGCCGCGATGCGGCCCATGGTCGGCCGCAGGCCATGCACGCCGCAGGCGTAAGCCGGATAGCGGATCGATCCCGCGATATCAGTGCCGTGTGCGATATGCCCGATGCCGGCCGCGACCGCCGCCCCCGCGCCGCCGGACGAGCCGCCCGGCGTGATGGACGGATCGCGCGGGTTCCTGGTGTCGCCATGAATGAGGTTGGTGGTGAACCAGCGATAGGAGAACGCCGGGCAATTGGTGCGCCCGAGAATGACGGCGCCGGATTTGCGCAGGTTGTCGATCACCGGGTTGTTGCTCTTGGCGATGGCGTCGCGCTGCAGCTTGAGCCCGTTGGTGGTAGCAAAGCCTTCCTGGTCGATATTGACCTTCACCGTGACGGGCACGCCGCCGAGCGGTCCGGCGTCTTCACCGCGCCCGATGGCGGCATCGATGGCGGAAGCCTGCGCCAGCACGTCCTCAGGCCTGTGGTCGACCACGGCGTTGATTTTGGGGTTGACTGCGTCCAGCCGCGCCAGCGCCGCGGTCGCCGCCTCCTTGGCCGAGACTTTCTTCGACCTGATCAGCGAAGCGATTTCCGCGGCCGACAAGCGCCATAGCTCCTGCATGCAAAACTCCATATCGATTGGAGCCCTTTTAGAGCGTTTTCCAGCGAAGTGGAAACCGGTTCGCGCCAAGAAAACGCGTCAAACCAAAAATCCAGCGCCGGGCGCAGGGCAATGCCAGCGGGCCCGCCGCCCAGATTTAGCGCATACGGGCGATGTAATGGGCGAGATCGGCGATCTGCTCTGCTGCGATCGGGGCCATCACGTCCGCCATGCTGGCATCATAGCCGTGGCGGCTGTTGTCCTTGTACTCGGCAAGGGTCTTGGCGAGATAATCCTCGCGCTGGTTGGCGATGCGCGGGACGTTTTCCTTGCCCGACAAATCAGGGTTGTGGCAGGTGTCGCAGCGGTGCTGCTGCACCAGCGCCTGCCCGCGCTGCATCCGCGCTGGATCGCCATTTTCCGCTGGCGGCGCGGGCTTCGGTATCTTGGCGATGAAGTCGGAGAACAGGCGAAGGTCGTCGTCGGTCAGCGGCTTCGCCATCTCGTTCATCAGCTCGAAGACGCGCAGCTTTTCGCGGAACATGAAGAGCTGGATCAGTGTGTAAGGCGCTTGCTGACCGCCGAGCGAAGGGGTGTTCTCGGTTTCCGATTGGCCTTTCTCGCCGTGGCAGGCGAGACACGGCGCGATGCGTTGTTCGATGGTTTCGGCTGATGCGCATGTTGAAATCAACGCAAACGCCAGTGCCGTTATTGTTTTACGCATCAGCCATTCCCGGTACGTCGTCATTCCGGGGCGATGCGAAGCATCGAACCCGGAATGACTGCTATTCGCAAAGGGCGATCTACTTCTCCGCCACCTTCTGCTTGCCGTAGGTGATGCGATAGACCGCGCCGTTCCAGTCGTCGGAGACCAGCAGCGAGCCGTCCTTCATCGGCAGAACGTCGACCGGGCGGCCGATATACTTGTTGTCTTCCAGGAAGCCGGTGAGGAACGGCTCCATCGACTTCATCGAGCCGTCCTTGTTCAGTTTGACGATCACGACGTCACCGCCGACTTTCTTGGTGCGGTTCCATGAACCGTGGCGCGCGATGATGGCCACGTTCTTGTAGGCTTTCGGGAACATATTGCCGGTGTAGAAGCGCATGCCGAGCGCGGCCGAATGCGGGCCCAGCAGGCCGACCGGCGCGGTGAACTCGCTGCAGGATTTACCCCAGCCGAATTCCGGATCGACGATGTTGCCCTGCAGGCAGTAGGGCGCGCCGAAATGTTCGCCGACCTTGGTGATACGGTTGAGCTCGTCCTCGGGCACGTCTTCCGACATCCAGTCGCGGCCGTTGTCGGTGAAGTAGAGCTGCTTGGTCGCTGGATGCCAGTCGAAGCCGACGGTCTGGCGAACGCCCCTGGCGATCACTTCCGCATCTGAGCCGTCCAGGTTCATCCGGCGGATCTGACCGTGGTCGTCGCTATGCAGCAAATTGTTGCCGGGCTGGCCGACCGGAACGTAGAGTTTGTTGTCGGGACCGATGCCGATGAACTTCCAGCCATGGGCCTCGTCCTTTGGCAGCTTGTCATAGATCAGAGTCGGCTTCGGCGGGTTGTCGATGACGTCTTCAACCTTGTCGATCTTTGAGACCTTCGACAGCTCCGCGATGTAGAGCGTGCCATCCTTGAAGGCGAGACCGTTCGGACGGTAGAGGCCGGAGGCCAGCACCTTGACCTCGCGCTTGCCGTCCTTGTTGACGATGGCATAGACCTTGTCGACCAGGCGGCTGCCGACAAACACCGTGCCCTTGTCGCCCACGGCGAGCGAGCGCGCATTCGCCATGCCCGCGGCATAGACCTCGATGTTGAAGCCGGCCGGCACTTTCAGCTTCGCCGTCGGCAATTTGTCCGGCGCCGCGGGTATCGGCGGCGGCGCATTCGGCGCGAGCTTGGCGGCGGCTTCGTTGCCCGCGGGACGTCCGATCAGGGGAGATCCCGGCGGAAGCGCGGGTGCGGCCGCAGGCGGTGCGCCGGCGGCCGGCGGAGCGGCGGGCTGCTGCGCAGCGGCGCCTAGCGTGAATGCACTAAGGAAGGCACCGGCCAGCAACAGGCTGCGCGGCGCCGACGAATGGCGTATCATGGGCGTTCTCCCTTGGTGGAAGCCTGTTCTCTACACGCAGCACACAAGGGTGCTGACGCCGGTGGCTTTCCGAACGGCAATCTCCGATATTTTTCCGTCGTTGCGCAACCGGAAACATGCCTCACGGAAACGGCGGCGGCCGAGTGGTCGGCCGACGCAGACCGGCTTCATCGCGCGTCAATGCTTCGTAACCGAGGCGCCGGGGGCGTCGAGGATCGCTTCGGCGAACGGAAACTCCAGCACGAGCTCGCCGTCGTCGTCGGTCACCTCGATGATCGCGCTCAACAGCGCGCCATCGGCGCCGTCAGTCTTGAGCAGCTCCCGGATCATCGCACGCGCCATTTCCCAGGCGCGATCGGGATCGACAAGTACTTCGCCGTCGGGATCGGGGATCAGCTCGTCGCCGATACGGGTGTTGAAATAATATCGCGGCATCGGCTGAAACCTGGCTCTGTTTGAGGCCCCGCAACCGGAGGCCGCTACTATCTCACAAGGTCTTTATCCGGAGCCGGCTGCGCCCCGTCACACCCAGAATTGCCATTCGTGGCGGTGCAAACAACCGCGAAAGGCTTGATCCCACGCCGTTTTGACCGAGAACCTCCACACAACCCCGTGAAATCCCCTTTGCGGCGCAGCATAAACAAATGGGGTTCCAGGCAAAAGATTTAACTGGCGAACTTTTTGATCCGCAGTACCTTAATCCGGAAGGGCGGAGGTCGTCCGGTAACAAAAGGGAGGCACCAATGGCCTGGAAAGCACCAAAAATCGTCGAAGTATCGGTCGGCATGGAAATCAACATGTATATGTGCGCCACCCGCAAGTAAGCGGCAGCGCATTTCACATCTTACGCAGGTGGACCTCCGGGCCCGACACGTTCCGATAGCGGGACTGTGTCCGACGCCGGTGTCCACTTTGCGGCGTTTGTAATTCAGCTTGTTTCTTCAAGTCTGGAATCTCCAGGAGACGGATCATGCTTCGCGTCGTCGTCCTGGGCGCCGCCGCAGGCGGCGGGATTCCGCAGTGGAACTGCGGATGTCCGGTGTGCCGGATAGCACGAAGTGAAAATTCCGAACTGCGTAGTACCCAAGCCTCGATCGCGGTCAGCGCCGATGGTGCGCACTGGTATCTCATCAACGCTTCGCCCGACCTGCGCCAGCAGGTGATTGCGACGCCGCAGCTTCACCCCAAGGCAGGTCAGCTCAGGCACAGCCCGATCGCAGGCGTGATCCTGACCAATGGCGAGGTCGATGCGGTCGCAGGGCTGCTGTCGATGCGGGAGGGTTCGCCGTTCACGCTCTATGCGCATGAGCGGGTCCTTGCGATTTTGCGATCCAACAGCATCTTTAACGTACTGGGCGACAACAACGTGAAGCGGCGGCCAATCGAGGTCGACAAGGCGTTCGAGCCAGCCCTGCCCGATGGCTCCCCATCCGGCATGGAAATCCTTCCCTTCGCGGTTCCCGGCAAGGGCGCGTGGTATCTCGAAGGCAAGGCGCATCCGGCCGGCGGCGACGGCGCGGGCGATACGCTGGGCTTGCGGATTCTGGACAAGGCAAGCGGCAAGTACTTCTATTTCCTGGCCGCCTGCGCTGACGTGACCGACGATCTCAAATCGCGCCTGGCGGGCGCCGCGCTGGTGTTCTTCGATGGCACCGTGTGGCGCGACGATGAATTGATCGTCCAGGGGCTGGGCACTAAAACGGGCCAAGGGATGGGCCATATTTCAATGTCGGGCACACATGGCGCGATCGAGAGCCTTGCCGGCCTCGATGTCGGCCGCAAAATGTTCCTGCATATCAACAACTCCAACCCCGCGTTGCTCACCGGCTCGGACGAGCGAAAGGAATTGGAACAGGCAGGCTGGCAGATTCCAGCTGACGGAACGGAGATCACGCTGTGAATGTCATGGCCAAGGCGGAAATGACCGCCCTGTCGATCGGCAAGGGCATCACGCTCAACAGCGCCGATGAACTCGAAGCGATGCTCCGCCACATCGGCGCGACGCGCTATCACAATCTGCATCCGTTCCACCGGTTGCTGCATGGCGGCAAGCTCAACAAGGGGCAGGTGCAGGCCTGGGCGCTGAACCGCTATTTTTACCAGAGCACGATCCCGCTCAAGGACGCGATGGTGATCTCCCGGTTCCGCGACCGCGCGACCCGGATCGAATGGCGGCACAGGATCGAGGATCACGACGGCGATATCGGCTCCGAAGGCGGTATCGAGCGCTGGCTGAAGCTGACCGAGGGGCTCGGGCTCGACAGCGCCTATGTGGAATCGACCGAAGGCATCCTGCCCGCGACACGATTTGCGGTGGAGGCCTATGTGCATTTCTGCCGTGACAAGACGCCGCTGGAAGCGATCGCCTCCTCGCTCACGGAACTGTTCGCGCCGAACCTGCATGAGGAACGCATCTCCGGGATGCTGCAGCACTATGATTTCGTCAACCCTGACATCATGAGCTATTTCAGCCGCCGCCTGACACAGGCCCCGCGCGACGCGGGTTTTGCGCTGGAATACGTCAAGGCCAATGCGAAGACGCACGCCGAGCGCGAGGCGGTCTGCAATGCGCTGATCTTCAAGACCAATGTGCTATGGGTTCAGCTCGACGCGCTGTATCATGCCTATGTCGAGGGCCACATACCGCCCGGGGCGTTCGTGCCCAGAGGAGACTAGCGATCGATGGCTGCGAGCCGCAACATCAGTGTCAGCGAGGCGAGCCGGCCGAAATTGCCGCGACATGCGCGGCTGAAATTCGATGAGACGCGGCAGGTCTGGGTGATCCTGGCGCCGGAGCGCGTGCTGGCGCCGGACGAAATCGCCGTGGAAGTGCTGCAGCTCTGCGACGGCGTGCGCAGCGTCGGCGAGATGGCCGACCAGCTCGCCGCCAAATATGCCGCGCCGCGCGAGGCGATCTTAGTCGACGTCATCGGGATGCTGCAGGACCTCGCCGACAAGGGCTTTCTGACCGAAGCGCGTGAGAAGACGTCATGAGCGACATTCTCGCCGATGGTAAAACAGCCGGCGCCGCGCCCAGCGACGGGCTTGCGGTTCTGGAATCGCAACGTTCGACCGCGGAAACGTTCGGCATTCCGCTTGCCGTGCTCGCGGAGCTGACGCACCGCTGCCCGCTGCAGTGCCCCTATTGCTCCAATCCGGTCGAGCTCGACCGTGCTGGCAGTGAGCTGACGACCGACGAATGGAAGAAGGTTTTGAGCGAGCTTGCCGAAATCGGCGTGCTGCAAATCCATTTCTCGGGCGGCGAGCCGACCGCGCGCAAGGATCTGGTGGAGCTGGTGCAGCATGCGACCGACGTCGGGCTGTACAGCAATCTCATCACATCAGCGGTGCTGCTGACCAAGGAAAAACTGTCGGCATTGGCCGATGCGGGGCTCTGCCATGTCCAGATCAGTTTCCAGGGCAACGAGCCCATGGTAGCCGATCGCGTCGCCGGGCTGAAGAACTCCCACGAGAAGAAGATCGAAGCGGCAAGATGGACGCGCGAGCTCGATATGCCGCTGACGGTCAATGCCGTCATGCACCGGCAGAACCTGCACCAGCTCGCAGACATCATTCAGATGGCGGTCGATCTCGACGCCGACAGGCTGGAAGTGGCGAACGTCCAATATTACGGCTGGGCGCTGAAGAACCGCGCCGCCTTGATGCCGACGCTCGAACAGATCGAGGAAACCAGCCGCATCGTCGAGGAAGCCGCCGTGCGGCTGAAGGGCATTCTCGCCATCGACTATGTGGTGCCGGATTACTACGCGCTGCGGCCGAAGAAATGCATGGGCGGCTGGGGCCGGCAGTTCTTCAACATTTCTCCGGCGGGCAAGGTCCTGCCTTGCCACGCGGCGGAGAGCATCACCGGGCTCGAATTCTTGTCCGTGCGCTCAAATCATTCGATTGCCTGGATCTGGCAGAATTCCGAAGCCTTCAACCGCTATCGCGGCACCGGCTGGATGCCCGAGCCATGCAAGAGCTGCGAATTCCGGGAAATCGATTTCGGCGGCTGCCGCTGCCAGGCCTTTGCGCTGACCGGCGATGCCGGCAATACCGACCCGGCGTGCACGCTGTCGCCGATGCACGAGCAGATCTTCAAGCAGGCCGAGCGCGAGGCGGCCGCGCACCAGGACCGCTTCCTCTATCGCAATTTCGCCGGCGGCACGCTGGAGACGGAAGGCAAGCATGGCGCCTGACGCCGACGCCGGCAAATCCGTCAAACGCGCCGATCCGTTTGCCCCGCTGACGTCGGAGCAGCTCGCAGTCAGCGACGGTCACGACATCTACGTCGAAAGCGTCGGTCGCGCCGGTGGCATCCCCGCGGTCTACCTGCATGGCGGGCCCGGCAGCGGCTGCCAGCCGGACCATCGCCGGCTGTTCGATCCCGAGCGTTTCCACGCCGTGCTGTTCGACCAGCGCGGCGCGGGCCGCAGCCGTCCCAAGGGCCGCCGCGAAGCCAACACGTTGCCGCATCTGATCGCCGACATGGAAGCGATCCGCGAGAAATTCGAACTTGAGCGCTGGATGATCGTCGGCGGCTCCTGGGGCGCGACGCTGGCGCTGGCCTATGCGCAAGCCCATCCCGACCGCGTCACCGGCATCGTGCTGCGCGCCACCTTTCTCGGCACATCAGAGGAAATCGAAAACGGTTTTCTCAAGGTAATGCCGCGGTTCTATCCCGGCCTTTACGACGACTTCATGAGCGTGCTGCCGGAAGGCGAACGCGCGCAACCGCTGCATGCCTATTTTCGCCGTATCCTCGATCCCAATCCTGACGTGAATATTCCCGCGGCGCGGGCATGGGGCGAAACCGAGCGCATTCTTTCCGAACACACGCCGAACCGCATACGCCTCGATCTGGCGACGCTTAGTTCATCGCGAGGCCTGCCGGCCACGCCGTTCATGGAAGCGCACTACTTCGCCAATGACTGTTTCATGGAGCCCAACCAGTTGCTGCGCGAAGCGGGCAGGCTCAAAGGCATCCCCGGCATCATCGTGCAGGGCCGATATGACCTACTGTGCCCGCCCGTGACCTCGCATGCGCTTGCGGCGGTGTGGCGCGAGGCCGAGATTCGGTTTGTCGAGGGCGCCGGCCACACGCTGTACGATCCCGGCGTCCGCGATGCCGTGATGAAGGCGATCGCGGACATGGCTTCCAGAACGGGCAAATAGGAATCAAGAAAATGCCGATCGCCGGAAAAGGCATGCTGCTGACGTCGATGAACATCGACGCGAAGGACGAAGCCGAATTCAATCGCTGGTACGACCGCGAACATCTTGAAGAACGCGTCGCGATCGATGGCTTCCTCGAAGCGCGCCGCTATGTCGCCCATGCGGGGAATCCGAAATATCTCAGCCTCTACTCGACCGAAACCTTTGAGGTGCTGGACAGCCCGGCCTATCGCGCCGCGCTTTCGAACCAGACGGCGTGGTCGAAGGCCAACATCGCCCGCTTCCAGAACATGATCCGGGCGGTCGCGCGCATCACGATCAGCCAGGGCACCGGCCGCGGCGCGGCGCTCGGCATCATCCGGCTGCGCCTTTCCGGCGGCGAAGACAAACTGCGCGCCGCGCTCCGCGAGCAACTCGATCCCGCACAACTCGACGGCATCATCTCCATGCATTTGATCGAGAGCGATCCGGCGCTGTCAAAACCGATCACCGACGATCCCTCGACGCCCAATCCCGGCGCCGGCGACTGGTTCGTGCTGATCGATGCAACTGACGTAGGCGCCGTCCCTTCTGCCGCGGCGCGGTTTCTCGACAATGCCGCGCTCAAGCCGCTGGTGATTTCCAGCGGCGTCTACCGGCTGATGTGGGATATCGCCAAAAGCGACCTCGGCTAGGGCTTGGGATCGATGCCCGATGCCATGAATGACCAAAATGCCATGGGCAGTACCGCGGAAGTCTTTACCGCCTTCCTCAAGCTGGGCCTTACATCGTTCGGCGGGCCGATTGCGCATCTCGGCTATTTCAGGACCGAATTCGTCGAGCGGCGGAAATGGCTGAGCGAGAGCAGCTACGCCGACATCGTTGCGCTCTGCCAGTTCTTGCCGGGGCCGGCTTCCAGCCAGGTCGGCTTCACCCTCGGCATCCTGCGCGGCAACGGCCTGCTTGGCGGATTGGCGGCTTGGTTCGCCTTCACGATGCCGTCGGCGATCATTCTGTTCGCCTTTGCGCTCGGCGCAACCGCCCTCACCGGCCCCTTCGCCGAGGGGATTCTTCACGGCCTGAAGCTGGTCGCGGTTGCCGTCGTCGCGCAAGCGATCTGGGGCATGGCCAACAGCCTGACGCCGGACCGGGCGCGGGCGGCGATCGCGCTTGCGGCTGTTGCGATCGTGGTTTTCGTCGGCGGATCGTTCGGGCAGATCGGCGCCATCGCGCTTGGGGCGTTGGCCGGGCTCTGGCTGTGCCGCGGCGACGGGCCGGCGCTGACCGGTCAACTCGGCTTTTCGGTGTCGCGTCAACACGGCGTAATCGCGCTCGTGCTTTTCGCAGTGCTGTTCCTTGTCACGCCACTGGTGACGGCGCGAACCGGCTCGCAAGGCCTTGCGCTGTTCGACGCGTTCTATCGTTCCGGCTCGCTGGTGTTCGGCGGCGGCCATGTCGTGCTGCCGCTGTTGCAGGCGGAAGTGGTGACGCCGGGCTGGGTCAGCAACGAGGATTTCCTCGCCGGCTACGGCATGGCGCAAGCGGTGCCCGGACCGCTCTTCACGTTCGCGGCCTATCTCGGCGCCATTGGTCCCGCTCCCAACGGTTTCGCCGGCGCTGCGATCGCACTGGTCGCGCTGTCTCTGCCGGGGCTACTCCTGGTCTACGGCATGCTGCCGTTCTGGGATGCGCTACGCCTGCGTCCCGCCGCCCAAGCCGCCATGCGCGGCACCAATGCCGCCGTTGTCGGCATCCTTGGGGCGGCGCTCTACAATCCGGTCTGGACCAGCGCCGTGCTTACTCCGCGGGATTTCGCCGTCGCGTTGGCGGGCTTCCTGCTGCTGACAGTGTGGAAATTGCCGCCCTGGATTGTCGTCGTCCTGCTGGCGGCGACAGGAGCCACCCTGCGACTGATTTGAGCACACGTCATCGCATCTGCGTCCATTTTGCCCGACATGCGCGTACTTGCCGTGTTCGAAGTTGAAGCTGCACTGCACATGCTGCACTGCCGCATCGACATGCGACGCTAAGTCCAAGCTCCCATGCAGTTGAAGGCCGAAGATCGCACAAAATTGCCTTGTGCGCGGCGTCTGGAATGGCTCTAATAAGATAAGCCTATGATCCAATTCAAAAACCACAAGAACGCTCGTTAAGCGTTCGAGGCAAAAAAGGCCGCGTTCCCGTAGCTTGCGCGGACAAGGTAGGAATGAAACCGACTGATATCTCGGCGCCAGACTACTTTCACAAAGTGGTCGATTGCCAATGGGCCTGCCCCGCACACACACCGGTTCCCGAGTACATCCGTTTGATTGCCGAAGGGCGTTATAGCGACGCCTACATGATCAATTGGCAATCGAATGTGTTTCCCGGAATTCTGGGACGCACCTGCGATCGTCCATGCGAACCCGCGTGCCGCCGCGGCCGCGTCGAGGAAACTCCGGTTGCGATCTGCCGCCTGAAGCGCGTTGCCGCCGACTTCAAGGACGACGTCAAGCACCGCATGCCGAAGCCGCTGGCCAAAAACGGCAAGCGCATCGCGCTGGTCGGCGGCGGCCCCGCCTCGCTTACAGTGGCGCGCGACCTCGCGCCGCTCGGCTATCACTGCACCGTGTTCGATGCCGATCCCAAGGCGGGCGGCATGATGCGGAGCCAGATTCCGAAGTTCCGCCTGCCGGACAACGTCATCGACGAGGAGACCGATTACATCCTCAACCTCGGCGTCGAGTTCAAGGGCGGGCATCACATCGACAGCCTGAAGAAGCTGCTCGGCGAAAACTACGACGCGATTTTCATCGGCTCCGGTGCCCCGCGTGGCCGCGAGCTCGATATCCCCGGCCGCAAGGAAGCTGCCGCCAATATCCACATCGGCATCGAATGGCTGGCGTCGGTCTCGTTCGGTCATGTCGAGAAGATCGGCAGGCGCGTCATCGTGCTCGGCGGCGGCAACACCGCGATGGATTGCTGCCGCACCGCGCGCCGGCTCGGCGGCGCAGACGTGAAAGTCATCGTCCGCTCCGGCTTCGAGGAAATGAAGGCGAGCCCCTGGGAAAAGGAAGACGCCCTGCACGAGGACATTCCGATCCTCAATTACATGGTGCCGGTGGCATTCAAGCATGTCAGCGGCAAGCTCATCGGCGTCACCTTCCAGAAGGTGAAGGCCGAATACGACGCCAAGGGCCGCCGCAACCTGGTGCCCTCCGGCGAACCCAACCAGACCATCCCCTGCGACGACGTGCTGGTCGCGGTCGGCCAGGAGAATGCGTTCCCCTGGATCGAGCGCGATTGCGGCATCGAGTTTGACAAGTGGAACATGCCGCAGGTCGACGCGAAGACCTTTGTATCGACCAATCCGAAAGTTTTCTTCGGCGGCGACGCCGCGTTCGGCCCGAAGAACATCATCTGGGCGGTCGCGCACGGCCACGACGCCGCGCTGTCGATCCACAAGATGATCTCGGGCGAAGACATCACCGAGCGCCCGCTGCCGGAAGTGCATGTCTCGTCGCAGAAGATGGGCATCCACGAGTGGAGCTACGACAACGATATCTCGGGGGACAAGCGCTACAAGGTGCCGCATCGCGACAAGGTGATCGCGCTGAAGGACATCAAGGCCGAGGTCGAGCTCGGCTATGACGTCAAGCTCGCGCTCGGTGAGGCGCAGCGTTGCCTGAACTGCGACGTGCAGACCGTATTCTCGGCGCCCGCCTGCATCGAATGCGATGCCTGCGTCGACATCTGCCCGATGGACTGCATCACCTTCACAGAGAATGGCGAGGAAGAGGATCTCAGGCAGCGGTTGAAGGCGCCCTCGCCGCACCAGGACCAGGCGCTCTATGTCGCCGAGGGCCTCAAGACCGGCCGCGTCATGGTCAAGGACGAGGACGTCTGCCTGCATTGCGGGCTGTGCGCCGAGCGTTGTCCCACGGGTGCCTGGGACATGCAGAAATACCTCATCGATATGACTCACGCGGGAACAACATGCCAGTCCAAAGCCCGATCAGCAGCGTAAACGACTTCGTCGTCCGTTTCGCCAACGTCAACGGCTCGGGTTCGGCTAGCGCCAACGAGCTGTTCGCCCGCGCGATCCTGCGCCACGGCGTACCGGTGTCTCCGCGCAACATCTTCCCTTCCAACATCCAGGGCCTGCCGACCTGGTACGAGGTGCGGGTCACCGAAGCCGGCCATCTCGGCGCCCGCGGCGGCGTCGACATGATGGTGGCGATGAACCCGCAGACCTGGGACAAGGACGTCGCCTCGATCGAGCCCGGCGGCTATCTGTTCTACGATTCGACCAAGCCGATGCCGACGTCGAAATTCCGCGCGGATATCAACGTGATCGGCGTGCCGCTGACGGCGATCACCAATTCGACCTACACCGATCCGCGCCAGCGCCAACTGTTCAAGAACATCATCTATCTCGGCGCGATGTGCGCCCTGCTCGACATGGACCCGAAGATCGTCGAGCAATTGATTGCCGAACAGTACAAGGGCAAGGAGAAGCTCTTGTCCTCCAACGTCCACGCGCTGCATCTCGGCCGCGACTGGGCGCTGCAGAATTTGAAATGCCCGGTCGGGCTGCGGGTGAAGAAGTCCGATAAGGTCGGCGACCGCATCTTCATGGAAGGCAACAGCGCGGCTGCGCTCGGCGCGGTCTATGGCGGCGCCACCGTCTGCGCCTGGTATCCGATCACGCCGTCGTCGTCGGTGGCGGAGGCCTTCACGAGCCACTGCAAGAAGCTGCGGCATGACCCTGAGACCGGCAAGGCCAAATACGCGATCGTGCAAGGCGAAGATGAGCTCGCATCCATCGGCATCGTGATCGGCGCCTCCTGGAATGGCGCGCGGGCCTTCACCGCGACTTCCGGTCCCGGCATCTCACTGATGACCGAATTCATCGGCCTGTCCTACTTCGCCGAAATTCCGGCCGTAATCATGAACATCCAGCGCGCCGGCCCCTCGACGGGCATGCCAACGCGCACCCAGCAATGCGACATCATCGCCTGTGCCTACGCTTCGCACGGCGACACCAAGCACGTCCTGCTGTTCCCGGAAGATCCGGCCGAAGCGTTCGAGTTCGCGGCGCAGTCGTTCGACCTCGCCGACCGGCTGCAGACCATGATCTTCCTGATGCTCGACCTCGACATCGGCATGAATCACCGGCTGTGCCGCCCGCTGAAATGGGACGACGCCAGGCAATATGACCGCGGCAAGGTGATGACCGCGGAAATGCTCGACGAGCCCGGCCGCGATTTCGGCCGCTATCTCGACGTCGACGGCGACGGCATTCCCTACCGCACCTATCCCGGCACGCATCCGACCAAGGGCTCGTTCTTCACCCGCGGCACTTCGCGCGACCGCTACGCGCGCTATTCGGAAGAAGGCGCGATCTATGCCGACAACATGCAGCGGCTGGTGCGCAAGTTCGAAACGGCGCAGGACATGGTGCCGCGGCCATTGCAGGCCAACGCCGCCAAGCCGACCAAATACGGCGTGATCTATTTCGGCTCGACGGCGCCGGCGATGGACGAGGCGATCGGGCTTTTGGAAGCGCGCGGGCATCAGCTCGACCGCCTGCGCATCCGCGCCTTCCCGTTCCATTCCAGCGTGGCGAGCTTCATCGCCGACCATGATTTCGTGTACGTGGTCGAGCAGAACCGCGACGGCCAGCTTCGCCAGTTGATCGTCAACGAGAACGGTATCGATCCGGTCCGGCTGGTGCCGATCCTGCACTATGACGGCACGCCGATCACCGCGCGCTTCATTGCGAATGCCATCGGCGACCACCAGGACCATCTGAAGGTGACCCCTCTCCGCAAGGCCGTGTCATGACCTACATCGCAAAGCCCAAGTTCCATCATCCCGGCCTGCCCAAGAACGAGCTCGGCTACACTCACCGGGATTACGAAGGAAAAATCTCGACGCTGTGCGCCGGCTGCGGCCACGACTCGATCACCGCCTCGATCATCGAGGCCTGCTATGAACTCTCGATCGAGCCGCACCGGGTGGCAAAAATTTCCGGCATCGGCTGCTCGTCTAAGACGCCGGACTATTTCCTGGGCAATTCGCACGGGTTCAACTCCGTGCACGGCCGCATGCCGTCGGTCCTGACCGGCGCCCAACCTCGCCAACCGCGACCTGATCTATCTCGGCGTTTCCGGCGACGGCGACAGTGCCTCGATCGGCTTCGGCCAGTTCGCGCATTCGATCCGGCGCGCCGTCAACATGACCTACATCGTCGAGAACAACGGCGTGTACGGGCTGACCAAGGGGCAATTTTCGGCGACCGCCGACCGCGGCTCGAAGTCCAAGAAGGGTGTGATGAACACCGACAACGCTATCGACCTGGTGGCGATCGCGCTGCAACTCGGCGCGAGCTTCGTGGCGCGCAGCTTCTCCGGCGACAAGAACCAGCTGGTGCCGCTGATCGCGGCCGCGATCCGGCACAAGGGCGCGTCGTTCATCGATGTCATCAGCCCCTGCATCGCCTTCAACAACCACGCCGGCTCAACCAAGAGCTTTGATTACGTCCGCGAACATAACGACGCGGTGAATCGCCTCGATGTGCTGACCGGCCGCGACCCGATCACGGTCGATTACGCGCCGGGCACGGTGCAGGTAGTCGAACAGCATGACGGTACGAGGCTGGCGCTGCGCAAGATCGACGCCGACTATGACGCCAACGACCGGCTGGCGGCCATGACCTTCCTGCAGAAGCACGCGGCCAAGGGCCAGGTGGTGACCGGACTGCTCTACGTCGATCCGGATTCGGAAGACCTCCACACCCATCTCGACACCGTCGAGACGCCGCTCAATACGCTGGAAGCCAAGGACCTGTGCCCCGGCACATCAGCGCTGGAAAAGATCAACGCCAGCCTGCGGTAGGCGTCAAAACTGTTCAAACCTCTCATCCTCTGAGAAGTTCGTAGCCCGGATGGAGCCACCGGGTCGCGCGAATGCGCGCCCGATGACAGGCTCCGCGTAATCCGGGATTCTTGCGACATTCGGCGGCGGTCCGGGTTTCGCTTCGCTTCACCCGGGCTACGGGCTATCGCGGCTCCTCACCATGAGGGGACTCATCACGCAGTAAACCCGGCTACGCTGCCACGGCGATGTTCCGCGGGTTTGCGACATACTCCTTCATGACCTTGCCGGCCCCGTCGGTCTCGACGAGCGACACGTCATAGCTCCAGAGATCGGCAAGGTGCTGCAGCACGCGCTTGGCGTCGGCTTCGCTGAGCTGGGCGCCCTTCACCACGGTGTGGCGCAACATCAGCCGACGATCGCCGGCGAGGTCGACGTCGACGACTTCGATGTTGGCGTCGATGAAGCCGACGTCGTATTGCCGCGCCAGTTCGCGCCGCAGCCGGCGGTAACCGCGCTCGTTGTGGATGGCGTCGACCAGGATACCGCTGCGCTCCTCCGGATCGTCATGCAGATGGAACAGCCGGAAGTGCCGCATCAGCCTCGGGCTCATGAACTGGCTGATGAAGCTTTCATCGCGATAATTGGCCCAGATGTCGCGCAACACACCCATGGCATCGCCCTTGCCGGCGATATCCGGAAACCACTCGTGATCATCGGCTTCCGGATTGGTCACGATGCGCTCGATGTCCTGCATCATCGCAAATCCCAGCGCATACGGATTGAATCCGGAATAGCGCGGATCGTCGAACTCGGGCTGAAACACGACGTTGGTGTGCGACTGCAGGAATTCGAGGAAGTTGCCGTCCGTCAGTCGTCCCTGCTGGTGCAGCCGGCTCATGATCTGATAGTGAACGTAGGTCGCCGTGCCCTCGTTCATCACTTTGGTCTGGCTTTGCGGATAGAAATACTGCGCGATGTGCCGCACGATCCGCAGTATTTCGCGCTGCCAGGGACGCAGGCGCGGCGCCGTCTTCTCGAGAAAGTACAGCAGGTTTTCCTGCGGCAGGCCGAGCATCTGGCGACGGCGCTCGACGTCCAGTATTGCGTCGCTCTTCACTTTGCCGGCCGGAACGGTGCGCCACAAATCGTTGAAGGCGCTCTCCTCATGAGCACGGCGCCTTCCCGCCCGCTTTTCCTCGGCGCGCAGGTCGAGACTCTTCTTGCCGGGATAGCGATCGATCCCGTGCGACATAAGAGCGTGCGCGGCATCGAGCGTATGCTCGACCGCCAGCCGGCCGTGGCGTTCCTCGCAATGCGCCACATAGCGCTTGGCGAATTCGAGATAATCCAGAATGCCGTCGGCGTCGGTCCATTGCTTGAACAGATAGTTGTTCTTGAAGAAATGATTGTGGCCGAAGGCGGCATGCGCGATCACGAGCGTCTGCATCGTCGCGGTATTTTCTTCCATCAGGTAGGAAATGCACGGCGACGAGTTGATGACGATCTCGTAGGCCAGCCCCATCAGCCCCTTGCGATAGGATGCCTCCTGAAAGGCAAAGTGCTTGCCGAACGACCAATGCTTGTAGAACAGCGGCATGCCGACCGACGAATAGGCGTCCAGCATCTGCTCGGCGGTAATGACCTCGATCTGGTTGGGATAGACATCGAGCCCCAGCTCGTCCCGCGCAACCTGCTCGCAGGCGTCGCAGATCCGCTGCAGCGTCCGGAAGTCCCAGTCGGCGCCCTGAAACAGCAGTTGGTCGGTCGCGGTCATGACGCGTTTCTTTCCTGCTGGCTGCGGCGCTTGAAGAGATCGTGGAACACCGGGAAGATCTCACTGCGCTCGTTGACCTTGCGCATCGACAGCGGCGCGCCGCTCGCACGCAGGCTTTCGTAAAGGGTCCAGAGCGACGAATTGGGCATTTCGTAGCTAAGGCCATTTTCCTGGCCGACTTCCAGATAGGCAAAAAACTGGCTGACCGGCAGGATCTTGTCGGTCAGAAGCCGGCTCGTGACCTCGCCATCCGCGTAGGAATTGTCGCCGTCGGAAGCCTGCGCGGCATAGATATTCCAGTCGTCCGGGCGGAACCGCGACCGAACGATGTCGTGCATCGCCTGCAACGCGCTCGACACCAGCGTGCCACCGGAAGCCGGTCCGTAAAAGAATGTCTGCTCGTCGACCTCCTCGGCCCGATCGGTATGCCGGATGAAAACGATCTCGACGTGGCGATAGCGCCGCTTCAGGAACACGTAGAGCAGCATATAGAACCGCTTGGCGAGATCCTTCATATGCTCGGTCATCGAACCGGAGACGTCCATCAGGCAGAACATGACGGCCTGCGCCACCGGCTTCGGCACCGTCTCGAAACGCCGGTAGCGGATGTCGATCGGATCGATGAACGGGATGCGGCGTATCTTGGCCTTCAGCGCCTCGATCTCGGCCATGAGTTCGGCGCGGCGCGCCTCGTCGCTGCAGTCCTTAAGCTCCGCCTCGAGCGCCGCCAGCACCTCCGGCCTCGGCCGCCGCAGCGCCACGCGCCGCGCCAGGGCGCGACTGACCGTTCGGCTCACCGAAATATTGGCGGGCGAGCCGGAGGTTGTGTAGCCCGCCCGGCGAATGCCCTGGCTTTCGACCTCGGCCAGCTTTCGCTTGGCGAGATCGGGCAATTCGAGGTCGTCCAGGAACAGGTCGACAAACTCGTCGCGGCTGAGAACGAAGCGGAAGGTATCTTCGCTGTCGCCCTCGCCCGCACCCCTCCCCTTGCCGCCGCTCGGGTTCGGCCGCGGGAGAATATCGCCTTCGACGAACTTCTTGTTGCCAGGCAGCACCATGTCGCGCGTGCCGCCCTCACGGCGAAAGCGCGGCTCGTCCATGCCGTCGATCGGGACGCTGACCTCGCCGCCTTCCAGGACATCCTTGATGTCCCGGTCCTGCGACGATTTCTTTACGGCCCCCTGAACCAGCGCCTTGGCCCGACGCAGAAAGCGCTGGCGATTCTCAAGACTCTTGCTACCCGGATTCAGGCGCCGGTCGACAATATGAATAGCCACGTTTCATCCGCCTCAGCCTGCCTGTTTTACGCGCATGTACCACTCGACCAACCGGCGGACTTGCCGCTCGGTGTAGCCTCGCTCGACCATGCGCGCGACGAAGTCGTCATGCTTCTTCTCGGTCTCGCCGTCCTTCTTCGAACCGAAGGATATCACGGGAAGCAGATCCTCGACCTGGGAGAATATCCGTTTTTCGATCACTTCCCGGATCTTCTCGTAGCTGGTCCATGCCGGGTTCTTGCCGCCGTTCTGGGCCCGCGACCGCAGCGAGAACTTCACGACCTCGTTGCGGAAGTCCTTGGGGTTGGCGATGCCGGCCGGCTTTTCGATCTTGGTCAGCTCCTGATTGAGCAGTTCGCGATCGAGCAGTTGTCCGGTGTCGGGATCCTTGAAATCCTGATCCTCAATCCAGGCATCGGCATAGTCGACATAGCGGTCGAACAGGTTCTGGCCGTAGTCCGCATAGGACTCCAGATAGGCCTTCTGGATCTCATGCCCAATGAATTCGGCATAGCGCGGCGCCAGTTCGGCCTTGATGAACTCGATATAACGCTTCTCGACCTCGTCGGGAAGTTGCTCGCGCCGGATCGCCTGCTCCAGCGTGTACATCAGATGGACCGCGTCGGCACCGACCTCATTGGTGTCGTGGTTGAAGGTCGCAGCGAGAACCTTGAAGGCGAAGCGGGTCGAAACGCCGTCCATGCCTTCATCGACGCCGGCGGCATCCCTGTACTCCTGAACGCTGCGGGCCTTCGGATCGGATTCCTTCAGGCTTTCACCGTCGTAGATCCGCATCTTGGCGAACACGGTCGAGTTCTCGTGCCTGTGCAACCGCGACATCACCGAGAACCGCGCCAGCGTTTCCAGCGTGGCCGGCGCGCACGGCGCGGTGGCCAGTTCGGAGCTCTGGATCAGCTTCTCATAGATCTTCTGCTCTTCGGTGACGCGCAGGCTGTACGGCACCTTGATGACGCAAATGCGGTCGATGAAGGCCTCGTTGTTCTTGTTGGCCTTGAAGCTTTGCCATTCCGACTCGTTGGAGTGGGCGAGAACGATACCGGTGAACGGGATCGCGCCGATGTTCTCGGTCCCGATATAGTTACTCTCCTGCGTGGCCGTGAGCAGCGGATGCAGCATCTTGATCGGCGCCTTGAACATCTCGACGAATTCGAGAATGCCCTGGTTGGCGCGATTGAGACCGCCCGAATAGCTGTAGGCGTCAGGATCGTTCTGGGCGAAGGTCTCCAGCTTGCGGATATCGACCTTGCCAACCAGTGACGAGATGTCCTGGTTGTTTTCGTCGCCGGGCTCGGTCTTGGCGATCGCGATCTGGCGCAGCCGCGACGGCTGGATCTTGGCGACGCGGAATTGCGAGATGTCGCCACCGAAGGCTTCGAGACGTTTGTAGCACCACGGGCTCATCAGCCCGCTGAGGCGCCGGCGCGGAATGCCGTACTTTTCCTCGAGCATCGGCCCGAGCGATTCCGGATCGAACAGGCTGAGCGGGCTTTCGAATACCGGGCTGAGTTCGTCACCGGCCTTCAACACGTAAATGGGGTGGACTTCCATCAACGACTTGAGGCGTTCGGCAAGTGACGACTTTCCACCACCGACAGGCCCGAGCAGATAAAGTATCTGCTTGCGCTCTTCGAGGCCCTGCGCCGCGTGGCGGAAGAACCCGACGATGCGCTCGATCGTGTCTTCCATCCCGTAGAAGCCGGCGAAAGCCGGATAGAGCCGCATCGTGCGATTCAAAAAGATACGGCCAAGGCGAGGGTCCTTGGCCGTGTCAATCATCTGAGGCTCACCGATCGCAGCTAGTAGTCGTTCGGTCGCATTGGCATATCGCATCGGATCGCTTCGACACGACTCCAGATATTCGGCCATCGACATGTCGGTCTGGCTTCGAGCTTCGAAGGACCGGGCGAAAGCATTGAACAGAGAATCGTTGTACATGATCCGTCTCTCCATGGTCACCTGTAAATGCCGGACGCACCACTCGGGTTCCAGTGTCGGAGCGCCACAGCTTCCGTTCGCGAATCACAATCAGCACATGGGTCGATTGGACACGCGAGCGACTTCACAATGCAATGCAATAGTCGTGCTAACGGCCTCCTCCTCGTAAAGATACGGTGCCATTTCGCTCGCGTTGTAGCCGTGCTGCAACATTTTTTACCGGGGAAGTACTGAGCACGCCGTAAGGGATTTTTTAAGGAATCTGAGCGGTCACGCGGCTCGAATCTGCATCCGCCTGGCAAACCCCGAACAGCCAAACAGAGCACTTCGGGGCTCTGAAACGGCCCGGACGCGCGATAACCGCGCCTTTTGTGACCTTCGGGCGGCCGGTTAGCGGCAAATAAGGCCAAGATTAACACGCGTTCATCGCGGACGGGGTGTTGAACGCACCCGGCGCCAACTGCAACTAAAGTAACATGCCGCGCGTTTAGCCCGAGTCTGCCATGAAATACGCCTGCATCGCCGCCGCCGCTGCCTCCGTCATCGGAGCCCATGCCTGTCACGCCCAGGAAGGCGTCGACAAAGCCAAAGCCGCCGCCTTCCATACTCAGATGTTCGGCGGCCCGCTCAGCCACAAGACCTATGCCTGCTTCGTGCGTCGTTATGACGCCAGCCATCTGGCGGAGCATCCGAAGCAGAAGGTCAGCGCAATGAAGCTGTTGATGACGGCCGAACACGCGCCGGAAGACAAGACCGTCAATTATTCGTTCCGCCTCGGCTTCAAATATCGCCACCGCGCCGGCAATTTCGATTCCAGCGGCTACTGCAATCACATTGTCGCCGAAAACACCGGTGGTGAAATTCGACTTGGCTGCGGCGTCGATTGCGAAGGCGGCGGCATTAACGTGGCGATGAAGGACGACAAATCCGCGCTGATCCGGCTGGAGCGGATTAGGATCTGGGAGCGTAACAAGCCCGACGACGACGCCAGCAATGATCTGTTTGCCGGCGCCGACGACAAGATCTTCCGCGTTGATCGCGCCGATCTGCACGAATGCTCCGAGTTGGTGACGGATCGCGAGGAGCTTGCGGCACTCCGGCACAAATGAGCCATACTACCTAGGTTGGTACGCCTCACTACTTTGGTCTGTGACCCACACCACTTTGGCCGGAAAGATTTTCATGCATCGACGCAATATCCTGTGGGGCGCGATTTCGGCTTTCGGCGCAGCCCTTGCCGCCTCTCGCGCCAGCGCGGCTGGGGAGGCAGCACCTTCGGCAAAATTGAAAGTGGCCTACCACCTCAACGACCTCGACAAGGTCAGCTTCGTGCTGGGCAACATCCAGAACCATCTCGACGGCGTCGGCGGTCCCGACCATGTCACGATGGCGCTGGTGGTTCACGGCCAGGCGTTGCGCGCGTTTCACTCGGCTTCCGCCAACCCCGATCTTTCGAAACGCGTCGGTCAATTCGCCAAGGCCGGTCTCGAACTCGCCGCCTGCGGCAACACCATGAAGTCCCACAATGTCGCGCTGAAGGATTTGCTGCCGGGCTTCATCGCCGCCGAGCAGGGCGGCGTGGTGCGGATCGCCGAGCTGCAATCGCAAGGTTATCTTTACCTCCGACCTTGAGGCCTAGTCCTTTGGATCTTGCGATTGACGTGAACCTTTCACGTCGATCGCTCATTTGCGCGATTTGATCGCCGCACTTTCGCCCGCTGTATCGAGCTGAATACTTCTTCTGTTCGGATGCAGTCGCGACGCCGCCTGCGCGCCCGCTCCCGCGCCGACATGCGGATTGTGTCCCCCTGCAACCGCCCGCGGAATGTTTTGCGCATGAACCCTCAGATGCACGCCGATGCCGGCCGCTTCCGCCGCGGTCGCACCAAGCGCGATCACGCCGCACCAAGGCACGACGCAGGCGGGGGCCGAGATACGACTGTCCATGACGGCCTCCTTCACGACTTCGTGCTTGTGCCCGTTGGTGTCACAATTTCGGGAAGCCGGTTCGATCGATCCGCTGGGATCCAGGCTGGCAAGACCAGCCATTTTCGGGATCGAACCGGTGCCAATGGCGTTATCGTCCCGGACCGCTCCATTCCATCAGGCTGCATGCCCAACCAAATATTGACTTTCCGGCCCTGCCCCCGAAAGCTGCCGGAAGCCCGGAAAACCGACTGAACAGAACAGGCACCATGAATCCCGTCAAAGCACTCGAAAACCACGGCCAGGCAATCTGGTTGGACTTCCTCGCCCGCGGCTTCGTCGCCAAGGGCGACCTCAAGGCGCTGATCGATACCGATGGCGTCAAGGGTGTGACGTCGAACCCCTCGATCTTCGAAAAGGCGATCGGGAGTTCGGACGAATATGACGGCGCGATCGGCCACGCCCTGAAGGCGGGCGACCGCCCCGTCGCCGACCTGTTCGAGGTGCTCGCCGTCGAGGACATCCAGAACGCCGCCGACGTGCTGCGTCCGGTTTACGACCGCTTGAACGGCACCGACGGTTTCGTCAGCCTCGAGGTCTCGCCCTATCTGGCGATGGATACCAAGGGGACCATTGCGGAAGCCGGACGGCTCTGGAAGGACGTCAAGCGGCAGAATTTGATGGTCAAGGTCCCGGCCACGCCGGAAGGGCTGCCTGCGATCGAACATCTGATCGGCGAAGGCATCAGCATCAACATCACGCTGCTGTTCGCGCAAGAGGTCTATCGCGAGGTGGCGGAGGCCTATATCGCCGGCCTTGAAAAACTCGTCGCCAATGGCGGCGATCCCGCGCCTGTCGCCAGCGTCGCCTCCTTCTTCGTCAGCCGCATCGATACCGCGGTCGACAAGCAGCTCGACGACAAGATCGCGAAGGCTAACGATCCCAGCGAAAAGGAGCGGCTGAGCGCGCTGAAGGGCAAGGTCGCCATCGCCAACGCCAAGCTTGCCTACCAGGACTACAAGCGGCTGTTCGCGGGCCCCCGTTGGGAGAAGCTCGCGGCCAAGGGTGCCAAGCCGCAGCGTCTGCTGTGGGCATCCACCGGCACCAAGAACAAGGACTATAGCGACGTGCTGTATGTCGAGGAGCTGATCGGCCCCAACACCGTCAACACCGTGCCGCCGGCAACGCTCGATGCATTCCGCGACCATGGCCTAGTTAGGGACAGCCTCGAGGAAAATATCGAGGACGCAAGGCGCGTGCTGGACGAGCTCGAAAAATCCGGCATCTCGCTCGACGCCATCACGGAAGAACTGGTCAAAGACGGCGTCAAGCTGTTTGCGGATTCCGCTGACAAGCTCTATGGCGCGGTTGCGCAGAAACGCGCAGCTTCGCTCGGCGGCGGCATCGACCGCCAGCAACTCGTGCTCGGCGACGGCATCAAGAAAGCCGTGGCAAAGAGCACCGAGGACTGGCGCGCGTCGGCGACAATCCGCCGCCTGTGGCAGAAGGACAAATCGGTCTGGACCGATGACGACGAGAACAAATGGCTGGGCTGGCTGAACAGCCCTGCAGCCGCCGACGTCGCCGATTACGAGGATTTTGCACGACGCGTGAAGGGACAGAATTTCAGCGACGCCGTGGTGCTCGGCATGGGCGGATCGAGCCTCGGGCCGGAAGTGCTGGCGGAAACGTTTGCCAGGAAATCCGGCTTCCCAAAACTGCATGTGCTCGATTCCACCGATCCCGCGCAGGTGCGCGCGATGGAGGAGACGGTCGATCTGGCCCACACGCTGTTCATTGTCTCCAGCAAATCGGGCGGCACTACCGAGCCGAACGTGATGAAGGATTACTTCTTCGATCGCGTCTCCAAAACCATCGGCAAGGACAAAGCCGGCCATCGCTTCATCGCGGTGACCGATCCCGGCTCGTCGCTGGAGAAGGGCGCGATCAGCCAAGGCTTTGCCCGCATCTTCCATGGCGATCCCGCGATCGGCGGACGCTATTCCGTGCTGTCGCCGTTCGGACTGGTGCCGGCGGCCGCCGCCGGCATCGACGTTCGCAGCCTGATCACGCACGCGCTGGCGATGGTGCGCTCCTGCGGAGCCGACGTGCCGCCGCATGAAAACCCGGGCGTGCAGCTCGGCCTGGCGATGGGTCTCGCCGGCCTCGAAGGCCGCGACAAGGTGACGATCACCTCGTCGGAGAAGGTCGCCGATTTCGGCGCCTGGGCCGAACAACTGATTGCCGAATCCACCGGCAAGGACGGCAAGGGCCTGATCCCGATCGACGGCGAGCCGCTCGGCGATCCCTCGCTTTACGGCAACGACCGCTTCTTCATCGATATCCGCACCGAAGGCGAGGACGACGCCTCGCATGACGACCGGCTCAAGGCGCTTGAGGAGGCGGGTCACCCCGTGGCCCGCATCGTGATGAAATCGATCGACCATATCGGCCAGGAGTTTTTCCGGTTTGAGATGGCCACCGCCGTGGCGGGCGCGATCCTCGGCATCAACCCGTTCAACCAGCCCGATGTGGAAGCAGCCAAGATCAAGACCCGCGAACTGACTAGCGCGTTCGAGAAGACCGGCGCGCTGCCTGCGGAGAAGCCGGTGATCTCGACCGATGAAGCCGATCTCTACACCGACGCGCACAACGCGGCCGAACTGCGCAAGGCCGGCGCCGATGGCACGCTCGGCTCGTGGATCAGGGCGCATCTGTCGCGTTCGGACGACGGCGACTATGTCGCCCTGCTCGCCTATATTGCGCGAGACCCCGGCACGATCGGTTCGCTGCAGAAGATGCGGCTTGCGGTGCGCGACACGCGTCACGTCGCGAGTTGCGCCGAGTTCGGCCCGCGCTTCCTGCATTCCACCGGCCAAGCCTACAAGGGCGGCCCCGACAGCGGCGTGTTCCTGCAGATCACGGCCGACGACGCCGAGGATTTACCGGTGCCCGGCCAGAAGGCGAGTTTCGGCATCATCAAGGCGGCGCAGGCGCGCGGCGATTTCGACGTGCTCACCGAACGAGGGCGGCGCGCGCTGCGCGTCCATCTCAAGGGCGATCTCGGATCGGGACTGTCCGCACTCGATGCCGCGATTGCGGAAGCGCTCAGCTAGGAAAGTCAGGATATGCAACTCGGCATGATCGGGCTCGGCCGGATGGGCGGCAATATCGTCCGCCGGCTGATGAACAACGGCCACACCGCCGTGGTCTACGACAAGGACGCAAGGGCGGTCGCCGGCCTCGCCGGCGAAGGCGCAACCGGCGCCGATACGCTGGAAGATTTCGTGGCCAAACTCGACAAGCCGCGGACCGCCTGGGTGATGCTGCCGGCAGGCAAGATCACCGAGGCGACCATCGAGGCATTGGCAAAGCTGATGCAGCCCGGCGACGTCATCATCGATGGCGGCAACACGTTCTGGCAGGACGATGTTCGCCGCGGCGCGGCGCTGAAGGCCAAGGGCCTGCATTATCTCGATGTCGGCACCAGCGGCGGCGTCTGGGGCATCGAGCGCGGCTATTGCATGATGATCGGCGGTGACAAGGCGGTGGTTGACCGGCTCGACCCGATCTTCAAGACGTTGGCGCCGGGCGTTGGCGACATCCCGCCCACATCCGGCCGCGAGGGCCGCGACCCGCGCGTTGAGCAGGGCTACATTCACGCCGGCCCGTCGGGCGCCGGACACTTCGTCAAGATGATCCACAACGGCATCGAATACGGCCTGATGCAGGCCTATGCCGAGGGCTTTGATATTCTGAAGAACGCCAATATCGAAGCGCTGCCGCCGGAGCACCGCTTCGCGTTCGACATCGCCGACATCGCCGAAGTGTGGCGGCGCGGCAGCGTGATCCCGTCCTGGCTGCTCGATCTCACATCCTCCGCGCTCGCGGAAAACCAGACGCTGGAGAATTACTCCGGCTTCGTGGAGGATTCCGGCGAAGGCCGCTGGACCGTGAATGCCGCGATCGACGAGGCCGTGCCGGCGGAAGTACTGACGGCGGCGCTCTATGCACGCTTCCGTTCCCGCAAGGATCACACCCTTGCGGAAAAGATCCTGTCCGCGATGCGGGCCGGTTTCGGCGGCCACAAGGAGCCGCCGAAAAAACCTGACACGAAGGCCTGAACGGACATGGCGGTCGGCCAGACAGCACAGAAAAAACCCGATCCCTGCTCGTTCGTCATTTTGGGCGTGACCGGCGATCTCGCGCACCGGCTGGTCGTGCCCGCGCTTTATAACCTCGCCGCCAGCGATCTGTTACCGGAGAGGTTCTGCCTGGTCGGCGTCGCTCGCAAGGGCATGACGGACGACAAACTGCGCGACAGCCTGATGAAAGGCCTGCGCGAGTTCGCGACCCAGCCGGTGGACGACGCGGTTTCGCTGCGACTGCTGCAATGCCTCACCTGCATCGAGGCCGATCCGAAAGATCCGCCGTCGTTCGATGCGATGAGCAAGCAGCTCGCCGAACTGGAAGCCGCGCGAAACACCGGCGGCAACCGGCTGTTCTATCTGGCGACCCCGCCCAACGCGTTCCTGCCGATCAGCCGCGAGCTTGGCCGCACCGGCATGCTGGCCGAGAACGGCGCGTGGCGGCGGCTGGTGGTGGAAAAGCCGTTCGGCACCGATCTCGTTTCGGCACGGGCGCTGAACAGCGAACTGCTCAAACTCGTCGATGAGCACGAGATCTACCGGATCGATCACTATCTCGGCAAGGAGACGGTGCAGAACATTTTGGTGCTGCGTTTCGCCAACGGCATGTTCGAGCCGATCTGGAACCGCAACCACATCGACCATGTTCAGATCACGGTCAATGAACAGCTCGCCGTCGGTCACCGCGGTAGTTTCTACGACCAGACCGGCGCGCTGCGCGACATGGTGCCGAACCACCTGTTTCAGTTGCTGTCGCTGGTCGCGATGGAGCCGCCGATCCGGTTCGACGCGCATTCGGTGCGCGCGGAAAAGGCCGATGTGCTCTCTGCGATCCAGGCCCAGAGCGAGGCAGAGGCGCTGCGGAATTCGGTGCGCGGCCAGTATCTGGCCGGCCGGATCGGCGATAGCCAGATCGAGGACTACCGGAAGATCGAGGACGTCGCAGCCGGCAGCACCACCGAAACCTATGCGGCGCTGAAGCTGATCATCGACAACTGGCGCTGGGCCGGCGTTCCCTTCTACCTGCGCACCGGCAAGGCGCTCGGCGTCAAGCGCACCGAAGTCGCGATCAAATTCAAGCAGGCTCCGTTCGCGATGTTCAACTGCACGCCGGTGGAAGCACTGGCGCAGAACTACCTCGTTATCGGCGTCGCGCCGAACGAGGGAATTGCGCTGCAGTTCAACACCAAGGTGCCCGGACCCTCGATCCTGATCGACGGTGTCGAGATGAAGTTTCGCTACAAGGATTATTTCAAGGCGGAGCCCTCGACCGGCTACGAGACGCTGATCTATGACTGCATGATCGGCGACAATATCCTGTTCCAGCGCGCCGACAGCGTCGAGGCAGGCTGGAAGGCGGTGCAGCCGTTCATCGACGCCTGGAAGAAGGCGGGCGCCGAGGGCTTGCAGACCTACAAGGCCGGCAGCGAAGGGCCGGAGGACGCGAACGAACTGTTGAGACGCGACGGCCGAAGCTGGCGAAAGCTCGGGTGAACGATGGCCGCGAACGACAACCGCCACGTAATCACGGTCACCGATCCAGCGGCGCTGGCGGCAACCGCCGCCGAACATCTGCTGGCCAGAACAGCCGCCAACAGCGGTCGCGTGGCGATCTGCCTGACTGGCGGATCGAGCCCGAAGCAGCTCTATCATTTGCTTGCGACCGACGCCTATCGAAGCCGGATCCCGTGGCAGCGCGTGCACTGGTTCATCGGCGACGAACGCTTCGTGCCGGCGGATGACCCGCTCAACAACATGGGCATGGCGCGAACGGCCTTCCTGGACCGATGCGCACCGGCGGCAAACATCCATCCGATTCCGACCGCGACCGCCGACCCAACCGACCCCGATCGGGGCGCCGCGCTTTACGAACAGGAGCTGCAATCGTTTTATGGCGCAGACACGCTTGATCGCGCCAGGCCCCTGTTCGATCTTGTGCTGATGGGCGTCGGTCCCGACGGCCACACCGCGTCGCTGTTTCCCGGCGATGGCGCACTCGATGAGACCGCGCGCTGGGTCGTCGGCATAGCCAAAGCGAATGTCGAGCCGTTCGTGCCGCGGGTTACCCTCACGCTGCCCACCCTCGCCTCCTCCCGCGAAATGCTGTTCGAGGTTGCGGGCGCGGATAAGCGTGCGATCTTGACGCGGCTCTTCGCAGCCGAGAACCTGCCCGCCAACCGCGCGCGATCCACCGGCGAGACGGTCTGGCTGGTGGACCGGGCCGCGTTTCCGGAGAATTTTGGTGGGCAGTAACACGCTTTGCGCGCTGGTGGTGATGGGCGTCTCCGGCTCGGGCAAGAGCACCATCGCCGATCATCTCGCTGGACGCCTAGGCTGGCGCTACGAGGACGGCGACAGGTTTCACCCGGCAAGCAACGTCGAGAAGATGAGCGCCGGCCATCCGCTGACGGACGAAGACCGCTGGCCGTGGCTGCAGGCAATTGCCGACGAGATCGACCGCCTCTCGGCCGCCGGTGAGCGCGCCGTCATCGCCTGCTCGGCGCTGAAGCGCGCCTATCGCGACGTCCTCGTGCACGGCCGCGACGATGTCCGCATCGTCTTTCTCGACGGAACGCAGGATCTGATCGCCGCCCGCCTTGCCAGCCGCCAGGGCCACTTCATGCCGCCGGGCCTGCTTGCCAGCCAGTTCAAGACACTGGAGCGGCCGGGCGCCGACGAGCGGCCGATCACGGTATCGATCGATGCGCCGGTCGAGCGAATCGTGGATGACATCGTCACTCAATTGAACCTGGTTCCCCAATGACCCGCATTGCACTCGTTGTTTCCGACGTCGACGGCACCCTGTTGACGAAGGACAAGATCCTGACCGATGCCGCAAAGGCGGCCGTGCGCAAGCTGCATGCGGCTGGCGTCGGCTTCACCATCGTCTCCAGCCGGCCGACCATCGGCATGGGTTTTCTGATCGAGCCGCTTTCGATCACGCTTCCCGTCGGCGCCTTCAACGGCAGCTCGATCGTCGACGACAAGCTCAGGCCGATCGAGCAGCATCTGATCGCCCCCGACGTGGCGCAGCGCAGCCTCGACGTGCTCGATGCGTTCGGCGTCGATATCTGGCTCTTCACCAACGAACGTTGGTACACGCGCAATCCCGACGGCGAATACGTCCCGCACGAAAAGCGGGCGATCAAGGCCGATCCTACCATTATCCCGGATTTCACGCCGCATCTCGCCAGCGTCTGCAAGATCGTCGGCGCCAGTTCGGACGCGGCGCTGCTTAAGCGTTGCGAGGTGGCGATGCGGGAAGCCGTCGGGACGGAGGCGACCGCGGTCCGCTCGCAGACCTATTATCTCGACATCACGCCGCCCGGTCACGACAAGGGCACCTTCGTGGACGCGATAAGCAGGCGGCTCGGCATCCCGGCCGCGGCGGTGGCGACCATCGGCGACATGGAGAATGATCTGCCGATGTTTGCCAAAAGCGGCGTTTCATTTGCAATGGGCAATGCGGCCGACGGCATCAAGCAGCACGCGACGCATGTGACCGAGAGCAACGAGCGCGATGGATTTGCGGCTGCGATCGAGATGGTGCTGCAGCTCGGATAGGATCTTTTTTGAAGCGTTTTCTGTGCAGATAAGTCTACGCAATCTGCGTAAACTTGATTGCTATGCGAACCGGCATCCACCCCGAATCACGTCCGGGGCGGGCTTTCGCTCGAAAACGCCATGCTCCGCCGTATCAAGCCGGCGTGAAGGATAAATCGAGGAGTTCTCAAAGTCTTCGCGCGGCGGATCCGCTTCTGTTGGCCGGCACGATCGGCAAGCGCGAGCCGGTGTCCGACCGCCACCTCCTCCCATGAAGGCAGGTTCACCCCAGCCCGGGCCTGCCGCGGCGAAGTCGGGTGCCGGCTCGCGCGACTCGTCGAACATTTTCAAACAGCCGTAGGCTGGGCAAAGCGAAGCGTGCCCACCATCAAAAAGCACGATCGGTGATAAATGACGGGCACGGCGCTACGCGCCTTTGCCCACCCTACAGGCTGCGGGTCTACCGCTACTTCGAGCGTTGCTTCGCCGGCTTCTCGGTCGAGAGCTTCGTTGCACTCAAATTATGCGCGGTATTGATCAGCGCGATGTGCGTCAGCGCCTGCGGGAAATTTCCGGTCTGGCGGCCGGCGGCCGTATCGTACTCCTCGGCCAGGAGGCCGAGATCGTTGGCGACCGCGACCACGCGGGTAAACAGCTCTTGCGCGCGAGCGAACTCGCCCGCCAGCACATAGGCGTCCGCCAGCCATAGCGTGCAGGCGAGGAACGCGCCTTCGGCCGGTTGCTGCTCCACTTCACGGGGATCATGCCGCAGCACAAATCCGTCGCGCATCAGGTGCTGTTCGACCGCGGCGAGCGTGCCGCGCACGCGGGGATCTTCCGGCGGCAGGAAACCGACCGACGGCAGCAACAGGATAGAGGCGTCGAGCATCTTTGAGCCATAGGACTCGACGAAGGAGTTTAGTTCGGGATCAAAACCCCTGGCGCAGACGTCGTGATGAATGGCGTCGCGCAGCACACGCCACTTCACAAGCGGCGCCTTGAAGCCGAAAGTCTCCGCGCTCTTGATGCCGCGGTCGAACGCGACCCAGGTCATCACTTTCGAAGAGACATAGTGCTTGCCCGCGCCGCGGCGCTCCCAGATGCCGTGATCCGGCTGGTCCCACCGTCCGGCAAGGTGCTGCAGCACGGCGCATTCCATCGCCCAGCTGGTTTCATCCAGTTCGAGTTTTGCCACGCGCCACTGGTGAAAGGCGTCGATCAGTTCGCCGTAGACGTCGAGCTGCAGTTGCGCATGCGCGGCGTTGCCGACCCGCACCGGCTTTGCGCCTTCGTAGCCGGGCAGCCATGTGGCCTCCCATTCCAGCAGGCGGCGCTGGCCCATGATGCCGTACATGATCTGCATGTTGGCAGGAGATCCCGCCGCCGCCCGCAACAGCCAGCGATGCCAGGCGGAAGCTTCCTCCGTGTAGCCAGAGTTCATCAGCGCCAGCAGCGTGAAGGTGGCGTCGCGCAGCCAGCAGAAGCGATAGTCCCAGTTGCGCTGTCCCCCAAGCTTCTCCGGCAGCGACGTCGTCGGCGCGGCGACAATGCCGCCGGTCGGCGCATAGGTCTGCGCCTTCAGCGTGATCAAGGAGCGCATCACCAGGTCGCGGTACTCGCCCTCATAGGTGCAACGGCTGCCCCATTCGGTCCAGAACGCTTCGGTATCCTGCAAGGCATAGGCAGGATCGATCGGCTTGGGCACCGGTAGATGCGAAGGGCCGTAGGTGAGAACGAAGGGCACAGTGTCGCCCTCGCCGACCTCAAAATCGGCGACCGTCGTCAGGTCCTCACCGCGCGTTTCCACCGGGGTGCGCAACACCGTCATGTCCTGCCCGCAGATCGCGAGCAGCGCGGAGCCGTCCTCGCTCTTCTTGACCCAGGGAATGTCGATGCCGAAGCCGAAGCGGATCACAAGCTGCATGTGCATCCTGACCCGCCCGCGCACGCCGCGCACCAGCCGCACTACGTCGGAAGCGTTGCCGCGCGGCGGCATGAAGTCGACCAGCTCAACCGCGCCATTCGCGGTCTCGAACCGCGTCTGCAGGATCAGGGTGTCGCCCCAATAGTTACGCGAGGTGCCGGTGACCTCCTCCACCGGCGCGATCAGCCAGCGGCCGTGCTTGTGCGTGCCGAGAAGGGCTGCAAAGCAGGCATCGGAATCGAAGGCCGGCCAGCACAGCCAGTCGATCGACCCGTCACGGCCGACCAGCGCCGCGGTCTCGCAATCGCCGATCAGCCCATAATCTTCGATCCGGCACGACAAGGTGTTTCACCGCCTGATCAGAGCGCCGCGCGCGACCGCTCATGTGTTGCCGCCTTGAGCGCGGTGACGTCGACCGTCGATGTCATATCCTCGAGCGGCACCGGAAGCCGCCGCCGCCAGTTCGGATGCTCGTTGACGGTGCCGGGGATGTTGGGCTGGTCGACCACCCCGAGCAGGTCCTCCAGCGAGACCGCGAGCAGCCGCGACTTGGTTCGCGCCAGGAAATTCGCCACCGAATAGAGATCGTTGCGGTCTATGGCGTGATGACGCAGCACGTCGTCCAGCATCGCAAGCGCATGCCAGCGCGCATCGTCGCTCTCGCCCGGATCGATGCCGAGCGAGCGCTTCAGCTTCAGATCGCCGAACGAGCGCCAGCCGGCATAGGTCGAGAGGTCGTGGGTGTTGAAGGTGACGAGCGCGTTGGTCAGGTAATGATCGATGTTGCGGAACGAGCCGGCATCGTCGCGCTCGAACATCATCACGAGATACGACCAGATGCCCCAATCGGCCATCTGGTCGCGAAAGCCTTCCGGCACGGTGCCGAGGTCTTCGCCGATCACGACGCAGCGATTCGCAACGCTTTCCAGCGCGGTCGCCGCCAGCAGCGCTTCGAACGGCATCTGCACATAGACGCCGTCGCGTGCGCTGAAGCCTTGCGGCACCAGATAGAGCCGCTTCAACCCGAGCACGTGATCGAGACGGATGGCGCCGGCGTGGCGCATCGCGGCGCGCAGCATGTCGCGGTACGGCGCAAAGGACTCAAGCTCAAGCCCAACGGCGTTGAACCCGGCGAGACCCCAGGTCTGCCCGGCGGTGTTGAGCGGATCGGGCGGCGCGCCGACGCCGAGATGGCGTGAGATTGCGACCTGCTCGTTCCAGGCGTCGAACCCGTCGGCCTGCACGCCGACCGCGACGTCGAGATAGAGCCCGACCTTCAAACCGAGCCGCTTCGCCAGATCGGCGGCGGCCCCCAACTGCCGGTCGGCGGTCCATTGCACGAATTCGACGAACTCGATTTCGCCGGCGTCCTCACCCTGGCGCAACGTGTCGCATCCGGCGTCGTCCGGTTGCCGCCACTCTACCGGCCATTCCCACCACGGCTTGCCGAATTTGTGCCGGAGCACCTCGAAGCAGGCAAAGTGCGACAGCAAGGTGCCGCGTTCGGCGCGGAATTTGTCAAAATCCTGTTGGCGGGCCGGCTTGGCGTTGGCCTTGAAGGCAGCGAAGGCCCTGCGCAGCGCCCGCCACTTGAGGCCGGCGACGCTGACGTAATCGACGGCATCGCCTGCCCGCAATGGCGCCAGCGCCTCGCTTGTTTCTGAATCGGGCTGAAATTCGGGCAGCTTTTCGACGTCGATATAGAGCGCGTTGAGAAACAGCCGGCTGTTCGGCGAATACGGGCTGCAATCGCCCGGGCGATCGTCGAACAGGGTGTGCAGCGGATTGAGGCCGACACCGTCGGCGCCGAGATGATCGGCAAGCTCGATCAGGCTGGCGAGGTCGGTGAAGTCGCCCATGCCCCAGTTGCGCGCGGAGCGGACGCCGTAAAGCTGGACCGCGAGCAGCCAGCAGCGGTCGAACTCGCCGCCAAACGCCCTTTCCGGCGCCGAAATCAGCGGCACGTCCTCGGCGGTCGAGGCGTCGCTCACCTGAAGCCGGTAGGCGCCAGGCGGCAGGTCCCTGGGCCAGTCGATGGCATGATCGGAGCTCTCGCCCCTGGCGATAACACCCGATTCCGCAACGATTTTCCACTCCACCGGAAGCTTGGCGGTAGCCGGGAGCTCGGTTCGCGACGGCCGCCCGGACCGGACCACCACGGGGTGGCCGAGCAGCGGTCCCGGCGCCTGCGGCGGCAGGGCATCCAGGATAATTTTGAGCGCGGCGGCGTCCGTCACACGGCGATGACCCTGACCGTCCAGGAACTCGGTCTGGATTCCCTGGGCTTTGGCTTGAGCAAAAAGGTCCATTCGGCACGTACTTTGCACGCAAACATCAAACCGATGTCGCGAAATTGTCCAATTAGGGGAAGGAGATAGACGGTGTCTAACGCTCGGGCCCACCAACGGTTCCGAGGGAACCAAAGTGAGTCGAGCGGCTTTTTATCTATGTCCGGAACGTCTCCCTTTCTGCAAACGAAACGGGGACGTCATTTCCATGGCAGTGGCATCACCGTGAACAAAAAAGCGCAAACCGCCGAGAGCTCCAACGCCGGCGTCTCCCTTTCTATCGACAGTGCCTATCCGCTGAATCCGGATAGCAGCCCTGTGGTCGAAGCAAAGGGGGTGCCAGCCACTGAGACCGTCACCGACGAGCTCTGGTACAAGGACGCGATCATCTACCAGCTCCACGTCAAGGCCTTCGCCGACAGCAACAATGACGGCATCGGCGACTTTGCCGGGCTGACCGAGAAACTGGGGTATCTGCAGGATCTCGGCGTCACCACGCTGTGGCTTTTGCCGTTCTACCCCTCTCCCGGCCGCGACGACGGCTATGACATCGCCGATTACGGCGACATCAACCCCGATTTCGGGACGATGAAGGATTTCCGCCGCTTCATCCAGGAAGCCAAGAAGCGCGGCCTGCGGGTCATCACCGAGCTCGTCATCAACCACACCTCCGACCAGCACGACTGGTTCAAGCGCGCCCGCCGCTCGGACCCGAATTCCTCTGCCCGCAACTGGTATGTCTGGAGCGATACCGACCAGAAATATCCGGGCACGCGGATCATCTTCACCGACACCGAGAAATCGAACTGGACCTGGGATCCGGAAGCCGGCCAGTTTTACTGGCACCGCTTCTTCTCGCACCAGCCGGACCTCAATTTCGATAATCCGCGCGTGGTGAGCGCGCTGGTGCAGGTGATGAAGCGCTGGCTCGACACCGGCGTCGACGGTTTCCGCCTCGACGCCATTCCCTATCTCTGTGAGCGCGACGGCACCAACAACGAGAACCTGCCCGAGACGCATGCCGTCATCAAAGGGCTGCGCCGCGAGCTCGACAATTACGCCAAAGGCAAGGTGCTGCTGGCCGAAGCCAATCAATGGCCGGAGGACGTGCAGGAATATTTCGGCCGCGGCGACGAATGCCACATGGCCTATCATTTCCCGCTGATGCCGCGCATCTACATGGCGATCGCGCAGGAAGACCGCTTTCCGATCACCGACATCCTGCGCCAGACGCCGGATATCCCGGGCAACTGCCAGTGGGCGCTGTTCCTGCGCAATCACGACGAGCTGACGCTGGAAATGGTCACCGATGTCGAGCGCGATTATTTGTGGTCGACCTACGCCAACGATCCGCGCGCCCGCATCAATGTCGGCATCCGCCGCCGCCTGGCGCCGCTGATGGACAATGACCGGCGCAAGATCGAATTGATGAACTCGCTGCTGCTATCGTTCCCGGGCACGCCGATTATCTATTACGGCGACGAGATCGGCATGGGCGACAACATCTATCTCGGCGACCGCAACGGCGTCCGCACGCCGATGCAATGGACGCCGGACCGCAATGGCGGCTTCTCCCGCGCCGACCCCGCCAGGCTCTACGCGCCGACCATCATGGACCCGGTCTATGGCTATGAGTCCGTCAATGTCGAGGCGCAGTCGCGCAGCCTGTCCTCGCTGCTCTCAGCCACCAAGCGGCTGATCGCGGTCCGCAAATCCACGCTCGCCTTTGGCCGCGGCACCATGACGTTCATCCGTCCGGAGAACCGCTCGGTGCTGTGCTATGTGCGCCAGTACCAGGGCGAAGTCATCCTGTGCGTGGCCAACCTGTCGCGATCGGCGCAGGCGACCGAACTCGATCTTTCCGCCTTCAAGGACCGTATCCCGCTGGAAATGCTCGGCCGTACCCGCTTCCCGGCGATCGGCGAACTGCCCTACATGATCACGCTGGCGCCTTACGGCTTCTACTGGTTCGAACTGCAGGAGCGCGACAAATCGGCGCCGGTGGTGCAGCGCGCCGTGCCCGAGTTCGAAACGCTTGTGGTGCCGCTGAACGCGACCTGGGTGTCGCTGGCGCGCGAACGCGGCGTGTTCGAGCGCGACGTGCTTCCGGGACATCTGGCGCGCAGCCGCTGGTATCCGGAACGATCGCCCAAGGCGATCCGTCCGACGCTTACTTCGGCCATTCCGTTCTGCGACATCGGCGACAACCGGCCGTGGCTCGCCTTTTTCGAAACGACGCAGCGCGGCGTCAGCACGCGCTACGTGCTGCCGATGCAGATCGAATGGGTGCGCTTCGACCGCGAGCGCTACAACCCGCATGCGCTGGCCGCCGTTCGGCAAGGCGCCCGCGAAGGCACCCTGCTCGACGTCGCCACCGACCAGATCTTCATCTCGCTGCTGTTGCGCAACCTGCAGCAATCGCTGACGGTCGACGAGAGCGAACAGGGCTTGCGGCTCGAATTCCGGCCGACCAAGCGTTTCAGCGACAAGCCGATCCGGCAGCCCGAACACATCCGCACCATCGACTCCGATCAGCCCCGCAGCACCGCTCTGGTGGATAACGACCATGTGGTCAAGATCTACCGGACGCTTCAGCCCGGCCCCAATCCCGAGATCGAGATCGGGCGCTTCCTCACCGATATTGCCAACTTTCCCAACATGCCGGCGCTGCTCGGCAGCGTCGAGCTGGTCGAGGGCAACGAGAAGAGCGCGATCGGCGTCGTTCACGCCTTCGTCGCCAATCAGGGCGACCTCTGGACCGTGAGTGCGGCCTATCTCGATCGCTTCGTCGAGGAGCAACGCCTGCTGGCGGCAAGCATGCACGCCGGCGAGCGCGACGAAGAGACCCCCTATCTGCGTTACATGTCGCAGGCCGGGCGGCGCGTGGCCGAGCTGCATGTGGCGCTCGCCGGCAACAGCGAGATTGCCGAATTCGCGCCGGAGCCGACCGGCCGCGACGACGTGCAGCGCTGGATCGACGATCTGGTGCTATGCGCCGGCCGCGTCTTCGATGCGCTCCGGCAGCGGCGGGAAACGCTGAGGGAAGCCGACCGCCCGCTGGCCGACCGGGTGCTGGCGTTGCAGCCGGCGCTACCGGATTTGCTGGAAACGCTGCTGCTGCGCGAGGCCGATGCCGCCAACATCCGCTGCCATGGCGACCTCGATCTCAGCCAGTTGCTGATCGTCAAAGACGATATCTTCATCGTCGACTTCGAAGGCGCGCCGCGGCGCAGTATCGCCGAACGCCGGCGCAAGGCGCCCGCGGCGCGCGACATCGCCAGCCTGGTCCGATCGATCGATTATTCGGCAACCGCAGCCCTTGAGCGCGCGCTCAAAGTGGCCCACGATGAGCACGGCAAGCTCGGCGCGGCGCTTGGCGAGTGGCGCGACCGGGCGACAGCCGCATTTCTCGCCGCCTACCACGAAGCCATGACCGATCAGCGGCTGTGGCCGTCCGATCCGAATGCGGCAGACGGCTTGCTGACCTTCTTCCTGCTCGAGAAGGCCTTGAACGAAATCGAACACGAACTGTCGTTCCGGCCGGAATGGCTGCGCGTGCCCCTGATCGGAATCATCAGAATGTTGTCGCAACCATCCTTCGAGGCCTCATGACCAAGCTACCCGCCGAGGCCTACGCGATCATCGAAGGCAAGCATTCCGATCCGTTTCGTTATCTCGGCTTGCACAGCGAAGGCGGCCACAGCGTGGTGCGTGCTTTCATCCCCGAAGCTTCCGATGTGGAAGCGATCGGCGAGCATGGCGAAACGGCGCCGCTTGAACGAATTCACGATGCCGGGCTGTTCGCAGGCGCGCTGCCGAACGGCTCCAAGCGCTACCAGCTCCGCGCCCGCTTCGGCGAAAACGTCGTCGATCTCGACGATCCCTATCGCTTCCCGCCCGTGCTCGGCGACTTCGATCTCTATCTCCTGGGCGAAGGCACCCACCGGCGGATCTACGACAAGCTCGGCGCGCATCCGATGACGCTCGATGGCGTCGACGGCGTGGCGTTCGTGGTGCTGGCGCCGAATGCCAAGGCCGTCAGCGTGGTCGGCGACTTCAATTTCTGGAACGCGCTGCGGCACCCGATGCGGGTGCGCGGCGTCGGCTATTGGGAATTGTTCGTGCCGCATGCCCGCGCCGGCGACCGCTACAAGTTCGACGTCACCGGACCCGACGGGCGGCATCTGCCGCTGAAATCCGATCCGGTGGCCTTTGCGGCGGAGATCCGGCCTTCAACGGCCTCGATCGTCGTCGACGAAAGCAGAATCCCGCATCCGCGCGCGGCGCCGGCGGGCATCAACGCGCTGGGCGCGCCGATCTCGATCTACGAGGTGCATCTCGGCTCGTGGCGGCGCAAGAACGGCAATGAATGGCTGAACTATCGCGACCTCGCCGAACAGCTCCCGGCCTATGCAAAGGACATGGGCTTTACCCATCTCGAGTTTCTGCCCGTCAGCGAGCATCCGTTCGACGGCTCATGGGGCTATCAGCCGACCGGCCTGTACGCGCCGACCAGCCGGTTCGGCACGCCGGAAGACTTTTCCGCTCTCGTCGATGCCTGCCATCGCGAGGGGCTCGGCGTATGGCTCGACTGGGTGCCCGGACATTTCCCCGACGATCCGCATGGGCTCGGCTATTTCGACGGCACCGCGCTCTACGAGCACGCCAATCCGCTGCAGGGCCGCCACCTCGACTGGGGCACGCTGATCTACAATTACGGCCGCACCGAAGTGGTCAACTTCCTGGTCTCCAACGCGCTGTTCTGGTTCGATCGCTACGGCGTCGACGGCCTGCGCGTCGATGCCGTTGCCTCGATGCTCTACCTCGACTACAGCCGGCCCGCCGGCGAGTGGATTCCGAACCGGCATGGCGGCCGGGAAAACCTCGAAGCCATCGAATTCCTGCGCCGCTTCAACATCGAACTGTTCGGGCATTTTCCGGAGGCCACCACGGCGGCGGAGGAATCCACCGCATGGCCGCAGGTCTCGCAGCCGGTCGAATATGGCGGGCTCGGCTTCGGCTTCAAATGGAACATGGGCTGGATGCACGACACGCTGAAATATATCGGCAAGGATCCGGTGTACCGGAAGCACCATCACGGCGACATCCTGTTCGGCCTGCATTACGCGTTTTCGGAAAATTTCATCCTGCCGCTGTCGCATGACGAAGTCGTGCACGGCAAGCGCTCGATCCTCGGCCGCATGCCGGGCGACGAGTGGCAGCGGTTTGCGAACCTGCGCGCCTATTACAGTTTCATGTTCGGCCATCCCGGCAAGAAGCTTTTATTCATGGGCTGCGAATTCGGTCAGGAGCGCGAGTGGAATCACGATCAGTCGCTCGACTGGCACCTCTTGGGGCAGCAGCGGCACGCCGGCATCCAGAACCTGATCCGCGACCTCAACCGGCTCTATCGCAACGTACCGGCGCTGCACGAGATGGACTGCAACCAGGCGGGATTTGAATGGGTGATCACGCATGATTCCGGCAACAACATCTTTGCCTGGCTGCGCAAGGGTTTCGACGCGCACGCGCGCTGTCTCGTGGTCGTGAACTTCTCGCCGAACGTCTATCAAAACTATCGCGTCCGGGTGCCGTTCGCCGGCAAGTGGAAGGAAGCGCTCAATTCCGACTCCGCGCATTATGGCGGCAGCAATGTCGGCAATGTCGGCGAAGTCCGTACCCTGGAAGGCAGCATCCCCGAGCTCTCACTGACCATTCCGCCGCTGGCCGCGATCTTTCTCGTACCGGAAAGCTGACGCATGCGATTGTCCGCGGGAAGCGCCGCCCGCCTCGGAGCAAGCTGGGACGGACGGGGCACCAACTTTGCGCTGTTCTCGGCCAATGCGGAAAAGGTCGAGCTTTGCCTGTTCGACGGCCAGGGCCGCCGCGAGCTCGAACGGATCGAACTGCCCGAGCGCAGCGAGGACGTCTGGCACGGCTATCTCAACGACGTCTCGCCCGGGCAGCTCTACGGCTATCGCGTCCATGGCCCCTATGCGCCCGAGCGCGGGCACCGCTTCAACGCCAACAAGCTGCTGCTCGATCCCTACGCCAAGCGGCTCGCCGGCCGGCTGGTGTGGAGCGATGCGCATTTCGGCTATCGCACCGGCAGCGCGCGCGAGGATCTTTCCTTCGACCGCCGCGACAATGCGCGCGGGATGCCGAAGGCGGTCGTGGTCGACGAGACCTTCAACTGGGGCCGCCGCGAGATACGGCCGAACGTCGCCTGGGAAGACACCATCATCTACGAGGCCCACGTCAAGGGCCTGACGCAAAGGCGCCACGACGTCTCGCCGGGCTGGCGCGGCACCTATGGCGGGCTGTGCGCGCCGGCGATGATCGATCACCTCAAAAAGCTCGGCGTCACCACCATCGAATTGCTGCCGATCCACGGGCTGATCGACGACCGCGTGCTGGTGGAAAGGAAGCTTGCCAACTACTGGGGTTACAACACGCTGGCCTTCTTCGCGCCGGAGCCGCGCTATGCGCAAGACAACGCGCTCGATGCATTCCGCACCACGGTGGCGCGGCTGCACGATGCCGGCATCGAGGTGATGCTTGACGTGGTCTATAATCACACCGCCGAAGGCAATCACCTCGGCCCGACGCTGAGTTTCCGCGGCATCGACAACGCGTCCTATTACTGGCTCAACAAGGACAACCCGCGCTACTACGACGACTTCACCGGCTGCGGCAGCTCGGTCAACCTCAGCCATCCGCGTGTGCTGCAGATGGTGATGGATTCGCTGCGCTACTGGGTCGAGGTCTGTCACGTCGACGGCTTCCGCTTCGACCTCGCTACCACGCTGGCGCGCGGGCCGAATGGATACGACCGCAATGCCGCCTTCCTGACCGCGGTGCGGCAGGACCCGGTGCTGGCAACCGTCAAGCTCGTCGCCGAGCCGTGGGATCTCGGCATGGGCGGCTATCAGGTCGGCGCGTTTCCCTCGCAATGGTCGGAATGGAACGACCGCTATCGCAGCGCGATGCGGCGTTACTGGAGCGGCGAAGGCAGCCTGATCGGCGAAGTCTCGCGCCGCATGACCGCCTCATCCGACCTGTTTCGTCACGACAACCGCGCGACCCGCGCCAGCGTCAATCACATCACCGTCCATGATGGTTTCACGCTGGCCGACCTGTTCAGCTATAACGACAAGCACAACGAGGCCAACGGCGAGGACAATCGCGACGGCTCCAACGACAACCACAGCAACAATTGCGGCCATGAGGGCCCGACCAGCGACGCCGCGATCGTTGCGCTGCGCCGGCAGCTCCGCAAGAACCAGCTCGCCTGCCTGTTCCTCGCGCAAGGCACGCCCCTGCTGCTGGCCGGCGACGAGGTCGGCAATTCGCAGAACGGCAACAATAACGCCTATTGCCAGGACAACGAGACCGGCTGGGTGAACTGGGACAATCTTGGCAAGCAGGGCGACGACCTCACCGATTTCGTCAGCCACATGACCGCGCTGCGCCGGCGCTTCGCCCAACTGCGCTGCCAGCGCTGGCTCTCCGGGCGGCGCAAGGATGGCTCCTATGGCGTGCTGTGGCTGACGCCGGCGGCCGAGGAGATGCAGGAAGCCGACTGGAATTTTCCGGAGGGACGATTCCTCGCCTTTGTACTGGGGCCGATGGAACAAGGTCAGCCGCCGATCTTTATCGTCCTGAATGCCGCGCCTGAAGAGATCGCTTTCAAATTGCCCGAAATGCCCGAGTACAAAAACTGGCAGCAGGTGCTGAACACGACCGAGGCCGTGCAGAGCCCGACCAGACTGGCTTCGGGCGCCGCGACCAGCGCGCCGCCGCGGTCGGTGCGTGCCTTTGCGGGCACGGCATGAACGACCGGCAATTCGGCCCGTGTCTGGCAAACTACGGCACGCGGTTTCGGCTGTGGGCGCCCGCGGCGAAACGCGTCGATGTCATGCTGGAGCAGCCTCACGCGATGAAGCGCGGCGAGGACGGCTGGTTCACGGCCGACATCGCCGGCGTGAAGGCCGGCGCGCGCTACAAATTCCGCATCGATGACGAGATCGACGTGCCGGATCCGGCGTCGGCGTTTCAGCCCAATGATGTCTTCGGCCCGAGCGAAGTGATCGATCATCAAGCCTATCCATGGCAAGCCGCAGCCTGGCGCGGCCGGCCGTGGCAGGAGGCGGTAATCGTCGAGACCCATGTCGGGACTTTCACTAGGGAAGGCAGCTATCGCGCGATGATCGACAGGCTCGATCATCTCGCAGAGACCGGCATCACTGCGCTGGAATTGATGCCGCTGGCGGATTTCGCGGGTGCGCGCAACTGGGGCTATGACGGTGTGCTGTGGTACGCGCCCGACAGCGCCTATGGGCGACCCGAAGATCTCAAGGCGCTGATCGACGCGGCGCATCTGCGCGGGCTGATGGTGATGCTCGACGTGGTCTATAACCATTTCGGCCCCGAAGGAAATTATCTCGGCCGCTATGCGCCCACCTTCTTCACCGAAGCGCACACACCCTGGGGCAGCGCGATCGATTATCGCGTGAAGGAAGTCCGTGCGTTTGCGATCGAGAATGCGCTGTCCTGGCTGCGCGACTATCGCTTCGACGGGCTGCGGCTCGATGCCGTCAACTCGATCGTCGAGCCGGGCGGGTTGTCGCTGCTGCACGATCTCAGTGCCGCCGCCGGCAAGCTCGCCGCGGAAACCGGCCGGCACATTCACCTCGTGCTGGAAAACGGCGACAACCGCGCCAGCATTCTGGACGCCGCGCAAGACCCGCCGCAGGGCAAATACCGCGCGCAGTGGAACGACGATTATCACCACGCCTGGCGCGTGCTGATGACCGGCGAGAAGCAGGGCTATTATGGCGACTACCAGCGCTCGCCGATCTCGGATATTGCCCGCTCGCTGTCATCCGGCTTCGTCTATCAGGGAGAACCGTCGGCGTTTCGCGGCGGCAAGCGCGGTGAGCCGAGCGGCCATCTGGCACCGACAGCCTTCATCAACTTCCTGCAGAACCACGACCAGATCGGCAATCGCGCGCTGGGCGACCGGCTCGAAAGCTATACGGATGCGCAAGCGATCGAAGCCGCGCTCGCCGTGCTGCTGTTGGCGCCATCCATTCCCATGCTGTTCATGGGCGAAGAATGGGGCTCGAAGGCGCCCTTCCCGTTTTTTTGCGATTTCGGCGGCGACCTCGCCGATGCCGTCCGCAAGGGCCGCCGCAGCGAATATGCCTGGGCCTATTCGGAATTCGGCGACGAGGTGCCGGACGCACTCGATCCATCGACGCGCGATTCCGCCGTGCTGGACTGGAAAGAGCGCGACGCGCCGGCAGCACGGAAACGGCTGACGCTGGTGCGGGAGCTGCTAAAAGTCCGCCAGCAGCAGATTGTCCTGCGGCTCGCGGGCGCGGAATTCGGCGAGGCGCACGCGGGCGACAACCACCTGCTGACGGCCAATTGGCAGATGGGCGATGGCGTCACGCTTCACCTGCTCGCCAACCTGTCGGACCGGGCCATCAGCCATGCGCCCGGAATGCCCACGGGAACCCTGATCTGGGGCAGCGAGTTGGGCGACAGCGTCCCGCCATGGACGGTGCTCTGGCGCATCGGATAGGACAATGCCCCCGGCGATCCCGATCGCGACCTATCGCCTGCAACTATCGGCGGATTTCGATTTCGACGCCGCCGCGTCCGTGGTGCCCTACCTGAAGGCGCTCGGCATCACCCATCTCTATGCCTCGCCCTTCATGCGGGCCCGCAAGGGTAGCGCGCATGGCTATGACGTCACCGACCACGCCCAGTTCAATCCGGAGCTCGGCGGCGAGGAAGGCTTCGAGCGGCTGAGCGCCGTGCTGCGGCAACACAATCTCGGGCTGATCCTCGACTTCGTGCCCAACCATGTCGGCGTGCACTACGACGATAATCCCTGGTGGCTTGACGTGCTGGAGTGGGGTCCGGCCTCGCCGCACGCAGCCTCCTTCGACATCGACTGGGAGCAGTTGCCGTATCGTGCACGCGGCGGCGTGCTGCTGCCGATCATCGGCTCGTCCTACGGACAGGCGCTGGAAAACGGCGAGATCGAACTGCGCTACGATCCCGCCGAAGGCAGTTTCTCAGCCTGGTATTTCGAGCACCGGCTGCCGATCGCGCCGGAACGTTACGGCGAAATCCTGCGCATGATCGTCAAGGACGCTGGTGCGGAAGAGAGCGCGCCCGGCAAAGCCATGCTTGCGCTGGCCTCCCGTTATCAGGGGCCGCGACGCCCCAACCGCAAGGAAGCGCCTTCCTTCAAGACTGAACTGAAAGGCATCGCTGATGCCGCCGACATCATCGCGCGTGGGCTATCGGCCTATCGCGCCGGGCCGGATCGCACCACGTCGACGCTTTCACTGCACCATCTGCTCGAGCGCCAGCATTACAAGCTCGGCCACTGGCGGCTCGCGTCCAGCGACATCAACTACCGGCGCTTCTTCGACATCAATACGCTGGCGGGCTTGCGCGTCGAGGACGCCGGCACCTTCGAGGCGATCCATCGGCTGGTCAAACGGCTGATTGCGGAGGGAAAGCTTCACGGGTTGCGGCTCGACCACATCGATGGCCTGCGCGATCCCGCGCAGTATTTCCAGCGCCTGCGCCGGCTGGTCCGCGACGCGCATGGCGGCCGCAGCAGGCCCTTCTATGTGGTGATCGAGAAAATTCTCGGCGAACACGAAAAGCTGCCGTCATTCGCCGGCGTTCACGGCACCACCGGCTATGAGTGGATGAACGTCATCACCCTTGTGCTGACCGACGGAAGCGGCCTGGAGCCGCTCGATGAGATCTGGCGGCAGGTCAGCAACCAGTCGCCAAAACTCGAACCGATCCTGCGGGATGCAAAACGCCGCGTGCTGGAAACGCTGCTGACCAGCGAGTTTACGGTGCTGACACGCCTCCTGGCGCGGATTGCCAGCGGACATTACTCCACCCGCGACTATTCCGCCGACAGCCTGCGACAGGCGCTCGAGCTCTACGTGCTGCACTTCCCGGTGTACCGCACCTACCTGACATCCTCAGGGCTATCAGCGCATGATCGCGAGTTGATATCAGGGACGATCGAACGGGCGCGCGCCGATTGGTTTGCCGCCGACGACGGCATTTTTGATTTCCTGCGCGACACCCTGACGATGGACCTGATCAAGCCCGGGAGCGCGCACCACAGCGCGCCGCGCGTCAGACGTTTCGCATTGAAGGTGCAGCAGTTCACCGGCCCCATGATGGCGAAGTCGCTGGAGGACACGACGTTCTACCGCTACCACCGCCTGCTCGCCCTCAATGAGGTCGGCGGCGACCCAGCGGCAAGAGCGCTTTCCGCCGCCGAGTTTCATCGGATGATGCGGGCCCGCGCCGGCGAATGGCCGCACGGCATGACGGCGACTGCGACGCATGACACCAAGCGCGGCGAAGATGCGCGGGCACGCATCATGGCGCTTTCGGAAATTCCGGGCGAATGGACCAGCGCCGTGGCCCGATGGAAGCTGCTCAACGCGCCGCAACTGCTCGTCGATGGCGATTTTCGCGCGCCGTCGGCAACATTCGAATACATGCTGTATCAGGCGCTGCTCGGGGCATGGCAGCCGGACGACGCTTCGTTTCCGCAGCGGATGCAGGAATATGCGCTGAAGGCTGCGCGCGAGGGCAAGCAGGAAACGAGCTGGCTCAATCCTCACGCAGCCTATGAGGAGGGCGTAAAAAGCTTCGTCGAAAAAATTCTCGATCCTTCACTCTCAGGCGAATTCCTGAACTCGCTGCAGACGCTGGCGCAGCGGTTATCGCTGCTGGGCGTACTGAACTCGCTCAGTCAGATCACGCTGAAGGCCATGATGCCGGGCGTGCCGGATTTCTATCAGGGCACGGAGCTCTGGGATTATTCACTGGTCGATCCCGACAACCGGCGGCCGGTCGACTTTGCCGAACGCGCAGGGCGGCTCGACGCGCTGGAGAAACCGGATTGGGACCGACTGGTCGAGAAGTGGCCGAGCGGCCATCTGAAGTTGGCCTGGACACGGCACCTGCTCAAGCTTCGAACCGGGCTCGCCGATATATTCACCGGCGGAGAGTACGCGCCTTTGGAAGTGAGCGGGCCGCATCGCGACCATTTCATCGCGTTCGCCCGACGGCGCGGCCGCGAGGCCGCGATCACCGTGGTCACGCGGTGGTTTGCGCCGTTGACCGACGGCGGCCGACATTGGCCTGGTCCGGAGAACTACGATGCCGCGCTAAACGTCGAAGGCTATGCGGTCGAAGGCTTTGCCGATGCCGATGCCAGACAATTGCGCCTGTCCGACCTGCTGACGCATCTGCCGGTCGCCGTGCTGAAAGCAAGATTCACCGGCGTGGTAAAGCCGGCGCGCGAACGCGCGCACACCTAGCGACTCATGTTTTGACGCGTTTTCTTGACGCGAACCGGTATCCACTTCGCTCGAAAACGCTATGGCGACGTCAGCTTTTCTTGGTCAGCAACAGCTTGCCGCGGTTCTGGATTGCAGCCTGGGCCACCTCGGCAAAACGCTGCAACAGCCACGGGAGCACGACTTCCACTTGCACATGATCTTCCGCGACGTCGACATGGCCGGCCGCGGCCTGCCCGAGGGCGCGCACGCGGAAGATCATGCGGTTGTCTTCCCATCGCTCCTCATCGACGCTCAGCACCGGCACGCTGGAAGCGGCGCGCGAAAGCCCCGTCTTCAGGCGGCGCATGGCTTCCTCGCGTCCGAGGCTATGCGGGATCGAAACCACCAGCGGCTTGGTCATGGCAAAAATCTCTCTGTTATCCAACTGCATGTAATTACACGCGCTTCGAAAAGAAGGGCCGCGCGCAATATCGCGGCGCAAAACGGAACTTAGGTGACTCCCGGTTGTTGTTCCCTGTGATGGGCAGAACATGCAGAACGCCCCGCTCGGGCTGAGGAGAAGTTTATGTCTATCGGCACAATCATTCTGATCATTCTTATTATCGCCCTGCTCGGCGGCTTCAGCGGCGTCGGCGGTGGACCGTTCTACGGCACGGGCTATTACGGCGGCGGCGGTCTTGGTCTTGTGATCGTGATCCTGCTGATCCTGCTGCTGCTCGGGAAGCTTTAGGGAGCGCGGCGGCGAAACGTAGGGTGGGCAAAGGCGCTCTTGCACCATGCCCACCTGTTCTTTTGCTATCGAATGGTGGGCACGCTTCGCTTTGTCCACCCTACTTCTACAGCTTCCCAGCCAGCTTCTTCATCGCCGCCTTGATCGACGCTGCCGCATCGTCGTAGCCGTCCCATGCCTTGGTCTTCGCCAGCAGCGCCGGCACGGTGCGCACTGTATACTTCTTCGGATCGAGATCGCCGCGTACCTGGGGCCAAGTCAGCGGCATCGAGACGGTGGCGCCGTCGCGCGCACGCGGCGACAACACGGCAACCGCTGTCGACAGCCGGTCGTTGCGGAGGTAGTCGAGGAAGATCTTTCCCTTGCGCAGCTTCTTCGACATGTTGAGCAGATAGCGCTCGGGGTCATCGTTCGCCATCCACTGGCAAATGTCTTGCGCAAACGCCTTGGCCTCCTTCCAGGTAACCTTGTCCCTTGAGCCGTGGAGCAGCGGCGTCACGATATGCATGCCCTTGCCGCCGGTGGTCTTGCAGAAGCTTTCAAGGCCGACCACCGTCAGCCGCTGCCGCATATCCTTGGCAGCCTCGATCACCTCCGAAAATTCAACGTTGGGTGCGGGATCGAGATCGAACACCAGCCGCCCCGGCGTGTCGTAATCATCGGGCGCGCAATTCCAGGGATGCAGCTCCAGCCCACCGATCTGCGCCACCGCCGCCAATCCCTCGACCTGATCGATCTGCAAATAGGGTTTGCGGTCGCCCGCGACCTTGGCAAGCTTCAGGAGATCGGAGCCGCCCTGCATGGCGTGACGCTGGAAGAATTTTTCGCCGTTGATGCCGTCGGGCGCGCGGAGAATCGAGCACGGACGGCCCTTGAGGTGGGCGATCATCCACACACCGACCGCCTCGAAATATTGCGCGAGGTCGAGCTTGGTGACGCCCTCGCCGTCGCCGCCATCGGGCCACAACGCCTTGTCGGGTTTTGAGATCGTAACACCCATCACCTCGGCCGATTTGACCGATGATTTCGCGGACCGCGTTACGGGCTTTGCAATTTGGGTCATGGCAGGCCTCTCCGCGCGTATCTCCTTCGCCGGCTTGTCCTGACGCAGCCCCTTGAACGCGGCCTGCCTGATGTTGCCGCCATCGGTCCAGCCCGCGAACTCGACCTCGGCGACCAATTCAGGCCTCAGCCAGTGCACGTCACGGGTCTTCTTCGGCGCATCCTTGCCGCCGAACGGGCTCTTGTCCGAGGCTGCCGCCTTCAACGCCGGCGTGATGCGCCGAACGACGTCCTGCCCGAAGCCGGTGCCGACGAGGCCGACGAACACCAGATGACCGCCGCGATAGACGCCCGCCATCAGCGAACGGAATTTGCCGTTGGTCGTCTTCCAGCCACCGAGCACGACCTCCTGCCCGCCGCGAATCTTGGCCTTGGTCCAGCTCTCGGTGCGTCCCGAGCGGTAGGGCGCATCCAGCTTCTTGGAGACGATGCCTTCCAGTTCCAGTTTCTTTGCCGATTCCAGTACGGCAGCACCGCGGTCCTCGAAATGATCGACGTAGCGGATCAGCTTTTCTGTTCCGCTCCGTCGCTCCAGTAGGCGCTTCAAGCGTTCCTTGCGTTCTCGCAGCGGCAGCGCGCGCAAATCCTCACCTTTGGCAAACAGGAGATCGAACGCAAAGAAAATGAGGTTACCGGTCTTGTTGTCGGCGATCGCTGCCTGCAGCGGCGAAAAGCTGGGCACGCCGTTGTGGTCCAGCGCGACAATTTCGCCGTCGATCAGCGCATCGGGCAGCGCCTTGGCTGCTTTCGCGATGGCGCCGAACTTGTCGGTCCAGTCCAGCCCCTTGCGGGTCAACAACGCTACGTCGCCATCCTCGATCCGCAGTTGCACGCGGTAGCCGTCGAACTTGACTTCATGGCACCAGCCGTCCGCGTTCGGCGGCCGCTCGACGGAGGCGCAGAGCTGCGGCGCGACGAAATCCGGCATCGCGGAAACCTTCTTCGGCTTGGCGCTTTGCACCGGTGCGCGGGTCCTGGTCTCCGGCGTCGCCCGCAGGGCTGCTGTTTTCCTGCTGGGGCGCGCGTCAGCCACTTCGCCCCGGTTCGAATGCCAGACCGCATCGGCCTTCGCCTTGCCCTTGGCCAGCATGAATGGCTTTGGTGCCTTGCCCTTGCCTTCGGCGATCTGCGCCATCGATCGCCCGGAGGCGACGGAGCGGTCCTCTTCCAGAATATCGTTGGCCTCGCCTTCTCGTGCGAATTCGTCGCGATGCTTGATCAGGAGCCAGTTGGTGCGCTTGCCGCCGTAGCGGTCGCCCTTCATCCGGACCAGCACCCAGCTGCCGTGCAGCTTGTCGCCGTGCAGGGTGAACTTCAGATCCCCCTTCTTGAATCCGCGCTCGGGATCATCGGATTCCCAGTAGCCGCGATCCCAAAGCTGAACGGTACCGCCGCCATATTCGCTTTCGGGAATGGTGCCTTCGAAGTCGCCGTAATCGAGCGGATGGTCCTCGACCTCGACCGCCAGCCGCTTGTCGTGCGGATCAAGCGACGGACCCTTGGTGACTGCCCAGGACTTGAAGACGCCGTCGAACTCTAGCCGGAGATCGTAATGCAGGCGGGTTGCGTCATGCTTCTGGATCACGAATCGCCATTGCTTCGCCGGCGCGACCTTGACGTCGCCGGAGGGCTCGGCGGTCTTGCCGAAATCGCGCTTCTTCCGGTACGTGCTGAGTTTCTTCAACGCCACGGGCAAACCTCGACCTTCAAGAGCGCCCCGCTGCAATACCGGAACGAAAACCCATACTAACCGTTGAAGTTCCCAAACCCAACCCGCGCCCGGAGATTGAAATGGCCCCCCGCGCCTACTGGAAAGGCTCGCTGAAACTCTCCCTGGTGTCGTGCCCGGTAGTGCTCTATCCGGCCTCGACTTCCGCCGAGAAGACCCGCTTCCATATGATCAACCGGGAGACCGGCAACCGGCTGAAGCAGCAGATGGTCGATGCCGAGACCGGCGATGTCGTCGAAGGCGACCAGAAGGGCCGCGGCTATGAGCTGAGCAAGGGCAAATATGTCGAGGTCGAAAAGGAAGAACTCGAAGCCGTCCAGATCGAGAGTAACCACACCATCGACATCGACAGCTTTGTGCCGAGGGATGAGATCGACAAGCGCTATCTCGATAACCCCTATTATATCGCCCCCGACGGCAAGGCCGCGGTCGACGCCTTCGCCGTGGTCCGCGACGCCATGAAGGATGAGGAACGGGTCGCGCTGGCGCGCATCGTGCTGACCAACCGCGAGCACGTCATGGCGATCGAGCCGCTCGGCAAGGGCCTGCTCGGCACCACGCTGCGCTATCCTTACGAGCTGCGCGACGAGGAGGACTATTTCGACGGCATCAAGACCCCGAAGATCACCAAGGACATGATCGAGCTCGCGGGCCACATCCTGCACACCAAGGCGGCGCATTTCGATCCCTCGAAGTTCAGGGATGAATACGAGGACGCGCTGAAGGCGCTGGTGCGGCGGAAAGCCTCCGGCAAGCCGATCAAGGTCACGGAGCGCGAGGAAAAGCCTGATAACGTCATCAACCTGATGGACGCACTCAAGGCGAGCCTGAAGGGCAAGTCGGCGGCGAAACGGCGCGCGCATGCCCCGGCGCAGCGGCGGACGCCGACACGCCGCACGCCGAGGAAGGCTCACCGCTCCGCGGCGAGGCACCGAAAGGCGGGGTAGTACCGTCATTGCGAGAAGCAAAGCGACGAAGCAATCCAGAGCCCCGCCGGGATTCTGGATTGCTTCGCTTCGCTCGCAATGACGGTGCTACCGCCGCTTCTTCGCCTTCCGCTTCTTGGCTGCTTTCTTCGGCACCTTCTTGCCCTTGGCCCTCGCCTCCGACAGTCCGATCGCGATCGCCTGTTTGCGGCTCTTGACCGTCCTGCCGGAGCGGCCGCTCTTCAGCGTGCCTACCTTGCGCTTCTTCATCGCGCGCCCGACATCGGTCGACGCCGTCTTCGAATATCTTGGTGCCATCGCTTTTCCTCCGGCTTTCCTCCGTTTGGCGAAAAAGTAATCACCAGTGGCATGCAAAGTTCCTCACACGTCATAGTCCGCTTGCATTGCCCGGCGACGGAAGGCATTTTGGCTGCCGGGGAACGACTGAAACGCCGGCAGCAAGAACGGCGCCGTCCCCGGACCGGGGAGGAATTGATGACATTGACGAAGTCGCACGTCGCAGGCCCAAAGACGCCTGCGGTACGGGAGATGACGTTCGGCGATCTCTTGCGCAAGGCGGCTGAGGCGGCGCCCGACCGCCTGGCCCTGATTGCGGGCGTCCCCGATCCAAAACTGCGGCGACAATGGACCTACGCGCAGCTTTATCGTGAGGCCGAGCGCACCGCCCGCGCGTTGCTGTCGCGCTTCAAACCGGGCGAGCGCATTGCAGTCTGGGCGCAGAACATCCCGGAATGGGTGATGCTCGAATTCGGCGCCGGCATGGCGGGCATGATCCTCGTCACCGTGAACCCGGCCTTTCGCGCGCGCGAGGTGGAGTATGTGCTGAAGCAGTCGCGCTCGGCCGGCATCTTCGTCGTCAACGGTTTTCGTGGCAACCCGATGCTGGAGACCGTTCAGGCAGTGGCGCCGAACTGCCCCGAACTGCGCGAGATCATCTGCTTCGATGATTGGGATGCGTTCATCGCGGCAGGCGACGACGAGAGCGTCATACTGCCGGCCGTCAGTCCCGACGATCCCGTCATGATCCAGTACACCTCGGGCACCACGGGCTTTCCGAAGGGCGCCCTGCTCCGCCATCGCGGACTTCTCAACAACGGCGCCGACACCGCCGACCGGATGGGCGTCGATCCCGGCGACGTCTTCGTCACCACGATGCCGCTGTTTCATACCGGCGGCTGCGTCTGCTGCGTGATCGGCGCGGTATCGAAAGCCTCAACGCAAGTGCTGATCGAGGCTTTCGAACCTGGGTTGGTGCTGGAAATGCTCGGGACCTATCGCGGCAATGCGATGCTCGGCGTTCCCACCATGCTGGTTGCGATGCTGGAGCATCCGACATTCCCGACAACCGACCTCTCATCGGTCAAGGCAATCTGCTCGGGCGGCTCCACAGTGCCGGCCGCGCTGGTGCGGCTATTGGAGGAAAAGCTCGGCGCGCCCTTCACGATTGTTTTCGGCCAGACCGAATGCTCCCCGGTCGCGGCGCAAACCCGCACCACCGACAGCGTCGAGGACAAGGCCAACACGATCGGCCTGCCGCTTCCCAATATGGAAAACAAGATCATCGACCCCAACACCGGCGAGACCGTTCCGGTGGGCACGATCGGCGAGTTCTGCACCCGCGGATACCACGTGATGCTCGGCTACTTCGAAATGCCTGATGCGACCGCCGCCGCGATCGATGCCGACGGCTGGCTGCATAGCGGCGATCTCTGCGCGATGGACGCCCGCGGCTATTGCACGGTGGAAGGCCGCCTCAAGGACATGATCATCCGCGGCGGCGAGAACATCTATCCGCGCGAACTGGAGGAGCTTCTGTTCAAGCATCCCAAGGTCGGCGAAGTCGCCGTGATCGGCGTTCCCCACGAGAAGTGGGGTGAAGAGGTTGCCGCCTTCATCCGCCCGGCGCCCGGCGCAACAATCGAAAAGGAAGAACTGATCGACTACATGCGCGCCTTGCTCGCCCCGCACAAGACGCCGAAGCACTGGTTTATCGTGGACGCGTTCCCGCTGACGGGATCGGGCAAGATCCAGAAATTCAAGCTGCGCGAAGCCTGGAGCAAAGGTGAGATGGCGGCGATCTAGGTCGCCGCTAATCCTTGAATGTCGGCTGCCGTGGATGAATGCAGTCCTTGAAGTCCGCAAAGCCCTTCCACGCCGGCTCCGGCGCGTCCTGTCCGGCAACGGGTACATATATCGACGGTTCGATCGAACTCATTGTTGGAATATAGCGCGGACAATTCGGAAAGATCGCGCGCGCGGTGACACGAACGACAAGCTGCGCGCCGACGGTCTCCGCAAGCAGCGGATCGCGGTCACTCACGCGTGCGCTGCCGTTGACCCGCAGGCGCCGCGGCTTGTCGTGCATGGCGATAAACAGCAGGCCGACATCGGCATTGGCGACGATGTTGCCGAGACTCTTGAACATGCCGTTGCCGTCATAGTCGGGAAATGCGATCTCGGAAGGTCCGGTGATGCGCACAAAGCCCGGCGCCCCGCCCTTGAACGAGCAATCGGGCCGCCCCTCGGTGTCGGCCGTCGCCAGGAAGAAATACGGCAGGCCTTCGATGAACTGCTTGTCGTCAGCCGAAAACTCCGTGCGCATCAGCTTCTGCTCCAGCCGATCGGAAATCCGGCGGCTGTCAAACTGATCCTGCAGTTGCCGATTGCCTTCGTGGTACATGACGCTCTCAGCCATGGCCATACGTCCTCCTCTGCTTCACCCGGCGGGCGTGGTCAGCCCGGGACAGATCCCTACGGGGAGCATATCACTTTATGGCAACACCGGATGCGGCAAGCCGACCCGCATGACAAGTCAAGTGCAGGGATCGCCGCCATCGGAGGCATGATCAATCCGGCGCGCGCAACCGGTAGCCGATGCCGGTCTCGGTCAGCACGAATTGCGGACGCTCCGGATCGGCCTCGATCTTCTGGCGGAGCTGGCGGACATAGACGCGCAGATATTGCGCGTCCGTTAGTTCGTCCCAGAGCTCTTTGAGCAGGAAGCGATGGGTCAGCACCTTGCCGGCGTGCTGCACCAGCACGCGCAGCAGATCGTATTCCTTCGGCGAGAGTTTCACCTCGCGCTCGCCGGTCTTGACGATGCGGCGGACCAGATCGACGGAGAGATCGCCGGCGCGAAACACCGGCCGCTCGCCCTGCACCTGCAACTGGTGCCGCAAGGCCGCGCGCATCCGTGCCAGCAGTTCATCCATGCCGAACGGCTTTGTCAGGTAATCATCGGCGCCGAGGTCGAGCGCCTGCACCTTGCCGGCCTCGTCGCCACGGCTCGACAGCACCACGATCGGCACGCTCTCGTTGCGGCCGCGGATCATGCGCAGCAGGTCATGTCCCTGGATGTCGGGCAGGCCCAGATCGAGGATGATCAGCGCCGGCCCCTCGGCCAGCTTCTCCAGCGCGATCTTGCCGTTGGAGGCTTCGAGGATGTCGTAGCCCTGCGTGCTCAGCCCCATCCGCAACAGCTTGCGGATCGGCGGCTCGTCGTCGATGACCAGGACCTTGATCGCTGCGGCGTTCATGCGGCGGTATCCAGGGCGTTACTTGCGACCGGTATCGGCAGCCGAATGGTTATTACCGCGCCGCGGCGATCGACGCGGTTGGCGGCCGAGATCGTGCCGTGCATAGCCTCGACAAAGCCACGGGAGATCGCCAGGCCAAGACCCGTTCCCGGACGGACATGGTCGCCCTTCTGCGCGCGATAGAACTTGTCGAACACGCTCTCCAGCTCTTCCGGCGGGATGCCGCTGCCCTCGTCGAGGATCTGCAGCAAGACCCTTCCCTGATCGCGCGCTCCCCGGATCGATATCGTCGTGCCGGGTGGTGCGTATTTGGCGGCATTGTCGAGCAGGTTGAACAGCACCTGTTCGAACAACACGGCATCGAGCTCCAGCATCGGCAGATTGGGGCCGAGCTCCAGCGACACCTTGTGATGCACGAGGATCTTCCCGGCACGGCGTAAGGCGCTGCCGACGATCTCGCCGATATCGTGCCGCGCGGTGTTGGGAACGACGGCGCCGGATTCGAGCTTGGTCATGTCGAGCAGGTTGGCGATGAAGCGGTTGAGCCGCTCGGATTCGTCGATCATGGTGGCGAGCAGTTCGTTTTTCTGGGCGTCGTTGAGGCCGGTGCCGAGATCGCGCAGGGTACTGGCGGCGCCGAGCACCGAGGCCAGCGGCGTCTTCAGGTCGTGCGAGATCGAGGTCAGGAGCGCGCCGCGCAGGCGGTCGGATTCCACTGTGCGCTTGACCCGGTCCATGTCCTCGACCAGCAACACCCGCTCGATCGCGAGCGCGCCCTGGTCGACCAGCGCATCCAGCAGGCGGCGCTGATCCGGCGTCAGCAAGGGACCCGTGCGATCGTCGTCGATGCCGATGACGCCGATCGCGCCGCGCCCGGTCCGCATCGGCAGGAACAGCCGTTTTGCCCCCGGCAGCGTGTCCGAGCCGCGGCCGGCGGGACGGTCGTTGCTCCACGCCCAGTTGGCGGCGGCGAGATCGGCCTGGTCGAGCTGGTCTTCCGGCGGATAGCCCGACTTCACGGTGAGCATGCCCTCCTCCGGCAACAGCAACACCACCCGCACTTTCAGCATCAACGCGGTCTGATAGGCGGTTGCCCATAGCACGTCATCCAGCGTCGCAGTGCCGGCCAGCTTGCGACTGAAGGCGTAGAGCAATTCGGTGGTACGCACCCGGCCGATCGCAGTATCGGCCTGCGAGCGCACCCTCGCCGCGACATTGGAAACCAACACCGCAACCAACATGAAGAGGAAAAAGGCCGCAATATTGGTCGGGTCGGCGATGGTGAAGGTATAGACCGGTGGCATGAAGAAGAAATTGTAGCATAGCGATGCCGCGACGCTTGCCAGCAGCGACGGCCACAGGCCGAACCGCGCGGCAACGCTGACCACGGCGGTGAGAAATACCAGATCGACATTCTCGATGCCGAACAGCGGATGGATCAGTTCTGCAGCACCGAGACCGATCGCGACGAACAGCAGCGCCATCAGGTAAGGCCGCGGATTGAAAGCTTCCTGCCGCGCCGCGGTCTGCACCGCCGGCTTTGCCACCCCCTCTTCGTCGCCCGCTATGACGTGGACGCTGATATTGCCGGCGCGCCGCACCAGATCGTGCACGACAGAACCGCGCGTCAACTCGAACCACCACGAGCGCGTCGACTTGCCGATGATGATCTGCGTAACGTTGTTGGCATGCGCGAAATGGATGACATCGTCGGCGATGCGGCGGCCGACACCGGGAATGGTCAGCACCTCGCCGCCGAGCGCTTCCGCCAGCCGCATGGTGTCGGCCAGCCGGTCGCGCTGCTCGTCGGTCAGTTGCAGGCTGCGCCGCGTCTCGATGCTGATCGCCGTCCATTGCGCGTGCAACCGATCGGCCAGCCGCTTGGTGTAGCGCACCAGCCCTGCCGCGCGCGGGTCCTCGCTGACGCAGACCAGGATGCGCTCACCGGCGGCCCACGGTCCGTCGATGGCGTTGGCCTGCATATGGGTGAGCAACTGCTCGTCGACCCGCTCGGCGGTACGCCGTAGCGCCAGTTCGCGTAGCGCGGTCAGGTTGCCCGGCGAGAAATAATGCTCCAGCGCACGCTCGGCCTGCTTGGGGACATAGACCTTGCCCTCCTTCAGCCGCTGGATCAAATCGTCGGGCGTCAGGTCGATCAGTTCGATGGCGTCGGCGCGGTCGAAAATCTTGTCCGGCACGGTCTCGCGCACCCGCACATGCGTGATCTGCGCAACCACATCGTTAAGGCTTTCGATGTGCTGGATGTTGACGGCGGTGTAGACGTCGATGCCATGGGACAGCAATTCCTCGACGTCGAGATAGCGCTTGGGATGGCGGCTGCCCGGGGCGTTGGTGTGGGCAAGTTCGTCGACCAGCGCAATTTGCGGCCGCCGCGCAATCAGCGCGTCGAGGTCCATCTCCTCGAGCGTCTGCTCCTTGTAGGCGAGCCGCCTGCGCGGCAGCACTTCGAGGCCTTTGAGCAACGCTTCGGTTTCCGCCCGGCCATGGGTCTCGACCACGCCAACAACGACATCGGCGCCGGCCTTCTTCCTGGCATGGGCGCTCTGCAGCATTTCGTAGGTCTTGCCGACGCCGGGGGCGGCGCCGACGAAGATCTTGAGCCGGCCCGCGCGGCTGTCCTCGCGCCGGGCCGCCTCCAGGAGGGCTTCCGGCGAAGGACGCTGTTCAGGGTCGCGGCGGGTTTGGACCATGCGGCAATATAGTCCTCACGCCCGGGCCGGCCTAGCCGGTCTCATTTTGAGGCCTCGTCCAATGCCAGATTCAACGCCAATACGTTAACGTGGGGGTCGCCGAGCAATCCAGCCATGCGGCCCTGCGTATGCTCCACGACCAGTTCGCGAACGCGGGCTTCCGGCAGGTTACGGGCCTTTGCCACCCGGGGGACCTGGAACAGCGCGCCTTCCGGCGAGATATCAGGGTCGAGCCCGCTGCCGGACGTCGTGACGAGGTCGACCGGCACGGCGGCGGACGGGTTTTCGGCCTTCAACTTCTCGACGTCTTCCTTGATCCGGTCGGCCAGCGCCTTGCTGGTCGGGCCGAGGTTGGAGCCTCCGGAATTGGCGGCGTTGTAGGGGGCGGAGACCGTCTTGGTGGAATCGGCCGGGTCCGGGGCCGTGGTGGCGGACGGGCGACCGTGGAAATATTTATCGGTCTTGAACTCCTGCCCGATCAGCGCGGAGCCGACGACCTTGCCGTCCTTCTCGACCAGGCTGCCTTGCGCCTGCTTCGGAAAGATCGCACCGGCGATGGCGGTCATGGCGAGGGGATAGGCGACGCCCGTGATGGCCGTGAGCAGGAGCAGGATGAGGATAGCGGGACGGATTTCTCTGAGCATTGTGGTCCTCCGTAGGTGTATTGCGTCATTGCCTGCGACAAACGCGAAGCTTTTGCGCAAGGAAGCGAAGCGACGAAGCAATCCAGCTTTCTTGACGTCGTGAGATGGCTTGCCTCGCTTCGCTCGCAATGACGGTTGGGTTCAGGCCAGGTGCAAGGCAGCCACCACCAGGTCGATTACCTTGATGCCGATGAAGGGAACGATGATGCCGCCGAGGCCGTAGATCAGCAGGTTACGGCGCAGCAGTGCGCCGGCGCCGACGGCGCGGTACGCCACGCCTTTCAGCGCCAGCGGGATCAACGCGATGATAATGAGCGCATTGAAGATGATCGCCGACAGGATCGCGCTTTGCGGACTGGCGAGGTGCATGATGTTGAGCACTTCGAGCTGCGGGTAGAACGCCAGGAACATCGCCGGGATGATGGCGAAATACTTTGCGACGTCGTTGGCGATCGAGAACGTCGTCAGCGCGCCACGCGTCATCAAGAGTTGCTTGCCGATCTCGACCACCTCGATCAGCTTGGTGGGATTGGAATCGAGATCGACCATGTTGCCGGCTTCCCGCGCGGCTTGCGTGCCGGTGTTCATGGCGACGCCGACGTCGGCCTGTGCCAGCGCAGGCGCGTCGTTGGTGCCGTCGCCGCACATCGCAACCAGCTTGCCCTTGGCCTGCTCGTCGCGGATCAGCTTCAGCTTGTCTTCCGGTGTTGCCTGGGCGAGAAAGTCGTCGACCCCGGCTTCTGCGGCGATGGCAGCTGCCGTCATCGGGTTGTCGCCCGTGATCATCACGGTGCGGATGCCCATCCGGCGCAGTTCGGCAAAGCGTTCGCGAATGCCGCCCTTGACGATGTCCTTCAGGTGCACGACGCCGAGCAATTTACCGTCGCGCGCGACCGCCAGCGGCGTGCCGCCGGCTTTGGCGATCTCATCGGAAATCGTCCGGATCTCGCGCGCTGCCTCCGAGATGGCGCCCGACTGCAAAGCGCGCGCAGCATTTCCAGCAGCGACCACGCGCACCGCGCCGCCGCCATCGACGTAATTCAGGATCGCATCCACGGCGCCCTTGCGGACGGAGGATGTTCCGGCATCGATGCCGCTCATGCGCGTTTGCGCGGTGAAGGGAATGAAGGTGGCGTTGAGCTCTTTCATGTCGCGGCCACGGATGCCGTATTTCTCCTTTGCCAGCACGACAATCGAACGGCCTTCCGGCGTCTCGTCGGCAAGTGACGCGAGCTGTGCCGCGTCCGCCAGTTTCTGCTCGGTGACGCCGCGCACGGGGCGGAATTCCGTTGCCTGACGGTTGCCGAGCGTGATGGTGCCGGTCTTGTCCAGCAATAGCGTATCGACATCGCCCGCCGCCTCGACCGCGCGGCCGGACATCGCCAGCACGTTGAAACGCACCAGACGGTCCATGCCGGCAATGCCGATCGCCGACAGCAGCGCGCCAATGGTGGTCGGGATCAGCGTGACGAACAGCGCCACCAGCACGACCACCGAAATCGAGCCGCCGGCATAGGCCGCGTAGCTCGGGATCGTCACGGTGGCAAACACGAAGATGATGGTTAAGCCCGCAAGCAGAATATTGAGCGCGATCTCGTTCGGCGTCTTCTGCCGCTCGGCGCCCTCCACCAGCTTGATCATGCGGTCGATGAACGTCGAACCTTGCGCCGCCGTGATGCGGACGCGGATCCAGTCGGACAGCACCTGCGTGCCGCCGGTCACCGCCGAGCGGTCGCCGCCGGATTCGCGGATCACGGGCGCGGATTCGCCGGTGATGGCCGCCTCGTTCACGGAAGCCACGCCTTCGATCACCTCGCCGTCGGAAGGGATGTTGTCGCCCGACTCGACCAGGACGATATCGCCGACCTTGAGGCTGGTGCCGGACACCAGCCGATAGGACTTGTCGTAGCCTTCCAGCAGCTTCGCCTTGCTCTCGGTGCGGGTCTTCTTCAGCGATTCCGCCTGCGCCTTGCCGCGGCCTTCGGCGACGGCTTCGGCGAAATTGGCGAACAGCACCGTGAACCACAGCCACAGGATGATCTGGAAGGTGAAGGCGAGGCCCTCGCCGCCCATCACCAGATTGCGCAGGAAGATCACGGTGGTGAGGGCTGCGACGATCTCGACCACGAACATCACGGGATTCTTGATCATCAGCCGCGGATCGAGTTTTGCAAATGCCGCGCGGATCGCGGGCACGACGATCTTGGGATCGAGCATGGCCGACGCAGTCACTTTTTTCTGCAGTTTCATGGTTTCCATAGCCGTAGACTCCAAAGGCGCCGCTCAGAACAGGGTGTTGGCATTCATTGCGAGGTGCTCGACGATCGGCCCGAGCGCCAGCGCCGGGAAGAAGGTGAGACCGCCGATGATCAGGATTACGCCGACGACAAGGCCGACGAACAGGCCACCGGTGGTCGGCAGCGTACCGGCCGACGGCGGGATCGACTTCTTGGCGGCAAGCGAGCCCGCCAGCGCCATCGCCGGCACGATCATGAAAAAGCGGCCGACGAACATCGAACTCGCGAGCGTCAGGTTGTAGAAGAAGGTGTTGCCGGTCAGGCCGCCGAAGGCCGAGCCATTATTGCCGGTCGCGGACGTGAAGGCATACAGCACCTCGGTGAACCCATGCGGCCCGGAATTGGCCATCGACGCCACCGCCGACGGCAGCACCACGGCGACCGCGGTCCAGCCGAGATACATCAGCGGCAGCACCAGAATGGCAAGCATCGCCATCTTGACTTCGCGCGCTTCGATCTTCTTGCCGACATATTCCGGCGTGCGGCCGACCATCAGGCCGGCCACGAAGATCGCCAGCACGACGAACAGCAGCATGCCGTAAAGCCCGGCACCGACGCCGCCGACGATGATCTCGCCGAGCTGCATGTTGATCAGCGGGATCATGCCGCCGAGCGCGGTGAAGCTGTCATGCATGGCGTTGACCGCGCCGCACGAGGCCGCCGTGGTGATGACCGCAAAGAGCGAGGAGGCAACGATGCCGAAGCGGACTTCCTTGCCCTCCATGTTGCCGCCGGAGAGGCCAAGCGCGGTGAGCGTCGAGGTGCCGTTGGCTTCGGCCCAATAGGTGACGGCAACGCCCGCAAGAAACAGCACGCCCATCACGGCGAGGATCGCCCAGCCCTGGCGCTGGTTGCCGACCATGCGGCCGAACACATTGGTCAGCGCCGCGCCGAGCGAGAAGATCGAGATCATCTGCACGAAGTTCGACAGCGCGGTGGGATTTTCGAAGGGGTGCGCGGCGTTGGCGTTGAAGAAGCCGCCGCCATTGGTGCCGAGCATCTTGATCGCGACCTGCGAGGCGACTGGCCCGACCGCGATGGTCTGCTTGGCGCCTTCCAGCGTCGTGGCTTGGACATAAGCGCCGAGCGTCTGCGGCATGCCCTGCCAGACCAGGAACAGCGCGTAGACGATGCAGATCGGCAGCAGGACATAGAGGGTGCAGCGCGTCACATCGACCCAGAAATTGCCGATGGTGCGCATCGAGGAGCGGGAGAAGGCGCGGATCAGCGCCACTGCCAGCGCAATGCCGGTCGCCGCCGACAGGAAATTCTGGTGCGTCAGGCCGAGCATCTGCACCAGATACGACAGCGTGCTCTCGCCCCCGTAGTTCTGCCAGTTGGTATTGGTGATGAAGGAGATCGCCGTGTTGAAGGACAGGTCCGGAGCGACGGCAGATTGATCCGCCGGATTGAACGGCAACAGCGCCTGCAGCCGCATCAGCCCATAAATGATGACGAAGCCGCCGACATGAAACAGCAGCATGGCGACCGTATAAGTCAGCCAATGCTGTTCGCGCTTTTCGTCGACGCCGCCGATCCAGTACAGCCCGCGCTCGACCGGGCGCAGCGCCGAGGACAGAAAGGTGGACTCGCCGTTGAAGACGCGGGTCATGTACCAGCCGAGCGGTTTGACCAGCGCAACCACGATGGCGCAGTACAAAAGAATTTGGATCCAGCCGATGACAGTCATTTTTCGGGATTCCTTCAGAATCTCTTTGCAGGCAGCAGCAGGTGAATGAGCGCGATCAGCAGCGCCGAGGTGATGACAAACGCCAGGACGACTTCGACCAGCGTAATCATGGCGCACTCAGAAGCGCTCGGGCCGCAGCAGCGCGTAAGTCAGGTAAAACAGCAGGCCGAGCGAGACGAGCCCGGCGAGTGAATAATCGAAGATCATGGCTCTGCTCCGTTACAGCCGTTCGCAGGCATAGGCGTAGCCAATGCCGGCCACGAAGAAGCCGAGGGCGAGCGCCAGCATGACAATGTCCAGCATGGGATGTTCCTGTGCGTCGTGGACCGCGGGCCGAAGGTGCGGCTATCCGCGTTTACCGGACTGAGGTGCCACCAAGCGCATAGGTTTTCGAGACGGGGCAGATAGGAACGTTATAGGAATCTCATAAAGACGCCGATTTTGCGCCGCCTCGAAGTTTATCCGCACTTCCAGCTTGGCCCGAGATCGAATCGCGGTCTTCCGTGCATCGGCATCGTTTCCAGAAACGCACGCTTGAAATCTCTATTTTTCCGTCCCTCGCCTCATCTCGCTTTCAAATGGCGCTCTGACGACCTTGGAAGCGCGGTTGTCATGACCGCTCAACGAGTCGAGATGACGCCATGTCACTTCTTTCGGAACACTCAACCAACACCGACCTCGGCGACCGGCTTCACGACACCTGCGCCGTCGAGACCGTGCAAGGCCGTGCCCGCATCATTGCGGGCGCCGGATCCAATTCGACCGATCGCGCGATCGAGTTGACGCGGCAGGCCGAACGCGCCGGCGCCGACGCAGTGCTCTCGGTCGTGCCCTATTACAACAAGCCGATGCAGGAAGATCGCGCACTTCCGCGCAATCGCCGCCTCGACCACTCTTCCGGTCATCCTCCACGACATTCCTGCACGGACTGTCCGCGGGTTGCCCGACACGACGCTGGAGCGGTTGGCCGAGTCCGCGCAATTCGTCGGGTTACTGGATGGCGCCGGCGATGTCGCTCGCCCGTTGCGCCTGCAGCAGCGGTTACCACCGCATTTCCGCCTCCTAACCGGCGATGACGCCACGGCGCCGGCCTATATGATGGCCGGCGGCCATGGCTGCATGTCCGCCGTAGCAAATATAATTTCAGGGCTGTGCCGGGCGATCCATGCGAGCCCCAGTGAGGGACGGCTGCAGTCGGCACGACTATTGTCCAGCCGGCTGTCGCCGATCGCTGAACTACTGGCTGCCGATCATCCGGCCGCGGCGTACCGCGCGGCGGATGGAAAAGCCGCCGGCCGAGCCGTACCGCCGGTCATGGTGCGTGTAGAAATGCGTCATGCTCGTCTTCCCAATGTCGGCGCGAAGCGCGCACCGGATAAGCGAACATGCAAAGGCAGACGTAGGATTTCGAGAGGTCGGGGAGCCTTTCGCATAGGCACGGCATATAGATCGGCAGGTCGCACCGGCATGGTCGAAGGAGCTTGCGGGAACATCGTCGCCGCGATCGCGTTGACGGTGGATTCCATGGTGCTAGCCTCATTCGAAAACGTCGCCGCGAAGCAAGGTTCGGCAACAATCATCGAGGGTGGAAGCCATGAACGTCGCATCGTCAGGCATTGTGAAAACCGAGCCCGCCAGTTCCGGCGGCGTGGTCGCGGCCGGCGTCTACGTCGAAGGCCGGCGTGTCGCCAACATCGCCATCGATGAAGCCTCGAGCTGGCGCAGCAAGCCCGACCACGTGGTCTGGATCGGACTCCATGAACCCGATATCGCCGTACTGCGCCGCGTGCAGCGGCAGTTCGAGTTGCATGACCTTGCGATCGAGGATGCCGACCACGCGCATCAGCGACCGAAGATCGAGCAATATGGCGACGCGCTGTTCATCGTGGCGCGCACCGCGCAGCTCGACGGCGACAGCATCGCATTCGGCGAGACGCATCTGTTCGTCGGCGAAGGATATATCGTGTCGGTCCGGCACGGTGCCTCGACGTCCTACAAGCCGGTGCGCGAACGATGCGAAAGCTGCCCTCGGGCGCTGGCCCGGGGTGAGGACTACATTCTCTACGCCATCCTCGATTTCATCGTCGACAACTACTCCCCCGTGCTCGAAACCATTCAAGAGGAAGTCGAGGCGATGGAGGCGCAAGTGCTCGCAAGCGCCATGACGCAGGCGCAGATCGAGCGCCTCTATTTGCTCCGGCGCGACCTGCTGCGGCTGCGCAATGCGGTTGGGCCCCTGGTGGAAGTCTGCCGCCGGCTCGAGCATGACAATCTGCCGATGGTGCGATCCACGATGCAGCCGTTGTTTCGCGACGTCACGGACCACGTCCGGACGGTGCAGGAGCAGATCGATTCGCTTCGCGAGGTGCTGGCGTTTGCCTTTGAGGCAAGCCTTCTGGTCGGCCAGGCACAGGAGACCGCGGTGTCCAAGAAACTGGCGTCATGGCTCGCCATCATCGCCGTCCCGACGGCGATCGCCGGCATCTACGGCATGAACTTCAAGCATATGCCGGAACTGGAATGGCAATATGGCTATTTTGGCGTAATCAGCATGATCCTGCTCGTGTGCGCAGGCTTGTTCTGGCGATTCCGGCGCGTCGGCTGGTTGTAAGCCTGTAAGCTGACCCCCAAAGGCCGCATTTTCTTGTCGCAAACCGGTACCCACCCTGCTCGATACGATATAGAGTATCGGCGAGCCAACGATCCGGCAGACGGGTGAATATCATGACTGCCATATCGGCGAGCCGAACGATCATCCCCATCCTGGCGTTTGTCGCCTGTGGCGTGGCGCTCGCCTTCGCCATTCAGCACGTCCGCGAACCCCCGGCTGACAGCCTGGCGGCAACGACAGCGCCGATGATCTCAAAGCCTGCATCGGACGCGCGAGAGCAGAGCCCGGCCCCGCTCGCAACGGCTAAAGCGGAAGCCAACGCCATCGTGGACGCGCTGGCCGGATCACCCCCACCGCCAGAGAACAGCGACGGCGTGCCGACGTTCGACGTTGCCCGCATCGAGCCGACGGGCGAAGCCGTCATCGCCGGCCGGGCGGCGCCAGGCGCAACGGTGGAGCTGCTGCGTAACGGCGAGGTGCACGATCGCGCGGTCGCGGATCAATCCGGACAATTCGTCATCGTCCCGCCCCGGCTTCCGTCAGGCACCTATGACCTGACGCTGCGCTCCAGGCAGCCGGACGGCAAGCAGACCACGTCCAAACAGAATGTGACGGTGGCGCTTGAGCCGAAAGCGACTGACCGACCGGTCGTGGCGCTGATCACGCCGAACAAACCCACGGTCATGTTGTCGCAACCAGCGGCGCCAAAACCGGCGGCCGGCGCAGTGGTCGTGGAAACGGTCGAGATGGAGCCGGGCGGCAAGTTCCATGTCAGCGGCCAGGCGCGTCCCGGCGCAGCGCTGAGGCTTTACCTCAACGATAGTTTTATTACGTCGGTAATGGCCGGCACGGATGGACGTTTTGCAGTCACCATCAATGAGGGGGTCGCAGCGGGCAGCTACCGTGTCAGGGTGGACGAGGCGTCGAGCTCCGGCACGGTGCGTGCACGCGCCGAGGTGCCGTTCAGCGTTCCCGATACAACCGCGTCCGTGACGGCGCAGGCCAAGCGCGCGGACATAGCAGCTCCCCGGCTGGCCGCCGCAGGGACTACCGTTTTGCCGGATAGCGGCTCGCCGCCCTCCACCGTGGTGGTACCGAAGATTGCAACCACCACCGTCTCACGCGGAGATAGCCTCTGGCGTCTCAGCCAGGTCTCGTACGGCGCGGGCACGCGCTATGCCGTCATTTACAAGGCGAACCGGGAACAGATCCGCAATCCCAACCTGATTTATCCCGGGCAGGTATTTGTCGTTCCGGCGAAGTGAAGCGCCACCATCTTCGCGATGACGCGGTCTTAATCGCTGTTATCGATTGCCTCTCGCCTATTCCGCCGCCGACTGCAATTCCACCTTTTCGGCGCGCACGGCGCAGAACTTGAATTCGGGGATCTTGCCGAACGGATCGAGCGCCGGGTTGGTCAACAGGTTGGCTGCCGCCTCCGCGTAGCAGAACGGCATGAACACCATGTTCTCCGGCACGTCGCGGTCGGAGCGCACCTTGACCTCGACGGCGCCGCGGCGGGTCTCCAGCTTAATGAAATCGCCGGGCCAGACGCTTAAGCGCCGCATGTCCTTTGGCGACATGAACGCCACCGCCTCCGGCTCGATCTGGTCGAGCACGCTGGCGCGGCGGGTCATCGAACCGGTATGCCAGTGTTCGAGCACGCGCCCCGTGGACAGCACCATCGGATATTCGGTGTCGGGCACCTCGTCGGGTGCGACCACCTTCGCCGGAACGATCTTGCCGCGGCCGCTTTCGGTCGGGAAGCCCGTGGTGAAGATGATCTCGTTGCCGGGCTTATTGGGATCGTCGACAGGATAGGTCACCGCGCCCTCGCGCACCAGCCGGTCCCAGGTGATGTTCTTCAATGACGGCATCACTTCCGTCATCTCGGTGAAGACATCGGCCGGACCGTCATAGTTCCACGGCAGGCCCATCCGCTTGCCGATTTCCTGGATAATCCAGAGATCCTGCCGCGCATCGCCGGGCGGCCGGATCACCTCGCGCGCGAGCTGCACGCGGCGGTCGGTGTTGGTGAAGGTGCCGGACTTCTCGGCAAATGCGGATGCCGGCAGGATCACGTCGGCATGGAACGCAGTTTCGGTGACGAAGAGATCCTGCACGACCAGATGGTCGAGCATCGCCAATGCTCCGCGCGCGTGCTGCAGATCGGGATCCGACATCGCGGGGTTTTCGCCCTCGATATACATGCCGGTGATTTCGCCGGCATGGATCGCGTTCATGATCTCAACCACCGTCAAGCCGCGCACGGGGTCGAGGTCCTGATGCCAGAGCTTCTCAAAGGGCTCGCGCAGATCAGTGCGGCCGACCGGCTGGTAGTCCGGCAGGAACATCGGGATCAGGCCGGCGTCGGACGCGCCCTGCACGTTGTTCTGGCCGCGCAGCGGATGCAGCCCGGTGCCGGGACGACCGACCTGACCTGTGGTCAGCGCCAGCGCGATCAGGCAGCGCGCATTATCTGTGCCGTGGATGTGCTGGCTGATGCCCATGCCCCAGAAGATGATCGAGGCCTGCGATCGCGCGTAGACCCGCGCCACTTCCTTCAGCGTCTCGGCAGGGATGCCGCAGATCGCTTCCATCTTCTCCGGCGGGAATTCCTTGATGCGCTCGGCGAGTTCATCAAAGCCTTCGGTGTAGCCCGCGATGTACTGCTGGTCGGTCAGCCCTTCGGTGATGATGGTGTGCAGCATCGCGTTCAGCATCGCGACGTCGCTGCCGGGCTTGAACGCGAGGTGCTTCCAGGCGTGGCGCGACAGCGACTGCGTGCGCGGATCCATCACGATCAGCTTGGCGCCGCGCTTGGCCGCGTTCTTGAGGTAGGTCGCGGCGACCGGATGGTTCACGGTCGGGTTAGCGCCGATCACGATGATGACTTCGGCGTCCATCGCGGCCGCAAACGGCGCCGACACCGCGCCCGAGTTCAGCCCTTCCATCAGCGCCGCCACCGACGAGGCGTGGCACAGTCGCGTGCAGTGATCGACATTGTTGGAGCCAAAGCCGGTGCGCACCAGCTTCTGGAACAGGTAGGCCTCTTCATTGGAGCCTTTGGCCGAGCCGAAGCCGGCCAGCGCCTTGACGCCCTTCTCATCGCGGATTTTCACGAGCCCCTTGGCCGCGATATCAAGCGCCTCTTCCCACGAGGCTTCGCGGAAATGCGTGAACGGATTGGCCGGATCGACCTGGTCGTTGGCATCCTTCTTCGCATTCGGCAGCCGCACCAGCGGTTTTGTCAGGCGATGCGGGTGGTGGATGTAGTCGAAGCCGAAGCGGCCCTTGACGCAGAGGCGGTTGTGGTTGGCCGGGCCGTCGCGGCCTTCGGCATAGATGACCTTGTCGTCCTTGACCTGATAGGTGACCTGGCAGCCGACGCCGCAGAACGGGCACAGCGAATCCACCTTCTTGTCCGCGTAGGTGACGCGGGTCTGGTTCTCGTCCAGCATCACCGAGGGCATCAAGGCGCCGGTGGGGCACGCCTGCACGCATTCGCCGCAGGCAACGCAGGTCGATTCACCCATCGGATCGTCGAAGTCGAACACGATCTTGGCTTCGTGACTGCGATAGGCCATGCCGATAACGTCGTTGACCTGAACCTCGCGGCAGGCACGCACGCAGAGGCCGCACTGGATGCAGGCATCGAGATTGACGCTCATCGCGGGGTGGCTGCTATCGCCCGCCCAGCGCTCGGCGGCCGGGAAGCGGCTCTCGGTCACCTCGACCTTCTCGGCCCAGTGCCAGAACTTCGAATCGGGATCGTGCGAGGTTTCGCGCGCCGGCTGGTCGGCGACCAGCAATTCCATTACCATCTTCTGCGCCGCGACCGCGCGCGCGCTCTCGGATTTCACCTTCATGCCAACGCTCGGCGTGCGTTTGCAGGACGCGGCCAGCACGCGCTCGCCCTCGATCTCGACCATGCAGGCGCGGCAATTGCCGTCAGGCCGGTAGTCCGGCTCCGGCGAATAGCAGAGATGCGGGATTTCCTTCTGGTGGCGTTTTGCCACTTGCCAGATGGTTTCGCCCGCGTTGGCCTCGACCTGTTGGCCGTCGAGCTCGAACTTGATCCTGGTCATTCCGCGGCCTCTTTCGGCACGAATTCTTCCGGAAAATATTTAATCACTGACGTCAGCGGATTCGAGGCGGCCTGGCCGAGCCCGCAGATCGAGGCATCGCGCATCGCCTGGCTCAACTGGTCGAGCAACTCGCGGTCCCAGACCGGGCGCTCCATCAAGATCGCCGCCTTCTGGGTGCCGACCCGGCACGGCGTGCACTGGCCGCAGCTCTCATCCTCGAAGAATTTCATCAGGTTCAAGGCCGCGCCCTTCACGCTGTCCTGCTCGGACAGGATGACGACAGCGGCCGAACCGATGAAGCAGCCGTATTTTTCCAGCGTGCCGAAATCGAGCGGGATGCTGTCCATCGAGGCCGGCAGGATGCCGCCCGAGGCGCCGCCCGGAAGGTAGGCATGGAAGGTGTGGCCGTCAGCCATGCCGCCGCAGAACTCGTCGATCAGCTCGCGTACAGTGACGCCGGCCGGCGCCAGCTTCATGCCGGGATTTTTCACGCGGCCCGAGACCGAATAACTGCGCAGGCCATGACGGTCGTTGCGGCCGTGGCTCTTCCACCAGTCGGCGCCCTTCTCGACGATGTCGCGCACCCACCACAGCGTCTCGATGTTGTTGATCAGCGTCGGCAGGCCGAACAGCCCGACCTGGAACGGGTAAGGCGGCTTGTGCCGCGGCAGGCCGCGCTTGCCCTCGATGGATTCAAGCAGCGAGGATTCCTCGCCGCAGATATAGGCCCCTGCGCCGCGGCGCATATGCAGGACGGGACCGCCCGGCGGCAGCTTTGCAATCTCGCGTTCGAGAATTTCGCGCGAGGCCGGATATTCATCGCGGAGATAGATGTAGACGTCGGTGGCCTCGACCACGTGCGCGCCGATCAGCATGCCCTCGATGAAGCGATGCGGATCAGTTTCGAGATAGAAGCGATCCTTGAAGGTGCCGGGCTCGCCCTCGTCGCCATTGATCGCCATCAGCCGCGGACCGGGTTCGCCGAGCACCGCGCGCCACTTGCGTCCGGTCGGAAAGCCCGCGCCGCCGAGCCCGCGCAGCGAGGCGTCGTCGAGCGACTTCAGCAAATCCTCTTTCGTCATCGCGCCGGAGCGCAGCCGGTTCAGCAGCTTGTAGCCGCCATCGGCGACATAGGCGTCGTAGTCGACATATTTCGGCAGATGCGTGTGGGTCTCGCCGGCCTTGGCGGCGGCGAGTACGTTCGTGACCGTGGCATGATCGACGAAGTGATGGCCGACCTCGGCGGCAGGTGCGGTGTCGCAGCGGCCGACGCAGGGCGCGCGCACCACGCGAATGCCGGGGCCGGCACTGTCCTGCAATTCATGCAGCAGCTTTTCCGCGCCCATCATGGCGCAGGTAAGCGAATCGCAGACGCGGATGGTCAGCGGCGCGATGTCAGGCTCGCCTTCCTTCACCACGTCGAAATGGGCGTAGAAGGTCGCGGTCTCGAACACTTCCGCAAACGACAGCTTCATCTCGTCAGCCAGCGCCGCGAGATGCGCCGCCGAGATCTGGTGATATTTGTCCTGGATCAGGTGCAGGTGCTCGATCAGAAGATCACGCCGCCGCAGCCGGTCGCCGAGCAGAAGCTCGATCTCGTGGGCGGCGGTGGGATCGACCTGGCGGCCCTTGGGGGTCGCCTTGGCCCGCTTCCGTCCCGCGCCCGGATGTTCGAACGAGCGGACTTTCTGTAAGTCCTGTACGTCGTGATCCATTGAAAAATCTCATCCCTGCTTATCGTCTAGCGCAAGCTTAGTTCGTGGCATGCCAGATGCCAAGCGAATTGTGGCGTCTTGATAAGCGTTTAAGTTGCTGCCGGTAGCGCGGCTTGGCGTTCGAGCCCTCAGCGTTCCTCGCCGGTGCCACCTTGGCTGCTGGAAAGATGAGTACTCGAAATGACCGCAAGATCAATAAAGCCATCGCATGCTGCGATTGCGAACACCTATCGATCGGCCGGTCGGAACCGAGGTCGGAAGACGCCGCGGGAAACCATGATAGCGGTCCCGCGACGTCTCCGTCGTCAGAGTATCTTGACGGCGCTTTCCAGCGTCTTCCACACGCCCCAGGCTAGCGGGATGCCGACAAACGCCCAGAACAGCGCGGCCTTGGCGTCGAGCCCGCCGAACCCGATGCCGTAGGAGCCCGACGGTCCCGACTGGCCTGCGCTGGCCGTCGCCGCCTGCAACTTGGCGACCTCGGCATCGCTCATGTGCCATTTTTTATCGACCGGCTTGATCAGGTAGTTGCAGATCAGGCCCGCGATCAGCATGGCACACAGGATGTACATCGTCGTGTTGTAGAGCTGGTCACGCGGCACGCCGGCGGCAAGCTGGAACTCGCGGATGTAGTTCACAACCACGGGACCGATGATGCCGGCGGTCGACCACGCCGTCAGCAGCCGGCCGTGGATGGCGCCGACGAACTGGGTGCCGAACATGTCAGCGAGATAGGCCGGCACCGTGGCGAAGCCGCCGCCATACATCGACAGGATGATGCCGAAGCCGAGCACGAACAGAAGCTTCGAGCCCATTGCGGCGAAGGTCGGCGCCAGCGCGTAGAGCACGATGCCCAGGATGAAGAACGTGTAATAAGTGTTCTTGCGGCCCATCTTGTCCGACAGCGACGCCCAAAAGAAGCGGCCGCCGATGTTGAACAGCGAGAGCAGGCCGGCGAAACCGGCCGCGATGCCGGCAATCGTCGCCTTCTGCGCCGCATCGAGCTGGTTGAAGCCAACGTCGGGCAATCCGATCAGCTTGCCGGCGAAGATTTCCTGCAACATCGGCGAAGCCATGCCGATCACGCCGATACCGGCCGACACGTTCAGGCAGAGCACCCACCAGATCAGCCAGAACTGCGGCGTCTTATGCGCGTCCTTCAGATGAACATGATTTTGCGAGATCATCGCATTGGCTTTGGTCGGCGGAGTCCAGCCCTCGGGCCGCCAGCCCGCCGGCGGAATCCGGTAGCGGAAGGCGCCGATCATCATGAACACGAAATAGATGGCGCCCATCGCGATGAAGGTTTCCCAGGCGCCGACCGAGGTCGGCGACTTGAAATAGTTCATCAGCAGGTTCGCCAGCGGCGCACCGATCATGGCGCCGCCGCCAAAGCCCATGATGGCCATGCCGGTCGCCATGCCGCGCCGGTCCGGAAACCATTTCACCAGCGTCGACACCGGCGAGATGTAACCGAGGCCGAGCCCGATGCCGCCGATGACGCCGGAGCCGAGCCACAGCAGCCACAGTTGATGGGTGATGATGCCGATCGCGCCGAGCACGAGACCGCCGCACCAGCACAGCGCCGACACGAAGCCCGCCTTGCGCGGTCCGACGCGCTCCAGCCAGCCGCCCCAGATCGCGGCGGAAACGCCGAGCAGCACGAAGAACAGCGTGTACATCCACCCCATGCTAGCGACCTTCCAGTCGCAGGTGGTGGTGAACAATTCCTGCATCAGCGTCATGTCGGGGCAAGCCTTCGGCGCGGTCACGCCGATCGCGCGCGACAGCGGCAGCCAGAACACGCTGAAGCCATAGGCCATGCCGATGCACAGATGAATGCAAAGCGCCGCCGGCGGCACCAGCCAGCGATTGAAGCCGGCGGTCGCAATCGTCCGCTCTTTGTCAAGGAATCCCGTTCCGGCACCGGGTATACTCCCGGCGCTGCTGATTGTTGTCATCGCTATTTTCCCCTGCAGCCCATGTTGAATTGGGCGTTTTTTGACGTCTTCGATCCCGTCGTCTTCAGCCATGCAGTGGAACAGCCCCATCCTGCTGTCCCACGCAATTCCGGAACGCGCGGGGACCGCCACGCGCATTCGAGAATCCACCCTGATGTTTTGATTGTGCTCGCAGCCATGCCGGCCAATTGAGGTGAGATTTTGCCGGCATGAGATGCGCGGCCGACAGCTCAACCCGACTGCACACCGCTGGTCATCGCTCCTCCCCTTTCAACTTGTTGAAGAGGAGTGAGCAATCCGTGTGCCAAATCGCACGATGCAAGAAATCAATGACTTGTGAGTGACCGCGCGGCGACTCAAGACAAAATGTCCGGACTCTCCGGACAAAATGTCCAATCCGTCGGGGATCAGTCGGCTTCCGGAAGCCACACGCGGAATATGCTTCCGCGGCCGACTTCACTTTCCACCGTGATCTGGCCGCGCTGGCGCTTGATCAATGTCTGACTTATGGAAAGACCAAGGCCCGTACCCTCGCGGCGCTTCGTCGTGAAGAAGGGATCGAACACCTTCTCCACCATATCCGCTGGCATGCCAACGCCGGTGTCGGCCACTTCGATGACGATGCCCGGATTGCCGTCCCGCTCGGCGTCGAATGACCGCAGCGCAAGCATCCCGCCGTCCGGCATGGCATGGATCGCGTTGACGATCAGGTTGATCACGACTTGCTGCAGTTCGGTGCGGTTCATCAGGACCAGGCGGCTGGCCCGATCCTCTCTCACCACGTCGATTTCCGTCTTGTTCAGGAGATGCTGCACCAGCGGCAGGCAATCCGCCACGACGCTTCCGGGCGCATGACGCTCGACATAGCCGGCATACTCTTCCGGCCGGGCAAACTGCAAGAGCTTGGTGATGATCTGGCTGATGCGATGGATCTGCTCGTCGAGCAGGCGGAATTCGACCTTGGCCTTTTCGACGTCAGGGCCGATCACGCTGCGGATGACGTCGAGATTGCCCTGCATCACCGCGATCGGGTTGTTGATCTCATGGGCGACGCCGGCGGTGATTTCGCCGATCGCGGCGAGCTTTTCGGACATGATAAGCTGCTTGGTGGTCGCCTCCAGTTTCAGATTGGCGTGCTCGAGATCCCGCGTTCGCTCGCGTACCCGCGTGTTCAACTCCTCGTTCCACTCCCGCAACTGGCGGTCGCGCTCCTGGATCTGGTCGAGCAGGGTATCGAGGTGAAACGCCACGCGACCGATCTCGTCGCCCGACGCGGGCAGTTTGGTGCGGGCGGACAAATTGCCGCTCTCCACTTCGCCGATCGTCGTCGTAACGCGCTCGAGCGGCATGAATATCGACTGCGCCCAGCGCAGGAAGATCGGCACGGTTGCCGCCGTGATCACGATGAATGCGAGCGCGATGATCAGCAGCGTCTCAAACTTCGCGTCGCTGAACGGCTTTTGCAGGAAGCCGACATAGAGCATGCCGACACGCTTGCCGTAGCTGTCGACCAGCGGCTCATAGGCCGAAATGTACCAGTCGTTGACCACGAACGCGCTATCGAGCCAGGTGCGCCCCTCGTCCATGACAGCAGAACGCACGGCCGCTGATACGCGCGTGCCGAGCGCGCGGCGCCCTTCAAACAGCCGGACGTTGGTGGAGATCCGCACGTCGTCGAGGAACAGCGTCGCCGTGCCCTGGCTGCCCTCAGGGAGGCTGGCCGCCCGATAGACGAGGTCGTTGATCGTATCGATGAATTCCAGGTTTTGATTGAGCAGAATGCCGCCGACCAACGCAGCCGGCGCTCCCCCCGGAGTCGTTGCCCGGCTCGCCGCATGCACGACCATGCCGTGCGTTTCCGTGCTGCGGTCGGTCGGCACGGCGTTCGGCGTCGGCACCAGGTCGAGACGCGCACGTTCGGCCAGAACAGGCGAAATCGCCGCAAGCTCATCATTGGTGAAGATGTCGATGCCGGCTGACGAGGCTTCCCCCGACAACGCCGAAGTGATGATCGGCCAGTCGCCCTTTGGCCGTCCAGGAAACGCGGGTGACGAGACGAGGATCTTTCCGCTGGAGTCTACCAGGTAGAGAAAGTCGAGACCTATCTCCTTGCGGGAGCTTTCGAGCAGGTCGCCCACGGCGGACAGCGGATCATGCTCTTCCACATCGCGGAAGCGGGCCGAGAGACCGAGCGCGCGGATCTGAACGCCAGTTTTTTCGAGAATGCGGGCCAGATATTGGTGGGCGATGGTGAGATCGCCATTCACCTTCGAGATCAGCGTCGCATCGAATCTCGCGTTCCAGCGATAGACGGCAACTCCGAGCAGCAGCGGCAGGATGACCAGCATCGGCAACAATGCAATGGCGAGCAGCCGGAAGCGGACGGATCGCCCGCGCACCGGTCCGTCCGTGCGGCCTGCCCGGTCAGCCATTCCATAACGCAAGCTTGCGATCGATGGTCTTGCGCGAGACCCCGAGCCGCCGCGCCGCTTCCTCACGGTTGCCGCCGGTCTCCTTCAGCACTGAAAGAATGTGGCGACGCTCCATGTCCGCCAGACTGTCGGCGGTGGCGACCTGCCCGTCGTTCCGCGGTCCGGCGAAATCGTCCGGGAACGCGCCGAGAATCAGCGTGCGTTCGATCAGATTGCGCAGCTCCCGCACATTACCCGGCCAGTCGTAACTCGCCAATGCGGCACGAACCGCGCTGTCGATCGTAACCGGCGGCATGCCGAGCTGTGTCGAGAGCTTGCTCATGAAGATGGTGGCGAGCTCCTGCACGTCGTCGCCGCGGTCCTTCAACAGCGGCAGGTGAATCTGCATGACGTTCAGGCGGTAGTAGAGGTCGGCTCGAAAGCGCCCCTTTTCCACTTCCTTCGGCAGGTCGGCATTGGTCGCAAAGATGAAGCGGAGATCGACCGGCACTTCACGCTCGGAGCCGACGGGACGGACGCGGCGGTCCTCCAGAACGCGCAGCAGCTTGCTCTGCATCGGCAACGGCAGTTCGCCGATTTCATCCAGAAATAATGTGCCGCCATGCGCATAAAGGAACAGGCCCTCGCGCCCGCTGTCTGCGCCGGTGAAGGCTCCCTTGATGTGGCCGAACAGTTCGGCCTCGATCATGTCGGGCGGAATGGCTGCGCAGTTGACCGGCACGAAAGGTTTGTCGGCGCGGTCGGACAGCGAATGAATCGAGCGCGCCGCGACTTCCTTGCCGGTGCCGGATTCGCCGGTCAGCAGGATCGACGTCGGCAGGCGGGCGACGCGGGCAATGGTTTCCCGCACGCTGCGGGTCGCCGGCGACGCCCCGATCAGATTGTCGCGCAGGAAGGTGCGATCGGAGGAAGCGCGCAGCGCATAGCGCAGCACATAATTCTCGCGCTGCAGCCGGACCCGGTCGAGACAACGCGCCACCGCGTTCAGGATCTGGTTCGAGCGGAACGGTTTCAGCACGAAATCGACCGCGCCGGCGCGCAGCGCCTGAATCGCGGTGTCGAGATCGGCATAGGCCGTGATCAGGATCGCATCCGCAAAGAAGCCGACGGCCCGCTGCTCGGCGAGCCAGTCGACGCCATTCTTGCCCGGCATGATGTTGTCGAGGATGACGACGTCGAACCGGCTCTTGTCGAGCATGCGCGAGGCTTCGTCCGTGTCGGCCGCCTCCGCCACATGCTTGCAGCGCGGCCCCAGCGTGCGCACGAGAAAATTGCGCATCCCGGGCTCATCATCGACGATCAGGATCGAGGCCTGCGCCAGCGCGCTGAACTCAGGCCCACCGGCCGATCTGCCGAGTTTCCCCGCCGGTTCATTGACCATGGCAAGAGATGCCGCTGCGCTTGCCTTCGATGTCGGGAGGTTCATGCCGGGATTTGTAGGGCCGAATGTCGCACCCGGCAACCGCTCGGTCGTCTAATTGACGAGCGAGGATCTTGTCCCCGCCCGGTCCGCTCAGGCATTTGTCTTTTCCGCGGAACCCATTGCTTTTTCTATCAAAAAAACAATCCGGCCCTGGCTGCGCTCGGTAATCTCGACCTTGTCGCCGGTCTCGCGAATGAGGTTCGGGATATCGATCACCGACAGCGGATCGGTACAGAGCACTTCCAGCCTGTCGCCGGGCGGCAACGTCTTCAGCGCCTTGCGCGTCTTCAATGCCGGCAAGGGACATTTCAGCCCGGCAAGATCGAGTTTTGTCGTCGTCATGCTCCGACCATGGCGAAGGGGCCCTGCATCGTCAACGGACATCAGTTGATCAGGCTTGCATAGGACAGGAACCCGATCGTCTGGCCAGGCGTCACCTGCGTGACTTCTTCGCCGAGTTCGACCAGGCCGTCAGTATCCGCCAGCGAAGACAAGAGGCCCGCGCCTTCGCGCGGAAACTTCACCGCTTCGAGCGCACCATCGGCGGCCTTGCGCAGGGTGACGCGGACATATTCGCGGCGGGCAATCTTCTTCTTGTAGCTGAATGCGGCGCGAACCGGCATCGGCAGCAGCGGCTCCGGCTGCGCACCGGATAGCGCCAGAATCGTAGGCCGCACGACGTGGACGAAGGTGACAAAGCTCGCCACCGGATTGCCCGGCAAGCCGATGAACGGGGTGCCGCCGATGATTCCCATCGCGACGGGACGTCCCGGCTTGATCGCCATCCGCCACAGCACCAGGCGGCCTACGCTTTCGACGCTCGCCTTGACGTGATCCTCTTCCCCGGTCGAAACGCCGCCGGTAGTGAGGATCAGATCGTGGCTGCCGGCCACCTCCTGCAGGGCGCGCGCGAGCGCGGCGCGATCATCCCTGAGGATGCCGAGATCGCTGACCTCGCAGCCGAGCCGCGACAACATCGCCATCAGCATGAAGCGGTTGGAATCGAACAATTGCGCCGCGGCGCGTGCTTCGCCCGGCGACGCCAGTTCGTTGCCGGTGGAGAACACCGCGACGCGAATACGCCTGACGACATCGAGCCCTGTCAGGCCGAAAGCTGCCGCGAGCGCGACATCCTGCGGCCGCAGCCGCTGACCGGCCTTCAGTGCCACAAAACCTGAGGGGATATCTTCGCCCGCCGGCCGCACATTGGCGCCGGGCTTGAGGCCCGCGGGAACCACGACCTTGTCCCCGTCGACGCGCACGTCTTCCTGCATGAACACGGTATCGGCGCCTTCCGGCATCGGCGCGCCGGTGAAGATGCGCGTCGCCTGCCCCGGCTTGAGCGGCGCAGATGCGGCGCTGCCCGCCTGAACGCGGCCGATCACCGGAAACGCCTGTTCTTCCTTTTGCGGCAGGTCGCGGCTGGAGACCGCATAGCCGTCGACGGCGGAATTGGTGAAGGGCGGCAGCGGCAGCGGCGCCAAAATATCGTGCTCGAGAATGCGGCCATCGGCGCGCGCGAGCGTAACCGTCTCGACATCAACGACCGGCGTCACGCGCGTCGCAATGAGACCGACCGCCTCATCGACCGACATCATCGGACCGCCGAAGGCGAAGCAATCGTCGGACAATTGCGCCATGTGCCTGATCAGCCCTCAGTTTCGCATTTCGCCAGCACGTCCTCGAGCGATATCGCCGATTTCAGCATCATCGCCGCCACCGCTTCGATATCATCGAGATGGGCGGTCGGCAGCGTGGTTTCAACCGGGGTGTCGGTCGCTACCCCGACGATGCCGGGATCGTCGGGGAACAGCAGCGGTTTTTCATTCGCGGCGCGATAGACCTCGACCTTGCGGTGCGGCTCGCGCTTGAAACCCTCGACGACGACGAGATCGACCGGCGACATCTTCGCCAGCAGTTCCGGCAGCCGCGGCTCGGCGGCACCACGCAGCTCGTGCATCAGGGCCCAGCGCTGGCTGGACGACACCAGCACTTCGGCCGCACCGGCCTGCCGATGCTTCCAGGAATCCTTGCCGGGCACGTCGACATCGAAGGCGTGATGGGCGTGCTTGATGACGGAAACGCGCAGGCCCTGTTTGTGCAATTGCGGGATCACCCGCGTCAGCAAGGTGGTCTTGCCGGCGCCGCTCCATCCCGCGAGGCCTATTACTTTCATTTCATGCTCCGGCACCGGCGTCAGTATCGCCGTCATGCCCGGGCTTGTCCCGGGCATCCACGTCTCGAACCGTCTCCGAAAGAAGACGTGGATGGCCGGGACAAGCCCGGCCATGACGGGTAGACCGTGACTTGTTCACTCCGGTGCTTATATCAGCCCCGGGACAAAGTCATGCTAACCTGCGTGCTATGATGAAGATGGAAAAAGCCCCCGCCCCCCTGATCGTGCCGAATCCCGAGGATCCGCGGCTGACCGAGCGGGTCGCCGGCACCGACCAGACGGGTGCTGCGGTCGAAATCCGGGTGCCGGTGGAGCGGCCGCTGACGCTGTATCTGAACGCCCAGGAGATCGTCACCATGATGACGATCGGCGACTATCCGGAATACCTCGCGCTCGGCTATCTCCTGAACCAGAACATGCTGAAATACGACGACGTCGTCACCGAGGTCGAATATGACGACGACCTTCAGGTCGTGGTGGTGCGCACCGAGCACCACACCAACTTCGAGGCAAAACTGAAGAAGCGCACGCAGACGTCAGGCTGCGCGCAGGGCACCGCGTTCGGCGACCTGCTGGAAGCGGTCGAAAGCGTGGCGCTGCCGAAGGCGGAATTGCGCACGTCCTGGCTCTACCAGATGACGCATGCAATCAACACCATGCCCTCGCTCTATCTGGAAGCCGGTGCGATCCATGGCTGCGTGCTGTGCAAGGAAGGCACGCCGGTGTGCTACACCGAGGACGTCGGCCGCCACAATGCCGTCGACAAGATCGCAGGCTGGATCTATCGCCACGGCGTCGATCCCGCCGACAAGATCCTCTACACCACCGGCCGCCTCACCTCGGAGATGGTGATCAAGACGGTGCGGATGGGAATTCCCATTCTCGTCTCACGCTCCGGCTTCACCGCCTGGGGTGTCGAACTGGCGCGGCAGGTCGGACTGACACTCGTCGGGCGCACGCGGGGAAAGCGCTTCATCGCGCTGTCCGGACAGGAGCGGATCGTGTTCGACCAGGACCTCGACTATGTCGCGGAAGAATCCGCACGGCACAAGCGCAAAGGCGAAAGCGATGACTGATGCGACGGGGACCGTCAAAATTCCCGGCGTGCTGCTCGCCGGGGGCCTTGCGCGACGGATGGGCGGCGGCGACAAGCCGATGCGCACCATCGCCGGCCGCACCATTCTCGACCGCGTGATCGCGCGGCTGAAGCCGCAATGCGACGGCCTCATCCTCAACGCCAACGGCGATCCTGCACGCTTTGCCGCGTTCGGGCTGCCGGTCATCCCCGACGGCGTCGCGGATTTTCCCGGCCCGCTCGCAGGTATCCTCGCGGCACTCGACTGGGCCGCAGCCAACCGGCCAGACACAAAACTCGTTCTCAGCGCCGCCGCCGACAGTCCGTTCCTGCCGCGCGATCTGGTGTCGCGGCTATGCGGCGCGCTGGAAGCAGAGAAGGCTGAGCTGGCCGTTGCTGCCTCCGACGGACAATCGCATCCGGTGATCGGATTGTGGAGCGTCGGCTTGCGCGAAAAGCTTCGCCACGCGCTTGTCGTCGAGGACATCAGAAAGATCGACCGCTGGACCGCGCGCTTCAGGCTCGCCACCGTGACATGGCCGATCACGCCGCTCGATCCGTTCTTCAACGCCAATACCATGGACGATATCGCGGAGGCGGAGCGGCTGGCGGCACTGGATGGGGGCTAAGCGAGAGAAGCACGCTGCTATCGGCGACGAAGCAGTGCGGAGTATCAGGTAACAACACCTTTACGGATCAAGCCTTTGGGAGATTTGGCCAACCTTCGCGCGCGAGTACTGCATCCAATTTTTTACGCAGCGAGTCCATTGCTTCGAGACCTTCCACAGCAATAGCGTAATTCAATAGACCCCGAACATGGCGCACCATGCCCCAGATCGACGCGAAGTCGCGGTGTTCAGCGTGGGCGGCTAAACCAAACCTATCGAGGCCGCGGACGTGATCTGCAAGACGAGCGCGATAATCCTTAGTCAAACGCAGCCGATCGCCATGGACGAGGAGGCCTAAAACAACTTTACGCGCGCCAGGTGGCGCTACCGAAACCTTCTTCCGATGAAGCGCATGCCCGAACGACTTGAAAATTCGATCCACTTCATTGAGCAGCGTACCTGCTCGCTTCCCATCAAAATAGCCGCCAGTTGAAAAAACGATGTCATCTGAATATCGAGTATAAGTCAGGCCATTTCGATCAGCGAGTGCTTGGAGCACACTGTCTAAGCGTAAACTAGTTAGATTGGCTAGCATCGGACTGCTGGGCGCACCTTGAGGCAAGTGACCCACGGCCCACGTTCGATAGGGTTTGATTGTGCCCGATCCACGCCGTTGTATGCGCCATTTCGAATTGCCAGCTTCTTGTCCATGCGGCAATCGCGTGCAGAGACGCGCGAACTCGAGTGCAATTAGCGGCTGGTAACCTGCACCACGAAATACGTCATAGACGGATCGCTCCGAGATGCTCTCGAAGAAATCGTGAATATCGACCTTCACGACCCATGTTGCGCCGAGATGGCGAGTTGCGCAGTGTATTGGCGAAGACCCTGGCGCATAAGCAGAGGAAGCCACATGAGGGCGCAGCTTATTCAGAATATTGATAGCTATCCACTTCTGAACTGCCGCCAGTTGCGGTTCGGGCGCCGAAATAGCGCGGGCTCCGCCCCTGCGTTTGCGAATTAGGAAGGGTTTGTAAGCATCGCTGCTGCGTTCAACGATTTGCCGCAAATAAGAATAGCTGGCACCGGTTAAATGAGCCAAATGGCGAAGCGTCAAGACTGCCGGCAGCCCCCGCGACTCCGGTGGCCCTGCCTGCTTTAAGGCTCGCTCGATTATCTGAGGATCAATTGAGCGTTCCGCACCGATCTTGCGGTAAAGGTTGGGTGAGGCGGAGATCATTTACTTTGGCGCATTCGCGTGACGATGGTGGAGGGGACGCCTTGAGACCCCGAGAGATCCAGTCCGCTTCACCACCGGCGCGTCTGGCGTTTGCTTTTCCCAGCCTGGCGCGACGCGCTGGCCGTATCGGTTACCCGACGTGGACGTCGATACTCCATCGACATTGCTAAACGTCACCGCCCCACCCTTAAGGAACGAGGATAATAGGGTTCTTCAGAACCGCGCAAGTCCGCAATCTCTTCCCGCAGCGGAATAGTTTTTGCATGGGCTAATTCGCGCAGCCCTGCGTCAGTGAGGCGCAAGCTCGATCCGACCAAGCCCCACCTTCTGCAGGCGGCAAGGGTACGAACGATCTGTGCGGAAGGGAGCCCCGTCAGCTCTAATACTTTGGTCAGACTTCGAGGCCTCCGAGCGAGCGCCGCCAGGAGCAGCATGACGCCAGCAGTATCACCCTCGGCGACCTCGTGCCAACCGCCGGTCGCCATCCTAAGCTGGCCCAATCGAGCTAACGTTTCGTTTGCCCTTTCCTCTGGTGTCGCATTTCCAAATAAGGGCTCCAGCTCGACGGGCACCGCCTTTTCGACAAAGAAGCTAGACCACGGTTTCTTGGTTGGTCCTGACCTTTGCCAAAGGATCGGTGGGATATTATTCGGCACAGAGTGTGAAAAGGCCATGAGAGCCCGACTTTCCAGAAAGCCGTATGGACTCACGAAATTTCCGGACCGGTGATATTTACGACAAAGCGCCTCGACAGCCGCTAGTTCACGCGCATTCCAGGACTTGGTTGCGAACGTAGGGCAGATTTGGTGATAGTGCACACGCTCATCCCCAAAGCACCTCTTGAGCCGAGCTTCGGCCTTCACCGTCATTGCGAAAACCACTACATGAACTCTCACTAATCCATATGACAACCAACTTTGCACTGTCCGATGGCGACGAAAGGCATCATAAAAATTGATCAATCGATTGCCTGAACCGGAGAAATCTTCCAGAAAAAAAAACCGAACGGCATTTAGCATCCCGCATATTCGCTAAACTTGGCGAGGCGACAAAAGCGCCTCGCGGCCCTTCCTCTCGCCGAAGCCCACCTGCTACGTTCGCGATGACGGCTTCGCTTCCAGGAAATGAGTTCGACAGGAGAAGTTGTGCCTTCGCGTTCTTGTCGCCTTTATAATAGCTCTGCCCGTAAGCCATTTCTCGCACGGGTATAAGAGCAATCGGACTAGGCACCGTCTTCGCGAGCCCAAGTACCAACTCAATCAAGCCGGCTCGGAGGCGATCCTGACCAACGAGATCAAGCCCATCCAAGAGCATGCGCGCTGTCGCCTGCTCGTGTTCTTCAAAATTCGCGAGCCACGCTTGTCCTCGTTCCGTTTGGCTAAGTTCCACTGCACTTGTTCCGATAGGTCAAGACCGGACGATCGTACGATTCTGACTAAGCAATTGTAAGAGGTTTCTAATGGGCTTGCTGTCTGAAACATCGTGACGCATCAGGCTAGACTCCGAAGTCCTTTTTTCAGACCTCGTGTCCGTGTGACGCGGCACGGGCGCACAACGCGCGCTTGGAGAGATCGAACAGCGTCACATCGGCGGCGTCTCCTTTATCAACAAATCCGTCAGCGCGTTCTGCAAGTAACGCCGGGCACCGTTACGCTGCCAGCAGCGCCGTCCAGGCATCGTAGCCATAAACCCAATCGGTATCGGTCTTCCCGCTGAGCCAGGTATTGGCGCGCGAGGTCTGCTGGATGCGCTCGGTGCGTTCCTTGCGTGTCGCCTCGAAGCGACGGAAGGCATTGGCGACACCGTCAAGATCGACACCGTCGAGACAGCGCGACAGCACCGCGGCGTCCTCGATCGCCATCGCCGCACCCTGCGCCATGTAGGGCGTCATCGGATGGCAGGCATCGCCAAGCAGCGTAACGTTTCGATCCGTCCAGCGCTCCAGCGAGTTACGATCGACAATCGCCCATTTGTGTACGTCGGGGCATGCGGCCAGTACTTGCTGAACCTGACGGTCGAAGCCGGCAAACGCCCTGCGCAATTCCCTAACGTCGCCCTTCGCCGACCACGACTCGATCCGAAACTCCGGCTCCGGCTGGCTGGTGACGAGGTAGATCTCGCTGCGGTTCGGCTTGACGTAATAGATGACGATGTGGCGCTCCTCGCCCCACCATTTGGTGCAATCGTCGATCTTTTCGCCGCCGAGCAGCGCGGCGGGATAGGTGGTGCGGTAGGCGATCCGCCCGGTGAAATTCACCGGCGAGATGCCGAACAAAATATCTCGCACGACCGAGTGAACGCCGTCGGCGCCGATCACCGCGTCGGCAACTGCGGTCGCGCCGTTAGCAAAGGCGAGCCGGACGCCCTCGCCGCTTTCCTCCAGCCCGACCAGTTTGTGATTGAGCTTGACGCATTGATCTGGAACGGCGCTGGCGAGCGCCGCATGAAGATCGCCGCGATGCGCCAGCAGATAGGGCGCACCAAACTTCTGTTCGGCGCTCTCGCCGAAGATCATATCGAATTTGACTTCGCCGGTGCGCCAGTCGCGGTTGTTCCAGGAGCGCGGATAGAACGACTGGCCGCGCAGTCGTGCCTCCAGCCCCAACCCGCGCAGCACCTTCATGGCATTGCAGCCGATCTGGATGCCGGCGCCAATCCGCGCGAATTGCGTGGCCTGCTCGTAGACGGTGACGTCGAAGCCCACCCGCCGCAGCGCCGCGGCGGTCGCGAGCCCACCCATGCCGGCGCCGATGATCGCAATCGATAGCGGTCTTGCCATTCCCGTCCCTGCCCGAGCCGCTTCTAATGACAGCTTCTCACAAGTCGCGCGTCAGGCCGGCCGAAATCCCGCCTGCTCCAGCGCCGCGCGGCTCGCTTCCGATACCAGCGCATCAAGGAAGGCCTGCACCGCCGGCCGCTGCTTGCGCGCCTTCACCAGTGCAAAATCATAATGCTCTTCGGCAAAGGGAATGAAACCCAGGTTTGACGCATGCGCGACCGGCGCAATGGTCATGCCCCAGTCGGCGCGATGCTGCGCGACCGCGGCCGCCACCGCATTGTGCGAGCGCGGCTGATTCCAGTAGCCGTCCGGGCGCGCGCCGCCGAGCAGCCGGTCGATCAGGATGCGCGTGCCCGCGCCCTGGTTGCGATTGACCATGATACAGGCGGGATCAGCGAGTGCGGCGCGAACTGCGTCTTCGGCCGACAGCCCTTCGAAGCGCCGGTCGACCTTGCGGAATACGATGCCCTGCATGCGCCGCCATCCCGGCACCAGTTCGAGCCCGTCGCTGAGATAGGGCGTGTTGTAGGTCTCGGTCTTCTCGTCGAACAAATGGATCGGCGCAAAATCGCATTCGCCGCGCTTGGCGGCGGAGAGCCCCCCGAGACTGCCGACGGCGATCGAGCGCACGACAAATCCCGCATGCGCCAGCGGCGCGGTGACGAGATCGAGCCCGGTGCAATGGCTGCCGACGATGACCAAATCTGGCACCCGCACATGCGGCGTGAACAACGTCACCTCGGCCTCGACGCCCGCGGGCATCTGGTCGGCCAGCGCATCGATGCGCAGAAAGCCGTCGGCCTGCGCGAATGATGTGATGGCGCCGGAGCCTTTGCCTGTCGGGTACGCGATCAACCCGTCCGCCCCTTCGACCAGCGACACCATGACGAATTCGGTGCGGCCGAGTTCGGAGGCGATCCGCACCGGCACGCGTGCGGCCACCTTGGCGTCCGAACGCGGCGGCAGGCCGGCCATCCGCCGCAGCACCGGCACGATCATGTCGTGGAAGGTGAACATGGCCGAGGTCGGAAATCCCGGCAGGATGATCACGGGCTTGCCGTCGCATACCGCAAGGCACAGCGGCTTGCCGGGCTTCAGCGCAACGCCATGCGCGATGATGCCGGGCTTGCCGAGCCGGCCGATGATGCGGTGGGACACGTCGCCCGCGCCCTTCGACGTGCCGCCCGACAGCATCAGCATGTCGCTGGTCTCGAGCGCCCGGCGCATGGCAGATTCGAGTGCTTCCTCGTCGTCGGGAATCGCGCCCAGAAACACCGCCTCGCCGCCGTTCTCGGAGATCGCCGCGGTGACGATGGCGCCGTTGGTGTCGTAGATCGCGGCCGGGCGCAACGGCGGGCCGGGCTGCATGAGTTCGTCGCCGGTGGAGATGACGGCGACGCGCGGAGGCCGCGCGACGGTGACATCCGCGATGCCGCAGGCGGCCAGCATGCCGATCTCGCGCGAGCCGATGATGGTGCCGGCACGCAGCAGCGCCTCGCCACGGGCGATATCGGAACCGGCATGGGACACGAATTGCCCTGGGGAAGCGGCGCGGCGGATTTCGATCGCGCGAGGTCCGGATGGCTGCGTATGCTCCACCATCACGACGGCGTCTGCCCCGCGCGGCACCGGACCGCCGGTCGCGATCGGCGTGGCCGTCCCCGACAATACCGGCCGCGTCGGCGCGGTACCGCAGGTGATCACCTCGTCGTTCAGCATCACGCGCACCGGTAAAGCCTCACCGGCGGAAGCAAGATCGGCCGAACGCACCGCAAAACCATCGACATTGGAGCGGTCGAACGGCGGCACGTCGATCGGCGCCACGACATCCTCGGCAAGCGCACAGCCGAGCGCGTCGGCGAGCGGGCGCTTCTCTGCCGGCACCGCACGCGGGAACAAGGCTGCCTCGAAACGTGCCAGCGCATCCTCGCGCGACAGGATCGTCAGGAACTGGTCCTGCTCGCTATTGTCGCGGTCTCTTGGCGAAGGCGTATTGGTCATTCCCGAACTCATATCACTCCCGCAACATATAGGCATCGACCGGGCTGCCTGCCGCAAAGCCTTCGGAGCCGCCTGATACCACGAGCCAGGCTTCGGCACGCGCGATCGCGTCGAGCGACAATTCGCCCACCGCCAGCGTGGCCCACATATCCTGCTTCCGCTCCAGCAACACGATCTCGGCGATGCCGACGCTGGATGCAATCTTGCGCGACAGCGGCAAATTGACTGTTTTGCGCTGGCGCCGGCCCGCGAGGCGATCGAGCACGGGAAGCGCCAGCGTCCACCATGCCGCGAGGGCCTGATCCGGTGCGCCCGGCAGCACCACGACGGGCGTCTTGCCGAGGCGCCCGACGGCCGAGGTGCGGCCGGGTTGCAGGGCAATGCCATGGCTAAGAATTTTGCCGCGCGCGGCCAATGCGGTCACCGCCGCATCGGTGCGGCCGACGCCGGAGCCGCCGACGATCAGGAGCAGATCGGACGCGCCGTCATCGAGTGCCGCCGCAATCGATCCGGCATCGCGGCCCGCAGCGGTGAAGGAGACGGTTTCGGCACCTGTCGCTTGCGCGCTCTCTGCGATCAGATTCGCCGCCACGCCGCCACCGGGGACATTGACGATGCGCAGGCGCGGACGGCGGACGTTCAATCGCTCTATTCCGGCAGCGCGTGCCAGCAGGAGATCGCGCGGCAGCACGCGCCGCCCGGCCTCCACGACGAGACTACCGGCCGCAACATCGCCGCCGGCCCGGCGCACGCCCTGCCCCGGAATCGCTTCCGCCAGCACCTGCGGCATCGGCCCGGACAAATCGACGGAATCGGAATCGAGCACGCAGTCGCAGGCCTCCGGGATGGCCTCGCCGGCCTCGACCCAGACCGGCGGCGCCGATAACGGCAACGGCGAATAGGAAGATGCGCCGACGAGATCGCGCGCGCGGAAGGTGTAACCGTCGACGGCGGCGATGTCGCGTGACGGACGGGCCTCGAGCGGCGGCATTTCGGCGGCAATGCAGCGCAGTGCTTCCTTGAGCGATAATTCCACCGGCGCGACCGGTTCCACGCCCTGCAGCAAGGCGTCGAGCGCCGCATCGAGCGGCGTAAGTGAGTTCGGGAGGCGCTGGGGCGAGGTCATGGTCCGGCTATGCCCTGAATCGGGCCGGAAATAAACAGAACCGGGGGCAGCCTATCGTCGGGACCCCTCCACGGAACCACGTTGACGCCGCCCGAAAATAGTTGCAAATGAGACCAATTGGCGGATCAAACCGCCTGCCAAAACCAGCGGCCAACGCGCCGATTCCAGGGAGGAGAAGACAGGATGTTCGCCAGGAACCTATCCAGGCTGGGAATACTTGCGGCCGCGCTGCTGGCGTCGACCGCCGCGCTCGCGCAAGTTTCAGACGATGTGGTCAAGATCGGCGTCCTCACCGACATGAACGGGCCGGCGGCGACGCCGACCGGCCAGGGCTCGGTCACATCAGCGCAAATGGCGATCGACGATTTCGGCGGCAAGGTGCTGGGCAAGCCGATCAGCATCATCGTCGGCGACCACCAGCTCAAGCCGGATATCGGCGGCGCGATTGCGCGGCGCTGGTATGACGTCGATCAGGTCGACCTGATCGTCGACGTTCCGGTCTCCGCGGTCGGCCTTGCGGTGCAGAACATTGCCAATGACAAGAAGAAGCTGTTCATCACGCATTCGACCCTGGCCGCGGATTTCCACGGCAAATTCTGTACGCCCTACGCGATGCAGTGGGTGATCGACACCCGTTCGCTCGCCGCAGGCACCGCGCAGGCGGTGGTGAAGCGCGGCGGCGATAGCTGGTTCTTCATCACCGACGACTATGCGTTCGGCCACTCGCTGGAACGCGACGCTTCCAGCGTCGTCGCCGCCAATGGCGGCAAGGTGCTGGGTTCAGTGCGGCCGCCACTCGCAACGCCCGACCTGTCGTCCTTCGTGCTGCAGGCGCAGGCCTCAAAAGCCAAGATCATCGGCATCGCCGCCGGTCCGCCGAACAACATGAACGAAATCAAGACCGCCGCCGAGTTCGGTGTATTGAAGGGCGGCCAGCAGATGGCGGCATTGCTCGCGCTGATCACCGACATCCATTCGCTGGGATTGCCGGCAGCCCAGGGCCTGTTGCTGACGACCTCGTTCTACTGGGACATGGACGACAAGACGCGTGAATGGTCAAAACGCTATTTCGCCAAGATGAACCGAATGCCGACGATGTGGCAGGCCGGCGTCTATTCCTCGGTTATGCACTATCTCAACGCCATCAAGGAGGCCGGCACCGACGAGCCGCTGAAAGTGGCGGCGAAGATGCGCGAAAAGCCGGTCGAGGATTTCTTCTCCCGCAACGGCAAACTGCGCGAGGACAATCTGATGGTGCATGACCTGTGGCTGGTGCAGGTCAAGAAGCCGGAGGAATCGAAATATCCGTGGGACTATTATCAGATCCTCGCCAAGATCCCCGGCGATGAGGCGTTCGGTCCGCCCGATCCGGCGTGCGCGATGGCGAAGAAGTAGTCGAGCGAATGGCGAGTAGTGAGTGGCGAATGGTCGGCAGCGAGTTCTTCCATTCGCTACTCGCCATTCGCTATTCGCCCTATTTCACCACGCCCACCTCGCGGAAATATTTCATCACGCCGGGGTGGATCAGCGCCGCATTCGGCGCGGCCGCGACCGTGTTCGCGGCCGTGGTCTCGCAGGCCTGCGGCAGCTTCTTGCAGAGCGCAGCCTCAGCCCTGTGCAGCGTGCGCGCCAGCCGGTAGGCGATGTCGTCAGGCAGGCTTTCGCGCGCGAGCACAAAACTCCATGAGCCGACGGAATCGATCGCAGTTGGCTGGTTCGGATAGCTGTCGGCCGGCACCGTCAGCGGTTTCAGGAACGTATGCTTGGCGCGGATGCGCGCGATTTCGGAAGCGTCGGGCGCGATGAACCGTGCGCCGCCGGGCGCTTGCGCCATCGCGGCAAAGCCCGGCCAGCCGATGCCCGCGCCCCACAGCGCAGCGGCGCGACCGTCCTGCACCATGGCGGGGCCGTCGCCGGCGCGGTCGAGATAGATCGATTTGAAATCCTCGTCCTGCTTCAGCCCAATACCGTCGAGCATGTAGCGCGACAGGATCGGCAGGCCGGAGCCCTTGGCGCCGAAGGCAACCGGCTGGCCGACCAGATCCCTGATCGTCTTGTAGGGACTGTCCGCCCGCACCACGAACATGCCGGGGCTGGAATACATCGCGGTCAGGATTTTCAGCTTTGTCGCCGCCCGCCCGATGCCCATGAAGGCTTCGTAGGACGGCTCGCCGGCCACCAGCGCGATGTCGAGCTGGTCGGATTCCAGCATTGGAATATTCTCGTAGGAACCCTTGGTGTTGCGCGGCTCGATCGACAACGTAGGATCGGCTGCATTCAGGATTTCCGCGAATGCATTGCCATAAACCGGGAAGCCGCCGCCCGGCGTCGCGGTCCCCAGGCTGATTGTGGTCTTGGTAATGGCCCTACCTCCCTCCTGCGCCGCAGCGGCGCCGGCGAACAGGAGCAGGCCGGCCCAGACGATCCCAGCGAGTTTCATTTCTAGCCTCAAGCGTTCGGTGACGAATGATGCAACGGAGGTTGTAGGCAAGCGCGGGGCCCGATGAAAGCCTGTTCTTGGCTGCCAACCCGGCATTGCCGTATCGCTGTCATGCCTGTAAACGATGGCGGCACCGTTGCCGGCCGCCCCCGCGGCCGTTCGCGGCGGGGCCTGTAGCTCAATGGTTAGAGCCGGCCGCTCATAACGGTCTGGTTGCAGGTTCGAGTCCTGCCGGGCCCACCACGCTTCGCCCTTCGGGCTACGCGTGGCGCAGCCAAGCGGGGCCGAAGGGGCGAAGCGTGGTGTCCGGCGTAGCTTGAGCAAAGCGAAAGCGAAGACGGACTGGAGCGGCGAAGGGCGGGCCGCGCTCCCGACCAAAAATATCGAAAACAACCCCATGCAAAGTAGCCGGTGGTCGCTGCATGGTTTGAGCGATCCCTCGAAAACATTTTGACACGTCGGGCAAATCACCGGCACTATTCCATCATCGCGCAATTTGCAGAACCGCCCATGGCGTTGCCTCGGCGCGATTACAGGCCAAAATTCCGACATTGAAGTTGTACCGGCTCGCTATAGCGAATGATCGCCTGCGGGTTGCCAAACCGCAGGTGCTTGCTTGACGGCCGATATGCCGGCTATTCCGATAGACCGTTTGCAGGCTACCCTGCGGCTGATGAATGAGGCGCTCCCGACGGCGATGGTCAGCGGGTATGAGAAGCACATCCCGATGGACATAACGGCCTGGTTGCAGGTTCGAGTCCTGCCGGGTCCACCAATCAAATCAGTGGTTTGCTGAGGCTGGTTTCGCAACCATCGCACAACGCGGTCTCTTACGCGGGGAAGACCAGGAAGCCTTCCCGGGCGAGATACGGGCGCTATCTAAGTTTTTTGACGGGCCTTCTGCGTAATAACCACGCGTTCTACTGCGTAGTAACCTGGTATGTGTCCTCGATCGCCCGCGCTGCGGCGCGCCAACTGGCCGATAGGCAGAGCAGCTATTCAATTCATTGGAGCACGCGCCTATGCCCAAGAATCCATTTACCGATGTCTGGCAGTTCCTGACCGCGACTACCGGCGACTATCTTCAGCTCGGAAACTGGCGCTTTCTGATCCTGGCGCTGTTCTGGGCACTGCTGCTCGCCGGCATTGCAGTGGCCTTCCAGAATTGGCGGGAGGATTCGGCGCAACGTAGCGGGCGACATCTTGGAATCTGGCTGGCCCGGGTCCTGATCGGCTGCATGTGGTTCGAGGGCATGTTGTGGAAACTCCCGCTGCCCGTGTCCGGCGGCCTGCAATACTGGACCGAGCAGGAAACCACCCGCGCGGCGTTCGAGTTTCACGGCACCTTCGTGAAGGATATCGTGTTGCCCAACATGAATTTCTTTGGGCCAATTGCTTTTCTTGCCGAGCTTGCGTTCGCCACTTCGATGATCCTCGGGCTTGCGGTACGGTTCGTGGGCGTGCTGGCCCTCGCCTATACGCTGCAACTCTGGCTCGGCATTTATCGGCCGGGCGATCCGGCCGAGTGGCCGTGGTCGTACATGTTCCTGGCCATGCTGATGTTCCTGTTTGTGCTCGAGGGCGCCGGCCGCAGTCTCGGCCTTGATGCCTGGTTGCGCCGCAAAGTGCCCGCCGTGCGCGATGGGAAGGGACTTGTTGGCTGGTTCTTCAACATCGCCGGTTAGTCGGCGTCGTTCTACGTGGGGAGACGAGCATGATAGCACTGGCCCGCGCGGTGACGCTTCTTGTGGGCCTAGGCGCAAGTTGCGGACACGCCGCTGACATCGGCTATCTTGCTCCGCCGGGTGTCCCTGCAAAGGAGTTTCCCGCGCCTCAGCGCCCGGTTGCGCAGATCGTCAGCCCAGGCCGTGCCTCCGAGGAGCACCGCGATTCCCTGAATGAGGCCGGTGAGGTCGCCCGCCTTCTCGAACTGAAGCCAGGCATGACCGTCGGCGACATTGGTGCAGGCAGCGGCTACCACACGGTGCGTCTCTCCCGTCTCGTCGGTCCCACCGGCTCCGTCATCGCCCAGGACGTCACGCGAAGTTACCTCATCGCGCTCGCCAAGCGAACGCAACGCCTGAGGCTGACAAATGTCACATTCGCGCTGGGCAAACCACACGACCCGCGCCTTCCCGCTTCCTCGCTCGACGCTGCCATCCTCGTGCACATGTATCACGAAATAGCTCAGCCCTACGCCTTCCTCTACAATCTGGCGCCCGCCTTGAGGTCGGGCGCGCGGGTCGGAATTGTCGACCTCGAGCGTCCGACGTCGGAGCATGGCACGCCAATCGAGCTGTTGCGTTGCGAACTGACCGCCATTGGCTATCGCGAGGTCGCCACACATCAGCTCGCAGGCGACGGCGGATACCTGGCGGTGTTTTCGCCACCGGAGCCAGGGAATCGAAAAGCCCCCCGGGACATCGTTGCTTGTCGGGGTGCCGGCACTCGCTGATCTAGCCGCGCCTCTCTCCCGGACCCCTTTGGTGTCGCAGCTCAATCGCGAGGCGAACAAATGTCGTCGAAATCGACCAAGCCGCCTTGATGCCGGCAATGAGATTGCCGGAGACCTTCGATACCCCACCGATCCGGCGCCGCTGCCCCACGGCGATCTCGAGTGCCGGCAAGCGGGCGGCTGCAACCCGCATCAGCATTTCCAGGTTCCAGCCATATGTCTCCTCCTTCATACCGAGATGTCTGAGCTCATCCCGCCGGATGGCGCGAAACGGCGACAGGTCGGTGAAGCCTGCGCCATAGACGAGGCGCAGGAGCAGCCTGGCGACATGGGCCGCGAGGAGCTGCTGCGGCGACAGGCTGCCGGATTCGCGTGAACCGCGAACGCGCGAGCCGACAACGAAGACGGCCTGCCCAGTTACGATCGGCGATACCAGATCAGAGATGCGCTCTGCAGGATCACTGCCGTCGCCGTCGAGAAAGACCAGAATGTCGGCGTCACCGCGCGCAGCGGCGATGCCTGCCTGGATGGCGCGACCGTAGCCCCGTCGCGGCTCGACAATCACGCGAGCTCCGGCGGCCCGTGCCCGCTCGGCCGTGCGGTCCCGCGAACCGCCATCGACAACGACGACCTCACTCACGTTCTGTGCCAGCGCTGCAGCTACGACCTGGCCGATTGCCGTTTCCTCGTCGAGGCATGGAATGATCGCCGAAACGACCGGCGGTTGGCAAAACACGGGCCGCTTCCCGCCGATCCCGTGGGTCACCTCGTTCATAGGCTCCAGCGCAGGCCGCAATTGGCGCAGCTCTTAGGCGGCTTGTCCGATAGAAGGGCCGCACGAAACTCCCGATACGCGGACCCGTTCCAGATGTCGTGTAAGGACTGCTGACCTGCATGGCCAAGCGTGTAGTTCTCGTAGCCATGTTGCGAAAATGGCGCGATGCAGCATGGCAAGGCGCGGCCATTGGCCGTGAAATACATCAACGACCACGGCCGTCGGCAGAGCGACCACGGCGAACCATCACCACTGCCCTTCAGGCTTAGTCCCGGCTCGCTCGCCGCGCCCGACGCGCTGAAGGTCACGCCGAGGGAATGCGCCAGATCCTCCGCCTCTTTCAAGTAGGCCGCTTCTGCCTGCGTCAGGCGCTCGAACAGGGCCTGATCCGGTTGCGCCATGCCAATGGCGGATTCAGTGAAGAACACGAGCCGTTGCAGATAAACCTCTTTGACACCGATCTCCGCCGCAACTTTCACAAATGCAGGCAGTTGCTCGACAGTCTCTTTCAGACCGGTGAGCCAAACGGAAACTTGCGGCCTTGCGTACCCCTCCCGCTCCTGTAGCTCGCGAAATGCACGAACATTGCGGACGATCCGACCGAAATAGTCCCTGCCACGAATCGCCTTGAAGCTCTCGCGATTTGACGCGTCGAGCGATACACGCAGCTCATCAAGCCCGGCGTCGATCAGCGCACGGCCGTTGCGCTCACTGAGGACCGTTCCATTGGTGTTGAACAGGACGTAAACGCCGCGCTCTTTCAGGTATTTGACCATTCGCGGCAGGTTCTGGACCAGCATCGGCTCGCCAACGCCGTGCAGAACCACGCGCGCCAGACCGGGAAGCTGGTCGACGATCGACGTGAACAAACCCCAGCTCATGTCTGCCGGCGGCTCGAGCTCCTCGTAGGTGCGAGGACAGGTGGTGCACAGCAGATTGCAGCGGTTGGTCACTTCCAGATAAGCGCAGACCGGCGGACGGTGGGCGACCTCGGTGCGCTCGCCCGTGACCGTCTCGTGATAGCGGCGCGGATCGAACGCCGCGCGAGTGCCCTGCACTTCGCCGAAAACGTTCATTGCGATGCCCCCGAAACTGCAGTTCGCTGCATGCGGGCTCTCCACGCCGTAAAGGCGCAAGCCAGGAAAAGACCTCCGAACAGAATTGATTTGCTCACAATTCGCGGAATGTAGAAATCCCAGTCGAGCTGTTCGGACAGCAACAGCGCTCCGATCGAAACGGCCCACGTAGGCGCGGATCCACACAGGGCGACAAACGGCATTATAACTAGAAAATGCCAGGGATAGTTGGGCGACAACAACAGGAGCGTGAGAAGTAACAGCATGTTGATGTCGGCAAGACGGGATGCGATGCTGTGATGAGCGCTGCGGGCCACGGAGAGCCCTGTGAACCAAAGAACCAGCGCGGCCAGTGCGACGTAGGCGGCAACATCACCTTCATGATAGCCAAACACAAGGCGCCAAAGTGACAACAGCCAGAGATCGTTGCCGCCACTGATGCCCTGTTCTGCCAGATAGCCTTTGGTGAGGAATCCGAAAACTCCCGAGCCGACCGACAGATAGGGAAGATAACAAAGCGCGACGGTAGCGATCACGACGAGCGGCATCTTGACGTCCCAGGGGCGCCAGATCCCGGCCAGCACCGGCGCCGCATAGGGCTTGACCAGCACTGAAAGCGTGATCACCACGGCTCCGCGGAGCGGACGGCCGGTCAGGGCAATCCACAGACCCAGCAGCATCAGTGCAACCATCAGCGCGTCGACATGGCCGTTGTTGGCAATCTCCCACACAGGCAGCGGATGCCAGAGATAGGCAACTACGCGCGTCACCGGGCGGTCCATGCGCCGCAGCAGGACCACGATCAGTATCACTGTGACGGACTCGCACCCCAGCAGCGCGAGACGCATCGTCGTCACGCTTTCGCCGATCCGCGTGACAATGAGGAAGAAGAATTGCGCCACGGCAGGATAGATGGTTACGGCCGTATCAGCGCGGTTGATGTGAGGAAAGACCATCCCGTCGCGCAGAAACGCCAGCGACTCATCGGCTGGCATGAAGCGATAAGGATTGATGCCGGCGGCCTGAACCCTGCCATCCCAGACGTAGCGATAGACGTCACTGGACAGAAGTGGATCGAACAGCAGCACATAACCTCTCAGCACGATCCCAAGTCCAACGATAAGCCATAGTGCGCGACCAGTTGGCGAACGCTCCGCCAGACTTGTCGCTACGATCGTCAGCAGACCTGCAAGGATGCTCAGCGCAATGAAGGCATTGTCGCCGGCAGCCTCGAAGGCATAAGGAGTCACCAGGGTAAGACCGCACAAGACAACTCCGATGCCGGCCAACAGGCAAAGTGGGGATATCTTGTGGTCGGAACGCACCAGTCGACCGAATTGACCGGCGATCGCTCCTGGCAAGGGCTTCATTGGCTTACCTGCGGCGCGTCCTTCAAAAAGGCCCGGCTCGCCGCGGCAAATCCGCCGCCGCGAAAGCGGATCGAATGCCCGGCCAGCTCGTCCTGCAGCCAGCGCAAGGTTTCGATATCGTCGACATCGTACCATTCCGGTAGCAGGATCGTAGCAAGCCCGATTTCGGCAGCGCGCTCGCGCGTCCTGCGAGCTACGGTTTCAGTTCCCCATGCGATCTGCGTAAACAGGTGCTTGTGCGGATGCTTCAAGCCGATGAGATAGTAGCCACCGTCGCTTGCTGGCCCAAGCACCATCCGATCTCCGGACTCGCGCATGGCTTCAATAGCCTGTACCAGCAAATGGATTGGCAGCGTCGGGCTGTCGCCATTGACGAGCAGGACACAGTCGTGTCCGGCGTCCAGGAACGCGCGCGTCGCGCCCAACAACACATGCCCCAAATCGTCGCCAGCCTGTAGCAACAGTCCGAACCCTGCCGGAAGCAGTTGCCGCATGACGTCTTCGGTGCCCGCCGGCGCGTAGACGCCGTAGCCGCGCCTGCCGAGTGCCTCAGGGACCGCCTCGATTGCCGCGGCCACGTCGCGCAGAAAGCAGGCGGACAGCTCGGAAGCGGCAACGTCGCCAATGACCGTCGCAAGTCGCGTCTTTGAGCGGCCGGGCAGCGGCGCCTTGCATACAATCCCGATCGCCGCGACGCTCATGGCAGCCGTGACCGCAGGCGATCAGCGGCGATCGCGATCAACTGCAGCGCGTCATGGCTGCCGTCTGCTTCGCCCTTTTCAAAATCCCCGTCGACGCGCCCCATTTGATTTGTCACATGTGCAAAGCACAGCACGGGCTTTTGCCTGATTTGTGCGAACGCATAGAGCGCGGCTGCTTCCATTTCGACTGCCATCAGATTCCTTTTGACCATGGCGTCGATCGCCGGCTGGGTCTCGCGGAACGGCGCGTCGGTTGTCCAGGTCGCGCCTGTGAGCACCGGCACGGGAAATCCACCGAATGCGCCGTTGAGCGCCGCGATCAATCCGGCATCCGCATCCGAATAGTCGGACGGCGCCATGTAGTGATAGCTGGTGCCTTCGTCGCGCAGCGCGCGTTCGATGATGATGAAATAAGGCGGCGGGCGCATCGGCACGATCTGCCCCGAGGACGTGACGCTGATCAGGAGCTTGCAGCCTGATGCGAACAATTCCTCGGCGATCAGCACCGCGTACGAGGCGCCGACGGCGCAGCCGACAATTCCGAACTCAATCCCGTCGCGACTGAAGCTGTAGAGCTGCGTGTGATAGCAGGCCCATCCCGCTTCAAGCCGGGCCTCGCCACGGGCGAGCAGGCTGCGCACGATGTCGCCGTCCGGATCGAGGATGCAGATGTTCGGGATGCCGGCGTCCGTAATCCGCTTTTGCCTGCGCGCTTCGCGCAGCAGATTTTCCGGCGTGAAGGCGGACGGCTGCGCATAGTGCTTTTGCGCGAGGATGGGCGGGACCCCGCCCTCATTGACTGCCATCACCAGACAAGCCTCGTCACCCGGTTGCCGGTCATTGGTAGCGTTCTCTCCGACAACGGGCAAGCTCTCCGCAACAGCGGGCAAGCGCCGCCAAGGTTTCGGCGACGTCAAAAAAAAGATTTCAGGTGGTGTAACAAGATGGCCCTGAAGAACGTAATAACCGCGGCCCGTACTCGCTGCCGGCATGGCAAGGGCTTGCCATGCCCTAAGCCAGTCGTGTTGATCCGATGGTGCGCGTGGCGTAGCATTGGTCGCAAAGGTAGCGGATGCGATATTTTCGAACTTTGGTACGCAACACCTAAGCGTCGAGGGTCGCCATGAATCACGAGACCGCAGTTTCGAATGCCAAAGAAATCGCCGATCGCATTCTCGCACCGGCGGCCAGGCAAAACGACAAGGAAGCTCGATTTTCGTCCGAGGCAATCGCGGCGCTCGGTTCGGCCGGATTGCTGGGGGTCATGCTTCCCGCCGAGGTCGGCGGCTCGGCCCTGGGACCGCGGACGTTCGCTGCCGTCGTTGCGGCGCTCGCAGAAGCGGACGCGTCCGCCGCGATGGTTTATTTGATGCACATGAGCGCTACCGCAACGATTGCGGCGGCCCGTCCGGGTGCCACGGTTGCGCAGACGCTAAAGGATATTTCAGCCGGAAAACATCTAACTACCCTGGCATTCAGCGAAGCCGGATCGCGTAGCCACTTCTGGGCGCCCGTTTCGCGAGCGAAGCGCAACGCCGCCAACGTGCACCTCACGGCCAAGAAATCATGGGTGACGAGCGCCGGTCACGCACAAAGCTACGTCGTCTCGGCGCTCGCGCCTGAAGGCAAGAGCCCAACGGATTCGACCATTTATCTTGTCGCCAGTGACACGGCCGGACTGTCGGTCGCCGGCCCGTGGGATGGTCTCGGGATGCGCGCCAACGCTTCCGCGCCGATGATCCTCGATGATTGCAAGATTGAAGCCGATCTCCAACTCACGGACGACGGCGCCGGGTTCAAGGCGATGCTGGAGGTCGTGCTTCCGCTATTCAACCTCGGAACATCGGCGGTCGCGCTTGGTCTTTGCCGGGCTGCGGTGTCGGGGACGGCAGCACATCTCAACGGCGCTCGCTTCGAGCATTTGGGCCAGACGCTCGGCGAGAGCCTGCCGACGCTTCGCGCACAGCTTGCAACGATGCAGATCGACACCGATGGGCTTGCAGCGCGCATCGACGATCTCGTTGATCACCTTGAGCGCCCCCGAGACACCACTATGCTGCGCGTGCTGGAGAGCAAGGCGGCGGCGGGTGATGTTGCCATCGCCGTCACGTCGGCGGCGATGCGGGCGTGCGGAGGCGCTGCGTTTTCCAAGCATCTGGCCATCGAGCGATTGTTCCGCGACGCACATGCAGGCGCCGTCATGGCGCCGACGGGCGATGTGCTGCGCGAGTTCATCGGCAAAGCCGTTTTGGGAATACCGCTGTTCTAGTGGTCCGATCCTAACATTCGCATTCCATTCGGAACCACGTTTGCGAGCGTTAGGATCAAAGGACCACTGGCAAACTATAGTGATCGCATTTGAAATATTGAGCTCGGGAAGCGAGATGCAATCATGAGCCGGACGATCTGGGTAGGCGCCGTCGCATATGACCAGAAGGTGGTTGGTATCTGGGAGGGCATGCGACGCTACTTTCACGAGGAAGCGGGCCTCGCCGTAGAGGTGGTACTGTTTCAAAGTTACGAGGCGCAGGTCGCTGCCCTCCTGGCCTCGCCGAGCGAACGGCTGCCGCGCATCGACATCGGATGGAATACGAACCTCGCCTATATCCAGGCCGATGCCTGGAGCGACCATCGCTGCCGACCGATCGCGATGCGCGATACGGATGTGGGCTGGATGACCAAGATCGTTGCGGTAACCGGGGGGCCGGTCGCCACGCTTGCCGATCTTAAGAGCCGCGCCCTCGCTCTCGGCAGCCGCGACAGCGGCCATGCGGCAATCCTCCCGGTTTATTTTCTGCACCGCGAGGGACTGGTGGAGGGGAGGGACTACCAAACGCTGCGCTTCAACACCGACCTTGGCAAGCACGGTGACACGGGTACAAGCGAGTCCGAAGTCGTTCGCGCGGTTCTCGACGGCCGTGCCGATGCCGGCGCAATCGGCAGCCCATTCTGGAACGCGGTGCGTACCGAGCGTCTGGTGCCGCAAGGTGCGCTGACCGAGATCTGGACCTCGCAGCCCTATAACCACTGCATGTTCACTGCTCGGTCCGATCTGGACCCCGCGTTGGAGCAGCAGTTTGCCAAAGCATTATTTGGGATGAGCTACGATAACCCGGCCCATCGTCCTGTGCTCGAAGCGGAAGGGTTGCGCCAATGGATAGCACCGCAGCTTGATGCGTATGCGCAGTTACGGGAAGCGTCGACGCAGCAAGGTTTCCTAACGCGGCCCTTGGCCTAACAGCCGAGCCAAAGCCCCGATCCGGCGTTGAGTGCGCTCCGTGCCTTTGTCAGGCGCAATTGAAGATCATCGCCAAACTGCGCTGATGCTCGGATTCGCGATCGAAGGCGCGGCGCACGGCTGCGAACGAGTCGGCGAGCGGGAAGATTTCACGGCTGACTAGCAGATCGTCATCCTCGGCTCCAACCGGGTGCCAAAACACGCCTTCCGCCGTAATCGTCATCTCGGGAACCAGATCCGCCCTTGCCAAAGCGATGCCCTGCGTGGCGGAGCCTCGCAGCGCAATCCGCCTGATCACCCGGTTCTCCTCGCTAATATGATGAGCGTCAAGGAAGCTGCGGAACTCATCGGCCTCTGCGTCAGTCGACACTGTAGCCGCCAAACGCACCCGGAATCCTTCAGCGCGGGCCCGTTCGATTCCCTTCCAGGCGCGTGCCCATGTCCCCTTTCCACGATGGCTGTCGTGGCGCTCCGGCGTGGGACTGTCGAGGCTAATCTGGAAGGTTACGCGCTCGCGCGGCAACGAGCGCAGCGTTGCGAGCCGACTCCCGGCAAACAGCATGCCGTTGGTGAGAACTGTCGTCGGCGCCGCCGCGGCGCACGCGGCAATGATCTCGCCAATATCCGGCAGCATGAATGGCTCGCCGCCGGTCACAAAGATTTCACCTACGCCGAGCTCCGCTGCCTCGGTGGCGATCTGTCGCACCCGCTCGATACCGAGAGCCCGCCGCGGAGCTTTGGGTGACGAGCGTACGCAACAATAGTCACAGCTCAGGTTGCAGTCGAAGTTGGTATAAAGCCACAGACGAGAGCCGACAAGCCGATCTTCTCCGACGTTCTCGGGAGCGTCTCCGTACCGGAGCACCCAACGCGTGCGACCTTTTTCGACGGCTGTGTCGACCAAACTGTTGCGGGTGAAACGACACCATGCCTCGAGTTCGGGACCGATGCTTGGATCGCCGCTGATCACGGCCACGAGATCGCCTTTACGGCTTCGGCGGAGCGCAGCTATCAAATCCGGCAAGAGGCCGGAGGCGAACGTCTTGGTGCCGGCGTCGAGCTCAACGTTTGCGTTCGTTCTCATGAAGAAGCCCATGGTCCTACAGACGTTCCGCGTGGAACGCACCAGTTTCGCACCAGAAACGATCCAACCAGACCGCAATGAACAGGATCAATCTCCGCCGAAAATCCAGGAAAATCAACGATCGCGTGCGATATCCTCGCGCTCATAACGGTCTGGTTGCAGGTTCGAGTCCTGCAGGGCCCACCAGCAAATCAATGGCTTTGTGCGGACACCGAAAGAGTGACTCGATTCCTCTATAAGACTGACTCGATTGCCGCCTTTAAGAGTGACTCGACTTCGTAATCCGCTGATTTGATTCGCCAAATCCGCCCGGATTTTTTCCGTACCGATTCTGAGCGCGAAAGAACCGAGGGGGTCTTTTTCGATCCTAGCGTCGCTTCGCGAGCTCCGGCTGGGCAAGCCCGTGCCACGAACTCCCAGCGAAGCGAACGAAGGCTGTCAAGCCGAAGCCCGCAGGGCGAAGGCGGACTGGATTCGGGGAAATGCGCTGCCGAGGGTTCGCCGCTTCCGCTTGATGGGATGTTTTGTGCGCTGAAGATCATCTAGCCGGCCTTCGTGACCAAGAAGGCGGTGGAGCTAAAGTGAGTTCGAAGTCATCGAATCACTTTTGGCCACGAGGAGGCGAAGATGATGTACAGCGGAATTGATCTGCATTCCAACAACAGCGTTGTCGCTGTTATCGACGATGGTGATCGGGTTGTTGCGCAGAAGCGCCTGCCCAACGACACCGGGAAGATCACGGGCTTTCTGGCCCGGTGGCAAGACGAATTGGCCGGCGTGGTGGTCGAGTCGACCTACAACTGGTATTGGCTGGTCGACGGATTGCAGGACGCCGGCCTCCACGTGCACCTCGCCAACACGGCGGCGATCAAGCAGTACGAAGGACTGAAGCACAGCGGCGACGAGACCGATGCGCAGCACCTTGCGCACCTGCTGCGACTGGGCATCCTGCCGACCGGTACGATCTTGCCGAGGGAGCACCGAGTAGTGCGTGACCTGGCGCGCAAGCGCATGCAGCTGGTGCAGTCATGCACGACACATGTCCTCGCGGTCGAGAACATCATGGCCCGGCAGTTCGGCGGGCGGATGACTAGCAATCAGATCAAGCGGCTGACCGACGACACGATCGACAGCCTGCCCCTGGCGGCGGATGTAGGCTTGGCAATCAAGGCCAACGTTGCTGTTATCGCGACACTGCAGTCACAGATCGAGCTTCTGGAGAAGCGCCTGCAAGAACGCGTCAAGCCGCGTCCGCAATATGCCTTGTTGACCACCGTGCCGGGCATCGGCCAGACGCTTGCCACGGTCATTGTTCTGGAAACCGGCCCGATCGATCGGTTCGCCGAGGTCGGCAACTTTGCGTCATACGCGCGCTGCGTCGACAGCGTGCACACCAGCAATTGCAAGAAGAAGGGCGAAGGCAACGTCAAGAACGGCAACAAATATCTCGCCTGGGCATTCGTCGAGGCGGCGAATTTTGCCAGGCGTTTTTGCCCCGAGGCCAAGCGTTTCCATGAGCGCAAAAAGGCCAAGACCAACAACATTGTTGCCACCAAGGCGTTGGCACACAAGCTGGCGCGCGCCTGCTACCACATCCTGAAGGAGGGCAAGCCGTTCGATGTAACGCGCTGCTTTGCCTGAAGGACGACGACGATCCGGAGAGCCACGTACGGTGACTGGGGCTGCAACCAGCTGCACTGAATTGGACGCCGGATCGCCGTCACCAGTTGCGGTGACAGCGGATCGCCCGCACCGTAAGCCATCCGGAGATTGGCGCCGGCCTGCCGGCAACCACAGTTCTGCGAAACTCTTTTGGATACGGGACGGTACCAACGTTCTTCTGGGGCGGCTATGCCGCCAGGGCGCAGGCCTCACTCGGGCCGATGCTTGATCCCGATGGGTGTCTGGCGCGATCCGCAATGCGGACGCAGCCATCAACCGAAGAAACGGGCGCGGTACGAGCACAGTAGCTGAAAGCGACCAATCAAAGATGTTGGCAGCTGCCGCTGCCAAAAAAAAATTGCTCTGCATCTTGACGACCGGCCGGCTAATGGGTGCATCTTGACGACCGGCCGGCTAATGGGTGCATCTTGACGACCGGCCGGCTAATGGGTGTCACCGTAATGCCGAAATGCGCGTCCGAAGCTGCCAGCGTGTTTGTACGCAAGACAGATCGATTCCCGCTGAGTGGCGCCGGCGACGTGAACACATACGCATTATTTGCGGAGCTATTTTCCCAACTGACAAGAGCGGGTGGGCGCGCGGGAATCATCGTGCGGACTGGTATCGCAACCGATAGTTCAACAAGCGTATTTTTCCGCGATCTTGTCGCCAATCGAAAGCTCTTCAGCCTCCATGATTTTCAATCCGGTGTCGGTTATTTTGGCAACATCGGTCACGCGCGATTCAAATTTTCTCTTTTGACCTTGGGGCAGGCAAATATCCGCCCACATGGTCGTTGCCACCGTGCGCGGCGATGAACATGGCGACGGCCGACCGGCAATAGGATTCGATTTCGTTGTCGTCCTCTGCTCTCGCCTCATCGAAGCGTGCGATAATCAGGAGATCGGATCCTTTGAAAAGCGCGGCAAACAAGCGGGCGGACCGGAGAGGATCGGGCACGTTCAGAAGCGCCTTCGCGTGCAACTGACGCAACAGGGCCTCGATTTGGGCGATGACATGGGCGGGGCCGGCTTCGTAATGGAGCTTGCTTAACGAGTTTTGATTCGTCTTGTCGGCCATTACCATGGCTTCGACACTGCGGACGTCTGATCTCAACAGCGTGCGAAGCAGTGATGATCCCACCGCCATGAGCTGATCTTCGACCGAACCGTCGACGCCTTCAAGAAGGGCCTGTGGTGCAAACAACTGATGGCAGCCGGCCGCGATGGCCGCGCTGAACAGCGCCTCCTTGTTCTCGAAGTGCCGATAGATGCTGAGCTTGGATATCTTCGCTCGCTGGGCGACCTTGTCCAATGTCGTCGCTTGAAAACCCAATTCCACAAAGAGTTCGCGCGCGGCGTCGACGATCGTTTGGCCAAGCGCCTCGTTGGCGGGCCGGCCGCGCCGACTCTGTCTGTTTTCGGTCACGAAAATTCCAGTACTTGACAGTATTCTAATTCTTGAATTACGATACCATGCAGTGTCTGAAATGTGCAAGCCAATGGGTAGGTTTCGACCTGTCCTCCAAACGGAGCCCATCATCATGGATGACGTCATCATCATCGGCGGCAGCTTTGCCGGTCTCGCCGGCGCCCTGCAGCTCGGCCGCGCGCGCCGCAAGGTCACCGTTCTCGATACCGGCCTGCCGCGCAATCGCTTCGCCGGTCACTCGCATGGTCTGCTCGGCCACGATCACAAGCCGCCGCTGGACATCCTGGCAGAGGCGCGCCAGCAGCTGGCGCGTTATCCCACGATCAGGCTGGTCAGTGCCCGGGCCGAAGGTGTCTCCGGCGCCATCGACGATTTCAACGTCCTCACTTCCGATGGCGATAGCTTCAGGGCGCGTCGTGTGATCCTGAGCTATGGCGTCGCCGACCAGATGCCTGATGTTCCGGGCTTTGCCGAAAGCTGGGGCACGTCCATCGTGCCCTGCCCCTATTGCGACGGCTTTGAAGTCGCCGGCCGGCATTGGGGCCTCGTCTGGTCCGGCCCGCAGTCGCACAATCAGGTCAGACTGTTCCTCGATTGGACCGACAAGTTGACTGTCTTTGCCGATGGTCACGACATTCCGCCTGATATCAAGGCCGATCTGGCGCGTCGCAACATACCTGTCGTCGATGGCCGGATCGTCGAGATCGCCCATCACAAGGGCCGTATCGCCACCGTCAATCTCGATACTGGCCGCACTATCGCGGTCGACATCCTGTTCGCCCATCCGCGCACCAAGCCGTCCGCAAGCCTGCATGAATCACTGGGTCTCGCCACGGTGGATACGCCCCTCGGCATCGCCCTCAAGGCCGACGAGCGCCGCGAAACCAGCATGCCCGGCACCTACGCCGCCGGCGACCTCGCCAACCCCCTCATGCCCTCGGTCACCACGGCATCATGGCAAGGCGCGATGGCGGGTATCTTCGCCCAGCAGTCGATGCTGGTTTGAGAGCACAGATTGGAGATGAGCATGGCCGTCGAACCGGACAGCGCGGGTGTGCGCTTCCCTCCGCCCTTCGTCTATCTGGGAGCGCTGCTGTTGGGGCTGGCGGCGGAGCGGTTCGTCACCCTGCGCTCTTTCGGCATCGACTGGCGGTTGCTGGTCGCGACGGGCGCGCTGCTGTTCGTTGCCGGCGCGGCGATGATGCTTGCAGCGGCGGGGCTGTTCCGGCGGCTGGGCACCAACGTTCCGCCGTCGCAGCCAACGACCCTCATCGCAACTACCGGCCCTTATCGGTGGACCCGCAATCCCATGTATCTCGGCATGGCGCTTATCTATGCCGGCCCTGCGATCGGTTTCGACGGGCCGATCGCCTTCGCCTTGCTCCCGTTGGTGCTGATCGCGATCCAGACGCAGGTGATCGCCCGCGAGGAGCGCTATCTCGAAGCGAAGTTCGGCGACGACTACCGCCGCTACAAGGCCGAGGTTCGCCGCTGGCTCTGACTATTCCGCCGCTGCCGCCTGCGTGGCCTTCTTATAACCAGCACCGGCTTCCTTGCCGCGAGCTATCACCGGGTTCGGCGACCGGGGGCGGGTGGCTCGCATCCTGACGGCGGCCGGCTTCACCGATATCGCTATCGCGCCCTTCGATGCTTCCGTCCCGTTTGGCGAGGGCGCGACGCGGGACGCGGCGATCGACGACGCGGTGAAGATGACGTTCGAGGTCGGCCCGCTGTCGCGCGCGCTCGCTGATCAGCCCGACGACATCCGCGCCCGGGCCTCGGCCGCGGTTCGTGCCGCCTTCGCGGGCCGCCCCCGCGAGCGGTCGGTGATGATCGACGGCGCGACGTGGATCGTCATGGCGCGCAATCCGGCAAGCTGACAGGGATTAGCAGGGGAGACGCCCCGCTCGGTGGAGGGGGGCGTCTTTGGCCGGTCAGCGGGACCAGATGAGGGCGTATTCGCCGGCGGTCTCGGTCTCGGAGAGTAGTGAGTTAGTTAGTTGGCCAATCGGTCAGGGTACGCAGAAGAGATGGGTGCTGACATGAGTCACCGGCTTATCGATGCCGCTCCCTCGAATGCGTCCGAGCTCTCCGCTTATGTGGAGAGTCTCCGCGAGGCATGGCCGTCGCCGGCTGGCGCTTCGAGCCACGCCGACGGCATTTGAGATGTCAGGCAAATCGGCGGGGAGACTGCATCATCGGGCCGACGATTGAGCGTCGGATTGTCCTGCGATCACGCACTTCCTCCCCTCCATTTGACGGCCATGGCAGCGGCCCCGGCACCTTATCAAACAATGTGAAAGTCCGACTGAGGCAAGCTGGTTAGAGTCACATTCTGCAGAACCACACTATTGTTGGCGTCGATCATCATCGGGATATTGCCATTGACTTTATAGACGACCGGTCGTATGTTGAATACGACCGGTCGTCTTGGCAAGCGCGTTCCGAAATGCCCTTGTAAGGAGAGCTGTATGAAGCTGATTGGCACCTATCTGTCGCCCTATGCGAGGCGGGTCGCAGCGGCCCTGATCTCTCGCGGTATGCCTTTCGAGCATGAGGCCGTGAACGGCTACCGAGAGTTCGAGATCGCCAGCCGGTATAATCCCGTGGCGAAGGTACCTTCGCTCGTGCTCGACGATGGCGAGGTCCTGATCGACAGCACGGCCATCCTCGACTACCTCAATGAACTGACGCCTTCGGCGCCGCTGATTCCCGCCGGGTCGAGAGCGCGCCGGACGACGCTCAAGCTCGCGGCCATTGATTACGGCGTCTATGAACAGGCCGCCAGCCTCTCGTTCCGCGGACGCGAGGTCCCTGAGACCGAGGCCAGGCGCTGGAAGGCGCAGATCCTCGGAGGCTTGCGCGCGCTCGACGAGGCCGCGCGCGACGGCGGACCGCTCAGGGCGACGCCAATGGACGCGGCAGCGATCACCGCCATCGTAGCGGTGGAATACCTCGCGCGGACGAATCCGGATTTGGACGCCCTTCCCGCAATCCCCGCCCTGGCCGCGCTTGCGGCCGAGTATCGCGACGCACCGCCCTTCGCGCTGACAAGGGCAACGGCTTGAGGCGCATGGAGGAAAGCATGACTGATCGGATTGCTCTTATCGCAGGTGTCGGCGGCGCCACCGGCGCCGCGCTCTCGCGGCGCTTCGCGCAGGGCGGGTATCGTGTGGCGATGATCGCCCGCAACGCCGAGCGGCTCGCGGAGCTCGAGGCCCAGATACCTGGTGCGCACCGCTATCCTTGCGACGTAGCCAACCTTAACCTGCTCGGCGAAATTGTCGAGCAAGTGCGGACCGAGCTAGGGGCACCCCATGTGCTCATCCATAACGCCGTGGCGGCGACATTCGCCAAGATCCTCGATGCATCGGTCGAGGATCTCGAGCGAAATTTTCAGGTGAACACTACTTCCCTGTTCTTTCTGGTGCAGAAGCTCGCGCCGGCGATGATCGACCGCGGCGAGGGAGCCATCATGGTCACCGGAAACACGTCGTCGTTCCGGGGCATCCCGCTGCGCCCGGCCTTCGCGCCGACCAAGGCCGCCCAGCGCATCCTCGCCCAGTCCCTCGCAAAGGATTTGGGCCCGAAGCGCGTGCATGTTGGATACATCACCATCGATGCCGCGATCGACGCGCCGTGGAGGAGGAACACCTCGCCGCTCCCGGATTGGCAAGATAAGCCGGGCGACTATTTCGCGCATCCCGATGCGATTGCCGACGAGGTTTACCACATCGCGCATCAACACCCCTCAACCTGGTCGTTCGATCACATCATCCGGCCTTTCGCTGAGAACTGGACCCTGAACTGACCATGCCGAAACCTAATCATAAGGAAGCACTCCTCGACGCGGGCCTCGCGGCGTTTCATCGCCGCGGCTATCACGCGACCGGTGTTCAGGAGATCGTCTCGTCGGCTGGTGTGCCGAAGGGCTCCTTCTACAGCCATTTCGAAAGCAAGGACGCCCTCGGCCTGGCAGCGCTCGCGCGCTACTGGGAGGACCGCGCCAAGGCGCGTGCCATGCTGCGGGACGCGAGCCTTCCCGGGCTAGAACGGATTGACCGATACTTCGCGGCGCTCGGCTATAGCGAAGACGGCTGCCTGATCGGCAACTTCACGGCCGAACTCGCGCAACTCGACGCCTTCCGCCAAGATTTGTCGCGCCTGTGGCGTCAGTGGACGGATGCGCTCTCCGAGTGCCTGGCGGATGGGCAGCGCGACGGCAGCGTGCGAACCGACCTGCCTGTCACCGAGCTCGCGCGCACGGTTCTGGCGCTTTGGGAAGGCGCTGTGCTTTCAGCAAAGGTCGAGCGCGGCCCCAAGCCGCTCAACACAGCGCGCCGCACGCTGCGGCGTTTGCTGGCACCGTGACGCATAGCCCACGCCCCGCACCAGTTTCGCACCAGAAACGACCTCGCCAAAATGCTGAGGGCAGCTGTTGCGGTGAGGCGAACGTCACACGTGAAGTCGAAATTGTCTCTACGCATCGAGCAGATAGCCGACTCCTTCGTAGCTCTCTGGCCAAACTCTATCTGACGCAGTCGTCCGGAGGTGTTTTCCCGGCAAAACGATCAGTCAGCCAGTTCACCGCCGCCATCGTGCTCGCTTGCGCGGCGCGTCCGTGGCCGATACCGGGCAGCATGACCATCCTGACCTTGCTGCCAGCCTTGCACAGCTTGTCCATGTAGGCCCGGGTAACCACCGGCTGGATGATCTGGTCGTTGGTTCCCTGCGCTAGAAAGATGGGGATCTCAGGGGAGAGCACGCCGGTGCTGTTCTGTTCGAGAAGCGAGCGCCAAGGTTCGGCCTTGGTCGGATCTTGCACCGTCAGGAAATATTGCTCGAGCGGCCGCCCTGTTCTCTGCCTGACGATCAAATCGAAAGGGCCTTCGATGCATTCTTGCGCGAGCCTGTCGATCGCCGCCATCGCGCGCGGATCGACCATGTTGTCGATGGCCGCTCCGTAGACCCGGTGCCACGACCATAAGGTCATCGCCGTGATGTTCTTGCCGCCGATCGAGTTGATATCGTCGCTCATCAGCTTCGCGAGGTCCGTTGCCGGCGCCGCCGCAGCGACGCCGAGAAGCCTCAGCTCAGGAGCGTACGCGCTTGCCAACATCCCGGCGAACAGCGCGGCTTGCCCGCCCTGCGAATGTCCCCACACCGTGAAGTCCTTTCCCTCGCCTGCGCGGAGAAGGGAGCGTGCCGCACGCACGATATCTAAGACGGCGCGACCTTCGCTCTCACCCACCAGATAAGGATGCGGGCCCGGCGTGCCGAGACCTGGATAATCGGTCGCCGCCACGACGAAGCCACGGGCGATCATCGAACGAAGGCCCTGGATCTGCTGAAACAGAAAAATGGCGAGCGACGGCGCGCAGCGCGGAACGATGCCCGAGGTAGGATGTGCCCAGGCAACGATCGGACGGCCGCCGGGCGGAGGCGCGCCTTGCGGAACAATGACGACGCCGGATACGAAGATGGGCCGGCCATTCAGCCCCGTCGAGCGATAGAGCACGCGATAGGTGGAGGCGCCGAGCGGCGCGCCGTCCATCGGCTCCTGCCGCACCAGGCTTCCCGGAGCACCGGCGAGCAATGATTCCGGCGCAGCATAAAATGCCGTCTGGGCCGGCGCTATTCGCGCCAAGCAAACGATAGCTGCGACCGCGACGAACGCCTTCGGCATCCATCTGCGCCGCCAGCGGCGAACGCGATTGGTGGTGAAGTATCGCATGGTCCAGCTCATGCGCTTACAGACCGTAAAGTATCTTCAGACCGCCGCTGGCACGAACGGCGATCGTGATGCCATCACCCAGCAACTGCAATTTTTCGAGGCTTGCCGAGTCGAGGCGGCCTTCCATGCGAAAGCCATCTTTCAGCGGACGCGTCAGGCGTTCGTTCGCCGCGTTGAGCAGGTTCTGGTAGGAGATGCCGTAGTCGAGATTCGCGACATTCTTCAATTGCGCCGCGAGGTGTTGCACGGCAGATCGAATTTGGTCGTCATCTGATGAAGTTGTCAGGCCGATTTCACCGAAGGTGAAGGTCTTTGCGTTGGTATCGACTTTTGGCGTGGCGGAGAGATAGGTCCATTGGCCCGCGCTGGAATCAGTGTCCGAGCTCTTTGCGAGGCGCAGGCCGATCACGAGTTTGCCCGAAGACGGATAAACCTGAATCTCGCGCACGGATATGTCCTGTGCCGGCGCGGCTGCGATCGCCTGGCCTATCTTGTCCTTAAGCGTCTCGTAGCTGATGCGGACGGGAAGAATGACATCAAAGGTACCCGGCTCGGCCACGGCGGTGCCGAGCGGCGGCAGGACTGTCACGGTGACAGCCGGCGGTTGCTGCCCGATCACGGTTTCGGCGGAGCCAGCAAGCTCAAGTGATCCCCACAATACCTTGGCATTGGCGTGGACTCCCGCGAAAGCCGCGCTCTGCGGCGTCAGCTGCAGCCAGACCGGCGGATTCTCCGCGAGTTTGATGGGTTCAAACGCGTGACGCCAGGCCGTCTCGGCCTTGCCGTGCAGGTCGAGTGCGCGCGCAGCCGCCAGCGCCCGCGACCGGATGCGGCCCAGCTGCGTCCGGATGTTGGGCTCGACATACGGCGCAAGGTCAAACTCGCGGCCGAGCACGTGAAGGTAGGGATGTTCGCTCCAGTGGAAGGAGTCGCTGATGTTCAGCTGGAGCGACCCGTCCCTGCGCAGCGCCGGGCGCGCTTCAACCTCGATCGTGGCGCGCGCCTCGGTCTCGCCGCGAATGCGCGCCGTGAAACGATTGGCTCCCTGGCCTTCGGCCGCGCCATAGATGGAGACGGCTCCGAAGACGCTGTCGCCCCGCCCATAGAGCGAGACGGGGCTGGTCCGGTCGACGTGACCCCAGACGTCGCAATTGGCGTTGACGCGGAAGATGAAAACACGACGATGAACGCAGTTGACGCGCTCGTCGATGGTGGCAAGCCGCTTTGGAATATCCCGCTCGATCGCCGCGGCCAGGGCCGGCAGCCCGAACTCGACCGTCGCAGAGATGCGCGAAGTCGTTACGAGCGGCGTTGCTGCATCCGGGCTCAACGCCGGCTTATCGGCGGCGAACGCGATCGACGGGAGCGCCCCAAGCGCGAGCGCGGCGAGGCGCGCTATGCCCATGCGTGATTTATTCACGATCGAATCGTATTCCGGCTGATATGTGCGCAATGGATGGATCATTTTACTACTCCAACAAAGGCTCATCGCGGAGCTTCAGGAAGAGCAGAACCACAGTTGGTACTGAGTGCGCTCGCGAGCAACTCCGTTAGGGCTGCACAAGCGGCGGAGGCTGCTTCTCGATCCGGCCCGGCAGAGCTGGCAAGCTCGAGCGATCCCGAGATCGAGCTACCGCCATTCTGTATCCGTTTTCGACAAGAGTTGGGCGGATCCGATCCACGAGCTGGTGAACCTCAAAGCCAACTTCACGGTGAACGCCTGACGTCTCGCAAGAAAAATCACAAATGACGCAAGTCGATGGCTTTCAGACCCTCCGCATTTCCGCACCAGTTTCGCACCAGAAAAATCGCACATCAGTTGTTATGGCAAAGCACGTACCTGCCCGATACGAGCTGCGATACCGCGCCAGTTTCGCACCAGAAACGACCTCACTGGTCCGCAACAAACGCTAGCCACATCAGATTAGATCAAGAATTGATCCTGCAACCAGCGTACGCCGGCGGCATTTTCGAAGGTTACGACAGGACCATCCGTAATGACGCGCCTGGGGAGGTTGATCCCCGGCTTGTTCCCCGCGGTGACCGCAGCGATACCGGCGAGGATGGCTCCGCCATGAATGAGACAGGACGGATTGCGCACGGTGGCAAACATGCGTCCTTCAAAGACGGCATCGAGGGCAGGCGGCATGGCGTCGATGCCGCCGATGAGGATGCTGGTGCGGCCGCGCGCCTTCATCACGTCGTAGGCCGCGAGCGCCATGTCGTCGCTGTGAAAGAAGGCCGCGTCAATTCGCGCGTGCTTGGCGAGGAGCGCTTCCCATAGCCGTGTCACCTTTGCGAGGTCCCAGTCGGCCGCCTGGGTGTCGAGCACCTCGATGCCGGGAAACCGTTTCACCACGGACTCAAAACCCCTGGCGCGTTCCTGCGCGGCGCTGTGGTCGAGCGGCCCCTGGGTCATGATGATCTTGCCCTGACCGTCGAGCTTGGCGACCAGCGCGCGGGTCACAGCCCGGCCCATGGTCTCGTTGTCGGCTCCCAGGTGACTGTAGATGCTGAGCTCGCTGGCGGGCGCGATCACGGTTTCCATCTCGATCACGGGGATGCTGGCGTCGATCATTTTCTGCACCGGCTCCATCAGCGTGCCGGTGCCAAGGGCCTGAATGGCAACGAAGTCCCACTTCTGCGACGCCATTCTGTCGATCGCCGCGCGTTGCTTGTTGGCGTCGAGTTCGCCATCGAACCAGGTCACATCGACGTTGCGCAGTTTGCCCCAATACTCAGCGGCGGCCTTGCCCTGAGCGCACCATGTCGATTGCAGTCCGCCATTGGAGAACGCAGCTTTCAGCGGCTTGTCCAGGCGAACAGCAGCCGCTTGTGCTCGCGCCTCGCCGAAAGCCAGGGCGCCAAACGTTGCTGTCGCTCCTCCAGCGGACACTCCAGCCAGAAAGTCACGCCTGCTGCTGTTCAACGTGTCGGTCATCCCTGCCTCCTGGGTCAACTCGTCCAGCGTCGATATCGCGCGGAAGTCTGGCAGTACAGGAATCGCGTTGCAAGCTGATCATATTAAATCAACTTGTAACTTGTCGGCCTGCTGCAGGCTGCCCAACGTCGGGAGTTCGCCAGAGTTCCGCACCGAGAGTGAAACTTCGGCTGCTATCCTAGGATGTGCTATCGTAGTAGCATTACCGACGAGCTCGATCGGCGAACCCCACGCGTCGAGATGGGGATAGCGCTGCGGCCAAAGAGCTGCGCTCTCCGGCTGCAATCGGGAAAGTAGGGCCATCGCCTGACCTGCCCGAAGCAAACCTCGTTCTCGAGCCGGAGGTGCACCGTACCCCGACGACATCGCAAGCGGTTGTCAGAATGACGGGAGACGAAGGTGGACAGCCTAGCAAAGAGCCAGGACTACAAAGGAATCGCGACGCCGATTGCCCGCGACCGTCGGGCGACACCGCAGATCGGCAGCGATGTCGGCTACCTGAGAGTGACGCGCGGTGTCCGGAATCTTCTCATCGCCGTCATCGCACTGGTGGTACTCCTCGTTCTCCTGTCGCTATTCGTGAAGATCGAGGAAGTCGCCCGGGCTCGCGGTGAATTCATTCCGGCAGCGCGCGTCCAGAATATCCAGACCGCCGAGGGCGGCCTGCTCGAGGCAATCCTCGTGCGCAATGACGATCGCGTTGCAAAGGATCAGGTCCTCGCCAAGTTCCGCGCCACCGACCTGTTACGAGATATCGATCTGACCGATGTGCGCATCGGCCGGCTCCAGATCGAGGCCGAGCGGCTCGACGCCTTTGCCAACGGACGGGACCCCGACCTGGAAAAGTACCGGGCCCAGCATCCGCAGATGGTCGATGAAGCCCTCGCGCTTCACAAGCAGCAGGTGCTGCGGTTGCAACGTGACCTCGAACAGAAGGATCATACCATCAGCGAGGTAAAGACCGCGATTGCATCCGCGGAACAAAAGATCCCGGCGGCGAGAGCGAGCCTCAAGTCCACCCAGGAACTGCTCGAGCGCACGCGCGAAGGCGTGCGCCTCGAGGTGATCGCGCGCAATCGCCTGGCCGGGGTCGAGGAACAGGCGGCACAATCCGAGCGGACCTATGTCGAGCTCGTATCGTCGCTCGACGAGCTCAAGTCACGCATCAGGAGCATCGAGGCCGAGCAGGCCTCGATGACGGCCAAGGCGGCGAGCGATGCGCGCAATGAGCGCGCCGACCGCATTGCGCAGTTGAACGAGGCCAATGTCACGCTCGCAGCGCTCCGCACCCGCTCGCAAGGCATCGAGGTTACGGCACCTGTCAATGGCATCGTGCACAAGGTGTCGGAGACGCCGGTCGGAACGGTGATACCGGCCGGCGGAACGGTATGCGAGATCGTGCCGACCGATGGCGGCGTGCTGATGCAGTCACGGGTCACGCCGCGCGATATCGGTTTCGTGCATGTCGGTCAGAAGGCGCTCGTGAAAGCCGACGCTTTCGAATACGGCCGCTTTGGCGCGATCGAGGGCAAGGTGGCCCGCATCTCGCCCTCGAGCGAGAAGACGCCACAAGGGCAGGAACCGTTTTTCGTGGCGGAGATAGAACTCGACCGCGATCATGTCGGCGTTGACCGGGCCCATGTCGTGACTCCGGGGATGACCGGCGAGGTGAGCATCCTCACCGGCGACAAGACGATCTTCCAGTATCTGCTGAAGCCAATCTACGTCACTTTGGATTCGGCCCTGCGCGAACGGTGAAGGAGCGTAGGATGGCAAAGTCAGGCCAGCCCAGGGACAAGACAAGGTCTGCCGTCCCCTCCAGTCGCAAATCCGGCACGGAGTCGGACAGCAAGCTGAGCAAGGCCATCGATAGGCCCATCGGTGCACCCGACAAAGCGCGCGAGGAAGCGCCGATCGGTTGGGACTTCGGCCCGGATGGCCACCAGCCGCCGATCATCCCCGTCCCCGATGAAGGCGCGCCGGCGGACGCGGCTCCTCCTTCTGGGACAGACCAGTCGAGCGCCCGTCAAGGCGACGAAAATCTGCCGGACGGGACCGGCGGTGCTGCACCTGTTGCGTCCGATGCCGGCTCGGCAGCCATAGCCGGCGTCGATGACGTTGCGGGAGAGGACGGCCGCATCTCAGGGTCGGCGCTGCATGCCCGGGGGAGCGGTTCGCTCGATGCCGCAGCGCCCGTGCTGCGGCCAGTCGATCCTGGCGGCGATTCACGGCCGGCGCCCGCACCACCGGCAGGTGGCGGCGGCGGGGGCTCCAGCGGTGATGATCGTGGCCAGCCGGAGGAAAGCTACCCGGGTCAGCAGGAGGACGACACTCCCGGCACCGTTAGCCCGAACGCGCCGCCCATCGTCAGCGGCGGGCACGAGAGCGAGGTTACTGAAGACACGATTCTCACCTCCAGCGGCCAGCTCATCGCGACCGATGAGGCGCCAGGTTCCATCAGCTGGAGCGTGCAAGGCGGCACCGGCGCCTATGGCAGTCTGACCATCGATGCGGACGGACGCTGGACCTATACCATGGACAACGACAGCCCCGCTGTGCAGGGGCTGAAAGCCAGCGACACCGTACAGGAGATCTACACGGTGCGCGTCGCGGATAGCGCTGGTGAAGTCGTCGACCAGCAAATCACCATTACGATCAAGGGAACCAACGATCTGCCTGTGATCAGCGGCACCCACACGGGCGAGGTTACAGAAGACACAGCCCTCGAAGCCGGTGGCACGCTGACGACCACCGATGTCGACGTCGGCGACACCGCGACCTGGTCTATGGTCGGCGATAGCGACGGCACCTATGGCGCGCTCACCCTCAATCCCGACGGCTCCTGGTCCTATGCGCTCGACAACGATGCGGCACAGGGTCTGAAGGCCGGCGAGACCGTGCAGGAAATCTTCACGGTCAAGGCGACGGACTCTGAAGGCGCTTCGGTCACGCAACAGGTGACGGTGACGGTCACCGGCACCAACGATGTCCCGGTGATCTCCGGTACGGCCACCGGCACGGTCGCCGAGGACGGCACCTTGGCCGCGCAGGGTGCGCTGACGGCGGGCGACGCCGATGTCGGCGATACCGCGACGTGGTCCGTGGTCGGCGACAGCGACAGTACCTATGGCGCACTGACGCTCAATTCCGATGGCTCCTGGTCCTATGCGCTCGACAACGATGCGGCACAGGGTCTGAAGGCCGGCGAGACCGTGCAGGAAATCTTCACGGTCAAGGCAACGGACTCTGAAGGCGCTTCGGTCACGCAACAGGTGACGGTGACGGTCACCGGCACCAACGATGTCCCGGTGATCTCCGGTACGGCCACCGGCACGGTCGCCGAGGACGGCACCTTGGCCGCGCAGGGTGCGCTGACGGCGGGCGACGCCGATGTCGGCGATACCGCGACGTGGTCCGTGGTCGGCGACAGCGACAGTACCTATGGCGCACTGACGCTCAATTCCGATGGCTCCTGGTCCTATGCGCTCGACAACGATGCGGCACAGGGTTTGAAGGCCGGCGAGACCGTGCAGGAAATCTTCACGGTCAAGGCGGCGGACTCTGAAGGCGCTGCGGTTACGCAACAGGTGACGGTGACGGTGACCGGCACCAACGATGTGCCGGTGATCTCCGGTACGGCCACCGGCACCGTGGCTGAGGACGGCACGCTGACGGCGCAGGGTACGCTCACAACGAGCGACGCCGATGTCGGCGATACCGCGACTTGGTCCGTGGTCGGCGATAGCGACGGCACCTATGGTGCGCTCACCCTCAATCCCGACGGCTTCTGGTCCTACGCGCTGGACAACGATGCGGCGCAGGGTTTGAAGGCCGGCGAGACCGTGCAGGAGATCTTTACGGTCAAGGCCACCGACTCCGCCGGCGCCGAGGTCACGCAGCAGGTGACGGTGACGGTGACCGGCACCAACGATGTGCCCGTGATCTCCGGCACCGCCACCGGCGCGGTCGTCGAGGACGGCACGCTGACGGCACAGGGTACGCTCACAACGAGCGACGCCGACATCGGCGATACAGCGACATGGAACGTGGTCGGCAACGACACCGGCCAGTACGGTGAGCTCACGCTCAACTCCGACGGCTCGTGGTCCTATGCGCTCGACAATGATGCCGCCCAGGGCCTGAAGGCCGGCGAGACCGTGCAGGAGATCTTCACGGTCAAGGCGACGGATTCCGAAGGCGCTTCGGTCACGCAACAGGTGACGGTGACGGTCACCGGCACCAACGATGTCCCGGTGATCTCCGGTACGGCCACCGGCACCGTGGCCGAGGACGGCACCTTGACGGCGCAGGGCGCGCTCACAACGAGTGACGCCGATATCGGCGACACCGCGACTTGGTCCGTGGTCGGCAACGACGCGGATCAATACGGCGAGCTGACGCTCAATGCCGATGGCTCGTGGTCGTACGCGCTCGACAACGATGCCGCGCAGGGCTTGAAGGCCGGCGAGACCGTGCAGGAGATCTTCGCGGTCAAGGCGACGGATTCCGCCGGCGCCGAGGTCACGCAGCAGATCACCGTCACGGTCACCGGCACCAACGACGTCCCGGTGATCTCAGGGACCACCACCGGCGCAGTCGCCGAGGACGGCACGCTGACGGCACAGGGCGCGCTGACGACCACTGATACCGATGTCGGCGATACTGCAACCTGGAGCGTGGTCGGCAACGACACCGGCCAGTACGGCGAGTTGACACTCAACACCGATGGCTCGTGGTCCTATGCGCTCGACAACGATGCAGCGCAGGGCCTGAAGGCCGGCGAGACCGTGCAGGAGATCTTCACCGTCAAGGCGATGGACTCGGCTGGCGCCTCGGTCACTCAGCAGGTGACCGTCACGGTCACCGGCACCAACGACGTCCCCGTGATCTCCGGCACGGAGACGGGCTTAGTGGCCGAAGATGGCACGCTGACGGCGCAAGGATCGCTGACTTCCTCGGATGCGGACATCGGCGACAGGGCGACGTGGTCGCTGGTCGGCGACGACACGGGCCAGTACGGCTCGCTGACGCTCAACCCCGATGGCAGCTGGTCCTACGCGCTCGACAATGACGCGGCCAATGTGCAGGGGCTTGCGAACGGCGACACTGCGCAAGACATCTTCACCGTCCAGGTGACCGACTCGTCTGGGGCGACTGTGACGCAGCAGGTGACGATCACGGTCACCGGCACCAACGACGCACCGTTGATTTCGGGGACAGGGACAGGGACGGTCGAAGAGGACGGCGACAGAACCGCCAAGGGGGTCCTTACCGCCACGGACAACGAGGGCGGACGCCTCACCTGGCAACTCGTCGGTGACGGCGACAGCCAGTACGGCAGCCTCAGCCTCGACTCCCGCGGCAATGACGCTGGTTGGCATTATGTGCTCGATAACAAGGCCGCCCAGGGCCTGAGGGAAGGCGAGACCGTCCAAGAGATATTTACGGTGCGGGTAACCGACGCTTCCGGCGCCAGCACCGACCACACGGTGACGGTTACAATCGTAGGCACCAACGACGTGCCCGTGATCTCCGGCACCACCACCGGTGCGGTGAGAGAGGACGGCACGCTGACCGCGCAGGGGACGCTCACCTCCTCCGATGCCGACATCGGCGATACGGCGACGTGGTCGCTGGTCAGCGACGAGACGGGCCACTATGGCGAGCTGACGCTCAATGCCGATGGCTCCTGGTCTTACGCGCTGGACAATGATGCGGCGCAGGGGTTGAAGGCCGGTCAGAGCGTGCAAGAGATCTTTACGGTCAAGGCGACGGACTCCGCCGGCGCCGAGGTCACGCAACAGGTCACGGTGACGGTGACCGGCACCAACGATGTGCCGGTGATCTCGGGTACCACTACCGGCGCAGTCGGCGAGGACGGCACGCTGACGGCACAGGGCGCGCTAACGGCGAGTGACGCCGATGTCGGCGATACCGCGACATGGTCGGTAGTCGGCGATAGCGACAGTACCTATGGTGCACTGACGCTCAATCCCGACGGCAGCTGGTCCTACGCGCTGGACAACGATGCGGCACAAGGCCTGAAGGCCGGCGAGACCGTGCAGGAGATCTTCACGGTCAAGGCCACCGACTCCGCCGGCGCCGAAGTTACCCAACAGGTCACCATCACGGTGACCGGCACCAACGATGTGCCGGTGATCTCGGGTGCCACCACCGGCGCAGTCGGCGAGGACGGCACGCTGACGGCACAGGGCGCGCTGACGACCACTGACGCCGATGTCGGCGATACCGCGACCTGGAGCGTGGTCGGTAACGACACCGGCCAGTACGGCGATTTGACACTCAACACCGATGGCTCGTGGTCCTATGCGCTCGACAATGATGCGGCGCAGGGGCTGAAGGCCGGCGAGACCGTGCAGGAGATCTTCACCGTCAAGGCGACGGACTCAGAAGGTGCTTCGGTCACTCAGCAGGTGACGGTGACAGTCACCGGCACCAACGACGTGCCCGTCATCTCCGGCTCCGCCACCAGCGCGGTCGCCGAGGACGGTACGCTGACGGCGCAGGGTGCGCTCACAACCACTGACGCCGATGTCGGCGATACCGCGACCTGGAGCGTGGTCGGCAACGACACCGGCCAGTACGGCGAGCTCACACTCAATGCCGATGGCTCGTGGTCCTATGCGCTCGACAACGATGCAGCGCAAGGTTTGAAGGCCGGCAAGACCGCGCACGAGATCTTTACGGTCAAGGCCACCGACTCCGCCGGCGCCGAGGTTACCCAACAGGTAACGGTGACGGTGACCGGCACCAACGATGTGCCCGTGATCTCCGGCACCGCCACCAGCACGGTCGCCGAGGACGGCACGCTGACGGCGCAGGGCGCGCTGACGGCGAGTGACGCCGACGTCGGCGACACCGTGACCTGGAGCGTGGTGAACGATGGTCGCGGCACTTATGGCGATATCACGGTCGACCAGGATGGTCACTGGAGCTACGTGCTGGACAACGACTCCGCGCAGGGATTGCGAGATGGCCAGAACGCTCAGGAGATCTTCACGGTCAAGGTGACCGACAGCTCGGGCGCGACCAGCGAGCATCAGGTGACGGTGACTGTAGCCGGCACCAACGACGCGCCGGTGATCTCCGGCAGCTTCACCGGCGAGGTGACCGAGGACCAGGACCTGACCGCGAGCGGCAGACTTTCGGTCACCGATCCGGATATCGGCGATACCGCAACGTGGAGCATCGGGGACGAGGGTCAAGGCACCTACGGACACCTGACGCTGGATCAGGATGGCCACTGGAGCTACGTGCTGGACAAAGACTCCGCACAGGGATTGCACGATGGCCAGAACGCGCAGGATGTCTTCACCGTCAAGGTAACCGACAGCGACGGCGCCGTCTCCGAGCATCAGATTACCATGACGGTGACGGGCACCAACGACGCGCCGGTAATCTCCGGCGCATTCACAGGCGAGACGCAGGAGGACGTGACGCTGGTGACGAGCGGCGATCTCGTCGCGAAGGACGTCGATGTCGGCGACACTGTAACCTGGTCGGTGGATGGATCGGCGACGTCGGACTACGGCTCGCTTACCGTCGACCCCGAGAGCGGCCACTGGGTCTATACCCTGAACAACGATGCCGCCCAGTCGCTGCAGCCAGGACAGGTTGTCCACGACAGCTTCACTGTTCAGGCAACGGACCAGTCCGGCGCGACGACAACGCAGGTCGTGACGGTCAACGTGACCGGCACCGCTGACGAGCCTCCTCCTCCGGTTGATGCGGGGGGAGACATCACGCTGGTCAATGTCAACGACTGGTACAATCCGGCCTGGGGCGGCGGCTATAACGCGACTTTCGAGCTTACCCTGACCGACGACATGCTGCAGGGCGGCAGCCTCGAGGCATGGATTCTGCAGGTCGTCGTCAACAATCCGAACGCGGTCATCTCGGGCGGCTGGCTCAACGGCTTCGATGGCACGGTCTCCTTCGACCCCGCCACGGGCAAGTTCAGCAACGTAGGCCAGGGTTATCAGCCCGAGTTGCATGCGGGCGATACCATCCAGTTCACCATCGAGGTGCAGGGCACCGGTTACAACAGGGATGATATCTCGTTCTCGTTCCAGGACGCCGATCTTGCGCCCACAGCAACGGCGAAATTCAGCGCCGTCGTCGCGGCAACAGCGCCGGATATCGATACATCTTCGGATGCCGCAGCATCGGCCGCGAATGCCGCGGCGACCGCAGTCGCACTGGATCACGACGCGTCGCCATCGACGGACAGCACACACGCGACGACAGCGCAAACCAGCGATCAGGCTCCATCCGATCATCTGGCAGACACGACGACAGCCGGCACCAGCGATGCATCCGGGCCTGCCACCCATCCAGCCGACCAGACGGTCGCGGCCACGGATGGACAAGAGGCCACTGCCCCGGCGTCGAGCGATGCAACAGGGACCGCGGCCGCCGCGCAGCCGGCAGCCGAGCCGCCGGCCCCATCGGACGCGCAGCAGCCAAGCGCTGCGCCTGGAGAGGATATCGCTCATGTGGAGCCGACTGTTGCTGCGAACGCCGGCGATGCGCCTGCGACGGATGCAACTCATACCGACAGCGGCGCCGCAGCAGTCGGCGGTGACCAGCATGATGCGACTGCATCTGCGGATACCAGTTCGCAAGCAGACACGGTTGCGTCGTCAGGCGCGAGCGAGCCTGGCCAGCAGCCGAGCGCACAGGATGCTGCTCAGCAGGCGGCGTTACCATCGGATGCCCTGTCATCGGCACCTGATTCCGGCAGACCTGCAGCGAGTGGCGATGCAGCCTCCGCGCCGGCTGCGCATGACAGCGTCAGCGAAGTTGCGCCTCCGGTCGATGCAGGCGGACACATCACGCTGGTGAGCGTCAACGACTGGTACAATCCGAGCTGGGGCGGCGGTTATAACGCGACCTTCCAGCTCACCCTGACGGACGACATGTTGCAGGGCGGCAGCCTCGAGGGATGGAGCCTGCAGATCGGCGTCAACAACCCGAACGCGGCCGTCTCGACTGGCTGGCTTGATGGCTTCAATGGCACGGTCTCCTTCGATCCCACGACAGGCACGTTCAGCAACGCCGGACAGGATTACCAGCCCGAGCTGCATGCAGGCGACACCATCCAGTTCTCCATCCAGGTGCAGAACGCTAGCTTCGACAGGAACGACCTCTCGTTCTCGTTCCAGGACCTCGATCCCGTGCCCGCATCGACGACTGCGAGTACCGGCACAGGCGTCGCAGCAACAGCGCCAGATGCCGGTACATCTTCAGATGCCGCCGATGTGCAAACGGCGTTCGTGCCGGCGGAGGTTGGCGCCGGCGAACAAGTCGCGCACGATTCCCCTCATACAGGCAGTGCTGCAGGCGACGCTCAACCGCAGCCGGCCACCGTTGTGACGGAAGAGGCTGCGGCACATGCCGGTGCCGCTGCTGCTGCAAGCGATGGTCAGGGCGCCGATCAGAGCCAGACGACAGCAGATGCGCAAACCGGTCATGCATCGGTAGCCGATGCGGGCGCGGCCGATCGCGATACTTCGGTCACGAGTGTCGGCGATGAGCATCAGGCGGTGGCCGGAAGCGGTGCCGCGGACGTGACGACACGGGCCGAGTCGGATGTAGGGGCGAGCGCCGATCAGGGCCATGGCCATGAGGACATGGGACTGCATCTTGGTCAGGACCCGGCCAGCCACGACGATCACGGCGACGGAGGACTGTACCTTGGACAGGATCATGACGACCATGGCGACAGGGGACTCCATCTTGGCGAGGACCCGGCGGCCCACGATGACCACGGGGACATCGGACTGCACATCGGACAGGATCATGACCCGCTGGGCGGCGCAGCACAGGCGGGCGTAGGTCCCGTCACTCCGGATCAAGCAGCCACGACCCCTTCGACGGCAGGCGCCTATCTGGATTTCGTCGAGTCGCCGAGCATCGATCACGCGTCAATGGCACAAGCGGCCGACCAGCAATCGGCGGCGGGCGCCGCCGATTATCTCCACATGGTCACGGGAGCCGATCAGGGAGCGCACGAACCGCCGCCGCCCGATCATCTCTTTGCCGACGCCCAGATCGACCACAGCCACGACTCCGGGGCCGGCCTTCACGACTCGCACGCGGACGCCGTCCACGATGATGCGAGCCTCGCCGCCGCGGCTACGCCCCCGGAGCCGATGCCCGCGGAGCAGGATCAGGGCCATGGCGGGCACTAGCGTCACGGCCGGCGGTTCGAACCTTCGGGCACGCCAGGCGGTGGAGCATCCTTATTCGGCGCGCCGTCCGGATCGAGCCCGATTTATGAACGACATCGACATCTTGATCGGTGATCTCCAGCGTGTCGACGGGCAGATTGCGGTCGTTGTCATCGATGCTGCTACACCAGACCAGTACGACGAACTCACACGTACCCTGGGAACGGCCGCCGCCGATTTGTTCGGCGATGCCATGGCCGCCTCGATCAGCGCGTGCTTGCCGACAAGGGCCCGGCTCTACAGTTTCTCGGCCGCGCGGTTCGGCGTCCTGCAAGTCGACAAGCCCGGCCGCATCGAGGCGTTCCTTGACAGGCTCGCGTACGGCATGCGGGGCTGGGAGACGATCGGGCCGACTATTCCGGCGGCGACCTCGCTGGTCGGACGGTTCCGGAGCCTTGAAATCCTATCCGACCTCCACCCGGTTTCGTCCGTTTTCCTTTGCCTGGTACAGAGCCTCGTCCGCGCGCTTCATGATCGCGTCCAGATCATTCTCTCCATCGGCCCGCGTCGCTACGCCGATACTGACTGTGAAGGGAATGGCATGACCGATGCTCCAGTCATGCTCGAAATCCTGCTTTTCGAATGTCGTTCTCAGCTTCTCTGCAGTCGCGCGCGCGTGCTCGGCGTCCAACCCCGTCAGCGCCGCCACGAATTCCTCCCCGCCCCATCTGGCGAACACATCCATCTTGCGGCTGGCCGCCATCCCGATCTTGGACAGAACGCGAAGCACCTCATCGCCCGCGTCGTGGCCATATGTATCGTTGACCTTCTTGAAGTAGTCGATGTCAAGCATCAGCACCGCCAGCTGCTCGTCCGATTCCAGAACTTTCTCCATGATCTCGAGGAATTCCCTGCGGTTTGGAAGGCCGGTCAATTCGTCCGTCACGGCCTGCTTCTGAAGCAGGTCCATCAGTCGGACACGGTCCGTGATATCCCTGATGACGGCCGTGAATTCCAGCAATCCGCCAACGTTGATCTTGGATATCGCGATTTCGACCGGCAGTAGCGTTCCATCACGATGCTGCCCCCAAATCCGATTGCGCTCGTCCATTTGCCGCGAATTGACGGGCGAACGGGAAAACTGGTGGATGTAGGCGGAATGATGTGAGCGAAACTTCTCGGGCAGGAGGTTTACGAGGGGATGGCCGATCACCTCGGATGCGTCATATCCGAACAGATTCTCCGCGGCCCGATTAAACAGGGTAATGTTGTGCTCCTGATCGACCGTTATGATCGCATCGTAGGCCGCATCCACGACGGACCGAAAGCGCGACGTACTCACCTCCAGCTCGTGCGTGAGGATCATTTTCGGCGTGATGTCGAGACCGGTGACAAGAATCTCGAGCACGCTGGAATTCCCCCCCGCGTGCCGGAACGGCTTGAGCGAAAGACGCCACCAGCGCGTTCCTCCCTTGAAGTCGTAGGCCTGCTCCAGTTCCTGGGCGATCCCGGTGTTGAAGCACTCCAAAAGCTTCTTGCGGAACTCGTGCCGCGCATAGCTCGGCATCTGCGCGTCGAGCAGCACGGACGAACCGCGGAGCCCGCCACGCCGCCCGCCGGTCATGTCGAAGAAGCTGTCGTTACAGGCGGAGACGATCAGCTCACCTCCCTGACCACGCCCCACGATCGCAACACTGGCCGCGATTCCATCAACGAATTGCTGGAGTGGATTGGACTTGTCCGCCATGTGAACCTCGCTTCCGAGCCCCGAATGAACGTCGCATCCCCCGCCATCAACAGAATGGAACTGATGAACTTGAATCGAACTTGATGCGCTGTCGCACCTCAAGAATAGCGCCAACGACCAGAGGAGAGAAGTCGCCTCCAAACAACGGAGGGTTGAACGCCTCTTGGTAAGAGGCGTCACCAGGGATAGAATATTTGCCGGAAATAGTTCCTCCGAACGTGCGTGCGGAAGGATGGTGAGCCATGGCAACCTTCGACGCAGCCAAGCCTCCAGGAGCGGTCTCACTCAGTGTGGCCGCATCGCTCACAAGCCACACGCTGGCCCTCGCCCTTCCGCTCGCGCTGCTGCAGACCTACGATCGCATCCTGCCGAACCAAGCCTATGGCACGACCTTCGTGCTCGCCGTCGGTGTCACCGTGGCCATTCTGCTGGAGGCCATGCTGCGATATTCCCGTTCAGTGTTGTTCGCCTATGTGGGATCGGCATTCGAGTCGGAGATGACCGTCCGCGTGGTCGATCATGTGATGCACGCCAACAGCAAGGCTCTCCATCAACTCAGTGTCCCGGACCTGTCGGATGCGATGCGCGCCACGGGAGAGGTCCGCGACTTCTGGTCCGGCAATGCCGCCGTGGGTTTGCACGAATTGCCGTTCGCCGTGATCTACATCGCCTTGATCGCGTATCTGGGTTCGTGGCTTGCGTTGATTCCTCTTGCCTTTACAGCCCTCGCACTGCTTGCGGCGCTGGTAGTCATTCGGTCGGCAGCCATTGTCCAGCGCGAAGCCCAGGAAGCGCAGGTGCAGCGCCAGAAGCTTGGCTGGGGAATCTTCCTGGGCCTGCTCGAGGCAAAGGCCATGGCCGCCGAGACGCTGCTGACGCGACGCTATCGCGATGCTGTCGGGCGCGTCATGGATACGGCGGCGCAACTGGAGAACCGGATGGCGCTGATCAGCGAGAATGGCAAGCTGATGGCGCAGCTCTCGACGATTGGCATCGTCACCGCCGGCGCCTTCATGGTGGTCGGCGGAGAATTGACGACAGGCGGCCTCGCTGCATGCACGCTGCTGGCAGGGCGCTCGGTGGGGCCGGCGATGGGCGCCTTCGGCTATCTCAGCCGTCGCAATCAGCGGGGCGAGGCCGAAGGGCGAATAAGCAAAGTCCTGTCGCTGCCGCGGGCGCCGGTATGGACCACCGTTGGTGAGACGCGCCCCTTTACCGGTGGCACCATCGTCTTGTCGGGCCCTGCCTTGCACAGGGTGGGCGGTTCCGTCTCCATCCCGCAGGGCACCTTCGTTCATATCGACGCACCGAATGCTCCGGTCGCCACGATGACGCTCAGAACGGTGATGCGGCTGGAGGACTCGCTCGATCTTTCGATCACCTTTGACGGGTTACCGAACAGCGTCTATGACCCGCAGAGCTTTCGGCAAGGCGTGGCGGAAGCAGGTTCGCGCGGCGAACTGATCCGCGGCACCCTTCTTGAAAATCTCACTCTGTTCAGCCCTAACTTCGAAGCGGCGGCGATCCAGTTTTCGGAGCTGCTCGGCCTGAGTACGTTCGTCGATGGCTTGCGCCAGGGCTTCATGACGCCGGTCGGCCCCGGTGAAGTGGAGATCATAAGTCCCGGCATCGCCGCCCGCATCGGCCTAATCCGGGCACTGGTGCGACAGCCGCTCGTCCTGTGCCTCGACAATGCCGACGGGTCGCTCGATCTCGACGGCGTGGCGAGACTCCGTGAAATTCTGAAAGGGATGGAGGGCCATACGACGGTGTTCCTCGTATCGAGCAGGCCTGCCCTTACCGAGCTCGCGGATATGAAAATACGCGTCGATCGCAGAAAGACATCGACATGACGGACGCATCCATTCCCTCTGCTTTGCCGAGCGCCCCAAGTGCCGCCTCGAGTGCCCCCCCAAGTGCGACGGCCGGGGCGCCGAAGAGGCCGCCAACGTGGACCGAGACGGTGTGGCTGGAGCGCCTGGAAGCAGCCGTCGGACCCGATCGGCGCGCGGCGTCAGCGGTTGCGGATGCCTTGCCCGCGATGCTTGTGGCGCTCGGCTGGCTCGGCACGGCGCGAAGCTTGGCGGCCTTGCTGCCTGCTGCCGACGTGCCGATGACGCTGGATCATCTCGAGCAGATTCTTCCCGTCATCGGATTCCGCACCCATCGCTTGCCGGCGACGGGTACGCCGTCGGACACCAACAAGCTGCCCGCCGGCAGTCTCGTCCAGACACGCGCCGGAGATGTCGGAGTCTATCTCGGCCGGCCCGACGGCGAGGATCTCTGGCTCGCCAGGGACAGCTACTGCCGCCTTGCGCTTGGCAAAGATGACACGATCCTCGCAGTCGAGACTGACATCGACTTCCACCCGGTCAATGAGGCCCGGCCAAACTGGTTTCGCGGTCTCTTCGAACAGATACGCGATGAGCTTTTCAAGCTCTTCGCGATGAGTTTCGTCATCAACCTGCTGGCACTGTCCGTGTCGCTGTACACCATGCTGGTCTACAGCATCGTGATCCCCTCGGGCGCGACGTCTGCGATTTGGGGCGTGATGCTGGTGGCAAGCGTCGCCGCGATAGGCGGCTGGGGGCTCAGCATTGGCCGTCAGGTCGTCAGTTCATGGATGGGAGCATGGGTGGGTACGCGCATCGGGGCCGTGACCATGCGCAAGATGCTGGCGCTTCCCGCCGAAATGACGACGCGGCTCGGCGTCCAGAACAACATGGTTCGCATGCGCGGCTTCGAGAACGCGCGCTCCTTCCTGAGCGGCGCCGGCGGCCTCAATCTGATCGATTACCCGTTCCTCGTGATCTTTCTGGTGGTGGTGGCCCTGCTGGGCGGTTGGCTTGTCTTTGTGCCGATCGTTGCTCTCTTCGCCTACGCCGCGCTGGCCTTGCCGATGTCCGACTACGTGTCAAGCAAATCGACTGCTGCGGGCGTTGCTTCGGGTCGTCTCGAGGAGCATGCGGTGTCCGCCTTTCATGGCATGAACGCTTTCCATCAGGCTGGCGCGGACAGCCAGTGGCTCAGCCGGCTTGCTCAATTCGCGCGGGAATCGGCGGTACGTAACCGTGACTACGCGATTGCTGTCGCCCGCGCCCAGGCGATTGGACAGATGTTGAGCTCGCTGACGGTGCTGGCGACGTTGTGCGTCGGCATTGTTCTGGTCCTCGGCGGCACGATGCATGCTGGCGGATTGGTGGCGACCATGATGCTGATCTGGCGGATCACGACGCCCGCGCAGCAGGCGTTCAGCTCCGTGGTCCGTCTTCGCCAGGTGCAGAGTTCCGTGCAGCAAATCGACCGGCTGATGGCGACACCGGCGGAAAGCTCGGGCTCCGAATTCACCAGTCCGGTGGGCCTCGCCAATGTCATGCTCACCGCCGACCGCATCTATTATCGACCGGACGCCGACTACGATGCCGCGCTGAACGGCGTATCCTTCAATGTGCGGGCCGGAGAGCGGACCGCCATTGTCGGCCCCAGCGCCGGCGGAAAGACGGTGCTGCTGGAGTGCCTGGCCGGTTTGCGACGTCCTCACTCCGGCCGCGTTCTGATCGGTGGACGGGACATCCGGCAGTTCGACACCACGGAGTATCGCGCCTGGATCGGCTACGTGCCGCAATTTGTCCCGGCATTGCCCCTGACCGTCCGCGACTATTTTCGCCTGCGCGCGCCGACACTGACCGATGAGGAGGCCTTTGCCGCGCTCGATCGGGTGATCGGCGCCGACTGGCGGGAACTTCCACTGTTCGGTCGCAGCGCCGACAAGGTCCTGGATCGAGAGCTAAACCCGTTCTCCGACGACATGGCCGAACTGCAGTTCCGCCACCTCATGGCCTTTGTCGCGGCGACACTGAACCAGCCGGCAGTTCTGCTACTCGACGGCGATGGCATCGCCGGCACCCCAGAGTGGGACACGCGCATCCTGCGTTATCTCGATTCCATTCGCGGCGAGACAACGGTCATTTGGGCCCCTCATATCGCGGCCCATATCCAGGCCTGTCAACAGATCGTCGTTCTAGAGCGCGGCAGTGTGGTGCGCGCCGGCCCGACGGCGCAGCCTCCCGCACCGGCGGAACGGACGACGGTGAGCGGATGATGAAGTACGCTCGATTTGGTAGCGGCGAGCGACTCGCCCCCCGACTCTCGTGTTGTCATGCTTTCTTTGCGATCAGCCGCGGGACGACCTGTAGTTTTCACGCGATAACTGTTATGTTATAACATTACAGTTCGGGCTGAAGCGAGCATCGCATGGACGCGATCATTAGGAAGTGTAGGCACCGCGTTCGGTCAATCCGCGCGCCTTTTGGCGAGGATACCTCGTTTCGCCCTTTGCAATCTGGGCTGCGCCGTCAATGCGGTCACCTCTGTCCCGGCGCGGCTCCAATCCAGCGATCATCGGAAAGCCTCCGGGTGCGGTCGGCAAACGCAGCGATCGATTCCTCGCCAAGAGCTGTCCAGCGCTACCGCCATCAAGCACCTGAAACAACGAGAATACGACGGCTCATGCTCAAGACGTTAAGAACGGTCGTGCTTGCGGGACTCGTCTCACTATCACCGCTTGCTGCTGGTGCCGCGTCCGCCAAGAAGCTCAATGTGGTCGCCAGCTTTTCGATTATTGCTGACTTTGCGCGTCATGTCGGCGGAGACCGTATCGATGTCAGCTCACTCGTCGGAGCAAACGGCGATCCCCACGTTTACGAACCCAGGCCCGCGGACGTCAGAACGATTGCTGCCGCCGATATCGTACTCGTCAATGGCCTTCAGTTCGAAGGCTTTTTGAGACGTCTTATCGAAGCGAGCGGAACAAAGGCGCCGGTTGTCGAGCTTACGAAAGGAGTCCAGCCGCTCAAGAGCACTGAGCAAGCGCACGACCGCGAGCGATCTGGCCATCACCATCATCACGGCGACTATGATCCCCATGCGTGGCAAGCGGTTCCGAATGCCCGGATCTACGTCAAGAATATCGCCGACGCGTTCTGTTCGATCGATCCACCCGGCTGCAACACGTATGAGACAAATGCCAAAACCTATGATTCAACTCTCAGTGCACTCGATGACGAGATCAGAGCGACGATCGCACCCATCCCGACGCACAAGCGCGTTGTCATCACCGCGCATGAGGCGTTCGGCTACTTCGCTCACGAATACGGTTTGACATTCCTCGCGCCAGAAGGCCTCTCAACAGACGCCGAGGCCGCAGCATCCGACATCGCCGGTCTCATCCGGCAAATCAAGCGGGACAAGGTCGCCGCGGTCTTTGTGGAGAACATCACCGATCCCCGTCTCGTGCAGCGAATTGCCGCGGAAACAGGGTCGAAGGTCGGCGGAGAGCTCTATTCCGATGCTCTGTCCCGACCCGACGGGCCGGCGGCCACCTACGTTGACATGATGAAGCACAACGCCTCGACAATTCGGAATGCCATCATGCCTGCTGTCCCCTGATCGAACGCGGCTTGTTTCGGAGCGCGAATGCTGTTTTGAGAGGAAATATCCGATGACCAGAGTTCAAACCGGCACTATCGGTGTCCTTCTGACGACACTCGCCCTCAACTGCGCTGCTTTGGCTGGCGAGAAGACGGCGTGGCGCCTGTTCGTCTCCGACCATTCCGAGCCAATTGTGAATGTCATCGATCTCCTCAAGCAAGAGAAGATCGAAACCTTTGCGACCAAAGCGCCAGCTCGTCTCTACCGCAGCAAGACCGGACGGACGGTCCTTGCCGTGCAGAGAGGCGCGGACCTGGTCACAGCGATTGATAGTGGCATATCATTTGAAGATCATGGCGATCACGGCGACATCAAAGTCAAGGCGCCGGGATTGCTTGGCGTTGAGATCGCGGGCAAGCAGCCATCGCACGTGGTCGAGTATGGTGGTGAGATCGCGATCTTCTTCGACGGCGAGGGCCGCGCTCGAATCGCATCCGAAAGGATGATCCAGGAATCGAAGTCTGTTCTGCGCGAAACCGCGCCGGGGACGCCTCACCATGGGGTAGCGGTTGCGAATGATCGCTACACGCTCATTTCCGAGCCTAACGTCAAGAACTCAGATGCATTGCCCATTGGCATCAAGATCGTTGACAAGTCCGGTGCGCAAATCGGCGGCGTTCATCCGTGTCCGGACCTGCACGGCGAAGCAACATCGGGAAACATCCTTGTTTTCAGTTGCGCTACCGGACTTCTCGTTGCCAGCATGGATGGGTCCACGCCGCTGGTTAAGCACCTTCCCTACGCCGCCGCGCTGCCAAGTGGCAAGACGACTACCATGCTTGGCGGACGAGGCTTGCAATACTTCCTTGGCAACTACGGGTCGGACAAGGTCGTTCTGATAGAGCCGACTGACGCGGAGCCGTTTCGCCTGGTGACATTGCCAATGCGGCGGGTGGATTTTGCCGTCGATCCAGTCCGCGCAAAATTCGCGTACGTTTTCACGGAAGATGGACGATTGCATCGATTGGACGTTATCGCCGGAAAGCTCGACGGATCGCTACGAGTGACCGAGCCCTATTCCATGGATGGTCATTGGAATGATCCGCGACCGCGGCTGGCAGTCGCTGGTGACATGGTCGCGGTCACTGATCCAGCAAGAGGCGTCGTTGCGCTCGTCGACGCGATGAGCCTCACGAAAGCCGGCGAAATTACTGTCGGCGGGAGGCCCTTCAACATTGTGGCGGTGGGCGGGTCAGGTCAGTCTCATGACGAATAGCAGCTGATCTGAACCAACGCGGCCTTTGCAGAACGTGGCGACATCCGAGCCGAGTGCAAGATACGTGGACAAGAGAGTTGTTGCATTGCAGTCAAGAGTGCACCTTCTGAACATTGTCGGCCTCGTCAGCATGACTGTCTTGTCCAGTTCGGACCCAGCTTTTGCGGTAGGCCAGTCATCGGCCGTGCCGGCCTGGTTGCAGCCCCATGTCGGCGACAGCGAAGGTCAAATCGCACCAGTGGTCTTGGAGAGGGCTCGCGAGCTCTACCTGAAAAAGTTGCGTGCAGGCGCGGTCAAAAATCCCTGCTACTTCGCCATGGACGCTACGCGACCCAACTATTCAAGTGAAGGCTACTTGGGGCGCCGGTTCTACATTATCTGCGAAGCCGACCGGTCGTTCCGCGCAATTTCAGCGGGTCACGGCAGCGGTCGCGATTTGAAAGGTATCGTGGATTTTGCAAATGGGAGGCGGTGCGCGAAGAACTTCGGCAATGCGATAGATTCCAACCTGACAGCCGGCGGCGCGTATGTGACGGCCGAGACGAAGACCTCCGTCAAAGGCTACTACCGCGTTTCGGCAAAGCAAGACGCGATCCTCATACGCTCATTCGTTCAGTTTGACGGTGAAGGCGAGACCGCGAATGCCAGACAACGCGCGATCGGGGGACATGCAGCCGTATCACTAAAGGGAGTATGTCTTCGAAGGAACCCGCGCAGCCCCTACGCGAGTCATGACGGTTACGTTCCATTTGGAACGCTGGTCGATTACTCTGCAGGCCGCAGCAATGGTTGCACCAGTTGGTCGCCATCGGACGCCGAGCAAGTCATCGCGTTGACGAAAGACAATCCGACCACGGTCTACATTTATCCTGAATCACACGACATCGACGCCATCGCCCAGGCAGTTGCGGCTGACCAGTTGCCATCGCGCCGGGGGCTATATTGGAACCGATCCTGCTTGAAAGAAATCAGGTCTCCGAAATTTTGGTCAAAAGAAGCTCTCGAGCCAATCCTTGCTCAATACAAGAAGAATAATCCGGCGCCGCCGTCGCAGCCGGCGCCGATTTGCAAGGAGCCGTGAATCAACGCCGGAGATTCCGAGGCGACGGAAGCAATTCGCGACCTCGTTGAGACAGTGACGGTATTTAGAGACCCTACGCGGCCAGGCGGCGTCACGGTCGAAATCGCCGGGCGCTTAACCGCCTTACTGCACGAACCTATATTCCCCAACAACGTTCGAGGAGTGTGGTGAGCGGCCCGAGACATAGGTGACAAAACGTACCGGACACATGGGTTACACTTTCCGCTTTTGTTCTGCGGGAGGTGTGGATGCCGTGGAAAGCGAGTTCGGTGATGGAAGAACGCCTTCGCTTTGTCGCCCGGCTGCTGGACGGCGAAGCCATGACGGACGTCTGTCGGGAGTTCGGCATATCCCGTAAGACCGGCTATAAGATTTTCGACCGCTACAGGGAACAGGGGCTGGCCGCCCTGAGCGACCGGTCGAGGAGACCGGTACGCTATGCCAATCAGTCCCGGAGCAAATCGAGGGCCTGATTGTTCGCCTGAAGGCTGAGAAGCCACACTGGGGGGCGCGCAAGATCCGCGAACTGCTGGTTCGGCGGCTCGATGGCGATGTCAGGATTCCCGCCAAAAGCACCATCCATGCGGTGCTCGATCGCCATGGCCTGGTCAAGCGTGGCGGCGGGCCGCGCCACCGCGCGCGCGGCACGCCGCTGTCCGCGGGCGGTGGACCCAACGATTTGTGGTGCACTGACTTCAAGGGAGAGTTCAAGCTCGGCAATGGTCGGTATTGTTATCCGCTGACCGTCACCGATCATGCCTCGCGCTTGCTGTTGTTGTGCGAAGCGCTCGATTCAACGCGTGAAGACCCTGCAATTACAGCCTTCGAGCGCCTGTTCCGCGATCGTGGTCTGCCGCTTGCCATCCGCTCCGACAATGGCGTGCCCTTTGCCAGTCCCAATGCCTTGTTCAATCTTTCCAAGCTCTCGGTGTGGTGGCTTAGGCTTGGCATTGCCATCGAGCGTATCAAACCAGGGCATCCCCAACAAAATGGCCGGCATGAGCGCATGCATCTAACCCTCAAGAAGGAGGCCACTCGTCCGCCGGGCTTCAACAGCCTGCAGCAACAGGAGCGGTTCGATGCCTTCCTCCGCGAGTTCAATGCCGAACGTCCGCACGAAGCACTCGACATGAAGTGTCCTGCCGAACTCTACACCGCCTCGGCGCGCTCCTACGTCGGCCTGCCGGAACTGATCTACCCCTTCCACGACCGTGACGTCGTCGTCACTGCGTGCGGCCGCCTCTGCCTGCATCGCAAGAGGATCAACATCTCAACCGTCCTGGCCGGCCAAAAGCTCGGCATCAAGGAAGTCGACGAGGGCATTTGGCTCGTCAGCTTCATGCACTATGATCTGGGATACTTCGACCTGGAGCAGAAAACCTTGCAGCCCCTCGACAACCCGTTCGGCACTAGGTTGTCACCCATGTCTTAGGTACGTTCCGTTACCCATGTCTTCGGGCCGGACATGGTGAAAGGTGGTAGCGAGAGAGGGACTCGAACCCCCGACCCCAGGATTATGATTCCCGTGCTCCGACGGTTTGAGTCCTTTGGCGCGGACATTTCCGCATGGATCGGCCTGAAATCCGCCAAAAAACTCAACCTCAATAGGGCCTTGTCGGGTCGGTTTTCGCGGACGACCGACCGCGATGCGCTACCGATCTGCTACGGGCTGGGGGCCAACGGAGTTGGCCATGGCACCCAAATCCCAGCGAAAGGAAATCACCCAGGCAGTCGTCGACGAGGCCTTGGCGCGCGCCTCGCGCGCCAAGGATTCGAAGGAAATTCACGACTACTTCGACACGACGCAGCGCTACTTGCAGCTGCGGCAGCGGGGCCGCTCGGTCAGCTGGTTCGTGCGCGCCAAGGGGCAGTCGCGGAGAATCGGAAGCGCGAGCCAGGCCCCCGGGGATCGGGAATTTCTCAGCCTGAAGGCAGCCCGGCGGAAGGCCGGCGAAGTCTTCTTCGCGATGAAGCCGAGGAGCGCCCTCAATCTCTCCGGCAGGTCCGGCTGGACATGGGCGGAGCTCGATCGGCAGTACCAGGCGTCGCTCAAGCTGCTGCGCAAGAAGGGCAAGAAGATCAAGCGGCCTTCCAAAGGGACCCAGGACGACGTCCGGCTGTGCTTCGGCAAGCCGGAGTTCGTCGGCTGGCGGAAGATCAGGCTCGCCGACCTCACCGACCTCAACCTCATCAAGCTGATCGGTGAGGTGCACACGGCGCGCGGTCATCGGGCCTGCGAGAAGACGCTGGCTTACGTCAAGGCCGCCCTGTCGTGGGCACACTCCGAACAGACGATCGAAAGCGGGCTCGCCGGTGCGATGCCGTGGTGGGCAGCGATCAAGCCGCCGCAGCCCAAATCGGATGAAATCGGGCAGATGGAGACGCGGCAGCGCACGCTGGTCGCCGCGAAAAACGATTTCACGGTCGAGAACTTGGGCGATCTGCTGGCGCGTCACGAGCGGTTCTGCGCCGATCGTGCCGGGAACGAGCGGATCTCACCGGCCGTGCGCTGGGGCGTATGGTGGTTCGCGTTGACCGCCAACCGTCGTTTCACGCTTAGTCAGCTCAGGCGCGACGACCTGCAGCCTATCGATCCCCTCAACCCGTATTCCTCGCCGGATCAACCCTGGGGCATTGCCGAATGGCCGGCCGAAGCGGTCAAGAACAAGGTGCCATTCATGCTCCCGGTTCCCCCGATCGGGCTCCACGTCGCCAATTCGTGCATGTGGGATTGGAGGCTGCTTGTCGGCAAAAAGCGTGGCTTCCGCAGCGCCACCGAATGGCTGTTCGCATCGACCAGGCGCCGAAGCCGTCGCGATCACCCCGACAATCCCGATCCCGGCCTGTACCCAAATAGCCTGAACGCGCATCTCCGAGCCATGCGAGGAAAGAAGAAGAACGGAATGAACAGGATAGACTACCTGAAGGGCCTCCCGCCTGTCTGGCCTCACCTGGTCCGGTCCGTAGCCACGAATTTTTTCGCTCGGCACCGCCGGACCTTACCTGCGGCAGCCGCATCCGCGATGCTTGGCCACGTTCTGCCGAACGACAACGATGTTGACTGGCGCCGGATGTCGAAGACAACGGAGGACTACTACCTCACCGCCCAGCACATGGACCTGAAAGCGGAGGCGATGAAACTCTGGAGCGAGGCGCTCGTGAAGGCTTATGTCGAAGCCGGAGGAATGCTCCCGATGCCGCGCGAGCAGGCCCCGCTCGCTACAGGTCCGACCTGGATACTACCGAGGCTACCGAAGGCGAAAAGCTGGCCGCGCGCCGCGTGAATGACGCGCCGGGCATAGTTTGTCCCCTAACAGCTCTCCAACCTGCTGGAATCGCTAAGTCGAGATTCTACCGACGCGCGCAGAGAAACGCCGACATCGAGCAAAGTGCGTCCTCTAAGGCTGATGCATCTGGGTGCGACGTGGAAGCCGTGCGTTGCGCAGGTACTTCTGACCTTCCTGTCCTCAGTCAGACCCAGTTCTCGACTCTAACCCCCGGCATGCGAGTAAACTCGCGCATGTTGTTAGTGACGATGATCAATCCTTCGCTGCGGGCATGTCCACCGATCTGCATGTCATGAGGACCACAGGGCGTTCCCACACGCTCGAGTTCTGCCCGGACCTGACCGTAATGCGCGGCCGCCTTGTCCGCAAATGGCAGCACGTCAAGACGGGCCACGAAATGCTCGATAGCCGTTAGATTGTCGGCGCGGCGTGCGGATTTCTCTGCGCCATAATGCAACTCGCCAAGCGTGATGCTTGAGATGCAGAGTTGTTCGGCCAGTGCATTGAACTTTTCGCGTAGTTCCAGTGGATAGTTCTTTATGACGTAGATGCAGATGTTCGTGTCGAGCATATAGGTGAGCATCAGAGCGGCTCGCGCTTCTCGGCTGCCGGCTGTCCACGCTCAACCATGAAATCCTCGCTGACGCGCGGTCCGTTCTGAAACAGATCATCCCATCGTTTGCCTTGAGGCACGATCACGCGGCTGCGGCCAATCTTCAGAATGTCAACCTGATGTACGTTCTCTGGAAAGGCGACTGCCTTGGGCAGGCGGACGGCTTGGCTGCGATTACTGATGAACACCGTCGAGGTCGTCATGTTGCTTCCTAAGTGTATATCCAAATGGGATATACATAGACCAGCGATGATATTTTACAAGACCGCCCTGTCTGGCCATTTAGTCCCTACGGGTGGAATCCAAGTTCCGACCGTGGAGAGGGGCGCGTCCGACGCTCCGATCCGCCATCAAGTTCGTTCCCTCGTTCGGAATCGGCAAGGAGATCGGCAAAAACAGGGGCGAAACTCTTTCCAACATGCCTGAAAATAGTGCAATATTATGGTGTTATAGGTAAATCGCGAAGGCAGAAAGATCGGCAAAATGACCAGTATCGCTCACATGGAACCGATGCTTCCGGACCTTGATCCCGGCCTCAGTGATCAGGTACTCGCTCTGGTCGAGAAGTCCAGCTCCTTCAGCGGAGGCCTCAACGCGTCGCTTAAAGCTTCCGTCGGCGACATCGTCAGGGCGATGAACTGCTACTACTCCAACCTCATCGAAGGTCACGATACCCATCTCGCCGACATCGAGCGAGCGATGAAGAACGACTATTCGAAGGAGCCGAAGAAGCGGGACCTTCAGCTCGAGGCTAAAGCTCACATCGAAGTGCAGGGGATCATCGATCGCGGAGAGATGCCGTCCCCGGCTTTGTCGGTCGAGGGCATCTGCTGGATCCACCGGGAGTTCTGCAGCCGTCTTCCTGACAGCCTGCTGGCAATCGAGGACCCCGTCATGAAGACGACGATCCGCATGACGCCTGGCGAACTCAGAACGCGACACGTAAAGGTCGGCGAGCACCTTGCCCCCGAGCCGGCAACGCTGCCGGCTCTTCTTGCCCGCTTCGTCCAGGCCTACTCGTCGCCGATGCTGAGCAAGACGCAGCGAATTCTTTCAGTCGGCGCCGGTCATCACCGCTTGGCCTGGATCCATCCTTTCATGGACGGAAACGGCCGCGTCACCCGCCTCTTGTCGCATGCGCTCCTGAAAGAACTCGGCATCGGCTCGGAGTTGTGGTCCGTATCGCGCGGCCTGGCGCGCAACGTCGGCCGCTACAAGGAACTGCTGCAGGCCGCGGACGAGCCTCGTCGCGGAGATCTGGACGGGCGCGGCACCTTGACCGAAGCCGGCCTCGCCGAATTCTGCCGGTTCTTCCTTGAGGTCTGCATCGATCAGATCGACTTTATGAGGTTTCTGCTCAATCCTTCCGAGCTTATGAACCGCGTCGAGGTCTGGGCGGACGAGGAGGTTCGAGCCAAGCGTCTTCCCAAGGGTTCATGGCGGCTCCTGCGGGAGGCGATCTTGATCGGAGAGTTTCCGCGCGCACGCGCTGTCGAATTGACAGGTTACCAGGATAGGCAGGCGCGCACGGTACTCGGCGAGTTGGTCGCGAAACGCCTCCTAGTGTCCGATACGCCGAAGGGCCCTGTCCGTCTTGGCTTCCCGTCGACCGTCATCGAGCGCTGGTTTCCTGGACTGTACCAGCCGCGTCCGTCGGTCGTCGCCGAGGCGAGCAAGACCCCAGCCCCGACCGCAGCCAGCGACGGCGAGAAAGCCAAGCTGGCCGAGGAATTGAGCTCGCGCATGGCGCGGCGGGGCTGGGCGGTCCCGGACAATTTCGCAGAGACGATCACCATCTATGCCGACGAGAGCGCCCTCGCTGCCATGCTGGAACAGGTCTGGCGAGCCAGCACGCTCAAAGACCTGCTCGACGAGCACCAGATAGTCATGCCGGGAATGGCGAACGACTAGGGTCACCCTGAAAAAAAGCCCCGCCGTTTCGGCGGGGCTTTTTGCGATCGCTGGCCTATGCCCAAATCGCGGACGTTCTATGGTGTGAACCAGACCGGTGGCGCCGAGTAGAGGACCTACTTTGCCCCGATTAGGGGACGTACTTGTAGGGGACGAACTTTGCCCGTCGCTGCAGTGAACCGGTTGCTCCCGGTAAGTTCGAGGCTGCATCAGCTCGTGCGCGCGGCAACTTGGGGGACCTGCGGAGGACGGCTTCTCGCGTTCGGGTCCTATAGGGTGCGCATCCTCAAGCCAGTGGTTCAGAGAAGGTCTCGTCGATGCATGGAGAACGCGACGGGACCGCCTGATCTGGAAGCCGCACCTCGGGATTTTGTCTTGCATCGTCTGAAGGCCGCCCGGGCGACCGGAGCGACGATGCTCCAACGACGGGCCGGTGGTTTGTGAAAGGTCTGACCGAATCTTAGGCCATTCGGAATTCGTGTTGAAACATCGCGCCGGGTCAGCTGGAGGCCAAGCCGGCGTCCCGGCGGGTGTCCTCGGTTGATTGGCTTTCCGGCCTCAGTCAGGTACGCCCTTAAATTTTATGTGCGTTCTGCGCGCCCGGTGTCAGGGCGCGCGCACCTTGATGCCGCCAAGGCCGTTGGCGGCTTTGGCGAAATCCTGGTCAAAGCTGATGAAGGCCTCACAGCCTCCCGCCTTGGCCAGATGCAGACCATCCGCAAAGTCCACGCCCTGCCGCATCCAGCCCAACGCCATCGCCGCGGCGGTAGCATCTTCCAGACTCACGCGCGGCAGCCCCGCGAAATCGGAGAGGGCCTTGGCGCACTGGGCAGCGGAAAACCCATAGACGCTCCGCAGCACCCACTCGGTCTCCAGCAGGACTGTGGTGCAGACGAAGACGTCATTGTTGTCGATCAGCCTGCGTGCCCGGCCAGCCTGTCCGGGATCGTCGCCCACGAGATAGCGGACGATGAGCTTAGTATCGATTGCGAGCATGCCCCCGTTTCGCCTCGGCGGCGATCCCCGCCTCCATATCCGCGATCGACTTTGCCGGCCCCTCATAGGATAGGGAGCCAAATACGTCTTTCGGGCGGGTGGGCGCAAAGGCGGGCTTCGCCTTCAGCAATACGCCCTCGGGGTTATCCTCCACCATCAGTTCCGTTCCGGCAGGCCAGTGCCGCTGTTCCCGGATCGCCTTGGGCAATATCACCTGGCCCTTGGTCGAGACGGTGGTGGTCAGTTTCTGCTTGGCGGACATGGCGGCTTCATCCGGTAAGACAAAAGTAAGATAGTCGGGCCTGGGCCGGATGGCAAGGCCCACCTATATCGGGACCGTCCGAGGTGCAATGCAGGTTGTGTTCGACGCACTCGCTGATCTCTCGACGGTCAATGGCGCGCGCCAGCGACCGGACACGCCGATCTGGAAGCTGGAGGCATCGCTGCGATACCGGCACGGGCAAGCGGCACCCAATTGCCGGTGGAAGCCGGCGGCGAACGTCGTCAGGCTGCCCGAGAGAAAACGCTCGCTTCGAGCCGTGGTATCCGGAGAGCGAACGCTGACGAGGTCGCAGCAGAGGAGACGATGAGCGACCGCGACGGGAGAGGCGTTTTGCTGACCGACGGGCATCAAGCGCTCGCTCGCCCATGGCGTCATTCCACACGATAATCCGGATAGCCGAATCTTAGAGTAAGGATTCGGTCAAGCAGCCTGACCGGCGAAGAGACCCGGCAGATGTCGCCGGATGTAGCGACCGCAAATCCTTGCAGACGAGCCCGTCGCGATGGCGGGAGCATCCCAAACGTGGCAGGTTGGACGGCCTTTGCAAAGTTGGACGTCCGCGGAGCAAAGGATTTTCCCGGAGGAGCCGTGACGAAATCTGAATCCTTCGTAAGGATCAGGAAACAACTTAGGGAGACTCTCGGCCGCAGGGTTAGGGAGCTAAGGCTATCTTCGAAAATGTCTCAGAGGGACTTGGCCGAGGACTCCGGAATCCGTCAGGCGCTCATCAGCCAGATCGAGCGAGGGAGAAGCGAACCCGACGCTCGACTCGGTCGTGAGGATCGCAATGGCGCTGGACGTCGACCTTGCGGAACTTTTCGAGCAATGAGTTGCGAAATCAGTACTACCAGCCGACTGGGTTCCGGTCGCGCAGTCCGATCCAAGCGCGAACCTCCAAGGCAGAACTTTCGCGCTCGATCGCCATATCTTCGGCGCAATTTTCTGACACGCTATAACGTATCACTGCGACGCAACGCAGCTCCACCCCCTTTCTCATCATAGAAGTTCGCATTCGAGCACGTCGGATTCGACCTTAGGAAAGGAGCGCACCCCATGTTCATCGATCATCATCGTTCTGACCGTGTCGCCTTTCTCACGCAACATGCTCAGGACAATGTGCCATGCGCAGCAATCAATTCCGCAATGGATCGACCGCCCCGGTCTTCTTCTCGAGCCGCAAATGCAAAGTCGCGATTCCCGTACGCCACATCCTTCTCCGCGACGCGCTCCAGCAAGCGAGCCTTGAGCCTTCGGTTCGCGCGATCCGCTATCGGCAGACTCCGGACCTACATGGTACGCAGGCCTCGCTAACGGGAGTGGTTATAGACAGGATAGACGGCGATTTCCTGCTCGTGGTTTGCGAAACGCGGCCGCGACGCAGTGCGGAGGAGTTGGTCCGCCTCGGCAGCATCCTGGAGCGCAACGGACTGCGCCTCCTCGAACGCGATGCTTTCGACATTAGACGCGAACCACTGTTCTCAAATGCGAGAACAGTCTGGTCCTACGAGCGCTATCACGTGCCCCTCAACGATAGGCTCAGGATCGCGGCGGTGCTTGCCGAGGATGGCCCTCAGTCGATCATCGAGATCGAAGAGCGTGCTTGCCCTACCTGTGACATTATCGCTGCCGTTTGCGCGATGGCCTGCGAAGATCTTTTGGAGTTCAATATCCAGGAGGCCCCTTTGGGGCCATCTAGCATGGTGCGCGGACGCTAGGGGATATGGCTGCCGAAGAAGGGCCTTACAGCACGGCAGGGGCGGGCCTGCGGAATGCGCCCAGTCCAATCGACCGCACGGCGGCACGCGGCCAGCATAGGTGACGTCGCTCGCGCCGTGGCGCCGGATAGCGTTCGGACTGTTCGGCGCCACGGCGACCGCATCACTTAGCCGGTCGCTGGATCACCGACGACTATTCAAAAGCCATCGTGCGCCGTGGCTGGTTTTACCCCTCTCAGCTCTGCCACCCGACGGTCTCTCGACGGAGTGAAGGAATGAACTTGCACGTAGCGGGTCAGCGCGACCTCCTCGCGCGAGCCTACCTTGACATGTTGGCCGCCGAAGCCGGCACGAGCAGTGGTCCGCTCCTGCGCAGCGGCAACCCCGACGATCCCATCGAGCGGCTCATCGACGATCTGTCGACCAGCCCCGAGTCAGTGGGACGGACGTCGATCCGAGCAGACCTCGCGGCCGCCGCGGTGCTCGTCGCGCGCGCAATCGAGCCGGTCAGCGGACTCACCCGTGAACTGCGACGAGGCTGTCCGGTGGTTTCGCTCGCCACCCATGGAGCGGAGGTGGTCTCCCTGGTCCGGCAGGTGCTAAAAATATGCGCGTTCGGCGCCGAGGCGAAAGTGCTCGACGATCGAACGTTCGACCGTGGTGGATATACGCGCCCTGTACTGCTTCTTGCCAGAGACGGCACGTCAAACGAACACAAGGCGGAACGAGGAAACGACACGGTAGCAAGCGCCCTGCACGCTCGGGCACCCGTTTTCGGAGTCGCCCCCGATCCTCGCCGCCACCTGCCGAGGGATCTCCTTCGCGCAGCCGAACATCACCTCTCGCTCAGCCAACTGGATTCTTCCGCCATCGCGCTCGTGATCGAAGCCGTGACCGGAAGATCTCCGAGCGCGACCGTTGATGAGCAAGTCGTCCGCGCGATCGACATCTCGGATCTTGCTCTCTCGGTTCGCTCGGATCGCATGGCAGACGATTGCGTAAAGCGGCTGGAAAGGATCGTCTCGACGAAATCGTTTTTCGACCATCGAGGTCCATGCCTTGAGGAGCTCGCGGGCTATGGCGCGGCGCGCGAATGGGGTCTCAACCTCGTTGAGGACCTCCGCGAATACCGGGCCGGCCGCCTCGAGTGGGAATGCATCGAAAAGGGCCTCCTCCTGGCTGGCCCGCCCGGCGTAGGTAAGACGCAATTCGCGCGCGCGGTCGCGAAGTCTGCAGGTGTGCCTCTGGTGGCCACTTCCGTTGCCGATTGGAACGCTGCGGCTTACCTCTCGGGTACGTTGGCGGCCATCAAGGAGGCATTCTCGCAGGCGCGCAAGCTCGCCCCGTGCATCCTATTTATCGATGAATTGGACGGAATATCGGATCGCGCAACTCTGACGACGGAGTACAAGGAATATTGGACCCAGATCGTCAATCTCCTGTTGGAGCTGTTGGCAGGCATCGAAGAGCGGCCCGGCGTGGTCGTGATCGGGGCAACAAATCACCCCGAGCACATCGACGCTGCGGTACGGCGCGCAGGACGCATCGATCGCACGATCGAGATCGAGTTGCCCGACGCTCAGAGCCTCGCTGCGATCTTCCGCTTTCATCTGGGACCGGAGGCCCTGCCCAACGTGGATTTGATGCCCGCCGCACTCGCGGCGGGCGGCAAGACAGGGGCAGACGTTGAGGCTTGGGTCCGGAGGGCGAAGTCGCGCGCCCGCCGCGCCAAGCGCGAGCTTCAGCTGAAGGATGTCATTCACGAGGTCAGGTGCGGTCGCGAAGCAATGCCGGAAAACCTGCGGTGGTCCTGTTCGGTTCACGAGGCCGGACACCTCGTCGTGGGCGTCGCTTTGGCCGTGTTCGAGCCACAAGCGCTGACGATCCTGGATCGCGGCGGCGCAACGCGCGTCGAGCTCTCGCGGGCCAACTCACAGACCCAATCCGGAATCGAAAATTACATCATAGCGCTTCTGAGCGGCCGCGCCGCCGAGGAGGTTATCTTGGGCGCATCCCAAGCCACAGCCGGAGCGGGTATTGGGGAAGACAGTGATTTTTCACGGGCGACCCAAACCGCAACCGACCTGGAACTTCGGTTCGGCTTCGGAGCGATCGGCGTCGCACATTTCTCAGACCGCGCTACAGAAATGCTTCTGCACGATCCATCCGTCGTGACTCTGATCACAAAACGCCTGGATCGTTGCTTGACGCGAGCGCGCGAACTCATCGCCGGAAACCGCAAACCCGTCGAAGCGGTGGCGCGCCGATTGGAAGAAACGGGTTATCTGGATCGTGCCGCGATCGACGAACTGCTGAAGGCGCACCCGGTCCGGAACATCGTGCCGGACGACCACGGCGGAGAGACCGGAGGATCGAGGTAACGCTCGGAATATCGCGCGACGCGCATCCGCTTCTTGTCCGAGCAGCAACCTTCCGGAGGTGCGCACCGACGGACCGGAGACGCGGTCGTCGGAGGCATCGCGATGCGAAATTTCACCGGACATGGAGGTCAGCGCATGCTGAGGGTGACGGTTGAGCTTGTGCCCGCGGGCGTGGAGGAGTTCCGACGCACGATCGGATCGATGGCCATCGGCAATATCGGCGGCCCCGCCGAGTTGGCCGACTATCGGATCAGCGTCACGGAGGCGGCGAACCCGCTGGCGGGGACGCCGCCGCAGGTTCGTCATTTCACCGTGCGCGGCCACGCGCGACGACAGAGCGTGTGGAAGCTGCTCGCGCGCGCCATCGCCGAGATGGACGGCGAAGACCCCTGACCTTCGAGCCGTCGTGCTGCTGTCGGGCCGAAACGAGGATGGTTACGAGGTCGCGGCGGCGCCTTGGCCGCGCCGCATTGGAGCGTCGATGGATTACGTCACCTACATCTCGAGCGAAGCTTGGCGCACAAACCCGGTCCGATTGCGCGAGTTCGAGGCGGCGGGATTCCAGTGCCGCCTATGTCCGAACTCGGTGGCAGATGGGTATGAACTGGAGGCCCACCATCGGACGTACGAGCGTCTGTGTCGGGAAATAGACGGTGACCTGACTTCCCTGTGTCGCGAGTGCCATCAAGGCGTGACGGCGATGCTGCGGGCGCGTCGCTACGCCGCTACATTGCCACTCAAACCGTCCGACTTCGTACCGGCGATCTCGAATCCCGAGCCGCTGTTTGATCCTTCCATCGGAGAAACGACATGAGCGTCGAACGCATAGCCTTGCGACTCGTCGGAGTGGGCCCCATGCTGATGCACTCCGCCCGGCTCGCCGATCCGTTGGATCCGCTGACGAAGGCTCTTGCCGCGGTCACTTCGAAGCGGATGAAGACGGAAGCCGATCACGACCGCATCGCCGAGCTCGAATGGCACGGCGGCTTGTGGCTGCACGACGGTCGCCCTTGTCTTCCGCCACATTGCCTCAAAGCCGTGCTCGTGGACGGCGCAAGAAGACGGAGAAAGGGAAACGTCGCCAAGGCTGCGTTCTTGGCGGACGGCCCCGCGACGCTCGATTATGACGGGCCAAGCACCCTTCCCGAACTTTGGGCTGACCAGCGCTTTCGCCACCGCGAAATGGTGCGCGTCCGGGACTCGCTGACGATCCGCACGCGCCCCTGCTTCCCGAGGTGGAGCGCGCGCGTAACGGCCACCTTTCTACCATCCATGATCAACCGCGCCGAGGTGACCGAGTTCTTCAAGCTGGCCGGCCCTTTTGGGCTCGGAGATCACCGCCCTGAGTTCGGCCGCTTTACTGTCGAGCAGATCGGCCCGGAATAGTTCGCGTGGCGTGGCGGGGCGTGACCGGCGAGGCATGGCACGGCCCGGCGTGGCAAGGGGAGAGGCGGCGAAAGCCGGCTGCTCCGGCTTATTCCGCCGGCTCGGCGGCGGCGCGGGCCTCCTGCGTAACAATTCGTCGCAGGAACACGAGCGGCGGAGAATTAACCGGCATCCTAAGAGGAGATTGCGGTCGCAGCCGATGAGAAGAACCGCGGTCTCGCGGGCCTCGGCGATCACCTCCCGAAATCGGGCACCTCCTCGTTGAGGATTCGGTCGAACCAACTGCTCCGTGCCGGAGCGTGGTCAGGACTGGCTTGCCGCGCCTGGGCCAGCAGGCCTGCACCCACTAAGCAGAAGGACAAAGGAGATGCGCGGAGCGCGCGCCACCCGCGGAGGGACTCGTGATGAACACCCGAATTGAGACTGGCGTCGGTGCGCGGGCAGTGGAGGCGCTTCCGCCGAAGCGGCGAAGGATCCGCGTAGATGGAAGAGCGGCCCGGCGAAACGACTTGCTGCGTGCTCGGCTGGCTGACGCATTGCGTGGATCAGGTAGGTACAGCGTCCGGCGGAATGTCCGAGTGCCGTTGACCGCCGAAAGCCGACGATGGGTGCGCTGGGCGAAGGGTGCGTACATCGGCACCTCGCTCCCTTGCGGAGATGCTGCTGCCGAGAGCACACTCGTCGACATGGTCGTGATTGACGAGCGCAACGGCTGGGCGGGTGGATACGCCTTTTGCTGGGGAGGCTCGCATTCCTCGCGGGCACGGCGGCGGATCGCCAGAGATCTGCTCGCCGTCGAGCTGGTGCTGCGCGCCTATCTGGCTCGATCGTCGGCGTCGAAAGACATCGCTGCGGTGACGGTCGGCATCATCGACGGCGCAGCGCACATTGCCGAGTCGGACGATCTCACCCTCTCGCTCGACGAGATCGCCGATCACTTCGACATCCGCTGCCGCCCGGCGGCGAACGCTACCTCGCCTCGCCGTCCCGGATCCAAGCGATGACGAATGCACAACCGATGGATGGTCGCCCGCGCTTTCGGCGCCAGGCACGGATCGGCCGCAGGGTCGACGACTCCGCATTTTCGGCGGAGGCAGTCTCCACGGACCCAGCAAAAAGCGTGCAGGACGTACGCGCGGGTCTGCGCAAGCAAATCGTCAGAGTGACGAACCGGCCCGCCAGATTCCCACCCACTGGGGTGTGGCCGTTCGAACTGCGCGCGGACATGGTGGCAGCGCTGCTGGATTTCGATACGACGAGACAGCTATGCAAGGCTATTGCCCATGGAACGGCCCCGCGACCCGGGGCTGTGCGTGGACGAGGCGCTGAGCTCGAGGTGGTGTGGTCGCGGGAAGCCGTGAGAGCCTTCGTTGCTGCCAGGCATCGTGGACTGCAACCGAACTTGGAGGAACGCGGTTGGGAGACTGGTTAGTCGCCCATCCCGCGACTTTTTGGGAGATCAACGATTCGGATGCAGGCCGCCAGCCACGCCACCAGCGGAGCTAGTCCGCGTTTGCGATCCATTTGGCTTACTCGCGCATGCGCTCCGTCGCTGAACAACTGAAAAATTTCCGTCGGCATCACGCGTGAAGCGAGGGTTTTTGGCACGCAAGTGATTGCGTAACATCAACGCGAATTTCGCCCGCTGTTGGATGGGCACGTCCAAGGCTTCCATGATTTCTTGTCGACTCACAGGATGTTTCGAGGTGATCATGAAGGAAATTGCGTCTTCGACTAAGGGGCGATTGCCCATTCGGATCTGAGAAAGAGAGGTCCCACGTGGGACGTAACGCGTTGTGACCTTTCTATCCCCGTACCCTGTCGGAAGAGGCCGATCGCGCCGCCACCATCTACCTTCCCTGCTCGGATTGCTCTCGTCCCTCACTCTGTACACGAGCCGGGATTGTTTCTCGATCTTCTGAAGGTCTCGACTGATGTGGTACTCGTCGGTCAACTCGGCCTGCTTATCGGTCAACCGGCGATAGACGTCGATGGCGGCGACCGGTTCACGGATCAGACTGCTGCCCCTCGCATCAGGACGCAGCATGAATTCGACGGTCTTTTGCAATGCAACGATCCTGGCAGTACCTTTGATCGGCGTCGGCCGTCGCTTCCGGATGACTCGCGGCTCCGGCTGAGCTCCTCCCCGCTGCAGCTCCATTTCACCGGCCGTAGCCAATGCAATCTCCCAAACCCTGGTTGCGAATTGTTCGGTTAGTTTCACGACGCCTAGCGGCAGTCGCACTATGTCCTTCTGTTCGTCCTTGAAGTCCCTGATCATCTTAGGCAAATCGCGATGGGAACCGGGCCGTGCCCCATCCTTCACCATCTGCCTGCGGACTGCTGCGATTGTGATATTTGGCAGTGCGACCTCGCGCATCACGCGATAAGCCGCCATCCGCACCTGTCCAAGGTTGGGCATCGCTCTCTCCTTCTCTGTCAGACGTGGCAGTGAGTGGCCCTCCCAAGAGCAACCGTTGCGGGTATCCGACGGTAACGAGCAGTTACCCGGATCCTTGGGAAGGCGTGTGAGTTGGTGGAAGAAGCTCCAATTGAACCGAAGATCAAAACGGTTCAAATCGGAAATGGTTCGAATCAGATGGTAACAAGTATTCGCAAACCCGCATCCCGACTCTTGCGGCTCGAATCCTTCCGTTTGGGGGCACTTTTCATGTTCGCGAGTCGGGATGGGATTCAGGAAACCCTATAAAAATCGATATTCCACGAATTTCGAGGACCGCCGAAAAGGAGGTTCGAGTCTCTCTTTCTCTGCTTCGGCCGACGCAAGTTGCGCCCGTTTTATTGGGATTTCTCAAGCTGTCCCGACTCGTTCGCCGAGAGGTATCCCGACTCGAGAGCCGGAACTGGTAACGGTGCTTCACCTCGCGAACTGCTCGTCTGTACTCGGGCGTGACGATGCAAACCTGAGCAATACCACATATTCTACCCGACGATAGTTTTCCTCATCCAAAGATTCTGGTGACGTTCAAGCGGTCTACAGCGCTGCGCGTGCGACAATGAGGCGTGAAACCCATACAGAGGAGCTTCAGATGTTCCAAAATACTCAGAGCGCCCCTCAGCCGGTGCTGCCGCCGTACGTGCGGCACCACTGGTCCGAATCCAAGCAGAATACCTTCTTCCGATTCGAGGCGTCGACGAGAATGCGGAAGGAAGGCTTCCCTATCCAATACCTTTCGCTTGGCACCGACCTCATCACGGCTCTCGCGACATACGAGAGCGAGGTACTGCCACTGCTTGAGGCCAGAAGGCAGAATGCCCTGGCAATTCCGGTCGAGGGCGGGCCAACTTACGGGACGCTCAGCTGGGCATGCGAGATCTACGAGAAGACCACCCGCTTCCAGAACTTGGCTGAGCTCACACAGAAAGCGTATCGCAAAACCAATCGGCTTAGCTGTAATCACATCATGCGGGCCGGGCCCTACGCTAGACGCAGGTTCGGTGATGTCCCCCTGCCGCAGATTACGCCGGCATTGGTGGATAGCTTCTACAACGAATTTCTCTTCGTGACCGAGACCGACAAGAACGGCAAGACGGTTGCACGCAAACGCAGCGGCACCGCCGCAAACTGCGTTCACAACCTGCGGGCAATGGTCAATGGCATTAGGCGCCAGTATGGTCATTTACTGCACAATGGCGTGAACCCGTTCGAGGGAGTGTACGCGCCCCACAAGAAGAAGGGCCCTCCGGCCGTAAAGATTCCTCAGCTTGCGACATTCGTTCGCGCCGCCGATCGCAAGGGCCTCTTCTCTGTGTCGGCCATCGTACTGTTCGCGTGGGAAATGGAGGCACGCATCAGCCACTTTCCTCACAAGATGACGGTGAATGACTACCGCGGCCCGCACCATGAGGAGGAAGTGTTCGTGCGCGCGGAAAAGGTTGATCGGGAGCGGTATTTCCTGTTGCACGATGACAACGGTAAACCGCTGTATCCCGCCCTGATACAGCGGTTGGACAAACTCAAGGCCAATCGCACTTCCGGGCCGCTCTTTGTCTGCGAGGAATCAACCCCTGGCGAGCCGAGGGCCTGGACGAGCGGGAAGTTGAACAGAGTAGTGTCGGATATCTGCAAGGAAGCCGGATTGCCTCACCTGACGCTCACCCAGTTCCGGAAGGGCGGTCTGACGGAATCGGGCACTGCTGGCCTGACGACCACGCAGATCATGAGCCAAAGCATACACCTCACGGAACAGACGGTTCAGATCTATCTTGAGAAGAACCAGGAGGTCGCGATGGAGGGACAGAAGCTCCGTCTCCGCTGGCGCCGCAAGAAGGCCAAGCGCGGCATCGACATCGTGACATAACCGCAAGGGATTCGTTTCCCTCCCGCCGCCTGCGAGCGGCGGGAGGAGCTCTGATTGTCAGAGCTCTAAGTGATATCGCTTGCCTCGATCACCCTATCTCGGCTTTCATGCGGCGTTGACCGCCGCGAACACCGAACTGCAGAAAACCGTCCACTTTTCGACGGATTGCCACGCACGCACGGTCAACGCGTCGAACCCGAGCGCAGGTGCGGCCACGACGAGCATTCTCCCGGCCAACCGATGACACCGATTAAGTTGTCACGCGCGATGGTGCCGCCTCGGCCGATCACGTGTGGGATGCCGCTATCGTGCCTTCGACGCATGCGGGACAAGAAGATCGGCGACCTCGGTACCGAGCGCGGCTGCAATCTTGTCCAGCGATTCCAACGTCGGATTGGCTGTGGCGACTTCCATTGCGCTGACGAGCGCCTGACGCACCTTCGCCGCATCAGCGAGGTCATCCTGCGACCATGACCTCTCAAGGCGAAGCTGACGCAGGTTGCGGGCAAGCAGCCGCTTCGTGTGTTTCGGATGTCGTCGCCTCATCCGTCAGGATGATGCATTTGCAAGCGAACTGCGCCACACGCTTTAGCGTTTAAAACACGCTTAAGCGTGTAATGCCGACCCCATGATCGTCACGAGCGCATCCTCTTCTGAGGACGACGATCACCGCGAAACGGCGTTCATCATGCGGCTTCCGATCTCCGCTTCCGCGTTTTCGTTCCGACCGTCGGGAAGACGATGATCTTCGGCATCGGCATACCCACTCCGCGCCCCACAACAACTCAGCCGAAGGCGCATCACGCCTGATCATCTGCACGCCTGAGTTTTGAAAACCAAAAGCTCAACTCAAACTGCCGGCGTCCGGCAATGTCGTGGTGCGGCTGAGCACTATGGGATTGCTGGTTGCACGGTGCTCACCATAGCCTCACTGCAGGGGCAATAAGGCCTGACAACCGAGCCCACGAGAGAGGACCAGGGTGCCAACGTAGCGACGGCTGACTGTCGGCGATTTGTGTGGCATCGGCGGCGTCAAGCTCACAAGAGACTACAGAGCTCAACGCGGAGCATCCGGCGTCAGCAATTCGCATCGGCCCGCGCAGTAACTCAAGGCATGGCTTCAGCTGTCCGGGCCCCAAAGCGGCCAGTGCCGCCGACCCTGCCACCAGCTTAACCTCTACGGCGAACATTGCGGCGCCGGTCGGCGATCCCATACGACGGGGCCACAAGGTCGCCGAAAAGAGGCACGAGGAGCTGGCGGATGTATTGCCGCGGCCATCTATATGACAATTGTCGTTGCGGTGGCCATCAAACTCCGCGTTGCATCCAATTTTAGAGATCTCTCGAGGCTACTTTTCAAGCATTCGCGCTATCAGTTGAATCACGAGCACACCAATTCATACCCTGCTCGCGCGCTTTAAGAGCGCTGCCGGTAGTCTCACTGAAACATAGACCTTCGCCCCATCTCAGGAAATAATTCTCGCAGGCCAACTCGTCTGCGAACGGCGCAGCTTTGCCCGCGGACAGGACCAGCGATGACCGTCTCTTACTTGAGCTTCCGCGTGCCCTACGCTGCTAATCGGGACTGCATGATCGTCATCCAGCCGCAGAGCTCGGCATACCGCGCGGTCTGCGTCGACGCAGCGACCAGATGGACAATCGGCTGCCCGTCAGTTCCGCGTGAGCCAGATGGCGCGCGGCCGGCAATCTCGGCCACGGATGTCATCGGCATGATAGGCGGGTATCGCCTGGCGTCGGCCGCCGTCGATATCGAGGCCGACGAGCTGGCAAGGCGTATCCGTCGGATGTCGGGCGAGTTGCGGTTGCGCCGGCGCTTGTGGCGTCGGCGGCGCGGGCATCGGATCGGGAATTTTGCTCCGAGCGACCGCTGACCCCCTATTTTTAGCTAAACGCGCCTCGTGAAACTTGCTCCCACTACAGCGGCCGCACCTATTCTGTCACCTTGGCAGGATCCGCAGAACGGAGGTCAACGACCTGAATCCCTGCCCATCCATTCCTCCAGACAGGCAGTTGCATTTTGTCTAGATTTGGACTATGTCTATATCTGACACAAGGTGCACCCATGTCGAGCAATCCTAAAAGACACCCGTCTGAAGCGGGAAATGGGCCTCAGCGCCTCGACAATTCACGCTTTGCCCCGGCCAATCGAAGGCGGCTCAGCGCTCCTGCTTTGCGGACTTTCCTGGCCATTGCGGATCTATGGGGATTGACCGAAGAGCAGCGTCTCCTGATCCTCGGTTATCCCTCTCGATCCACGTACCACAACTGGTGCAGGCAAGCTCGCGAGCACGGCGCTTTCACCCTCGACGTTGATGTGCTCACACGCATCTCGGCGGTGCTCGGCATCCATCAGGCTCTCGGCATTCTGTTTCCGACGGAGCGGCTTGGCGTCGAGTGGTTGCGAACCCCGCACAACGCTATCGTGTTCGGCGGGCGACCGCCCGTCGACTTGGTGACCAGCGGCTCCCAGGATGGATTGCTCTCGGTGCGCCGTTTCCTCGACGGCGCGCGAGGCGGTCTCTACATGCAGCCGAACACCATTGACGAGGCATTCGCGCCTTACGACGACACGGAAATTGTCTTCCGGTGACGGACGCTTTCGCACCCTCGCCACGGCCCGCCTATCGCCTGATCCCGTCGCAGTTCCCTCCCGTCGGTCTGTTTGATACCGTTGCAACCGCAGCTGATCTTGCGGCCGTAATGGAGTTGGTCGGCTGGACCAACGATCGGCTTGTCGCTGAGCGTATCGCCCGACTACCGCAGGCAGAATGGGTTTATGGCGTCCCCAACGCCAGCATCGTCATGGCGGCTTTTCTACACGTTGCGCCTGGTGGGATGCGATTCAATTCCGAACTCGGGGCCTGGTACGCAGCCGAGGATATCCACACCGCCGCTGCCGAGGTCGGTCATCACCTGCGGCGTGAAACGGTCGCTCGCAATGTAACCACGATGACCCGGACCTACAGGGCGTATGTCGCGACGTTGTTAGGCGACTATGTCGACATCAGAGGCCAGCAGGCCACGCGCCCCGACGTATACGCAAGCGACCAATATGGCGCCTCGCAGAAGCTTGGAGAGGAAGTTCGCGCGTCAGGTGGTGCGGGACTACTCTATGACAGCCTGCGGCGGCGGACCGGTGTCAACGTTGTCGCGCACCGGCCGCGCAATATTTCGGACATCGTACAGACAGATCATTTCGAAATTACGATCCTGGCAACATCGCGTACGATCGACGTCCGCAAACTGTCGCTTTGATCAAACTGCTGACCGCCGGCACCATCGCGCCCGGCGAATGGCCGTTAGCATACGGTTTTCGCACCGCTTGCTGGCCTATCGGACGCTACTAAATTGAAGGTTCATCCCTTGGGAGGAAGAACCGTGAGGAGCTCTATGATGGCGGTCGCACACCACGACTTTATTCCAGCGGCGGGGCGCCGCTGGCTGCTGCCGCTTTATGACCCGATGATCGCTCTGCTGACACGCGAGCGGCGCTGGCGCGGCGAAATTCTCAAGTCGCTGGACCTCGAGCCCGGCGACATCGTTGTCGATGTCGGCTGCGGTACCGGCACGCTTGCGATCATGGCGAAGGAACAGGTGCCGCAGGCGCGCAGGTCGTCGGCGTCGATCCCGATCCTAACGCCCTGGGGCGCGCGCAGAAGAAGGCGGCTCGCAGGGAATCGGCGTCACCTTTTATCGCGGATTCGGCAACGAGACCGCGAAACTCATAGGCGCCGCGCGCGCGACAAAGCTGGTGTCCTCGCTTGCCTTCCACCATATGCCGCGCGAGATGCAGGCCGAGACGCTGGCTTCCATGCATGCGGCGCTGGCGCCCGGCGGAGCGTTGCGGATCGCGGATTTCGTCGGCGGACATTTCGGCGGACCCGGCGAAGGAATGTTGGTCCGTGACTTAACGGCGGCGGGCTTCGAGAATGCGCGCACGATTGGTCAGTTTCGCTTGGCCTTCGGCAAGGTCACCCTTGTCGGCGGGGAAAGGCCCCGCGCTTGATCAGGGCCGGCGCCGCAGACCGACCGATCACGAGGTGAGCGGGAACTGGGCGAGCCGGCAAGGCGTGCCATTCGACACATGGCGCGGCAGGTGATCTCGCACTTGGCCGATCTAGGTGGGCCGGCTGAGCTGCTCCGAACGTTCCCAAGGTGCAGATGGGCTCAGGTTCGCTGGAGTCGTGCTATACTTAGTCGCCTCGACGGAGTCGTCCATGGGCGTGACCTTTCCAAATGAAAGTCCGGCGTATCGCGCCGCTCGGAACAGGCTGCTGCAGCGCGAGGTAGCACTCAGGCGCGAAATGGAGGCAGTGGCCGCGGAGATTCGAGCACTCCCGCCGGGTGGAGCCGTTCCCGAGGATTACGAATTTGACCACATTGACTCAAAGGGGGCACCAGCGAAGGTGCGGCTATCCGAACTGTTCCGGCCCGCTACCGATACGTTGATCCTCTACCATTACATGTTCCCCCGGCACCGCGGCGACAAGCGGCGGGGACCGAGCAGTGGGCCAATGGCAGAGCTTCCGGTTGAGGAGGGGCCGTGCCCCTCTTGCACTGCTTTGCTCGACAACTGGGAGGGAGCGGTGCCGCACGTTGAGGGGCTGGGAGCAAACATCGCGGCCGTGGCCAAGGCACCGATCCAGCGGGTCGCGGCTTGTGCAGCGCATCGCGGCTGGCGCAATTTGAAGGTGCTTTCAGCCGCCAACAACAGCTTCAAGCGCGACTATCATGGCGAGGATAAGGAGGGACAGCAGGTGCCGATGCTCACCGTATTCCACAAGGGCGCCGATGGGGTGATTAGGCTGAGCTGGGCCTCCGAACTGTTGTTCTTGCCGACCGAACCGGGGCAGGATCCACGACATGTCGGCACGGTCGAGCCGATGTGGACCCTCTTGGACCTCACTCCTGGAGGGCGGCCCGACGCGTACGAGCAAATCGAATACGAATGCTGTCGGCCCGAAGCGCCAGCGAGTACTTAGCGAGCATACAGCAACTTCGAAATCGCGCGCTCGTGCTTCAGAACAGTGGCTTTGCCGACGCCTGTGCAGAGTTGCCAGGGTCTGAAAAGAGTCGACTCCAGCCGTAGCCCGAATGGGCGCTCTGGAGAGCGCCGCGAATGTCTGGAACTCCCCGATAGTGTTGAAAAACGTCTCTTTGGGGTGATGACCAAGACCAAGCCGCCGTCGCGGCTATCGTGGCGCTTGCGAAGACACAATGATTGTTGTCGAAGCGCAGAAAGAAATTGCTAGTTTCCGTCGCGACTATCGACGTGGGCACTTTGCTCTGGCCTCTTTGACGCCCGATCACGCGCTGTCTGCGTTGTGGTCATATCGTCGTAATTGTCCGCAAGACGCAACAGCCGTCCTTTGATCAATGGGTCTGCCTCCGTCGCAAGTTCCCGGAGGACGCGCGCTCTATTCCTGTAAAATCGGTCGTCCATGCTGGGTCGCCCCCTCGAAAAGAGAGGTAGATGCCCGCTTTCTCCGACCAATAACAGTAATGTAGATCACATATCCCGTTTTTCACGTAGCGAGGTCGCATTCACATTCTCGCAATGGAAGTTTGTTCTTGCTCGCCAGCGCAGACAGTCATGATAGAAGCCCGGCACTGCCCAATATGATTCGGAGTAAGAATGGCAAAAGCTAAGAAAGTAGTTCGCCGCGCGTGGACAAAAGACGATGTTCGGACAATGAAGACGATGGCAAAATCCAAGTCAGGCGTCGCCAAGATCTCAAAGGCGTTGAAGCGAACTCCCGGTGCCACCAGCGTCATGGCTGCAAAGCTTGGTGTGTCTCTTTCAACGCGCGTTTAACCCACAGTGCGACGGGGCCGGGGTACGGTCTGTCCCAATTTTCACAATTCTTTCGTACGCAAATAGATCGAGCCACGCGGCTGCACGATTCCTGACGCGACCGCGTGGCCGAATTTGTCGAGCGATTTACTGTTGGTCACGCTGCGCGCGGATTGACTACGGTGTAGCCCCGCAGTGAGCGCGCGTGAATTCTCGTTGCGCGCCCGCCCGAGTTAGCATCATACGCCATCCAGGCGTCACCTTCGCCGCCGCACTGCGCCAACAGACGATCACCTGCCCGTTGCGGGTGGGCGCAGACAGAGCCAATAGCGTTGCATCACCGCTCATTACGCGAACGGCCGCTTTGCGCCAACACCGGACGTCCCCACAACGACGCGATTGACCCAACTCCGACATCACCCCTCAGGCACCCCGGCCAAGCGCATACCCTCACGGACGCGCTTGCTCCCCGCAACGAAGGTCGGATCGTCACTTATTCTGCCTCGAGTACGGCGAATGTTGAAAGTTGGATCGAGCTCAAACCCCGCCTTTGCCGCAGCACGCGCTTCCTCCATCGAGCCGAGCAGCGCAAGCGCGGCCGCCAGCTGGAAATGTGCGATGGGATAATTCCGGTTGGCTTCGAGGCACCGGCGCAGCCATGCCACTGCTTCAACGTCGGCGCCAAGAATGAGTTTGGTCAAGCCAGCGTAGAACATCCACCGAAAGGCAATAGGATCGCGGGGAGAGAGCCGAAAAGCTTCCTCGATATGCCCCTCGGCTTCCGTGCCTCGACCGATTAAGACCTTCGCCGAACCGATAATACCGTGAGCGTCGGCCAAATTTCGATCTAGAGCCAACGCCCGTTCGCATTCCCGGATGCCTTGGGCCGCGCGCTTCGTTGAGCATTGCACGGCACCCAAATACATGTGAGCCCGAGCGTGCTGCGGTGAAATGGATAGAGCTTTGATCAACGCTGCTTCGGCCGCTGCAAAGCGCGCCTCACGGTCGCTGAAGATAAAAAACGCAGCGCTTGCCGCATCTACAGCCGCTATACCGACCAACGCTTCTGTATTTTCCGGGTCGAGCACCAAAGCTCGCTCGTAAAACTCCCTTGCCTGCGCCATGTGTTCGGCGGTGAACCCCTTATTGAAGCAACAGTTGCCCTGGAAACTCAAGTCGATTGCATCCGGATGCAGTGAACGCGCCGCGCGTCGCGCCTCAGCCTCAATGAGCTGGGCATTCAATGTATTGGCGAGCCTGCAGACGATTTCGTCCTGCATATCGAATAGATCAGCAATAGGCTTGTCGAAGCGTTCGGCCCAGAGGTGGCTGGCAGTTTCGACGTCGATAAGTTGCACGTTAACTCGCAGCCTGTTACCGCCACGTTGTACCGAGCCTTCGAGGACATAGCGCACATTCAGTTCTCTACCGACCTTTTGAACGTCCACGTCTTTGCCTTTGAAGGTGAAGGCCGTGCTGCGCGCGATAACAAACGAGCCGCTGATCCGCGACAAGTCCGAGATCAGGCTCTCAGTTACGCCATCGATGAAGTAGTCCTGCTCGGGACCACCGCTAAGGTTCGTGAAAGGCAGCACCACGATGGAAAGACGAGGCGGTGAATGTGCGCTCGACTTCGCGTACTCAGCTGGTGGGCTGGATGATCCCTCCCGGACCACGGCGTAGACCCGGACCGGACGGTCGATGTTTTTGAGGTTATGCTCACCCAGATCGGCGAACTCAACCCCGACCTTGCCTCGGACGTGATCGTAGGCGGCAGACGAGATGCAGACACCGCCAGGTTCTGCAATGCTTTCAAGCCGTGCCGCAATATTCACACCATCGCCAAAGATGTCATGGGGCTCGACGATTACGTCCCCGATGTTGACGCCTACGCGGAAAGCAATACGCCTGTTTTCCGCATCGCCATTTGTAAGTTCGCGAATGCGAGTTTGGAACTGCAGAGCAGCTCGAACCGCTTCGACCGCGCTCGGAAACTCTGCCAAGAGCCCGTCGCCGGTGTTCTTTACGATGCGGCCGCCGTGTTCCGTGATTGCGGGCTCGACATCGTCCGCGAGGAGCGTCCTCAGTTTGGCGTGGGTAGCCTCTTCGTCGTGGTGCATAAGCCGCGAATAGCCAGCCACATCGGCGGCCAATATCGCCGACAACCTCCGCTCGATCCGGAATGGCCGCTCTTGCACCATGGCATGCAATCCAACCAGCGCATAAAGTACGACGGATCAGACGGCAGTGCCAAGTGAAGGAATGTCCACCTTACGTCTGTTCTTGGCACCTTTGAGACATGCCGACGGACACTGAAAATGTCTGCTTATCGGGATAGATCGGAAGTGGTCGGCGCACGGTCGAAATGACGCGTTTGACCCGCACCAGACATGCTCGATACACCAAAGAGGCCGACCATCCGGCTCCAACCAAAGGGATGCGCCCCTGTGTCTCACTCTCTGCCATGCTGTATGTGATAGCATTGCATTGTCGGAGAGACGAGCACGGCGTAGCCTGTCAGGCGGTGGTCCGGTGGAGCGAAACGATGCCATCGCAGGGCCTATCGTCAGAGGCCACGATGGTGCCTGCCCTGCGGCCAGAAAAAACTCGGAAAGAATACCGCGCAGCGACTCTTGGTCCCAGCGCTCCCGTTCGTTGGCCACAATCGAGTTAGAAGCCGCACCGAAGCGGCGAACAACTACTCAGTCGATCGCGAGTTATTGCCCGCCTTTGAAGGACAGGAGCAATGGCTGAGGTACCCTCAACTCACTACGTCAAGAGCGATGACGTATACATCGCCTATCAAGTGTTCGGCGAGGGCCTGCTCGATCTGATTTTCGTGCCGGGCTTCGTGTCGAACATCGAGGCCATGTGGCAGTCGCCGAATCGAAGCAGATTTTTTCGGCGTCTCGCCTCGTTCTGTCGCGTCATCATTTTCGACAAGCGTGGCACTGGAATGTCTGATCGAAGCTCTCAGATTTTCACGCTCGAACAACGTATGCACGATGTGCAGAGCATCTTGAACGAAGTCGGGTCCGAGCGTGCGGCGCTGTTTGGCATTTCCGAGGGCGGCCCGATGTCCTTGCTGTATGCCGCCACCTATCCGGAACGAACCTCGGCACTGGTTCTGTACGGCTGCTACGCCAAGCGTTCCTGGTCACCGGATTATTCGTTCGGCTGGAAGGACGAGCACTGGAAACGTGTTCTTGACAACATTGAACACCACTGGGGTACCCCGCAAGGAATAAGCGTCACGATGTGGGCGCCCAGCATCGCCAGTGACCCTCGTGCCGCGGAGGGCTTGGCTTCATATTTCAGGGCATCGGCAAGTCCTGGCGCGGCGGCGGCTATCATGAAAATGAACCGCGAGATCGACGTTCGCCATATCTTGCCCGCGACCCGCGTGCCGACGCTCATTCTACACCGTACCGCAGAGCGCGTGATCGACGTGGAGCATGCACGCTACATGGCTCAGCGTATCCCACGGCGCAAAGCTAGTCGAGCTTCCAGGCGAGGATCACATGGCCTGGTTTGGTGATCAAGATTCGATTCTTGATGAGGTCGAACAGTTTCTGACAGGCAGACGCCATGCTCACGAACCAGAGCGGGTGCTTGCAACCGTGCTGTTTGTGGATATCGCAGGTTCGACAGCACGAGCGGCGACACTTGGCGACAATTCCTGGCGAGAGTTGCTTGAGACGTTTTATGCCAGGGTGCGTGAGGTCTTGCATCAGTACCGCGGGTGTGAAATCAACACATCAGGTGACGGCTTGCTCGCCACCTTCGACGGGCCGGCGCGAGCGGTGCGCTGTGCCAGTGCCATCCGCGATACGGTGCGCTCGCTCAATCTTGAAGTACGGTGCGGCGTTCATACTGGTGAATGCGAACTCGTAGGTAACGACATTGCTGGAATCGCAGTGCATACCGGCGCGCGCGTTGCCTCCATCGCGGCTCCGAGCGAAGTGTTGGTCTCGCAGACGGTGCGCGATCTAGTGGCTGGCTCCGGCTTGGTCCTGGAAGAATGCGGCACTTATGCGCTTAAAGGTGTGCCCAATGAGTGGCGCCTATTCCGTGCAGCGAACTGAAAGAATTACGGCATCCAGGCGGAAGCCGCGGCTTAAGGAGAACATCGAAACCATCAGAGGGAGGAATGACAATGGGCAAATTGATCTTAGCGGCAAGTTTGGGTCTGACTTGCTTGCTCAGCATCGCAACAGTCGCTCTCGCTGAGGCCCCGGGCACTGAAGATCCCAACAATTGGCCACAATACAATCGGACTACCAACTCATGGCGTTACAGCCCGCTCGATCAAATCAACAAGGACAACGTCAGCAGACTTTCTGTGGCATGGATCGCCCAGGGCGGCGATATCACCATGGGCATTCAAGAGACGCCTTTGGCGATAGACGGCGTGATCTATTCGATAACCTCCGGGAACCGGGTGGCGGCGCTGGACGCGAAGACCGGGCAGGAGCTCTGGAGCTATCAGCCGAAGCTCGATCCGCTCACCAAGAAGGTGTTGTTCTCACCGTATAGCCGTGGCGTCGCGGTCGGCGACGGCAAGGTCTTCATCGGAACAGTGGATGGGCGCGGCATCGCCCTCGATCAGAAAACAGGCAAGGAGATATGGCAAGTCCAGTTGACCGATTTTCCGAACTGCCATGGTTGCAATTTCACCTCGCCGCCCGTCGTTGCTGGCGATATGCTGACTTTCGGATCGACTGCAGGCGAATTGGCGACGCAAGGGAAAATCTTCGGTGTCGAAGCCAAAAGCGGGAAGAAGATCTGGGAGTTCAACACCATTAAGGACGACCCGAAGAGTTGGCCTGGCACGAGCGGCAAATACGGCGGTGGCGGTGCCTGGATGCCGGGCACCTACGACGCGGAGACGAACACGGTCTTCTACGGCACCGGCAATCCGGGGAAGGATTTCATCAATGAGGACCGGCAGGGTGACAACCTCTATACCGATTCGATCGTCGCACTCGATCCCAAGACCGGCAATCTGAAATGGTACCGGCAGGAGATTAAGCAGGACGTATGGGACTACGATTCGGCATATGAGGTGCTGCTGTTCAAGAAGGACGGCAAGGACTTGATCGTCCACATGAACAAGAGCGGCTACGTTTTCGTGTTGGACAAGAATGATGGAAGCATCGAGAACATTTGGCCAGTCAGCGACCTCAAGAACTTTGTCAAAGACATCGACAAGAGAACCGGCGAGTTGATCGGCCGCGTCGAATTGCCGATGAACCAGGAGACGCTGATCTGCCCGTCCACCTTCGGTGGACGCAGCTGGAATTCCGGCGCCTACAACCCCAACACCGGACTCTGGTACAACAACGTGCTGGATTTCTGCGGCTACCTCAAACCAGTGGCGCAGAAGGACGATCCCAAGGACTATGGCACCGGCCATATCGGCGCCAGTGATTTTGGACGGCTGGTGATGGCACCCGATGGGCGCAAGCCCGGCCGGCTCGATGCACGCGATCCATTTACTGGCGAGCGCAAATGGACGCATGAGATGGATGTCCCCGGCTTCGCCAGCGTCCTGACCACCGGCGGCGGGCTCGTGTTCAACGGCGACCCGACCGGCATTCTGCGGGCCTTCGATGCCGATACCGGAAAGGTGCTGTGGAGCTTCAATACCGGATCGGGAATGCGCAGCGGCATCATCAGCTACGCCGTCGCTGGCGAGCAGTACATTTTGGTGCCAAGCGGATGGGGCTCCTACGCTGCAATCTTGCTTCCCGCATTGTTCCCTCAACTTGAGAAGATGCCTGCGGCTTCGACCCTTATCGCGTTTAAGCTGCCGAAATAGCGAACTAAACAGGGGGCGGCCGGGAGCAGCCGCCCCTATCGCGCTTTAGTCGCGGACTAGTTCCATGATGTACAAACTGGTGCTGATGACGATTGCCTGCATTTTCGTTGGCGACGCCGCCTATCCGCAAGAAGACGTTCCGAACCTGAAAGACCCCACAATGATTGCGGCGGGCCATGATCTGTTTTTGCAAAAACAGTGTTCACGTTGCCATGGGGAGGGCGGCCAAGGCGGGATCAATCTCGCCCGCCGCGCCCTTGACCCCAGAGGTGTGTTCCAAGCGATCGCCGACGGCCGAATGGGGAGCGGTCTCCGGATGCCAGCGTCGCGCGATGTGCTGACCGATGAAGAGATTTGGAAGGCCACCGCCTACGTCATGTCGATCAGCCAGCAGCCGAAGTAGTTTTAACCCGGATGGAGGAAGTCGCCAGTGTAATAATCGTGGCTGGCCCTCGGAGCTTTGATTTCGGGCGTCTTTGCTGGAGGGCCCGTCGGTCACTTTGCCTGCCGGCCTTGCGTCTCACTCAAAACCGATGCGCAGACACACACTGCGGCGCCGATCAACCGAGCGGGCCGCGCCGCTTATTGTCGCTCGGCCGGCGAGGTCCTTCGCGCCGTTTCTTCGCGGCCCTTCGCCAAATGCGATCATACAATAACGAGACCAACTACCGCCTGAGCGCGTTCTGCGCAGGTTCGTTGCAGACGACCTTTCGTGGCCGCATGTGCGTCATGTTCGCAGGATCGACGGATAGGGACGCTATCGGGACAGCGCGACTGCGCTCATTCTTTTGCAGATCGGCCGCAAGAATCGAAAAGCAAATTGGTCTCGAAGGACTGCAGGATTCATGTCCGTTGGTGGCACCTTTGAGACATGCCGACGGACGCTGAAATCGTCCGCTTATCGGGTCGGTCGGAAGTGATCGCCAGACGGTTAAAACGACGCTTTCGACACGAAGCGGACGACGATTTGGGAGCAACCTGCTTTGCAATCCGAGGCGTATGTCATCCCATCGCTGTACTGCTTTGACGGTCGCGGCACGAAACAACCCCTCGGTGTTGCGCGCCAGCACCCTCGTTGCTGGGCCAATTGACTGTCGTACAGCCGACCAGATCGCCGCATCAGCTCAAGTGAGAACCATTATCCAAAGTACGCCTCGTGCACTTGCTTCGTTTGACTGAGCTCGCGTGGCTCGCCAGCGGCGACGACGCGGCCCTTGGAGAGGACGTAGCCGTAGTCGGAGATCGCGAGCGTCTGGTGGACGTTTTGTTCGACCAGAAATACGGTGATGCCCTGCTGGTTGATGCGGCGGATGATATTGAAGTTCTCCCGCACCAGGATGGGCGCGAGGCCGAGCGAAGGCTCGTCGATGAGGAGAAGCTTCGGCGCGCGCATGAGTCCCCGGCCAATCGAGACCATCGCCTGCTCGCCCCCCGACATGGTGCCGGCAAGCTGATCGCGGCGCTCGCTGAGCCGCGGAAAGGTGGCATAGACATGCGCCAAGCGCTGCGCAACAGCCGCGTCCGATGTCTCCTGATAAGCGCCGATGCGCAGATTTTCTTCGACCGTGAGCTTTGCGAATACCCGCCGACCTTCGGGAATACAGGCAATGCCGGCCGCGATCACCCGGTGGGTCGGGAGTCCCGCAAGGTCCACACCGCCGAATCGGATGCTGCCCCTGTTCGGTGGCGTCAGTCCGAGGATCGAGCGGATCAACGTGGTCTTGCCGGAGCCGTTGGAACCGAGGAGACAGGTGATCTTGCCCGACGCTGCCGTCAGCGAGACGTTCTCCAGCACGTTGGCCTGATCATAGGCGGTGGAGACGCCTTCGATCACGAGCGCGTTGGCCTCGTGGTTTGTCATTGCAGACCCAGATACGCTTCTTGCACCATTCGGTCGGCGGCGATCTCCGCGAATGTACCAGCGGCAATCTTGCGGCCGAAATTGAGCACCACGCAGCGATTGGTGATGCGTTCGATGACACCCATCTCATGCTCGACGATCACGATCGAAAGCCCATCGAGTCGCTTCCGCACTTCCAATATATCGTCCATGAGCTGGCTCGTTTCCTCGTGCGTCATGCCGGCGGAGGGCTCGTCCAGCAGCAGCAGCTGGGGGCGGCTGATCAGCGCGCGGCAGATCTCGATGCGGCGGCGGTCGATCATGGGCAGGCCCGCGACCGGCTCCAGCATGCGCCGAGCGAGCGGCGGATCGAACACCTCGACCAGCGCTTGCGCTTTGGCAAAGCTCTCCTCGAATTCGGCCTTGAATGCTTGGCGCCTGACGAGGTTGAACCACAGGCCCTGGTTCAGGCGCTTGTGGTTGCCGATCATGATGTTGTCGAAGATCGACAGCGGCAGGGACAGCCGCGAACGCTGAAAGGTGCGCGACACTCCTGCATGATAGATGGCTTGCGGGGTGGCCCGTGTAATCTCGGCGCCGTCCAATGACACGTGACCTGCATCTGCCCAGTAGATCCCGGTGATGACGTTGAAGAATGTGGTCTTGCCGGAGCCGTTCGGGCCAATCAGGCCAACAATTTCGCCCTGTGCAACATCGAAGTCGAGATGATCGAGAGCCAGGACGCCGCCGAAACGCCTGGTCAAACCCCGTGCCTCGAGCACCAGCGGCATTTCTTCACGCGGCGCGGGATTTTGCGTCATGGTCGCCATCCGGGGAAATATCTACGCACCGGCCGCGGCAACAGGCCCTCGGGCCGGAACAGCAGGACCATCATGACCAACGCGGCATAGAGCATAAAGCGATATTCCTGGATGACCTGCAGCTTCTCTGGAACGATGACGACGATCACGGTTGCCACAGCCACGCCCCAGGGATTGCCGATGCCCCCGAGCAGTAGGATCGATACCAGGACGAGCGAGTCGGCGAACGTATAGTTGTTGGGTTGGACGAAGCCGACGACCATCCCATGCAACGTGCCGGCAACGCCGATTAGGAAATTGCCGAGCAGGAAGGCTGTTATCTTCCAACGTACGATATTGAGTCCGAAGCAACCGGCGGCGGTCTCGTCCAGCCGCAGCGCATCGAGATTGAGGCCGATCCAGGACCGCTCGAGCCGTCGTACGACGACGAAAGCCAAGACCACGATCATCATGCTTATGACGAAATAATTGAGATAGAACGACAGCTCGACTCCACCGATCTCGATATTGTCATTGAACGACCAGCCGAGGATCGTCATGCCTCGCACCTGAAGCCCCTGGGGACCTCCAAGGACGTCGTTCACTTCCAGAAAAGTCTTGAACAGGAGCGCAAACGCGATGGTGACCACCGCCGCGTAATGACCGCGCGTGCGCAAGACGGGCAGCAGGAGGAGCGATCCGATCAGCGCCGCCATGAGCCCGCCAATCAGCAGCACGAGCAGGTGCGGAACGGCGGTGTGCTGATTGAGCACCGCAGCGGTGTAGGCGCCGATGCCAAAAAACGAGGCGCCTGCAAAGTTCAGCACCCCCGCATAGCCGAATTGGATGCTCAGCCCAAGTGTCGCGACGGTGTAAAGCACCACGGTGCAGACAAGCAGCAGGACGAAATGGTCTTCGTGGAAGACCGCGCCAACCGCGAGCGTCGCGACAATCGCGAGCAGCCCCAGCGCGTCTTCCCGCTCGCTAAAACTGTGCGCAACGGACTTCAACAATCCGAGCCGGTTGGCCGCGATAACGGCGCCGATACCAAGGGCAAGCAGTGCGATGATCGCTTTCTGATTTTCGACCCGCAAGAGGATGATCAGGAATACCGTGACCAAGACCACGGCAGCGGCTCCCGGCAGGAGCGACCGCCCTCCATCGTTCCCCGAAAGCGCCATGTCACACCCGCTCGCTCAACTTCTCGGGAATGAGACCGGTCGGTCGCCATGCCATGAGCGCGATCACCACGGCGAACGCAAACACGTCCTTGTAGGCGCTCGCGAAGGGCAACGCGACGGCGCCGATGGTCTGCAGCCCGGCGAACAGAAATCCGCCGAGTATCGCACCGTAGATACTGCCGAGCCCGCCGATGATGGCGGCGCTGAATCCCACCACGCCGAGATAGAGCCCAATACCGAAATTGATTTCGTTGTAATAGAGACCGTTCATCAATCCCGCGAAGGCAGCCAAGGCGGAGCCGATAGCAAACGTAGTCAGCACGATGGCATTGAAGTTCACGCCCATGGTCTTGGCTGTCTCCTCATCCTGTGCGACGGCACGGATCGCGAGCCCGAGCTTTGTCCGGTTGAGCAGAAGCTGCAGACCGACGATCACAAGCGCGCCGGCCGTCAGGAGGATCGCGTTGTCCAGCCTGAGGTTGAAATTGCCGATGTTGATGGAATCAGCCGGCAGCAGCCGCGGAAACGGCTTGGGATTGGCGCCGTCAGGATAAAAGAGCCGCACGGCTTCACGCAGAACCGTGCCCAGCATCAACGTGATCAGAAGTGTGTTGAGGGCCGGGGCGGAGCGCAAAGGCAGGATGAATGCTCGCGCGATAAAGGCCCCTAACAGCGCCATGGCACCGAGGGCCGCTACCAGCATGGCCAGGAGCTCCACCGCATCGGAGGTGAGGCCGATGCTCTGCAGTCCAATGAATGAGGCCAGCGCCGTGAAGGCGCCGACCGTGAGCACGTCGCCATGCGAGAACTTGATAACGTCCAGCACGCCGAAAAACAGTGTAAAGCCCACGGCAACCAGCGCGTACATCATGCCGAGCATCAGCCCATTCATAGTGTACTGGGCAACCAGCCCCAGATCCATGCCGCGCCTCCAGCCTGTCGGGAGCAAGACGAAGGTGCTAAACCTTTGCTCCCCTGCCTAGGCTATTTCTGGCCCGGAAGTTTGCGCTTTCCGGACGCATATTCGCTGTCCTCCCAGACCACCCATTTTCCATCCTGGACCACGAAGGCGGTAATGAGGGCGACCGTGTTCTGCCCGTGGTCGTCAAAGGTGATCTTGCCGACGATCGAGTCGCGATCCTTCACCTTGTTGAGGGTTGCTTGCACCTTCTTGCGATCGGACCCCACCTGCTCGATCGTGTCGAGGATCAGGTTCATGGCTGCGAAGGCGAAGCCGCCATAGGCCTCGGGCGGGTTCGGGTAATTCTGGTCGTTGTATTTCTCCAGGAAGAACTTTCCACCCGGCAGCCGCTCCGTTGGGGCGCCTTCAATGAAGGAGAGCGAGCCTTCCGCCAGCTTGCCGAGACCGTCGATATAGGAATCGGACTTGATCCCCGATGTTCCATCGAGCAGCACAGTGTTCAGCCCGAGCTTGTCCATCTGACCGCGGATGCGCACGCCGATCGGCGTCAAGCCGCCGAAATAGATTGCTTGCGGATTGAGCGACTTGATCTGGGTGAGTTCGGCGCTGAAATCCTGCTGGTCGGAGGTGACACCGAAGGTGCCGACGATCTTGCCGCCGTGCTTGGCGAGCGCTTCGCTAAAATACTTGTTGTGTCCCTTGCCGTAATCGGTTGTGTCGTGAATCACCGCAAAGGTCTTGTAGCCGAGGCTCGACAACAACTCCGCGTTGCGCTCGTTCTGATTGATCATCGTGCCGTTGACGCGGTGCACCTCGGCATACTTGTTCCGATAGGTGATGTCGGGCAGCACCGCGCCCCACACGATCACCGGCAAGCCGAACTTGTGATAAACGTCGACCGTGGCGATGGCCACCGCCGAGCAGTAATGCGTCGCAGCCGCGATGATCTCCTTGTCGGTTGCAAGCTTGGTCGCCTGTTGAACGCCGACATTCGGCTTGCATTCGTCGTCGAGCGCGACCATCTCGTATTCGTACTTGGCCTCCGCATCCGCATTGCGGAGTCGCACAGCGAGATCTGCGGAATTGCGCCCGCCGAGACCATTGGCGGATGTGCCGCCGGTCAACGGACCGACAAAGCCGACCTTGATCTTCTCCTTGGCATGGGACGACGACACGACCCCAGTAACGCCCAAGACTCCGGCGCAAATGAAAGCGGCTGCAAGCGACAGAAACCTGTTCATGCGGACCTCCTTCAAGTCCGTCTTGCCCCAGCCGGCGAAATTGCGGATGGACGGTTGCGACGGATGATGCTGCAGCCTAGCGCTCGCGTTTTCCCATGGCTAGTCAAGCCATGGCCGACCTCTTAAGGCGCTGGTGACCGCAACTCAGAATTGCGCATCACGTGTGGGGCAGACGACTGCTTATAACACTTCTGCGGAGCGCCTCAAAGACACCCGTGGACTCCGCCCCACGAATTTGGATTTGGCGGAGCGCCGCACACGCCGCCGGATCATCCTTGTCGCATCATTGTTTGCGAAGTCCTGGCGCCTTGCGACAAGGTAGGAGTGCCAAAGGAGCCCGAGGCCGCGCTGGCCGTGCGGCCGAGTCCCAGGGTTTCCCACGTCAAGGTGAGCGGCGAAATCCTCGGCCGTCCGTTCCTGCTGCTGTGGTCGGCGATCGTCGGCATTCCGATCGGCGTGCTGCCGGCGATCGGTGACAGCGCCGCCAATATGCTGGCCTACGACCAGGCGAAGAAGTTCTCGCGCCACCCCGAGCGTTTCGGCACCGGCGTGCCCGACGGCATCCGACAACGCCAACGTCGGCGGCTCGCTCGTGACCATCATGGCATTCGGCATCCCGGGCGACGCCGTGACCGCCGTCTGGCGTGTTCGGCTATGCGCTTGTCAAGGCCGGATTCCCGCTGGCAGCGGTGATCCTGGGCCTCATCCTCGGCGTCAGATCGAGATCAATCTTATCCGTGCGATTATGACGGACGACAACCTGCTGCTGTTCTTTACGCGGCCGATTTCCGGTGGGCTGCTACTCTGCGCGGCGCTCTCGGTTGGGCTCGCCGTCTGGCAGCACGTGCGTCTTCGGGAGCGAATCGCGCGTGAGGAAGCGCACGACCTCTAACGCCGAGTTCCATCCTGCGATATGGGGCTGGGTCGAGAGCCTCCATGTCCGGACATGGCACCTTTGAGACATGCCCGCCTATCCTGAGAATGTCCGTTCACCGGGGTAGACCGGAAGTCGCCGTGGTCCGGCAAAATCGACGCGAATGATGTGGTGGACGACGCCCGCTCCCGGCATCGAATGTGCCAAAGGGTGATTGTTCAACAACGAATCACCGGAGGGGGGTCGTCCACATGCAGGTTAGCACCATCGGCGTTGATCTCGCCAAGAACGTGTTCCAAGTGCACGGCGTGGATAGTGCGGGCAAGGTCGTCATCACTCGTCAGTTGCGGCGCAAGCAGGTCATTGACTTCTTTAGCAGGATTCCCCCTTGCCTGGTCGGCATGGAAGCCTGCGGAACCGCTCATCATTGGGCACGTGAAGTCTCCAAGCTCGGTCACACCGTGCGCCTGATGCCGCCGAGCTACGTGAAGGGCTATGTCAGACGGTCGAAAAACGATGCTGCCGACGCAGCCGCCATCTGTGAGGCCGTGACACGCCCATCGATGCGGTTCGTGCCGATCAAGTCGGCCGATCAGCAAGCCTTGCTGATGTTGCATCGAACGCGGGATCTTTTAATCCGTCAGCGCACGCAGCTGATCAATGCGCTCCGAGCCCACCTTGCCGAGTTCGGCCTCGTTGCGGAGACGGGGCGCGAAGGTCTCGCGCAGCTTGCCGCGATCATCACGGACGAAAGTAACCGCGAAGCTCTTCCATCTGCGATGAAACAGGCGCTGCAGGCCCTTGTCGATCAACTCGCTGCTCTGGAATTGCAGATCGGGACTCTGGATCGCGCCATTCACGCCCATCATCGTGCCAATGACATGAGCTGCCGCCTCGAGACCGTGCCTGGGATTGGCGTGATCGGGGCCACGGCCATTGCTTCTACTGTCACAGACCCGAGTGACTTCAAATCCGGTCGGGATTTTGCGGCATGGATCGGACTTGTGCCGCGGCAGCACTCGACGGGGGGCAAGGAGCGGCTCGGCGGCATCTCCAAGCAGGGAGATCGCTATCTCCGACGGTTGCTCGTCATCGGTGCAACAGCCGTTGTTCGACACGCCCGGCAGCAGCCGCAAAAGCCCCCCTGGATCATCAGGCTGCTGGCCAAGAAGCCGGCCAAGCTCGTCGCCGTTGCCGTTGCCAACAAGATGGCGCGCATCGCTTGGGCGATCATGGCCAAGGGAGGATACTACCGAGCGCCGGAGCTTGCTGCAGCCGCCTGAAGAGGCTTGGCAATAGGAGCCTGAGGCGACGGCGGAGCAAGACAACCGAATTGCGAGGGTGATGATGGCGTGATGCGAAACGGTCGAGCCGTCGATTGGGACAACCCGCTTCTGGGTCATGGGCGTCAAAGCCCGTGCGAATGATTGGGACCCGATCCGCGGACTACATCAGGGCCAGCGGTCATGGTGCCGCGCAAACAGGCCGGACACATGACTTGCACCCGACCGCAAGCCGAACGTCAGATTCTTCTTGCAACGCGGGCGTCGTCCACACATGACCCAAGTCGGACGTCCCGCTGACACATGTGAAAATCCGCAATGGATGGAAAGCAGACGGTCGTGCCGTAGGAGAACCGTCCCGACTTCTGGTTGACGATGTGCTTGGCGAGGTCGAGCATGTCCTTGGTGACCTAGACGTCTTGGATCTCGTCGAAAAATTCCTGCTCTGTGCGGACCACGTACGGATAGCGCAGCAGCGTGCCGACCAGGCCCTTGTCCAAGGGTGCTCGAGCGCGATGATGTGCTCGCGGTTGGTCAGCACCACCCGGCCGATCGCCACCTTGTTCATCTCGCGGATGGTCTCGCGGAACACCGCGAAGGCATCGTGGCCGACCTTGCCGTCGGGCCGCAGGTCATAGGGGCGGATAAGGTAGCGCGGATCAATCTCCTCGCGATCGACGAACTCGTCGATCTCGATGGTGCGGGTCGATTCAAGCGCGACGTTCTCGAGTTCTTCCTTCGTCACTTCGATGAAGGTGTCGGTATCGATCTTGTAGCCCTTGACGATGTCTTCGTTGGCGACTTCCTCGCCGGTGTCGGCGTCGACCTTGGCGTACTTGATGCGGTGGCCGGTCTTCCGGTTGAGCGCGCCACCGCATGGATCGCTGCCGATCGGCCTTGCGCCGAGAGCCAAGCAGGCAGACTCTCACGCTCGGCGTTCGGCTCACTCGGAAGATTGGGTAAAGTCACCGCCAACGACTATCGACCTTCCTCTGAGAGAATGAGTAACGGCAATCCACAAGGAGGCGAAAATGTCGAGAGATCGTAGAGAGTTCATGAAACTCGCCGGTGCCACGGCGGGAGTCGTGGGCACGGCATGGGCTGCGACACCGGCCGCCGCCCCAGATGAGCGGGCAGTTCAAGTCTATCAAGGCGTTGGCATTTGATGCCTACGGCACACTGTTCGACGTCTTCTCAGTTACGGCGTTGTGCGAGCAGTTGTTCCCTGGCAAGGGCAACCAGCTGGCGCAAATCTGGCGGTTCAAGCAGTTGCAATACAGCCTAATGCGCAGCCTCATGGGCCGCCATCGCGACTTCTGGGGCCTGACCGAGGACGGGTTGGTCTGGGCGAGCAAGAATCTCCAGCTCGACCTGACGGCCGACAAGAAGAAACAGCTGATGGATGCTTATTTAAGCCTCGCGGCCTTCCCGGACGTGAAGCCGGGCCTCGATGCACTGAAGAAACAGGGGATCAAGCTTGCGATCCTGTCCAACGGTGAGCCCAGAATGCTCGAGGCGGCCGCGAAAAGCGCAGGCATCCGCGATCTGCTCGACGAAATCATCAGCGTCGAGGAGGTGAAGATCTTCAAGGTCAGCCCGCGCGTCTACAACCTCGCGCCCGAGCGCATGAAGGTAAGCAACCCCGAGCTCGGCTTCGTCTCGGCGAATAACTGGGACGCTGTCGCCGCCGCGTCGGCCGGACTGCGGACATTTTGGATTCAGCGCAGTACCGTCGAGGTTCCCGAGGAATTGGGATTCCAGGTTGATACAATCGTCAAGGCGATCACTGATCTCGCGCCGCTGCTGCGCGGCTGAGCACTGGTAGGCCATCGCTCAAGAGGACTATAGGGCCTATACTCAACGAGCGGTTCTAGAGATCGGCCGTGCTAACGGAGAGTGCCGAATGCCCGGGTTTGGCCCAGCCCGGACCCACGGGCATGTCCGTTTTTGCCCCGCTATTGGGGGACAAGCGGACATCAATTCTGCCTCATCTGACCGCCTCGGTCTGCTCGGCATTCCCGTTCACCCCGCGAGCCTGATCCGGCTTGCCGGTGCAACCTTCCTGATCCTTGGCGTCGTCCTGATACGGACGTAGCCGCAGAAGATGATGCGGCCGTAGTCGCTATGGCGTAACCTTGAAACGCCAGCGTCATCACACCAGCCAGCCAACGGCGCTTTCGCCTTGTGAGAGGTCCAGCGATGCCCGCAGATCATGATACGCGCCATGATACGCGCCCTCTGGGTCGAACCGGCATCCATGTGCTGCCCTTGGGCATCGGCACGAACAAGTGGCGGCGTGCCGATCGTGGGGCCGTGTTGGAAACCTACAGGACCATTCATGATGCCGGCCCGTGCATGATCGACACGGCTGAGATCTATTTCTCGGAGCGCGTCGTGGGTGACTGCTTGCGCGCCGGTCCCACCCGCGCGGTGATAGCATCAAAGTTCCTTCCCTTTCCGGGCCGAACCTCTCCGCGCCGCCTGATGAGCGCGCTTGACGGTTCGCTCGCGCGCTTGGGCCTCAAGACAATCGATCTCTACTATGTCCATTATCCGCTGCCCTTCATCGACGTGGGAGTGTTCGCCGAAGGGCTCGGCGAAGCGGTGAAGTCCGGCAAGGCACGCGCGGTCGGCGTGGCAAATTTCAATGCGGACCAGATGCGCCGCATCGCCGATCACCTCGCAAGGGCAGGCGTTCCGCTCGCCGCCAATCAGGTCAACTACAGCCTGCTCCGACGAGCAGCGGAAACGAATGGCGTGCTCGAAGCCTGCCGTGAGCTCGATGTGGCACTGGTGGCGTATTTTCCCCTTGCGTCCGGCCGCCTCACGCAGCCGTCGGACAGCATGGGCACGAAAGCGCTGCTGACGTGTCTCGCCGATATTGCCCGCGCGCACGACGCCAGCATCGGCCAGGTCGCCCTGAACTGGCTGTTGGCGCGCGACAGTCACGTGATTCCCATCCCCGGCGCGACCAAGCCTCATCACGCCAGGACCAATCTCGATGCACTCGGTTGGCGCTTGAGTGAGACCGAATTCGACGCGATCGACCGAGCCTCAGCAAAGAGTGGAACATGAATCCGGCGCACATCAAACCCCTCATCTCCATCTCTGACCTCGACAAGATCGACGTCCGCGTCGGGACCATTCTCACTGTCGAGGACGTGGCACATTCGGAGAGGCTCGTACGGCTGCGTGTCGATTTCGGCGACCACGCGCGCTCGATTCTCGTCGGCATGAAAAAGTAGCGGCCGGCGTCTGGTTTGCCCCCTTTTGGCGTCCAATATTGACCCCACTATGGATCGATTAACTGACTGAGGCCGCGTCCGAAAAGATTGCCGCGACCGGGGTCAAGGTTGGATGCCGAAAGGCGTCAATGTTCGGAGCCGGAACACAATCCAGCTTTGGGGCATCGCTTTCGCCTATCGTTTCCTTTTGCGCCTGGCGCTGCTTGATGCCAGCCTGACGGATTGGGGCGCCGCGCACCTCATCATCGTACTTGCCAGCCTCGCTACCCCACGCGTGCCAGCCGTGGCGCGTCTCACGCGAGAAGATGTCGGCGCGCCGCCAACCCGGCGTGCGATCCGCGATCATCTGATAAAGCTCATCCGGCTTGCGGCTGTGCTGGCGCGCGATGCCGTCAAAGATCGATGGAAACGTGATCAGTGGCGGCTTTCCGATGGTGCCGATCAGGACCTGCTCGTGCATTGATCGCGTCCAAAATCCGCAACCCATACGCAGCTTCCCGCGCCTCGTGACCTTGCGCCAGACGATGTTACTCTTATACGTGACACGCCACGCTTCAAGGCAGGCGAGCGCGTCCGGCAGCATAGGTATGGTGGCCCAACACATTACGATGGCGTCATCCTGGCAGAGATCGCGGACAGGAAGCGCCTTGATCGCGTCGAGCGGCATCACGGTGTAATGTGCCTGAGCCGACTTGCCTTGTCCGGCACGCGAGTAGGTTTGAAATTCCCACGGCGGATCAATCAGCACGAGCCGGAATGAACACGGCAACAACGGCTCGAAAAACCAGGGAATGATCGACACGGTACACCTCACGATCCTGCCCCAACGAAATATCCACGCTGGCCACATCGCTCGGCCGAAGACCGGCAGCTCGCAATGCGAATGCTCCTGGCAACGCCTGTGAGCGCCTGTCCCGCCCTGGCAGCTTTGTCGCGCCCGGCTTGTCGTTGTCCGCAAGGTAAATGACATCGCGTTCCTTGAACACGGCCGCGATCTCTTGGATCCAGACGGCGGCGACACCATGTTGCCGCGCATCGGCACCAATTCGAGTTCCTCGTCAATCTGTAGACGGCCAAGGCGCTCGGGATTGAACTGCCGCGGGCACTCCTCGCCATCGCCGACGAGGTGATCGAATGACCGCTTGTGGCCCTGACCGACCAACCTGAACTCTTCTTTCCACGTCGGCGGTCAGGGGGTAGACCGGAAATGGCTGACGTATGGCCAAAACGACGCGACCGGCGAGCAGGCTTGGGAAACTGTGCCCCGGCAGGCCGTCGCCAGCATATATTTGGGCACAAGGAGGTGCGATATGGCGACAACAGCTACCCAAGCCGTTCTTGATACGCCGGCGGCGGAGTTCCAGCTTCCGGCGACCGACGGCAAGACTTACGCACTGGACGACGCTGCAGGCGAAAAAGGCACGGTCGTCGTCTTCATCTGCAACCATTGTCCCTATGTTAAGGCGATGATCGACCGTATGGTTTCGGACGCCCGCGTGCTGATGTCGGAGAGCGTAGGCTTTGCGGCGATTTGCTCGAACGATGCGGCGAGCTATCCCGAAGACTCATTTGAGAATATGAAGCGTTTCGCGAAGGCCCATGATTTCCCGTTTCCATATCTCCACGACGAGACCCAGACAGTCGCTCGGGCGTATGGAGCGGTCTGTACGCCGGACTTCTTCGGTTACAATGCCGACCGCGAGCTCAAGTATCGCGGCCGGCTCGACGAAGGCCGCACAACTCCGCCTCGCGCGGGGGCGCCCCGAGAGCTTGTCGAGGCTATGCGTGCGATTGCGACCACCGGTGTGGCGCCGGCTGACCAAAAGGCGTCTATTGGCTGTTCGATCAAATGGAAGGACAAATAAAGCCGGTCGCGGGTTCCACCGGGTCCTCGAGGCAAACCGAAATTATTCAGTCGCGCATTTCCATCTCGCCGCGGCGCTTGCGCACCAGGCACGGGCGGTGGTGCAGACGGGATCCAAGCTTCACTGTCCGCCGCTTGCGTACGACCATTACATGGAGCGAGAATCCGGCCTTCCTTGCCGGGCGCGAACGCGTCATTGAGGGCATGCGGATGGCAGGGGTGCCTGAGGGATGACGTTCAAGGATACCCGTTCTGCTTATTGCAGCGCATGAGTCTGAAAATGACCCTGGCTGTGTAAAAACGCGAAAAATCAAAACGCCGCGAGAATTACATTCTTCAGTTCGTTCTCTGAGTTCAGTTCGCTTGCGAATGTGAGGGCGAAAACAGTCTCAGACGAACAGTTTCTTCTCTCGCCGTTGAGCGACCCTTAGCGGACGAAAAAGATGGCACCATCGGCAAGTGGTGTTGGTCGCGATCGCAGCTCGATGGCGGATCGGCGTTGGCGTAATCCGCCATGTCACGACGATTGTAGAAAAGTGGCGGATCACGCTTCGCTGATCCGCGACCGCCTGCCACTAAACGTGCAGAACTGGCGGTGACTTACCATCAGTTACGGCCATAGATACGTCGTGCCACCTCTGAGCCTTTCAATAGCTCGGCCAGCGACGATGTAGTCGATGTCACTGGGTGTCAGGCCGATATCCATCAGCTCTCTGTCACTTAGGTCGTGCAAACTGACTAGCAACCTCTCGCGTTGGCGCCGTTTTCGAAACGCACGCCAATATCCCTGGAGCAAACTCAAGACGCTCCGCGTCGATGCGACTGGTGGTCCAGCCGCTTCCTTTTCCGAAAAAGCGTCTCTCAGCGCTGCGATGGAGGCATCGGGGCACGCCTCGGCCAAAGCATTGCCCGTGGCGTCTTTCACCAAAGCGATGGGGAGGTCGAGGCGGAGCCCTGAGGCATCGCGCCCGGTCTCAGATGTGAGGTTCGTCTGTTGGGGTGACATCGGATGCTCCTGCTGTTATGCCGGCAAGGAGCGTGGCCAAACAAAAGGCCCCGTCCGATGCCGGCGGGGCCTGGTGAAAAGATCGCGTCGTCGAATTCCTAGCGCACGACTCCTTCCACGGCCCAGCGAGAGCGGGTCATGTGTTTACGGGTCCACGATACGCACGACGTTTTGATCATGAAGCGTAGTTACCACGGAGATCGCGCAAAATCAAGGGGTGTGCCGGTGCTGCTCGCATCCTGGAGGCGAGCTCTCCTGACCCGACGCGAAGTCTGCCTTGGATCTGAGATCGTCTGGTTGTTTGATACTTCCCGAATGCAAGAAGTTGGCTATGTACTATGTCCGCTTCTGGCACCTTTGAGACATGCCGACGGACTCTGAGAATGTCCGGTTATTGGGGTCGACCGGAAGTGGTCCGCACATAGTCAAAATGGCGCGTTTGGTAGAGTCGAGATGTGGCGCGGTGGCGTTAGGTAGAACATATCTGTTGCCGCCCCTTTCGTCTGGCGGTGCCTTAGTGGTTCCACCATGGCTCCGTTTCCACATCCCGCTCATCGAACCGGACAGGCAGATTTCCCGCATCCGGCTCTCGGACAAGACGTCACGCTTTCGCGTGCAACGCCATCTGCAGCTTCTGAACATTTATTGGAGTTGATAGGTTTCCCAATCTCCAGGTCCTTCACCACGTATTGCGTCTGTCTTGAACTGAGGTCCCTTCCCTCCACCGGCGTTACCCGGCTTCCGCGGTACTACGAACCTCTCCGCCACCCCAGGGCGCCCAGCCTGTCCCTCACGGGCTTCCGGTTGGTCATCGCTGACCACGCCTTGGGGCTTCCCGTGTTTCGTGCGCTTTCCTTGTGTACATGCCGCCGCCACTACCCCGGCGCAGCGTCTGAACGTATCGCTTCGCTCATTTCATCCAGACGTATCAGTCTTCCCCGATAGGGTTGTCGGGTCGACCTGCGCATTGTCCTTTTCGAGGATTGCTCGGCGTTCACTCGCGTTGCGGCCTGCACACTCGCGCTGTCACCAATTCGTGACACGCTAATCGAAGGCTTCAGCCACTTCGTTACCTCCATGACTGCTCCGATTGCTTCCGGCTGGAGCGGTTGCCGGGTGGGGCTTGCACCCACTGGAAAGCGCCGCCTTTGCACGGCGCACACCCGGAACGGACATTGACCCTGGCCGTACTGTCCGGGACGCACCAGCGGTCTAGCGGCAATCCTCTTTTTTCGTTGCTAGTCAGGGCGAGATTGCTGGAGTTGTCTTCTTGGGCGAGGTAAGCGCCTATCTGCGCCCCTATTACTGCCGACGCACGATTGCTTTGGGAAATCGACACGGCGCGCGACTACGCTACCGTGAATGGCGTTTCGGCACGCGGTGGTGCCATGGAGGGATCCAGTCCAACCATCACGCGCGCGGCGCGAACGGGCTATTGTTCGGGAGGCAGGGTGAACCGGAACACTGCCCCCCGCGGTTCATTCGCGGTGACCCACAGCCGCCCTCCGTGCGTCTCGATGATCGAACGGCAGATGGCCAGGCCCATACCCATGCCATTCGGCTTCGTTGTGTAGAATGCCTCGAACGGACGATCCTCACTCTTCGGATCCAGCCCCGGACCGGTATCCCGCACCGCGAAGAGCACACCGTTCGAGGTATCCGTATTCGTGCTGATTCGTAGGTCCCGCGCCCCTTCGTCGAGGCAGCTCATTGCTTCGACCGCATTGAGGATCAGGTTGAGAATGACCTGTTGTAGCCCGACGCGATCGCCTTTGATGAGCGGCAAGCCGGTCGCGAGGTCTATCTGCAGCGAGACGTCATGTCTGAGCACTTCGCTTCGGGTCAGGGCGATGACGTCGAGGATAGTGTTATTGACGTCCATGCAATCTTTTCGCGCGGGTGCTTTCTTGATGAGGGCACGGATCTGGTTGATGACCTCGCCGGCTCGCTTGGCGTCATTGACAATGCGAGCAAGCGTCTGTCGCACCTCCTCCAGATTCGGAGGTTGAGAACCGAGCCAGCGCAGCGCGGCCTGGGCGTTGGTAAGAGTCGCGGCCATGGGCTGGCTGACTTCGTGGGCGACCGAGGCTGTGAGCTGGCCCATCGTTGCGACACGGTTGGCGTGCGTCAGCTCCACCTGCTTCTCGCGGAAAGCCTCAGCGGCTCGCTTACGTTCGGTGATGTCGCGGCTCAGGGAAATGAACAGTCGCCGGCCGCCGCCTTGGCAGAACTCTCGCACGCGAATCTCGACGGGGAACACCGTGCCGTCTTTTCGGCGATGGCGACTCTCGAACGTTACGATGTCCCCCGCCTTGAGGCGCTCGCCGTAACGCTGCCACGTCACTGTGTTCAGATCCGCATCGAAATCGAACGGAGTCATCCCGATCAGTTCGTCCCGGCTATAGCCCAAGCTTTCGCAGGCGTTTCGATTCACGTCGAGAACAATTCCATCCTGGTTGTGGAGCATGAAGGTGTCGATCGCGTGGTCTACGAAGGTGCGGAAACGCGCCTCGCTCTCCCGTAGCGACTGTTCGGTGCGCATGCGCTCGGTAATGTGCCACCCGACGCCGCGATAGCCTACGAAGCGCCCCGCCTTGTCAAACACCGGGAGCCCCGAGACGGACACGTAGCGCTTGCCGCCGCCGGGCGTCGGCCGGGCGAGCTCAAAATCGTGGAACGGGAGGTGCGCATCAAGCATCTCCCGGTGCTTGCGCCAAGCCTCTTCGTCAGGCTCCAGGTACGGCACTTCCCAGCGCGTCTTGCCGATCTCGGAGCCTGGCGTTGGCGCGTCGGCAAGGCGATCGGCGAACTCCTGGCGGATAAAGCGATGCTGCGCGTCGGTCTCCCAGTACACCTGGAAGGAGAATTGCACGAGGATGCGAAAGCGCTCCTCGCTCTCCTGCAGCGCCTCTTCCGCACGCTGGCGCGTTGCCAACGTTTCCAAGTCGGCCTGCAATACGTCGCGCCACAGCAGCATGAGTCTGAGGTAAAGCCCGCTATACTCGTTCCTTTTGTCGTCACAAACACAGAGAGTTCCGAATATCTCGCCGTCGGGCCAAGCGATCGGGACACCCAGGTAAGAAATCAATCCCAGATCACTGTCAGGGCACAACTTCCACCGTTCGTCCTCGCGGACGTCAGGGACAAGCAGCGATTGGCGGGTCTTCATCACGGTCTCGCAACAGAATCCCGTATCGAGCGACACGACGTCGCAAGGATCCCCCTTGGCGCTGCTGGATATGAAGACCTTGATGCTGGGCGGTTCCGCCCGCATGATCACGGCGGAAGGGACGTGCACGATCTCGGCAAGTAGATCCACGATCTCCTGCCACTTGCTGACGATCTCAGAGGGTACTTGAGCAGGATGTGGCATGGTCATTTTGTTGCCGAAGAACAATTGATCTCATCGCATCATATTTTTGGGACGAGTAGCTCGCCGTCGCGCGTCCCGCAGCGGCAGATTGCTCCCCAACGGTCTTGAACATTGGATGCCGGTCAATCTCGCTCCAGCAGCGAATGATCGATCATGGCATATCGCGTGACCACTATACTTACGTATGGCAGTGGCTAGACCTTCGCACTCCGACCGGGATTATTCCTGACCGCTCGCTAGAAACTATCAACGTCGAATTGGAAACCAACCTAATGTACCCGCGCCTCCTGCGTCACGTGTTCGGACCGGTATCGGGGAGACAAGAACCATCATGGTCGGTAGGCAGTACTTCACGCGCCAGGCGGCGACCATGAGGGAAGTAGAACTGCCTCCTACTTGAACGAACAGAAAACCACCTCGGTTGGCGGCTTCCTTCAGACTGTGCCCGACGAGGTGATCGAATGATTCTGACTTCCGCCCTTGGCCCATCGCGTCGATATTGGCATGTCTGCTTTTGCGCCGCTTTTCGGGGCTAAGCGGACAAGATCAATTTATGAGTACACGGCAAATAAAACTATATTGGCAGTGACCCTTATCGTGGGGGATACGTAGAGCGCAGCAGCTTTTCAAGATCGGGGGCTGTACCGCCCCTCTGAAAGACCAGCAAGTCCAGCGAAGGTGGTTCGCTTCCTGTTAAAATTGAAAGGCAAGCATGTGCCTGTCCCCGGTGGTGAGTCTGGTGATTGAAGATGTGCATCAGAATATCGGAGAGAACTTGGGATTTCGGCATTCCGGATGTGGTCCGATAACTGTGAAGGCCCTTTAAGGTAGTATCATCAAGTTTTTCGACCACCTCGATCAGCCGTTCATCTTCTGCAATTCGGGCTCGAGTAAGTTCAGCACGATCCTCATACAAAATAGCATTAAGCTGCTTTGGATGGTCCCCTTCCCCAGTCAGCCGCTTCAGCCAAAGGCGGTCGGTGAGTAGCAGATGGTTCAGAGTTCCGTGCAGGTTGCCAAAGAAGACTCCAATGTGGAGTCGATATGAGATCTCCGATAGATCGAGAGCAGCCGCATACAGTCGAGCATTGGCCCAGCGGTTATATCTTGCAAATTGCCGAAACTGCTCTGAAGTCATGGGGTGAAGCCTCGATGCTCACAATTAGCATTAGGGCGTGTACTCATAAATGTGCGTTGGTCCGCTTTCAGGGGCAAGGACGACATGCGTTCAAAGACCTGGGGATGCCGCCTTTGACCCGCAGCCGAAATTGGCTGACCGCTAACGCTCTCTCTTACCTCAGCAAGCGGGATAGTGGTCGGTCGGGCCGAAACGCCCTCATATCGCATCGCCCGATTCAACTCCTGAGACGCGCCACCGCGCGAGATCGGGCATATTGATCGAGAAGATCTCCTCGACTTCGAGACGCATGGTATCGTGGCATTCGCACGCTGCCGCCGCGAGCCGCAATCGGTCGATCTCGATTCGGCCTCGTTGATCAGACCTGATCGCCCCACGCGCGCGCAGATTGCGCATCAAGAGCGTCACCGTCGTTCGTCGTACACCGAGTATTTGCGAAAGCGCCTGCTGGGTGATCGGGAGTATTTCGTGGTCGATGCGGTCGCGAAGCTGGAGTAGCCAGCGAGCCATGCGGGCTTCGACCGGGTGCAGCGCATTGCAGGCCAAGCCGAGCTGGAACTGTATCAGCATCGCCCTGACGTGATTCTGGACCAAATTCCGGATCGCCGGACTGCGGTTGAAAGCGGCGTGAAAACGCGACGCAGAGATCCGCGCGGCGGCGCCCGCCGCGCGGACGACTGCAGTAGCGGCCGACGGTGACGGCCCGAGCACCGAGAGCATGCCTACGGCCCCCTCGCGTCCGACTGCGGCTGTGGCTACCGTCTGTCCGTCCGCCATGTCGATCATCAACGAGATGGCCCCGCCATGAGGGAAGAAGACATACTCTATCGGCTCACCCGCGCGCGAAAGGACCGCGTCCTGATCGAGCGCGACCATCGTTAGCTCGGGCCTCAGAAAATCGAGGTCCGTCGCCGGCAGCGCTGCAAGAAGGCCGTTAGAAATTCCGCCGGGAGCCGTCACCGCGGGGAACCAGCGGTGAGGCATCCGCAGCCTGCTCCATTTGGAGCGTCGCGGAATGGCAGTCTCAACATAGGTTTATCCTCTACGCGCACCGATAATAAACTCACTTTCGAGACACTTTCACTCGGAAAAACAAACTCCAAACGGTTTGGCTGCGAGGCGGATTTTCTGCTCGCAGCATCGTGAGGCGGGTTAGATGCAAATGGCTGCCGGACGCAACTGTCAAATGTGCATGGGTAACGCGCCCTCGGCATCACCTGAACGAGCGGCTTCGCGCCGACGGTCGGTCGCTTTGCCGGTGTTGCGCCTTGACCGAGCGCAAGCGTGGGAATGGCAATATAGCGAAACAAAGCGCTGTCCTCATAACGTGGTTCAAAAAGGGCGCGTGCCCCGCAAAATCAGCTTACCAACTTGTTGGCGCGCGCCAGGTCCTCCAGTGCGTCGGACAAATCAAAATCGGCTCATCGGCCCAAGCATTGTACCAAACCCCCAATTTTCGACGGCATGGAAAACCCAATGGCATAATGCCAGTCTTATCAAGTTCGCCAACTTCCAAAACGCAATCTTCCGGCGCGAGTTGGATCGGTAGCCACCGCAGAGCCCGACACGACATCCCTGAGAGCCTAAAGGGGGCGTGCAATTAATGCCGCCACCCGCCTATGAAAGCTACCAATCTGTCTGAACGCATCCTGCCGCTCTGATCCCTCAGGAAGCCGTTGCGCGGCTTCCCATAAGCTCGCTAACAACCTCGTCATGTCTTTCAATTCATCGGCCTCGGGCATTCCAACGGTGCGTCGGCTCAACGTTAAGTCCTCATTGTACGAACGGATAAATGTGAGCGCGGGGGGCCGCGCGGCGAGTAAAGGAAGAGAGTAAGTGCAAATCGCAGTCTCGATGCAGTTGCCGCGCGGAAGCACTGACGCAGCAAAAGGTGCTCTCTTCACAAGCGTCGCGTAGCACCGATATCCGTCTCCTACTCATGTTGAATACGAGGACCAGCCAGCGGTTGCGGCATACATTCACGGGGGTTCCCTACGTCATTGGGAATAGCTGTCCTTTCTGACGCGTTTCGCCAAAAACCGAGGGGACGTATGAAAGAGCCGCAACTCAATCCGCAAGTCGCTGATCTCGCGCCTGCCGGTCCAACGCTCACCGTAGGACGAGGATCATGCCGTCACCTACGTTCGCCTGATTTGATGCTGATGCGGAAGGTGCCCAGGTAACGCTAGTGGGGACAGCGCGCGCTCAAGATTTTCCGCTGCACCATGCGTTCTTGGTTACCTGTAAGAACGCCATCAATCCGCGCGTCACGAATGGCGCGATAACCGTTGCGGCTGAAATGCGTTTCCCGCGCTGGCTCGAACCTACATATGTCTGGCTCTGGCCCTTTTCCTCATCTGGATTTCGGCAGTCGCCTTCTCGAGTGGCTGACGACGGGACAGCTTCGCGTCTGGTCGTTCTTCGGAAATCTCGATCGCTACGTGATCTTTTCGCTGGAACCGGTTTTCTTCGCGTTTGGGTTTGTCACGATGTCGGTCATGATGGTGGCTACGCCATCGTGGTCTTAAATGTCGAGGACTGAACAGGCAGCCTTGGCGCAACGCTACTGACTGCGATGTCTCCTGTTGGCACTTTTGCGACATGCCGACCGGCTCTGGCGATGTCCGCTAGTCGGGGAAGACCGGAAGTGAACGGAGCACAGTCAGAGCGACGCGAATGACCCCGGAGCGGTCACTTGGTCTGCCGTGCCTGCTTCGGGACGATCGCTCTAAGATCCATTGCCGTGGCCCGCAAGGGACACATACTGACTGCTGTCGCGTTTGCCTGCATTTCAGCTTGGGATTGGCCGGCAAGTAGAGCGGTAACGCCGTCATTTAACCGGGCGGCTCGAGGCGAGACTGCGCGCGAAGGCCCGAACGACGTGGCAGAACTCGGCGGTGTCCGTGAAAAGAGGCAAGTGACCCTTGGCTTCGAATATGTGCAGCGTTGCGTCGGGAAGCAACGATGCAGTCAACTCCGCGGCCGCGAATGAGACGAGCCGATCCTCTCCGCCATGCGTGACAAGCGTCTTCGTGTGCACGAGTGGGAGAATGCCTGTCACGTCGCCGTCCGTCGCGTCCAGGAAGAAACTCAGGAGCGTCTCCTTCGGAAGCCTGAGCCTGGATCGAACGACGGAATCCAGCATTTCATGCATTTCGGGCTCCGAGAAGACCTCGCCGACGTGGAGCCGCAGCATAGGCTCCACCTCCCCGGTGCGTCGCATCTCTTCCTGAAGCGCGATCCAATGTTCTGAGAAATGTTCCTGGCCTTGGCCGGCCGAAGGCGCGCCGATCGTAACGATACCACTCAGGAACTCCGCCCCTTGATGCGCCACTCGAAACAGGACGTTGGCTCCCATCGAGATTCCGACACCGATCAGCTTCGACGCCCCAAGTTCGCGTATCACGGCGAGCGCGTCGCTCGCATGCTCGGCGATCGTGTAGGGCCTCTGCAGCGCGTTTGAGCGACCGGACCCGCGCGGATCGATGGTGACAACCCTGAACTCATCGCAGAGGCGCTCGAGCACAGGCTGGAACATGGCCAATCCGAGCGCCTGAGTGCTGACGAAGAGGAGCGTGATGTCACCCGCGCCATGCTCGTAATAGGCAATGCGCGCCAAGCCACGCTTCGCGATTCGGCAGTGGTGGCGCTTTTTCTCGATGCCTTCGCGTACTGCGGGATCGGCGACCTCCTCGATTGCCTGGCGATAATACTCGTTTGCCGCAGCAATATTCTCTGCAAGACTCGCGAGGTCGCCAAGCATGATCAATGCGTCGGTGCGGAAGCGGCGAAGCTCCGGCAACGGTTCGACCTCAGACCGGGTCGCGTCGAGACAGGCGGTGAGGTGAGAAGCAGCTTCACGGGTGGCGAACGTAGCCTTCGCCAGCCGGGCGGCCTCGAGCCAAAGACCTGCCGCCCGAATCGTCTCCCCCGCCTCGGCATAGTGTCGCGCAAGCCATTCTGGCCGTGGTCCAGAAAGCTCGGACAGGTGCGTCTCGGCCGATTCGGCGATGCGGACGTGCAGCGACCGACGCCGGCTTTTCAGGATGGAGGCGTAGGCCGCCTCCTGAATGAGAGCATGGCGGAACCGGTATGTCGCCGCCGTGCCCACACCCTCGCGGACAATGAGGCCGCTCGCGACAGCGTGGTCCAGGGCCTCACCGACAGCACCGACGTCGCTTCGCGATACCGCGACAACCAGGTCGTGGGAGAACTCCCGCCCGATCGCGGCGCCGACTTGCAAAACCTCCTTTGTTGAACCGAGGCGGTCCAGCCGGGCCGACAACAGGTCGCTCAGAGTGCTAGGAATCTCCGCGTGAGCTACCTGCGAGCCTTCGCAGAGGCTAGGCTCGGCATCGCTGCGCTGCGCGCTCTCAAGAACTACCCGCGACAGCTCCTCGATAAAGAGTGGCACTCCATCCGCACGGGCGACGATACGCTCGACGGCCGCCGGCTTCAGGCGTCCGGCGCCTGCCGTCTCTTCGACAAGCGCTGCGGCCTCACGGCGGTTCAACCGATCAAGCCTCAGCGAAAGCACGTGCGGGAGATCACCCCACGCCGGCGAGAACTCGGGCCGATGACTGACGATCATCAGAATGGAGAGGCCAGCTACCGTTTCAGCCAACCGTCCAAGCAGCTCAAGGGAGCTCGGGTCCGCCCAATGCGCATCCTCAAACACAAGAAGGAGCGGCCCGCGCTGCGCCAAGGTCTCCACCTGCGCCGCGAGCATCGCAAGCATCTTCGCCTTGAGCTGCTGCGGCGTAAGGTCCGCGGAGAGCGAGGGCACGCCGAGAAGGCTCGCAAGAACGGGCGCAGCAGCCTCGGCTCTTGTCCCTAGCCGGTGCTCGAGTAGCGCGCAAAGCTTTGCGTGCCGAGCTGTGAGGCCATCTTCGAGGCGGAAGCCGGCGGCCCGTGCGAGCTCGCTCGCGAAGGGATGGAGCGCAGTCTGGGCGTGGAGTGGTGAGCCTTGATATTCGAGGCGCGAGCGGGGCGCGCGGCCGAGCCGCTGCCTCAGGGCCTCGATCAGTCGCGATTTGCCGATCCCGGGCTCGCCGACAAGCAGGACCACCTGCCCCCGGCCGTTCGCGGCCGCGGCCCATGCGTCGCACAGGATTTTCAGCTCGTGTGCGCGTCCGACCAGTTGCGTAAGGCCAGGTCCACGCAGCGCACCAAAACGGCTCTCGGGCGCCCGGCTGCCGGCGACGGCATAGGCGCAGATCGGGTGGTCGTAGCCCTTGAGCAGCAGGCTGTCACGCTCGGAAAACTCGAAAAGCCCGCCCAGCAGGCGCCGCGTGCTCTCCGCAACCAGAACCTGTCCGGCCTCGGCACAGGCCTGCAGCCGCGCGGCAAGGTTTGGGGTATCGCCGGTGACCGCGCGCTCTTGGGCCGACCCGACGCCGGCCAAGTCACCGACTACGACCAGCCCGGTCGCAATCCCGACCCGTGCCGCAAGGCGCTGGCCATGGGGTCTCGAAATGTCCCCAACGGAGCGGGCGGCGGCGAGGCCAGCGCGCACCGCTCGCTCGGCATCGTCCTCATGCGCGCGCGGCCAACCGAAATAACAGAGCACTCCATCGCCCATGTATTTGGCAATGTGACCTCCGAACCGTGTGACGTCCGCAGAGACCGCTCCTTGATAGAGATGGATCAGGTCGCGCATCTCCTCCGGATCGAGCCTGGACGCGAGCGCAGTGGAGCCGACGAGATCAATGAACATAACGGTCAGCTGCCGACGCTCGGCTCCTGCCCGCGCCTCCAGTGCGTGTTCAATGAAATGCGCAGGCTCGTCGACACCTTCGACGGAGGTTCGGAAGGATCTGCTCCGCAGCTCCGCAGTTGCCGCCAGAAGCTTTCGGCGGTGCCCCACCGATCGGACCCCAATGTCCTTAAGGTCTTCGGCCGTTAGCCGCAGGAGCACATCGGCCTCGACGTTGTTCTCACGAAAGGCCGTAACGTACTGCTCCAGCCCTAACCCGCGCAGCCAAGCCTCAATATCCATGTCCCACCTCCCGGTGGGCCCGTTCAAACCAGCACAATACCACGGCCGATGCGGGAGGTCGCGCATGACGTCGGCTCTTGGCACGGAACGGACCAACCCGGCCAGCGTGGCGATGTCCGTTAATCGGGGTAGACCGGAAGTGGCTGGCAGAGGGGCAAGACGACGCGATTGACCCTAAGCGGTCCTCTGCGCCTTCCGTCAACCGAGTGCCGAGGCGAAGCCCTCCGTTCACTAAGCCCGGCGCAAGCACGTTCCCCCAAATGGTTTGGGAACCAGGCCCGACATAGGCGGCTGGGCGCGCATCGAGGTCACTCGTAGTGCTCAATTTTATATAGCCGCCGCTCATTGACTGCCCTAATGTTACGAACCTTTGGCGCGTCGTTGGAACGCGTGTCGGTCGCGGCGCGCAGAACTTTTAGTCAACCATGCCAGGGAGGACTTCCATGAAAAAGCTTCTGATCTTGGTAGGCTTGATCGCGTTGGCGGGTTCGGCATTAGCGCAAGATGCCATGATGGGGATCGTGGTGAAACCCGATGCGCTGACTTGGAAGGACAGCCCGACCCTTCCGAAGGGTGCTCAATTCACGACCATTCTGGGCGATCCGACAAAAGCTGAGATGGTCGTCCAACGCGTTAAGTTTCCACCCAACTATCAAATTCCGCCACACACTCATCCCTTTGTCGAGGTTGCCACCGTGATCAGCGGTACCTTCGGGACCGGCGAGGGTGAAAAGTTAGAAAAGAAAAGCGAGATGTTGAAGGCGGGTTCGTTGTATACGCACCCGGCAAAACACCCACATTACGCTTGGACAGGGAACGAGGAGGCGATCGTCCAAATTCAGTATCTCGGGCCAGCAGGCATCGACTACATCAACCCGGCTGACGACCCGCGCAAGAAGACGCAGTGAAATAAATACGCCAGCGGGAGAGCCTGGCTTAACGGCCGGGCTTTTTCTGGCGCGACTGACGGCAGGTAATGGCACCTTTGAGACATGACGACCGGCCAATACGACGTCCGCTTAAAGGGGGAAGAGCGGAAATAGCCGGCCGAGAGCCAAAATGACGCGATTGACCCGTAGCGGACGTGGTGCGTTTTGCAGCGCTTAACGTGTGGCCGGGATGCTGCCATTCTATGCTAACCTGAAAGGTGCAGAACGACCTCGCGAGATTATTTTATGGGGGCGTCAGATGAGAGCATGCGGGTCTTTACAAACCAATACACCGCCGACCTTCACGCGCCAGCCAGAGAGCCATCCAATGTCGCTCGTTACAATTATGTCGGCTTTCGCACGAGCCACCGAGGCCAACTGCCAGACCAACGACCGTCCCTGCAACAAATCTTGCCATGTGGTTGTCACCCGTTCAGACAACCTGCTGGTCTACTACTTTGCGAGTGAGACTCGGAAGACGATGGGGAACTCTTACTATGGGCTACGCAAGGTGCAACTGCGGTGCAGTCACCCTCTCGCTTCCGGAAGAACCGTCCAAGATAGTCGTTGCTTGTCACTGCATCGACTGTCAACGCCGAACCGGCGCGCCGTTCGGTGTAGGCGCTTATTACCCCGCAGAGGTTGTCACCATTTCAGGAACCTCAAAAGAGTTCACGCATGCCGCCGCAAGCGGCGGGGAAATGCATAACTATTTTTGTCCACAGTGCGGATCAACAGTCTATTGGAAAGTCACTAACTTGCCTTCCATGATCGGTGTTGCAGTCGGCGCGATGGCAAATCCAAAATACCCAGCCCCCGTCATATCGGTTTTTGAGCAATCGAAACATGACTGGGTTCAAATTGAGGGTGCCGCTAAGCACTTCCGCGAAAACTACCACCCGAACGACCTTTAATCCGTCGGGACGAATCCGGTTGCCTGCACGATCGCTTTCCATCGTTCGGATTGCGATGCGACCAGCCGGGCAAAATCCCCCATGGAGATCGCGCCAAGTTCGACTGCTAATTTTGCCATGCCGGACTTTACCTCGTCGGTGCGCAGGGCCCCTTGGATGGCAGCATTGAGCTTTTCGACGATATTTGCTGGCGTCTTCGCTGGAACGAAGACTCCATACCACGTGAGGTCCTCAAGCGACGGATATCCAGCTTCCCCCACCGTTGGTACAGCGGGAAGAAACGGACTGCGGTGCGGTCCGGTGGTCGCCAGCGCACGAAGATCTCCGGATCGGACGAGGCCCAGGGAGCTGCCGACTGGCATGATGGCTGATGCGATCTCCCCTTTGAGCAAATCTTGGATCGAGCCATTGCCTTGATAGGGTACGTGAAGAAAATCGAAGCCCGCGGTGCGGCCCAGCATCGCACCGAGGAAATGCAGCGTGGTGCCGGCACCCGCCGTGCCGTAGGTGGCCTGCTTTGGGTTGGCGCGGCACCAGGCGACGAAATCTGCAAGGGTCCTTATGTCACCCGGCACCTTCGGACCTACCGTCAGCAAGGTTGGGGTTGAGGCGACGGTCGACACTGGGGTGAAATCCCGCGGCTCGTATCTGAGTGTCTTGTAGACGTGCGGAAAGAGCATCATGAATCCGAGCGGCGCGAGCAGCATGACCGATCCGTCTGCGTTAGCGGTCTTCACGGCTTCCACCGCGACACGACCAGCCGCACCCGGCCGGGTCTCGACCACAATGGTCTCCGCATAGTCGTTCATCTGGCCGGCAATGAGCCTTGCCAGGGCGTCCTGCAACCCTGGCGTGAAGCCCGTCAATATATGCGCGGTTCTTGTGAGTGGTTGCGCGATGACCGGCTGAACGAGACCCGCAGCGGAGAGCGCGATACCGGCCGCTGACCTGGTCAATATGTCACGACGAGTGATCATCCAACTGTCTCCCCGATCTCATCTCAATTTCTCCAGGACTCTACCTCTAGGAGTACCACCGTAAGGATGGACTTGCTTGGTCGCCGGCTTACTTTTTCCTTACCGACAGCTTATTCTTGCGCTCAGGTATGGGATTGCGAAGATCGGCCGCCGGCTGAGGAGGTGGCTTGCGCTATTTCTTTGAAGATTTTTCATTCGATACCGCCCGCCGCGAACTTCGGCGCGGGACGGATTTGATTGCTGTTGCGCCTAAGGTATTCGACTTGCTCGATTATCTGATCGGCAATCGGGAACGCGTCGTCAGCAAGGACGACCTCATAAGTGCCATCTGGGAAGGCCGCGTCGTTTCGGATGTGGCCATGACTACCCGGCTGAATGCGGCGCGGAAGGCGATTGGCGATTCCGGAGATGAACAGCGCCTCATCAAGACATTTCCGCGCAAGGGCGTCCGCTTCATCGGCACGGTGCACGAAACGCCCGGCCCGGCGGGCGCAACGCTCGCGAGCGGCGCGCCGAAACCGGGCCTTGCCGTTCCTGATAGACCCTCGCTGGTGGTTTTGCCGTTCACCAATTTAAGCCCTGATTCCGAACAGGAATATTTCGCCGACGGCGTGACCGAGAGCCTGACCACGGATCTGTCGCGCATGGCTGGCATCTTCGTGATTGGTCGCAACACTGCTTTCACCTACAAGGGAAGGCATGTCGATCTGAAGCAAATCGGTCGGGAACTCGGCGTTCGCTATGTCCTTGAGGGGTCCGTGCAGCGTGGTGAAGGCCGCATGCGCATCAACGTTCAGCTCATCAATGCCGAAACGGGCAACCATCTCTGGGCCGAACGGTTCGACAAGCCTATCGCCGATCTCTTCGACATGCAGGACGAGATCGGCGCCCGCCTTGCCAATCAGCTCGGAACGGAGTTGGTCACGGCCGAGGCACGACGAGCGGCGCGGGCGCCACATCTGGATTCGATGGACCTGTATTTCCAGGGCATGGCGAGCGTGCACCGGGGATCAGACCCTGCAAACTTATCGCAAGCGCGTAAGTTCTTCGAACAGGCCCTCTGCCTGGACGCCGGCAACGTTGAGGCGATGGTTGGCATGGCGTTCGTCGATGCCATGCGGGGAACTTCCATGCAGACCGGCGACCGCACTGCACGGCTCCTGGCGGCGGAGATGGCTTTGGCCAAGGTGCTCGCGTACCTGCCAAACCACGCCACCGCGCATTGCCTCCTTGGCATCGTCCAAATTTTTACCAAACGTGCCGCTCAGGGCATCGCCGAATGTGAGCGCGCGTTGGCGCTGGATCGAAATCTAGCCACCGCTTATGCGTGGATTGGGCTTGGCAAATGTTATCTGGATCGAGCCGAGGAAACCGAAGCCTACATCATGCAGGCATTTCGGCTTTCTCCCCGCGACAATAGGGCATTCACTTGGATGATTAATGCCGCTGTCGCGAAGTCATATCTTGCGGCCGATGAAGCTGCTGTCTACTGGTTCAAGCGGGCCATCGAGACAAATCCGAATGTCGCCGCGTTCGTTCACGTCTACCTTGCCGCGGCGTTGGCTCATCTCGGCCGGATCGAGGAAGCGCGGGCTTCGTTACAGACGGGACTGGCCATCGATCCCAATTTCACACTCTCCCACTTCCACGCCAGTTCGCCAACCGACAACCCGACGTGTCTCGCACAGCGTGCGCGGATTGCCAAAGGCATGCGAAAGGCAGGGCTACCGGAGGCGTGATCGGCGAGCAGGCATTCTCTTTCTGGATAGGTCAAAAAGGACCGACTCCCACGAATGACCGCTGTTGGCACTTTTCAGACCTGCCAACCGGCTCGGAAATTGTCCGCTTGTCGGGGCAGACCGGAAGTGATTGGCGCGCGGCCAAAACTGCGCTTTTGACCCATATCGGACACTCGCCTGTAAATCACCGGCCGTCCGGATCGGGTACGGCGACGGACGTCAATGCGGCCTCAACCCTTCCAGCCGGCCTTGCGCAAACCCTCGACGAGATGAGCGTGGTCCTCCGGACGAAACCACGGAGTTCTCTTGCGGACATACATGTCAAACGCCGCCGGTGCGCGGGAGATGGCCTTCTCCAATGCCTCCCTTGCTTCCGCTGTGCGCCCAAGCTGGCCCAGCGCCGCCGCGGGCCAGCGGTAGATCATCGGAAAATCGGGATACGACCGGATCAGCCGTTTCGAGGCTTCGATCGAAGCCTCGTATTCGCTGCAGAAATACAGACCACACGCAACGTGCAACAAACGTACTGCTAGATACGGATCGCGGGGATCGAGCCTGATGCAGGTTTCGAGAGCCGCGAGTCCTTCCCTTGGCCGTCCTGCGAAAATCAGCGTCGCGCCTCTGTGGCCATGCGCGATGGCCAGATTTGGACTCATTGAGAGAGCTCGCTCGATCTCCGCCAACGCACCGTCGGCGTCGCCGCGCGCTTGCAGGGCCCAGCCGAGGCATGAACGGGATTCTGCATCGGCGCCATCGAGCGCGACCGCGCGACGGGCCAGGGCTTCGGCCGAGCGTTGCGCGTTTGGCAGATCCAGCTTCTGGTAGATCGCGGCCGCTTGCAGCTGATACAAGGCGAGCGCGCTGTAGCCGCCGGCGAAGGTCGGGTCGAGATCGATTGCCTGCTTAAAAAAACTCTCTGCCGTCGCATCGTCGTCTGGGGTAGCTTTGCTCAGATGCCACAGACCGCGCTGATAGGCCGCCCAGGCATCAAGGCTCTCCGGTGGCTTGCGCATGGCGCGCCGCAGCTCGGCGTCTGCAATGGCGGGGGCCAGGGCGGTCGTCAGCGCTTCGGTGAGTTCGTCCTGCATCGCGAAAATATCGGCGAGATCGCGGTCGTAGCGCTCGGCCCACACATGGTTGCTGGTTCCCGCCTCTATTAATTGCGCAGTGACGCGGATCCGATTGCCGGCCTTGCGCACGCTACCTTCGAGCACATAGCGTACGCCGAGCTCGCGTCCGACCTGTTTCACGTCGACCGCTCGACCCTTGTAGGTGAAGGACGAGTTCCGGGCGATGACGAACAGCGAGGGATAGTGCGATAGTGCCGTGATCACATCCTCCGCGATCCCGTCGGAGACGAACTCTTGCTCGGGGTCGCCGCTCATGTTGGTGAATGGCAGCACGGCGACGGACGGTTTGTCGGGCAAGGCGAGCGCCGGGATCTCAGCTTTGCGCGTCGCGGGCCGCTGGCTGGGATCGATGATGATACGGTAAACGTGGACAGGCCGCGCGATATTCTTCAGCGTTTGTTCGCCCGCGTCCTCGACGTCGAAAGGCACCTTATCGCGCGCGTGACTGAGGACTGTACGAGAGATACATATGCCGCCGGGTTCGGCCAGCGCCTCAAGTCGCGCCGCGATGTTTACGCCATCGCCATAGAGGTCTCGGCGTTCGATCATCACGTCGCCAAGGTTAACCCCGACGCGAAACTCAATTCGCTTTTCCTGCGGCACGTCGGCATTGCGGTCAACCATGCCCTGCTGAACCTCGATCGCGCAGCGTACTGCATCCACCACGCTTGGAAACTCAATTAGAATTCCATCGCCGGTCGTTTTCACGATGCGGCCGCGATGTTGCTTGTTCTTTGGATCGATCAGCTCGTTGCGAAGCACCTTGAGGCGAGCAAGCGTGCCCTCCTCGTCCGCACCCATCAGCCGGCTATAGCCGGCAATATCGGCGGCGAGAATAGCGGCGAGCTTGCGTTTGGTCTGATCTGAGGCCATTGGGGTCGGTTTCCCCAGTTCCTCTTCATGTTATCACGGAATGCTATGCCTCTGGGATAATTCACGCGGGATGGCCGGCCGAGAGACTCGGACCTTGCGCTGATGCCGGATGCGGATCCCAGCGCCACCGCGATGAGGAACGCCATCGTCATTCAACCAGCGTTGCACGAGTCCGGAACTTGGCACTTGTCGGAAGTAACGGGTCGAGCTGACGATGTCCGCTCATTGCGGCAAGCCAGACGTGGCCCTAAACCGCGGAACTTCCGTGTCTGACCCAACTCAGAATCTCGGCGGCGGCGCCTTCTCGCATCTTTCAGGGCAGCCTGTGTGCTCATTGGCAGCATTCCGCGCGGATGGCGCCTCTTCGAGTACGCCATCCGCACCAGCAATTGGTCTCTTGCGAACAAGCGAGAGTTAAGCCTTCAGGTCTGTGATCCGCATGATTGCGACCACGTTCCCATCGTTGTACACCTGCTCTTTTGTGTTCTTGTTGCAGGTCCAGACATAGTTCTTCTTGGCCGTAAGGGTCTTTCCCTCCTGCTCGACCCGCATCTCCCCTTCAGTGATATGGCAGACCATGGCATTCTCCATCGGGGGACCCATAGTCTTCGATCCCGGTTGCATGATGACATCGCGCATCGAGACGGTCTTAAAACCGGGGATGATGGATGGTGTCTCGCCATCATAAGCACGCACCACGACACCAGGCCACGGCGTCGCATCCTTGTAGCCCGTGGTTTGAGCAGCGGCGGGCTTCATCATAGCCGCCGAAACCGTTGCCAACCCAATTCCCAATGCTGATCTTCGATCGATCTTGTTCATTGCTTTTCTCCTGAGGTTACAGCAACAAGCCGCCGCAGAAGCGGCGCGCAGATTTCGTGGAATGTGAATGGTGGTGCGAAACCGAAAAAAGGGTCGGTCTCTTCAGAGAGCGTGCCTGCCGATGGCACCAGTGCTGCTCGTTTGCCCCGAACGAATGTTATGGAACGGCTCTAGTCTAGCCAACTACTCGTCCAGCAACTCAAGGAAGTCGCTTATTCGTTCGAACGGCTTCGCATTGCGATTGCCGATATAGACCACGCGATCGCCTTCGCGCTCCAGCGACTTCGCTCTCGACTTGCGAAGCCGACCAGGGAGAAACGTCGCCGCAACAGCCTCGGGGCCGACGTCGAGCCTCATAATGCCGCGCCGCTTGCAATCGAGCCTGAGCCTTGCGGCCGCGAAAAAGTCTCGCGCTTCCGGCGGCAGCCTGCCGAAACGACGTGCGGTTTCGTCGTCCAAATCCTCGAGATCATCCTCGGTGCGGCATCTGGCAATACGGCCATAGATTTCCAGGCGAACAGCGTCCGACTGTATGTAGCCCGTGGGCAGCATGTCGGCGATCGGCAGGTTCAGATCAGGCACCCACAGCTCGGCGCCACCGTCGGTGTCCTTCTCCGACGCCCGCTTGAGAAGATGGCTATAGAGCATCGGCCCGAATACCTGCAGATGGCCAGACTGCTGTTCGGAGAAGAGGTCTCCGGCGCCCCGGAGATCCAGATCACGCTCGCTGATGGCAAAGCCGGCGCCGGGCTTGCTGAGCTCTTCCAGCACAGCCAAACGCTTCTCGGATTGTTCGGAGTTCGACTCGTTTAACAAATACGCGAAAGCACGCGTGCCGCCCCGTCCGACGCGGCCCCTTAGCTGATGAAGCTGCGACAGACCAAACTTCTCCGGCCAGCAGATGACGATGGTGTTCGCCCGCGGAATGTCGAGGCCACTCTCCACGATATTGGTCGCGAGGAGCACGTCCGCTTCACCTTCGACGAAGCTCATCATTCGATCGTCGATATCTGCGGCTGGCAACCGACCATGGAGACATACGATGCGAAGGTCCGGAGCAGTCAATTTTATCCTTGCCAGCATCGGCTCCAAATCCTGGATACGGGGGCAAATCAGGAAGCTCTGCCCATGGCGCCTTTGCTCACGCAGCAAAGCCGCGACGATCGCGGCGTCCGATAGCGGAGCAACCTTGGTGACGATAGGCAGCCGATGAACTGGGGGCGTAGCAATAACGCTCAGATCTCTGAACCCCGCAAGACCCGCCGCCAGCGTGCGCGGTATCGGCGTGGCGCTCATCCAAAGAGTATGAACGCCCTTCGCAAGACCCGAAAGTTTCGCCTTCTCCGCCGCACCAAAGTGCTGCTCCTCATCGATGATGACAAGGCCGAGGTCGGCAAACCTCACGTCAGTCGAGCCGAGAGCTTGTGTGCCAATAACGACTTTCAGTAGGCCGCGACGGAGGTTTTCTTTCGTATCTCTTATCTCCGCTGCCGTTGCCGACCGCGACAAATTCGCCACTTCGATTCCCAGCGGGCCGAACCGCTTGCGAAACGTCTCGACATGCTGTCTGGCCAGGACGGTGGTCGGAACCGCAACAGCGACCTGTTTTCCTGACAGCGCGACAGCCGCCGCCGCCCGCAAGGCGACCTCAGTCTTGCCAAAGCCGACATCACCACAGACCACCCGGTCCATCGGGTGACCAGCCGCCAGATCGTCCAGCACGTCCCGGATCGCCTTGGCCTGATCAACCGTCGTGAAATACGGAAAGCGCGCGACGAATCTTTCATAGGCCGCCCCCGGAGCGACCAGCTTGGGAGCACGCCGGCGCCGTCGTTGGGCGATATGTTTCGCAAGCTGCTTGGCCGCTGCTTCGATTTCTTGCTCGGCCTCGCCACGTCTGTTCCACCACGTGCTGCCATCGGCCTTGTCTAACGCGAGCTTACCGGGCTCTACAGCGTAGGGCCAGATCAAGGCGAGATCGGCAGGCGGAACAAGCGCAGCATCATCGCCGGCGAATTCGAGCCTGATCATCTCGCGCTTTGTACCGTTCCCCATGTCGAGGGTCTGCAAACGATCAAGTAAAGCCAACCCACGCTGGAGATGAACGACGGCCGCGCCGCGCTCGGGAATATCCGGGTGATTGAAGGCGACTGTCCAGGCTTTGGCCATCGGTTGCGGATGATGGGCACGGCTGCCGAGCACGTCAGACGCGGTCACAACCAAGGTCTGCTTTTTCCCGGGAGCGAAAAAGCCCGCGTCGAAGTCGGCCAACAGCGCGCCCTCGCGTCTTCTCGCCTCCACCGCCTCGTCCCAGTTGGCGAAACGCTCCGCCCTGACCCCACTCATGCGCTCCATCGCGCGCAGATCGTCTTCGACCGCGGCGACGAAGAGCAAACGAGATCCGGCGCGTTCCGCACGGGCCACGAACGCGCGAAGCGCTTTCCTCGGTGCCGCAACCTTCGAGAAGTCGGGCGTGGCTACAAACGCCGCCTTGGCAGGAAGCACACTCGTGCACTTCTTCAGTTTCTTCCAGTCCCCTCGCCCCAGATACTCGCGTTCCGAATCCCTGCGGCCGGCCGCCTCCTCGATCGTACTCAGCCAGCTGTCAGCGTGGGCCGGAACTTTTGCATCCGCGAACCATCGCGCCCGATCGCAATAGTCCAGGAAGGTAGCCCCCTGCGCCCGGTCGCCGCCCAGCGCGAGGCGTTCCGACATCGGATCGATAATCAGTTCCTTGAAATCGGAGATGACGTCATGCTCATTCGGATCGACGGCAACAATTCTGCGGATCGCACCGCCGGAATGCTCGATCCGGTACGGCCCGAGAGCACCGGCCGGGAAGATCTCGAACGTCGCGCCGTGAAAGAGCGCGGCGCCCGGATATTCAGCCTCTTCGTCGAGATCGTAGCCCAATTCCGCAATGCGTGCCTTGAGGTCGTGCTCGGCATACGACGCTTGCACCTTGAGGCTTAGGCTGATGCGCGACCAACTCGCCGGCAAGGGCAGCCGCTCCATGATCGCCTCTGCCGTCGAGATGAGCAGAATGGGCCTCTTTCTTCTGGCAAGACGGCGCAAGACCGAACTCCGCCTGCCCGCGATCTCGCGCGACGGTTCCAGCCCATCGAAGGGCAACGTATTCAATCTAGGGAACACGAGAACATCGAGCGATGGATCAAGTGCATGGACGATGCCGCCGAGCCGCTCGGCCCTGTTCTCGTCTTCAGCGAGAAACACTAACCCGTCACGACCGAACTTTTTCCACTGCTCGCGAAGATGGAGCGCCAACATGCCGAGGGGCGAGGACGTCGAGATCGCCGAACCCGAGATTTTTTTGCCTTTCTTGGTCGCGCTTTTCCTGGTCGCATCGCTGGCGCCGACCTTCCTGCTTTTCTTCACGAGACTTCCATCGTCATTCGAGAACCTGGCTGCTGCGAATCGCCAACAAAATACTAGTTATCCACTTTCTACGCTTCCTTGGATTCATCCGGGCGCTGTAAATCTTGATCTTGCCGATCATCCACGTGTCAGTTGGAATTATCCCGACATAGGCTTTGAGGTCGACATCGACCTAGCTATCGTTGCATCGGCCGTGGAACTTATCTGCAAAACCCTTTACCTGAGGCGAATTACAACTCCGCCTCTGGCGCTTCGTGCGCACCCAGCCGGGATCGACCGCATTGCTCAAGGCCTGCGGCCAGCGTCGCGCCACTGCGAATGCCAGCGCGACGACCTGCAGCTTGCTTTCGGCGTAGGCCTTTGCCGGATCCCAGGTCCGCTTCGGCCAATCGAGGTCCCGCAGCGAACCCTCCCCGCCGCGATGCAGGCCGCTGCTGAGGTAAACCAGCCGAGCGGGACGATTGATCAGCCCCGTCTGTCGAAAATCGAACAACGCGAAAAATCTCGCGAAAGTCGATCTCAGGGTTTCTCTGCTACTGCATGCCGGCCATCCGGCTCTATCCAGAACCGCGCCGCCATGCCAGCAGTCCGCTTCAAATACGGCGCCAGCCGGTGATGCTCGTCAGCGGCTTCGACCATGTAGCTAAGCTCGGACACGCTTGTCGAGGAGTGTCGCCAGCCGAGCGGCCGACGGTACGATCGACTGCCGCGGAAACCCGCTAAACCCCAGCATGAGACCTGCGCGGGGTTGCGCTGCGCGATAGAAACGGCTGATTGCGCGCACGACGATACCGGCGCGTTGGGCGCTGGCCTCGACAGCGAGGTCAGACGATCCATCGCGCAGATAGGCGACAAGGTGCATGCCCTGATCGGGCACCGCAACTTCGAGCCGATCCGCTGCGCGCCGCATCAGTGTCTCCGCCAGCGCGTCGCGCTGGTCGCGATATAGCTGGCGCATGCGACGAATGTGCCCAGCGAAATGGCCTTGTTGCATGAACTCGGAAACGACCGCCTGCTGCAGCGTCGCGGGTTGGCGATCGACGAGATAGCGCGTGCCTACAAAGGCCTGCAGCAGTGCGCGCGGCACCACGGCGTAACCAATGCGCAGACCTGGAAATAACGCCTTGTTGAGCGTGCCGACGTAAATCACCTGCTCGGTGTCATCGAGACCCTGCAGTGATGCGAGCGGCGGCCCCGAATAGCGGAACTCGCTGGTGTAGTCATCCTCGACAATGAACGCGCCGCTCTGCCGCGCCCACGCCAACAGCTCCAGGCGCCGCGCCATGGACAGCGCAACGCCGGTCGGAAACTGATGCGAGGGTGTGACGAACGCGACGCGCGCCCGAGGTGCCATGCGCAGGCCAGCGTCGACGACCAGACCTTGGGCATCGACGGGAATGGGATGCGGCCGCGCCTTGGCGAGCAGCAATTGCGCGTGGGTCAGCGGATAACCAGGATCTTCGACCCACACCTCGTCGCCGGGCGCGAGCAGCACACGGACTGCGATATCGATTGCTTGCTGGGTGCCGGCCGTGATGACGATCTGCGCGGGGTCGCAACGCACCGCGCGCGCCGCTCGTAGATAGTCACAGATGTTCTCGCGAAGCTCGGCCAGGCCGGCGGGATCGGTGTAGCCGAGGTCATTCGCGCCGAACCGGCGCACCGCGCGATGGGTCAGGCTGCGCCACGTCTCGGCGGTCCGGGCATCGATCAGCGTGCGGCCGGTGTTGAACGGGCGGGCGTCGCTCTGCAGCGCCGATCGCTCGAAGTCGGAAAAGGTCTGCGCCGATATCGGCACGGCGCGCTTTGTCGCGCGCGGAACGCCGCGACGTCGTGATGCAAGGCCGGTCAGATCGCCCGCGATGAACGTGCCAGAGCCGTGGCGGCTCTCTACATAGCCTTCGGCGAGCAGGTGCTCATACGCCAAGACCACGGATGCACGCGCCACGCCGAGCTTCGATGCCATGGCCCGGGAGGACGGCATCCGCGTGCCCGGACGGAGCGCGCCGGACAGCACGGCGGAGCGCACCTGCATGTAGATCTGCCGAGTGAGCGGCGTGCGGCTCGCCCGATCGAGCTGCCAAGCGTAGAGATCGGCCCATCCGCGCAATGTCATAGGAAAAAGTCAGTCACAAGTGGTCTGCTACAATGAGCGAAAGTGGACCATCTTGCCATTCCAGTAAAGAGCTAGGTTTCTGCTCGTTCCGCGCTGGTCGCGGGTTCCTGCGAGGATCGAGCTGATGACACCGTCTGAACTGCTGGACCTGGCCTGGAGCTACCCACTGTTCGAGGCCCTCTATGCCCGGCGCTCGCGGCGGTTCGGTCTCGGCTTCGAGATGCCGGAGGGGCCCTTCCGGTACAAGTCCGCGCACACGCCGGTCCCCCTGAGCGAGATCGAGGAAGCGCTGCTGGTCGGCGCGGGCGCCGGATTTTCCGGACTGGCGCTCTGGGATCTGCCGACGCCGGCACCTTACCGTCGCCGCAGCGGCCGCACATTCCCGACGACGCGGCCTGGCGGCCAAACGGCGCTTTTCTTCACCAACGATGAAGGGCTTTATGTCCTCGATGCCAACGTCGCGGCGAGCAAGCTGCGCGAGATCGAGACCCCGGACGAGCGCACCAAGGTCCTTGAAGCGTACCAAGCACAGCGTCGGGAGCTCCGCCGGGGACGGCTCGACATCCCGCGCCATATACTGCCGATGAGCGGGCACGACCTTTGGGATTCGAACCAGCCAGGTTCGACGCTGTTTCTACCGGTATGCGATGTGAGCGCGTCGTTGATCTCATTGATCGCGCAGTTCGTCGATCCCGCCCTGCGCCGCTACGCGCCTGCGGGCGGCGGCATGAACATTGTCGATGACCGCCACGGCTGTCGGCCAGCCGGCACAGAGCGCTGGCTGAAGGACGGCTTCCTGGATGCCGAACGGATGCTGCCGCTATCGATCGTCGAGCGGCAGGCCTGCTACTACGTCTTCAGCGAGCCCGCGGCAATCTGCCAGAACATATTCCTGGCAACCGAGGCTCTGGGGCTGGGCGGATGGAAGCACTGCGGATTTCTCTCGCTCGAAATTCTTGGGCGCATGGGCTTCCGCACCGTCGCGGCGAATGGCGGAACGACATTCGCCAATCCGGTCGGGCTCGACGGCGTGTTCGAGGCAAGCTGTCCGCCCTATCACCCGACCATGGATGCGGCCGTTGATGCCGTGCTTGCGCCGCCGTCAAGCGGCAGCAAGGAAACGGGGCCCGTACCGCACCGTATGTCAGAGGCGGAGCATCGCGTCGGCGCGATCCGGATCAGCCCGGAAGGGCTCGACTGCACCAAGGCGATCTGCAACTACATATACGACACTTACGGCCGCTTTCCCGGCGGCACCGATGCGATGCATCTGATGTGGGTGATGCAGGCTCATCATATCGACACCGACTACTACGACCGGTTCTTTGGTCCCGGCGCCTACGGGCCGGCGCACGCGGCGCACATGGGGACCTGGCACCCGTGAGCTCGGCGTCATATCGAAATATCATCCGGTGGCCGCTGCTCCCTCTTGCCAATGAGGTGATCGATTGATCGTTTGCCCCCAGGAGCAGACATTCCTCCGACCGGCCGCTTTGCGCCAACAGCGAGCGGCCAGTCGGAAGCCCGCGCAAGTCGGTTCAGGGTTCACATTTCGGTCCGATGATATTGCGCGCTCCATGTCACATTCTGCGGGCCAGCGTTGTCATCTCTTCCGCAACGTCGAGCTTCAAAGGAGGACGACGATGGCATACGACGGCAACGATTGATCCACAATCCGAGCGGCTGACACTCATCAATGTCTATGAGGTGGAGCCCGAGAAGCGGGCAAAGCACTCTGCTCCTATCGCAAAGCCCGCACTAGAGCTGGTGGGAAGAATCCTTCCGCGTTCAGAATGAATTGCTGCGCGCCCCTACTGGCGACTATCTAACTTGGATCACCGTAGCCGGAAGTCCTCCCAGAGTAAACTTGACCTGTTATCGGGTGGGTTCTTGTATAAGTTGCGTAAATGGGAGGAGGCCTCTCAGTTGGGGGGTGTCGCCTGAGAGAAGTAAAGGCAATCCCACAACCGCCACCACGCCGAGCCCGACACCTCCGACCCCTGCTCCGACTGCCGGAATGGCCAGGGTGGTATTAACGAAGGCAGGACTCACACCAACGGTCTCCTGGGTCGCCAGCCCCGATGGATCCGTCGCGTTCAGCGGATCATTCCCCACATACGCATAGAGATTGATCCCGCCCTCGGTTCCGATGGGATCGGTCTGCAGGAAGCGTCCCAGCGCCGGCGAGTATGCCCGGTTGCGATAGAAGTAGAGACCGGCTTCAGGATCGTACCTGCGGCCGGTGAAGCGGTAAGCGGCCGAATTGGCGCCGGCGTAAAGAGTGATGCCGTAACCCGCGTAGCCGTATTTTTCGGTGATCTGGCCGGCTGCGTTGGTGGCGAGGATCACTGACCCCAACGCATCCTAGAATTGATAGGTACGGGCATTGGCGGCGTTCACCGCGGCGATCGGCTCATCGAGCCCGGGGCCAAACACAAAGCGGCGCACGAGAGTCTCTATCACCGAAGGGCTTTGCGATGATTCGAGGAGTGCCCCGATGCCGACAGAGTGTATAACGAGAAGTAAAAAACGACCAGATCAGTCTCATCATCACGCGTCGGTAATTGCGTATTGAATGAGCCGGGCACACTTCTCTTGGAGTATCGGTTCCGCATCGAGATTTGCACTCCAATCTTCAAGAAAGTCACGGGCGATAGACACTTCGAGAAAGTATTTCAAGGCATGCTTCTCCGCCTCCGTCGGCAGACCTCCCGATTCGGGTTCGGGCGCAACAACCGCCATTGAATCCGCCGTCCAAGGTTGCGCAGCGTATATCGTGCTCTCTCCTTCGAGAGAGTCCAAATTCTGAACTGCTTCAATGAGTGTCATTTTATTGACCTCAAATTGAGTAACCGCCTTGTCCGCCCGGATGTAGCAACGCATTGGCAAGCGCGATGACCGAGCCCAAGCGGATCGTAGTTGTAGCTGACGGACTGCCCGGCGATTGGCCGGCGATCAGCCGGTTTCCGCATCGTAGGTAGTGGAGCCGCGCGACCTGCTCTTTATGCAACTAACTTCGACCACGTTTCATAGATATGCCTAAGACTGTCACCCGTTTTTCTTTTGACTGACTACTCCATATGCGAAGGTAACCACCATGCGCGCTGGATTGAAGGCACCAGACTTAAGCGCGACAAGAACGGGCTGCCCGTAGTCTATAAACTTCTTGTTGGACAGCGGCTGTTCCCACTTCAAGGAAGGATGGCTTTTTAAAAAGACCTAGCTCAAGTACATTCCCATATCCATCGCGAGAGACAGGGTGTGGTCGGTCAATTCCTCACCAGGTACGTCAATCGGCAACTTCGTTTTGTCCTCGATGTTTTTAATCTCATTTTCCGAACGCGGACGGACGGCAATCTGGGCTACGAACCACTGCCCCAACAAGTCGAGAGAAGCTGGCCTTTGATCCGATTGCCAGCTTTCATAGCCAGGGCCTGCGGCTGCGTCTGCGGCGACCGCGCTCCCACCTCTGACCAAACCATTTGGCCTGCTCCGAAAGGGGTAATCGCACTCCTGCCGTGGAGGCCAATACGCTCCTAGAATACACAGCGGGATCATGTCTCCACCTCAAGGAGGAGCGACTGCCGGAGTGTTGCCGACTGAGATAGGTCCGGATGCCCATACCTCGCGGCTCCATCCTGCTAATAGCCGCGAAAGCGCTCTAGTGTGCTCTTGGCAGCCTCACATGGATCAATGAACACCGGCGGAATGGCTTCGGAAAGCCAGACCAGATCGTTGCCGCGATAGAATCTTACGCTGCCAGCTCGGACCGCCTTCGCCCTAACGCACAGGACAACAGGCGCCTTGCGTCGGCAACCTGCTGCGCAGTGGCGGCGTCGGCGGAATAGATATCTTGAGCCGCTTACGTCGGTTGCCGACCAAACATCAATGCCTGCGACTCCTCAACGCCTCATCTGCTGCTCGCACTGCTTCCGCTTGATCGTCCGACGCAACAATCGCCTCGTATATGGCTTCGTGAAGCTGTCCTGGATCAGGAGATAGGGCGAACGCCAACGCTGCCGCAGCTCTCGCCTTCCGAAACACGAGTAAAGCCCCTGGTGTTGTCCGGTCAGCACCTTCGCTGAGTTCAAAGTATTGCTCATCGAGCTTCTCGGTTAAGAAGTCGAGCGTGCGCCGCGCAGCGAGTTGATCTCCCCCGCCATGACGAAGAAGGGAAACGGCAGCGTCTATTTCTTTGCCCTGCAAGCCAGATCGCGCAACAGCGACGAGACATGTTGCCAAGGCCGCATGTCGCCGTTGCTCATCGTCAGCCTTTCGGAAGGAATCCGCTAAACTTGCAGATATCGAATCAAGACGCAGACGAACTCCCATCAACGCACCTTTAATGGTGTCACGGGGGTTGCTCCAGCTCCCGTGATTAGCGATGCGCAAGAGGAGCAGATCGGACGTGTTGCGCCAACTTCAAGCAAATTGAGACCATTTTTCTGAGCAAAATTCACGATATCTTCCTCGGCATGGCCAAGACCAGACGCAAGGGTTTCTCCAGGCCTCAGCGTCACGCCGGGCCGAAGATAACCCATCGGCTCGCTGGTGCCGATTAAAACTTGTCTCACCCCATTGGCATCTTCTGCGAGACCGACGCCCATTGTTATACGCCCTTGTTGTGCGAGTGGAGCCGATTTATGGCGGAAATGTTGATTGTCTGGCCGGACCGGCGCAATGCGGATCGCAAACGCGTTTTCGTCAGAAAATTTTCTTAGCTAATCAAAAGACCGATCCCGCGCATCGGGTTTCACTGTGAAGTTACACAGCGCGGACAGCAGACCCTGAATCAGACTTTGCAGGCATAGCGTTTCCGTACATACTACCCGAGCTCACTATGGCCAGTAAGCCGATTACAACGAAGGTTCGAAGGTGCCCTTTGATCAACGTCATCTCAGAATCCTCCTTCAAGACGATTGAAGATCATCGGCCACAAAGGATGTGCCCTGCTTCCTAATCAAGTCGGGCAAGGACACCTTTTACATCATTTTGCCACTTCTCGAACTCATCCCTGCTTAGTGCCGATCTAAGCTCCTTCGTTTCAGACGACGTCAGCACGCTGCGGACTGCGATTCTGGCTGCCGCAACCAGTTCCATTGATGGCGGGTTTCCTATCCGAGATGCTACTCTGCGTGCAGCCTCAGGTAGCCGCTCTTCCCTTCCGTCCTTGGCGGCGGCTATAAGCTCGGCGGCAACCAATGCACGTACACCGGCGTCCTCTTCTATGTACTCACCATTCGGCAAAGCCACCGCAGCAGCTAGGCTTGGCGACACATCAATCGCATCAAGCTCTTCAAGCTCATTCAAAAAATCCAATGCCACATCGTTCGCAAAGATACCGATATCCCATGCGCCCATCGCGGATCCTATTGTAAGAGTTTCCGATTTCTGATGCAGCTCCCGAGCACATGCGCCAGACGTGACGCAAACGATACTGAATAGAAAGCATGATAGAAAGCATGAAACAAAAGGACTTTTCATATGAACCTAAGGCCCGAAAGATAGTGACTCGTTATCGAGCGGAGCGCCCCGGGCTGACCGGAATTTCTTGATGAGTGGAGGGATCATATCTCTTAATTCGACTCAGAAACTCGAAAGCCTTATTTGGTCGGCCCTCAAAGTGATCTCGTAACCGCTCCTCAATATGCATTGGGAACCAAACGACAAGAGGTTCAAGATCTTTGACTTCATCATAAGCTGCTGGTGTAAACTTTTGAGCCTGGTACACAAACAGATCATTTGATCCGACCGGCTGATTCCTATATTTGCACGGTTTCAAGAGGTCACCTGTCAGCGAAATGCTACCAATGATTTTCCATTGCCCGGAAAGCAAGCCGTCCTCAGCTACATACACCCTAAATAAAATCTCCCGAGCCGTCAGCATATCAAGAGATGGTGTTGATGGAGCTAGTACATCATAGAAAGCAACATCGTTTCCCGTGGCGAGCACGCCGTAAGCGAGACCAAGCATGCCAAGGTTGATCTCAAATACATCTCCGGGACTAAGCTTTCGACGCTTTGCCATCATACACCATCTCTATTAGTACAGCCGGAGCCGCGGGGGAGAGTTGTCCGGAAGGGCGCCGAACGTTGCTACGGAACTTGCGATATACCCGGGCCCATTTGGATTGAAATCCGCAACACCGTTTATCATGTTTCGCGCCGTTCCTCCGACGCTCTGCGCACCTCCGTGAAAATTGATGAGTTGCTGCTCACGTCCACGTATCGCACCATAAGCTTGCGTACCCGTCGCGGCGACGTCTGGAACCGGGGGGAGGAATCCTTCCGCGTTCAGAATTGACTGCTGAGCGCCCCTATTGGCGACAATCTGATATACGTCACCATAACCGGAAGTCCTCCCAGAGTAAACTTGGAGTGTTATCGGGTGGGTTCTTGTATAAGTTGCGTAAATGGGAGAAGGCCTCTCAGTTTGGGGGGTGTCGCCTGAGAGAAGCAAAGGCAATCCCACAACCGCCACCACGCCGAGCCCGACACCTCCAACCCCTGCTCCGACTGCCGGAATGGCCAGGGTGGTATTAACGAAGGCGGGACTCACACCAACAGTCTCCTGGCCAGTCTCCTGGGTCGCCAGCCCCGATGGATCCGTCGCGTTCAGCGGATCATTCCCCACATACGCATAGAGATTGATCCCGCCCTCGGTTCCGATGGGATCGGTCTGCAGGAAGCGGCCGAGGCTGGCGGAGAAGGCCCGGGCGCGATAAAAATACAGGCCCGTCTCCTCGTCGTAGCGCCGGCCGGTGTAGCGATAGGGCGCGGTCGGCGTCCCAGCAGTGACCGTCTTGCCGAAGGCGGTGTAGGCGTATTTCTCGGCGACGAGGCCGCTGGAGTTAGTCAGCGCGACCGTCGAGCCGAGCCCATCCTGGAAGTAGTAGGTGGGCACGTTCGCCGCGGAGATGTTGGCGAGCGGCTCGTCGAGCCCGGCGCCGTAGACGAACCGGCGTGTCAATGAGACGGTGCCGGTGCCGACATACTCGGCGATCTCCCGGTTGCCGAACGACGGCCAAGCGGTGGTGACGCCATTGATGGTCTTCCACATGCGCCGGTCAAGAGCGTCATAGGCGTAGCTGATGGACGCGCCGCTGCCGGTGTTGGACGCCGAGATCAGCCGGTTCTCGGTGTCGTAGCCATAGGTCCAGACTCCATCGGAGGTCAGGTTGCCGCGCTTGTCGTAGGTGTGGGCGACGCCACTGATGGTGGTATACTGGTTGAGATTGTTCGAGGTATAGGCGCTGGAGCCGGCCGCGAGACCGGAAGGCAAAAATGTCGCGTCGGTGGCGGATACACCGCTGCGCTGGTGGTCATTGTTGTAGCTGTAGCTGAGACCTAGCGAGCTACCACTCCAGGTGTGGAGGAGCGAAGCCAGCTGTCCGCCATTGGTGTACGTGGTCGCGGTCGAGGCGATGGCGCCCGTCGCCGGTCCGTAGCTCGTGCCGGAGCGTTGCGACAACGTGTTGTAGCTGTAGCCACCGACGCGAATGCCGGTTGCGACAGAGCCCTGGTAGACACCAGCCATTCGGTTGAGCTGGTCGTAAGAGAAGCTCGCGGTGAACGCGCCCCCTGGATAAACCAGCGAGGTGAGATTTCCGTTGCTATCCCTCGTCGCGGAGATTGGGCCGAACAGCGGCGAGGACTCGCCCACCACGCGGCCTGCTGTGTCGTACGAGACCGAGAGTGCGACCGTCTCGGTACTCTTCTTCGCAGTCATCAAGCGGCCGACCTTGTCATAACCGTATGTGATCGTCGCCTGGCCGGCTGGGGCTTTGGTCAATCGTCGATTGAGTGCGTCAGATGTGTACTGGATCAGCGCGAGCGAGCGCGTCTGTTTGATGACAGGGTTGCTGTTGGCATCGTAGCCGAACAACTCGTAGCCCTGCACACCCGACACGTAGTCGGGGTATTTGAGCTGCCTCAGGCGCGAGAAGCCATCGTAGATGTAGCTCAATGTATTACCCTTGCCATCGGCCAGGGTGGCGAGCAAGCCGCCTGCTTGGTAGGTGCGCTGCTCGCGGATGACGGCGCCAAGATTGACGGTGATCGAGGGATCGAGCGCGCCCGATACCTGATCGGTGACTTTGGTGATGCGCGAGGCAAGATCGTAAGTGGTGAGCACCTGGCGTCCGCTCGAGGAGGTCGCAGTCAGCGGGCGGCCGACGGCGTCGTAAGCCGTCGTCGAGGTCGTGCCGTCGGGTAGCGTCACGACCAACGGTTTGCCGGAGGCATTGTAGGTCGCGGTGGTGGTCAACCAGGGTGAACCGACGTTGCCAGTGGCCCGGGCCACGCTGATCTGGCGCCCGTCGGCGTCATAAGCGAACTGGGTAACGGTGCCGGTGAATGGCGATGGCGCGGTGGTCTGGGTCAATCGCCGCATCGTGTCGTACGCGAGCGTGGTAACGGCGCCTTTGGGGTCCGTGATCGACGTTCGATTGCCTGTCGCGTCGTAGCCGGCACTGGTCGTCAAATTGAGCCGGCCACTGCCACTGTCAACGACCGTCGTCAACAGATTCAAGGTCGTCGCGTCATAGGTATTGGTCGTGACCATGCCCTCTGCATCGGTCACGGTGAGCAGGAGCCCGCGGGTGTTGTAGGTTATGGTTGTGACCGGGATCACAGTGCCGGCAACGCCGGGCTTGGTAACCGCTGGCTGCGTGATCTGTGTCAGGTTGCCTTTCATATCATAGGCATTGGTTGTCACATTGCCGCGACCATCGGTGGTGGTCAGCAGCTTGTTAAATGTCGCATCGTACGTGAAACTCACCGTGATCGGCGTCGCCGGCAGTCCGGTTACCACATCGGTCGAACCAGGGACGGGCGTGGTCTTCTGCGTCAGCACGTTCGAGCGGGCGTCATACGTCAGCTCAAGGGTATCCAGTCGCGGGTTCGTTTTCTTGGTCAGACGGTTGATGCCATCATAGATCAAGGTCCGTCGATCACCCGCCTGATCGACATCGACGGTCTGATTGCCGTTCCTGTCATGCCACAGGGCATGCGAGCCACCCGCGGGATCGATCTCCTGCGAGCGCCGACCGTTGGCAAAGAGGTAGTGCCAGATGTTGCCTAGGGCGTCGGTTTGCGTCTTGATCCGGCCAAAGCCATCATAGACGTTCGTCATGAATGGCGTTGTCGGGAACGATGGGTACTTAATCTGCGTGAGCAGCCCCACCGGACCGTAGACGAACGTGGTGGTCTGCGGTGTGGGCGCAGTATCCCGGGCAGTCGCCAGGTTGCCCGATGCATCGTACGTGTAGACCACAGTGCGCACGCCGTCGCTGACGCCGGTCAACTGATTAGAAGCGTTGTAGGTAAGCGTCAGGATGCGGCCCATGCCATTCGACACGTTGGCGAGCAGTTTGGTCGTGCCGGTGCCGCTGTAGGTAAACGTCACCGTATTGTTGTTCGGATCTATCCAGGAGGCGACCTTGCCATCGACATCGAACGACACAACGTTCTTCGATTTGTCGGTCAACACCATCGACTTGTCGGCGTTGACGACCAGCGTCGAAACTTCGCCAGGCGGCGGCACGTATGTTCCGATACCGTTCGCGGTCGGGATCTTGACGAACCGCCTGGTGCCGCCAACCTGCGACACCGTCACCGCGTTGTTCACCAACTGATCCATCAGCCAGCTGGCCGCGAGCTGCGCCGCCACCGTGTTGCCGATAGCGACGGTCGTCGAGGTCATCAATTCGCGGATTGCAACCATGGCCACCGCGGTTGGTACCCCCGACAGCGGATTCTCATCGCCAAACGCAAGGAAGGTGTCGCTGTCGACCAACGTGCTGATGCTGAAGTTGTGGTTCCAGCCGTATCCGAGCGGACCGTTCCGGAATCTGTCGGAAGAGCTATACGACCGCTTCAGCGCAAGACCGAACGGATATGCTGCCGAGCCGACGCTGATATCAACATGATCAAAGACGTAAGCCCCGGTACGCATGTCGATCGGATCGTACGAAACAACCGGATTAGAAGCGTGATTATTCGACGGCGGTACTTGGAAGGGAGGGTACGGATCGAATGAGGGGGTCGTGCCGTACCCGCCTTTATAACCGCCCGAGACAAAATACCCGACAGTCAGCAAAGTCGTGCTGCTGTCCATTAGGTAATATCCGCTACCGGTCCAGGCATTGACGACGCGATTGCCGACCTGTGGCAGGATGATGTTGCCCGTCGGATTGGCGGTGAGCCAATTTCCCATCTTCGTAAGCTCGGCGGCAGGCCATCCTGTCAAGAGCGGGGTTACGGTCGTCCAGTTCGCGCTGGTCGCCTTGATGAAGCCTGTGCCGTCGGTGTTGGCATAGTCGATCATCCGGACAGTCGAAATCGCAGCGTTCTGCTGGATCTGAGTAACGGCTGTCGACTCGAGCATGCTATGGAGCGCTTCTGCGACGAGGCCAACCTGAATGAAGCTCGTTGCCGGCACACTCGGATCGGTCGGAGCCGAACTCGACAACTGGACTGGGAAATCGACATAAGCCGACGTTGTCTTGCCCGCGATCCCCATCGACACGTGCCGCACGCAAATGGTCTTGCTAATCCGCGCGACAAGGTCGTCAATCCGCGCCGACTGGGCCAGATATGCCGAGCCGACCGCGGCGAGCGCCTCACCAACCACCCGCTCGTCCGTTGTCGCGACGTTGGTCTGCTTGAGGCTTGCCTGACTAAGCTGATGCCGGGTCAGGGTATCACGGCCCATTTCGCCCGCGTGCAGCATGATCGCGAACGCGTTGGCCGCGCCAACCTCAACTGAGGGGATAGCGGTCCTGTTGAACGGGGTTGCGTAGGGGATCTGTACCGTGAGTAAGACGTACTGCCTCGTTGCCACCGTTGCCGCGCCGGTCGCGAGCGTGGCGCCTTCGAGCTTCAGGATGGGCTGCTTTGTCGCCGAATAGGTCAGTGTCAGGCGCTTCCCCGCGATCTCGCTGCCGTACAGCGTGGTGGTGAACGTCGGACTGGCACCCGAGGCATTGTCAGACACCGCAATCGTGAAGATCGTCTCGAAATTCGTCGGTGTCGTTGCCGGCGCAATGATGCATGAGGCGAGGCTCGTGCAGAGCGATCCAGTAGCTGGAAACGTCGTGCCATAGAAGCTGTTTGTGATCTCACTACCACCATAGATCTGCTTGGGCAAACTCGACGGGTTGTTCGTGCGGATGTAGTTCGATAGAGCCTCCGAGTAGCCGTTCAGCGTGGAGTTGACGTTCGCTTTGTTGAGCGCTTTGATCGAATCGGTGCCGGCGGGAACGCCGGGCACCGTGGTCGAGCCTGCAAGCGCGCTGGACAGGAACGTCGCCTGGTTGAAACCCATCGCCGTCTTGAGATCGATCGCCTGAAATTGGGTGAACGATTTGAACGACGGATCCAGCTGATACGTCGTCGTCCCGACCGTCACCTCCGTCCAAACGCGGTTCATCGAAACGAATGCAGCGGCCCCACCGCTCGTTACGCACGCACCGCCGCTCACCAGTCGAATGCATCCAGGAATACCGCCGTTGCCCAGGACCCTCACGAACGTCGCCGCGTCGTTGGTCACCCCCAATAGATTTGCGGCATCAGCTGCGGCAAACTGGACATTGGCAAAACGATAGTTTGCCGTCAGGCAGGACTGCCGCAGCAATGTTACGAACAAAACGTTCTGATCGAAATTGTTTCCACGGCGATCGAGAAGCGTTCCCAGAGCGCCCTTTTTCGAGCCAAACGAGTGTGAAACATCGATGTCGTAGTAAATATATTCATAAATTTGAACGAAATTATAATTTAGAGCGCGCGCCAGCGTCGCGATTTCTGGATCCGCCGCCGGCGGCGTGCACGACAACGTCGGAGGCGAGGTCTGAGCATGCGATTGATGATTTGTGAAAAATGCCATCGTTGCGAGAACAGCACCAAATACAACCCTTAAGCCGCGCATGGCTATCTCCCTAGATTCTATTTCAACGAATTAGTCTTCACGCGCTTTCAAGCCAGTAACCTCGTAGCCACTTGAGACTCGCTTAATCGGCATTGCTCATTGCTTGCCGATCAGCGGCGGCACCTCACGAATGACTGTCGTTGACGGGCTCGACGCTGGACCATCGGTGCCACTAGCCACCCCATTCCCCTTGACCTTGTCAGGCTTGGCTATGGCGAAATCTGCCCGCGCCATCCCGGATGCGGTTGTCGCATCCGTTGGCAGCGGGTGACCCAGCACCGGCTCTATTGGCAATGGTTGAATGGGGTCCGCAGGCGGTCTCGAACTCAATGGCGGAGCATCGCTTGGAGCAGCGGATCGAGTTGCGAAGAACGCGGCGGCTTGTTCTGGTGACACAAGTGGCATTTGCACGTTCGACGCCGGCGGCTGTGCAGCCCCTGTCGGCGTTGACTGCGCCATGGCTGCACTGCCGCCTGCGGCAAACAATGTCAAGCTGACTACATGCAACAACAAAGCCGCAAACCGCCGAGGTTGGGTGGCGTTGCATCCGCTTTGTGCGGCGACGCGATAAATCGCATCAAGACCCCAGGCTGAACGCCCTAAACATCTTCGACACAAATTGTTGAACGAAGCGATGCTGCCTGAGGCATATCCGCACCACTGCAACTGACACCGCACTGAAACGTATTCGGATTGCTGTGTTGAATACCGACTGCCACTCAGGAAACGCCGCATTTTCTGCTCCAACTCGCATGCAGCCGTTTACTGCATGCGAAGGATGATAAACCAGAACTGAGCGTACCTCGGTATATTTGGAAATATACTTTAGAGCTTTCACTCGAAATACATTTTGAAGGCAACAACGAAAACCCCAACAAGATCCGAAACTCGTGTCGGCACTCCTGCGGGGCTTCGGAGAGCGCACTTCGACGAGTCCGATCGTCTTGCGGAGGTAGCCGCCGAATTCCTGGGCAAATGCGGCAGCCATCGTACGGGCCCCACAAGCGACCGGATGCGTCCTGCTTAGTTCTGGGTAAAGCTGGTCCGGTTGTCGGCCGCATCATAACTGTAGGCGGCGGAGTTGGCCGGATAGATGTCCTGCGCGACGCGTCCGAGGCTGTCATAACGATAGGTTGCAGAACCAGGCGTCGGCGGCGTCTGCGCCATAGTGCGAGAGGTGACAAGCGCCGCAGCCGCGCCGGCGAGAGCGATAGCGGCGACGATCAGGATGCGAAGACGTCGTGTCATGATTGTTTCCTGCTTGGGGCATATAATCAGCGAACATAAGCGCGAATTCGAACCATCGTTACGCATTCGAAAATATATTTGCCTGATCTCATCAGATTCATTTTTCATCACCGATTTGGCTGCTGAAGGACCTGAGATATTGAGTCTTCGTTTCATAGTTGACAATTCGATCTGAAGGCTGCTGGCTGCATCTGCACGTTCCAGACCGAAGGCGCTACCTGCACCACCGCCCGGGCGCCTGCAATGCCGCACTGTGAACGGTAGCACTAACGGTGCCGCGACGTACGACGGTTACCCCTCATGGTTCCCCGACCCGCTTATCGACTGCTCTCGCGCGCTCGCTGCTGAGTGCAGTAATGTCGTTTGTCGGAACGCTCATACACCACGACTTGCAATGTTAAGATGAGAAGGCCACATCGCTCCGAATATCACAAAGTAAGTTGGTTGAATGATCGATGCGCAGCTCCATGTTCAATATGTCTGTTCGCAGAGAAGCCGGATCGCATTCCCGATTTATATTTCAAAATATACCGCAGCATCTGGTGTAGATTGGCCGCTGATTAATTCAGAGCCGCCAGCATGAACGCAATACGTGAGCTGCTGTTTGCCGATTGGCCGCTGGCGTTCATTTGGGCGCAGGCGCGTGCAAGCTGGTGGCGTTTTGCCGCCTGGTGGCTCGCCGAATTCCACGACCTGTGGCCCGAATTCCTTGTCACCCGACTCTTCGGCCACGGCGAGCCGGTGATCCGGTTGCAAGCCGTGAACGACGGCGTTCGCTTCGAAGTTTCTTCACGTCGCGGATGTGTGGTGCACAGCGGATTTATCGGTCGGTCCGACTATTCGGCAGCAGCGCTCGACCGTCATCTCACCGACATCGGCCGGAAACGCCGCGACGCGATGGTCGGCATTGTTCTGCCGCTAGGCTCATTCTTCCATCGCTCGTTCGGAATTCCCGCGCGCGCGCGCGAACGCATTCACATGATCGCGCGTCAGGAACTCGAGCACCGCACACCGTTTCAGGCGGAGGATATCCATTTCGGCACGGCGCTTGATCCGCAGCAGCGGGATGCACAGACACTTAGGATCCATCAGTGGATCGTGCGCCGTGATCTTGTTGAAGCCGCCACTCGCGACCTCGAACTGGCACTGGCGGAGATTTCCTTCGTCGCAGCCGACGCGCAACAGAACGGTTCGCTTGTACCTGCCATTTCGCTTCGGCCTGACGCCGATCACAAGGCCTCGTCGACCAGGCGGCTGATCCTTGCGCTGGCGGCGGCGGCCGGAATCCTAACCTGCGTCGACGCCGTGGTTTTCTGGTGGATGCAAGAGCGTACCATCATCGCCGTCGAGGTGCGGGCGGCCGTCGAACGCGACAAAGCGTTGGCCGTACGCCGCCTCGAGGACGAGATAGCACGGGTCCAATCAGCTCTGAACGCACTCGAGGAACGCCGCCGGCTGCCATCGACGGCGAATCTCTGGCGGGAGACGAGCCGCGTTCTGCCTGACAACACCTGGGTGACCGATTGGCGCCGCCGCAACGGATCGCTCTCAATCGCGGGCTTTTCCGCGAAGGCAACCGAGTTGGTCGGGCTGTTTGAAAAATCGTCCTTGTTTGGAGAGGCAAGTTTGGATGCTCCGATCACCTTCGATGCTCTCACAGGGCACGAGCACTTTTCACTTATCATCCGGACGCGTGCAGACGCACGCTTGGCGCAGCGTTAGGAGGCTGCATGGCGAAGCATCAAGATTTCCTCATGCGACGCGGCCTGTTCGTCGGCTTGAATCTTTGCGTGTTCGTCTCCGCCTACCTGCTGGCGATCAGGCCCGTCGTCTCGTTGTTGTCAGACCAGGCCGATCGTCTTGCGCAGGCGCGCGCCGCACTTTCGAACTACCGCACAATCGCCGCACGGGATGCAGCGGTTCGAAGCAAGGCCGCACGCGCCGGTGACGCAGCGTCTTCGAGCGCGTTCCTGCAAGGGGCAAGCGATGGCGGCATCAATGCCGATCTGCAGGCGCGCCTCAAGACCGTAGCAGACCAAGCAGGCGCCCGGGTCCAGTCCGTTCGCGCCCTCGAGCCGGGTACCGACCGCGATACCCGTTACCTGGGGGCGCACCTGGAACTGACCGGATCGATTGCGGCGATCTACACGACGTTGCAGACGATCGAGGGGAGAGAGCCGTATTTGTTCGTGGACACAGCGACGCTGCGCATGCCAGCAACCCCACCCGGCGCAGTACCGACGCAAGAGCCTTCGATCGAAGCCCAGTTCGACATCTATGGACCCCTTCGCAATCATGCCGTTGGTCGCTAAGCAAGTCCCCTCCCGCATCATCGGCATTGCAGCGCTAATGTGCCTCGATGCCGGACTAATCGCGTGCGGATACATGATCAGCTCGGAGCCGGCGGCCATCGACAGCGAGGTGGAGCGGCCCTGGATAGCGCCGCCGCCCGACGCGCCGATCGCATCGGCCGGAAAGAAATCGGAGGCGTCCAGTGACGATCCCACCTTGATGCGGCCGATCTTCTTCGCTTCGCGCAAGCCGTTCGAACCGCCGCCGCAAAGAGCGACGCCCCCGGCACCAACAGCCAGACCGCCGCCGATTGAACCGACCCTTGTTGTTGGCGGTATTGTCCTGACCGCCAAGGCCCGCCGTGCGTACTTACGCCGGCCGGCCGAAGCCGACGGTCGCTGGCACGAAACCGGTCAGGTCATCGACGGCTGGACAGTCGCTGAAATTGACCGCACCGGCATTGTCCTCGAACAGGCCGATCGACGTTTTTCAATTCAGCTTTACCCGACGGATCTGCGAGCCTTTAGGCTGGAGCGCCCGAGTCCCCGCTCCAGAAGTCTGCGTTGAGTCAAGGAGGCGCCCGTGCCGGAGATCTTCCTGTTCCAAGCCAGGATCGAGTCCAGATGGCTTGTTGTTGCCGTGGCACTTGGCATGACGGGATGCCAGACAATCTCCGAGAGTCCTCCTCCCGCGGATGAAACGGATCGGGTGATGTCAGTCGCTCGACTTGATGATGGCAAGTCCGCCGCCACCCGAAGCCGGGCAATGGCTCTTCCTGCGAACAAGAACGATCCTGCTGCTGGTGCTGAATTGATCCATCGCGGCACCGGCCAGTTGATCGGTTCCGCCAAAGCCCGCCCATCCGCCGGCTCAAGAGACGAGGATGGCGTAACGGTCAACCTCGTCAATGCGTCGATAGCCGAGGCGGCCAAGACTATTCTCGGCGACATACTTGGGCTCAACTATTCGCTCAATACAAAGCTCGAGGGCAAGATCACGATTCAGACATCGACACCGATCTCCCAATCGGAGCTCGTCGCGTTGTTTCAGAATGCCTTGCGCGCAAGCGGTGTTACCCTTGTCAGGAGCGGCAACGCATACCAGCTAGAGCCGGCCGATCAGGCGTCGAGGAGCATTTCCGAAATCGCCGTGGGCGGCAACATCGAACCCGGCGGAATTGTGGGATCTTCCGTCAGGGTGGTGCAACTGAAGTATGTCGCCGCATCCGAGATGCGCCGTATTCTTGAACCAATGGTGCAGAAAGGTGCCATCCTGCGTGCCGACGATGCCCGCAATACGTTGACACTGTCGGGAACCGGATCCGACGTCGCCGCCATGCTCGACGCCATCTCCGTGTTCGACATCGACATCATGAATGGCATGTCGGTCACGTCCGTCCCCGTTCGCGCAACCCAGCCCGACGCGATCGTCGACGATCTGCGAGCGATCTTCGGCACCGACAAGGAAGGGCCGATGAGCGGAATGGTCCGTTTCATTCCCAACCAGCGTCTCAAGTCGATCCTCGTAATCTCGCCGCAACAGCGCTACTTAGCCCGTGCGGAACGCGCGATACGCAATCTTGACGCCAACGCGCGGGGTCCCGACAAGCAGTTGTTCACCTACAACGCCCGGAATCGCCCCGCAAAGGAACTTGTCGGCGTCGTCGAATCGATCTTCTCATCCTCACGCGGATCAACACAGAACGGCCGCGAAGTCGCGCCTCGCTACCAGGAGGCCGCGGTGCAGACCGCTCAGGCCGCACCCAGCAGCAATGGCACACCGTCCTATGGTGCCCCAGCGTCTTCGGCCGGTGCCGGCTCACCGATTGGAGGAGGCATCAATCTGAATGGGCAAAGCGCTGTTTCAGCCTCCAGCGCGGGCAGTACGCCATCCGATGCGTCATCGCAATCGAAGCCATCACTCAGCGCGGCCCAGCCCGGCGAGGACGAGCGGGTTCGCCTGAGCGTAGACGAATCGAACAACACGCTTCTCATTCTTGCCTCACGCCAGGACTATCGGCGGGTGCTACAGATCGTTCAAAGCGTCGACGTTGTACCCGACCAGGTGCTGATCGAGGCGACAATCGCCGAGGTGTCCCTCAACGACGATCTCCAATTCGGCGTGCGGTGGAGTTTGGATAGCAAGAAGGGAAGCTTCAGCCTTACCGACGCGGCGGCGGCTGCGTTTGGATCCACGTTCCCGGGATTCTCTTATGCCTTGGCCGCGGTAAACGCCAAGGTTGCGCTTAACGCTCTCAATGCAATTACCAAGGTCAACGTTATCTCGTCACCGACGCTGACCGTTCTCAATAATCGTACGGCGACGTTACAAATTGGCGATCAGGTTCCGATCGTCACCCAATCCGCGGTAGGCGTCGTAGCCACGGGGGCACCTATCGTGAATTCTGTCAATTACCGCGACACCGGGGTCATCCTGTCGATCACGCCACGAATTAACGAAAGCGGACGTGTCCTGCTTAGCATCGAGCAAGAGGTCTCGAGCGTGGCGTCGACCACTACATCCAGTATCGATTCTCCGACTATCAAGCAGCGGCGCGTGAAGACGACGGTCTTGGTCAACAATGGAGAGTCGCTAACACTCGGCGGACTCATTCAGGACCAGGTCAGCGACGCACGCAACCAATTGCCCATCCTGGGCGATATTCCACTGATCGGAAACGTCTTCAGGCAGAAGAACGGATCGATCGGAAAGACCGAGCTGATTATTCTCATTACACCGCACGTGATGCGCAATCTCAATGAGGCGCGCGAAATCACTGATGAATACCGAAGAAAATTCGACGTCGGCGTCCCGCACTTGCGGGGTGCCCGCCGGCCGATCGAGCGAACAATTATGAGAACGCTGAATTGAGCTGACCGCCGGATGATTGGCGAGCGCTCAGCGTCGCGGAAATACGGATCTGTTGGCCACCACCGGCTTTCTGAGCGTCGGCAGACCCGCATCGAATTGTGAGGCGATCAGCATCCGGGACGGAGTTGTATAGGCACGGCTTATGCCTTCCTTGACCAGAGCCGGCATCCTTTCGGTGAGTTCGTCCCGGTAGTTCTTCAGAACGGCGACGACTCCAGCTACATCGCTTCGCTGCAACGCCAAGCACAACTCGTCCAGCATTAATTGAACTTCCATCAACCGTCCGACTCTTTCGAGGTCGATCATACAAACATAGTGCGTGCGATCGTTCATATTTTCGAGCGCGCGCAGAATAGCGTCGTTATGACAGAGTGCGGCAACAGATTCCGAGGCTTCTTCGATGTACCGGACGGCTTCGTCGGGCTGGTCGAGCGTAGTTCGATTCGCGGTGCGAGCCGTGGATCTGGTATCGCCTACCCCAGCGGAATCCGGGATAATCCAGCTGAGCGCGATTGCCGCGCCATTGGCAATCACGTCTGTCGCCTGTTCGATCGCGCCCTTCAGGATCAGAAATCTAAGCTGAACCAGATCACTCATTTCCTTCAGGTTGAGCGTCTTGGCAAAAAAGCCGCGGCGCGGCGCGGTTTCAAGCAGCGCTTCGGTCTGAAGGCGGATCAACGTCTCGCGCACGGGGGTTGAGCTTACACGCAGACGTTCAGCGAGTTCGCCGATCATGATTTGCTCGCCGGGCCGAAAGCGATAGTCGATTGCGGCTGCTTTCAAGCATGTATACACACGGCCATGATCGGCATTGCTATCTGCATTTCTCCGCCCCAGGTCCCCGACAGACATGCTGCGCTCCCCATGTCCGAAGCCGCTCCCGCTCCGAATGCGGAAGACTTCCAACACTCCCGTAGGTTGAAGAGTCTAAACGAACGTTGCGAGAAAGAGCAACCAAAATTATTTGCTTTACTTTTCCTGATCTCGGTTGGCAGTGACCGGCACATTATTCATTGTCCAGACTCCGCGTTGACGTTCCCTGACCGGCGCGTAGTTGAACAATGGATGCAGCGCGCCATCGCAACACAATCTCGCAACGAACCTACATTGGTGTGGCGCACGTTCGGACTATATCTGAAAATATATTGCTCACGGCAAATGCAAGAACCTCTGATCACAACACGCCGAAATACATTTCGGCTAACATTTTGAGATACACGAAGCTTTCGGGTGTAGGATCGCGGTCGTGATCAGAGGGCGCGTTCGCGAACTGACGCGCGAGAGGGTTTTGGAGCAACCTGCATGAGCCCAATGGATAACATGTTATGCCCCAATTGGTCTTTCGAGCGGATCCGAGACCATGCCCGAATGGGCTGGCAGCGTTTTGCAGACAGATGCGGCTCAGGCTCTCGTCGACTACCGATGAGCAGAAGTGTCAGCGCATCATGCCGACGAGATGGCCCGCGTCATGTGCTCCATACCGCCGGCTTCACACTCGTCGAAGTTCTCGTCGTCCTTGCCATCATCAGCCTGTTGATGGGACTCGTTGGACCGCGCGTTCTGGCCTACTTGTCGGATTCCAGAGTCAAGGCTGCCAGTCTTCAGATCAAAGGGCTTACCGGCGCCCTCGACCTCTATTATCTGGATCTTGGCCGTTATCCAAACTCGGCTGAAGGCCTTCAGGCCCTCATCGAAAGGCCCGCGGCGGCGGGACGGTGGAACGGGCCCTATCTGAAGGCAAACGTGCTCCCGGCCGATCCCTGGGGCCGAGCTTATATTTACAGGTCGCCCGGCAAGCACGGTGCCTTCGATATCGTTTCGCTTGGACCGACTGGCCAGGACGGCGACGTCGGCAATGTCACGAGTTGGCAGCCTTGACGAGACAAGGCGGAATCGAACCAGGATGACCTTGTGATGACCGCATCCGTGTACGAGCCACCTCGGACGATCGAGCCGTGACGGCGCTCGCGCGTTCGTCGCAGGCCACCAACCCCGGCGCGGCGGCGCCCAATGAGGATTTTGCCGACGCGTTCGGCCGGCAACTGATCGCGGAGAATATTCTGGATTCCGGAAACTTCGATCGTGCCAGGCGTGCCGCAGCGAAGACCGGCGAGCGCTTTGACCACGTGCTTGCCAAGCTCGGGCTGGTGGCGGATGCGATCCTTCTGGACGCGCTTGCGCGTCATCTCGGCCTTGCCGTTGCGACGCCGCGCGATCTTCCTGACACGCCCATCATGCCCGAGACGGTCCGCGCGCAATTCATCCGAAGTCGCCAGGTCCTGCCGCTGGCTGCCGACCCCTCGCGTCTCATCGTTGCCACGGTCGATGCGTTTGACGACGAGCCGGCACGCGCCCTGGCCTATTTGACTGGCCGCGAGGTTTCGACGGTTCTGATTTCTTCGGGCGACTTTTCGAGCGCAGTCCAATCACTCTACGGCGAACGCGAGCATGACCCAGCAAGCCCTGCCGATCCCCACGCCGACGAGGCGAGCGAAACGGATGTCCAGAGGCTGCGCGACATCGCCAACGAAGCCCCCGTCATCCGCCTCGCCAACCAGATCATCTCCGACGCAGTAGGAGCGAAGTCATCCGACATTCACATCGAGCCTGGCATCGACGGCGTCGCGGTCCGCTACCGGGTCGATGGTCATTTGCGGCAAACACAGCTCTTGGCATCCGGCCTGCGCGCCGCCGTGACCTCGCGCATCAAGATCATGGCAAAGCTCGATATTGCAGAGCGACGCATGCCGCAGGACGGCCGCATCAAGATTCCGGTGCGCGGCGTCGACATCGATTTCCGGGTCTCGACGATTCCCACGGCTTATGGTGAAAGCGTCGTCATGCGCATTCTCGATCGCGCGCGCGTCGAACTCGATTTCGTGAAACTTGGCTTCGACGCCGGCAGGATCGCCATGCTCGAAGGGCTAATGGATCAACCGAACGGCATCGTGCTGGTGACCGGGCCAACCGGATCCGGCAAGACCACGACGCTCTATGCGGCCCTGAAACGCCTCAACCGGCCGAACGTGAAGGTGTTCACCGTTGAGGATCCGATCGAATACCAGATCGGGGGCATCAATCAAGTTCAGGTTCATCCGGCGATCGGGCTCGACTTTCCGCACGCGTTGCGGTCGATCCTTCGCCAAGACCCCGACATTGTCATGATCGGCGAGATCCGCGATCTCGAAACCGCTCGCATCGCGATCCAGGCCTCGTTGACCGGTCATCTCGTCTTTTCTACCTTGCACACCAACAGCGCGGCCGCGACGATCACACGACTGATCGACATGGGCGTCGAAAATTATCTTCTCGCCTCGACGGTCAACGGCATTTTAGCGCAGCGGCTGGTACGGCGGCTGTGCCCGCACTGTGCCCTGCCGCATCCGAACGCTGCGCAGTGGCGGCAGCGAATGGAACGGGAGATTCCCGGATCTGGCAACGCCCGCGACATCACTGTGCTCGCGCCCGGCGGCTGCGACGCCTGTGAAAGCACCGGCTTTTCGGGGCGAACCACCATCGCAGAGGTGCTGGCCATGAACGACGACGCCCGGGGGCTAGTGCTCGGCGGGGCTCCGGATTCAGAGCTCGAAGCTGCCGCCCGCCGTAGCGGCATGACGACGATGTATGAGGACGGCATCGACAAGGTCAGCCGCGGGCTGACGACGATCGAGGAAGTCCTGAGGGCAACGCGGATGGCGCCATGACCCAACGCGCGCGGAACTATCGCTATAGCGCCTACACGCGGGCCGGAAGCCTGACCGAAGGACGCCTGCAGGCAAGCACTCTCGATGAGGCCATCGAGACGCTGTGGGGACGAGGCCTCACGCCATTCGAGACCCTTGAGGACAGCGCGCCGGGCACCGCTCGCTGGTGGCGGCGCGATTTTCTCTCGCCACACAAGGCGTCGCCGCGAGATGTCGCTGCTTTCACCCGGGAGTTCGCAACGCTTGTCCAATCCGGCATCGCGATAGATGACGCACTTCGCATCGTCGCCGAGCAATCGGGCACCGGACGCATGCGCCCGGTGGTCGCTGGCGTGCTCGATCTGGTCCTCGATGGCGCGCATCTCTCGGATGCGATGGCCCATCATCCGGAAGCGTTTCAGGACGACTATGTCAGCATGACGCGAGCCGGAGAGGTCAGCGGTGATCTGGCCAAGGTGTTCGGGGAACTCGCGGACCTGCTGGAGCGCCGCCAGGAGCTCGCCGGCAAGGTCACGTCGGCGCTGGTATATCCTTGCGTGCTGATCGTGTTGGCGGTCGTGTCAGTCGGCGTCGTCGTCGCCGTTCTCGTCCCGGGTCTCGCGCCGATCTTTGCGCAGAGCGGCAGGCCCATGCCACCGATGATCGCTTTCATCGTCCGCTGCGAACAATCCTGGCCAACGATCGCGATGTCCGGCGTCGCAATCGCGATCTGTATGCTCGCGATCGGCGGAGCTTTATCGCGCTCCGAATCCCTGCGGCTTGCCGCCGACCGCATTCTGCTTGGCCTTCCGCTGGCCGGTACGCTGAGCGCCGAACAGAACCTCGCCCGTTTCGCCAGGACGCTTGGATCGCTGCTGCGCGCCGGCGTTCCGATGCTGGCCGCGCAGACCTCCGCCGGCTCGGTCGTCCGCAACCGCCACATTGCCTCCGGCCTCGCCGCCGCGCTGGAAATCGTTCGCGACGGCCGAAGTCTCAGTCAGGCGCTGTCCGGACGCCCCGGCGTTGCGCCGGTCGCGTTGCGGATGATCGCGGTCGGCGAGGAAACCGGCAAGCTCAGCCAAATGCTATTGCGAATCGCCGTCATCTTGGAGCAGCAAAGCCAGCGCCGCATCGAGCGCCTGATGACGCTACTCACCCCAGCTCTGACCATTGCGATTGCCGGCCTCGTCGGCGCGCTGATCTTCACGGTGATGAATGCGATTCTCTCCGTCAACGAACTGGCGGTGCGATGAGGACCCAAACGACAGGATCGTCGACCGACCCGCACCATTTGGCCGGTTTTACGCTGATCGAAATGCTCGTCGTCCTGGCGATTCTCGCGCTGGGGTCGGTACTCGCCTTGCCCGCCTTGCGCCCCCCACCTGACGATCTGCGCCTCGAGGCAGCGGCGCGAACGGTGACGAGCGCGCTTCGCCTCTCGCGCACCCGGGCGATCGCTGTCAATGCAGACGTCGTGCTGACGATCGACGCCGGCCGCAGGCTGCTCGAATCTTCGGCAGTGTCTGCAATCCACATTGATCCGGAAATCTCGATCGAGATGATCCTTGCCGCGCCAGAACGGAGGGCGCGCAGCATAGGCGCTATCCGTTTTTTTGCCGACGGCACGTCAAGTGGCGGCGACATCGTGCTCGCGCTTGGCGCGCGGCGCGCGCGCATTCTGGTTAACTGGCTGACGGGCCAAGCACGTCTGGATCTTGCCGGCGTCGGATCGTTATGACTGGAAAATGCGTGATCCGCCGAGGACGCAAGCAGCGGCACGGCATTGCTGCAGAGCAAGCCGGTTTCACATTGATCGAGACGCTTGTCGCCTTTGCTGTGCTCGCGCTCATGCTCACCGTGCTGTTTGGCGGCCTGTCACCGCTAATGACAGGCGGACAGCGTGCTGAGGTCCTGCGCGAAGCCCTCCAGCTGGCGCAGGCGCGGCTTGACGGGCTTGGTATTGTCGAGCCGCTCGTGTCGGGCGAAAGCTCCGGCCACTTCGAGGATGGCTTCGACTGGCGTTTGCGTGTCGGGGACATGCACAGGAGTGCGCGCAGCGCCGGCTCGGGCGGCGCCTGGGTCGAAATCACGGTGTCGGCAACCGCCGGCGCAATGCTCACGCCACCTACGGTGTCCCTTATTAGTTTCAAGCTCGCGGGAGCACCGCGCACATGACGCAAGACAATCGGCGCGACGGACAGGCAGGCTTTACCTTGGTCGAGCTTCTCATCGCGCTGGCGGTGACCGCGGCGATCGCGTTCTTCGTCCTCGGCGGGCTGGATTTTTCCCGGCGTGCCTGGGAGATTAGCCGCGGCCGCGAAGGCGCCGAGGAAGTCGACGCGGCGATGACCCAGTTGCGGGGACTGCTGGCGCGAACAACGCCGGCGATGGCCATCGACGAAGGCGATCGCATCGCCCGTGTCCTGTTCGAGGGCCACGAACACCGACTCACATTCGTGACGTTGAGCGAGGCAACAGCGTTCCCGGGCGGATCGATGCGCGTCCGCCTGTACTGGGACAACGCCTCTGACGCCCGCGGCCGAGGCACCCTCATGCTGCGTACAGCGGTGTACCGGAGCAACCCACGCCTGGTCGTCGACGCTCAGCCAATCGTCCTGGTGCGCGATGTGGTCCGACTGTCGCTGCGTTACTTCGGCGTGATCGAAACCGGCAGGGCTCCGCAATGGCTAAGCGATTGGCCAAGCCTCCGGGGCACGCCTCAGCTCGTTTTGGTCCAGGTCGAAGTCGCGACCAACGGCCGCCCCCTCCACCGCGTTCTTCAAGTGCCACTGCGCGTCGCAGCCGCGAACTGACGGATAGCCATCCATGCCTGCAGACCTCGCATCCGGCGCCGCATTCGGTCTCTTGCTCCTGCTCGCAATGTTTGCGGCCATCGTCGATCTGCGCTGGATGATCATCCCGAATTCGATCACGCTGGCACTCGCGCTGTCCGGCTTGGTTGCAGCGTTGCTGCTGCCATCGCGAAACATCGTTGAGGCTTTGTTTGGCGTTCTGATCGGCGGGGGCGGCGCCTACGTGTTGCGCGTTGCACATCGGCGGCTGCGGGGCATCGAAGGGCTCGGGCTGGGGGACGTGAAGTTCGTCGCTGCAGGCGGCGCCTGGGACCGGGCTCAACGGTCTGCCGGCCTTCCTGCTGGTCGCCGCCCTCTGCGGCCTCGGCTACGTCGCGCTGCGTGTGGTGTTGCGGCGGCCTTTAGCGGAAGACGAGCGAATTCCTTTTGCGCCGTTCCTTGCCAGCGGCCTAATCACGATCGGTACGCATCAAATAGCAGGAAGCTCATCGGTCTGTGATCTTCTGCTGTTGCATTGACTCTTGCTCAACACGGCTGCCACCCATTCTCGCCGCCGGGACGGCGGGCGGCAGCATCGAGGCGTGCCGCGAAGCGGGTGCCGCCCCGCCGCCATTCGCGCACCACGTCCGGCGGTTCGCCCGCCGCCAACTCGATGATGGCCTCCTGGACAAACGAACCGCCGGCCGGCATGCGAATCTCCGCGCGAACGAGAAAGCTGCGACTCGTCGATGGCGACAGCAACTCCGGAGGCAGGACAGCAATATCGGCCCCTCCCTCGCCGCCCTCAAGCCGAGCCACTCGGGCGGGTTCATCGCCGGCCAGGGCAGCGAGCAGCGCCGGCGCCGCGACACGCGGATCCACGCCGGGCTTGCGCGAATAGACTGTCACGTAAGGCAGGATCGCGCGCAACAAATCGGGCCGCATGCCAATGACCTGGTCAAGTTCCAGGACGCTCTCGAACGGAGCTTTCTTCGGCCCGTAAGCGCGGCCTTCCGTCGCGTAAGCGGCAAACACGACATCGTCGAGAACGGCGTTACGTGAGGTCCGGGAGAATTCGGCGATCGCTGCCGCCAGGCGGTCAGATTCGTCTAATCCGGCGCCAAAGCCACGCAACAGCGCGGACATCAGCTTCGGCGAGGCCGTATTGAGGTCGGCTTTGCCACCTTCGTCCTCGACGGCGAGCGCCGCTAGGGCCCCGCCTGGCATGGCGCAAACAAGCGGCGCACCGTTAGTCGCAAACCGAAACCCGCTCGCCGAACCGCCGCCCATCGCCGAAATCAGCTCGACCCTGACTAGATTGACGCCGGCCTCGGCGAGCGCTTCCGCCCTGGCGCTCACAATCAGGTTCGCGGTCGCCAGGATGCGAAAGCGCTCAGCCGTCATCACGGTGATTGCGATCAGGGAAATCAGGCCCAATCCCCAGATTACCAGCACGAGGGCGAAGCCGCTCTCGCCCGCATGGTCGCGATTCGACTGGCTCAGCGGCAACCTCATCGATCAACCTTCATCAGTTCAGCGTGAAGCACGTTCGTTTGAGCGGCATCGCAATTCTACGCGGCCGAATTGCCGGGTAGATTTCCCGAATAACGCTCCCGAGATTGTCATAGGATCATGACACGGTCACCGGTGGCGGAACCAGTTGTGCCCTGCTGCGAGACATAGCAGGGCACGCCCGGGGGCGCTGAGACCGCCGATTGCCGCAATGATCAGATAGCGAAACCTTCGCGTCGTGATTGTCTCCCTTCGAGGGACACAGTGCAGCAGTGATCATATGCGCGATCATCGTGCTTTCGTTTTATTTTTGAAGATATATTCAACAACCGCTTGGGAGCACCGCAACGAGCGCTGCCACGGCGAAAGGAAATGATGGAAAGCAGTTGAGACGTGCACGACGAGCCATCCAACAATTTCGCGTGCACCTCTTGTAGGACATCATAGAGACCTCTCCCGGAGCCCGCCATGTCCTTGCGTTCTTCCAGAAGGTGCCACCATGTCTGGTTTGTCCTGGGCGTAGAAGCGGTTGGCGCAGACGCAGGTCTGGCCCATGTTGCGATATTTCGAGACGATGGCGCCCTTGACGGCGGCGTCGATATCGGCGTCAGCTGGGCAAGGCAATCAAGTGCCGCCTCACGAATGTCCGAAAAACCGAAGCGTGTACATGGCAACTGTTTGTACGTCACGCCAACGTAATCCCGAGTCAGTGAGCGTTCTTGTAGGAGCCGATCACACCGCTGAACAAATTATTTCGCCTGGCAACGAGCCATTTCCTCCGCAAGCTCCACGACTGCGGATTTCAACCTGCGATCTTTCAAGCTCTCAAAAGCCTCGACAAGGCGCAATAGGTGGCGGTCCGTGAGCTGATCGAGCGAGCGAGCAGACTTCTTTTGCCTGCCATCCGCCGGGAAGTCAGTGAAAAATGTGTCGATTGAAACCTTGAACAGCTTAGCCAGCTCAAACAGCTGGCTTGCGCTGATCCGGCTGATTCCCTGTTCGTACTTTTGAATCTGTTGAAACGTCAACTTGAGATGTCCAGCGACATCGTTCTGCGACACCTTCTGCCGCAAGCGTAGATTTCGAATACGCCTGCCGACAACGATGTCGATCGCCTTACTCTCGTTAACTCCCACACAATTCTCCTCAATTTAAAAATAAACTATCACAAATTGCCTTGCTTCACAACGGTCGACCAAATGACGAGATTCCAAACGGATGATCCCTCGCATTCCATTGTAAGGCAATCCAGAGTCCGTACGAGACAAACTTCCTTCGGTGCACAAACTTCCGCAAGTTGCCTTCGGCTCAAACGTCGCCGGAAGGACGTGGGCCGCGCTGCGGCACTGATCACGTGAACTGCGAGCACTTCGCTTCAAGTGACATCGAAGTTTCGCATAAACGCCATAATTGTTATATACTTCCATTTCGCACACAGGTAGAATGCCACCTAGGCACAAAATCGTTGCGGACGGGGATCCATTCGGGCGCTTTCAGGTCAATTGAACAATGGAGTCGGCCCAGTTGACGAGTATTTGTCGACTGCCTGCGATCGAGCGAGCAGCAGCCTGAATCACGCGCTGAGCAATGCAACTAAACAAAACGCAACTGAGCAAAAACGATTGGGAACAACTCACCATCTGTCTTCGGACAGCGCGAATAAAGAGAGTAGAAGCGTCGTGCCTAATCTCCAGCATCTAACCGAACTGCTACGATCGCTTGCCGAGGTAAAGATCCAAGCAGCGAAGATCCGACAATTCGAACCGGATATATTTGTTGATCTGGTCGACCGGGCCATCCATGAAGTAGGGCGGCAGCTGCATCACAAGAAAGACAACAGTAGAACGAAATAGCGTTCCTGCCGCTGCCGGGCATCAGCGTGCGGCCCCTCGCAGAACGGGACGGCTGTAGCAATAAAGCCGCCCAACCGGAATGCTCTCAGCGCGAATACAGCCCCAGACGCTGAGTCCGGTCCAGTTGGACAGCCGAAGCGCAGCACTGGCGTCGGTCAGTTGGCGTTCCGCGCGGCCCACGAGCGACGCGGCGTTAAAGCAGCCTTTGCATTCCTGGCGCACCACGCCGTCACGCATTTCGCATAGTACTTCTCGTACTCTGGCACGTCATAGATCTCTGCGTCAGACCTTGCCTTCAACGCCGTAACACGATTGAGATAAGGAAAAAACGCTTCCATTTGCGTCACACTTCTCCGAAGAGAGTCGCTCATGGCTTCTTTCATCATTGGCTTGTACAGGCGCTCGTAGGTGCCCAGAGGGACGAACGGCGGCACATCTAGCCGCTCGACACCGTGACGTGCGCGAAAGTCGTTCAGCACGCTCACCGTGATGTTCAGTACCGCCTTCAGTTCCGGGGATTTGTCCAGACCAGCGCACATCAGAATCTTGCCGCTTAACTTTTCCTGGAACGCTGCATCCCTTATTGCGCGAGAAACGACGTCCACCGGAACGATATCAATGACGGCCGTCGGCTCGCCCACGATCGCAGGCGCGAGACCTAGCGCTATCTGCCTGAGCACCTGATAGAGGCCATTGAACCGCGAAACCTGTCCATTCTCCTCGCTACCAATTACGAGGCTCGGCCTCACAATACAGAACGGGAGTTGCGCCTGAGCGACATAGCCTTCCCCACGAGCTTTCGAGTACTCGTAAGTGTTGTTGTAATAGCCGCCGCCAAAAGCCAGCTTTGGCGCCTTGTCCGTGTGGTCATAAGAGTCCACGAATGCGGTCGAAACGTAAACAAGCCGGCGAAGTTTTGTAGCAAAACGCCTGCTGAGCTCAATCAGGTTAGCGGTGGTCTCGGCGTTTGCCGCCATCGCCTGGTCTACAGGCTGGTTCCAGCGTATGTCCGCTGCCATATGAATTATGTGCGTGACATCGCCAAAGAGCGTCTTGGCTTCTGATGGTGACGGTCGCCAATCCATCAAATCGGCCCTCAATGCGGTCACCCCCGCGGGAAGCGCCTCCTGATCCTTCCGAGAAATTGCCACGATCCTTGCGCCGGCCAATGATCCAGCTAACAGCTCGATCACTTCTGCCCCTACCGCACCCGTTCCACCAGTAACCAGGATCGTCATATCACCACCACCCCAAGTACGGACACTCCACGCTTAGGCGCCCTTCCAGTAGCCGGACAACGCCGAAGGCAAGCCGAGTGCGGCCAGAAGTCTCTCCCAATCACGAACAAAGCGAATGAACAGCATCGGTCCTTCAGGAGAACGCAGAAGCTTGGGATCCTGAACCGAGAGCATCTGTTCAAGCTCACGAACCTTCTCTTTGAGGTCCGCAACGATTGCCAATTTCTGATCGTGTGTAACGGCACCAAAGGCAGACTGAGCCGCGGAAAGCACCTCTCGCGCAATCGCCGCATCCACGTCGGAGATTGGATCAAAGTTGATGTAGTCAAACTCGCTCGAAAAATCGATCGAATCCGCCCCCTTGTTCAGACCGAGGATGGAAAGGTAGTGCAGGAGCGCCAGCCGCAAGCAGTACGCCGCTTCGTGCAACTGCCCTGCGGCCAACGTCCCCTCAACATCCTCCACCGCGGCCTGCAAATGGATCAATATCCGGGCCAATCCGCGAGCATGAAAATTGACCCACCGACGCGGGTCCACCAGTTTAGCCATGGATGACGCCTCCCGCAGCAACAGCGTTCACAGAAAGCCAGCACATGCCGTGTTGATAGAGCTCCATGACGTCCCGTTCCGGCGCGTCGTTGATTGAGCCAGCAGCTACGATCCCAGTCTTCGAATCAAACGAACGCAACTCGGCCGGCTCGAACAGCAGCCCCTTCATTCCCCATTGACTGACCAACCTCCCTGTTGGCGCGTCGAGGATTTCAGTCTGCTTCGCCAAGCGTAACACGTACTGATACTCGTAGTCCGGCACGTCCTTCAGCAGCAGTTCGCACTCTTGATCCAGCCGCTTGTACTTTGCCAGATCATCAGCGTCCGACATCGTAGGATCGAACACTCTTTCGTATGAGCCGAGCAATCTCTCGTCATTGAGCCGCCTCAGCTTCTGGCCTATCCATTTCCTGTGGAAGTAAATCTCTCCCCGTTCAACCGCGCATTTGTGCAATGCTGTGAGTAGAGCGTCTCCCATGCGTATCGACGCAAGAAGCGGGCTCCGGCTTACCGTCCAGCGGGCAGCGAGCCGGCAACGCAAAGCTTCGGTGTGCCACCAGCTCACCAGGCTTTGCCGCAGCCAATCCTCACCAAGCGTTTGGAGAACTTCCTTCCACTGTTCGGTAACGATCAACGGATAACTCGCCTGGAGCCGGGTCGCCAATTTGAACCCGCGCACGAACTTCTGCCAGCGCGGAGGATCGAGCGGCTCCTGCAGCGGCCACTTGCTAGATTGAATCAAATGAATATTGCTTCTGACGTCGTCCGCGTCGTAGTACTCGGTGTCGACCTTCAGATTGCTTGGGAATGACATGATCGGCAAATCCGACAGCGACTTGTTCCTGACGACGACGATCAAATCCACATCGCTCATCGAATTGCCTAACCCTGCCAGGATCGATCCCGTCGCCAGCACAAGTTCGGGCGTTCCAAACACCTCCTCCACTTCGGACAACAGCTTCTCCGGCGTATAGTCATTCTTCCCGAGAAAGGAGCTGAGATACCCTCTTGCTTTCGTGACCTGATCCTCTCTCATTCTTTCACCGCGACATTGAGGGATCGAAGCATGACACGCGCATTGTCAGACAACGCGCGTACGGCGATTGGATTGAGCATATCGCGCAGCATCGGAATGCCGATTTCGAATTCGATCTGAAGCAGGGCCTCGGTGCGTCCGTTTTCAAGTGGCCTGAGAAGCCAGTATCCTCGGAGCATTTCCAGATCGCCCTGCAACTGTTCATAGGTGATCCTGTACTCCTCCGGCTTTCGCTCCTCGGTCTCGGTCCACCTCAAGATGCTGCCCTTCAACTCCACTTCCCACTCGACAATCGACTCGTGGCCTTTGCTCGACAGTACCTTTACTGCCCTCACCGGCTCCATGAGCTTCGGATATGCTTCCAGGTCGCAGATCAACTTCCAGACCTGCTCTACCGAACTGTTCAAGGTTTCCTGTACGTCAATTTTGGGCATGTTCGCTTATCCGCTTGTCAGAGATCCTGGCTGGTAAGATGCGCGGCTGCTTCAAGCGCCTGGTCGGCGAACTCCACTTCGTCATCCGTTAGAATGGCGGGAGGCGTTATTCGAACAACATGAGGAGTGGTCAGACAAGGCGTGACCAGTACCTGGCGACGAAGACAATTCCGTATCAAGAGCGCGGAGACATCGGGGCGACGGCAGTGGAGGCCGAGCATTAGCCCGCGACCACTGACATGGCCGAACAGCGTCGGCCAGCGCGAAGCAAGATCGATCAGCCTCGTCCGGATTTTCGCACCGAGATCGGCCGCGCGCTGCACAATCCTTTCCGATTGGATGGCCTCGAGTGCGCTTACAACCGCTGCCGCAGCGAGTGGATTACCCCCGAATGTCGAGCTGTGAACGATTGGATCGCGATCGTAAGGCCCGAAACATTCGGTCCTTGCGACCACAGCGGAGACGGGCATCACCCCGCCTCCAAGCGCTTTTCCGGAAAGCAGGATATCTGGCACAACGCCGGCGGCCTGTGACGCCCACATCGTGCCGCACCTTCCGAGTCCGCACTGGATTTCGTCGAAGATCAGAAGGGTTCCGGTCTCGTCACATGTTGATCTAAGCGCTCGCAGGAATTCCGGCGCGATCTCGTAGACTCCGCCTTCTCCCTGGACCGGCTCCACAAAGATTGCCGCCGGCTTTGACGATCGTATTGCCGCAACGGCCGCGGTTATGTCCGACCGGCTCACGGCTTGCGTGAACGGCAGTAGCGGTACGAATGGACGTCTGAACAGCTCCGCGTCAGTAAGGGATAACGCGCCGAAGGTTTTTCCGTGATAGGATTTTTCCAGGTGCAGAAGCAATGGGCGCCCCGTTGCGGCGCGCGCCAGTTTCGCCGCAGCTTCAGTGGCTTCGGCTCCTGAATTAAGGAGCATCACTTTTGGCGACTTCATCGGAACCACCGCCGTCAAGGCTGCGCATGCCGCCGCAAGGGCCTCATTCGGAAAAGCGCGAGAGCTTCCCGGCAGTGTGTTCAACTGCGCCGACACTCCACCAATGACTCGCGGGTGACGGTGCCCGAGCAGGAATACGGCGTAAGATCCGAGGTCCAGGTACTTTAATCCCGATGAAACCGTAACCCACGCCCCCGCCCCCGATACTTCGATGTCCCGTGCGCCGGTCACCTCGAACAGAAAGCTCCGTCCGGTGGATCCGTGCGATCGAAGAACCTGGTGCACCTCACTCGCATTCATCGCCGATCGCCTCACACGATTCGTGCTGGTTCCGTTTACTCAGAAAGCTCAAACGAGAAGGGCAATCCCAACATCCACTTCCCAAGCATCTGTCGCGACGCCAGCCGGGTTGGCGGATGAAATCCAATCGCATTGACGTCACGCAACAGCCGCGCAAGCAGCCCGTCTTTCGCGTATGCTCTGCCCCCGACCATTTCCATCGCCTGGGCGACAATGCGACTGCACCGATCTATCGACGACTGCTTGACACTTAGTGCGAGCGGCAACAGCTTCGTCGCGCCCGCGTGATCGTGATCGTACCGGCTGGCCAATCCAAAACACGCGCATTCAAGGGCCGTCAGGTCTGCCACCAGATCGCCGAGCCACCCCTGGTGTGATGAATTCTTGTCCCGCTTGACACCAAGATGTGACAGATGCGAGGAGCGCAGAAGCTCCGACGCCACGGCGAGCGCGCTATGCGCAAGGCCCACATAGGTCGAGGTGGAGAGCAGGCAGAACCAGCATATCGAAGCAGCGAAGACCGGATCATCACCCGATCCGGGCACACATCGATGAAACACCAGATCATTCGGAACAAAGCAGTCTTTCAGGATGATTGTATTGGATTCGGACGCGCGCATTCCTAAAGCGTTCCACGAGTATTCGACATGAACACCCGACGCCACGCTCGGTATCAGCGCGACTATCAGACGATCTGGCCGATCTTCGTTTGTTTCCATTTGAAGACAGATCAGGTCAGATCGACCGGCGAGCGAGCACGGAACCTTTTTACCTGACACAACATAGCCGCCCTTGCTCGGAACGGCGGTACAGGTGGAACGAAGCACGCTTCCCCCCAACGAGGGCTCCGCGAAAGCCGAAGCAACAACGCGATTTTGGGTGGCTATCGCCTCCATTAAAACCCAGGAAAGATCGCGATGTCTGCGCCAATGTTCGAGCAGCACGCCTACAGTAAACAGGTGCATGTTGAGACCGATTGCCAGTCCCGCATTCGCTGCACCAAGTCTCATCTGAATGGCGCAGCACTCCACCATTCCTGCGCCTGCTCCTCCGAACTCCTTCGGGATCGGAAACCCGAGATAGCCAACGCGACGCAGCAACTCGATGTCACTGGCCGGTATCTCGCCGCCGAGATCCGCTCCGGCAGCACGCGACCGTATTTCTTCCAAGCACTCCCGTGAAATGAGCTCGTCAGTCGACGGCCAGATTGCGCTGCTATCGATTCGATTTGACATTGTTATCACGTCAGCGCGTCCGGCAAACTCCCCAGGCGTCGGCGGGAGACTCGAAGCTCAACCCTGGTCATGACGACGAAATCGAAGTCAGAACCGGGATTTCCCCAGCACTCGGCGATCGATCCCTCCAAGGCTGTTCCGCGGCCTTCGGGGATCTCCGTCCGCTTTTCAACCTTTTGCCACCGTTCCTCGATCTCGTTTGATCGCATCCCGCCCTCTCCATCGTAATCAGTTCGCCGCGACGCGCTTCCGCTCGGGTACCGCGGCGGCGGCGGCGTCAGCCTCAGCCTCTGCCCCCGCGGCTGCGTTTGAGTGCACAAGAACGGTCCCGCGGCTTCCGTCTACCTCGAGCTCGGCGCCGGTTCTGATGCGAAGGGTCAGATCCTTGATTTGTATGATGGTTGGAATGCCGAGCTCCCGGGCAACGATCGCCACGTGCGTGAGCGGACTACCGCGTTCAATCAGAAGGGCCGTTACGCTTGGCAAAGCAGCGCACCAGCCCGGGTCAGTCCGGTAGGTTACGAGTATCTTGCCAGGCACGTTGAGCGGCTCGGAGATCACCGCAGCCTGCCCTTTCACCCGACCGCCGCCGCACGGCGTGCCCCTCATCTCGGCGCCCGCTTCCGCAAGCATGGCCCCGAGGTCTTCTTGATTGCGCCAGCCAATCTCCGGATAGTCGGACGAGGCAAGGAATCTGGAGGACACAAATCTTGGCGGCGCCAGCCCCATTTCTTCGAACCGATGTTGCTGTGAGCGCCGGTGGGCAATCAGAACCGACAGATCATCGAGCGCCAGGACGCCGTCCGCCCAATCCCGCAATTCCTCGGTCCTGGTCATGAAGATATCCTCGGGGCGCAAAAGCATCCCTCGCAGCACCAGGTCATCCGCCATCGCCTTGATCATTCTCCTTACAGAACCAAAGGCGCGTGTTCTGCAGAACCGCACCCGCTCCCGCGCCGCGAGGCACGCGTTCACTTTCGACGCTGTAAGTCTGATCAACGTTCTCTTCCAGAGCGGCAGGCCCGCAAGAACGGCGTCGACACCAGTCTTGCCGCTTTCCATCCGCTCCTGCGCAGGCTGCTGCAGATGCGACCTTAGCATCGCAAAGAACGTCTCCGGCCTTTCTCGCAGGTCCGGCGCCTCCAATTTCAACTCGTTGAGGCTGCGATAGCCGAACTCGGCCACATATAGTTCGACTTGTCGCAGAAAATGCCGCGCATGAGGATGATCGTTGGTCCGGAGCGACTGTAGAATCTCGCCATCATCGCCAGCGGCAATAATCGCCATCACTTCCGGCATGCCGCGAACCTGCTCCGCCAGCTCGGTCATGCGCGCGACAGGCAGCATCGATTCCAGCGGCTCCGAAGGACGCATCAGATCGAACAGGAATTGCTGCCCCGCGTTGGGAAGCCATCTGCGAACGAGCACACTAAGAACACCGACCGAGAGGCCGATGGTCTGCTCCAGAAGGATCATCCGTCCCCAGCGGGAAAGAAACTCGATTCGAACCCTGCGGAACTCGCCATGAATCTGTTCGGCGCTCATTTCCTGAAGTGGAAGCTGCTCGACGGCTAGATGACGGCGATGAAAGTCGCTGACGAAGGCACGGACGTACCACAGTATGGACAGGAAGTACCAACCGAACAAAATCGCGCACTTGACGCGGGCCAAGGCGCTTCGCCAGCCAACCAAGCCCGGCATTGGGGTCAGTTGGAGTGCGCTATCTTCTGGAAGCGCCGTCTCAACGCCGATTGCAAGATCCAGCATCCGCCGATTTACCGAATAGAACGGCACCAGCCGCACCACCCTGTACCAGCTCAGCAGGTCATAATAGACGTGGCCATTATGGTACCCCAGCATGTGCCGCAGCCACTCGTTCATCTGCACCAATTGTTTTCGGGGCACGCCGAGCAGCCGCGCGTATTCAAAATAGATCTGGTGATAGACATCCCGCGCAAAGCTGAAGGTCAACGGAGAAGTGACACCGCTGAAATTCTCGGTGATATTCGAGTTTTCCCAAAGATGCGCTCCGAAGCCGTTCCGTCGACCGACGATTGGTGTCGTGATCGGGCGCGATTGCAGCACATACACCGCGCCGTCCCTGATGCTCCACTCCAGGTCTTGTGGGCAGCCATACAATACTTCAGCAGCGAGCGCCTCCCTCGCAATCGCAACCGCTTCGTCTTCGGTGATACACAGGCCGCCCTGCTCTCCCTCCACCTTGAGTGTGACGATCCCTGACCCTTCGGCGGCCGCCACTTTTTCGGAGCGCTCGCCGAAAGTGGCCGTCTTGCTCACGTAAGTGTCCTTGTCCAGCGTTACGGTATCTGCGTCGATCCTGCCGGAGACCAATCCCTCGCCAAGGCCCGGCACGGCACTTATCACGATCTCATCCGTCGCTCCCGTCGAGGGGTTGGCAGTGAAGGCGACTCCGCTTACGTCCGCGACGACCATCTCCTGTACTATCACCGCCATGGGAGCAGGTTTCAGAGCAAGTCCTCGCACCTTTCGATAACTCAGCGCGCGCGATGAGTAGTTCGAAGCCCAACAACTTTTGACAGCCGAATACACCTCTTCGAGCCTGTTAAGATTGAGAAACGAGTCGAATTGTCCGGCGTAGGAGTGCGTTGGCCCATCCTCGTCCGTACCCGACGACCTGACGGCTACCCGCTCGACTCCGACGTATTCGTAAGCGCTCTCGATCAGGGCTGAGGTCTCGGCGTCGAACTCCGCCCCGGCTATCAGGTCGGAGATCGCCTTGCTGCAGGCGTCGAAATCGTCGCCTTCCACCGCGTTCAGGATTCGATCGATCGCCGGCATCAAGCCGGTTTCGCGGGCGAAGCGGAGCCAGGCGTCGGAAGGGACGATGGCCCAGCGCGGCACAAGGAGCTTCGCAATGCTTAGCGCATGGAGGCTTCGCCCCTTGCCGCCGGCAGAACGTTCGATCAGCTGGGGCGCACTCTCGCTGTTGAGAATCTGCATGTTCATTTGTTCTTCCGGTTAGCCGCGCTGAGATGAGGCGGCAGTTGGCCGTCAGGGATCAGCGCATCAAGATGCACCAACGGACGCGAAACCGCTGCTGACACCAGGACCTCTGAACCGGCTTGGACGGGGCGATACCCGGCGACATCGAGGATGTGCTGAAGAGCAACATCCACGGCTTCATCTATCCCGACGCGCGACGTGTCGATGATGATGCGCCGTCGATGACGCCTGAAGACCAGCCGGTAGGCGGCAAGAAATCGGTGATGGGACTCAATGGAACGGCGGTCGATGCGCGAGGGCGCATTGCGCTGCGCCAGTCGCGCTTTGCGCGTCGCAAGATCGGCTTTAACCAGTATGGCCAAATTGAACCTCGGAAAGATGTCACGCACCCTCAAGGCCAGCTGGGCAGGCCAACCGAGCCCCCTCGCGATTCCGTACGCTATGCTTCTGTCGACATATCCTTCGGTAATGATGATCGTGTTTTTCGGTACGGGGCGATCACGCAAATGATCAAGCAGAGCTTGCGCAATGTAGGCCGAGTTCAGGAGGGCACTGTCGGGATGTTTGTTGGGACTAATCCGGGCGATTGTGCGCACTCTCCATCGATCGTCGCGCCCGCCTTTGTTGGCTTGCACCGTCCAGCCGCGCGCCCTTAGCCGCGCGGACACCGCTTCGACGAGCGTGGTCTTCCCACTCAGATCCGGGCCATCGACGAGCACCCGCAGGCCTTGATCGTTCCCTGCGGCCACCCTGTACCGACTCGTGCAGTCTCCCACGCGATCCTCCCGCAGCGACACCGATCACTCCGTCAACGCTGTTCTGCCGTCCCGCGGAAGCCGACCCTTGCTCGTCGGCGTTTCCGAATTTGCGCGGAAGGTGCAGCCTGCCCTGTGCCCGGCCCTATGAAGATGATCCGCGAGATCGGCACCGATAAGCCCCGTGACACTCGCAAGCGGTATCTTCATGGCGTTCACGCTGCGACGTTGAGGAAAGCGCAATAGCGTTCGATCAGCTGCGCCACCTGGACGTTGTTGAGGCGCTGCTCGCCAAAGGAATACGACGAAGCGTGGGTCGGCTGCTCGTGGTAAACATTCGAGTAGCTCCTTGCCGGCGGCGCCGTGATCACGAGCGTGGCCGCTATGGCGCCGTCCTGCCCAAACACCTGATGAGGCTCAGTCGGGGCGAGCGTGTGGCTCGATCCAGCGAACATGATGTACTCCGACGCCACGGTAAGAGTCGCGGCCCCATCGGCCTCCACGCATTTCTTGCCGTCGGCGGTCGCGTCGGCATATTTGTATCGGTACCATATGGCGCCGGGTACACCGCTGCCGGGGCGCGGTTCGACGAAGTTGCGAATGCGCAACGAACCGGATAGCAGCTTGGAATAGAATGACCACCGATGCTCATGCGGAGAATCGTCGAAGGCCTGCACACCCGTCCACCAGATGTGCAACCTCACTGAGAAGCCGCTTACGCTCGAGCGGTAGAGCGCGAGCTTCGTGAAGCCATGCGCATGCTGGTGCGAGTTGCCCCTGATCAACCTGTCCTGCCTGATGTGCTGCGCGGCCTCTTGGAGGAAATTCGCCGTGCCGTTCGCCCCGGCAAGGCCGCGCGACACGATCGCATCGAAAACATCGTATTCTGCAGGGCCGATAGCAGTCTTTTCACTGGAGAACACACCTTCGAGAGCTTGAATGAATGTGCTGAAGCTCCCGCTCGAGTCCAAGTCCCGGACGCTCTGCACCTGCATGGAAGCCTCCATCTTGTTCTCATTATAGTTGAGTGAGTGTTTTTATAAACTCTACCTACGAGCGAGTCAACAGAAAGGATATTTGATCCAGGCGACTCGGCTGCAAGGTTTGGTCGGGTCAGTCTCTGGCGTCTGCGGCGGAGATCCGGAGGGCGATCAACAGCGCGAGAAGCGGCGCGAGACCGAAGCTGAGGAAGAGCAGTTGCCCACCGTGGGCGACCTCCGATGGGGTCGTGCTCGTGGCACCCGAGAGATTTGCCACAATACCGGCGATGGCTGCGCCGAACGTTCCCGCAAGGATCTGCAACGTGGTGATGGAGCTCCCGGCAAGCGCCCGGGAATTGGGAGCGGCAGACGCGATGAGGCGCGCAGCCAAATGAGGCCACACCGCGCCGACACTTCCGCCGTACAATGCCCACATCAGACCGGTGACCGGCGCGCTTCCTGCGTCGATCGCGAACCCGACCCCGAGCATTGCCACCGCGACAAGAAGCGGAACGACCATGGGGACCCCATTGGGCAGACGGGTTATCCGGCTGGCAGAGACCAGCGCTGCAACGGCCCAGGCGAGGCTTGAAAAGGCAGCGATGTAGCCGGCGAGAAGCGTCGACGCCCCTTGCGCACGCGCCAATATCAAAGGGAGAAACCCGCCAGCGCCCGTCCCGAGCACGAGCAGAAACATGAACGTCGAAATCCTTCCGACTTCCGTGGAAATCCTGAATGCGCCCTCGATCAGCACACTGGACGAGTTCCGTCCATCGGCCCAAACAGCGATAACGAGGAAAGCCGCGGCCAGAATGGTACCCGATGCGGCGGCCCAAGCCTGGCCAGGTATGCTGGCGATGGACAAGACAAGGGACGCCCCTACGACCAGAATTAGCTGGATGGCGGGAAAACGGGATCGACGCGCATCGTCCTGTGGAGGGATCGACGGCAGTTGCAACCAGGCCAGTATTCCGATTGCGCTGGCGAGCGGGAACGCAAGCCAGAACGAAGCTCGCCATTGCCCGAGCCCGGCGAGCAGTCCGCCAACCAAGGGCGACGCGAGGGCCAATGGTCCCCAAACGCTGGAGACCAGGGCAATGGCCTTCGCTCGGACGTCAGCGGGGAACACCACCGGGATGATTGATGTTGCCGTGGCGGCAAGCCATCCTCCGGCCAGCCCCTGGAGAATGCGTCCCCAAATAACCATGTCGATGCTGAGCGCCGTCGCGCACAGCGCGCTTCCGATCACGAATGCAATGACCCCGGCGACGAACATCGCGCGAGGTGTGAGCTTTCTGAGATAAGCGGGGACAAGAAATGCGCCTACGGTCGAGCTAATGCCGAACAGGGTCGGGACCCAGGCATAGTAGGCATCACCGCCAATCTCGGCCACGACCGCCGGCATGACGGTTGCGGTGATGAACATGTAGAAGGCATGTAACGTAACGGGCCCCATGAGGAGCAGCGAACGGAGCCGAAGCTCTCGCGAAAAAAGCGTTCGCCACCCGGAAGAGCTCGACTCCCGGGGTTTCGTGCTGATCGGCTCCGCAGCAGTGGAAATCCGTTGGACAGGCTTTATTCTCATGACGGTTTCCGCTCTGGAACGCCAGGAATCAAAAGAAGTAGGCGACAAGAAGCACTTCGAACTCCAGCGCTGCGACAAACAGGATTCCGATGTGCCGCATCAGACCGGAAACAGGGTGATCGCCACTGGTCTCGACCTTCCCCAGGAAGACAAGAACGCCGAAGACGCCGCAGAGCGCAACGTGCGCAAATACGAACTTCCAGGGAACGAGCGCCACGAACGCAAGTGCTCCTCCAATCATCTGACTCAAGATCAGAATGCTCAACAGAACGCGACGCGTCCCGGTCCACTCAAATCCGTAACTGTTCCATTGCGGGTGCGTCACATGACGGGAATACTTCCAGAATTCATAGGCGCTCCAGAACAAGAGCGCAATCAATAATTGATACTGTGGGGCCACGCTGATCCTGGGTGGAGATTGCCACGCAGCCATCGGGTACAAGAACATCAGAAGTGGCGCCCCCTCGTAGAGCGCAGCCAAACTCAGCCAATGCAGCAACCCAATTTGGTTTTTGGAGGTCGCTGCATCGATTCTTCTTTTGGCGTGGAATTCTCCCAGAAGTGCCACACCGAATGCCAGGACGAAGACCGATAGCGCCGCCAACGTTCTACTCAGCAGCACGATTGCGACGCTCGTCACCGCCAGCGCAAGGCCCATGGCAAGCTTGCTGTAGCGGCTGTCGGAACTGAATCTGCCGTCCCGATCGTCGGCCATATCTGCCAAATCATCCATAAGCCTGAGTTGGAGGAACAGTCCCCAGAAGGCAAACAGTACCGTCAAGAATTCCTGGCTGTTCAGCCTTTCACCCGCTGCACGCTGGAACAGAAGAGACATGCAGAAGTAGGCCGCCGCGAGACTTGCAAGCTCTTTCAGCCCGAATTTCCTGCGGACGGCATCAGCCGTGTCCACCACAACGGACCAGAAGGACGACGGGACGTCTGCCGGGTTGTGATGGGATTGCTGCGCAGGACGGCTCCGAACAAGTGTGTGGTCCCGCACGTTCGGCCCGGCCGTGTCCGGTTGGCTGGGCACGGCGTCACCCCCACTGCGCGCGCAGGCTTTCTAATCCGCGCCAAACGCAGCTCGGCCGCCAAATGACCTTTTCGATGTCAGGGAGGCGGATCATGGGGAAGGCTTCGTACACGGTCCGCAACGCGATTTCGAGCTCAACCCTCGCGAGCTGGGCACCAATACAAAAATGAATGCCTCCCCCGAAATAAAGCGGTCGGATGTCACGCCGGGAAACATCAAGGCTGTCTGGATTCGAATATACCTTGGGATCCCGATTGGCCGAACCCAGGGCGAGAACCACGAAATCACCGCGCGGAATTGTTCTTCCGCCGATTTGAACGGTCTCGAGCGCCGAGCGGGCGGTAAGCTGGACCGCAGACTCGAATCTCAGGAGTTCGTCGACTGCCGCCGACAGCTTCTCGGGATGCCGCTTCAGTTCCTCCAATTGATCATGATGAGAATGCAATGCGTACATCGAGTTTGCGATAGAGTTGCTGGTGGTCTCGTGACCTGCGACGAACAGCAATATGATGTTTGCCAACAGCTCGTCCGAGCCAAGGGTGTCGCCGGCCTCCTCGACCCGCACCAGATTGCTGATCAGATCGTCCCCTGGTTCTCGGCGGCGGACATTGATCAGCTGGGTGAAATACTGCTTCAGGATGTCCAGCTGCGCGATCGCTTCTTTTTTCTCCGCGGGCGTGAGCGGAATAAAATCGAGCACCCGGCTCGTCACTCTGAAGCTTCGCGCGAAATACTCCCGATCGGGTTCCGGCACTCCGAGCAAATTGAACATGACGGTCATCGGCAAAGGTAGCGCGAAATCAGCTACGATATCCATTTCCCCCCGGCTTCGCACCTTACCCAGGAGATCGGCCGCGACGCGTTCAATCTGCGGTCTCAGCTCCTCGACACGACGCGCGGAGAACGCCTTGCTCACAAGTTTTCGAATCCTTGTATGGTCGGGCGGATCGAGGAAAACGAGCATCTTGCTCAAAGCGATGTTTAACGGATCTTCCATCGCCCCCGGACCATTAACGACCGTCGTTTCGCGCGCGAAATCGCGTTCAAACCGCCGGTCGGTCAAGACTGACGAGACATACTCGTGAGCGGTCACCAACCAGAAACCGAGGGGTGTCTTATAGACAGGCGCGGACTCGCGATAAGTCTGGTAAAAGCTGTACGGATTGGCGACGACCTCAGGGGCAAGAGGATTGAACACCTGAGGAGGGTAAGCCGCGACCTGCGCTTCCGACATTTCCAGTCTCCTTTGCCTGCTCTTTCAACACTCCAGGTACGGCCGCCGCGATTCCTCTGCAGGGTCTTCGGCGTCCGAGACAACAAACAGAGGCGTGCGCTCCAATACCTTCCATAAGCACACTCAATAGTCGAGTGAGATATTATTTACACTCTACTGTGCTGCGAGTCAACCGGACCTGCCCCGCACCTCGAAAGCGCCCCTCTATAGGCCAGAGAGTCGGATCCGAGCTTTCCGACGAGAGAGGCTCTTAGGGACTGCGTAACCCACTTAGATGAGTCTTTTTGCGCGTGTTGGTGATCGCGCGTCACTAATGTGGGTGTGGGCTGTAGGCCGATTTTGTTGCAAGAGACCGTTGAGACAGCCCGCGAACCGTGATTCCGTTGTGTTGACGCGATTCTCGGCGAGGTCGATCCATGATGCGCCGTCTGAAGAGTGACGAAGGTCAACTGTTCTACGAGTTTCGCCTTGGCGATGCCGTTCCCGAAGTTCACATGGTGCGGAAGATCAACGCGGCTCTCGATCTGTCCTGGCTCCGCAGCGAACTTGAACCCCATTAATCGTCCATGGGTCGCCCGTCGATCGATCCGGAATGATGATCAGGATGTTGATCGTAGGTTATGTCTTTGCGATCCACTCAGAGCGATTGATCTGTCGCGAATAGCAGGTGAACCTCGCCTATCGCTGGTTCTGCAAACTGGTACGAGAATGCTTTCCCGGATCATTCGGCGTTCTCGCGTACTCGGAACGAGCGTTTTCCTGAAGATGATATTTTCCGGCGGCTGTTCGAACGGGTCGTCGACGCTTGCATTGCGACCGTCTAGTTGGCGGCGACGGCTTTGCCATTGATGCGAACCTAATCCAAGCCGACGCCAACAAGCAGCGCGCGATCGCGGGTCAGATTGGCGTAGAGATCGTGACCCGGCGATGTCAAGCCATCTAACGACCCTCGACGATACGGCGTGGGGTGCAGCCAGCGAGATTGTCCCGAAGTTTGCTTCGCCGTCCGATCCAACCACCCATTGGACCGGAGCTCACAAGGGACCGGTATTCTTCGCTTACTTCGACAATTTTCTCATCGACGCGAAATTCGGCGTCATTGTTGATGTCGAGGCCTCCCGTTCCGTTCGCCGGCCGAAGCAAGATCCCGCGCGACATCCATGAGCACGCCCGGGACGTCGCCTGGTCGTTCGCTGACACCTAGGGTTTCGAGACGTCGCGACGTGAGCGCAAGAAGATCGAGATGCGGGTTGCGCATCTGAAGCGCATCGTGAAACTGGGCCACTTCGACTGCGTGGTCCACGAGGCCCCTGGGATGAAGTCCTGGCCGCTATCGCTCAGAACCTACGGCAATCGCAACGCTGGTTGCACGCCCACCACCGACACAGGTTCTGTGTATCGAGTAGCGTTGGGGTTGCGTGAGAAGCGTTGAGCACACGCGTCAAAGCCGCGCCTCAGGCCCAACGGGCCAATTCCTTACGGCCGACTTTTGCAAGAAAATCTGCCATAACCTAACTTCCTGGTGACACCACCTACGATGAATAGCTAAGCTTTGGTAACAAAACAGTCTGTTACGTCAGTTGGGAGGAACGATCGATGCGATTGGCAGTCATCTCAGACGTTCACGGAAATCTTCCTGCTTTGGAAGCCGTGCTCGCTGACGTCAAAAGCCGTGGCGTCGATTGTACAATCAACCTAGGTGATTGTGTCACCAGCCCTCTGTGGCCAAAGGAGACTTTTGAGGCTCTCCAATCGCTCGCGCTTCCTACCGTGCGCGGAAATCATGACCGATGGATCGAGGAGTTTCCCGAAGATAGACTTTCATCAGCGGGACGATTTGCACGGAACGCTCTAGATGCGGAACAGCGGCGGGCGCTGCACAACCTACCTCCGCGCATCAACTTGGAGAATGGAATTCTAGCCTGCCACGGCACTCCTGATGACGATAGCACTTGCTTGCTGGAGGAGTCGCTCGATGACGGACGCTTCGTTCCGGCGCGCCGCGACATACTAAAGGCCCGCCTAGAAAATGCAGCCACCGCGCGGGTCGTCCTATGCGGACACAGCCACCGACAAAGCGTCATTCATGGGCCAAGCGGTTGCCTTATTCTGAACCCGGGTAGCGTTGGATGCCCAGTCTTCGCAGATATCCCCTTTGCTGCGAACCTTGAACATCGTTCTCCACATGCCCGCTATGCTATCCTTACCAGGAGCAATGGAAGTTGGCGTGTAGAATTGCTTGTGCTGGAATACGATTGGGCATCTGCATCGGCACGTGCCCTCGCAAATGGACGACCAGAGTGGGCCTGTGCCCTTTCGACGGGGGCCGTCGATTAGGGCTTAATTAGCAGCATACTTTCGATATTTTGGGTCATTAAGCGACATCGCGCTCCGTTTTCGAAATGACCCGATGATTAAGAGTTAGCAGGTCCAAGGGTGAAATCTGCTGCACGATCCCAAATCCCCTAAACGTTTTGTCACCGCACCAGTTTCGCACCAGAAACAACCTGAACAAACCAAAACAAACACGATCGAAATCGCACGACAACCAAGTAAAATCAACGAACCTGATCGATTTTCGGCCGCTCATAACGGTCGTTGCCACGGAAGCGGCTGGTGATTGGCTGTCGCGACATCTCGATTGGGCCGAGCGCTCCTGCTGACACTTGCTTCGTTGTTAGCGATGAACTGTCGCTCACGTTGGTTACTGCTAGATTTTCTTTGATCTCCCGGTGCACACATCGTGCACACGGCACCTTTTAACCAATTGAAAAACCTGAACTCTCCGTCCAATCCATCATGTGGAAGTGGAGCTAGGTCCAGCCAGCGGAAGCCAGTCAGATCCGCCGTCCAAACTCGAACGACCGCTTTGCGCCGATTGTGTTGAAAAACTCGAAAATCGCCGGGCTCCGAAAATCTCGCAAATGTAGCGCATTGGCGATTTCAGCCGCTGCAAGGCGCTGTAGAATCGATACGAGGGCCAGCGACAGTTTTTGCGGTAATTGACATGGTCCCTCACCTCGCAGCGAGAGAGACGCACCAGCGGTCCTGAGAATTTTCACTCGTCAGCGAGAGAGGACTTTTTCAACACAATCCGCCAAGACCGGACGCATCGGTCCGGCGCATTTGTAGCAGGTTTCGAAGCACGTCCCCATGGTCACAATTCAACCTATCGGTCGCGGCTTCCGCAAGCTCTGCTGGCACGTCGAAGGAGCAATCAGCGCCGCTCGATCCCCGTCAATTTAGCACCCATAGGCGTAGCGGCACGGAACTCGGCTTCATGGTAAAGGAAAAGATCTCGCGAACCTCGCTCGGGTCCCCGGCGAACTCGATCGAAAAATTTCGTGACAGCATAGAAAGAACCATCCGAATCTCACGTATGGCGAGCGACCTGCCCGGGCAGACTCGAGGGCCCCCACCGAACTGGGTAAAGGCCTGACGGGAGGAAGTCCCCTCGGCTCGGCGAGACCATCGGCTAGGCTCGAACGCCTGGGCGTTGGTGAAGTACTTGTCATCCATCATAGCAGGCCGCGCGCAAAGAAATACCTGCGTACCCGCGGGCAATGAGATGCCGTCTAGAACGAAGTCTCGATTTGTTTCTAGACCAAGCAGCGGGGTAACTGGCTTGAAGCGCATAGCCTCAAAGGCGACACCATCGAAAAGCGTCAACTTTGCTGTTGTTTCGTAATCCGGAGCGATTGCGGCTTCGCCAAGCGCTTTCTTAGCCTCACCCCGAAGCAAGGCCTGCAGGTCGGACCGTTGCGAGAGAAAATATAAGGTCCACGCCAGCGCATGCGCCGTAGTGTCTTCGCCGGCAAGAAGGAGCGTCAATACGTTCGCATAGACGTCTCTATCCGTAAGGCCAGAGTTTGGCTCAGCAGCGGCGCTCAACATCGATTGCAGCAAATTCTTCGGAACGCCGGACTGAGCTTTCAGGTCCACGTGAGCGCGGTTAATGATATTCTGGATGTGCGCTCGAATTTCCCCGAGCGACCGTTCGAGTTTTCGATCGCTCGGCAATCTCACGTATTGCCAGTAAGGCACCGGACTGAAGATTCGAGAGGTAAGCTTAGGAAAAATAACTCCAAGATGCCGCTGGACTGCATCCTCTTCATGTTCAAGCGTGTTGACATCCTGGCCGAAGGATAAGGTCGAAGTTACATCGACGGTGTACCGGGTGAGATCCTCAACGACGTCTGTGACTCCGCCGATCTTCGCGACGCGTTCCCATCGGCTTCGCAGCCGTCCTGTGATCGTGCGGAGTGTCGGAAAAAACTCCGGCAGCTGGTTTGGACCAAGTGCCTGGAGGATCAAGTTGCGTTGTCGAAACCAAGCCGCTCCTTCGACCGAAAACAGGCCGTTCAGATCCAATTCGTCGGCAACTGTCTGAATGGTCGATAGGCGCCGAAACGCCTCTGGTCTCTCGTTCAAAACAATGTCAGCGAGCTTGGGATCTGAAGTAACCAAAACCAACTTTGAAAACATGCGAAAGGTGAAGGACCTTCCAAGCTCTGCTTCCCAGCCCTCAATGCGTCGATGCAACTCCTCAAAATTAAGTAGTCGGCCGTGAAAAATTTCCCAAGCCGTTGAGAGGGAGTCGATTTTCCTGGCTCGGCGGCTTTTGAGATTGCCAGCTTTTGGGGCTTGATAGCGGGAAAGCTTGCAATTTTGTTTTTTTGGTTTCCCTCGAATCGGGGGTCGTGATTCTCTTGGTGGCATCGGAGGGGACGATGCGGCCAAAGGAACGACGAGAGACGGGACAGAGCGACCTTCTGCGCTCGCGGCTGGACGCGATCATCGATATGGGCCACCCGCTGGTGAAGCTGGCGCGGACGATCGACTGGCCCTTCCTCGAGCAGAAATTCGGAGCGGTCTACGAGGACAAGCCCGGCCGGCCGGCATTGCCGACGCGGCTGATGGCGGGGCTTGCGATCCTCAAGCACACCTACGACCTCTCCGATGAAGTGCTGTGCGAGCGCTGGGTGGAGAACCCCTATTACCAGTTCTTCTGCGGCGAGGAGTTCTTCCAGCACCGCCTGATGTTCGACCGCTCCTCGCTGACGCGCTGGCGGCAACGCATGGGCGAGGAGAAGTTGCAGGCCTTGCTGCAGGAGAGCCTTGCGGTGGCCAGCAAGACCGAGGCGATCAAACCGGCCGATCTTAATCGGGTCATCATCGACACGACGGTGCAGCCCAAGAACGTGATGTTCCCGACCGATGCCAGGCTGCTGAACCGCGCCCGCGAGATCCTGGTCCGGCTGGCGAAACGATATGGTGTCAAGCTGCGCCAATCCTATGCCAGAGTGGGCAAGTTCGCGCTGATCAAGCACCAGCGTTATGCCCACGCCAAGCAGTTCAAGCGCGCCAACAAAGCCTTGAAGAAGCTCAAAACCTATCTCGGCCGTATCATCCGCGACATCGGCCGCAAACTTGGTGGCAACGCCGACTTGCTCGGTGGGATCGTGTTGGAGCGCATGCTGGCACGGGCGCGACGCGTGCTTGAGCAGAAGCAGCACCAGCGTGGACCGAAGGTCTACTCGCTGCACGCGCCGGAGGTGGAATGCATCGGCAAGGGCAAGGCGCACCGACCTTACGAGTTCGGCGTCAAGGTCTCGGTCGCCACCACGCTGGCGCACGCCAAGGGTGGGCAGTTCGTGACCCATGTGAAGGCGCTGCCCGGCAACCCCTATGACGGCCATACACTTGCAACCGTCATCCCCGAGATGGAGGAGCTGATCGGCAACACCATCGAGCGCGCGCTCCTCGACAAGGGCTATCGCGGCCACAACGCCCCGCCCGATTACAAGTTCAGGGTGTTCATCTCAGGACAGAAGCGGCGGGTGACACCACAGATCAAGCGCGAGCTCCGACGGCGTTCCGCCGTCGAGCCGGTCATCGGCCATCTCAAATCCGAGCACCGCATGGGCCGCAATTACCTCTGGCATCGCCAGGGCGATGCCACCAATGCCGTCATGGCCGCCGTCGGCTACAACTTCCGCCGCCTCATCCGGTGGCTGAGCTTTCTGCTGTTCGAAATCCTCTCTCGGCTCAGCCTCAAATTGCGGCTCAGCCCAGCCTGAAATCCCGATTCTTCACGGACGACTAAGTAATTGATGAAAATTGCCGACTAACGGCAGCCCGCGCGGCGACGGGAGATCCTCAAGGCGCCTAACAGAATCCGTCTCGGGTGAAGCTATCGCCAAGGTACCCTCCTCCGTTGCGCGCTCGACTATATTAGACCGAACGCAAGAGGATCGGAGCTGAGTTGGCTTCCGTGCTTGCTTCCCTACCCTTACAAGAGCGCCGCCAGGTCAGTCGGGTGAAGTTCGAACTAGCTAGTGTCACTGTATCCCCCGTTCTGAGCGCCCGATGGCGCGCTGGGGAGCTCTAGTACGGAAGTTGAGACATCGGCCCTTGGAAGCCATTATAGCTCTTAGTAAGCCGCTCGTTTGTAAGCTAATTCACACGGTTCTTCTCTGTCTGCTTTGCGGGCTTGATGATCTCACTCGGCCTGAGAGACGTGGTGACTCGACCGACGCCGCGTTGACCCGTCGTCCGCAATCTGCTCCCCGGCTGAATTTACTTGCCTGACCTGTGACCACTGCCTGCGATACCGCGTTGGCGACATGCCGACCTCGCGCTTGAATGCACGGCAGAATGCAGCCTCCGACTCGTAGCCGACGTCGAGAGCTATTTGCAGGACCGTGTCACGGCACATCTGTAGCTTCCTCGCGGCGAGCTGCAGGCGCCAGCGGTGCAGGTAGGTGCGCGGCGGCTCGCCGACGAGGCGCGTGAACCTTTCGGCAAGGACGGAGCGCGACGTGCCGCACGCGGCGGCCAGTTCGGCCAGCGACCACACCTGACACGGCTTGCGGTGGAGCCACGAGCGCCGAGCCGACCACGGGATCGCGGGCGGCGGCCAGCCAGCCGCTCTGTCCCGGCGGCATCTCATCCATGAAGCGACGCAGGCTCTCGATGAACAGCGCCTCGGCCATCTTTGCGAGCAGCACCGCTCGTCCAGGGCGGACCGACGCCACCTCGCACAGCAGATGCCGGATGGAGCTCTCGAGCCACCGGCCGGCAGCGTCGTGGCGGACATTTATGGTGATGACGGATGGCAGGCCGGAGAGGAACAGCCGGGCGGCATGCCGCTCGCAGCCGAAATAGCCGCACACGAAGCGCGTCTCCTCGCCGCCGCCGCCAGTGCGGAACGTGCTGAGATCGCCGGCAAGGAAGCCTTCGATCGCTTTTGCGCTGTCGACCAGCATCCTCGGCGCACCGCTGCTGATGGTATGCGGATGGCCGTGTGGAAAGATCACGATATCCCCGCTGGTCACCGGGATCTCGCCAACGCTGTCGAGGCCGACGACAGCCTTGCCTTCGGCGACCAGGTGGTAACCCACCAGCCTGTCGGTTCCCGGGGCCAGAATGGGCGCACCCTGCTCCATCGACGGCACCGAAAAGCCCCACGGCGCCGTGCAGATCGCATCGAAGAAAATGGCCCCGGTCATGCGCACCGAACTGAGCGCTTCGGACAGCGCATCCATTGCGCACTCCATTCACGGAAGCTGCCGCCGTAGTATCCCTGTGTCCCCAAAAAACCCGGACGCGCGGCAAAGGTTCCCGATCCCCCTCGCCGTCGGGCAGCCCAGAGGGCACGCGCTGGTCCACTAACGGCGTAGCGGGCATTGGCCTCCAAACGCTGTGATCTGCGAGCCAGAGCCATGGACCACTGTCATTGGCGGGCGCTTCGCCTGCTCGGCAGTGACATTGCTCTTGCTCGCAACGGCTACCGTGTTCTACTGGACGACCGAGCGCGTTCCCTTCGGGGGCTTGAAGCCAAGTGGATGAAGCAGATGCGTCGGCGCCGGCAGAAGGCCGTAGACCCGAGCAAACGCCACGGGCTCGATCGCGGCCGCCAGCACTATCGGCAGCGCGCCTGGGCCGATGCCTATCAGGCGCTTTTGCTCGTCGATCGGGAAACTCCGCTGGAGGCCGAGGACCTTGATCTGCTGGCGATGGCGGCATACCTGACCGGTCGCGACGACGAATACCTCAGCACGCTTGAGCGTGCCTACAATGCGCATCGGGATATGGGCGAGAAACTTCGCGCCGTGCGCTGCGCATTCTGGCTCGGCTTTCGCCTGCTCATGCGCGGCGAGACGGGGCGCGCGAGCGGTTGGTTTGCTCGTGCCCAACGCTTGCTGGAACGCGACGCACGCGAGTGCGCCGAGCGGGGCTATCTCCTGCTGCCGACGGTCGGACAGGGGCTCGTTTTGAGTGACTACGAGGCCGCATACGCTGCTGCAGCCGAAGCCGCAGCGATCGGTGAGCGCTGCGGCGACCTGGATCTCATCGCCTGCGCCCGCATGGAGCAGGGCCGGATTCGATTGCGGCAAGGGCGGGTCGAAGCCGGGCTCGCGCACCTTGACGAGACCATGGTTGCCGTTCTTTCCGGAGAGTTGTCGCCCCTCGTGACGGGCCTGATGTATTGCAGCGTGATCGCGACCTGTCAGCAGGTATATGCATTCGACCGCACCCGTGAGTGGACGGTCGCCCTGACGCAGTGGTGCGAAGGCCAGCCCGATATGGTCGCGTTCGCCGGCGCCTGCCAAGTGCATCGCGCGGAGATCATGCAACTGCTCGGCACCTGGCCAGAGGCCATCGAGGAAGCACAGCGGGCGTTTCTGCGTTCGCAGGGGGTCGACCGGCGGGCTGCCGCCGCCGCGCTCTACCATCAAGCAGAGGTCCATCGTTTAAAAGGGGAGTTCGAGGCGGCCGAGGAGGCGTATCGAGGTGCAAGCCAGCTGGGCCTGGAGCCGCAACCGGGCCTGGCACTGTTGCGCCTCGTGCAGGAACGCACCGACGCGGCCGCCACCGCTATTCGCCGTGTCGCGGGCACGACCACGGACCGACTGAAGCGCATGAGCCTGCTGCCCGCCTATATCGAGATCATGCTGGCCGTCGGCGACGTCCCGGACGCGCGCAACGCCTGCCGGGATCTGGAGGAGATTGCCCGGAGCCTTGATACAGGGGTGCCGGGTGCGATTGCCGCTGAGGCGTGCGGAGCGGTGGACCTAGCCGAAGGCAACGCGCGGGCCGCATTGGGCTCGCTGCGCCGTGCCTTCGAGGTATGGCAGCGGATCGATGCGCCCTACGCTGCCGCGCGCGTGCGCGTGCTGATCGGACTGGCCTGCCACGCTCTCGGGGACGAGGACGGGGCCAGTCTGGAGATCGACGCCGCTCAGTCCATATTCGAGCGTCTGGGCGCCGCACCGGATCTCGCCCGGATCGACTCACTGATAAAGGGCGCCCCCTCCGGTCATGCCCATGGGCTGACCCCGCGCGAGCTGCAGGTGTTGAGGCTGGTTGCGGCCGGAGACACGAACAAGGCGATTGCCGCCGAGCTCTGCTTGAGCGAGCGGACGATCGAGCGGCACCTGAGCAACATCTTCACCAAGCTCGACCTTTCGACACGGGCGGCAGCCACCGCCTGGGCTTACGAGCATGACCTGATCTGACCACCGGTGTTGCACATGGGTGGAATCACCCATGCGGCCGGTCCGCACACATTGAGTAGTATCCCCGAAGCGCGAAGGCCGCTGCCGGCGTAGTTTCGGCCTGTATCGGCTGAGCAGGAGGCAGAAATGACGCTACAGCGTTTTATCATCGAACGGGTGCCGGCAGTCGGCTCGCTTGAACGGGAGCAGCTTCGCGCCGCCGTTTCCAAGTCCAAGGACGTGATGCGCCAGCTCGGCCCAGATATTCAGTGGGCGCAAAGCTACGTGTCTGACGACAAGACATTCTGCGTCTACCTGGCAAGCGACGAAGCCATCATCCGGAAGCACGCGGAGATGGCCGGCCTCCCTGTTACGCGGATCGTGCGGGTCGGCAGTATCATCGACCCGGCGACCTAGCGGCGATCCAGGTTCGCAACAGGGATCACGATCCCGACGTGATCGCGCGCCCCCGATCGTCGCAAACTGATTGTCACAGAAACGGAGCAAAGCTGCGATGAGCATAGCATTCGACGCGATTGTCGTGGGCGCGCGCTGCGCCGGTTCGCCGACGGCGATGTTGCTGGCCCGGAAGGGATATCGGGTGCTCGTGGTCGACCGCGCGACCTTTCCGAGCGACACGGTGTCCACCCACCTTGTGCATCCCCTTGGGGCAGCAGCGCTGTCAAGATGGGGCCTTCTCGATCGCCTCACCGCGACCGAATGCCCGCCAATCCACACCTACGCCTTCGACTTTGGCCCCTTCACGATCTCTGGTGCGCCAGGCACGAGAGACGCACCGGTCGCGTACTGTCCGCGGCGGACGATACTCGACAAGTTGCTGGTCGATGCAGCGGCCGAGGCCGGAGCGGAGGTGCGCGAAGGCTTTACCGTCGAGGAAGTCTTGTTCGAGGACGGACGTGCGGTCGGCATAAAGGGCCGCTCTGGGCATGGCGGCTCCACCATCGAGCGCGCTCGCGTCGTGGTGGGTGCCGATGGCTTTCGCTCGTTTGTGGCCGAGGCAGTTCGGCCTGAACATTATGACGAGAAGCCCCCTTTGTGCGTCGGGTACTATACCTATTGGAGCGGGCTGCCGATGCACGGCAGATCCGAGGTCTATATCCGCGACGGACGCGCATTTGCGGCCTGGCCAACCCATGAGGATCTGACACTGATCATTGGCGGCTGGCCATACGCGGAATTCGAGGAAAACAAGAAGGACATCGAAGGTACCTACCTGAGGACGATCGAACTGGTGCCGGCTTTCGCCGATCGCTTACGCGGCGCCAGGCGGGAGGCGCGGTTCGTCGGCATGGCCGTGCCGAACTATTTCCGTAAGCCTTACGGTCCCGGCTGGGCACTCGTGGGTGATGCCGGCTACAACAAAGACTTTATCACCTCGCAGGGAATCATGGACGCCTTCCATGACGCCGAACTCTGCGTGGACGCACTGGACAAATCATTCTCTGGAGCGCGTCCGTTCGTTGATGCAATGGCTGAATACCAGCGCACGCGCGATGCGCGGGTGAAACCCATGTACGAGTTCACTTGTCAGTTGGCAACGCTGGAACCCCCGCCGCCCGAAATGCAACAGCTCTTTGGCGCGATTCATGGCAACCAAAAGGCTATGGACGCGTTCGCACGGATGAACGCCGGGACGATATCACCGGCGGAGTTCTTCGCGCCGGAAAGCGTCAATGCGATTACAGCCGCCGCGTAGGACCGGGTGGCCCTGTGACGATCTCGTCATCTCCACAAACCTCAGTTCGGAAGCGGACGGAGAAAGCGAATGAAGCTCTACTACCTGCCGGGCACCAGCTCTCTTTTTCCGCATATCGTTCTTTTTGAATCGGGGCTGTCCTTTGCTGCCGTCAGGGTCAATGGACGCACGAAGACTCTGGAGAACGGCGGCGACTACCGGGCTGTGAATCCCCTGGGGTACGTTCCGGCCTTGCAAGTCGAGGATGGGAGCGTGCTTACGGAAACTGTCGCAATCGCGCAATACGTGGCCGACCGTGTGCCCGCCATGAAGCTCGCGCCGCCGAATGGCACGTTCGACCGGGCAAGACTGCAATCATGGCTGAACTTCATCTCCTCGGAGATGCATTTGGGCTGCTTCTGTCCGCTTTTCGATGGTGAGATCCCCCTGCCCGTAAAGGCGATCTTTCGTCGGCGCCTCGACAATCGCCTCGCTCACGTCGAACAGCATCTCCTTCAAAGAACGTATTTGCTCGGCGACGACTTCTCAATCGCGGATGTATACCTCTTCGTCGTATCGAATTGGGCCCGGTCGGTGGCGCTCGACCTGTCCCCGTATCCCGGCCTACTGGCTCTTCGGAAACGCGTTGGCACACGCCCCGCGGCACAGGTGGCGATGAGAAGCGAGAACTTGATAACAGGATGTCGATGAACGCGATGAGATTCGCGCCATGACCATCGTGCGCGGTTGCTGCTGCAAAAAAACGCGGACGCGCGGCAAAGGTTCCTCGGCCGGGACATGATACGCGTTCAGCTGTCGGCCAAGCCTCAGGCAAGCGTACGAGTCGAGGGTGAGCGACTTCAGTTCCACGAGCGCTGCTCGATGCAGCCGACGCTTACGAGACGCTGTTCGTGCCGGCGCTGTTCGGCCACTGGGCTCCCATCGTCGTCGATGCCGCCGCAATCAAGCCCGGAGATCGCGTGCTGGACATAGCCTGCGGCACCGGCGTCCTGGCCCGCGAAGCAGCCGCGCGGGTGGGAGCCGCGAGGCAGGTCGCCGGCATCGACCTGCATGCCGGAATGATCGCCTTGGCGCGACGCATCGCGCCGGGGATCGACTGGCGCGAGGGGAAGGCCGAGGCACTTCCATATCAGGACAAAGGCTTCGATGCCGTCGTCAGCCAGTTCGGCCTGATGTTCTTCAGCGATCGCGACCAGGCGATCCGCGAGATGCTGCGCGTACTGGCGCCCGGCGGGCGCTGCGCGGTGGCCGTCTGGGATGCCATCGATAACGTCCCCGCCTTCGCCGACCTCGTGGCCCTGCTCGACCGCTCGGCTGGAAAGGCGGCGGGAGACGCCCTGCGCGCGCCGTTTGCGCTGGGAGACAAGCCGGCGCTTGTGCGCCTGTTCGAGAGAGCCGGAGCAAGCGCCGTCGAGGTCGCAACCCGGCGTGGCACAGCGCGCTTTCCCAGCATCCGCGATCTGGTCGAGGCGGAGTTGAGGGGCTGGCTGCCCGTGATGGGGGTCAACCTGACCGAGCCCGAGATCAGCGGCATCCTAGCCGAGTCGGAAGCGGTTCTCGCGCCCTGTCGCTCGAGCGGAGGCGAGCTCGTGTTCGACATTCCGGCGCATATCATCAGCGCGAGGAAGTCATAGCCTCCGCGGTCTCGTTCATCGGCCAGTCGCAATCATGACCCAGCGATGCATTCGCAGGAGACCCGCATGATCAGCATTCTACTCGTCCATGGCGCCTGGCATGGACCTTGGTGCTGGGACAATTTCATCCGCTACTTGACCGACCGCGGTCACGAGGTCGGCGCCGTGCGGCTGCGGGGGCATGATCGGCCGCCGGGCCGGATCTGGCATCGTGTGCCCCACTATGTCGAGGATGTGGAGCGCGCGGTGGCGAGTCTCTCCTCTCCCCCAGTCCTGGTCGGCCATTCTTTGGGGGGACTGATCGTGCAAAAATATCTTGAGAGCAGGCCCGCCAGAGCAGCCGTATTGATGGCCACGTCGCCCCCTCGAGGATCGATCGGAGCCGTAGCTCGACTGGCTGTGCGTCACCCAGGCGCGTTGCTGAAAGCCAACCTTCTTCTGCGACTCGCACCGTTTGTCAGCTCGTCCAAACTCGTGCGCGAGATGTTCTTCGCGCCGACGACCCCACAATCGATCGTCGATCACTGTTTCGCGCACGTTCAGGACGAATCCTATCTTGCCTTCCTCGACACAATGTTCGTCCTGCCGCGCCCGCAAAGGGTTCGCGTTCCGGTGCTCGTCCTCGGCGCGGAGTGCGATAGCATTTTCACGACTGCGGAGGTGCAAGCGACGGCGAGCGCTTACGGAGCAGAAGCGGAGATCTTCCCCGGCATGGGGCACGACATGATGCTGGACGAAGGCTGGCATGAGGTGGCGGATCGCATCGATGCGTGGCTGCCGGGCTCCGTTCGGACGGGACCCAACCTCGCATGAACGCTGCATCGCCTGTCAGGTGGTGCCGCACGATGCCGGCGATCCCACCGTACAAACCAGACAGGAGTGTCTTATGCACAAACATATCGATCGGCGGAGGCTCCTGGAATTCTTGGCTGCTCTTGGTGCCGGTTCATTGTCCGGCTGTGGCGACGACGTTGCGAGCACCAGTACCGGTGGCAATCTGGGCACCAACGGCAAGGGGGTGATCGTGCTAGGCGGCGGGCTCGCGGGACTGACCGCGGCGTACAACCTGATGCACAAGGGCTATGACATCATCTTGCTCGAAGGCCAGGACCGCGTTGGGGGCCGAGTATTGACCGTGCGAGACGGCTTCAAAGCTGGAGGCCATGCAGAGATGGGCGCGACGCGCATCTTCAGCACACACGCGGCCACCCTGAAGTACGTCAAATTGTTTGGCCTCGGCCCCCTTAAGGCTTACGATGAGGGCAAGCCCGTCTTTTTTATGCGCGGCCAGCGCTTCAAGCCCCCGTCGGCGGGGTATTCGTGGCCCATCGCCGACATGACTGAGGCGGAGAAGGCCGACCCCGCCTCGTTCTTCGGGCCCTACCTGCACACGGGCTTCGAAAAAGTCGGCGATCCCCACGCCGCAAACTGGCCGAACGACCAACCGTCCGCGCTCGACCTCGACAAGGTCGCCTTCGAGCAATACCTGCTCAACCAAGGCGCCTCGCCGGGCTGGGTCGATTGGTTCCGCGCGATGGAGGGCAACATCAAGCGCATCAACGCCTGCGCCGGCTTCGCCGTCGAGAAAGTCGCGGCAGGCGTCGACGGCGAGTTGCCTACGAGCATCCCCGGTGGCAACGACAGGCTGCCCCAGGGCCTTTTCCGCCGCGCTCGGCGAGCGGGTCAAGCTCAACAGCAAGGTCGTGCGCCTTGAGCAGAGTGCGAGCGAGGTTACCGTGACGTACATCGATGCTCGGGGTCGGCAGAATGAAATGCACGCCGCTCGCTGCGTCTGTGCGCTGCCCTTCTCGACTTTGCGCAACGTGGTCATCGCGACGCCCTTTGCCGACGACAAGATGCGCGCCATCGATACCCTCCGATACATGCCCGCCGCGCGCTGCCACTTCCAGACCAGGATGCGCTTCTGGGAGAGCGATTCCATCGGCCCGATCGGGGGGCTGAACCTGGTCGGCACCGACACCTTCGCCGGCCGCATCTGGAACACCAGCTCCCAGCAGGCTGACGCGACCATGGGCATGATTCACTCGTACATGTTCGACGTCGAGGCGAGTGAATACGCATCGATGCCCGATCGCATCAACGCCATGCGCCAGACTATCGGCGACAAACTGTTGCCGGGCCTGACACCGGACCAGGTGATCGCCACCGCCGACAAGGTCTGGCAAGACGACCCCTGGGTGGGCGGCGGCTGGGGTTGGACGGGGCTCAACGAGATGCGCAGCATGTACCGGGCGAGAAAGCGGGCCGAAGGGCATGTGCACTTCGCCGGCGAGCACACCTCGGTCTGGATCGCCTGGATGAACGGCGCGATCGAGTCGGGCGAACGGGCCGCGAACGAGATCATCGCCGCCCGCTCCTAGGCGTGCCCAAAGCCATTGATCCAACCTAGCAGTGTCCGACACGCACTCGGCAGTCGGGGCGCCCATGGAACAGCCATACCGGGTGGCACCGCGACGCTGCGTACGGAAACGCATCCTGGCCTGAAGGAGTTCAATTTCGAACGCTGGCATCGCCCGTCACGCGATGTCGCACGATGAAAACAAGGAACCAAGTCACCATGCAAGGACCTTTTAAGAGACAAGCCTCGCCTGACACAACGATATCGTTCATGGGCGGCCTGTTGACATTCCTCGTCGAGGGTTCAGACACAGCAGGGCGCTATACGCTGGCGGAATACTCGGGCACGGAAAGACAGCGAACCGCCCGCTCATATCCATGCAAACGAGGACGAGATATTATATGTCGTCGAGAGCCAACTGCGCGTGTTCGTTGGCAGCGAGAGTTTCGCCGTGGACCCCGGAGAGTGCGTTTTCCTGCCAAGGACGATAGCGCACGCATTCCAGATCGAATCGCCTGTGGCGCGGCTAATGGTTGTGATCGAGCCGGCTGGCCTCGAAGATTTTTTCCGCGCCTTTGGCGAGCCTGCCACGAGCCTCGAATGGCCTGCCGAAGGGGCGATCTCCCCGCCACCCGATTCAAACCGCTTCGCCGAGCTTGCAAGAAAACTCGAATTGAGCTTCCCGTCCGGAGCCGAGCTTCGCGAGCAACTGCCCTCGTTCGCCGGCCAGTCACCCGTATGACCCAGCCGTCGAAGCGTGGCCGAGCCTGCTGCAAAGAAACGCGGACGAGCGGCAAATGTTGCGACGTCGTTTGCTCCTAAGGTGCGCCTCACCGGCCGCGGCGGCGTTGCGTCCTGCCTGCCTGCAGCCAGCTGTCCTGATCAGCATCGGCATCGAAACAAAGTGATGCGCATAGCGGAAATTGGCGGGGCAAGAAGAACGAGATAAGCAAGGATTGCAACGCATGCGCCTCTTTTACACCGTGGCCTACTGGGTTGGCGTGCGGCCCTGGGAGCAGATGGCGACGTTGCCTGTCCGGCATCAGGTCGATGCCCTGCTCGACCGCGAGGAAGCCGAGCGCGAGCCGCCCTTCGGGCAAGCGCTCGACCTCGGCTGTGGGACGGGCATCTGGGCGGTGAGGCTCGCAGCACGTGGCTGGCATGTGACGGGCATCGACATCGTCGGCAAGGCGCTGCGACAGGCGCGCAGGCGTGTGCGTGACGCGGGCGTCGATGTGCGGCTGGTCCATGGCGACATCACTCGGATTGGCGCGGCCAGCATTGGCGCCGGCTACCAATTCGTCCTCGACCTTGGCGCCATTCACGGACTCGGCGAGCGCGAGCGTGCCGCTGTGGGGCGCCAAATCACTGCCATCACTTCGCACAAGGCCACGCTCCTGACGGTGGCTTGGGTGCCGGCACGCAGAGGCCCGCTGCCTCGGGGCGCCGGCCGCGGCGACATCGAGACGGCCTTCCCGGATTGGACTGTGGTCGACGATGAGGCCTGCGACGTAACGGGTGCACCTCGGTTCGTGAAAAACGCGCAACCGCGTTTCTACCGGCTGCGCCGCGGCTGATTTGGAGGTCGGGTTGCGATATTCGAAACCGTCACTTCTGCAGACCCATCGCAGATCGGTTCTGCGGTCGCACGCACATCGATACCGCCCCATCCAGCAGGTGATCCCTTTTCGCGCGCGTACCGCGTGGATGAGGCGATCAAAACGCCGGGAGTTCATTGTACTTGTCGACGGCACTGCGGCGTCGCAAGACGGGTTCCATCGCGTCCGTTTATTTGCGCCCCTGTGACCCAGGTGACAGAATGCCCCGCTGGCATCCGCGACAATGAGGGGCACTGCTCCCTGGAACACCAAGCTGACGGAGATCGACGATGACCGATCTCGGCAAGATCAAACGCGAACGGCCCTGCAATCGACGCTGGCTTCTCCGCCATGGAGCGCTGGCACTCCCGTTCATCCTTGTCGGCATACCGGCGCGCGCCGTCGAGCGGGTGGGCTCGGTCGAGGACGTCAAGGGTGAGGCATTCGCCGAACTCGACGCGGTTCGCCGCACGCTCGATCGGGCCGCGCCGGTCTTTCTCGCCGACGAAGTCGTGACCGGCGTCGCGTCCCGGCTGGGAATGCGGCTCGGCCGCAATACGACGATGAGGCTTGGCGAACAAGCGAGGCTGAAGATCGATCGGTTTCTTGTCGATGCCGGCGGGGAGATGACGCTGCGCTCCGGGCCGTTGCTGTTCGATCGACCGCAGCGCAGCGCGCCCGCGGGAGTGCGGATTCGCAGCCCCTTCGCGCTGATCGCGGTACGCGGCACGCAATTCTTCGCCGGGCCGAGCAACGGGCCCTTCGGCGTGTTCGTCGCGCGCGGCTCGGTAGCGGTGACCTCGGCGGGTCAGCAAGTGATCCTGCGCGAGGGCGAAGGTACGGATTTTGTCTCGCCCGGCACGCCGCCGACGCCGGTCAAACGATGGGCGCCACAACGCATCCGCGCCGCGCTCGCAAGCGTCAGCTGAGCGCGTGAAGCCACTGGCTTCTATATTGGAAAAACATGGGCCAGCAAACGAAGTGGCCCTTTCACTGGTGCAAGCTGTTCGCCGCGATCGCACGGTGGTATCTCGATGGGTAGGTTGCGCCGAGCATTGCAGCAGCGCCTGCCGGTTGCGGCGGGAACCGCGACGCTGACCGTATTTCTTGCGGCAGCTATCCTGCTTCCCAAGACCACGAGCGAGGTACTACGCGACAGCGCCTTCGACATCGAGCTCGCTGGCGACCAATGGCTGCGAAGGCCCTCACCTTCCGACCTGAAGGTGATCGTCGTCGACATCGATCGTGCGTCCATCGATGCGTTGGGCACCTGGCCGTGGCCGCGGGAGACGATGGCGCGGCTCGTCGAGGCGGTGGCGACCGGGCGGCCCACTGCGATCGCGATCGATGTGCTGTTCGCTGAGCCCGACGACCGCTCGCCAGCGGCGCTCGCACGCCAACTTGGATCGGTGACCGGCCGCGCCGAGATCAGTACGCTGGGAGAAAGTCTGCCGGATGGTGACAAGCGGCTGGCGCGAGCCATCGGCAGCGTCCCCGTCGCGCTCGGCTTTGTGCTCGATCCCGATCGCGACGGCACATTGCCGGGTCCCGCGATCGCGAGCCGCGGGCCCCTGCCGTTCGACGATTTGTGGCAGGCCCGGGGCGCGATCGGGCCGACGTTGCCGCTCGCGGCCGCGGCGAGCGGATTCGGCGCGCTCTCGTTACCTGGTAGCGCCGATGGAGCCATCCGTCAGGTTCCGGTCTTCATTGCCGCCGGTCGTGTCCTGATGCCTGGTCTGGCCGCCGAGGCGCTGCGCCTCGCATCCGGTGCCTCGAGCTATCTTGTCGAAGGCGAGCCCGCGACGCTGGTGGTCGGCAGCCGGCGGGTTGCGCTGTCGCGCGATGCGCTGCTCCGGCTCGTGCCGGTGGCAGCATGGCGTCGCGTCGCCCGCACACTATCCGCGGTCGATGTCCTCGAGAGACGGGTCGACGGCGGCCGGCTGGCGGGCGCGTTGGTGCTGCTTGGCGGTTCCGCACCGGAACTCGGCGGCTTGCGCAAGACACCCGCGGACCCGCTGATGCCCTCGGTACAAATCCAGGCGGATGCGGTCGAGCAGTTGCTCGCCGGCCGCGTGCCGCGCACGCTGGCTGCCGCGCCAATCGCGCAGCCCCTCACGGTCCTGGCGATCGGTTTGCTTGCCGTCGTGCTTGGCGCCGCCTTGTCGCCGGCCTCCGGCACCGCGATCTTGATTGCCGCGGTCGCGCTTCTGTGGATCGCCGCGATCGCCGTCTCGGGGCTCGCGGATCGCCTCGTCGATCCGTTGACCCCCTCCATTGCGGCCGTGCTGGTGTTCACGGTGACGGCCGGCACCGCCTACTCGTTGACACGCCGGCGGGAAGCGTTCCTGCGCCGTCGGCTCGAACAGCATCTCGCGCCGGCGGTCGTCCGACGCATCGTCGAACAACCAGACCTGGTCAAGCTCGATGGCGAACGGCGTGAGATCACCGCGCTGTTCACTGACATCGAGGATTTCACCGCGACGACGCATCGCGCCGGCCCCGAGGATTTGGTGGTAATGCTCGACCAGTATTTCGAGGGCGTTGCCGACATCGTGGTCAATCACGGCGGTATGATCGACAAGATCGTCGGAGACGCCGTGCATGCTCTCTTTAATGCACCGCTCGACCTTGAGGATCATCCGCAACGCGCCGTCGAGTGCGCGATCGTCATTCAGGCATGGAGCGAGGGCTTTCGCCGACGCGCTCCTGCCGCCGCAGTCGAGCTCGGCCGCACGCGTATCGGGATCGAAACCGGGCCCGCGATCGTCGGCGACGTCGGCATTCGATCCAAGCTCGACTACACTGCTCACGGCGATGCTGTGAACATGGCGGCGCGGCTCGAAGCCTGCAACAAGGAGCTCGGCTCGGCGATCTGTATCGGGCCGGCTGCAGCTGCGCGGTGCGACGCGGCAGTGCTGCGCCCGCTTGGGCAGCTGGCAATCCGCGGGCGCGCGGAGCCGATCGCTGTCTTTGAACCCTGGCCGAGCGATGCGCCACCCACCTGGCGCGAAGCATACCTGGCGGCCTACGCCATACTCGACAGTGATGTGGCCCACGCCGCCGTGCTGTTGCAAAAGCTGATGGCCGAGCGTCCCGCGGACCTGGCCGTGCGCCGGCTCGCCGAGCGACTGCCCCCGATGCGGAAGTCCGATCGGTCGCCGACGTGAAGAACCGCGTGACAGCCGGCGCTTGCAAGTACCCTTCCAATCGGGTGTAGAGTGCACATCCAGTAGAGAAGGAGGGCATGATGAAAACCGCCTTTCTTTCAACCCTGATCCTTGCACTTTCGACGAGCGAAGGCTTCGCACAACAGCCCGCGCAGTGCCGAAAGTTTGAGGCGACAATTGCGCTTCAGATGATCAAAGAAGGTTGCTTAAGCCAGATCGACCTTTGCACCGTCGGAACAGTCATGAGCAACGAGCCCGCTCTAAGCGGCGCAATGTGGTTTTTCACGGCGCACGGAATGGCCGAAACGGCAGGACTGCCTTCGTTGCCCAAGACACTGCAATCGTACGCGGGAACGGTGGTAGTCACGGCAAAAGGGGGAACATTCACGACCACCACTGCTGGCATGTACGACAGCGAGTCACAGGCCTTCAGCCAACTGGATAAGGTCGTCAAGGGAACCGATCGATTCAGCAACTCCACCGGCCGGCTCATTTTCTCACCGGCATCGGTCGCCAAGGCGGCGGATTTGATTCGCACGCTCGCGGCGAGTTATGCGTGAACGAGTAACGAGGCCAGAAGCCGGGGTGGAGCTGGACCACGCGGGACCACGAACGCGCGACGTAAACGTGGAAGACCCGGGTTGTTCTTTCCCGTCAGATATTGAATTGGCGCGCCGCCGCTTGCCGAAGTCCCGATGACGTCACCACCACCACATAATGGCACTGCCGGCTCTCGTCGAGAGCGGCGACCCCTCCCGGAGCGAGATCGTCCAGGCCCCGGTCATCGCGCGCCGCCGCAGCGATCGATGCGAGGGTTCGGCACTGCTCCGCAATCGGTTCGACGCGCACGACGCGGAGAAGCTCGTCAAGCCGAGCGCCCTCTGTTGGCGGTCTCTTTCATTTCAAGCCAAGCCTGCAACGTCGCCTGTCGGCATGGAGCAGACTTTACCGCAATCGAAACAAGCTTCGGCGTTCAACGCTATTGCCGACCATTTCGCCGACGTGAGTATCGCATCTGCGAAGATCGTATCGAGACCAACAGAACTACGGCAATCGGCGGCGCTGGCCAATGGTCATGAGAAATCCTGCCTCAAAGTGGCGGCGATCTGTTCCAGCGCCCAGTCGACCTGATCGCTAGAGATAACAAGCGGCGGGGCGATGCGAATCGTGTGCCCATGTGTGTCCTTGGCGAGGATGCCTCGGGCCTGCAGGGCCTGACAGTAGCGACGTGCACCGCCTGCTTCCGGGTGCAGCTCGACGGCCAGCATCAGCCCACGTCCGCGCACTTCCCGGATCGTGTTGCTGCGGATGCTGCTCAGGCCATCGAGAAAGCGGGTGCCCTGGGCGGCTGCGTTCTCGATCATCCCTTCCTCGACCAGCACGCGCAGCGCGACCCGAGCCACCGCACAGGCCAGCGGATTGCCGCCGAAGGTCGAACCATGCTGGCCAGGTTTCAGGGTGCCGAGCACCGCGTTGTTCGAAAGCACGGCCGACACTGGGTAAAAGCCGCCGGACAACGCTTTGCCGAGCAGCGTGACATCCGCCTCGATGCCCTCGTGCTGTTCCGCGAGCAGCTTGCCGGTGCGGCCGAGCCCGGTCTGGATCTCGTCCAGAATCAGCATCACGTCGTGCGCGGCGCAGAGTTCGCGCACTTCTGTAAAGTAACCTGACGGCGGGATGACGACGCCCGCTTCTCCCTGGATCGGTTCGACCAAAAAGGCGACCGTGTTGGGCGTGATTGCCTTCTTCAGCGCCGCGGCATCGCCGAAGGCGATGATCTTGAAGCCCGCCGCGAACGGTCCGAAATGGTCACGTGCCGCCGGGTCGGTGCTGAAGCCGATGATGCCAAGGGTGCGGCCGTGAAAATTATCGGCGCAGACGATGATTTCGGCCTGCCCGTCCGGCACTCCCTTCACCTCATAGCCCCATTTGCGCACCGACTTGATCGCACTCTCCACCGCTTCGGCACCGCTGTTCATCGGCAGCACCTTGTGGGAGCCGGTCAGCGCCGCGATCTCTTCGTAAAAGAGGGCCAGCTGGTCGTTGTGAAAGGCGCGCGACGTCAGCGTCAGCCGGCCCGCCTGCTCCACCATCGCGGCCAAGATCTTCGGATGGCAGTGGCCCTGATTCACCGCGGAATAGGCGGAGAGGCAATCGAGGTAGCGATGGCCCTGCGTATCCCAAACAAAGACGCCCTCGCCGCGCGACAGAACGACGCCGAGCGGTTCGTAGTTCCGGGCGCCAAAGCGCGCCTCCCTCGCGATGAAATCAGTGACCGATGGATCCATGTTTCGTCACTCCCGTTGGAGCGAACTGGCAGGAAATGAGCTTTGGCCATTTTCCAGCCTGCGAATGCCCGATGACATCATCAAGTTACCACAGGCATTTTGCTTGCGAACACATTGGGTGACGCTAAACAGCACTGCCGCTCCCTATCGGGCTGGACAGAAACAACCCAGCGGGCCTCCTTGCCAACTCTCATTATGAGATATTGACTAATAGGACGATTTGGCAATGCTCACCCCGAGAGACCGCACCGTGTGGTGCACTCGGCTGGCAACATCCTGCGGACTTATCAACATCGGACGTCGAACCAGCGCTCTGCGGGTCTGCTACTTTAGAGCGGACATCGGCAAAGCTTGCCGGCTAACCGACCACTTCCAACTAGCCTGCCTCAATCTAAGCCATGGCCTGAAATGGCGCGCCGGCCGGGGCCGACTACAATGGACCTATCATGTTGTTCCTGCTTTTGTTTGGAACGCCCTCCAACTCGAGAGACTAGAATTTGGATCCTACTCTGCAAGACCTGATCGAGCGAATTGGCTCAGAACATGTTGAGCGGCGACTGAAAATCGAAGTCGAGCATGAGGCCCAGCTGTTTGGACAAGGACTGATCATTTTCAATCTTGAAAACTGGTACGCAGCGCCGTGGATTGTCAGAACTGCGCTGAAGCTGACTGGACTTTATGGCCGTGCGCGTCGAAACGCTGACCACGTCGTTGTCAAACAACATAGCGTGGCTTTCGCCAATCTTCCCCCGGCATTTGACAATTTCACTATCCTTCACATCAGCGATCTGCATGCCGACATAAGTGTAGGCGCGATGCGGCATCTGGTTAGCGTGGTCGGCGGCCTTCAATACGACATTTGCGTCTTAACCGGCGACTATCGCGGCAAGACATATGGTCCATTCGAAAAAAGTCTAGAAATCATCGATGAACTGCAGGCCCAATTGAAGGGGCCAGTTTATGGGGTGCTTGGTAACCACGACAGCATCCGTATGGCCCCTTCAATGGAAGCCATGGGAATCTGCATGCTGTTCAACGAGTGCGAACCGATTGTTCGTGACGGACAACGTATTTTCCTGGCCGGCGTTGACGATCCGCATTTCTATCGGGCAGACGACATTGAGAAAACCGCGTTGCAAATTCCTTCAGATGCCTTTTCGATTTTGTTGGCGCACACGCCTGAAGTTTACGATCGAGCGATGAGCGCCAGATTCGATCTCATGTTATGCGGACACACCCACGGAGGCCAGCTTTGCCTACCCGGTGGAATTCCGATCAAGCTGGAGGCAGCATTACCTAGATTCATGGGCGCTGGACCATGGCGCCATGGCGCCATGGTCGGATATACCTCGGTGGGCGCTGGCACGAGCCTTCTGCCGGTCCGCTTAAACTGCCCGCCGGAGATAACTCTGCATACCCTGCGCGATGGGCTCTAGCTCACGAGCAGGTCCGTTGCCGAAAAACAAAACGCGGTATCAAAATATCCCGTCGCGGCATCCAAGGAATGGCCGCTTTGCGCCATGAGCGGCCATCGACCCTCCACCACCGCGATACTGGGCTTAGTTTCCTGAATCTTTTAACCAGGAGGAAATCGTCTGGTTAAGATAGTCGGGCACTTCATGCTGAATGAAGTGGCCAACTCCAGGAACGATTTTGACCGTGAGATTGCCGGGATTTTCCATCCATGACTTTTCAAGATCAAGAGTGCTCAGCAAAGCATGGCTCTCTTCGATTCCGTGCACATGCAAGACCGGGCATTTGATCACGGCACCGTAGATTTTCTTCATGGTCGGATCGAAGAGGTTAAGCGCAAACTGAGAGAAACTGTAGTTGGCTTTGTAATAAGCCATTATGGACAAGATGGACGATTTTACGAAAGCCTCAATATAACGACGCTTAACCTCTGGATTTACAATCCAGTATGCCAAATCTTCCGCAGCCAGATTGTCGCCTTTGCCTCGAGCGAAGAACCGTGTGGCGTAAGCGCTGGCCCTCGCCTGCGCGATAGGATGATTCCAGGGGAGCAGTTCCTTGGTGATGGCGCCAGGATGAGGAACGCTGAGGACTACAAGTCTTTCGACCAGATCCGGATTTTGCCCGGTGAATAGCCATGACAAGGCGGCACCCCAGTCGTGCCCAATCAGGATGACCTTGCGACCGTTTCTCTCTGCGTTGATCACGGCGCGGATGTCATCGAGGAGAACCGGAAACTTGTAGTTCTCGACGCCTTCCGGCCGATCGCTTAAATCGTACCCGCGCAGATCAAGAGCGACCACCTGATAATTTGCTGAAAATGCTTGGATCTGATTTCGCCAAGAATACCAGAAGTCGGGAAATCCGTGCACGAACACCATAAGCGGCTTCTCGTCGGATCCCATGGTGACGTAGTGGATTTTCGTTCCAGCATTGTCCGCATACTTGTGCAGAAGGTTCGGATCCTTATCGACATCAACGGCAGGCTCGCTCAAAGCGGCCGGGATTTTATTGTGCCAGACGGCCTCGTCTGAAGTCTCCCCGGAAGCAACGTGAGTGAACATCGCAGTGAACATGGCGGCTCCTAAAAGCATCATCGAGCAGGTTCTAAGGGTCATCTCAGTGATCCCTTTCGCCAGAACAGTTGACGAAATCGATGTCGCTCGAACTCATTTGAGTATTTCCTGCAGCAATCTGGGCGCGAGTCGTATCGCGGTGCGCAACTTTTGGGTTTACGATTTGATCGGGTGGAATGGCGGACACTTTTACTATGGCGATTACCATAGTATGGCGATCGCCATAGAAGTGTCAAGCCAAGCATGGTAGGTTTGCGGGATGCCCCGTAAGACTGACGCCCGCGCTCGCGCGATTGCCACGGCCGAACGACTGTTTCGCCTCCAAGGCTACACTGCGACCGGATTGAACCAGATCATTGAAGAAAGCGGCTCGCCTAAAGGATCGTTCTATTTTCATTTTCCGCGCGGTAAGGCACAGCTCGCAGAAGAAGCAATCGATCATTACGTTACGAGTAGAATTGCTGTATTGCGGGATATCTCGGCGAATACGACGGGTGACGCGCTGAGTTTTGTTCATCAGATTTTCGGCACGTTCGCGGCCGAAATGGTCGCCTCTGATTTCCAGTATGGATGTCTAATGCAAAATCTGGCGAATGAGCTTCCTGCACTCGACGCTGATCTAACCAAACGGGTAGCGCGCGGATTTGTTGATTCGACCGAGATTGTTGCGGAGCATTTTAGGGGGTGCGGTTTCGCTTCCGCGCGCGCATCTTCTACCGCAGCGGCATTGGCAGCCGCCGTCGAAGGCGCGCGAACGATCGCTCGCCTAGAACGCACGCCGGCGATATTCAAGGCTCTGGCGGATGTTAGTGTCCAGGGGTGGGCTGCCCCCAAAGGGTGATCCAGGATCAGTGTTAGCGCCCGGCGGCGCCGATAGTAGCTGCGACCCTCGACCGTCTTGGCGCCGCAATTGCTGTCACCGGCCGCCCGTAACGCCTCCTCTCGATAGCGACGATGTCAGCTTCGGGCCCTTTCAGACGAATTCAGCGGGACGCGATCTCGTCCGCAACACGGTGTCAATATGATCGATCGACCGCTTTGCGCCACAAGCGGTCGTTCGAGCCAAGTTATGTGTTGCAAGAAGATTTCGACGAGCTGGCGGTAAGCGGTCCTGCATCAATGTATCCGGCCTTTGGTTGGAGGCGATGCTCCGGGCCATCATGGATATCAGCGCGCCCGTGACCTCATTAGCGGATAGATCTTGGACGGGCCATTTGGGTCACCAGTTTTCACAGGTGCCGGAAAGACCGAACCTCCATCTCGTGTCATCCTCTCGCAGACTTCGGCAGGTAAGTGATCACGCGACTTGAAGCTTGCTCGCCTCGAAGGCTCGACCACGGGCAAGCACACTCCAGGCGATGCGCGCAAGCTTGTTAGCGAGCGCGATTGCCAGCACGTTGTGATGCAGCCGCTTCTTGGCAGCCTCGATCCAAGGTTTGAGCCCATGGCCCGCCCTGGCTTGACCCTGACCAACACGACCCATGCCGCCTGCACGAAGAGGACGCGCAGCGATCGATTGCCGCGCTTGGATATCTTGCCGAGGATCTGCGATCGCCGGTCGAGATTTGTCTTGGCACCAGACCAAGCCATGCAGCGAAGTCACGCCCCTTGGCGAAGGCATCACCGATTCCGATCGCCGCAACCATGGCGCTGGAGATGATCGGTCCAATGCCGGGAATGCTCATGAGCCGTTCGCACCCAGCGTCCCGTTTTGCAAGCTCCTCGATCTCGCTGGACTGCCCCTCGATTCGCATTGCGAGGTGAGAGCGTGTCGGAGGGGGTGGCGAGGATGCAGCATCGTGAAGCGATGCGTCTCGAAGGACGAAGCCACTAAACCGGAAAATGCGCTAGACGCGGATATTCGGAGCTTCTTTGATTCCGTTTCGGTTCACCTTATCATCCGACAAATGTAGGCATGCGAACATTCTGGGTATGCGTGCCCTGCGCGCGGGTCACATGCTCCAGACGAGCGCTCGTTCAGCCAGCAGTACAAGCCCGACCGCCATTATGGCAATCGACGAGACTTTCGTGAGCCGCGGCTCCCATGGGAACCTCTGCAGCCATACAATAAGTGGCAGCAATACGCCAATGATAAGCGCCTGCCCTGCCTCGACGCCGAGGTTGAAGCCGACGAGGGCCGCGGCGAGTCCGCTCGCAGGGAGCCCTACCTCGGCGAGCGCCCCCGCGAAGCCAAAGCCGTGCACCAATCCGAAAAGGAAGCTGACCGCCCAACGCCGCGACACCACGCTCTTCATGGTCAGGTTTTCGAAGGCGACGTAGGCGATCGACAGTGCGATCACTGGCTCGACAATCTGAGTGGGGAGGGTGACGAGTCCAAGCACCGACAGCGCGAGGGTGATGCTGTGCGCCACTGTGAAGGCGGTGACTATGGCCACCAGCGAGAGCAGACGCCCACCGGGCAGAATGAGAGCAACCACGAACAGCAAGTGGTCGAAGCCAAGCAGGATGTGCTCTACGCCGAGGCCGAGATAGGAAACGAACGTGCCTGCCGCCCGGCGCTCAGGCGCAGCGTTGCCGGTTATAGCAATGCTCACCAGGCGGTGCTCCTTCTCGAATACTACCTGCTTGGCGCCGCCCGGCCATTGAATGTCGGCGATCGTGTGATGGTCAGCGCCGAGCACGGCGTCGATGCCGTCACGAATCGAGAGATGGCGGATTGGCGCCGCACACGCATAGAGCAGCACGACCTCAATGCTTGCACGCCCAGCCGATGGCGGCCTTATCTCTGCCGGAACACCGGAGCAAGCGGTGCCGTCGGCTTCGACTGCGACGTGCCGCGTAACCGCAGCCGCGAAATCACGTAGGTCTCGCGCAGCATCGCCCGAAATCAACCCATTAGCCGGCAAGGAGAGCGCATAGCGCACCGTCTGCCCGGCAACCGACACCGTGGCGTAACCGGTCGTCCCTCCCTTGTGCGCGACGGCGGGGCCGAAAGCGAGGGACACGGCCGCGACCGCGACCAGGCCCATCACCCACACACTCTTCCAACACCACGCGTTGATGTTTCCTGCCGCCCACATCATCGCGCCTTCACGCCCTCCAACGCCGCAGTCCATTCGGCGCCAATAAAGCGCGACATCAGGTAGACCCTGGGATCACCATCGATCCGCATGTACTGCAGGAAGCCCTCCGGATTGAGGGCGCCAAAGCGCACCGTCAGCACATGGCCGCCAGGTCCCGAGAGCGCCGCCACGATTACCGGCTCTTCGAGGCCAAACGGACGCGTGTCGACGCCAGACAGGTCCTCCGAGGCGATCTCGCGGACCGGTGGCGAACGGTGCAGCATCTTAACCGCGGTATCGAGGTGCGTCGCCACAACAAGCTCGACCGCGCCGCCAGGCTCCAGCGCCCAGCCTCCCTCGCCGCTGCGCGCAAGCACGACCTGCCGTCCGCCGCGGCCGAGCGTGATTCTCTGCACCTCCTGCGGCTCGATCTGCAACACGCCCTTCGCCTCGAACTTCACGAGCTGGCGCTGCACCGGCTGGGCACCGATCACCACCATCGCAACAAGATAGGCTGACGCCAGCGTGGCGAGGGACGGCATGACGAGACGCGATAACGACACCACGCTCATCGCCTCCACCACCAGACTAGGCCGCCTATCCCGATCACTGTCAGCGGAAGCAGGATGACGATCAACGCGAAGAGGGACCGGCTCTGCGCCGCCGTCAGCAGGATCATCGGCGGCACCGGGATGCGGGTCCGGACGGCGGTGCCGCGCTCCTCGCGAGCGAGCCACCGTATCGCCGCCAACAGCAGGTCGCTGTTCGCCATGTATGGCAGGAAGGAATTGCTGGCGAAGTCGCCGTCGCCGATCACCACAGCTCGCAACGGCGGCGCGCCCGGCGCCAGTGCCCCCTCGGCAGCGATACCCAGCACGCGCGGCCGCACCTCCGCCACCGGAGCGGCAGGGGGAACCAGCTCTCTCGTGACTCTTCCCGCGGCGGCGGAGAAGCTCTCGATCGTGCGTGCATCTGCGGGCGGCACCGGCCGTGCGTAGCTGTCGCGGCTGCTCTGGAGGATTGGCGTCGCCACCACGCCGGACGCCGGCTCCGTCAACGTCAGCGGCCGGATGCCGGGGAAAAAGGTCAGCGAAACGGTGCGGGTGATCGCGTGCGGGTCGTAGCCTGTAACCGCCACCATCTCGGGATCGCTCTGGTAATGGCTTAGCGGATCGACGACCACCTGCTGCTCGAGCCGGGCGCCAAGGTCTGAGAGCAGCCGCGACAGACCCGCCTCCGGTACAAAACCGAGATCGAGTAGCAACAAAGCACTGCCGCCGCCAGCGAGATAGGACCGAAGCGCCGCGCTTTCCGCCGGCAGGAACGTGGTGCGCGGGTTGGCTGCGAGGAGCAGCGTGCAGTCGCTAGGGATCGCACCGGTTGTTGCCAGCACCAGCTTGCGGGCGGAGTAACCCTGCGCCTCTAGAGCCCGGCGCAGCCGGCCGACACCGTGCCCGGCGGTCTCGATGACGTGGGAGGACGAGTCGCCGTGGCTGTGGTCGGTTACGCCCTCGAGATGCGTATGGAACTCGAAGCCGTCCATCGAAAACTCGCCATGGCCCTCGAGGAAGCAAATGGTGAGGGCACGCTTGCGCAGCACGCGCTGGATGCCGATGGCGATCTCCGCTTCGTCGGTGCCCTGGATGAGGACGCGCCGGCCGGCGGCCTCGACGATGGCGGCGTTGTAGAGGCGGATACCCTCGCGGCGTGCGACTTCCGACTGCTTGTCAGGATCGACGGTGAGGACCGTGAGCAGCGGATTGCGCCGGCCCATCACTTCCAGGATGTTGCGGGCACGCCGCCCGCTAGGATCCTCAGAGCGGTAGAAATAGATGATGCGGACCGGTGTCCTCAATTCGTCGACCACCGCCATCGCGTCGGCCGACGGTGTGTAGACCTTCTCTCGGGTTAGGTCGATATGGGTATCGTTAAGCACCAGCGCGACGTTTGCCAACACCCATACGCCGAGCCCAGCGACGACACAGCTTGCAGCATAGAGCCTAGCCCTGACGCCTCCTAGGCCTGTCGCGAGCGGCAGCCGAAGCCCCACCGCGAAAAGGAGGAGCACGGCCACGAGCCAGCCCGCCGCCCACAACAGCACATTGAGCTCGACGGCATGCTCCTGCATCGCTCAGCTCCGCGCCAGTGCCCGCACCGTCAGGAATATGCCGAGCAGGACGACCGTGAGGAAGAATCCGAAGTCGGATAAGTACATCGCGCCAACTGCGAAGGGCGTGAAATGCGCCAAGAGCGACAGGCCGAGCAGCCAATTCTCGAAAGGTTGCGGTAGCAATGACGCCAACGTGTCGATCGCCCAGAGGATCCCGAACAGCCCGAGGGACACCACTGCTGCGACGATCTGGTTGGTGGTCAATGCTGAGATCATAAGGCCAATCGAGAGCAGTGCCGCGCCCAACATGACAAGGCCGACGTAGCCACTGTAGATCGGACCCCAGTCCGGATCGCCATAGGCCGACAGCACGGCAGCATAGATCAGCGTGAGGCTCGTCATCACTGCCAGCACCACCATGCACGCTATGAACTTCGCGACAACGATGTCGATTTCCCTTATCGGTGCCGTCAGCAGCAGTTCGAGCGTGCCACTGCGTCGCTCCTCAGCGAACTGGCGCATCGTGATAAGTGGTACCAGCAGGATCAGTTGGACGGCCGCCTGAAAAAAAATGTGCACCAAGGTCGCCTGCTTACTGACGAATAGCGAGACGGTAAAAGTGTAGCCGCTCAGCACGATGAACACCGCGATCACCGCGTAGGCGATCGGAGATGTGAAAAGTGTGCGGACTTCTTTCGCCGCCAGCGTCGCCATCTGGCTCATCGAATTGCCTTTGCTTGCGTGAGCTCTAGGAACAGCGCCTCAAGGCGAGACGGTGCCGGCGCCGGCGCCGTTTCACGGGTGATCTGCTCGACGGTTAGGAGCCGTCCGTCGAGCAGAATTGCCGCGCGGTCGGCAGTCCGCTCGATCTCGGCCAGAATGTGGGAGGTCACCAGCACGGCGCAGTCCTGCGCAAGGTGCCTGAGCAGCCCCCGCAATTCGATGATCTGCCGGGGGTCCAGGCCGTTGCTCGGCTCGTCAAGAACGAGTAGTTCCGGCTCGTGCAGCACTGCCTGGGCGAGCGACACCCGCTGCCGGTAGCCTCGTGACAGCCGCTCTATGATGACGCCGCGCACGCTGCCGAGTGCCAGCCGTTCGACCGCGGCGTCGATGGCGCGGCCCAGCGCCTGGCCCTTGATCCCACGAAGCCGACCCATGAACGCGAGGAACTCGGCGACGCGCATGTGCCCGTAGAGCGGCGAATCCTCCGGCACGTAACCGATGCGCTCTCGGGCAGCGCGCCCGTCGTGCACGACGTCGACGCCGGCGACCCGAACAATCCCCGAAGTAGGATAGAGGTAGCCGGTGACGAGTCTCAAGATGGTGCTTTTGCCGGAGCCATTCGGTCCAAGCAGGCCGAATACCTCGCGCTCCTGCACCTCAAAGGAAACGGCATCGACCGCCACCCGGGCACCAAAGTGCTTACTAAGCCCGTCGAGCGAAAGGACGGCCATGTATAACTCAGTCAGTTCGACACGACGGCGAAGCCGATGTCGGCCTCGCTGCTTCGTCATGTATCTTCCTGAGGGGCCCTCGGAGGTTCAGAAGGGCGCCCTCCCCGCCGATCAGTCGTAGAACTCCGGCGCCTTCTTCAGGGCCTTGAAGGCATCCGGATCGTGGGCCGTGAAGAAATCCGCCTTCTCAGTCGCCATCAGGTGGCGGATCCACTCGTACGCGGTGAGGATTCCGCTCGGATTGTAGGCCAGCACGATATTCGGCGGCAGGTTCTTTTCCACGTTCTCGCGAAAATACACGTTGTCGCCGGTCAATATGATGAGGCCGGTGTTCTTTAGCCGTACGGTCATCATTTGGCTGCCGGGCGTGTGAGCGACCCAGCGCTTGACCATGAGGGTTCCGTCTCCAAACAGGTCGAGGTCGCCCTCGAGCTGCAGCATTTTCACGGCATTGGGGTAGTCCTTGTTAGCTGCCCTGAGCGGCAAGAAGTCGTCGATCATGTAGGGACCACCCGTCCCCGCCTTCGGCCAGAAAGCATTCTGGATCTCATCCTTCTGCACAACAATCGTCGAGTTTGGGAACTTGCCGACGTTGCCGCCATGGTCCAAATGCAGGTGGCTAACGACAACATATTTGATGTCGTCGGGTTTGAGACCGATCTTCCCTAGCTGCGTGTCAATCGCCACGTCCGGCGTATTGACTGGTTTCAAAGCATTGAAACTGGCACCCCAATAGCTCGGATCTGTGATGATGCGATCGTTGTTGCCGGTATCGAAGAGCACGTTACCCTTAGGGTGCTTGATGACGAAGAAGCCGACCGGGATTTGGATGGGAGGTTCGACCGGTGCTAGATTTTGCAGGATCCCCTTTCCGATCGTAAGGGCCCCGGAACTGAAGGCATACAGCTTGATATCCTGCGCCTGCGCCACGGAGAACCAACTGCTCATGGCGATCGCGGCGATTCCTCCTAGCGCTCTGCCCAACATGTGTTCCTCCCTGGGTGGTCGGATTTTTTGTCTGGCATTGATGGCCCGAAAGCCGCTTGTGTCACGACTCTGACAGTTAACACCCGCGATTCTTCCGAAGTCAATCGGAAAGGGCTGCGCTTGCCGCCTACAAGGCAACTCAAACAGTTCCGATCGTTCGCCTTCGCCGCCGTTGATCCGGTCGCGTCGCGACTGGCGGATAGCCCTCGCGCGCCTTGGTCGCAACGCGACCGGTATCGGGGTTTCTTCTGAAGAAACCACCGTTAAGCGTCGGAGCGGATTCGGGAGGTCGTCCCGCATGCGTCCGCCTCCGAACGGTGATGACAAAAGTAACTAGCGGCGCACAGAACCTGGAGCCCGTTTTGGAGACCGACCGTAAGCTCGGTTTTACGGTTGAAGTCATCAACATTGATGACCCCGCCGATCTTGCTAAGATACTGAGTCCGGAAGTCATCGCCGGATTTGACACACTGGTGTTTGTCGCCGAATGTTGTGATCAACGCTCACATGGCCGAGGTCATCAAGATGGTCGGCGCGTCGGCGCGAGCAACAAACCGGCGATTTTTCCTTCGTCCGACTGGGTCGCCAATGGGGGCTTTATGTCGTTCGGGCCCGATTTCTCTGACGCTGCGTGTCACTTGATCTCACAACTTGATCGCGTTTCTGAAAGACGTAAAGCCGGGCGACTTGCCTTTCCAACGTTCCACCAAATCCGATCTTAGGATCAACCTCGGCATCGCCAAAGCACACTGGGCATCGAGCTGTGGCGCTTAGCCGACGTCGGTGTTTCTCCAAATGTCCGCTTTGTGCGCACTTTGCTGACGTCGATGCTTTGCCCGATGTCCGCTTTGCGCCGATTGCGTTGAAAAACTCGAAAATCGCGGGGCTCCGAAATCTCGCAAATGTTGTGCATTGGCGATTTCAGCTGCTGCAAGGCTCTGTAGAATCGATACGAGCGCCAGCGATCGTTTTTCCGGTAATTGATGTGGTCCCTCACCTCGCGGCGAGAGAGACGCACCACCGGTCCTGAGAATTTTCAGTCATCAGCGAAAAGGACTTTTTCAACACAATCCGCCAAGACCGGACGCACCGGTCCGGCGTACTAAGTTCGGTTGCAGCTTCTGGCACGTCGAAGGAGCAATCAGCGCCGCTCGATCCCCCTCAATTTAGCCCCCGTAGGCGCAGCAGAGCTATCTCGGGGGTGACGGCATGGCCGAGGAATGGTGATCGACGATCAGCCAACGCTGGCCGTTCTTGACGTAGGTGAAGCTGTAGCGCGCGGGCAAGCTCTTCGTCTCGGCATCCTTGACATAGGAGAACGTGTAGTAGCCGGTATTGACCGCCGCATTGCCGTACACGCGGATCAGCTGATCGCCGAAGGTGACCTTGAGGCCGGGCAGAACCTTGAAGGCGGTCACGAAATAGTCTCGTAGCGCCGCGCGGTCGGAGCGCACGGTCGGCGACAGCGTGCCCCAGAGCACGGCATCGTCCGAATAGAGTGGTAACACCTTTTCGGGATCGCCTTCGCCAATAGCCTGCCCCCATGCCAAGCTCGCCACCGCCACCTCCGCTTTCGGCTCGACCAAAGCGCTGGAAGCAAACGACAATAAGACCATGCACAGGACAAGTGCTGCGCTCGCTACGTTTGGAGAAGACCGCATGACATCCTCCCTTGCGAATAGCGGACAGACAAGTGTCCGCTTGAGACGGCCAGTTGCAATGCGCGCGGCTACCGTTTGCGCGGATCGTCAGCCGGATTGATGTAATCGATGCCACCTGGGCCGGTAAATTGAACTTGAAGTATCCCTTCCTCGCTTCCGGTCCAGTAGAGTCGAGGAGAGGCGCGGTGACTTGGGCCGTGCGGCAACGTCCCGTTTCCTCTCCCCGCTCATCAAACCGGACGTGCCGATTTCCGGCATCCGGCTTTCCGACTGGTTTCATCGCACAACACACGGCAGTGGACCAAGATGCACGCGGCGGAGTCTTGCACCTGCACCGTCCCATCTGCCTTCGCCTTGCGACACACACAGCTTCATCTGAAGGCTCCCTGATCGTTACCGGTGTTGCCAGGCTCATCGCCAATCACCCGATCCTCGCCTTCTTCGTCAGCGCACCAGAAGTCAGGGTCCTTCCCTCCACCGGAGTTACCCGGCTTCATCGGTACTACGTCCCTGTCCGACTCCCGTCGGGGCCGCCGCCTTGAAGCGACGTTGAGGCCGCTACCCTCGCCGCAACGGGTCTCCCCTGTTACCCGCATCACCTTTCCAGCGTGCCGTTCCCATTACCCCGGCGGATCGGACAGGTGCTCACGTCGATTGCTTCCCCATCCGTACGGCCTTCCCCGTTACGCTGGCGGGTCGGCATCCGCATCTTCACTTTCGAGGCCTGCTCAGGCTTCACTCATATTATGGCCCGCTGGATCGCTCAGCCGCCCAAGGCGACCTTTGTCACGAGGCTTCAGATCAGCCAGTTACCCAACCGACCTGCTAGTCAGCTACCAGACTATCGACAATTATCTGGGTGGATTCCTCCTCCACTGGTGACACGCGCCCTTCGGGGCACACAGCGTAATGCGGGTGTTTTGCGGGGTAAACCCATAGCGAGCCTGGCTTTAGGAGATCACCTTTCTTTTCAAATTTTTCACCATGGCTACTGCCGACGTCGCCATTTATGACTGTGACAACTTCGGAATAGGGATGAGTATGCGGAGGCATTTGGAAATTAGGTGGAAACTTGATGCGTAAGACGACAGTCTCGCCCGCTTTCGTGGGATCACCGACCAAGGTGGCAATCTGAACGCCCTTCGGAAAGGCTGGATTATCCTTCCATATGAGCGTATCGGGCATCACCCGGACCTCAGTATTTTGCGCCATTGCCGGAACAGAGAGTGCAATCAAAACGATTGCCGTTGGCACCAATTTTTTCATGCGAGTTCCTCCCAAGCTGAATGCAGCAGGAGACGCACATCGCAATGCGCGGTCAGTGTGGAAAATAGATTGAAGCTGCGCGCCACAATGTTGCGTGCGTCAACACGAGTCAGACTACATCATCAGCGACGGGCGAACCATAAGTCAGAGATGTTGACTTAATGGTTGCCAAAAAAAGATCCATGTCCGCTTTGGGTCGATTTGACCTACAACGGAATAGATCATCGGCTTTACGTCAGGCCCCAGGCCACCAATGATCGAGTTTCCGTTTAGCGCTTCATCGGTCTTTTAGGCACCCTTAGGAGCATGCGTCTAGCCTTCGTCTCCGCACGCTTTTTGACCTCGGCCTTGATCTTTTCAATCAAGGTTCTTGTTTCCGGGGTGTGAACTTTGAGGGTTGAAATCATTGCTTTCCCCTCCGGCGAGATATTTTGATAGATTAGTCAAATTGTAGAACAGCGCAATCGCCAAAGCGCCAAACCATCGTTGCCTCGCGAGACCTACTGGGTCGGGAGGTCCTGTTACCCAAAGTGCGGGACATCAAGAGCCAAGGATTAAACTATGTTATCCGTGGCTATAGTCTGCCGCGCGGCTTTTTCTTGTGCGATAACCCCTTCTAGCCGCGACATGTTCTCCAGCAGGCGCTGGCTGGTCAGCACGAGAAAGTAATAGCCGAATTGCGGATTTTGAAAGTAGATTTCGAGCAGCCTTTCGTAGGTTATGGTCATCACTTGCCCGTCTTCAATGCATTCGACGGGCGGTTCGCAGTTTATTGGGAGTAAGAAAACCAAGTTCGCCCGTGAGCAACCTGTCCGGGAGCCAGTCGCCACTCTCGACGCCATAGCATCGAACTCCCCATGGCCTCGCATCGTCATGCATCTCAACTGCCGCCTGCCCGCCATCCACGGCGGCATGACCGGCGCCTTCCTCGAAACGACGGCGATTGTGCGTGTGACGCGCGAGCTCGGTGCCGTGGCGCTGCCCAAGCCGATCGGCCTGACGATCAACTACCTGCGCTCGGGCCGCGCGCTGGACAGCTATGCCAAGGCGTCGATCGTCAAGCAGGGCCGGCGCGTCGTCGCTTTCGAGGCACAAGCCTGGCAGGACGATCCGTCCAAGCGATCGCCTCGGCCTTCGGTCACCTCATGCTAAGGCGCACGCCTGACGTCGATCGGCAGTAAGCGTGTCCACACGACGTCCACCCTAGGGTTATGTCCGCTGTGCGCCGCCAAAAGTGGTCATTCGATAGCCGCTCATCTCGCGAATTGAGCCCTCAGTTAAATCCGCCTCAATAGCTTTAGCACGCCACCTGGTGCGCACATCCGCCCAGCTCGAGGCCGCTCGAGCGCGCCCTCATCTGCGCGGCGCGATCGGGATGGTCTGCTCAGCTACCCCGATAGGTCGTGTAACTCCAGGGCGTCACCAGGAGCGGCACGTGGAGATGGCTTTCCGGCCCGCTCACGGAAAAGCGCAGGGGAATTTGGTCAAGAAACGGCGGATCGGATGTCGCTACTTGCTGTCCGGCAAAATAGTCCCCCACGCTGAACGTCAATTCGTAACAGCCGATCGGGACCGGCCGGTGGTAGATCAGTGGCTGATCGGTTCGGCCATCCGCGTTCGTGATCGTACGGGTCACGACGCGGCTTGCGCCGAGATCCGACAACTCAACCAATTCGACCGCAACGCCCTCTGCTGGCCTGCCGCTGTGAGTGTCGAGCACATGGGTCGACAAACGCCCGTACACCCCGAGCCGATCGCCTGACACCACAAGCTCGGCAACACGCAGCGCCGCAATCCGGTATATTTCGTTGATCGAGTTCTGTACCTCGGTCGCGGTATCGTTTGGCAGGCGGCGTTCGAAGTCGCGCAGGATGGAACCCTTGGTGTGGCGACGTGCGCATACAATGTAGGGAAAACCAAACTTGGTGCGGTAGGCGCTGTTGAGCCGCTCAAAGGCCTTGAATTCGGCATCCGACAACCGATCGAGTCCAGCGCCGTTCTGCTCAGCGCAGGACTCCGCGGTGAGGCCGGCGGCACGCTGCGTCTTGTTGGCGAGATCTGGATGACCCCTGATGAGAGCAAGCCGACGGTCCGGTGCTGTTTGGTCGACGACAGTCTTCATCGCGTCGAACAGTTGCTGCACGCCCGCAAAAGGCCTTGCGATAGCAACGCGTTCGGCGATCCAAGGCGAATACTCGAAGACATTGCCGAGAGCCGCCACGAACTCGTCCCTGCTGCAATCGTTCAAAACGGAGAGAAGTATTGACGACATTTTACCCTTGCTACCCGTTAGAGCTGGAGGGGCGGCAGTTCAGACCAGGCTCGACTTGCCGCGGCTTAGCACTTCGCCGGCGCCTTTGGTCCCGACGATCTTTCCATTGTCCGCAACGACCTGCCCCCGGGCGATGGTCATGACCGGCCAGCCTGTTACCTCAAATCCTTCCCACGGCGTATAATCAGAGCCGTGATGCAGATCGGACTGCCGGATCGTTTTCTTGAGCTTCGGGTCCCACAGGACGATATCGGCGTCGAAGCCGACGCCAATCGAGCCCTTGCGCGGATAAAGGCCATAGATCCGCGCGTGATTGGTCGACGTCAGCTCCACAAATTTCTGAAGACTGATCCGTCCCTTCGACACCCCTTCCGAGAAGAAGATCGGCAGACGCGTTTCCACTCCGGGAATCCCGTTTGGCACCCAGCGAAACGAAGTGCGCGAATTAGGAGTTAGCTTGCCCTTCGGATCGTCATACCGAAATGGACAATGATCGGATGAAAACGTCTGAAAGACGCCGCCGGTGATACCTTCCCAGATTGCTTGCTGACTTTCCTTGTCACGCGGCGGTGGCGAGCAGACATACTTTGCGCCGCTCATGTCCATGTTCAGGCCCGTCATATCGTCCGCGGTCAGGGTGATATATTGCGGGCAGGTCTCCGCGTGCACGGGCAAGCCCCGCTGCTGAGCCCAGCGTACCTGCTCCATGGCCTCCCTGCCCGACACGTGAACGATCATGATCGGGACGCCAACAATTTCGGCATGACTGATCGCGCGGTGCGTCGCTTCTCTTTCAACAATCTGAGGCCGCGAAGTTCCGTGAAAATATGGCGCGATATGCCCTTCGCGTTCCAGTCTTTCGGTCAGGTGACGGATGGCATCGTACCCTTCACAATGCACCATTACGAGCGCCTGCTCGCGGCGGGCCACCTCGAAAACCTCGAGCAACTGCTTGTCGCTTAGAACAAGGTCGTCATAAGTCATGAAGACTTTGAAGGACGTGTAACCATCCTTGACGAGCGCCGGCAGTTCTTGACCGAGAACGACCGCCGTCGGGTCAGATATGATCAGATGAAACGATGTATCGATGTAGCATTCGCCTTCGGCGAGCTTTCGGTATTCCTCGACGCATGCACGTAGCGATGAACCTTTGATTTGCAATGCGAATGGCAGGATCGTGGTATTGCCGCCGGCCGCGGCGGCGCGAGTAGCCGAGGCAAAATCGTCGGCCATCACGACGTCAGGGCCTGACGGTTGCGAAATGTGGACGTGGCTGTCGATGCCACCGGGCAAAGCCAGCAAGCCCGTTGCATCGATCTCCCGCGATGCCCCCTCAATACGGTCGGCGATGCTTACGATGCGGCCATCACAAACGCCGATATCAGCCCGGAATTCGTCGCTGGCCGTTACGATGGTGCCGCCGCGGATGGCGAGGTCAAGCTGTACCAAGTGAAATGCCTCCGGTCGCTTCTAGGGGAATGGGGACTGAAATACCCGTCCCCACACCGACAATATTCTCGGGTCTGCATTGGCAAGCAACATTGTTCGCCACAGCGTGACTGCGACGGAATCGAGAATCAAGACATTCAGTTCACGCTCCAGGGCCGCCGTAATGGCTGCCCCGTCCATGTTCGTGCACAGGATCACGATCGCGTCGCAGCCCTCTGCAGCAACGGCCCGGATCATGTCAGCTATCTCGGCAGGAGTTACCTCTCCGAACGAGAAATTATCGCGCAGGCCGAGATGCCGCTCGGCATGACAGGCAATGCCATCACCAGCCCAAACCTTGCCGATGCGCAGTTGCACATCATCGGTATAGGGCGTCACGAAGCCAACCCTTTGCGCGCCACTCGACCGCACCGCATCGATGCAGGCCAGTGTCGACGTCGTGGCAGGCTTTCCAGTGCGCGCACTGATCGCTTCGCAAAGGCTCCGGTCGCGCTCGATTCCAACCCAGCTGGCCGAAGTGCCGTTCCAGGCCATGGCATCGACCTTGGCGTCGGCAAGCAAATCTGCCGCCGGCAACATCCTGGATGGATCGAACTGATCGAGCGCCTGGGCATCCAACGCGATCTCGGTCACCCGGAAGCGGGAGAAGTGCGCGCTGATCCCGGGGGCTCCAGCGAGCATGGCGCAGGTCACCGGTTCGAGAACCGAATTCGACGACGGCGTGAGCATCCCAAGGCGCGTTCGCATTGCATTCACCATCGGTCCATGTTGTGGCCGACCATGGCGATCAGCGCAATGCCGTGCTCAAGAAGGCTTCCCGGTAAATCCCAGGCCGGGAGATTTGGCGCGATCACCTCCATGGCTAGGCCACATGAGCACCGCGCGTCGATTCCTCGCGGATAAGCGCGAGGACGCGGCGCTTGGCGTCGTTGAATTCGGGGCTAGTGATGTCGCGTGGCCGCGGCAGGTCGAAGGTGACGGATTCACGAATGCGACCCGGCCTTCGGGTCATGACGACGATCTTGTTGCCCAGCACGAGCGCCTCATCGACGCTATGCGTGACGAACACAATCGTGCAGCGGTGCTTCTGCCAGATCGCCACGAGTTCTTCCTGCATTTCGAGCTTGGTCTGCGCATCGAGCGCGGCAAACGGCTCATCCATCAAGATAACGCGCGGGTTCATCAAAAGCGCTCGTGCGATGCCGACGCGCTGGTTCATACCGCCCGACAATTCGGCGGGATGGTGATGCTCAAATCCCGTCAAGCCGACGAGATCGATAAACTCCATGGCCCTCCGCTGACGCTCCTGCTTCGCAACGCCTTTGAGCTTCAGAGAGAAGGCAACATTGTCGATCGCGGTCAGCCAGGGCATTAACGTCGGCTGCTGGAAGACCACGCCACGATCAGAACCCGGTCTTTCAACGATCCTGCCGTCGACCAGAGCTTGTCCGGAAGTCGAGTTTTCGAACCCGGCGATGATGTTGAGCAAGGTCGACTTGCCGCAACCCGACGGGCCTAGCAGGCAAACGAAATCGTTCGCATCGACGTCGAGGTCGATATTGTCCAGTGTCAGAAGTTCGCGACCGCGCTTGGGGTCGGCAAATATCTTGACGACATTGCGAAGTTCAATCGCAGCCATCAGCCGGCCCTCCCCTGCACGGTCGTTGCGCTCTGCCAGTGAAGCACGCGCGCCATGATGGCCTTGAGACCGAGGTCGGACAGATATCCGAGCAGGCCGATCGAGATCATGGCGGCAAGGACCAGATCGTAGCGAAGAAAGTAATAGGAATCCCACAGCACGTAGCCGAGGCCGCTCTTGACCGCGACCATCTCGGCCGTGACGGTCAGCATCCAGGCCGAGCCGATCGCGATACGCAGACCGGAGAAAATCGAAGGCAGCGCCGCGGGAAAGACAATGCCGGCCAGCAACTGCCGCTCGGTAGCGCCCATCATTGCGCCGGCGCGCACGAGATTGTGGTCGACCGTTTTCACGCCATGGATCGTGTTCATGAGGACCGGAAAGAAGGCGCCGAGAAAGACCAGGAATATCGCCGGCTTGTCGGCGATGCCAAACCAGATGATGGCCAGTGGTATCCAGGAGACGGGTGGAATGGGCCGCAACATCTGCAACGTCGGTTCAAGGGCCTTTTCAAAGAGACGGGACCAGCCGATGGCGACGCCAGCCAGGATGCCCAATACACTCGCCAGAGCGAAGCCACCGAAAACGCGCAGGCCGCTGGCCCAGGCGTCGCGTATCCAGTGACCTGAATAGGTCTGCGTTGTCTCGTCGAAACCGAAAACCCAGTCGCCCAGCGCGTGCAGCACCGCGCTTGGCGCAGGCAGCAGCGCCGGAGGCAGATAGCCGGATCGGGCGAAAGCTTCCCAGCCTGCGATCAGGAGCGCGGGAACGACGAGGCGCTCCAAGGCTTGAGATGCGCGAACCGTGCGCGCAACCGGTTTTGCCGGTGAAATCTCAATAGCCGAGGTCATTTTTCGTCTTGCCGGTCGCCTGCTCCAGGAACGAATAGTCCATGTTCTTTTCCGCTTCAGCGGAAACATCCTTCGAGATGTACTTGAGGTCGCGCATCATGGTCGCGATGGCGAGCGTTTGCGGACGGTGAATAGCCGCATCCGGCGACGCGTTTTTCAGTGCCTCCATGGCAACGGTCTTGTCGAGCCCGGTCAGCTTGTTGATGACGTCGATCCAGGGACCATTTTCGACTGACAGTTTGTCATTGAGCGCGACAACGGCGCCGACCACGCCCTGGACGCCGGCACGCTGGCTCGCGACGACGTCCGAACGGGTGACGATCAGGTTCGTGAGGTTGCCGGCCGCCTGGTCATAGGGGAAAACGAAATGCTTGCCGGCCCCGGCAAGCCTGATCTGCGAGGCGAACGGCTCCACGGAGCAGACCATGTCGATTTCCCCGCGCTGCAGGGCGGCGAAATGATCGGCAGGGTTCGGAAATTGACGAATTGAATGTCCTTGTTGGGATCGACACCTTGTTTGAGGAATGCGCCGCGCATGTGAATGTCCTGCGCGTTACCTCGGGAGGCTGCAATTTTCAGGGGCTGTCCGTCGGACTTTGCTTTTGCGACGATGCTCTTGAAGGCGGCCCAATCCTCGCCCGCCAGCGCGAGCTTGTTGGATGAGAGGCACTCCGAACCGCCATTGATCTGGCCGGAGACCGCGACGACGTCGAAGCCTTTGTCGAGCGCCGTCACATAGTGAAGGTAAGTCACCTGTGCGACGTCGATACTCTTCGACACCAGTGCAGTCAGAACGTCATTGCCGGAATTGAACCCGGTGGCCTCGATCTCGACGCCCTTGGCGAGGCCAGGGGTCAGCGACATCGGTAAACAGTGCGCGCACTTCGCAAAACCGAGTTTGATCTTCGGCGTTTGCGCGGCGGCAAACATCGTTCCCGCCAGCGTCACTGCGATCAGAAGAAAGGCTCGGTGGAAAGGCTTCGCCATCATTGCGCTCCGTTGGTGGCGCCTGCGACGCCGCGATTTACGATCATCCTTCCGTGCGCACACCAGTGCAATGGTGATTTTGCACACTGCATACAATTTACTCGATATGCTATTGTTTTCATCTATATACGCCGATACTTTGGGCAGGACATGAGCCCCAAAACGGCTAATCTCGAATTCAATGAGGCGGGACACGTGCGGAAAAAATCGGACGTCGGTACGGGTCGAAAGACAGTCAAGCTCAAGCGGACAGGCCTGCATGAGCGCGCCGCGGCGCGGATGCGCGACATGATCATCCGCGGAGAATTGGAGCCTGGATCGTCGATGCAGGAAACCAGGCTGTCAGAGGCGCTTGGCGTTTCCCGAACGCCGTTGCGTGAAGCCATGAAGCTGTTGGCCGCCGAAGGGCTGGTGGAATTAAGACCGAACCGCAGCCCGCGGATTGCCGATATCGAGACAGATAACATACTCGAATTGTTCGAAGCGCTCGCAGGGATCGAGCGGCTTGCGGCTGAACTCGCGGCTCAACGTGTCACCGAACGCGAATTGCAACGTTTACGCCTCCTGCAGACGCGTATGGAAAGCTATCACCGGGACGGCAAGCTCGACGATTATTTCTCCATCAATGGGGAGATACACGGCCTGATCGTTCGTGCAGCACGGAACGCGCCGCTGCGCGAGGCGCACGAGACCTTGCTGTCGAGGGCAGAGCGCGCCCGCTATCTGGCGCTCGGTGCGGAGCGGCGCTGGAGCAATTCCGTTGAGGAACATGCGGCCATTCTTGCGGCACTCGAGGCTCGCGATGGCGAAGCGGCCGGGCGCCTCCTCTCGGCGCATGTGCAACGCACCGGCACGGCGCTATTGGAGGTTCTGCCCAAAACCCCGATCAGCAAACCGGCGGCCTGACGATGGATATCCTGCTGCTCAATCCGAACACACGCGCAGATATCACCGACCTCATGCTGAAGGTCGGACAGCGTGCCGCTGCGCCGGGAACATCGTTGATACCTTTCACCGCGCCGCGCGGCGTGCCCTACATATCGACGCGCGCCGAAGCTCAGATCGGCGGAGCCGTAGCGCTGGAAATGCTCGCGGAACGCCACCGGGAATCTGACGGTGCGATCATCGCGGCCTTCGGCGACCCCGGACTGTTTGCAGCCAGGGAACTGTTCGACATTCCCGTCGTCGGCATGGCCGAGGCCGCGATGCTCACGGCATGCATGGCTGGGCGTCGATTTGGCCTTGTGACATTCGCCCAGGCGCTGGGCCCCTGGTTCGAGGAATGCGTTCGTTCCCACGGGCTCTGGGAACGATGTGCGGGCATCCGCATGCTCGATGGCCCGTTCCGTGAGATCGCCGAGGTGGGGGCCGAAAAGGAAGACCTTCTGGTTGAACTTGCGAAGCGGGCTGTGGAGGAGGATGAAGCTGACGTCCTTATCTTGGCTGGCGCGCCATTGTCGGGACTGGCCGAGCGGGTCGCCGATCGAATTCCGGTGCCTGTCATCGATCAGGTCGTTGCAGCTGTGAAACAGGTCGAAGCCCTGCACGCGCTCCGGCTGCGAAAAGCGAGCGCGGGGACATTTCGCCGGCCCGACGCGAAACCGTCGAGCGGCCTCGCAGCTCCGCTCGCCGCCCGCCTTGAACATCGCGACGCTTGATCAGATAGGCTGCGGACGATGACAAAAGCCCAGTTGCTCTTCGATCCGACGGCCGAATGCGAACAATTTGGACTCTTCCCCCGGGACGCCAATGATCTGAACGCCGAACGGCTTCTGATCCGGCCGTCTCGGCGTCGGCAAGGTGAGCACCGGGAAGCCGACCAGCGAGACGATGAAGGTGACGGCGAGATAGTCGATCGGCGTTTCGAGGCGCATATCGTCGATCAGCATCACATCGCCCTCGTCGTTCTTCCAGGGAAGAACCGATGCCGCGGGCACGACAAGGAAGTCCTTGCGGGAAAATACGTCGCGAAAACTGCGGAAGATCGCGGTGCGCCGCCGCTCGGCGGCGAGATAATCCTGCGCCGTAAGATGGGCGCCCGCCTCGATGTTCCAAATGACGGTCGGCGTAAGCTCGGCCCGCCTGTCCCGCAGCAAAGCGCCATAACTGTCGGCGATATGAGCGGCGCGCAGCGTACGGAATGCTTCGATGGCGCCGCCACAGTCGGGGGAGAATTCTTCGAGATCGGCGATGCGGCAGAGCGCATTGCAAACCGCAGCAAACCGCGAGCAGACTTCCTTCGCAACCGGTGCGACGCCGAAGTCAGGCGTGACTGCCAGCTGCGGCCGTCCCGCCGCAGCCCCCGTGCGAGGCTCGGTGCCGATGGACAACGGATCAAGAATGTCGGGTCCGACGCAGGCAGAGAGCCCAAGTTCGAGATCGTCGACGCTGCGCGCCAGAAGACCGTGCGTCGCGAGCATGTCCCAGCCAAGGGCGCGCGCGGGCGCCGCTATCCGGCCGGGTGTCGGGCGCATCGAGGCTACATCGCAGAAACTTGCCGGCGTACGCACCGAGCCACCGAAATCGGTGCCGTGAGCGAGAGCGGCCATTCCCGTTGCGACGGCCACGGCAGAACCGCCCGAGGAGCCACCGGACGTCAGCGCAATATCGAACGGATTGCGCGTTGGCCCGCACAGCCGATTTGTGCACACCGCGCCAAAACCGAATTCCGGCGTGTTGGTCTTGCCAATGATCACAGCGCCTGCCTGCCGAAGCCTCGCTATGACAAGTTCGTCCTGCTCCGGGACATTGTGTTGGAACAGCAACGATCCATACGTCGTGCGCAAGCCCCTTGTGTTGGTCAGGTCCTTCACGGCGATCGGAACGCCATGCAGAGGTCCTGTCGGCCCGCGTGCCGCGTCGCATGTGTCGGCTTGACGGCGCGCACCATCCGCATCGACGGTGATGAAAGCCGAAAGCTCGGCGTCGCGCGCGGTGATGCGCGCGAGATGGGCCTCAAGCACAGCACGTGCAGAAATCTCGCGCCGCGCCAAAGCCTTGGCAAGAGTGGCGGCCGTCAATTCGCAGAGATTGGCTTCAATCGTCATCGAGTAAGAATGCACGAACTCCGCGGAAATGACGATAGCACAGGCATGGGATTTGCTTTCCCACTAATGTCGGGAGGAATGCCCCATGGCTGAAGCAAAGGGCGGTCGTTCGCTCGTATTGGACGCGATCACGCACCGCTATCCCGGTGGCGCGATCGCAGTGGAAAATATCAATCTCGACGTGAAGGGAGGCGAAATCATCGCATTGCTCGGCCCGTCCGGCTGCGGCAAGACCACGCTGCTGCGAATCGTCGCCGGCTTTATCGCTCAAACCCAGGGGCGGATCATTATCGGCGACGAGATCGTCGACACGTTGCCACCCAACAGGCGCGCCGTCAGCATCGTCTTCCAGAATTACGCCCTGTTTCCGCATCTGACTATCGCCGAGAACGTCGCCTATGGCCTCGCTGCCCGCGGCGTCGACACGGCGACACGTCGGCGCGAAGCGCAGCGCCTGCTCGAACTCGTCCAGCTTCCGGCGATGGCCGAACGTCTGCCGCGCCAACTCTCCGGAGGCCAGCAACAGCGCGTGGCATTGGCGCGCGCACTAGCGATCCAGCCATCGATCTTGCTGCTTGACGAGCCCTTTGCGGCGCTCGACAAGAACCTGCGGCTCGATATGCAGATCGAAATCAAGCGATTGCAGCGGGTGTCAGGCATTACGACACTCATTGTGACGCACGACCAGGAAGAAGCGCTGTCGATGGCCGACCGCGTCGCCGTTCTCAGCCAGGGACAGCTCGAACAATTTGGATCGCCATCCGACGTCTACGACCGCCCGCAGACCTTGTTCGTGAACACGTTTGTCGGCTCCACCAACCGCATGCCGGGCACACTGGTGTCGGCCGATCCGACCGGCGCGAAAGTTCACCTCGACGCCGGCGCCGAGATCATCGCGAGACCCGCGTCGAAGTCAATGGCGGAAGGCGGCCGTGTCACGGTTTGCATTCGACCGGAGCATTTGCAATTCGTGACCGACGATTCCGGCTTCGCCGGCGTGGTCGGAATGGCCCTGCCGCTCGGCGCCACTGTCGTACATGAAGTAACGACGGCCGATGGTTCAGGCGTGAAAATATCCCAGGCGCGCTTCGGCGATACACGCCTGCTGGAGAGTGGCGTTGCGGTGCGTGTTGCACCACTCGCTGCTGCTCTCGCCACCGCTTTTCCGGCATCACTTTGAGAACCGCGTCAGACTACAACGGGAGTAAAACCTCATGATCAATCGCAGAACACTTCTAACGACCGCATTGACGCTCGGGGCCATGAAGGCATTCCCGGGACTAAGCTATGCCCAGGCCCGCCCGCTGGTTTTCGCCACTTTCACGGGTAGCTGGGAGGAGGCCCACAAAGCGGTGCTGGTGCCGGCCTTCCGCAAGGCGAACGCCGATGCATCGATCGTGCTCGACCCGATGCTGTCCGTCGACCAGATCGCAAAAGTGAACGCGGCGCGTGCCAATCCGCCGATCGATGTGATGCTGCATGATCCAGGTCCGGCGCTTGTTGCGATCGGGCAGGACATCGTCGAAGCGTTCCCGGTCGAGAAGAGTACTTACTACAAGGACCTCATTGCCGAAGCACAGGAGCCGATGGGACCGGCACCGTTCTTCCAGGTCGTCGGGCTCACCTACAATCCCGACACGATCAAAACTCCGCCTACCTCGTGGGCCGATCTCTGGAAGCCGGAGTTCAAGGGAAAAGTCGGCATCACCAACCTAAATTCGACGCTGGGCACCGGATGGCTTGTCGAAATCGCCAAAATGCATGGGGGCTCGGAAGCCAATGTCGATCCCGCGTTCAAGGCATTGGAAGCGCTGAAGCCCAATCTGGCAGCGGTCGCGGCCAATCCGGGCGCATTGGCGACGCTGTTCCAGCAGGGGCAGATCGATATCTCGCCCGGCAATTTCAATGCCATCCAAATCCTCAAGGCGCGCGGCGTTCCCGTTGAATTCGTGGCACCAAAGGAAGGCGCGATCGCCTTCAAGACCACGATCCATGTCGTCAAAAACTCGCCGAACAAGGAGCTCGCTTTCAAGCTTATCGAAGCCTCCCTCTCGCCGGAGGTACAGACGACCCTGATGAATTCGCCGTATCTGATCGTGCCGACGAATTCAAAGGTCCCGATGGGCGGCGAGATCGCCCGCGTGCTGGCGAAAGACACGGCGGAATTGAAGAAGAAGTTCGTCTTCCAGGACTGGAAGAAGATCAACGAGCAGCGTTCCGCCTGGATCGAACGGTTCAACCGCGAAATCAAGCTCTGAGGACCACGACCATGGCTGCCGCATCGGTGCCGCGCGACGTCACATCATACGGCATAGGGCTGGCCGCACCGCTGGCGCTGTTCTTTCTGGTGTTCTTCGTCGCGCCATTGGTGCAGCTCTTCGTTCTGTCGCTGCACAACGATGCGGCCGGTGTCGTCTGGGGCATCGGCCAGTACGTTCATTTCCTGACCGATCCATTCAGCCTGAGCGTACTCGGCTCGACGCTGCTCCTGGGCGCGGAAGTGACCGCCTTGTGCCTTGTGCTGGGCTTTCCCATCGCGTGGCTCTACCACCGGGTCGGATCGCGCGCCCAGACGCTCATCATCCTCATCGTCTTGCTGCCCCTCCTGACGAGTGTCGTCGTACGTACCTTTGCGTGGATCGTCATTCTGGGCCGTCAGGGCATCATCAACTCGACGCTCCTTTCGATCGGTGCAATCGACACACCAATGCGCCTTCTCTACACCCAGGCCGGCGTGGTCCTTGCCCTCGCCCAGGTGCAGATGCCGCTGATGACATTGCCGCTCATTACGGCGCTCGGGCGTATTGACATGAACCTCGAGGACGCATCCTGCTCGCTCGGCGCAGGGAGCTGGCGCACCTTCTGGAAGGTGGTTCTGCCGTTGTCGCTGCCCGGCGTTATCGCCGGTTGCACGCTGACCTATGCCGCCGCTATCACAGCCTTCATCACGCAGTCCCTCGTTGGCGGTGGACAAATGCTCTTCATGCCGATGTATCTCTACCAGCAAGCCTCGACACTGCAGAACTGGCCATTTGCGTCCGCGATCTCGATCATTTTTCTTCTCGCGGTTCTCGCCGTCGTGACTGTGTTCGGCATGCTCGGCCGGTTGTCGCGCGGATATGGTGGGGCCTGACCGATGGGCGGCCGGAAACGCACATGGGAGGCGATCAGCTTCGAAGTCGTCATGACGGCGGTCGCGCTGATCGCACTGATCGTCATCATCGCGCCCTCGCTTGTCGTCCTGATCGTCTCGTTCACCAACGGATTCTCGCTCAAATTCCCGCCACCGGGTTATTCGGCGCGATGGTACGCCGAGCTATGGAACGCATGGCAATTGCATTTTGCCGCAAAGAACAGTTTTGTCGTCGCAATGTGGTCGACGGGCCTGTCCATCGTGCTCGGTGTTGCCGCAGCACTGGCCATTGCACGCTCGCCTACGCTATCGGCACGCGTACTGGACTCGTTGTTCATGTCGCCGCTGGTGCTTCCCGCACTCGCTTTTGGGCTCTCCGCCTTGATGCTGTTCTCGCTGGTAGGCCTGCCGGTATCCCCGCTCACGCTGGTCATCGGCCACACCGTTGTTTGCGTTCCCTATGTGGTGCGCAACACGGTGGCGGCGCTCGCCCAGCTGGAGACCACCCTGCTGGAAAGCTCAGCCATTCTCGGCGCCAGCCGTTTCTACACCTTTCGAAGGGTCGTGTTGCCCCTGATCCGCCCCGGGGTCATTGCGGGCGCGTTCATCGCCTTCATGTCCTCGTTCGACAATGTGCCGGTCTCGCTGTTCCTGCGGGGTGCGGCAACCGACATGCTGCCGATCCGGATGTGGCAGGACCTTGAGGGCAAGCTCGACGTGACGATCGCCGCATTGTCCGGTGTTCTGATCATCGCTACGGTGGCGCTCATGGCGATCATGGAGCGTGTCACCGGCCTGTCGAAGCGATTGACCAGCTGACGCGCGCCTCACGCTCCCCGAAACAGGGAATAGCCCCAGCGGGTGAACTTCATTGGCAGATGAAAATGCTCGTCCACCTCCTCAATCCTGAAGCGGAAGGGCGCGACGGTGAGGAAACTGGCGCCGGCTCCGCTTGCGAAGAATTCGCCGAGGTGAAAGCGAACTTCGTATTCGCCGGCCTCGATTCCCGATCCGCCTACGATTGGGTGATCGAGCTGGCCATTCGAGCCAAGACGGCCTTCCGCTACTCGCGTGGGCGAGGGTTCAATGCACCATATCTCGACACGCAGGCCCTGGGCCGGATGCCCGCTTGCGACATCGACTGCATGAATAGATATTCCGCCGGCCATTTTCACTCCTGCCCCTTGGTCCCCTGTCTGCCAGGCCCGGGCGCATGATACACGCACCCTTGGCAGGTCGGCCAGCACTCCTGCCAGCACTCGCGGCCATGACGTGGCTCCAGGCGCTCGTGGCGCTCGCGCTGTTTGCACCGGGAGCTGTCGCCCCCTCCGCCCATCTCGATATTCCCAGCCTTTCGATCTTCTCTACGGCGGTTTTCGCCGTCGGCGTCGTCACATCTTTTTGGACGGGTGGCCTGATCAACCGCATCGGATCTCTTCGCATGGCAAGCCTCTGCGCCGGCGCGGTGCTCGCCAGCATGGCACTCGCGGCGCTAGGAACAGGTCCTGCACTGCTTGTGGCAGGACTTTGCCTTGGCCTCGCCTTTGGCCCAGAGACCCCCGCCAGTACGGCACTGCTGGGCAAACTGGTTACCAATGAGCGGCGTCCCCTGGTTTTTTCGGTGCGCCAGACCGGCAATCAGATTGGTGCTGTCTGCGGCTCGCTTACGTTGCCGGCTATCGCTATCTGGCTTGCGCCGCAATGGTCTTACGCAGTGGTGGGGACCTGCGCTGTCGGCGGGATTATCTTATTCGAGTGGCTGCGCCCCCGATATGAAGGCCTGGCGCAAGCGCCTCCGCAGCTCGGCATGCGTGCACGGCTGGCGTTGGTAAGCTCTGATCGGCGTATCGCAGTGCTCGCGGCGGCTTCGATGCCCTTTAGTGGAATGCAGCTTGCCCTCAACACCTACTTTGTCTCGCTCGGTGTACGCGAACTCGGGCTCAGCCATCTCGAAGCGGGGGCCGCGCTTGCCTGCGCGCAAGCAGGCGGCTTGTTGGGACGCCTCGGGTGGGGCTTCCTCGCGATGCGTGTCAGCTCCGTGCGATTGGTACTGATCAGCCTCGGGCTGGGAATGGCCGTTTGTGCAGCCGTATTCGGGCTATGGGGCGATATGCTCGGCAAATCGGGACAATATGTGCTCGCCGCCGCCTTCGGTCTTACGGCCAGCGGCTGGAACGGTATCTTTCTCGCGGAGGTCGCCCGGCTTGCACCGCAAGACCGCATCGGCGAGACGACTGGAGCTGTGCTGACAGCTTCGTATGCCGGCTTGTTGGTGACGCCGGTCCTGATGTCAGCCGTTGAGGCCCTCGCCGGCCTTGCCGGCGCGTTCGTCGGCCTCGCGATCCTCGCGTTTGGTGGGACGGCAGCGCTCATCCGGGGAGGCGCACGATGAATGCGCACGAAATCGTCGCCACAGTCTCGAGCAAGCGCGCCTCAGCCGTCGAAATCGTTCGCGCCGCGCTGGATCGCATCGCTGCCGCCAAAGCGCTCAACGCTGTCGTGACCGTGGACACCGAGCGGTCGCTTTCGGACGCGGCCACGATAGATCGTCGCCTGCAGCTCGGTGAAAGCATGCCTCTTGCCGGCGTCCCCGTTGTCATCAAGGACAATATCTGGGTCGACGGCTGGCGGGTGACGCAGGGGTCTCGGCTTTTTACCGACTTTGTGGCGCCCTGCGACGCCATTGCCGTCGAGCGATTGAAGAAGGCGGGAGCTATCGTTGTGGGCATGGGCGCCACGTCTGAATTCGCCTGCAAAGGCGTGACGACGTCGTTGCTGTTCGGGCCAACACGGCATCCGCTCAATCCGGAATTGACACCCGGTGGCTCGTCGGGCGGCCCGGCAACGGCCGTCGCAGCCGACCTTGTACCGCTGGCAATCGGCACCGACGCTGGCGGCTCGAGCCGGCGCCCTCCCGCCCATGTCGGCGTTGTCGGCTTCAAGCCATCATATGGTGCCATTCCATATGGCCCGGGGTTCGCCGAGCCGTTTTTCGACATATCCGTGATCGCACCGATCGCTCGCAACGTCGCGGACACTGCGCTCGCATTTGAGGTGATGGCCGGCCCCGATGTCCGCGATTCTGATTCCGCGCTGGTTGAGACCGCAGATGCAGAATCGTCGGAGCTACGCATCGCATTCTCGCCGAAGCTTGCGCTGGATATCCCCGTCGATCCCGTCATCACCGAAAGGCTCGAGGCCATCGTCGAGCATCTCGGCGAAAAGGGACTGCGAATTGTCCGTCGAGACCCAGTCTGGCCGCAAGGCGCAACCGAGGAGGCGCTGATGCCTCTGCAGCATGTGGGACTTGCAGGGCTCTACGGCGCGGCCTTCCAAAAAGATCCGGCGCAATTCGACCCCGACGTGGCCAGGCAGATCGAACGCGGTCTCTCCTTGCGCGGAGTGGAGGTAACCGCCGCCCTCGGCGCAAGTGCCGCAATCAGAGCCGCGTTCGCCGCATTCTTTTGCGAGTTCGACCTTCTGCTCGCCCCGACCGTTCCCTGTGTTGCTTGGCCTCTTGTACAACTGGGCCCCAAAATGGTCGGTGGCAAGGAAGTAAGCCCTCGGGCTCACGCCGCCTTCACGCCTTTCGTCAATCATGCGCGCTTGCCCGCAATTACAATTCCCTGCGGGCACGATCGTAGCGGCCTTCCGTTTGGTATTCAGATCATCGCGCGAAGGAGACGGGACCGGATGTTGCTGCACGCGGCAATGCGCATTGAGGCTGAGATACGCACGCTTCCTCGCTGACTTGTCCCAGCTATCATGAGCAAGCTGGTTCTGGATTCATCAAGCGTGAGTTGGCCAAATCGAACATCCACAGGTCAATGACCGCTTTGCGGCCATGACCGGTCGTTCGCATCGATCTGCGGCGCTGATTTCAGTTCGAACCAACGGCGGCTCTCGGCTACCCGAAATCTAGCACTTCTGGTGAGGCACGAAGCGCGCTGTTAGGAAGTAACCACTGATGGGTAGGCTGCCGGCGTCATATCAACGAAGGTGTGTTTCAGTCGTATCGCTTCTGGGCGAGCGCTCCTTCGAGGATTGCGAGCGACAGTGCGTGCGCGGTGGTCGCACGCGGATCGCCAGACAAGCCCTTGTTTCCGGTCTTGCAAAAACGTTGAACAACTGTTTTGTTCAACAATGGAGGTTGTCATGGTTGTGCGGACCCGCACGTCGACAGAGACCGAGGAGCACATTGCGCTTAAGCGCAACCGGCTCGTGCTGGAGCAGGCGCGCGCCGTCGGGCTGCTCGGTGAGGCCAAGAACACCCGCTTGTCCGGCCGCGTGCCGGCAGGCCTGATCGAAGCGGCAAAGAAGCGGGCTCACATATCTTCCGATACCGAACTTCTAGAGCTCGCATTGTCGCGTTTGGCGCTCGAAGACGATTTCGGCGCGCGTCTTGTCCGGCGCAAGGGAAGCGTCCCGGCAGATATCGATCTTGCCATTTGATCTCCAGGGAACGTTGCGGAGGCTGAAGCCGCGTTCGGAGCGGTTGACGCGACGAGCAGATTCCGGCTTGCCTGTTTCATCGGGGCGAAAGCGTCATCAGGCACTCCGGGGCTCCGTTTCCTGGAAAACGCTTCGTTGAGCGACCGCGATGAGGGAGTTGGCTCCGGAGAGCGGCTCTGCCGGAGACCGGCACTGGGGGTTTCATGCCTCGCCGGCCCCGAGGAAGGCAGAGATGGGCTGCGTGGCGCGCGGCAGCGGCCGTTCGATCAGGCGCAGCCGCAGTGGGCCAAATTCGACGTTGCGTTCGGCACAATTGGGGATTTGCTCCATGCTGACCCAGATCTATGAGATTTCCAGCCCGGAGGAAGCGCGGGGCGTTTCGGAGATCGGTATCGACCACGTAGGGGTTCTGGTCGGCGACGGCGAGTTTCCGCGCGAACAGCCGCTCGCTCGGGCGGCGGAAATTGCGGCTGCGATGGCGGCGCCGGCGAGGTTTTCGGCGCTGTTTCTCACAGCGCGAGCGGACTTGATCATCGAATGGGCGCGCGCGCTTCAGCCCGCGATCGTCCACCTTGGCGCAGCGCCTGAGCTGCTCGCTCCGGATCAGGTGGCCACAATCAAAGCTGTGCTGCCGGGCAGCCTGATCATGCGGAGCGTGCCGGTCTACGGGGAGGAAAGCGTCCGCATCGCTCGGAGCTATGAGGGCGTTGCGGACTATCTTCTGCTTGACAGCCACCGCCCCTCGGACAAGCAGATCGGCGCGCTTGGCGTGCCGCACGACTGGAGCATCAGCCGACGCATCGTCGAAGCGGTCGGCACCTCCGTCATCCTCGCCGGAGGCCTCGGTCCCGAGAACGTCGCGCAGGCGATAGGCATGGTTCGGCCCGCCGGCGTCGATTCGAAGACGAAGACCGACAGGGAAGGCTCTCACGCCAAGGATTTGGAACGCGTGAGGCGGTTCTACGAAGCCGCGCGTGCCGCTGCGGGCCGTCCTGATAGGTTCGGGCTGGATCGCAGTAGGTGAGCTTGTCCGTTATCGCGCTGCTACCCTTACAAATCTTAGTTTTACAATTTTGCTCCTGTCTTTTGTTTACCCCATACGGGGCCGGGAGTTTTAGAAAATCCTTACAAAGGCGGTGAGCACTCTGGGCCTAGCGCTCACCGCGGTGCTTCCGGATTACAGGTGATCCCCAAGGCGAACGGGACTTGCGGTGGCCGTCACCCATTTTAATGTGCGTTGGCAGCAAATACTCACCGCCGCAAGCGCTCTGGACGTTCGCCAATCCGCAGGTTTCGAATAATGCCGCGCGAAAAGCGAGTTTCGCACTTGGTGACAAAACCGGCCAGCAAGTTCAGCCTATACGTGAAGAAGATTCGCGCCAACGCGCATCGCCTGCGGTCAAGAGCCCGCGAGGGCAACCCCGCAATACTTGAAGATGTAGATATCGTCCCCGATGGGCGTAATGGGATTTCGGAACGGTCCATATTTTTCCGTAATCTTGCTCTTTTCGTCATATGGCCAGTCGTCTTTGATCCGGTCCGGCGTATCCGACGGACCATTCCCATTGCTTGCGATTCTCCAGATCACGAAATGGCGGCATGTCCCAACATCCGTTCCCTGCGCCGCTTGCGCGGCTGCCACACAGAGTTCCCAATGTTTCTTGATATGGGGAACGGTTAATTCCTGTTCGGTTGGATGCCGCGGTGGCGCAAATCGCGACGGGTCCTCCAGATAGCGATCATAGGCGACCGCAGCGACGAATTTCCGACCATCCGCAAGAGCCGACTCGTTGCCGCCGGGTGCCCTGAGCGTTCCGCTCTCACCGAACACGACTTCCGCGCATTTCTCCTTGCTGAGTTCGGCGTCACTCCTGACAGCCGCCTTGGGTGATGGCGTTCCGAAGACCTCCAGAGTGAGGCAATTCACTTCATTCGAAGGGGATCTGACGATCAACGAGCCGATCTCGTTGGCCACAAACCCCGCCTTGCCCAGATTGCCCGTCTGGGCAACCGGAATAGTCCCTAGATGGCGGCCCGCCGGGTCATATACTTCAACGAAACCTGCGAACGCGAAGATCGAAACATGAAGCAGAAACCCTTCAACCGGCTGCTGGAAGGTGATGACGGCTTCAAATCCGAGTCCGGCGCCCACGAAACCACCGTCATCCCGTATTGGGATGGGAGAAACGTTACCAAAAAAATCCCTGACCAGAATGGTTACGCCACCTTGTGAGTACGGATTAGCCAACGGAATGCCGACGGGGAAAAGTTGAAAGTTCAAAAGCATTTTCGGTCCTTGAATACAATTGCGAAGTACGAGCTGGAATGAATTTACGATGCGCTAAGGCGTCGAAGCGCGAGACATCCGTCAGCTCGAGTCGACGTTCAAGAAGATAGGCGCGTAGATTTCGATAATTTGTGCGGACACATCCGGCGGACGATGCTCGCCGAACACCTGTGAAGCATCCGGCTTTTCAGCGGCCGCCTCGGCCGGAAAGAAAGCCTGCCAGGGGATCCTGCTTCCACTTGTCGATTTGGCTGGCCTTAATGTCCGGGTTGCCAACGCGAACGGTGAGAATGCGGCCGATCAAGCTCTTCTCGTTCGCGAGATTTGGCGGCGACGCGGTGCCGAATGAAACCAGCCGCACGGCCTTTGGTCCCGTTTCGTAGCCAGCCGGCGAGTGATAGAGCCCGACGTAAGCCTCTTCGTCCGTCCCCGAAACGCTGGCTACGCTTTTTGTCAGCAACAGGAGATTGAGGAGGCCCTGATTTTCTTTTCCGGCGATCCGTGCGCCGGTGCCCATCAGCTCATTTGTAGCGAGCCAGACTAGCGCGTTGCCCGCAGACGCAAGTCGCAATTGTGTGTTCGTGTTCGGATCAACGGATAGATCAAGCGACGTCAGCGGAAGTTTGCTGGTGCGGCCAAGCACCTCCGCATTGGGCATGAACTGAGCCCAGCGACCTTCGGTCGCCTCCGAGACCTGAAGTACGGTACTGACCTTCCGACTTCCGACTACGGTTCCCGTCTGGGAATCGATGACGAAGTCGATTTCCAGTTCGGCCGCCGAGCTGTCTTGTCCCGCAAAAAGGTCTGGATCATTGAACCATTGCGTTTGCCACGCCGTTCGCCATGGAAGATCGTTTGGCTTGACCAGCACCATGATTTCGTACCACGCGTATTGTTCCGGCTTGTCTGGAGCGATGCGCGAAAGTCGGCGTGCGGCGAGGATGCGCAAGTCGAATGAGGACTCGCCAATACTGAATTGATCGGTGATGCTGCCGGCCGCGACTTTTATGCTCCACGACTTCTCCGACCAACTGGCCTCAACGCCAACCTCAGTTTTCGGCGTGTTGCCGAATAGCAAATTTCCAACTGCCCTCAATTTTAGAAGGGCATTATCCGCGCTCGCCCTAATCGAATGCAGCGTCGCGGAGACTTGCGGCAGGTCGTTTGTCGACTTAACCGGCGTTTTTCCGGATTTGCTCCAATAGTCAGTGGTGCCTTCTGCGATCACGAAACGGCGGAATGCCAGCTTTCCCATCCACCACGCGGTCACATCGTCCGCGACAAGGTCCGGCGCTCGAATGATGAAAGAGCTGTTGAGGTAGAGCCCGGTTGCCGTGCCGGTGTCGAAGCTGTGGCCAAGCGGACCGGCGACCGCGAGCGGAACTGCCGTTCGTAGATTTTCGGAATCCGGCGTCGTCTTCGGCTTTTTGCCCAACCCATAGGTTCGCAATAACGGATCGGGACCCATCTCAGCCGCGGCCCTCGCAACAACGCCCGAATTCGTTATGAGCTTCTTGCGATACGCGGTTTCGACTTCGGCGAGCATCCAGTCCGCGAGGCCGGCATGCTCGAACCAGGCGCCATCGGCGACCGCCAGCACGCCGGCGACGGGCGAGATCGCCTCACTCTCACGCAGCGCGCGCGTCAACGGAATAAGGGCGCGGATGCCCGGCTTCGGTACGGCGTTCGGTTGCTTCGCCGGCCGCAACACGCGATACCATGGTGTAGTCCATTTGCCGCTCGCACTCTTCCATTCCGCGGCTCGCGTCGTAACGACCACGCGCGCCGCTGCGTAGGCGGCCGCATACCGGCTCGATGCGACGACCCCGAAACGCATATAGCGCGCGGTGTCGAGGCGCGCGGGCGAGCGAAGTGCAATGCGCGTTGGCTGCGGCTTGCTCGCAGCCACGCCCTTGGTTATCTCGATCTTTTCGTTGACGGGGACAGCAACGCTCTCGTCATCCAGCGTCTCATCAAGGCGCTCGGCGAATCCCGCGACGTCCCACAGCAGGGCGTACTGCGAGGGGGACGGCGGTTCGGCGACGCCAGGGTCGTCCGGATCCTGCGGCGGGAACCGGTTCAAGTCCGACGCCTGCATGAACGGAAATGGCATCAGCGGCCTGCCGGTCCACCGCCACGCCTGCGAGCCGACGGTGATCTCGCCGACCGCATCCATCGCGATCGACGGCGCCCGCTTGAAATCCAGCCGAATATCGCCGGTGTGCTCGTCGAAAGCCGTCGGCGCCTCGCCCACGATGCTGCTACTGATCGTGACTGCCAGTTCGTCGTCGGCGGGAAGGCTGACCGAAGCCGCTTCCACGGCGAACGCGTGTAGGGCAAACAGGCGATACTTGGTGCCGTCAGAATCCGTGACCAACACCGCACCCGTACTGTCCTGAAGCGCCGCCTTCTCCAATACGACGCTGTCGAACCGGCGCTTTCCGGCAGGAGCAACCCCGCCGGTAAAGAGCTCGTCGGCCACGGCAGCGAACAGACGCACAATGACGACATCGCCTGTGGCGACCCAAATACTGTTGTCAGATTTGTCGAAAACCGGCTTCGCGCGGCTGCGGTCGAGTATGCATGTCAAATCGATCGGCTTGCGCTTTTTCGCAAACGGCTGTTTCGGGTCTAGGTCCGGTTCCCACTTCCACGACCATTCGATGAATTCGGGCTTGAAATCCGCTACCGCGCTATCCGTCAGCGCACCGTCGCGGCGAACACGGGTCGCCGCTATGGCGAATGCGCCAACCGCGGGATCTTGGAGATCCAGTGAAGCCTTGATTGTCTTGATCTCGTCGCGAAGGGCCTTTGCCTTCGCCATATCACCAGCAGCCACTTGGAGTTCGGCCTCCTTGTCATGCAGCAGCGCGACTTGGGCGTGGTGATGAATGCGTACGCCCTTGCGAAACTCGCGCAGCTTTGTCCGGTCCGGTTCATTCGTTATCGCTTCCTCGAGTGCGAGCCAGCGGTCGAAGTCTTCCAGCGGTGTCACCGGTGCGCTGACCTGTAACTTTAGCTCGCCGCAATTTATTCCTTCCGGCTTGTTGACGAGCGGATCGCCCTTTTCGTCGCTGAGCAGCAACGCTGTCTTCATCTTAAGGGCGCGATCGGGCAAACCCGACCTCTTGTCCCAAGGCTCAATCGCGCGCGTGGGAACCAAGATCTCTTCCGCCAGAGGTTTTGTCGCTTTTGGGAGAACCATCGGATGGAATACGCGGCCCTGTTGTTGTACTGGCTCAAAGTGCGACGCCACGTGCAGTGACCCAATGCCCGTCCGACGCAAATACGCGAACTGCCGTACGAAGGCGCGCCCTGCAAAGTTCGGCAGCTTGGCCGGGTCCAGGATCGCGGGATAGTCGTCACGCCGAATAGGCTCGGGAAGCGCGCCGTGATTTGAGATACCAAACGGCGCGACCTCGTACGTCGCTCCGTAGGCGAGAAAAGGCAGCAACGTTTCCGCCGGAGGGGTAGTTTGGACTACGGGTTGGAGTATACGCAAGATACGCGGTTGCGGATCTTCGCCGGTCTGATCCTCGGTCGGGGCATCGGCAAGACTGTCGCCGACGATCGGCCGGTTGTCATACACGACAATGGCCTGAGGCATCTTGCTCGTATAGCCGACCGGCAAAGCGCCCATGACGGTTCTCGGCGCGGTTTCAAACGTCACCTCGATTGCAGCGGCGCCGTAGGCATTGTCCGGATTAATTTCAGCGAACATTGCAGTCAGGCACCGCCAATCGTCAGGCGGCTGCGACCGGCGCATCAGCACACCGAACCCAGCGATGTCTTCATTGAAATCCGGAGCATCTCCCGGGCCCACGACCAGACGGTCGATCTGCAGGGCAATCGGATGCGCATCGGCGGCGAGATCGCCCTTCAACAGCGGCCCACTTCCACCATCCTGTTGAGGCTCCCTGAACCATTCTTCGAGCCGCACCTTCAGCGCGGAATCTACCCTGTCACTGATGATGTCGCGCGCCCCAGCCGGCAACTTTCCCATGCGGCCGTGTGTATTCTGATAGACTATCTCCAGGCCAGCGGGCATGCCCTGGGGTTCGCAAAGCGTCCCGAGCAAGTACGCCGCGATCGCTTCGCGGATGTTTCCCTTCTGGCCGGCCTTCCCTTTCAGCACCTCGATGTCGCGGTCGCTGTTGTTGGCCGCCTTTTTCCAAATCCCCTGCTCGTCGCCCCAAGGAAGATCGATATTTGCTTTGCGCAAAATCTCCACCAACCTCAACCCGCGACTCAAGAGGGCATCAAAAGCCGTGCTCGCGGCCGAGAACCAAGCTTCAAGGTCCGGGGCGGCCTTGCGCCACATCGCAATCTGCAGCGCGGCCGTAGTGGCCGGCGATGCCGCCGCATCGACCACGCGGCGCAATGGTGCGGGATCGAACGGGCCGATCGCGGTGGGGTCGATAGCGACTGCTTCGGCGATTGCCTTGACGAACGCATCACCGGTCACCGGCAACTCAAGAAGCGGGCCTAAAACACCGGCGAGGACATCGAACCATTGCAGGGCATCGCCAGCGCCCGTGGCAAATCCTTTGCGGAAGTCGCGGTCATATTTTGTGACGGCCGCCAGCAGGGCTTTCTTCTGCGTGTCATCAAGCGGCCTTCCGGTTCGGAACTCGTCAACAGCCCAATTTACCTGTTCGACAATGGCTGCATGTGCGGGCGAGCCGTTCGGGCCCTTCACGACCTGGTCGGTCGAGTGAGCGACGCAGCCAGGACCCACAACATCCCGCAGCGCGAGCAATACCGCGTCCGAGATCAGCAGCGCACCAAACTTGCGATCGTTCTTTGCGATCTCTTTGGTGAGCAGAAAGTCCGCCGCTTTGGCGTCGTCCTCCATCGCCTGCAGCACCAACTGCGGCAGGTTGAAGGTATCGGCCAGCATTTCCGGTAGGCTCGCCAGCCAATCGTCGAAGCCGACGCCGTCGCGGCGATCGCCGGCGGCGCCGTCGTGACGCCGGGCGACCCAGAGCGTATCGCGCTGGAGAAAGCTAGAGCTGCTGGTCAGGGCTTCGTCAAGATTGACGGCGCGGCAAACGACCTCGATTCGATGCCCGCCAAAATCGGATTGATATGGAATCGTCGCAATGTTCGGCCGGTACTGGTTCCAGACAACCGGATCGGCATGGTCATCGAACTTCGGTTCGAGCCATGCGCCGGTGCCACGCGGCTTGAATCGCGGTGCAGCGACTACGAGAGCTATGTGCTCGTCCGGCGCTGGCTTCACGTTGGACAGTTCGGCGAAGCGGACCAAATTGAGACGCCCATGCGGAACAGGCGCCGGGAGAGACGCCAGGCCCGCCATGAAGGCTTCGTAACGGAAGTTCGCGGGCAGATTGCTGTCATGGTCGATTTCGCCGATCTGCTGCGGGCCGTTGGCGTCGTCCCAACCCGCCAGCTTGAACGGCTCGAGAACCGTGAACTTGTCGCTACGAGGCGGCTTGGAAATAAGATCCGAGAGCGCCGTGTAAAGCAGGCCTTGAAACACCGAGTCGGTAAGCTCAAAGTTTGCGTGTTTGGATGCGTCGCTGATCGTCGGAATGAGAATTGGCGCAGCCGTGACACCGGCTGGATCTGTTTGATCGGGAATCATGCCTGGTTTCGCCGCGGCCCACAGGAATGAAAATTGGAGCTCGCCGCCGATCCACGGAAACAGCGGCCCCGCGCCTTTACCCAGCGCGTCGAGGTATTGGTCGAAAGTGAGCGGGCCCGATTCACCAGGTTTCAGCAGCGGTCTTCCAGCAACGTCCTTGAAGAGATCCTCAAGTTTGGCGTCCAACTCGGCGTCGGTTTCGCCCAGCGATTTTCGCACGGCCGCTCCGGAGAACCGCGCGCCGACAACGGTCTTGTTCTCGTCGGGAGCGCGCAGTAGGTCGCAGAACAATACGATCTTCATTGGCGGCCCCTGTCAGGCGAAGTTATCTAGATAGTGCGCAGACGCTGTGCTGACGCTGCTGCTGCTACCCTTTTTGAGATAGTAGGTTACGCCTTGGCGGACTTTGATCTCGCAGCACCAGCAGATCTTGAAGCTAACCTCGATAGTACCGCGCCCGATCAGCGAGCCGTCCTGCTGGTAGATCAGTTCCAGCAGCAGATAGAGACCGATATTGAATCGGCCGAGGATCACGATCCCACCGCGAACGAGAAAGATAACCGCGATCGAGAAGCTGTTGCCGGTGCCGCTCTCGAACTCCACATAGGCGCCGACCATGACGAAGACGTATCCGCGGCAGGGACCGAACGCGAAATCCAGACCAAGCCCGGCGGTAAGGCCGATCGAGACGGCGCTCGTCAGCTTGCCGCTGGATGGGAAGTACTTCGCGCGTGTCTCAAGCCATCCGCCTCCCACGAGAATCCAGACGCGCAGGACGAAGGGCTCCTTCTTGAGGCCAAGCGCCAATGTCGTCCCGAGCGCGAAATCGGCGCGCTTGCCGCCGCTACCCTTAATCATCAGAAGTTCAAACGAACTAGAGAACCGCAGCCCGGTAATGGAGAACGCGCCAAAGGAAAGCGGCGGCAACGGCAGTTCGACGCGGGCCGCAAGACCCGCCGGTGCGCCGTTGTCTTCGAGCATTTCTAGGAAGAAGCCGGAATTCGGATCGCTGAATGATTTGATGAGGTCAGACAGGAACTTGATCGCCTTGTCGAAGCGGACGCGGGTGGGGTCAATATCGACGTCCAGACCTTTTCCGTTCTCGAAGAACACCCGCGTCTGTTCCAACGTGACGAGCGGCTGTCCGCTGAACGCGAGTTCCCAATCACCCACGACTTCAGCCTTTGTCGTACGCCTGGTCTTGCCGTCGATGCCGACCGCGATGTCCGCCAGCGCATCGAAACCTGAATCGAGCACGGAGAGTTTGAGTGGGCCAAATGCGAATATCTCGGCCCGTTTCGGGAACGGAGCCTTTGCCTCGGCCTTGGCCCACGCCGTGAGGCTGGCCTTGTCGAACCCATGCGTGACCTTAACCTTGTCGTTCAATGATGGCGGCAGACGAACGTTCTTGAACAGGCCGTCGAGCTTGAGCCCGCCGAGATCGGGAAAGATCTTTCCGAAGTCGATCTTGTCCAGATCCTTCGGGATCAGGCGATCGAGGAATTCGCCGGTCGGCACTCGGATTCCCAGGGCTTTCAGGTCGTCGCCCAGGCGATTCATCAGGCCGACGACGGGAGAGCTCTTCACCGCATCGCGCGCATCGTCGAAGAAATAGGCGATGCGGTCACGATTGAACTTGAGGTTCGGTAGAATCGGGGACGAGCCGGCGGCACGGATCAGCGCCAAGGTCTCGTTCGGATTCTGAAAGGTGGGCGCGCTGGCAAGCCGCTTGTACCCTTCTTCCAGCACGCGGATGTCATCGGCAAGCCCGGGCGGGATCTTGTCACGGAGCCCATTGACGATGTCGGTGGCGCCCTTTTTCAGCGCTTCGGAAGCCTTTTCAATCGCCGCGGCGAGATTGCCTGCCTGGCCCCGAATCTGTGCGATCGCACTGTCGATGGCATCTACCAGCTTGCTTTCCAGATCACCGACGGTAGTATTCGCGGCTTGCGTCGCCTGATCGAGCGCGCCCTTTAGTTTCAATTCCTGCTGATCGATGGCGACGCCGATTTCGTCCAGCAGACCGCCGACTGCCGTCAACACGTCGTTGACGACTTTATCGACTTTGGATCGCAGATCGATCGCAATCTGCCTCAGCGCCTTTAGCTCGTCCGCCACCTTTTGCTTGATCACCGGGATGCCGGATGCGGCGTCACCGCAAATGACGTGAATCTTCTTGATCACGCCGTCATATGTCGCTTCGAGGCCCAGCCCGAATTCGGCCAGCGCCGTGTCGGCGGCGGCAACCAACCTAGCGGCTTCGTCGGTCAGACACTGCATCTTATCCGATACGGCGCCAATGACCGCAACGACATCATCGACCGCCTTAACAACTGCATCGCGCGCGTTGACCAGCGTTTCACCTTGGCGAGTGATTTCCGCGACGACGCTGTCATGAGCTGCATTCAATGCGTCGCGTGTATTCCTGAGAAACTCCTCGAGCTTCTTCTGGTGGGGAAACAGCTTGGCATCCTTGATCGCTTTCGGAAGATCGCGGCGCGCCAGCCGGTCCGCCGCGTCAAGTGCGGCAAGCGCCTTGGAATTGTATTCCTCATAGAGTGTTAGCAGGCGCCGCCAGTCCGCCTCTGCTATTCTTCCCTTGAACTCGATGGCGTCGCGCACCAACGCGCCATGAGACGCGTCGATTTCTTGCCGCAGAGCTTTGACGCTCTGATCAAGCCGCGCCAGTCCTTCCCCGATCATGCTGATCGCGCTGAAGATGGTTAGGCGGACCGGCGCGAGCGCTTCCTCGATCCGGCGGGCCAGCACTTCCGCCTTGTCGGCATCGACTCCGTCGAGGAATTCATCTAGCCGCCCGACGACCTTGTCGATTTCGCTGGACAGCGTGTCCAGCCGGGACAGCAGGGCTTTCTCAATCTCCGCCTTGAGGCGCGCCTGGACCTGGTCCCTGGCATCGGTCCAGCCGGACTTGGCGCCCTCAAGGTTACCCTTCGCCCGGTCGGCGGCCGCCGCGATCGTCTTGCGTAGCGCCGCGGCTTTGCGATGGATCAGGTTCTTCACCTCGCCGAGACGATCGATTTCCGAATTGATCGCGTCTTTGATTTCATCTTCGCTCTTCCCGGCCGCGCCCAGTAGATTTCCTAAGGCTGTGCGGCCGACCGACAAGGCTTCGTTGAGAACGTCTTCCAGACGACGGGCGTCGCCAAGGATGCGATCGAGCTCCTGGCGAAGCGCCAACGCCTGTCCGGGCGCCCCACCGCTGGTTCCGGTCGGTCCCGACCGCACCATGGTGACGGTTTCGAACACCACCCCGATCGGGTCTGCGCTAGTTCGCGCGGTTACGAGATTTGCTGCGGCATTCTCGGAGTCGATGTCAAATGTGCAGCTTCCAAGCAGCGGATCGCGCATGATATCGTCAGGCGCTTTTCCGTCCGGCGTATTTGGATCCAGATCGGGCTCGCCTACCGGAGCTGGATGAGGGACGTTGATGTAATCGATATCGGGCCGCGGCGGCCACAGATTCGGGTTGTCCCCGTCCTGCTTGCGCGTCGACGTGAAAAAGACGAGCTGGTGCGGCTTCTTGAAACGGCCCGGAATAGTGGCGGCGGCATCGGTTTGGGCGCCGGTGAGCTGCAGGCGAACGTCCGGCTTGGGATAGATGTCCGGATCCTCTCCCTCCTTCCACAACGGCACGATCCGGCCGTCCGGGACGTCGCGCCCCCAGCGGCTGTTCACCGCGATCCGCCGCGTCCGGAACAGGCACGCTTCGACAAAACCGCGGGTCTTGAGCGCAGCGCCGTTTTCCGGATACGCCCGCTCGGATTCCAGGATGTCAACGTATTCCTGCACTTTGCGCAGGACGGGCCGTCCGAAATGCTGGCCGGCCTGCTCCTTGTTGAACTGATCTGGAGGAAGAACGGTTCTCTGGTAGACGATGACGTGTTTCGCCACGTTCCAGAACACGCCGATGCGTCCGATACGTTCGACCGCATAAGTGTGGGTGCGGCCGAAGTCGGTATCGGATACGATCCTCGTCTTGCCGTTGGCAAAAAAGGCGCGCACGAAGCCCGAACCGCCGAGCGCGGAGAACGCCGGATCGATGATCTGGCCGCGCGTGCTGACGGGTGGCAAGGACGAGTCCTTGTCGATCAGCTCGTCGTAGATATTCTTCGATTCGAAGCCCCAGGTCGCTCCGCCCTTGAGGCCCGGAGACGCGCTTTTGTAATTCCACGGTTCCTGATCGAGGTCGGCCGCGGGATCGTCGGCTTTCGCCTTTACCCGCAAGGTAAAAGCGACCGTCTCTTCAAGAGCCAGCGGATCGTCGCTGCCTTCGCGGTACGATTCGAACAGTGCGACCCGCGTTCCCCACACCTTGGTGAAGGACGCGGACACGCCACGGAAGCGGTCGTACAGTTCCGCTTCCACCAGCGGCTGCTTCGAGGCCGCAATGTTCTCTATCGTTTCGGTATCGTCGAGCAGCGACCGCGTAATCCCGCGCGGCCGCGCCGGCAACGGATCGCGTACGCCGCCGATGCGGGAGCCGACTTCCGCGAGACGCAGAGAGGGCCCCGTGAAACGCGAGGCCAGTCCGTACAGGAATTCAAACCGCGCCGTGTTGATTCCCGCACCCGGCGCACGCTGGCCAGCAAAGCCAAGGACGCGCCGCAAATTCCACGGCGCTTCCGCATACCGCTGCTTGAAATAGGAAGAGTTCAGACGGAGCCGCGCCGTGGTGCCCAACCGGTAGTCCAGGGTTTTGGCGCTGACATTGTCCGGCGACACCGCGGGCCACGGCTCTCCTTTTTCTGCCGCCTCTCCGACCGCCTGCGGCGGGAAAAACAGATCGAAGCCGTCGCTGATCCTGGCGATCTCCCAGCGCGATCCTTCCAATTCGGAAGTCTGCCAGTTGGCGACCTCGCCGTCATTCTCGGCGACGTCGGGACTCTCCAGCTCGAATGCGGGAACGTCCACCAGCGCAACGGTCATCGGCTCGGGATCGATCACGATGGTGCGGTAAGCGGGACTTGCTACGTTGGTGGAAGCTCGCCTGTGAAGGGTCAGGCTAAGGCGGCGATTCTTGCTGTTCCTGGTGACCTCTTCACCATGCAGGAAAAACGGAGTATCCTTCGGGGGCTGCACGGGAAGGATCTTGGTCCTTGGAACAGGGTCCACGATCACGATCGGCGGCTCGCGGCGGAGATCGCCTTCGATCCGCTTTTCCCGCCAGATAGCCTTGTAACTCGGATTAGCCGTGCCTTCGGACGTAGCCCGCGCCAGCTCCTCAACGATCGCATCGAACGCCTGGCCCGCATCCGGCACCGCATCCTGCGAACCCGGCAACACGCCATAGAGATCGAACCGGTCGATACGCGCCGCGATGCGTGGAATCGCTTCGCCGTGCCGCGGTAGCCGCGCTCGCCCCGACTTGCCCTTCGGATCGCGTTCCGCGCTCGAACTGCTCGCGCGTGCCGGATCCGCCGAATCGAAGGTGACGTTGTATCGAATCTTGATTCGTCCCTGGTCGTCGTCTGGGCCCCCCAACACCCGTGGATCGAACTTCTCCGGAACGTCCAGATCTAAGGCCCCGATCCTGACCTTGCCGCCTGCAAGCCCCTGAGCGAGACTCTCATCCGTTTCCATGACAATGGTGATTTCCGGCCGCTTGTTCGCATCGGGCGGCGGAACGTCGAACCACTCGAAGGTTTCCTCGAAATGCTGCCGCTCGATCGTTATTTTCAGACGGCGGCGAACGACCTTGCCGTCATGCGTGATCAGGCCCGGAAATATGGCGTCGGCGGCAAGCTGAACGACCTTTGTAAGCGGCCGCAGCACCACAAGTACTGGCGGCATCGAACTGTGGCTCGAAACCTGCTGGACGACGTCAAACAATGCCTCAAAATCGGCGTCAATCGCCTTCTTGAAAGGGATTACATTCTCCAGCAACGGAACAAATGAAAGATCACGCGCATCGTCGACGGTCCGAAGCGCCGCAAGATATGGCCTTGCAACGCACTCATTCCAGACCGAAGCGAACACAGAAGGCGGGAGCGGCCGAACTCGCAGATAGGAAAACAATGATTTGTCGGCCCTACCGCTGAGCGTCGTCGTGTCCGTCTGCCATATCGAATCTTGTATCAGGTCAAAATCGATGTCCTTCGAAACGCCAATCTGGGTATCGAGAGCTGGAAAATCAGGATCGAGAACGAGTGTTGCCGTACCCTCTTTCTTTGAATCCTTTGCACCGACGGCAACGTTTGCCCGCACGACGCAATGATCATGCTTGGCGCTGCCGCCGTCTCGGCGCCGCGTGCCTTCGAACCGGAGGCCAATTGCACGCGGATCCGGAAAGTCGGCGCTCGTATCCAGGTTCGCATGGTCCTTAAACAGAACCCCGGTTAGCTCCTTCAAACTATTTGCAAGGATCGGGAAGTTCAGATGCTCGATGACCGGCTTTGCATTTGTGCCGAAGATACGAAGATCGAAATCGGTGGGGTTGCTAGGATTCGATAACTGCGCCAGCGAAACCCGATCTTCAAGCCCTGCGTCCACGTTGGGGGGAAAGGTGCCCTCATAATTGGTGGTCGAAACTGTCAACCCTACGTTTAGCGAGCCATCCGCTGCGAACATTTCCTTCACCAGCGTGCGGATATCGAACCCGCCGAGGAATTCCGGCTTGCCCGGGACCGCTACTGGAATTTGGTCATACCGCACCAAAGGAAACGGGCGCGCCAAGCTGAAAATAAGACTCTCGGGAAAACCGTTAAAATAGTCGAACAATCCGTCAAGGGCTCGCGCACTGAACCTCAGATCGCTTTCGCTACCGTCGAACAGTTGAATATAGTCAAAACTCTGCTTCTGCAGGTTTCCCGAGTAAGCGAGCTTCCCTGCGGAATCGAGACCTACCTCCAGCACAAGCTTCCGGCTGCCGTCTAGTTGAACGTTGTAAAGGCGCGCTGCGAGCTTCTTTATCGCCAATGTGCCCTCCCGAGTTCATGATCTATGGTCAGCACCAAGCTGCGCTTGTGCACTGCACTTATTTCTTGGCTGAGTTGCTTGTCCTATTCGGCCCGAAGGTCTCAACTTTTGATTTGCAATAGCTTATGTGCCGTAAAAATATCGGCGGCATCCGCTCAACAGGCATGACATCCGGACCGCGCCGAGCAACGGAAAAGGTCGGATTTACCGCTGCCGCTACAGCCGCAAATTGTCCATGCGTTATCGGCCTGCGCCGAATGCCGTTACAGTATCGAAGGAAGAATTCCCAAGCCCGATTGTTCGGAGGTTAGGGCACTCATTTTGGTTGTTCAAGCGAAAAATACACCGAATAGAAATAACACGTCAAAGATGTTGCGGAGCAATGCGACTGTCCGCCGCAAGGAGCGGCACGACGCGGTTACTACGGAGTGGTCGTCTTTGCGTGGCGACCACCGACTATCCAAGCCTAGTCGGCGGTATGGGTTTCGGGCGGCGTCGGGCGAGCTGCGGCCTCTCGACCTACAACCTTACTTCGTGCCGGCCGAGTGACCACCGCCTCGGTCGTGAGCAAGAGACCGGCGACGGAAGCCGCGTTCTGGATCGCGGTGCGGACGACCATGGTCGGATCGATGATGCCCTTGGTGACCAGGTTGCCGTACTCGCCGGTCTGCGAGTCGAAGCCGTAATTGTACTGGTCCTTCTCGAGGATCTTGCCGACGATGACGGAGCCGTCTTCACCAGCGTTGACCGCGATCTGGCGGGCCGGCGCGGACAGCGCCTTGCGCACGATCTCGACGCCGGTCTTCTGGTCGTCGTTGGCGGTGCGGATGCGCTTGAGCTGCTCGGAGGCGCGGAGCAGGGCGACGCCGCCGCCCGGCACGATGCCTTCCTCAACCGCCGCGCGGGTTGCATGCATCGCGTCATCCACGCGATCCTTGCGTTCCTTCACCTCGACTTCGGTCGCGCCGCCGACGCGGATCACGGCGACGCCGCCCGCGAGCTTGGCCAGACGCTCCTGCAGCTTCTCGCGGTCGTAATCCGAGGTGGTTTCCTCGATCTGCGCCTTGATCTGCTGCACGCGGGCCTCGATGTCGGCCTTCTTGCCGGCGCCGTTGACGATCGTGGTGTTTTCCTTGTCGCTCATCACCTTCTTGGCGCGGCCGAGCATCTGCAGCGTGATGTTCTCGAGCTTGATGCCGAGATCTTCCGAGATCGCCTGGCCGCCGGTCAGGACCGCGATGTCCTGCAGCATGGCCTTGCGGCGCTCGCCGAAGCCCGGCGCCTTGACCGCCGAAACCTTCAGGCCGCCGCGCAGACGATTGACGACGAGGGTGGCAAGGGCTTCGCCTTCGACGTCTTCGGCGACGATGACCAGCGGCTTGCCGGTCTGCACCACTGCTTCCAGCAGCGGCAGCAGCTCGTTCAGCGAGGACAGCTTCTTCTCGTTGATCAGGATGTAGGCGTCGTCCATTTCAACGCGCATCTTGTCGGCGTTGGTGACGAAGTAGGGCGAGATGTAGCCACGGTCGAACTGCATGCCCTCGACGACGTCGAGCTCGGTCTCGAGCGACTTGGCTTCTTCGACGGTGATGACGCCGTCATTGCCGACCTTTTTCATGGCGTCGGCGAGGAACTTTCCGATCTCGGCATCGCCGTTGGCCGCGATGGTGCCGACCTGGGCGATCTCCTCGTTCGAGGTGACCTTCTTTGAGTTCTTCTTTAAGTCCGCGACGACGGCGTCGACCGCGAGGTCGATGCCGCGCTTCAGATCCATCGGATTCAAGCCGGCTGCAACTGCCCGCACTCCCTCTCTTACGATCGCTTGAGCGATCACGATCGCGGTGGTGGTGCCGTCCCCCGCGAGTTTTCCGGTCCTTGTGGATGCCTCGCGCACCAATCGAGCACCCATATCCTGGAATCTGTCCTCGAGTTCTATCTCCTTTGCGACAGTCACCCCATCCTTGGTTAGCCGCGGCGCTCCAAAGCTCCTTTCGAGCACAACGTTACGCCCCTTCGGACCGAGCGTGACCTTCACTGCGTTGGCGAGGATGTCGACGCCACGCAAGATCGACTCGCGAGCATCCGAGGCGAAGACGACGTTCCGCACATTGAAGACGGGGGACGGCGCCGCCAGTCGTGGTACCTTGGATGAACGCTCTACGGCTTCGCTGTTCATGTGGGCTACGACTGCGTCGCTCGCAAGCGCCAATAACTTCAGCAGCAAGATCGAAAGCCCGGCTTCGATCTGACTCGCCGGAATTCCGATGCTACCGACCATTGCGGAGAGCCGGAGGGGATCGAAATCCTGCAGCTCATCTCGATTTGATGGCCTACGACTCACATGGTCTAGGTAGACCAGAAGGACGGTTTCGATCTGCTCTGCATTCAGCTTGGCCGAAAGCGCTTCGAGGCCAATTCGATCAAGGAGTGTCCGGAGGGCAGGTAGGAACCCTCGTAGGATGATCTGGAGCTGGTTTCGATCCAGCCCGCCGCGGAACGGAACTGTCAGCCTCTCAAGAAGATTCGACCATCGAGGGCTTAACCGGTCGGCAATCTTGCCTGCGGCGGCAAACCCGAGTGCAGACAGAGCTGCACGAAATTCGTCCGTCCCGAGGCCGAGACCCGATACGACGAGCCGGAGTGCTTCGATCCTCCGTGCAGTTGATCCCGTTTCTCCAGGTACCGGCCCTTTACCGTCCGGCAAGTTCAGAGATTGCCTAAGCTGCTCACCCAACTCGGGCGCGATGCGCTTGCGTAGCGTCTCGGGCCCATCGTCGCTGGGTACGCGCCAGATCAACCAAGCGCCGGCGCCCCATAGGCGCGTCCCGATCCGTCCACACAAGGAGTCTGCAGGCAGGAGATCGGGATCACGTGCACTCGCGCGCACCAACATGTGCCAACTTGCTCGCAGCATAGGCGGCGTCGTTATTGGAGAATGCCGATACTTCCGTCCCGATCGGTGGGCGACTTCAATGGCGAGCGCTTCTACATCAGGATGTTCCGTCTCGAACAGGCGCCGGAGGTTTTTGATGACCACGTTTGCCAACTCGAGATCCGGCTTCTGCTCTCGAAGCAGCAGATGGGCGCCGAAGAGACCAAGTATCGGATCATTCCATTTTCCATAAAGGAGGCGCTTCAAATCGGATTTGTCGATCCCTCCTCGCCCCTCCGCAAGCGCGTGCCGTGCCAACTCGGCAACGCCAAGGTCCTGTCCGGCCTCATCGGCTCGAAGTGGTTGGTTGACTGCACGATAGGGCAAGAAGCTGCTGCCTCTTGGCGCGGTCATTTGCGCAGCGTCTTCCAGATCGGGCAATAGGAGCAATCCGCTTTCTTCTTCCGCCCTTTGGAACCTTCTAAGCAGAAACACCCGCGCCTGACGTCCCCAAGGCGCGTGCAGGATCGTTTCGATGGCCTCCGATCGCGCAATCTCGACACGCAGCCTATAGAAGCCCGGATCGAGTGCGATCAGACATCCTTCGGAAGCGGCTTCACCTCTCCTTCGCCCCTGCCGCCTTCGCATTAACTCATTCAGCGGGAAAACTGATGAACCGTCTAGCCGCAATAAGCTCACGCCCTCCGCGAGATCGCTAACTCGGCGACTGTCATCTCGCTCCCGGGGATCGATTACAGCCACATCGCGGATCAAGAGGAGTAGTTCCGAACCCGACCCGAGCGGCACCGGGGGTTTCAGGCTGAGCTCGTAGGCGTGCTGTTGATGGTACTCGTGAGAGGTCCAAGTCGACTCGAGTGGCGCCGGCGACGCGAATGACAAGGACGGCGGCTCGCTCAATACGACCGTGGAACCCGGTCGAAGCTGAACCCTTCTCTCGTCCTTTGCATCGGCCGCTCGATACCTTACCGTATAGCTACCCGCCGGAAGCGTAGCCTCGAGCTGACCGTAAGCGCGGGCAGCAAGGTTGAGATAGCCATCGATTACTTCGATATGCACCGCTGGATTGCCGGCGCGAATCTGTAGTTGCGCGGATCCGCTCATGGCAGCAACTCCTCAGGAGAGCCGACATGAACTCTGAAAGTCCTAGACGTATCGCCGATTTTGAGGCCGTAGTCGCCGGGCTCCAGCAACCAACACCAGGGATCGGGGTCGTCGCCGGCCTGCTTTTGCACAAGAGGAGCCGGAAATTCGGCCAGCCGATAGATCTTCGGGGCAGGCATTCCCGCCTGGCGGCTTATTCTTATCTGGGTTCGCGCTAGAGGCGCCCCTTCCGAGAACCAGATTCTAGTCAGATCAGGATCCCCACGAACGACCGGCTGACGCTTGCCCACCGCCTCCTTCGGGAAGCCTTTGGAAAGTAGATCCTTCTCCACGAGATGTTCGACCGATTCCTTCAATTGGTGGCCGGTGATCTTCCCGGCCTCGAGACAAGTGATGATCGCCCGCGTGAACGCGCCGCGCTTGCTGTTGCTCGGAGGATAGGAAAATTCGTGAGCTTGGCTGTCCCAACTCGTGGCATAGGCCTCGACCAACGTGCCTCCTTGCGTCGTATCGCCGAGTATCGCGTAGTACGGAAACGACAAGGCGTTCTGCGCCTGAGAGCGACAGCAATCCATTATCAGGATGACCTCATCGAAATAGCCTCCGCGACGCATGAACTTCGCGCAGGCAGTGGCCGGGAAGTTGAATAAGGTGCCGGTCGTCCGAGCGTTCGCCATCAACAGCGCCACGCTTTCGGCTTGCTCGGCATTGATCGGAGTACATCCATGGCCGGACATGTAGATGTACAGACGCCTGCCCCTTTCATCCTGGCCGTCCAGCGAACTTATGATGTCTTCGCCCGCCGCGTAGATGTCGTCTCCGGTAGGCTTTGCTTTAGACGGCGTCGTCGGACGTCCCAACGATTTCACGAGCTTGATGCGGGCAGGATCGCAAATATCGCCTCCCTCCGGTCGGACCAACCAATTGAAAAAGCTCTGGGCATCGCTGATCGGACCTTCGAGCGTGTTGAGACTTGGATCCAGATAGTCCTTGACGCCAACGATGATCGCCCAGTCCCCCCTCATTCTATGCTCCGTGCCGAAGAATATGCTTCACGCTTTTCAGCGTCGTTTCCTCGAAATCGAAGCCGCCATGAGATACGGAGGAACAATCCAATCCCGCCCCGATCGTCGAGACCGACCAGATCCAAGCATTCTGGCGAGAGCCGATCGCATCGAGCACCCGTTTGATGCGAGGGAACTTATCATCGAGGAAAGGAGATCGACGAGAATGAAAGCGTTGCATGCCCAAGAGCGGTTCGTCGGCTGCGTCTTCCAGAGCTCCGGAAACCAAGTATAGCAGCGACCGCGGGTATACCTTTCCAAGCAAATGATCCTTCTGTTCGAGCTCGTCCGACATCGCAAAGCATCGGAACTCCGCAATGCGGTCGGGCGCCAATGTCAGCATGTCGTCGAAGAGAGCGAAGGTACAAGCAGGTGCGAGCAGAATGACGTCGAACTTGAGATCTACTGGCAGCTTCCGCTTTGCCGCTGCTATCAGCATTTCGCAGGCGAATATGGATCCCGCGCTGTGTCCGACAAGTACGACGCGAGGGCGCAGCCCATGTCCCCAGAGCAGATCGAGCTCGGATAGAAGCGCCGATCCCCCGTAGCGATCGTCACCCTCGCTGAAGGCGTCCTTTGCATCCTTCTTCATGGAATTCCAGGCGAATCGTCCGAATACGTCCGCCGCGAAGATTGCCTTGGCGACCTCCTCTACGGCCGTAGGGTACAATCCATGGTCTCGGCCCCTATTGAACCGGCGCAACGCGCCCATCAGAGCCTTTACGGCGACACCGAGCACGAACGCCGTGACGATACCCTTCTCCCCGGTGGCGACTTCTTTCCGACCTTCCCGGATCGCCTCCTGAAGTTCCGGCTCGAACTGATTCACGTCAGCCTGTTGCAGGACCGCATGAGCGGACGTCGAGAGCCGTCCGTCACTCTGGATCGCGTTCTTGAACTGTAGGTCTTCCGCTGGCGTCAAGTCCGGAGCCATCTTGGACTCTTCCGGGACGAGGCGATGGTATGGCTCCTCTCCAATCTCGAGCTTGGCCACCTCACTTCGGATCTCGTTCGGGTGCCGAAGCTGAAGTTTGCCCGCCTTGGCGCCCTCCGGCTGTTCGGCCCTTCCCACCAGAAATTGTAGCACCCTCTCCAGAACGCCTTCGAAGAACTCCTTGCTAAAAATGTCCTTCCAATTGTTCTGCAGTGTTTCGAGAAGACCCGTTTGCCAGATGACGAAGATCGGGACGACACCAGTAGCCGCATATTCCGGCGCGAGCTGCGCCGCTGCGCGTTTAGCTTCCGACTGCCCGACAAGTCCTCCATGAAAGTGAACCACAATGGTCGGACTTCCGCCGGTATTGCGAACTGCCTCCATGGCAGTCTGCAAGTCGTCCCGACTGGAGCCCGTCAATTTGCCGTCATTCAGAACTATCTGGCATCCTGGTTCGGACACGTGAGTATTCTCCAATTCGAGTGGACCTAGACTTCAAGGTTTGTTGGTGGATATCGCGTTCGAGACCGCGGGAGTATCTCTCGTAAAGCAATGTTGCGAAGATTAGCGAGACGCGCGCCTTTAATGAGATAATAGGACAGCACCTACCTTAGCGAGCTACGTGCATACTTCAAGTCGGCTCAATATCAACGTGTGCCGTACTGCGACTCCTTCGCTCTCGCAGCGAAGGCCGCGTTCGCCGGGCGCACCTCGGAAGGCATAGTCGACCTAAGTTTCGCGACCGTCCGGAAATATCCTGCCGAAGTTCTAATTTGGGTATGTCTGATCGACCCACGAGCTGGCGCATGCCGACACTAAACAGATGGAGAAATTGACGGCTGCCGCCGAAATGCCAGCCGAATATTGGGAATCCGTCTGAACGATCCCTCGGTTGCGGCCAGGCCGAGCATTCCGATTCAACAACGTCGCCTATCCGAGATACCGCGGCACGTGTTGCGGGTCGCCTGTCGACGATTCGACCGGTTCGTCGAGCTTCAAAAGGCGGATGCCGTCCGCTTCTACGGGCAACACGCCGTATGGAAGGACGTCGGACAGAAACTGTTGGAACAACACGTGCCAGCAACGTACCGGCAGATGTGAAGAGGATGGTTGCTGGCCATCGCTCGAGACTTCCTGATGCGGGCCTCGCGGTGCGCCGCCCGAACCTGATTGACCGGAATGGCACCGAAATTTCATCCGACGCCGCTCTCCGGAGGAGACCGGAAAGCACTGAAGAAGGAACTCGGTAAGGCGCGCGCCATGGCCAACATCCTCGCCGCCCAATCCACGGAGCTGCGATCCAAAGGAAATGCGCTGATCAGGCAGGCGGACAAGCTGCTCTGCGAAAGCTGGAATGAGCGGATGTGGGCCGACGGCGAGCCGTTCGATCCTTCGCCCACCGTCGATCAGGCGATCAACGGCGGTTAGCCCATGATTATCGCAGGCTCGCCCGCGGGAGCGACGGTCAACGCCTCCTGGTCCGCCCGCGTCCGCCGCCGCTTCTTGCCGTGCCCGCGTAGCGGTCGAATACACGCTCGACCTGCTGCTCGATGAAGAGTCTGTCGTCCTGCCATATGAACCCAAGAGCGCGCGCCAGCGGCAGGAATCCTGGCCCTGGCGCGGTGCGGCCGGCGGTCTTGCGATGCACGATCGCGGAAAGGAGCACCTTGTCCCGGGCGAAGCTCTCCTCGGAGACCGCGCCCAGAATTTCGCCGATTTTCGTCCGGTCGGCTGGCACCGTCCTGGACAGGCCGAGTACCTTCATGACCGGATCGTAGAACACGATACTCCTCTTCGCCGCCGCCTCCCTCAGGTAATCCCGCGCCGTCTCGACCTGGCGCTCGAATTCCTCGGTCAATTTGACGAGGTCGCCGGCCAGGACGCAGCGCGTGTTCTTGATCTTGACTTCTTTCAACCGCCCGACACGGACCATCCGGTCGATGGCCGCGCGGCTGACCTCCCGGAAGTCGGCCGCCATCTGCATGGAGACGACCGCGAGGGCGGGATTGCTGCGCAACGCGGCGATGTATTCCCTGATATTGGCGTACTCGATCACTTTGCCATCGTAATTTGTTATGTAACGGTTTTGTAACATAACGAAGATGCGCCCGCCTGTCTACCCCGTGCGGCAGTGTCGACTAGCTATCTGTTCGGCTCAGGTCCGGGGCAGCGCACGTTCGCGATAGCAGCCCCTTCCGCGGCTATTGTGGGCATCAAGAAGGCGGCATATCGATCGCGCGCTCGCGCCACTCGGCCCAGGGTTCGATCTGCCAGTCATGCATGAAGCAACCGATTGGGAGGCCGTCGACGACCACATCGCAGCCCGGCATGCGCCGGAAGCCGGTGCCTTCGAGAAGAGGCGCGAAGTGGTTCGGATGGACGGAAGCCACGACATAGAACCGTAAATTGGGCTCGGTTGCCCAAAGCATGGAATGGCACATCTGCAAGGCGTTCATTGCCGGGTTTGGTCCGCGCCTTTCGCCCTCGGGTATGGTGAAGCGGGACATCAGCGATATGTTTGCGGGGTCCCGAAGTACGTCGCCGAGCACTTGCCAGACCGCATTCACCACCGGATCGACCGCCACGCTGCGGTCGACCAACTGGTCCAGCCGCAGAACCACGGTCACCCCGCACACCTGACCGTCACGGTGGCGCGCCGCCAGCGTGCGCGCCACGCTCTGTCCACGCCAATGTTCGAATAGCACGCGTTCGGCGGGCGGCAGGCCGGCATCACGCAACCGCGCGATGCCGCTCGCGTCAGCCTCCGTGGCCGGGCCGACTGTCACGCTACCCAGTGTGGAATAGTCGAAGTAGCGCTGCATCAGCGGCGAATGGCGACCAAGGAATTGCAATTCGACTACGGTGCGCGAAATGTCACGTCCTTCCCGGAGCCGCCGAATCAGATGCTGATTGATCGCGTGTTGAAGCGCTCGCCAGGCCCGAGGATCTCGCCAACGCGCCTCTTCGTCGATCGCCACCCGCACAAGCTCATGGAGCTGAAGGCCGTGCGGGCTCGTTTTCACATAGTTCTGCGCGGCGAGCCACTCAAACAGCATGGCAGCATTTGCCGCATCCACTACGTCCGCTAACAGCGGGATGGTCGTCGTCAGCGCTTGCGCACAGGCCTCGAGCGCTGCTCGATGCAGCGGGGTCGGAGCTTGGGCAACGCAACGACGAGTCAACTCTCTGACAAGATCTGGTCCCAATCCCTGGGGAACACGATCCGAGCGCCGCGCTTCGGCAGCAAACATGACCAGGGCCAGTGGATGTCCATGGCAGAGATCTAGGATCGCAGCTTGGGAGCCCTCGTCAACGTCGTGAGCCGTCAGCAGACGCGCGGACTCCGCGCGGGACAGTGAATTCAGACTGGTGAGATGCATTGCTGCGCCCCACAAGGGATGCGCGGTCCACCGTGAGTCAGGCGGTTGACGTCCGGCCAGCACCACGGACATTTGCGAGGGTAGGCTTGGAAGCAACGTATCGCGTACCCAGCCGCTGGCCGGCTCGAGGTGTTCAAACGAATCGATCACCAGCACGTTACGGGCGGATGCGAGCCGACTTGAAGCGAGCGCCTCCAGTCCGCATGTTACGCCATCCAGTTCGAACGCGTTCATTACCGCAGCGATGACTGCGTCCGGTCTCGGCAGGACGCCGGCGGCATCAACCATGACAAATCCGATGCCATCTGTCGTCGCTTCAGCGCGTAGGCGTTCCAGCAAAGTCGTTTTGCCGATGCCGCCTGGCCCGTGAATGAAGAAGAGCGGCGTACGCGACGGAGCGGTCGAAATTGCACTGCGAAGGTGGTTGAGTTCGGCATCTCGTCCGACGAAGCGCCTTAGCGCCTCGTTGCGCAGGAGGTCGCCCAGACGGATGGTGCTCGTCTCCGTGGGACTTCGCTGGATACCGCTACCGGTACCGCCTTCTGCTGCCACCAGCATATAGCCGCGACGGGGCACGGTCCGCACGGCCGTCCGACCCAATTTCCCGAGCGCCCGACGGATGTCACCGATGGCCTGAACAAGAGAGTCCTCGGTAACCGCGGCGTCAGCCCAGACTTCCCGTAGGAGTTCGTCCTTGCTGACCAGGCATCCGCTACGGCCCGCGAGAAGCTTCAGCACCAGCCAGGCCCGCGGACGCAACGGGATGGCGGCGCCGCGGGCGTCAATCAACAACTCGCGAGCCAGGTCCACGGTGTAGTCGCCGATTGCGATCGTCAGTGGAGACGGCATGACCAAATCTCTGCGTGGGGTGGTTTCGGAAAATTTCGTCCGCTTTTCGGGACTTCGCGCCAATCATACCGCATTATGCGCCGGTGGTTCAAAGCGAGGAGAGGCGTGCGTCCATGAAACGTTCTCTGGCTCTTGCGACCCTGCTGGCCGCAGCACTCCACTCGCAGGCATTTTCCCAGAAAAGCTATGGGCCGGGGGTAACGGATACCGAGATCAGGATTGGACAGACGGTACCCTATAAAGGCCCGCTCTCGGCGCTGGCCATCTTTGGCCGCGTCGAGGCGGCCTACCTCAGGAAAATCAATGAGGCCGGCGGTATCAATGGTCGCAAGGTCACATTGATTTCGCTCGACGACGCCTTCTCGCCGCCCAAGACGGTCGAACAAACGCGAAAACTGGTGGAGGACGATGGGGTCCTTGCGATCGTCGGGTCGATCGGCACTCCGACAAACCTCGCAATCGCCAAATATCTCAACGCCAACAAGGTCCCACAAATCCTGATCCTGGCCAGCTCGCCGAAACTTCACGATCCGGAAAGCCTGCCATGGACCACCACATTTTTTATGTCGCAGCTCGTCGAGACGAGCTTTTATGCCGACTATCTCCTGAGCTCGAAGCCCGACGCAAAGGTTGCCGTGCTCTATCAGAACGACGATCTCGGCAAAGGCAATCTCAGCGCGTTTCGGACGGCTCTCGGAGCCAAGGCTCCAGCCATGATCGTGGGGGAAGCAGCCTATGACGTGGTAGACCCGACGGTCGACTCGCAGATTGTGGGACTAAAGGCGTCCGGCGCAGACACGCTGTTCCATGCATCGTCGCCAAAATTTGCGGCGCAATCGATCCGCAAGGCCCACGAGCTCGGCTGGAAGGTCGAGCATATCCTGCTTTCGGGTGTCAGCGACATTCCGACTGTGCTTCGGCCCGCGGGACTCGAGGCCTCGCGCGGGGCCGTGACGGCGCGCTGGGTCAAGGCGCTTGACGATCCGACTTGGGCCGATGATCCCGCCGTGAAAGACTACCTCGCCTTCATGAAGCAATGGATGCCACGGGAGACGACCGACGACCCGGGGACGGTCTTGGCCTATTCAACGGCACAAATGATCGAGGAAGTGCTGAGGCGGTGCGGTGACGACCTCTCGCGTGGAAATCTGCTGAAGCAGGCGACAAACGTTCGCGACCTTCGGCTTCCAATGTTCCTGCCCGGCGTGAAGGTGAACATCTCGCCCAACGATCGCATCCCTTGGCGCCAAGCGCGGATGGCCCGGTTCGACGGCACCCAATGGGTGTACTTCGGCGACCTCGTTGGCGTCCCGACGTCTAACGATTAGGTGGGCGATGAAGCGTAAACTTGAAGTCGCCATCGCTGGTGGGGGTATTGGCGGCCTCACGGCAGCTCTCGCCTTGCGAGCACGCGGCTTGGACGCGTTCGTCTTCGAACAGGCCCCTGCGTTTCGGGAGATTGGAGCGGGAATTAGCCTGGGTGCCAATGCGGTACTTTTGCTCAAAAGGGTCGGACTTGAAAATCGCCTTAAGAGCAACGGCTCGGCCAACACGGGTCTCACGCTGCTCACATGGCAGGGAGTTCCCGTCGCCACTTCACCACGGCCGGCAAATCCGCTGCCGCCTGGGGAAGTCAACAGCTACACCGTTCACAGGGCCGAATTTGTAACACTGCTTATGGAGGCCCTGCCGAAAGAAGCGCTCCACTTCGGTCATCGATGTGTCAAGGCAGAAGAGAGGAGCGACAGGGTACGGCTGACCTTCGCGAACGGGTCCGTAGCAGAAGCGGACGTATTCGTCGGAGCTGATGGCATCCACTCGGTCAGCCAACGCGAGATCGGTCTCAGGACGCGCCCGACGAGCGAAGGCTGCATGGCCTACCGAGGATTGATCCCCGCAGAAAGGCTGCCTTGGGCGAAAGATCTCAACTCGCTGAAGATGTGGGTCGGCTCAGGTCGAAGTTTCATCTGCTATCCGGTCTCGCGGGGGCGACTCGTCAACATAGTCGCGTTTGTGCCGACGGATCTGGATTGCGCGGAGTCCTGGTCGGCCCCCGGGGATATTGAAAAGCTGGCCGCCGAGTATGCGGGCTGGGACACTCCCGTGCTGCAGATGATCGGTGCTCTCGATGAAACATTGCGCTGGGGCATCTATGATCGCGCACCGTTGCCTTACTGGTCAACGGCTCGAATGACGCTGCTTGGCGATGCCGCCCATCCGATGGTACCGCACTTTGGGCAAGGCGCCGGACAGGCGATCGAGGATGGCTTTGCGCTCGCCGCCTTGCTGGAAGATGCGGACATTGAACAAGTCCCCGCGCGGCTGAAGGCATATCAGCAACTACGACGGGACCGCACGAGCCGGGTGCAAGCCGTCTCGCGCGAGGCGGGCCGATTCTATCGCTCCGAGCATCGAAGTTCGGCTGAGAGAGAGAAGCATCTGGCAACCTGGACGTCAGCCGGAAGATGGATATTCGACTACGACGTCGAAAAAGCCGCGACAGAGTTGCTCTCTGAACTGGGAGCGCCAGCACCGTCTGGAACGCAAAGAGTAAGCCGCCGGTGAGGAAAATGTAAGCCGATTGTCAAGCGTGCCCTCGCGCGCCTACGCACTCTCATTTGCAGAAAAACACAAGGAGAGATACCGCGATGATCACGACCCGTGTCGCAACAGGGTTGGGACAGCCCCCCGCTTCATCGCAACGTGTCGCCGGCCTTTTCAAGAGAAGCCGGGATGCATTTCAGAAATGGCGCAAACGCCAAGGGTTGCAAACCTTGTGCGATCTAAGTGATAGGGAGCTAATGGATATTGGCACGACATGCGACAAGATCGAGTACGTCGCTTCGACAAGATGGCGCATGAGCAACGCTCCCATCATTCTGATGCTCTGCAGCGCGTGCGTCCTCGTCTTCGCGAGTGAAGCTGGAGCTCAGTGTGCGGCGCGAGATGTCTTGAACAATCGCCTGGGACTCAAGGAGGCTCCCTCAATTCGCGTGCCGCAGACCCTTGTCAGATCCGCCGTCGACGTTCCCACGTGGAAGAAGATTACGGTCGGGACGTTTTCGGATTCGTTCGCTCTTCGCGATGCGTTGAACGCGGCTGGTTGCGGCGTCGGAGGGACGGCTGAGGAGGTTCTCGCTCGACCCGCTTTTAGTCTCAGTGCCACCAGAACAGATGTGGAGCTTCTTGCCGTATCGGCGGCGGAACTCGGCTTTCAGGCCGAGACTGTGTCGCTGGGGCAAATCTATGCACGCGCTCAACAGCTAGGCTTTGCACTTGCGGCAGCAGAGATCGGCCCTCAGCTCAGGCTTCAATATTTCGATCAGCCGATCGGTGAGTTTCTCATCATTGCAATGGAGCCAATCAAGACCTGGAAGGGCGAACCCGTGATCTTGACTGTTGCCAACGGCGGAGCGGGACTCATCCTCATCGCCCAAGACGGCCGCATCGACGCAGAAATCTTTGTGGGGTCCCGCCTTCTGTTCGTGCGGTCCAACAAGGTCGAGCCTAGGGAGGCAGCAGTCGTGCATTATTGACCTTCACTAGCCAGCGCGTCCTTCGGCACCGTTAGAACCAGGCCGTGTACTCGGGAGCTTGGGTCAGGCACGCCTGATGTCCGCTTTTCCCGCCAATAGCAGCGCAATGGCGGACGCGGTCGGGAGTCGCTGAAGGGCCAAAATGCGACCTGCGCTCTACGAAGGCTCCTAGGCCCGACCGGACGTTCACCAACGCGGGGGCGACCGGCGAACGTCGGCCAGTAGGATTCCGACAGACTCCGAATTGCCCTTAATAGACTCGTTTTGGCCTTAGGGCACACATGATGTGCCCTAAAGCGAACTACGAGTCCGTTGGGACAAGAACGTCAATATTTTCAAGTTGGTCTATCAAACGGATTTCGAGTCAAATCCTCATCAACTTCGAGTCCCGGGCGCTCGACGTGGTCGAATTCCGAGTCCCGTCGGCGCGACCGGTTTTTGCGTAAACCGGACATCCGGTCGGAACCACAAGCTGAGAAGGGCCAACAGCAGAAGTTCGCAAGATTGATACCTCAGCCTCGACTACCTGCTCGCCATTCACTCCCCGGGAAGTCCTGCCTTGCGTAGACCCTCGGCGATACGAACTCGCTGCGCGAGACAGATCGGATTGTCCGTTGGCGAACTAGCGTGGAATTGGGCGATGAGCCCCGCTTGCACATATGCCCCTGCTTCCTCGATCTGACCGAGATGAGCCAACGCGGCGGCGAGATAGAAATGGACGAACGGGGCAATGTTCCGGTTGATCTCGATGGAGCGCTTGAACCAGTGAACAGCCGCCCCGTCGGCTCCAAGATATGACTGCGCTACGCCCGCCGTATTCATCCAGGAAGAGGCCTTGTTGTCGCGAGGAGAGAGCCGGAATGCTTCCATGATGTGGGCTTCAGTCTCCTCGGCTCGACCGAGATTGCATTTACCGAGCCCAATCCACGCATGGGATGTGGCCAGATTTCGATCCAGCGCCAACGCCCGCTCACATTCGGCAATGCCCTGGGCGGCGCGTTTTGTGAAAATCTGGACAACGCCCATCAGGCAATGCGCCCTCGCGTGATTGGGCGTGTGGGCAAGTATCCTGGCCAAGGACGTTTCGACCGCCCGCAGAGGCGCCGTCCGGTCGATCAGCATGGAGGTAGCCCGCATGGCATCGACGTCGGCCATTCCCACCATGGCTTCGACGTTCGCGGCGTCCAGGCGGAGCGCTTGTTCGAAGAACGGGCGCGCCTGCGACAGGCTTACGGGATCCGTTCCACGGTTCCGATATGCCATGCCCTGGAAATACAGATCCATCGAATCCGGATGTGGCGCCCGCGCTGCGCGCCGAGCCTCCACCATGACCAGCTCGGTTCCCAGTTGATTGGCAAGACGGGCACCGATCTCGTCCTGCATGTCGAAGAGGTCGGCGACCTGTTTGTCGAAACGTTCGCCCCACAAATGATTGCCGGTCTCGGCATCGATGAGCTGGACGTTGATGCGCATCCGGCCTCCAGCCCGCTGTACCGAACCCTCGAGCACGTAGCGAACGCCGAGCTCGCGGCCGATCTGCGTCAGATCGATATGCTTTCCCTTGTAGGTGAAGGCGGTGTTGCGGCCGATCACGAAGATGCCGGCCATCCGCGACAGATCCGTGGTCAGGCTCTCGGTCACGCCGTCGACGAAATAGTCCTGCTTAGGATCAGGGCTCAGATTGGCGAACGGCAGAACGATGAGCGACGGCTTGCCAGGGACCGGGCTCGGTAGGTTGCCGGCGATAGCCGCTGCCGCCGGGCCGGGCGCTTCGCGCACAGCGGCAACGAAGCGGACACCCTTGCGCGGGAAGGTCTTGATGAGGCGCTGCTCGTCCCCTGAATCGCCAACCGCCCTCCGCGCCGCATTCAGGCGCGTAGTCAGGGCCACGTCGGAAACGACGCGACCTTGCCAGATGGCGCTGACGAGGTCGTCCTTGCTGACGACGCGTTCTCGGTTGCCGATCAGATAGTCGAGCAAGTCGAACACCTGCGGAGCGATCGCGATCACATCCGTGCCGCGACGCAACTCGCGCCGGTCGGTGTCGAGAGAAAAGTTTTCAAACAAATAGCGCAAACCACTTCCCCGCGACCGCGCGTCCATCGTCGAAATATCATGCTGCTCGCGCGCAAAGATAAGCTGCCGGTAAGGAAAAAGTAAGCCGGCGACCAAGCATAGCGATCCCAGAAATGGTACATCCAAAGTAGCAGCTTCGCGGACACATTAACTCGGGCCAGGGAGACAGGTGATGATCACGCGTCGTGATATGTTGACCGCGTCGGCTGGTATCGCGCTCTCCGCCGCATATCGTGCGCCGCGGGCGCTCGCGCAGCCGCTCGCGAGAACCGTGCATATCCTGACGGGCTTCACGCCCGGGCTACAGGACGCCCTGGCGCGGCTCGTGGCCGGTCAGATGAGCGGCTATGCGCAAACCATCGTGGTCGAGAGCCGGCCGGGCGCAGGCGGTCGCATCGCGGTGGAGGCGGTGAAGAGCGCCGACGCCGACGGAGCGGTCATGCTGTTCGCGCCGCTCGGCTTCATGATGTTTTTTCCGCACGTCTATAAGACGCTGAGATACCAGCCGCGGGATTTCACGCCGGTGTCGACCGTCGCCTCGACCCCGACATTGCTGACGGTCGGCCCGAAGGTGCCGGCCGACGTCAAGACGCTGGCAGATTTCGTTGCTTGGTGCCGCGCCAATCCGAAGCTCGCCACCTTTGGCACGCCGGGCGCTGGAACCACGCTGCATTTTCTCGGTACGATGCTGGGCCGCAGCGCGGGCTTCGATTTTCTTCACGTGCCCTATCAGGGCAATGGCGCGATTCAGGATCTGGTCAAGGGCGTGATTGCAGCGGCCGTCATGCCGATCGGCAGCTCGCTCGGACTCGTCCAATCTGGAGATCTTCGTGCGCTGGCCACCACCGGGCCCCGCCGCTGCCCGTTCGTTCCGGCGGTACCGACGGTGCGGGAAGCCGGATATCCGTCGCTCGAGGACCTCACATGGTTTGCGTTCTTCGTTCCGGTGAAGACGCCGGCGTCGATCGTCGACAAGCTCAATGCCGCGATCCAGGCGGCTTTGCGCACCGACGAGGTCAGGGCCGGCATGGCAAAGCTGGCCGTCGAGCCCGACGCGATCGCCATGGGAGACTTCGCCCGGCTGATCGCATCCGAATCCGACCGGTGGAAGGCGATCGTGCAGGCAACGGGGTTCGCCCCGACGGATTGAACCCGGCATTGACAGGAGGCAACGCATGAGCCGGCCAGCATCCGTGCATGATCTCGTGCAGTCGCATCGCATCACCGCGGTGATCTATGCGGCGGCGAAGCTCAATCTCGCCGAGGCCATCGGCGGTGAGGCGAAATCGGTGGCCGAGCTCGCGCGGCTGGTGTCCGCCGACGAAAGTGCGCTGCGCAGGCTGCTCGTTGGCCTGAGCACGCTTGGCCTCTGCAGGCAGGCCGACCGGGACCGGTTTGCCATCACCGATCTCGGCCGGCAGCTCAACGAGACCGCCGATCCGTCCTTCAAGGACTGGGTCCTTTTCGAGGGCGAGATGCTCGCGCAATCCTGGAGCGGACTGATCGACTCGGTTCGCACCGGTAAGACCGCGGCCGAGTTGCGCGGCGATGGAGACGATCGCTATGCCGAGACAAGCAACGCGCCGGAATGGACCCGTCGATTCAACGCTGCGATGGTCAACCTCACGCGGAGCATCGTGCCAAAAATCGTTGCGGCCCACGACTTTTCCGACGCGCGCGTCGTCATGGATATCGGTGGCGGCACGGGCGAATTGATCGGCGGCGTGCTTAAGCGCAATCCGCATCTTCAGGGCATCACCCTCGACCTTGCGCGCTGCGAAGCCGAGGCGCGCACGCATTTCGATCGGCTTGGCATCGCCGATCGCTGCCGGTTCGTCGCCGGCAGTTTCTTCGACAAAATCCAGAGTGGCGCGGACACCATCCTAATGAAGAGTATCCTCCACAATTGGAAGGACGATCGCTGCCTGATCATCCTGAAGAATTGCCGGGACGCACTGCCTTCCGGCGGAACGCTGATCGTCATCGAACGGATCATGCCGGAGCTTGCCACAACGGAGCCCGAGGACCGCTCCTGCGTCATGAGCGACCTTAACATGCTGCGGGGACCCGGCGGCTGCGAGCGGACGGAAGCCGGGTATCGCAGGCTGGCCGTCTTGGCCAGCTTCGCTTTCGTCGGGACAACTGGTATCGGCTCGTTCAGCTTAGTCCAATTCAGAAAAGTTGGTAATTGAGGAGGCTTTGTCTGTCGTGGCGCATGAGGACAGTGATTGTGCCCACCGTCGCGCCTCAATGGCAAAGCTAGATTTTCGTAGAGGATAACGGGAACGATTTCCGCCCTGCCGGACGTCCGCTTCGGGCCGTCTGCCATGAGTACCGGTGATGCGCAACTGTACGAGAGATGAAGGAGGGCCCTTCGGGTTCGGCAATCAGGCGCCGATCTCAAGCCACCGCAAGCTGCTGCGGTCAAAAGCCGTGGTGGTGAGCGTTGCGGAGACGCCGGGACAAGATTCCGGCAGGCACGGTCGAGAGAGGCGCGCAAGCGAACCGCTGCAGAAGTGTCGAAAGCGGATTAGGCGATGTCAAAACCGGGGGGTGACCCTTCCTCCGGGATCAGCTCGGGGGATACCTGAGACTGCCCGAGCGGCATCCGGCATGTAGGCGGCGCGAGCTCGACCAGGCTTTCGTACGGAACGTGAGAACCTGATCGGCGATGCCAAGGGAAAAGGCGCAAGCGGCTCCAACCGCGAGGCCGAAAGTACCGATGCGCCAGGCAGGGGCGGACTGCCTCGTAGCAGCGATGAAGCGGGTGTAATGCCTGCGGAGCGAAGGGAGCGGGACCATCGCCATTTGGCTCGGGTCAACCGGCAGCGGGAAAAACCCGATGTTCAATGGAAGGCGGCAGCCTTCGTGCGGTGGCACGAGCCGGATGACGCGAGACTGTCAAGTCCGGTTCTGTGAGGGGCTCGGGGGAAAATCCCCGGGCCTACTCGGCAATCGCGTCATTTTGTGCTTAGCAGCAGGACGGCAGCTTCACCCCAATAACCGGACGTGTTTGAAACCGGCCGACTCGTCTGCGTCGGGCCACAAGCGACCGTCCGACGACACAGATGATCAGACGTCGTGTGCTTTTCGTTGTGCGCCATTCGGCCGTGCTGCCAACCGGATTTGCTGCGACGCAGAAAGGTGCAATTTGCTTTGGCGCACCAGCTTATGCGTCTCTCTCGGCCCACACGCGCGCCCATTCGTGAAGCAGTTTCAGAGTGGCTGACAGCGAGTGTTCGGGCTTTGTCAATCAGCCGCGCGTTTGCTCGTAAGCCTTCAGATGCGTGTAGGCCGTGCGGAGCCGCGGCACCGGAACCTTTGCAGTGTCAGCGCGCGCAATCAGGTCGCCAATCACATGATCGGCTTCGATGGGTTGGCCCGCCTTGATATCGCGGAACATCGATGCGGTGAGTGGCGACCCTTCCGCGGTCAACATCCCTGTCGCGCGTTCCAGCGCTGGCGCGCGGGGCGGATAGCCTTCCGCGGTCGCGACTGCCCTGCATTCGTCGAGAATGCGAAGCAGAAAGTCCTTGCCGCCGGGCGCCGCCAGGATCATGCCGATCGGGGCGCGCATCAGGCTGGTCGAGGCCGCATTCGACGCGAGGAAAACCCATTTCTCCCACATGTCCTGCAGGACGGTCTCGCTCGCCGCGCCGTCGAAATTGCAGCTTTTCACGACGTCCGCTATGGCGCGAATCCGATCTGACATGTTGCCGTCGCGCTCGCCGAAACCAAGCGACTGCACCGGGCCCAGCTGCACCACTTCGCGCTTCTCGTTCAGTGTCACCGCACTCAGGCAGAGCCCTCCGAGCACGTGGCTCGCGCCAAAGTTTTTGTCGAGAACGTCCAGATGACGCATACCGTTGAGCAGCGGAATGATCGCGGTCCTCTCGCCTATCGCCGGCGCGAACGACTTGACCGCATCGTCGAGGTCGTAAGCCTTGCAGCTCAAAAGCACCGCGTCAAACTTGTCCTTGATGGTGTCGGCCTGGACGACAGGCGGATCCTTCAGCGTTACGTCGCCGTTCGGGCTCTTGATCACGAGGCCTGCGGCGGCAAGCTCCGCGGCACGGCGCGGCCGCACGAGAAAAGTGACGTCGCGGCCGGCTTGCAGCATCCTGCCGCCGAAATATCCACCAATGGCCCCGGCGCCAACGATGAGAATACGCATCTCTCAGTTCCTCCTGTTGTTGGATAGGTAACGTTTGGCTTTTTGAGACGATTGCTGCAACGCGTCAGCTAGGTCCGCGATCAGCTGACACCCCGTTACGACCAATTAGCACAACACCGGCCGCCGCGACTTGAATGGTCGCCGCAATGGCAAACGACGCAGTGTAGCTAGACGCGAAATCACGCACAGCGCCTAAGATTGCCGGCGCCAAGGCGAAGACCGCCTGGTTGATGGCAACGACGAGTGCGACGACGGTGCCGACGTCGGCCGCTCGAAACTCCTGTTGGGCGATCAGTGTAGGCATCGATACCACATTGCCAACGCCAAGGCCGAAGAGCACACAACCCAGCAGAAGCATTGGCGCCGCATCGGCTACGCAAAGTATGCTGACGCCGATGGTCTGCACGAGAAAATTGGCGCAGGCCGCATATCGTCGGTCGTTGTTCCCGATCAGTCTCGCCAGCAGCATGCGTCCCGCGACGGCCGATAGCGTCGTAACGCTAACTGCAATGGCCGCTCCGCTGGCTTCCAAGATGGTCGACAAGCGCGGCAGCAGGTGGGACAGCACGCCGACTTGGGCGAATAGAGCCAACGCGAACGCCGCTGTGAGCGTCACGAATGCGCGTGAGTTCATAAGGACGCGACGTGATGATCGAACGGAGTTCCCCGCACCCGAGGTCGCGGCCGCACCACCCGGCATGCCGTCTGCGGCCAAGCTCGGCTGCTCTGGACCGTGACGCAGCCATTGATGGGCGAGCGGCGCAACGAGCAATACCATCGAGCTGCCAACGATGAGCGCGGTTTGCGGGAAGCCAAGTTGCGAGATCATGGCGACAAGCAGTGGTGCGAATATCACGCCGCCGAAACTAGAGCCATTGAAGGCGTGACCGATCGCCTTCGGCCTTTCCTTGTCGAACCACGGAACAATCATCGCGTTGATCGCCGCGCCACTGGTCAGCGCCCAACCGCTGCCGGAGAATATCGCAGCCGCGAACAGATGCGAAGGTGATGCAGAGATCGACCAGCTCACGATTCCGAATGCCGTCAGCGCGGCGCCCAGTATCGTCGACTTTGCCAGACCCAGCTTGCGGTGCACTTCCGGTAGGTAGACCACGACTGCGGCGCCGATCAGAAAGTGCGCAGTGATTGCTGCCGAGATCGTCGCGATAGGCCAGCCTTTCGTTGCATGAAGCGTCTGAAGAAAAACGCCCATCCCGTGGAAACCGATGCCCCAGGCGAAAAAAGCAACGATAAAGGCGACCCAGACGACGGACCAACCCGGATAGCGCTGCTGTGCGGTCATGCCGGCACTATAATGGGCTTGCGCGACAGCGCTGGCGGAAACGGCGCGTCCAAAAGACGGTGCCGGGCAAAACTATGCCTCAGGGCCACATTGGCATGTGGACCATTCAATGCATTACAAACTGGATTGTCGAGCACGTGGCGCATGCGTCCTCCTGCGTAGCTGGACACGTGCATATCATAGAGGATATTCTCGATGCTCGCCGGATTCGGACTCTGTCATCGGTCGAACATGAGTGCCGCTATGCTCGACATCAATCAGTGCGAACAAGCACGCGTCAGACGGGACCGCCGCTTCGATGGTATGTTTTTTTCTGGCGTGCGGACGACACGCATCTATTGCCGCCCAGTTTGTCCGGTGAAACCCGCTAAGGCAGCCAACGTGACGTTCTATCCGTCGGCAGCGGCCGCCGAGCTTGCGGGTTTCCGACCGTGCCTGAGGTGTAGGCCAGAGGCCGCGCCATTCTCGCCGGCATGGATAGGGACACGGACAACCGTCGAGCGCGCACTCCGGCTCATCGCGGACGGCGCCCTTGATGACGGCAATGTCGAGGCATTGGCCGACCGCCTCGGGATCGGTTCAAGGCATCTGTCCAGGTTGTTCCAGAGACACCTGGGCGCCAGCCCGGTGCAAGTCGCTCAAACCACCCGCGTCCAGCGGGCCAAGCGGCTTCTCGACGAGACCGACCTTACGATGTCGGAGATTGCCGTGCACGCTGGTTTCGGCAGCTTGCGTCGATTCAACACCGTGTTTGCGGAAGTATATCGACGTCCGCCAACCGAGATCAGGCGCGCTCGCAACCAAGTAGTTCGTAATGTCGGCTCGCGGTGAATACCGCAGATCGCGCACTTGATCTTAATTCGAAACAGCTACAGAAAATTCCCTTAGCCAGGTAGATCAGATTCCTTCGATTTGCGATGCGCAACGTGCTTGTGAGAGCTCCGCGCGCTTTGCCACGCAGGTGTTGCCCACCGGCACTGAGTCTGCTTCGGGTCAATAGGCGGCTTCGCCGACTGATACAAATCCGGTCAGCTCTCTCCCTTAAAGCCGACACGGGCGGCAACGGTGGACACTTCGGCTAAGGGCCGATTTTGTTGCAAAAGTCGGCTGCAACGGATTTGGCCGTTGGCCTTTCGTGGAGAGCCGCGCTGTGAAGCGCTGGCCCTGACGCATTTTACGCAACTTCGACGCTACGCGATGCACGGAGTCTGAGCGGGTGGCGGTCGCGCGACCAGCGATGCGATCCGCCCTAGGTTCTGGGCGATGGCGGCGAGAACAAACTCATCCTGGGCACCTCGCGGACCGCGCAGTCGGAGCCGACCTAGCTTCAGGATGCGCTTCAAATGTGCGAACCGCATCTCGATCTTCTTGCGCTCATGCCGAGACAGCTCGAAGCCCTCGGTGCCAGCGAACGACCGGGCAACGTCTCGAGCATGCTCATGGATATCGCGCGGGATCTTGCGTGATGGTTCCTTTGGACAGCACTGCGGTTTGAGCGGGCATACATCGCAATCGAGCTTGCTTGCACGATACAGAAGGGTCTTGCCCTCGTGCACGGTACCGCTGGTCCCAAGCCGCTTACCACCCGGGCAGTGATAGACGTCGCTGGCCGGGTCATATCGAAAGTCGCTCCGCGAAAAGGTGCCATTATCCCGCTTCGATTTATCGAACACAGGAATATGTGGCGCGATGCCCTTCTCCTCGACCAGCCAGTTTAGCATCGGAGCAGCTCCGTAAGCGGTATCTCCGATAAGCCGCTCTGGCTTGAGACCAAAGCTCCTCGGTCCGTTCGATCATGGTCTTTGCTGCGCCGACCTCGGCCTGGCGAATTGCGCGGGAGGCCTCGACGTCAACGATGACACCGAACTTCACGTCGATGAGATAGTTATCGGCGTACGCGAAGAATGCCGCCCCCTTGTGAGCCCCGGTCCACTGCGCTGCCGGATCGGATGGCGAGATAAACTTCGGGACGACATCACTGGCGGCGCCCCATGCCGTATCGTTGAGGGTCGCCAGATACTCCTTCACCGCGCGGCTAGACCTGGCCGGATCGCGATCCCTGCGCCAGTCCTGACCTGCGATCGAGCGCTGTTTGTTCGCGTCGGCCGCAATCAGGCTCGCATCGACTGCAAGTCCTTCGCCATCAACCAAGGCCGCGGCAATGCATGTCTCGACGATCCGTTCGAACACGCGGCGGAGAACATCGCCATCGCGGAAGCGCTCGTTGCGGGCGCGCGAGAACGCCGAATGATCCGGGACAGCGTCCTCGATACCGAGTTTGCAGAACCAGCGATAGGCGAGGTTCACCTGCACTTCACGGCAGATCAGCCGTTCAGAGCGGATCGCAAAGACATACCCCACGATCAGCATCCGGATCATCAGTTCCGGATCGATCGACGGGCGCCCCATCGACGAATAGTGAGATACAAGTTCACCGCGAAGCCAGGACAGATCGAGAGCAGCATCGATCTTCCGCACTAGATGATCTTCCGGAACCACGTCGCCAAGACGAAACTCGTAGAACAGTTGACCTTGGTCACTCTTCAGACGGCCCATCATGGATCGACCTCGCCGAGATTCGCGTCAACACAACGGAATCACGCCTCTCGGCCTGTCTCAACCGACTTTTGCAACAAAATCGGCCATGAGCCGACATGGCCAGCATAGGGTTCGCCGTTTGAGGATTTGTGATAAGCCAGCAGGAACACATTGAGACAACTGACAGGAGAATGCCATGCCCAGGACAAAGCTATCGGTCCCTGATGTAGCCGAGGCCGGCCCTGCTCTGTGGTCAAACGCCATACGGGCAGGCGACATGCTGTTCATCTCCGGCCAGGTGGCACGTCCGTTCGATGGCGGCACCGAGATGGTCGGCAAGGATGAGTACGGACAGAGCAAGCAAATATTTTCACGCATTGACCGCATCATCAAGGCGGCAGGTGGAACGATGGACAATTTGGTGAAGATGACGATCTACGTCGTCGACATCAAGAACAACACCGAGGTCTGGCGAGCACGCCGCGAGTTCTTCACGGGCGATTTTCCCGCTTCCACGCTTGTTGAAGTGCGATCCCTTGCGGGGCCGGAAGTGTTGGTGGAGATAGAAGCCGTTGCCTATCTAGGCAGGAGTTGAGATCCGCTTCGGGTCCAAAAGGCGACTTCGCCGACCCATCCGCACTTGATCAACACTCTCCCGAAGGCCGACATGGGCGGCCAAGATGGCCACGTCGGCTAAGGCCCATTAACGGGGATCCACCTCTGGAATACGCTGCGGCGCGCGATGTGGCGCAATGTCCAACGCGATGCGATCGTGTTCCAAAACGAACTATGATTCGGTTTAACAGCCCGCCGGCGTGAACCGGCGGGCTGTTCTTGTTGAGTCCTAATTTCCTCAAGCTGTCCTGGCGAAGATCATCAGGACGCCGTTGGCGACGGTGATAGCCACAACGTGTGACGAACTCAGGCCCTTGGCCTTAAGCGCGGATACCGCCTCCGGTGTCGTGTCGATGGAATCCCGAAGCTTTTGCAGGTCGTTTTCACTTGTCGTTGCGACGGCATCCTCGACCTTTGACCGCACCTCGGGCTTGAGGTCCTTGATGTTGATGACCTGTATGCTCCGGATGACGGTGGACTGGTCAGACTCAGCCTGTGGCGGCGCCTTTGGTTGCGCTCCTTGCGCTTGCACCCAAGCAGGCGCTCCGAGGGAGAGCGCTGCAATGATGACGGATGCCGTAAAGATACGCATGAGCATTCCTTTCTTGGTTTGCCCCCAACACCTCGCAGAACGCGTTTTCCTCGCTTGAGGTTCCTTGGTTGCGAACGGCTTTAATCTCTTCCGCGTTTCGCTTTGCTATCGGTGCTGGCATTGCCAATCGCCTGCTGAGCCCTGCCTACCCGGAACAGTGTGCCAAGATTGTGTCACTTGCTGGCCCCCTTACAAGCTTGCGGCATTTCAGAAATGCGATAAAAACTCAAGACGCTGCATCATTCGCTACGCAAGCGCACGACGGAAGCGCCGCTCGTGTTCGGTCCTCCATCAGCGCTTGGTCATACCGGCGCATCACTGCAGGCTGTCGCGCGCGGGATCTCGCGCGTGGAGGCCGGATAGCGTTCGAGGGCCTTTGCAGGCCGGATCGGCCGACGGGAAAACTCGCCGCCGCAGTTTGGGCAGCGCCCCTTGAGCCGCCCCTCCGCACAGCTCCTGCAGAAAGTACACTCAAATGAGCAGATCATCGCTTCCTGGCTGTCCGGCGGCAGTGGCGTACCGCAGCATTCGCATCCTGCTCTAAGCTCAAGCATCATCGTCATCCTTTGTGATGGCTAGGTTGCAATTGAGTTATTGGGCCGCCTGATGTCGCGCTGACGCGCTTTCCAAAAACGCGCGAATATAGCGATTGATGAGCGCCGGATGCTCATCCAAGATCCAGTGGCTTCCGCCCTCGATGCGGTGGATCGTCAAGTGGGGAACATACTTGTCGAGCCCATCATAATTTTGGGGTACAAGGAACTTGTCCCGGTCGCCATAGATGACGAGAGTCGGCATGGTAATGATTTGCGGAGATATCTCGTGGACATAGTTGCCATGGGCCGGTGACAATCCATCGGCAGGCCCCCACCCTTCCGCATGATACCAGGCAACCATTCCTTCAATAGCACCTGGCTGACGCCATGCAGCGAGGTAGGCTTCAAGGTCTTCCTTCGTGAAGAAGGAATGCTCAGCAAATGTCCGCTTCAACGCCTCGAAATCGTTTGCTGCAATTTTTGCCGCGCTATCCGGCCGGCGCAGCATTAGCCAATGCTTGCCACCGACTATCTGGCTCTCGTTGCAGTGAAGCTCGCGGTCGAATGTTGCAGGGTGCGAACCGGACATGACCACCAGGCGGTCGAGCATCTCGCGATGGTGCAGGGCGAACGAATAGCCGACGGCTGTCCCCCAATCATGACCAACCATGATGCAGGTCGAGAAGCCCAGATGCTGGACCAGACACTTCATGTCATCTGCCGCAACCCAGACCCCATTGTCCCGGAGATTTTTTGGCCGCGACGACAGATTCACGCTGCGCAGATCGACTGCCACAACCGTGTGGTCCTTTGCGAACTCGGCGAGCTGATGGCGGAAGGCATACCAATGCTGTGGAAATCCGTGCACGAACAACATGAGCGGGCCGGAGCCAGCAATGACATAGTGCAGGCGCGCCCCCTCCACATCCACAAACTGGTGTCGAAGCTCGGTCGCTGCGGTGGTGCTCATGGGAGACTCCTTGCAAGAAGCTGGAAGTTCGGTTGCGGGCTAAGTATTCGGGCTTTGCGGGGCCGCCAAGCTGGTCTTCGCCCACTGGGCGCGGTCTTTGCGCCAAAGAGCGTAGCGGTCAGGAAGACATCGCGCGCAAGGTCGGTAGCCGGCGGCGATAGCGGTCGTTTCATCGGCGAAGAACACGCGATGGCGCGTGTAATGCCCGCGCGCGATCCATTGCCGGGCGCTCCGACAATCGAGCCTTCCATAGCCTTTGAGCCGCCGATGCCCTCCGAGCAAGCCGGGCATATCACTAAGATACGAGCGACCATCGGCGCCAACCAGCTTGTACGGCATGGCCTTATCTCCGCGCCACGGCTCCCGCCGAGACCGATGAGCTCTCTTCGATTTCGTCGAGAAATGCCAAGACCGCGTCGGCGAAATCATCGGCCCTGTCGATCATCGGGCAATGGCCGCTTCCGAAGATGCAGGTCTGCTTTGCCCCGGGTATCCCTGCGGCTAACTGTTCGGCGTGCAACTTCTGGAAATCTCGGTCTTCATCACCCCAAACGACGAGCGTAGGAGAGCGGATCGCGCCGAGGCGGCCGAGTGTGTCGGCCTTCCTGGCGGCTGCGATTTGCCGCCGGACCGCCTCTCGCGGCGGCCGCGGGCCAGAGGCGAGAAAGACTTCGACGATCTTGGCAATCGGCGTCTTGCGAAAGAATGAGGGCCCGAAATTGAAGTAGATGCTCTGAGTAGCAAAGGCCTCATCCGATAGTTCTCGGCTGAAGGCTTCACGTATAGTCAGTAAAGCATCCAGCTCGCCATCGCCCTTCGACCACGTATTGGCGAGGATGAGGCCATTAACGCGGTCTGGCGCGCTCAGGGCGAGCTCCTGCGCGATCTGTCCGCCCAGCGAGTGTCCCATCACATGGGCCTTCTTGAGCCCGAGATGATCGAACAAGGCCAGGACATCGCCGGCCATGTCAGCAGGACCGTAGCCGGGCGCCTCGCAAACGCTGCTCCTGCCCGCATCCCGATTGTCGAACGAGATGACCCTGTGCGTGGCGGAGAGCTTCGGTAGAACGCGCCGCCATAGCCGCTCGTCGCCTGTTACCCCGGGAATCAGAACTAGCGGTTCGCCCGCTCCTTCCTCTGTGTACCAGAAGGTCAAATCGCTGTGCTTGAATGTTGCCATGGCAGGCTCCTTGGAAGAATGACGGCTATCGGCCGGCGGGAAAAAGCGCTTCCGCTTCGGCAAACCCATAGAAGCGGTCGGCAATTGCGTCCCACGTACCGGATGAGCGGATCTCCGATGCGATGTCGCGAAGATGTGCGAGAACCGAAAGCATGGCTGTTTGCCCAATGCTGACCCGGCTCGCGCCCGCCTCGAAGAGCGCCTTTGCGCTGGGCGCTCCAGGCATCGCCATGAGGCTAATGGGCCCACCGATGGCTCCCGAAAGATTTCGGATCGTGTCAGGATCCGTCAGCAAAGGGATAAAAACGATGTCGGCCCCGGCTTTCAGATAGGCGGCTCCACGCTGAGCCGTGATTGCTGCGCGCTCGGCCGCATCTGCCCCGACGCCGGCAAGGAAAGTGTCAATGCGGGCGTTGATGACGAGGGGTACACGGCTGTCGTTCGCGGCTGAACGCGCAGCTGCGATCCGGTCCTCCTGCGCTGCGATCTCGAACAATGGGGATTCGCCATGCTCATGCCTGCTATCCTCGAGATTGACGCCCGCAATACCCAAGTCGAGAACACCTCTCACGGTCCTTTCGACGTCATAGGGTGATGCCCCATAGCCAGCTTCAATGTCCGCATTGACCGGCACCGATACTGCCGCGACGATCGATGCAAACTCGCGCATCATCGACCCGCGAACGAGCTTCTCGCCGTCCCTGCGGCCACGTGCGTACGCTATTCCCGCGCTCGTTGTGCCGACCGCTGGAAAACCTGCTTCCTCAAAGATTCTGGCGCTCGCCGCATCCCACGCGTTCGGCAAGATGAGGCTGCCGGCGCGGTTTAACTCCAGAAACTTGGTCGCACGATCGAGGTGCGCATCGAATTTCATTGACGTTTCTTTCTCGGCTGGTCGCAGAGCATCTGCCTAAATCGCGCGCACATCTCCGTAATAAGCACCAGGATCAAGGCGCGGCCGATCGGGTTGGCAGGAGCACGCCTTCATGCTCGAGCAGCCAGCGCTTGCGCTCGAGCCCGCCGCCGTATCCCGTCAGCGACGAGTCCTTACCGATGACGCGATGGCAGGGAACGACAATGCCAACGGGGTTTGAACCATTTGCCATGCCGACGGCGCGAATGGCGTTCGGGCGGTCGATCTCGGTGGCAAGCAATCCATAGCTTGTCGTCTTCCCGGCAGGGATCTTGCGCAGGGCCGACCAGACTTCTCGCTGAAACGGTGTGCCGCCCGTCTCGACAGAGATCTCATCGATGGCTCTGACATCTCCCGCAAAGTACTTCTCCAAGCTCTGGCGCGCGGCAGATTGGTCAGCCGCTTGGACAAGACGATAGCCACCGACGCCAGAATGCAATCGCAGAAGGCGGTGCATGCGATCCTCGAAATTGAGCCAATCAAGGGCTCGCAGGGCGTCACGCTCGTCGGTCACAACGAGCATGTCACCCAGAACTGTCGACACCCGCTCAAGGCGGAGGACGAGGACGTTCGAACCGTTTCTTGCATTCCTAGCCAACGGACTCCCTCTCTCCTTTCCCGTGGTACCGACGCTTCCTGTTTCGCGCTTGGATCGGTTCGGCTATTGAGCGACGAAGCCGCCGTCGATGACAAACGGATGGCCGGAAACATAGGATGCAGCTTCGCTCGACAGGAAGAGCACGGTCCTCGCGACCTCGTCCGGCTCTGCGATGCGGCCCGCGGGCATCGCGCCAGTCACGCGTTCTTCGACGCCAGGCATCGAAAACCACCGCTTGACCATTTCCGTGCGCGTTGCGGCCGGACAAATTGCATTCACACGAATGCCCTTCTTTGCGTATTCGAGCGCAGCGGCCTTTGTCAGGCCGAGAAGGCCATGCTTGCTCGCGATGTAAGCCGATTGTCCAGGGCTTGCCACAAGACCGCTGACGGAGGCGGTGTTGATGATCGACCCTCCGCCATTGGCGAGCATCGCCGGGATTTCATATTTCATCGACAGGAAGGCGCCGAGAAGATTGGTCGCGAGCACGTTAACGAAGCCAGCTTCTTCTTCGTCGGCGATCAGCTTGCCCGCACGACCGATGCCGGCATTGTTGAAGGCGATGTCGAGCCGGCCAAATGTTTCGACCGTGCGCGACACCATGGCGCGGCAGTCATCTTCCTTGGACACATCGGCCTTGACGAACGCAGCCGTGCCGCCCGCATCCTTGATTGCGGCGACCACTGCCTCGCCCTCCTTTTCCCGGCGGCCAACGATCATTATTTTCGCGCCTTCTCGCGCAAAAAGCTGAGCCGTTGACTGCCCGATGCCGGTATTGCCACCGGTGACGAGCGCTACTTTGCCTTCCAGAATCATGCTCTCTCTCCAAAATTGAGCCTGCTGCATCGCAAATTGCGAGCTGGTTTTCTCGCAGGAATCGGACCTGGTCGTCGAAAACACCCGGGAGAGGTGATAGAGTCCGGAAACTGCCAGACTTCACTGGAGCGATATGAGATTGAGTCTCATGGATCTTAACCATGACGCCTGTTACCGAGCGATCTCGACCCGGGATGTTCGGTTCGATGGCCGGCTCTTCATCGGCGTTAAGACGACAGGCATCTATTGTCGGCCGATCTGTCCGGCGCGCGTTCCAAAAAAAGAAAACGTAACATTCTATTCGACGGCGGCGTCCGCCCACGAGGCGGGATTTCGTCCGTGCCTTCGATGCCGGCCCGAGGCCGCCCCCGACCTTGCCGCCTGGCAAGGAACATCCAGCACAGTGTCGCGCGCCCTCTCTCTCATCGAGGGAGGGGCTATGGACGATGGAGACGTCGTAGCCCTTGCCGATCGCTTGGGCGTTGGCGAGCGTCAGCTGCGTCGCCTGTTCCGCCGGCATTTGGGGGCATCGCCCATAACCGTAGCCCAAACGCGCCGCGTGCTATTGGCGAAGCAACTGATCCACGAAACCAGCCTCCCGATGACCGAAGTGGCGCTCGCCTCTGGTTTTGGCAGTGTGCGCCGGTTCAATCAGACGTTCCAACAATTGTACGGCCGCGCGCCAAGCGCTTTGCGTCGAAGCAGGGCCCCTGACGTATCCTCGGACGCTGCTGGCAGTGTGACGATCCGCCTGCGTTATCGTCCGCCCTATGACTGGTCGGCTATGCTGGGGTTTCTGCGGCTCCGCAGCATTCCCGGGATTGAGACGGTCGCTGGAGACGCCTATGCCCGCGCCATCGAACTCGACGGAGCGCAAGGGATCATCGTGGTTCGACCCACCGGCGAGAATGCGCTTGAGGCCATGGTCAGGTTTCCGAAACTGTCAGCGCTTCCCGCTATCATCGCGCGCTTGCGGCGCGTGTTCGATTTGGCTGCTGATCCCGCGGCGATCGAGTCGCATCTCACCAAGGACCCCGCGCTCGCGGCCATGATTAAGGCGCGGCCGGGATTGCGTGTGCCAGGCGCTTGGGACGGCTTTGAGCTTGCGGTGCGGGCCCTGCTCGGCCAACAAGTTACCGTGACTGCCGGCATCGCGCTTGCAGGCAAGCTGGTTGCCGCTCACGGTAAGCCGCTGAAGACGAGGCATGCCGACTTTCCCGAACTGACCCATGTGTTCCCGCGTCCGAAGCGGATTGCGGAAGCGGATCTTTCGCATCTTGGAATGCCAAGGAAGCGGATTGCCGCGCTGGCGGCCCTTGCCAATGCCGTGGTCGCCGACCCCAAGATCTTTGGTGCGCGTCGAAGTCTCGACGAAGCGATCGTGCAGCTGCGATCCCTCGCTGGTGTCGGCGAATGGACAGCCCAGTACATCGCGATGCGTGAGCTTCGTGAACCGGATGCCTTTCCGGCAGCAGATATCGGCCTGATGCGCGCGATGGAGGACTCGACGGGGCGGCGCCCAACTCCAACAGAGTTGCTAACACACGCGGAGGCTTGGCGGCCATGGCGCGCCTATGCCGCACAGCATTTGTGGTCGTCTTGGGCTGATCGAGCCGCCCAGGAACGTAAACCGAAAGAAGGCTCAAGAAAAACGCATGCAAAGGAACTTGTAAGCGAGCTTGAGCCTAGTATCCAATCCGCTGGCGCGATCTTGTCGCCCGAATTTAGCGATGAGGTCCGAAAAGCGCTTGGCGATCAATCCAGTTCCGCGACGTAGAGCGCCTCCTCGTCCATCGAGGCCATCATCGGCATCAGGAGATCGAGCCACTCGAGGAGGCGGCGTTCCGGACCGATCGTGCGGCCGAACACCATGCAGAGATGCGTATGGGCATTGACAAGCCTGGGAGCACGATCCTGCCGGTGGCATCGATGACTAGATCGCAATTCGGCACGGGATCAGCGGTACAACGCTCAACGGCGACGATTTCGCGGCCACGCTCCACGTGCGATCTTGCTAGGGTCTTTCCACTCGATCGTGGATTCGGCGGCCCTTTCGCGCGAAAAGCTTAAACAGCATGCGAATAGCCTCACAGCAGCGTCTCGACACTAGACGCAATCTCCAGTAAGCGCCGGTCTGCGTTCCTGCGGCCGATCAGCATCAACCCGGCGGAAAGACCGTCGAGCGACAACGGCAACGAGATCGACGGACAATCGAGCATGTTGGCGACGCGTGGATTGCGAAGTACCAGTCCATTGAACTCATGGAACGCGCTGTCCTCCTCCACCGACGACAGAAACTGCGCACGGATTGGCGTCGTCGACACGGCCGGTTGCAAGAGTCGGGCCCGAGTTGTCAGAGCCGGACAGTCTGTCCCCTTCACGGGACAGCCGCTCGAAGATCGCCCGGCGTGTCGGGTGATGCCGTTGCTGATTAACTCAAGAGACGAGCTTGGATTTGTGCTGACGTGCCTCTGTACTCGACACCGCAACGACTGAGCGCGTTTCTCCTCTAAGGACAAGAATAGGCAGTACCCACATAACTGGAGTTATTTGATATTAAGAGATGGTGCTGCATAGGCCCCAACCGCTGGCGCAGGCTCGCGCGCGGGTTCGTTCTCATCTGCTCGCGGGACCTGGATTCGGACTATCAAGCCAGTCGGAAGCCGCTGGAGCAGGCTGATCTCACCGCGGTGCCCGCTCACGGCATCGCGCGCAATAGAAAGCCCAAGACCGAAACCATCCCCCGCGAGTGCGCGCGCGTCATCACCCTTGAAAAAAGGTTCGAAGACCTTGGTTCGGAGAGCGGCCGGGATGCCAGGTCCGTCGTCAGATATGTCTATTTCTGCTGTCCCATCGTCACGGGCTCTCAGGTTCACAGTGACGAACGAGCCGTGCTTCACACCGTTCGCAACGATATTGCTGATCGCGCGCGTGAGAGTGGCCGGTCTACACGTCCAAGTGAGCCGACCCGGTCCCTCATAGGAAACGTTATGGCCCACATCGGCGAAATCGGCACAGACAGTTTGCAGAAGGCTGGGCAGATCGACGCGTGACATTACCTCGGTTCTTGCGTCATGGCGGAGATAATCCAACGTCTCGTTCAGCATGTGGCTGATCTGCTCGATCTCGCGCAGCATGCTTTCGCGCAAGCTTTGATCGGCAATCCTTTCCGCTCGCAGCCTCAGACGCGTGAGAGGCGTTCTGAGGTCATGACTGATGGCGGCGAGCATGCGCGTTCGATCATCAAGAAGGTTGCGGATACGGATCCGCATTTCATTGAGCGCGTCCGCGACCTGGGCGATCTCACGAGGAGCGCGGCGGTTGACCGCGTGATTGCTATCAGGAGAACGTCCAAATGATTGCGCTGCCGCGACGACGGCGGAGAGCGGCGCAATGATCCACCGGACAGCATAGATTGAAAGGAACAGGACGAAGACCAGAACGGTCGTTAGCGTCAAAGTGGTCGGCGCCAGAAGGAAGCTGTATGCGCTTGTCCCTGGAGATGCTTCAAAGATCAGGGCGGCGCGATCGTCCATTTTCACGACCAGTTGATAAGCGGGACCGGCCGGATATCGGGAGTCGGCGATAACCTCGATATTCTGACTAGATTCCAATTGGTGTGCGATTAGTCCAGACAGCACAGGCAGCTTGGCGTTGGGAGGCGATTTCTCCAGATCGGCCAGAGCCACGTATCTCACGTCGATGCCAGAACGCCGGGTGGCGGCTATGATGACGCCCACCTCAGTTGGACTGGCTGCAGAACGTACAAGCCGGGTAATGTTGGCAATCCGTCCGGCTGCAGCCGACGGGCCATCTCTGATGCCAAAGAACAGCAACATGGTGACGGTGAGCACGACCCCGAGCACCACGGAAACTGCGACAATGCTGGTGATTTGCGTTGTAATGCTGCGAGGGATCAGCCGATCCGGAAATTGCATCAGGTTTCCTCTACGTCCGGCGTGAACAGGTAGCCGCCTAGGCGTACCGTCTTGATCAGCATCGGATCTCGCGGATCGGCCTCAATCTTCTGGCGAATACGGCTGACGTGAACATCGATGCTGCGTTCGACCGGTCCTGCCAGGCCGCCATGAACTAATTCTAGCAGGCGCTCGCGCGAGAGAACGCGGCCGGGATTTCTACAGAAAGCCAGGAGCAGGTCGAACTCTACGCTAGTCATCGCGATCCTAACCCCTTCGGGGTCTTGTAACTGCCGCGTCGTGGGATTGATCCGCCATCCGGCGAACGCCAACTGTCGCGCGCGGAGGCGCGCGATCTCGCGCCCGTCTTGCGCGCGGCGCAGGAGCGCGCGGATGCGCGCCACCAACTCCCGCGAATTGAACGGCTTGGCAACATAGTCGTCAGCACCGATTTCCAGGCCGACGATTCGATCGACGTCCTCGCCCCGCGCTGTCACGATGATGATCGGTATTGTGGACGCCGCCCTGAGCCTGCGGCAAATGCTGAGGCCGTCTTCACCCGGCAGCATCACATCCAGTACGACTAGATCGACCGTTTCTCGTGCAAGGAGCGCATCCATCTCCACGGCCGAACCGACGGACAAGGCAACGAACCCGCTCTCCGATAGCACGTCCGTTAGCATCCGCGAGATCTCCGGGTCATCCTCCACGAGCAGGATGTGGGGTCTTGCAGCCGGGTGAGCGGTGTAGGCGGGTGGCACGACTTCGCCGCACTCAAATATCGACATTTCAGTAGACTCCGCAGATAGACCCATTATCCCAGCGACAATCTCTGACGTCACGGGCTCAAGTGCTTATTTTTATTACGGCATCGGCGCAAAGAGGCCCCACGGCAACATAACTTAACATTACTTAAACCTGGACTCCTCCGATGGCGACTATGTGTGCGTCGCAACGTTGCGCACGGAGGTTGCCGATCATGAGACGAATTCCACTCGTCCTCGCCACAATTGCTGTCGTTCTACCCAATACTGCCGAGGCTCAACTGAAGCAAAGCCCGCAAGCTGAGGTGAGCCAAGAGGTCAGACAGATGTGCCGGCAGGAAATCCAAAAAATCTGCCGACCGGGATTTGTGCCGAACCGGGCTGCGATCCAGCGCTGCATTAGTGAAAACAAGGAAAAGCTCCCCAAGCAATGCCTGCCGATCTTCCAGGGCAATTGATGCCCACCGCAGCAGCGTCCTCTTCGCGAGCGACTGAGCGGCGAAAGGCGATGGTCTTAGTCGCAATCAAGATGCTCACTGGAGATCGAGGAAAGTACCTGGGCATGGTACTGGGGCTTGTTTTTACGACCTTCATCATGACTCAGCAGCCGGCGATGTTCTTCGGGCTCGTGAAGAGGAGTTACGGCTTCGTCTCGGACGCGGCACTTGCCGACATCTGGGTGATGGACCCGATGGTGCGCTATATCGACGACGTCAAACCGCTGTCGGACACGACCGTCGCACGCGTACGCGGCGTTGAGGGTGTTGGCTGGGCCGTGCCGATCTATAAGGGCACAACACGGGTCCGTCTCGCCGACGGCAATTTCCAGAATTCCGTCCTGATCGGCCTCGACGATACGACATTGATCGGTGGGCCGCCCATCATACTGTCCGGCAAACTCGCTGACCTTCGGCGAGCAGACGGAGTGATCGTGAGCGCTGACGGGGCGAACAACCGCTTTGCTCGCCCAAGTCCACGCTCCAACGAACCGCCGATTCCACTCATGATCGGTGATGTCATTGAGATGAACGAGCGTCGGGCGGTGGTCGTCGGCATCAGCGAAGCCACCACAACCAACATGGGCGTGCCAACCATCTACACGACTTATTCTCGCGCCAAGTCTTACGTACCGAGCGAGAGGAAAACGCTGTCCTTCGTTTTGGTTAAGGCGAAGGCTGGAACTGAAGTGGGCCCAGTGATCTCCAACATTCGCCATTGGACGGGGCTTGCCGCCGTTACCAGGGAGCAATTCGAGCAGATGACGCTCTGGTACGTCATCCAAAACACGCCCGCGTTCACTCTCTTCGGACTCTCCGCCATCATCGGCTTTGGTGTCGGCGGCCTAATTGCCGGCCAGACCTTCTACAACTTCACACTTGAGAATCTACGTTATTTCGGCGTCATGAAGGCAATGGGTGCGACGAATCGAACGCTCCTCACGATGATCATGGCGCAGGCGCTCGTTGCTGGCGCGATCGGTTACGGTCTCGGCGTGGGTCTCATTTCGCTGTTCAGCCTTGTGATCGGACCCCGATTTCCGTTCGAACTGAGTTGGTCGCTGTTTCTCGTCAGCGCCTGCGGAATCGTTCTTCTATGCGTGATCGCTTCGGGCCTGAGCATGCGCAAAGTCATCCGTCTAGATCCGGCCTCCGTGTTCAAGACATGATCGCTGCAGCTGCAAGACAACATCTCGATGCTGGAGCAAGCGTCGTCTGCACCGACCTCACCAAAGTTTATGGGCAAGGCGCGCAGCAGGTGACCGCGCTACGCGGTGTCGATCTGGAAGTCGCCCGGGGCGAGCTCATCATGCTCGTCGGCCCATCCGGCTGCGGAAAGACGACGTTGATCTCGATTATCGCCGGCCTTCTCGATCATGACGGCGGGCGATGCGTTGTGCTCGGCGAGGATATTGAACGTATGGATCAAACGACCAAGGCCTCATTCAGGCGTCGGTCGCTTGGCTTTGTGTTCCAGGCTTTCAACCTGATTCCTCAACTGACGGCCGCTGAGAACGTCATGATTCCGCTCCTTCTGAACGGGATGAATGAAAGCGACGGCATTGCTAAAGCGCGTCAGGCGTTGGAGCGGGTCGGGCTCGCAGAACGTTCCGAACACTTTCCTTCTCAGCTGTCTGGTGGTCAGCAGCAAAGAGTCGCGATCGCTCGTGCTCTGGTCCACGAGCCGGAACTGGTCGTTTGTGACGAGCCGACCAGCGCGCTCGATCATGCGACCGGGCAACACGTGCTCGAGATCCTGCGCGGCATCGCCACAGGTGAAGGCCGTACTCTCATCGTCGTCACTCACGATCAGCGCATCCTCAGCTTTGCCGACCGGATCGCGCATATGGATGACGGCCGCATTACCCATTTCGAGGAGCCACGGAACGCAGCGGGAGCGACGTCTTGATGAAAAGCCGGCTTACCCTCCCGACACTAGGTGTGCTCGGCATTCTGGGCGGCCTCTGGCTTGTCCTCCAGGCAGGTACACCGCGCCCGGTAGCTCAGCCGATTGTGCAGCCGGCAGCAGCACCCTATCAAAGCTATGTTGCCGGCGGCGGCATGATCGAGGCCAGCACCCGCAACGTCGCTATCAGCACGCCAACCAGCGGGGTGATTGCGAAAGTCAATGTGAAGGTCGGCGACCGCGTGGAGCAGGGCCAGGCGCTATTTCACATCAATGGGCGTGATCTGGAAACCCAGCTTATCACGCGCCGGGCCGCTACGACGCTTGCGAAGATGCAGGTTCGAGAGGCCGAATTGTTGCTCGCTAATGCGCGTCGCCGGTTGGATCAAGCCAAGCCTCTTCACGACAGAAACGTGATTAGCCCGGATGAGTTCGCCGGCCGCGGACACGAGGCAGCGCTTGCGGACGCCAGACTCGCCTCTGCACGAGCCAATGCGGATCTAGCGGCCGCTCAACTGCAGGAAGCCGAAGCGGCGGTCGAGCGCCTCACGGTGCGTGCTCCCGTTGCCGGAGATATCCTTCAGGTGAACGTCGCCCCAGGAGAATATGCCCAGACCGGCACACTCTCCAAACCTCTCATCTTGATGGGAGACACGCAGACGCTCCATGTCCGGATTGATATCGACGAAAATGATGCATGGCGCTTTATTCAGGGCACACCAGCCAAGGGTTTCCTTCGGGGCAATAGCGCGATCAGCTTCGATTTGCGCTTCGCCTACGTCGAGCCCTTTGTCGTGCCAAAAACTTCCCTAACGGGGCTCAGCGCAGAGCGCGTCGACACGCGCGTACTCCAGGTCATCTACAGCGTCAATAGAGGGGATCTCCCGCTCTATGCCGGCCAACAGGTCGATGTCTACGTCAAAGCCGACGGCCGTGCCGTCGCGCCCAGGCGGGCAGATCCACAATCGGTCGAACATCGCCATCGGCCAACCGTGACCGTTCGATGAGGCAGGTCGGAAGGGAAATACCTTTTTGCCAGCTTCGATCATCCCGTTGATATGGCCGAGTCCTATCGCCCTGTCTGGATTTCGCGTGTAGATCTCTATGGCAGTTCCGAGATCAGTGCCTGCTCGGCCGAGAGTGCGCCTGAACAACCACCCTTGGGATTACGTCGCGCGCAGGCACCCCCTCGGCGCGATCCTGCCTCGCGCGTGAGAAGATCGGATAGTGATCTTACAACGGGATAATCGGTGATACTGGTCACCGCGCCGTTTCAGACGTGCCACCAGAGCTCCATGATTTGCGGCGGATGCGGGGCGCGCGCCACAACTCTCCCTTTTCGGCGAGAAGCCCGTTGCCCCAATCGGACAAGGGCAGCAGCAGCTGGACGAGTTCGCGCCCACGTTCTGTTAGTGCATAACGCGTTTCTTTTGCATTGCAATCGTCCGCGCGTCGCACAATCCCGCTGGCCCTCATTTCGGAGAGAACGGTCGCAAGCACCTGCTGGCGAATATTGCCAACCGAAGCACGAACTTCGCCGAAGGTGAGATCGTCGAGGGACAGAAGATAGAGCACGCGCGCCTTCCACTTGCCGGCAACCATCGCGAGCACGGCTTCCACGGGACAGGGGTCGAGCGCCGGACGTTTTCGATGATAGACCATCGGAGCCTCCTAGTCATAATTTTATGTGTCTAGCTCGCCTCAAGTCTATATGTAACCATTCCCTGCCAAAATGAGAGTACCGCCCGCAGGCGGTGAAGGGAACTCGATGGCGGACAAGATTCTCGGCGGATTGCTGTGGGCCGGCGTGGCCTATTTCTGTTGCATGGCGGCGGCGCATTTCGTCGGCTTCAAGATGCCGCTCCTATTCATCTACTATGATGCGCCCTTCTACGCCTATCAGGACAAGATCATCGCTTTCGCGGTCGTGGCCTATATCTGCCTTTTTTATTCCGCCGCGCGCATACCGGATGTCGTGCCTGCGGCGCTCGCGGCCCTCCTGCCTCGTCAATCTGTCAGACGCGCTGCGCATCGTTCTTGCAGGCAAGGGCACGACCGCCTATTGGCTGCAGACGTCGCTACTCGGCGTCTACACACTAACACTAACCCTTTGCTGGCGACGGGCGAAATCGCAGCCTGCGACCTGAGTCCGTGACAATGCAAGCCGCAGCCGATCTTATTCTCGAAAACGCGAAGATCTACACGGTCGACACGGGCAATCCCTGGGCCGAAGAAGTCGCGGTCCGCAAAGGTAAGATCATCTATGTGGGGTCGGCTGGCGGCGCGCACGCGCTCCGCAACGCCCAAACACGGGTTATCGACGCAAAGGGCCGCATGGTCCTGCCGGGCCTGGGCGACGTGCACAATCACCATACGCGCGGCGGCCAGCTTGACCTGTTCGAACTCTCGTTTCCCGCGAGCGCGACTTTCGACCAGATCATCGCGCTCGTTGGCGAACGCGCGGAGCGGCTCGGCTCGGACGAGTGGATTTGCGGCGGCATCTGGAGCAGCGAACTCATTCCGCGCCTGCGTACCTCCGAGGCGCGTGCCGCGCTCGATGCCGCGAGCGGCGGGCGTCCGGTGATGCTGCGCGACGATAGCCTGCACAATCGTTGGGTGAACAGCCGCGCGATCGAACTAATGGGTTTGACAGCCGCTACACCTGATCCGGAACTCGGACGTATCGAACGCGATCCCAAGAACGGCGCTCCAGTGGGTCTGCTTCTGGAAAAGTCGTCTGCGCTGGCGGAACGGGCTGCCCTTGTGTCAATCGCTGATCCGATCGCCCGAGAAACAGCCTCGACGAAGCGGGCAGTCGAAATCCTCAACGGATACGGCGTCACCGCCTATCAGGACGCTAATACCACGCTCACCATGTTGCAGGCACTGGCCGGACTCGACCGGCGCGGCGAACTCAACGCTTGGTGCGTTGGATCGCTGCCGGTTTTCGACACTTTGACCGGCACGGAATTTTTCGGCGAGGCGTTGATCTCGCGAAGCGAGCAATATCGCACGCCGCATGTGCGGCCGGATTTTCTCAAGCTGTTCATGGACGGCGTGCCGATGACGCGCACTGCCGCCATGCTCGAAGCCTATCTGCCCGACGAGCATGGTCGCGCAACGGTCTGCCATTCCTTTCTGCGCCTGCCCGATGTTGTGCACTGGCTCGTGCGCGCCGAGACGCTCGGGAAAGGAGTGAAGGTCCATTGCGCGGGCGACGCCGCCGTGCGCGACATTCTCGACGCCGTCGAAATCGTGCGGCGGATGCGTGGCCCGGGACCCGTGCACCATATCGCTCATGCGAGCTTCATCGATCCCGCCGATATTTCGCGATTCGCGGAACTGAATGTTGTTGCCGACCTCTGCCCCGCGATTTGGTTTCCTTGCGCCATCACGGTCGCCAATGCGGCGGTGATCGACGCCGGCCGAGCCGAACGCTACTGGCCAAACCGCGATCTGCACGCGACGGGCGCCTTGCTGGCAGCGGGCTCCGACTGGCCGGTTGTGGGTCTGCCCGACCCTTGGTTCGGTCTCGAGGGCCTGGTCACGCGGTGCAATCCGAAGCGACTGCATCCCGGCGCGCTCTGGCCGGAACAGGCGCTCGATCTCGAAACCGCGCTGGAAGTCTATACGCGCAATCCGGCGCGTGCGATGGGTCTCGGCCATGTAACCGGCTCGATCGAAATTGGTAAGTCCGCCGACATGGTTGTCCTGGAACGCAATCTCTTCGAGATCGAACCCGGTCGCATTTCAAAAACGCGCGTGCTCGCAACCTTCTTCGAAGGACGCCTCGTCCACGGCGAGATCTGAGGGCGGCTTGAGCAACAGCTCAGGCAGTTAAACCGGGAAATCGAACGACCGGCGGATGCGATTGCAAAAGGACATGGCGATCCATCCGATGACGAGCCTCCCGGAGCGCGCCTGCGGTCTCGGGGGTTGCCCGGCGTGCCGTCGTGGGGATTCGTGCCGAGCGCGGAAAAGGCAAACTCGGTCGTCTGTGCCTTGCCGACGATGATAGCACCCGCCTCGCGCAACCGCCTGACAACTTCAGCGTCCTCAACGGCGGGCGGCAGACGGCGCAGCACGGCGGAGCCCGAGCTCGTCACCGTTCCAGCGACATCGAACAGTGCTTTCACCGAAACGATACGGCCATCAAGCGGGCCGCGCGTCGCACCGGCGGCGGCACGCCGATCCGCGGCCTCAGCCCCGCGCCGGGCGCTTTCCGCGAACACGGCGGTGAAGGCCTTTTCAGCCTCCGGCGAACGAATTCGCGTCAGCGCCGCTTCCAGCCGCGCAACGGCCGACGGCTGTGATCTGTCAGATGAGGCTGTCATTTGGTGCCGAAACCGGTTCCGCGGACTGATGATCAGCAAACGACAGGCAGCACGTCGATGTCGTAGCCGTGGGTCAGCGCGCGGTCGAGGACCGGATCATATAACTCCATGTCAAAACGCGTCCCCGGCCGAATGCCGCCGATCGCACCGGGCGTGCCGCAAAACATCAGCGTGCCGGCCGGTAGCGTGTCCGAGCCAGTGTGACGGCGAATGAGATCGCGCGGCGTCCTTAGCGACGAAACCGGGCTCTCCTGGTAGAGAACCCGCTTGCCGTCGATCGTGGCCCACGAGCGAAGGACCAGTTCATCCCAATGCCCTTCGACATCAGCGTAAGACCAGAGCCGCGAGCCGACCGGCTTGCCGCAAAGCTGCTTCGAAAGGGCGATGCCTGACGCTTCCGCCTTGCGGTCGGTATGGTCAGATCCGATGCCGATCCAGAGCCCGTCAGCCATGGCGACAATGACGGGCTCGACCTCGCCAGAACCATCCGGGCCGAGCACGGTCAGGCGGCTTGCCTGAGTCAACGTTTGTGCTGCGACGCGGTAGTAGAGCGGTGTCGTCGAGGGGCGCGGAATGCCGAGCGCAGCGAGCTCCTCGATGTGGTGCTCGATCGCCGCGGCATCCCTGCCGGCCCACCCCGCGATGACGAGAGAGTTGATCTCGACCCCGACACGGTCGGTCCGGTCTTTGGCGATGCGGTCAAATTGCAGCAACATGGGATTCCCTATCCTTGGTCGATGTGGCGAGGATTTCGCCGCGCTCGATCTGCAGTGTCCTGTCGGCGATCCGGTCGAGCAGCGCCGGCGACGATTCGGTGATCAACAGCGAAAGCTCCGGTCGCCGCTTGCGCAACTCGCCGAGCGTGCGCGCATAGTTGAGCGCCAGCGCCGGCGCAAGACCCTGGAAGGGTTCATCGAGCAATAGCACCTTGCGTGCCACCGTGAGCGCGCGGCCGAGCGCAACCATCTTGCCCTGCCCGCCGGAGACGCCACCTGCCGGCCTTGCCCGCATGACATGCAGCTCGGGCAGCAAGCTGTAGACCTCATCGAGCCTTCGCTCGATCTCCGCCTTCTCGAGCTTCAACGCCAGCGCCGGAAGGCGAATCTTCTCGTCCACGCTCAATTCCGAGATCAGCCGGCGATCCTCCGGCGCATAGCCGATTCCGGCGCGTGCGCGGTGATGGGCCGGCATACGGCCGAGGTCGTCGGCGTCGAGACGGATGTTGCCGCCATCAAGGCCAAGCAGCCCCATGATCGCGCGCAGCGTCGTCGTCTTACCAGCGCCGTTGCGCCCGATCAGCACCGTCGTCTTGCGCTCGACGATGTCGCAGCTCACCTCGCGCAACACGCGAACGCCTTCGATCGAGACACAGACCTTGTCGAGGCTGAGCATCACGCCACCCCCACGACGCGTTCGCGGACCTGCGCGTTCTTGAATACCTCGTCGGGTCGCCCTTCGGCCATGATGTTGCCGGCGTTCCAGACCAGGACACGGCTCGCGTAGCGGGCAACCACGTCCATGTCGTGCTCCACGAACAGCGCCGTGATGCGGCGCTGGCGGAGCGCACCCATCAGCGCCTCCATGAGCTGAAAGCGCTCGAGCGCGCTGACGCCGCTGGTCGGCTCGTCCAGCAGCAGAAGGCGCGGCTTGAGAGCCAGCGCAACCGCGATGTCCAGGAGCTTGCGATGCCCTTCGGGCAAGGTGCTGCTGATCCGCTCACTGTCGTCGGCGAGCCCAACCAGGTCGAGCAGCGCCTCCGCCTCCTCGCGTCGCGCCGCGGTCTCGAGCGGGCGGCCCGCGCTCCACAATCCATCCGTTGCCGCCAGCGCCAGCATCATGTTGTCGATGGTGCGTTGCGCGGAGAACAGCTGCGGAATCTGGAAGGCGCGAGCGACGCCGCGGCGCGCGATGGCGCGCGGCGACAGGCGGGTGATGTCGTAACCATCGAGCTGCACGCTGCCGGATTTCGGCCGGATGTAGCCGGTGCAGATATTGAGCAGGGTCGTCTTCCCCGACCCGTTCGGTCCAATGATTGCGAGGAATTCGCCGTCGTGAATCGCGATGCTCACACCGTCGGCAGCCTTGATCCCGTTGAACGCGACATGAAGGTCCTTGGCCTCGAGAATGGGACGCGTCATAGGCTTGACGCCTCCTTGCGCGAGAGCAGTCCATAAAACCCTTGCGGCATGAACATGATCACGGCGATCAGGGCCACGCCCACGATCAGATTCCAGGCGTCGGTCACGGTGACGGCGGCGCTGTGGAGCAACTCCAGGAACAGCGCTCCGAGGAAGGCGCCGGGCACGCCGCCGATCCCGCCGAGCACGGCGATCAGCACCAGATGGCCGGACGCGGTCCAAAAGGCGAATTCAGGCACCACTCGACCGATCGCGAAACCGGCGATCACGCCACCAAGCCCCGCCAGCGCCGCCGAAATGGCGTAGGCAATCAGGAGGATCGCCCAGACGGGTATTCCGAGATACTCAAGCCGGATCTCGTTGGTGTGGACCGCCGAGAGCGCATGGCCTAACGGACTGTACAGGTAGCGCTGGACGGCAAAGCCGACCAGCACCATCAGCGTCAGGCTAAGATAGAAGAGCACGCTCTTGAAGACAGGCTCGGTCACCACAATGCCGAAGATGCCGGGAATGGGAACGGGCAAGCCGTCGGTCCCACCGGTGACCCCATAAAGCTTGGAGCATAATGCGTAGAAGACCATGGAGACCGCGAGGTTCAGCATCGCGAAGAAGATCGCGCGATATCGGACAAGGAACGATCCCGCGATGGCGCCGACCAGCGCGGCGGACAGCACCGAGAGAACCAGGAGCAGGCCGAAATCATTGATGCCGGCACGCGCTAGGAATGCGACACCATAGGCGCTGGCGGCAAAGAACATGGCATGACCGATCGAGATCAGCCCGGCGCGGAGCAGAATCGCAACGCCCAGCGCCGCAAAGCCCTTGGCGATCGCAAGCGTCAGCACGAATTGCAGCCAGGGTGCGGCGACCGGCAGCACGGCAAGTGTGAGCATCGCGGCGGCGGCAAAGATCGCTCGCATCATATCCTCCGCGCCGTCACCGATCCGAACAGGCCGTAGGGACGGATCAGGAGGACGACAAGCATCGCCGCATAGGGCGCAACGGCATCCAGCGACGGCGCCAGATAGATCGCGAGCACGCGCGCCAGACCGACGATTAGCGAGGCCACCGCGGCCCCTTCGATCTGTCCGAGGCCCCCGATCGCCGCCACCGCAAATGCGAGCACCATGGTGTCGGCCCCGAGCCCCGGGGCGATGCCGGACGTCGGCGTCGCCAGGGCCCCTCCCAGCGCCGCTAGGAACACGCCGAGCGAGAACGCCAGGATGAAAATCCGGTTGGTATCGATGCCGATCGCCTGCGCCATCTCACGGTCGGTCACGACAGCCGTGATCAGGCGCCCAAGCCGGGTATGGTTGATCAACAGCCGCAGACCGATGACGACGAGAAGCGCCATCCCGATCAGGAGGATCTGGTAGTTGAGATAGACGACCCCGCCGATGCTCGACGTGCCGAGCAATCGCATAGGCGCATCCTCGTAAAAGGAATTCACGCCGAAGATCACGCGCTGCAGGTCCTCCAGGATGAGGAACAGCCCGAACGTGATCAGGATTTGGACGGCTTCCGACTTGCCGTAAGTCCAACGGACCAGACTGCGCTCGATCAGCGGACCGAATATCGCCGCAACGAGGACGGCGCTGAACAGCAACGCCACGAACGACAGATACGGGTTGAGCTGGCGGCTCGCAATGAACAGGCAGATCGATGCCGCGACATAGCCGCCTATCGAATAGAGGCTGCCATGGGCCACGTTGAGGACGCGCAGCACGCTGAAGACCAGCGTCAGGCCAACCGCCGCAAAGAATATCAGTGCGGCGCTGGCCAGACTGTCCAGCAGCAGGGGGATGATTGCATTTGACATCGGCCTATGCCTTGCGTGATTGGAGACAAATCGCGGCTACCGGCCGCCTATTTGTAGCTTCCCGGCTTCGGCAGGCTCTTCGCGAACTCCGGCTTCAGCGTCGAAATCCAGGCCAGCGGGTCCTGCCCGGCCTGTGGCATCAGGCTGTCGCCCTTGTAGCGGACCATGTCACCGATCACGGGGAACTGCTGCGCCGCTGTCTTCACGGTGACGCCGACGACCTGGTCGACGAGGCCGTCATTGTCGGCGCGCATCTGCGCGGTGCCGGTCAGGGTCGCGACCTTGCTGCCCTTCATGGCGTCCGCCAGCTCGGCGCGCGTCGGCCACTTGCCGCCATTCTTCTGCATCGCAGCCTTGTAGGCAGCTTTTACGTAGATCAGCGCGTTGGCCATCTTGATGGACGGGAACACCGGATATTCGCCGAAACGGGCCTTGTATGCCTCGGCAAACTTCGCCGTCTCGGGATTGGCTTTGGCGTCCGGCGACATCCACCAGCCGTCGCCCAGAACCCCGACTATCACGCCGTCGGGTAACGGCACACGCTGCAGCACGGTCTCGCCGAGTGCAAGGACCACTTGACTGGACGTGAATAGCCCACGCGGCGCGGCCTGACGAACGAAATTTTCGAGGTCGGCGCCCCAGAGGTTTGAGAAGACCACATCTGGACGCGCGGTGGTGAGGCGCGAAATCTCGGTCTGGTAGTTTGGCGAGCCGAGCCTCGGATAGAGCTCGGCGACGATCTCGACGTCTGGCTTCAACGCCTTCAGCGCTGCGGTGAATATCTTGGCTGCATCATGACCGAACGCGTAGTCGGGATTGATGATCGCGACGGTCTTCACGTTCGGCTTACGCTCCAGAAGATAGATCGCGTAGGCGATGAATTCAGGCACGGTGTTGCCGTTGGGGCGGAATACGTATTTGCTTTTGCCGTCGATCAGAAGCTGATGGGTGTCGCAATTCCACCCTACCGTCGGGACCTCAATCTGCTCCGCGATCGGTGCCAGCGCGAGGCAGTTGGCGCTCGACAAGGCCGCGACCATCACCTGGTTCTTGGCGTCACCTGCGAGGCGGCGATACTCCGCGATGACGCCCTGCGCGCCTTGTGCTTCATCGACATAGGTCGCACTAACAGGCACACCCTCGATGCCACCCTTGGCGTTGATCTCGTCAATCATCAGGTCAGCCGCGTTCTTGCCGGGCATCCCGTAGGCTGCTGCAGGACCCGAGGTAAACGTGAAGATTCCGAGCCCCAATGAGGCAGGCTTTTGCTGCGCGGCGGCTGACGCCGCCGACGCAAGACCAATGACAAGCGAAACCGCAGACAAGCCGCTTCTCAGCTTCATGATTCTCCCCTCTCGTCAGATTGTTTTGGTGTTTTTGATCGAATGCGATGGTGACGCCGCTGTTGGCGTCACACCGGATCGAAGTAGTGCATTTCCAGCAGCAGGCAGCCGTTGACGGATTTGAACGGCCCATGCGGTGCATGCGGCGGCCGGCAGGCGTAGGTGTTTGGCGGGAAACTCTTGCCGCCCTCGCCTTTTTCGTCATTGCCGACGATCAGGTCGCCCGAGACCAGATAGACCTCTTCCCAGTACTCGTGCGAAAACGGCGCGGTCGTATAGACGCCTGGCGCGAAGCGAAGCAACCGGGTGCGCGTACCGCGCCGATTCGTCTCGTCGAGACCGCCCGCAATGATCTTCTGCTGGATGCCCGGCGGATACCCCACCGGGACTTCCCAGCCGGTATTCATGTCGAGCGTGTAGAATTCGTCGTGCTTCTTGTTGACAGGCATGGGTTGTCTCCTTGGTTCAGGCGGCTTTGCTGGAAGAAGAGACGCCGTTGAGGTCGTAGGAATCGAGCATGCTCTGGACTAGCCGATCGGCGCCGGCCCAATCATAGGTGCGATAGGAGTGCCCCTTGGTGACGAAAGTCGCGCCGGCGTAGAACATCTCGTACTGCTGATGGCGCGAGCCGAACTCGGAGCCGACGGCATCCCAAGCGAGCTTGTAGAACTTCACGCGATCATGCGAGTTCGCCTTCGGGGACTGCTGGGTCTTGCCGATCAACGCCGCGATCTCGGGATTGGCGAAGTCGGCGACTGACGAAGGCAGCATGATCATGCCGCCGCCGGCGAGTTCGCGCAGCGAGCTGAGGATGTGCGAATAAAGCTGCTGCGTCAGCACCTGCGCGGAATAGAGCGTGTGACGGTCCGGGATGAAATAGGGACCGATCTGCTTGCCCTTCGCCTCCATGGCCGCAACCAGCGCGTCGACCATACCGGTCTCGGCTGCAAGCTGGCCGAGCATCTCACGCACCTGCGGAAACTGGGTGACTCCGTTCATCTCGGCGATCCGATGAGCAAGACCCGTCAGGAACTTGAGCTTCACGCTCAATCGGATCATCGCCTGGTAGTTCTGGTACACATGACAGGGTGTGGCGTGAAACTGCTTCTGGCACATCTCGACATTGCTTTCGATGAACACTCGGTCCCACGGCACCTTGACGTCGTCGAAATAGAGAACGGAGTCGTTCTCGTCGAACCGGCTGGACAGGGGATTGTCGAACACGGCGCCCGCCGCGTTCTCATAGGATTTGCGCGACAGCAGCTTCAGGCCCTTCGTACTCATCGGAATCGCAAAGGACATCGCATAGCGCTCCTCACCCGCGTGCATCGGCTGGATCGTCGTGACAAAGACCTCGTCGGCCACGACGCCGCCGGTGGCCAGCATCTTGGCGCCACGGATCGTAATGCCCTCAGCATCGCGATCGACGACGCCGGCGGTGAGAAACGGATCCGCCTGGTCGGCCGCACCCTTCGAACGGTCCGCCTGCGGATTGATGATGACGTAAGTGAGGTAGAGATCCTTGTCGCGCGCGTAACGGTAGTAGCTCTCGAGCGCCCCGGCGCGGGCCGGATCATACTCCTTGAAGACGTCGAGCCCCATGTAGAGGCCGGAAATGCAGGACGCCACGTGGTCCGGGGCGCGGCCCATGAACCCCGCATGCAACGCGGCCCAGGCCTCAAGCGCCTTCCGCCGCTTCACGAGCTCGGCATAGGAGGCCGGAAGCTGCCAGATACGGTTGGCGCGGCCTGCGCCTGTGTCGAACGTCATCAGATCCGCATTCTCGGGCGCGCTCGCAAAGCCGAACAACCCCGCCATCGAGCCAGCGAGATTGCGGAAGGCATGGTGCGCCGTTACATCGCCGACTGAGGCGCCGTCGATGTAGATGGTCCGGCCATCCTTCAAGCCCGACAAATATTCCTTTGCGCTACGCATCGCGGTTTCTCCAGTTCGAAGCTAGTAGTGAATGGGAAGCGGCCAGGTCGGCTCGCGTTCGGCTTCGTCCACGAGATCTCGGTAACGACCGCGAAAGAAGACCAGTGGGGCGGCCGCCTCAGAGCGGGTCGTGTGACGGACGACGCGCACGACAAAGATGACGTGATCCCCGCCGTCATAGTTCGCGTAGGGCGCGCATTCGAAATGCGCCATCGCGCCCGAGATCAGCGGGGCCTCGGCATGGCCGACCGAGGTCTTGACCTGGTCCCATTTGTTGGAGAGGGCTCGCGCAAATTGATTGGAGATGTGCTCCTGGTCGCGCGCAAGGATATTCACGGCGAAGCCCTTCGCTTCGAGCATCGCAGATAGGCTGCGCGCCTTGCGGTCGACGCTGAAAAGAACGAGCGGCGGATCAAGTGAGACGGAGTTGAACGAACTCATGGTCACACCGATGAGCTCTTCGCCCTTGCCGCGCGCGGTCACTACCGCAACACCGGTCGCGAACTCCCCGAGAGCACGCCTGAATGCACGGTCTTCCATTGGTACACGCGCCTCGATTCCCATCCCTGAAATATAATTCCTAGATAGCTTTCTGACAAAGCTATTAGGAGATGTCAAGCCCTCTTGCTGAGCAGGCCCACGCATGGTTTCTAGGCAAGACCCATGGAATCGCCGGGAGAATGACTTTGATCGATGCGCTTTTGACAGCGTCCAAGCCCGAGCTGCTCGATAAAGATGGAGACCGCACGCTTCGCGGCCTCCTCTACGACTATTTCGCTTTCGGGCGCAGCCTGGAAGCCGCCCGTGAGACGTTCGCGAGCTTTGTCGGTCTATCGCCTACCCAGTATCTGATATTGATCGCGATCAAGAATTCGACGGCGGAAGAGCCCATGGGGGTCAACCAGGTCGCCGAACGCTTGTATCTAAGCGGCGCCTTCGTCACCAACGAGATCAACAAGCTGGTGTCTGACGGGCTGATCGAGAAGACCCCCCATCCCGGCGACGGACGCCGGGTGCAACTTGCCCTCACCCAGCACGGAGTGCGCCGACTGATCCGCCTTGCGGCCTTGCAACGCCCGGTCAATGACGCATTGTTCGGAATGCTGACGCGCGAGGATTTCAAAGTGTTGTCCCAGCTGCTGTCTCGTCTTGCTTCGAACGCCGATAGCGCGTTGAAGCTCGCCGAACATGTTCAAGCGACGCTCAAGTTTCAGGAGAATCAGCGGGCTTCAGCGGCCAATTTGCCGGAGTCCCGCAAGAAGCGGCGTGCGAGGCCCCGCAACGGTCGGTAACGCCAATAGGGCAGCTATCGTTTGCCACATCGCTCATGTCACCTCTGAGCGGACCGTTGTCTGTCTCAATTCAAAGACGGAAGTCACGGCGCGCAGAAGGGGGGAGCTCAGACTTGCCGAGGCCGTCCAAAATCTGCGGTGCCCCAATTCGCCGATGGCCGGCAATTGGACCTACGACATTTAGCAGGCGATGAGACGTGCAAAGTTCAAGATCGTGTGCATTTGCCAAATCGACTCATGAATTTTTGTTTTAGACAAAAATCAACTCGCGAGTCTTTGGTTTTTCGACTCGCGAATTTTTGGCGACGAATAAGAAATCAATGACTTAGGCGACTCGCCTTTTCGGCCCCACCGACCACTATCCCGCTTGTTGAGGTAAGAGAGCGCATTAGCGGTTAGCCAGTCAGCCCCGTCTCCGGCACTTCCGTTCTGCCCGCGAGAACGGAAGTTGCCCATCGTGCTCCTCATGTCTGAGATGGGCCAGCTGCGGAAGTGGCGACCTGCTCGATTACGTCGCGAGCGCAGCGAAATGCGAATGATCGACGAGGGTAGCCGGGAAACAGCGCATCACTCTGGAAGTCCTGCTTTGCGGAGACCGTCGACAAACGTCTGATCTTGCTGTCGGCCGCTACGGGCCACCCATTCAGAAACGCGAAAATCGGGTTCGACGACTTCCTTTCGGACGGGTCCGCATCCGACGACGACCTCCCGCGTCTGCTCGGCGGACTTCCGGAAGGCGTCCTGAACGTCTACTCGATGCGCGATCCGCTTTCGGTCGAATTCGCTGGCGCGCACTGCGAAAACGCGGTCGTCGGCGGCTTCGCGACGATGCGCAGGAAGGACATGGTGTGGTGGACGGCGGTGGGTGGGGTGCTCGTCGACTTCGGCGACGTCGAACGGCAGCTCAAGACCTTCGTATTCAAGGGACTGGACCACGGGAAGGACCGCACGATCAGACCCAAGGTGGTCTCGCTTCCCGGTCGTCCTGACGCGTGGAAGCAGCGGCTTTGCGGCATCGTCGATCTGTCCGGTCGCGAGCTCAATTCGGTCTGCGAATGGTTTCTCGACCCGGAAATCAGGGTCGAGCGCGACGTCACCGGAGCCGGCCCGGACGACGACGTGTTCCGGCATCTCAAGAAGGCCGCCATGCTCTGCCTTCGGCTGCCGGCCTATTTCACGGAGCGGCCGACCGCGGCGCGCCGCGTCTACTCGCTGACGCCATCCGGTCCGGAGAGGGGCGACGAGGAGCCGCGGTCTCCGTCCCGCGGACGTTGATCGAGGCGTCCCGGGGGTCCGTCATTAACCCTCCCTCCGCCGCCCCTTCGACCACCGGTCGTCAGCCCCTGGCCGGCGCCGACACAACCTGAATTGTGGCGGCCGGCGAACTGAGTCAGGGTTCTGCGTTAGAGGACCTTCGCAGAGTCACGGGATTAGATTACTTGGGTCAGGGATATGCGTCCGGCGCGACAACGGCCGTTAATTGCGATGGAGAATTTCAGACGTCGGAGTCAAGGTTTGGGTTGCCCGACATCCGTCGTCTCTCGGCGCGAATTTGTAAGGTTTTGCGGAGTGGTTGGGCTACGCGAATGCTTGAGGCTTCGCCCATGGAGCCGGAGGTCGCCAACCCTTGACCGGCTAAGGCTTGGCCGGAGGGTGCAAGCGAGGATCGAGGGCAAACGGCTCCTGCGACTTTAGCTCGTAGGAGCCGACGGCGTTTGAGCCGACGAACATCAGATTCCAGCTCGCGGTCGACACTACACTCGGAATCAGCACGACCCTATGTCTGCCGAGCAGATCGTCGCCGAACGCTTGCTGTCCGGCACTGGGGATGCCGGGCCGAAGCCAATTCGGGTTGGGGATCATTGTCGGATCGACCACGAACACGCTTGTTGGGTCTACCGTGATGGCGGTGAGCACGTGGCGGACCGTGTCAAGCGCCCTGAAGCCCTTGTGGACGGCGACCTCCAGAATCGCGGTAGCGGGATCGACCGAGCAGTACACGGCCCGAAGTCCTCGGCTGTTCCAGCGGCCGCCGACCAGAAAAGCTCCCTCGCCGCTGTCCCACGTGGACGCGTATGTCGCTTGGTCCAACCGCCAAGCGACAAGCTCGGTGCCACCGAGCGCCCCAGGCAATGGCGTCACGCGTAGACACCGTGCTCAAGTCGGACGAGGAACTCCTCCACCAGTTCAACGCCGGCCGGCGTTGCCAACAGCTCGATCGGTTTGTGCTGATTCAGGCCCATAGCTGGCCGCTCCAACCACTGCTCGGCTTCCTGCTTGGAGCCGAGAATGGAAGTCGCTTTCGCCAGGACTTCCGCGAGCTTCCATGTTCGCCCGCTCTGCTCGGGGCTCAGTGGCTTGGCTCCCGCGGCGACGTGGCGTTGGTAGGTGCGATGACTCATTCCAATCGCCTTGGTGAACGAGTCATCCCAGCGGAGAAATAGAAGGTTCTGAACCAGGTGCGACAGCGCTCTGGACGGCAGGCCGTTCAGAAGCATCTCATGCGCTTCCAGCGGGCTCCGCGGCACCTTTCGAAGCGTGGATGGCGCCCCAAGCAGGCTCGCGACTGCAGCCAGTCGTGCCTTCTCGACCGGCTCAGGCTGGTCGGTTCTTGGATTCGGCATTGAAACCTCCGTCACGTGTCATCTTATATATGACAGTTGACGCAATGTTCAAGACAGGCGGATCGGCGGGTCTCAGGAGGCGCTCCAGCAGTATGTGACGACTGGCGACGACCTTAGGCTCGATCCGCTTGCCAGCACCGTTCCTTGACAAATCTCGTCCTTACAGATCGAACGGAGGCCGCAATAGAAATCCGGGTGAATCGTTGGGCACTGCGCGTTTCTTGACAGAATCGGTGAGCACTAAAGCTCTCGTGCTCACCGTCGCCCGGTTGCGGAAAGTGTAAGGCACCGCGGACCTAATCGAGATAGCACAAGGCCCGGAAGCCTGCAGGCTTCCGGGCCTTGTGCTGAATCTCCGTCGCCTATTGCCGAGAGAGCTTGTGCTGCCGACGCTCGCGCTGCGCGATCAGGCGGCCGCGCTTGTCCATCCGGCGCGCTTCAGCTCACACTCCCGCATGTCGCTCGGCAGCCGAGCGGTCGGCAGCGCTTGGTTTATCTGGTCAGCCCGCACGCCGCGAAATTAGGCATGACTAACGAAGTCACGAATTCTCGATCAGGGCGTCGTTCTCCTCGCGCAGCTTCCGGTTCTCGGCCTGCAGGACGGCCACGCACTCGGCCAACGGCTTCCGCTTCGCAGGTGGCGCCCGGCGCGCAGCCGCCTTTTTCGTGTCGCGGGTTCTCGCCCAGGGAATCAGGAACGTTGCGAGCCCGCGACGAGATTGACGATTACCGCCGGGAGCGAAGAACGGGCGCGGCCAAGGTAGCCACGGCGGCCGCTCAGTTGCTTCAACAAGATAATCTGAATGGCCGATATTGATGCCTACGTTCGCTTCCAGTGCTTCGCCGCCAGCCCTTGCAGCCGCGCCAGCCATGGCGGCCTCGGCGGTGATTGTGGTCCCCGAGGTGCGCGCTCAAGAATCGAAGAGCTCGCCGTTAACGGCGAGCTCTTCGATTCTTGACGTCTTTTCAGACCAACTCCGAACGGTTGTGACCCCCGATGCACTCTCGATCAGCATCAGGGGCACACAACTCCGAACTGCCAAAAGTACCCCGATCTCTTCCCTACGACAAAATCGGTCGTAGGATTCTATGCGCCACGAGAAGGCGGCAGCCCTCCTGAATCTCGCGCGGACCCTGGCCTCCAGCGCCGAAGGGCTGACGCTGGACGAAATGGCCCAAGAATTGGGTGAAAGCCGACGAACGATCGAGCGCATGCGCGATGCGCTGGCCTCGGTCTTCCCTCAGCTCGAAGAAGTTCAGGACGGCGCCACGAAGCGTTTCCGCATTCCGGGCGGGCTAGACGGCTTCATCAACGCCCCGACCAAAGAAGAGTTGCTGGAGCTGAACAAGGCAATCGAGGGCTTGCGCCGCCGGGATGCGAACGCCAGCGCCGACACGCTGCAGACGCTCGAGAAGAAGATGCGCTCCGCGATGAAGCGGCCGGCCCTGAACAAGGTGGCTCCGGATCTGGAAGTGTTGCTACGGGCGGAGATGATCGCCGTGCCAGCAGGACCTCGGGCCGTGGAAGATCCCGACGTGCTTCTCGCGATCCGCGATGCCCATTTGCAGATGAAGGTTCTGCGGTTTGTTTATCATGGCGGCTCAAGGCCCGGCGCCACGCGCGAGGTCGTGCCGTTCGGCATCCTGTTCGGGCGCTGCAACTACCTTATCGCCGCCGATTTCGGGACCACCAAGCCCAAGCATTGGCGCCTCGACAAGATCGAGGGCGTTGCGGTCCTTGAAAAAAACGCGGCACGGCCCGATGACTTTAACCTGGTCCAGTTCGCCACCGGGTCGTTCGGCTTCTTCCAAGGCGAGCAGGAAGACGTTGTGCTTCATGTCCTTCCCCACGGCATGGACGAATTTCAAAATTGGCAATTTCATCCCAACCAGACCGTCGAGCAGCTCGCCGACGGAAGTGCCTTGGTGCGATTCCGCGCCAGCGGCATGCTAGAACTTGTCTGGCACCTCTTTTGTTGGGGCAATCAGATCGAAGTCATCTCACCTGTTTCCTTGCGTGAGCTCATGACCACGGAATTGCGTGCGGCACTGTCGCGGCACGAGGGCCGCCCCGATTTTCACTGACGGTGCCGGACTCCGCCGCCACCGAATAATTTTTTGCCTACGACCGTTTTTGTCGTAGGTCGCTGGTTGATTCGCTCCATGAACACACCGCTCTCACCCTCGCGCCTGAACGATTATCTCGGCTGCCCGCATCAGGCAGCCCTATGGCTCGCCGGCGCCGAAGCGCCCGCGCCCGACGCCACCATCGAGCTTATCCGCACCAAGGGATTCGAGCATGAAGCCAGGGTTCTGGCACGCCTCGAAGCCCAATATGGGAAGGCCGTTCATATTTCCGCGTCGGCACCGGCCGTGGAGCGCGAGGCGGCGACACGTGCAGCCATCGCCGCTCAAGCTCCGCTTATTTACCAGGCGGCCCTGATCCATGGCCACTGGATCGGCTTTCCCGATTTTCTGGTGCGGAAGCCTGCGACAGGCGGGGCTTTCGTCTATGAGCCGGAGGACGCCAAGCTCGCCCGCAAAGCCAAGGTCGAACACCTCCTGCAGCTTGGTATCTACGCCGAACTCCTGGGCGAAACGCACGGCATTCCGGTCGCGCGCGGCACCCTCCACGTCGCCGGCGGCGAGCCGCAATCCCTCGATCTCGCGCGCAGCCGGCACATTCTGCGGCGCCTCATGCGCCGCTTCGAGTCGTTTTGTGCCACCGAGGGCCGAGTCACGCGCGCCATACCTTGCGCCGCCTGCGCGCAGTGCGACTTCAAGCCCACCTGCGAAGCGGAATGGCGCGCGGCCGACAGCCCCTTCTTCGTCGCGGGCGTCAGCGGGGCGCAGGTCGTCAAGCTTGAGGAAGCGGGCATAAAGACACTCGCGGAGCTCGCCGCCATCCAGCCGGACGTGAAGGTGGCGGGGATGGGGGCCGAGACGGTCGCGAAGCTCGCAGCACAGGCCTCGCTTCAGCTGCGCGCACGTTCCGACGGCAAGCCGCATGTCGAGATCCTGCCGGCCGTTCCAGGCCGCGGCTTCCATCTCTTGCCCGCGCCCGATGTCGGTGACCTCTTCTTCGACCTCGAAGGGGATGCGCTCTATGACGAGGGCCTCGAATATCTCTTTGGCGTGGTCGGGCCGCTCGACGGCGCGCCGCCGGATACGTTTCATATTTCCTGGGCGCACAACCACACCGAAGAGAAGGTGGCCTTCGAGGCGCTCATGCGGCGTTTCGTCAACCACCTCGCCAGACATCCCAACGCCCATATCTACCATTATGCCGCGTACGAGCCGGCCGCACTGAAGCGCCTTGCAATGCGGTACGCGACGATGGAGGCCGAGCTCGATGCCATGCTGTACGAGCGCCGCTTCGTCGATCTTTACCGCGTGACCCGTCAAGCGCTCCGCGCCTCGACCGAAGGCTATTCGCTGAAGGATCTCGAACAGATTTACCGCGGCAAGCGGGACGGCGATGTGACCACGGCGGCCGACAGCATTGTGGAATACGAGCGTTGGCGCGTCACGGCCGAGAACACCATTCTCGAATCCCTTGCCTATTACAACAAGGAGGACTGCTTCTCGACCATGCAGCTGCGGGACTGGCTCGAAGGCATGCGCCCCGTGGGCGCCACGTATCGCATTGCCGACGAAGCGCGTGATAAACCCGAGCAGAGTGCGGAGCGCAAAGCGCGCGAAGCAGCAAAGCAGGACCTGGCGCGGCGGGTGCGTGCGAGCAGTTCAGGCGATCCTCGCCTGCGGGAGCTGGTCGCCGATCTGCTCTGGTTTCACCAGCGGGCGCAGAAGCCCGGCTGGTGGGCCGTCTTTGAGCGGCAAAATTGGTCGGAAGAGGAACTGATCGAAGACGCAGAAAGCCTCGGCGACCTCTCGCCCGATCCAAACTTGACGCCTGTTGCCGACAAGAAGTCGATCGAAGTGACGTTTCGGTTTCCGCCACAAGATACGAAGCTGCGCGTCGGGAACACGCCGAAGATCGCCGCAACCCTTGCTTACGCCGGAAAGATCGTAAAACTTGAACCGGAAGACGGCGTCGCGGTACTTCGTCGCGCAGCGAAATCGGGCGGCTATCCGCAGGGCTTCAGCCTCTTATCAGCGCCGCTCGATCAGCGAGGCTTGCCCTCCGCGGTTATGGCCTTCGCCGAGCGGTTTGCCGCGGGCATCCTTGCTTCCGATGGCGCGCTCATGGACTTCCTGGAAAGGCGTCCGCCGCGGCTGAAAAGCCGCGCGCTTGGTGCCCCGCTGCAGCATCCCGGTCAATCACCGAGCTCCGCCGCGATGCGGGCCGTCATGGATCTCGACGACAGCTATCTCTTCATTCAAGGCCCGCCCGGCACCGGCAAGACATACAGCGCCGCCCAAATCGCGCTTCAGTTGCTGGCAAAGGGTTATCGAGTCGCCGTCACGTCGAACTCGCACAAGGCCATCAACAACACGCTTGCGGAAATCGAAACGGCAGCCGCTGCGCTCAAGTTTCCCTTCCGCGGCGCCAAGAAGGGGCGTCAGGACGAACCGGATACCCATTTCGACAGCACCAACATCCGCACCGTGATGACCTCCGACGATGTCGGCCGGGAGTTTCAGCTTGTCGGCGGCACGGCGTTCCATTTCTGCCGCGAAGATCAGCGGCAACAATTCGACTATCTTATCGTCGATGAGGCGGGACAAGTCTCGCTCGGCAATCTCGTCGCCATCGGCCCGGCGGCGCGCAATATCGTGCTCGTCGGCGACCAGATGCAGCTCGCCCAGCCGGTGCAAGGAGTCCATCCCGGTGAAAGCGGACTGTCCTGCCTTGAATACCTGTTGCAGGACAAGGCTACCGTTCCCGTCGACCGGGGAATCCTTCTCAGCGAGAGCCGCCGGCTTCATCCCGCGCTCTGCACCTTCATATCAGAGGCGATCTATGACGGCCGCCTCACCGCTCACCGCGATGCAGCTGCCCGCAAGCTTGTCCTCGCTCCCGGTGCCCATCGCGCACTACAGCCGGCCGGCATCACGTTCCTAGGCGTGAAGCACGAAGGATGCACCCAATCGTCATTGCAAGAAGTCGAGGCCATTGCGAAGCTGGTCGAGGATCTGCTGACCCATCGCGTTCAGAGAAGCACGACGTTGATAACTCCCTTGACGCTCGGCGACATACTTGTCGTCGCGCCCTACAACATGCAGGTCAATCTGCTGAAACAGCGCCTGCCGGCCGGCACGAAAATCGGCACGGTGGACAAGTTTCAGGGCCAGCAGGCGGCGGTCGCGATCCTTTCCATGACCACGTCCCGGGGTGAAGACGCGCCTCGCGGGACGGAGTTCCTGTTCAACCGCAATCGTTTCAACGTCGCTATCAGCCGTGCGCAGTGTCTTGCCGTGGTTGTTCACAGCCACGAGCTGCTTGAGGGGTCCTGGTTGCGGACGGACGATTTGCAGCGGCTGAACTTGCTCGCGCACGCCGAGGCGGTCGCGAAGCGCGTGTAACGTTCGGAGTTCTCGGTGGAAAAAGCTGGTGCGAATGGATACGCCATTCGACCAGGAAGCAGAAATAGGGATACATCGGGGTAGCGGCGAAGTTCGCGGGCTAAAAGTAGAAACAGGCTCCAATGAATGCTGAATAGGAGAGGAACAATGGACTTCAAGGCAACCGCCGCGGAAGCCTCGAACGAACCGACACTTCACTGTCCGAATTGCAACCATGAGATTCGGCTGACCGAGTCGCTTGCGGCGCCCCTTATCGAGGAAACTCGTCGCCATTTCCAGCAGCAACTCGCCAGGAAGGATGCGGAGGTCTCTCAGAAATTGGACGCGGTGCGGCGGGAGCGCGAGCAGCTCGCCGAGGCGCGAGAGCAAATTGAAGATAGGGTTGCTGAACGACTTGTGGCCGAGCGCAGCCAAATAGCCAGCGCCGAAGCGAAGAAGGCTCGCGAGGCGACCGCCGCGGAGCTACAGACCAAGGTGGCTGAAGCTGCGGAGCTCCGCCGAACATTGGATGCTAACAATGCCAAGCTTGCCGAGGCACAGCAGGCTCAGGCCGAATTAATGCGCAAGCAACGGGCGCTCGACGAGGAAAAGCGCGAGCTCGACCTCACGATCGAGAAGCGGGTGCAAGCTTCTGTCGAAGACATACGCGCCAAGGCAAAGCAGGAGGCTGACGAGGGGGCCCGGCTTCGGGTGCTGGAGAAGGATCAAACAATTGATTCCATGGCGCGTACCATTGAGGAGCTGAAGCGTAAGGCCGAACAGGGGTCGCAGCAGTCGCAGGGCGAGGTGCTTGAGCTTGAACTCGAGCAACTCCTTCGCGGACGCTTTCCGACGGATCTCATCGAGCCCGTCGGCAAGGGCGAGCTGGGCGCTGACGTCGTCCAGCAGGTCAACGGCTCCATCGGCAACGCCGCCGGGATCATCCTCTGGGAATCCAAGCGCACCAAGGCGTGGAGCGATGGCTGGCTTGCCAAGCTTCGCGATGACCAGCGCCGCTGCGGAGCAGATATCGCGCTGATCGTCTCGCAGGCGTTACCAAAACACGTCGAACAGTTCGACCTGGTCGACGGGGTTTGGATCGCCCACCCGCGCTGCGCCCTGGCGGTTGCAGTTGCGCTCCGTCAAACACTCATCGAAGTCAACGGCTCGCGCCTGGTGCAGCAAGGTCAGCAAACCAAAATGGAGCAGGTCTACGACTACCTGACCGGCACGAAATTCCGGCAGCGGGTGGACGCCGTTGTCGAGAAGTTCAACGACATGCGCGAGGATCTCGACAGGGAGCGCAAATTCATGGGTCGGCAATGGGCCAAGCGCGAGACGCAGATTGTCGCGGTCATAGAATCGACGGTTGGCATGGTCGGAGATCTGCAGGCTATTGCCGGCAAGGCGATGCCGGCGATTCCGAGCCTCGATACGCCGCTGCTGGAGAACTCGGCCGATGCCGAACGAAAAGCCGGGTGACCGGCCGACATCTGTCCTTGTTCGCGTCATGAGAGTGGCGAGTAGACTGGGTCCCGCAACAAGCCCCGTCCGCCGCTCTAATCGAATGTGTGCTGCTGCGCCACTAGCCGAATTTCCGAAGCATGAACTTCCGAATATGCTCGAAATACGAGAGCAAACCACCCTATAGTCGCGTCAAGTGAATAACAGCCCGAGAAAAATCGGCAGAAGTTAGTGGGCAAGCCCGTAATTGTACGGTCGTCAGGATGCACGCCTGTAGTGGCGCCCAAGGGCCGACCTTAACGGTGTATGCCGCATGTTCTATTTTGGGGGCAGAGTATGTTGGAGCGAGATCGATTGGAGAATGCGGCTACAGGGATAAAAGTCACCTGTACGGTTGCGGACAACATCAACGTCGCGTTCTATCAGAATGCCGTGCCGATCATCCGGGACCTCGCAGTCGAAAACGCCCTAGGCAGCGACCTAGCGGGAATTTCGGTCCATCTCACGTCCGAACCGCCATTTCTCACGCCGGGGATTTGGCGCATCGAGCGCATCGCGGACCAGGCAGTTCACCATATTCGCAGTCTCGATCTGAAGCTTGATCCCGCCTTTCTCGCCGGCATCAACGCCTCGCGGCGCGGCGAACTGCGCATTCGGGTCGAAGCTGGCGGGACCGTGCTCGCCGAGCAAGCCATCGAGATCAACTTGCTGCCGCCCTCGCACTGGGGCGGCGTCAATTCGGCGCCGGAACTGCTGGCCGCCTTCGTCAGACCGACCGATCCGAGCGTGGACGTCATCCTGCGTGAGGGTTCCGACAAACTTGCCGCCGCCGGTCGCGACGAGGCCATGGACGGCTACCGCAAGGGCACCAAGGCCCGCGCCTGGGAGATCGCCGACGCGATCTGGGCGGCGTTGGTGTCGCATTCGATCGCCTACGTCCTGCCGCCCAAGAGCTTCGAGCGTTCGGGCCAGATGGTCCGGGGCCCAAGCGATATCCTGTCACGGAAGGTAGGTACCTGCCTCGATCTTACGCTGCTCTACGCCTCATGCCTCGAGCAGGCGGGCCTCAACCCAGTCCTTGCCCTGACCGAAGGCCATGCATTTGTTGGTATCTGGCTGGTCGACGAGGATTTCTCCGGTCTCGTCATCGATGACCCTCAAATGTTGCGCAAGCGCGTGCAGCTGGAGGAAATGGTCGTGGTCGAGACCACGCTGCTGACAGGCGCGCACCCGGCGCGCTTCAAGCAGGCGGTCGAAGCAGCCAAGAAACTGATTGCCGAGGATGCCGCCTCGCCGTTCGAGCTCGCCATCGACGTGCGCCGCGCGCGTAGCGCCAAGATACGTCCGCTCGACCTCTCGGGCTCAGCGGAGCCGGCGATCCGACCCGTCACCGCCACAGCGGCCGCCCAGGAAGTCGGCGAAGTTCCGCATTTCGAAGAGAATCTCGACAAGCGTCGCGAACCGGTAGCCGAGAAGAACCTCGACAGGCTCGAAATCTGGAAGCGCAATCTTCTCGATCTCTCGCTGAAGAACCGGCTGCTCAACTTCAAGGACTCCAAATCTACCATCGCGATCGAGTGCCCCGATCCCGCGATGCTCGAGGATAGGCTTTCCGACGGCGACCGCTTCAAGCTGCTCGGCAAAACCACCGTGCTCGACGGCAGCGACGGACGCGACACGACGCTGCTCGCCGATCGTCAGGACGAGGAGGCGCGCAAGGATTTTATCCTCGACGCGATGAAGCGGGGCGACCTGCACACCAACGTCGCCGACGCCGAACTTGATGGCCGGCTCACCGATCTCTACCGGGCTTCGCGGCTTGCTTTCGAGGAGGGCGGCGCAAATATCCTTTATCTATGCCTCGGCTTCCTGAAATGGACGCCGCAGGACGGTGCCGGGCCGTACCGAGCGCCGTTGATCCTGATCCCCGTACAACTCGAACGCAAAAGCGTGCGCTCGGGCTTCCGTCTCGCGCTGCACGAAGACGAAGCGCGCTTCAATCCGACTCTCCTACAGATGCTGAAGCAGGACTTCGATCTGTCGATGCCGGAATTCGACGGCGAACTGCTGCAGGACGCCACCGGCATCGACGTCGCTGGGATCTGGAAGACAGTCCGACGCCACATCAAGAGCATCAAGGGCTGGGAGGTGACGGAGCAGGTCAAGCTTGCGACGCTGTCCTTCACCAAGTACCTGATGTGGAAGGACCTTGTCGACCGCACCGACCTGCTCAAGCGCAATCCGGTCGTTCGCCACCTGATCGATACCCCGACCCACAGCTACGAGGGCTCCGAGGCGGGCTTCATCGACGCGCGGACCATCGACGAGGTCGTCGACCCGGCTGAACTGTTCGCACCGCTCTCGGCCGATTCCTCGCAGATCGCTGCGGTCGTCGCCGCCCAGCGCGGCGCGGACTACGTGCTGTTCGGCCCGCCCGGCACCGGAAAGAGCCAGACGATTGCGAACGCCATAACGAACTGCCTTGCCCACCAGAAGACCGTGCTGTTCGTCTCGCAGAAGACCGCCGCGCTCGAAGTCGTAAGGCAGCGCATGCAGGCCATCGGACTAGGCAACTACTGTCTTGAGGTGCACTCGACCAAGGCCCAGAAGTCGAGCGTGCTGGAGCAACTCGCGACCGCCTGGCGCGAGCGCAATCTGGTCACTGAAGAGCACTGGTCAACGGCCGCCGGCGAGCTGAAGAAGAGGCGCGATCAGTTGAACAGGCTGGTCTCGGCCCTGCACCGCAGGCGCGCGAACGGCATGACGGCCTACGAGGCCTTCGGGCGTGTGGTCGCGGATCGAAACCGCCTCGCCGACATCGAGCTGACTTGGCCGGCCGGAACGGTGCATTCGCCGGACCAGCTTGCCCGGATGCGGGAGAGTTGCACGGACATCCGCACCGCATTGGAGGCGGTCGGCGACCCGTCGGTCCACCCGTTGCAGGGTATCGACCAAACCCGCTGGAATCCTGCCTGGGCGCAAGCTCTGCAGCAGGCGATCGATCGGCTGCAGGCCACGCTGCAGCAAATGCGCGAGGCGGCGGACGCGCTCGTCACCTCCCTTGGACTGAACGAGGTCACCGACGACAGCTCATTGCCGCAACTCGTCAAGCTCGTCGCGCTGATGCTGAACCCGGATGCCGCAGATGGCGTGCTGCTGCTCAACGAAGAGGCTCCCCACCGTATCCGCGCGCTGACTGCCCTGGCCGATGTGGTCGGCCGCATCCGCGACAAGGCGCCCGAACTGTCTGCCGAATACGATCTCAAGGCAGCGCTGCTCGACCTATCGGCCCTGCAGCGGGAATGGACCGAAGCCTGCGCATCCAACGTGCTGGTGCGCAGCGGCCGCAAGAAAAAGGTACGTCTCCATCTGCAGCCCTACTGCCCCGGCGAGGTACCCGACGAGATCGGACGCGACCTCATCGTCCTGCAAGACCTTTGCGATCTGCTTCGCGGACTGGAAGCGCTCAGGCCGCATTTCCGCGGCATCGAACGGTTGTGGCGGGGGCTGGATAGCGACCCGGCACGCATCGCGGCCCTGATCAAATGGGCTCAGGACCTGCAAACCGCGGTCGACGCCTTCCAGGTCGACGACGTGCCGCCGGAACGGATAACCGCCCACGTCGCCGGCCTCCTCGCCCATGACATCTCGCGCTTCCGTTCCGGCGGCCAGGTACGCAGGGCGTTCGACGCCATGCACCAGGCCTTCCCGGCCATGCATCAGGCAGCCAAGGATGTCGGTGCTTGCATTGGCCTCGATCGCCCGGAAGAGATCATTCGGCTGGAGCCCGGCTGGATCGATGCGTTGCAAGAACGGGCGGCGCGCTGGAAGGCCAACATCATCAAGGCGCCGCAATGGGCGACATGGCGGGCGGCGGCGAAGACGACGCGGGCCGCCGGACTTTCCCCGCTGGTGGATGCCGTCGAGGACGGCCGCGTTACGCGCGACGAACTCGTCGGTGCGTTCGACTACGCCTATGCGCGCTGGGTCGCGGAGACCATCGTCAACGAGGACGAGGTTTTGAGCGGCTTCCTCGCCGAGAGGCACGAGGCTGCCATCGAGGCCTTCGTCGCCGCCGACAAGAAGATCTGCGAACTCGCCAGGCAGATCGTCAAGGCGCGGATCGGCACTTCGGTACCGACCCAGACCAATTTCGGCAAGGATCCGGAATGGGGCACGCTGGCGCGCGAGATCAACAAGAAGGCACGGCACATGCCGCTGCGCCAGCTCTTCGGACGAATTCCGAACGTCATGACCCGGCTCGCGCCGTGCATCATGATGAGCCCGCTTTCAATCGCGCAATACCTTCCGGCAGAGGCGAAACCGTTCGACGTCGTAATCTTCGACGAGGCTTCGCAAATCCCCGTCTGGGACGCCATCGGCGCCATCGCGCGCGGCAGCCAAGTGATCGTCGTGGGCGATCCGGAACAGCTTCCGCCGACCAGCGTCGGCCAGCGCGGCGTCGACGACGAGGAGGACGACGGTTCAACCGTGCAGAGCCAACAGAGCATTCTCGACGAATGCCTCGCCTCGAACATCCCGAGCATGCGACTGTCCTGGCACTATCGCAGTCGCCACGAAAGCCTGATCGCGTTTTCGAATGCGAAATACTACCGCGGCGAACTGATGACCTTCCCGTCGCCGGTGACCCGCGACACTGCGGTCCGCTACGTCCACGTCGAGGGCGGTATCTACGAACGCGGCGGCGCGAAGGTAAACCGTAAGGAAGCCGAGGCCGTGGTTGCCGAGGTAGTCCGGCGCCTGAAGACGTCAACCAAATCGATCGGCGTCGTCACCTTCAATGGGGACCAGCAGCGGCTGATCGAGAACATGCTCGACCAGGCGCGACGTAGCGATCCGGCGCTGGAGCCCCATTTCGACCGAAACCAGACCCCCGAACCGATCCTCGTCAAGAACATCGAGAATGTTCAGGGCGACGAACGCGACATAATCATCTTTTCGGTGGCCGTCGGCCCCGACAAGACCGGCCGCGTTACCGCGCAGATCTCCTCGCTCAACAGCGAGGGCGGCCACCGCCGGCTCAACGTGGCAGTCACCCGTGCGCGCAGCGAACTTCTTGTGTTCGCGACGCTGCGTCCAGAACAGATCGACCTCGGGCGCACCAGCGCCAAGGGCGTGGTCGACTTCAAGCACTTCCTGGAATTCGCCGAGCACGGCGCGCGCGCCATCGCCGAGGCCTTCTCTCCGACGGGTCGCGAAACGGAATCGCCCTTTGAGGATGCGGTGATGGGCGCGCTGCAGAGGCGCGGGTGGGAAGTTCACCCCCAGGTGGGGGTGTCGTTTTTCCGGATTGATCTTGGTGTCGTGCACCCCGACTTTCCAGGCCGCTATCTCGCCGGCGTCGAATGCGACGGCGCCACCTATCACCGCTCAGCGACGGCCCGGGATCGCGATCGCCTGCGCGAGATGATCCTGACCAGCCTCGGCTGGCGTATCCGGCGCATCTGGAGCACCGAGTGGTGGATGGACGCCTCGTCGGCGGCGGATAAGATCCATTCGCGCCTGAGCGCCGATCTCGAAGCCGACCGCGCATCGCGGCCTCCGGCCGCCTCCCCCGACGAGGCCACCGATACTGACGCGTCGATAGCCAGGGAGGAGATGACCCCGGCCAGCGCTGAAAATCCGCCGGAGGAGGCTCAAGGCATCCCCTCCGACCAACCGCTGAGCCCTATTGTGGCAATCGAGCACGAACCGCAACACTTGCCACAGGTTGTCCCTGATCCGGCGAACGACCGCGAACTCGTCGAGGAGCCGAGGATGTACGCGCGCGGACCGACGCCGGCTGTAGCGGCCCCTGCCGCGATGCCTGGTACCTACACTAAGGCCGACCCGAGCACAGTCGCCGCGCCGGACCGCGAACGCTTCTACGACACTGCCTACCGCGGCAATATCCGCAACATGATTGACCATGTGATCGAAATCGAAGGACCGATCTATTTCGACGTTTTGATCGACCGCATCGCCCGCGCTCATAGCTTCCAACGTTCGGGCGAAACCGTGCAGCGGATCGTCCGGGCGGCGCTCGGACGAGGCCGCTTCCCCGCAACCCGGGACGGCGATCGCGAGATCATCTGGCCGCAAAACACCTCGCCCGGCGCCAAATCGCCCTATCGCCGCGCCGGCGGCCGTGAGCACGGCGACGTACCGTTGCCCGAACTGGCGAGCCTTGCCGATTTCCTTCGTACACAGGGCCTGGAGGAGAATGAAGACCTGATCCGCGGCATGCAGGAGCATTTCGGACTGGGCCGGCTCGCGATCTCCACGCGTCAGCGCTTCGAGGCGGCTATAATGTCTAATGAGGACTGAGCAAGAGCCGGCATCCCAGTCCGAATTATTTGAAGAAGAAACCACCCACCGGGAGCGCGAGCGAGCCACACTAACTTAGTTCGTGCGCGCCTCAAGTTGTCCCCCTGACACACGGACCGAACGGCTTTGGCCTGGTAGCTCGGTGTCAGGGCCCCTCTCCGGCGACGCTCTATCAAAGTGGATTGAACGAGGACGAGTCCTTCTGGCGCTTAAACCCCTACGCAGCCCCCCCAATCCGATAGTCGCAAATCGAAATATGTGAGGTTGACACACCCGTACCCGGGATGCGGCCCAGGCTGGCCTTGCTCTCGCTCACTAGTTGCGGAATGATACGAGTGGGCCGGGGGACCGCTAAGGTGTCAGAGGTAACTGATTTCATTGCGCTCGACGTAGAGACTGCAAATGCTGACTTTGCTAGTATTTGCTCAATCGGGCTCGTTCACTTTCGATCGGGTGCCGTATTCAAATCACTGACAATTCTTGTCAATCCCGAAGATGAGTTCGACGCGCTAAACATCGGAATTCACGGAATCCGTCCAGAAGACGTCGCCGGGAAGCCAACGATGGCGCAGGTCTTTCCTGCGATAAGCGCCTCATTGTCTGACGTTGTAGTCATACATCACAGTCACTTCGATAGGACAGCAATGGCGCGTGCCGCAGCCAAATACGGGGCTGGGCCGCTTCCAGGTATTTGGTTGGATAGCTTGCGAGTGGCGCGCCGCGCTTGGCCTCTCTTGAACGACGGCGGCGGCTACGGAATTGCCCGTCTCGCTTCCGAATTCGAAATCAGCTTTGCCCATCATGACGCAGCTGAAGATGCCCGCGCCGCTGGGCTCTTGATGCTGCGCGCGATCGCCGATACCGGCTACGGACTGGAAGATTGGCTGAAGCGGGTAGACTTGACGATATCCGGCCGAGACCCGCGGCGATCTGCGAGTGCCGGCGACCCATCAGGGGTGCTGGCTGGGGAAACCGTCGTGTTTACTGGAAAGCTAGAAATTCCTCGCGGCGTAGCTGCCAAGGCAGCGGCCGGCATGGGCTGCGATGTCGCCGACAGCATTAACAAGCGCACGACCATTTTGGTCGTAGGCGACCAAGACTTGCGTCGCACCAAGGGAAACGAGAAAAGTTCGAAGCACCGCAAAGCTGAGCAAATGATCGATGCTGGCGTCCCGATTCGAATTGTGGGCGAAAGTGACTTCATGTTGATGGTCGGACAAGCTGCTTTTGACGAAGCGACGTTGACGCATCCTGAGACCGTCTCCCCACCGTCTGACTCGAGCAGAATCCGAGAACTCGTTATTGAACTTGCACCCGAAGCAAGCCGGATTAACGATTTGGTTGAGCGGATAAAGCTGCTGAAGCGGTCCGGCGACTATTCAGCAGCACTTGACCTCCTACTGGCCGAGATAGAGTCGCAGGAGCGGGTAAGCGTTGAACAAAAATGCGGAGTTGCGCCCTGGTATTACGAGCAGGCTGCAATAATCTACCGGAAGCTCGACGCTCCACATGCAGAGATTGGAATCCTAGAGAGATTTGCACAGCAGCGGCATGCTCCGGGTGTTGGGCCGGGGGAATTGTTACTCAGGCTGCAAAAAGCCAAGTCGCGCCTAACTACCTGATGCCAAGAAGGAGCCTCACCAGTCAAAGCAATTCATTTCGGAAGAGCGGTTCACAACTGGGCCGGCCATATGATGCTTATTGTTAATATTGCCAAGCTTTTTAATGCCGGCGTGCTGGCCGAGCGGAACCAGAAGTCTCCCAGTATTGGGTTCAAGCGCTTCAATCTGATCTATGGCTTCAATGGTTCCGGCAAGAGCACCTTGTCGCGCTGCTTTGCCACATTGCAGGCCGACGTGACGGTGGGCCGCCTTCCCAGTGGTTGCGAATTTGAGTTTGTTACCGACACCAACGCGACCGTTTGCGCTGGAGCCAGCAATATTCTTAGCGGACACATTGCGGTCTTTAACGAGGACTTCATCGAGGAAAACCTTCAGTGGTCGACTGGACGAGCCAAACCGGTGTTTTACATCGGCCGGGAGCAGGCCGAATTGGCGGCGGAGCTCGCCAAAGCTGAAACGGAAATCCCGCTTGCAAACGAACGTAAGTCAGCGGCGGATCGGCTATTGCGCGCGAAAGAGCAGCAATTGACGACCTTCAAGCGTCAGCATGCAAAAGCTATTTCTAATGAGCTTCGGCAAGCGAGCCGCAAATACGAGGCGCCGCAGCTGACCGCCGATTATACCAATCTCGATCTCGGTGAGGATGCAACACTTGATGATGAAGCGCTGGCTGCAGAGCGCGAAGTCTGCCGGCTGGAAGCACCCATGCCGCAGCTCGATGAGATCGCATTCGGGATAGAGGGGATTGCGGGCGCATTGAAAGCCGCCGGCGAGCTTGCGGTGCATACGCCTTCCGTCTCAATCATTGCCGAACTCGAAAATCATCCGGACATGTTGATATGGGTGAAAGAAGGGAGCACTTACCACATCGACCATGGGCTCGATGCCTGCCTGCTCTGCGGGGGAGAACTGACGGCTACGCGCAAGCAGCGTTTGGAACGGGCGCTCGATGAGGGGTTTCAACTTTATGTCGACGGGCTGGAGCGGAGCAAGAGTGTAATGGAAGGGGCAAAGCAAAGCTGCCTGCTTGCGGCCGACGACCTGCCCGCGGCGAAAGAAGTTTCGGCAGATCTGCGAAGTTCCTACGAAAGCGCAATGGAGCAGCTGAAGAACGGTCTCAAAGGTATTCGCGAAACGTTCCTCGATCCAGCGATTGCGACGATAGACGCCAAACTCGCGCGACCGACGGCGAAGCTGGCAGACGATGATCTCGCATGGCATGGCTCTAGTAAGTCTCGAAAAGTGCTTGACGGCCTCGACGAAGCGACTTTGAGCGTCAATCGCATCATCAGACAGCATAATGAGGCCACGGCCGGCTTCGTGCAGCGTCAAACTGATGCACGCCTCGCGCTTCGACGCCACCATCTAGCAGACAAGCATGACGAATACAAAGGTGCAACGATCGGCGTGGCCTCAGCCGAGGACGAAAGGGATGCGGCCGCACGGGCACTTCAGGATCTTCAGGACCAAGCCTTAGATCTGAGGGCGCGTATCAGGGAGCACGGTCGCGCGGCTGAGAAAATCAACCAACTGATTGCGGCGTACTTGGGCCATAAGGAACTTTCCATTCTGAGCGTCGAAGAGGGTTATGTAATCCGGCGGCGCGACAAGCCGATCGAGGGGAGCCCTAGCGAAGGTGAGAAGACCGCGATCGCGCTGTGCTATTTCCTTTCGACCTTGGAGGCGGAGGGACGGTCGATCCGGGATCGCATCGTGGTTATCGACGACCCGATCTCGAGCCTGGACAGTAGGGCGCTCAATTACGCTTGTTCGCTGGTCCTCAGCCGGCTCGCGAATGCGGCCCAGATGTTCGTGCTTACGCACAACCAAAACTGCATGAATGAGTTTAAGAAGGCTTGGAAAAACTTGCACAGGCCGCGCAACGAGGCGATTGCGCCAACTGCGGCCCTGCTGTTCTTAGATGTGAAAATACCGAAAGGAACGGACCAGCGGTCGACTTCGATCATCGAGATGTCAAAATTGTTGCGTGAATACGATTCCGAGTACCACTACCTTTTCGATCACGTGCTTAAGTTCGACGCTAGTAGCGATCCCGACTACGAGTACGCCTACATGATGCCGAACGTGTTGCGGCGCGTGCTTGACGTATTTCTCGCGTTTCGATGCCCCGGCAGCGCCGGATTCGGTTCAAAGATGGGACAGTTACGCAAGGACCACACCGCACTTGACACCGAACGGGTGTCGGCGCTGGAGCGGCTGGTCCAACTTGAGTCTCACTCCGACAACCTCGATGATCTCATCAGCTTTTCATCCATGACGCTGGAGGAGAGCAAGACAGCCGCGACAGCCCTTATCGGGATGATGGATATCGTCGACCCAACGCATCTCGCTGGCTTGCGCCGACTTTGCCGGTAAAGCCTAGCGGCACGAACCATTACCTGATGCTACGACCGCTCTGGCAGGTAGGATGCGCCGTTGGACCGAGGGCCCTGACAACATTTTTTCTGGTAATCACTTGCCCACGCCGAGGATTGCTACCTCAAAGGTTGCGCTTGGCCGAAATGAAATCCGCAAATTCCGGGGCCAGGTCGCGGTGATTTGCCTCGCAAAATTCCTGAACGATCGGACGAATCCGTCGAAGCGCTGTTCGATGGTCCCCCTGGGAGGGGCCAGGTTGGCAAGTTATACCAGTTTTGCCTCGACGAGCACCCGTCGATAGAGATCAATGAACTGGCTCACTAACCCCCAGCCCTTGTTCGACGGCGCGTTGCCGACGAGCAGGCAGAGCGTCCACAGCAAGTCCCGATACGCCTTCGAGAACTGCGATGACATCAGTTCCGAAAGGCTCTCGTTCATTCCGAGATGTCCGCCGTCTCCGGCATACAGGAGCAAATTGCGAAACTCCGCCCTAGCGGTTACGAATTCGCGGACGGTCATGCCACTCTGCTCGCGCACTTCATTTTCAAAATCTCGGTAGAGCTCCTCGACTATCTCTTCATGATCGAGATCTTCGCGAGATACCGATACGTCCAACGGATTGAATGGGATCGAGGCGTTCGTCCCGCCGCGCTCTTCCCGGCCAAGCCGAAGGACGAGGCGGCCGTCCACGATCGAAGGTTCGATCCTCATGAGCAGGACCTCTTCAAACCCGGGAAACGTGATGCCGTGAGAGATCATGTCGCCCAGCACGAACCTGAACTGCGACAGGACCGGATAGAAGGCCAGCTTTACGCGATGATTCTTGTATTTTCCGATGAAATCGCCGTGCGCCGGCAGTCGATCCGAATTCAACTTGAGCCACTCGAAGATCGCGACGACGAGTTCCTCTTCGGCGGCGATGCATCTAATCGCTCCCATCTCGTCGTCAATTCCGCGCAGTTGGGTTGCTTTGATGAAGTGATCGAGCGCCTTCGCGATCCTCGAGACGACCTTCCGCGGCGCGGCGTCGAACAGGAATTCGATGAATTCCTGCCCGATTAGGTCGGCGAAGGGCCGGAGCACGTTGTCCTCCTCGCTTTCGATGGTGTCGGTCACTGGAACCTCACAAACGCCTTCAAAAACGACCGGCCCCGCTTGCGCGTCTCCACACGGGCCCCGGACGCGGTACGGCGATCAAAACAGGAAGATATCTTGCCGAGACGGGCGGACGCACTCGCGGTTCTTATCACGTCGAATCGGGCTAATGCACCTGGGCCGAGGTTTGCCGACGCCGCGTAGACGCCGCCGGTCGACGGTCGCCGCAGCCGCCACGTCGTACCGCTGATGCTTCAGTATCTCGTCGGGGTACATAAAGTCGGATGGCGCTTCTCCGTACCTCTGGCCTTCGGTACAGGGGTATCATTATGAATAGCCTCGAGGATTGGCCGATCAATCTTCGACTTCCGACGGAGCGTCTTGAACCGGTACAGCCACCCGTGGTTGGGCGCGACCTTTCTCCCGTTACGTCCAAGCCTCTGACTCACTCGGGGAGCTGTTTCCGACGTGCGTGTACGTCAGGTTCTTCCGATCCGCATTTCCCCCGATGGCCTCGGCGCTCATTGCCGCGTGCAAATGGCGCTTTCGAACAGAACCGAGCACTTGAAGGGCCCCGGTGTGGCCTTCTGGTCCGACGCATCGACCGTGAAGCTCTGAAGCCTGCCGCGCGCTCCGAGAGCACGCGACAGTTTCACCGCCTTGGCTTCCGATCTGAATGCCACGCAACTGCAGTCGCAACAGCCGTATGAACAGCAAGCGGCCTGACCGGACGTCGCACCTACCAACAAGAGCCCGACAGCGGTTAGCAAAGTAATTCCGAGACGCGTCATAAGGTCCTCCCGTGCTTCAGCGAAGCAGAACCGGCTTACCGATCTCCAAGGTCTTGATCTGGTCGTTGAACGAAGCGTCCGACTCCTTCAGCGCCTGTTCCAGCGAGAGCTCCCCGCTTTCGATTCTTGCCTTCAAGGAGTCGAATTCCTTCTGGTCGAAAGGTGGGGTGAAGGCTTCGACGTGATAAGGCACGGCCAAGCAGTTCGGACATGCCGGCCTGTAGTCGAAGTCCCAGCGCGGTCCGAACCGATACACGGCCACATACATTAGCTTGGCCTGAATCTCGTTCACGCCGTTGGCGAGCATCGCCGTGTAGAACGTCCAATGAACGGAGGTCCATGATTCCTTCCTAGTATCGCAGAGGTAATCGTGGATTACCGACGCTTCGCGATATTTACCGGTCCACGGGCTTCCGATCAGCGACCACAACGGCCAAGGGATTGACGCTCCGTCGACCTTCCAACCGGCCGGAGTCACCCACTCCTTTCCCTGCGGATCGACGTAGGCGAACGGAGCCAGCAGCATCGCCGTGCGGCCGTCATGGCTCATCCGCAGATCCAACGTACCGACAAAGGAGCCGAACCTCGGTCCCGGGTCCGCCGCTTGCGCACTTGTGGCCATAAAGAAGATGCTGGCAGCCCACAACAAAATTCGCACAGCCACTCACTGAATGGTAGTATCAATATTAAAATGCAATCCATCATACGATGGAGTCACTATCTGCCGTCAAGGCCTATATCGATCGGTTTGGGGGAATTCTTGCGAGACCTGTGCGTCGTGACAGCTGCGCTACTAATCGCATGCAGCTCCGCATCGAGCGGTCGCGCGGATGTTCTTCGCGGCAGTAGCGGCGCCGTTGAGAACGTCCGGGTTATCGCCTTTGACCGAGCTACCCTCCGATACGCGGAAGGTTGCGGCGGAACGGGCGAGCGGTTGGCCGCCTGGACCGAAGTCGAAAGCGTTACCTTCGAAGCCGCTTGCGGGTCCACCGCCCTTGAGCCGGCACCGGCGCCTCCGGATTGCGCCGACGGGTCGCTGGACGTTTTCGTCGTCGATTTCGGCGTCCCCACCGCTCCCGTCATTGCCGAGAGCGCCGCCCTGACGGTCGATCACAACATCCATCTCGATACGTTTCGCCCATGGGAACAGGCTCACGGGCCGATCTCCGCCGTCAGGAGCGTTGCGAAGCGAAGAGTCTGCAGGAGCCACATCCCGGAGAGTTTCGAAGTGCCGGCCTCGTTTTGCCACGAAGGTCGGCAAGTGGCCGTCGCGTTCGACTATAAGGCGCCGCTGAGCAACAAGATCCTGACGAACGGCTTCTCCTTTGTGCTGCGGACCGTCGGTCCCGTTCCTGCAGCGTTCGACATCGATGCGTTCGGAGCGGAGGTGAGAAGCGCCTTCCAATCGGGGATTTCGTTGTGGACGTCTTCGATGAAGGACATCGAAGCGCGGCTTAGTCCGGATCTCCGAAAATTCCTGGACGGAAGGACGAGCCGAAGCTCCAACGGTTATTCTCTGTTCATCCCACCTCAGGTCATCCGCCTCGCATGTCCGCAGAGCGCTACATTCGTGGTCGAACTCGGCTTCGATGACGAGGAGCTCTTCCCGAAGTTCCCGCTTGTCCTAGCGAGGGCCAAGATCGAGGGGCGCACAATCGCCCTCAACATGCGGGCGTTCCAATGCTTCAGGTCGGAATTCAAGTTCGACGCGAACAAGAGGCTCAGCTTCCAGCTCGACGACGGATGCATCAATCTCGTGCCAATCATGGCACACGAGTTGGGGCACGCGTTCGGCCTCAACCATTTCGACGATGCGGCGACGCACGCCCTGATGGATAGCCAATTTTCCCGTGACGCGCTGGCGCCGACCGAGCGCGACACCCTCGCTCTGGCCGCGGTGCTAGAACAGTCGATCGTTGGCGCGACGCCCGGAGTCCTGCGATTTGTATCCAGTTCCGGAGTCAGACCGCCGGCCGATTGGGCGGGCTTTCCTCCAAACTGAATTTCGATAGCGGGAGCTCAGCTACTTGAAGGCGCGTGGACGAAGATCGACGATCTTAGCCGCCTGAATGCCCACGTCGAGTCCGTCGCACTGCACCGGCCACTAGTCATTGCTTAAGAGTTGGAAAATATGTTGAGAGCACCTTTCAGTTCCGAGTTTGATCCCTCTGAGGAAGCCGAAGGCAGTTCCGATCCTCTCGGACTGTTCCCCGGCTATGAACGCCTTGCCGACCGTTTGCTGCCGGCCGTGACCGTACGGATGGGCCATCCGCGCTTTGTAACAGCTATCGCGATCGGCGCGCGCATCTGCGACGATTGGGAGGCCGACGCGGTTGCTGCGGACGGCCTAACGCCGCCCTGGCTTGTGTGGGAATGGTTTGTCGTCGAGGCGTTCGTGCGCGCGGAGGACTCGTCCTCGGCGACTTTCGGCGTACCCGGCATTCAGAAGGTTCGGCGATCCTTGCGCAACCAACGCCCCGTGTGTGCGACCGCCTATCTCAAGACTCCCAATGCGTTTGGCTTCACCGGCGTGTTTCGCCGTCTCGCCCGCGGCATCGGAATCATCACAGACGATGGAACGCTCGACGACGGGGGCTACGAATTGGTTTCCGCTTGGGCGAGGGATCAAGGGCTCGACGGGTTCCTTGATGGGTCGGGGGGCGTCGGGCCTGCCTTTCGCGAGCGGCTTCGGCGCGCGGTCGCTCAAGGGATGGAGAAGGGGCACACCACATACCAGTCCGGAGACTTTTGGCGCGAGCTCGCCAGCCGGGTCGATCCGATAGCACCGGGCCGCCGCGAAAAGGCGATCCTGGCCCAACGCATTCTGTCCCGCGCCGGCCAAGCCGAGATGGTCGCACACCTGAAGAACGCGCTGATTGCACAAGGCGGCGTGAGCGGGCGCGACCACGAGGCGCCTTTTCTCCGCAAGCTGAGCCGCAAGGCTCCGGCCGAGCTTCAACATTTGCTCACCGCGATCGACGCTTATGAAACGTTCGGGCGTGCGATCACCGATGCGTTCGATGGCTTGCGCTATTGCGCATCAAGTCACGGGGGCGCGCCGGTAGATGCTCAGAGCTTCGCAGCGACGAAGCCCGCCAAGTCCGCGCTCGCGCTCCTGGCACCGAGCCTCGCGCGTGTTCGCTCCCATCCAACGCTGCTGGAATGGGAGCGTGACCAGAAGGGCATCGCCCAAGCCATCGATCGGTTCGAGGACGTTCGAACCGCCGCCGATCTCTTTGAGGCGATTCTCCATCATCACGAGCAGGTTCAGCGCAACAAGCCTCCGAATGGGAAACGCACCTGGTTCGAGCGCGGCACGCGCGGACGGGTCGCCTTGCGCGCCGGCTATACTGTGCACGAACCGCCCTCCAGTAAGGGCGGCTATGTTCACGAGTATCGTATTCCGACCTTTTCCGGATTTCTCTCCGACCTCGGAGTCCTCCGATGAGCGGCCAGCGTTCGTCGACTTCCGAGCAAACGCGCGCGCGCCTGCTCGATCTGTGGACCGGCGAGGAAGCTTATGGCCGTCCCGTCGGCTGCGTCACGACAAGCTTTACGTTCGACGCCGAGCTTTTCGAGGAACAGTGCCTCGCGCGCTTCTTGTCGATTCAGAGCAATCCCAATGAAACCGCGAAAGCCTATCTCATCGAACGTGAAGAAAAACTCGCGCAATGCTTTGCCTGCGTTCTCGTCGATAGCGCACATGCCGCCGCCGACCGCAGCCTGCGCTGGCACATGCTGCCGGTCAGATTGCTGGGCGGCGGCGTGTTACATGCCAAGTTGACGCTACTTGTGTGGGAGAACTTCATCCGGATTCTGATCGGGTCCGCCAACCTCACGGAGCCCGCCTACCGCCGCAATCAGGAAGTCATGACCGCTCTCGATTTCGGCGGGCAGGAAAATCCGGCACCCGAACTGCTGAGCGAATGTGTCGCGTTCCTCCATCGCGTGCGAAGGCTCGCGCCTGGATTTGACCGCTCCGATGTTGGGCCACAGGCCGCTTTAGCCAGTTTCCTCGCGTCGATTGAACGACGGGCACGCTCTCTGCCACCCGCGGATCGCGACGATGCCGAATGCACGCTGATCCCCCTCGTGCCCGGCGGCGATACGGTGGTTCAACAACTCAACGCCCGATGGGTTGGACCAAGGCCGGACCGGGCATGGGTCTTGAGCCCGTTTTTCGACGAAGACGCTCGCGCCGGAGCCACGGCCGCAGCCTTTGCGGCCATTCTCACCACGCGCGGCGAACGCCGGTTGAGCTTTGTCGGGCCCGGACGGACCTTGCCGGACGGGACCGTGCAGATTGATGCCCCGGCTGCGCTCAAAAAGCCGTCGCATCCATCCCTCCGGCATGCGTTTTCCGTCGTTGAACAGGGCATTGAGATCGAAGGCATACAGGAGGATCGGCCTCTCCACGCGAAATCCGTCTGGCTGGAGCGCGACGACCGCGCGCTCTACATGCTTGGATCGAGCAACTTCACGGCCGCGGGCCTTGGCCTCCACCCTCGGCACAATATCGAATTAAACCTTGCCTACACCATCCGTGATCGCGGGTCGCGCTTCGGAAAACTCTGTGCGCAGTCTTGGCCGCAGGAGCATGAACTCGACAACATCGAGGGCGTCCAGTTTCTCGGCGGCTTGCCCGACTCGGCTGACAGCGCGGACGCGCCTCCCTTGCCGGCCGCGTTCGGTCTGGCCCTCTTCTGCCTGGACGAGCGGGGCGCACGCCTCGAACTTGAGATCGGGACAGGCGCGCCGCCCGTCTTTTCCGTTCTTTCCAAGGAGCATGGTGAGCTCCTGGACGGTCAGGGCTGGGCGCGCAGCGGAAGCCCGCGTACTGTTGTTCTTCCGTGGGACACGAAACGACCTCCCAGCTCGCTCGAAGTCCGTTGGCAAGACGATGCAAAAAGCGAATGGAGCGCGCCATGGGTCGTCAATGTTGCCGATATGTCAGCCTTGCCGCCTCCCGACGAACTCGGAAGCCTTTCGCTTTCGGAACTGATCGAAATTCTCACCTCCGCCCGGCCACTGCACGAGATCGTCCTGCGCATCCTCCAGCGCCGAGAAGGCCAGAAGTCATCCGGAACACTTCTTGAGGTCGACCCGCACAAAAAGGTGGATACCAGTCAATTTCTGCTGCGCCGCATGCGGCGCGTTGCTCAGGCACTGGAGGGCATGCGTGAGCGCCTACAGCAGCCCGTAAGCTCCCTCGACGCTCTCCGCTGGCGCCTGCGGGGACCAATCGGGCCTGTTGCCTTGGCAAAGCGGCTCTCGGCTGAGGACCCGGAAGGGGCCGCGTTTATGATCACCGAGGTCGCCGCCACGCTACGCAGCGTCGCATGGAAGCCTTCGGGGGCACTGCGTCCCCATGCCATCGATCCGGAGGTCACTGAAATCACGCGCTCATTGCAGGACCTCGCCCGCCAAGCGCCCGCGCCGCCCAGTCTTGTTTCATACGTCACGGCCTCTTTTGAGGAGCTGCTATCGTGACCTGGCCCATCGATATTGGCGATCTCGGCGAGCGCCTTGATCTCAGAAACGATCGCGTCAGCAATTCCGATGCGCTTCGGCAGCAGCGAACGATCGCGGAGATTCTGCGTCGGCTGGGCAATCAGCCGGGCATCGTGCTGGCCGATGAAGTGGGCATGGGAAAGACGTTTGTCGCTCTCGGCGTCGCCATGCTGGCCGCTCTCGCTGACCGCGGGAGGCGGCCGGTCGTCATTATGGTGCCTTCATCGCTCCACGAAAAATGGCCCCGCGATTTTGCTGTATTTGCGGAGCGCGCGATCAAACGTCCCGGCGAGAAGGCGCTTCGCGCCGTCCCTGTTGCGTCCGCGTTGGACTTTTTTCGACTCATCGATAACGGAGCGACGCGCCGACCTCAGATCATCTTTCTCAAGCATGGCGCGTTCCATGTGCAGAATATCGACCAGTGGGTGCGCCTCGCGGTGATCAAGCGCGCGATCAGCGGCATGCACCTGGGCGAAAAACGGAACGCTCTGCCCCGCTTTGCCGCAGCTTTGCTGCGAACCAAGTCCTCCTACAACGACCCGGATCTCTTCGCCAAGCTGCTGCGCATTTCGAATCGGGAATGGCGCCATGTCATCAACGACCACTACCGGGACCGCCCCGAACTTCAGCTCACCGACACGCCGATTCCCGACGCCATCCAAAGAGTGCTCGAATCGAGCGATATTGACATCGCCGCTTTGCGCGATTGCTTGCGGGAGCTGCCGGCGCGGGAATCCGTTTCGATCGAGGACCGTTTGGAGCGTGCGCGCCGTGCGATCAACGATGCGCTGCGAACGATGTGGCCATCGACTCTCGCAAAAGCCCGGTTTCGCTCGCCGCTTCTGATTCTCGACGAAGCTCATCACCTGAAAAATCCGGCGACCCGTCTGGCGTCCCTCTTCGTGACCGATGACGCGCAGGAGGACGCCGGTACAATTACGGGCGCGTTGGATGGCTCGTTCGAGCGGATGATGTTCTTGACGGCCACACCGTTTCAACTCGGCCACCATGAATTGCTGAATGTGATTGGCCGATTTCGAGGCATCGCCTGGAAAACGTTGTCCCAATCCACCAAGGAGCAGTTCGAGGCGGAACTCGCATCGCTCGGCAAGACACTGGACCGTGCGCAGCACCGCGCGGCCGAACTCGACAAGCGCTGGTCCTCCCTTCGTCAGGAGGATCTCGTCGACACGAGAGGCCGAGAGGTCTCCATCGAAGATTGGTGGGGGCGCACCGCCGCCAATCCCGAGGATCGAGCGGAGCGCATTCAGATGGTCATGCGATCCTTCCAGCAAGCGCAGGACGCCATGAAGGAAGCCGAAGTGCCGCTGCGCAAGTGGGTTATCCGACATCTACGCGATCCGCTGCTTCCGGGCGCCAACGTCCCGCGGCGTTCGCGCCGCGTCGGCCGGGGTATTGCCTTGTCAGCAGATGGCGATGGCGGCCTGCCGGTTGGAGACGACGCTTTGCTCCCCTTCCTGCTTGCCGCACGTGCCCAAGCCGTCGTGATGCGTGAAGGGATAAAAGCCGGACGAGCTACATTTGCGGAAGGTTTGGCGTCGAGTTACGAAGCCTTCCTTGAGACGCGCCGCAATGGATCGCCCGGCGAAGATGAGGAGGAGGAAGCAAAAGCAGCCTCGTCCGACCAGCTTGTGAACCGCTACATCGCGAAGCTGGCGGCCGCGCTTCCCGACGAAGCCGCCTATGCGCAGCATCCGAAGATTGCTCCGTTGGCAGCGCGGGTTCTCGATCTTTGGCGGCACCGTGAGAAGGTGGTGGTCTTCTGCCATTATCGTGAGACCGGGCGCGCCATCGTAAGGCACCTTTCCGCAGCGCTAGAGCGACAGCTTTGGAGCGACGCCGCACAGAGGTTTGAGCTGGGGCAGGAAAGCGTTCGAAAAGCCGTGACCGATTTCGGGGCGCGCTTCGACACGGATCGGGGTATGCGCCAGCCTTTGCACGACGAATTGACCCGGCGCCTCGCGCCATACGTTGAATTGAGCAAAGACGAGCAGGAGCGGATACACGACGTTGTCCGCCGCTTCGTCCGGACGCCGCTGTTCGTCGCCCGCTATTTCGACATTCGCCAGCGCTCCGGCGAATCCACGTTGCAAGAGGCGTTCGATACCCGCGACTTGTCAGGCATCACCCTCGGGGAGAAGATCGATGCCTTTTTGAAGTTTATTGCTCGGCGGTGCTCGCCGCTTGAGCGCCATGATTATCTCGACGCTTTGAGCCGAATGCAGCCCGGGATTCGCGGGGAGACTCAGCGCGACAATGACGATGATTTGAGCCAGATGAAGGAAGTTGGCGTGATGCCCAATATCCGACTCGCGAACGGACTCGTGAAGCAGGAAACGCGTCAAAGGCTGATGCTTGCGTTCAACACCCCGTTCTTCCCGGAAGTCCTCGTTGCCTCAAGCGTTCTCGCCGAAGGCGTCGATCTCCACCTAAGCTGCCGCCATGTGATCCATCATGATTTGAGCTGGAACCCCAGCACCCTTGAGCAGCGGACCGGCCGCGTCGATCGGATCGGCGCCATAGCCGAGAGCGTCGGCAAACCGATTGAGGTGTTCCTTCCGTACGTAGGCGGCACGCAGGACGAAAAGCAATTTCGCGTCGTCATGGATCGGGAGCGCTGGTTCCAGGTGTTGATGGGTGCCGACTACCGGACCGACGAATCCTTCACGGAAAAGGCTGCGGAGCGGATACCGCTGCCGGCTGCCGCCGCAAAGGCTCTGGCATTCGACCTATCCGTCAAATCGGACTTTGATGCCAAAGACGGCAAACAATTGCCAATCGTTACTTCTCTTTCCACCGTGCGGGCATCGTCCAGTCCGCATTGCTCGGATAGCCTCACGCCAATCCCGCCTCCCCTCGAAAGACGAACTTGAATCATCGAAATATCCGGGAATCCCTCAACAGATCCTAGATTACTGGCTGCTTCCCAGCAGTGCCGATGCCAGGACGATCATGGCCTTTGTGTCGCGCCCACAGTAAGCGCGCAGCGCGGCATCGATGGCGCGCCGACGCGATTGACTCGTGTCTGCCGCAATCGCCTCGCGATAAGCCTTCTGAGCGCTGCCTCCGTCTTTCACCTCAAGGCCCGCGTAGTCGAGTTCGACAGCAACTGTTGGCAGGACGGCCTTAATCGACCAGCTGCCGCGTTGATCCCGGTGATACCAGTTAGCCCGCGTCACCGGCAGCAGATCGACCACCCGATCGGCAATGGCACGAAGCCCCGCCTCGAGATCCGGGAACACACTCGCCAATTCGATGATACGCCTCTTCTCGAAACTGGCACCGTAGGCGATCACCGCACCGGTCGACGGGATCATTTCGACCAGTGCCTCGGCACAGGGGCGACGCGGGTCGGCGCCGTCGAGGCTAAGGAATTCCTGATGCTCAATGTCGCCCTTGCTTTGCTCGATATGCGCGGAAAACTGGAAAGGAATCGGTTGATGAGGACGCGTGCCGCACCAACGCGGAACCGGGAACCCGATCGTCTCGAAGTCGAGCCAAGTCCGCGGATAGGCCCAGCCCTCCATCGCCGCGCGCGCACCTTCGGCATCGCGATAGACCTCTCCCGTTAGGGTCGCGTCGTAAACCCTTCGGTCGATCACGCGCGTCAGTTGGGCAGGGTCAATTTTGAGTAGGTCATCAATGCCCTGCGCAAGCCACCGCTTACCGCTGCCGTTGGGCAATACCGTTACGGGCCATGCCGGTCCTGAGGGCACCGCTGACGCGGCCAAGTCCAAGCGTTGAGATGGTCTTTTCATGCGATCATATCGACCTAGTCTGCAAGTGTTATTAGATTCTATTCGCCCGGTGTTGAGATCTCACCGGAATCCGTGATGAAAAATAGCGGAGCGCTTTCTTTGTCAGAAAAAGCCGCGGCTGTGAGCGGTCCCCCAAAGCAGGCGCCGGTATCGATGTTCAATCGGTTCGGCCGTAGGTCCGGTTTCCGAGAGGGAGTTGGAGTATGGCCGTGCACCACGAGGACGCCGTGATCTTCTTCGGAAGACAGAAACGGCTCTCGCATCCACAGAAGGTCCTCTGCGGATTGTGATGATGGCGCCACGCCCGGCCTGATCCCCGCATGCACGAATAATCGGTGCGTGTCCCTTATCTGCAGGGGCAGGTTGCGCATCCAGTCAAGGTGTTTGGGAGGCAGGTCGCTCGGGTCATCCACTCTGTAGCTCTCAAGTGTCTGTTCGCCGCCGTTGCCCCACCACGTCATGAGATCACGATCCGAGCGGTGCTTATCGGCGGCCCGGATCAGCATTTCCTCGTGGTTGCCCCGCAGGCAGACGAAGCGGTCGCTCTGATCGATCTGCCGCCCAATCAAGAAGTCCAGGACATGCTTGCTGTCAGCCCCCCGATCAATGTAGTCGCCGACAAAGAGAAACCGAGCCCTCCATCCGGCACCAATCCCTTCGCAGGCCGTAAGAAGTGACTGCAGCTTGTCGAAGCATCCGTGAATATCGCCGATCGCAAACGTGATCAAATTCAAGGCCAAATCTCGGAAAGTGTATATCGGGTCAACTACGGGTTTCTAAATCGGATGCCGGAGCCAGATCTTTGCGTTTCTTTGATTCCCATACTATTCGACGAACCTCTAAGGGCAGTCGCCACCGAAAGCAAAGACAGCAGTCTATGTGTCCGAAAAGCCACTGTTAATCTTTCCTTGAAAATATCCGCAATTTCTCGGGCCCTAAATTGAATCTCTGAGTATCGATACTAGTCAGGAATTCCTACCATTGACCTCCTCCCCTCGAAGCGCGGTGTTCTGGTTCGTTGCCGAGCCTGGCGCCGAGCCGAAGCCCTCGCGCATGGCTGGCTACTTTTCGGAAATTCCGTCGGATTTGGACTTGTTGCCGGATCGATACTACAACCTCCCGCTCTACAAGGACGAGATCTGGCCCAACGTGCAGGCCGCCTTCGACTTCGTCGGGTTTCGCGACGTGAGCTGTCGGCCGGACGGGTCGGCGAGCTACCTCATTGACCCCGCGCTCAACACAAAAGCGTTTCTCGATGTCATTTCGGCGCAGACCGGGACGTCACTCGGGCAGGCGAAAGTGACGCTCAAAGATACTCGCGCCCCTGGGCGCATCGGGGCCCCGATTGCCGAAGATTACGATGCACACATTGAGTTCGGCCGTTCGGCGACAGAGCGGCCCAAGCCGAAGTTGGGCCCTCTGATCGAAGATCGGGCCTACGGCGCGATGTTGGGTCTCGCCGTTGGAGACGCCCTCGGGGTGCCGCTGGAATTCTCCGAGCGCGATTCCCTGCCGCACGTGTCCGAGATGATCGGCGGCGGCCCATTCGGGCTCAAGCCGGGAGAATGGACCGACGACACCGGCATGGCACTCTGTCTCGCCGATTCGCTGATTGCCAAAAGCACGCTCGACGAGATCGACCTGCTGAACAGGTTCGTTCGGTGGTGGAGGCAAGGCGAGAACAGCGTCAACGGCCACTGCTTCGATATCGGGATCACCACGCGGCAAGCCCTTGATCGCTTTGTCCGGCTCGGGACCCCGGCCGGGAGCGGTCCCCACGACAAGAATCACGCGGGAAACGGCTCGCTGATGCGATTGGCACCGGTCGCGATCTTTGCTGCATCGGATGTGACTGAAGCCGTCCGCCTCTCGCATCGCCAGAGCATGACAACGCATGCCAACGCTCTGGCGGCAAAGGCCTGCGAATTCTTCGGCACACTCCTGGTCGAGGCCATGCGAGGCTTGGACAAAAACACGGTGCTGCGATCGAGGTTCTGGTTCAGCCACGACGAACTCAACGGGATCGCCGCCGGCAATTGGGTCGGCAAGACACGCGATGAGATATCGTCCACCGGATACGTGATCGCGACACTGGAGGCTGCGCTCTGGTGCGTGCACCGCACGTCATCCTTTGAGAAGGCCTTGATCCTCGCGGTCAATTTGGGTCACGATTCCGATACCGTGGCCGCTGTCACCGGCCAGCTCGCTGGCGCCCTCTACGGCCGGGCCGGCATCCCGCAGCGCTGGCTCGAAAAGCTTGCCTGGCAAAAGCAGATCGAGGATCGCGTGGCGTCCCTGCTGCGCGCCAGGAAGCAAGCTCGCAAGACGAAAGCCCAATCATGATCGAATTGCCTTCCGGGTTTCGCGGCCGCATCCACCGCGGAACCCAGCAGATTGGTGGGACCTGCGTCGAACTCGAAGCCAGCGGGGAGCGCATTCTGCTCGATCTAGGGCTGCCGCTCGATGCCGACGAAGTTTCCGAAACGCTGCTGCCGGATGTCGCGGGCCTGCGCAGTCCGAATCCTGCGTTGCGAGCAATCGTGATTTCGCACGGACACGGCGATCACTGGGGACTTCTGCCGCTATGCAAGCCGAATGTGCCGCTGGCAATGGGCGCCGCGACGGCCCGGATCATGAGCGCAGCGGCGCCCTTCGTGCCGAACTTTTTCGCTCCTGACCTCTCTTACGAATTGCGCGATCGCAAGCCTGTCGAAATCGGTCCGTTTCGCGTCACGCCCTATCTGGTCGATCATTCGGCCTATGACGCCTACGCCCTGCTCATCGAAGCAGAAGGCCGTCGCCTGTTCTACAGCGGTGACATTCGCGCCCACGGCCGCAAGGGCGCGCTGTTCGAGAGAATGGTGACCCATCCACCGCAAGGCGTCGATACCATGCTGATGGAAGGCTCCAGTCTCGGCCGGCTCGACGAGGATGCGCGATTCCCAACCGAATCCGAAATTGAGGCCCGACTGGTCGAGAGTTTCACGGCGCCAGGCTTTGTCGCGATCTCAGCCTCGGCTCAGAACATCGACCGCATGGTCAGCATCTACCGCGCCTGCAAGCGCACGGGCCGGACGCTGCTACTGGATCTCTACGCCATGGAGATGTTGAAGGCCACCGGCAATGCCAACCTTCCCGCGGCCGGCTGGTCCAATTTGTCGGTTTACGTCCCGGAGTACCAACGCCGGCAGATCAAGAGAACCGAACGGTTCGACCTGCTTGAGCCCTACAAGCAGGCACGAATTTACCGCGAACATATGACCGAAATCGGCGATAGGACCGTGATGCTGTTTCGCCCGGCGATGATGCGCGATGTCGAGGCGGCCAATCTGTGGCCGAAAGCCAGGGCCGTGTGGTCGCAATGGGATGGCTACCTGAAAGACGGACCGGGCGCGAAGCTAAAGTCCGATCTCGCCGATCTCGGTGTCCCATTCGAAGTGATCCACACATCGGGACATGCAAGCATCGCCGATTTGAAGCGACTAGCAACTGCCATCGAAGCCAGCCGGCTCATTCCTATCCACACCTTCGAAGGGGATCGTTTTCAGACCTATTTCAGGAATGTCACCCGTCGCCAAGACGGCGAGTGGTGGGAGGTGTGAAGTCTCCCTGCCCTTGCCGCGGCATCAACTAACGCTCCCATTTCCCGAGAAGGAATAAGCACAATGAGCCAGATGATATCCGATCAATATCTTCAGTATCTCCCCAAAGGCGACCGTTCGGCTTTGCAGGAGAAAATTTATAAGGATGATGGGATAGAGGGCCGAGGCCTGAGTCCAAAATATCTTAGCAAGCTGGCGGAGTTGCTGGATCCCGATAATCGCGAGGGACAATGGTGGCGAGACGTTCTTGCCGATCGGGATGTCATCATCGCTGTGCGACGCGACAGCCTCAATGTCTACCATCGTGGTGGGTCCATATTTTTGGCGGAGCTGCGTGATGGCCGTATCGTGCCGAAGACGCATGCCAAATATTTGGTTCGGCAGGAGCAAGCTCACGCCGAGATGAATCCCGACCTTTCCTTCGCCGGCCCCGTCGGTGGCACCGTGTGGAAGAGTTACAAGGGACCGGCGACCTTGAAAGACATGCTGAAGGCAGCCGCTGCCCTCGCAGGACCCGAAAAATTTGGACTCCACAATCTGATCAAGAATAGCCCTGACATCATCGATGTCGAGATCGCATTGGATGGTTCGACGGCGGCGCCAGTTGAGGCAACTACCGTCGAAGAGCAGACTGAGATAGGCGAGGCGATTGAAGCGGCGGAAGCAGCGACCGACCTTACTTTGGGGTCGTCTGATAAATCGGGCAAAGACAACCGGCTCGACGTTGCCACCTTGAAGGATCGCAACGGCAGCATCCATCTTGTGTTTCACGAGGCCAAACATTTCGGCAACAAGGAGCTGAGAGCCAAAAGAAGGGCAAAGGGGGACGCCAAACGGTCGGACCCGAAGGTGCTTGAGCAAATCGACCGGTACGCCACAACGCTCAAGACGCATGAAACCCGATTGGTGTCAGAGTACGCAGCACTATGCCGCTCGCTGCTGATTATCGATGCCATGCGCCAGTCTGTCCTCGGCAACTGCCAAGCGTTAGATTCTGATTCTCTCATCAAAAGGGTCGCTCTAGGAGAGTCGCTAAAAGTGGATCTCGAACCGCGCCTTATCATCTTCGGCTTCGACGACGATCAAAAGAAGGGTACGGTTTGGAAGCCTCACCTAGAACTTCTGAAGAAACGCCTGGGGCGCCGCTTCCACGCGATCGGTAAGACGAGCGACAGTTGTATTAGGTCGTGATCAAAGGGATGGACGATCAATTGATCCACGTGGACGAAAGCGGCCCTAAAGCAGGGACGCCTTCGCCCGCGGTCGGCATCTTCTGGCTCATACCCTCTGCGGGGAAGACTGTACTTTTTGCGCAACAGAGCGCCCTGAGGAACGCCGAGTCATATGGCAATTGCCTGACCCATCCGGTTGGTCACTACGAGCTTTGGGAACGTCTCCGGGCCTTGCCGTTCCTCACTTTGAAAACGCGGCCTGCCGGTCGAGATTAAATCGACCGAGTACGAACACTATCCCCGCGGCCGCGTCGTCTACGAAAAACCTTCGGAGACCTTCGTCATCTATGCCGATGCCAGACTTCACGTGCCGGAAGTAGTCTCGAAGATCATGCAGGCCTTTCAACTTGAAGGACAGACAAACGTAAACGTCAAATCAGATTCTCACTATCGCACGAGGTAATCTTCGTCGCCGGGCAAAGCAGATGCCCGGTGCGAGGGAGCGCTGATGAATCTTGCCGAAGACAATTGGACGCCGCAACAGCATGGGTCAGACGGCTGTGTTCTAACTGCACTTCTTCTCCGGTCTGCCCAGGTGTTGGCGTTCGGGATGGCTTCACCCCCGGGTCAGCATCTTCTGGTCCATACCTTCCGCAGGGAAGACAGTCCGTTTCACACAACAGAGCAGCGGCGTACGCGGACGAATCGTTCAGTGTGGGCCGAATCGCCGCCGTGAGTGTCAATCGCTTGCAGATTTGCCCCTCATCGGCGTCAAATTTTGACCCCTTGAGCGGCGGGGTTTGGCGATAGCACTCGTCTCGTCGGAGCTGGCCCGGATTGGAGACGAGACGAGCGCGGGGTTGCGTGATCGTCGTCGCGGCATGGACCCGTCTCGCGAAGAGACTCGCTGATGTTGATGACGTCCTCAAGGATCGCCTCAAAATGCAGATGAGTACCAGGTGGCGCGCCACGGCCGAAGAAGATGGGCACTACTGCTTCGCCGTGGCGCTATGATGCTATAGTCGATTGCGCGCTCCAACCGAGTCGGGTTGCGGGTACAGCAAAATCATTCATGTCAGCTGGCTCGACCAAACCGCTGCCGCCATCGACAATACACGACCTGGTGGCGCAGGGCCCCTCACCTGACTGATGTCTTTTCGAGGAATACGCGAAACGCCTGCGCGCAAACCCGCCTTGTTCCGGTCAAAGAAGCGGAGAACTATCCCAACGAGAAAGACCACATAACAAACCGCGGAGGATCGTCCATGAACCGCCTGCGCTTCGGTATCTTTCTTGCGCCCTTTCACAAGCCCGGCATCAACCCCACGCTCGCGCTGCGAGGCGATCTCGAGCTGATCCAGTGGCTCGACCGCTGCGGCTATGATGAGGCCTGGCTCGGCGAGCACCATTCGGCGGGAACCGAGTTGTCGGCCTCACCTGAAATCATGATCGCCGCGGCCGCCGAGCGAACCCGTCACATCAAGCTCGGCACCGGCGTCATCAGCGTGTCCTATCACAACCCGCTGTGGGTGGCTGAACGCATCGTGCTGCTCGACCATCTGACTCAAGGGCGTGCTATGCTCGGTCTCGGTCCGGGCTCGCTGCCGACCGACGGCATCATGATCGGCTTGCAGCAGAGCCAGACCCGCGGGCTGCTGGAAGACGGGATGGGCATCATCACGAAGCTTCTCACCAGCGACGAGCCGGTAACGTTCAAGAACGATCGCTGGGATTTGCGCGACGCGCGGCTGCATCTGCGCCCCTACTCCAATCCGCTGTTCGACGTGGCGGTCGCGGCGGTCGCCTCTCCGACCGGCGCGAAGCTCGCCGGCCGGCATGGTGCCGGCATGCTCTCGGTCGGGGCCACCACCGCCGCCGGCTTCGACGCGCTGGCGCTGCACTGGGACGTGCTGACGACAGAAGCGAAGGCGCACGGCAAGACCGCGGACCGCAGCAAGTGGCGGCTCGTCGGTTTGTGCCATATCGCAGAAACCAAGGAGCAGGCGTATCGCGACGTCGAGTACGGCATCGAGCACTGGTTCCGCTACTTCCAGCAGGTCGCAGCGTTTCCGCAAATGGCTGTGGTCGGCAACTCGGTCAGCGAGATGATCGAGTTCATCAACGGCTCCGGTCTCGGCGCCATCGGCACGGCGGACACCTGCGCCGCGCAGATCGAGCGGCTGTGGCAGCAGTCGAATGGCGGGTTCGGCGCGTATCTCCTGCTCGCGCACAACTGGGCCAATCCGGTGGCGACGCAGCGCTCGTACGAGCTGATCGCGCGCGAGGTGATGCCGCAATTCCAGGGCCACGCCCAAGCAACCCTCGATGCCGCGCGCCGCGCCAAGAATGTGCGTGAGAATCTTGCGGCAGCACAGGCCCAGGCCGTGGAGGACGCGAGAGCGCGCTACGGCGCGGAGGTCGCCAAGCGAGGCGGCTGAGGTTCGCGCATCTTCACGTCGACTGAAGAGCCAGCGCCGCCGCGGTCGCGCAGCAGAAGATGAGCGGCATAGCTGCGGCGACGAAGTGCGGCATTCACACAAAATCGTACAGTGGCGCGCCACTCAGAATAAAACTGCGAACTCTTATGTGATTGAGATTGCTATCTAATTCCTTCGCCTACGGAAGGTATTAGGCGCTGAGGGAGCGACACTGTCAAGTTCGTTCATCGGGAGTTCGACGCGAAAGCTATGAGGTCTCGGTCACGCACCGCAGGCTCACTGAGAACCAGTCCCGTTGAGTTTGTCGATCATAGCGAGCGCGCCACGGCCAACCGCGTCAACCTGATCCCGCGTCAGGACATATTGCGGAGTATACCGGATTCCGGCCGGGTCCATAGAAGCCATCCGGCATGCCAATAAGCCTTTGCCCTTGCCGATTTCCTTAGCGATGTATTTCGACAGCAACCGCGGACTACCGGCATCTGCTGTTCGACAGACCGACACGTCTGCGAGCCAATCGCCATAGACGGTCCACGCGTGACCATTCCAGTCGATATTCGATTCTGAGAATGCCCTTTTGCCGTCGAACTCGCCGTCTTCTCCGAAGATGCGCTTGTCACCGATGTAGAGCGAACCAGCGACGACATACACGCGCTGCGACCCGAGCTTTTCCAGCGCGAGCGAATACAGGCCGCTCATCAATGCGCACAGGCCCGGCATGCGACCGGGAAAGACTTTCAACACTTTCATTGCGGCTTCGTGCAGCACGAGCTTGTCAGCCTCACCGACCTCGAACTTGCTCCACGCATCAGCCGCCGCAACATCGAATGACGCCGTTATCAGATCACGTAAATCCCCAGGCATTGCGAGTTGCCCCGCTAGATGTGTCATCCAGCGTAGCAATACCATTTACGGGAAGAATGGAATAGCCGCCTGAGCCAAAGCACTGACCGCAGCGCAAACCGCAGCAATCGCACTCCACCTCGATTGTCTCTGAACGATGCGGCAAATCAGGCACGCGTACCAACGCCGAGATGAGCCAAAACAGAGCAGCCAAAACCGCGCCACCTACATTTGCAATAGCCAAATACACGCGCATTCCTACTTCCTCTGACGCTTAGAACTCGCCTTTTTCTTCGCGGGATTGAGGCTCAAAGCTCGCTTCACGGCATTGTCCGTGATCTCGCTGATACGGCGGATTAGCCGATCTTGTTCAGCTCTGTTTTTTGCATCCCCAAGCTGGCCGCGGAGCGATCGCGCCAGATCACCGGCCGCTTCCGTGTAGTCCAAGGGGCAGCGATGGGGGCGCGCTAGTGAAACCCGTTCGCCGCCCGATGCAGGGCTAAGTTTGCCCGGTGCGCGTCACGCAGTCCGGAAAGCGGCGAGACCTCGCGGAGGTTGAGCGCTCTTCGGGCCATCGCGCTCAGCTGCGGGCTCTCCAAAACCGAGCCGTCGTCGGCAAAACTGACAAGCCCGCGACTAAACGCGGCGTTCCACAGGGCGGGAGCAACACCGTTATGCACGTCGAGACGCTGTTCGTCGGTGCAATTGGCGCACGGGACAATACGGGACGCCCGCAGCAATCCCGGTTGATCTCCGTCGGCGGACGACGACCGGTCCAGTAGTCCATCAAGGCATCGCGAAAAAGACATCCTGGCCGATGCGTTGAACTACCAGCCGCTCGGCTTCGTTTGTGCGGCGAAGGGCGGCGGACAGTGCTGCTACTTGAGCCGTTCAACGGTCCATTTCTTGTCCGACTGAATGTACCTGTCCATCTGGGACGCGATGTTTTCGATTTCGGAGGCTGTTGGATTTTTCAACCCCTTCAGTTGTTTCTGCCAGAGCTCGTGCGCATATAGATGGAAGCTCTGCCCGAGTCCCGTATGAATGTTCTCTCGCGCCTCGCGATCTGTGATCACGATCAGATTGTCGAGCCGGTTTGGATCGAGGTGCGGTTGCAGGTGGGCAAATTCGAGTGGAATCCGATGATGGACATCGCTCCCGTAGGGCAGGCGCTTGCCCCCTCTTGCCTTCTCCGCGATCGCTCTTGCTTCCGCTCGAAGTTTGTCCTTCTCCGCGGACGTCAACTTGCCGGTGACGTAGTAATGGGGTTTGGCCGGCCGCTTGCCTTGCGGATCGTGGTGTCCTCCGCCGGAGCCCTTACCTTTTATGACCTTCTTGCCGACTTTCAGCGCCGTGTCGATCGCCTTGTCCGCGAGCGTGTTGATCGTCAGGTTCTCGCCGGCCTGGAAGAGACCGCTTTCGCGCGCATCGCCGATGAACTGGTAGCCGCGGTATCCGAGCACCAGCCACTTGGGACCAAACCCCCAGCTGAGTGCCGTGCCAGCCCAGCCCGCGACCGTGGAGGTCCAATGCTCTTCTTCCTTGGGGGCGGAACCGGTTACGGAGATGACTTCCGTCGTCGACGGCAGCCAACCTTCGAACGTAACCGTCGGCTGGATGCGCGTCACCGCCCGAAGGCCGTGATGCACTACACGCTCGCGCTTGTAGAGCCAGAACGACCATATGTCGAACCTAGTTTCTTCCGTCTCCCATTGGGATTCAAGCTGCGTGACGGGTCGGTCTTCGTAGATCGTCACGTAGTTCCAAACATCACCGGATTCGTTCGTGTAGGTCCAGTGACCGTTTTCCCATTTGATTTCGTTCAGCCCGGTCCACGCCTCCGATTCATTGCCGGTGCGATCCACCAATGCGATAGGGTTGTCTCGACAGAAGGCGTAGAGATTCGGGCCGTCCTTGATGCCGGATGGATCGCACGTCGTCCACCTGCCGAGCCACGCCGCGTAGTACCGCGCACCGTGATGATTCAGGCCGCTCTCTTCATCCCGTTCCATCCCCGCATATCGGCACCGCTTCGACCTGACCTCTGCCACCGTTCGCCCCGCCTGATATGACGTACTGCCGTATGGGTAATACTCTTCGTAAGAAATGATCTGCCCGGTGTCATCCAACTCCAACGATGCCGAACCGAGATGGTTGCAGAGTTGGTACCGAATGAGTCGTGCCGGTGAGCCGTCTTCCCCTCGCGTGCGCGTCTCGACACATGCGATCCGCTGCTTGTGATCCATCACATGCAACGTCTCTCGCTCCAGCGTGACGCCGGTTCCCGTGCCATCGTATTCGCGATACACCTCGAACCCGTCGAGGTAGGTGCGTTCGCTCTTGCGGGTACCGTTCTGCCGCTCGGTGAGCTTGCGCACACGCTGGCCGGTCGCGTCATACACATAATAGGTGGTCTCCGGCGTCCCTTCATTCACCACCTGCCGCGAGGTCACTCGTAGCTGATCCTTGAAGTCCCACTGCAGCAACGACAGATGCGGCATGGAAGTCATGTTGCCGTGCGCATCGTGCGAGTACACCTCGGTTGGACTTGAACCGACGGTCGTGCTGCTCAAACGGTTGCTCGCCCTGCTCGGTTCGATGAGACTCGCTTCGTTGTGCGTATAGCTTCGCGTCCAATTTCCGGCGGGCGCCAGATGAATCAGCTGCAGGAAATTGCCGACTGGATCGTATTCATACCTTTCGATGTAGCGACGCATGGCCTGTCCGTCACCAGGGTGCGGCAAGCGCACCCTGAAGCGATCGTCCCAGGTGCTCTGGGGTTGCGCGGCTTGCCCGATATGCTCCCGACCCGCTGCTGTGATCAGACGGTAGGTGGCGTCATACGTGTAGTTGCCCTCGGGCGTGACCACCTGATTGTCGAAGAAGATGATCCGCTGTGCGTCGTCCCGGATCGACGTGATGTTCTCGCCCGGGTCATATGCGTAGCTCAGGTCTTGCAAGCGCGCGGGATCCGTCGTACGGGTGCTATTGAGGTTGATCAAGCGGAAGGTCAAGGCATCGTAGGCATACTCGATCTTCACGCCGTTGCCATACTCGATGCGCGTGCGTTGACCCTTGGCGTTGTAATCGATGTTGGTCACGAACGGTGTGGCCGTCTGCGCTCCGCACAGATCGACGTCCACCTTCTCCAGCAGATTGGCTTCATTGAAAGTCGGGCGATAGACGCTGCGGTCCGGCGAGGTCACCGTCAGCGGGCGATTCAGGGCATCGTAGGTCGTACTGCTGATGAAGACCTCCGGCTCCAATTCCGGATTATCGGACCAATCGAGCGTGGTCTTGTAATCTTTGGCCAACTGCCTGCTGTTTTTGAGCAAATTGCGCTTGAAGTCGTAGTCTTCGGTGGTGACGACTCCAGCTTGGTCGAAGAGCCGAACGACCTTGCCACGCTGGTTCCGGGCTTCGGGGTCAGGTTGGCTTTCTCCATAGACGGTGCGGCCGATAAGGCGCTCTGGTGCCGCACCCTCACGCAAGAAAGTTTCGACCGGGCGGCGGTGTACATCGTAGACCGTGCGGAACTGATGACCGCGGCTGTCCCACGCACGAATCGGTTGACCTGCGACGTCGTTGAGCATCCAGCGCTCGCCCGCCTCCATGCTCGTGTGGTGAATGCGCGCGCCCAGCATGGCGTAGTCGCAGCGCATGACCACGCGGTCAAGAGCATCGATCACCTCGCGCTGGTTGCCCTCGATGTCGAGGACGACGCGCGTCGCATACTTTTCTTCGACGCTTGCGCCGTTGCGCTCGAACCGGTTGTGCGCAATGGTGAGGAAAGATCGCCCGAGCGAATCCGCGTGCGCGACCGAAGGTGTACCTGCGTGCTCCGCGGTTTTCGCGGCAGCGTCCTGCTCTTCTTCCCCGAGCGCGCCGTCCTGCCGCTGTGCGTACCAGGTGGGGAGATATTCGGTGTCGGCCAAACCTTGGAGGAACCTGCCCACGTCGGAATCCGTCCGGGGATCGGTGATCAGGACCGTGTCGTTGACGTCCCACCTCTCCTGCCGCCAGGAATCGAACACGACTTTTTCCCAGGTGTGATCGGCGTGCAGGGTCGCTACCACGCGCTCGACCGGATCGTAAAAGAGCGTGGGGCTCACTCCTGCCTGGTTGGCGAAACGGAATTCATGCGTATCGTCGAAGAACGGTTCGTATCGTTTGACCGGTTTCCCCTTGTTGTTGAAAATCGTCCACCCATTTCCGACCCAGCGCGGGCTGACCGAAGCGCCGCCTTCGACGAGTGGCCCGGGCTCGGCCTGGATCTTTTTTTGGATCTCGCGCCCGAAGCCGTCGGAGTAGCTCACGCCAACCTGTACCTTCAGCCCGCCCGGGGGAAGTGGGTCTGTCGCGTGGGTTTCGCGGCCGAGAGTGACCGTCAGGATCGGTTGTTGCGCCGCGCGATACCGGTCCAGGTCGTACACGAAGCGGCTGGTGGCCTCGCCCAGAAGGAGGGCGGCGCTACTCAGTGGATCGGCGAGGAAGGCTTCGCGCTGCGCCGCTGTCAGGTCCGGTGCAAAACCTGCGAGCGAATCGCCCAGGTTTTCGGTCGCCTTGCCCATCGCTGCGGTCCCCACCAGCAGTCCCAACGTGTCGAAAGCCACCTCGGCGCGGTTGCCGTTGGGATCGGTCACACGGAAAGGCTGGAGCAGGCGGTAGTCGTGCTGGGCGACGACCTGATTGCCGAGTGGGTCGGTCGTCCGCCTGATCAACAAGTCGTACGCATCGTAAGCGATCAAGGCGGTATTGCCGAAGGGGTCGCGCGTACGCCGCGCGGTGAAGAAATGACGGCGCGCGAAGGCAAGCTCTTCAGCGGGTGTGTGGAACGCGTTCGGTGAGAGAAAGACCAGTCCCGAAGGAATCCACCAGTCAGCGTCGTCCTCTGCGTGGACATAGCCGCCTTCGGTCAGCATCGGGTCCGCGACGCGAGCGCCGTAGACTTGTGCCAACAGTCCCGGTGTAAACGCCAGCGTGTAGCTCTCGCCCGGGAGCGCGAGCGATTCGAGCGAGCCATGTGGAAGCAGATCGGCCAGGTCGTCTTTGCGATAGCGCGTGCGGACGTGTTTGATCAGGCGCTTTTGCTCCTGAACGAGGTCGCCGGTTTGTTCGTATTTGATCTCGAGTGCATCGTCGAGCCGCGCGAAATCGTTTGTCGTCCATTCATCGAGACTAAATCGCGGCGCATCGTTTGCTGGCCTGAATCCGGTCAGCTCATAGTTGCGCGTTTCACTCGGTAGGGGCGTCCGGTAGTTGTTCGGGTCCAGGACGGGGTCGTCGATCCCGTTCGTGTATCTGTTTTCGGTGTAGGTGACGAGCGTCCGGGTCTGCTTGTCCCGATCCGCCTGCGTTGGGAGGATGGGATCGGGCCGGCGGCGGCCGTAGGAAATGGCGAGCGACCGCAACGCATTGCCGAAGTCATCCACTTCTAGGGTCAGGGTATGGTTGATGCGCGGATCGGCTGGATTTCGCTCGTACTGGTAGCTCAGGCTCTCCATCGGATGGCTGAGATACACGCCGTGGTTGCCACCGACGCTGGGCTGCAATTGCGTGACCCGATGGCGTGTTTCGGTCACCTGGTAAGGGTGCTCGGCCTTCGCGCTTCCGTCGTGTGCATAAACTTCTGTTCGCAGCACGGCCCCGCGCAACGCGCGGTAGGCCTCCTGTGGCGTTTCTCCCGACTCGACTTCGTGCTCCGCGACAGCGTAGGCCTCCGCGTCCCCTTGATAGAACTCCTTGCGAAATTCGTCCGTCAGCTCGCGATAGCTGAAATTTCGGTCAGGGTCGAAGTAGATGCCGGTGTGGAACCAGGAGCGGGTCTCGACGGGAGGAACGTGATACGTCGAGACGGCATTGGTGAAAGACTCCGCACCGACGTGCAGGCCGGCTTGTGTGAAATCGTCGAAGGTCTCCGTATCGAACTGGTCTACCCGCCCGAAGCCGCGGAACTCCCGCTCCCGTCCATCGAAATAGCCGTGATGATACTTGTAGGTCGTGACAAGCTTCGTCTTGCTGATGTGGTCAATAACCTCCACCTTGTCGACGAGCTGCACCGGGAACGGCAGTCTGGTCAGCCACGGCGTGCCGTTTGACTCATCTTCGAGGAAGTAACGAGTCGAAGGCGCATAGCTCACCCGCGTGGTCGCTCCCATGTTGTTGCTCATCTCGGTGAGCACGTAGGGCTTGATGCCGCCGCAGAGGTCAAGCGCCTTGTAGTTTCCTTCCGGCATGTCGGCAAAGTCGTAGCTCCAGAGAAGCGTGGCCGTACCGGTGCCGAAGAAGTCCGCAAGCTGGACCGAGTCGGCGTCGCTCGCGGTCGGGGCTCCCAGAATGGTCTCTGTCTCACTCCATCGGTTGCCCGACTGGTTGAACCAGAAACGCACGCGGTCGAAATCGACATACACGAGGTCGGCGCATCCCGTGCCGTTCAGGTCGGCGAGAAAGATGCGCTGGGGATCGAAGTCAGTTCCGAGCCGGGGCGCGTTCCCCATCGTGATGCGTTTGCCGAAGTGGCCATAGCCGAGGTTCGGCCAATAGTCGATGCGGCCGTTGTGAATCAGGACGATGTCGTTCAGCCCGCTTCCTGTCATGTCGGCCAGACGGACTCTGCCCGCGGGATCTTTGAAAAAGACGTCGGGGAATCGATCCAGATCCCGTTTGCGCGGGATGTACGCCGGCGGTGCAAACCCTTTTTCGCCCAGGCACTGGAACCACAGGAAGTGATCCTCTCGCGTCATCAGCGCGTCCGCGAGGCCGTCTCCGGTGAGGTCCGTCAGGCGCACGTCGGGATCCGCCAGGTCGAAGCTGGGAAATGCCTCGTAGGGCCTGAACGTCTGCCAGGTTCCGCTCGGCGTCGTTTCGAAAAATCCGGGTAGCGGACCGAAATGCACCAGAAGGTCGGCCTGACCATCGCCGCCCATGTCGCCGAATCCCACGCCGGGCTGGCCGAGCGCGACGCCGGCCGGGATCTGGGGCAGGAATCGGGGGCGGTCCAGGCGCCCGCTGCCGAGGTTCCTCCAGTATCGGAACCCGCCGGGGGTGCCATGGAGCACATCCGGCAACCCGTCGCCGAACAGGTCGACCACGGCAACGTTCGGGTCGTTGAGCGCCAGCGGCGGCATGTCGTTGCCCTGCGCGGCGAGAGATTGGTAGCGCTGCTCGTGCGGCCTGAACTGGGAATAGGCGAACGTCACCGGCGGCATGCCGGCCGATTGATAACCGGCCGTCGCGTCCTTGCTGTAACCGCGCACTGTGACTGCCGTGAGGAAAGAGAGCAGGGTATCCGGGTCGTCGTGATAGTCGAAATCCGTCGACCGCACGAGTGTGGGTCCGCCGAGCTCCGCGAAGTGGTGGAACATCAGGACCCGGCGGCAGCGGCGGAGGGTTCGAATTTCAAATCGTCCGCGGAAGTCGGAAAAGCGATCCGCCCGGATCGGAACAGGATTCTGCTCCGTGGAAACGGACGGATCCTGACCGAACAGCTCCTGTTGTTGCGCCGGTAAAGGGTCAGGGTGGGGTTCTTTCGTCGGAAGGTCCCAGTCGCCGTAGTCGAAGATCACTTCGAACGCAAATCGGCGTCCACCGCGCTCGTGGCCGACAGGTGTCCCGTCGGGATACGTAACGGCCTGCCCCTGCTCATCGAGGAGCGGATCAGGCAGACTTCCGTAGTAGATACGGCGAATGTAAAGCTGGGTCGCCTTGCGATTCTGCTCGAAGATCTCGTCCAGGCCGAGGTCCCCATCCTCGTTGCTGTAGAGCTTGGGGTTGTCTCTTGCGTATTCGTACAGCACGTGATTGCCGGTCACGTCGAACATTTCCTGCAGGAGCCATTGGTGGACGCGTCGTTCATCGTCCGGGTCGGCGATGCGGGAGAAGGCACTGGCTCCGTAGATGCTGGTCACGTTGTCCTTCGTGATCACGCGCCAGTGCATTTCGTCGGTATCGTCGTTGCGCCACTGCTCGATGCGTGCGAAGAGTCCCTCGGTACGCGGACGGTAGCGGTACACGGTGTACGGCGGCCGAATGATCGGATCCTCGGGCCTCCAGGCATCCTCGCCGCTATCGGGATTGACCGCCTTTTTCAGGCAGGGCACGAGGTCTTCTGCGCCCGACATAACAAAGAGGTCGGTGTCGTCGTATTGCGGAAGGCCTCTTTCGGTTTTGCGGGTAATGCGCGGGATCGTGAGCTGCCACCCTATCCCAAACGAGCCGTTTCCATTTCCTGAGCTGTATTGGAGAGAGAGCGTCGGCCCGAATCCATTGCGGCCGGGGGAGACCGCTATAGGGACGGAGTAGTTGCCGGTTCCGCTGAACAGGTTCGGCTGAAATGTTTCGCCGATCCCCTTGAGTGCGCCGCCACCCTTGGGCAGGCTTATTGCATTCTGTGCTGCGTCCGACTTGCTCATGCGTCAGCTCATGCCATCCGATGCAACGTAACGGGCGTTACACGTCGTGAACCGGGTACTCGAGCGCCAGCAGCGCGTCGCCCAGCTCACCAAGGTCGTATTGCAGGACATCCGCCGTCGACACGCTCACGACGGCGGGGTTGATGTCGAGCGGCAGATCAAACGTCCACGTATCGGCGGGCGCCAACGTGCCGGACGCGAACACATGTTGACCGAACGCGTTCAAGGCGGTCGTTGTCTCCTCGCCGGTTTGCGGATCGAACGTTCGATTGCTTGCGACGCGCAGACCGTCTACGGTGATATTGACGTTGGGGACATACCGCTGACGACTGTAGAACCGGCCTTGCAATTGGCGTGCGGCAAGGAATCGCAGCACATGGCGCTTTGGCGCCTCGCCCGCTGGCGGAATATCGAGGGTGAACGTGACGGGACCTGGAGCTGCATCCGCTGCAACGCCATCGACTCGCCACGTCACGAACGGCGGCGGTTCGCCCGCGGCGACCTGCGCTGAAGGCTGCAGCTTGAGCTTGCCGGCATCGATCGAGGTCTGCAAATCGGGGATCACGATCAGCGGCGGCAGCACCGGGTGCTGGCGCGATACGACGATCGTGGCGCGATACTCGGCCAGCCGACTGTTGTGTGCGATCCGCAGCGTCAATTCGTAGCGGCCGGGTCGCGCATACCGATGCGGCAATGCGCTGCTATCCTGAATCCCTGAGCCGTCGCCGAAGTCCAAGGTGACGACCGCACCGCTCGGTGTGTTCAGTTGCGCCGCAAGTTCGAGGCCGCTCGTGGTGAGCGTAACGCTCGGCAGGATCGTCACCACGCGAATAGATCCGTCGACCTGCACTTCCAGCTCGACCGGATAAGAACACATTAGGCGGCCGAGCGCGGGCCGTTTCGCGGACGGTGACATCACGACGGCCAGATTGCGCAACTCGCCGGGTGAACCGCGCAACGCGAGGACATCGGGCGTGACGTCCCAATCCATTCTTCCGGCTCGATTGAAAGCGTAGAACGCATCGGGAAAAGTCAGATGCGCGGAGAGCCAGGTGTCCGTGGCACTGATCTTGCGCGGCGCAGTTTCGATCGCCTGGCGCAATGCGGAATCGTAGTATCCGGCGAGCGTGAATGTCACCAGCAGATCCGCCAGCGTGCCTGGCACGATGCGGTTCTCCCTCATCGAGAGATCGACCCGCCAGGAACTTGCCCCGGCGAGTCCCTCAAATGCGCCACGCTGATTCGAAATAAAGAACGACGGGAGGCCAACCAGGTCCTGGCGCGTGAGCCCGGAAAACACCGCTGTCTCGGGCCCGGTGACACGCGCTTTCACCGGCCACTGCGTTTGCAAGCCGATGAGCCAATCTGCGGCGAGCGTTTCGGCGAGTGACAGGATTTCATCACCGGTCTGCGCGTCAGCCTGCGATTTGAGCCTGACGTAGCCGCTGCCGAGCTGCGTCAATTCCAGGCTGAAGCGCGTTCCGTCCATGAGCGCGATCGGCATTACCTCGACCGAGGAGACGCGCAGATTGAAAAGTCCTGGAAAGCGCCGTTCGAGTTGCTCGAGGCGCAGACTGAACGTCGTGTGCCCGATGTCGCGCAGCTCCTGCAGCGCGTCCGGGAACTCGCGCGCCAGCGATAGAACGTAGCGGACCTGCTGCTGGCGCTGCTGCTGGCCGATGATCAAGTCGTTCTCGAGCGTATCGAGATCGCGCAGCAGGAAATCGCCGGCGAGCATGTCACCGAGGTCGCTCACGTCGTAATCGAAGCGGATCACATTGATGCGCTTGTCGAGCTCGAATTCGTATGCCTGCTCGGCCAGGAATGCTGTCTCGATGCCGTAGCGAAGGTACGTGTCGGCAACATGCCGAATGGCGGCCGAGAGCCGATACCAAAGTTCCGCGTTCAGTGTGCGGTTGCGCAGGAAGCTCAAACTTTGCACGGCGAATTCGTGGCGAAGCACGGCCGCGGCACGCTGCATTCCTGCGACCATTACGCCCACTTCGGCCGCCGCAAGCTGCCGGTCGGCAACAGTGGCCGCCTGGTCGGCCTCCGCCACCGCGAGCTCGAGATTCTGCTCTTCGACACCCCGTTGCGCATCGGCAAGGAGCTGCTGTTTGCGGTTCGAGATCGCGCCTCCGGTAAATAAATCTCCGACGCCGGTGAGAACGGCATTCAATCCGGGAATGTTATTCGCAATGTCGGACAAAAACTCCAGCGGATCGGGCCCCGTCGTGCCGAACAGGCTGTCGGCGTACTCGTCGAATTTCTGGTACCTGTCCAACCGCGTTTGAGCATGGTCCGCCGCCATGCTTGAAAGCTCGGCGCTTTCCTTCGCCGCTTCGAGCTCGGCCTTGACCTGCTCCACGCGCGCAGTTTCCGTGCGCACATTGCATTTCTCCATCTCCACGCTCTGTGCGACGGTCAGCTCCTGGAACTCTTCGCGTTCGGCGTTGCCGAGAAAGTTGAGATACTCGCGTTGCGCATTCTTGGCATGCTCGACGAAGTACCGCGCGCGATCGAGCAGGAACTGAAAGCGCCAGGGCGGCACGAAGTCGTCCCTGTACCCCAGGTAGTTGAGTCCCGATTCCATCTGCAGCAACCGTGCGCGTGCCTCGATGATCAGTGCGTAGATCACGGGGTTGGTCTCGAGCAGCGTCGTGGGTGTTTCGCCCCCTTGTGCCGGTGGCTCGAACCTCAGCAGCGACTCGTGTGGCCGGGTGCGCCGATCGGGGTCCGGATAAAGCCCTTTCCGCGGTACGAGCGTTTCGATCGTCAGCTTCTTGCCGACCAGCGCAAACGCTTCGCGATCGGCGTCGGTCATGGGCGGAAGGCTGCCGGGCCTGGCTTCCGCGACAGCGATCGGATGAAAGGTGCGCTGCATCAGATCGCTCAGCTCTGTCTGCATGGTCGCGAGACCCGCATTGACGCGATTCACGTATTGGCCTTGATCCTCGAAATTGACCAGCACGCCTTGATAGGTTTCCGCGGCTTCCAGCCCCTGGTATTTGAGCGAGCCGTCGGGATTGGTTGCCGGGCTGTTGGCGAGCGCTCGCGATTTATATTGGGCGTCCGCCTTGTCGCGCAGAATCTGCGCCTTGAGGATCTTGACGAATGGCTTCTCGATGACTTCGGAGAGGATGCCGAATTGACTGTGCCGGCGCAGCATCCCGTTGCACTGACTGATCGCCTTGTCGAAATGACGCCGCAGGCGATTCGCTTCGGCGATCGCAAGAGGACAGAACACGAGCGCAATCGCCAGTAGCGGCGCATCGATTTTCTCCTCGACCTTCTCGCCGGAGGTCTGCAGGCTCTTCAGAATGCTCATCTGGATCAACAGCCGCGCCAGCGCCGTCGCAAAGTCGGTTGCCTCGCCGTAATTCGGAAGCGGCGTCGCGAACTCGTATGCCAGGGGCACGACGTTCGGACGTCGCCAATCGTGCTTGTACAGCTCCTCGAGCGTCACCGTCATGTACCGCTCGCGGAAGAAGGTCCAGATGTTTCGCGTGAGCGGTGCGAAACGAATCAATTCGCTCGCCAGGGCTTGAAGCGCGTTGTCGAGCTGCTGCGCGGGCGTGATATCGGAGCCCGATTCGTCCGGCGGAGACGGTAGCGACAGATCGAGGCTGTCGTAGCGACTCACAAAGTAATCGACAATTGCACGCTGGCAATCTTCGTAGTTGCGCACCGCGCTCGCGTACTTGCTGTGCTCCATGTCGGCATTGCCCTGGTTCCAGAGCAGCAAGCTCGCGAGGGCCTTGCCGCCGTCGATCGCGCGCTCCTTCAGATCGTCCAGCACGACTTGCGGAATGCCGAGGCTCACCCAGGTGGTGACGACTTCGCTGTTGTTGGCGAGCGCAGAGAGCACTTGCTGCATGCCGCGCAGCGCGTCCGGGTCGGCGAGCGTGTAGCGATACGTATAGAAGTTGCATGGCCAGGACAGCCATGGAGCATCCGCCGACTCCGGATCCAGCAGCGGCATAAGGACGTGTCGGACCGGCGGATAATCGCGTGCCTTGTTCGCTGCTTCCAGCGCGGCCGGGTAATGCCCCACCATCACCTCATAGCGCGCGAGCCAATAGTGGAGGCCTTTCGACTCCGGCATCCGTGCTGCTGCGTCTTTCAGATCGGCCCGCAGGCGAGGACTGTTGCCTTCGAGCATGAACGTCGCTTGCGCGGCGATGAGGTGCAGGCGCGCATCGGGTCGCAGTGGCGTGCCGAGCACCTCGCGCGCGGTTTCACGTCGCAGACGAATGCCGTCACGAGCGGCCTTTGCCGCAGCATGCCAGCGGCGTTGCGCACCTTCGAGTATGGCCATTCGCGCGCTGTTCTTGCTCAATGCGACAACGAGCCGCCGCTTCAGCTTCGCCGTGTACGGCTCGCGCGCAGGGGGAATCGGTTGCGCGTCCGTGTCGCTGCCGGTGCGGCCGGACTCGAGCTCCTGTAACCGCGCGGACGCGTAGTCGTGCCACGTACGTAACGCCTTCAGATACAGACGGCGCCTGACCCCAGGGCTCAAGCGTCGCTCGCGGCCGCGCCGTTCCTGCGGCAATTGCGTGAGCTCTGCAGCAGCCAATGTGCGCAGCTCGGCACGACGATTGGTAAGGGCGAGCACGTGTTCGAGATACGCATCGGGCTCGCGCGGAGGCGGCGTAACGGCCAGCGGGATCGGCGGCTTTGCCGGTTTGCCGGCGATGTTGGGCGTTTTCGGACCTGTGGGCATCGCAATCCTCTGTGGACCGCTTGCGCTTCTGGCCTTATTGGACTAAAGTTTCATCAAGCGATCGTCGTGCGGTGTAACGAATGAATTCTGTACGGCGCCAACGCTTCCTGACCAAACCCCTTCAGCATCGAGAGAGGTAACGCTTCTCAACGAGCTGTAGGGGTTTCCCATTTGTTCGGCGCGCCAGGAGCTATTTGGTGACGGCCTGAAGGATCAGTCGGCGGCAGTTTGGGGCTGAGAGTCGGTCGGCTTGGCGGCGACCTCGAGCCCGTCCATAAACTTCACACGTTCGATGATCTTTCGCAACTGGTTATGGCCGTCGAGACGCCGCCAGCTCTTTCGTGCGCCCTCGACCAACTTGAACACCATGGCGAGCGCGGTCTTGCTCGAGAGGCACGGATGGTCCTGTGCCGCATGCGGACCACCCAAGGGCAGACCAATATCTATCCCGGCAATTGCTGCGGGGGCTCAGTGGGTGCCAAGGACGGCAAGCTATTCTTGTCTTCCCAGCTGCGCGGCCGTTCCTCACCTGCGATAATGACAAATTCGCCTACGTCTCGAACAAACCCTGCCCGCAATCGAAGGCCGTGACCATCGCTGCGATCATCAGCGACCGAACCATGATCAACGAGCAGGGCCTCGTCCAGAATGCCGAGGAGGTGGTGCAGGCTATCATCGAGTACCCTACACCGCTGCTCACCGATGAGGGTCTCGATGAGGATGAGGATCTGGACAGGCAGGAAGGAAAGTTTTCCACTTGGCGAGGTCCACTGGGAGGTCCCCTACCATGTGAACCACTGCCAGATGCTGAATAAATCTTTGATTTCGCTGGCGCGCCACGGTCGATGAAGATGGGCACTATTGCTTCGCCGTGGTGCTATGATGCCGCAGCCGCCGACGCGATCCGGCCAGATAACGTCCGACGGCCTGCGATCTTGCGCTACGCCTCATGGGCGGCTGTGTCGCGATTTCGCAGGTGGTCAGGTTACCCTTCGATGCCGGCCCTTTCGATCAATCGCGGGATGAGCCAAAAAAAGCGACGTACCTTGACGCGAGTCAATGCGGGTTCTTTTCAGGTGTTTTCACCGCGTCTCTGAGGATATACGGAAGCACGTCACGGCCGTGAGGCCCGATTTGGCCGAGCGTTTTGTTGTAGCGCGCCCATCCAGCATAAGTCACAGTCGTAAGAAGCCCAGCTGCGGTCGCGATCTGCAAGGGCGTCGTCAAATCGATTAATATTACCTCAGTGCGGCGATAGAGCGTCGCTCCGCTAGTATTGGAGATCTCGAGTCGATTGACGACCGGGGGCCCGGGTTGAAGGGACCAAGGACGTTGGAAGATGGTCGTGCCCTTTTGGACGTGCCGGTACGAGATTGTCGCGGTCGCCTCCTCTAGATGACCATCACCTTCCATCAAACACTCGCCGCCAGCGATGCGGGCTCGCACTCGGTCTTCAGGCGTGTCGCCTCGCGTTAGGGGAAAGTCCGTCGTCCACCTCACATCAAAATTTAGGTTTGGACGGTCGGGACAAACCTCGCGCCGCTCGATCCAGAAGGCGGCTGTTGACCCGTAGGCCGGGTCTACGGCAATCACGCGTGCGACCGACGAGTTAAATAGAAGCCGCACGCAAAGCGTTTCACAAAAGGGCTTTTTCTTTGGCCAATTGTAATTCCCATCCATGACGAGAGCGACCGTCTCCGGTAGGACAATCGGTTCGTCAGGCTCCCGATCGCTGTCCCGCAGGCGCTGAGCGACCTCCTCAGCCCGCATGTTGTTCAGATACGGTATCAGCACCGCTGGAACTGCGATGATCGCCGCGCTGAAAGCAGGGACGACGAACCGAAGCAAGCCTGCCTGTGCACGCCTTGCGATTGGCGTTTGTTGTATTGCGGCGCGCGTGCTCCACCAGAGCAGTGAGTACACAAAAAGTGAGGGTGCGACCCAAAAGAAAATGCCGGGAACAACCCCAAGAAAGAGGCCAAACAGCGCAATAGGTGGCCATGCAATCACGACTAGCGTGGCTACGCCTAACAGACCGATATAGATCGCAAAGGGTCGGCTCATCGTAAGAATCATCGACAACTTATGGGCGAGCATCCTCTTCTAGTTGCTTAGAAGTTCCTTTCAAATTGTATGGACCGATTAGGAAGGCAAGATAAAAGCGGGTACGGCCCGCTCGCCCTGGTCGCCAGCAGGCCCTTGTCTGCACATTGGTTTTGGAGGTGGCGCATGGCTGGCACGGAAAGGGGAGGTACTGGCGCCTTATTCAGAAAACCGATCGGCATCAAGGCTCCGAGCGCCAGCCGGCGTACTCTGTCGCCCTGAAGGGCTGGGTCGATCGATCCAAGCCATGATCGCTTGCCCGAGCACTGCCGGCCCGGCGTCAGCCGGTCATGGCTCGCGCTCCGCGCGACCGGCTCCGCCCGGCTTGCGGCCTTGACCGGCTGCCGACGAGCCGGCTCTTTGCCGCCAAGCGACCATGGCTTGCTGTGCGCGAGAGTATCTGCGCCAAGGTCGAAAGGAAGCAGACCGGATCGACACGAAAATGATCGTTGCTGGTCATCTTGACCGCCGCAGGGTGTCAAAAGCTTTGCACCCACAGCGCATTGGTAAAAATGACAGGTTGTGCCGGATACCGCGCAATGTTACCCGTCATTGGAATTTGCTGCTGTTTCCGCCCCAACCGACAGCGCGCACCTTGCGTGCTTTTATCCTGCCTTGAGCGGCTGGGCTCTCTCGCAGCGCTGTAGCGTGACATGGCGTAGACATCGGCCGTTCTGTGGATCAGACAAGATTGCCACAGTGGCGCCATGGCTCCCCCTCACAAATCGAAACCAGGGCGTCGGCTGAACGGCGCGCCACTTGACGATCTGTACGACTATGCGCGTGCGCCCGCGCGTCCTGGTCGGCGACGACCGACGCGCGATTCGGTGACATGGACGGCGACAGACGACTGGCCGAAGGACGTGCCGGTGACCGAAGCCGAGATCGATGTCTTCGAAGCCTGGTTCGGTGATCTGTTCGACGAGTTGTTTGGAAAAGAATGAGGGGACATCACCATGCCTGCGACGGTTCGGGCGGCGCTCTACCTGCGGGTCTCGACGGGACGGCAAGCCGACAGTGATCTCTCGATCCCGGACCAGCATCGCCAGGCGAGGGGCTATTGCACATCGCGCGGCTGGGAGATCGTCGCTGATTATGTCGAGCCCGGCATGTCCGCAACCGACGATCGGCGACCGGAGTTCCAGCGCATGATCGACGTGGCGACGGCCAAGCCGCCGGCGTTCGATGTGATCCTTGTCCATAGCTTCAGCCGCTTCTTCCGCGACCAGTTCCAGCTTGAGTTTTACGTCCGCCGGCTTGCCAAGAACGGCGTGCGTCTGGTGTCGATCACGCAGGAGCTCGGTGACGATCCGATGAGCAACATGATCCGCCAAATCATGGCGCTGTTCGACGAATATCAGTCCAAGGAGAACGCCAAGCACACGCTGCGGGCGATGAAGGAGAACGCGCGGCAAGGCTTCTGGAACGGCGCACTGCCGCCGATCGGCTACCGCATCGTGGAAGCTGCCGAGCAGCGCGGCCATCGCACCAAGAAGACGCTGGAGGTTGATCCCATCCAGGCCGAAACGGTGCGGCTGATCTTCCGCCTGGCGCGCGAGGGAAACGGCTCGTCGGGGCCAATGGGCGTCAAATCGATTGCCAAGCATCTAAATGAATCTGGCAACCGAACCCGCGACGGCGGCCGCTGGGGCGTTGACGCCGTGCACAAGGTGCTGACGCGAACGACGTATATCGGCCGCCACCGCTTCAACACCAAGCATTGGAAAACGCGCGAGCGCAAAGCGGAGGCCGAGGTGGTCGAAATGGCAGTGCCGCCGATCATCGACAATGCCGAATTTGAGGCCGTGCAGACGCTGCTCAAGTCGCGCAGCCCGGCACTCTCCGCGCCGCGCGTCGTCAGCGGCCCGACCCTCCTTACCGGCATCTGCTTCTGTGCCGCGTGTGGTGGCGCGATGACGCTGAGGACCGGGAAGAGCGGAAGATACAGGTATTACACTTGCTGCACCAAGGCCCGACAGGGCGAAACCGGCTGCAAGGGCCGCAGCGTTCCGATGGAAAAGCTCGATAGCGTTGTAGCCGAGCACATCGAGCGCCGCCTTTTGCAGCCCAAACGTCTCGAGGAAGTCCTATCGGCCGTCCTCCATCGCCGGAAAGAACGCGCCGAACGCCGGACGACGCATATCGCCGAATTGCGCAAGCGTGCGGCCGAAGCAGAAGCCAAGCTCAAGCGGCTCTACGACGCGATCGAGAATGGCATCGCCGACGTCTCCGATCCGCTGCTCAAGGAGCGCGTGACCGAGCTCAACGCGGTCCGCGACCAAGCCCGCGCTGACGCAGAGCGTGCCGAGCGTGCGCTGGATCGGGCCGGGCCGGGCATCACACCGCAGGCGCTCAAGACCTTCGCGAGCCAGGCTCGCAGGCGGATGCGGACCGAATCGGGCGGCTACCGCCGCGACCATCTCCGCGCCTTGGCCCAACGCATCGAGGTGGACGCGAAAGAGGTTCGCATCATGGGGTCGAAAAGCGCGCTCTTACGCACGCTCGTCGCCGCATCAAGCGCAAAAACGGCAGGTTTTGGAGTGCCCAGTTTTGTACCGAAGTGGCGCGCCCGAAGAGATTCGAACTCCTGCCCCCAGATTCGTAGTCTGGGGCGGGCACTTTGAGATCGTCCGCCAAGGCGCATCTGATCACGACTTATTCCGCAGCGCGACCGCAGCAGAATCACGGTCCAGTCCTCGATTCCGGGGCTCCCGGTTTCTCGAACAGCGTCGTGCTTTGGCCGGTGACCTGCATTGGCATGCAAGATTGGAGATGCCCCCATCCCTTCGGATCGCTGAAGCCGGACTCAAGGACTCGGCCGTCAAGAAACTGGCTTGGTTTCGAAGGATTCAGACTTTCGCCATTGGTCTAATGATGGCAATTTGAGCTGATCGCGGTTCTCCACTGCGGTTCTCCACCGTCCGAATCCGGTGGCTCGAGAAATGCCCGGTTTTATTGGGTTTTTCGCACGTCGCGGTCAGCTGGCGGAGAGGGAGGGACTCTCACCGCCGTTTTGCGGGCCCTCCCACCAATCGGAAGACCCCTCACCAACTTCCGGAAAACTGCGAAACACAGATGAACCACTGAAGCCCCGGTCGAGCGCGTCAAGCCGGGTCACCTACAACAAAAGGCGGTCCATGAACCCATGCATCTCAAGGAATCGCTTATGCCCTTGAACACGTGCATCGACATTCCTCGTTCGATAGCCGATTGGGATGCGGCGAGATAACTTTGCCTATTAAGAGGATTCGATTATCGCGCGCGACGGTCGTGTTTGCTACGAGACCCTGCTACGGGCAGATCTCTGCCGACATGGGCAGCAGATGAATTCGATGTAAGATGCTGATTCGAATGGTATTTTTTGGTAGCGAGAGAGGGACTCGAACCCCCGACCCCAGGATTATGATTCCCGTGCTCTAACCAGCTGAGCTACCTCGCCACGGTTCACCTTCGCGGCACACCATACCGCATTCGCGAACGCGCGGCATATAAGGAGTGGGTTAAGGGCCTGTCAAGCAAAGCCGGCGGTCCAGCCAACCGCCTGCGAAATAGCGCTATTTCGGCCGGATTGTCGGGTCGCCGCCGGGGCTGCCGGGCGGCGGAATCACCGGCGTCTTGCCGCCGTTCGGCGGCGCAGGCGCGTGCATTTCGGGATCGACGCCTGGGGGCGGACACAATACGCCGTCCGAGCGGGCAAGCTTGTCGCCGAGCGGCTCGGCTCGCTGACCGGTGGTTGTTCCCTCGGGAGCCTTCTCGCCGGGCTTCGGCAACGGCTGCATAGGCGCGCAATCGGCGGCGCGCTGCGGCGATGGCGGCGCGGTCTGGGCCGGCGGTGTGGTCGGACCCGGCGGAGCCTGTGCCGCCGCCACGTCAGCGGCTGCCATCAACACACATGAGAGAAGAAGTGCGCGTTTCATTGCCATGCAGGGGAAACGGCCTGCACTTGCGGAGGTTCCGCAGTCAAACTGTCGCTTTTTGTTTGACGCGTTTTCCTAACGCGAAACCGGGCTCCACCCCCGGATCAAGTCCGAGGGACTGCTTTGCTCGAAAACGCTATTTGCTTCACGACTTCCGGAAACGGATCAGCGAGAAATGCCCCATCGGCGGCATCGGCCGCCGTTCGGTCAGGGTGACGCCGCCATGTTTGTCAGCCCAGTTGGTCAGGCGCTCCCATGGGAATTCCGGCCGCCAGCCGAGCCGCCGCGCCAATGGCGCGAATGCCAGTTCGAACATCCGGCGCGGACCGCTTTCGGCACCGATGTGATTGACCAGAATGAGTTCGCCGCCGGGTTTCAGCACGCGGATAAAATCATCCAGCGTACGTTCCGGATCCGGCACCGCCGTGATGACATATTGCGCCACCACCGCGTCGAAATATGAGTCCTTGAACGCGAGATTCTTGGCGTCCATCACCGCAAGCGTTTCGACATTGGTCAGGCCGAACTCGCGCACGCGCTTCCGCGCCCGCCGCAGCATTGGTTCGGAAATATCGACGCCGCATAATTTCGTGTTGCGCGAATATTCGGACAGCGACAGCCCGGTGCCGACGCCGACGTCGAGAACGCGCCCGCCGATCTTGTCGGCTTCCGCGATGGTCGACCGGCGGCCCTCGTCGAACACCTTGCCGAACACGAGATCGTAGACCGGCGCCCAGCGCCCATAAGCCTTTTCGACCCCCTCGCGGTCGATATCCCCAGCCATTCCCTCTGCCCCGATTTTTCTTAAGTGCGCATCACCTCGGGGAGCGGCGTCATCGTTTGCTGCGCCCCTGCCCTTGCCACCGTATTCGTTGCGGTCGCGCTCTTGATGAATCCACCGCCGAGCACGCGTGCCTGTCCCGCCGGCGCATCGTAGAACACGCAGGCCTGGCCGGGCGAGACGCCCTCTTCGCCGGCAACGAGTTCGACCTCATAACCGCCATCGACCGCGCGCAACCAGGCCGGCTGGGGCGCGCGGGTCGAGCGCACGCGCACGAACATCTCGATGCCGTCGCCGATGACGCGATCCAGCAGCCGGTCGCCGATCCAGTTGATGTCGCGAAGGCGGATGCGATCCATCCGCAATGCCTCGCGCGGCCCCACCACGACGCGGCGGCTGGCCGCATCGAGCTTGACGACATAGAGCGGCGCGCCGGCGGCGATGCCGAGCCCCTTGCGCTGGCCGACAGTGAAATGAACGATGCCCTGATGACGGCCGATGACGTGGCCTTCGAGATCGACGATGTCGCCGGGCTCGATCGCGCCCGGCTTCAGGCGACCGATGATGTCGGTGTAGCGCCCGGTCGGCACGAAGCAGATGTCCTGGCTGTCCTGCTTGTCGGCGACTTCGAGGCCGAAGCGCCGCGCCAGTTCGCGCGTCTGCGGCTTGGTCATGTCGCCGAGCGGAAAGCGCAGGAAATCGAGCTGCTCGCGCGTGGTCGCGAACAGGAAATAGCTCTGGTCGCGATCGGCGTCCGCAGCGCACACCAGCGCGCGCGACCCGTCGGCGAGGCGGCGCGAGGCGACATAGTGCCCGGTCGCGAGCGCACTCGCGCCGAGTTCGCGCGCGGTCGCCAAGAGATCGCGAAACTTGACCGAGCGGTTGCACTCGATGCAGGGCACCGGCGTTTCGCCGAGCGCGTAGCTGTCGGCAAAATTGTCGATCACGGATTCGCGGAAGCGGCTTTCATAGTCGAGCACGTAATGCGGAATGCCGATCCGCTCGGCGACGTTGCGGGCGTCGTGGATGTCGCGGCCGGCGCAGCAGGCGCCCTTGCGGTGGGTGGCCGCGCCGTGGTCGTAAAGCTGCAGCGTGATCCCGACCACGTCATAGCCCTCGGACTTCAGCAAGGCAGCCGTCACCGAGGAATCGACGCCGCCAGACATGGCGACCACGATCCGCGTGTCCTGCGGGCGGCCTTCGAGATCCAGACTGTTTCGCATGCCAGAGGTCATCGACTTCAATCGCAAGCGCGCTGCGCGGCTCGCGGCCAGGGTTAAAAAGCCTTTTTATTATAAGGCCTTAAGGTCTCGTTCGGCCATACCGGGCCGGATCGGATGCCGCTCTTTAATATAGGCCGTATTGGTGCGAGGCAATCAGCCGATACCCATTTTTGGAGAGGGTCCAGGACGGCAAATCTTGCCGCCGGGCAGAAAAGGGGGCTGCGATGATGCCCCGCAATTTATCCGTCGCCCCCTCAAGTCTTTGAAATAACGTGATATTTTTTGCCGCGGCGGGTGGCCCGGTCCTTGCTGAATGGTAACCGAGAGCTCAGCGCGAGGATCGCCCGTGGTTAGTGTCACGTCAGAAGTATCGGCAAACGCATCTTTTCAGGGCGCGCAGGCAAGGTCCGCACGGGCCGATTCCGGTCAATCAGCCGGAAACGACAGTTTCGCGATGCTGGTCGACAGCAATGCGGCCGCCAGCAAAAACGACAATCGCGCCCAGGACTCAGCGCCCGCCTCGCGCCGCTCTGACGATTCGCATGCAGCTTCCGACAACCGCGCGCGCGACAGCAGTGCCGCGTCGGACAAGGCTGCATCTAATAAAGCCGCGGGCAACGATTCCAACGACCGCGGCGCCGCGATGAAGACACGCGACGACGCCAAAGCCGACGATACGGCCCGCAAGGCCGAAACGACCCGCGTGGCCAAATCGAAGTCCGATGCGCCGAAGTCCGGCAAGTCCAATGAAACCGAGCAGGTATCTTCCGGCGACGACGCTGCAGCAAAGGATCAGACCGAGGTGGCGCAGGATGGAACGGCCGTGGTGGCGGTCGACGCCATCGCCAATGCCACTGCTGCCGTGCCGGTGGCAACGGCTTCCGCGACGCCTGCAGCCGACAAGGCGACGGCGCCGCTTGCCATCGCCGCCGCAGCAATGGCCGCGTCGGCTTCGCTGGCGAGCGAGACCGCTCCGGCCATCCCCGCACCTGAAGGCGCCGGCACCAGGATCAACCCGCAAGGCGTCGTGGGCCAGGCCGTCAGCACGGCGGCCACTTCTGCCGACACCACCGTCACCACGGGTATCGCGCAGGCCGCTGCAGCGGTCGCGGCGACGCCCGCGGCATCGAAACCCTTCGTTCAGCTCAAGAACCCTGTTGTCGCGAAGGAAGGCGCAGCGACTGCCGGCGAGCAGGACGGCGTAACCAGCATGGCAGACGCCTCCGCAACCGCAACGACAGATGCAGGCACCATCGCTCCCTCCGCCACACCGCAGACGGAAGCCGTGGGCAAGCCGAAAGCCGAGAACGGCATGGCGGAGACCGTGAAGGCCGACGCGTCCGGCAACGCTGCCACGCCACCGGCCGCCCACGCCAACGCGCATTCAACGATCGCGGATGTCGGCCAAACGCCGGTGAATTCTTCCGGCAACGGCCTGCAGGCGGCCGGCGCGATCCAGACGCAGCAACCATCTGCTTCGACCGCCCCCGCCGCCGCGGCTCAACTCACCGCAACCGCAGCTACAAGCGCCGCGGTGCCCCTGAGCGGGCTTGCGATGGAAATCGCCGCTTCCGCCAACAGCGGCAAGACCCGCTTCGAAATCCGGCTTGATCCGGCAGAACTCGGCCGCATCGATGTCCGCATCGATATCGATCGCCACGGCCAGATGACGTCGCATCTGACCGTCGAACGGCCGGAAACGCTGTCGATGCTGCGTCAGGACGCCAACCAGTTGCAGCGCGCGCTCGACAATGCCGGGCTCTCGACCGGCACTAGCGGATTGCAGTTCAGCCTGCGCGACCAATCCTCGCAGGGGCAGAACGACGGCAACCAGTCCAACCCCAACGCCCATCGCCTTGTTGTCAGCGAAGAGGACAGCGTTCCTGCTGCCGTCGCCGGCCGCAGCTATGGCCGCATGCTCGGTTCGAGCGGCGGCGTCGATATCAGAGTTTAACGGAGAGCGCCATGGCAGTCGATGCAACCATGCCGACGAAGATCACTTCGGCAACCAGCACCAGCAACAGCACCACCAGCAACAAGACGGCTTCGACGGCGACGACCGGGATTGCGGATAATTTCCAGACCTTCCTGACGCTGTTGACCACGCAGCTCCAGAACCAGAACCCGCTCGATCCGCTCGACACCAACCAGTTCACCCAGCAACTCGTGCAATTCGCCGGCGTCGAGCAGCAGCTCAGGTCGAATGACCAGTTGAAGGCGCTGGTGGACATCGAAAAAAGCGCGCAGGCGACCCAAGCATTGGTCTATGTCGGCAACACCGTTGCCGTCGACGGCAGCAAGGCACAGTTCGACAAGTCCGCGACCTGGAATTTCCAACCTGACAAAGACATCACCGCGACGATTACGATCACCGATTCGACGGGACAGACGGCCTATACCGGCAACTTTCCGCTGACGAAGGCAGGCTCGAGTTTCATCTGGGATGGCAAGGGCAATGACGGCGTCCAGTGGCCGGCCGGCACCTACACAATGACCGCCACCGGCAAGGACAGCTCCGGCAACAGCGTCGCAATCTCCACCGAGGTCCAGGGCATCGTCGATTCAGTCGATCTCAGCGCCTCCCCGCCGCTGCTCTCGATCGGCGGCCAAAACTATACCACCGACAAGATCAAGCGGGTGGTCCGTCCGACCACCACCTCCAGCTAGCGCACCCACCACTCGCATCGTTAGATCCGTCACTTCCGACCCGGCAACCCCTGATTGTACGCAAAAGCGTCACAGGGAACCCGGGCGGACGCATTTTCCGTCATTTTCAAGGAGATTCGTATTGAAGCCGTAGGCTTAGGCAATTTTTAAGCCGCGGGGCGTAGGTTGTCATGGTGAGTTCAGTGGTTGAGAGTTTGTGAGTACGCCATGACAGAACCCCATCGCCCGAGGGTAAAATACGTCATCGGGCCTGACGGCAGCCCGTTGACAATTGCCGACCTGCCCGCGCCCGGCACGAAACGGTGGGTTATCCGCCGCAAGGCCGAGGTCGTTGCAGCGGTCCGCGGCGGCCTGCTCTCCCTCGAGGAAGCCTGCAGCCGTTATACCCTGACGGTCGACGAATTCCTGTCCTGGCAGTTTTCCATCGATCAGCATGGTCTGGCAGGTCTCCGGACCACCCGGATCCAGCAATATCGGCAGTAAACTCTCCCGAACCGAAAGATTTGATGAAAACCGGCTCCGTTTTGCGAAGCCGGTTTTTTTCATGCCGGAACTATTCGTGGCGGCTTTAACGGCTGTTAACCATATGGAAACCATCCCCTAGGCAATAATTGCCCAGTCGGTCCCAGGGACCGAATCCCCTGGGGGCGGTTGGTGCAAAGTCTCGTTGCTTTCCTGAGAGGCCTGGGCGCGTCACGGTTGATGGCCATGGTCGCGGTGACGACCGCGCTGCTCGGCTTCTTCGCCTTTGTCATCATGCGCGTCACGACGCCGCAGATGACCACCCTGTTCACCGACCTCTCCGCCGAAGATTCCTCCGGCATCATCAAGGATCTGGAACGCCAGGCGATTCCCTTCGAGCTGCGCAACGAAGGCGCCGTCATCATGGTGCCGAAGGACAAGGTCACGCGGCTGCGGATGAAGCTGGCCGAAAGCAATCTGCCCAAGGGCGGCGGCGTCGGTTACGAGATTTTCGACAAATCGGACGCCCTCGGCACCACGAGCTTCGTCCAGAACATCAATCATTTGCGCGCACTGGAGGGCGAACTCGCCCGCACCATCCGCGCCATCGACCGCATCCAGGCGGCCCGAGTGCATCTGGTGCTGCCGGAGCGGCCGCTGTTCTCGCGCGAAACGCCGGAGCCGTCGGCCTCGATCGTGCTGAGGGTGCGCGGCAGCCTCGAACCCCAGCAGATCCGCGCTATTCGCCATGTCGTCGCCTCCGCCGTCAACGGGCTGAAGCCGCAGCGGGTATCGATCGTCGACGAGGCCGGCCGGTTGCTGGCCGACGGGGCCGGCAAGGACTCCGATAACGCGGTCGGCGACGAGCGCCGCACGGCGTTCGAGAAGCGCATGCGCAACGAGGTCGAGGCGATCGTCTCCTCGGTGGTCGGCCAGGGCCGCGCCCGCGTCCAGCTCACCGCCGATTTCGACTACAACAAGGTCACCCAGACCTCGGACAAGTTCGATCCCGAGGGCCGCGTGCTGCGCTCCACCCAGACCCGCGAGGAATCCTCGCTGACCGCCGAGAACAACGGCCAGGTGACGGTTAACAACGAACTGCCCGGCAACCAGACCAACACCACCGGGCCTGCGGCCCGCGACCAGAGCAAGAAGAGCGAAGAGACCAACAATTACGAGATTTCCCGCACCACCAAGACCGAGGTCACCGAGGCCGGACGGGTCAACCGGATCTCGGTCGCGGTGCTGGTCGACGGCGCCTATACCAAGAACGAAAAAGGCGAAATGGTCTATCAGGACCGCAACAAGGAACAGCTCGACCGCATCGCCACCCTGGTCCGCTCGGCGATCGGCTTCGACCAGAAGCGCGGCGACCAGGTCGAGGTCGTCAATCTTCGCTTTGCCGAAGCGCCGACCGTGCCTGCGGTCGTTGAGCCGACCGGCCTTCTCGGCATGCTGCAGTTCACCAAGGATGACGTCATGTATGTCATCGAACTCGGCGTCATGATGCTGCTCGGCCTGGTGGTGCTGTTCATGGTGATCCGCCCGCTGGTCAAGCGCATCCTGGCTGCCGAAGTCATTCCCGCGCTGGCCGAACCGGCGCCGGCTTTGACCGACGGCACAGCCGAACTCGGGCCCGGGCAGGCGCTGATCGCCGGCAACAGCGGCACCGCCCAATTGATCGACGTCGCCCAGGTCCAGGGCCAGGTCCACGCGCAGGCCGTGCACCGGGTCGGCGAACTGGCCGAACGAAATCCGAACGAGACCGCTTCCATTGTTCGCCAATGGCTCAGCGAACCCGCCGAGTGACCTGACATGGCCGTACCGCAAACCAACAATGCCAACGACATCACCACCGTCATCTCGGCGCTGGCGAGCCGTCAGAACGCCCGGCCCAAGGGCAAGCCGTTGAGCGGCCCGAAGCGCGCCGCCATCCTGATGCTGGCGCTGGGCGAACAATATGGCGGCAAGGTCTGGGGACTCCTTGCTGACGACGAGGTGCGCGAACTGTCGATCCATATGTCGACGCTCGGCACCGTCGAGGCCGATGTCGTGGAAGACCTGCTGCTCGAATTCGTTTCGCGGATGTCGGCATCCGGCGCCCTGATGGGCACCTTCGACGCCACCGAACGGCTGTTGCAGCAATATCTGCCGTCCGAGCGCGTCACAGGCATCATGGACGAAATTCGCGGCCCCGCCGGCCGCAACATGTGGGAGAAGCTCTCCAACGTGCAGGAAGAGGTGCTCGCCAACTACCTCAAGAACGAATACCCGCAGACTATTGCCGTGGTGCTGTCGAAGCTGAAGCCGGAGCACGCCGCACGCGTGCTGGCGATCCTGCCCGAAGATCTCGCGCTCGACGTGGTCGGCCGCATGCTGAAGATGGAAGCGGTGCAAAAGGAAGTCATCGAGCGCGTCGAGCAGACGCTGCGCACCGAATTCATGTCCAATTTGTCGCAGACCCGCCGCCGCGACGCCCACGAGGTGATGGCCGAAATCTTCAACAATTTCGACCGCCAGACCGAAACCCGCTTCATCACCTCGCTGGAAGAGGAAAACCGCGAATCCGCCGAGCGCATCAAGGCGCTGATGTTCACCTTCGACGACCTCATCAAGCTCGACTCCGCCTCGGCCCAGACGCTGATGCGTAATATCGACAAGGCCAAGCTCGGCATCGCGCTGAAGAGCGCCAATGAGGAGGTACGTGCCTTCTTCCTCGGCAACATGTCGTCGCGCGCCGGCAAGATGCTGATGGACGACATGGCGGCGATGGGACCGGTTCGGCTGCGCGACGTCGACGAGGCGCAGGCGCTGCTCGTCAACCTCGCCAAGGACATGGCCGCCAAGGGCGAAATCACGCTGACCAAGAACCGCGCCGACGACGAGCTGGTGTACTGATGGCCGCACCCGCAAAATTCCTGTTCGACACGGACTTCGCGGCGCCCGACAGGACGCGCGAGCGTGCCGCCACGGCCGCCGAGATCGCGCAAAAGGTCGCGGAGGCCGAGGCACGCGCCTACCGCGCAGGCTACGAGGCGGCCCAGCACGAGGCCAGGGTGGAGAGCGACCGCCGCGCGGCGCTGGCGCTGGAAGAGATCGGCATCACCATCCGCGGCATCGCCACGCGTTTCTCCGGCATCGAGGCCAGGATGGAGACCGAGGCCGTCGAAGTCGCGGTCGCGGTGGCGCGCAAGCTGTGCAGCGAACTGGTTGCCCGCGAGCCGCTTGGCGACATCATGGCGCTGGTCAGCGACTGCTTCTCCCATCTGGTTGCCACCCCGCATCTCGTCGTTCGCATCAACGACCAGCTCTACGAGGCCGCCCGCGAGAACATCGAACGGCGGGCAGCCCAAAGCGGCTTCGAGGGCCGGCTGGTGATCCTGGCCGAGCCCGGGATTGCGACCGGCGACTGCCGGATCGAATGGGCCGACGGTGGCGTGGTGCTGGAACGCGCGGTCATCGAAGCGAAGATCAGCGAACTCGTCGGGCGCTATCTGGCGTCCCGCGATCAGGCCGGAACGTAGAGGCCATGAGGATTGAACCATGAGTGATACCGACGCACAGGTACCGTTGCCGGATCTCAACGCCGCGGACGCCCCGCCGATCGATGATCTCGCCTACAACGAGGACGAACAGGCCTCGCGCATCGCGGCCGACCTCGAAGCCGTGTTCGACGTGCCGGTGCAGGTCTCGGCCGTGCTCGGCCGCTCCAAGATGGACGTCGGCGAGCTGTTGAAGCTCGGCCCCGGCACCGTGCTCGAACTGGACCGCCGCGTCGGTGAAGCCATCGACATCTACGTCAACAACCGCCTGGTGGCGCGTGGCGAGGTCGTGCTGGTCGAAGACAAGCTCGGCGTCACCATGACAGAAATCATCAAGGCGGAACGCAGCTAACAATTTTGGCGACACGCGCCGCGAACGGCGCGAACAGACGAACAGGAGATAAAAAATGCGGCTTCTCATCGTTGGCACCTTGAAGGGCCAACTCACGACCGCCACCAAGATCGCGATGGAAAACGGCGCATCGGTGACCCACGCCGAGGCAATCGAACAGGCGATGGCCGTGCTGCGCGGCGGCAAGGGCGCCGACCTCCTGCTGGTCGACGTCGCCCTCGACATCCGCGACCTGGTGATGCGGCTGGAAGCCGAGCACATCCACGTGCCGATCGTGGCCTGCGGCATCTCCAACGACGCCCGCGCTGCGGTCGCTGCGATCCACGCCGGCGCCAAGGAATACATCCCGCTGCCGCCCGATCCGGAACTGATCGCCGCGGTGCTCGCCGCCGTCGCCAACGATTCACGCGATCTGGTCTATCGCGACGAAGCCATGGGCAAGGTGATCAAGCTGGCGCAGCAGATCGCAGGCTCGGATGCCTCCGTGATGATCACCGGCGAATCCGGTACCGGCAAGGAAGTGCTGGCGCGCTACGTCCACTCGCGCTCGACCCGCGCCAAGCGGCCGTTCATCTCGATCAATTGCGCGGCGATCCCTGAGCATCTGCTGGAGTCCGAACTGTTCGGCCACGAGAAGGGCGCCTTCACCGGCGCCGTCGCCCGCCGCATCGGCAAGTTCGAGGAAGCGACCGGCGGCACACTGCTGCTCGACGAAATCTCGGAGATGGACGTCCGCCTGCAGTCCAAGCTGCTGCGCGCCATCCAGGAGCGCGTCATCGACCGCGTCGGCGGCACCAAGCCGGTGCCGGTCGATATCCGCATCATCGCGACCTCGAACCGCAACCTCGCCGACGCCGTGCGTGAAGGCACTTTCCGCGAGGATCTGCTGTTCCGCCTCAACGTCGTCAATCTGAAGATCCCGCCGCTGCGCGACCGTCCGGCCGATATCCTCGAACTGGCGCAGCATTTTGCCAAGAAATATGCCGACGCCAACGGCGTACCGCTGCGCCCGATTTCCGCCGACGCACGGCGGGTGCTGACCTCCAACCGCTGGCAGGGCAACGTCCGCGAGCTGGAAAACACCATCCACCGCTCGGTGCTGATGGCGCAGGGCGACGAGATCGGCGCCGACGCGATCCTGACGCCTGACGGCGACCGCCTCGACCTCGCCAAGACCGCGCCGGCGGTGGCGCACGCGACCTTCGCCGCCGAGCAGGTCACCCGCGCTTTGGTCGGCCGCACCGTGGCCGACGTCGAGCGCGATCTGATCCTGGAGACGCTCAAGCATTGCCTCGGCAACCGCACCCATGCCGCCAACATCCTCGGCATCTCGATCCGCACGCTGCGCAACAAGCTGAACGAATATGCCGATGGCGGGATACCGATCACGCCCGCAGGCGCGGGTGAGCATCAGCGTTTTGTCGCGGCGGGTTAAGCAAGACCCTCGCCGTCATTGCGAGCGTAGCGAAGCAATCCATAGCGCCACAGGCGGAGAGGTGGATTGCTTCGCTACGCTCGCAATGACGTTGAGACACCGGAATAACTAGGCGCGTCGGGCTTGCGAAAGATGCGAATGGGATCGCCGGGCTGCAGGTCGCGCCCGGTAAAGACCGCATAGGCGTACAGCGCGAGATAAGCGATCGCGACTGCGCCGATTCCGTAAAATACCCAGGTCGCCAATCGCTTCATCAGACAGTCGCACCACGTTGAGCCTTCGCTAGGCTAACACACCGTGGGGCACCGGCCCAACCACTATCCCGCCGCCACTTTCTGCGCCGGCGCGACGTTGACTGCGAGCTTGCCGTAACGATCCCTGAACGCCTCGGTGTCGATCTCTTCGAGCTGAATGGCCCCGCTCATTACGCCCTTCTTCCACGCGTCATGCTCGGGGTCGTTCTGGAATTCCGGCATCACTTCCTTGCCGAACAGCTCGAGCGACTCGCAGATATGCTCATGGGTGTTCTTGCCCGCCTGGTTGAGCAGGATCACCTGGTCGATATGGGAGGAGCGGAAACGCCGCAGCTTCTTTCGGATGGTTTCCGGTGAACCGATCAGGCCGCCGCGCAGCGCCGCCTCCTGCGCCTCCGGATTGTCGCGCTTCCACTTGTTGTACTCGTCCCACATGTTGACCGTGCCCGGGTCCGGGCGCTGCCGATTCTGCGCCGCGCCGTAATAGCGCAGCGCGAACTGGAAGAAGGTGGCGCCATCGGCGCGGGCGCGCGCCTCCTCGTCGGTCTTGGCGCACATGAAAAACGAGACCAGCGCCATGTTCGGATTGATCACGTAATCGGCGAGCTTCTTTAAGCGCTTGGTGATCGCGTTGTAATAAGCGTGCACCCAGGCATGCGCCGCTTCCGCGCTGACAAACTGGAAGCCGAGCGCGCCAAAGCCGTTCTCGCCGGCGCGCTCAATGGTCGGCAGTTGCGAGCACGCCATCCACAGTGGCGGATGCGGCTTCTGGACAGGCTTGGGCACCACGTTGCGCAGGGGAATGTCGAAATACTTGCCATGATGCTCAGTGCCGACTTTCGTGAACATCGGAAAGATCGCTGCGACAGCCTCCTCGAACACCTCGCGCTTGGTCTCCATGTCGCGGCCGAACGGCGTCAGCTCGGTGATCGACGCGCTTTCGCCCATGCCGAATTCGCAGCGGCCGTTGCTCAGGAGATCGAGCACCGCAACCCGCTCGGCGACCCGGGCGGGATGGTTGGTGGTGAGCTGAAAAATGCCGTGTCCGAGCCGGATATTTTTGGTCCGCTGGCTGGCCGCAGCCAGAAAGGATTCCGGCGCGGGCGAGTGCGAATATTCTTCGAGGAAATGATGTTCCACCACCCAGGCGTGGTCATAGCCAAGCCGGTCGGCGGTCTCGAGTTGGGTCAGCGCGTTCTGGTAGAGCCGGAGCTCGTCGCCCTCTCCCCATGGGCGCGGCAGTTGCAGCTCGTAAAAGATGCCGAATTTCATGACGCCTCCCAAGGACCGCTTGTTGTTTTCAGGCAGTGTATTCGCCATGCATCCCAAGTCCAGCCTCGACCGCGAAACAGCAATTCCGTGGCGCGGAAGCAGCCTTGCATGGAGCGCGCGAATGGTTAGCTTTACGCTTCCGTTGAGTCGCGGCCTCACCGCCCGCTCTGCTCTCCATCTGGGCCCCATGACCTCGTTCACGCCGCATCAGGATTCCGCGCTGAAGGCCGTTGCCGACTGGCTGAAGGCCAAGCCCGGCAGGGGCGGCACGCCGCCGGTGTTTCGCCTGTTCGGCTATGCCGGCACCGGCAAGACCACGCTGGCGCGGCACATCGCCGAAGGCGTCGATGGCGAGGTGAAGTATGCCGCCTTCACCGGCAAGGCCGCGCTGGTGATGCGCAACAAGGGCTGCGACAACGCCTCCACCATTCACTCGCTGATCTATCGCGCCAAGGAATCCGGCGTCGAGCAGCCGAGCTTTGAGCTGTGGGACGACGCGCCCGCTTCCAAGGCAAAGCTCATCGTGATCGACGAATGCTCGATGGTCGATGCCGAACTCGGCCGCGACCTGATGTCATTCGACTGTCCCCTGCTCGTGCTCGGCGATCCCGCGCAATTGCCGCCGATCCAGGGCGGCGGCTTCTTCACCGACTGCGAGCCCGACGCGATGCTGACCGAGGTGCATCGCCAGGCGCAGGACGATCCGATCGTGCGAATGTCGATGGATATCCGCGAGGGGCGCGAACTCGAAATCGGCCGCCATGGCGAGAGCGAGGTGGTGCCGCGCAGCGAACTCGATCCGAATCGCGTGATGGGCGCCGACCAGGTGCTGGTCGGCCGCAACAACACCCGCCGCGCCTACAACATGCGCGTTCGCCAGAAACAGAACATCGAGGACCCCTTTCCGGTGGCCGGCGACAAGCTGGTCTGCCTGCGCAACAACCGCAAGAAAGGCCTGTTCAACGGCGGGCTGTGGCGGGTGAAGTCGCGCACCCAACCGCGAGCGAAATCAAAAATCCTGACCATGCGGCTCTCGCCCGACGAAGAGTTCGGCCACAAGGTCACCAAGGTCTCGGTGCGCCACGACTGCTTCGAGGGCGGTATCGAGGCGATCCCGTGGGAGGAGCGCAAGCCCTATGACGAGTTCGACTATGGCTACGTGCTCACCGTGCACAAGTCGCAGGGCTCGCAATGGGACGACGTGGTGCTGTTCGACGAGAGCTTTGCGTTCCAGGACAGCCGGGCAAGATGGCTCTACACGGGGATTACACGCGCGGCGAAGCGGCTGAGCGTGGTGGTGTAGACACCGTCATTCCGGGGCGATGCGAAGCATCGAACTACGATGTGCAATTGCACATCGGAGAATCTCGAGATTCCCCGATGCGCAATTGCGCATCTGAGGTCTGGTGCTACGCACCATCCCGGAATGACGCTGGCGCGTCACTTCCCCGCCACGAAGTAAAAATCCTCGCGCCCCGGCAGCGAGCCGTAGGTGAACGGCTGCTGGGTGCGATTGGTCGCCTTCCAGACATCATCGCGGACAATGTCGAACAGCTTGCGCACCTCGATCTTCGGTTCCTTGATGACGCGCGCCAGCACCGTGGCGAACGGGCTGTTGAGGGAATCGCCGTCGAGCGCGGTCTCGCCGTGCTTGGCGGCATAGACCACCATGAAGCCGGCTTCCGGCTCGATATTGGAAAAACCGCGGTTGACCAGTTTTAGCGCAATCGTCCGCTGCATGGTCTTTTCAAAGGGATTGTCGCGGCAGGCGTCGAGCATCACCAGCCGCAGTTTCCGCGCGCCGGCCACGGATGCGATCACCTGCTCCAGCGCAACCGCCTGCGTCTCCGCATCGTTATCGGCCTTCAGCCTGGCATCGACCGGGATCAGATAATTCACGCCGCCGATCTCCATGCCGTGACCGGCATAATAGACGACAGCCCAATCCGCCTTTTCCGCCTCCATGCCGAACTCATGCAGGGTGGCGAAGAATTTATCCCGGGTGAGATCCGGCGCCAGCGTCACCGTGACAAAGCCGAGTTCGCGAAAGGTCGACGCGAGCAGTTTGGCGTCGCGCGGTGGATTATCCAGCGGGGCAACATTCCTGTAGGCGCCGTTGCCGATGATCAGCGCGACCTTGCGCGGCCCGGCCGGTTGTGGCGTCGACGACGAAGCCTTGCCCGCGGGCGCGGCCGTGCCCAGCAAGGCTTCCAGCCGTTCCTTGGCGACAGCGCGCGCCAGCGTGGTGTCGATGTCCTCGCGCCGGACCGCCACGGCGTTGGCGGCCGAGCGATAGTCGGCGCGTGCGGCGGTGAGGTTACGGCGTTTCTCGAAAAGCTGCCCGCGGCCGACATAGGCGCGAACGTAGTTCGGATTGATCTTGAGCACCTGGTCGTAATCGCTGAGGGCGGCGTCGAGATTGCCCTTGCCGAGATAGGCATTGCCGCGGCTGGTCAGTCCGTAAACATTGTTCGGTGACTTCGCCAGCGCCGCATTGCAGTCGGCGATCGCATCATCGAACCTGCCCATGCCGGTGTAGGTAATGCACCGGTAGGCCGGAACTTGCGGACCGTCGGGATTGATCTTCTGCGCCTCGGCGAAGTCGGCAAGCGAAGCGTCGTACCGTTTCATCAACCCTTGCAGGCGGCCCCGGTTGTAATGGTGCAGGTAGCGGCTCTGATCATTGGAGATATGCTTGACCGCCAAGTCGAATTCATCGAGCGCGCGCTGCAGTTCGCCCCTGCGCATGAAGATCAGGCCGCGGTTGTTGTAGGCACTGCCGTAAGTCGGACGCAACTGCAGGCACAAATCGTAGTCGGCGAGCGCACGCTCGTCGTCGCCCTTGTAGCTGTAGGCGATGCCGCGCGCGTTGATGACGTTGATATTCTGGGGCGCGATCTCGTGGGAAGCGGTGAACGCCGCGATCGCGCCATCGTAATCGCGCTTCTTCACCAGGCTGTCGCCACGATACCAGAAGGCGGCTGCCTGGGACGCGCCGGTGATCTTCTCGTCGGCGATCACGCTCTCGCAGGCCGCCAGGCGTGCCGTGGGTTCCGCCGTGGAATTCCGGCAGGTGTCGATATCGCCGGCGGCCCGCGCGGGGCCGGTGGCGGCAAGCATGACGAGACCCAGCCATAAGGCCCGCAACATCGGCAGAACGCTCCGGCGCATGGATTTTGGTCGCGGGGCGCGACCAGCGGTTCATTGTGGAAAGGGAGGCCCGCACCGGTCAAGCGCCCCCTCTAAATGCTTGGGCAAATGGCCTTATTCACGAACTCGTGTGGCGCACGCCGTAACAATCCGCAAGCAGCGCCGTATCTTGGGCATCGGAGAGAACTGAGCCGATTGCGAAACGCCGATCCCGCTCTAGACTGCCCCCAACCATTGCCGAAAGAGGAAACCATGTCCCCTCGCCATCTCAGCCTGTCGCTGTGCGCTGCCGCCATCGGCGCGCTGGCCATCGCCGCGGTCGCCATCAGCCCCTCGCGCGCCTCGGAGGAAGCCGTCATCATTCCCCCGCCCGCGCTCGACGTGCAGGCGGCCGACGGCATCCAGACCGCCGTGATCGCCGGCGGCTGTTTCTGGGGCGTGCAGGGCGTGTACCAGCACACCGCCGGCGTGCTCAACGCGGTGTCCGGCTATTCCGGCGGCAGCAAGATGACCGCGAACTACACCATGATCGGCACCGGCACGACCGGACACGCCGAGGCGGTCGAGATCAAATACGATCCGAAGAAGATCAGCTACGGCAAGATCCTGCAGATCTTTTTCTCCGTCGTGCACGACCCGACGCAATTGAACCGCCAGGGCCCGGACACCGGCACGCAATATCGTTCGGCGATCTTCACCGCCAATGACGAACAGAAGAAGGTGGCGGAGGCCTATATCGCCCAGCTCAACGCCGCCAAGGTGTACAAGAAGCCGATCGTGACCAAGGTCGGCCCGCTGCAGGCGTTCTATGCGGCGGAGGACTATCACCAGGACTACCTGACGCTGCACCCGAACCAGCCCTATATTGCCTTCAACGACATTCCGAAGGTCGAGAACCTGAAGAAGATCTTTACGGAGAACTACATCGAGAAGCCGACGCTGGTGAGCAACGCCAAGGGCACCAATTGAAAGGCTAGCAATTAAGGAGGCTAAATGTCCGACACCAAAACGTCCGGCAAGGTCGTCAAGAGCGAGGCCGAGTGGCGCAAGGAATTGTCGCCGATGCAGTATGCCGTGCTGCGCGAGAAGGCGACCGAGCGGCCGTTCTCCGGCGAATATGAGCACGAGCACCGCAAGGGCACCTATACCTGCGCCGGCTGCGGCCAGACGCTGTTCGAATCCGACGCCAAGTTCGACTCCGGCTGCGGCTGGCCGAGCTTCACAGCGCCCGCCGTGGACAGCCATGTCGACGAGGAGCGCGATGTCAGCCACGGCATGGTCCGCACTGAAGTTTTGTGCTCGAAATGCAACGGCCATCTCGGCCACGTCTTCCCCGATGGCCCCGGCCCGACCGGCCTGCGCTACTGCATCAACTCGGCGGCCTTGAAGCTGCAGCCGAAATAGTTTCAGCAGAGGTCGAACTTGTTCCAATCCCCGCGCGACCAAGGGCTGGTCGCGCGGGGATTTTGTTTGGTGGGACACTTTTCCCGGTTTGCCCGGCGCGCAAACTTCAAGGAAAATTTCGAAATGCACATTTCCAAACGTCTGCTGTGCGGTCTGGGGCTTGCCGCCCTCATCATGGAGAGCGTCGTGATCCAGCCTGCCTTTGCCGCCGACAAGGTCTCCCTGTTCAAAATCATCACCGCCAAGGACGAGATCGTGATCGGGATCAGCGAGGGCGACCTTGCCCAGATCGAAGGCCAGAACGCCGGCGGCGTCGCCAAAATGCTGGTCGCCAAGGGCTCGATGAGCGCGTGGCAATACGCGGTGCGCAAATCCGCCGGCGGCGATCTCGAACAGGCGCCGCTGCACAAGATCGGCCTGATCGCCAGCGATAGCCTTCGCGTCGAGCCCTATGCGACGCCGTTGAAGGTGCTGCCGATCGACGAGACGAAGAAATGACGGCGTAGCCGTCATTCCGGGATGGTCCGAAGGACCAGACCCGGAAGAGATTCTCCGATGTGCAATTGCACATCGTAGTTCGATGCTTCGCATCGCCCCGGAATGACGGTGTGAGTTTCAGCGGACCGACCAAGGACTTGCGGCTTGGAATATGCTTTGATCCGGGCCGCGGGGACGTCTTGGGGGGCGCCCGCGGGCCTTCGGGGAGCGCGCCATGTCGCTTGGAACGATACTCGTCATTATCCTGATCATATTCCTCCTCGGCGGCTTCTCCGGCCGGTTCGGCGGCTATGGCTACGGCCGCGGCCATTCCACGATGGGCCTCGGTGGCGTGATTTTAATCGTGCTTCTCATCCTGCTCCTGCTCGGCAAGCTATAAGCCTAATAAGCCATTGAAATAACTTAAATTAATTTGTGTTCCACGCAGCCATGCGTGGATTCATCATCACCCCCGATGTCAGGCTTCAGGGGTCGCATTTCCGTCAAAGAAGCTTATATTGGGACCTGAAATGACGTGCACGGCGCGGCCCCGCCATAGTGGCCCACCGTCATCCAATCCCCATTGCTCACACGCAAGAGCCGAAAAAGATTGAGGTCACCGTCCATGCGTCCCTTCAGCTACAACACCGCCGCCGAACTGTTTCCCGCCGCGATCCGCAAGAAGAAGCGGGCTGGTTTCGCCTATCGGCGTTTTGGCACCGCGGCGGAAGCAGTTCGCTTCGCGATCGAGGAGCTGCCGGCGGACTCGCTGAATGGCGCCTACCTGCAGGTCGAGGAAGCCCGCTTCGACCAGAGCGGCATCCGCACGCTCTATGAAAGCGAAGCCTTCCCGCTGCCGCGCCGTCCGCGTGCGCCCGCCAGCGCCGAAGACAAGGCCGACGCGGCCTGACATTCCGCATCGATAAATCGACTGCCCTCGGAGCATCTCCGAGGGCATGTTTTTTGGCGACATCTTTTCCAGCGTCATGCGTCAGCGCGGCTGCTTGTCGAGCCAGCGCTTGAGCATGCGCACGTTGCGGACGTTGGCGCGGAACATGACGTCGAAGGCGTCGCCCGCGACCGGCACCAGGCCGACCACGCCGTCAACCGCGACATTGCCCAGCATCCGCGCCGTGATGTGCCAGGGCGCGCCCAACGCGCGCGCCTCGCGCACCACCCACAGCGCAATCGCCGTCGTGATGATGTCGCCGACCACGGGGATCAGGCCGATCAGCCCATCGATGCCGTAGCGGAATTTGGTGCCGGGCACGATGAAGGCCACGTCCAGCAGTTTGGCGATGGCATCAAGCCGCGCCAGCCGCTGCTCCCGCGTCAGATCGCCGAACGGATTGGCGGCGGAATGGCCGAAATCGAACCGCAAGCCCTCGAACTGCGTGTGCAGGTTCGCCTCGGGGAGCTCGCGCCCCTCCTGGTCGATGACCGGGCCGCGCCCGGGCGCGCGCGTCCGGGAAGACTGCCCGGAGCCTGAACGGTGCGGCGTATAGATATCGTCGTTTGACATGGCCATCAGATGGTAATGCGAATGCGAGGTACAAGTTGCGTCAAATTATCACTGCGTATTAGCGCCGCCGTCGGCGTCAGGCCGAAGCGGCGGCGGAAGCAGCGGTTGAAATAGGACAGGTCGTTGAAGCCGCACGTGAAGGCGATGTCGCTGATGCGCCGCTCGGCGGCATGCGCCAGCAAGTCCGCCGCCTTGCGCAACGCCCCGACCCCGGCATTTACCGGATAGATCGGCCGCGAAAAAAATCTATAGTTCAAGCCTCAACCACGGTTGAAGCGGCTCGGGGCTTTTTTCACGTAAGCGTATTGCAATCACATTGCGCATGAGCGGCGGACCGAAAGGTCCGCCGTTTTTGTTGCAGCGTCGGCTGGTCCAGGCGGGTCGTCGTCCCTGCGAACGCAGGGACCCATACTCCGCGGCTGTTATTGCTGGAAAAGACAAGATAACAAATACCTCGCAAAACCAATTGCGGCCGGTGGTTGTGGGTCCCTGCGTTCGCAGGGACGACGGAAGAGAGCCCGTTGGCTCCTCCCATCCTGCGCTCTATCGTTCAGGTCGAATGCGCCGCCTGCGGCGTGTCGGCGTATTTGTGCGTCAGCCAGGACGACAGCATCGCGGGCACCAGGCCGCCGACGCCATAGAGCACAAACTGCATCACGCCGGTATCCGGCCCGCGTGAGCCATAGAGCAGCGAGGCGGCGGCAAAGCCGATGGCGCCCAGGATCAGCATCCGTACTGCGGGAGAAATCCGCTTGACGTGATAGAGAATGTCGTCGATGGCACCGACCATCAGCGCCGGCACGATGCCGAACAGATAGCTGTACTGCAGCGTCTTGACGAACGCGCCGAGGAATTTTCCGATCTCCGACCAGCTGGTCTCATTCCAGTAGCCCGAGGCCATCGTGGTCGCGAACAGCATCAAAAACCCGCCGACGAACGGGCCGATCGCTCCGAAGATCAGATAGCGTTTCATGGCGACCTCTGCGTTGAGTCTTTGGATCGAGAAAGAAGAATCACCATCGGACCAAGCGCGCGCTTCCGTAACCGGACATGATCCGGCTTCTCATCAACGCCCTGACCGCAGGCAATTTCAAATCCAGTCAGGATGGAGTCAAGGGGCCAAGAGCTTTACAAGAGCTTTACAAGAGCTTTCCAGGAACCTTCGATGCAGCCTTCGCGCGTCGGCAAAGCCGGCGTCAAGCAGGCTGGCTCATCTTCTTGCCCACCGCCGGCGCCGCAGCAGGCTCATTCTTCTTGGCAAGAATCCGATCCGACCCCCATCGAATGGTCCATTGCGCCACCGACAGCAACAACGACTCAAACACCGCGACGCATTGTTCGAGTTCCCGGTCGGTGGACGGCGGACAGCCCGGCCGGTTGCGGACGATCATCGTCGTTGTCGACCAGCTCAGCCGGGCGGCCTTGCAGGCGACGATCAGCCCATACACCCGGTCGGGTTCAAGCAAGGGTTCGATCGCCTCGACCTTGACGTCGGCCTTCAAGGCAAGGGCTGCGACCACGTGGGTGTATTCGCCCCTCACCGCAAACCGGTTGACGATCGAATCATTCAGCTTGCCGGTGCGATTGAGCGCAACGACCTCGCTTTGCGCCTGGGTGTAGTCGATCGCCTTCCGGGCCGCGCCGCCCTGTGCGGCGGGGGCCGCGGCGGAATTTTGGGCTTTCTCCCGCACGACAGCTCGCGGCGCCGTCAGGAATCGCGCGCGAACCACGTCGGCAACCTTGCCAATGAGCTCCCGCAGCAAGCTGCCGGGAATGTCCAGGCGAACGCCGAGCTTTTCCGCCAGCCCTTCGTCACGCTCCGCCCGCCCCACCAACGTCGCGTAGCCGCATTCGGAGAAACGCGCACCCGAGTTCCGGGCGAGCGCGTTGGAGACGTTGACGTCGCCAAATCTCATCAGCGCGTCCGTCAGCGCTTCGTTGAGCGTCTTCCGGTCGCAGATCGCCAGCAGGTGCTGCTGGCTACGGCTTTTGACGATTTCAAGAAGGTCTGCTTCCGAAACGCAGCTGGAGTTTCTCAGCACCGGCGCGGCCACCTGGGGCTGTTCGTGGAACGCAAGCTGGCGGATGGTCTGGCGCGGGGCCCGCTCGATGGTGGAGAGCGCCTCGCTGAGCTGGATCACGGTTGCGGCTTCCACCCGCGCGACGAGGTGGGCGAGGACGCCATCGACGGCTGCGATCTGGGAGTCGCCGAGACGGCCGACATTGGACAGGAACAGGTCCGTCACCTCGCCAAAAATCCGGGCGTCGTGCTCGGGTCCACTCTCTTCGGCGCCGTTCAATTCTTTACGCAGATCCGACGAAGCGGCAGGCATGGCTATCCCACCTCCGCATCGATCGTGCCGGCCCGCCGCATGACGCCATTTCCGCCGGCTCGCGTCATGCCTTCAGGCCCACGGTTGGGAACGCTTCCCGCGGCCGCGCCATCGTGCGGATGGCCGGGGTCGTCGTGGATACATCGGTAGCGGAATGAACAAGCATTTGGGTGCCATTCGAAAGGCCAGTGTCGGCAGCCTTTTCACTCCAACGAAAGCAACGAGCCGGGTGCGAGCAATAGCCACCGATCGTACCCGGGCTTCCCTAACGGGTGGTTGTTTCGAACCCGGGATTATCCGCATTTGTACTAAGTTTTGTGGCGTGGAAGGCGAGCCCGGCCGGCTGGGGCCCGCCGGGCCGGGCAACATCCGCCTCCGGAGGTCCGTGGGATCGCAGGGTCAGGGAAGCCGTTCCATGGAAGGGTGGGGTAGCGGGCCCGCATCTGTTCCTTCCTCGAAAACCGCGTTGTCGCGCATCTGCGCTTCGTTCGACGTGTCGTGCACGCAACAGTTAGGAAAGTGTTGACGCGAGCCATTGCAGCTTCGCAGCATTGGCGCATAATTCGCGGTGGGGCGGCGCAGCACTTTTGATTCGAACATCGGCAGAATTCGAGCAACCACACCGGGTGACTCCCGGGTGATGGATGACGTGTGCGGCAGCGCAAGCCGCGTGCAGCGCCCCCAATGAACAGCGGCCAGCACCGCGCGCGCAACCTTGGGGATCGCATCGATGACTTTCCACCGTACAAGCAGGATCGCACCTCTCTTCGCCATCGCCCTCGCGGCGACGGCGCTTTTCGCACGCCCGACCCTCGCCTTCTCGGAGGCGCAGCAGATGTGCACCGGCGACGCCATGCGGCTATGCGGCCATGAAGTCCCCAACGTCCAGCGAATCACCGCCTGCATGGTCAGGCACCGCGCGCAGGTCAGTCCGGGCTGTCGTGCGGTGATGGACCGCGAGCACGCCGCACGGAGGCGAGCCGCCACCGCCGAGTAACCGGCCGCTGCGCTCGAAGACGAACGCGAACGGCCTTAGCCGGATGATGTGCAATGCTGAGGCTGTCTTCCTGCTGGACTCTTTCGCTACCCGCGCAGCGATCGATTTAACGATCGATCTCCTGGCTCAACGGAGATCAGCTCAGGCCTGAGAGCGCATCCGCTGCGCTCCAGCTACTCCCCCCACATCGCGAACGCGTCGTTGAACGCGCGTTCGCCGGGGGAGCCCTTTTCGATCGCGATGATGGCGCGGCGCTGGTTGACATAGACCAGCGGAACGTCGAACCAGGAGCGCTCCTTCAGGAGCTGCAAATTGCGGGCGCGGTCGGAATCGACGTTGGAGAGGCCGACCAGGAAGAAGCCGTCGGTGACTTTGACGGCGAGGCCTGCCAGCGGCGTGCCGCGCGCCTGCTCATTGGACTTCATCAAAATGCCCGGCACGTTGCCGACGCCTCCGCCGGAGAAATCCTGCGGCAGGATGAAGGTCAATTCCGCGGTGTGGCTCGCCGGCAGCGAACTGTCGGTATTGCGGCGGAACGACATCGTCATCTTGAACTTGCGGTCGGGAATCTCGATGTCGGCGCGCACGGCGACATCCGGCTTCTGGTTGCCGCTCGCCTTGATCGGTTCGGTGCGCCAGATCACCGAGCCGACATATTGCTTGCCCTTGGGATCTGACGGGTCCTCGTCATACAGCACGACGCGCTGCGCCACCGGCGCGACGTTCTCGCCTGGCGACGGCTGGCCGACGCGATCGGGAATTTTTGGGCGCGACTGGGGTGCGGCCGGATCCTTCGGCGCTTCCACCACAGTGGAGGATTTGAACAGGCCGCCCACGGCCGTGACGGCCGATTTGCCCCACAGGATGCCGGCGCCGACCAGAATGAGCACGATACCGACCGCAATCGCGCTCTTGAACGGAAACACCGCCGCCGACCGTGCGCGCTGTTTCTTCGGCTCGCGGTCGCGATCCTGCGACAGCCGCGAACGCTCACGCGGCGGCGGCATTTGCGGCGGCTGCGGCGCGTAACGGTCGGCCTCCTCCAGCGATTCGTCATACGAATAGGGCGCGTCGGGATCGGCGCCGCGGTTTTCCATGCTCGGCTCGAGCCGGTCGAATTCCGGCGAGGGCGACGGCACGTTGGCATAGGTTTTTCGCGCGGCGCGGTTGGCCTGGGCCGCGGCGCGGCCGAGATCGTCGGCGTCGGCGGCGATGTCGCGGAAGCCGCGCATGCCGGGCGGTGGCGGTGGCGGCGGCAGGCCGTTTTCGGGACCGCGGCGAGGGCCGCCGCCACGCGCCGGCGGGCCGGCGTCCTGCATCGGAATCTGCGGCGGCTGCGGACGCGGCGCGCCGGGCGGCGGCGCATCGGCGCGCAGATTGCGCGGCGGGCGTTGCTCATCCTGGCCAAGCGGCGGACGGGCCTCGCGCGAAGGAGGAGAAGGCGGACGCTGGCGCATCGCTCCGGGCGGCGCGCCCGGAGGGCCTGCGGATTCCGGCGGCCGGGCATTGGCGCGGCGGAAAGCATCGCCGCCGCGCGCGGCGCCACCGCCGCCGCCGGGCCGGCTTGCCTCGCGGGCGCGTTGGGCAGCTTCCGATTCGACCTTGCGCACGGCCTCTTCCAGCGACAGCCGTTCGCGGGTGATTTCGGATTCGGAAAGCGGCGGCTGAACGCTGCGCAACTGCGCGATCAGCGCGGTGCGAGCCCGCTCATAAAGCGCACGGCGGCTCTCGCCTGGAGCATTGGGGTCCAGGCCGGCGATAGCACGTGCGATCAGCGGGTAATAATCAGCCATTTCTCTTCAATACTGCAGGTCGATATTGGAGCCTTGGCGGTAACATCCCGTTAAGCCTCGAACGGGTTCTGTACCAGAATAGTATCCTCGCGTTCGGGGCTGGTGGAAAGCAATGCGATGGGACAACCCACGAGTTCCTCGACCCGGCGGACATATTTAATGGCCTGGGCCGGCAGATCTGCCCAAGAGCGGGCGTTGGCGGTGGGCTCCTTCCAGCCCTCGATGGTCTCGTAGATCGGAACCACCCGGGCCTGGGCGCCCTCGCCCGCCGGCAGATGGTCGATCTCCTTGCCGTCCAGCATGTAGCCGGTGCAGACCTCGATGGTGTCGAAGCCGTCGAGAATGTCGAGTTTTGTAAGTGCGAGCCCGGTGATGCCGCAGGTGCGGACGGTCTGGCGCACCAGCATGGCATCGAACCAGCCGCAGCGGCGTGGACGGCCGGTATTGGTGCCGAACTCGCGGCCGCGTTCGCCGATCTTGCGGCCGATGTCGTTGTCCTGCTCGGTCGGGAACGGTCCCAGCCCCACGCGGGTCGTGTAGGCCTTGCAGATGCCAAGCACGTAACCAACCGAGGCCGGCCCCATGCCGGTGCCGGTCGCCGCCTGCGCCGCCACCGTGTTGGACGAGGTGACGTAAGGGTACGTGCCATGGTCGACGTCGAGCAGCGCGCCTTGCGCGCCCTCGAACAGGATGCGCTTGCCCTCGCGGCGTTTGATGTCAAGTAGCCGCCACACGGTCTCGGCGTAGGGCAGCAGTTTTGGCGCCAGCGCGGTGAGCTCTTTCAGGATGCCGCCGCCGTCGATCTCCTCCAGATTGAGCCCGCGGCGCAGCGCGTTGTGATGCGCCAGCAGGCGGTCGATCTTGTGCGGCAGCGTGTCGAGGTCGGCGAGGTCCATCAGGCGGATGGCGCGGCGGCCCACCTTGTCTTCATAGGCGGGGCCGATGCCGCGACGCGTTGTGCCGATCGCGGTGACCGCATTGGAAGATTCCCGCAAGGCGTCGAGATCGCGGTGCAGCGGCAGAATCAGCGTGACGTTCTCGGCGACGCGCAGGTTTTCCGGGCTGATGGCGACGCCCTGGCCCTTCAGCTTTGCAACTTCATCGAGGAAGGCCTGCGGATCGAACACGACGCCATTGCCGATCACGGCGAGCTTCGAAGGGCGCAACACGCCGGACGGCAGGAGCGCCAGCTTGTAGGTCTCGCCATTGATGACAAGCGTATGGCCGGCATTGTGGCCGCCCTGGAAGCGCACGACGATATCGGCCTGCTCCGACAACCAGTCGACGATCTTGCCCTTCCCTTCGTCGCCCCATTGGGCGCCGACGACGACAACGTTGGCCATTTCTAAAGTGTTCCCTGCAAATCTGATGGTCCCAGCATGACCCTTCCGGAAAACCGGTCTCCACATTTCCGGATCATGCGCTAGCCTGCCCAGCCAAAATCACGGCCGGGGCCGTTCGCATGCGAGGCAGCCCCACCGGATAAAGGAAGCGGGTGCTCTAGGCAAGCAAGAAGGCAGTTTTAGGGGGGCCTTAGAACGGCTCCAACCCATTGATATCCCCGTAAAATTCCTGACCACCGGGCGAGAGACCCATTAACATCCGGCAATGACGGAAAGGCCATGTCGAAAACCACCCGTGCAACGCAGGCGCTGGAAAAGCTGGGCGTGAAATTCACCCTGCATGCCTACGACTACGACCCGGATGCGGCGAGCATCGGGCTGCAGGCGGCGGAAGCGCTCGGCGTGCCGCCGACGCGCGTGCTCAAGACGCTGATGGCCGAGGTCGACGGCAAGCCGGCGCCGTGGTGCCGTCGGACTGCGAAGTCAGCATGAAAAAGCTTGCGAGCGCCTTCGCCGCCAAGGCGGCCAAGATGATGCGGCCGGCGGATGCCGAACGGCTGACCGGCTACCATGTCGGCGGCATCTCGCCGTTCGGGCAGAAGAAGCGCGTGCCGGTCGCGATCGAGGAAGCGGCGCTCGGCCATGCGAGCGTGTTCCTCAATGGCGGCCAGCGCGGCTTGCAGGTCGAACTCGCTCCCCAGGACGCCGTGAAGGCTGCGGGCGCGATCGCGCGCGCACTGGTGGCGTGAGCGCCCCCGGCTCCGGCGGGGCCCTACGTGGAGAGTTGTGGCTGCGTCTGCGCCCATAGCATCGCCTCGATGATGGCCCTGCGCAGTTTCGGGCGCTGCTCCTCATCGCATTCGATGAACGCCAGTATAGAATTGGCGCGAACGGCAAACTGGTGACGTGTTTCGGCTTCGGCTTCTTCGGCCGACATTGGCTTGTTCAAAGGAATAACCCATCATCTCTAGAAATTCGCCTCACGGACAGACGAAGCTGCTGCGCAGCCGCCGCCTGCAAAACCGTGGTCCCAGCGATCGAACGAACGCCCTGTACTGAAATTAAACCCGGAATAACCCACGCCATGCGCCCGGAAAACAAACCAGGGTTGGGTCGCATGAATCAATCGTGTTTTGATTGCATAATCGCGTACCCGCTGGCAACCCCAAACAACGGGCAAGGAACAGACAGGGGGACAGTCTAGGCGGCTGCATGGTCGCGATGCATCCTGCACCATTGATGAGCACCGCAAATCCGTGTCTGTGGCGGGGGCCGGGCCACATTTCCGGCCCGGCGACGTCGGCCGGGCGGGCCGCGGCGCCATGAACCGGGCCTTATCCTGAAATGTCGGCTTCCGAACAGACTTCATCCGCCCGATCCGGGAACTGGCTCGCCAACCAGCCTTATCTGCTGCTCAGCATCACCGCGCTGTGCTGGGCCGGCAACGCCATTGTCGGGCGCATGGCCGCCGGCCATATCGCTCCGGTGACGCTTTCGTTCCTGCGCTGGTCGTTCGCATTCCTGATCATCCTGCCGTTCGCCTGGAGGCATCTGGTCCGCGACTGGGCCGCGATCCGGAGCCGCCTCGGCATCATGATCCTGCTCTCGATCACCGGCATCGGCGCGTTCAATACCCTGCAATACTGGGCGCTCGAGCACACCCAGGCGCTGAACACGCTGTTGTTGCAGTCGGCCGGCCCGCTGGTGGTCGCGGTGTGGTCGCTGCTGCTACTTGGGGTGCGGCTGACGCTGGCGCAGGCGGCGGGCGTGATGCTGTCGATGGCCGGCGTGCTGATCATCCTGATGCATGGCGACCTCACCAAGCTGTCCGGCATCGACTTCAACATCGGCGACCTGATCTTCATCGTGGCGCTGGCGATCTTCGGGATCTATTCGGTGCTGTCGCTGAAACGCCCCGATATCCACGACCTGTCGTTCGTCGCCTTCACCTTCGGCGCCGGCGCGGCCTGCCTGATCCCGCTGTTCATCTGGGAACTGTTCGCGCGACCGCCGATGCAGATCGATACGGCCAATCTGCTGACGCTGTTCTATGTCGCGCTGTTTCCCTCGACGATCGCCTATCTCTGCTACAATCGCGGCGTGCAGCTGATCGGCGCCAATCGCGCCGCACCGTTCTTCCACGTGGTGCCGGTGTTCGGAACCATCATGTCGATCGTCTTCCTCGGCGAGCACCCGCAGGCGTTTCACTTCATCGGCTTCGCGCTGGTGCTGGCCGGGGTATTCGTGGCGTCGCGAAAACCGAAGACGGGCTGAGCTCAAAGCGTCACGACAATCTTGCCGAACTGTTCGTTGGACTCGAGAAATCGATGCGCCTCCACGATCTGATCAAACGAAAAGGTCTTTGCGATTACCGGCTGTAGCGAACCCGACTTCAGCCCCGCGAGCACGAACGCCTTGGCGGCTTCAAGCCGCGCCGGGTCGCCGACGATCTCGTGCATGAGGTAGCCGCGCAGCGTCAGGCGCTTGCTCAGCACATTGAACAGCGGAAAAGGTGTCGGCTCCGAACTCAGGCCGCCATACTCGATGAGGATGCCGCCTGTCGACATCGCCGCCGTCAGAGGCTCAAAGATCGGGCCTCCAACCGCATCGAACACGACCCGAACGCCCGTGGGGCCGGCGATTTCCTTCAGCCGCACTTCCAGATTCTCTTCCGCTGAAGCGATTACATGCGCGGCACCGAACCCTAGCAAGGCCCGCTTTTTACGGGACGTCCGCGTGACCGCGATCGCAGTCGCGCCGGTCTGGTTGGCAATCTGAATGGCGGCAAGTCCGACACTGCTGGATGCCGCCGTAATGACCACGAAATCCTCCCGCCGCAGCGTGGCGATCTCGATCAGTGCGCCATAGGCGGTGACGGTTGGCATCCAGATCGCTGCCGCCGCCTCAAAGCTGAGCGAACGCGGGTGCTGGACGACGAGTTCGGCAGGGAAGCTCGCCAGCTCGCCATAGGCGGGCCACCGGACCATCGATAGCGGAGGCACCACGCTGACGGCATCGCCCAGCGCGAAGCTGTCGACGCCTGCACCGACCGCTTCGACGATGCCGGCTGCTTCCAGGCCAAGCCCGGAAGGTAATGTCGGCGTCTCGATATAAGAGCCGGAACGGAGCAGCACTTCGGCACGGTTGAGCCCCAACGCCCGAACGCGGATTTGCACCTCGCCCGGAGCGGGCGGTGGCACATCGATATTCTCGATGCGCAGCACCTCGGGACCCCCATGCTGATGAAAACGGACGACGCGAACCATTCGACAAACTCCAAAACAATTGAGCTGAATAGGTAATGCCAAGCTTCACTGGAGCAATAAATCCCTTCCCAAGCAGGACAGTCGAAACTAATGGTTTTGAATTATGGATCGTCTTTCCAGCATGGCCGTATTCGTCAAAGCCGCCGACCTCGGCTCGTTCGCGGCCGCGGCGGATGCGCTCGATCTGTCTGGACCCATGGTCGGCAAGCACGTCCGGTTTCTCGAACAACGTCTGGGGGTTCGCCTTATCAACCGCACCACGCGCCGTCAGAGCCTGACCGAGTTCGGCCGCGCCTACTATGATCGGTGCCGATCAGTGCTCGCTGAAGCCGAGGCCGCGGACGCACTCGCGGCCGAACAACTTTCCGAGCCGCGCGGCAAGCTGCGGGTCACTATGCCCGTGCTGTTCGGCCGCCGCTGCGTTGCTCCGGTGTTGCTGGAGTTGGCGGGGCGGCATCCCCAACTCGAGCTCGATCTGTCTTTCAGCGATTCTCTCACCGAGCTTTCTGACGGCGGCTTCGACCTCGCAATCCGCACCGGCACGCTGCAGGACAAGGCCGGATTGATCGCCCGTCGCATCGCGCGCCAGCGCATGATTGTCTGCGCCTCGCCATCCTATCTGGCGACTCACGGAACCCCGCGAGAGATCGAGGATATAGGCAAACATCAAGCCATCCTCTATGGCCGTTCCGGTCATGCGAGCCCCTGGCTGTTTCCGCGCGACGATCAGCCTCCGATGCAGCTCATGCCGGTCAGCCGCTTCCGGCTCGACGATCTCGACGCCATCGCCGATGCTGCGGCTGCGGGGATGGGAGTTGCGTGGCTACCCTATTGGCTGGTTCGCGAACGGATTCAGGCAGGCGCCCTTGTGCCGTTACTGCCCAATCAAACCGGTTTCCTGTACGACGGCTATGCGCTTTGGCTGCAGGCACCTTATTTGCCTCTGAAGGTTCGTCTTGCGGTCGACGCGCTGGCGGCGGCCTTGCCGGGGCTGATGACGTGAACGGCGATCACGCCGCCCGCCACGGAAACGCTGGCAGCGCATGCATCCGCGGTGACTTTATCTGCCAGATCCGCTACTCCTGAAGCGTGTTTCGCTTAAGGCATTCGATGAAGGTTCGCGCCAGCAATCTGTTGATCGGCACGCTCGTCCTGGCCCTGATCGGGGGATCGCTGGGCGGGTTTCTCGGCTACCAGAAGTTCGTCAGCGCCAAGCAGAAGGTGCCGTTCCGGGTGATCTTCGAAGGTTCGGCGTCCGGCCTGCGCAAGGGCGGCAGCGTGAACTTCGCCGGCATCCGGGTCGGCGAGGTAGTGTCGCTCAAGCTCGACCATCCGCGCCGCGTCGTGGCGCTGGCCATGATCGACGGCAACACGCCGGTGAAAAGCGACACGCAAGTCGGCCTCGAATTTCAGGGGCTGACGGGTATCGCCGCGATCTCCTTCACCGGCGGCTCCGATGAGGCGCCGCCGCCGCCAAAGGGCCTGGACGGCATTCCCGAGCTGACCGCCGATCGGGACGGGACGCTCAACACCCAGGAAAAAATCCGGGTGGCGCTGCGCAACGTCGACCGGGTGATTGCCGACAATGAGGTGGCGATCAAGGATACGCTGCGGAATTTCGAGACCTTCACGGCCTCGCTGACCGGTGACGGCGAGAAGATCACCAGCATCATCGCGACCGCCGAAAACGGCGTCAACGCCGTCGACGGCGCGCTGACCAAGACCAAGGATTTCTTCGGCAGCCTCGCCAGCGACAAATATGGCGGCGAATTGCTTCCGACCGTGATCTCGATGCGCGAGCTGATCGAAAGTTTTGACAAGAAATCCGGGACGCTGATGGCGGACACGCGAAAAATGTTTGGCGAAATCAGCCAATCCATCAACAATAGCAAGTACGGCAGCAGGCCCCCCGCCTCGCCCGCCAGACGATAGCTTGAATCAATACCAGAAATAACGGAACGCCCGACGTGCTCGACAAATCCACCGCTGTGACCGCGCCGCCCGCGACCGTGACCCGCACCGAGAGCGCGGTCCCGCGCGCTTTACAAAAATATCTCGCGCTCGACGATTTCGAGCCTGTCGCACGGCGCCGGATTCCAAAATTCCTCTACGGCTACATCTCCGGCGGCGCAGAGACCGACGCGGCCATGCGCGACAACCGCAAGGCCCTCGACGAATACGGTTTCGTACCGCGCGTGCTCAACGACGTCTCCGGCCGCGACCAGACCACCATGCTGTTCGGCAAGACCTACGCCTCGCCGTTTGGCATTCCGCCGATGGGCTCGTCGGCGCTGTCAGCCTATCGCGGCGACATCGTGCTGACGAAGGCGGCGAAAGCCGAAAACGTGCCGATGATCCTCAGCGCCTCGTCGCTGATCACGCTGGAGGATGTGCGCGCCGCCAATCAGGCCGCGTGGTATCAGGCCTATCTGGCAGGGTTGCCGGAGCGGATCGAACCGCTGGTCGATCGCGTTGCAGCCGCCGGCTACGATACCTTCGTCGTCACCGCCGATGTGCCGGTGCCGCCGAACCGCGAGAACAACATCCGCAACGGCTTTCAGGTGCCGCTCGCGATCACGCCGCGCGTGTTCTGGGACACGGTCACCCATCCGCACTGGCTGTTCGGCACCTGGGCGCGCACCATGATGAATTTCGGCATGCCGCATTTCGAAAACATGGATGCCAAACGCGGCCCGCCGGTGCTGGCGAAAAACCTGATGCGCAATATCGGCGCCCGCGACCAGCTCGCCTGGAAGCATGTCGAGCTGATCCGCAAACGCTGGAAGGGCAAGCTCGTCGTCAAGGGACTGGTCTCGCCGGCGGATGCGCGCATCGCGCGCGAAAGCGGCGTCGACGGCGTGATGCTGTCCAACCATGGCGGCCGCCAGCTCGACTACACGATGTCGGGCCTGCGCACGCTGCCGGAGATCGCGGCTGAAGCAAAGGGTGTGACAATCATGGTCGACGGCGGCATCCGCCGCGGCACCGATGTGATCAAGGCGCTCGCGCTCGGCGCGCATTTCGTCTGGGTCGGCCGTCCCTTCCTCTATGCCGCGATCGCCGGCGGCGAAGCCGGCGTGCAGCGCGCGATCGCGCTGCTGAAAGCCGAGATCGACCGCGACCTGGCGCTGCTTGGTATTCGCTCGATAAGCGAGATCACGCCGGACCTGGTGCGGAAGTTCTAGAGACCGAAAAGGCTTTCACCTCAACGGGTCGTGGCACGCCCTGCCCGCGGATGGAAGCCAAGTCAGGCTCACGCATAACGCGCTGCACCCATGCACACCGCCGTCACCGCCAGCAACAAGGCCGCGACGCGCTGGGCGGTAGCGATGCGCGAGCGCGCATCTGCCGCATCGGCCTTGCCATTGCGCAAGCTTCGGATCGCGCGACCGCCGATCGCGCCCTGGACGGTGGCGGCAAGCAGCGCGGCGAGTGCGCCCACAGCCAGGATTTGCTCGGCCGTACCGAACATGCCGGCATGAACGGAGTGTCCGAGATAGGCGCCGGTCAGTATCGTGACAACAGCAGCGCCCATCTGCGGACCAAGCAACTGCTCGCCGCCGGCGCCACCGGTTCGCGCCAGCGTAAAGCTCGATCCTGCCCAGAACACCGATGACAATACGTGAAGGGACAGGGCTATGATGAGGGGAATCTGCATGGGGCTAGCTCCGGATCGGATGTTGAAATTAGATATACGTACTGTATAGTCAATTCGTCAAAAGGATGGCGAGTGAATGAAAAAGCGCGCCTATGTGAGTTCCGTGCGGTCAGAAGCCGCGGCGGAGAAGCGCGATCGCGTCATCGAAGCCGCGGCGAAATTGCTGCGCGAGGATGCGAGCATCGCGCGGTTTTCGCTGGACACGGTGGCGAAGGCGGCCGGCGTGACGCGGCTTACCGTCTACAATCAGTTCGGATCACGGCGCGGCTTGCTCGAGGCAGTGTTCGACGACATCGCCCGCCGGGGCGGGCTTCATGAAATCGCCGATGCCATGGCGATGCCGGAGCCGTTGCTGGCGCTGGATCGCGTGGTCGAGATCTTCTGCGGCTTCTGGGCCAGGGACCCCGCCATTGGCCGCCTCCACGAGGCGATGGCGACCGATCCCGAATTTGCAGAGGCGCTGCTCGAACGCAACGAGCGGCGGCGCAAGCTGGTCAGGATGCTGGTCGGACGCATCGCCGCGAAGACCGCATCGCGCCGCGCGCGCGAGAACGCCGTCGACATGATCTTTGCGCTGACGAGCTATCCGATGTTTGCGATGCTGAACCGCGGGCGGCCGACCAGCGAGGTCTGCCATCTGGCACAAACGGCCTGCCGCGCGGCGGTCGATCCGCTGTCGCGCTAGCGCCGTAGCCCGGATGGAGCGCAGCGAAGTCCCGGCTACGGGATCTTGAACTTGCTGTAGGCTTCCTCCGTCGCGATGATCACATGCTCCGCGCAGCCATTGGTGCGGTGCGGGTCGCAGCGCTGCTCGTAATCTTTCGACGTCATCATGTCGATGAAGGCGGTCACCGTGGGATAATACACCAGCGCCAGATAATCCCACTGATTGCCGTCCTGCTGCCCGAGCGCGACCGCCTTGGCGTCGCCGGTCCACAGCAGCGTGCCGCCGCGCGCCTTGATCATCGGCACCGTGAGCGCGCTATAGCGCAGATAGGCGTCCCATCCCGATCCGTCACCGTCGAGCGAACGCTCGCGAAACCGCATCAGGTTCACCATCACCACCGGCCCGTCGTGGTCCAATTCCTCAAGACCCCTGACATTCAACAAATCCACGCCCATCGATCGGCACCTCGCAGGTCAACAAAAGCGCAAAGACAATGCACAGGACATTGTAGCATTGCACGCATGGGACTTGTCGTGTGGCGGAAAATCCGGCCTATCTCGACTCGCGACCATGACCCAGCCCGCACCAGCGCCGCCTGCTCTTCATCCTCTCAGGTGGCTGAACAACCAGCCTTATCTGTTGCTGAGCCTGACCTCGCTGTTCTGGGCGGGCAACATCGTGCTGGCGCGCCATGTTGCCGGCCATGTGCCGCCCTTGACGCTGTCCTGCGTCCGCTGGATCGGCACCTTTCTGATCCTGCTGCCCTTTGCCTGGCCGCACCTGAAGCAGGACTGGCGGGTGCTGCGCGCGCATCTGCCGATGATGCTGTTTCTGTCATTGGTCGGATTCGCCTACAACAACGCGATCTCCTACTGGGCCCTGCAATACACCGAGGCGCTGAACGCGCTGTTGATCCAGTCGGCCGGACCGCTGTTTGTCGCGTTGTGGTCGCTGGCGCTGTTCGGCATCCGCCTGACCGGCGCACAGCTCGCCGGCATCACCATCTCGCTCGCCGGCGTCCTGATCATCATCCTGCGCGGCGATTTTGGCGCACTCGCCAGCATCAGCTTCAACCGCGGCGACCTGATGTTTGCCAGTTCACTGGTGTCGTTCGGGCTGTATTCGGCGCTGATCCCGCGCCGGCCGGTGACGCACGCGCTGTCGCTGATTTCGTTCACCACCTGTTGCGGCGCGCTGATGCTGGTGCCGTTCTCGATCTGGGAATTCTCGACCGGCGCCACGCTGAAGTTCGACTTCATTTCGATGGCGACGCTGGGCTATGCCGTGATCTTTCCCTCGACGCTGGCCTATCTGTTCTTCAACCGCGGGCTGGCGCTGATCGGGCCGAACCGTGCCGCGCCGTTCTTTCATCTGGTGCCGGTATTCGGCTCGGCGATGGCGATCCTGCTGCTCGGCGAACAATTGCGGATATTCCATCTGGCGGGCTATGTGCTGGTGCTGGCCGGCGTCGTGATCGCTTCCAGGCGGGCCTCGGCGAAGAAGACTTGAGCCGGCCTGCGGCGTGGCGCCGTACCGGCTTCCCCTTTCGATCCGGGCAGGCTAGCTTGCCGGCCAATTCAACATAAAAATAACTTGAGGAAACAACGATATGTTCGCGTTATGGAAACGGTACCGGCACGTCGCCGCAGCGGCTCCCCTGATGCTGGCGATGATCGCCACGGCTTCCGCGCAGGCGCCCTACCCGAACCGCAACATCACGCTGGTGCTGCCGTTCGCCGCCGGCAGCGGCACCGACACCACGACGCGCCTGATCGGGAAAGAACTCGGTACAGCCCTCGGCGTCAGCATGGTGATCGAGAACAAGGCGGGCGCCAACGGCTCGATCGCGGCGAGCCATGTCGCCCGCTCCGCGCCCGACGGCTACACGCTGTTCGTGACGACGAATACGTCGCATTCGGCCAATCCGTATCTGCTGAAGAACATGACCTACGATCCGGTCAAGGATTTCACGCCGATCGCGCGGACCGGCGACCTGCCGTTCATGCTGGTGATCCATCCGGACGTCCCGGCCAATTCGGTGGCCGAACTGATCGCGCTCGCCAAGAAGGAGCCGGGCAAATACTCCTACGCCAGCGGCAGCTCGTCGGCGATCGTGTCGGGCGCCACGTTCGCCCGCCTCGCCGGGATCGATCTGCTCCACGTCCCCTACAAGAGCTCGCCACCTGCGCTGACCGATTTGATCGCCGGCCGCGTCTCGATGATGTTCATCGATGTCCCGACCGGCCTGCCCCACGTCAACGCCAAGGCGCTGAAGGCGCTTGCGGTTACGACCAAAAAGCCCTCGGCGCTGCTGCCGCATCTGCCTACCATGGACGCCACGGTGAAGGGTTTCGACATCACCTCATGGCAGGGTTATTTCGGCCCGGCCAACATGCCGAAGGACGTGGTCACCAGGTTGAACGCGGAAATCCGCAAGGTAATCGAACGGCCCGACATCAAGAGCCAGCTCGCCGAGCGCGGCATGGAGGCGTTTTCCGGTACGCCGGAAGAGTTCGACGCCTTTGTGAAGGACCAGCTCAAGGTGTGGGAGAAGCTGATCACGGAAGCGGGGATCGAGAAGCAGTAGGACGGGACCGCACTGCGTAAGGTGGGCAAAGCGAAGCGTGCCCACCTTTTACGTTGCGAGCCGTTGATGGATGGTAGGCACGGCGCAAGGGCGCCTTTTTCCCACCCTGCGGGTGCGGGCCTCAAATGCTACGAACTTGCCAATTCCTTTGTGCTTGATCTCCTCGAGCAACTTCGGATCGTGTAAGGAAATCGTGCGACGTGAGAATGAGCAGCGGACCGCTCGCCGTGAGCAGTAAGAGCGATTTCATCGGACTCTCCCTCGCGGTTGGGCTGAATTCACGCGTCATGTCCGGTCTGGTTGGACAGTTTCGCTGACGCTCCCAGTATAAGCCAGTTCACCGGTCATAACGATTCCAAGGGGCATGATCTTGTACTGTCGGACGGTCCCGGGATGCTCGGTCGCATCGAGGTGAGTGACGCGCATGTCCGGGAAGTCGGGTTCACCATTCCGCCTTCGCTGCTAGCCTCGCGCTGACGAGGCGATCGAATGAGTGCGTTCACTTCCGAAATTGGCACCTTGAGACATGCCGACGGACTCTGAGAATGTCCGCCCATCGGGGAGGACCGGAGGTGATCTGGTTATCGCTGGCTTTCAGCGCGATGCCTTGGTCTGTATGGCAAATGCAGGGAACTTTCGGTTCCTCTCCGCGTCATCCAAAGTGACGCGATAAGGCTTGGCGCGGGAGAGTGCCATGTCGAAGACCCGCATTGGAATCGCCGTTGTCGTTCTGGCAACCCTGCTGTCGAGTCCGGCCCTGGCCGGAGTGCGTCTTGGCATCGGTCCCCTTGGGGTCGCAAGATTCGCGGTAGCCCGCGTATTGTCACTAGGGGGAGTACATCACGGTCGTGCCCTTGCTCGTCACGGCCAAATCCGAACGGCTTCCCTCAAATCGCAAAACGTGCGCAACGCCATGGAATCGGGGCTTCGCAACCCGGCGGTGCGCAGGCAAATCGTCGCGGCTGCAGCGTTGGCGGGTTGGCATGGCGGTCAAACCGCGAAGGGGTGGTGGCGGCACGGCGACGGCGGATATGGATGGGTCGGGCCGCTGTTTTGGCCATTCGCCATTTACGATATCTACGACTACGCCATCTGGGAGGACGGCATCGGCTTCTGGGACTACGGTTATCCTGACATCTATGCCGCGATCTTTGCGCCTTACGGCCGTGATGATCTCGCCGCCTATACGGGACCGAGCCCACGCGGCCGAAGACATCGCAGAGTCCCTCCGCTACAGCAGTTCTGCGGCGATGACAGCCGCGAAATTGCCGACCTCCCCATCAATCAGATTCAGCAGGCGATACAGCCGAATGAGGCGCAGCGCGCCGCTTTGGACGATCTTGCCAACGCATGGATCTCGGCCGCCCAGAGGATTCGGGCGTCGTGTCTGACGCAGACGCCGTTCACGGCACCGGGCCGGTTGACCGTCATGCACCAGCGCATCGGGGCGATGATCGAGGCAGTGTTAGCCGTGCGGCAGCCGCTGGGGAAATTCCATGACCTGCTGGAAGACGAACAGGAAGCACGTCTCAATGCACTCGCCGAGGATCGACGCAGGACGTCCGCCGCAAGCAGGGCCACGGAAGCGCCTGCCCAAGGTTGCGGCGCGGCGCAACAACCAGCCGTGTTGCAATGGCCGGCGGACGAGATCGAGGCCAGGCTACGACCGAACGATACTCAACGCGCGGCTCTTAAAGTGCTGCAGGACGCCAATGCCAGGGCTGTCGACATCCTGACCGCCGAATGCCAGCCGAGAGACGCGATCACACCATCCGCTCGCCTCGACGCAGTGGACGTGCGGCTCGTTGACATGCAGCAAGCGGTCTATCTGGTGAGCGCCGCGCTCGAGGGCTTCTATGCTACGTTAAGCGACGAGCAGAAGGCGCAGTTCGAGGCGATCGGACGAAAACGAACGGCGTAATTTCCCGATCGGTTGCCATCGCTGAACCGCAGCCCGATCCAGAGGACTGCTACGTCCCCACGGTCGCAGCAGCATAGGACAAGGTAAGCTGCTGCAATGGCGCGAGCGCACAAACTAAATGCCATCAGCGCCGCAGCCTGGCGGCGATCTCGGCGATGACGGCATTCTTCGTCTTTCATTGATATTCTCGCTGATCGCAGTGTTCGCTAAACTATTGCTGCCTGGGCTTGATGCTAACCAGGTTCAGCAGCGTTGCGGTCGCGATCATCGCCGCAATGCCAACGAGACTCACCGCTATCTGCATCGCAAGCCCGTCCGAGATGTCGAACAGCGCCATGTGGCCGGCGAACGCCAGCAGAACGCCGAGGCAAAAGATTGGCAGCGAGTTCTGGCCACAGCAGATCGCGCCGCGCATCACCGGCGTCGTCAGCCCTCGCCAATTGCGAGGCACGAACCATGCTGTCAAGACCGCTATGGCCAAAAAATGCAGCAATCGCAATGGATCGAGATTCGATTTATCCAACGGGTGCAGCTTCGCCAGCGCCTGCGGGATCAGGGCTTCCAGCGGCTTGATGCGCCAGCTCAAGGCGATGACCAGGCTGAAGAGCAGATACAGGACCGCAAGTCCAAGCACCGTGCGTGAGGTGACCCACGGCCGGACTCTCTTTTCCTCGAGCATCCACCACGCGCCAAGCACAACGAGCAGCTGCCAGGCCAGCGGATTGAAGGCCCAATGGCCGCTCGGCCACGCCGGGACGGTCCAGCCGAAGACATGCACCAGCACATAAAGCGCCAGCGACGCGCCAAGCGTCACGTTCGGCAGTCGCAGCAGCAGCCACAGCAACGGCGCGAACAAGAGATGAAGAAGCACGAAGATCGGCAACACGTCGGTGTTGACCGGACGGTATTGCAGTATCGCCGCGTGCGCGAGCGTCGCGCCCGGATGGTCCAATAGAATGCGCGTATTGCTCTCGTCAGCGAGGCGCCCGCCGCCTGTGAGGTGAACCAGGATGGCGCAGGCGAGCGTGAGCAGCAGAAATGCGACATAAATGTCAAAGCTTCGCCGCAGCGTCCGGCGGATCACTGCGGTCCAGCCCTCGCAGCGCCATGCCTTGCCGTAGGCCAGCGCGCAGGTTACGCCCGAGACGAACATGAATATTTCCGCAGCATCGCCGAAGCCGTAGTTCCGCAGCGTCAGCCAACTTCCGATGTTGTTGGGGACATGGTCGAGAAATATCCACCACAGCGCGATGCCTCGGCAGGCATCTATTCGCAGGTCGCGGGCGTTGCCTTTCAGCTCCGGAAGCTCGCCGACGATTAGCTTGGGGATGGTGACTCGATCGTGCATCTGGGTTATCCCAAGCCGGCAAACTGAACCTGCCGCTGGAGGCTCTGGTGTGAGCTGGTTCACCTTCAAAGATTATTTTTGCGCTGTCGCTTGAGACAAATTTGCGCGCCAACGTTGAGCGTTGCTGGCTTCGCAATTGATCCGTTGAGCTACGCAATTACGGCCGCCCGCCTTCGGCGCTTGACGATTTCTCCTCAAGTCGGCTCTTGGAGAAGAGCGTTTTGTACGCGACGGCAGTCAGGCTGATCGGCCGAGGATGAGCTTTCGTGACTGACACGACATGGCCCGCAAGAAGTAACGGCGGGCACTCTGCACACGAACTTAGGATTCTGCTCGGACGTCAAACCGTCGTCCTCCGTCACGAGGCGAGAAACAGCCATGCGATCTCCACTGTGCAGCAAATCAAGGGGCGGGGTCGAGGTCGAGGTATTCCGCAACACCAAAACGAGCAGCCAGCTTATCCGCACTGCGGCTCTGCGAAGAAGCAGTCCCTTCGGTGTAGCGTAGTCTTCATCGCCCCCGGCCGATGAGCCTTTCGAGATTTCCGAAACGCCCCCGTGGCAAACGGCGTGCCTCGCATCGTACATGTAACACTCCTGCTTCGTTGAGCGTGCGCACGATGAAGTCCGGATGTCGCAGAACTTTGCCGACCGCTGCCGGGAATTGTCGCGATCTGTCTCAGGAATGCTGCATCGCATGGTCCGCGACAATTGCGGCCTCGGTGATGGCCACTCCTGCTACTTTTTAATGACCTTGCTCTCAATGCGGTTTCTTAAGTTGCATCAAGTCTTGGCGGGCATACGGGTCTGCGACAATTTGCGACAAAGTTGGCTCACCGGGACAACGTTCTGCGACAGCTTGTGCCTAAATTGCTTCAGCCAGATCGGGGAATCATGCACATGAGGCCGGTTCCCGCTCGGATCGGCCGGCATCGGCATCGGGATCCTGCGATCCCGATCCGATGCCGCGACGCTGTAAGCGAAGCCAGCCACAAGCATTTGATTTCGGTCGATCATGCGCGACCGATACATTCTGATACACTTTTCCGATGGGTTGGGTGCAGGACTTCAGTATGATCCGGGACGGAGCAAACTAGATGGACTCGGCACCTCACATCGCCGTCGTGGATGATCATCGCGATATTCGCGATCTGGTCGGCAAGTACTTGATGCAGCATGGCTACCGCATCAGCCTTGCGGAGAGCGCTGTTGCACTCCGCCGTTTGCTCGAGCGAAGTGCTCTGGACCTGGTGGTTCTTGACGTCATGATGCCGGGCGAAGACGGACTGTCCGTCTGCCGCCATCTGCGCAGCACCACGGACCTTCCCGTTATCCTGTTGACTGCGATGGCTGAAGAAACCGATCGAATCGTCGGCCTGGAAGTAGGTGCCGATGACTATGTGAGCAAGCCATTCAACCCCCGCGAACTTCTCGCCCGTATCAAAGCGGTGCTTCGACGAGTCCAAAGCCTGCCGCCGCAAAAGGGCCGGCTCGCGACCAAGGTTGTACGTTTTGATCGATGGACCTTTGACGTCAACCGGCGCGAGTTGACGGGCGACGACGGCGTCGCAGTGCCGCTCAGCACGGCGGAGTTCCGTCTGTTGTGCGCATTTCTCGATCATCCGGGCCTGGTACTCAGCCGCAATCAGCTCCTTGATCTGACGGTCGGCCGAGATGCCGATCCATTCGACAGGAGCATCGACAATCAAGTCAGCCGCTTGCGGAAGAAGATCGAGGCTGACCCGAAAGTACCAGCATTGATCAAGACCCACTGGGGCGGTGGATACAGCCTCGCCGCACAGGTCGAGCAACCATGATGAACTTGTGGAAGCGTAGTCTTGCGGCCCGTTTCATCTGTTTCACACTGCTGTCCCTCGTGCTGTCGCAAGCAATCGTGTTCTTCATTTCGTGGGATGAGCACGGGCAGACGATTCGGAAGGCCGCCAAGGGTGAGATACTCAGCCGGTGCGCTTCGCTCGCCCGAGTGTTGGAGGCGACGCCTCCGGCGCTTCAAACCGATATCCTTAACGCCAGTAACACCAGTACGGCGAGATATTGGATATCGGCCAACGGTCTGAAGGATGCCTCCGCGTGGCGAGAGGAAGCATGGGAGCGTTTGGCTCAGCCATTGCCGCGCGTGTCCTTTCCCGGCCATACCGTGCCGGCCGAAGCGAGGCCGGATTTCGCCCGAAATAATGCCAGCAGTGGCAGCGCCTCCTCCTCGCAATGGATCGATCTAAGGCCGGAAGCCTGGCCGCTGTCTCGACCAGCGAAATTTCTTTATCTCGATGACGCCACCGGCATGGGATTGGCCGTCCGGCTGGCGAACGGTGCATGGCTGAACACTGCATTTGCCAAACCCGCGCAAGACGGCTTCTGGACCTCCAAATCCACCCTAGCGCTCGGCCTCTCCGCGTTGTCGTTGTCGATCATTGCCGTATTCGCCGCACGCGGCATCGCGCAACCATTGCGCCGGCTCGCCGTAGCGGCTGAAGCCCTCGGCCGTGGTCAGGAGGTCGTACCGCTGCCGGAAACCGGCCCCGACGATATCCGACGCACCGCCGAGGCATTCAATCGCATGCAAGCGCGTCTGCACCGTTTCGTCGACGACCGCACCAAAATGCTGGCCGCCATCGGCCATGACCTGCGTACACCCCTGACCTCGCTCCGTTTGCGCGCAGAATTCGTGCCCGACGACGACGTCCGCGAGAAAATGCTCTCCACAATTTCGGAGATCCAGACGATGACAGAGGCAACCCTCGCATTCGCTCGCGAAGACGCAACCGCCGAAAACACGCGGACCGTAGACCTCTCAGCTCTCGTGGAAAGTCTCTGCGACGATCTTGCCGAACTCGGTCATGACGTCTCTTTCTCCGAGGGACAGAAGATCAGCTATAGCTGCCGACCGGACGCGCTGCGCCGCGCATGCCGTAACCTCGTCGAAAATGCCGTTCGTTATGGCGAGCGGGCGCGCGTCAGCGTGGAGAGACGAGCAGACAGTATCGAAATCATCGTTTCGGACGATGGGCCCGGGATTCCCGATACCGCCAAGGAGCAGGTTTTTACGCCGTTTTTCCGGATGGAGAGTTCGCGGAACCGCGAAACTGGAGGCGTAGGCCTCGGCCTTTCCATTGCCCGGTCTATTGTCCGTCACCACGGCGGAGACATCGCCTTGATCAATAAGAAAAAGGGACTGCACGCGGCCATTAGCTTGCCAGCGCTGGATGGCGGACCGCCGTCCATTAGCCGACCGGTCACGATCGCAGGAGCGAAGGACGTCATCAACGCTCCGGCAAAACCTTCGCCGGTGGCCACGATCTTGCAGCGCGCGTCGAAATCATATTGATCGTTAAGCAGACCGCCGATGCGCGAAGGGCCGGAGGATGAGTGCGCGCCCTACGCCGCCCGCACCTTGCCCAAGAATTCATCCACCGCGCTGCGCAGCATGCCGGACTGGGTGTCGAGCTCGCGGGCATTCGCCAGCACCTCGGAGGCCGCCTTGCCGGTCGCCGCCGCCGCCGTGGTGACACCGCCGATATGGGTGGATATCTCGTTCGATCCGGCCGCCACCGACTGAATGTTGCGGGCAATCTCGCGGGTGGCGCCGCCTTGCTGCTCGATGGCGGTCGAGATCGAAACCGTGATCTCGCTCATCTGCCCGATGGTTTCGGTAATGCCGCCGATCGAGGCCACGGCTTCGCTGGTGGAGGCCTGCATGGCCGCGACCTGCGAGGAGATTTCCTCGGTCGCCTTCGCGGTCTGGTTGGCAAGCGCCTTCACTTCCGACGCCACCACCGCAAAACCGCGGCCGGAATCGCCGGCGCGCGCCGCCTCGATGGTGGCGTTGAGCGCGAGCAAATTGGTTTGCGCTGCGATCGAGTGGATCAGCTTGACCACTTCGCCGATCTTCTCGGCGCCGATCGAGAGCGCGCCGACGGTGGCGTTGGTGCGTTCAGCGTCGCTGACCGCCTTGCTGGCGATCTCGCTGGAGCGCGCCACCTGACGGGAAATCTCGGTCACCGAGCTGGAGAGCTCTTCCGCGGCGGATGCGACCGTGCCGACATTGTCGGATGAACGCTGCGAAGCCGCGCCGACGGTCGCAGCCCGCGCGCTGGCGTCGCTGGCGGTAGCCGTCATGGACTGCGCGGTGGTCTGCATGCCGGCGGCCGCCGTCGACACCGAGCGCACGATGCCGGTCACGCTGCGTTCGAAGTCGCTGGCGATGCTTTCCATCGCCGCCCGCCGCTCGGCCTCGGCGCGAGCCTGCACTTCGGCTTCCTTCTGTTCAAGCCCGCGGATACGCACCGCATTGTCCTTGAAGATCTGGACGGTCGCGGCCATCGCGCCGATCTCGTCGCCGCGGCCGGCGCCGGGAATTTCGCCGTCCAGCTTGCCGTCCGCCAGCTCCTGCATGCGGGCGCCGAGCTCGCCGAGCGGCTTACTGATGCTGCGGCCGATCATCCAGGCGATGCTGCCTGAAATCAGCGCGATGCCGAGAATGGCGAGCCCGAGCACCCAGGCGATCGGCTTCATCTTGGTGTCGAGATCGTCGAGATAGGCGCCGGTGCCGACGAACATGTTCCAGCCGGGCACCGCGACCGCGTAGGAAATCTTGCGGCTCAGTTCCTCCTTGCCGGGCTTCTTGAATTCGTACGTCAGGGTCACCTCCCCTTTCGCCGCGACGCCGTCGCGGAGCTCGCGCGCGAGCTTTCTGCCGTTGGTCTCGACATCGAGGCGGTTCTGACCGATCTGCTTGGGATCTGAGTTCAGGACCGTGATTCCATCCATCATATAGGCGAACACGTAGCCGGAGCCGTTGTCGAAAGTCAGCGTATTGCCTCGCTTGCTGAATTCGGCAATCGCCGCTTCTTTGGTCAGCTGGCCCGCCTCAACCTGCTTCTGCAGCCCGAGCGCCATGTTGCGCGCCATGTCGACGATCGCCCTGGTCTGATCAATCCGCGCGTTCAGCATCTCCCGCTGCATCAAATAACCCGCAAGCGCGCCGGCGGCGCAAAGGCCCAGCAGGGTCACGCCCACCAAAATACCGAGTTTGGGGGTGATCTTCAGGTTGGTCAGGTTCACGGGGGATCTCCGGGAAAAGGGCGCCAGGCGCGTTTTGGCGGATTGATTCGGCGCACCATATCGTGAGACCCTTTAGCGCTTTGTTACGCCACCTGCGTAAAAGTCCCGATGCGAAGATAATGCCTGCAAGGGCAACCGGGAATTGTGCGGAGAACCGGCCAGCTCGCGTAAAGGTCGCGTAACAGATCAGGGCGGCGACGCGATGCCACCGCCTTAAACCAACACCGAAAAGTCAAATCGGGAGAGCAGGAAATGCCGAAATACAGGGTGCTGACGCCGAAGGGCGCGAGCTTCACGGTCGCCGGCGGCGGCTACGATTATGAAAAGGAAGCGCTCGATCCGATCGGGGCCGAAATCATCGAGGCGCCGGCCAACGAGGCGGAATTCATCGCCGCCGCAAAGACCGCGGACGCGATCTACGCCAAGGGCATGCCGATCACCAAAGCCGTCATCGACGCGCTCGAAAACTGCAAGGTGATCACGCTCGGCAGCGTCGGCGTCGATTCAGTCGACGTCAAGGCCGCCACCGCCCGCGGCATTCCCGTCACCAACATCCCCGACACCTTCATCGAGGAGGTCGCCGACCACGCCATGATGCTGCTTCTCGCTGGGTTCCGCCGGCTGGTCGAGCAGGACAAGATGGTGCGTACCGGCCGCTGGTCGGAGGGCCGGCCGGCGCTTTTGAAGATCCCGCGGCTGATGGGCCAGACGCTCGGCTTCATCTCGTTCGGCCGGGTGGCGCGCGCGGTCGCCAAGCGCGCGGCGCCCTTTGGCCTGCGCATGATGGCCTACGATCCGTTCATCCAGGAAACGCTGATGTACGATCACGGCGTGATGCCGGCGACGCTGACAGAGGTGCTGTCGCAATCGGATTTCGTCTCGATGCATGCGCCGGCCCGGCCCGAGGTCCATCACATGCTCACTGAGAAGCATTTCCGCCAGATGAAAAAATCCGCCGTCTTCATCAATACGGGCCGCGGCGCCACGGTGGACGAGGAATCGCTGATCAAGGCGCTGCAGGAGGGGTGGATCGCGCATGCGGCGCTGGACGTGCTGGAAAAGGAGCCGCCGTCCCACAACAACCCGATGCTTTCGATGGAAAACGTTACCCTGACCGCGCATGTGGCGTCGGCATCGGCACGTTTTGACGAGGCGCGCAAGCGCCGCGTAGGCTACGAATTGTCACTGGTCCTGCAGGGGATGTGGCCGGTAAGCTGCGTCAATCCGTCGGTGCTGCAGAATACTGCGCTGCGGCGATGGCAGCCGGTCAGCATGGACCGCGGCCCGAACAGCTAGCATGATCGCGATCATGCCTAAATAAAACGACCGTTCACCGGCGGTTCAACGCCGGGAACCGAAACAGGGGAGAGAACCATGAAGAACGAGATCACGCGTCGCGATGCGCTGGCGCTGGGCGTCTCGGCTGCCGCGCTGGCTGCGACCGGCGCCTCGGCCCAGACCGCCTCCGTCATCAAGGCTGCCGACGTTCCGGCCCCGAAGTGGGCAATCGAAAAGGGCGCGTCTCTGCGCATGTTGCGGCCGGTGCGTTTCGTGCAGGCCGACGAGGACGTGTTCCGCGCCAATGCGAAGGCCTTCACCGACAAGACCGGCGTCGAGGTCAAGGTCGACTTTGTCGGCTGGGAGGACATCAACCAGCAGACCGCGGTGACGTCGAACTCCGGCGCCGGCCCCGATGTGATCATCGGCTTCTCCGACGCGCCGCACATCTATATCGACAAGCTGGTCGAACTGACCGACGTCGCCGATTACCTCGGCAAGCGCTACGGCGGCTGGCTGCCGCTGGCGCAGAAATACGGCAAGCGCAACAAGAGCGACGCCTGGATCGGATTGCCGTTCGGCGCCACCGCCGGCCCGCTGATCTACCGCAAGTCGGTGTTGCAATCGATCGGGTATGACAAGATCCCGGAAGACAGTGCCGGATTTGTGGACCTCTGCCAGAAGCTGCACAAGGCCGGCAAGCCGGCCGGCTTCGCGCTGGGCAATGCCAGGGGTGATGGCAACGGCTTTGCCAACTGGGCGCTGTGGTCGCACAACGCTTCCCTGCTCGATGAAGAGGGTAACATCGTCATCAACAGCAAGGAGACTATCGAAGCGCTGAAGTGGGTCAAAGCACTGTACCCGACTTTCATCGCCGGCACGCCGTCGTGGAACGACGTCAGCAACAACCGCGCCTACTCCTCGCAGGAAATTTCGCTGACCGCCAACGGCGTCTCGCTGTACTTCTCGCTGAAGAACGATCCGGCGACCAAGGCGATCGCCGAGGACAGCGAGCATCAGTTGTTGCCGAAGGGCGTCGCCAAGGTCTCGCCGATGGCGGGCCTGACGCTGAACGCGATGCTGTTCAAGCACAGCCAGTATCCCAATGCCGCAAAAGCATTCCTGCAATTCATGCTGGAAAAGGAACAATACGAGCCTTGGCTCAACGCCAACTCCGGCTACTGGTCGCAGCCGCTTTCCGCCTATGCCGACGCTGCGGTCTGGTCCGGCGATCCCAAGGTCTCGATCTTCAAGAACACCATGCAGAGCACTTACTACGACGGCTACAAGGGGCCGATCTCGACCGCAACAGGTGCGGTCGGTGCCGACTACGTGCTGATACAAATGTGCGCAGCGGTTGCGACCGGCGCCTCGACGCCGGAGGCCGCGGCCGCAGAGGCGGAGCAACGCTGCAAGCGATATTTCCGGCGCCAGACCCGGTAAAGGGAGCGTCATTGCGAGGAGCGAAGCGACGAAGCAATCCACTCTTTCTTTTCATGGAGACATGGATTGGTTCGCTTCGCTCGCAATGACGTTCTGACGTAGCTCCCATCGGGATATTGTTGATGTCTGTAACGACTCTACCATCACAACGCGCGACGCATCGGCAACCCGGCTGGATCGTGCGCCTGTTCGACTACAAGCCGTTCCTGATCGTGATGTGCCTTGCACCCGCGATCGGGCTGTTGACGGTGTTCCTCACCTACCCGCTGGGCCTTGGCGTCTGGCTCGCCTTCACCGATACCACGATCGGCCAGCGCGGCGTCTTTATCGGCCTGGAGAATTTCCAGTATCTGTGGACCGATCCCTTGTGGTGGGGCGCGGTGTTCTACAGCGTGTTCTACACGGCGATCGCAACCTTCGGGAAATTCGCGCTCGGCTTCTGGCTGGCGCTGCTGCTCAACAACCACTTCCCGCTCAAGAGCCTGCTGCGCGCCATCGTGCTGCTGCCGTGGATCGTGCCGACGGTGCTGTCGGCGCTGGCGTTCTGGTGGATCTACGATCCGCAATTCTCGATCATCTCCTATCTGCTGGTGGATGTACTGCACATCCGAACCACCAATATCGATTTCCTCGGGACACCGTGGCCGGCGCGGTTTTCGCTGATCGCGGCGAATATCTGGCGCGGCATCCCCTTTGTCGCGATCTCGCTGCTGGCGGGCCTGCAGACCATCTCGCCCTCGCTCTATGAGGCGGCGATGCTGGACGGCGCCAGCGCCTGGCAGCGCTTCCGTTACATCACCTTCCCGATGATGATGCCGATCCTCGCGATCGTGATGACGTTCTCGATCATCTTCACCTTCACCGACTTCCAGCTCGTTTACGCCATCACGCGCGGCGGGCCGGTCAACTCTACCCACCTGCTCGCGACGCTGGCGTTCCAGCGCGGCATCGCCGGCGGCGAACTCGGCGAGGGTGCGGCGATCGCGGTGTCGATGATCCCGTTCCTGGTTTTCGCGACATTGTTCAGCTACTTCGGCCTCGCGCGCCGCAAATGGCAGCAGGGAGAAGCCAATGACTGACGCAGTCACCCAATCGACCAATGTCGCCAGCGCCACGCCGGACACCATGGCGTGGGATTCCCGCGCGCGGCGGGTGATGATGATCTATCTGCCGCTGTCGTGCTTCGTGCTGATCCTGCTGTTCCCGTTCTACTGGATGGCGATCACGTCGTTCAAGCCGAACGCCGAGCTTCTGAACTACAAGGAGCACAATCCGTTCTGGATCTCCTCGCCGACGCTCGCCCATATCAAGCATCTGCTGTTCAACACCGCCTATCCGACCTGGCTCAAAACCACGATGTTGGTGGCGATCGGCTCCACGTTCCTGTCGCTGTTCGCCTCGACGCTCGCTGCCTACGCGATCGAGCGCCTGCGCTTCCGCGGCAGCCCCTACGTGGGGCTCGGCATCTATCTCGCCTATCTGGTGCCGCCCTCGATCCTGTTCATTCCGCTGGCCACCGTGATCGTGCAGTTCGGCCTGTTCGACTCGCCGATGGCGCTGATCCTGGTGTATCCGACGTTCCTGGTGCCGTTCTGCACCTGGTTGCTGATCGGCTATTTCAAGTCGATCCCGTATGAGCTGGAGGAATGCGCGCTGGTTGACGGCGCGACGCGCCTGCAGATCCTGCGGCGGATCACGCTGCCGCTCGCCGTGCCCGGCCTGATCTCGGCCGGCATCTTCTCCTTCACGCTGTCGTGGAACGAGTTCATCTACGCGCTGGCCTTCATCCAGAGCGGCGCCAACAAGACGGTGCCGGTCGCGATCCTGACCGAGCTCGTCACCGGCGACGTCTACCAGTGGGGCGCGCTGATGGCGGGCTCGCTGCTCGGATCGCTGCCGGTCGCGCTGTTTTATTCGCTGTTCGTGGATTACTACGTGTCGTCGCTGACCGGCGCGGTGAAGGAATAAGCGGTTCCTGCTATCTGGGGACGGTAAAAATTACTGGAATGTTGAAGCCTATCGAGCCCTGCGTAATTTCCGGCGGAAACGGCGGAAACGGCGAGGCTTGGCGAAGCATTGACATGGCCTGAGCGTCGAGCGCGGTGACACCAGATGATCCAGCAAGCCGGCCTCCAGCTACCTGCCCGCTGCGGCTGAGTGTGAAAGACAGTCTCGCTACGCCGGGCTGGCGGTTGGCCCCCGACGGGTACTGGTGGAAGCGCATCAGATGCGCACGGACGCGCTGATTATAGGTCGCGACCGCCAAGGCGGTTGCGCCCGCGCTGGCCGCGGAGGCGGCTTGTGCCTGACGTTCAACGCGCGGCGGCGCCGCAGTGCGCGGCGCAGGCGTCGAGTCGCTCGGCTTCTTCGCCTCGGGGCGGACGACTTTTGGTTTGACTGGCGTCGGCTTTGCTTCAGGGACGGGCTTGGCGGGCTCGGTCGCCGGCTTCAGTTCCACCTTCTGCTCGGGCGGCGCCACCACCTCCGGGTTCTCCTGCGGCGGAGTGGGCGCGATCTGCTCTTCGACCACCTCCTGCTGCTTGACCGGTTCGGGCGGCGAGGCGTCGGCCTGATCCATCAACTGATCCGGGGCGCGCTCCAGCGGCGTCGATTGCGGCGCCGCTGATACCGGCGCCATGTCCACCATGATCGCCGGCAGGGTGACTCCCGGCTCCGGCTGTGGTCGCATCCAGTTCATGCCGATCGCGATCAAGGCGGCATGGACGGCAAGGATCGCCACGGCCGACGCGCCCCAACGGCGCAATACGGCTTGGTCGGAAACATCATGAAGCGCGAAGGCGTTCACGGCACTAGCTTCTTCCGTCGAGGCCGACCAGCGCGATCTTGAGATAGCCGGCGTTGCGCAGGAGGTTCATCACCTCCATCAAATCGCCATAGCTGACGACCTTGTCGGCGCGCAAAAAAATGCGCTCGTTCTTGTCGCCCTTGGTGGCGGCGTCGAGAGTGGCGGTCAACGTATCGCGTGCGATCACGTCCTCGCCTACCGCTACCGACAGGTCCGGCTTGACAGTGACGAATACAGGCTTGTCGGGCCGTGGCGACGGCTCGACGGCGCTGGCGGGGAGATTGACGCCCAGATCGACGGTTGCGAGCGGGGCCGCGACCATAAAAATGATCAGGAGCACCAGCATCACGTCGATGAACGGCGTGACGTTGATCTCGTGATTCTCGACAAGGTCATCGCCGCCGCGCGATCGTCCGCCGAGTGCCTGACCGAGTTTCGCGCCCATTGCCTTACTCCGCAGCGCGCGCGAGCCGGAACGACCCGCGGTCGCCTTCGCGGCTGATCAGGAGCAGCACCATCGCCGAGGCATCGCCGAGCAGTGCGCGATGGGCTGCGATGGTGCGGGTGAGATGGTTGTAGATCACGACCGCCGGGATCGCCGCGACGAGGCCGAGCGCGGTCGCGAGCAGCGCTTCCGCGATGCCTGGCGCGACCACCGCGAGGTTGGTGGTCTTGGCTTCGGAAATGCCGATGAACGAATTCATGATGCCCCAGACCGTGCCGAACAGGCCGACGAACGGTGCGGTGGCGCCGATGGTGGCGAGCACGCCAGTGCCGCGCGCGATCTGTCGGGACATAGCGGCCTCGACCCGCTCCAGCCGCAGCGCCACCCGCTCCTTGAGTCCGTCGTCGAAATGACCGCCGGAAAGGCTGGCCTCGCGCGCCGCGGACTGGATGATCTGCGCCACGGCATCGCGGCCCTCGCGGGTTTCCTGTTCAGCCTTGGCCAGCACCGTGTCGGCTTCCAGCATGCTCAGCCGCCGCCGCGCCGTCGCCGTCTTGCGGCGGACCTCAATGGTCTTGGCTAGCCAGATTGTCCACGTCACCAGCGAGGCGAAGGCCAGGCCCGCCATGACAGCCTGCACTACCACGTCCGCATTCAGGAACATGTTCCAGGGTGAGAGGTTGCGCGGCAGCAACGCGATGTCGGTGGCGGCGAACGCCGCACTCGGGAAGGCGGCCACGCCGGCCGCGCTACACCAACGGATCATAACGTTCAGCATTGTTCGCTGCATGGCCACCTCCCGGACTGACAATGCGGATCGGCTACGCCGCGCGGGCGGTCGCGATCCTTTCGGCCAACGCATGAAAGCGTTGCAACTGGTCGGCGCGCAGCGCGCGCGTCTCGTCGCGGCCGACGAACACCTTGAACATGATGCCGCCGTCCACGTTGATGAACGCGATGAACGCCGACGACTTGCCCATGAAGGGCCGCTCGACAAAGGCGATTGCCGCACAGCGCTCGTAGCGAAGATGGCCGTGCAGGCCCTTCGGCTGCATCAGGTTGAAGTAGCCGCGGCCGACCTCGCCCGCCGGGATCGCGCCCGTGAACTCGAAGATCGCATCGTCGGTATGGACGATCAGCGTCACCTCGCCCCATTGCGCGACATCGTTCATGGCAGCGCCAAACTCGCCGCCGGCGCCGATGCGCACCATCGATTCAGGCATCGCCTCCAGGACGGCGCGCGGGCTCACTTTCCGCTCCCGCGCCACGTCCTCGATGACAGCGCCTGGGTTCTCCGCCATGTGGGCCTTGAGGCCGGCAAGGTCCGTGCTCGACATCGCACCCTCCCCTTACGCGGCGGCGCTGGACTTACGCTCGCTCAGGATCACGTCGAATCCCTCGAACTTGGGATGGCCGAGATAGAGGCTTTCGCCGGTCTTGTTGTCGGCGCGGGCGTGGGCCCGGCGGAACTCGTCTGATTTGGTCCAGGCTTCGAAGGCAGCCTTGTCGGCCCAGACCGTATGCGAGGAATACAGTGTGTGATCCTCGGCGACGGGTCCCTTCAGCAGATGAAACTCGACGAAGCCGGCCATGCTGCTGAGGTAGGATTCGCGCGTGCGCCAGACATTTTCGAAGGCCGCTTCAGAGCCAATCTTTACCTGGAACCGGTTCATCGCGATAAACATTTCAAAATCTCCTTGCTGGGGTGCTGGGGTGCGCCTGGCGTACCGTTTGAGTTGGTTGGAAACATGGACGCGCCGCAGCCGCGCTGGAGCATCAGCGCGGCCCGGTGCAACTTGATCGCGTTGTCAGCTCGTCGAACTAAACTCCGCCAAAGTGAATCTTCAATCCGGCCTTATAGACCCTGCCCGGTCCGGGGCTCGACCACAACACGTCGTTCTGCGAGGTGCCGTCGGTGGAACTGCCGGGGATCGCATAGGGCCGGTAGTACTGGTTCAACAAATTGTCGATCGATGCCGAGAAGACAATGTCCTTGGTCGCGTTCCAGGTCAGGTACAGATTGACCAGTTCATAGCCGGTTGCGGGCAGATAGCCCGCCGGCACGTCGTTGTTGGGGCCGAACGAGGACCATTGCGCCGCCAGGATCAGCCTGCGGTCGAGCAGCCGCACGCCGCCGGTCGTGGTGATCTTGCGCGGCGTGATGGTTGCAAGGCCAATATTGGTCGCGACGTTCTTGCCGCGCATCAAGTGGCCGGCGACGCCGACATACCACGGGCCGGCATCATACAGCGTCTCCACCTCTATGCCTTCGATCCGGGCCTGTGTGATGTTCTGGTACTGATAGAACTGGCTGAAAAGTCCCGGGGTAGCGAAGAGGATGGGCGGCCGCGGCGTCGATCCAACGAGATCGATGTAATCAGAGACATCGTTGCGGAACACGTTGATCTTGCCACGGAAGCTATCACCGGCGTTGAAGATGTTGTCATACTTCAGGTTGATGCCGACTTCCTTGTTCTTGCCGACCTCCGGCCGCAGGTTCGGATTCGGCAGGAAGCAGAACAATCCGACCGTACCACCCGGGCAGGGGAAGAACGGAGGGCCGCCGCCGGTCGCGTGTTCGCCGGCAATCAGCGTTTCCGTGATCGAGGGCGCACGATAGCCTTCGGCATAGCTGACATAGGGCGTGAAGCCCGCCACCGGCGTCACACCGATGGTGATCTTCGGTGAGAAGCGGTCGCCGCCGCCACCGGTCGCCACCGTCGGCGAATGAAGGTCGTAGCGGTCGTAGCGGATGGCGCTGACGGCCTCGAACCAGGTCGAATAGTTCTGCTTCAACTGCGCGAATCCGCCAGACACGGTGCGCAGGCCGCCGGGTGTGGTAATGTTGGAATTGCCGCGGCTGTCGGAGGTTCTCACGTCATCCTGAAATGCATCGACCCCGATCGTGACCGCGTTGCGCCAGTCGCCGACATTGAACCGCGTCGTATTGTAGACGTCGATCCCGAGCGTATCGAGCACGTAGCCTCGCTTGTCACCCACGCAGCCGGAAACGTTGTTGCCGAAGCCGCCGCCGCAATAGGTCGAGGGCGTCGTGCTGAGGTGGGCGGTCTTGATCTGGTCATTGTCGGTGCGGTTACCGTAGAGCGACATATTCCAGTCCCAGAGATTGTCATCCGGCTTGCTGTATTTCCAGGTGACTGTCCCCGTGTAGTTCTTGGCATCGGACGCATAGACCGACGATCCCTGGTTCAGCGCGCGCAGTGCAGCGGTCGTCGTCGGCCCGCGATTGAACTGGCCGATGCTGTACTGATAATCCTGGAATATGGCGCCGAACTTGATCTCATGGCCATCGGCGGGGCGCACGGTCAGCTTCATCAGGCCGGCCGCGATCTCGTTGCCGGTATTGCCGATCTCGGTGCCGTTGCCGTCCTTGTAGTTGCCCTGCGTGCGGTAGACCGCGCCGCCGAAAACATCGACATTGGGATCGGCGCGGACGCCGCCGAAGATCGATCCGAGGCCGCGAGCACTGTTGGTGCCGCCGGAGCCGGTCATGTCGACGCCCCAGCGCTCGCCGGGGCGCACCACGTCATCGATGTCCTTGGTGCGGAACGAGACCACGCCGCCGATCGCGCCGGAGCCGTAGATGTTCGCGGTCGGGCCGCGCACCACATCGACGCTGCCGACTAGCTCGGGATCGAGAAAAAACGAGCCGTTGGCGTTGTGGCCGGTGCGCTGGTAGTTCTGCCGCGCGCCGTCGACGACGACCGCGACGCGGCCGAAATCCTGCAGGCCGCGGATGTTGATGACGGTCGAGGGATCGTCGCCGCGCTCCTGGACCGACACGCCAGGTATTTGGTAGAGGATGCCGGACAGCCGGTTCGGCTGCAGGCCCTGGATCTGCTCCAGCGTGACCACGCTGACCGGCGCCAGCGCGTCGATGGCGCGCTCCTCGGTCTTCGACGCCGCCACCGTGATCGCATCGAGCGACTGCACCGGCACGGCGCCGATCTGCGCCCGCGCGTTCATGACCGGCGCCGGCGCCTGCGTATCCTGCTGCGGCTTGGCTTGCTGGCGCTTGGCCTGCTTCTGTTTCTTCTGCTCGGGAGAGCGCGTGACGGCCTCCGCTTCGAGCGCCTGCGTGAACGCTGCGCTCGACGACATCAATGCGAACGAAAATGCCGACGCGCCCAAAACCAAGGCGCGCGAATGCCTGACCCCGAAAGCCATACTGCCCCAACCTGTTGTTTCTCTTGGGTTTGGCTGGCGGGCGCCGCGGTGATGCGCGGCTGCTTGCTGGCTAACGATTTTCGCGACCGGGCACCCCCGCTCGTATCGCGTTGATCTTGGTTACGCCGCGTTGCGGAACTGGTCAATGACGGCACGGCGCACTTTATATCGATTGTAAAGTGCAGCAGTTGGATTGCGCGTCGATCAAATTATACAAGCAGCTAGTCGGGAACATTGGGACACCACAGCAATTATGGCGGCACCTTCAGGAGACAATGTCGGAGGCGCCGGAAAACATGCCGAAAATCCGCCGTCTGCGAGACGCCTTCTCACCATGAACGGCAGCCGGATCGACAGCCGCGAGCTGTTCGCGACCGAGCGCGAAATCATCATCGCGCACGGCGAGGACAATTATCGCCTGCGGCTGACGTCGCAGAACAAGCTGATCCTGACCAAGTGAACCAGGTGAACCGGCAATGACATTATGTCGCATGCTCGCACTGTCGGCCGCCGCGGGCTGCTTCCTGCTCGGCAACGTCGCGCTCGCCGCAGGCATTACGGTGCATGATGCCCGCAACCGCGACGTCACGATCTCAGATCCCGCGCGGATCGTCTCGATCGGCGGCGCGATCACCGAAATCCTCTACGCGCTGGGCTTCGAGGACCGCCTCACCGGCGTGGACTCCACCAGCTTCTATCCGCCCGCGGCGCTGCGCGACAAACCGAATGTCGGCTACATGCGGCAGCTTTCGGCCGAGGGCGTGCTCGGGCTCAATCCCTCGCTGGTGCTCGCGGTACAGGGGTCCGGGCCGAAGGAAACCATGGACGTGCTGGAGGCGGCCAACGTGCCGCTGGTGCTGGTGCCCGAAACCTTTTCCGAACAGGGCCTGATCGACAAGATCAAGCTGGTCGGCCACGCGATGGGTGCGGACAAGCGGGCCGAATGCCTGACGGAAGTCGTCACCGGCGATCTTTCGCAATTGCGCGAGCTGCGCGCCAAGGTGACCAAGCCGGTGCGCGTGATGTTCGTGATGTCACTGCTGAACGGCCGGGCGATGGCCGCGGGCCAGAAGACCGCCGCCAACGAAATCATCGCGATGGCCGGCGCCGTCAACGCGATTGATGGCTATGACGGCTACAAGATCATCAATGACGAGGCGATCGTGGCTGCAAAGCCCGACGTGGTACTGTCGATCCAGCGCGGCAAGGACTCGGTGGACGCCGAAGCCGTATACGTCCATCCCGCCTTTGCGCTGACCCCCGTCGCGGCCAACAAGAGCTTCATCTCCATGGAAGGCCTCTATCTGCTCGGCTTCGGGCCGCGCACGGCGGCAGCCGCACGCGATCTCTCGATCAAGCTGTATCCGGCGCTGGCGCCGCAGGCCGAGAAATTCAAGCCGGCGGCACTCTCCGCAAACTGCCGGCAGTGACGGCGCTATCCGACAGCACGGAACGGGCGAAGCGCCGCAGCGGATACGCGTTGCGCCCTCCTGCTTCGCTGACCCTCCTCTGTCTGTTGGCGGCACTTGCCGGTGCGGCGCTGGTCGCACTCACCATGGGCGCCGCCGGCATTCCGCTGGCGCGGCTGCCGGCCGCGCTCGGGCTGTGGGCTGACGCCGTCCCCGGTCCAACGCTCGCGCGCGACCAACTCGTGCTGTGGTCGATCCGGATTCCGAGGATTGCTGCGGCGGCGATGGTGGGCGCTCTGCTCGCGGCATCCGGCGCGATCATGCAGGGGCTGTTTCGCAATCCTCTGGCCGATCCTGCCCTCGTCGGCGTTTCCTCCGGCGGCGCGTTCGCGGCCGCCGCGGCGATCGTATTCACCGACAGCCGGTTCGGCCAGAGCCTCCACTTTATGCAGAATCAATTGTTGCCGCTCGCAGCCTTTATCGGTTCGCTGGCAACGACGATCATCCTCTACTCCATCGCCAGCCGCTCGGGACGGACGTCGATTGCGATCTTTCTGCTGGCGGGAATTGCGATTGCCGCCATCGCCAATGCCGGCGTCGGGTTACTCGTGTTCATCGCCGACGATCGCCAGTTGCGCGACATCACGTTCTGGATGCTGGGCTCGCTGAGCGGCGCAACCTGGCCCAAGCTCGCCACGCTGGCGCCGGTGCTGGGGCTCGCCTTGATCGCCTGCGTCTCGATCGCGCGCGGGCTCGATGTGCTGGTATTGGGCGAGGCCGAGGCGTTTCACAGCGGCGTCGATGTCGAACGCTTGAAGCGGATTTCGATCGTGCTGGTGTCGGCAATGACGGGCGTTGCGGTCTCGGTCTGCGGCGTCGTCGGCTTTGTCGGCATCGTGGTGCCGCATCTTTTGCGGCTGTTAATTGGCCCAGCGCACCGGCTGCTGCTGCCGGCCTCGATGCTATTCGGTGCGGTGCTGCTGGTGGGCGCCGATGCGCTAGCCCGCACCATCGTGGCGCCCGCGGAAATGCCGATCGGCATCCTGACGGCGGCGATCGGTGCGCCGTTCTTCTTAGGCATGCTGTTGCGCCAGCGCGGGCTGGTTTCGCTATGACCGCGATTCTCGAAGCGCAATCGATCTCGATGGTGGTCGGGGGCGCCACGCTGGTCGACGGCATCGATCTGAAAATTGCAGCCGGCGAGATGGTCGCGATCGTTGGCCCCAACGGCGCCGGCAAATCGACCCTGCTGCGGATGCTGTCCGGCGATCTCCGCCCGACGCGCGGGCAGATCAAATTGAAGCAGCGCGAGATCCATCTCTATCCACCGCGACAGCTCGCTTATCACCGCACGATGCTGTCGCAGCATGTCAACGTCACCTTCCCGTTCACGGTCGAGGAGATCGTCCATATGGGCGCAGGCGACACCGGCCGCGCCGCCGCGCAACGGCTGGTCGATGCCGCTCTCGACGAGGTCGGACTCACGCATTTCAGTCACCGGCAATTGCCGACGCTCTCCGGCGGCGAGCAGCAACGCGCGCATTTTGCCCGCGTTCTGGTGCAGCTCGCCTGCGGCGAACAACAGCACGGCCCCGGCCTGCTGCTGCTGGACGAGCCGACCTCCAGCCTCGACATGCGCCACCAGATCGATCTGGTGGAGACGGCAAGAGGGCGCGCTCAGAATGGCACGGCTGTCATCGCCGTGCTGCACGACCTCAATCTGGCGATGCGTTTCGCCGACCGGATCGTGCTGCTGCATCGCGGCAAGCTCGCCGTCGACGGCGGCCGCACTGACGCGATCACGGCCGAGACCATCCGCCGGATTTTTGAGGTAGACGTCACGATCGACTACACCGATCAGGGCGTGCCGTTCCTGCTGCCGCAAACCATGCGGCCCGCAGGCCCGCCCTAGAGCCCGGTTCTGATTGAATCAGAACCGGCTCTAGGTTTTTGTTTTGACGCGTTTTCTTGACGCGAACCGGGGCCCGCTTCGCTGGAAAACGCTGTGACGGCATAACGCCGCAAGGCTTATCCAACGGCGTTACAGGTTCTTCACAGAACTGTCAGCCAACTGTAACAGCCGCTCCGCAAGACACAGCGCGCCATCATTCACAGGAGGTCCGCCATGCGCGTGTCATTGCTCTGCTCCGTCGCGTCGATATTTCTGGCCAGCGCCGCCTTCGCCCAAGGCGAAGGGGAGTTTCCCGCCACGCTGAAGGGCCACGCCGTGCTGCCGGCGCAGAGCTTCATCGATGCGCCCACGGACGCGCCTGACGATCTCAAAACCACCGGCAAATACACCACCGGCAAGCGCGTCGACACCGTCGGCAGCGTGATGGGCAAATCCTACGAGCGGCCGACCGGCGTATCGCTGCCGTTCAAGGGCCAGCCGCTGCAGGGCCATTCCGGCATCAAGGTGATGCCGGACGGTTCGTTCTGGGTGCTCACCGACAACGGCATGGGCTCGCGCTACAACTCGGCCGACTCGATGCTCTATCTCAACCGCCACAAGATCGACTGGGCGACCGGCAAGATCGAGCGGCAGGAAACCATCTTCCTGCACGATCCCGACAGGAAGGTGCCGTTCCGCATCCTGCATGAGGACACCGCAAAACGTTATTTCACCGGCGCCGACTTCGACACCGAAGGCTTTCAGATCATCGGCGACACTTTCTGGATCGGCGACGAGTTCGGGCCGTATGTGCTGAAGGCCGACAGGATGGGCAAGATCCTGGCCGTGTTCGACACCATGGCTGACGGCAAGCCGGTGCGCTCGCCCGACCATTGGTCGGTGCAGTCGCCGGGCGCACCCGGCGCGAGCTACACCACGGTCAATCTGCGCCGCTCCAAGGGCTATGAAGGTTTTGCCGCGTCGAAGGACGGCAAGTTCCTCTACGGCCTGCTGGAAGGCCCGCTGTGGGATACCGAGAAGAAGGATTTTGAAAAGGTCGACGGCAAGGAAGCCTCGCGGATTCTCGAATTCGACGTTGCCGCCGGAAAATTTACCGGCCGCTACTGGCACTATGCGTTCGAGCAGAACGGCAACGCCATCGGCGACTTCAACATGATCGACGCGTCAAGCGGCCTGATCATCGAGCGCGACAACGGCGAAGGCACCGCGGACAAGGCCTGCCCGCAGGGTCAACGCGGCGAAAACTGTTTCCCCGACCTCGCCAAATTCAAGCGCGTCTACAAGGTAGAATTCTCCGACGCCAATGTCGGCAAGCCGGTGCGCAAGATCGCCTATATCGACCTGATGAAGATCAAGGATCCCGACAAGAAGGCGCGCAAGCCGCTCAACGACGCCGTCTTGACGTTCCCGTTCTTCACCATCGAGAACGTCGACCGCGTCGACGACACCCATATCATCGTCGGCAACGACAACAATTTGCCGTTCTCGTCGAGCCGCGATCCGAATAAGGCCGACGACAATGAGTTCGTGCTGTTGGAAGTGGGTGAGTTCCTGAAGGCGAAGTGACGCTGCCCCTTCTCCCTCTCCCCGTGAAGAACGGGGAGAGGGAGAAGTCCGTGGCGAGCACTGCCGCATAAGCACAGAGCGCCCTACCCCGCCGGCACCATCACCACGCCCTTGTCCTTCGGCCAGCGTATCCGCCAGGCGAAGTTGATGTCCCTGACCTCGCCCGCCTTCGCCTCAAAAGCCCATTCCAGCACACCGCGCCTGTCGCGGATGTTGCTCGCGGTCGGCGCTGTCGTCGACGGCAACATCTCGACCACGATGTCCTCGTTCTCGCTGACCGGCAACTGATCCTCGATCGCGATCCGGATCGGGAAATCATGGCCGTTGCGCACATTGGTCTTGAACGCGCGTTCATCGGTCTTCGACGTCGTCACGATCAGGCCGGCCGAGCCCTCGTTGCGTTTGACGACGGTGCGCTCGATCTTGATCTTGTCGTCGGCGCCAAACCCGAGCCGAACGGTTTCATCCTTGCTGGCGGCGGCCATCAGCCCGCGGCCGACGAAGACACCGTCGCGATAGATCGAAACCCGGCCGGGCAGCAATGGCGCGTCCTCGGTCTGCTTGAAACTTGCTTCCAGGAACGCGGTCGGATCCAGCACCGGCGCCGCGCGCACGGCGAGATCGGGCGCGATGGTCGCGGTGGAGACGCGCAGGCTCTTGGCGCCTTCGCTGGCGCCGAGGCTGACGCGACCGGGAATCTTGAACACCACCTGGAAGCCGCTGACGTCAGCCGCGGCCTGTTGCTCGGCCGCCTTCTCCATCACCGGCTCCTCGGCTTTCCCCCCGCTAGCGCGGAACTGCCTCGACCTCTCCGGAGCTGGCGCAGCCAAGTTCATCGCAGTATCCGATACGGAGCCCGCGGCCACCGGGCGCGGTACTTGCGGGTATTGAACGACGAGCGACTTCAGGTCGGGCACGTTGCCGCCGCGCGCGGTGCGCACGGTCGAGACGCTGAGCGCGACATTGGACCAATCCTCGCCGGTGTTTTGGGTGATTTCGGCGCGGCGCACCAGTTCGAGCGCAGGCTTGCGGTCCTTGGCGCCGGTGTCGAGACGGGCGTCGTAGAGCGGCGTCCAGCGCGCGTTGCGCACGGCATAAGTCACGCGCAGCGTCGCTTTCGTCGCGGCGGCTGCCGCGAGCTCGATCCGGACTTCCAGTCTGCTCGGCGGCTTCTGCGCCCGGTCCTGCTCGAGACGCGCGATTTCGCGGTCGAGCTCGCGCTGCTTGCGCCCGGCGTCGCGGATCGCGGCGTCGGCGCTGGCGATTTCATCGCCGACCGCGGCAAAGGCCGCGCGCCATTCGGAAATCGGCCGCGCCTCACCCTTGTCGCCGATGCCGGTCGGAGAGGTATCCGCAAATCGCTCGGCGAATTTGCGCCGCGCGGTCGCGGCATCGATCGCGCCTTGCAAGTTGGCGCGCTCGTCCTTCAGCGCCTCGATGCGCTTGTCGAGTTCGGGCAGGTTGACCGGCGGCGCCGCGCGCGGCGGTTTTGCGTCGATCGCGCCGATCGTGAGTTTTGCGCCGGCTTCGCCCTCGACCCTGAGCGATGACGGATCCAGCGCGAGCGGAAAATCCTTGAGAACGGCGAAATTCTCGCCCGCCGGCAGATCGAGCGAGATAATCCGCGTGACGCTGGCGCCATCGGGATAGACGGTGACGGCATCGACCGCCGAACTGGCGGCCAACTCAGCCGCCCGCACCTCACCCGCGCCGAGCGCCGTGAGCAAGACGAGGCTCGTCGTAGAAAAAACGTTCGCAATCAATCGCATGGATACCCTCCTGAACCGTTCGCCGGATGGCGACGCGCAACAACGCCCACCACCACTCCCGGTCATGAGACGCAGCGAGGGAGAAACTGGTTCGATCGAGATTTCCATGTGGCTTCGCCGCGGCGGGACCGCGGCGAAGGATAAGCAATCCCCTCACCGAAGGGAAAGAGCGATGCGCGGTTAGAACACCAGCGCCTTGGCCTGCTTCACCTGGGGCAAGGCTTGCACCTTGCTCAGCACGTCCGCCGGGACCGGCCCGTCGATCTCGACCAGCGCGATGGCGTCGCCGCCCTGCTTGGTGCGGCCGAGATGGAAGGTCGCGATGTTGATCTGGGCCGCGCCGAGCAGGCCGGCGAAGCTGCCGATGAAGCCCGGCTTATCCTCGTTCGTAACGTAGATCATCGACTTGCCGAACTCGGCATCGACCCGGATACCCTTGATGTCGACCAGCCGCGGCTTGCCGTCGTGATAGACGGTGCCGGACACCGAGCGTTCCTGCCGCTCGGTGGTGACGGTGACCGTGATCAGGCTTTCATAGTCGCTCTGTGCCGCGCGCACGATTTCGTCGACCACCATGCCACGCTCCTTCGCGACGACCGGCGCGGAGACCACGTTGACGTCGCCCAGCATCGGCCGCAGCAGGCCCGACAGCACCGCCGAGGTGATCGCCTTGATCTTCATCTCGGCGACATGTCCCTCATAGGTGATCTGGACTTTCAAAATTCCGCTCTCGGTGAGCTGGCCCGCGAACGAGCCGAGCTTTTCGGCGAGCTCGATGAACGGTTTCAGCTTCGGCGCTTCTTCGGCCGTGATCGAGGGGAAGTTCACCGCGTTCGAGATCGCGCCGGTCAAGAGATAATCCGACATCTGCTCGGCAACCTGCAGCGCCACGTTCTCCTGCGCTTCCGTGGTGGAAGCGCCGAGATGCGGCGTGCAGATCACGTTGGGATGGCCGAACAACACGTTCTTGGTGGCGGGCTCCTCGACGAACACGTCGAAGGCGGCGCCTGCGACATGCTTGGAATTCAGCGCGTCGAGCAGCGCCTGCTCGTCGACCAGGCCGCCGCGCGCGCAGTTGATGATGCGCACGCCCTTCTTCATCTTGGCGATCGCCGCCGCGTCGATGATGTTCCTGGTCTTCTCGGTCAGCGGCGTGTGCAGCGTGATGAAATCGGCGCGCTTGAGCAGTTCGTCGAGCTCGACCTTCTCGACGCCAATGTCCTTGGCGCGCTCCGGCGACAGGAACGGGTCGAACGCGATCACCTTCATGCGCAGGCCAAGCGCGCGGTCGGCGGCGATCGTGCCGATATTGCCGCAGCCGATCACGCCCAGCGTCTTGCCGGTGATCTCGACGCCCATGAAGCGGTTCTTCTCCCACTTGCCGGCCTGCGTCGAGGCGTCGGCCTGCGGAATTTCACGCGCCAGCGCCAGCATCAGCGTGATCGCATGCTCGGCGGTCGTGATCGAATTGCCGAACGGCGTGTTCATCACGATGATGCCCTTGGCGGTCGCCGCCGGTATCTCGACATTGTCGACGCCGATGCCGGCGCGGCCGATCACCTTCAGCTTCTTTGCTTTCTCGATGATCTTGGCGGTCGCTTTCGTCGCGGAGCGGATCGCAAGGCCGTCGTAGTCGCCGATGATCTCGGCGAGCTTGTCCTTGTCCTTGCCGAGATTGGGCTGGAAGTCGACCTCGACGCCGCGGTCTTTGAAGATCTGCACGGCAGCGGGAGACAGCGCGTCGGAAATGAGAACTTTGGGTTTGGACATTGGTGTAATCCTTCACACCCTCCCCTGGAGGGGGAGGGTCGGCGCGAAGCGCCGGGGTGGGGTGAAACTGTCGCTGCGAACTCTGCGTGCGTCGGGTGTGGAGAGATCACTCCACCCCGACGCACCCTTCGGGTACGTCGACCCACGAGCGAGCTTTGCTCGTCTCGGCCCCCTCGAGGGGAGGGTGACGATCAAGCCGCCTTCGGCAGCGCTGCCCTGGTCTCGGCGAACGCCCAATCGATCCATTGCGTCAGCAGCGCGACGTCGGAGGCTTCCACGGTGGCGCCGCACCAGATCCGCAGGCCCGCCGGCGCATCGCGGTAATAGGCGAAGTCGTAACCGGCGGCTTCCTTCTCCACCAGCGCAACCAGCTTCTTGGAAAACTCCGCCTGCGCGTCCGCGTTGAGCGAGGTGATCGCAGGATCCGTGAACTTCAGGCACACCGAGGTGTTAGAGCGGATCGACGGCTCCTTCGCCAAGAAATCGATCCACGGCGTCTTCGCCTTCCAGTCGGCCAGCACCTTGGTGTTGGCGTCGGCGCGCGCGATCAGCGCCTTGAGGCCGCCGATCGATTTCGCCCAGTTCAGCGCATCGAGATAATCCTCGACGCACAGCATCGATGGCGTGTTGATGGTTTCGCCCTCGAAGATGCCCTGGTTGAGTTTGCCGCCCTTGGTCAGGCGGAAAATCTTCGGTAGCGGCCAGGCCGGCTTGTAGGTCTCGAGCCGCTCCACCGCGCGTGGCGAAAGGATCAGCATGCCGTGCGCGGCCTCGCCGCCCAGCGCCTTCTGCCAGGAGAACGTCACCACATCGAGCTTTGCGAAATCGAGCGGCTGCGCGAAAGCAGCCGACGTCGCGTCGCAGATCGTGAGGCCTTCGCGGGTCGCGCTGATCCAGTCGGCGTTGGGCACGCGCACGCCGGACGTCGTGCCATTCCAGGTGAAGACGATGTCGGACGCCGGATCGGCCTTGGAAAGATCGGGAAGGTCGCCATAGCCGGCATGCAGCTTGGTGACGTCCTTCAGCTTCAATTCCTTGACGATGTCGCTGACCCAGCCCTCGCCGAAGGATTCCCAGGCGATGGTAGTGACGGGCCGCGCGCCGAGCAGCGACCACAGCGCCATTTCGACCGCGCCGGTATCGGACGCCGGCACGATGCCGATCTTGTAATCGGCCGGCACTTCAAGCACTTCGCGTGTCAGTTCGATCGCGAGCTTGAGTTTTGCCTTGCCGACCTTCGCGCGATGCGAGCGGCCGAGGGCTGCGTCCTTGAGATTTTGGGGGTTCCAGCCGGGGCGCTTGGCGCAGGGGCCGGAGGAAAAATGCGGCACGTTGGGCCGCGAAGCGGGCTTCGCTACGGTCATCATCTATCCTTCCAGATAGTAAGCCTCCCGTTGGGGGGAGGTGTCCCGCCGCGGTCATTAAGGGAATCGCGCCCGATCGTCAAGGAAGTTCGGGAGCTTCATGCCCGATTGATGGATGCTCGTCCGAGACTGGAGCCGGCTCCTGCTGCAGGAGTTCTGCGGCATCGGTGATCAGCTTGTCGGCCTCCCGCCGGCTCGAGACCTTCAGAATGCTGGTCTTTCCGGCCTGCACGACATATTCGCTTCCGATCCGGACAATCGAATATCTTTTCATTGGAAATCCCCAAGCTGCCCAAAGCCCCATGGGAGACGTCGGCATAGCGGAGACGTTCCGGTCCGTAAAATCACGGACGCACGCGTAGTTTATCGGTTGTTAACCGGATCGTAGAGTTGACGACTACCTCAGGCATTCGTCGCAAATAAGCTTCAACCGCAATTGACCTTTGTTCTGACGCGTTTTCTTTTCGCGAACCGGGGCAGGCTTTCGCTCAAAAACGCTACGGGTATCAAAATCGCACAGTCATGCCGACATGGCTGCGCGCAAAGCCCAGCCGCTCGTAGAATCGCTGCGCATCGACGCGGGTGTGATGCGTCAGCAGTTCGACCACTTTGCATCCCCGCGCGCGTGCTTCCACAACCGCCCATTGCACCATCTGCTCGCCGATGCCGCGGCTACGGCAGTGTTTGGCGACGCGGACATCCTCGATCAGTCCGCGCGAGGCGCCCTGCGAACTCAGCCCCGGCAGGATGCAGAGCTGCAGGCAGCCGACCACGGCGCCATCGCCGTCCTCGGCGACGACGAGCAGGATATTCGGATCGCGCGTGAGCTGCTCGAACGCCGTGAAGTAGGATTGCGGCAGCGGGTCTTCGATCCGCTCACGGGCGCCGCCGAGCGGATCGTCCGCCAGCATGGCGACGATGACGCCGACATCCTCGCGACGGGTACGACGGATGGTGACCTCTGAGATGGCAGACATGACAATTTCCGGTGTGGTCAGCGCGCCGGCGGCAAGACAAGGAATTTTTCGGTCTCGCCGATCCAGCGGCGCACCGCGGCATAGCCGTCGAGGTGAAAGCCGCCTTCATGCGCGACGCGGGTATAGGCCAGCAGCGATATGTCGGCGAGCGTGACGGCGTCGCCGGCCAGGAAGGGCGTGATGGCGAGCTGGTGCTCCATCCGCGCCAGCGCCGCATAGCCGCGCTTGACTTTGTCGGGATCGAGATCGGAAACCGGCTTCTTCAAATAGAACATCTGGAAGCGGCATACGGCGATATACGGCTCATGGCTGTACTGTTCCCAGAACAGCCACTCGTCCATCTTTCCTTCCGCGAACGCATCCTGCGGAATGAGACGAGAACCGCGTGCGAGATAACGGATGATGGCGTTGGATTGCGCCAGCGTGCGGCCGTCGTCGAGTTCGATCGTCGGCACCTGGCCGGCGCCGTTGAGCTTGAGGAACTCCGCGGTGCGCGTCTCGCCCTTGAGGGTGTCGACCGCTATCCAGGTGTAGGGCAGCGCGAGATGGTCGCACACCCACTTCACCTTGAGGCAATTGCCGGAATTGGTATCGCCGTAGACCTTCATGCGCCGCCCTTCGTTACGGCGCACTGCAACAGGCGGCGGCAGATCTGTCAACGGCGCCGTGTCGAGGCGCCGCGAAGATCAGAACTTGTAGCCGAGGCCGGCGCGGACCGTGTTGATGGTAGTATCGACAGTCGAAGTGAACCGAAGATACTCCCACTCGGCGCGAAGGAAGAGGCCCGCGTACAGCATCACGTCGACGCCGACACCGCCGGCAAAGCCGGTGATGAAATGGGAGTTGGCGTTGTCCGTCAGGACACCACTTCCCGAGTAGTCGGGAAGCGCTGGAATGGCCGAGCCGACATATCGATAGTTGGCGGAATAAGTGGCCCAGCGGTTGATATTCGCCTGCCCCATTGCAATGCCGGCAAATCCATAGGGCAGGAAGTTGTCAATCGCGTATCCGCCGCGCACCCGCAGCGAACCGTAATCGGTGACCTTCATCGTGGCGGCCGAGGCGATGGTAGCGGTGGTTACGTAATCGGTCGGATACTGAAACGAGCGGGATTGCGAGCCGCCGTTGGCTCCAAAGAAATTGCCATGGGTATAGTTCAGTTCGATGGCGACGACGGCATCGGTCCACTGCCAATTATAACCGATGAACCCGCCATAGCCGCTGTTCTGCATATGGGCCTTGCCGAGCAACGGCCACTTCGAGATGTTGAACTGCGATTCAATATCGACATTGTTCAAGAGCTTGGCGAGCAGGTCCTGTCCGGAATTGGTGAAGTCCATGTCCGCCGCGCCGTGAGAAGCGTGGGCACCGACATAGGCGCCGCCCCAGTTGACGGTGCCTCTGCTCAGCCCCTCGGTGAAGCTGCCGCGGAGAAACGGCAGGTCCGGCATATCGGCCGCCGAGGCGACACTCGCCGCTCCGCACATCACAGCCACCAGCAACAATCGACGCATCGCAACGCTCCATCATACACTCTGAACTTGCGTCGATCATCGCCTGTTAACCTTAACCAATCGTTGTCGCGGCATCTAATTGGCGAGATCTTGTCGGAAAGCTGGCAAACATTTTTCGTCAGCCGCTACATCCGCATCGGCATGCGTCAAAAGCAAAACGGCGCGGGAAACTCCCGCGCCGTTCGGCAACCGTTAACGAATGGAAGTCGCGATTAACCTTTGCGGATCAGCGGCGGCGGCGCGTAGACCTGCGGATTTTCCAAATTCCAACGCACACCGAGCTTCAGGTCATGCGAGGTGATGTCCTTGAACGTCATCGGGTTGTTGCGAAAGTTGTTGCCGTCGAAAGTGCGGAGGTCGCCGGTCAGGCCGTCGCCCATATCGAGATAGCGATAGGCGAGTTCGACGGTGAAGTTCGGCGTGACTTTGTAGGCAAGACCGGCGTGAACCGCCCAGGCCAAGTTCCACTTCGAAACACTGTCTCCGTAGGCCAGACCCGCCAGTGCGGGGCCCGGCTGCACTGGATTGCTGGCGATGCTCTGATCGGTGAAGCCGTTGATCGCAACCCGCGCGCCACCGACGCCGGCGCCGATGAACGGGGTGATGCACCACCAGGTGCCGAGATCGACATAGGCGTTGGCGAGAACGACCCACTCGTTCTTGGTGGCGCGATAGGTGTCGGTGCCGACGCCGCCCACATAGGTGATGCGGTCGGTGCCGTGGAACTGCGAGTTGCCGCGGTATTCACCGGTGACGTCGGCGCGGAACCAGTTGTTGACCTTGTAACCGACGCCGAGGCCGAAGATGCCCGCGGTGTTGAAGTTGTTCGTCTGTACCGACGAGGTAAGGGTCGAGTCATCCAGGTTGTTCAGCCGACCGACGCGCTGATTGCTGAAGCCGATGTCGCCGCGCAGATACCAGCCGCCGAAATCCTCGACTACCGCCGGCGCATATGCCGGAGGAGGCGCAATAGCCATGTCGGCAGCAAACGCCGCCTGGGACAATAATGTGGCCGCACCGGCGGCAATGAAAGACTTAACGCTACGCATGGGCTTCGTCCTTTGTCCGGTGAGGCTGACTGCGATGAGCCCCACTTCAAAAACTCACGGACGGACGATGGCATTAAATGCTTAAGCGGCGCTTAACCCTAATTTTTAAGGTTGACAATCTCTGACTTTTTTCGCGGCGCCGTTTGCGAGTCGAGTGACGATGCATTTGCAACACGACAAACGAGACGAAACCGCCATACATCCTAACGATGTGTTGCTGCGCCATTAAGACTTTGTTGATGTCGTGAGCCGCGCCCTCGCCTCGCGGAAATGCGTCGGCGCGTCAGCGCGCGTGCTTCAACGTACATGCCTGGGCATCTTCGGCAGGAACACCGCGAGCAGGCCGAGCGCGGGCAGGAACGCGCAGAGGTGATAGACAAAGGCGATCCCGGTGTGATCGGCGAGCTTGCCAAGCACGGCCGCGCCAAGTCCGCCGATGCCGAAGGCGACGCCGAAGAATACGCCCGAGATCATCCCGAAGCGGTGCGGCATCAGTTCTTGCGCGAACACGATGATCGAAGACGTTGCCGACGAGAGGATGAGGCCGATGAAGACTGTCAGCACGGCGCTGCCGACGAGACCCGCATATGGCAGCGCCAGCGTGAACGGCAGCGCGCCGAGGATGGAGAACCAGATGATGTATTTGCGGCCGAAGCGATCGCCGAGCGGCCCGCCGAAGAACGCACCCGCCGCGTTGGCGGCAAGGAAGATGAATAGATAAAGCTGCGCCGCCTGGGTCGAGACTTGAAACTTGTCGATCAGATAGAAGATGTAATAGCTCGACAGGCTCGACACGTAGAGCTGTTTTGAGAACAGCAGCGCGACCAGCACCGCGAGCGCTATTTTCACGCGCCGCGAATCCGGCAGGTCCGGATGGCGTTCCACCACGGCCGATTTCTTCGTCACGATCTGCGGCTTGTACCAGACGCCGATCCGCCACAGGATCACGATCGCCAGAAACGCGATCGATGAAAACCAGGCGATCGAGGGCTGACCGAACGGCACCACGATCAGCGCCGCCAGCACCGGCCCCATCGACGTACCAAAACTGCCGCCGAGCTGAAACACCGATTGCGCGAATCCGTAACGCCCGCCCGAGGCGAGACGCGCGATCCGCGCCGACTCCGGATGAAACACCGCCGAGCCGAGGCCTACCAGAGCGGCTGCGATCAGGATGATGGGATAGAGATGCGCGACGCTGAGCAGCAGCAATCCGAAAAACGTAAAACCCATGCCGATCGCGAGCGAGAAAGGCTGCGCCTTCTTGTCGGTAAAATGCCCGACCAGCGGCTGCAGCAGCGATGCGGTAAACTGGAACGCCAGCGTGATCATGCCGATCTGTCCGTAGTCCAGCGCGTAAGCATCCTTCAGGATCGGATAGACCGAGGCAATCAGCGACTGCATGGTGTCGTTGAGGAAATGCGAGAAGCTGATGCCGGTCAGCACGACATAGGCCGGCCCCGCAACAGCCGCCTTGACGGCGAGGCCTGGCGCCGCGTCAGGCACGACCACCTGCGCGGTTGGCGTTTCCTCTGAGACGATGACCGGCTTGTTCAAGGGCGCATTCCCGAAAAGAATCGCGGACAGACAATGTCTCGTGTTCTACGGCCGGGCCATGGTCGCGACCAGCATCAATAGCTTATGGCTGCGATGCGTTGCCGCACCACCGATCAGCGATCGCGCACCATCAAAATAAAGCTGGCTTATGCCGCCGCAGCGTGACCGAGCGCGGTGACGATCTGATCGACGACATCCTCGACCAGGATGCGGTCGTCGCCCTCGCCCATCACGCGGATCACGGGCTCGGTGCCGGACGAACGGACCAGCAGCCGGCCGTGGCCGTTGAGGCGATTCTCGCCGTCCATGATCGCCGATTTCACCTCGGCATGGTCGAGCGGCTTGCCGCTGCGGTAGCGTACGTTCTTCAGGATCTGCGGCAGCGGATCGAAACGGCGGCAGACCTCCGACACCGGCCGGCGAAGTTTTTGCACTACGGCCAGCACCTGCAGCGCAGCAACGAAGCCGTCGCCTGTGGTGGCGTAGTCGGAGAGGATGATATGGCCCGAAGGCTCGCCGCCGAGATTGTAACCCTGCTTGAGCATCTGCTCGAGCACGTAGCGGTCGCCGACCGGCGTGCGCACCATGCCGATGCCTTGCCCTTCGAGGAAACGTTCGAGCCCGAGATTCGACATCACGGTGGCGACGATGCCGGGCTTCGAGAGCCGGCCGTCTTCCTTCCAGCTTTGCGCGATCACCGCGAGCAACTGGTCGCCATCGACGACATGGCCGCGTTCGTCGACCAGGATGACGCGATCGGCGTCGCCGTCGAGTGCGATGCCGATATCGGCGCGCATCTCGCGCACCTTTTTCGCCAGCGCCTCCGGCGAGGTCGAGCCGCATTCCTTGTTGATGTTGAAGCCATCGGGTTCGACGCCGATCGCGATGACATCGGCGCCCAATTCCCACAGCGCTTCCGGCACCACCTTGTAGGCCGCGCCGTGCGCGCAATCGATCACGACGCGCAGGCCGTCGAGCGAGAGCTCGCGCGGCAGCGTGCGCTTGGCGAATTCGATGTAGCGGTCATGAACGCCGTCGATACGGCGGGCGCGCCCGAGGCTGGCGCTCTGCGCGAGGCGACGGTCGATCGGCTCGTCGAGCAACTGCTCGATCTGCTTTTCGACATCGTCGGAAAGCTTGAAGCCCTGCGGACCGAACAGCTTGATGCCGTTGTCCTCGAACAGATTGTGGGAAGCTGAAATCATCACGCCGAGATCGGCGCGCATCGACTTGGTCAGCATCGCGACCGCGGGCGTCGGCATCGGGCCGAGCAGCAGCACGTCCATGCCGACAGAGGTGAAGCCGGCCACCATGGCGTATTCGATCATGTAGCCGGAGAGACGCGTGTCCTTGCCGATGACGACGCGGTGGCGATGCTCGCCGCGCTGGAACACCAGGCCGGCCGCCTGCCCCACCTTGAGCGCGAGCTCCGGCGTGATCAATCCATTGGCGCGGCCCCGAATTCCGTCGGTACCGAAATATTTGCGGCTCATGTGACCCCCAGCATTTCGGGGCTTCTTCAGGCCATAATAGCCAGGAATCCCCGAACGCGCTCCATGGTAGCGTGCAGCCGTTATAATCCCTCAGCTGCAAAAATGGCTTCAAAAAATATGATGAATCATTACGGCCATCGCGACCGTTTTCATGTATAACTAATTGTTATAACTTGATATTTTTAAAAACAGGCCGCGTCGGACCGAAGCGCTAGTCCCGCCGCTTGACGTGATGGTCGCCCTTCGAGGGCGGCGGCTGGGTGACACTGACCGGGTCGGAGGCCGGAAAGGTCTCCTCCAGCCCCTCCTCCAGGGCTTCGTCCAACCGGCGCTTTTCTGCGCGATCCTGTGAGCCGGCGTCGGTACTGGAAACTTTGCGCGGTCCGGTCATGGCATGTCCTTGCCTCGGCAATGGCGCCGCGAGATGCGATTTGGCTCCCCAACCAACCATGATAGATGACAACACAACGAAGGAATTCAAGAAGGCCGGGACGTCCATGAAACACATCACCTGCATCGAAGATCTGCGCCAGCTGCACAAGCGCCGCGTTCCCAAGGCCTTCTTCGACTATACCGATCGCGGCTCCTATACCGAGGATACGCTGCGCGCCAATTCCGAGGATCTTGCGCAGATCAAGTTCCGCCAGCGCATCCTGGTCGACGTATCGAAGCGCGACCTCTCCACCACGATCCTCGGCGAGCCCGCCGCAATGCCGCTGATCCTGGCTCCCGTCGGCCTGCTCGGCATGCAGCATGGCGATGGCGAGATTCATGCCTGCCGCGCCGCCCAGGCCGCCGGCATTCCCTTCACCCAGAGCACGATGTCGATCTGTTCGATCGAGGATATCGCAGCCAGCGTCGACAAGCCGTTCTGGTTCCAGCTCTACGTGATGAAGGACCGCGGCTTCATCAAGTCGCTGATCGAACGCGCGATCGCGGCGAAATGCTCGGCGCTGGTGTTGACTGTCGACCTGCAGGTGATCGGGCAGCGCCACCAGGACATCAAGAACGGCATGTCGGTGCCGCCCGAATGGTCGCTGTCGAAACTGCTCGACTTCGCCAGCAAGCCGTCATGGGTCGCCGGCGTGATGCGCGGCAAGCGCCGCAGCTTCGGCAACATCGTCGGCCACGTCAAAGGCACCGAGGATCTCACCAAATTGTCGGAATGGACGGCGTCGCAGTTCGACACCTCGCTGAACTGGAAGGACATCGACTGGATCCGCTCGATCTGGCCCGGCAAGCTGATCCTCAAAGGCATTTTGGACGTCGAGGACGCCGAGCTCGCTGCGAAAACCGGCGCGCAGGCGCTGGTGGTGTCCAACCATGGCGGCCGTCAGCTCGACGGCGCGCCGTCGTCGATCGAGGTGCTGCCCGAGATCGTCGACACGGTCGGCTCGAAGATGGAAATCATGTTCGATGGCGGCATCCGCTCCGGCCAGGACGTGGTGCGCGCGCTCGCGCTCGGCGCCAAATCCTGCATGATCGGCCGTGCCTATGTCTATGGCTTGGGAGCCGGCGGACAGGCCGGCGTCGCCAAGGCACTCGACATCATCGCCAAGGAAATGCTCACGACGATGGGATTGTGCGGCGTCAACACGATTGCCGAGATTGACGACAACGTGCTGGCGGTGTGAGGCGGAGTTAGCACGAATCCCGCAACGGGTCGTCCCCGCCCAGTGCGCAATTGCGCTCGGGCGCGGGGACCCATATGCCGCGGCCCTTCGGTTAAGCGATGCGGTAGACGCCTTCCATCCACAGTAAGCAATTATGGTTGTGGGTCCCTGCTTTCGCGGCACGACTCGCGAATGGAGCGCGACCTTCCTTCTCCCCTTGTGGGAGAAGGAAAGTACGTAGCGCATTGACCGCCTCAGGCTCCCGGCGCGTGTCAGTATCGATACTGGCCGCCGCAGATATAGTTGCCGTACGCGTCGTAGCAGTTGTTGTAAGAGCCGTAGGCACCGTAGGCCGCGGCACCAACCGCTGCGGCCCCCACCGCCGCCGCACCGTATCCGCGACGCGGATAATACCCTCCCCGGTAACCGGCATATCCGACCCGCCCTACGCGACCGGCACGAACGGCTCCACCTCGGTAAACGCCTCCGGCTCGGACGGCGCCGCCGTGGAATCCTCCACCGCCTCGGTACCCGCCACCCCCACGGCGCGCGAACGCGTCGTCCGGGATAAGGCTGGCCGTAACCAGAACGAGTGCTGCAAGAACCGGTAGAACATAGCGAAACATGGCGCTTCCTTCCTGTTGATTGGGCCCGAGCGTTCGGGCTGCAACCAACCCAATTCGCATCCACCCCCTGGCAGGGTTTGACTCTGGCTGAACAGGCGCTTGACCTAGATCAAAGCTCTGGCTGGATGACGCGGTTCCGCCTTGGCAAGGACGTGATGCGCACAACCAAGCGAAGCGTCCTGCCTCCCTTCTGCCCTTGTGGGAGAAGGTGGATCGCTGACGCGAAGCGGCAGCGAGACGGATGAGGGGTCTGTCTCCGCGGAGAGAACCCCTCATCCGGCACGGACTGCGTCCGCGCCACCTTCTCTCCCACAAGGGGAGAATGGAAGTAAAGGCTTCGCCTCACATCGGCGGCGTGATCCCGTTGCGGCCGACATTGACGCGGGCCGCCTCCAGCGTGCCGTCGTCCTTCTTCACCGCGCTGAAGATGATCACCTTCGCGCCCGGCTTCAGTTCGGACTTGTCGCCGGCGACGAAGGTAACGATTGGCGTCCCCTCCGGCACCACGACTTTCTTTTCACCGTCCTTGTATTTCACCAAAATGTTCTGGCCATCGGTGCCCTTCACGGTCTGGGCGACGGTGGCATTCGTCATGGTCGAGTTCGGCCGCTGGTCCCAGGGCCGGAAACCTTCGGCCGCGCCGCGCTGGTTCTCCGGGAAGATATGCACCGCGACCGCCTTCTGGGTGCCGTCCGGCTCCGGCATCGCGGTGACGCCGATATAGGAGCCTTCCTTGATCTCAGAGAGTTCGGTCTTGGCCACGCCGAACACCGCGACATTGTCGGTGACGCGGACCTTCATGTCGGTGCCCTCGCGCGATTTGATCGACAGCATGGGCAGGTCTACGGCCTCGATGGTGCCGCGAATGCGGACCGTCGGCGGCTGCTGCGCCCACGCCGCCGATCCAAGCAGGGTGACAAAGGTCAGCGAGGCCGCAAGCATCCGCGGCCAGGAAGAAGATTTTGGCATGGTATCCCTCCCAAGATGTTAGCGCCCAACTCAACGCAAACACCGCGCGGGAGGTGCTATTCCAGGAGGCGACTTCACATCGGCGGAGTCAGTCCGTCGCGGCCGACGCTGACCCGGCTGGTCTCGAGCGAGCCGTCCGGCAGCTTCTTCATGAAGGCGATCACCTTGGCGCCCGGTTTGAGGTCGGACTTGTCGGCGGGAACGTAGGTCACGACCGGCGTCTCCGGGGAGACCACGACTTTCTTCTCGCCACCCCGGTATTTGATCATCAGGGTGTGACCGTCATTGCCGACCACGGAGTCCGCCACCGTGGCGTTGGTCATGGTGGAGTTGGGACGCAGATCATAGGGCCGCGAGCCCTCGCCGGTGCCGCGCATGGCTTCCGGAAACACGTGCACTTCCACCGCGTTCTGGCTGCCGTCCGGCCCCGGCACCGTGGTGGTGCCGATGAAGGAACCGACCTTGATGTCGGACAGCGCGATTTTGGTGATCCCGACGATGTTGATGTCGCCGGCCATATGCAGCCTGACGTCTTCACCGCCGCGCGACTTGACGGCGAGCACGTCGCCATCGACGGCCTCGATGGTGCCGCGAACGCGCGTCGGCGTCGGCGGCTGCTGGGCGATGGCGTAAAGCGTGGAGCCAGCGACCATCGCAACGGCGACAAGCGGGCGGACGAACTGAAAGCGACGAACGGGCATGGGCAGGAATCTCCGGTGGCAGACCTGACGTAGCCATTGACCCCGGCCATTCAAAAAAATTCCGGCTCAAGTCTCCGCGATCAGCCGATCATGTATTCGTGAGATCGGCCTCGACGAGCGCGCGAAGTTCCGGCGTCACCTCGGGGCGCCGGCCGAACCACAATTCGAAGCCGCGCACCGCCTGGTGCAGCAGCATGCCGAGCCCGTCGGCGGTCTTGAGGCCGCGCGCGCGCGAAGCCGTCAGCAGTGGCGTATCGAGCGGCACGTAAACGAGATCGGCGACGACGGCATGTGACGGCAACTGCCCGACATCGAGTTCGAGCAGCGGCTGCCCCTTCATGCCGAGCGAGGTCGTATTCACCAGTAGCCCGGTGCGCGGCAGCAAATCGCCGATCGCGTCCCATGCCACCGGCAGAACGTTCGCGCCGAATTCATCCGCCAGCGCACGGGCGCGCTCGATGGTGCGGTTGGCGAGATGCACCCGCTTGATGCCGCGGTCGAACAGACCGAACAGCACCGCACGCGATGAGCCACCGGCGCCGAGCACCAGCGCATCCTCGGCCTTGTCCCATCCGCTCGCACAGGCATCGAGATTGTTGATAAAGCCCTCGACGTCGGTATTGGTCGAGCAGAGTTCGCCATTCTCGAACCACAGCGTGTTGGCCGCACCGACCGCACGGGCGCGCGCGTCCGGCTTCGACAGAGAAAGCGCGCGCTCCTTGTGCGGAATGGTGACGTTGGCGCCGACGAAACCGCGCAGCGACAACCGGAAAATGAAATCCTTGAACTCGTCGGGCGGCACCGCCTCGATGACGTAACCGCCTTCGATGCCGAGCGTCCGCAGCCAGTAATGATGGATCAGCGGCGAACGCGAATGCGCAGCCGGCCATCCGATCAGGCAGGCGGCGGGGGGTTTGGTCACGGCAGAAATCTCCTAAAGACGTCGATGGCCGGGATAACCCGGCCACGACGATCAATTTATCTTCCGCTGTGCTGTGTCAAGCCGAACGCGAGCCGCCGCAGACGAAGCTGCGGCGGCCCGCCGGCAACTTACGCCGCGACGCGGTGCGCGGCGATGATCTGGTCGGCGGCGCGGCCGGTGACTTCGGCCATGCGATCGAACGCCCGCGTGAAACTGCCGGCGCCGGCGGTGGCCGAGCGCAATTCCACGATCAGATCGCCGATCTCCGCTTCCGGCATGGTGGCGCGGACGCAATCCCAGCCCGGCCAGTTGTCGCGGGTGTCGAAGCCCAGGATCTGGCCGCGCCGCGCCGACAGGATGGCGTTGATCTTCGCCGTCGCTTCCGTCGGGCAGACGATCTCCACCATGTGAATCGGCTCCAGCAGTACCGGCTGGCACTGCGGCAGCGCCTCGCTCATGCCGATCCGCGCCGCGGTGCGGAAGGCGAGATCGGAGGAATCGACGCTGTGATAGGAGCCGTCCGTCAGCGTCACTTGCACGTCGATGACGGGGAAGCCGAGCGGGCCCTTCGTGAGGCCGTCGACCACGCCCTCCTCCACTGCGCCGATATAGTTGCGCGGCACCGCGCCGCCGACGACCTTTTCGTCGAACGCGAAGCCCGAGCCGCGCGGCATCGGCTTGATCTCCAGCACCACATCACCGAACTGGCCATGGCCGCCGGATTGCTTCTTGTGACGGCCGCGCTGGGTGATTGATTTGCGGATGGTCTCCTGATAGCCGATCGCGGGGGCTTGCGATTTGACGTTGACGCCGAAGCGATCCTTGAGCCGCTCGAGCGCGACGCGCAGATGCATCTCGCCCTGTCCCCACAGCACGATGTCGTGGGTCTGCTGGTTCTGGATCATCGTTAGCGACGGGTCCTCCTCGTTCAGCCGCAGCAGCGCCTGCCCGAGCTTGACGTCGTCCTTGCGGTCGGTCGCCGCGAGCGACATCGCCAGCACCGGTGGCGTCGGCACGATCTGCACCAGCGTCGGCGGCGCGGTCTTGCCGCTCGACAGCGTATCGCCGGTCTTGATCGCGTCGAGCTTGCCGAGCGCGATCGTGTCTCCCACCTCGGCCGCGGCCCGCTTGGTGTCGTGTCCGCCGCTCACCGCTTGAATACCGGAAACCCGCCCGGCCTCGCCGGAAGAGGATTGCAGTGTCGCGCCGTCATCGAGATGGCCAGCGAGCAGCCGCACCAGCGACAGCTTGCCGCCGTGCTGCAGGTGCAGCGTCTTGAACACATAGGCCAGCGCTTCCTTTTGCGCTGATACGCCGAGCCGCTTCGCCGTCTCGGCAACGCCGGGCGCTTCGTGCCGCAGCGCCTTCATCAGCCTCAGCACGCCGTTTTCGCGCGCCGCAGCGCCGAGCAATACCGGGCAGATCAGGCCTTCGCGCAATTCGCGGGCGAGATCGTCGAACACCGCGTCGCGCGGCGGCTGGATATCCTCAAGCAACTGCTCCATCAGCGCGTCGTCATGGTCGGCGAGTTTTTCCAGCATCGAGAACCGCGCTTCCTTCTCGCGGTCGAGATTGCCGCCTTCCAGCGCGACGACTTCGGAAGGCTTGTGTTCGCGATAAACAAAGGCGCGCTCCAGCGCGAGATCGACAAAACCTTCGATCAAGTCGCCGTTCCAGATCGGAATCTGTCGCAGCACCAGCGGCACGCGCGAAGCCGGCTGCAGGGTCGCGAGCGTCTCGCGGATGCGCTTGTTGGCGCGGTCGATCTTGTTCAAAAACAGAAAACGGGGAATGCCCAAATCTTCCAGCTCACGCAGAATGATCTGCAGTTGCGGCAGCTTCTTCTCATCCGCCTCGCAGACCACGACCGCGGCATCGACCGCAGGCAACGCGGCGCGCATGTCATGCGCGAACTCGATCGAGCCGGGACAATCGATAAGGGTGTAACTATCGCCCATGAAGCTGGTCGTGGCGGCGGAGAGGCCTACGCCCATCTTGTGGTTCCGTGCCTCGGGGCTGGAATCGCCGACCGAGGTTCCGGCATCGACGCTGCCGGCATTTTTAATGGCGCCTGTTCGCGCCAATATCGCCTCCAAAAGTGTGGTTTTACCGCTCTGGAAAGGGCCCACCAGCGCTATGCACCGTGGACCTCGGGGACTTCTGACGTCTTGTCCCATTGCCGCCTCCTTGTTTGGAGCTCGGCCCATGATTGGGTCGGCGGATTGGATGCTCCGCCTGTCTCGTGATTTTGGCAAGCGGGAAAAATTCGCTGCGCTGCGGCGTGAGGCGGGCTGGGACCTAACCCGTCATCGCGCATCGGATGGTCCTCCAGAGGAGCGATCCAATCAGCGAATTAGTGAACATGCACAGCAATGACGACGGAGGACGACGAAAGTTAACGTCCCGGCCGCAGTTCCAGGCTTTCCAATCCGGCAGCAATGCTGACGCCGAGCGTCACGCTGCCCTGCGCGCGGTTTGCTATGCCCGGCGGTCGGAATAGCCATCGATGAACTCGGCGAGGAGCCCCGTGATCTCGGTTGGTCGCTCCAGGCTCGGCAGATGGGCCATGCCGGTCAACATATGGCCCGACCCGTTCGGCATCGTCGTTGCGATATGACGGCATCGTTCCTGAATGTGCGGGAAATCGAGGTCGCCCCAGATCACAAGCGATGGCGCCGATATCTCGCCGAGACGATGGAAGGCGGGCGCGACATCGAGGTTCGAGCCAACCGGCGGCGACCGTAGCGCAATGGCGTTCATGTCGAGGAACAGTCGGCGCGCCTCACCCGTGACACGACCCTCGGGCTGCAGTGGACCGTCCAGCCAAAGATGAGCCTTGATGGCGCTCACGCGATCCAGATCGCCGGCTTGTTCGGCGTCCTTGAGCCTGGCTATCAGCCCCGCGATGTCAGGCGGATGGATCGGCTCAGGCGCGCCGCTCACGGCGGGCGCAATGAGAACGAGGGCGCGGACATGGGATGGATGCAGAAGCGCGGTGTCGAGCGCGACCCGTCCACCCTGGGAGCATCCAACAAGGATCGCCGGCGCGCCGTTCCCGACGGCGTCAATCACCGCCAGCAAATCCGCGACGGCGGAAAAGTCTTCCTTTTCCGCGCGGGTCTCGCCAAAGCCGCGCCGATCATACGCGATCGCCTTGTTGCTTGCGCCGACGGCATAGAGTTGCGCGCGCCACATGCGGCTATCGCAGACCGCGGCGTGCAGAAAGACAACGGGGTCGCCGTCGCCGACGACTTTCACAGCCAGCCCGGCTTGGCCGGACGCAATCTGATGATTTGAATTCATGATTCATGCTAGCCGATGCCGAAGGGAGCGGCCAGCAAGTAGCTCGCGCAGGCGCAACGATATGCGCTGAAAAAGACAAGCCGGAAGCCCCCCTATCCCCGTGCGGAGAAATGGATTGCTTCGCTTCGCTCGCAATGACGTGGAAGCAGCCTTAACTAACGCCCCGGCCGCAGTTCCAAACTCTCCAATCCGGCGGCAATGCTGACGCCGACCTGGCCCTGCACGCTCAAGGGCTGCAACGCGATCGAATTGGCGGAGCCGCCGACCAGCACGTTGCCGCCAACGCCGACGCCGAGGGTCGCGCTGCCCTGCGCGCCGACATAGTCGCCGGACAGGCCGCCCGGCCCGAGCCGCGCGACAGGCGCGAACACGCCCCAGGCCAGCGCCGATTCCTGGGTGATGCCGAGATCGAGTCCGACTTTGCGGATGGTGGCGATGTAGCGGTCTTCCGGCATGCCGTCGGCGCGCAGCACGCAGCCGAGATTGGTGACGGAACCGACGATGAAGCCGACGCTGGCGCCGCCGCGGCACTCCAGCACGCCGACCTGCACGCGCTGCACCTGCTGCGCATTGGCGCCGCCTATAGAAGTGGCCAGCATGGCGAGCGCGGCAGCGGCAAGGATGAGGGAACGACGCATGAAGAAATCTCCGGCAAAAAAACGGTGATGCGAGCAGAGAATCAAGAACAAGGCCGTGCCCGCGGCGCGTTCGATCTATGCCACAACGTGTCGGACAGTTCCAGAATTTGCGGGGAGCAGGTGTTATTCGCCGACGTCATTCCGGGGCGATGCGCAGCATCGAACTACGGTGCGCAATTGCGCACCTGAGAATCTCGAGATTCCCCGCTGTGCAATTGCACATCTGAGGTTCGCGCTTCGCGCGTCCCCGGAATGACAGCGGCCACCAACAAAAAAGGCCCGCTTGCGCGGGCCTTTTTCTTAGCGTGTCGTTAGCCGCGGTGACGGTGGCGGCGGTGGGTGTGCCGGCGCGGGCCGTAGCCGTTGAACGGCTGCAGCTCGAGGCCGGCGATCCCGGCAGCGACATTCAGCCCGGTCTGTCCCTGCACGCTGATCGGCTGCAGAGCGTAGGCATTGGCGGGACCGCCAACCAGAAAATTGCCGCCGCCGCCGACGCCGATCGATGCATTGGCGCCGACGCCGCCATAGCTGCCGGCGAGTTCGCCGCGTCCGAGCCGGCTGTTCGGCGCGCTGACCGCCCAGGACAACTGCGTCTGCTCGGTGACGCCGAGATCGAGACCGATGCGCTGCACCTTGGCGATGTAAGGTTCAGGACGGCGGCCTTCGCTGCGGAACACGCATTCCAGGCTCGTCACCGAGCCGACCACGAAGCCGACATTCTGGCCGCCCTGGCATTGCAGGATGCCGGCGCGAACCACCGGCGGCGCCGCGTCAGCGCTTGCGATCGGCGCGAGCAACGAAAGCGTGGCGAGTGTCAATGTCAGGAATCGCATGTGTCCCAGTCTCCGCATGTTGATGAACAAATTCAGCGGAGCGGACAGGATGGAAGCGCCGTGTCGAAAACATGGCGCGCCCATAAAAAACAGAGCGCCTCGATGAGAAGCCGTCAAAACTTCGCGCAGATCACGCGTGATGTGATTTGACGACCGCTTTTTTGGCGCGTTTCGCTGACGAGAACCGGAACCCATCCCGCATCGAGTGCGGGACGGGCCTGTGAGGCGAAAACGCCTCTTATCTCAAATTGCCGCAGAAGCGCTGGATGCGTTTGCAGGCGTCTTCGAGATCGGAGGTTTTGGTCGCGTAGGAAATTCGGAACGCCGGTCCAAGCCCGAACGCCGAACCCTGCACGACGGCGACGCCCTCATTCTCCAAAAGCTCGGTGACGAAGTCCTCGTCATTGGCGATCACCTTGCCGGACGGCGAGGTCTTGCCGATGGTGCCGGCGCAGGACGGATAGACGTAGAACGCGCCCTCGGGCCGCGGGCATTCGATGCCCTTGGCCTGGTTGAGCATCGACACCACGAGATCGCGGCGCTCCTTGAACACCTTGTTGTGCACCGGAATGAAGTCCTGCGGACCGTTCAGCGCTTCCACCGAAGCCCACTGCGCGATCGACGACGGGTTCGAGGTCGACTGCGACTGGATCGTCGACATCGCCTTGATCAGGTCGGCGGGGCCGCCGGCATAGCCAATGCGCCAGCCGGTCATGCAATAGGCTTTCGACACGCCGTTCACCGTCAGCGTGCGCTCGTACAGTTTCGGTTCGACCTGCGCGGGCGTTGCGAACTGGAAGTCGTCATAGACGAGGTGCTCGTACATGTCGTCGGTCATCACCCAGACATGCGGGTGCTTCATCAGCACATCGGTGATCGCCTTCAGCTCAGCGCGGGTATAGGCGGCGCCGGTCGGGTTCGACGGCGAGCACAGGATGATCCACTTGGTCTTCGGCGTGATCGCCTTTTCGAGATCCTCGGGCCGCAGCTTGAAGCCGCTCGACGCCGGGCACACCACCGGCACCGTCTCGCCGCCGGCGAGCGCCACCATTTCCGGATAGCTGACCCAGTACGGCGCCGGGATGATCACCTCGTCGCCGGGATTGAGCGTCGCCATCAGCGCGTTGTAGAGCACCTGCTTGCCGCCGGTGCCAACGATGATCTGGTTCGGCTTATACGTCAGGCCGTTCTCGCGCTGGAATTTTGCGATGATGGCTTCCTTCAGCTCGGGAATGCCGCCGACATCGGTATACTTGGTCTTGCCGGCCTCGATGGCACGGATCGCCGCCAGCTTGATGTTGGCGGGCGTATCGAAATCCGGCTCGCCGGCGCCAAGACCAATGACGTTGCGGCCCGCCGCTTTCAGCGCCCGCGCTTTATCCGTGACCGCGATCGTCGCGGACGGCTTCACACGGGCGAGCGAGGCGGACAGGAAGGGCATCATCATCTCCTGGCAAACGTCGTGAGCTGAAGAAATTCACGACTCTTTTTGATGGGAACGCTGCACCCTAAGGCGCGGCGCGCTGCATCGCAAGAAGCTTGGCCGGATAGGGGTCAACTTTAGGGAGCGTCGAACAGGCTCGGTACGATCGGAGCAATATCGGCGCAATATTCGCGAAGTTCCGCGGCGAATTGGCTCATATCTGACAAGGGGCCGGCAAGGCTAGAACGTCCGGCACGGATCGCGATGCCGGGAGCGGTTGACGGCCCGAGGCTGTGCTACGCGGCCACCGCCCTGCATGCCCGCAGCCGAAGGCTGCCCGGCATCCCGGTTCTCCACCACGCGCTGGCGGACGGCGTGGCGCACGCCTGTTCGCAACCCATGTCGATTCAACGCCAAGGTGTCTCGCACGCGATTCGGTTTCCCCTTCGCTCACGCCGGAAGCGGACGCGGACAGCTTGATCGCGAAGGCTTGAATCGGTCTCCTCCTCCGCTCTCGTCCACGTGATCCCAGCGCCGTGGCATGCCATGCTGCGCGCGTGCAGTGCAGTAGAGCTTTTCGACTTTTTCCATTCCGCGGGCCTTGCGACGCATTCGTATCGGCATCATTGTTTAGCCGCGTTGCGGCGCGAGAGCTTTCCGCAGTGCGCTTACCGCGTGCGCGATTCGAGCCTTAAGTGAACCCAACGACGATGTACAAACTCTATTCGATGCAGCGCTCCGGCAACAGCTACAAGGTCCGCCTTGCGCTGGCGCTGCTCAACGCGCCGTATCAGGCGATCGAAGTCGACATTCTCCGCGGCGAAAGCCGCACGCCGGATTTTCTGGAGAAGAATCCCAGCGGACAGGTGCCGCTGCTGGAAGTCGCCGACGGACGCTATCTCGCCGAGTCCAACGCTATCCTCTGGTATGTCTGCGGCGGCACTTCGCTGGCTCCGGAGTCACGGGTCGAGCGCGCCGAAGCGCTGCAATGGATGTTCTTCGAGCAGCACGCGCTCGAGCCCAATATCGGCGCCGCCTATTTCTGGCTGTCGCTGGTCAAAGGCGGCCGCGACCTGCAGACGCATGCGCTGGAGGACTGGATGGAGCGCGGCTATGCCGCGCTTCAGGTGATGGAAAACCATCTCAAGACCCGCGCCTATTTCGCCGCGGGGCAGCTGACGGTCGCCGATATCGCGCTGTACGGTTACACCCATGTCGCCGACCGCTGCGACTATGACCTGGCGACCTTCCCCGCCATCCGCGCCTGGCTGCGGCGGGTCGAGCAGACCCCCGGCTTCGTCACCATGGACTGGCAGCCGGAGGCCGAGGTCGACGACCAAGCCGACATCGCCGCCGGCGCATAACCGCCGCCGCGCCTGCCGCCGGCCTCCTCACTTTCGCGCGAGCATGCCGCCAAAGGTTAACAATAGCGGGCATAACGTTAACCTTTGCCGCATTCCCGCCATTTTCAGCCTTCGGTCGCCGCAATGTTGCCGGTGATCATTGCAAGATTTTCCTGACGTCGCGTGAGTCGCGGGTGATTCGTCCCGCGTTACAAGGATTTAGGCCAATGATACGGTCACCCGGCGCGGTCGGCTTCGAGAGCAGCCGAGCGCCTGTCGCTTCTTCCCGGTTACTTGGTGCCATCGCCACATCGCTCGCGATCGGCACGCTATCGCTTTGCCTCATGGTCACCCTGACGGTGCTGTCGATCAAGGCCACCGTGGCGATGCCCTTTCCGTAATGGTTGCGGCTTTTCCGTTTGCATCATTAGCGAACGCGCGATGACCGTCATCGCGATTGGACGGACAGGATGAAGACACCTGTCGGCCTTGTGACCGCGGCCTTGGCGGTCGCGATCCTGCTTGCCGTCTCGTTCCTGATCGCCACCAGCACCCGCGGCCAGGAACAGGCATTTGGTTCGTCGGCGGGCGAACTCGACGTCCGGACCATCGCCAGAGGCCTCGCTAATCCCTGGGCGCTGGCGTTCCTGCCTGACGGCAAGATGCTGGTGACCGAGCGTCCGGGTCGCATGCGCATCGTTACGACCGAAGGACAGATCTCGCCGCCGCTGAAGGGCGTTCCCGAGGTCTGGGCGTCCGGCCAGGGCGGCCTGCTCGATGTCGTCGTCGACAAAGCCTTTGCGCAGAACAAAACCATCTATTTCTGCTATGCCGAACGAACCGACGGTGGCGGGCGAACCACGGTCGCTCGCGCACAACTCAACGACGGCAGCGGCCGCCTCGACGACGTCAAGATCATCTTCCGCCAGCAAGGGCCGCTGTCATCAGGCAATCACTACGGTTGCCGCATCGCGCAGGCCGAGGACGGCAATCTGTTCGTGGCGCTGGGCGATCATTTCACTCACCGCGACCAGGCGCAGAATCTCGGCAACCATCTCGGCAAACTGATCCGGATCGCGCCCGATGGTTCGGTGCCATCAGGCAATCCGTTCGCGGGCCGCACTGACGCCAAGCCAGAGATCTGGAGTTACGGGCACCGCAACGTGCAGGCGCTCGCGATCAATCCGGCTTCCGGCGACCCCTGGGAAATCGAGCACGGCCCGCGCGGCGGCGACGAGGTCAATCTGATCGGCAAGGGCAAGAATTACGGCTGGCCGGTGATCGGCCACGGCATCGATTATTCCGGCGCCAAGATCCACGACGCTACGGCCAAGGACGGCATGGAGCAGCCGCTCAAATACTGGGTGCCGTCGATCGCGCCGTCGGGCATGGCCTTCTATACCGGAAAGCTGTTTCCGAAATGGAACGGCAGCCTGTTTACCGGCGCGCTGCGCGGCGCGATGCTGGTGCGGCTGACGCTGAACGGCAACGCTGTAACGTCGGAGGAACGCCTGCTGCAAAACCTGCATGAGCGTATCAGGGACGTTCGCCAGGGGCCGGACGGCGCGCTGTGGCTGCTGACGGACAGTTCGAACGGACGGGTATTGCGGGTGGCGCCGGTTGCGAAGTGAAGTTGCGCATTTGGTGGGAACGGCGGGAAACTAAACCTCTTGTTGACACGCGCACTATCTGTACATATATCCGTACATATCGCTGTGCAGCACGAGGTAGAAGAGATGGCGCACGTTTCTTACACTGAACTGCGTAACAACCTCGCGTCCTACATGGACGAGGTTTGCGATGATCGCGCCCCCCTGTTCGTCACCCGCCAGAATGCCCGCACCGTCGTTCTCATGGCCGAGGATGAGTATGAGAGTCTCATGGAGACCGTCCACCTCCTGAAGAGTCCCGCCAATGCAGTACGTCTTCTACGTTCCATCAAGGAAGCGGACGAGGGCAAACTAACTGAACGCGAGTTGATCGAGCCAACAAAGGCAGGTTCGGCCAAGGTATGAAAACCGCTTGGACGGAAGATGCCTGGCAAGACTATCTGCAATGGCAAAAGGAGGATGAAAAGATCCTCGAAGTCATAAACGGTCTAATCAAAGATATTAAGCGCCATCCGTTCAAGGGGCTTGGGAAACCAGAGCCCCTTAAACATGCGCTCCAGGGATGGTGGTCGCGCCGCATTTCAGGCGAACATCGCTTGGTGTATCGCGTTTCTGGAAAGGGTGACACTCAGCAACTCGACATTGCTCAGTGCCGCTATCATTACTAGCGGGCCATTTTTCCAGCTTTCTTTCTCTTTGCTACTTTCTCAGCCTTCAGAGGCTCATGCGGTTGAGCGGCGTTCCCCGAACACGCCGTTGCCATCAACTCACGCCCATTTGTGGAAAATCAAAAACGCGCCGAAGGCGATGAAGGCAAAGCCGAGCGCGTGATTCCAGCCCAGCGGCTCCTTGAGATAGAGCACCGAGAAGCAGGCGAACACCACCAGCGTGATCACCTCCTGCATGGTCTTGAGCTGCGCCGCCGAATACACCGCGCTGCCCCAGCGGTTGGCCGGCACCGCCAGCCAGTATTCGACAAAGGCGATACCCCAGCTCGCCAGCACGACCATCGGCAGCGGGCTCTCCTTGAATTTCAGATGGCCATACCAGGCAAAGGTCATGAAGACGTTGGAGGCGAACAGCATCAGGACCGGCAGCAGCGTCGGGGAAACAGTGGGCATCGATGTCCTCTTGCAATATGTCGTGCGGGCTCAACTTTCGGGTCTCTTAACCCGTTTCTCCGGCATTCGAATATCATTTGATTTCAAAAAAGCGAAAGCCCGCCGCATCCGCGCAACGCTCCCTTAAGACTGGCGGCAGAAAGGCGTGCACAATCGCAACAATCAGGCATGCTTGCGTCTTATTCCCGGCAAGTGACGAGAACGGCATGCAGTTAAACTGGCGCGCAATCTCCGGTCCGGCTCTTACGACAGCGACGGCGCTGGCAGCCTTCCTCGTCGATCGGCATTTCGTTCCTGTCCCCAATCCCGCGCCGCTGTTCGTCTGCATCGTAGCCCTTGCCGCTTCCGTCAGCGGCATCGTCTCCGGCATGGCCAGCGCCGTCATTGCGGTGGTGGCTTCCGCGCTGCTCTTCCTCAACCACCGCACAGCGCCCGGGTACGACATGTCGGACCTGGCGCGCATGCTGCTGCTGGCGGTGACCGCCGGCGGCACCGCGCTCATCACCGGCTTGCTGCGGCAGAAATGGGTCGATGCGTTCGCGTGGGAGAAGAAGCATCATGCCACCGCCGAACGGCTGTCGGCCGCGCTCGATCAGGTCGACATCGGCATCGTGCTGCTCGATGCCGATACCCGCGCCGAATTCATCAACCGCGCCTTCCGCGATTACTTCAAGCTGTCCGATGAGCAGGCCGACAGCAAGCCGCCCTTCATCGCGCTGATGTATCACGGCCGCGACACCGGCGCCTGGCAACTGCCGGAGGACGAATTGAACGCCTTCATCGCCAAGCGCACCGAAATGATCCGGGTCGGCGATTCCACGCCCATCAACATCGATCTCGCCGACGGGCAGGTGCTGCGCTTCATTTGCACGGCGCTGCCCGATGGCGGACGCATGCTGAGCTACACGCCGGTCACCGACCTCGTCCGCCACAGCGACGATCCCGGCAGCGCCGACTACTATCGCGCCCTGCGCGGCAGCTATCGCAGCCTTGCCCGCCACCTCGGCGCCGCGGAATAGCGGCGGCACACAGCGCTCGCTGCGACATTGATCCCCTCCTGCCCTGTCTGTAGTAATGAACGGGCATCCTTCTGCGCGGCCTCGACGCGCCACCCCGCTACAGACGGAATCCCGCATGTCCGGCGACCTCACCATCCGCTTCGTCACCCGTCAGGACTACGCGCAATGGCTTCCGCTGTGGGACGGCTACAACGCCTTCTACGGCCGCTCGGGTCCGACCGCGCTGGCGCCCGAGATCACGGCAATGACGTGGGCGCGCTTCTTCGACGCCTATGAGCCGGTGCATGCGCTGGTCGCCGAGAGCGGCGGCGAGCTGCTTGGGCTGACGCATTATCTGTTTCACCGCTCGACGATCATGATCGAGCCGAACTGCTATCTGCAGGATCTGTTCACGAGCGCGGCGGCGCGCGGCAAGGGCGTCGGCCGCGCCTTGATCAACGGCGTGTACGAACAGGCGAAGCTGGCGGGATCTTCCCGCGTCTATTGGCAGACGCACGAGACCAACCACACCGCGATGCTGCTTTACGACAAGGTGGCGGAGCGCTCCGGCTTCGTCGTCTACCGCAAGCTGTTCTGACACAGTTTTGTGAAGACAGTCCCGTCAGGCCGCCTGTGGATAAGTCCTGATGTCACCGCCGCGTAACAAAGCGCGGATAGGTTGCGCCTGCGTCTGATCAGGCCCCCCGTCTCAGATCACGCGCCCCAAGCGGCCCCCGTCAGTCGCCGCGTCTGACCGGGGCCGCATCTTTTTGTGCCGCATGGCTGCCAAGCGTGGCGGCCGATATTACAGCTGCTTGCGGGTCGAAGCCGTGCGGGCCACAATGCTGGCCCCCTCTCCCCGCGTGCTTTCCACAGGATCGATCCATGCAAATTCGCAACCTCGGCGGCTCCGGCCTGCGCGTTTCCGCCGTCGGGCTCGGCTGCAACAATTTCGGCCAGCGCACTGACCTCGAGACCTCGCGCAAGGTCATCCACAAGGCGATCGACCTCGGCATCACGCTGTTTGACACTGCCGACATCTATGCCGGCATGGGCGGCTCCGAGACCGTGCTGGGCACCGTGCTCGGCGACCGCCGCAAGGACATCGTGCTGGCGACGAAATATTCCAAGCCGATGGCAACCGACGGCACCAGGCAGGGCGCCTCGCGCCGCTACATCATGTCCGCGGTCGAGGCCAGCCTGACGCGGCTGAAGACCGACTACATCGATCTCTACCAGCAGCACGATTACGATTCGCTGACGCCGATGGAAGAGACGCTGCGCGCGCTCGACGATCTCGTCCGCCAGGGCAAGGTCCGCTATATCGGCAATTCGAATTTTCCGGCCTGGCGCATCGCGGAAGCGGAAATGATGGCGCGGCAGATGAATGTCAGCCGCTTCGTTTCCTGCCAGGACGAATACAGCCTGGTGGTGCGCGGCATCGAAAAGGATCTGCTGCCCGCGGCAACGGAATACAAGCTCGGCCTGCTGCCGTTCTTCCCGCTGGCCAGCGGCCTCCTCACCGGAAAATACAAGCGCGGCGCCGCCGCGCCCGACGACACCCGTTTCGCCAAGGCGCCGGCGCTGAAGGACCGCTACGTCACGCCGCGCAATGAAGACATCGTCGAAAAGCTGCAGGCGTTCGCGTTAGCCCGCGGCCACACCATGCTCGAACTCGCCTTCTCCTGGCTCGCCTCCCGCCCGCAAGTCTCAAGCGTCATCGCTGGCGCGACGCGTGTCGAACAGGTCGAGCAGAACGTGAAAGCGATCGGCTGGACGCTGAGCGCGGAGGAGATGGCGGAGGTGGATGAGATTACGAAGTAGCGGCATCGGCACTCTCTCCGCTCCCTCTCCCCGTCCTTCACGGGGAGAGGGTCGGGGTGAGGGGCACTCTCCGCGAGCCGTGAACGACGTGAGACCTGTACCCCCTCACCCGGATTGCTTCGCAATCCGACCTCTCCCCGCAAGCGGGGCGAGGTTGGAGCGAGTTTCTATTTCAAGAGCTCGGCCTGAATCGTGAGCAGCACGCCCTCGATATTTCCGAGCACATCATTGTTCCAGAAGCGGAGCACTCGGTAGTTCTCCTCCATCAAGCGACGATCGCGGATTGGGTCAGTTGCGGACTCACTATGCTGTCCGCCGTCGACTTCGATAACCAGCCGTTGCTCACGACAAACGAAATCGCAGATGTAACCGAGTATCGGCTGCTGCCTGACGAACTTGTGTCCATCAATTTGCCGGTTGCGAATGCGATTCCAGAGAACGGTTTCTGCATCGGTCTGGTTGCCACGCAGTCGTCTCGCGATTCGGATGGTCTTTTCATTGCGGCCGCGCATCGCCCTGCCCCTCACCCGCCGCGCAAGGGCGCGGCGACCTCTCCCCGCAAAGAGCGTGGAGAGGTTGAACCTACCCCACCAATCCCTGCATCGGCTTCACCGGCGCGCTGTCCGGAAACACATTCTCCGCCAGCACCTTCTCGGCAATCCCGAACTGGTCCTTCAGCACGCCCTTCATCACCGCGCGCAAGTCCGTGGTCGGCGCGAGGTCGCGGCCCTGATAGAGGCTCGCCGGCTTCAGCCCCGGCCAGTCCGCGATCACGCGGCCGCCTTTCACCGCGCCGCCGGCGACGAGCGCGATGGTGCCGGTGCCGTGGTCAGTGCCCTGGGTGCCGTTGATGCGCGCGGTGCGGCCGAATTCGGTGGCGACCACGATCACGGTGTCGCGCCAGCGTGGCCCCAGCCCGGTTTCGAATTCCGCCAAGGCGCCGTCGAGGCCACCAAGCAATTGCGCCAGCCGCCCGACTGGCCCGCCTTCATTGGCATGGGTGTCCCAGCCGTCGAAGGCGAGCGCGCCGATCCGCGGGCCGTCGTCGGCGGCCATCAGCTTGGCGGCGCCGCGCGCCACCAGCCGCATCGCAGCCACGCCATTGGTGCCGGGCTTCGGCTTCATGTCGTCGCCTTGCGCGGCCTTGTCGAGCGCCAGCCCCTGCTTCAACGCGCTCGCCAGCGCGGGATCGCGGTGTTGATAAAGTTCGACGAGCCGCATCGCGGTATCCTCCGCAGCCTGCGGCAGCGCGACCGGCGCCCAGCCGACAGTTGGCGCCGCGCCGCGCAGCACCAGCGGCGTGGTCGGGCCGACCGCAAGCCCGCTTGTCACCCGCTCGCCTTTCGGCAGGCCTTCCAGCGCGCGGTTGAGCCAGCCGGACTGCACCCGGCCCGGACCCGCAAAACCGCTTTCGAGCACGTCCTGCCCGTCGAAATGCGAACGGTCGCGATATGACGTCGCCACTGCATGGATCACGGCAGCCTTCTTCTCGCGATACATCCGCGCAAATTCCGGCATTGCCGGATGCAGCGAAAAGAAATTGTCGAGCCCTACAGCCGCGTTCGGGCCGCTCGACGACAATGCGATCGAACCATGCAGGCCGCCATAGTCAGGATCGCCAATCGGCGCGACGGTGGCGAGCCCATCGAGCGCGCCGCGCAGGATGACGACCACCAGCCGCGGATCGCGGCCGTCGGCGGCGCGCGCGAATTTCGGCAAATAGGCCCATGCCGCAAAGGAGGCGCCACCGAGCAATAGCGCGCGCCGCGACGTCACCAGCGATCGCATGTCCTCGCAGCAGCCCATTGTCGTTTCCATTGATGTCATCTCCTCTGGAATTCCGGCGACATCAACAGCAGCGCCAGCGCCTGCTGCCGCGATTCGGCGCGCTCGATGGTTTTCCGCGTCTCTGATGACGCCGCGTCCGCGGCAACGAGTTCGAGCAGGTCGCGCGGATCGACGCCGTCGGCGAGCCGGGAGGCGATCTGCGCTGAGATATCGAGCCGCAGCTTGATGCCTTCCGGCGCTGCCCAGGCCGCGTTCGTATCAGGGAAGCCGTTCGGCCCCGCGGGCGACCACAGCGGCTGGCCCAACGCGTTGAGGCCGCCGAGATAGCGGCCGGGATCGTTCGGGATCTGCGCGAGCAATCTTCCGGCCGCGACCAGGAATTCGTAAGGCGAGCGCATCTTGGAGAGCGGCGCCTTCCAGGCATCATCGGAATCCACCAGCGCCGTCGCCAGCGCCTTGAGATCGCCGTCGGTTCGCGTGAAGACGTCGGCGAGCCGCGCCACCAAAGCCGGCGGCGGATCGTCGGCCACGAAGTGACGCGCGAATTTGGTCGCGATGAATTTCGCAGTCGACGGATGGCGCGCAATGTCCGCCAGCACCGCCTCGCCCTGCCTGACGTCGGGGGCGTCGTAGATTTTTCCCATCACCCGCTGCGCGCCGGGCTGATGCGCGTTGGCATTGAACACGAAGCTGCCGGGCGCACCCAATTGCCCCAGCCTTCCCGCATAGGTCCAGCCCGTGATGATGTTCGCGAGCGACGTGACGTCCGCTTGCGAATAACCGCCGCCGACGCCGAGCGTATGCAGTTCCAGGATTTCGCGGGCAAGGTTTTCGTTCAGTCCGCGGTTGCGGTTTTTCCCGGCGCGCGAATCCGGGCCCAGCGATTGCTGGTTATCGAGAAAGAACAGCATCGCCGGATGCTGCTCGACCGCCTTCAGCATGTCGCCGAAACGCCCGAGCACGTGTGGCCGGATCGCCTCGCGCTCGAACGAGCCGGCCCACATCCGCGCCGGCCCGCCCTTGTTGGCGGAGATGCAGAAATGATTGGACCAGAACACCACCAGCCGCTCGGTAAATCCGCAATCGGCCATGACGGCCCGCTGCAGCCGCGCCAGCGCTTCGGCGCGAAAGGTTTTCTGGATGATGTTGAGCGGTGCCGGTGGCGGCTTTGGCGCATTCGGACGCATCGCTTCAGCAGGCGCCATGGCCGCGTTGGGGTTTTCCGGCGGTTTCGCCGGCTGTTCCTTTGACGGTTCTCTGGGCGCCATATCCATGGCGATGCTGTTGAGCGAAAGGTTTCGGCGCTGCGCTTTCGCATCCGGCGGCGGTTGACCTTCGGTGGCATGTGCCGCCGACTTGGCGGCGGCGTCGCGGGCCTGCTGGATCTCGAACTGATAGTCGAACACGGCCTTGCCGAGCGCCGGCGTCGACTGCAGTCCCGGCACTTCGAGCAGCACGCCATTGGGACGGGCAAGTTCTGCCTTGACGAAGCCGCGCGGATCGGAGGCGGCATTGAGAAAATCGCCGGATGCCCCGCCGCGCGCGCCCAGTCCGAAGCGATTGAGCGCAACAAGGGCTGCTTGCGAATCGCGGGCCATCGGATTTCCCTTAGAATTTCCCGGGCGTATAGTAGCTGCCGAGTATAACGCGCTTCAGCGTGAACCCGGGATTAATTCCGCGTCAGGATGCGGCCTCGTTGATGACAAATCGTTTGGAAAATCAGCCCACGCGCCGCCTCGCCTGCGCCGGATGCGGAACCGAATTCAATTGCAGCCTGTCCGGCCCCTGCTGGTGCAGCGACGAGGCGTTCCGCCTGCCGATGCCCACGGATGGCGACGATTGCCTCTGCCCGGATTGTTTGCGCAGACTCGCGGAACAGCGCACAGGCGCAGGCGTGACGTGAACGAGAAATGGAATGTCAGCGCCGTCCTCCTCGACATGGACGGCACGCTGCTCGACACCGAGAAAGTCTATTTCAACAGCCTGGTCGCGGCGCTCAATGCCGGTGGCTATGCCGATGACGCCGTTTCGCTCTGCCACGCCATGGTCGGCCTTCCCGGACCAGCCTGCGAGGCCATGCTGCTCGATCGCTACGGCAACAACTTTCCGCTCGCCGAGATCAACCACGCCTTCCTCGTCAATCGCGACAGATTCATGGAGGCCGGCCTGCCGCTCAAGCCCGGCACGCTGGAACTGCTCGACGGGCTCGCCGCCGCCGATTGCCCGATGGCGATCGTGACCTCGTCGTCACGCCGCTCCGCCGAGCGCAATCTTTCGCTTGCTGGAATCCGCTCGCGCTTCGACACCATCCTGACCCTGGACGATGTCGCGCGCGGCAAGCCGAGCCCGGACCTCTATCTCCTCGCCGCTTCGCGTCTCGGCCTCGCGCCACAGCTCTGCGTCGCGGTGGAAGATTCCAATCACGGCGTGACCGCCTCCCACGCCGCTGGCGCGATCACGATCATGGTGCCGGACATGGCGCCGCCGACCGACGAGACGCGCGCGAAATGCGCGGCCGTGCTGCCCGACCTTGGCGCGGTGCTGCAGATGTTGCGCGAGCGGTCGTCGTTACTCCGCCGGTCCAGCGAATAGCAGCAGATTGCCGTCCGGGTCTTTCACAATGAAATTGCGCGCGCCCCAGGGTTCCCGCCTCAGCGTCTGAAAGAACGTCACGCCCGCCGATTGATACGCGAGAAAGAGTTTTTTGATCTCTTCCGCGGTCGCGACCGTGAGCGAAGCGGCGAGCAACTCTTCGCGGTCGCGCAGTTCGGGATCTATCGGCGGTTTGGCGACGCAGCGCAAGTTGATCCGTGCCGCATTGCGCGCGACCTGGGCGTAAAATGGCGGCTCGCCATAGGTGAAAACCACGGTGAAGCCGAGCTTGCCCGTAAAGAAATCGCAGGACGCCTTGATATCGGCGACGAAGAGCTGCGGCTCGGCGGCGGTGATGACGGCTGCGGTGGAAGTGGTGTCTGCATGATCCGACATGGTCGAAAATCCTGTCTTGAGCGCCTGCCAGCTTTCAAAACCATGCTGCCGTGCGACCAGTTCCTGCGCATCGCTCAGGCGAAAACTGTGCGCGAGGATGTCAGGATCGGTCATCTGGCTGAAGCGGGGCAAGCCCGACCTGATCTGGGCGGCGGCCGGATAGTAACGGTCACGATGCCAGCGCAGGATGAGCTTGGCCTGTTTGCGAAGGTTTTCGAGATTCGGCATGGGCGCGGCTACGGTTGATGTCGCGTAGGTGGGCATTGCCCCTTCGGCCGAAAGCCGATGCGCCCTACATGCAGCGGGGGTCAGGATGCCGGGCCGTCTCGCGGCTGTCAATCGGCCTCTCGCGTGGCGCCCACGCTAGCGCCTGCTGCGCCGCCGCGTCATCGCAGCACCTACCAGAGAGGACGCTGCTGCGCCCGCCGTTTCTTTCTGGCGGACTAAGCGGCGTCTTTGGTCGCAATCAGCGTCCGCAGGTCGTCCGCCAGTTCGCGGTAATGCAAGCCGAGGCGCAGGTACAACTCGCGCTTCGCCCCATCCGTCGTCAGCTTGCCAATCAAATCGCATTCGGCAGCAAGAGTTTCAAACCGCTCCAATTTGGCTTCAAGGTCGGTCATGACACGCCTCCCCCTAACGGCTAGCAAGGAGATAAGACTACGCCTTCATTTTACGTCACAGCTAACATCGTTATCGGATAGAACTAATTTACAGCCTCGGCGATAGGCCGGACAGTCGCGCAATCATTGCCTGCTGATTTGCGTCAGCGAACGCCGTTGCTGCCGCCAACCGACGCCGCGATCGGCGCCGGCCGGCGATCTCGCCGGCCCACGCGCCCCGCTGACGCTACCCGTGATATCCCGGCGACTTCCGCGCCAGCCCATCAAACGCGTCAAACAGCCGCTCGCGCCAGGCATAAACCGGATCGTCCTCCAACAGCAGCTTGAACGGGCTGACCACCCGCGCCCACTGGAACGCGCCGAACACGATGTAGTCCGCATAGTTCGCCTTCGCGCCGCCGATATAGGCTTGCGTCCTTAGCGTCAGCCGCAACGGGTCGAGCGATTTGCGGAAACCTTCGACCGCCTTGTCGCGGCTGGCCATGATCTCTTCCAGCGGCTTGCCGAAACGCGCCTCGCGGCTTTTGCGGAAATAGGCCGCGTCCTCCGGCTTCAGGTTGAGCGGGATGTCGGCGATGATGAGCGGAAACATGCCGCCGATCACCCCGTCGCCCCACCAGTTCAGCATCCGCGCCATGGCGCGGCCGCCCTCGCCGCCGAACAGTGACGGCCGGTCCGGATAGGTGTCTTCGAGATAGTTGGCGATGGTCCAGGAATCGACGACCGCGCTATCGCCGTCGAGCAGCACCGGCACTTTTTCCGAACCATGCGGCGCGATCGCGCTTTTCTCGGTGAAGCACCACGGGATGGTTTCCGCCGACAGCCCCTTATGCGCCAACGCCATCCGCGTCCGCCAGCAGAACGGGCTGAAGGGGCGGGATGCGTCGGTGCCGACGAGTTCGAAAAGTTTGAGCGACATGGGCGACCTGTTCGAAAAATGATCGCCAGACTAGCCGTCATTGCCTGCGACAAACGCGAAGCGTTTGCGCAAGGGAGCGCAAGCGGCGACTTGTCCACCGTAGCCTTCGGCGAAGGCGGAAGCAATCCATCTATCCGTTATGCCGCGATATGGATTGCTTCGCGGAGCCTGTCATCGGGCGCGCAGTCGCGCGACCCGTTGGCTCGCAATGACGGTGGAGACGGAACATCGCCAGAGCGAGAACATCTCTGAAACGTCTGCGACTGCGCAGCTTTAGGCCGCGCAATCGCAGACCCGCAACACCTAGACCGTCGAGATGCCGTCGATCGGGCTGATGTCGCCGACAAACCTCAACAGATCGGCCATGGTGAAATCGCCAGGCGTCTGGGAGGGCATTGTCGGTTTCCAGTTCTTGCCCTTCAGCCACAGGAACGACTGACGGTCGCCGTGCACGAGGCCGACGAACACTTCCGCCACGATCGTGGCCCCGACCGGTCCGAGCTTTTCGCCGCCGCCGCGCTGCTCCGCTTCCTTGAGTATGTAGTACCAGAGCGGTGTGTGCTCATGCAGGCCGTGCTTCTTGGCCACCGCGCCGTCCGTTCCCTTCGCAATCTCGGCCGGGGTAAGCGGATTCTTGATCTTCATTGCCTTGGCGACATCCTGTCCCGACGGCAGCCCCAGCATCACGCCACGCTTCAGATTGCGGAACGGAAGACTGCCGCCACCGCCCGGCAGATCGTGCAACTGGGGTATCAGGAACGGATCGATCTTGCGCGAGGGATTGAGCCGCACATTGGGCGGATTGGCCGCCAGCACTTCATGATAGCGGCGCCAGTCGATGATCCAGTTGCTCGAAAGCACCGGAATCGGCAGCGGCGGCTGCACCGGATCAGGCGCGAGATCACCGATGATTCCGCCCGACAGGCCGGTGAATCTGAACAGCAGGTCGAGCGTGGCCGGAATGCCGCCGCCCGGCGTGAACTTGCGATTGTGGCTGTAGACCTCGCGCACCATGCTGTGGCCAAACCGGTACGCCGCCGCGGAGAACTCGACCGGCATGTAGGGCGTCTTCTTGAAGCGGTAGAAGCGGCGCCCCTGATCGAGGATCTTGGCGACGATCCCTTTCTCGGTGATGCGCTCCACGAGGTCATGCAGCACCATCCACTGGTAATGCCAGGTCACCATCTGGCGTGCCTGCGCAAATATTTCGCCGGTCGGCACCCCGGACGCCGCGAGATGGTCGCAGACCTTGTTGTGAAACTTCAGCATTGCCAGGTGGGTCTGCGCAACGACGAGATTTTCGTCATTACGATGATCGCCGATCAGCGCGAAGCCTTCCGCGCTGCGCGGCAGGTCGTTGCGCGGCGTGATGGTTACATCGTCAACGCTGATGGTCTTGCCGATCAAAAGTTTCGGACCGGGCGTCTTGCCGTCGGCATCGCCGGGATTGCGCGCGTAAAGCTGCCGGCTGCCGTCAGGGCCGAGACCGTAGACACTGTCGAGATCGAGCGCCGGTGTACGGAAATTCTCGACCGCGGTCGGGTCGGCTTCCTTGTCTCCGAACGAGGTGAGATCGAGCGTGATATCGTGATCGACGAACTGTCCGAGATAGGTAAACCCCGCGGGAATCTTGGTGTTGTTGCCGGCGGCATCGCCCGGATTGGCGTCCTTCATCGCGTCGGCAAGCTCTTTCAGCGGAGCGTCGTCGACGGCGAGTGGTTCGAGATTCGGGAACATTCGCCCGAACATTCCGGGATCGTCGTGCCCGGAAAGCGAATCCAGAAATTGTCGGGTCGGTTGGCGGCCAGCTTTGCCATGGCCAGGCTGGACATTCACTTGTGTTGCCATCACTTCCTCCAATCAAAAAATGTTGGGAGAAGAGGGGTACCGGTGTGTCGCGGTGTCAGGTCAATAAAGGTTCAGGTAAAATTAGCTCGATACCCCTCGAGAGGGTTCAATCAGCAAAACCCACCTCCAGATTGTGGCCAATCGGAGCGCGGTGCCAGCGGTTTATTTTTCGATTTGTGTGACCAGCTTCACTGACTGGGGCGTTTCGTCATTCAGCGGATTCGCAGGCCTGGCTCGAGTTGCTCCATGATACGGCCGACGCGAGCTAACACGCCCGATGGCTACCTTCTCGGCTCATACCGCATCGCCACGTAAGCGTACCACAGATCAAGGACGGTTACGGGAAGGACCTGAACGACTGACGCCTCACCTCATGCCCATGGTAATCTGGCTTTGCTAAAGCGCCCCAGCATTTGGTGTCGCGGTCGCACGGAGGGGCGTTGAATCTCGTCGGAAGAGGATATCGAGATGACTGAGCGAATTTCGTTGGAGGGGAAGGTCGCGGTTGTGACTGGCGCAGGCCGCGGGCTCGGGCGGGCATACGTCGAGCTTCTCGCTGAACGCGGTGCCCGGACCGTGGTGAACGACCTGGGGACCGACGTATCGGGGTTCGGGAAAGACTCCACGATAGCGGAACAGGTGGCCGACCTCATTCGGTCACGTGGAGGCGAGGCAGTCGCGAATGACAGCGATATTTCCACCCCTGAAGGTGGCAGTGACCTGATCGCGGCGACCATCGAACATTTCGGGAGAATAGACCTTCTCGTGAACAACGCTGGTATCTGTGGAAGCCAGCTATTCGAGGACGCCACCCTTGACGATTTCGATCACTATTGGCGCGTGCACCTCGGCGGGCCGGTTAACACGGTGAAGGCTGCTTGGCCGTATATGGTCGCACAGCGCTATGGGAAGATCATCCTTACGACGTCAGTCAGCGGTCTGTTCGGACTACGTGGCCAAACCACCTATGCGGCGGCCAAGTGCGCAGTAGTCGGATTGATGCGCATTCTTGCAATTGAAGGTGCTGAACATGGGATACTCGTGAACACCATTTCGCCAGTCGGGTACACAAGGATGCACCCGGCCGCGGGATCCCGCCTGTCTGAAGCAGATGGAAGAGCCAGCATGCCGGTTGAGGCTGTTGCGCCGGCGATCGTCTGGCTGGCAAGCGATAGTTGTTCGGAGACGAACCGCATCTACAACGTGGGAGCTGGAGCAATCCAACGTATCGCTATCGTCATGGGGCTTGGCTTCTACGATGCACATCTGACACCCGAGAGCATCGCCAAGAACTACGCCAAGGTCGAATCGATCGAGGGCTTCTCCGAACCGGGTCCGTTCGAGCCGAGTTCGTAAGCCGCCGCCGCACGGTCTCGGCCGACGCCTAGCGAGATGACGATTCGAAGAAAAGTCATCACGCTCTGGGTGCGATGTCGAACTCTTTGCGCAACTCGGCATCGGTGTAGAAGCACACGCCGCCATCGAGATCGCGCACCAGCCATTCACCGAGATACACGATCTGCGTCCCGCTTTGCCTTTCATGCCGAAGCTCGAGGTGCCCGTCCTCGCTTCGCTGCAGCGAGCAACTGGATTGGACCCAGTTCGGCCAGTCGTGCAGCGGCTGTCCGGTGAACTGCCAGGCGATCAACGCCACGTTGGTTGGACGTGGCTTCAACTTCAGTGTGGTGTTCACAATCGTCTCCGAAAGAGTGAGTCCTGCGGTCTGATAACGTCGGGGCCCGGCAAAAGTTGAGCGTTCAGGCCGCAATTCTCGCCGCGATTCGCCGATATTGCCTATGCGTCTTTGGGATAGATATCCGGGATTGAACGGACGAATCCTTCAATCCCATTATGGCGGGGCGATGGATACGCGGGGCCTGGCCCGCGCATCGCGGATGAATTTGCCGTAAGGGGACGCGGCTACCGCACCACCGCCGCGGTCTGACCGAACAGGATCCTGCGCTCCTCCTCGGTGCGGTTGACGGGCTGGCCGAAATTCGGATTGACCTCTTTCGCCTTGGCATAGGCGCGCTCCGTCGCGGGCCGGGCGCGGATGGTTTCCAGCCAACGCTTCAGATGCGGGAAGTCGTCGATGTTCTGGTCCTGGTTCTTGTAGGGCACGACCCAGGGATAGCTCGCCATGTCGGCGATCGAATAGTCGCCGGCGATGAACTCACGATCGGCGAGGCGCTTGTTGAGCACGCCGTAGAGCCGGTTGGTCTCGTTGACGTAGCGGTCGATGGCGTATTTGATTTTCTCTACCGCGTAATTTCTGAAGTGATGGTTCTGCCCTGCCATCGGGCCGAGCCCGCCCATCTGCCAGAACGTCCACTGGATCGCGTCATAGCGGCCGTAGAGATCGGCGGGAAGGAATTTTCCGGTCTTCTCGGCGAGATACAGCAGCATCGCACCGGACTCGAAGATCGAGATCGGCTTGCCCCCGCCCTTCGGCTCATGATCGACCATCGCGGGAATCCGGTTGTTGGGCGCGATCGCCAGAAACTCCGGCTTGAACTGCTCGCCCTTGCCGATGTTGACCGGAAAGATCTTGTAGGGCAGCCCGGCCTCTTCGAGGAACATCGTGATCTTGTGGCCGTTCGGCGTGGTCCAGTAGTAAAGGTCGATCATGGGGCGATCCTGCTATGCGTTAAAATTGTTGTTTTCGCAAGAAAGATGCGACTGCATGAATTTGGGCGGATCGCGGGCGCAAGTCAATTGGCGCCGGCCCCGCGCGCGCGAATGTGATGGACGCATGGACGTGGGGGCCCGCCTACCGCAACAGCCGGGCAATTCGAGAGGCAATCTGTCGCGCGTAAAACAATGATGAAGGATGGCTGGTTTGCGTACCCGGTGGCGGTCGGCACAAGCCACTTATTTGCTGGCGGTCTCTCTCCGGAGCAGGCAGATGATCATCGAACAAGGTCAAGTTGGATTGCTTTGGCAATCGTTTGCTCGAGTGTAGAACAGTTCAACTTCCGCTTTGCCGTTCGAAGGTAAGCATGGACCGCACTCGTGGACAGATCGAATGATGCTGCCATTTGACCAGGCGCCTTACCTTGCAACAGGCCTTCAAGGCACGGCCTCTCCCGAGCTGAAAGTGGCCTCAGTACTTCGTTGGAGCGCAAGCCCGCAAGCCGCATCGCATGGTCGTGAAAATAGTCGGCCAGCAAACGAAAATCCTTGAGGTATGTGAACCGCCACCGGTGCCAGTGCTCATCAGTAGCGTGCGCTGAGATTGAGAAGAGCGCTCGTTCTCCGGCTGGCCCGCGGATAGGCAAGGTAAATCCATGCCGGCCAACACCATAACGCTCCGCTTCCGCGAAGAAGTGTCGGGCCTCTTTCGTGTGATCGAACAACAACAGCAGCAGATCCGCCCGGTGCAGCGCCTGCGACGGAAAGAGGGCGACCATGGTTTCCACGATGAGGGCTCTACGGACAATTTGCGCCGGGGTTTTCCTGACCGGCATTCTCGCGATTGCGGGCTCGGGGGCGGCTTCCGCACAGGTAACCGCAAGCTTCAATCCCATTACGAACCAATTTGGTTCGACCATCACGCTTGATACGGCTAGCTGCTCGCCAAGCGGATCAATCTTTCCGACGTTCTCGATCAACAACAACGGAACCGGAAGCGGCACCGGCACCTCGAGCAATGGCTCGATGAGTTGTACCGTCCGATATCAGAGCGGAAGCTTCGGCTGCCAGTTCCAGATGCAGGTCAGCACATTCAGCTCGGGCTTCGCCACCGCTGGCGCATACAAGGGATCCGGTGGGCGGCCGCAATGCAGCGTAGTGACCACCAGCGGACCCGGTGACAACTTTACGGCCAGCTTCAAGATGCAATGAAACGCTACGGTAGGGCGCCTTCGGGTGCCCTACCACCACTTAGTGCAACATTGCGAGCCACAACTTAACCCTTCATTAATCAGCGCCCGCGAACCTATTGTAATTCTTCAGATTGTAGCGGTGCATGGATCTTGTACGCTCTTTGCAGGATTCAGCTTCTGAAATGAGGATTCCGATGAATACCGCAGTTACGACTGGCTCATCATCCGCTTACGCAAAGGCAGCGCAGCTACCTGGGGGCGGTGCGGGTCTCGGCAAAGCGCTGGGCAATGAGAAATTCGGCCAACCTTCCGCGGGCAATGATGCCGCCGACAGCCTTGATCTTTCGGACCATGCCAAGGCGATTCTCGTGCGCGCCAAGACGGACCAGGTCGCGGCCGACAAGCTGACGGCGTTCCTTCAATCCGCAAAGGAAAGCGTCACGGGCAAGCAGGCGCCGGCATCCAAGGATGGAACGGCGGGAGGAGAGCCCTCAAGCGCTGGTGATTTTGAAGACGCGGTTCTCGATCGATTGATCGAAGCCCATAGGAATGCCGACGGGACGGTGAGAAACTACTCGGCGGTTGCTCGCGACGTCTTTACGCCGGCCACTTCGGCGCAGCAGGTCAGCGATTGGTACAAAACGAATGGACAGGCTTATATTGACTCGGCGCAGGCGAGGCCCACCGAGTGGGGTACGAGTCTTGCTGCCGCCGTCCAGGCTCGCGAAGTTACTTTCCACAGCGCGGCTGATTTCGCCGACCTGAATTTCCACAACACCTACACATTCGAAGGTGGCGAGGGTGGTGGCTCGGCGAATGTGGATTTCACCTACAACCGAAACGCTTCCATCTTCAGTGATCCGACTACCAATTACCTTGTCTCTAGCGACGGGACAGTGGTTTCCTGGAAGAAGGCTGAGGGGGGCGCCGCGGCATCTTCGACATAGGTCGGAGACATTCGAATTCTCGAAGGGCGCCGAGAGGCGCCCTTTTCAGATCTGTCGGGTATCTCAGGCGGCCCGGCCGTGCTCTCGCAAAAATTTTGCGCCATTCTCGGTGATCGCGACGCGCACGCCCTGCCCGGCCGCCGGCTGGCGCGTGACATAGCCGCGATCGACGGCGTCCTCCCAGATGGTCAGGCGCGGGCATGAGGTGCGCCACGTCTCGATCACCTCGGAATAAAGCCGCGGCTCGCGGCCGATCCATTCGACGAGGTCGAGCACCAGTGCGTCGGTGGCCTCAGTCATCAGCGCCTCCGCATCAGAAGTGGTTCAACTCAAAACGCCATCGCGTTCGTTCGCGTGAACAACAGCCAGCCGCCGTAGAGGATGTAGTAGCCCGCGACCGTCGTGATCAGCCGGTTCGCCCAGGTGCGGAATTGCACGTCGCTCATCGCCTCCAGGATGCGCCGCGCCAGCGTGGTGCCGAGCATCGAGGCGGCGATGGCGACCGCCGCCAGCACCGGATCGAGCGTCGCTGCCTGGTCGACGATGCCGCCGAAATAAATCAGCTTTGTGAGATGGCTCGCGACCTGGCAGGTAGCCTTGGTGGCGACCACTTCGCGGCGGCCGAAATTGCCGCCGAGAAAGAAGGTGTCCATCAGGGGACCGGAGACGCCGGTCATCAGCATCAGGCCCATGCAGATGAAGCCGTAGAACGAGCCCTGCCAGATGCTGTCGGGATTGGGCTTGATGTTCTTCGGCATCAGCCGCGCCATGAACGGCGTCACCCCGAGCAGCAGCAGCGCGATCGGCTTGTCCGGCACGTAGCGGGCGATCGACCACACCCCGAGCGCCAGCGCGCAGCCGATCAGATAGACGAACACCGGCCGCCAGCGGATATGCGCCCGCCACAGAAAGGCGCGCCAGCCGTTCGAGGCCATCTGCGTGATCGCATGCAGCACCATCGCGGTGGGCAGCGGCATCAGCATCAACAGCACGCCGATCAGGATCATCCCGCCGGCCATGCCGAACAGGCCCGACAGGAACGCTGTCGCGACCATCAACGCACCGAGGGCTGCGATCATCAGGGGCGTCAAGAGAAGTCTCCTGTATCAGCGCGGCCCAGACCGAGGTCCCGGCGCGGAATAGTCTCCCTCGCACCGATTCAACCACAGCTATTCTTCTGCCTCGCTTGTGACGCGTGCGCAAACTGAGTTATCTTGCCCTGGCATCAGTTTTCCTGAGGGTTATGTGCGGCGGCTGCTCTTTCTCAACGGTATCAAGGCGTTCGAGGCTGCCGCCAGGACCGGCAGCTTTGCCGCCGCCGGCACTGAGCTCAACGTATCCGCCGCCGCGGTCAGCCGGATGGTGCATCTGCTGGAAGAGCGGCTGGGGGTGGCGCTGTTCGAGCGCAAGGCCAACCGCCTCGCCACCACGGCGGCGGGCCGCGCCTACCAGAGCGGGCTGACGCCGATCTTCGATGCGCTGGCGAGCCTGACCGCGCAGGTCACCGTCCCCTCCAGCGTGCGCGTGCTGACCATCGGGGTCGGCCCCACCTTTGCGATGAAATGGCTGATCCCGCGGCTGGCGGATTTTCGCAAACAGGAGCCGGATATCGACGTCCGCATCACCACCGGCGGCGCCGCGGTGCCGTTCGGCGAGGACTGGAGCTGCGGCATCAAGCTCGGCGACGGCGAATGGCCCGGCCTGATCGCCGAGCCTTTATTTGCCGCCGACCTGCTGCCGGTGTGCGCGCCGCGCCTTGCCAGTCAGCTCAAACGCCCCGGCGACCTGAAGGGGCCGACGCTGCTGCGGGTGGTACATTCGCCCGACGATTGGCCGTCGTGGCTCGAGGCCGCCGGCACGGCCCGCATCACGGCCCGCGGGCCGGAGTTCGAATTTTACGGCCAGGCGCTGCAGGCCGCCGTCGACGGCCTCGGCATCGCCATGGGCATCCGCCCCTATATCGACGACGACCTTGCCGCCGGCCGGCTGGTCGCGCCATTCGCGTTAAGCGTGCCGAAAGGCATGCGCTGGTATCTGGTGTATCGCGGTTTCAGCACCGCCCAGCGCGATTTCGCTGCGTTCCGGCGCTGGATTGTCCGCGCCGCGGCGGAGCCCGCCACACGCCGCAGGGGCCACAGACATGCCGGATGAAAAGATCGAGACGCTGGTGATCGGCGGCGGCCAGGCTGGCCTCGTGATGAGCCACCGGCTGAAAGAGCGCGGGCTTTCGCACCTCGTGCTCGAACGCCACCGGATCGCCGAACGCTGGCGCAGCGAACGCTGGGACGGGCTGAAATTCCAGTTTCCCAACTGGTCGGTGCGGTTGCCGGATTTTCCGTTTCCGCACAGCGATCCGGATGGCTTTGCAAACACGGACGACATCATCAAATTCATCGAGGCCTATGCAAAATTCGTCAGCCCCCCGATCCGCTGCGGCGTCGCGGTGACGCGGCTGTCGCGGCGTGACGGCGCGGGTTTCATCGCCGAAACCACTGGCGGCACGATCACGGCGGATAATGTCGTGATCGCCACCGGTCCCTATCAGCGCAACCTCGTCCCGGACATGCTGCGCGATCATCCCGTGTTCCAGGTCCATGCCGCCGACTACAGGAATCCCGGACAGCTTCCGCCGGGCGCGGTGCTGGTGGCCGGCGCCGGCGCGTCGGGCGCGCAGATCGCCGAGGAATTGCTGCAGGCCGGCCGCCGCGTCTACCTCTCGATCGGACGGCACCGCCGCCTGCCGCGCCGCTACCGCGGCCGCGACCTGATCTGGTGGCTCGCCGAGATGCGCCTCGATCAGGTCTCGCCGGAGGAGCGTGGGCCCGCGCGCCTGGGCCCTGTCATTTCCGGCGCCTATGGCGGCCGCACCATCGATTTCCGCAACTTCGCCGCCGACGGCATGATCCTGGTGGGACGCATCGAGGCGGCGCATCGCGGCGTGATCGAGATTGCACCCGGCCTTGCCGAAAGCATGACCGATGGCGATCTTGTCTACACCACCTTCCTCGATACGGTGGACGCATATGTGAAACGGCGCCGCATGGAGCTGCCCGAAGACCCCGACGCCCGCGCCACGTTCGCCGACCCGCCTTGCGTCACCGCGCCGCTCACGCATCTCGACCTCGCGGCCGAAGGCATCTCCGCGGTGATCTGGGCCACCGGCTACGGCGTCGATTTCAGCTGGATCGATCTCCCCGTTCTGGACGCGCGCGGCGAAGCGGTCCATCGCTACGGCATCTCGGCGATGCCGGGCCTGTATTTCCTCGGCCTGCAATGGCTGTCGAAGATGAACTCCTCGTTCCTGTCGGGCGTCGGCGACGACGCCGTGGTGCTCGCCGATCATATTTTGGCGCGGCGCCTCTAACCTCGCCCCGCTTGCGGGAGAGGGAGTCGATCGCATCCGGGGAACGCCAAAAAGTCCAGGACATGTGAACCCGTTCACATTTGCCTTTGCCGGACCATGCTGTTCTCGTCCCATGGGCAATTCCGGGGGACACGCCATGATCTATGGTGGCTTTGAAATTCAGTCGTTCGAAGCAGGGAGAGGGCTATGGCACGCCAGGATTCAACGGGCCGACCAAGAGCCGGTGGTGATCGACGGGATGGCGTTTCCAACGCTCGAAGTCGGTTTCGCGTGGTCGGATCCGGAAGCGGCGATTGCGGACGCGAAAGCCCATATCGACCGTTTCAAGCCGCGGTTCGCGAATCCCTAAGCACCGCCGGCGGAATCTCCCTACCCCTTCCCGAACAGACCCTGCAGGCGACGCCGGTGCTCTCGAACTGCCCGGATTGCAGCGCCTCGCTCGCCGTGCTGAGCATCATCCCCGGCCGCGCCAGCGCCGAATACTGGACCATGCGGTGCATCCGCTGCGGCGGGATTCATCTGGATATCGTCAAACCCTCGACCGCCCCGCTGACGGCGTAAGGCGCGGCGGTTCCAAATCGGCTTGCTGACATCTGCTGACATAACGACGTGCAGCATCGCGCGCGAGGCCGTTTGCCCTTTTCTCGCTGGCTGACTCATCCCATATTCGCCGCATGGCGAAGAAACCCGACAGCCCCAAAAAGCCCGGCAAAACCCCGAAATCCAAAGCCCACCGGCCGGACGTGCAGCCGATCGGCCCGGCGCTCGCCGAACTGCTCAATCCCGCGATCAACCGCGGCGATGCCGGCATGGGCTCGGGCACCGGCCTGCAGCCGCCGCCGGACAATTCGTGGGACCGCCGCGCCGGCGGCGAGGCCGCAGCGCATCGCGCGCGCGCCTCGACCAAAGGGACGAGCGATGACGTCGCGAAACGCGATGCGTCCAGAGAAGGTCTCGAAGAGGCCCCGCAAGCCAATTACGGCACCTCGGCGACCATCCCGACGCTCGACCCAGAACTCGCGCGCCAGCTCGGCCTGCCCACCGCGGAAGACGACGACGAAGCCCTCGCCCGTCCGCCGCGCAACAAGATGGAGGCGCTCGGCGTCAAGGCGACCGCCGACGCGCTGGAAAACCTGATCCGCGACGGCCGCCCGGAATTCAAGGGCGATGGCGGCCAGCTCAAGGTCTGGACGCCGCATCGGCCGCCGCGCCCGGAAAAATCCGAAGGCGGCGTCCGCTTCGAGATCAAATCCGAATACGAGCCGAAGGGAGACCAGCCGACCGCGATCGCCGAACTGGTCGAAGGCATCAACCGCAACGACCGCACGCAGGTGCTGCTCGGCGTCACCGGCTCGGGCAAGACCTACACCATGGCCAAGGTGATCGAGGCCACGCAACGCCCCGCCATCATCCTGGCGCCGAACAAGACGCTGGCAGCCCAGCTCTACGGCGAGTTCAAGAGTTTTTTCCCCGACAACGCAGTGGAGTATTTCGTCTCGTACTACGATTACTACCAGCCCGAGGCCTACGTCCCGCGCACCGACACCTACATCGAAAAAGACTCGTCCATCAACGAGCAGATCGACCGCATGCGCCACTCGGCGACGCGCGCGCTCCTGGAGCGCGACGACGTCATCATCGTGGCTTCGGTCTCCTGCATCTACGGTATCGGCTCGGTCGAGACCTATACCGCGATGACATTTGCCCTGAAGAAGGGCGAGCGCATCGACCAGCGGCAGTTGATCGCCGACCTCGTCGCCCTGCAATACAAGCGCACCCAGGCCGACTTTACCCGCGGCACCTTTCGCGTCCGTGGCGACGTCATCGACATCTTCCCGGCGCACTATGAGGACCGCGCCTGGCGCGTGAACCTGTTCGGCGACACCGTGGAAAATATAGAAGAATTCGATCCGCTCACCGGCCACAAGCAGGACGATCTCGAATTCATCAAGATCTACGCCAACTCGCACTATGTGACGCCGCGCCCGACGCTGGTGCAGGCGATCAAGTCGATCAAGAGCGAATTGAAGCTGCGGCTCGACGAACTCAACAACCAGGGCCGCCTGCTGGAAGCGCAGCGGCTGGAGCAGCGCACCACCTTCGATCTCGAAATGATGGAGGCGACAGGAAGCTGCGCCGGCATCGAAAACTATTCGCGCTACCTCACCGGCCGCCGGCCCGGCGAGCCGCCGCCGACGCTGTTCGAATACGTCCCTGACAATGCGCTGGTGTTCGCCGACGAAAGCCACGTCACCGTGCCGCAGATCGGCGGCATGTTCAAAGGCGACTTCCGCCGCAAGGCGACGCTCGCCGAATACGGTTTCCGCCTGCCCTCCTGCATGGACAACCGTCCGCTGCGGTTCGAGGAATGGGACATGATGCGCCCGCAATCGGTCGCGGTGTCGGCGACCCCGAGCGGCTGGGAGCTGAACGAAAGCGGCGGCGTGTTTGTCGAGCAGGTGATCCGCCCGACCGGCCTGATCGATCCTCCCGTGCACATCCGCCCGGCGCGCACGCAGGTGGACGATCTCGTCGGCGAAGTCCGCGCCACTGCTGCGGCCGGCTACCGCTCGCTGGTCACGGTGCTGACAAAGCGCATGGCGGAAGACCTCACCGAATATTTGCACGAGCAGGGCATTCGCGTGCGCTACATGCACAGCGATATCGACACCATCGAGCGCATCGAGATCATCCGCGACCTTCGCCTCGGCGCGTTCGACGCGCTGGTCGGCATCAACCTCTTGCGCGAAGGTCTCGACATTCCCGAATGCGCGCTGGTCGCGATCCTCGATGCCGACAAGGAAGGCTTTCTGCGCAGCGAGACCTCGCTGATCCAGACCATCGGCCGCGCCGCGCGCAACGTCGACGGCAAGGTGATCCTCTATGCCGACCAGATGACCGGCTCGATGGAGCGCGCCATTGCCGAGACCGACCGCCGCCGCGAGAAGCAGGTCGAGTACAACACGGCGCACGGCATCACGCCGGAGAGCATCAAGAAGTCGATCGGCGACATCATGAACAGCGTCTATGAGCGCGACCACGTGCTGGTCGAGATCGGCGACGGCGGCATGGCCGACGACGTCATCTCCATCGGCCACAATTTCGAAGCGGTTCTCTCCGACCTCGAAACAAGAATGCGCGAAGCCGCCGCCGATTTGAATTTTGAGGAAGCCGCCAGATTACGCGACGAAGTCAAACGCCTCCGTGCCACGGAGATGGCCGTGGTGGACGATCCCACCATCAAGCAGCGCGGTGTCGCCGCCAAAGCGGGTGCTTATGCGGGCACCAGGAAATACGGCGATGCGGCGAATTTGCCGACGTCAGCGATGAAGAAGCGCGGCGGCGCCTCTTCTTCACCCTCCCCTGGAGGGGGAGGGTCGCGCGCCGCAGGCGCGCGGGGCGGGGTGAAATCTCTCGGCAGCGGCGGTCCCTCGACCTCGCGCGTCCACAAACCCCACCTGGACGAAATGCATGGCCCGGAATCCCTGCCCTACCGCCCCGGCAACGCCAAACCGCGCAAACCCGAGCCCGACAGCGGCAGCAAAATCTTCCAGCCAACCGACTCGCGCCAATCGGGTCCCGAGTTCGGCCCCGCCCCGCGATCGAGCGGCGGTGCGCCGGGACATCGCGGCGGGTGGAAGAAGAGGTAGTTGCTGTTCGCGGAACGAGTACCGATCAATCCGGGTCACGTCGCCCAGCGAAGTCGACGTCCGCTTCCCTCCCAACGCGACGTAGTCACTGCGTAGCAACGAAACGGCGCGATGTGTCCGAAGGACATCTTGTCACTCCTCTTGTCTGCCCGTAAGCAAGCAATGAAGATTCTTGTCCCTCATTGCTCGCGAACGCCGGCCTTTCTGAGTCCATCCAGGATGTCGTCGTACTCACGACGGAACTGCGGATTGCTCGAACGTGCGTAGCCCATTTGACGGGACCACTGGACCGTGAAGTCCGGTCGGATTGCATTCAATTCAGCTAACGTTTGCTGGGCCTTTTCCAATTGGCCAGTGGCTCCATAAGCTGAAATCAGATCCACATACGGCAACCAGTCCAATTTGTTCAGATTGATCGACCGCCTGCATTCCGCAACGGCTTGGTCATATTGGCGCACATGCACGTGAGCATGACAGAGGAAGAAGTGCCAAGCGCCAGCGGACGGATCTTTGGGGCTTAGGCGCAAAGCGATCTGAACTGGGGAGAACGCTTCGCGCGCGCGTCCCGCCGTGACAAGTGCGATTCCCTTTGATGCGTGCGCGCCCGGCGAATTAGGGTCGATTTCCAGAGCGGCGTCGAATTCAGGCAACGCCCCCTCGGGATTTCCGTATATCAAAATGTTTCCCTTGGTTACGTGCGCGTTTGCACTCGCCGGGCGTTTTGCAAGAACTTGATCAACTAAGTTGGTCGCGATCTTTTTGTCTTCCATCACGGACGTTGACCATCCGTTGAGCACGCCATTGGCTATGCACCACGCTTTCCCGAGCATTGCGTCAATGTTGTCCGGATCGAGGCGCAACGCGCTGTCAAACAAGTCCTTTGCCTGCCCGTTCGTTACCTTGGTCTGAGGCCCATAGACCTTCGCCCAGCCGCGCATGCTGAAATCCACAGCATCTGGATTCGTTGACGGGTCCATTAGGCTGCGCCGGCTTTCGGCCTGGATGAGTTCGACGTTGAGAGAGCGGGCGAGCCGCGCCGTGACCTGCTCCTGCAAGGCGGTGAGATTCATCCGATCGCCGTCAAAACGATCCGACCAGACGTCGCGACCGGTCGAAAGGTCCGCAAGCGACACGTTCATCCGGACCCGATCTCCGGCCCGTTGCACGGCGCCCTGTACGGCCCATCGAATACCAAGGTCCTTGCCGAGCGTCTTGAGATCGACCTGCTTGTTCTTATAGGTAAAAGCCGTCCCGCGCCCGATCACGAATGCACCGGGCATCTGTGCGAGGTCGGTCGTCAGGTCAGTCGTAATACCGTCCGCGAAATAATCCTGCTCCGGATCGTTGTTGAGGTTCGCAAAGGGCAGGACGACAAAAGACAAGCGGGGAGCGATTTCGGGCCGGGCCGCTGCCTCTCTCTGCGTCTTTTGTCCTTCCTGCAAAGCATCAGTGCGGACCGTCTTCCCGACATGCCAATAGACGACGAGGCCGCCGGCCACCGCAGCGACGACTGCAAGCGCGCCACCGACATGCGCTAAACGCGCTCGTATCCGCCCCGTGGAACGACGAGGCGGTGACAGCGTGCCTTGTCTTGCGCGTTCAGTCTGGGTAGCCGAGCCAGGTCCATCCCTGATCATGGCATAGGCCCGCACCGGGCGGTCGATATTCTTGAGATTCTGCTCGCCCAGATCGGCGAACTCAACGCTGACCTTGCCCCTGACTTGATCGTAGGCCGAGGCTGAGATGCAGACGCCGCCCGGTTCTGCGATACTTTCAAGCCGCGCCGCAATGTTAACGCCGTCTCCAAAGATGTCGTGGGGCTCGACGATTATGTCGCCGATATTGATGCCCACACGGAAAGTAATGCGCCTATCTTCAGCATCTCCGATTGTCAGTTCGTCAATCCGGGTCTGGAACTGTACAGCAGCTCGGATGGCTTCGACGGCGCTCGAAAACTCCGCCAAGAGCCCGTCGCCGGTGTTCTTCACGACGCGGCCGCCGTGGTCGGCAATCGCTGGTTTTACACCGTTCGCTAGGAGAGTGGCCAGTTTGGCGTGGGTCGCCTCTTCGTCATGGTGCATCAACCGCGAGTAGCCAGCCACGTCGGCGGCCAATATCGCCGACAGCCTCCGCTCGACTCGGTCTGGCCGCTCCTGCACCATGCCTGCGATCCAACCTAGACGCGATTTGTACAACGGGTCACCTGGGATGGCTATACGGGCAAATGTCGCAATTGGGTCAATTGCGTCGGCTGGACCCACCATTGTTGAATGTCACTTGCAAATCAGACGGACAGAACGATGCAAATTGATCGCAGGCCGTTATCCGACCGACTCGCCGCCTTCCCTCGCTTGGGGTTAGCCAACTGCCGATCCCGCTCGAGCCGATGACGCGGCTGACGGCGCATCTCGGCGGCCCGCGGCTGTGGGTCAAGTGCGAAGATGCGACAAGGCTCGGTTTTGGCGGCAACAAGTTGCGCAAGCTCGACTATGTCCTGCATGAGGCCCTTGCGAGCGGCGCCGATACGATCGTCTCGGGCGGCGTCGTGCAGTCGAACAGCCAGCGGCAGGTCGCGGCGGTGGCGGCAAAGCTCGGCCTCGCGTGCCATCTTGCGGTCTACCACGGCCGGCTCGAACCGCCGACGCCGGAATACAAGACCTCGGGCAACGCGTTTCTCAATCGGCTGTTCGGCGCGCATCTCCATGACGTGCCTTGGACCGGTGACCGCAATGCCGCCATTCGCACGCTCGTCGGCGATCTCCAGGCGAAGGGTCACAAGCCGTACTTTGTGCCCTACGGCGTCTCGAATGCGCTGGGCGCCGTCGCCTATGCCACGACGATTGCCGAGATCGAACCGCAGGCCGCGCGATTGGGTTTTGCACAGGCCGCTATCGTGCACTGCACCGGAAGCGCCGGCACGCAGGCGGGCCTCGTCGCCGGCGCCGCCGTGGCGATGCCCAACACAGGGATCGTCGGGATTGATATCGACGCCGAGCCCGCGCGGGCGCGCGCCGATGTCGTGACGTTTGCGCGCGAAGCGTCCGATCTGCTTGATATTCCCTTCGACGAAGCAAGCGTGGAAGTCGTCGCGGGTCATGCGGGCCCTGCCTACGGCGTCCCGCACGAAGCCACCATTGAAGCGATCCGCCTCGCCGGCCGGCTCGAGGCGCTTCCGCTCGATCCCGTCTATTCCGGCAAAGGACTCGCAGGCCTGATCGCCCTGATCCGCCAGGGGCTCTGGCGCAACGACGAGGATATCATCTTCCTGCACACCGGCGGCGCTCCGGCGCTCTTCGCCTACCAGAGCGCACTCGGCATCTGAACTGGGTCGCGGTTGTACGGCTCGGAAATGGTCCGCTTGTCGGGGTAGACCGCAATCGACGGGTGAGCGGTCAAAAGATCGCGGATGACCCGCAGCAGACGAGCGGAAGCTCGCGAGCGACCATCCACCAAATTCCGAAAAAATTCGGAGCTGTGCGCCGATCACGGTGAACGAGCCGAAGTAAATGGTCGCGACGAGAACCGCTCTTTGGGGTTGACTGGTCCAAAAATCATGAACGAGCAGATAAGCGAACAGAGCGCCTATCGTTACAAATGCCAAAGCAAACGCCACGGGTCATGGCAAAATGTCGTGCAAACAGCGGTGGTTGAAGGTTAGTCTCTTTTGGTTCCTGTTCAAGCCGGTCGGCCTGATCAGCTGGTCATGGACGTTCTTCGCCTAGAGCTCGTTCTTTGCATCGGCGACAGGCTTCGGATCGAGGAGAATGCCATGCCCGAAGCACAAAGCGACATTGACTATACAGTTGATATCCGCAGACACGAGACGACATTCCGTGCGAATACTGCCAAGGGAGAGGAATTCCTCGGCGGCGTTGACCTCACCATGTCCAATGAGGAAGCACATACATTCATACAGGATGCCCGGGCGGCAGGGCTGACGGTCAAACCGTTTTTCTAACGACTTCGCAACCCCAATCAAATCATCCACTCATCAGATGAATGGCATAGGATGATCGCGGACGACCAAACCATCCGCTGGCTGTGGTGTCGCTTGGATCGCGATACTGCCGGCCGTTTGACGTAACGTGCGTGGAGGATATATCACGAGGGGTACGGGCTAATAGGTTAGGACAAGCAGGCGTTGCACAATCGCGCCTAAGCAAACGAGCACCACCAGCAATTTGAGGAGGTTTGCCAATCGGCCGTCGGTAGCAAACTTGTCGATGGCCCAAAAACAGATTGCGCCCACGACCACAATGATCAGAACGCCAATTAGAACTGAAATGATCGCCATGAGTTATCCTTGGACTTGCTGCTGCCGGGTGCAGCATCCCGAGGCACCGGCCGGGCGTCAAGGGCAAGTCGTGCTAGTTTCGTTGAATTGAGGCTACAAATTCGGGAGCTCCCGCTGGCTGGCTCGTGCCATCAGTTATCCATCAGCGTGCCGATAAGCCTTAGTAGCGCCTGGTGCTCTGGGCCGTTTGCACCGTCTCGGAGGAATTTGCCGATATCCGTGTGGAGATTTGTCCGCCAGAGCTCACGTTTGGCTCGTGTTTCACGACCGGCAACTTCGACGCCGGATCGCGCGTCCACAGCCAAGCGTCGCCATTGCTGCTTTGGTACAAAAGTCGCATACCACTTAATCGAGAGATCGCGCCGCGCGGTTCCTGATTTCACATAGCACCGTCGTGTTGACCTGCCGCAAGCGGCGGAATGGCGCCTTTCCACTCGCGCACGGCCTGCGGAACTTGAGATAACACTGAAAGCGGATGGGGGTCGCACGGTCAGTTAGGGAGATCGTGCATTTCCAAGGGTTTGGAACAGCGTTTGTCGCCACCAATCGCTTTCGATCTGATCGAGCACGGCGAGATCGAGCATTGGCCGCAAGGTACTGCCCTTCGGCAGCACGATTGCATAGCTCTCGCTGCTGAAGCTGGTGTCGACAATACGAACCGAGGCCGAGAAATCCTTCCGGACGGTCCAGGTCAGAAGCGGTTTGTCATGGACGAAGGCATCGATCGCGCCGCGGCTCAATGCAGATAGGCCGCTTTGAGGGTCCGGAAATGCTCGAAAGGAAAGTTGCTGACGAGTTAGGTAGTCGGTTGTCGCAGAGTTCGCGACGGCGCCGACGCGCACGGATCGTAAGTCGTTGAAGCCGTGAACGGCGCCTTCGAGCCCTCGGCGCGTGAGGGTGGAGGTGATACCTGCGGTGAACACGGCTATGGCGATGACGGAAGCGATCATCCACCCGGTTGCGACGATTCGCCCTGGAAGAGTTGCCGGCGCATTCTGAGCAGCTCCCGCCTGTGTCATGGCGATAGTCGACCACCAGAAGCTGGAGCCGAGCCCCTTGGCTCCTCCGCCGAAATGTTCCGTTTTCCGGCGTTCCAGTAGCCAAATGAGGAAGCCGACCGCCATCGCAAAACAAAGCAGTACCGCGACAGCCTGGAAGAAGCCGAAGGAAAGAAGTGCCCGCCCGATCGATACCCAGGCGCTTTCATTGATGGGCACCGCAATCCCAAGTCCGGTGTTGTAGAAGGGTTGCGTAAAATCGACGCTGCGTGCGCGCCCAGCGGTCACAGTTACTGCCGCGACACCGGCGTCAAGGGTGCCCTTCGCGACGTCATCCAGCAGATCCTGCACGTTCTGGGTCTCGACCAAGCGAAAGCGCAGATGCGCTCCAGCAGCGATTTTTCTCCAAAGTTCGATGCTGATACCGCCCCAGCTCCCATCCGGCTGCTTCATCGCGAAGGGCGGGGCCTCCTTGGTCGCCACTACCAATTCTCTGTCAGGGACTGTGCCTTGGGCTCGAACGGCGTTGCAGTCGAGCGCAAGCACCGCCAGCGACAGAACGCATAGCAGGAGCGGTCGAACTGACGAAATCGCTGGTTTGCCTTGAGAGGCCCGATCTCGCCGCGCTAAACGGCTAAGGGCTTCCGGAGCGAAATCCAGCCCGTCAGAAGCGCCACGGTGCGGGACTGCCGGAGATTCCTCGAACGAACTCATAGCGGACCTTAACTTAATACGTATTGGAGATCGGCCGACGGAAGCATTGCTATTTGGCGGCATTTCGTCATCAGGCGGAGCGCCGACCAGTTCGGCCCGATGCGGAACCGACGCGCCGGAACGAGGTCAAGCTTTCGAGAAGCGGTGACGCGGTGAATATCGGCTTCAACGTACGCTCAACCCGCCCCTCCGCCGACCCATAGCAGACCAATTCAACTGTTCCTTGGGAACTCGTCGCACCTATGGCCGGCGTATCCCCGTAACCCTTGAAGAATGGATGGCGCACCTTGCTCTCGGCTGACCTGACCGGTACTCGATCTCGGCGAGCAGCTCGGGCTCCACCCAGTGCCCTTATGGGCGATGCTGACCTGTATCGACGCGAGCGCCTTAACAGCAACTACGGATTAACATGCCACGTATCCTTCTCGCTTCTCTTACATTCCTCGCGATCACCTTGGTGCTTTTGCTTCACGCGACACACCACGGCGCGCACGCAAATTCGCATTGCGGCTTTTGGACCGAGATTGAGGCAGGACTGTCGTGTCGCTAGTTAGGCAAGTGTCCAATCGATCGGTGGCCAGTCAGATCTCGGCTTTCAAATTCTTGAAAGCATCCTGAATGTATTTGGCCAGCGGCGCTTGCCGTCCTGCTCGATCCACGCGTCGACGGCGAGCCGCAGCCCCTCGAGCCGCCTACGCCTCTTTCGCGAGAACACTACTACCGATTGCGTTGCTTGCCGGGCAAATCACACATGGCTTGGTCCAGTCCTCGTCGCGAAAATAATTCGCTTCGCGGTTACCCCAAATCACCTCTACAACTCCCGCCATCCCGCACCCGCTAGAGGGGCGTATCGCGATCGTCACGGACGTTGGGTGCGGGATGCGATGGACGCGGCAGCGTTGGGCGCGCGAGGGGTCGCAGGGCGGATTTTCCGTGAGCGATTATCCGGCGCGCAGACGACCGGCGCTTAAACGCCTTCGCCAGGATTTTGGTCGGCAGCACATGAGCCGGTCGAAGCGTTTTGGTGGAGGAAGCCGCGGACGGCAAAGGCGTGTGGTTCTGGCACCCGTGGCTGGTGTCAAGCTGATGGAGATTTGTCGGCCCCAACCGGGCTAATCGCCAATCCGTCAGCGACGGTGGCAAGAGGAATTCGTCGCCGGGAAGAGCGCGCTATAAGCCGTAAAACCATTGCGCAGGGAAGGCCGGGTGTTCCGGCGCACCTTGCAGTCACCCGTGTGCATTTTGTGCGCACGACTGCGGGTGCTGAGGGCACCCGGCTTTCCCTGCGCCCTCTTCGTTTTTCGAGGGCATCGCCGATCGCATGACTTCGGGCGCGTCGCGCCGCGAGAATGCGAAGGCGTGTCTCCTTGTAGGATAGGTGGAGCGAAGCGAAACCCATCGCGCGCTGCGTCCATCACGATTGATGGGTATCGCTTCGCTCCACCCATCCTGCGGTTCTAGCTGTTTGACATTCGAATCCGAAATCGCAGCCGCGTCATTGCCTGCGACAAACGCGAAGCGTTTGCGCAAGGGAGCGAAGCGACGAAGCAATCCATTCTTTCTTTACAGCCTGTGGATTGCTTCGCTTCGCTCGCAATGACGGCGCCGCCGCCTCACCCCGACCGGCGGTTGCTCGTGTTCTGCGTCATGTTGCCGTGCTCGGCCTGTTCGCGGATGTTGTTCTTCTCGTCGTCGCGATGGCCCTTGGTGGTATCGAGCGGAACGCTGGGCGCGCTGCCAGGGCCCTTGTGGCTCTGGTTATCTTGCGGGACGGGCGGAACGGGTTTCGTCATCATGGTCTCCGTTATCAATCGAAAGCAACGCCGGCCGTGGAGGGATCGTTCCCCGGAACGGTTGCATGCAACGGCGCATGCATTGTCGCCGGCCGCAAAAACCCATGCCACCGATTTCGGCGCGGCTCGGTGATCTTCGAACAGAAGGACGCCCCCGGAAGCGGCGCTCGGAAAGCAATAAGATACCGCCCCGCGCCCCTTCCCGCCGCACGGCCCGTAGCAGTGAACCATTTCGAAACCATCGCGACAGATACTTTAGTTCCTTTGGCTGATACTTCTGCCGTTCCGTTCACAATGGGGCCGGCCGCAAGAGCCGATCGAGCACAGGTAGGTGGGCGAATGACCGAGGGATCAAATCGTCAGCACGTGCTGGATTTCCTCAACGTCCTGTATTCCGGCGATGTCGAGGCCGCGCTGGAGCGCTGCACCGACGACATCGAATTCCTCGCCAACGCCCCGATCGACATCCTGCCGCACATGGGCCATCGCCGCGGCAAGGCCGAAATGCGCGAGATGTGGAATGCGGTGCGCGCCCGCTATTCCGAGCTGCGCTGCGAGGTGCCGATGCTGGTCACCGAGAACGACAAGGCGTCCGCGTTCATCCGCGTGTTCTTCCGCAAGAACATCAATCAGCGCATGGTGCAGTTCGACATCGCCGGCTTCTACACACTGCGCAACGGCAAGATCAGCCATATCAGGGAAGTCATCGACACCTTCGATCTGGTCCAGCAACTGCTCGAACGCGATATCGCCGCGATCCTGACCGGCAGGCGGCCGGACCCGATCTAGCGTCTACGCACTCCGTCATTCCGGGGCGCGTCGAAGACGCGAACCTCAGATGTGCAATTGCACATCGGGGAATCTCGAGATTCCACAATGTGCAATTGCACATTGGGGTTCGATGCTACGCATCGCCCCGGAATGACAGATGAAATGCGGAACGCTTCGCCGGATATTCCAAACGCCATTGAACCTGATCGCGTCCTCCGTGACACACCACAAGGCTGTTTCCGGACACGAAGAACACATGAAGATCGCATTGCTGACCTTGCTTGGTTTGGCGTTGGGGACCTTGGGAGGCGCGGCACTGGGCATCGGGGCCGGCCTCGCCTGGGTGCAAATCTTCAAAACCACGAGTTTTGAAGGCTATAGCGGGATGCTGGTGTTCTTCACCTTCATGCCGCTGGGGGCCGCGATCGGCGGCATTGGCGGCGCCCTGCTGTTCGGCATCATCGCCGTTCGCGACGCCGAAATCGCTATCGAGCGGCAGCCGCTGCGCGGTCATGACCGTTAAGTGATCGGCAAACGGCCGGAAACCGCCGCATTTGTGCAATGCAAAAACGGCAATTGCGTTTTGGCCATGGTCCTCTATTTGTAGCTGCAACAGTGAAGTTCAGCATTTCGGCCCGGCGTCGATGAAGACGCCCCATTTGGGCGCGACTGCTGTTTTGAAAATCCAGTTTCAAGGACCAGACCAAAATGACAGAGCATAGTCTCTGGCGTTTTTCGCGCGCGTTGCATCGCGCGATCAACGAACGCCAGCCCGCCGATCTTGAAGCCCTGCTCGACGAGGACGTTGACTGGGCGATCTTTGGCCCGATCGACATGTACCCGTTCTTCGGCTCGCGCCGCGGCAAGGCGGCCGTGATCGATGTGATCAGGCAGATCGCCGACAACTTCCGCGTCCACCGCTTCGACCGCGAATCGATCATGCTGGGCGTGGATTCGGCCGCTTCGATGATGCGCTATTCGCTGACCGCGCTGGATTCGAACAAGCCGATCAGCCTGCGCATCGCCCATTTCGCCCAGTTCAGGGCCGGCCGCCTGACCAATTTCCGCGTGCTGGTCGATACCTTCGATCTGGTCGAGCAGACCGTGGGCTATCCGATCCACCTGCCGCGCATGGCGGTCTAGCTCACGTCAATCGATTCCAATCGTCATGCCCGGGCGCGCAAATCGCATCTTCGCGCCTGGGCATCCACGTCTTCCTTCGCCAGCCCCAAGGGGGCGTGGATGGCCGGGTCATCTGGCGCTATGACGCGCTGTGCCCGGCCATGACGTTCGCGTGAAGCGAGCAAGATCGTTGCACCCGCCATAATTTCGCGACAGAGCGAACGCATTCTGGGCGAGACTTGGAATGCGGGCGGGCAATGATTCCCAAAATGCGATTTGGCTGGGCACGGCTGCCATTGCTGGCGGCCGGCATCACTTTGGCTTCGATACTGGCGGCAGCGGCACAAACGCCGCCGGCGGACGACGATGCGGACATGCCTGAGGCGGAAGAGACCGAGGCGGCTCCCAGCGTCAACGACGTCGACATCATGAAGGACATCGACGTCAGCAAGCTCGACTGGAGCCTGCTCAATGTCGATGCGTCGACCATGACCGGTCCGGCGCCGAAGGGAAGCGGCGCGTCGAAAGCCGCCGGCAGCGCGGAAGCCGCGTGGTCCGCCAATGAAAGGGCGAACGGCACGTCCGCGGTGTCGGTCAAGCAATCCATCACGCCGTTCTGGGACACGCGCATCGGCGCCGACATGACGGTCGCACGGCAAGGCACGGCGACGACATCCGAACTGCTCTCGGAAAAACTCGCCAATGGCGGCAGCCTGCCGCAATCGTCCGGCACCGCATGGGCGGCGATCACGGCCCCCGGCGTTGCCTCGATCTGGGACAAGACCTCGGTCGAAGCCCGCGTCGATCCCGGATCCGAGCAGAGCAGGCTCGGCACCTCCTTGAGCAAATCGCTGCCGCTCAGCGAGCAATATTCGGTGACCCTGAAGAACGACTACAACCTGATCCAGCAGGGCATCGTGCCGGTGCCCGGCATCGTCAGCCATCCGGCCCGCAGCTATGAGACCGATCAATCCGCGAGGCTCAGCATCAGCGACACCGGCACCAGCCTGATCGCCGGGCAGACCCTTTCGACCTCGGATGACAAATGGCTGCGCAAGGTCGGCGCCGAGCAAAAGCTGTTCGACGGCGTCACAATCTCGGGCTCGATCGGCGAAACGCCGTCCGGCGCCGCCAACAAGAGCCTCAGCGCAGGGTTCAAACGCAGCTGGTAAGGCCCGGAATTGTCCCGATTTGACGCGTTTTCCGGCCTGGACACGCCGCCCCCCGAGAATGATCCAGCATTGCCGCAGATTGGCCAAGATGCGGCCAAAATCGGCAGCGCAGATGGGAACGCTCCACTTCGTCGTGCGGGGGACGTCCGCGCTCGCCTGAAAGCGAAACAGAGGAATTGCCGATGAACGCCACCATTCGCCCCGAACAGATTGATGAAACCCCGGAGGTCGACAACGATCTCGCCGCCGTATCAGAAGTCGAGGCCGGCATCCGCGAATTCGTTCGCAACGACATCGCCTATCTGCGCCGCCCCGCGGTCGCCCCGGACACCGCGCCGCTCGATCCGAACGCGGAAGCCACCGTCAACAACGTCAATTCGCTGATCCAGCGGGTCGCCGGTACCTCGCTTGCGGAAATCGAGAAGCTGATTTCCGAACTCGAAAGCCTCCGCGACCTGCTGCATGCCGAAGGCCAGCGCGTCCAGCGCGAAATCTCGGGCTATGCCCAGCTCAGCCAGGCCGCGATGAAGTCGACGCGCATGATCTCCGACAACGTCACGCAGTGGAAGCGCGCCGCCGACGGTCTGCGCAACAGCTAAGCGCGATCGTTGCAAAAATCTAACACTCCGCCGCGTTCCGTAACTGAGCGCGGCGGTTTTGTTTGGCTGTGCTCGATCTGAACTTTATAAACACGCTCGCGTCCAAAGACGGATGTCGTCACGTGACGGCAGGCACCTTTTGGGGACACTACCTGCGATGCAAAACGTTCAGCCAGACAACATGAATTCAATGCCGCTGCGGCAATCGTCGCACAGCATGGGCACGATCGTGATCCGCTTCGTCGGACTGCTGACGCTTGCGGTCGTGGCAATGACGCTGATCTGGAGCCGCTGAACTTCTTCAGCGCTCTTGGCTATCAGATCATTGCGATCCGATCCGCAACTACTGGCGGACGAACGCGGTGTCCTCGATCGTGTAGACGCCGTCGGCGTAGCTTTTCACCACCATCGTGGCGGTCAGCATCACCGCCATCGTGACGGTTGCGAAAATAAAGCCGACGAATTTCAGGCTGCCGCGATCTGCCATCGTCATCCCCTCGGTACTTCCCCTGAGAAGCATTTGGCAGGCAGAAAGTTCAAAATGCGTTAGCAAATAATCCGTTCCATGGAGTCATGGATTACGAGGAGCTAACGGCACAATTCGCTAACCATGTTCCGGCCCCCGGGCATGACGCGGTGAGAGCAGCCTTCCCTCAACCCGCCTTCCGTCGCGGCACGAAGGCGGTTGCGAGGAAAGAATACGCCACTTCGCCGCGCTGGTTGATACCGGTATTGCGGGCCTGCACGATGCCCCATTCGGGACGCTTCTCCGAGGTCCGCTTGGTTTCAACTACACTGGAAAAGTGGATAGTGTCGCCGGCCAGCACCGGCTTGATCCAGCGCAATTCACGAAAGCCAGGCGACGGCCCCCACACCGCGACCTCCTCGCCGCGCGCGACAGCCTCGGCCGTCAAGCGCTTGCCGTCGGCGACCAGGAGCTTCATGCAGACCGCGGCGACGTGCCAACCCGATGCAGCCAGCCCCCCGAACAGGGATTTGCGCCCCTCTTCCTCATCGAGGTGAAAGCGCTGCGGGTCGAACTGGGCGGCAAACTTCTTGATGTCGTCGGCGGTGAAGGTGAACGAGCCGAACTCGCGCCGCGCGCCAATCTCGATGTCCTCGAAGAAACGCATCGCTACTTCGCCCCCGCCTCAGTGCGCCGGCGCACGATGATCGGCGACTCCATCTCGCACAGCACCATGCCGGCCGCGTTGCGGATCGTCCCCTTGAAGGTCACGATGCCGGTCTCGGGACGGCTCTTCGAAATCCTGGCCTCCGCGACATCGACATCCAGCGTCAGGTCATCGCCCGGTCGGAGCGGCGCCAGCCAGCGCATCTCGTTGACGCCGGGCGAGCCGAGCGAGGCGGTACGGCCGATAAAGCCGTCGAACAGCATCCGCATCATGATCGAGCCGAGATGCCAGCCCGAACCGGACAGGCCCTTCAGCATCGACGCCTTGGCCGCCTCCTCGTCCAGATGCATCGGCTGCGGATCGAATTCGGCGGCAAAGGCCAAAATCTCCTCGCGCGTGACGTGGCGCGGTCCGAATGTGCCGAAATGGCCGGGCGCGAAATCTTCGAAGGTCAGCGTTGTCATCTATCATCGATTTGGATTGAGGATTACGGCGGGGAAGCCTGAATGTGGCCGTTATTTGCAGCAATCTCAACCCGTCCACCCGCATGGCTCGTTCGCCAGAGGCGAGTACCGTTCCCGGCGCTCGGCCCTGACTTGCCCGAAGCAATTTTCGGGGCTAGCCCTGTGCCATCTGGGACCAGGTTTTTGACTCGCCGGAGAACCATCGATGCTCGATTTTCAGGATCTGTTTCAGTGGGACCGCTTCATCACGCCCACGATCATCAAGACCTTCTACTGGCTGGTCATCAGCTTGATCGTTCTGTTCGGCCTGTCCGGGATCTTCTCGGCACTTGCCGCGATGGCGATCAGCCCGTTCGGCGGATTCATCCTGCTGTTGTCCTCGATCGCCGGCGTCGTGGTCGGCGTGGTGTTTTCACGCATCGCCGCGGAATTCATCCTGATCGTCTTCCGCATCAACGAGCATCTCGGCGCAATCCGCGATCAGGGGCAGATGCGGTAACCCCCTCACCGTCATTGCGAGCGAAGCGAAGCAATCCACCTCTCCACCCGGGGATAGATGGATTGCTTCGTCGCTTCGCTCCCTTGCGCAAACGCTTCGCGTTTGTCGCAGGCAATGACGTGGAGGGTTCTCAGTTATTAAACCTGAAATGCATCACGTCGCCGTCGGCGACGACATATTCCTTGCCTTCCAGCCTGAGCTTACCGGCGTCGCGGGCGCCGGCTTCGCCGTTCAGCGCGACGTAATCGGCATAGGCGATGGTCTCGGCCCGGATAAAGCCCTTCTCGAAATCGGTATGGATCACGCCGGCCGACGCGGGCGCCTTGGTGCCGCGGTGGATGGTCCAGGCGCGGGCCTCCTTCGGGCCCACGGTGAAATAGGTGATGAGGTCGAGCAGCTGGTAGCCGGCGCGAATCAGGCGGTCGAGGCCGGCCTCTTCAAGACCAAGCGTCTCCAAAAAATCGGCGCGCTCCTCGCGTGACAGGGTCGCGATCTCGGATTCGATCTTGGCCGAGATCACCACCGCGACCGCGCCTTCCTTCTGTGCGTGCTCGAACACCTGTTTTGAGAAGCTATTGCCGTCCTTGGCCGAACCTTCCTCGACATTGCAGACATAGAGCACCGGCTTCGACGTCAGGAGGCCCAGCATGCCGAAGGCGCGCTCTTCCTCCGGCTTGCGCTCCAGAAACCGCGCCGGCCTGCCGTCGCGCAGCAGCACCAATGCGCGGTTGACGAGGTCGAGCGCTTCCTTGGCGTCCTTGTCGTTGCCCTTGGCCTTCTTGGCGAGATTGTCGACGCGCTTTTCAAGGCTGTCGAGGTCGGCGAGCATCAGTTCGGTTTCGATGGTCTCGATGTCGGCCAATGGCGCGATCTTGCCTTCGACATGGGTAATGTCGGAATCCTCGAAACAGCGCACCACATGCGCGACCGCGTCGACCTCGCGAATGGTGGCGAGGAACTGGTTGCCGAGGCCTTCGCCCTTCGACGCGCCACGGACGAGGCCCGCAATATCGACGAAGGTCAATCGCGTCGGGATGATCTGCGCGGAGCCTGCGATGGCAGACAGTTTATCGAGCCTGGGATCAGGCACGGCGACCTCGCCGACATTCGGCTCAATGGTGCAGAACGGATAATTCGCCGCCTGCGCCGCTGCCGTCTCGGTCAGCGCGTTGAACAGCGTCGACTTGCCGACATTGGGCAGGCCAACGATACCGCATTTGAATCCCATTTCGTCCTCTGTATCCGTATTCGTCATGCCCAGGCTTGTCCCGGGCATCCACGTTCTCGACTTCCGCCAGCAAAGACGTGGATGGCCGGGACATCTGCGCGAAGACGCGCTTCGCGCTTTGGCCCGGCCATGACGGTGAATAGATCAGGCCGGCTTGTCGCCGCCGTCTTCCTCTTTGTCGAAAATTCCCTTGGCCTGCAGCGCCAGGTGAACCTTGTTCTGGAACGTCGAATCCTTGCCCGTCGCCAGCAAGCCCGCATTGTCGGCCACCGCTTCGCACAGCGCTTCCACCCAGGGGCGGTCGCTCTTGGCGAAATCCGATAGCACGTGGCTGTGCACCAGCCCCTTGACGCCGGGATGACCGATCCCGAGCCGCACCCGGCGGTAGTCGTTGCCGATATGCGAGGAGATCGAACGCAGCCCGTTATGACCGGCGATGCCGCCGCCGATCTTGACGCGCACCTTCGCCGCCGGCAGTTCGAGTTCGTCCTGAAACACGGTGATCTCGCCGGCGGACAGTTTGAAGAAGTTCGCGGCTTCCTGAACCGCGCGCCCGGACTCGTTCATGTAGGTGGTCGGCCGCAGCAGAACGACCTTCTCGCGATCGAGCGTGCCTTCGGAAGTCTCGCCCTGAAAACGGCGGCGCCACGGTGCGAAACCGTGACGCCGCGCAATTTCATCGACGGCCATGAACCCGATGTTGTGCCGGTTGTTCGCGTATTTCGAACCGGGGTTACCGAGACCGACAAACAGGCGCATGACGCGGCATCCTGCCGCTGCTTACTTCTTCTTGTCGCCACCAGCCGGCGCTTTCGCGCCAGCCGCCGGAGCCGCAGCACCTGCCGCAGGAGCAGCAGCCGGCGCCGCAGCGGCACCCGCCGCCGGAGCGGCCGTGCCTGAAGCCGCAGCAGCCGCCGCAGCCTTCTGTTCTTCGGCGTAGCCGGACGGCGGCACGATGGTCACCAGCGTCGCGTCCTCACGCGACAGCGCCTTCACGCCGGTCGGCAGCTTGATGTCCGAGAGATGCAGCGAGTAGCTGATTTCGAGCGCGCCGGCATCGGCTTCGAGGTACTGCGGGATGTTATCGACCGAGCATTCGAGGTCGACGGTGTGGGTGACGATGTTGATGGTACCGCCGCGCTTGACGCCGGGCGAGGTTTCGCCGTTCACGACGTGCAGGGGGACGCTCACGCGGATGGTCGCGCCTTCGCCGAGGCGCATGAAATCGACATGCAACGGGAAGTCACGGACCGGATCGAGGTGGAAGTCGCGCGGAATCACGCGGTGCTTCTTGCCCTCGAGATCGATGTCGTAAATCGTGGTCAGGAAGCGGCCGGCCAGAATGCGCTGGCGCAGTTCCTTGTCGTCGACCGAAATGGTCACGGGGGGCTGGTTGTTGCCATAGATCACTCCGGGCACTCTCCCGGCGCGACGCTCTGCCCGGGCGGCCCCCTTGCCGCTCTGCGGACGCGCGGTCGCCTTCAATTCCTTGACGGTCGCCATCGTGTTAAGTCCTTGTTTTCTAAAAAGTTAAAGGCCGCATCGCGGCCCGCTGGCGTCCCACAGCAAGCCTCCAGGGGTGCGGGGGCTGCGGACGTGGCGGGCTTTTAGCCCCAAAGGGACGAAATGACAAGGAAATGAAGGGATTTTTTGGCGGGTTGGCCGCCCTCCCCTGGAGGGGTCCGAGACGAGCGGAGCTCGCTCGTGGGTCGGCTCGCATCGCAAGATGCGAGACGGGGTGGGGTGATCTCTCAACTCGGGCACTGTCGGGTGTGGAGAGACCGTCACCCCACCCCGCCGCGCGCTTCGCGCCCGTCGACCCAAGAGCGAGCTTCGCTCGTCTCGACCCCTCCAGGGGAGGGTGCCCCCTACCCGCCCGTCTTCAGACTGCGCCGGCATCCGGCGCGGCCGGCGAAATGCCGAGCTTGGCTTCCAGCGCCGCGATCCGGCTCTTGAGCGCCTCGTTCTCCTCGCGCGCCAGGCGGGCCATGTCCTTGACCGCGTCGAACTCCTCGCGCTTGACGAGGTCGAGGTCGCGCAGGATGCGTTCGGCCTGGTTGCGCATGACCGTATCGACCTCGCGCTTGACGCCCTGGGCGGCGCCGGCGGCGTCGTTCATCAAACGGCCGATCTCGTCGAAAAACCGATTGCTGGTCTGGGTCATCTGAAAACGCTCCGGTCGCTGCAAATTGATCGTCACCGACATGACAATGGCAATCCCCAGAGCGGGGTTCAAGGGCAAGGTTCAAGTGCGCGGTTCAAGACTGACGGCCGTTCGCCTTGTCATGCCCGCCTTTCCTTGCAATCGTATCGAACGTCCAGCCAGCCCCCCAGAGTCACAAAGCAAGAAGAAGCGCCCATGATCGACCAGCAGATCGATATTGCGACCAAGGACGGCAAGACCACGACCTTCATCACCCATCCCGAACGCGGCGGGCCGTTTCCGGTCATCATCTTCTACATGGATGCGCCGGCGATCCGCGAGGAACTGCGCGACATGGCGCGGCGGCTCGGCACCTCGGGTTACTACGTGATGCTGCCCAATATGTATTACCGCTCCGGCGTCATGGAGCTCGGACCGATCCCGCCGGATCCGGAAGCGCCCGAGCGCAAGCGGATGTTCGGCTTCATGAACTCCATCAACATTCCCATGGTGATGGAAGACACCAAGGCGCTGCTCGCCTATGCCGAGACGCAGGAAGCGGCGAATACAAAGATCGTCGGCAGCCTCGGCTACTGCATGAGCGGCCGCTACGCGGTCAACGCGGCGACGCATTTTCCGGATCGCGTGAAGGCGGCGGCTTCGATCTACGGCACCCATCTTGCGACCGACCAGCCCGACAGCCCGCATCTCGCTGCAAGCAAGACCAAGGCCGAACTCTATTTCGCCTGCGCCGAGACCGACATCTATGCGCCGCAGGAGACTATCGACAAGGTAGCAGCCGGCATGAAGGGATCGAACAACGAGGTCGAGATCTACCCTGGCACCCATCACGGTTTCGCCTTCCCGAAGCGTCCGGTCTATCACCGCGATGCCGCCGAGCGGCATTGGGAGCGGCTGCTGGCGCTCTATCGCCGCAACCTCGTGCCGTAGGCATCGCACCGGATGCCCTTCCTCACCATCACCTTTCCGGTAATCGATCCCGTCGCCATCTCGATCGGACCGCTCGCGATCCGATGGTATGCGCTGGCCTATATCAGCGGCATCGTGATCGGATGGATATATGCGCGCGCGCTGATCAGAAGCGAGAAATTGTGGGGCGGGCCGGCGCCGATCGCGCCCGTGCAACTCGACGACTTCATTCTCTGGGTCACCCTCGGCATCATCCTCGGCGGCCGCACCGGCTATGTGCTGTTCTACAATCCCGCCTTCTTCATCGAGCATCCCGCCGCCATTCTCAAATTATGGGAGGGCGGCATGTCCTTTCACGGCGGCTTTCTCGGCTGCGTCGCCGCGGTGATGCTGTTTGCGCTCAAGAACAATATCCCCATCCTGTCGCTTGGCGACATCACGACCGCGGTCGCTCCGATCGGAATATTCCTCGGGCGCCTCGCCAACTTCATCAAAGGCGAGTTGTGGGGGCGGGAGGCGGATGCCAGCGTGCCCTGGAGAATGGTCTTTCCCGATGACGCGAAACAACTTTTCCGCCATCCAAGCCAGCTCTACGAAGCGGCGCTCGAGGGTATCCTGCTGTTTGCGATCCTGGCGATCATGGTCCGGATGGGCGCGTTGAAGCGGCCGGGCCTGATCCTCGGCAGCTTCATCACGATTTACGCGCTTGCGCGCATTACCGGCGAATTCTTCCGTGAACCGGACCCGCAGCTCGGATTTTTGTGGGGTGGGCTGACCATGGGTATGCTTTTGTCGGTACCCATGATCATTGTCGGGGCCATCCTGATCATGAAGGCATGGCGCCGCAAGGCGCCGGAGCATATAGAGAAGTCGATTTAAGGCAGGCCGTGACCGAATTCTCGCCGTTGCAGTCGGAGATCCACAAGTTGATCCGATCGTCAGGACCGATGCCGGTCTGGCGGTACATGGAATTGTGCCTGATGCATCCCGAGCACGGCTATTACGTGTCGCGCGATCCATTGGGCCGCGAGGGCGATTTCACCACCGCGCCCGAGGTCAGCCAGATGTTCGGCGAACTGCTCGGCCTGTGGACGGCCTCGGTATGGAAGGCAATCGGGTCGCCGCCGATGCTGCGGCTGGTCGAACTCGGCCCCGGCCGCGGCACCATGATGGCGGATGCGCTCCGCGCGGTCCGGGTGCTGCCGCCGCTCTATCAATCGCTCCATATCGATCTCGTCGAGATCAACCCCGTGCTGCGCGAAAAACAGCGCGCGATGCTGTCAGGCGCCCGCAACATCAGCTGGCATGACAGCATCGACGACGTGCCCGAGGGCCCCGCGGTCATTCTGGCCAACGAATATTTCGACGTGCTGCCGATCCATCAGGTGGTCAAGCGCGAGACCGGCTGGCATGAGCGCGTCGTCAACCTCGACGCCAATGGCAAGCTGGTATTCGCAGCTTCCGACGAGCCGATGCCGCGCTTCGAGGTGTTGCTGCCGCCGCTGGTGCGCGCCGCCCCTGTCGGCGCCGTGTTCGAATGGCGGCCGGACACCGAAATGATGAAGATCGCGACGCGGGTGCGCGACCAGGACGGCGCGGCGCTGATCATCGATTACGGCCATCTGCGCAGCGACGCCGGCGACACCTTCCAGGCGATCGCCCGCCACAGCTTTGCCGATCCCCTGAGGAATCCCGGCCAGGCCGACGTCACCGCCCATGTCGATTTCCAGGCGCTGGCGCGCGCCGCGGAAGATGTCGGCGCGCGCGTTCACGGCCCGGTGACGCAGGGCGAATTCCTCAAGCGGCTCGGCATCGAGACGCGGGCCGTCACGCTAATGGGAAAAACCACGCCGGAAGTTTCCGCCGATATTTCCGCCGCGCTGAAGCGCCTGACCGACAGCGGTCGCGGCGGTATGGGATCGATGTTCAAGGTGCTTGCGGTCACCGAACCCAACCTCACCTCGGTCGCGGGCCTCAGCGACGAACCGCCGGCGCCTGGAGATGAAACAGCATGACGTTCGGATCGTCGCTGCTCGCAGCCATTCCCGGGCTGCGCCACGCGTTCTTCACCCGCGAGGGCGGGATATCCAGCGGAATTTACCAAAGCCTCAATGGCGGACTCGGCTCCAATGACGACCCGGCCAGTGTCGCGGAAAATCGCCGCCGGATGGCCGAGCAAATGGGCGTTGCGCCCGAGCGCCTGCTCAGCGCGCACCAGATCCATTCGCCCGACGTCGTGGTGGCGACCGGACCATGGCAGGGCGACAAACCGCGCGCTGACGCACTCGTCACAAGCACCGAAGGCATCGCCATCGGCGTCACCGCCGCGGATTGCGGACCCGTTCTGTTTGCCGACGCAAGCGCGCGCGTGATCGGCGCGGCGCATGCCGGCTGGAAGGGCGCGCTGACGGGCGTGCTGGAATCGACCATCGAGGCGATGGAAAAGCTCGGCGCTGACCGCTCCGGCATCGTCGCCGCCATCGGCCCGCTGATCCGCCAGCACTCCTATGAGGTCGGCAGCGAATTCGTCGAGCGTTTTCTGGACGCTGACGCGGAGAATGCCGTGTTCTTCATCCCCTCGGTTCGATCAGGCCATGCCATGTTCGATCTCGCCGGCTTCATCCGCATGCGGCTGGAGAATGCCGGCGTGCTTGTCATCGACGATATCGGCGTCGATACCTATTCCGACGAGCGCTTCTACAGCTACCGCCGCTCGGTGCACCGGAAAGAACCGGACTACGGCCGCCACGTCCACGCGATTGCGCTGGCGCGCGAGTAGCGTCAGAGGTCCAGAACCAGGCGCACGCCCGCCGATCCGGCGACGCAGACCATCAGGCTGCGGGCGCGCTCGGCCGGCGATAGCACGCGGTCGCGATGCACGGGGCTGCCCTCGAGCCAGTCGACCTTGCACGCGCCGCAAATGCCGCCGCAGCACGATGCCGGAATGTCGATGCCGAGATCGAGAAGTGCGGCGAGCATGGTTTGTCCGGGCTCGACGCGAGTTTCGATCTGCGAGCGCGCCAGCGCAAGCGTGTACGGCCGTGAATTGGGATCAGCCGGCAATGCCGGCGGCACGAAGCGCTCGACATGGACGCGCTCTCCCGGCCAGTCACGCGAAGCCCGCTCGAAGTCGTCGATCATGCCGGCGGGGCCGCAACATCCGATCGCCGTTTTGGGCGCCGGCAGGCCGATCAGTGCGGCAAGATCCGGCCGTCCGGCTGTAGCCGTATCGTGCAGGATCACATGCCCGCTTTGCACGAATGGCGCCACCTGGCGCGCCAGCGGCGGCTCGCCGCGCGTCAGCAGGTGCAGCGTGAAGTCCGGCCGCCCGATCCGCAGCAGCAACGCTGCCGCTGACAAGAACGGCGTGATGCCGATGCCGCCCGCGACGAAGATGAAGCGGGAGATCGCCGCGTCCAAAACCAATCCGCCGCGCGGCAGCGAAACGCCGATCACGTCGCCGACCCTGACCTGATCGTGCAGCTTCGCCGAGCCGCCGCGCCCGGCCGGCTCGCGCTTGACGGCCACGCGATAGCATTTGTTGTCGGCGGGGTCGTTGCACAGCGAATAGGTTCGAACCATTCCGCCGGGCAGACGCAAATCGATATGCGCACCGGCGCGAAAGGGCGGCAGCTCCCAGCAGTCGGGGTCGACCAGTGAGAATAATTTGACGTCCGGCCCGGCGTCCTCGATGGACTCGACGATCGTCGTGACCGTCGTGATCGGAACAGCCATCACTGGAAATTCCGCACGGCGTCGCCGATGCGCACGATCCCGCCCTTGAGGATCTTGCAGTTGAGCCCGGATCGGTTGATCAGCGGATCGAAAATCGCCTTGCCGGTGATCTCCTCGATGTGCCGGCAAGGGATCGACAGCCGCGTCGCTTCCAGCAGCGTTTCCCCGAGCCAGAAGCGACGTCCGACCAGATGGGTGAGCGGCACGCCTTCGACGGTGACGTTGCGCCGGTGTTCCTCAGGTCCCAGCTCGATACTGGTGTCGCGCTTCAGCGCCACCAGCGTTTCGAACTCGAACAGTGTCACCTGCCGTCCCTCTTCGGGCTTGTGCGAATAAAAGCCCGCTTCCCGACCGATCATGTAGCGATCGCCCTCGATGCCCTTGCCTTCGACCAGCTTGATCTCGTGCATCTCGCGCATCGGCAGGAAGGCACGCGGCGTAACATGGAGGTGGCGGACGACGCCGGTCCAGCCCGGCACAACCGCGCCGCGGTCGGATGTCTGGATGGTATCGAGCATCACGTCAGCTCCTTGTTGGCCGTTTCCGGTGCAACGGATGTCGCGATCGCGGTGATCAGCGCGCAGGCGATCAGGAACAGCGAGACCGGCCAGGTGGCGCCGCCGGCCCAGGTCATCAGTGACGCTGCGATCAGCGGGCTCAGTCCGCCGCTCAAGGCCGCACCGACCTGGAAGCCGAGCGAGGCGCCGGTATAGCGCAGCCGTGCGGTGAACAGTTCGGAATACCAGGGCGCCCCGATGCCGAACATCACCATCTGGCCAAAGCTGATCGCAACCACGATGGTCAGGATCACGATCGTCGGATCGCGGGTGTCGAGCAGCCAGAACAGCGGGAATGCGAATAGTGCCGAGAACAGACAGCTGGCATAGAACATCGTCTTGCGGCCGAGCTTGTCCGACATCCACCCAAACAGGGGAATCGAGAACAGCGCGACGAACGACGCAATGAATGCGCCGTTGAGGATCAGCCCGCGCGATAGTCCGAGACGCGAGGTTGCATACGACATCACGAAGACGCCGGCGATACTGGCATAGGCGATCTCCGAGATCTTCAGGCACACCGCGGTGAAGAACGGGCGGCGATGATATTTGAAGACGTCGAGGACCGGCATCCTTGCGACCTCGTTCCTCGCCTTGAGCTGACGGAAGGCCGGCGTCTCCTCCATGCGCAGCCGTATCCACAGGCCGACGCCGACCAGGAGCACGGAGATCAGGAACGGAATGCGCCATCCCCACGCCATGAATTCGCTCTCCGGCAGCTGCGACACCAGCGCGAACATGCCGATCGCCGCCAGGTTTCCGATGGGATTGCCGACCTGAACCATGCTGCCGAACAATCCGCGCCGGTGCTTCGGCGCGTTCTCGACGACCATCAGCACGGCGCCGCCCCACTCGCCGCCGAGGCCGATGCCTTGCAGGAAGCGCAACACGACCAGCAACACCGGAGCCGCGACGCCGATCTGCTGATAGGTCGGCAACAAACCGATCAGGAAAGTGCCGAGCCCCATGACGATGATCGTAACGGCGAGCATCGCCTTGCGGCCGACCTTGTCGCCGAAATGGCCGAAGATCGCGGCACCCAGCGGCCGGGCCAGGAAGCCGACGGCATAGGTGCCGAAGGCGGCAATGGTCGCCAGCGCCGGATCGCCAGCGGCGAAAAACACCTTGTTGAACACCAGCGCGGTCGCGGCACCGTAGATCAGGAAGTCGTACCACTCGACGGCGGTGCCGATCACGCTCGACCACACGATACGCCGCAGATTTGCGGCGTCGTCCGGGACGCTAGCGGCGGAGAATCCTTCTGCAACAGTCATCGGTCGCTCCTTGAAAAGACATGTTCAGTTTCAGGCGCAGTTTTCCGTTCCGCATCGCGGCTCCCCGCGGCGCAGTTCAGTCGTCTCAGGAATTTTCGCTGGTTCAGCCGCCCCAGCGTGGACGTTGACGCTCGGGGTGCGGCTGCAACCGCCGCGATCTCCGCGCCGGAAAAAGCTGCAGCAAAGGATCGCCCCTCGAACCTCCGTGCGTGTTCGAAAGCGACCATGTTTACTTATAGAAATCAACGTCGCGAAAAGCGGCATTTGGCGAGGAAGTCGGCAAAAGGCAGGGAATGCTAAATAAATAGCCTAAGACAGCGGATTTTCGCACATCATTGCCTATATTTTCCCAGCCCTTGCTGTAAATTCCTGCAATGCAAATGTTTACTGATAGGACGATATCGGCCATCCCGCTTTCGTTGTATGCGTATCGGTGCCCGATGCCCGGAACCGCACCAGCTGGACGATCCTGGAAGGAGATCCGCTTTGCTTGATGTCAGCAGGACTGCCGGAGTGGGCCTCAATCTGCGCAGATTGCGCGCGGCCAGGGGACTGACGCTGGACCGGCTCGCCAGCATGAGCGAGCTCACGCGCGGCTATATCTCGTTGGTCGAGCGCGGTCTGAAGGCGCCGTCGATTGCGGCGCTGCTTCGCATGGCCGCGGCACTGGACGTCAACGTCGCTTATTTCTTCGATCCGAAATCGAGCGCCGCGCCGCGCTACACCGTCCACCGGCATCAGGAAGAAGGTGCCGATCCCATGAAGAATGGATCGTTCGGACTGATGGCTTTGGCAGCCGCGCGTCCGCACAAGAGCATGGAGCCGTTTCTGTTCATGCCACCGTTCAAGTCGTCACGGAATTCGACCGCCGCAAACAAGACGATTCAACGGGCGTTCCATTCCGGCGAGGAGATGCTGTTCGTCGTCAGCGGGCGGGTCGCGATCGAGCTCGATGGTGAAGAGCTCAAGCTCGAAAAGGGCGATTGCCTGTATTTCTCCGGGGAGATGCCGCACCAGGTGCACAGCCTGGGCCGGCAGAAGGCGGAAGTCCTTGTGGTTATTGCGGCTGGCCGGACCGAGCCAGGTTAAAGGCAGACCGTGATATCGCTGCCCTTGCCGACGCGGAGAATGGCAAGCGACTGATTCCTACCGCACCTTCAACACCACCTTGCCCCGCTGTCCGGACTTCGCACCGGCACGCCCGAACATCTGCACCGTGGTCAGCCCGACGAGCGGCAGCGAAGCCGCTGGCGTCGAACCCGAACGGACGGGGCAGTTGATATTTCGAGACGCGCTTCAGGTCACCATGCACGATCTTGAAGTCGATCGGATTGAGGCTGGCGGCATGAATTTCGATTCTGACGTCGTCGGGGCCCGGGACCGGATCGGCGATTTCGGCAAGGCGGACTTGGTCGGCGATCGCGCCATAGCCGTCGAGGACAAAGGCTCGCATGGATCATCCCTGCGGAGTTGAAGAATTCTGGCAACAACAAGGTGAACGGGCGCGAGCCCGACGCAATCTTTTTGGGGGGCCGGTGCAGCCGCTGCCCTAGACCTTAACACATTTTAACGATATCGCAGGGAACAATGAGCAACACCGTTCCAGCTTCGTGCCTGCAAGCGCCGCGCGCCATGATCGCGGCAGTGCTGCTTGTCGTCGCCTCGGCGCTCGGCGGCTGTGCCGGCGGAGGCGCAGCCAGCGGCTCGTATGCGATGGTTTCGACGGGCAGCGGTCCGACCGTGGCGTTCGAATCGATCGACGGCCCGCCGCCGCAGGTGTTCGACCGGATGGTCAGCGTGCTCGACAGCGAATCGAAGCTGCGCAACCTGTCGATCGTCTCCCGCGAGGGCGGGGCTTCCTACCGCGTGCGCGGCTATCTCTCGGCGCAGGTGGTGCGCGGCAAGACCGTGATCGCCTGGGTCTGGGACGTCTACGACAACAACCAGCAGCGCGCGCTGCGGCTTTCCGGCGAAGAAGCGGCCGGCAAGGCCGGACGCGACGCCTGGGCGGCGGCCGACGACCTCGTATTGCGCAAGATCGCGCAGGCCGGCCTCAGTGGTCTGTCAGGTATGATTAACGGAATTCCAGATGCCGCGCCGGCCCCGGCCCCCGAGCGCCGCGGTCCCGCAGTCGCGAGTGTGGAAAGCGCCGTACCCGCGCAGGATGCGCTCGCCGTCACCTCGCTCAGCTACAGCGCCCAATAGGCGCCCCCGTAAAAGTCACGTATTTGCCGTTTTTTGACCGGGAAAACCGGGCCGACGGGTTGCCAGCCAAGCCACCCGCCTGATATCTCCTCGCCCATCAAAAGCGCCGGTTCCGAGGATTTCTCGATATGCTGAACGTCGTATCCAGCAAGGCGCGAGGAGAAGCGTTGATGGCGGCCAAAAACGGCTCGATCAAGCTGGTCGCCGGCAATTCCAACCCGGCGCTGGCGCAGGCCATCGCCGAAGGGCTGAACCTGCCGCTGACCAAGGCCAGCGTCCGCCGCTTTGCCGACAACGAAATCTTCGTCGAGGTGCTCGAGAACGTGCGCGGCTCGGACGCGTTTATCATCCAGTCGACGTCGTTTCCGGCCAACGACCACCTGATGGAATTGCTGATCATCACCGATGCGCTGCGCCGCTCGTCCGCGCGCCGCATCACGGCGGTGATCCCCTATTTCGGCTACGCCAGGCAGGATCGCAAGGTCGGCTCGCGCGCACCCATTTCGGCCAAGCTGGTCGCCAACCTGATCACGCATGCCGGCATCGATCGCGTCATGACGCTCGACCTGCATGCCGGCCAGATCCAGGGCTTCTTCGACATCCCGACCGACAATCTCTACGCTTCGCCGCTGATGGTGCGCGATATCAAGGAACGCTTCGACCTCGCCAACGTGATGGTGGTGTCGCCCGACGTTGGCGGCGTGGTACGCGCCCGCGGTCTCTCCAAGCGCATCAACGCGCCGCTCGCCATCATCGACAAGCGCCGCGAGCGCGCCGGCGAGTCCGAAGTCATGAACGTGATCGGCGACTGCGCCGGTTACACCTGCATCCTGATCGACGACATCGTGGATTCCGGCGGCACGCTGGTGAACGCGGCGGATGCGCTGCTCGCCAACGGCGCCAAGGATGTCTACGCCTACATCTCCCATGGTGTGCTGTCGGGCGGCGCGGCGGCGCGTATCGCCGGCTCGCGGCTGAAGGAACTCGTCATCACCGACTCCATCCTGCCGACCGAGGCGGTCACCAAGGCCGCGAACATCCGCACGCTGTCGATCGCGCCCCTGATCGCGGAAGCGATCAGCCGCACCGCGTCGGAAGAATCGGTGTCGAGCCTGTTCGACTGAGGCCGCCGCACTCGTCATTGCGAGGAGCGAAGCGACGAAGCAATCCATACTTTCCTTGTGGCCGCATGGATTGCTTCGCTTCGCTCGCAATGACGATCGTGGCTCCTCACTCAAATCCCGGCCGCGGCACCAGGTTCATCAGCATATTGGCGTAGCCGCCGTCGACCATGATCTCGTCGCCGTTCACATAGGACGCGCGGTCGCTGGCCAGGAACAGGATCGCATCGGCGATGTCCTGCGGCATGCCGACCCGCCGCATCGGCACCACCGCGGCGCGCCGCTCGGTTACCCCAGCCGTATCGTAAAAGGCCTGGCTCATCGGCGTGATCACCATGCCGGGGCTGACGACGTTGCTGCGGATTCCATGCGGCCCCCATTCGTTGGCGAGCTGCCGCGACAGCATGATCACGCCGGCCTTGCTGACGCTGTAGGCGCCGCTCTGCCCCTGCGCATTGCTGCCGGCGATCGAGGCCACATGAACCAGGCTGCCACGGCCAAGCTTGCGCATCTGCCGGCCGAAAACCTGCGCGCAGACGAAATAGCCGGTCAAGTTGACCGACAGAACCGCGTTCCATTCGGCAAGCGACAACGAGTCGAGCGCGCCGGGCCGCAACACCGCCGCGGTATTGACCAGCACCTCGCACGGCCCCAGCGACTTCTCGATCGTCGCGGACGCTGATGTCACGCCCTCGACATCAGACGTGTCGCAACGTGCGATGACATGCTCGGCACCAAGCTTGCCGAGTTCTTCGCGCGTCACTTCAAGACCGCGCTCATCGAGATCGATCGCGGCGACGCGGGCGCCCGCCTGGGCGAAACTGACGGCGACGGCGCGGCCGATCCCGCCACCGCCACCCGTCACCACGCAGACTCGGCCTGACAGGCCGAGCCAATCGGAAGGGTCTTGTTCGGTTCTGACCATCGATGACTCCAATCCAACGCCATGCTCGTCATTGCCTGCGACAAACGCTAAGCGTTTGTGCAAGGGAGCGCAGCGACGAAGCATACCATCTTTCTTGCGGCGCTATGGATTGCTTCGCTTCGCTTGCAATGACGGAGATCTTACCCGACGATCCCCGCGGCCACCTGTCCGCGCAGCCGCTCCAAACTGTGCAGCGTGTTGGCGCAGGCTTCCGCGACCTCGATACCCTTGATGACGAAATGCTTGCGGAAGAAGTCGTGATGCACGGCGCTGTCGTGGAACTGCTGCGGTGTCAGCACCGCGGAGAATACCGGCACCTCGGTTCTGAGCTGCACATCCATCAGCGCCTTGATCACGGTGTCGGCGACGAATTCGTGGCGGTAGATGCCGCCGTCGACCACGAGGCCGGCGGCCACGATCGCGGTGTAGCGCCGCGTCTTGGCGAGCAGTTGCGCATGCAGGGGTATCTCGAACGAACCCGGCACCTCGAACAGATCGACCTGCGCGCGCGTGATATGGCGCGCCTCGATCTCTTCGAGGAATGCGATGCGGCACTCCTCGACGACGTCGCGGTGCCAGGACGACTGCACGAAGGCGATCCGCTGCGGCTTGACGAAACGCGGATGCGCCGGTGCCGGTGGACGCTCGGGCACGTCAGGGACGTGGCTCGTTTCAACAGTTTGGGGTGGGGATTGGACTTCAGGCTCTTGCAACATCTGATTCATGGCTTTCCTCTTTCAGGACCAGAATCAGGGCATACGGAACGACGTCAGCCCACGCGCAAACGCGCGAAGGCCGCCGCAAACCGTTCTCTTTCATCCGGACTGTAACCGTCGGCTTCGGATTCACACCGAATCTGCTGACCCTTCTTCTCGGGAGAGAAGAAGGCGCTCGCGGGCTTGGGCTACGTCACCCTTACCGCCGGTGGGGATTTTCACCCCGCCCTGAGAACATCGGCCGCCCGGAATGGACGACCTGCCTTGAGAATATGACCAACGCCGGGGCGTCAGCAAGCACCTTTGGCATGGGAAAAAGGCATGTCCCCATGCCGCCGGAACAGGACGCGCAAGCGTAAATCCGCGAACGGCTTTACTCAGGCCGCGGCAATTGGGATAGGCTTGCTGCCAACAGGGGGGCGCACAGCATGAAATTTCTTCTTCGGCGGAATTTCCTCAAACTCGCCGGCGCACTCATCGCTACGCCCGCCTTGCCGCGACTTTCGTCCGCGCTCGATTATCCGACGCGGCCGACGAAAATCGTCGCCGGTTTTGCCGCCGGTGGCGGCGTCGACATCACCGCGCGCCTGATCGGTCAGTGGCTGGCCGACCATCTCGGGCAGCCCTTCGTGGTCGAGAACCGGACCGGCGCCGGCGGCAATATCGGCACCGAGGCGGTCGTGAATGCCGCGCCCGACGGATATACGCTGCTGCTGGCAACCGTCCCGAATGCGGTGAATGCTTCGCTCTACGAAAAGCTCAGCTTCAATTTCGTCCGCGACATCGCGCCGGTCGCCGGGGTCATCCGCGTGCCGATGGTGGTACTGGTCCACCCCGCGGTATCAGCGCAAACGCTGGCCGAATTCATTGCTTACGCCAAAGCCAATCCCGGAAAGGTCAACATGGCCTCGGCCGGCAGCGGCAGCGCGCCGCACATGGCCGGCGAGCTGTTCAAGATGATGACCGGCGTCGACATGGTCCACGTCCCCTATCGCGGCCAGGGCCCGGCGCTGACGGATCTGCTCGGCGGCCAGGTGCAGATCCTGTTTGCGGCTGCGCCCGGCACCGCCGATCACATCAAGACCGGCAAGCTGCGCGCGCTCGCGGTGACCACGGCCGCGCGCATGGCGGAGCTGCCGGAGATTCCGACCGTGGGCGATTTCGTGGGCGGCTATGAAGCCAGCCAGTGGTACGGCTTCGCCGCGCCGAAAAACACGCCGGCCGAGATCGTCGAGAAGCTCAACAAGGAAATCAATGCGGCAATCGCCGATCCCGGCATGAAGGCCAGGCTTGCCGCCATCGGCGGCGCGCCGATGCCGGGCTCACCGGCCGATTTCGGCAGGCTGATCGCCGACGAAACCGAGAAGTGGGGCAAGGTGGTCCGCACCGGCGGCCTCAAGCCGGAATAAAAGCCGCGGCGCTCCCGGCTACGTCCCGCGCGCACGTGCCAGCGCCACGCCCGCCAGATAGGCAAGGGCCGCCATCGGCGGATTGATCTCGACGATGATGCGATGGAGATGCGGACCGGCGTTAACGCACAATTTGCGAACAGGTCTGCGAGATCGGATGCGAGGCGATACATTCACGAATCCTTAAAAAGGCGCGTCCTAGATGTGTCTTTCAACTCCGGGTCATCCCAGCGATACAAACGAGGCAAGCGTGACACTCGCCACCGACGTTTCCCGCACGGATGCCGGAAGGCCCGCTGATCGGCCTTGGCAATGGCCCGTATTTCAAACCAGGACCTTGGTACCGATCGCCATTGCGCTCGGCTCGCTCCTGGCCGGCGCGATTTACACATGGTTTGTCGGCGAAGACGTCAACTGGGATTGGCTGAACTACCACGAGTACAATGTCTGGGCGGTCATCAACGACCGCTACGGCATTGACGCGTTGCCGGCCGGCTTTCAGACCTACTTCAATCCGGCCGTCTATTTTCCGGTTTATTATCTGCGCCATCTGCTGCCGCTGCCCTACGGCCTGATGATCATCGGCGCGGTGCACGGCCTCAATCTGCTGCTGATCTATTTTCTCGTCCGCGCCCTGCTGCGGGAAGCGGCGACGGCGAGCGCGATCGGCGCATCGATCCTGATTGCCGCGGTCGGGCCGATGACGCTTTCGGAGGTCGGCACGAGCTTCTCCGACATTCTCACCGCGCTTCCGATTCTGGCCGGCTGCGTCCTGATCCTGTCGGCGGATGGATCGCATCACGGACGCTACGTTCTCGCAGGGCTGCTGATCGGCGCCGCCGTCGGGCTGAAATTGACCAATGCCGTCTATGCGCTCGGTGCGGCCGCCGCCGTGCTTGTCGCTAGCCGGCCGCTGCTGGCAACGCTCTGCCTCGGAGTCGGCGGCGCGGTCGGTGCGCTGGCGTCGGGTGGCGCGTGGGGGCTGATGCTGTGGCGCGAGCTGGGCAATCCGATTTTCCCGCTCTTCAACGCCGTATTCCAGTCCCGGGAATTGATGCCGATGAACATCATGGACTGGCAATTCCTGCCCCGCAGCATGCTGGACGCGCTGGCGTATCCCTTCTATTGGCTGGTCGGCGACAACAGGAGCTCGGAATATCCGTTCCGCGACGCGCGGTTTGCGGTTGCGACGGTGTTGATCGTGCTCGGCATCGGCCGAGGCCTTGTCACACGCACCGATATTTTCACGCGCCGCGATACTCAGTTCCTGCTGTTCTTCACCGTCTCCTATGCCGCATGGCTCGCCGTTTTTTCGATCCAGCGCTACGCGATCGTGCTGGAGCTGTTGTGCGCGCCCTTGATCGTCCTGCTGATCCATCGCTGCATCGCCGCCACGCCCGGCTCTGCCTCGCTCCGCGTATCTTCGGTGCGCATGAATGCGGTGATGCTTGCCGTAGCCCTGGCCATCGCGCTGTGGTCGCAACCGGGAGACTGGTTCCGCCGCCCCTGGTCCAATCCCTATAATCCGAGCATCTCAAAATCCCTTGAGCAGCCCGCTGTCTATCTTCTTCTCGACAAGCCGCTGGCCTATGTCGCCCCGCTTCTGCCATCACAGTCGCGGTTCTATCAGATCGCCGACATTGCCTTGCCCATGATGCCCGACGGCAAGTTCGACCGCCGCATTCGCACCGCGTTGGAAAAACCGCTGCCGGGCGGCGCATGGGAATTGCACAGGCGCGGCAAGCCGATCCGCGAGCCATTGCTGGAGCAATATGGCATGCGCGTCGATGCTTCCCGGCCGTGCGTCGAAATCGAAGGCGCGGTGCTGGGGACAGCCATCGAGGCGTGTCCGCTGGTCGCGCGCGAGAAGTAGCCGCAGCGTCTCCGCCGGCCATCCCCGTCGCGATACGAAATCAGGCCACTCCGGGAAAATTAGGAAAAAATTAACCATTGTGGCATTCCGGCCCGATTTCTCCGGCCGCCGGACTCCGCGGCGCTCGAATCCGATTCCGGTTTGTTCTCAAATTAATAATCATGGCCGCGATCTGCTGTGAACAACGCCGCTTTGGCCTGTGGACGGACTCAGGGGTCAGTTGCGCGGATTCCGCAAATCACATCACTTGAGCCTCGGCAACCCCGGGAGGATCAGCGATCGGGGCGATTGCAGACGGCGCCGGCGCATCAGTTCAACGCGCGCCGTGCTCCGCGTGCGTATCAGAAGAATTCAAAACAAGGTCGAGACGGCATGTCCCTCCTCGAAGGCATTATCGATTCCCGGAACAACCCGCTCGCGGCGGTCGAGGACATTGCCGCCGAGAACAACTGGGCGTTCGAGCGCTCCGGCGAAGACGAAGTCACCATCGTCTCCAAGGGCAGCTGGACCGACTATCAGCTCTCCTTCACCTGGATGGCCGAGATCGAGGCGCTGCACCTGGCTTCCGCCTTCGACATGAAGATTCCGCCTGCGCGCCGCGCCGAAGTGCAGCGGCTGATCGCGGCGATCAACGAGCAATTATGGGTCGGCCATTTCGACATCTGGACCCATACCGGCATGATCATGTACCGGCAGGCGCTGGTGCTGCCGGGCGGGCTGACCGCCTCGACCGCGCAATGCGAGGCCATGCTGGCCGGCGCCATCCACGCCTGCGAGCGCTATTACCCCGCGTTTCAGTTCGTGGTCTGGGCCGGAAAGACCGCCGCGGAGGCGATGAGCGCGGCGATGTTCGATACCGAGGGCGAGGCGTAGGGGTTTCCGCCGTTCCGGCCGTCGATGTCGTCCCTGCCTTGTGCGCAATTGCGCACGGGCGCAGGGACCCATACGCCGTGGCGCCTCCGTTCAGGCAAAATGCTTGTCGCACGGTCTTCGCTTCACTAGAACCGACTATGGTTATGGGTCCCTGCGCCCGTGCGCAATTGCGCACTAGGCAGGGACGACGGCAGCATTTGTGGTGACACCTTGAACACCAACGCACTTCAAAACCTCAACGGCACCATCGCGCTCGCCGGCGCGGGCAAGATGGGCGGCGCGATGCTGACCGGCTGGCTGGCCGGCGGCCTCGACGCAGGCCGCGTCATCGTCGTCGAGCCCTTCCCGTCCGACGACATCAAGGCGCTCGCCGCCAAGGGCGTCCGTCTCAATCCGAACGACGCCGGCACCGCCGATACGCTGGTGGTCGCGGTGAAGCCGCAGATGTTCCGCGAAGCGGGGCCGGCGCTGAAGAAGCTCGTCGGATCGGACACGCTGGTCGTCTCGATCATGGCGGGCACGCCCATAGCCGCGCTGGAACAGGTCTGCGGCGGCATGGTGGTTCGCGCCATGCCGAACACGCCGGCCGCGATCGGCCGCGGCATCACGGTTGCGGTCGCGGCAAAGAATGTCAGCGCCGCGCAGCGTGCCACCGCCGATGCGCTGCTGCGCGCCACCGGCTCGGTCGAATGGGTCGACGATGAAGGCCTGATGGACGCGGTGACCGCTGTCTCCGGCTCCGGCCCGGCCTATGTGTTCCTGCTCGCCGAAGAACTGGCGCGCGCCGGTGTCGAGGCCGGCCTGCCGGCGGATCTCGCCACAAAACTCGCGCGCGAAACCGTCGCCGGCTCCGGCGAATTGCTGCATCGCTCGGAACAGGATTCCGCCACGCTGCGCCAGAACGTCACCTCGCCCGGCGGCACCACGGCGGCCGCGCTGGAAGTGCTGATGGGCCAGGACGGAATGCAGCCGCTGATGATCCGCGCCATCGCTGCGGCGACGAAGCGATCGAAGGAACTGGCGAAGTAGAAGGTGCGTAGGTGCGTAGATTCCATGGGGCGGTGAGCGTGGCCTTTCCGGTAGGTTTGGGTTTCCACACTCGAACCATCGGAGAGTCAGATGCAAGCATCGACCGTAGACACGCCCACCGTCGACCATTGTGGCACAATTTTCGTTGCAATCGAACTGAGTCAGAAGAGCTGGCTGGTGACGCTGCACAGCCCGGACAAAGGCAAGATGTCCCGCCATAAGTTGGAGGGAGGAGATCATGCCGAGTTGCTGGCACTGATCGGTCGGGAGCGCGACCGAGCGGCTCGGGCGCTGGGAGCCATTCCGGCGGTGGTGAGCTGCTACGAGGCCGGCTACGACGGGTTCTGGCTGCACCGGCTTCTGATGGCGGCCGGGATCACGAACTACGTGTTTGACCCTGCGAGCATTGCGGTGGATCAGCGGGCGCGTCGGGTGAAGACCGACCGGATCGACGGCGAGAAGATGCTGCGGACGCTGATGGCGTATCTGCGCGGTGAGCCGCAGGTGGTACGGATCGTGCGGGTACCTGCGCCGGAGCAAGAGGACGCCCGCCGCGCCAGCCGCGAACGCGGCCGGCTGATCAAGGAACAGACCGCGCACACCAGCCGGATCAAGGCGCTGCTGCGGCTGTTGGGCATGGCGGTCGGGAACCCGCGCCGGCGCGACTGGCTGAACTGGCTGGCGACGCAGCGGGATTGGCAGGGCCAGGCGGTGCCGCCACGGATGCTGGCGGAGATCAAGTACGAGCACGCGCGGCTGATGCTGGTACGCGAACAGCTCGAGCGGCTCGCACAGGCACAGGCTCAAGCGGATCCGGCACCTGCGGCGGCGCAGATGGCGGAGCGCAGCGAACTGTTGCTCCGGCTCAAATGCCTCGGCCCGGCGTTCGCGACGACGCTGGCCAGCGAGGTGTTCTACAAGGACTTCCGCAACCGGCGTGAGGTCGCGAGCTATTTCGGGCTGACGCCCAGTCCGTGGCAGAGCGGCGGGATCGACCGCGACCAGGGCATCAGCAAGGCGGGCAACCCGCGCGCCCGCTGCGCCGCGATCGAACTTTCCTGGCTGTGGCTGCGGCATCAGCCGGAGAGTGCGCTCACCCGATGGTTCCGCAGCCGCACCCACAACAACGCCAGCAAGCGCAACAAGCGCATCGCCATCGTGGCCTTGGCGCGCAAGCTGATGGTGGCGCTCTGGCGCTATCTCACAACCGGCCTGGTCCCCGAAGGAGCCCTGCTCAAGGCCACAAAGCCGTAACCGTTTCAAGCAACGCGTCAGCGTCGCGGCACCAGCCGCGGTCAGCGCGGAATGGATGATGACCGTGCCACCCTTGGGCCAAATCAACAGGCCGCTTCGTAGATGGGTCTCATCCTCGTGGCTTCCTCGCCGCAAGCATGCGGAATGTGGGTACCGGGCTGTAACCGCCCGACCGGATATGAGGTGATGCAGTGAGCTGCTGCATAAATCGCCGGAAGCCAGTTCCTGAGCGCACCGACCGCGGCGGCACGCTGCGCTACGCATGGCTCCGCGCGCCGCCGCTCCGCCGAATGCAAAAAATCACATCCAAGCCCCGGTTGGGATGCTTGACTCAAAAGGCCTCATATGAGGGTGGGCAAAGCGAAGCGTGCCCACCACCGCGAGCACAGTGCTGGATGGTGGGCACGGCGCTTCGCGCCTTTGCCCACCCTACTTCCCCGCTACTACTTCGCACCCAGCCGCTTCGTAAATATCTCGACATTGACGAGGCCTCGGGCGTGGCGGCCGTCGCCGATCTTGCGCTCGCCCTCGAAGGCTTCGACCTCGAAGCGGATCACGCGGCGCTCTACTGCTGTGACTTTTCCCGTGACGCGCACCACAGCCCCGACCAGCGACGCGCCGAGATGGCGGATATCGACCTCGGTCCCGACCGTGATCCAGCCCGGCTGAAGATGGGCCCTGATGGCGTCGCTCGATGCCATCTCCATCTCCAAAATCATCATCGGCGTCGCATAGACCATCGGCATATCAGGCACGAAATGCCCGACCGTCCGCTCGGCCGGCACGACCAGCGTCCGCTCGGCGCTCATACCGATCTTGATGAAGTCGCGTGCGTCCATGGATTGCTTCCCCTTCCCCTCTCCCCTTGTGGGAGAGGGTGGATCAATCGCGCGAAACGCGCGATTGAGACCGGTGAGGGGTCTCTCTCCGCGAGCGAATCTCTCGCATTGGTATTCGCGGATAGAACCCCTCATCCGTCGCGGACTTCGTCCGCGCCACCTTCTCCCACAAGGGGAGAAGGAAAAAGACCGAGTTACTTCTTCGCCGCCGCAGCAGCCGCCGCCCGTTCCACAAACGTCTTGCCGCCTTTCATCTTGTGGGCCAGCGGCGCTTCGTTGATCTGGATCACCACCGCATCGGCATCGACGCCGAGATTCTTGACCAGCGCCTGCGTGATGTCGCGCATCATGCCGGCCTTCTGTTCGTCGGTGCGGCCGGCGGCCATGCTCACGGTAATCTCAGGCATTCTCGTCTCCTCGTTGCTTTTCTTTCGTCATGGCCGGGCTTGTCCCGGCCATCCACGATCTCTTCTATCAAACAAGACGTGGATGCCCGACACAAGGCCGGGCATGACGCCTGGAATGAATGGCTATCCCCACTTCACGTCATGGCGCGCCAGCACTTCGCCCACCTTTGCGACGATCTCGTCCTCACCGCAGGAAAACTGCGCGGGACGGGTCTCGCGCCATTCCTGGTTGGAGGCGATGGCCGCGGCGGCTTTCGCACCCTCGATCAGGTCCTTGATCTGAATTTCGCCGCGCGCCTTTTCATCCGAGCCCTGGATGATCACGCACGGCGAGTTGCGGCGGTCGGCATATTTGAGCTGGTTGCCCATGTTCTTGGGATTGCCGAGATAGAGCTCGGCGCGGATGTTCGCGTTGCGAAGCTGCGCCACCATTTTCTGATAGTCGGCGACACGATCACGATCGAACACGGTGACGACGACCGGCCCGAAGTCGGGCCGGGTGTCGAGCTTGCCGAGCATCGTGAGCGCGGCCTGCAGCCGCGACACGCCGATGGAAAATCCCGTCGCCGGCACCGGCTCGCCGCGGAAGCGCGAGACGAGGCCATCGTAACGGCCGCCGCCACCGACAGAGCCGAAGCGCACGGGGCGGCCTTTTTCGTCCTTGGTTTCGAGGGTGAGTTCGACCTCGTAGACAGGGCCGGTGTAATATTCGAGGCCGCGGACGACGGAAGGATCGATAACGATCTGATCCGGCCCATAGCCCGATGCCGAAACAAGCTTGCTGATCGCGTCGAGTTCGTCGCGACCTTCCTGTCCGATCTTGCTGTCGCGCAGCCGCGCGTCGATCTGAGCGCCCTGTTCGATCGCACTGACGACCAGGGCAATGTCTTCCGCCTTGAGGCCCGCGCCCTTGGTGAAATCACCTGACTCGTCTTTGCGGCCATCACCCAGCAATTGCTGTACGCCGAAAATGCCGAGCCGATCGAGCTTGTCGATCGCGCGCATCACGGTCAGCCATTGTCCGTCATCGGCGATGCCGAGCGCATCGCGCACCCCATCGAGCACCTTGCGGTTATTCACCTTCACCAGATAACTGCCACGCGGAATGCCGAGCGCTTCCATCGTATCCGCCGCCATCATGCACATCTCGGCGTCCGCCGCGGGCGAGGCTGAGCCCACCGTATCCGCGTCGAACTGCATGAACTGACGAAAACGGCCCGGGCCCGGCTTCTCGTTGCGATAGACATAGCCCGCACGATAGGAGCGATACGGCTTCGGCAGCGCGTCGAAATTTTCCGCCACGTAACGCGCCAGCGGCGCGGTCAGGTCGTAGCGCAGCGAGATCCACTGCTCGTCGTCGTCCTGGAACGAGAACACGCCCTCGTTCGGCCGGTCCTGGTCGGGCAGGAACTTTCCGAGCGCGTCGGTGAACTCCATCGCCGGCGTTTCCACCGGCTCAAAACCGTAGCGCTCGTAGACTTCGCGGATTTTCTCGACCATCTGGCGCGTGGCGGCAATCGCCGCCGGGCCGCGATCTTCCAGCCCGCGCGGCAAGCGGGCGCGGAGCTTCTGGGGTTTTTTGGGTTTTTCAGCCATGGGCGGCGTTGGTACCAGCATGTGCCTGACGGGGAAAGCCGCTTTTGGCACCGCCACCGGCAAAACTAGGGTGATCCCACGCACCTACCCCACCGGGCGGGTTTTGACCAGAATGTCTTGTTTGGCCTTGGGCCTGCCTTAAGGGGTTTCCATCCGCGCGCGAAGCGCGTCGGCGTCGGCCTTCGGCATTGCTTTCAGCAGCGGCTTGATGGTCTCGCCACCGACGATCTTGCCGTTCCGCGTGAACATCCAGTCCGAGATGTCGGCCTCCTTGAACTCGGTCACGTCACCTGCCTTCTTGCCGGGCAGATCGCGCGGCGCGTTGGCGAACCTTCCCGAATAGCGGCCGTCCGCGATCTTCTTCACCTCGGCGATCCAGATGTGCTCGCCATTGTTCCTCGGATTCGGAAAACGCACCTTGAGGGAATGATCGGTCTCCGACGATTTTGGCGCGTCGTAGGAGGCCCAGAACGTCGGCAGCGTGGCCCGCCCCTTTGCGATCGCGGCATTCATCTCCGCGTTGCCGGAGCTAAGGTCGATCACCGGGGAACGGTCCTGGGCCATGACGGCCCCTGTCGGGGAGCCGAAAGCCGCGAGGGCCGCCGCAACGGCAGCCGCCACGACGCATTTGGAGCATATTGAAAGGGCTGAGGTCATTGTCACCATTTCACGCACCGAATTCTATCCGCAATCCGGGGAGTTGGTCGCACAAAGCCGCAGAAGAGTTCACGATACAGGAACCACACTTTGCGCGCCGAATTATTGTAGGTCTCCAAAGGAGAGATCCATGAGGAAGCTTATCACCGTAACCGCTCTTGCGCTCCTGTGCGGCTCGGCCTTTGCCCAGAACACCGGCCCCGCTCCGCAGACCGGCATGGAGAAGCCCGGAACGACGAGCGGCGCCAAGCCAGATGGTTCGATGGACACCACCGGCATGAGCGCAACCAAGGGCAATATCAAAAGGGACAAGGACGGTGCACCGGCCCCGAAGGACGAGAAGAAGTAAGCCGTTCGCTAACGCGGCGAGCGCATCAAGCTATACGTCGATGAGAATTTAGATGCATCAAGGCGTCAAGCTTCACAGGTTCGCCGGTATCTTGCCAGAACAGTTTTTGACTGAGGCTGCCCGCCACTATGAGGCGGTGGTGACCACCGACCAGCGTACCGTCTTTCGTTGCCTTGGCGATGATCTCGCCGTCCTCGTTCACGATGTTTCTCATGTGCCCTCCGTGTTGCTCTTGTCCGCCCGTTTCCTGAGCGCTCCAAGATCGTGGCCATGATGGCTTCGCATTTCGCCTGAAAACCTGCTCGCTCCGATCAGCTTGTGCAGCGGCGTCGCGGATGCTGCTGTCGGCCGGGAATGCTTCGTCAATCTTCGGCATCACCAACGCGGCCCGACCAGCCGAGTTCCTCTATCCAGTTCGACGACCATCATCCCAAGGCAATGCCGGTGGGGAGAGGGGAAGAGAGATCCGCCGGGGGAAGAAGCCGGGCCTTAGGCGGCCGTGGCCTTGTCCTTGGGCTGCACGTCGGCGGTGTAGTCGGCCATCAACTGCTCGGAGATATTGCCGGGCGTGAACTTCCAATTCGCTATCTCGGAGACCGGCGTCACTTCGGCCGCGGTGCCGGTGATGAAGCACTCGGTGAAGCCGTCGAGTTCCTCCGGCATGATGCGGCGTTCGATCACCTCGATGCCGCGGCGCCTGGCGAGGTCGATCGCGGTGGCGCGGGTGATGCCGGCGAGGAAGCAGTCGGCAATCGGCGTGTGGATCTTGCCGTCCTTGACGAAGAAGATGTTGGCGCCGGTGCATTCGGCGACCCGCCCCTGCCAGTCCAGCATCATGGCATCGGCATAACCCTGGCGCTCCGCCTTGTGCTTACTGATGGTGCAGATCATGTAGAGACCGGACGCCTTGGCCATCGCCGGAATCGTCGCCGGATCGGGCCGCCGGTATTCGGCCATGCCGATCCGGATGCCCTTCAGCTTCTCGGCCGGATCGAAATAGCTCGGCCAGTTCCAGGCGGCGACGGCGAGATGGATGGTGTTGGTCGGCGCCGAGACACCCATCATCTCCGAGCCGCGCCAGGCGATCGGGCGGAGATAGGCGTCGCGCAGATTGTTCTTGTCGATCACGAGTTGCTTGGCGGCGTCGATCTCGGCGACCGACCAGGGAATCTCGAAATCGAGGATGCTGGCCGAGTTCTTCAGCCGCTCGGAATGCTCCGTGCTTTTGAAGACCCTGCCGCCATAGGCGCGCTCGCCTTCAAACACGCAGCTCGCATAATGCAGGCCATGGGTGAGAATGTGCACGTTGGCGTCGGCCCACGGCACCAGCTTCCCGTCGTACCAGATGACGCCATCGATCTTGTCGAACGAAACTCCCATGGGCTCTCTCCCGGATTGGCACTGCTTCAAATGGCCGCACATCAGGCCTCGCGCGTCTCGACGAGACGCGCGCCCCCCGGCGCTCAAGTGATCTGTCGCGGAAGCGGCGGAATAATTCCGCCGCCGGTCACAGGACCTTTCTGATCCAGTCGTGCGGGTCTTCAGCGCGACCGTACTGGATGTCGACCAGTTTCTTGCGCAGCCCCATGGCGACGGGGCCGGCCGCGCCGCCAGAGATCAGAAACTCGCCGCTCGCCGAACACACCTTGCCGATCGGCGAGATGACGGCCGCCGTGCCGCAGGCAAAGGCCTCTTTCAGCTTTCCGCTGGCGGCATCCGCGCGCCACTGGTCGATCGTGTAGAGCTCCTCGCGCACGCGCGTGCCGGAATCCTTCGCCAGCGCGATGATCGAATCGCGGGTGATGCCCGGCAGGATGGTGCCGAGCGGCGGCGTCAGCAGCGAGCCGTCGTCGAACACGAAGAAGACATTCATGCCGCCGAGTTCCTCGATGTAGCGGCGCTCGACCGCATCGAGGAAAACCACCTGATCGCAGCCGTGCTCGATGGCCTCGGCCTGTGCGCGCAGGCTCGCGGCGTAATTGCCGCCGCATTTGACGGCACCGGTGCCGCCGATCGCGGCGCGCGTGTAGTTCTCCGACACCCAGATCGACACCGGCGCGGGTCCGCCCTTGAAATAGGAACCGACCGGCGAGGCGATGACGGCGAAGATGTATTCCGCGGACGGCTTCACGCCGAGGAAGACCTCGCTCGCGATCATGAAGGGCCGCAAATAGAGACTGCCCTCACCGCCCGGGATCCAGGCACTGTCGATGCGCACGACCTGCTCGACCGCTTCGATGAACAGAGCCTCTGGCACCGGCGCCATGGCCATGCGCTCAGCCGAGTTCCGGAAGCGCCCGGCATTGGCTTCTGGGCGGAACAGGTTCACGCCGTTGTCGCGCTTGTAGGCCTTGAGGCCTTCGAAAATCTCCTGCGCGTAGTGCAGGATGGCTGTGGCCGGATCGAGCGAGAAATTCGCGCGGGCTTCGACGCGCGCGTCATGCCAGCCCTTGGCCTGGTTGTAGCGGACGATCGCCATGTGATCGGTGAAAATCCGGCCGAAGCCCGGGTCCGCGAGCTTTGCCGTGCGCTCGTTCTCCGGCGTCGGATTCGCCGTCGGCTGGATTTCGAATTTCAAACTCATTCCCTTGCCCTTGCTTTCCGCTGCCGGAATCGGCGCGATTCTGGCGCCGGCCGGCCTCTCCGGGCCTGCTGGCTCAATAGGTCTGGACGTCACAGGCCTGGGCTTCACCCATCACCAGCCTTGCGGCCGGCTTCCGTCGCCGTCATGTCGGTTGAGGACATGCTTTTGCGGGATGACGAAGTCCAGTATGGTTTGCCGAAATGCCGCTCGACAATCGCACGGTAGTTCAATTTGCGGCCGTTGCCGCCATTGCTGGCTTTTTCCGGCTGCCTGACACGTCGCCAAGTTCGAAACGACTTAAAGTTTCGTCGTGGCTGGTAGTTTTGTAACATTGAACCCAAGATATGTCAACATGACTGACATAAATTTCTCAAAGGGCCTGGCCACCCCCGATTCGCAAGGCGCCGCCGGCACGTCCCCTGCCCAGCGGGCGGGCGAAATGCGCTGGGACATCATCGAATTGTTGTTCTTTGCCTACCGCGACTTCGTCGGCGATGCCGACCATGAGCTCGAGGCTTTCGGGTTCGGCCGCGCCCATCACCGGGTGATGCATTTCGTCTACCGCTATCCCGGCCTCAAGGTCGCCGACCTGCTGGACGTGTTGCGGATCACCAAGCAATCGCTTGGCCGGGTGCTCAAGCAGTTGCTCGACGAGGACTACATCATCCAGAAGACCGGCAATAACGACCGCCGGCAGCGCCTTCTTTACGCCACCCCCAAGGGCGAAGCCTTGGTGGCAAAGCTCGCAGGGCTGCAGACCGATCGGATCACCCGCGCGCTCCGGGACATCAATCCCGAAGGCGTCGCTGTTATCAGCCAGTTCCTGCGCGCGATGATCGATCGCGAAGACCCCGATAAGGTGCTCGAAGCGATCTTCGGGACCGGCAAGAAGCCAAGGGAGTGATCGTGGCGCAAGGAGCAACCATCGCTACAGCCACCGCGCGCACAACGCAGCAAATGGCCGACGACGCCCCGCATCTGCTGCTGGTCGACGACGACCGCCGTATCCGCGATCTTTTGTCGCGGTTTCTGTCAGGCGAGGGTTATCGCGTCACGACAGCGTCGAGCGCGAACGACGCCCGCGCCAAGCTGCTCGGCCTGCATTTCGATCTGTTGATCCTCGACGTCATGATGCCCGGCGAAACCGGCTTCGAGCTGGCGCGGTTCATTCGCACCTCCTCCTCGGTGCCGATCATCATGCTGACGGCGCGCCATGAGGCGGAGGCGCGGATCGAGGGCTTGCAGATCGGCGCCGACGACTATGTCGCCAAACCGTTCGAGCCGCGCGAACTGGTCTTAAGGATCGGCAACATCCTCAAGCGCAGCGCGCCGCCGCCGGTGGAGGCGCTGGAGCAGATCGCGTTCGGCCCTTACGTCTATCATCTCGACCGCGGCGAACTGCGACAGGGCGAGGAGATCATTCACCTGACCGATCGCGAGCGCGAAATGCTGCGAATTCTGGCTGCGAGCCCCGGCGAAACCGTGCCGCGTGCGGCGCTGACGGGGGGCGATACGGTGAACGAGCGCGCGGTCGACGTGCAGATCAACCGCCTTCGGCGCAAGATCGAGCGCGATCCCGCTAATCCGCTGTTCCTGCAGGCGGTGCGCGGCATCGGCTATCGCCTGGTTGCGTCGCCCTGAGCCGATTTTCATGAGTACGCTCGACACCGGCCTGACCCTGATTCGCAACGCATCGCAACGCGTCTCCGCGGTCAATGGCTGGATGGGCAACGCGTTCAAGGGCTGGATGCCGACCGGCCTCTATGCGCGCGCGCTTCTGATCATGATCGTGCCGATGGTGATGCTGCAGACGGTGGTCGCCTTCGTGTTCATGGAGCGGCACTGGAACACGGTGACAAGGCATTTATCGGCCGCCGTGGTGCAGGATATCGCGGGCCTGATCGACATCTACAAGACTTATCCGCAGGACAAGGATCGCACGCAACTCAAGCGCATCGCGCAGGAGCGGCTCGGGCTCGTGGTCGATTTCCTCCCGCCGGGCGACATGCCCACGCCGGGGCCAAAGCCGTTCTTCTCGCTGCTCGACCAGTCGCTCTCGGGGCAGATCAGCCGCCAGATCAGCCGTCCGTTCTGGATCGACACCGTCGGCAAGTCCAACCTGGTCGAGATCCGCATCCAGCTCGACGACGCGGTGATGCGGGTGTTCGCGCAGCGAAGCAGGGCCTACGCCTCCAATTCGGAGATCTTCATCTTCTGGATGCTGGGCACCTCCTCGATCCTGCTGATCGTCGCGGTGCTGTTCCTGCGCAACCAGATTCGGCCGATCCTGCGGTTGGCAGAGGCCGCCGAAAGCTTCGGCAAGGGGCGCGAGGCGCCGAATTTCCGTCCGCGCGGCGCGCGCGAGGTGCGGCAGGCGGCGCAGGCCTTCCTGGAGATGAAGGCGCGCGTCGAGCGTTCGATCGATCAGCGCACCGCCATGCTGGCCGGCGTCAGCCACGACCTGCGCACCATCCTGACCCGCTTCAAGCTCGAACTGGCATTGATCGGCGACAGCCCCGAAGTCGACGGCATGCGCAAGGATGTCGACGAAATGGCCGGCATGCTGGAGGCCTATCTCTCCTTTGCGCGCGGCGACAGCGGCGAGATCGCGCAGCCGACCGACATGGCGAAGGCGCTGGAAGAGTTGCGCAGCGACGCCGAGCGCCACGGCCATACCGCGACGGTGACGTTCCACGGCCTGCCCGTGGTGACGGTGAAGCCGGCATCGTTCAAGCGCTGCATCGCCAACCTCGTCTCCAACGCCGCGCGCCACGCCAACACGGTTTCGATCACCGGCCACCGCGATCACCGCTATCTGACGGTGACGGTCGACGACGACGGCCCCGGTATTCCCGCCAATATGCGCGAGGAAGTGTTCAAGCCGTTCCTGCGGCTCGACGATGCCCGCAACCAGGACGAGGGCGGCACCGGCCTGGGGCTGGCCATCGCCCGCGACATCGCCCGCTCGCATGGCGGCGACATCACGCTCAGCGACAGCCCGATGGGCGGATTGAGAGCGGCGGTAAGGGTGCCGGTGTAGACGCGTTGATCAGTAGCCCGGATGGAGCGAAGCGCAATCCGGGCCGGTGCGCCCCGCACAAAGAATCCCGGATTTCGCGGAGCCTGTCATCGGGCGCGCATTCGCGCGACCCGTTGGCTCGTTACTTCGCCGGCTGTTTCGGGATCAGCGCCTTCAGTTTTTGCATGTCGTTGATATTCATCTTCATGCCGCCCGGCATCATGATGTCGCCGGGCTTCTGATCGCTTTTGCAGGCGCCGATCCACTTCGCCTCGATCGTCGAGGAGCTGTCGCGCGGGGCGCCGCCCATCCCCCCCTCGGTGTGCGAGCTCGTTTTCACGGTGTAGGCAGAATTGAAATCGCCGTTGATCTCGGCCTTTGATTTGATCGTCATGCCAGCGACGCCGCAGACCGAATCGGTGACATAGCCGGTCGCCGTCTTCTGGATATCCTGCTTCGAGCAGATCTCCTTGGCCACCGGCGACATGGCGGTGCTCATGTCCTTGTCCGTGGTCTCGTCGGTGCATTGCTGCATGGTCATCTCGGGCACCGAGCCGCCACTCAGCACCTTCATCTCCCACAGACCGGCCTTGCGCACCGGCAGCTCAACGGCGACCGCGCCGTTCACCGGCAACAGGGCCAGCAGGCCAAGCGCCGAACAAGTTACAAGAAGCAGTCGTCTCATGCCTGTGCTCCCACCTGAATTCTTCCACGATATCGTGCGCGCGAGTGAACACACGCTTCGCGTGGCAAAAACATGTCCAGCCGGGGAAAGCTAGCGGGATCGCGCTCAGTAAAGCGTGCGCAGCGGCCGCTCGGCCGCGCCGTAGGGCACCCAGCGGCAGGCAAAGGAAACATAGCCGCCGTAATTGGGTTGCACGCCGAGGAATTTCACCACCTTGCCGTAGCGGGCGCAGTGGTCAACGGCGAGCTGACGGGCGTCGGCCTGCATCGCGAGCGGATAGGCGATGATGCCGCCGGTGTCATTGCCCTTGAACGGCGGCACCGTGTCGATGTCGAACCACTGCGCCTGCGCCGGCGCCCCCGCCAGCATTCCGCCCATGACGACCAGGCACATGGCAATCAGGCTCGCGGCCAGAATTCTTCGCATCGCAGACTCCATTTCGCTCGAAGCCCACCATAGTGTGCGCCGGTGGCCGTGAAAAGAATGGTTGCAGCACGAGGCGGAGTTCGCCGCCAGGTGTTGCCGCGCTGCACTTGACCTCGTCAGGGCTTCGCGGCACCGTCTCTCACGTTGATTACCGGCGGATTCCCCATGCGCAACCTGTTCACATCCTTGAGAGCACTCGGCCCCATCACGGCGGCGGTCGCCCTGCTGGTCTCCAGCCCTGCCGCCCAGGCCGCCAACCCGCTGGAGCTGAATTTCGGGCTGTTCGGCCCCAGCTATGACGGCCGCGTCGCCGAATGCGAGCGGGCGCTGTCGACGATCGCGGCGCGATTCCAGGAGAAAGAGGGCAAGTTCTGGAATTCGGCGCTGACGATCACCGGTTTCGGCCGAATCCACGAAACCGCGTTCCGGCCTTGGCAGTCCGATAACATTCCGCGCCGCTATTGCAGCGGTGACGTGATGCTGAGCGACGGCAAGATGCGCACCGTGCACTACTCGATCATTGAGGATGGCGGCTTTGCCGGCTTCGGCCAGGGCGTCGAATGGTGCGTGACCGGCCTCGACCGCAACTGGGCCTATAGCCCTGGCTGCCGGGCCGCCAGACCCTGATTCGCGAGCCCTGATTCGCTCGCGCCGCGCCGATTGAGCCTGCGCCTTCGCCCGGTTTTTTGCGATTAACCAATTTTGTTCTTGAAATGTTCCGCCTCCCTGCTAGGCTCCCGGTAGTCGAGTAGAGGGGCGTTCGATGCACCGATTTGTCGTTATTTCGCGGTTTCTGATTTCGCTGGCGCTTGTTGTCGTCTTTGCCGGAATGGCGTCCGCGCAGGACCGCCGGCAGAACGCCCCGGGCGAGTTCGATTTTTATGTCCTTGCCCTTTCGTGGTCGCCCTCGTTCTGCGAGGCGGCCGCCGAGCGTGGCAATAGCGGGCGCGCACAGGTCCAGTGCGAACGGCCTTATTCCTTCGTGGTTCACGGCCTGTGGCCGCAATATGAGCGTGGCTTTCCCGAATATTGCCAGCGGCCCTCGCCGCGGCTCGATCGCAACATCATGACCTCGATGCTGGACCTGATGCCGGCGCCCGGCTTGATCTTCAACGAGTGGGACAAGCACGGCACCTGTTCGGGCCTTGGCGCGCGGGCCTATTTCGAGAGCATCCGCAAGGCGCGCGCGGTGGTGAAGATCCCCGAGGAATTCCTGCAATTGTCGGAGCAGAAAACCATCGCTCCGGGCGATCTCGAGGCGGCCTTCATCAAGATCAACCCGGGCCTGAGCAGTGCGGCGATTTCAGTGACCTGCTCCGGCCGGCGCCTGAGCGAAGTACGGATCTGCTTGAGCAAGGACATGCAATTCCGCGCCTGCGAGGAAACCGACCGCCGCGCCTGCCGCCGCGACGAGGTGGTGATGCCGCCGGTGCGGGGCGGCTGAAGATCCTCTTCCGCCATGCCGAGGCAACCAAGGCATGGCGGCCCGTCCTGCGCAGACAGCCCAGAGCTGTCTGCGTTCCCGGTCATCCACGGCTTTATTGTCGTCTGCAAGGCACGTGGATGGCCGGGTCCCCTCTACGCAAGAGCTGTGTCAGGCACGAATATCCACGCTGGTATGATCGGCGAAGCTCAGCCGTGCCGATCCATTGAAAACAAGAGAATCGCCTGAGCCCTTGAAGTTTACGGTAGTCCTGCCGAGCTGCTGGGTAACGATGACATCATTCAGCGAATAACCACTGATCGAGAGATCGACGCTGTCGCTGCCGTTGCCGATCCGAACGACATCGTTGCCGTCACCCTTGGCAAAATTGATCGTGGAACTATCACCCGTTACATTGATGTAATCGTCACCGGCGCCGCCCGTCACGGTCGAAGATCCACCGACCCAGATCATATCGTTACCAGCGCCCGCATCGATGACGGAATAATCATGGGTCCACACATGGTCATCGCCGTCGCCGGCCGACACAGTCGCATGTGAGTATGTGCGGACGGTGTCGTCACCGGTACCGGCATCGACAACCGCATTGTCGTAGGCGTTGATATGATCATTGCCGGCGCCGCCGCTCAGGTTGGCGTGATCGTAGGCGCTGAGGCTGTCGTCGCCGGCACCGCCATCAAGGGTGGAATTGCCGTAGGCTCTGAGTATGTCGTTGCCGTTACCACCCGAAACGCTCGAATACGCATAGGTGCTGATAGAATCATCGCCGTCACCGCCGGTGACCGTTGAATGACCGTATGTGCTGATATGATCATTGCCGGCGCCGCCATCCACGGTCGAATGACCATAGGTGAAGACGACATCGTCACCCTCGCCGGCGACGACGCTGGCCTGGCCATCGACACCGATCACATCGTTGCCCGCGCCGGCATCGATCGTGGCGTTGCTGGCCTGAACGTGGATGCTGTCGTCACCGGCTCCGCTGATAATCTCGAACAGATCCATGCCGACCGACAACCCGTCGTTGGTGCCGCGAAGCCCCGCCGCCGACCCACCAGTGCGAAAGGCATCGACCTGTGCCTGAAGCTGATCAACGGCGGATTGTTCTGCCGACGCCCGCGCCAGCAACATCTTGGCGCGGTACGAGATGCTGACCGTGGTGGCCGAAGCACCGGGCGCCGAGGACGATGCCCGGCTGAACACACTTGCCGTGCTGCTCTTGGTGCCTGCATCCGCTGCCGCGGTGCCGGCCTGCGAAATCGACAAAGTGGTGTACGATGAATAGGCAGCGGCAATCACACCCATGAGGCACTTCCTTCTTTCCCAGGAGCACCAGAACACCATACACCCTTAAATAGAAAGTTAGCGGATGGGCTGCATTTGCAGCAATCTGCCATGCAATGGTTTTGGCCGGTTCTGTGGATGGCCGGTTAAATCATCGCGCGATGAGACGGATACCTCGGCAACGCGAGACGTCAGCCGCCGCTCGCATCTTCGCCGATATGGGTTACTTTCTGCGCCCCGATGTCGTAACCCCTCCCCCATGAACTACCGACACGCCTTTCACGCCGGCGGCTTTGCCGATGTCATCAAGCACATCGTGCTGGTGCGCATGCTGGCCTATTTGCAGGAAAAGCAGGCCGCGTTTCGCGTCATCGACACCCATGCCGGCGCCGGGCGCTACGATCTCACAGGCGAGGAAGCGCGCCGCAGCGGCGAATGGCTGACCGGCATTGCGCGGGTGCTGCAGGCGCGGTTTTCGGACAACACGCTGCCGCTGGTGACCCCCTATCTCGATATCGTCAGGGCATTCAACGCGCCGGGCAAGCTTGAGGCCTATCCCGGATCGCCCCTGATCGCCCGCGCGCTGCTGCGGCCGCAGGACCGCCTTACGGCCTGCGAAATCGAGCCCGGCGCCCGCAGGCAACTGATCGATGCGCTGCGCCGCGACAGCCAGGCGCGGGTGGTCGACCTCGACGGCTGGACGGCGTTGCCGGCCTTCGTGCCGCCCAACGAGCGGCGCGGCCTCGTGCTGATCGACCCCTCTTTCGAGCAAAAGGACGAATTCGAGACGCTGGCCGACGGATTCGCCGAAGCCTACGCGAAATGGCCCACCGGCAGCTATCTGATCTGGTATCCGGTGAAGAGCCGGCGTGCCACCGATACCCTGGCGCGCCTTGTCGCGGGCGCTGCCGCCGCCAGCAAGCCGGCCGGGAAATGCCTGCGGCTCGAATTTTCCGTTGCCCCGCAGGCGGCGGGCGGCCCCCTCGCCTCCACCGGGCTCCTGATCGTCAATCCGCCGTGGACGCTGGCGGGTGAGTTGAAGACAATTCTACCCGAACTCGAAAAACCGCTCGGCCAGGGCGGGGCCGGCCGTTTCAGGCTCGAGACACCCAAGCCCTGAAGAGGTACTCCCTCTGAAAAGTGTGATTGGGCCGTAGGCAATTTACGCAAAACCGTATTATGCTCAGGCCATTGGGACTGGCTTTACGTTCCGCTTCCGCGAATGGTTGCGGCGGAGTGATCAAGGCCGAATAAAAATCCAGGTCGGTCGGCGCCGTGAACCCGATCGGCTCAGGTGGCCAAGCTTCCGGCAGCGAATGTCCGGTCGGCCGATACGCGAGATGCGCGTAGCGGCAGAGCAATACGGGGGAGGAGTTTCCCGATGGCCATGACTGGAATAGTCAAGTTCTTCAATGGAGAACGCGGCTACGGCTTCATCAAGCCCGATGATGGCGGCCGCGATGTGTTCGTGCACATCACGGCCGTCGAGCGGGCCGGATTGAAGGATCTGACAGAAGGACAGCGCATTACGTTCGAGGTCGAACCGGACAAGAAGGGCAAAGGCCCCAAGGCGGTCAACCTGGTGATTTCATCGTAAGCTGACGCTCGCGTTGGACGCGGACTGAATTTTTGGCTGTGAAGATTTGCGCTGGGCGCGGCATCGCCGCCCAGAGCGTTGAGGCACGCGGCGTCCGCACGCGTAAACCCGGCCTGAAGGCAAAAAAATCCCGGCGACTTACTGCCGCCGGGAGATAGTAGTCGACAGTTTCTTTGTTCTCAGAAGCGATAGTTCACTCCGGCCCGGATCAAGCCGAACCGGTAACCATTCGACGCGCCTGTAACGACGAAGTTGCTGTTGGCCAGATCGACATAGAGGTATTCGATCTTGGCGCTCCAGTTCGGGGCGAAGCCCATCTCGGCGCCGGCGCCGAGCGTCCAGCCCGCATTGGTATGGGATTCCGACACGCCAAAGGTGGTGGCGCGCAGCTCGCCAAAGGCGAGACCGCCGGTGCCGAAGAACAAGATGTTGTTGAACGCGTAACCGGCGCGGCCGCGAACCGTGCCGAACCAGGGGTTGGAGAATTTCCACGGCGCGAAGGTTTCTTCGGCGCCGGTCGCCTGGATGTCGCCTTCGAGACCGAACACCCAACCTCCGTTCTGCCAATTGTAGCCGGCCTGGACACCACCCACGAAACCGGACGGCTTGGTCGGATTGTTGGCGACCGAACCCCAGGCATAGCCGAGGTTGCCGCCGAGATAGGGTCCGGCCCAGCTATAGGCGTTGAGCGGCTGGTTGACGGTATAGGGTGCGCGCGATCCGTAAAGGTCGGCCGCCCGTGCCGACATGGTCCAGCCTGTAGCGACCAGCGCCAGCGCGCCCCACACAAACCTGCTCATCACGCACCCCCACGCAACTGCCGCGACCAAGCCGGGCGAGACACCGGTTTGGTTACGGAACTCCACTTTATTCCGGTAAGATTTATCGAGAGTTTTAAGTTAAAGGGTTGTTAAGCCGGGTTACCGCCCACTCATCAGTCTTAAGAATGCGTTACCGGCGCCTCCCCCAAAGGAGCACCGCGAGTGCTGGCGATGCCGCCTTGCAGCGCTTAATTTAGGCCCATGGATCACGATTCTACCGACCATCCGAAATCCCCGAGCAAGGCGCGGCGGGGTTCCCAATCGGATTTGCCGCCGCAGGACCTGACCGCCGACGTCGATCCCGCGACATCCGCCGCCGAGGAGGACGACGAGGGGCGCCTGCCGGAGGCCCCCGAAGAGTCCGCCGAGGTGATTGCAGAAGGCCCGCTGGCGGTCGGCCACGCGGCCATTGAAAACGCGGTGCGGCTGGCGCCGACCTCACCTGGCGTCTACCGCATGCTTAATGCCGGAAGCGACGTGCTGTACGTCGGCAAGGCGAAAAACGTCCGCAAGCGGCTTGCTTCCTACGCCCGCGTCAACGCGCCGCTGCCGGCACGCATCCTGCGCATGATCGCGGCGACCGTGACGGTCGAGATCGTCTCCACCACGACCGAGACCGAAGCGTTGCTGCTGGAAGCCAATCTGATCAAGCAGTTGCGGCCGCGCTTCAACGTGCAACTGCGCGACGACAAGTCGTTTCCCTACATCCTGATATCAGGCGACCATTGGGCGCCGCAGATCCTCAAGCATCGCGGCGCGCAAACCAGGCCCGGGCGATATTTCGGGCCGTTCGCATCCGCAGGCGCCGTCAACCGCACCATCACGGCGCTGCAGCGCGCCTTCCTGATCCGCTCCTGCACCGATGGCTTCTTCGAAAGCCGCACCCGGCCGTGCCTGCTGTACCAGATCCGCCGCTGCTCGGGCCCCTGCACGCGGGAGATCGACTTCCCCGGCTATAGCGAGCTGGTGCGCGAGGCGAACGATTTCCTTTCCGGCCGCAGCCACGCCGTGAAGGAGCTGCTCGCCGGCGAGATGGAGAAGGCGTCCAACGAGCTCGAATTCGAGACCGCAGCACTCTACCGCGACCGCCTCGCCGCGCTGTCGGCGATTCAGTCGCAGCAGGGCATCAATCCGCGCACCGTGGAGGAAGCCGATGTGTTCGCGATCCATCAGGAAGGCGGCTACTCCTGCGTGGAGGTGTTCTTCTTCCGCACCGGCCAGAACTGGGGCAACCGCGCCTATTTCCCACGCGCGGAGAAGTCGTTCACGCCGGAGGAAGTGCTGGCCTCGTTCCTCGCGCAATTCTACGACGACAAGCCGCCGCCGAAACTCATCTTGCTGTCGCACGAGATCGAGGAATCATCACTGCTTGCCGACGCGCTTTGCGTGAAGGCCGGCTACAAGGTCGAAGTCTCGGTGCCGAAGCGCGGCGAGAAAAAGGAATTGGTCGCGCATGCGCTGACCAACGCGCGCGAGGCGCTTGGCCGCAAGCTCGCCGATACGGCGACGCAGAGCAGGCTGCTGGAAGGTATGGCGACCACGCTCGCACTGCCGCAGGTGCCGAAGCGCATCGAGGTCTACGACAACAGCCACATCCAGGGCACTAACGCGGTCGGCGCGATGATCGTGGCGGGGCCGGATGGGTTCATCAAGAACCAGTACCGCAAGTTCAACATCAAGTCCGAGGGACTGACGCCCGGCGACGACTACGCGATGATGCGCGAGGTGCTGGAACGGCGCTTCAAGCGGTTGTTGAAGCCGCCGGAGGGCGACTCCGCAAAGGCGAAGGCCGACGATGATTCGTTTCCGCAATGGCCCGACCTCGTCATCATCGACGGCGGCCGCGGCCAGCTCAACGCCGTCCGGGAGATCTTCGAGGGTCTGGGACTTACCCAGGTCGCCCTGATGGCCGTGGCCAAAGGCCCGGACCGCGACGCCGGGCGCGAAACCCTGTTCATGCCGGACCGTGAAGCCATCAAGCTCGAGCCGCGCGATCCCGTGCTGTATTTCATCCAGCGGCTGCGCGACGAGGCGCATCGCTTCGTGATCGGCTCGCACCGCAAACTGCGGAAAAAAGACATCCGGGAAGCCGGCCTGCAGGAAATCCCGGGCATCGGCCCGTCACGCAAACGTGCCTTGCTGCATCACTTCGGAACGCTGAAGGAGATCGAGCGGGCTTCGATCGCGGACCTCGGCAAGGTTCCAGGCGTTAGCGCCGAAAGCGCCCGCAAGATTTTCGAGTTTTTCCATGCGCAGCCGGGTTGAGGGACTCGAATCGAGAGGCATGTCATTTGGGCGTCGCCTGCGACAGATGATCTAGGTCCGCACGGTTGACCTTCACGCTCCAGCGGTATTGGTAAGACGGATGAACATCGCAACAACCAGGGGACAGGGCAAAACCCTGTCCGTGCCGAATATCCTGACCTACGCCCGTATTGCCGCCATTCCGGTGGTGGTCGGCTGCGTTTTCGCCCAGTCCATCCTGGACGGCCCGCTGTGGCTGCGCTGGGTGGCCCTGGCCGTCTTTATCGCCGCCGCGGTGACAGACTACCTCGATGGCTACTATGCGCGAATGTGGGATCAGCAGTCCGCTTTTGGCCGGATGCTCGACCCGATCGCCGACAAGCTCTTGGTGGCGTCCTGCCTCTTGATGCTGGCAGCCGATAGCAGCATCCATGGCTGGACGCTGTGGGCTGCCATTGTGATCCTGTGCCGCGAAATCCTGGTCTCGGGCTTGAGGGAATATCTGGCGGCGTTGCGGGTCAGCGTGCCCGTGACCAAGCTCGCAAAATGGAAGACCACGATCCAGCTGGTCGCGATCGGCTTCCTGATCGCAGGCGAGGCCGGCGAGCAGATTCTGCCCCAGACCACCCTGATCGGCATCGCCCTGCTGTGGGTGTCGGCGATCTTCACCATCTACACCGGCTGGGATTATTTCCGCGCCGGCATCCATCACCTCATCAAGGAGGATGAAGGATGAAGGTGAAATATTTCGCCTGGGTACGCGAGCGGATCGGCATCGCGGAGGAAACCGTCGAGCCGCCGGCCGATGTGCGCACGGTGAACGATTTGATCGGCTGGCTGTCCAGCCGCGGCGAGGCTTATGCCTACGCATTCGAAAAACCGAAGGTAATCCGCGCCGCGATCGACCATGCCCATGTCAAGCAGGACGCCGTGATATCAGGCGCGCGCGAGGTTGCGTTCTTCCCGCCGATGACCGGCGGCTAACCCTGTCCATGTCCGTCACCGCGACCATCCGTATCCAGGAAGCCGACTTCGACGTCGCGCAGGAAATCGCGGCGCTGACCAAGGGCCGCACCGATATCGGCGCCGTTGTCTCCTTCAGCGGCATCTGCCGCGGCAGCGAGGACGGCGAACCGATCGCCGCTTTGACGCTCGAGCATTATCCCGGCATGGCGGAGGCCGAGATCGCCCGCCACGCCGACGAGGCGCTGACGCGCTGGCCGTTGCAGGGCCTCACCATCATTCACCGGTTCGGCCGTATCGTGCCGGGCGAGAACATCGTGCTTGTCGTGACGGCGTCGCCGCATCGGCAGGCCGCCTTCGAAGCGGCGGAATTCCTGATGGACTATCTGAAGACCAACGCGCCGTTCTGGAAGCGCGAGGAAAGCGAAAAAGGCAGGAGCTGGATCGAGGCGCGCGATCACGACGACGCCGCAGCCGCGCGCTGGACCAAACCCTGATGGCTAAACGCGCAAAACCGGCGGCGAAGCGCAGCGCTGGCTCATCGAAATTTCCCAAGGTCGGCGCGGGCGAATTGCTGACGCTGCTCGATTTCGTCCGATATGCCGTCAGCCGCTTCGTCGAAGCCAAGCTGGTATTCGCGCACGGCACCACCGATCCGGTTGCCGAGGCCGCCTTCCTGGTCTGCGAGGCGCTGCATCTGCACCCTGACCAGTTCGAGGCGTTCGCCACCGCGCGCGTCACATCAGCCGAAGGCAAGAAGATCCTTGATCTGATCGCACGCCGCGTCACGACGCGAAAACCCACAGCCTACCTCGTCAACAAGATCTACATGCGCGGCCTGCCGTTCTATGTCGACGAGCGCACCATCGTGCCGCGCTCGTTCATCGGCGAATTGCTGGAACAGCATTTCGGCGGCGACGGTGATGACGAGGCCGGCTCGCTGATCTCGGACCCGGGCGTGGTTGAAAGCGTGCTCGACCTATGCACCGGCTCGGGCTGCCTGGCCATTCTCGCCAGCCGGAATTTTCCGAATGCCGAAATCGACGCGGTGGACATTTCAAAGGACGCGCTCGAGGTCGCCGCGCGCAATGTCCGGGATTACGCCCTGGAGGATCGCCTCACGCTGTACCGCGGCGATCTGTTCAAGCCGCTGGACGGCAAGCGCTACGACCTGATCATTTCCAATCCGCCCTATGTGGACGCGCAGGGCATGGCCGGCCTGCCGCGCGAATGCCGCGCCGAGCCGAAGCTTGCCTTCGACGGCGGCGCGGATGGGATCGACATCGTCCGCCGCATCCTCGACGAAGCAGAAGCGCACCTGACGCCACAGGGCGGGCTGTTATGCGAGATCGGCCGCTGCCGCCCGCAACTCGAAGCCGCCTATCCGCAACTGCCGCTGCTCTGGCTCGATACCGCGGATTCCGAGGGCGAAGTGTTCTGGATCGCCGCGGCAGATCTCTGAATTTACGGAATTGCGCGGAAATATCACGGCGTGCTGGCGTTCCCGTTCAGGGACGAAACTGATAGTTTGGCATTAGACCATCGCCCCAAACAGAAGAGAGGCCGCCCATGCTGGACAAGAGCCCCCGTCCCACCCCCGTCGCGGTTCCGAACGACCTCGCCGCGCACTGGATGCCGTTCACCGCGAACCGGGCGTTCAAGAAGAACCCGCGGCTGCTCGCCGGCGCGAAAGACATGCACTACTTCACCGTCGACGGCCGCAAGATCATCGACGGCGCCTCGGGCATGTGGTGCACCAATGCCGGCCATGGCCGCACCCAGATTTCATCGGCGATCGCCAAGCAGGCCGAGGCGCTGGACTATGCGCCGCCGTTCCAGTTCGGCATCCCGCAGGCCTTCGAGCTCGCCAGCCGCATCGCGGAACTGGCGCCCGCAGGCCTCGACCACGTGTTCTTCTGCAATTCCGGCTCGGAAGCGGCCGACACCGCGCTCAAGATCGCGCTGGCCTATCACCAGATCAACGGCCAGGGCGGCCGCATCCGCCTGATCGGCCGCGAGCGCGGCTATCACGGCGTCGGTTTTGGCGGCACCTCCGTCGGCGGCATCGTCAGCAACCGCAAGCTGTTCGGCTCGCTGTTGACGGGCGTCGATCATCTGCCGGCGACCTATGACCGCGAGAAGCAGGCCTTCAGCAAGGGCGAGCCCGAATATGGCGCGCATTTCGCCGATGAGCTCGAGCGCATCGTCAATTTGCACGGCGCCAACACCGTCGCGGCGGTGATCGTCGAGCCGATGGCCGGATCGACCGGCGTGCTGCCGGCGCCGAAGGGCTATCTCAAGCGGCTGCGCGAGATTACCCAGAAGCACGGCATCCTCCTGATCTTCGACGAGGTCATCACCGGCTTTGGCCGGCTCGGCTTCGCCTTTGCCGCCGAACGCTATGGCGTGACGCCCGACATGCTGACCTTCGCCAAGGGCATCACCAATGGCGCGGCGCCGATGGGCGGCGTGCTGGTGCGCGACACCATCCATGACGCGTTCATGAGCGGCCCGGAACATGCGGTCGAACTGGCCCATGGCTACACCTACTCGGCCCATCCGCTGGCCTGCGCGGCGGGTCTTGCCACGCTAGACATCTACCGCGACGAAAAGCTGTTCGAGCGCGCTCACGGGCTCGAGCCGAAATTCGCCGATGCGGTGATGTCGCTGCGGAACCAGCCTGATGTCGTGGATGTCCGCACCGTCGGCCTGACCGCCGGCATCGATCTCGCGCCGGTTGCGGATGCGCCGGGCAAGCGCGGCTTCGCCGGGCTCAACAGCGCCTTCCACGACAATGATCTGATGCTGCGGGTCGCCGGCGACACGTTGGTGCTGACTCCGCCCTTGATCATCACCGAGGACCAGATCGGCGAGATCATCGAAAAGGTCGCCAAGGTGATACGCGCGACGGCCTGAGCTGCCCACAGGAACATTCAAATCCAACCAGCGTTCATTCTCCGGCGGCCACGATCATGTCGCCGCCGGAGGAGGTATTGCAGAGATGCTCGCGCCTTCGAGCGACCTGCTACGCGCCGGGATCGGACTGAAGCTCAACCAGATCAAGCTGGCGACGCGCTCGTATCTGCGCGACCGGACGAATCAGGCGAGCGGAACCATTACGTCCTATGCCGTCGCGGCAGGCCTGCTCGCCGTAGCCGGCATTTTCCTTATCGCCGCCTGCCTCGTCGGCGCCACGGCGCTGTTTCGCTGGATCGAAATCCATTACGGGCAGTTCTGGGCATTTGGCGCGATCGGCGCGCTGTTGCTTGCGATCGCCGCGGTCTGCGCCGGGCTGGCCGCGGCCAAACTGAAACAACCATCTCCACATTTTCCTTCGTTCACCAGTCGCCTTCGCGTGGCGATCAAGGCCAATCCGCTCCAGCCGGACCAACTCGAAGCCGCACGGGACACCGCCGCGTCGGTTCTGTTGGCGCCTCCGGCGGGCGCCCGTCGCAGGCGGCGGTCCCGGACGGGACGCGACAACAGAAAGATGCAGGCCGGCCTGATCCTGATGGCGACCTTGCTGGGCTGGGCGGCAACGCGACGGCGGTGGCAAGCGCGACAAATGGACGTCTGATGCCCCGCGCGCGATCCGGCCCCGACGACAATCTGCGCTTGATGGCGGCGACCGCCATTCTCGTCCTGACCGCGCAGCATTTTTTTCAGCCCGGAGCAAAAGGAGCAAAAGCTGGTTCCTCCGGAAAATCGATCGCGCAACCCGTCTCGCCCCCGCGCGAACAGGCTCAGGAACCCGCCGCCCGAGCGGGTATGATCAATTGGGTCGCAATTCCCTGGGCGGCCTGGAAACACATCCTGTGGCGCATCTATGAGCGCACCAATGATGACCGCTTGCTCGCCACCGCCGCCGGCGTGGTGTTCTTCGGACTGCTCGCGATATTTCCGGCCGTGACGGCGCTGGTCTCGTCCTACGGACTGTTCGCCGACCCCTCGACCATTGGCGACAATCTGCAAACGCTGGCGCTGATGCTGCCCGAAGGTTCGTTCCAGATCGTAGAGGACCAGATTGCCCGCGTGCTCGAAAAGGGCAACGCCGCGCTCGGCGGGACGTTTCTGTTTGGCCTCGCCCTTGCTCTCTGGAGCGCCAACGCTGGTGTCAAGGCGATCATCGACGCACTCAACGTCGTCTACGAGGTGAGGGAAACGCGCAACTTCCTGAAACTAAACCTGCTTTCGCTCGCCTTCACGACCGGCGGGATCGTGGCCCTGCTGCTGATGGTCAGCGCGGTCGTGGCGTTTCCGCTCATGTTCAATCATCTCGGCCTGCCGCCCGAGAGCGGGATTATCGTCGGTCTGGCGCGCTGGCCGTTGCTGTTGGTGGTGCTGCTGGCGGCGCTCGGCCTGCTCTACCGGTTTGGACCCAACCGGCGTGCGGCGCGATGGGAATGGCTGGGCGCCGGGACGCTGGTCGCGGCGCTGCTCTGGATCACCGGCTCGGCCGCGCTGTCCTGGTACCTCTCAAATTTCGGCAACTACAACGCAACCTACGGCTCGCTTGGCGCCGCGATCGGCCTGATGATGTGGATGTGGATATCGGCAACGATCGTGCTGTTCGGGGCGGAGCTGAACTCGGAGATCGAGCGCCATGCAACCGCTGACGCCCCGGGGCGCCAAGCCGGCGGGTAGCAGCAGCGCCGGCACGCCAGCCAGTTCCGGCCGTGCCCAAAGAACACTAGCTCTGCGAATCAACATTGATGCTAAGGTTGCGCCGCTCGGGGAGCGCAAGGCGGACCGTGCCTGCAACTTCCGTGTTTTCCCGGGTGAATACAGTTCCGACCTGAGGGCGTAGCGCGCGACATGATTCGCATTTCGACGATTTTCATCGCCATCTGCATGGTGCTGGTTGCAGCCTCCCTCGGCCTCGTCCTGCATGCGGTGGCCGGCTTCAGCGGCACCGAATCCGCGATCGTGGCGCTCACCGCGCTGACCTTCCTGATCCTCTACAACGCCGTGTCGATGCGGCTGCGCGACCGCTCCGACGTCGGCGGCCAGATCGCCGATCTTTCCCGCGGCACCGCCGACCTCGCCCGCCAGGTCGCCGAATTCGGCCGCCGGCTCGCCGCGATCGAGGGCCGGGTTGTATCGGCAAACTCCGCAAGCTCCGACCGCATCCAGGCCGTCCTGGGCGAGATCAACGAGCTCGGCGGGCTGGTCAAGCAACTGGCCATCTCGGTGGCGGGCCATGAGGATCTGCTGGCCTCGGGCGCCGCGGCCGCGCCCCCCGCCCCGTCGGGCCGGCCGCATTCCGAACCGCCGGAACAATCGGCGATCGCCCCGGAGCAAGCGGCCCCCGCCGTCAGACCCGCGCCGGTTGCAGCTGCAAGGCCGGCACCTTCAGCGGCGGCCGCGGACGCCGCTTCGCACTCGCGCAGCCAGCCGCAGCTGCTTGCCGCAGTGAAGAATGCCGTCGAGGAAAGCCGGCTCGATATCTACCTGCAGCCGATGGTGACGCTGCCGCAGCGCAAGGTGCGCTTCTACGAGGCGGTGACGCGACTGCGCGACGACAAGGACCAGATCCTCGCCGCCGACGATTTCATCGCCACCGCCGAAGCCGGCGGGCTGATCGGCAAGATCGATCATATGGTGATGCTGCGCTGTATCCAGGTGTTGCGCCGTCTGATGGTGCGCAACAAGGACGTCGGCGTGTTCTGCAACGTCTCGGCGGCGACGCTCGGCAATTCCGCCAATTTCGCGCAATGCCTCGACTTCCTCGAGGCCAATCGGGCGCTGGCGCCGTCCTTCGTGCTCGAGTTCAAGCAGGCGACGTTCCGCCATCTCGGCCCGACCGAAATCGAGAATCTCGCCGCCTTGTCGCAGCGCGGTTACCGCTTCTCGATCGATCACGTCACCGACTTGCGGATCGAGCCGCGCGACCTCGCCGACCGCGGCGTCCGTTTCATCAAGGTGCCGGCGGCATTGTTGCTCGATCCCAAGCAGAGCTCGACCTCGGACATCCACCCTTCCGACCTTTCCGACCTGCTCGGCCGCTTCGGCATCGACCTGATCGCCGAAAAGATCGAGGGCGAGCGCGCGGTGGTGGACCTGCTCGACTATGACGTGCGGTTTGGACAGGGCTTCCTGTTTGCCCCGCCGCGGCCGTTGCGGCCCGAGGGGGCATCTGCTACCGGCGGGGCGACAGCGAACAAGGAATCCGGCGCTCCCAATGGCTCCAGCAACACCGTTCCCATCGCCAGCCCGGCCGCAGAGCCCCCGATGCGGGCGACCGGCAATGCCGCATTGGCGCGCCGTGCCGCGGGACCGGGCTAACAGGCTTCCGCAATCATGACCTCATTGCGGTTCATCGAGCAGCTGCGTGGGCTGGTGGACGGTGTGGAGGTGATCCTCTCCGACATCTGGGGCGTGGTGCATAACGGGCTGGAGTCCTTCCCCGAAGCCTGCGAGGCGCTGCACACCTACCGCCAGCGCGGCGGCACCGTCATCCTGATCACCAACGCGCCGCGTCCGGCCGATTCCGTGCAGCGGCAATTACGCAAGCTCGGCGTCGCCGACGAAACCTATGATGCCATCGTCAGTTCCGGCGACCTGACCCGGAATTTCGTCGCCGACCATCCCGGCAAGAAGATGTTCTGGCTCGGTCCGGACCGGGACTCGTCGATCCATCGCGGGCTCGATGCCGTGATGGCGCCGCTGGAGCAGGCGGACTACATCGTCTGCACCGGCCTGTTCGACGACGAGACCGAATCGGCGGAAGACTATCGCGCCATGATGCTGCAGGCGCGCGAGCACAAGCTGCCGCTGATTTGCGCCAACCCCGACATCGTCGTCGAACGCGGCGACCGGTTGATCTATTGCGCGGGCGCGATCGCCGAGCTCTATCGCGAATTAGGCGGCGAAGTAGTCTTCTATGGCAAGCCGCACCGGCCGATCTATGAACGCGCCATGGCGCTCGCCGCCGAACGCCGGGGCCAGCCGACCTCGCTCGACCGTGTGCTGGCGATCGGCGATTCGGTGCGGACCGACCTCACCGGCGCGCTCGGTTTCGGAATCGATTGTCTTTTCCTCACCCGCGGCATCCATTCCGAGGAATTCGAGGGCATCGATCAGCTCGATCCGGCTTCGGTCAAGGAGCTGTTCGGCCATCCGCCCCGCGCGCTGATGCGCGAGCTGCGGTGGTAGGTGCATCGTTGCACCGGACTCAAAATTGCGAAAACAACCCCATGCAAAGTAGGAATGGGCCTTACATCATCCGAAAACGCAGGACCTGGTAGGGCCTGGACTCATGAGAGCGCAGCAATGCCCGGGATTGGGCCGGGCATCACGAGAATTGGAGCGAGCTGGGAGACCAGGCGCCTTACGCCGTCGCCATGTCCGGGAAGACCGCCTCGATCTTGGTCTTCAGCGTCGCCGCGTTGAACGGCTTGACGATGTAATTGTTCACGCCGGCCTTCTTGGCGGCGATCACGTTCTCGGTCTTGGATTCCGCCGTGATCATGATGAAGGGCGTGGTGGCCAGATTGGGATCGGCGCGGACTTCCTTGAGCAGGTCGTAGCCGGTCATCGGCTCCATGTTCCAGTCGGAAATCACGAGCCCGTATTTCTTGCCGCGCATCTTGTTCAGCGCCGCCGAGCCGTCGCTGGCATCGTCGATATTGTCGAAGCCGAGCTGCTTCAGAAGATTTCGGATGATGCGGATCATGGTGCTGTAGTCATCGACAACCAGAACCGGCATGGACAAATCAACCGCCATCTTTCCCCCACTCAATGCTTACGCCACAAATAATCGACAGGCCTACGCGACCCGCAGTCCTCCCCCCACATCTAGCAGCTGCCGTTAAACAGCCCGTTAATCGGGAACAGGCGGATTGAGGCCGTTTTGATACGACCCCGCCCGCTTGACTTCGAAGGCGGCACCGCGTCACGGTCCGGCCGCGCTCCCCGACCCAAGAATCTTTGAAGAATCCCTGAAGAATCCCAGAAATGACCACTGCTTTTACCGTTATCCGAGACACCACCCCTGCGGCCGAGATCCCCCGCGGGGCCGTGGTCGCCATGGGCAATTTCGACGGCGTTCATCTCGGCCACCGGGCCGTGATCGACGCGGCCTTACGGATGGGCCGCGCCCATGGCAGGCCGACATTTGCCGTCACCTTCGAGCCCCATCCGCGCAGCTTTTTCAGCCCGAACAGCCCGCAATTCCGCCTTTCCGACGAGGCCAACAAGCTGCGCCTGCTGGCCGGAACCGGGCTCGACGGCGCGGTCGTGATGACCTTCGACAAGACCCGCGCCGGGACCTCGGCGCAAGATTTCATTCACCATGACCTGATCGAGCGCCTCGGCGTCAGCGGCATCGCGGTCGGCTACGACTTTCATTTCGGCAAGGGCCGTGCCGGCACGCCGAGCCTGCTGGTCAGCGAGGGGCCGCGGCTCGGCATCGAGGTCGACGTCCAGGCCCATGTCGATATCGAGGAGCGGCCGGTGTCCTCCAGCGCGATCCGCATGGCGCTGGCGGAAGGCCAGATCGACGAAGCCACCGCCATGCTGGGGGGCCCATGGTTCGTCAGCGGCGAGGTGATCCATGGCGAGAAGCGCGGCCGCGATCTCGGCTACCCCACCGCCAATATTCGCCTCGACAAGAATTGCAGCCTCAAGCACGGCATCTATGCGGTGCGGGTCGGCCGCGGGGCCGAGCGCTTCGATGCGGTCGCGAGCTTCGGCCGCCGCCCGACTTTTGACAACGGCGCGCCGCTGCTCGAAATATTCCTGTTCGACTTCAAGGGCGACCTTTATGGCGCTGTGCTCGACGTCGCCTTCATCCGTTTCATCCGTGACGAGCTGAAATTCGACACCATCGAAGCGTTGATACGCCAGATGGATGACGACAGCGCCAGGGCGCGCGCGGCATTGGCGGCGGCGCCGGACGCCTTTCCCAGGCTCGGAGCGATTGGTTGAACAAGACGGAAAAACAAAAAATGCTGGCCGGCGAGCTGTATCGCCCCGGCGATCCCGAACTGCAGGCGGATGCCGCCGCCAACAAGGCCTGGCTCGCACGCTACAATGCGGCGCTCGCAGCCCCAGTGGCCGAGCGTCACGCGCTGCTATCGGCTCATTTCGGCCGTGTCGGCACCGGCGCCGTGATCCGCCCGCCGTTCTTTTGCGACTACGGCTACAACATCCGGCTCGGCGACGAGGTGTTCCTCAACTTCAACTGCGTTATCCTCGACGTCGTCGAGGTTTTGATCGGCGACCGCACCCAGATCGGGCCTGCAACGCAGATCTATGCTGCCGACCATCCGCGCGACGCCGAGACACGGCGGACCGGCCTTGAATTCGGTCGACCGGTGCGGATCGGCAGCGACGTCTGGATCGGCGGCGGCGCCATCATCCTGCCAGGAGTCACGATCGGCGATGGCGCCGTGATCGGCGCCGGCAGCGTGGTCACGCGGGATGTTGCCGCAGGCCAGATAGTTGCCGGAAACCCGGCCCGGCCCCGGAAATGACCGGCCTGACGGCTCCCTTTTCAGGCGAGCAATCGAGGATCGAAGGGCGCTTTGATGATTTCCGCCACGGCTATCTTTGCGGCGTCCGGGTGTTCGGGATTCAAAAGGTAATTATTTCCTTTCGCGCTGATTGCCGACGGCACCTGTAGTAGTGCGCTCGCTGAACGATCAAGCCATCGATCTCCGATTTCCCGGCTCGTCAACGTCTGCGATCGCCAATCTTGTGATAGCTCCGCGTCGATGGTCTCGACGGCTATGTCGGCAGGAACGACGATGCGCAGCAATTGATAAGTAGCCGGCATCAGATCGCGGTCCATGTGGACCAGCATCTCAAGCAATGCGCTGGATGAATGATCGGCGAGATAGACGATCCGCCGGCCCTGCGAATGCCACCGCCCGGCTGCCCTTAGGCCCCCAATCCCGGAAAGATCGGCGTAGTTCGAAATCCGCCAGAGCTCCATCTGACGGCTCAGGCGAAGATTCCATGGTCGATTCGTTCAAGCATTTCGCGAACGACCGCCGTGCCAAGCTCGTCATTCAAGAGATCAGCGGGCTTTTGACCTGACAGCGACGCGTTAGGCCGCTGCAGCCAGGCTTCGGCCTTTTGCTCGTCGCCAAAGATCCGGTCGGCGAGCGTCTTGATCTCGAGTGCTCTGATCAAATTTGCCGATGGATCCGTTGTGCCAACATGACTTTCTGCCTCGTCCGATTTCCGAATGAGTTCGGCGAAGCGATCCGGAACAGCCTGCCTTACGACGTCATCGTACATCGCCTTGAACTGCCGCCTGATCCTCGACTGTAGTTTGGTCAAATCGCCTTGGCGGCGAAGGTCCTTTAATCTCTCGTAAACCTCGGACGACTTGGCGCTCATGAATTCTCTCCAATAATCAATAGATTAGTATCATCGGAGAAAACCGCAACAGCGATCGGTTCGGCGGCCGTGGGGCTTTGCGATTTCCCGGTTGGCTGCTATGGAAAAGTCCCATGTTTGCGCGGCGCACCATCAACATTAGCGGCCCGGCTTCCGCCTGAGCGATCCGCTCGGCGCAAGACCGGGATTTTCCGTGCTTCACCCGCATATCAGCGATTTCAGCGCCGTTACGAGCCAAACCAGAGCGTTCATGTCCCAAAATCCGCAAAAGTCCGACGTCGTCACCGACTATTCCAAGACCCTGTTCCTGCCGCAGACGGAATTCCCGATGCGCGCCGGGCTGCCGCAGCGTGAGCCGGAAATCCTCAAATACTGGAACGAGATCGACCTCTACGAAAAGCTGCGAAAGGACGCCGCCGGCCGCGCCAAGTTCGTGCTGCATGACGGGCCGCCCTACGCCAACGGCAACATCCATATCGGGCATGCCCTGAACAAGATCCTCAAGGACGTCGTCACCAAGAGCCAGCAGATGCTGGGCTTCGATTCCAACTACGTGCCGGGCTGGGACTGTCACGGCCTGCCGATCGAATGGAAGATCGAGGAAGAGAACTACCGCTCCAAGGGCAAGCCGAAGCCGGACTTCCGCGACTCCACCGCGATGGTGGCGTTCCGCAAAGAGTGCCGCGCCTATGCGACGCACTGGCTGAACATCCAGCGCGAGGAGTTCAAGCGGCTCGGCATCATCGGCGACTGGGATCATCCCTACGCCACCATGAGCTATCCGGCCGAGGCCCAGATCGCGCGCGAGCTGATGAAGTTCGCCGCCAACGGCACGCTCTATCGCGGCTCCAAACCCGTGATGTGGAGCGTGGTCGAGAAGACCGCGCTGGCCGAAGCCGAGGTCGAGTACGAGGACTACACCTCCGACATGGTGTGGGTGAAATTCCCGGTCACCTCGCCGGCGCATGGCGTGCTGGCCGAGGCGTCCGTGGTGATCTGGACCACGACGCCGTGGACGCTGCCGGGCAACCGCGCCATCTCGTTCTCGCCGAAGATCGCCTACGGTCTGTACAAGGTCACCGATGCGCCCGCTGACAATTGGGCAAAGACCGGCGATCTCCTGATCCTCGCCGATGCGCTTGCAGCAGAAGTATTCAAGCAGGCGCGCGTCACCGCCTACGAGAAAGTGCGCGACCTGCCGGGCGACACGCTCGACGCGGTGGAATGCGCCCATCCGCTGAAAGGCTTCGGCGGCGGATACGAGTTCACGGTGCCGCTGTTGCCCGGCGACCACGTCACCGACGACACTGGTACCGGCTTCGTCCATACCGCGCCGGGCCACGGCCGCGAGGACTTCGACGCCTGGATGGCGAACGCGCGCGAGCTGGATGCCCGCGGCATCAACACCGCCATCCCCTACACCGTCGACGAGAACGGCGCCTACACCGACCACGCGCCCGGCTTCACGGGAAAACGCGTGATCAACGACAAGGGCGAGAAGGGCGACGCCAATGACGCCGTGATCAAGGCGCTGGTCGAGGCCGGCAGGCTTCTGGCGCGCGGCCGGCTCAAGCATCAATACCCGCATTCCTGGCGCTCGAAGAAGCCGGTGATCTTCCGCAACACGCCGCAATGGTTCATTGCGATGGACAAGGACATTGCTGTTGACGGCAAGACCAAGCCCGGCGACACGCTGCGCGCCCGCGCGCTGCATGCGATCTCGGTGACGCAATGGGTGCCGCCCGCAGGACAAAACCGCATCAACGGCATGATCGCCGGACGCCCGGACTGGGTGATCTCGCGCCAGCGCGCCTGGGGCGTGCCGATCGCCGTGTTCGTGCGCGAGAAGGGCGATGGTGCAGCCGAGATCCTGCAGGACGAAATCGTCAATCAGCGCATCGTCGAAGCCTTCATGGAGGAAGGCGCCGACGCCTGGTACATGGACGGCGCGCGCGAGCGATTTCTTGGGGAGCGCGCGGCTGAGGAATGGAAGAAGGTCGACGACATCTGCGACGTCTGGTTCGATTCGGGCTCGACGCACGCCTTCGTGCTGGAAGACCGCCAGAACTTTCCCAACCTCGGCAATATCGTCCGCAAGATCGATGGCGGCGACGATACCGTGATGTATCTGGAAGGGTCGGACCAGCATCGCGGCTGGTTTCATTCCTCGCTGCTGGAAAGCGCCGGCACCCGCGGCCGCGCGCCGTATGACGTGGTGCTGACCCACGGCTTCACGCTGGACGAGAACGGCCGCAAGATGTCGAAATCGCTCGGCAACACCGTCGAGCCGCAGAAGGTGATGAAGGATTCGGGCGCGGATATCCTCCGCCTCTGGGTCTGTGCCACCGACTATGCCGACGACCAGCGCATCGGGCCGGAGATCCTCAAAAACACCATCGAGACCTATCGCAAGCTGCGCAACTCGATCCGCTGGATGCTCGGCACGCTGCATCATTTCGATCCGGCCGATGCGGTCGCCTATGCCGACATGCCCGAGCTGGAACGGCTGATGCTGCACGAGCTCGCGAAGCGCGCCGCCATCGTGCGCCAGGCCTATGCCGAGTTCGACTACAAGACGGTGGTCGCGACGCTTGCGGCGTTCATGAATACCGAATTGTCGGCGTTCTATTTCGACATCCGCAAGGACGCGCTGTATTGCGATCCGCCGTCCTCGGTCACGCGCAAGGCGGCGCTGACCGCGATCGACATCATCTGCGATGCGATCCTGCGCTGGCTGGCGCCGGTGCTCAGCTTCACCTGCGAGGAGGCGTGGCGGATGTACAAGCCGGACGCCGAGCCATCGGTGCACCTGACGCTGTTCCCGGAAGGCTTTGACCAATTCCGCGACGACGCATTGGCGAAGAAATGGCAAATCATCCGCAAAATCCGACGTGTCGTTACCGGTGCGCTCGAACTCGAACGCGCCGCCAAGCGCATTGGTTCGTCGCTTGAAGCATCCCCTGTCATTTATATTTCAGACTGGAATGCGCCTTTCGTAGACCTGAAGGTCACACTATTCGATATCGACCTCGCGGAAGTTTGCATCACTTCCAGTTATACGGTGGTCGAGGGCGAACCTCCGGACGGCGCCTTCATCATCAAGGGCGACGATGAACTCGATGGGGTTGCCGTCGTGGTCGAAAAGGCAGTCGGCACCAAATGTGCTCGGTCGTGGAAGATCCTCCCCACCGTTGGCGAAGACCCCGAATATCCCGACGTCTCCCCGCGCGATGCGCAGGCCTTGCGGGAGTGGAAGGCGCTTAGTGGTGATGAAGAGCCAGCCCAGCCGATTGAGAAGCAGCCTATACAAGAGAGTCCCGGGAATGACGTGTTTCGAACAGCTGACTTAGAGAAGGCGGCGGCCGGTAAGAAGGCGAGCACTGACAAGACTGGTGAAGCCGAGAAAGTTCTCGAAGCAGAGAAAGCCGAAAAGGCAGCCGTAGCCAAGAAAGCCAGAGCCGAGAAAGCTGCTGCGGCCAAGAAAGCCGCCGAAGAGAAGGCAGCCGAAGAAGAGAAGGCCAAGAAGGCAGCCGCGGCTAAGAAAGCCAGAGCCAAGAAAGTTGCTGCGGCCAGGAAAGCCGCCGAAGAGAAGGCAGCCGAAGAAGAGAAGGCCAAGAAGGCAGCCGCGGCCAAGAAAGCCAGAGCCAAGAAAGTTGCTGCGGCCAAGAAAGCCGCCGAAGAGAAGGCAGCCGAAGAAGAGAGAGCCAAGAAGGTAAAGAAGGCGAAGAAAAAGAAGAAGGCCAGATAAGTGTCTGGCCTCGAACACCCGCGAACCCCTCACCTCCGCGTCGGCGTCATCGCCGCGATCGCGACGCTGGTGATCGACCAGGCCTCGAAACTCTGGCTGCTCTACGTATTCGACCTCGCCCGTCGCGGCGCGGTCAGGGTCACGCCGTTCTTCGACCTGGTACTGGCCTGGAACGTCGGGATCAGTTTTGGCTGGTTCCAGACTGATAATCAGCTCGCTCAGGTCGCGCTGATGGCGATCAAGGCGATCGCCGTGATCGTGCTGGGGATCTGGATGGCGCGCTCCAGCACCCTGCTGGCGACGCTGGCGCTCGGCCTCATCATCGGCGGCGCGGCCGGCAACGTCATCGACCGCTTCCTGTATGGCGCGGTGGTCGATTTTGCCCTGTTCCACATCGAGATCGGGGGAAAAACCTTCAATTGGTATGTGTTTAACCTGGCGGATGTGGCCATTGTTGCCGGGGTAGCGGGCCTATTGTATGACTCGTTCCTGGGGGTACCCGCCGCAAAAGCGCCCTGATCCCGGCCGATACGAACCCCTGCGGTATGGAGCCATCACGCCCCTTAAACCGGCCCCCGCGTGTTGCAGAAATTGTGAATGGGAACAGCGCGATGCGCGAGACCGAAACCCGCTTCTGGATGCTGCAGACCAGCTCGCTGAGCCGGGCCCTGCGGTTCGCCGCCATTGCTCTCGGCATCGGCCTCGTGATGGCCACCGGACCGTTGCGCGCGGCGGACGACGAGGACGAGGACGACAAGACCTTCGAGGAAAAGATCATCGAAGGCATCATGCGCGGCATCGGCGGCACCAACATGGAGAACCGCGGCATCGAGTACCGCGAGCGCTCGCCCTTGGTGGTTCCGCCCAAGCTGGACTTGCCGCCGCCGGCCGGCTCCTCGGCCGAAGTGACGGCGCCGAACTGGCCGAAGGATCCCGACCTGCAGCGCCGCAAGGCAGCCGCCGCGGCGCGCAAGAAAGAAAACAAGGACCCGCGCGAAGCGGCCCGCATCCTGACGCCGGCCGAACTCGCGGTGGGCAAGACCGCGGCGCCCTCGCGCAAGGACAACGATCCGGTGCAGCCCGGCACCTCGAACAACAATCCGATCCTGAGCCCGTCGCAGCTCGGCTACAACGGCAGCTTCAGCGGCCTGTTCGGCGGCAACAAGGCCGAGACGGCACCGTTCAAGGCCGAGCCGACGCGGGATTCGCTGACCCAGCCACCGCCCGGCTACCAGACGCCGTCGCCGAACTACGCCTACGGCACCGGGCCGAGGGAATCGCTCAACAAGGAATACAACCCGTCCAAGGGCAAGTATGGCGATTAGTTAAGCATGGCGATTAGTTAAGCTGATCTCTCGCCTTCGTGACGATTGCTGGTGCCGGCGCGGTGTACGATGCCGCAGCTTGATCCCGAACGGTTTTGTCGGGTTACTTCTAACGTTTGCGCGAATTCCTGTCGCAGGACCGGTCACCAGCTTTGCGGCATGCGCGCCAGATAGGTCATGATGTCCTCACACCGTTTTGCCGCCTCTCTCGTTGCAGCCTTCATCTCGACGTTCGCATTTTCCGCCGGCAGCGCATTCGCCCAGACCACGGTCACGTCGGAACGTCCCCGCCAGCTTCACTCTCGACAATGGCCTGCAAGTGGTCGTGATCCCGGATCACCGCACGCCCGTCGTCACGCAGATGATCTGGTACAAGGTCGGCTCCGCCGACGAGACGCCGGGCAAATCGGGACTGGCGCACTTTCTCGAGCATCTGATGTTCAAGGGGACAGCCAAACATCCCGCCGGTGAATTCTCCCAGACCGTGCTGCGGATCGGCGGCAACGAGAACGCCTTCACCTCGCTCGACTACACCGGCTATTTCCAGCGCGTGCCGCGCGAGCAACTGGCGAAAATGATGGAGTTCGAGGCCGACCGCATGACCGGCCTCATTCTCAAGGATGAGAACGTGCTGCCCGAGCGCGACGTCGTGCTGGAAGAGTTCAACATGCGCGTCGCCAACAATCCGGACGCGCGGTTGACCGAGCAGATCATGGCGGCGCTGTACCTCAACCATCCCTATGGCCGGCCCGTCATCGGCTGGCGCCAGGAGATCGAGAAGCTCGACCGCGAGGATGCGCTGGCGTTCTACAAGCGCTTCTACGCGCCGAACAACGCGATCCTGGTGATCGCAGGCGACGTCGACGCCAAGGAAGTCCGCCCGATGGTGGAAAAGGCCTATGGCGGCATCCCGGCGCAGCCGGCGATATCAGCGCAGCGCATCCGTCCGCAGGAGCCGGTGCCTGCCGCGCCGCGCACGGTGACGCTGTCCGATCCGCGCGTCGAGCAGAGCAGCCTGCGGCGCTATTATCTTGTCCCCTCCTCCGCAACGGCTGCGGCCGGCGAAGGCCCCGCGCTCGACGTGCTCGCGCAATTGATGGGCGGCGGCTCCAACTCCTATCTCTACCGCGCGCTGGTGATCGACCGTCCGCTCGCGATCAGCGCCGGCGCCGGCTATCAGGGCACCTCGCTGGATCCCTCGCAGTTCTCGATCTCGGTTTCACCAAAGCCCGGCGTGGAGTTTTCGCAGATCGAACAGGCGATCGACGGCGTGATTGCGGAGGTGATCCAGAACCCCGCCCGCGCCGAGGATCTCGAGCGGGTCAAGACCCAGCTGATTGCGGAGGCGATCTACGCCCAGGACAATCAGGCCACGCTGGCGCGCTGGTATGGCGGCGCGCTGACGACCGGGCTTTCCATCGACGATATCAGGAGCTGGCCCGACCGGATTCGCGCCGTTACCGCCGAACAAGTCCGCGACGCCGCGCAGAAATGGCTCGAGAAGAACCGCTCGGTGACCGGCTATCTGATCAAGGATGCCGCGCCGAAACGTGAGGAGAAGCGCTCGTGATCCGTCTTTCGATTGGCGCGCAGCGCCTCACATCCGGCCTGATCGCCGGCGCCGTGCTGCTGGTGCTGGCGGCGACGCCGTCGCACGCCGCGGCAAAGATCCAGCGGTTGGTCTCGCCCGGAGGCATCGAGGCGTGGTTCGTGCAGGACGCCACCGTGCCCCTGATCGCGATGGAATATGCCTTCAGCGGCGGCGCCGCCCAGGATCCATCGGGCAAATCGGGCGTCGGCAACATGGTCGCCGGCCTGCTCGACGAGGGCTCCGGCGACCTTGATTCCAAAACCTTTCACGAGCGCCTCGAGCGCCGCGCCATCGAACTGAGCTTCTCCTCGACCCGGGATTACTTCCGTGGCTCGTTGCGTATGCTCAAGGACAATAAGGACGAGGCTTTCGGCCTTCTGCATCTGGCGCTGACCTCGCCGCATTTCGACACCACCGACGTCGAGCGGATTCGTGCACAGGTGCTCTCCGGGCTGCGCCGCGACACCACCAACCCGACCTCGCTGGCGAGCCGCAAATTCCTCGAAACGGCCTTCGGCGATCATCCCTATGGCAGGCAGGGCAACGGCACGCTCGACAGCGTGCCGAAGATCGACGTCGCCGACATGAAGGATTACGTCCGCCGCGTCATCGCCAAGGATACATTGCGCATCGCCGTGGTCGGCGATGTCGATGCCGACACGCTCGGCAAGCTCTTGGACAAGACATTCGGCGGACTGCCGGCCAAGGCCAGCCTGACGGCGATCACCGAAGTCGAGGCCACCAAGCCGCCGCAGCGCGCGTTCGTGCCGCTCGACGTGCCGCAGACCGTGGTGACGTTCGGCGGCCCCGGCATTCGCCGCCACGATCCGAATTTCATGGCCGCTTATGTGGTGAACCACATCCTCGGCGGCGGCGGATTGTCGTCGCGGCTCTACAGGGAGGTGCGCGAAAAGCGTGGCCTCGCCTATTCGGTCTATCAATCCCTGCTCTGGATGGATCGCTCCGCCCTGTTCATCGGCAATACCGGCACCCGCGCCGACCGCGCCGGCGAGACCGTCGACGCGATCGAGAAGGAAGTCCGCCGCATGGCCGAGGAAGGCCCGACCCAGAAGGAACTCGACGAGGCCAAGTCCTACCTCAAGGGTTCGCAGATGCTGGCGCTCGATACGTCCTCGAAGCTCGCCCAAGCGCTGCTGCAGTACCAGCTCGACAAGCTGCCGATCGACTACATCGAGAAGCGCAACGCGCTGGTCGACGCCGTGACGCTCGACGACGCCAAGAAGGCCGCGCAGAAGCTGTGGGGCCAGGGCCTGCTCACCGTCATCGTCGGCCGCGCCCCGCAGGCCGCCGCCCAGTCCGTCGTGGCGCCGCCGAAGGCGAACTGAGGCGCACCGTATTCTCCGTCATGGCCGGGCACAGTAGTCTGCCTTGTGCAGACTACGTAAACTTGTCTACGCTCCCGGCCATCCACGTTTTCTATACGCTGATAAGACGTGGATGCCCGGGACGTCTGGCGCGAAGACGCGCTTCGCGCTTTTGCCCGGCATGACGACGACCGGTGAACGCCATGCTGCGGGTTTCCCGCGACCTCACGATCGACGAAAACGACATCGAGATCGGCTTCGTCCGCGCCTCCGGCCCGGGCGGGCAGAACGTCAACAAGCTGGCCACGGCGGCCCAGCTCCGCTTCGATACGCGCAGGGTCACGCTGCCGGAGGATGCCGCCTTGCGGCTGAACCGGATTGCCGGCCAGCGCATGACCAAGGAGGGCGTGATCGTGATCCACGCCCAGCGCTTCCGCACCCAGGAACGCAACCGCGCCGACGCCATCGACCGCCTGCTCGAAATGCTGCGCGAAGCCATGGTAAGGCCGATACCGCGGCGCGCCACCAAGCCGACTTTCGGCTCGAAGCAGCGAAGGCTCGAAGGCAAGAAGCGCCGCAGCGACATCAAGGCGAAGCGCAATACCGCGCGCTTCGACGATTGAGGTCCCTCAGTCGCGGATCAAATATTCCCGGATCATCAACCGCGCGCGGTGAATGCGCGCCTTGACGCTCTCGCGCGTCAGCCCAAGAACGCCCGCGATCTCGTCGATCGACAATTCCTCGATATCGCGCAGCAGGATCAGCTCGCGGTAGTGATCGGGCAGCGACTGGATGGCGGGAAAGGTCGATGCGAATGTCTTCGGGCCTAAGATGCGCCAGGCGCATTTCCGCATCGTCGGCCGAAGCGTCCGCCATTCCTGCCGATCGGCGCAGCAGGCGAAGGCACGCACGGCGCGCCACCGCAAACAGCCACGCCGAAAACGACGTCACCGCACGCAGCGTGCCGAGGCGCCGGTACAGCAGCAACAGCGTTTCCTGAACCGCGTCGTCGATATCGGCCGCGCGGCAATTGCGCGCGGCATAGCGGCGGATGTCGGGCTGGGCTATCGCGATCAGCGAGACCAGCGCCTCAGTGTCGCCGCCGCGCGCGGCCTCGATCAGCGAGGGATCGCAGCGCCCTGCCCCGGCCAGCGCGGTCATGGCGAAGGCAGCCTCCGGCCGACCATGGCGCACATCGGACAAAAGCCCAAAAACCCGGTTGCGATCGCGATCGCGCCAGTGCCCGCGATCAGATAACCGGCCATCGTGCCCGGCATCCCGAACAGCCCGTAGGCGATCATCGCAACGCCCCCGATCGTCCGCATCGCCCGTTCCCAGCCCGGCAAATTCTTGCGATAAAACATAACAGCTCCCTTTGATTCAGGGAGAGAACCTCACTCAGTTCTCCCCCAATAGAGCCGTTCAGCCAGGCTTTCGGTTCGCGGACTTCGGGCCAAGGCACAAAAAAATGCACAAAAAACTCCGGCCGCCTGGCGCGGCCGGAGTTCTGTTTGGAGAGCAACCCGGCGGAGGAGACGGGTGTTCTCCTGGCACTTATCGGCTGCTCGCTGGCGGGGTAGCCGCTCCGCCCGTGGCCTTGGGCGCTGCATGCGGCGCGCCGCTACCGGCTCCGACGGTCCCCTTCGAGCCGGGCTTCGCGCCGGCCTTCTGGCCGGCTGCCGGCGCATCAGCGTCCTCGTCCATGCTGCCCGACGGGCCGCCCTGCATCTGGGTCGTGCCCTTTGCACCGCCGCGGATCTGGGTGTCGGATGAGGCGCCTTGCGCCAGTACCGGACCGGCAAGCAGAGCCGAGATTGCAACCGCGATAGCCGAGGTTTTCACTAGCTTCATCCATTTCTCCAAGGTTTGGTTGACGATGAACAGTTCGGCTTTTTCAGGCGCCGTTCACAACCCGAACATGCTCATCGCCGGATCAGTCGTTATCCACGAACGGCGCACCCGCCATGCAAGCCGCGCGATGTGGTGATCGTGCAGGGATTTCGGGGTCATTTTGCGAATCTTTGGCCACATGCAGACCGCATATTCGGCGCCTCCGCAGCGTCCGGAAAGTTCCGTAAAAATATTTTGAACACATGCATTTGACTCGGTAGCCGCGTAAAATCGTCATCCAGACTCGAATCGATCCGAGAACGCATGCCCGTCCGCCAACTCCCCGAACAGGTCGTCAACCGCATCGCCGCCGGCGAGGTGGTCGAACGTCCTGCGAGCGTGGTGAAGGAACTGGTCGAAAACGCCATCGATGCCGGCGCCAGCCGCGTCGACATTTTCACCGATGGCGGCGGCCGGCGGCGGATCGGCATCACCGATGACGGCAGCGGCATGACCCATGGCGACCTTGCGCTCGCCGTCGACCGCCACGCCACCTCCAAGCTGGACGACGAGGATCTCTTACGCATTCGCACACTGGGGTTTCGCGGCGAGGCGCTGCCCTCGATCGGCGCGGTCGCGAAGCTCGGCATCACGACGCGCCATGCCAGCGAGCCGCACGCCTGGTCGCTGTCGGTCGAAGGCGGCGTGAAATCTGCGATCATGCCGGCCGCGCTGTCGCAAGGCACCCGCGTCGAGGTCAGCGATCTCTTTTACGCGACGCCGGCGCGGCTGAAATTCCTCAAAACCGATCGCACCGAGGCCGAAGCGATCCGCGAAGTGGTGCGGCGGCTGGCGATGGCGCGGCCCGACATCGCCTTCACATTGGCCGGCGAGGAACGCGCGCCGGTGACCTGGGCCGCAGCGCTGCCCGGCGCGGCGGGCCGGCTGACCCGGCTCGGCGATATCCTGGGAAGCGAATTCCGTTCGAGCGCCATCGAAGTGCGCGCCGAGCGTGAAGGCGTCGTGGTCGAGGGCTTTGCCGCAGCCCCCTCGCTGACCCGCGCCAACGCGCTCGGACAATATCTGTTCGTCAACGGCCGCCCGGTCCGCGACAAGCTCATTCTCGGCGCCGTGCGCGCGGCCTATTCGGATTACCTGCCGCGCGACCGTCATCCCGTGGTCGCGCTGTTCGTGACGCTGGCGCCGCAGGAGGTCGACGCCAATGTGCATCCGGCCAAGACCGAGGTGCGGTTTCGCAACGCCGGCCTCGTCCGCGCGCTGATCGTGCACGCACTGAAAGACGGCCTCGCCCGCGAGGGCCGGCGCACCGCTGCCAATACTGACGGCGCGGCGCTGTCGGCGTTCCGGCCGTCGTTTGCGCCGCGCCCGAGCAATTGGGACTGGCGCAGTTCGCCGGCGTATCCGGTGAACCCCGCGCCTTCATTCGGAGGCTCGGTCGCATCTGCGCTCGCCGAAGCGGGCCAGGCCGCCTTCGATGTCGGCGCGCCGACCGCCGACGTGCGCTTCGAGGCGCAGCCCTCTGCCGACCTGCTCGACCGCCCGCTGGGCGCGGCGCGGACGCAGATCCACGAGACCTATATCGTGTCGCAGACCCGCGACGGCCTGGTCGTGGTGGACCAGCACGCCGCGCATGAGCGCATCGTCTATGAGAAGCTGAAGGCGTCGCTGGCGAGGAATGGCGTGCAGCGGCAGATACTGCTGATCCCCGAAATCGTCGAGCTGGACGAGGCCACGGTCGAGAAATTACTCGATCGCGCCGTGGAGCTGGCGACGTTTGGATTGGCGATCGATTCCTTCGGCCCCGGCGCGGTGGCGGTGCGCGAAACGCCGTCATTGCTCGGCAAGGCCAATGCCGCCGGATTGCTGCGCGATCTCGCCGAGCACATGGCCGAATGGGACGAGGCGCTGCCGCTGGAGCGGCGTTTGATGCATGTCGCCGCCACCATGGCCTGCCACAGCTCGGTCCGCGCCGGGAGACGCCTCAAGCCGGAAGAGATGAACGCGCTGCTGCGCGAGATGGAAGACACGCCGAATTCCGGCCAGTGCAACCACGGCCGGCCGACCTATGTGGAATTGAAGTTGAGCGATATCGAGAAGCTGTTCGGGCGAAGGTGAATTCGTAGGGTGGGCAAAGGAGCGAAGCGACGTGCCCACCATCTATCGCCGACCGCGCCACGAGATGGTGGGCACGCTTCGCTTTGCCCACCCTCATATGAGGCCTTTTGAGTCAAGCATCCCAACCGGGGCTTGGATGTGATTTTTTGCATTCGGCGGAGCGGCGGCGCGCGGAGCCATGCGTAGCGCAGCGTGCCGCCGCGGTCGGTGCGCTCAGGAACTGGCTTCCGGCGATTTATGCAGCAGCTCACTGCATCACCTCATATCCGGTCGGGCGGTTACAGCCCGGTACCCACATTCCGCATGCTTGCGGCGAGGAAGCCACCAGGATGAGACCCATCTACGAAGCGGCCTGTTGATTTGGCCCAAGGGTGGCACGGTCATCATCCATTCCGCGCTGACCGCGGCTGGTGCCGCGACGCTGACGCGTTGCTTGAAACGGTTACGGCTTTGTGGCCTTGAGCAGGGCTCCTTCGGGGACCAGGCCGGTTGTGAGATAGCGCCAGAGCGCCACCATCAGCTTGCGCGCCAAGGCCACGATGGCGATGCGCTTGTTGCGCTTGCTGGCGTTGTTGTGGGTGCGGCTGCGGAACCATCGGGTGAGCGCACTCTCCGGCTGATGCCGCAGCCACAGCCAGGAAAGTTCGATCGCGGCGCAGCGGGCGCGCGGGTTGCCCGCCTTGCTGATGCCCTGGTCGCGGTCGATCCCGCCGCTCTGCCACGGACTGGGCGTCAGCCCGAAATAGCTCGCGACCTCACGCCGGTTGCGGAAGTCCTTGTAGAACACCTCGCTGGCCAGCGTCGTCGCGAACGCCGGGCCGAGGCATTTGAGCCGGAGCAACAGTTCGCTGCGCTCCGCCATCTGCGCCGCCGCAGGTGCCGGATCCGCTTGAGCCTGTGCCTGTGCGAGCCGCTCGAGCTGTTCGCGTACCAGCATCAGCCGCGCGTGCTCGTACTTGATCTCCGCCAGCATCCGTGGCGGCACCGCCTGGCCCTGCCAATCCCGCTGCGTCGCCAGCCAGTTCAGCCAGTCGCGCCGGCGCGGGTTCCCGACCGCCATGCCCAACAGCCGCAGCAGCGCCTTGATCCGGCTGGTGTGCGCGGTCTGTTCCTTGATCAGCCGGCCGCGTTCGCGGCTGGCGCGGCGGGCGTCCTCTTGCTCCGGCGCAGGTACCCGCACGATCCGTACCACCTGCGGCTCACCGCGCAGATACGCCATCAGCGTCCGCAGCATCTTCTCGCCGTCGATCCGGTCGGTCTTCACCCGACGCGCCCGCTGATCCACCGCAATGCTCGCAGGGTCAAACACGTAGTTCGTGATCCCGGCCGCCATCAGAAGCCGGTGCAGCCAGAACCCGTCGTAGCCGGCCTCGTAGCAGCTCACCACCGCCGGAATGGCTCCCAGCGCCCGAGCCGCCCGGTCGCGCTCCCGACCGATCAGTGCCAGCAACTCGGCATGATCTCCTCCCTCCAACTTATGGCGGGACATCTTGCCTTTGTCCGGGCTGTGCAGCGTCACCAGCCAGCTCTTCTGACTCAGTTCGATTGCAACGAAAATTGTGCCACAATGGTCGACGGTGGGCGTGTCTACGGTCGATGCTTGCATCTGACTCTCCGATGGTTCGAGTGTGGAAACCCAAACCTACCGGAAAGGCCACGCTCACCGCCCCATGGAATCTACAGACTTCGCAAAAACACGAACTCCGTATCGTCGTACGCGCGCCGCTCCAGTTCCTCGAAACCATCGGGCGCGGCGAACGCCGCGGCCTTCGCCTCCTCCACCACCAGCAGCGCACTCCGAGCGAGCCAGCCGCCATCGCGCAGCGAGACGAGTGCCTTGTCCGCGAGTCCCTTGCCGTAGGGCGGATCGAGAAAGGCCAGCGAGAACGGCTCCATCGGATGCGCCGGACCGAGATTGGTGGCATCGCGGCGATAGACTTTTGTCACGCCGCCCAAACCCAGCGCCTCGACATTGTTGCGCAACAGCGCACGCGCTTCGGCGCCGTTGTCGACGAACAGCGTGAACGCCGCGCCACGCGACACCGCCTCGATGCCGAGCGCGCCGGTGCCGGCAAACAGGTCGAGCACGCGCGCGCCTTCGATCGGATCATCGTAGGCGTGGATCAGGATGTTGAACACGGACTCGCGTAAACGATCCGCCGTCGGGCGGATCGCCTGCGAGGATGGCGAGGCCAGATTACGGCCCTTCAATCGTCCGCCGACGACGCGCATCGTCCAGCTACTCGTCCCGCGGCGTCAAATCGCGCTTGCCGTGATAGCCGCGCTTGGGGCGGCGCGGCGGGCCGTAGCCGTTGGCCTCTTCCTCGTTGCGGGCACGGGCCTCCTCGCTGCCGGTGCGCTGCACCAGCACGCGGCGGCCCTTGCGGTCGGCGATCAGTGCGCTTTTCCCGGCCGGCTTGAACGGCTTCTTGCCGCGCGGCGCGGCGGCCTCTTCGTCGTCCGACTTTTCGTCAGATTTTTCGCCCGGCATCGGCCGGTTGAAATCGGCGCCGGCGAGCGTTGCGATCTTCTCACCGAGCTGCTCGCGCAGCACGCGCGTCTTGACCTCCTCGACCTGGCCCTCGGCGAGTTCGCCGAGCTGGAACGGCCCGTAGGAAACCCGGATCAGGCGGTTCACCTCGAGGCCGAGATGGGCCATGACGTTGCGGACCTCGCGGTTCTTGCCTTCGCGGATCGCAAACACCAGCCAGACATTGGCGCCCTGGTCGCGCTCCAGCGTCGCATCGATCGAACCGTATTTGACGCCGTCGACCTCGACGCCCTTCTTCAGTTCGTCGAGCTGCGCCTGCGTGACCTCGCCATGGGCGCGGACGCGATAGCGGCGCAGCCAGCCGGTGTCGGGCAGTTCGAGCGCGCGCGCCAGCCCGCCGTCATTGGTCAGCAGCAAGAGCCCCTCGGTGTTGAAGTCGAGCCGGCCGATCGAGATCAGCCGCGGCAATCCTTCCGGCAGATTGTCGAACACCGTCGGCCGTCCCTCGGGGTCGGCATGCGTGGTCATCAGACCGCGCGGCTTGTGATACATGAACAGCCGCGTGCGCTCGCGCGGCGGCAGCACCTTGCCGTCGACCGCGATGGTGTCGTTGGCGGTGACGTCGAGCGCCGGCGAATTGATGACGCGGCCGTTGACGGTGACGCGGCCCTGCGTGATCCATTCCTCGGCGTCGCGGCGCGAGGCGAGGCCAGCGCGGGAAACCACCTTGGCGATGCGTTCGCCGGATTTCTTGACGCGCGGCGGCTGCGGCGCGCGCTTGTCGAATTCAGGTTGGCGCTCGCGATAAGCACCGCGGCCGCCGAACGCCGGACGCTTTGCAAAAATCTTGCTGTCGTCCTCGTTCTCGCGACGCGGCCGATCGTCACCCGCTTCACTGCGCGGATGCTCCTGCCAGTCGGTGCGGCCGGCCGGCCTCCCAGGGTCGCCCTCGCGATCCCGGCGGGGACGGTCGAATTTCGGGCGATCCTCGCGCGCACGCGAAAACCGCGGACGCTCATCGCCGCCGCGGTCGTCGCGGGACCGGTCGAAGCGCGGCTTGTCAAAACTCCGCGCTCCTTCGCGCGACGGACGGGAGTCACGATCGCCGCGATCCTCACGCTTCTGCCACGGTTTTGCGTCGCCGCGGTCGGCGCCGAAATTCTTGCGCGGGCCGCGATCGGGCGCACCGCGCGAAAACTTCTTGTCGCCGCCAAATTTTCTCTCAGGCCGATCGCCACGGGGGCGATCGCCATCGCGCGACGGCCGGGCACTGAAGGGCCGATCGCCACGCGGACGGTCGCTGTCTTTACGAAAACCCTCGCCACGCGGCGTATAGGGCCGCTTCTCGCCGCCGCCTTCTCGCGGGGTATAGGGCTTCTTGTCGCCAAATTTCCGATCGGAGAAACGTCCAGCCGGACGCGCATCATCGCGATCCCTAGGGTCGCTCTTGCGATCCCAGCGCGGGGGGCGGTCGTCCCGATTAAAGTTCGGCCGGTCGCCGCGCGGCTTGAACGAACGCTTCTCGCCACCGCCACGATCTTCACGCGGCTTGAACGAGCGCTTTTCACCATCGTCACTGCGTGACGGACGGCCAGCAAATGGCCTGTCGCCGCGCGGACGCGGCGCGTCGCCAAAATCCCGGCGCGGCGGACGATCATCGCCGTCCCGCTTGCCGGCGTAAGGTTTTCCGCCGCCGGCATAAGGCTTCTTGCCAAACGACCTCGCACCGTCGGACTTTCCGGCGTAGGGACGCCGCTCGCCGTCGTCCTTCCCAGCAAACCCGCGCTTGGCGAACTTCTTTTCAGGCCCCCTCGCCGCCCCGGAGCGGCCTTTGCCGCCGGACGGCCGGTCACGCCGGCCGCGGGAATCGTTGTTTTTGTCGCTATCGCGGGGCATGAATGGTCTCTCGGTACAGGTAAAATGGCTATCAGGCGGATGCGGATGGGCTGTCAAAGCGGAAACGCGCGCGCGCTTCGCTCAAGGCGCATTCTCACGCAAAACCGGCATCCACGTTTGCTGAAGGCGCAGCTAGTAGCAGGTTTCTTCCGATGATACGAGGCATGACTGCCCCTTCTTTCATGGATTTGGCGCTGAAAACGGCTGAAAACGCCGGAAAAGCCGGCGAAGTTCCGATCGGATGCGTGATTGTCAGGGGTTACGAGGTCATCGCCACCGCCGGCAACCGGACGCTGACCGACCGCGACCCGACCGCGCATGCCGAAATTCTGGCGATCCGGCAGGCCGCCGAGGCCATCGGCACCGAGCGGCTGGTCGATTGCGACCTCTACGTTACCCTGGAGCCCTGCACCATGTGCGCGGGCGCGATCTCGTTTGCCCGGATCCGCCGGCTCTATTACGGCGCCGCCGACCCCAAGGGCGGCGCGGTGGATTCCGGGGTGCGGTTCTTTGCGCAACCGACTTGCCACCACGTGCCGGAGGTTTATTCGGCGGTAGGCGAGACCGAAGCGGCGACGCTGCTCAAGGAGTTCTTCAAGGTGAGGCGGTAGGCCACTCCGTCATTGCGAGCGCAGCGAAGCAATCCATGCCTCGACACGGGGAATAGATGGATTGCTTCGTCGCTCCGCTCCCTTGCGCAAACGCTTCGCGTTTGTCGCAGGCAATGACGTGGAGAGGTCCGTGTCAACTCACGCCGCCAGAAAGAACTCCCGCAACAACTTCGCCGTCACGTCCGGATTCTCCTCCGTCAGGAAGTGCCCGGAGTCCACTGGCGCGCCGCTCACATTGGTCGCCCATTTCTTCCACGTATCGAGCGGCGTCGTTGCGGCACTCGCAACCCCGGCATCGCCCCACAGCGCCAGCATCGGAACCATGATCTTCTTGCCGGCATCGAAATCGGCCTTGTCGATCTCGTAATCCGCATAGGCGCCCGCGCGGTAGTCTTCGCACATCGCGTGAATACGAGAGGGATCGCGGAACGGCGCGAGGTAATGCTCCAGCGCGCGCGGATCGATGGCGTCGAGCGTCTTCGATTTTGTCTGGCTCGCCATCTTCTCCTTGAGGAAAAACTCTCCATGACCCGAGATCAGCGTCTCCGGCAGCGGATAAGGCTGCGCCAGGAACGCCCAGTGGTAGATCTTCAGCGCGGAGAGCCGGTTCAATTTCTCCCAGTAATCATAGGTCGGCGCGATATCGAGCACGGCGAGCTTCGACAACCGGCCGGGATGATCGAGCGCCAACCGGTACGACACGCGCCCGCCGCGGTCGTGACCGGCAAGCGCGAAATGCACATGGCCGAGTTGCTCCATCGCCTCCACCATCGCTTTCGCCATCGCGCGCTTGGTGTAGGGCGTGTGGTACTCGTCGCTGCGCGGCATATCCGACCAGCCATAGCCCGGCAGGTCGGCGATGATCAGCGTGAACCGGTCTGCAAGCTGCGGCGCCACCGGATGCCACATCACATGCGTCGACGAAAACCCGTGCAGCAGCAACAGCGGCGGACCCTTGCCGCCGACGCGGGCAAAGATGCGGCCCGACGAGGTATTGATCCATTCGGAGGCGTATCCGGGAAACAGATCAGCAAGATCGGGCATGGGTGCGCTCCCTCGTGGGCTGCTTCTATTGCTTCAAACTTTGTTTGCCGTTGCCGCTGGCAGACCGCAGGTTTATGCCATCCTTCAAGTCCGACCAAGAGCAACAAGACGCGAGGAAACCGTTAGATGTCGATCGATTTCGAAATCCCGGCCGAAGCCAAGGCGATCCGCGAAAAAGTCCGCCAATGGGTACATGACGAGTGCATCCCCGCGGAGAAGGAACTCGACACCAAGCCGCTCGCCGAAGTGCTCGGCCCGCTCCGGGCCAAGGCTCGCGCGCGCGGCCTGTGGTGCCCGTGGGTGCCGAAGGAATATGGCGGCATGGGCCTCGGTCCGCTGGCGAATGCGCTGGTGCAGATGGAGCTCGGCGAGAGCATGCTCGGCGCGCTGTCGATGAACACGCAGGGGCCCGACGACGCCTCGATGATGACGATCCTTGCCCACGGCACGGAATATCAGAAGGAGAAGTTCCTCAAACCCCTGCTCAACGGCGACAAGCGCATCTGTTTCTCAATGACCGAAAAGGCCGCCGGCGCCGACGCCACTGGCATGCAGACCACCGCGGTGAAGGACGGCAACGAGAATTACGTCCTCAACGGCGAGAAGTGGTTTTCGTCCTCGGCCAGCGTCGCCGACATGGCGCTTGTCATGGCCATGACCGATCCGAACGCGCCACGGCACAAGCAGTATTCGACGTTCCTCGTCGAACTGCCGAACCCCGGCTACAAGATCAAGCGCAACGTCGCCAACATGGCGATCGAGGGACCGCATGACGATGTGATTCACGGCGGCCACTCCGAAATCGAGATCAGGGACCTGAAAGTGCCGGCCGACAATCTGGTTGGCGGCGAGGGCAACGGTTTTGCCATGGGCCAGCACCGCCTCGCCTATGGCCGCCTGCGGCATGGCATGCACAACGTCGCCAAGGCGCAGCGCGCGCTCGATATGGCGGTTGCCCACATCACCAAGCGCTCGACCTTCGGCCAGTTGCTTGCCGACCGGCAAGCCGTCCAGTTCATGCTCGCGGACTGCGCCGAGCAACTCTACATCGGCCGCCTGATGCTGCTGCACATCGCCTACAAGGCGGAAAAGGGCCTCGATATCAGGCAGGAAAACTCGATCGCAAAAATCTTCCATGCGCACATGGTGCACAAGGTGATCGACACCGCGATCCAGCTCCACGGCGCGCTCGGCTTCAGCCAGGATACACCGCTCGCCAAATGGTACACGCAGGTGCGCGCGCAGCGGCTGGTCGACGGTCCGGACGAAGTGCACAAGTGGAAGATCGGCAAGAACGTCATCAAGGCGTTCCGCGAGCACGGCACGACGGCGAGCGCCGTGGGCGGGGATTTGCTCTGACGACGGCGTAGGGTAGGCAAAGGCGCGAAGCGCCGTGCCCACCATTGCGGACTGAGATCGCTATGGTGGGCACGCTTCGCTTTGCCCACCCTACGCGACCGATCTAGCCCTTCGCCCTCTCCTGCTCTACAGCCTGCCAGGCGATATCGCGGCGGCAGAAGCCGTCGGGCCATTTGATGCGGTCGACCGCCTGATAGGCACGCTGTTGTGCCTCCAGCACCGTCTTTCCCATCGCACACACGTTCAGCACGCGCCCGCCATTGGCGAGAATGGCGCCATCCTTCACCACCGTGCCGGCATGGAAGATTTCGACGCCCTCGATTTCGGCGGCGTCATCGAGGCCCTCGATGCGCGTGCCCTTCCTGTAGTCGCCGGGATAGCCGTTCGCCGCCATGACCACCGTCAGCGCAGGCTCCGGATACCAGCGCAGGTCGAAATGCTTCAGTTCTCCGTCGCAGGAGGCGAGAAACGCCGGCACGATGTCGGACATCATCCGCAGCATCAGCACCTGGCATTCGGGATCGCCGAAGCGGACGTTGTATTCGAACAGTTTTGGCCCCTGATCCGTCAGCATTACGCCCGCATAAAGCACGCCGCGAAACGGCGTGCCGCGCTGCTTCATGCCGGCCACGGTCGGCAGGATGATCCGCGCCATGATCTGGTCGTGAATTTCCGGCGTCACGAACGGTGTCGGCGAATAGGCGCCCATGCCGCCGGTGTTCGGTCCCTCGTCGTGATCGAACACGCGCTTGTGGTCCTGGGCGGATGCCAGCGCAATCGCGGTCTCGCCGTCGCACAGCGCGAAGAAGCTGATCTCGCGGCCCGCGAGAAATTCCTCGATCACGACTTCGGTGCCGGCCGCGCCGAACACGCCGTCGAACATCATGGCGATGGCCGCCTCGGCTTCATCAAGCGTTTTGGCGACGACAACGCCCTTGCCGGCGGCCAGGCCATCCGCCTTGACCACGATCGGCGCGCCCTGCACGCGCACGTAAGCCAGCGCATCGCCAGCCGTTGTGAAGCGGCCGTAAGCGCCGGTCGGAATGTTGAATTCGGTGCAGAGCGCCTTGGTGAAGCCCTTGGATCCTTCGAGCTGCGCCGCGTGCTTGCCCGGTCCGAACGCCTTGATACCGGCTTGCCCGAGATCGTCGACGATGCCGGCCGCCAGTGGCGTCTCCGGGCCGACCACGACCAGATCGACCGCGTTTCGCTTGCAGAAATCGATCACCGCCGGATGGTCCGCGATATCCAGCGCCACGCACTCGGCTTCCCGCGCGATCCCGGCATTGCCCGGCGCGCACCACAGCTTGGTCAGCAGCGGGGAAGCGGCGATCTTCCATGCGAGAGCGTGTTCGCGGCCGCCGGAACCGAGCAGAAGGATGTTCATGACAAGAGCCAGATGCGGGGATGAGATGCGGCTTCGGTCGCACAAAACGCCCCCTCGCCGCAAGGGGACCGGACGGCAGAATAGCCGTTGTGCAGAGGTGTTTCGGCGCTATTTGCCTCCCGCGGCGGCGATGATCTCCTGCAGCGTCGCGACATGGCGGGCGAAGGCGGCGCGGCCGACGGCGGTCGCGGTCACCGTGGTCTGCGGCTTCTTGCCGACAAAGGCCTTTTCGACCGCGACATAGCCCGCCTTCGACAGCGTGTCGATATGGGCGCCGAGATTGCCGTCGGTCGCACCCGTCAGCTTTTTCAGCCTGGCGAATTCAAGCCCCACGCCGGATGGCAACGCATTCAGCGCCGCCATGATTCGCAACCGCAGCGGTTGATGAATGATGTCGTCGAGCCCGGCCATGTCAGCTCCGGCGCATCCACAGGCCGCCAAGCATCAGCCCGCCGCCGTTGACGACCGCCATCCACGGCTTGAACCAGTCGCCGATGAAGAAGTAACCGATCAGGGTGAGTGCGGTGATAGCGACGCCGACAACGACATAGGCACGGCCAAACCACAGTCCGACCATGGTGTAGAACAGCATGAAATAGATCGGCCAGAACGTCCCGATCTGGCGCGGGGTGAAACGGCCGAACCAGCAGCAGAATATGCCGAAGGCGAGGACCAGCAGATAGGCAGCGAACATCCGCATATCGAAGGCGCGGATTCGCGTATTCGGGTAGCTATAGGCGCTGAGTGCGAACGAACCGACGATGCCTACCGCCTCAACGGCGAGCCAGATATAGCCGCCCGTGCGCGGCCACAGGAACGATGCGATATTGCCGGCGAACACGAGCGCGCCCCACATAACCAGCATCTGACTGCTGAGGCTGTAGATCGTCGATTGGCGGACACGGCGCGCGATCTCATTGATATCGTCGAGCGCCTCGGAGGCTTGCTGGCTGTCGATCATGTTGCCCATCCGCGCTATGACCCTGCCATGGCGCGCGTGGCAACATCTTCGGCGACGATGGATACCGCCTTCGGCGCGGCGACGATACCCATGTGGTTGATGCCGTCGAGCACCCTGACGTCGACCGCGACCTTCGCGCCACGCACGGCCTCAGTATAATTTTCCGAAAACATCAATTCGTCGTCGGCGCCGGAGATGATCGTGAGCGGTTTTGTCGCGGCGGCGAGATCGCGGCGGAAATCGCCCCGCACCGCAAAGTTGCGCATCAACCGGTCGGTATAGGTCGACACCAGCGTCTTTTCGGAGTTCGGCGGCACCGCGAGCGCCAGCACCGGCAGCGCCTCACAGCAGTTGACGCCGATGGCGCGCAGCGCCGTCAGCCCGAGGATGCGCGGGATATCGGCGCGAGCCCAGCCGCCGGAACTCGGCCGGGTGGAGGGAGCATCGTAGCCGAGATAGGGCGCGAGCAGCACGAAGCGCTCGAACAGGTTCTGGATCGGCGAGCCGGCCACGCGCAGCGCAAAGCCGCCGCCGGACGAATGACCGACCAGGGTCAGCGGCGCTGACGGCACGGTGTTGCGCAACACCGCGACGAAATCGGCGAGATCGTCCTCAAGCTGGCCGACATAGCCGATATCGCCGCGTGTGCCTGACGTGCCGTGGCCGCGGATATCGACCGCAAAGGCTTCCACGCCGTGCGCAGCCAGCGCCTGCGACAGCGCGTGGATGGTGCTGCCGCTGGAGCCGGAGGATCCGTGGATCACGATCGCCACGCGCCCCGTCGCCGCGGCGCCCGCGCCATAATGGCGGAAGCCGAGCCATGTGCCGTCGCGGGCCTGGAACCGCTCAATCGCAGGCAGGCTGGAAAGATCGACGCTGGCTCGCGCCCGCGAGATCGCTTGCAGCTCCGGCAGCGGCTGCAGCGGGGTTGCCAGCAGGGCCAACACCACCAGCGCCAGCACGCCGACGCCGCACAGGACCCATTTCAGGAGGCTGACGGACCCGCGGGTCAGGAATTTGAACATCGTCTCGCCTCTCCAGAATGGAATACAGAGAACTCTGTATCACAGAGTATGTGAGTTCCACAAGAGCCGGATTGGCGGGGATGGTCAAAAATCCCTACGTTGCGGCAACACCTCCAACGCCCGAATCAGTTGCCGATGCCTGCTGCCGAAAACCTGATCAACGCGCCCGAATTTACCGTCTCCGAGCTGTCCTCCGCCCTGAAACGGACGGTGGAGGACGCCTACGGGCATGTCCGCGTCCGTGGCGAAATCTCCGGCTTCCGCGGGCCGCAACCCTCGGGCCACTGCTATTTCGCGCTGAAGGACGAGAAGGCCAAGATCGAGGCGGTGATCTGGAAGTTCGCCCACGCCCGGATGCGGTTCAAGCCGCAGGAGGGGCTCGAGGTCATCGCGACCGGCAAGCTCACGACCTATCCGGGCTCGTCGAAATACCAGATCGTCATCGAGGCGCTCGAGCCCGCCGGCATCGGCGCACTGATGGCGCTGATGGAGGAGCGCAAGCGGAAACTCGGCGCCGAGGGCCTGTTCGACGAGTCGCGAAAGCAATTGCTGCCGTGGCTGCCGGAGGTGATCGGCGTTGTCACCTCGCCGACGGGTGCGGTCATCAGAGACATCCTGCACCGGCTGCAGGACCGCTTTCCCCGCCGCGTGCTGGTGTGGCCGGTCAAGGTGCAGGGCGAAGGCTCGGCCGAGCAGGTGGCCGCCGCCATCCGCGGCTTCAATGCGCTGCCCGAGGCCGGAAAGATTCCGCGGCCGGATCTGTTGATCGTCGCGCGCGGCGGCGGCTCGCTGGAGGATCTGTGGTCGTTCAACGAGGAGATTGTGGTTCGCGCCGCCGCCGACAGCATGATCCCGCTGATCTCGGCCGTCGGCCACGAAACCGATATCACGCTGATCGATTTCGCCGCCGACAAGCGCGCGCCGACGCCGACGGCCGCCGCTGAAATGGCGGTTCCGGTGCGCAGCGAATTGTTCGTCGAGGTTGAGAGTCTGGCGCGGCGCACGATGGTGTGCTGGCAGCGCGGGCAGGAGAGCCGCCGCAACGAATTGCGCGCAGCGGCCCGCGCGCTGCCAAGTTTAAGCGAACTGCTCGCAATCCCCAGGCAGCGGCTGGATCATCTCGGCGCCGCCCTGCCCCGCGGCTTGAAGGCCAATACGCATGCCCATCACCGCCGCTTTTCGCATCTGAGCGCCGGCCTGACGCTGAAGGTTTTGCGCGGGCAGGTTGCCCAGGCCGATCATCGCCTCACGGTGTCGGGCGAACGCATCCGGCTGTCCGCCCGCGCGCTACTGCGCAACCGGCGCGAACGCTTTGCCGGGCTCGAGATTAGGCTGAAGGCCTCAAAACTCTCCAACGCCCAGGCGCAACGCAATGCGATCGCGCGCGACCGCGAACGTGCGCAACGGCTGGCCGAGCGCGCCCGCCGCGCGCTTCTGACCGCTCTGCAGCGCCTCGACGCGCGGGTCGCCCATAGCGGCCAATTGTTGGCGGCGCTGTCCTACCGCGGCGTGCTCGCGCGCGGCTTTGCCCTGGTGCGCGACGAACATGGCCACGCCGTGCATGCCGCCGCCGCGATCGGACCGAGCGCGCATCTGTCGATCGAATTCGCCGACGGCCGCGTCGGCGCCACCGCGGATGCCGATCGGCCGCAGGCCACGGCGCCCGCCGTGGGTACTCCGAAAGCGGCACCGCATGAGGCGAAGCCGGCGGCGCCGAAGCGCGTCATCAAGCCTGTTGATCAGGGCAGCCTGTTCTAACGCGCCAGCCACTCAGTGACGCGTCGCTGCGCGTCCTTGCGCGCGTCCGCATCCGTGCCGATATGACCGCGTTCGGGCAACGCGGCGTCGGAGCCTGCGATCGCACGTAGCGGAAGGTTGGCGCGGTCAAAATCGTGGGATGCGTCGGGATAGACCACGATCTGCGCCAGCGCGCTGCGGCCACGGGCCTCCTCCACCACCTGGCGGCAGGCCTGTGGCGAACTGACGTCGTCTTGCGCGCCGATCAGCAGCAGCGTCGGCACCCGCGTGCTCCAGCCGAGGCCGGAGGAGATGCGGCAGTCCGGATAGAATGCGATGGCCGAGCGGAAGTCCGGTTCGATACCGCGCGCCGACGATTGCGGACGCACCGTCCATAGAACCGCGCTGGCGCCGTTCGCCCATCCCATCAGGCTGATCCGGTCACGCGCGGCCCAGGGTTGCTGCGACAGCCATTGCCGCGACGCGTTGACGTCAGCCACCCGCTCGCGGCGGGCGAGCACGCGGCGCTCCTTGTCGCGGCATTGCGGGCCGAGCTCACGCGAGCCATAACTGTCCGGCAACAGCACCGCATGACCGTTCTTCAACAGCTGTTCCGCCCAGTCGCGGTAGCGCGGCTGCACCGGCTCGGACTGCCCGCCCAATCCGCCGCAGCCATGCAGCGCGATCACGGTGGGAAACGGGCCGTCACCATCAGGCTTGTAGAGCTGGGCATGCAGGGTCAGACCGGTCGCCGGGATATCGACCTGGCGCGGGGCCGGCAATTGCGCGGCACCGGCCGTGCAGGTCGGCGCAAGGAGCGTCAGGAATAGCGTTGCGGACAACAGGCGCATCGGTCTCTGTCGGATCGGTATGACGCTGCGGGCACGTTAAAATTCACGCTATCATGCACCTCGGCACAAAATCATCACAAGTAGGTCAGTTTCCGGGGCGGACAGTACGACCTATTTATGATAGATCGAATTTTGGAAAATATACTTAAGGCCAGCCCGTGCGCGGCCAATCGGAGAGTTTGACGGTGCTCAATAAATTCGGTCCCTCGGGCCATGGCGAAGCGCAGGTGCAATATCTGGACGGCGATTTCCGCGTGATCTCGCCAGGAACCTATGTGCGCTGCGCCATCACCGACGTGCGGATCCCGCTCGACGAATTGAAGTACTGGAGCGTCGACCTGCAGGAGGCCTATTCGGTCCCGACCGCCGTGCTGCAGCGACATTTTCCCGGCGCGCTGAAGGCTCAGGGCTGAGCCGTAGGGTGGGCAAAGGCGCATCGCGCCGTGCCAACCATCTATCGTCGAGCATTGTCTTGAAGGGTGGGCACGCTTCGCCTTGCCCACCCCTACGGTTTCTCCCGCGCCTTGAACAGCCGGTCAGCGACGAACTTCCGCAGCAGCGCCGCGTCGTCGAATTCGAGCGTTACGCCGAACGGCACGATCTGCTTTGCCCAATCCGGCAGGCTGCCGCCGTGCCGCAGCCGCGCCAGATCCTTTTCCGTCGTCACCAGCGTCAGCGCCTCGCCTCTCGCCTCGGCGATCAGGCTTTCGATCTCAGCTTGCGAATACGGGTGATGATCGGCGAAGGCGCGCTGCCCGACCACTTCGATGCCGCTGGCTCGCAGCGTGTTGAAGAATCGGGTGGGATCGCCGATGCCGGCAAACGCCAGCGCGCGCTTCCCCCGAAGCCGCGCGACCTGCGCCTCATCCGGCTTCAGATGCGCTGATAACACCGGCTTGCCTTGCGCCGCGATCTCGGCCGCAACCTGCTCTGCAGCACTGCCGTTGCCGACGATGATGAGCGCGTCGGTGCGCGCCAGTTGCGGCTGCAACGGCGCACGCAGGGGGCCCGCGGGAAATACCTGCCTGTTGCCTATTCCGCGCTCGCTGTCGATCACGATCAGGGACGCGTCCTTGACGATCGCGGGGCTCTGAAAGCCGTCGTCCATCAGGATCACGGTGGCGCCTCGCGACCGCGCCAGCGGCACGCCGTCCGCGCGCTTGCGCGACACCACGACCGGCAAATGGCCCGCCAGCATCAGCGGCTCGTCGCCGACATCGGAAGCCGCGTGCCTGACAGGGTCGACCCTGACCGGCCCAGCCAGCCTCCCGCCATAGCCACGGCTGAGCACGACCGGCGTCTCGCCGAGGTCGCGCAGCAGTTTCGAAAGCGCCAGCACGGTCGGCGTCTTGCCGGCGCCGCCGACGTGATAATTGCCGACACAGAGCACCGGAATGCCTGCATTCAATCCCTTGCGCCGCAGGCGCTGTGCGGCGATGGCGCCGTAGAGTGCGGCGAGCGGTTTCAGGAGATGCGAATTGAGCGAGGCCGGGCCGTGCCAGAAGCCAGGCTCACGCATTGGCGGCTCCCATCTCGATCCGCAACTGCAACAGATACGGCTCGAGCGCGGAGAGCGTCCGCTCCAGCGCGCCGCCGAGCTGCCCGACCACGCGCTCGGACGCAGTCAGCACGGCTTCGCGCGCCTTGGGATCGGCGAGCATCTGCCCGAACTGCTTGACCAGCATTTCCTGCGTATCGGCCAGCCGCGCACCGCCGGCGGCATCGAGGGCTTCATAGACGTCGGTGAAATTGAAGACGTGGGGGCCGTGGATAACCGACGCACCGAGCTTGATCGCCTCGATCGGATTCTGCCCGCCATGCTCGACCAGCGATCCGCCCATGAACACGATCGGCGCCAGCCGGTAGAACAAGCCCAGTTCGCCCATGGTGTCGGCGACATAGATGTCGGTCGTGGCGGTAGGCAAATCCTCGTGCGAGCGCAAGGTCGGATTGAGGCCGGAAGCTGAGATCATGCGCGCGATGGCCTCGCCGCGATCGGGATGCCGCGGCACGATCACGGTCAGCAGCTTTGGAAAATAGCCGGCGAGCGTGCGATGGGTTTCCGTCAGGATTTCCTCTTCGCCTGGATGCGTGGAGGCCGCGACCACCACCGGGCGGCCGCGCGTCATCGACATCAACATATCCAGTTTGTTACCGTCGGCCGGCGGCGCAGGAACGTCGAGCTTGAGATTTCCCGTGACGATGACATTGCGGCTGCCCAGCGTCGCAAAGCGATCCGCATCGGTCTGCGATTGCGCCAGGCAGACTTCGAACTTGCCAAGCAGTGCCGAGATGGTCCCCGCGACCCGGCGCCAGCGCGGAAACGAGCGCTGAGACATCCGTCCGTTGATCAGCACCATCGGCAGCCGCCGCGCGGCGCTCGACAGGATCAGGTTCGGCCACAGGTCCGATTCGATGAACAGCGCCAGCGAAGGCCGCCAGTGATCGAGAAAACGCGCGACGTAACGCGGCGAATCATAGGGCACATATTGATGGATGACGTCAGTGGGGAACCGCTTGGCGACGATCGCAGCCGAGGTCACCGTGCCAGACGTCACGAGAATGCGCAGGTTCAAGGCCCGCAGCCGCTCGATCAACGCCGCCGCCGCCAGCACCTCACCGACGCTGGCGCCATGAATCCACACCAGCGGCCCGGTGGGCCGGATATCGGCGCTCAGACCGCGGCGCTCGCCGACCCGCGCCGGATCTTCCTTGCCGAGCTTCAACCGCCGGCTGATCAACGCTGGTGACAGCGGTACCATCGCGGACGACAGTTTCCGGTAGACGCGCAACGTCATCGGCAGCGAATTAGCCAAGAGCGGCCTCCGGACGCCCGACGGCCTTATAGGCACGACGAGTCGCTTCGTTCAGATAAGATTCTACCTGAAGACGCAGCTTTTCCATAGTCTCGGCATCGGCATCCGGCGGCACGTATACATGTTCAATGCCTACCACCGCACCGCGCCCGAAGGGCAAATTGATGGTGGTAGAGTCCCAGTTCTTCAACCGGATGAACCTGGAGGTCACCATTGCAAACGGCATGATCGGCCGGCCGGACTCCCGCGCCAGCATGATGATGCCCAGCCCCACGACCCGCGCCCGTTTTGGCACGTCGGCGGTGGTTGCGACGTTCCACTTGTCCTCCAGAGCCTGCAGCATTTCCCTGAAGGCGCCGACGCCGCCCTTGCGGTGAAAGGCGCCGCCATGATCGCCGGAGCCTCGGATGGTTCCGATGCCGAGCCGCTCGGCAGCAATGGCGTTGAACTCGCCGTCGCGATGCCGCGAAATCAGGACCTTGGCGCGGTAGCTCTCCTTGGTCTTGATGAACGGCGTCATCAAATGCTGGCCGTGCCAGAACGCGAAGATGGCCGGCATCTCCGGCTCGACGATGTCATAGACGTCGGCAGGCTCATAGGTGAAGCGGTTGGTCAGCCAGACCAGCCGCAGATATTCGGCCGCGAGCACACCCAGCGCGCGCTGAACCCAGCTGCTGCGCAGCAAATCGCGAAGGAATCGTTTCAACTGCAGGACTTCTTAACTGGAGGACTTCGTGTCTTGACCTGGATCGAGCAGCCGGTGGAGGTGAACCACGAAGTAGCGCATGTGGGCGTTGTCCACGGTTTGCTGCGCCTTCGCCTTCCAGGCCGCGAGCGCGGATGCGTAGTTGGGATACACGCCGACGATATCGACCTGGTCGAGATCCTTGAACGTGACGTGTTCGAGATCGGTCAACTCGCCGCCGATGACGAGATGAAGCAATTGCTGCGGGGCACTATCTGGCATGATGGTCTTTCCTAACGAGGTGCCCGGCAGGCGAGAGCGGCAACGTATATCGCGGCGTGGACGGGATGATCTGTGGCACGGATTTCGACCGATTCAGGGCAGCGGACGATTTCGGAAATGCTCGACAATGCGCGCATGCCGATCGTATCCCGCCGCCACCAGCACCCCGTGCACCACTTCCCGGCGATTATACTCAATCGCATCCCCCGAGAGCGCGGTCATTCTACCATTCGCTTCCTGCACGATCAAATTCGCCGCGGCAAGATCCCAGTCGCGGCTCTGACCGCCTGCAAAAGCGGCATCGAGGCTGCCGTCGGCGACCCGGCACAGCCGAAGCGCCAGCGATCCGATCCGCGGATGCAGCGTAATCTCATCCGGTGACGAACTCAGCCGCTGCACCAGCGGCTTCGGGCCGGCCATGCGGGAAAAATCGAGCTCGTGGCCCGCGGCGGCACGCACAGGCCTTTCGTTGCGCGTGGTGCCCTGCCCGCGAACTGCGAAGAAGAATTCGTCGCTGGCGGGAGCGAACACCGCCCCCAGCACCGGTGCCGACCCCCCAACCAGCGCCACGCTCACGCACCAGTCCTCGCGGCCGGCAAGATAGGCGCGGGTGCCGTCGATCGGGTCGACGATCCAGACCAGTTCCTTGCCGAGACGGCTGTCATCATCGACGCTTTCTTCCGACAGCCAGCCATAATCCGGCGTCGCCGCGCGCAGCCGCCGCTCGACGAGGTCGTTGACGGCGATGTCGGCCTCGGAGACCGGCGATGAGGCGCCCTTGATCCAGTTCTTCAGTTCGGTGCGAAACAGCGACAAGGCCAGCGCGCCGGCCTCGCGCACGGTATCCCTCAGCAGCGCGGCATCGCGCGCCCAGATCGCGTCGGCGATATCAGCGTCCGCCAAGCGTCAGGCCCTCGATACGCAGCGTCGGCGCGTTGACGCCGTAGCGGAATTCCAGGTCGTTGGCCGCGACCAGCGATTTGAACATCGGCAGCAGATGGCCCGCGATCGTCACCTCGCTAACGGGGTAAGTGATCTCGCCGTTCTCGATCCAGAAGCCGGAAGCGCCGCGGCTGTAATCGCCGGTCACACCGTTGACGCCGGAGCCGATCAGGTCGGTGACGTAAAAGCCCTGCTTGATGTCAGAGATCAGTTGCTTCGGCGTCATCTCGCCGGGCTCGAGGTGCAGATTATACGATCCCGGCGACGGCGACGACGAGACGCCGCGATGGGCATGCCCCGTGGTGACCAGCCCGAGTTCGCGCGCGGTCGCGCAATCGAGCAGCCACGTGGTCAGCACCCCCTCGTCGATGAGCGCGATCTTCTTCACCCTTACGCCCTCGGCATCGAAGGTCTGCGACCGCAGGCCGCGCACCCGCAAGGGATCGTCGATGATGCGGATGTTCTTCGCGAACAGCTGCTCGCCCATCCGGTCTTTCAGAAAGCTGGTCTTGCGCGCGATCGAGGCGCCGTTGATGGCGCCGACGAGATGGCCGACCAGCGATCCCGACACCCGGGGATCGTACACCACCGGCACCTTGCAGGTTTCGACCTTGCGCGGATTGGCCCGCGCCACGGTGCGCTCTCCCGCGCTGCGGCCGACGCTTTCGGGCGAAGCGAGGTCGGACGCATGGGGTGCCGAGGTGAAATCGTAATCGCGCTCCATGCCGGTGCCTTCGCCCGATATCGCAGTCATCGAGATGCCGTGGCTGGAACGCAAATAGGAGCCGTGGAAGCCGGTCGAGGTCACCAGCACCATGCCGCCGATGCCGCTCGAGGCGGACGCGCCGCCTGATTTGGTAACGCCCTTGACCGCCATGCCTGCGGCTTCGGCCTCGCAGGCGCGGCGTTCCAGTTCGGACGTCGAGGGAACCTCGCGGTCGAGCAGATCGAGATCGGCGAACTCGCGCGCCAGCAGCGACGGATCGGCGAGACCGACATATTTGTCGTCAGGCGCAACGCGGGCCATCGCGACCGCCCGCTCGGCGAGTTTTGCGACGCCATCGCCGGAAATATCGTTGGTGGAGACCACGGCCTGGCGTTGCCCGACCAATACGCGCAATCCGACATCGTCGCCTTCGGAGCGCTCGGATTCCTCGACCCGGCCCTCACGCACTTCGACACCCTGCGAGACGCCGCGGACCGCAACCGCATCCGCGGCGTCCGCGCCCGCGCGCTTGGCGGCCTCGACCAGCCGCTGCGCCAGCGTCGAGAGTGCCGATTGGTCGAACAGACCGGAGGTCATGTCGGAAGTCTTCGAAAGCGGCGAAGCGGTGGATGGTGAAGAGTTCACAAACAAAATCCCTGACATTGAAGAGGGCGGGAACGCAAATCGACAAGGCCCTCAGATGTGCCTGATTCACGGGGATTTCAAGCATTTTGCGCTGCCAAATGCCAAACAATTTCGGCATTTGGGCAAGGTCTCGTCAATCATGCGTGCCAAGGTCTTGTCAATCATGCGGGAAGATCCAGGGCGGGTGACGTCTCCTTAACCAGGCTTTTTAAGGCGAAACGGAAACGCTTCCGCTAAGGTCTCGCGTATCGACCGGGAACATAATCCCGGCGGGGAGATGAGAGCCGTGAGGCGTCAAACAGCAATAAGCGGGATCAATCCCGCCGGGTCGAGCCGTGTCATGCGGCTCGACCCTCTTTCTCTGCCGCTTAGCTTCCATGCGCACGATACCCGCGCAGACGGCGGCGTGCGGAGGGTAGAACTTCATCGCGAGCGTGTCGTGCTGCACCGTGCCGTCAAGGGCATGCGGATGGCGATCAACGTCCGCGTCAGCGACTTTCTCGGCGTCGCGCTGCGTGGTCTCGACGACGCGCAGATGCTCGTGCTGGCGCATCGCGATCCCTCGCTGAACATTCCCTTGTGCGTGAGCTCCGACCACGACGAGATCGCCACCGCCTGGCAAATGTGGAGCGACATCCTCGCGCTGCCGCTGTTGGCGGAAGAAGATGACAACAGCGAACCGGCCGCCCGCCGCCGCCGCCACAACGCGATCCGCGCCCGCCGCCCGAAATTTCTGGTGCGCCGCCGGGGCGGCAACCTGCTCAACACCGATACCGTTCATCGGGACGAGCGCGAGATCATCGCACGGGATTAGATTTTTCTTTAGGCGAGTTCGCACCGCGCAAGGGCTGCCGAACCCGCGCATGCAGGCTTGACTGCAGAATAGCCCGATTGAGCGTTCAGGCCCTGCACAGGTAAAGGGTAGGTATTCGGCAGATACTTGACCCATCTCCGCGCTGGAGCTGTTGGTATTTCTTTCCGAAACAATACTAACGTGTTACTTACCATCAGGACATCCATGGATAGAAGGCACTGCCGTGCAGATCAGACGGCGCTTCCGCCGATTAAAGTTTTCAGCCTCCTTCGTCACAGCAGTTGTCATACCTTTTGCCAACTTCCTTATTTTTCCGGCATCGGCAGCCGATACGGCAAATGAAACGCGCGCACTGAACGAGCAGGTTCTCTCCCTTTTCAGAGCTTCCAATCTGAGCGATGCGGAAATAGTAGCGAAGAAAGCACTTCTGCTCTGCGACGATGCTGGCGACGTCAAGGTCTTTTGTGCAAGCCATTTCAATGAAGTGCTGGCCGACATTGCATATGCGCAGAAACGATACGACTCGGCGCTCGCATTTCAGGAACAAGCCCTGCGGCTGCGCGAAACGGCGTTGCCCAGCGGGCACCCCCTGATCAACCGCTCATTGCAGCGCGCAGGATCAGCATACCTTGCCCTTAATCGGATAGCAGAGGCCGAGGTCTTTTTTGAACGTGCGGTGGCGGGTCCTGAAAAGTTGGTGCCGGTCACGCCTGAACTCAGCATATCCCTCGGTCACCTTCGAAATATCTATCTCAACACCAATCGCATCGACAAGGCGGCTGCGGTCGCGCGTCGGGAACTGGCCGTCCTGCCAGCGGTCAGCGACACTGATAAACAGGCAGTTCTTAATGCGAAGCTCACCTTGGGCATCATCCTGTCGCGGCAAGCGCAAAGCCTTATCGACAAGGGCAGTTATCCTGAAGCCGCCTCAATACTCGCCGAAGCCACCCGACTATTCGACCCGGCCCTGCCGGGCGGAGAGAAAGCATTTAGTGTGCTTCAGGCTCAGCTCGGTCTCGTCCATGAGCGACAAGGCCGCTATGCGGAAGCGGAGCCGTTTATGCTTCGCGCCCTTGAATATCATTCGAGACTCGCCGAACCAGCCGACTCTGCGATTCCGACTATACTTGGCAACCTTTCGGCGCTTTATGCAAATTTGCAAAAGCCGACGGAAACGATTGCTTTTGGCAGTCGAGCCATTTCGTGGTTTGACGAGAACAAGCAGGAGGGGGTGGCTCTCGGTCATGTCCTGGTGCACGTCGGCCGCGCGCAGCGCCAACTCGGCCGCTTGATGGACGCCGAGATCGCCCTTTTGCGGGCGCTTGACCTGCTCGATCGCGCTCTAGCTAAGAGCGACCCGCAACTCGTAAGTGTTCGAACGGAAATTGGAGCACTGTGGCTCGAGCAGGAACGATTTCGGGAAGCCGAGCAGATATTCCGATCGGCGATCGAAATTGAACCGAAATTGGCTAGACCGGCCACGGGCTGGCGATCCTCGTTATTGGCTTACCTGGGAATCGTGCACCGCGAACAAGCACGGTATGCGGATGCGGAGCGATTGTTGCGCGAAGCCGTCGAGCTAGAAGAAGCTTCTGGCAACGAACGAACGCAGTTCGTTGGACAGCGATTGACCCTACTCGCCTCGATCTTTGGAAAGGAGAACCGCCATGCCGAAGCAGAAACCACCCTTCTGCGAGCGCTTGCACTGGAACAGCCAGAACTCGACCGGGCGATTGCACTGAATTTGCTTGGCGTGGTTTACACGTCGACCAGCCAACTGGAGAAGGCTGACGTAGTGCTGAAAGAGGCACTTGCGATACGAACCAAAGCACTATCAGCAACCAGTCCTCTTTTGGCCGAAACCATTGGCAACATCGCAACGGTCGATGGCTCAAAGGGTCGATACGCGGACGCGGAGGTCAAGCTTCGACGCGCCTTAGAGATTGTCGATCCTGCGGGCGAATCATGTTCATTGAAGGTTGCGCCTTATTCCGCCCTGCTCTCTCAAAATCTAGTCTCGCAAGGCAAGCTCGACGAAGCCGACGTCCTGATCCGGCGGTGCCTCGATCTATATCGGCACCGGCCGGGAACCGCCCATCCAGTTTTTGGGGGTGCGCTCAAAACACTCGCTGCGATCGAGGCGCTGCGCGAACAAGACAGTGACGCCGTCAATCATTACCAGCAAGCGCTGACCATCGATGAGCAGGCCATCGGCCCCCGAAGTCCAGCCGTGGCCGCTGACCTGATGAATTTGGTCCCGCTATTGAAGCGCTCGGGAAAGCGGCTCGCAGCAAAAGCCCATATCGAACGTGCGCTCGCCATCACAATCGCCGTTTCCGGCGCGAACAGTCCCGAGACAGCGGGATCGATCCTGGCTTCGGCTGAGATGGCCTACGAGGCTGGAAGATACGAAGATGCGCGCCAGTTGGCGGATCGCGCCCGCCAAATTCAAGAACGCACGTCCGGGCCAGAACACCATTTGGTAGCCAGAAACTGGATCTTCACGGGACGGTTGGACGCTGTTCAAGGCAAGCTCGACGACGCCGAAGCCAGTATGGAGCGTGCCGCCAAAATCATCGCAGCAACGCTTCCTCCCGATCACGCCTTAACTATTGATGTTCTTCAGGGTAAAGTGGAGGTTGCCCGGGCACGAGGCAAGCTCGCCGATACCGAGCAATTTGTTCGCGCAGCCTTCAATCTTTCCGAAAAGCTGTTCGAGCCGGATCACTCCGCTCGACGAAACGCTATTGATTGGCTGGTCAGCGCACTTTGGGCGCAAGGCAAATTCGCCGATGCAGAGCGCTTGCAACGCGACGAGCTTGCGAACACCGAACTGAAGCGAGGCCCCAACCACGCAAGCACCGGGGTCGCGATGCTTCGCGTTGCTGGCATCCTCGGCAGCTCGGGCCGTCAAGGAGAAGCAATTTCGCTGGTCCGTCGCGTGCTCACAATTGATGAGCAAGCGTTTGGCCCCGAGAGCGGCCAAGCAGCACGAGATCATCTTGCTCTCGGCTCGCTTCTTCGCAGGGTGGGGCAATTCGAGGATGCGCGAATCGAAATCAATCTCGCCCGAAATATGTGGGAGAGAAAGGATCACCTCCTCGCGGCAAATTCCTCCCTTCAAGAATTGGCTCTGCTCGCCCTCGATCAGGATTCTGCCGCAGAAGCGGTTGTATTCGGGGAACGAGTGTTGGGCGTTTTCGAACAGACGTTCGGACCTGACAGTCCCGCCCTCACTGCTGCGTTGGCACAGCTCGGACGCTTTTACATATTCGTTGGCCGAAATGCGGAGGCCGAACAAACCCTGGCGCGCATCAATAGCTTGATCGGGGACAATCCGGCAGAGCAAACACCGGGATATTTGGAGATCCTGCACCTGCGGGCCCTGATAGATGCCGGGCGGGGCAATTTCGGCAATGCTGAAACAGGCTTTGTCCGCGCTATCGCCGTGGCCACCAAGTACGGCAGCCTACGCGGCCATGCCGTCGGCCTTCACTCATTTAACCTGGCTAGCATCTATCTCAGGATGGGGCGCTCTAAGGAAGCCATCGACTACTTCTTGAAGGCCCTCGACATATTCAAACGCGAGAATGGCGATCGCACTCCCGTTGTTGGCTATGCGCTACTAGGTGCTGCACAAGCTTACGAAAAGATTGGCGATTCGGTATCGTCAAAGGCACTTCTTTCCGCCGCAATCGATATTCTCGGTCCGACTATTGCCGAACGGCCACTGCCCAACTGGCTATGACCGGGCCTTCGTCAGGCCGGAAACCCGTACACACCCGCCCGCATCACTGCATCGGCGAGCAACCCCGCGAACAGCAACAGTCCTGCATCGCGGTTGGACTTGAAGATGCGCAGGCACAGTGCGGGATCGGCGATATTGAGCCGCTTGATCTGCCAGGCCAGATGGGCTGCGAAGGCGAGCAGGCCGATCCACGCCGGCCAGCGCGCGCCGCCCAGCACCAGGGCTACGCCGATCAAGACCACTGCCAGCGAATAGAACACGGACAGCGCGCGATGGGTGCGCGCGCCGAACAGGCGCGCCGTTGACTTGATGCCGATCAGCGCATCGTCCTCGGTGTCCTGATGGGCGTAGATCGTGTCGTAGCCGATGACCCAGGCGATTGAGCCGGCGTAGAGCGCGAGCGCCGTCAGATCGATCCGCCCGAGCGTGACGGCGAATCCCATCAGCGCGCCCCATGAGAACGCCAGGCCGAGCACGACCTGCGGCCACCAGGTGATGCGCTTCATGAAGGGATAGATCGCGACGATGACGAGCGAGGCGATGCCGGTCATGATCGCAAACCAGTTGAACTGCAGCAGTACCAGAAGTCCGACCAGCGCCTGCAGGACAAGGAAGGCAAATGCCTGCGCCACGCTGATCTGCCCGGCGGGCAATGGCCGCGACCGCGTCCGCTCGACGCGCGCGTCGAGATCGCGGTCGGTGATGTCGTTCCAGGCGCACCCCGCCCCGCGCATGACAAAGGCGCCGATCAAGAACAGCACGATCACGAGCGGCAATTGCGAGACGTCGCGGGCAATGCCGGCGGCCAGCGCCGCCGACCACCAGCACGGCATCAGCAACAGCCATGATCCGATCGGACGGTCGAAACGGGAGAGCCGCAAATAGGGCCGCGACCAGGACGGCGCGCGCGTATCGACCCAGTTGCCGGTGGCATCGGCAACGCGGGTGGTCGCGTCGCTCATCGAGCCGGGATCATCGCGCGAGAACGTTGCCGTTCAGCGTATCGAAGGTGCTGCCGCCCTTCTTCACGGCTTGCGCCTCAGGCAGCGCCGCCGAAGAGCCAAGCACTTCGCTCAGGCTCGGACCGGCCGGTCCCCGCGCCTGCGCCTGCTGCGCGACGGCGCAGACCTGCTTCTGCATCTTCTCGGTGTTCTTGTGGCCGTTCTTGAGCTGGTCGGCGATCTGCGGCGGAATTCCGCATTTGGCCGAGTTGGTCTCGACGTATTTGATCATCTTCAATTCGGCCTGGCCGAAATTTCCGATCAGCTTGCAGGCCTCGTCCGGCGGCGCCTTGCGGTCGCTCGCGGCCTTGATCAGCTTGCCGCGCTTTTCGGCTTCCTCGCGCAGGGGAACGAACCCTTTCATGCAGGCGTCTGCCCCACCGCTGGCCTGTGGCGGCGGCCCACTGAATCCGCTGGAAACCGGGGCGGCGCCTTGCGACGGGAACGGCGACGGCGCGCCGACCGAGGCCGACGGCGCAGCGCCATTCACCGGCGGAAACGGAGAGGCCGCGGCAGGTGCCGCGCTCTGGTTGGGCAATGGCGCCGGGAACGCGCTCTGCGCAAGCGCTTGCCCGGCGTGAACGGTCACGACGACAGCGGTCAGCGGCACAATCAGGCGGCGGATCATCAAGGGTTTGTTCTCCGGCAAGGTCAGGCAGCCCCAACGTCTTCCGAACGACGCAGATCTGCGACGGGCTTTTTACGATTCCTGCCGACGCTTAACAACCCGTTGATTGGGGCAGCAGCGCGGCGCATGGCCCCCCGAAAGCCAAAAATAGCCTCCGGATTCTAGCGCTTTAGGCTAAAAGCGCCCCGGAAACGGAAAACCTCGCCATGCCTGACCTCGATTTTCGCGCCCCTCGCCTGTTCGTCGACGCCCCCTTGCAGGAGGGCGCGCGGATCGAACTGGAGCGCAACCAGAGCAATTATCTCGGCAACGTGCTCAGGCTTTCGGCCGGCGAATCGATCCTGGTGTTCAACGGCCGCGACGGCGAATGGCGGGCGCAGATCCAGGGCCGCAAGCGGCCGGACAGCCTGACCATCGTCGCGCGGACGCGGCCGCAGGATCGCCTGCCCGACATCGCCTATGTCTTTGCGCCGCTGAAACACGCTCGCCTCGACTACATGGTGCAGAAGGCCGTCGAGATGGGGGCCTCAAGGCTGCAGCCGGTGTTGACGCGGCACACCCAGGTTTCGCGGGTCAACGTTGAGCGGATGCGTGCCAACGTCATCGAAGCCGCCGAGCAATGCGGCATCCTGAGCCTTGCTGAGGTTGTTGAACCTGCTGCGCTCGATCGTTTTCTCGAAAAGCGCGAAACCAGCCGCCTGCTGGTGTTCTGCGACGAGGCGGCCGACATCGGCAATCCCATTGAGGCACTGCAACAGGGGTTATCAGCGACTGAGGGAATCGACATTCTGATCGGCCCCGAGGGCGGATTTGCCGGGGAAGAACGCGCGCTGCTGCTGCGGCAGCCGAGGACGCTGCGGCTGTCTTTGGGCCCCCGCATCCTGCGCGCGGATACCGCCGGCGTCGCCGCGCTGGCGCTGGTGCAGACGGTGCTGGGGGACTGGCAGGGGCCGCGGGCCAGCCAACGGAAGGCTAACCGTTAAGCCACCGGCCATTAATTCAGTTGGCCAATCCCTGTCGAAACGCCGCCCCGGCCATGCTAAGGCCTGCGCCAACGAGGCCCCTCGGAACCCCGGGGAACCCCAAACGAACCCTGGAACCCGGTTTTTCCGGATAGTTGGACCTGAAATGACCGCGACCGCCGCCATCAGAGGTGCTGCCGGATCCGCCGCCTGGGCGGACGCCCTGCTATTGTCGTTTGCACAAGGCGGCTACGTCCAGGCCCACCCCGGCATCCTGCAGCCGGCGGAGCCGTTCCTCGACCTTTCCGGCGAGGACATCCGCAAGAGCCTTTACCTGACGACCGACGCGTCCGGCGAGGAACTCTGCCTGCGGCCCGACCTCACCATTCCGGTGGCGCGCGATTATCTCGCCTCTGCCAGCGCCGGAAAGCCCGCGGGCTTCAGCTATCTCGGGCCGGTGTTCCGCTATCGCGGCGGCCAGCCCAGCGAATTCCTGCAGGCCGGCATCGAATCCTTTGGCCGGCAGGACCGCGCGGCCGCGGATGCGGAAATGCTGGCGCTGGCGCTGGAAGCGACCACAGCTTTCGGATTGAAGGATGTCGACATCCGCACCGGCGACGTCGCGCTTTTCACGGCGCTGATCGACGCGCTCAATCTCTATCCGGTATGGCGGCGGCGGCTGATCAAGGACTTCAACCGCAAGGTCAGCCTCGCCGAGGACATCGAGCGGCTGACGCTTGCGACCTCGCCCGGCCGCAACGAATATGAGGGCGTGCTGGCAGCGCTTGCCGGCTCCGACCGCAAGGCGGCGCTGGCGCTGGTCACCGATTTGATGTCGATCGCCGGCACCACCAATGTCGGCGGACGAACGGTCGCCGAAATCGCCGACCGCTTCCTCGAACAATCGACGCTGAAGGGCGGCGCGTTGCCGCGCGATGCGCTTGCCATCATCAAGCGCTTCCTCGCGATCGCGGGTGATCCCGATGAATCGGTGGCGCAACTGCGTGCGCTCGCCGCTGACGCCAAGCTCGATCTCGCCGCCGCCATCGACCAGCTCGAAAGCCGCGTCGGCTTCATGGCCGCGCGCGGCATCGACACGAAGCTGACGCGGTTCTCCACCTCGTTCGGCCGCGGGCTCGACTACTACACCGGCTTCGAATTCGAACTGCACGGCAAAGGAAACACCAAAGGCAACGGCGTCGAGCCGCTGGTGGCCGGCGGTCGCTATGATGGCCTGATGACGCAGCTCGGTTCGCCCGCACCGATCCCGGCGGTCGGCTTCTCGGTGTGGATCGAGGCTTTGACGAAGCTGGGGAGCGCCGCATGACCGCCCCCTTCGTTCTCGCCGTTCCGTCCAAGGGCCGCCTGCAGGAGAACGCTGAGGCGTTTTTCACGCGCGCGGGGCTCTCGCTGGCGAAACCGCGCGGCGCGCGCGATTATCGCGGCACGATTTCCGGCCTCGACAATGTCGAGATCGCCTATCTCTCCGCGAGCGAAATCGCCTCGCAACTGGCGCGCGGCATGGTGCATCTCGGCGTCACCGGCGAGGACCTGTTGCGCGAAAGCATTGCGGATGCCGACAGGCGCGTGCTGCTGATCGACAATCTCGGCTTCGGCAGCGCCAATGTCGTGGTCGCGGTGCCGCAGGCCTGGATCGACGTCCGCACCATGGCCGACCTCGACGACGTCACGACCGGTTTCCGCGCGAAGCATAACCGGCGGATGCGGGTCGCAACCAAATACATCAACCTGACGCGCAACTTCTTCGCCGCCCACGGCGTGGTCGATTACCGCATCGTCGAAAGCGCCGGCGCCACCGAGGGCGCGCCCGCGGTCGGCACCGCCGAGATGATCGTCGACATCACCACCACGGGCGCGACGCTCGCCGCCAATGGTCTCAAGGTGCTGGACGACGGCGTGATCCTGCGCAGCCAGGCCAACCTCGTGGCGTCAAAGGATGCCGACTGGTCGGCTGACGCCCGCGAGACCGCGCGCGTCATCCTCGACCACATCGCCGCACGCGCCCGGGCCAGCAAATATCGCGAGGTGCGAACGCGCTTCGCCGGCTGCAACGATGCGTTGCTGGCGGAGGCGCATAATCGTTTTGGCGTGGTGGCGCCGTTCGGCGGACCGACCTCGTCGGGCATGATCACGCTGCACTGCCCGCCGATGCAGCTTTACGCGCTCGGCAGTTTCCTGCGTGAGCATGGCGCCGACACGGTGTCGATCGCCTCGCTCGACTACGTGCTCGACCGGGAAAACCCGCTATTTGCCAGGCTCGAGGCGTTCTTGCGGCAATGAGGCTGCCGTTTCGTTCATCGTTGCGACAGACTCTGGCAGGTAACATATACGATTGGATGATCTGGGACCTGATCGATGACGCTGGGCTCTGACGTTTCCCGCCTGTCGACGACCGCAGCCAGCGCCGCGGCGCAAGGCCTGTCGATCGTCGTACCGCTGTACAACGAGGCGGCAGGGCTCGCTTTGCTGCACGAGCGGCTGGTCGGCCTCGCCCGCACGCTGAAGGCACGTTTCGGCCTTGCCAGCGAAGTGGTCTATGTCGACGACGGCAGCGCCGACAATACGCTTGCGATCGCGCGCACGCTTAACGCTGATGCGCTCGACATCCAGGTGGTGTCGCTGTCGCGCAATTTCGGCAAGGAAGCGGCGCTGATGGCGGGGCTGGACCATGCCCGCCGCGGCGCTGTCCTGTTCATGGACGGTGACGGCCAGCATCCGCCGAGCCTGGTCGAAAAGCTGGTCGCGCACTGGATCGATGACGGCTACGACGTCGTCTATACGGCGAAGGCTAATCGCGACAATGAATCGTTCCTGCGCCGCCAGGCGGTGCACGGCTTCTACGCGCTGATCAACTGGGGCGCACGGCAGAAAATCCCCGAGGACGCCGGCGATTTCCGCCTGCTGTCGCCACGCGCCGCCGCCGCACTGCGGCAGCTTCCCGAGCGCAACCGCTTCTTCAAGGGACTGGCGAGCTGGATCGGCTTCCGCCAGATCCGCGTCGATTATGAACCGGCGCCGCGCGCACACGGCGTCACCACCTTCAGCCCCGGCCGGCTGGTGGGGCTGTCGATCGAGGGATTGACGTCGTTCTCGGTGGCGCCGCTGCGCTTTGCGAGCCTGTTCGGCGTGCTGCTTGCCGTCGGCGCCTTCCTGTTCGGCCTGACTATTCTCTGGGAAGTCTGGACCACCGGCAAGCAGGTCCCTGGCTATCCCTCGCTGGTGATCGGCCTGATGACGATCGGCGGCGTGCAACTCATCATGATCGGCATCGTCGGCGAATATATCGGCAAGATCCTCTCCGAGCTGAAGGCGCGGCCGATCTACTTCGTCGCCGAGCATTCCGAAAAGCGCGCCGATGGCGAGACCACGGCCAGCGTCGAACGGACCGCCGCCGAATGAACGACGCTGCGCTGCGCCGGATCTGGCTGTGCGCCGACGATTACGGACTGGCCGAGGGCGTCAACCGCGCCATTCGCGATTTGATCTCCCGCGGCCGTCTCAATGCCACCTCGGTGATGGTGGTAGGCTCAGCGATCGGACGCAGCGAGGTCGCCGCGCTGCAGGATCTCGCGGTGAACAGCCCGCACTGCGCGATCGGGCTGCATGCGACGCTGACCGCGCCGTTTCGTCCGCTGACGATGCACTTCCGCCCCACCGACGGCGGCCTGTTTCTGCCGTTTCCGAATCTCTTGCGCGCGGGCCTGCTGCGGCGGCTCGACCCTGAAATGATCGAAGACGAACTTCTGGCCCAGCTCGCGGCGTTCAAGGAGCTGTTCGGCTGCGCGCCCGATTTCGTAGACGGCCATCAGCACGCACAACTCTTTCCACAGGTGCGCGACGCCTTCCTGCGCGCGGTGAAGGAAGCCGCCCCCGCCGCCTGGGTACGCCAGGGCGGGCGCCTCAAGCCGCTGGTCGGGCTGCTCGGCGCCCCCAAGGCGCTGGTGCTCGACGTTCTCAGCGCGCAATTCCGCAAGCGCGCCACCCGTGCCGGCATCCCGTTCAATCCCGCCTTCGCCGGCGCCTATGATTTTTCAAAAGAACCCGATTTCGCGGTGCTGATGGGTGAGTTCCTTCGGGAATTGCCGGATGGCGCGCTCGTGATGTGCCACCCTGGATTCGTCGACCAAACGCTCGAAAGCCTCGACCCCCTCACCGCCCAGCGCGAGGCGGAACATGCGTATCTCGCAAGCGATCGATTCCCGGCATTGCTGGCGGCGAATAAAGTTACATTGAGTTGATAAGACTCAACAAATCCCGGCGTTTTGTCGCATACCAAAATTTAATTCGGCCACCCACTACTTGCGACACAAACCTCGTCCTACATCTCTCCGGCGCGTTGACGACGATCCGACGCGAGGGAGAGGGCCATGACACCGCAAGAACGCCAACTGATTGACGGTCTTTTCGACCGGCTCACCAAGCTGGAGAACGCCCCGCGCGATGCGGAGGCGATGTCAGCGATCATGCAGGGCCTGCGCAACGCGCCCAATGCGGTCTATGCGCTGGTGCAAACGACGCTGGTGCAGGACGAAGCGCTGAAGCGCGCCGACATGCGCATCCAGGAATTGGAAGCGGCAGCAGGTCAGCAAAATCAATCCGGCGGCTTCCTCGATTCGATGCGCGATGCGATCTTCGGGCAAAACCAGCCGCAAGGTTCGTCACATGGTTCGGTACCCAACGTTCGTGCGCCCGAGATGGGCGGCAATTCGGGCGGCAGCCGTCCGGCGTGGAACACGGGCCAGGTGCTGCAGCAGAGCCAACCGCCCGGGCAATATAATCAGCCGTCCTATGCCCAGCCCCAGCCCTATGGCGCGCAGCCGCCGCAGCAGTCGCCGTTCGGCGGCGGTGGCGGCTCGTTCCTCGGCACCGCAGCGGCGGCCGCGGTCGGCGTGGTCGGCGGCTCGTTGCTGGCCGGCAGCCTCCGTTCGATGATGGGCGGCGGCGGCAACCACCAAAGCTTCGGCGACACGGCCAACCATAGCGGCGGAATCGAAGACCGCAGGCCGTGGGGCGACCAGTCCGGCGGCGACCTGGCGCGCGACGCCGGGATCAACGACATCGGTTCGCGCGGCTCGTCCAGCCAGCGCGCCGACAGCAACGACAACGATTCCGGTTCGCGGCAGGGCTTCTTCGATCAGGCCTCGCATGACGATGACGACATGGACCACGATGCCGACGGCTTCGACGGCGACGATGGTGGTGATGGCGATTACGCGTGAGCGGTGTCTGAGTTGAAAAGTCAAAACGGCCGCCCGATCAGGCGGCCGTTTTTTTGTTGGGACGGATCGTAGTCGGCCGTGAAAAATTTCCCAAGCCGTTGAGAGGGAGTCGATTTTCCTGGCTCGGCGGCTTTTGAGATTGCCAGCTTTTGGGGCTTGATAGCGGGAAAGCTTGCAATTTTGTTTTTTTGGTTTCCCTCGAATCGGGGGTCGTGATTCTCTTGGTGGCATCGGAGGGGACGATGCGGCCAAAGGAACGACGAGAGACGGGACAGAGCGACCTTCTGCGCTCGCGGCTGGACGCGATCATCGATATGGGCCACCCGCTGGTGAAGCTGGCGCGGACGATCGACTGGCCCTTCCTCGAGCAGAAATTCGGAGCGGTCTACGAGGACAAGCCCGGCCGGCCGGCATTGCCGACGCGGCTGATGGCGGGGCTTGCGATCCTCAAGCACACCTACGACCTCTCCGATGAAGTGCTGTGCGAGCGCTGGGTGGAGAACCCCTATTACCAGTTCTTCTGCGGCGAGGAGTTCTTCCAGCACCGCCTGATGTTCGACCGCTCCTCGCTGACGCGCTGGCGGCAACGCATGGGCGAGGAGAAGTTGCAGGCCTTGCTGCAGGAGAGCCTTGCGGTGGCCAGCAAGACCGAGGCGATCAAACCGGCCGATCTTAATCGGGTCATCATCGACACGACGGTGCAGCCCAAGAACGTGATGTTCCCGACCGATGCCAGGCTGCTGAACCGCGCCCGCGAGATCCTGGTCCGGCTGGCGAAACGATATGGTGTCAAGCTGCGCCAATCCTATGCCAGAGTGGGCAAGTTCGCGCTGATCAAGCACCAGCGTTATGCCCACGCCAAGCAGTTCAAGCGCGCCAACAAAGCCTTGAAGAAGCTCAAAACCTATCTCGGCCGTATCATCCGCGACATCGGCCGCAAACTTGGTGGCAACGCCGACTTGCTCGGTGGGATCGTGTTGGAGCGCATGCTGGCACGGGCGCGACGCGTGCTTGAGCAGAAGCAGCACCAGCGTGGACCGAAGGTCTACTCGCTGCACGCGCCGGAGGTGGAATGCATCGGCAAGGGCAAGGCGCACCGACCTTACGAGTTCGGCGTCAAGGTCTCGGTCGCCACCACGCTGGCGCACGCCAAGGGTGGGCAGTTCGTGACCCATGTGAAGGCGCTGCCCGGCAACCCCTATGACGGCCATACACTTGCAACCGTCATCCCCGAGATGGAGGAGCTGATCGGCAACACCATCGAGCGCGCGCTCCTCGACAAGGGCTATCGCGGCCACAACGCCCCGCCCGATTACAAGTTCAGGGTGTTCATCTCAGGACAGAAGCGGCGGGTGACACCACAGATCAAGCGCGAGCTCCGACGGCGTTCCGCCGTCGAGCCGGTCATCGGCCATCTCAAATCCGAGCACCGCATGGGCCGCAATTACCTCTGGCATCGCCAGGGCGATGCCACCAATGCCGTCATGGCCGCCGTCGGCTACAACTTCCGCCGCCTCATCCGGTGGCTGAGCTTTCTGCTGTTCGAAATCCTCTCTCGGCTCAGCCTCAAATTGCGGCTCAGCCCAGCCTGAAATCCCGATTCTTCACGGACGACATCGTAGCCCGGATGGAGCCAACGGGTCGCGCGAATGCGCGCCCGATGACAGGCTCCGCGCAATCCGGGACAGTCGTTGTACTGAGACAATCCCGGATTTCGCTTCGCTCCATCCGGGCTACGATCAAAACAATCAGATCACCACGACCCTGGCGCCGACGCCGACGCGGCCGTAGAGATCGATGACGTCTTCATTGCGCATACGGATGCAGCCGGACGACACGTTGGTGCCGATAGTCCAGGGCTCGTTGGAGCCGTGGATGCGATAGAGCGACGAACCCAGATACATCGCGCGCGCGCCGAGCGGATTTTGCGGGCCGCCTTCCATGTACCGCGGCAGATCGGGGCGCCGCGCCAGCATCTCCGGCGGCGGCGTCCAGGCCGGCCATTCCTTCTTCGCGGAGACGGTCTTGACGCCTGACCAGGTGAAGCCGGGGCGGCCGACGCCGACGCCGTAGCGCAGCGCCTTGCCGTCGCCCTGCACCAGGAACAGGAACTTGTTCGGGGTGTCGATCACGATGGTCCCTGCGCTTTCCTTGCCGTAATACTCGACTACCTGCTTTTCGTATTTCGGATCGAGCGGACGTTGTGCGGGGTCGATCTCCTCCTCCCCGCGCATCGACTGCTGCGGATCCATCGGCGGCAGCAACGCGCGCCGCCCGCCATAGCCGTAATCGGGCTGCGTCTGATAGGCCGGCTGTTGCTGATAGCGCCCGTCCTGCGGCAGGTCGCCGAACAGGAATTCGATGAAGCCGCCGCCCATGTTGGCGCGTTCGGCAGCAGCCATGCGCACCGGCGCGGGCTCGCGGGCGTATATCACGGCGGGTTCGGCAATTGGCGAGGCGTCGATCGCAAAAGCCTCACTGGAGAAGCAAAGGCAAGACGCGCTCGCAAGGAGCGCAAGGGAGATTTTTCCGGACATCGACGTACTCTGTACTGATCGTCATTGCGGGTTGGCGGCAGCGGCGCGACGAGCACCGCTGCACGCGATCAATACAAATCAAAACCTAATCGGTTTGGTAAACAGATCGGCCGTTTCGATTCACCATTTCGGCAATCGCGCGCTGATTTGCCCGCTAGCGTTTATTTTGCATGAACGCCGCCCCTCATGGTTAATCGTTGGTATGCGGCCGCGGGCAAACCGCTACCATGACGCGTTCCGGCGTGAACCTCACGTTAAATCGCATCGGTCTAGAACACACACGGAAGTGAAGGGGTGGGAAAAACTCATGTCGGTCAATCGCAAGCGTTTTCGTATTGAACAAGCCCTTCTGGGCGACGCGCCAATTATGATGCCTGCCGCCGAAGGCGGCGAGATCGGTCCGATGCATCGTGAGATCATGGCCGAGCTGCGCGCGATCCGCGCACAGATGGCGGGCTTCGGCCACACCCGCGACGGTTCGACTGTCGCCACGGATATCGCACGCGAGACCGCGGATGCCCACGCGTTGCTGGAAACCTACCGCGCCCAGATCGAGCAGTGCGCGAAGCTGAAAGTCGAGCTCGATCTCATTCACGACGCCATCAACCGCACCAAGCGCGAAATCGCCACCCTGCACGGCAACAGCTTTGACGGCCAGGAAATGGCCAAGGTCAATGGCGAGCTCGGCGCCGTCGTCGGCGGCACTGAACAGGCCACCCAGCAGATTCTCGAGGCCGTCGAGGCGATCGACCAGGCCGCCACCGCATTATCCAAGAACATCTCGCCCGACCAGCAAAAGCTGCTCAGCGAGGAAATCCAGGAACGCGTCGTCGCGATCTTCGAGGCCTGCAATTTCCAGGACTTGACGGGCCAGCGCATCAGCAAGGTGATGACGACGATGAAATTCATCGAAAAGCACATCATCGAGATGATGGAAATCTGGGGTGGCGTCGATGCCATCAAGGCGCACGCCCCGCCGATCGTCGATACCCGCGAAGGCGACGCCAAGCTGCTGAACGGCCCGAAGCTGGACGGCGACGACGGTCACGCCTCGCAGAACGACATCGACGCGCTGTTCGATTGATCGGACTGGTTAACGCAGACTAAATAAAAACGCCGGCTAGATGCCGGCGTTTTTTGTTGATTTTTGCGCGGTCATTCCGGGATGGTGCGTTAGCACCAGACCTCAGATGCGCAATTGCGCATCGGGGAATCTCGAGATTCTCAGGTGCGCAATTGCGCACCATGGTTCGATGCTTCGCATCGCCCCGGAATGACGGCGTCTAATCACGCCCGCGGCGCGCAGCGGACATAGACCATGTTGCCGTAACGGACCGCGGCATCCTTTTCGATGAAGCGGGTCACGAGCACGCGGCCGTCGAACGAGACGATCTCGCGGTCCTGCTCGCCGGGCGTCGGGCCGGGCGGACCGATATAATTCTTGCCGCTCGGGCTGCCCTTGAGGCGCAGTTCCTGCGGGGTGGCCTGGTCGGCCAGATGCATGACAACACCGCCGGAGGTGCCGGCGCCGATCACATAGGGCTGCTTGCACTGCCCGCGCGCCGCGGCTTCGGTGCGGGCGCGGTCGTTGGGATTCTGGAACGAGGCGAGGCCCCAGCGGCCGACGATCTCGTCGGAGCGGATGGTGGCCGGCATATCGGGCGCGACGCCGGGCTCGGCCTCGGGCGCCGAACTGGACGACAGCGACGGCAGGCTCATGCTGCTGCACGCTGCCAGCAAGATCGTCAGCGCCGATGCGATCGCCAGATTGGCAACCGTACGCGCATTACGTGAGCTGATCATCGTATTCCCCCGAGCAATTCCTTGGCCGCTCCCGTCAAGCAGCCAATCGTAAAAAGCCTGCCGGAGCAATGACGTCCGTTAAATTACGCCGCTGCGCCGATTTGGTTTCTGTGGGACCATCCTATATTGGCCTCAAGAAGGCCTTAACCCCCTTGTTTGCTTGACAGGATCAGCGCCAAGCCATATTCCCCGGCCCCACGTTTAGCACTCAAATCCGACGATTGCTAAGGGTCATGCTGTCCCGCCCGGGGCGGCGTCGAATACGCGGCATTATCAGCCATTTTCGTGGCACAGACCTGAAACCACGCCTTCCATGGAACTTCAAGAGGAGACGTCATGGCCAAATCCAAATTCCGTCCGCTGCACGACCGCGTCGTGGTCAAGCGCATCGATGCCGAAGAGAAGACCAAGGGCGGCATCATCATTCCCGATAGCGCCAAGGAAAAGCCGTCGCAGGGCGAAGTCACCGCCGTGGGCCCGGGCGGCCGCGACGAGGCCGGCAAGCTGATTCCGATCGACCTCAAGGTCGGCGACCGCGTGCTGTTCGGCAAATGGTCGGGCACCGAGGTCAAGCTCGACGGCGAGGAACTCCTGATCATGAAGGAGAGCGACATCATGGGCGTGCTGAGCTGACGCACGCTCCGGCCGTCGCACGTCAGTCGTCGGCGCTGACTTCTTCCCTTCTCCCCTTGTGGGAGAAGGTGGCGCGCAAAAGCGCGCCGGATGAGGGGTCTCTATCCGCGGAGACAGACCCCTCACCCGTCCGCGATGCTTCACATCGCGTCCACCCTCTCCCACAAGGGGAGAGGGGAAGAAACCCGGCGGTGACGGCAACCAATCGTACCCAATCATTCAGGAGTCCAAATCATGGCTGCCAAAGACGTTAAATTTTCCGGCGACGCCCGCGACCGCATGCTGCGCGGCGTCGACGTTCTCGCCAACGCGGTGAAGGTGACGCTCGGTCCGAAGGGCCGCAACGTCGTGATCGAGAAGAGTTTTGGCGCACCCCGCATCACCAAGGACGGCGTCACCGTCGCCAAGGAAATCGAACTCGAGGACAAGTTCGAGAACATGGGCGCGCAGATGCTGCGCGAAGTCGCCTCCAAGACCAACGACACCGCCGGCGACGGCACCACCACCGCCACCGTGCTGGCGCAGGCGATCGTGCGCGAAGGCGCCAAGTCGGTCGCCGCCGGCATGAATCCGATGGATCTGAAGCGCGGCATCGACATCGCGGTCCACGCCGTCGTCAAGGATCTCGAAAAGCGCGCCAAGCCGGTTGCCTCTTCGTCCGAGGTCGCCCAGATCGGCACCATCTCGGCCAACGGCGACACCGCCATCGGCAAGATGATCGCCCAGGCAATGCAGAAGGTCGGCAATGAAGGCGTCATCACGGTCGAGGAGAACAAGTCGCTCGAGACCGAAGTCGACATCGTCGAGGGCATGAAGTTCGACCGCGGCTACCTGTCGCCCTACTTCATCACCAACGCCGAAAAGATGACGGCCGAACTCGAAGACGTCTACGTGCTGCTGCACGAGAAGAAGCTGTCGGGCCTGCAGTCGATGCTGCCGGTGCTGGAAGCCGTGGTGCAGTCCGGCCGTCCGCTTTTGATCATCGCCGAGGACGTCGAGGGCGAAGCGCTGGCGACACTGGTGGTCAACCGCCTGCGCGGCGGCCTGAAGGTCGCCGCCGTCAAGGCGCCGGGCTTCGGCGATCGTCGCAAGGCAATGCTGGAAGACATCGCGATCCTGACCGGCGGTCAGCTGATCTCGGATGAACTCGGCATGAAGCTCGAAAGCGTCACCATCAACATGCTCGGCCGCGCCGGCAAGGTGGTGATCGACAAGGAGAACACCACGATCGTCAAGGGCGCCGGCAAGAAGAAGGACATCGAAGCCCGCGTCACGCAGATCAAGGCGCAGATCGAGGAAACCACCTCGGACTACGACCGCGAGAAGCTGCAGGAGCGCCTTGCGAAACTGGCGGGCGGCGTCGCCGTGATTCGCGTCGGCGGCGCGACCGAAGTCGAGGTCAAGGAAAAGAAGGACCGCGTCGAGGACGCCCTCAACGCGACCCGCGCGGCCGTGCAGGAAGGCATCGTGCCGGGCGGCGGCGTGGCGCTGCTGCGCGCCAAGAAGGCCGTCGGCCGCATCAACAACGACAATTCCGACGTCCAGGCCGGCATCAATATCGTGCTGAAGGCGCTGGAAGCTCCGGTTCGCCAGATCTCGGAAAACGCCGGTGTCGAAGGCTCGATCGTGGTCGGCAAGATCCTCGAGAACAAGTCCGAGACCTTCGGCTTCGACGCCCAGACCGAGGAATATGTCGACATGGTCGACAAGGGCATCATCGACCCGGCCAAGGTGGTGCGGACGGCGCTGCAGGACGCTTCGTCGGTCGCGGGCCTGCTGGTGACCACCGAAGCCATGGTCGCCGAACTGCCGAAGGAACCGGCAGCCCCGATGCCCGGCGGTGGCGGCGGCATGGGTGGAATGGGCGGCATGGGCTTCTAAAGTCCGGCTTTTTCCGATCGATCCATCGAAGGCCGCCTCCAGGCGGCCTTCTTTTTTGGCTTTTTGGCGATAGCGCGGGCCGATCGGTCCAGGACGTGCTTGGCTCGAAAACGCTGCCGGGGTTTGCTACTTACGACCCCTGCCTATTCCATCGTTTCAGGGAATTTCATATGCGCGCGCGGTTCCTTCTCCTGCTCGGTCTGGTCACGGTCTCCCCGGGCCTCGCTTTCGCCCAGATGAAACTTCCCTCCAAGACGGCCCCGGGCGCCATCGAGACGCGCTATTTCACCGCGATCGACGGCCTGATGGACGGCAATGCCGACGTCATCCTGAAGGAAACCCGGCAGGGCAAGAACGTCATCGCAGCTACCCTCGACGTCTGCTACCCCGTCGCGAAGGGCTCCGACCGCAAGGACCGCTTCGTCGCCAATCTCGCCGTCCTCAACGGGCAGAACCTGACGGGCACCACGCAGAGCCTCGGTGACAAGCAGCCGGTCATCGTCAAGCTGTCGCGTAAGCCTGTCGGCGACACCTTCGAATTCCGCGGCCAGATCACGATTGGCCAGACCGTGACCGAAGTGACCTCGACTGATAATTCCGATCTCAGCGAGAAGGAATTCCTCGACAACCAGACCAGCGACGACGGCATCACCCCTGCGCCAAAGGATTTTACCGACGTTTCGCCGGAGGCGTTCGGCGTGCGGGTCAAGCTCGACGCCGCGCTCGATTTCCTCAAAAGCCTGAAGGGCGAGGCTGTCGAGGTCGGACTATCGAGCCTTTCGATCTCCTGCGATGCGCTGCGCGCCGGCGAGCAGACCATCAACCTCACGGCCGATCCGGAGCGCACGGCCGCGCTGATTGCGAAGGCCAAATCGATGCCGGGCGTGGTTGCGGCGGGATGGACCAGCGGCTCCGTCGAGATGGACCGCACCATCCGCTTTGCGGCCGCCGAATGGCGCGACGGCGACAAGATCAACAAGGACAAGATCGCATCGGCGCTGTCGGCCGTTCTCTCCAGGACGCTCGCAGCCAAGGCGGCGGGCGCCGACTGGGACGCCAATACCGGAAAACTGACATTGACCTTGAAGCGGCCGAGCCCGGTCTATCCGCCGCTCGCGCTGACCGAAAGTATTGAAGTCACCGCGCTGGTCTCGCCGGACAAACCGGGCGCGTCCGACAGGCTGATGCTGTGGATCTCGAGCCCGGTGATCACGACCGCAGATGAAGGCACAGGCCCCAAGCTGAACCTGTCGGAAGAGTCCACCGGCGACGAGGAAGGTGGCGAACCGAAGGATGACAATGGTTCGGTCGAGGCCCTGGCCAAGGAGTTCAAGGGCCAGCGCTGGGACGCGGACAAGTCGGTGTGGAAGTGATCCGCATGCCGGCACGATAGGGTGACCGGCAGGCTGCGCACGCATCAATGCCCCCATAGCGGACCAGTGCGCAAATGATCTGGTCCCGGGCTTTGATTGTTAAGATTCGATTCAGCTTCCGGGAACATCATCGGTTCACCGAAAATTGGGTCACGCCATGCAAGACCGCGAGCCGAGTACCTTTGAAATTTGGTCGGGGAATGTGGTTCGCGACCGGCGGCCGCAGCCACCCGCGGGCCTGTGGAATTTCCTCAAATCCGATCGCGACGAAGTATTGGTGGTGCGGGAGCCATTTGGCGATCGGGCACGCGCCACCGTGCTGGTCACTGTCGCACTGCTGGCAAGCTTTGGACTGGGATGGGCCGGCGGCCTGAACTGGCCGCAGTTCGCAAGCGAGCTCGGTCTTGTGGAAGTCGCACAGAAAGAGACGCCCTCGCCGCGAATTTCCGAAGCACGATCAAGCGGCAAGAGCGAAGGCACGCGAAAGACGGCATCCGCGTCGGATTCGCCCGCCATTGTTGGAAGCATTCCCAAGCCATCCACCCTGCTGCCCGCCGGTGCACGCCCTTCTGCGAGCCCGGCCTCCCAGGCCAATGCGGGCCCTTCGGCCGCTGCGCTCGCGATGCGGCAGCCGGTGGTGGCGCCGCCGGAAACCAGGCCGGCGACGATTCCAGGCTGGACGGTTGTCGACGTTCGGGACGGCACCGCCGTTCTCGAAGGTCCTGACGGAATCCGGATGGCCGCACGCGGCGATACCATTCCCGGTCTAGGACGCGTGGAGTCCATCGTGCGCTGGGGCAACCGCTGGGTCATTGCCACCGCCAGCGGATTGATCGCGACGCAGTAATTCCCGCGAACGGGAGCGTCATCTCACAAGGCTTAAGCCGGATGGCCGCGGGGTGCCGGCTGCCGCACGGGATCAGTGAGGCCCGCGAGACGAATCAATTCCAGCTCATCCGCGTCGAAGAGCTTTGCCTGAAACAGGCTGAGAAACTCCTCCGAAACACCTTGGCCGAAAACCAAGACGTCATCCGTGTTGACGGTGACGATGACGCCAGCATCGAACAGCCTTCGCATCGGATGGACAGCCAGTGTCTCGACCCTCCCAAGCATGACGTTCGATGTCGGACAGATGTTCAGGCGAATACGATTGTCCGCAAGGAAACGCATGACCGGCGCGGAATCAACCGCCGCGATGCCATGCTGGACCTCGTCGAGTTCGAGTTCCTCGGCGGCGCGCCAGACCGAGTCCCCGTCGCCCCATTCGCCGACATGCGCCTTCAGTCTCAGACCTGCCGCCTTGGCCATCCGGTACACCGGCTTGAACACCTCGATTGGTTGAGCAAGCTCGTCTCCGGAAAGATCCAGCGTCCGGTAGAAGCCGAGTTCCAGAAACGGCTGCAGCCAGTTGGTCAAACTCGAAACTGAACAGTGTCGCGACATTCCGAGTTGCGGTATCCATTCAAGATCAGGTGCCACGCGCTCGTGAATCTCCCGCAACCTGGCCGTTAATCTGGCGGCATCCCGATCGAACAGGGTGATGGCCCATACGTCCTCACCAACCTCTAGTCGCGTGATGCCGTCATGTCGCGCCTGGACCAGCGTCGCCCCGAAAGCAGTGAGACGGCCGATTGGCCCGTCGAACACCGAGCCGATATGGCGACCAACCCATTCGTGCATCTCTGCCATTGACTGAAGCGGCGTGTCGAGCGGCGCGATATCGCGCCCGGTCACGCGAGAAATCCAGCCGCGGTTGCCGCCACCGAACGCATGATTATGCAGATCGCTCTTTGGAACCGTCCGGAGCGCTTGCAGACTGCCGATCCTCAGTGCCTCCTGAAATGAAATCATGGCTGAAGCCATGCATGCGCACCCTAGTTCGTGTTGATGCGAAACCGCAGCGTCTTCGCGCCGACGAACGACACGAAATCGCCCTGCCGCTTCCAGGTGCCCGCTTCCGTCAGCGCCGCGATCAACTCGTCATCGGCTTGCGCCCGGTCCGGCGGACAGGGCCGGTTTTGCATCGCGCCGGCGACGAAGATCACGGTGTTGCCGGCCACCGAAAACTGGCCCTTGCCGCCCTTGCACCAAAGTTCGAGCACCACCTCGCCGGCATCGCCGATCTCCAGATTGGGTATCCGCTTGGAGCCGGGCTGGCGGTTCACGTCGAGTTGCATTTCCGTTCCGAACGGAAAGCCGTCATCGGCCAGCGCCGGGCTGAAATGCAGGGCGGTTGCGATCAGCAAGAGCGAAGCGGCGCCCGCCTGAAACATACGTGCGAACGAAATCATGCGACCTCTCGAACTCAAACCCAACACCGCACGCCGTTCTAGTGAACAACGACGCGATTGGCTAGAAGCTTTCGAATATGCCGCATGTCGGCGATGCAAGGCGAGGCGCGACTCTTCGGCAGCCAACGTCGATAGCGGGATGATCCCTCCGAATTGATAGTCTGGTCTCTAGCTGCAGCAGTTGCAGCGTGGGATCGACTTGACGGCCCGCCCGGCATATCCGCGTTGTTTCAAAGCCGGACCGTCCGCGTGCGGTGGCACTTCAGGCGCTAGAACCGCGTGATTTCACAAGCCATACCAGGGCAATAGCCACTATGCCGGTGCCGATTACAAGCCAGAGCGAGGCCTGTCTGCCGGTGAGCGTATAAGCTATCAGGAAGCACATAAACCACATTGCGCCGACAGCCGGCGCGATAGAGCGGAGTTGAGTTGGCATAGGGGGCACTGAACCACCTTTGATTGTGCTTATGCGCCACCTATAGCGTGTCCTCGCGGGTTGAAAAAGCAATATCAGGCAAGTTGTGGCTGCAAAGAGCCGTAACCAACATTTTATATTCGCGATTTGGACTAATACTGCCGCGACACGCAGCAACCTCGGCAATGGGTCAACCCCGAAAGTGCGGACACACGTTGAAGACCCGGGGATGTCGGCCGCGCGGGGGTCATGTCGGTTGCTCTTGATGGCGTCGCTATTTCAAAACCATCATCGTGAACGGATGGACGTAGGCCTGCAGCGTCACCAGCACGCCGACGAGGCAGGCCAGCACGATCGAATGCAGAAACACATAACGCAGGATCGAGCCCTCGTGGCCGTACCAGTTGGTTGCGGTCGAGGCGACGACGATGGATTGCGCGTCGATCATCTTGCCCATGACGCCGCCGGAGGAGTTGGCGGCGGCCATCAGCACCGGAGACAGGCCGAGCTGTTCGGCGGTGATCCTTTGCAGATTGCCGAACAGCACGTTGGAAGCGGTGTCCGATCCCGTCAGCGCCACGCCGAGCCAGCCGAGCAGCGTGCCGAAGAAGGGATACAGCACGCCGGTAGCGGCAAAGGCGAGGCCGAGCGTGGCGTCGACGCCGGAGAGCCGCGTCAGGGTGCCGATCGCGAGCATCGCCGAGATCGTGATCAGCGAGATCGCGCACAGCTTGATGGTGCGGCCGTATTCGCCGATCATCTTCGCCGGCGAAAAGCCCATCAGGAAACCGGAAATGATCGCGGCGATCAGCATGCCGGTCCCGGTGAAGGACAGATAGGTGAAGTCGAACAGCGCAGCTTCGGGCGTCGGCTTGGCGGCCACCGGCGGCATCTTGTTGATCATGTTGTGCAGCTCAGGCACCTGATACTTCCAGACGAAGATCGAATTCGCCCAGGTCTTGAACGCGCCGCTGCCCCAGATCAGCATCACCGCGCAGACGATGATCCACGGCAGCAGCGCGCTCCAGAGCTGTGCCTGGCTGAGCTTCGCCGTATCCAGCGGCTTGGCCGGCGCCATGGTCGCAGCCGATTCATCTTTTCCGCGCAGCGCCGGCGACAGCCAGAGCTCCCGGGGTTGCCACACCTGAAGGAACAGGATCAGGCAACCCATCGAGATCAGCGACGCGCCGATGTCGACGATCCACGGGTTGATGTAATTCGAGATCACGAATTGCGGGACCGCGAACGAGACGCCGGTGACGAGAACCGCCGGCCAGATCGCCATCATGCCGCGCCAGCCGGCGAACGCCCAGATCAGCCAGAACGGCACGATCAGGGAGAAGAACGGCAATTGCCGTCCGACCATCGCGCCGAGGATATAGGGATCGAGGCCGGTCACGGACGCCAGACCCTGGATCGGCGTGCCGAGCGCGCCATAGGCGACCGGTGCGGTGTTGGCGATCAGCGAAAGGCCGGAGGCTGCCAGCGGCGAGAAGCCGAGGCCGATCAGGACGGCGCCCGTGATCGCGACCGGCGTGCCGAAGCCGGACGCGCCTTCGAAGAACGCGCCGAACGCGAATGCGATCAAAAGCAGTTGCAGCCGGCGATCGGTGGTGACGCCGCCGATCGCCCGCTGCAGCAGCTCAAACCGGCCGGTCTCGACCGTGATGCGGTAAAGGAAGATGACGTTGAGCACGATCCAGCCGATCGGAAAGAAGCCGATCACGACGCCGAGCAACGAGGCACGGATCGACATGTTGGCGGGCATGGTGAAAATGCCGATGGTGATGATATTGGCGACGACCAGCGCGATGATGGCCGCGAGATGCGCCTTGACCTTGCCGCTGGCGATCAGCACCAGCAGCGTGACCACAGGCACGGCGGCAGCGATCGTCGACAGCCCAGCGTTGCCAAGCGGATTATAGTGTTGGTACCACATTGCGGTTCTCCCACATTGTTATTGGCGCGCCCGCCAGCGTGGATGGCCAGACACGAGTTGAGCGATTCGCGGGAACAACCGTGGAAAAGCGGGGTTGAGCCGCCTTGGCATCGCCAACGCTCACAACCTCGCGAAGTTCGATGGCCGCCGCCCCTCGCCGTCACAGCCATGCTAGGGTCTGGCCGGAAGCCGCGACAAGTCGCCGCAGGCAGCCAATTCCATAACCTTAGTAGTAGACCCTAATTCCTGCATCCCTTCAGGGCTTTAAGCCCCATTTCCGGAGACGGTGATCTGTGAACAACCTCCGCCCGACGCTCGCCACGGTGTGGCGCATCTCCGCCCCCTATTTCCGCTCCGAAGACAAATGGGCCGGCCGCGGACTGCTGGCCGCCGTGATCGCCATTGAGCTTGCGATCGTCTACCTGACGGTGCTGCAGAACCAATGGAATCTGCGCTTCTACAACGCGCTGCAGGACTACAATTGGGACGTCTTCGTCTATGAGACGATCTACTTCACCGTCCTGGCCACGGTCTGGACGGTGTGCGTGGTCTACCAGCTCTATCTCAATCAATGGCTTCAGATCCGCTGGCGGCGCTGGATGACCGAACACTATCTCGGTGAGTGGCTGCATCACGCCAATCACTACCGGATGCAGCTTCAAGGCGACGCGGCCGACAACCCCGACCAGCGCATGACCGACGACGTCAAGCTGTTCGTCGATCGCACGCTCAACATCGGCCTCGGATTATTGAACTCGATCGTCACACTGGCGTCCTTCGTCACCATCCTCTGGGGCCTTTCGAACGCCGCGCCGCTGCATCTGTTCGGCCAGGAATATGCGATTCCCGGCTACCTCGTCTGGGGCGCGTTGATCTACTCGGTGCTCGGCACGGTGCTGACCCACCTGATCGGTTGGCCGCTGGTCGGCATCGATTTCAAGCAGCAGCAATATGAAGCGGATTTTCGCTTCAACCTGGTGCGCGTGCGGGAAAACTCCGAGCAGATCGCGCTATTGCACGGCGAGCAGGCCGAGCGCGAACGCCTGCTGATCCGCTTCGGACGCGTGGTGCAGAACTGGCTCGCCATCATGAGCCGGACCAAGAAAATAACGTGGTTCACCCAAAGCTACTCGCAGGCGGCGGTGATCTTTCCCTTCATCCTGGTGGCGCCGGCCTATTTCGCCAAAAAGATCCAGATCGGCGGCATGATGCAGACCGCGTCGGCATTTGGGAGCGTCCAGGGCGCGCTGTCGTTCTTCATCACCGTCTATCGCCAACTGGCGGAGTGGCAGGCCGTGGTCAACCGCCTCGACGGGTTCGAGAGGGGAATCGCGGCGGCGGGAGAACTCGCAAGTCGCAGCGAGCGAATTCACGTCGTCAAGGCGGGCGACGGCGCCATCGACCTCAAGGAGCTGGCGCTGCGGCTGCCGAACGGAACGCCGCTGGTGAACGCGAGCGGACTGAGTTTGCGCAAGGGCGAGCGCACGCTGGTGACCGGGCCCTCGGGCTCCGGCAAATCGACGCTGTTCCGTGCCATTGCCGGCATCTGGCCGTTCGGGACCGGCTCGATTTCGATTCCAGCCGGGGCAACAATGATGATGCTGCCGCAGCGACCGTATTTCCCGACCGGATCGCTGCGAGGCGCGATCGAGTACCCCGCCAAGGAAGGGACGTTCACCGACGGGCAAATCGGCGGCGCGCTCGAGCAGGCAGGACTGCCGAGGCTCGCGTCGCAACTCGACGAACACGGGCACTGGAACCGGACGCTCTCGCTCGGAGAACAGCAGCGCCTTGGACTGACCCGCGCGCTGCTACACACGCCGCAGTATTTGTTCCTGGACGAAGCGACGGCGTCGCTCGACGAACCATCGGAAGCAGCACTGTATCAACTGCTCGAGAAGAAATTGCCGGCGACCACCATCGTCTCGATCGGCCATCGCTCGACACTGGATGCCTTCCATCAGCGCAATGTCAGCCTGGTGCGCGATGGTGAACGGTTTGCGCTACGGGACGAAAAGCCGACCGCACGAACGACATAGACCCGTAGCCCGGATTTACCACCAGCGCCGCGGCCAGGGCTGCCGGCGCACTCCGCGGTGCCAGACGTAGCAGAACGCGGTCAAAAGCAGCGCGCCGGCAAGCACCGGCGCCAGCAGGAACGTCGAGGGCAGATTGCCTGATACCACCAGCAGCGGGTTGATGCCGGCCGGCGGGTGAAACGTCCCGGTCACGTACATCGCCAGAATGGCAAGGCCGACGGCGGCGGCCGCGGCCCAGGCCTGCGGCCCGGTCAGCTTCAGTACGGCAAGCCCGACCAGCGCCGATATCAGATGACCGCCGATCAGGGCGCGCGGTTGCGCCGGCTCGACGTCCGGCGAGCCGATCACCAGCACGATCGAGGTGGCGAACGGGATAACCGCGAGCGGATAATGCGCGGCGAACGAGAACAATTCCATGACGCCGATGGCGATCGCGCCGCCGAGGCCAGCGATCGCGCCCGCCACGACGCTGCGGTGATCGTTGCGGGAGATCGCTTGCCGCACTACGCGCCGCCAATCCCGTTTCATCCGCGCCACCCAAAAGAGAAGGGGCGGCAGATCGCTCTGCCGCCCCCTCGTCTTCGACAGGAAGATCTTACTTCAGGTTGGTCATCGCGGTCAGGTCAGCCGAGAGCTTGACGATACCGGCCGCGCCGCACCAGTTCGAACCGACGCCCGACGGATTGATCGGGGTCACGAACGTGCCGAGGTTGGTCCCGTTGATATTGCCACGGGCCGAGAAGTCGCTGGTGAAGGCGTTGCAATCACCCTTCGACAGGTTGGTGTCGGAATAGCGGAAGTCCAGCGTGAACACCTTGTAGGTGAAGCCGACACCGATGTTCCAGGTATTGTAGTCGGCGTAGTTGATGCCATTCGGGAACAGCGCGGTGCCGTAGAACGAGTCCGAGGTGCCCAGCCACTGGCGGCCGAATTCACCCGACACGTACATGCCGATGCCGCTGGCGCCAAACCAGGTGCTCGGCGCGATCGCCTTGCCGACGATCGAGGCGTAGGTGCCCTCGGCGCCGCTGTTAAGGAAGCTCGGCGTATAGTAGACGTTGCCGCCCAGCGAGAAGTTGTCGTTGAAGGTGTAGTTCACCTTGCCGTAGACTTCGAAGAAGCTGACGTCCTTTTTCAGAACGTTGCTGTTTACTAGCGCGTTCTGCAGACATTCGGCGCTAAGCGGAACGCCGGCGGCATCAGTCGTCCCACCATTAAATGCGTTGACTGCGCCGTATTGGCAGGTGCCGCCCGGATACAGATAGCCCCAGGCACCGACGTCGAAGGCGAACTGGCCGACCGTCAGGCGGGCGCCGCCGTAGGCGTCGACTTCAGCCGCCGCGCGGTTCGGGAACGAGATGCTCGCTCCGCCCAGACCGACATAGAGCTGGAAGTCCTTGGTGACGTTGTAGCGCGGCTCGAAATAGACGTTGACCGACGGCTTGTGGTTGGACTGGGTGATGCCGCGGAAGATGTAATCGTTGGTGATGCCGCCGCCGAAGGCGAAATCCCAGGGATCGAAGGCCGGCGGCGGCGGCGCCTTGACGGCCTTTACCCGCAGATCCGCAGCGAGAGCCGAACCCGATACCATTGCCAGCGCCGTTGCTAACAAAACCAGTTTCTTCATGACGATCCCCATCCACCCTTCTTGACAGTCCCGTTCCGGCCCCCCAGGGCAAACGACAACCGACTGCGGCCAAATGTCTTAACGTGGTCACACAGTGGTCTGCGGCATCATGATCGTGAAGCAAAAAAGGCAAGCATGTGCCGCCTTTTTAGGCGCTTTGACCATTTCGATAAATCTTCTCCGCGTGTGTTGCATTCTCACAACAATTTTTAGGGTTTCGTGCTGTCAGGGCGACATGCGGAACTGAAAAAAAGCAGCAGCGGCGAAATATCGGAGGACGCCTTTTTGCGAATCAACCTTCCCATGAAAATACGGCTCCGGTCGCTCGGGACACCTCACCAAACAGCCCGCACGAAAAAGGCCGCAGCGCTGGACGCTGCGGCCTCTAGAAACGTTATTCCAGCAGGCGACCGTCTAGTTGTGGTCGCCGCCGTTGGACGAGCCGGACCCCCATGAGGGTGCGGACGGCTCCGGGGTGGCCCAGCTCGGTGCAGGCGCGGGTTCCGGCTCTGGCGCGGCCATCGCGGGCTCCGCCTTGGGCGCGGCGGGCTTGGCAGCCGCCTTCTTTTTCTTCGCCGGGCTCTTCTTTGCAGCCTTCTTCGGTGCGGCAGCCTTTGACTTCTTGGCGGCCTTCTTGGCGGATTTCTTTGCGCCCTTCTTGGCAGCCTTCTTCGCCGATTTCTTCGCGGCCTTCCTTGACGCCTTCTTGGCGGACTTCTTTTTCGCCACTACGGCCTTCTTGGCCTTCTTAGCCTTCTTGCCCTTCTTACTCTTCTTCGCCATCTGGTCCTCCTGTTGCCGCTGTCCATGTCTGTCGAGCGCTTCGAATAGTCCGTGGGCCAGACCGGGACGACACTTCTTCGAAGTGCCCTCCTACTCTATCCCCTGTCCGGGCGCGATCTCCGGGCAAACGCTTCGCGTCTGTCCCGAGGAAACCGGATGCCGATCCCGCCATCCACACGCGGGGGGCAGACGTTCCGGATCTTGCCCGTAGGCCGATCGATCAATTCAATCCCTGGCCGATCGATCCAGGCTTTGGACCTCCTGTCGCCCAATCGAGAAGCTCAATCGTGTGCACCACAGGAACTGATGTACCGCCGGCAATCTGAACCATGCATCCAATATTGCCTGCAGCGATCATGTCCGGTTTGACTGTCGCAATATTGGCGATCTTCCGATCGCGCAATCTGCTCGCAATGTCGGGCTGGAGAATGTTGTAGGTCCCCGCCGAACCGCAACACAAATGGCTCTCGGGCACATCTTTCACCACGAATCCATTCTTGGAAAGCAATTCTTTCGGAAGGCCTGTGATTTTCTGCCCATGTTGCAGCGAACAGGCGGAGTGATAGGCGATTGTGACGTCGCCTTTTTGTGTCGTTGGCGCGAGTTGAATGCCGCCGAGAAACTCCGTGATATCCTTTGCCAGCGCGGAGATTTGCGCTGCGGGGCTAGCGAAATCGCGGTCCTCGCGCAGCATGAAACCATAGTCCTTGATGACCGTGCCGCAGCCCGATGCCGTGATCAGGATGGCGTCGAGGCCGCCTTGTTCCGCCTCCTTTTTCCACACGTTGATGTTGGCGCGGGCCCGCGCCAGCGCGTCGCCGTCCTGCCCGAGGTGATGGGTGAGCGCGCCGCAGCATTGCTCGTCCTTGACCAGGACGACTTCGATGCCATGGCGCGTCAGGAGACTGATGGCGGCCTGGTTGATGCGTGGCGCCAGCACCTGCTGGGCGCAGCCCTGCAGCAGCGCGACCCGTCCGCGTCGCTCGCCGATGGCCGGAAAGACGCTGCCGCCCGAGGGTCCCGGCGCCGGGAGGCCGTTCGGCGCGAGCGCCAGCATCGCCTTGATCCGCCGCAACAGGCCGGGTGTCGCGGCCGCATTTGACGCCGGCAGCAGGGCCGCAAACGGCCGGGCGAGCCGCGCCATGATCATGCTGGCGCGAAACAGCTTTGGCCGCGGCAGCACCAGCGCCAGCACCGCGCGCAAGGCCCGCTCGGCCAGCGGCCGCGAATAGTCCCTCTCGATCCGGACCCGCGCCTGATCGACCAGGTGCATGTAGTGCACGCCCGACGGACAGGTCGTCATGCAGGCAAGGCAGGACAGGCAGCGGTCGATATGCTTGACCACCTCCGCTGTCGGCGGCTTGTCCTTTTCCAGCATCTCCTTGATCAGGTAGATGCGCCCGCGCGGGCTATCGAGCTCGTCGCCGAGCAGCACATAGGTCGGACAGGTCGCGGTGCAGAAGCCGCAATGCACGCAGGCGCGCAGGATCTTGTCGGCTTCGGCGATATCAGGATTGGCGAGCTGGGCGAGCGAGAATTCGGTTTTCATGTCGCTGTCATCAGCAGCATACGGCCGCGGTTGAGGATGATCTTGGGATCGAAACTGTTGCGCACGCGCTGGCTTAGCGCGGCGAGGCCGCCGGCCTGCGGATGGAAGACGTCGACATTTCGCCTGGTCTCTTCGGGCGCCCGGAGCAGCGAGGCGTGGCCGCCGGCCGCCTCGACGCGCTGACGCACCAAAGCCGCCCGTGCGTCCGGCTTGGGTGGCAATGCCGCCCAGATCAGGCCGCCGCCCCAGTCGTAGATCACATCGCCCCCGCTATCGCGCGCCAGAGCCTGGCCGAGCGCGCCGCCGGAAGCCGGCGGACAGACGATCCGCCACACCGGCCAGGCGCCGAGTGCGCCGCTGGCGGCAAAGGGTTCGACGTCGCGGATGGCGCCCCACGCCGCCGCCGAGGCCGCATCCTGCAGCGTTTCCACAGACCCGAACGGCGACAGCGTCTTGGCCAGTGAACCGGCGCGATCCGCGACCGAGGCTGCGATGCCTTCGAGCCGCAGCAGCGTCGCCGCCCGCCCCTGCGCCGCCAAACCCGCGAGCGCGCCGGTCGCGGGCCGGAATGCCGAGTTCGGCAGGTGCGCCGCGCCCGAGACGTCGTAAGGCGAGCCCAGCGCCGTGGTCATCGCCCGGTTCGCGGTCACGTCGTCCAGCCCGGCCAGCACCAGCGTGCGCTCGCTCTCGGGCTTGGGCATCACCTTCAGCGTCACTTCCGTCATGACCGCCAGCGTGCCCCACGACCCCGCCAGCAGCTTGCAGAGATCGTAGCCGGTGACGTTCTTCACCACCCTGCCCCCGGTCTTAAAACTGTCGCCGAAGCCGGACACCGCATGCGCGCCGAGCAGATGATCCCGCGCGCCGCCGGCCTTAATACGGCGGGGACCGGCGAGCCCCGCCCCGATCATGCCGCCGATGGTGCCGTTGCCGGGCACGCCCAGCAGCGCGGAAGTGTCGATCGGCTCGAAGGCGAATTGCTGGTTCTTGGAATCGATCAGCGACTGCACGTCGGCGAGCGGGGCACCCGCCTGCACCGTGATGATCAACTCGTTCGGCTCGTAGGCGGAGACCGCGTTCAGGCCTGAGAGGTCGAGCACGGCATTGGTCGCCATAGGATGGCCGATCAGCCGCCTGGTGCCATGGCCAATGATCTCCAGGGGCTGGTCGCTGGCGATCGCCGCCCGCACCACCTGCTCGACGTCCCTGGCGTCACGTACTTTTAGGGTATCCACGGCGTTACGCCTGCCCGTTGCCGTCATCGTCCGCGAAAACGGACGATCCAGTACTCGCAGCGGCCGGCGATAGATTTCGGCGGCGCGGCGTACTGGATACCCCGCCTTCGCGGGGTATGACGATTGAAAAATCGGAGAAGGCCATCATCAAAATCTCGGAATATCCGGAAACGCGAGCTTGCCCCCGTGCACATGCATGCGGCCGAGCTCGGCGCAGCGGTGCAGCGTCGGGAACACTTTTCCGGGGTTGAGCAGACCCTGCGCGTCGAACGCACATTTCAGGCGCTGCTGCTGGTTGAGGTCTACTTCCGAAAACATCTCGCCCATCAGGTCGCGCTTCTCGATGCCGACGCCGTGCTCGCCGGTGAGCACGCCGCCGAACTCGACGCAGGCACGCAGGATGTCGGCGCCGAAGGCTTCCGCCCGCTCGATCTCCCCGGGCTGGTTGGCATCGTAGAGAATCAAAGGATGCAGATTGCCGTCGCCGGCGTGAAACACGTTGGCGACGCGCAGATCATATTTGGCCGAGAGGTCGCGGATGCGCGCGAGCGCCTTCGGCAGCGCGCCGCGCGGAATGGTTCCGTCCATGCAGAGATAGTCGGGCGAGATCCGGCCCACTGCCGGGAATGCCGCCTTGCGGCCGGCCCAGAACAAATTGCGCTCGGCCTCGCTGGTGGAGATCTGGCAGGTCGTCGAGCCGCAGGCTTGCGCGATCGCCTCGACCCGCTTGATCAACTCGTCGACCTCGACGCTCGGACCGTCGAGTTCGATGATCAAAAGCGCCTCGACGTCGAGCGGATAGCCGGCATGGACGAAGGCTTCGGCGGCGTGGATCGCGGGCTTGTCCATCATCTCCATGCCGCCTGGAATGATGCCGGCGCCGATGATGGCAGCCACGCATTCGCCGGCGGCCTCGACCTCGGCGAAACCCACCATCAGGGCGCGGGCCGTCTCCGGTTTCTGCAGGATCCGCACCGTGATCTCGGTGATGACGCCGAGCAACCCTTCCGAACCGGTGATGATGCCCATCAGGTCGTAGCCTGAGTTCTCCGCCGCCTTGCCGCCGATCCGCAGGATCTCGCCGGACATCAGCACGATCTCGCAGCCCAGCACGTTGTTGGTGGTCATGCCGTATTTCAGGCAATGCACCCCGCCGGAATTCTCCGCGACATTGCCGCCGATCGAACAGGCGATCTGCGATGACGGATCGGGCGCATAATAGAATCCGGCATGCGCCACCGCCTGGCTGATGGCGAGGTTGGTGACGCCGGGCTCGGTCACCACCACGCGGTTGTCGAAATCGATCTCGCGGATGCGCTTGAACTTGCCGAGCCCCAGCAGCACGCCGTCGGCCAGCGGCAGCGCGCCGCCTGAGAGCGATGTGCCGGAGCCGCGTGGCACTACCTTGATGCCCTGCTCGAAGCAGTATTTCAGGACTTTGGAGACCTGTTCCGTCGTGTCCGGCAGCACCACAACCATCGGCGGCTGCCGGTACGCCATCAGGCCGTCGGACTCGTAGGGCAGCATTTCGGCCGCGCTGTCGATCACGCCCTCGCCCGGCACGATCGCGCGCAAGGCTGTGACGATGGCGTCACGGCGATCCAGGACCGCCTGATCGGAAGCCGGCATCATGATGGCCATGCGTATCCTCAAAGCCTCGCGAATGAATTTGTGATGCCAAATCAAGCACGTCTACCAAGGTTTGGGTAGGCCATCCGAAAGTTGGATTGCCGTCCCTCCGAACGATGAGTTCTCTCTGGGACAAGCCGGCCATGGGCAAAACTGTCAAAGTTTCGTGGCTTGTCCAATTCAAGCGGTCCTGCCACAAGAAATCCGCCTCTCTACCCGGGAAGAAACAAAGAGCACCACATGAAAACATCGACTTTGAGCGCGCTGGTTGTCGTTACCTCTTTGGCCACAGCAACGGGCGCGCTGGCGCAGGACGCTGCCGCCGGCAAGTCCTCGTTCAACAAATGCCTGGCCTGCCACGCAATCGGCGAAGGCGCCAAGAACAAGGTCGGCCCGGTGCTGAACGGGCTCGACGGCCGCAAGTCCGGCACCGTCGAGGGCTATAATTATTCCGACGCCAACAAGAATTCCGGCATCACCTGGAACAAGGACGTGTTCCTCGAATATATCAAGGACCCGAAGGCGAAGATTCCCGCCACCAAGATGGTGTTCGCCGGCATCAAGAACGAGAAAGAGGCCGGCGATCTCTGGGCCTATGTCTCCTCGTTCGACAAGGACGGCAAGACGAAGTGAGAGCTGTTTCTTCACCCTCCCCTGGAGGGGTCCGAGACGAGCGGAGCTCGCTCGTGGGTCGGCTCACATGGAGCGCAGCGAAATGTGAGACGGGGTGGGGTGATCTCTCCACTCGGTCACTGTTGGGTGTGGAGAGACCGTCACCCCACCCCGCCGCTACGCGGTGACCCTCCCCCTCCAGGGGAGGGTGAGACGACGCCCGAGTTCGCCCGTTCAAGCCAGCGTGTGCACGATCACCGGTCCGGCCATCGCGGTGGCCGGCCCGGTCAACAGCGGCGCCAGATCGTGCTCGATCCATGCCAGCGCGCGCTTGTTGGATTCTTCGGCGGCCGCAAAGTTGTTGAACAGGCTGATCGCGATCACCGTGTCGTCGGGCGCATAGACCACGTAATAAGCCATGAATCCCTCGACCCCGCTGATGACGGGAATCGCGCCTTCCTTGATCCTGCGCGTGAGCTCTTCGGCCTTGCCGGCCTTGGCCTTGCCCTGACGAATGGCGGCGTACATGGCGCTCTCCCTCGAAGGTCGGCTGCCCGATATCGCGACTCTTAAGGTTCATCCACGGCGGGACGAGCAGCGGAATCCCGCGCACAGCGATCGTACCCCATCCGGAGCCGTCAGGCCACGCGCGGCGTCACCGTCGCCTCTGATCGCGCAAAAGCGCGTCGATAGAACCGGGCTCCCGCACCCGTCAATCGGCCGCCGCTGCCGCCCTCGGCGTCATCGCGCTCATCATCGCCTCCACCTCTGCGATCGCGAGATCGGGCGCCGCTTGCTGAACCATGTGGCCGACGCCGGGCAGCACGATCAGCTTTGCATTCGGCGCAGCGGCAGCGAGCGGTCGCGAATGGATGCGGGTCGAGACCGTCTTGTCGGATTCATCGCCCGTGATGATCGTGATCGGCGCCGTGATCTCGGCATAGCGCGGCGCTTGCTCGGCCACAGCCGCCTTTAACGTCACGAAGTCACGCGCATTGGCGATGAATTCGCGCGGCCGCAGCAGCAGCGGCGTCGCAGTGTCCCTGACAAAGTCGTCCGGCATGGTCTGCGGCAGGAACACGACGCGCGCGCCGCGTTCGGCCAGCAAATGGCCGAGCGGCAGCGTGATTGTATAGGCGAGCAGCGGGCCGATCACCGGCGTCGCGATGATCTTGTTGTATCGCCCGACGCCGCCCGGCCAGGGATAGGCGACCGGCGCCAGCATCACGAGACCCGCCACAGTTTGCGGCTCATCCAGCGCCATGCGCAGGCCGAGGGCGCCCGCCCAGGAATGCACGACGAAGATCGCCTGGCCAACGCCGAGCTTTGCCAAAGCCTCCCCGATCATCCGGCCCTGAATTTCGGGCGTCGAATCCTCCAGCCGGAGGCGGGTGCTCCAGCCATGCCCGGGACGGTCGATCAGGATCACGCGGTGCTTTCTGGCAAGCCGTTCCCCGACCGGCCGCCGCATCACCTCAAGATTGGAACTCGCGCCATGCAGCATCACGATCGGCGGGCCGGCCGCATCGCGCGGGCCGAGATCGAGGATGTGGAGGGCGCCGCCCGCCACCTCAACTATCCTGCCCCGAGCCGGATGGGCCCGTTCGCTGAGAAAAACGCCGACTTGCGTGACCAGCGCCAGCAGCGCCGCCAGCGCCGCCACTACTATCACTACCGCCATCGAGAATTTCCGGCTGATTTTCTGCACCGGCGAGCTACGGCCCGGATCGGTTGCGGGTTTCGGGATTGTCCACAGGGCCTCGAACCTGTGGATAGCGGGGTCATACTGCTGTCATCGGCAAATTTGTACAGTGACGCTGACACTTTCGCCATGTGTGCGCGTGCCTGATTAGGGGGTAGCCGGGCGCCTGCATTGTACCCAACATCCACAGGAACAAGGGCGCTCACTACAAATTGTTCCAGCGTATCATCGGAGGATGCCCCATGATTTCCGACGCAAGCGAAGCCGCCATCGATCAGATCGTAGCGAGTTGCAATGGCGACATCCGCGGCGCACTCAAGGCCCTGCTACGGGTAAACGAGCAACTCGAGGCGGAATTGGCGCAATTCTACGCGGCCGTAGGCCTCGACGGCATGGCCCGCGGCAGCAACGCGATACATTAACGCGGTACATGAGAGCCTTTTGGGTCGACGCGTTTTCCTGACGCGAAACGGCTGGAAAAACGCTCTAGTTGGATTTGTCCTCGTCACCCGGCGTCTTTGCGGGCGGTTCTTCCACCGCCGGGCACTGGCTGATGGTCGAACGGGCGAGCTTGGCGTCGTCGATCGACCTGTAGGGTCCGGATCCAAACCAGATATTTCCGCCGACCTGGGCGATGATGACGGGATTGCTGGTGACAATCTCGCATTTGGCGGTGGCACGGTTGCCGACCACCCAATAGCCGCTTTGCGCCAAAGCGCAGGTTCCGGTCGCAACGGTCATTGCGCTGGCCAGCGGCAATGATTTCACGGCTCGCTCCTGTCACGCAGTCAGCCGATAATACGCGTTAGCGACGCGCTGTTCCTGCCTGACATAAATCGTCAGGGATCAGGGTTAACCGCGAAACATCAGATATCGCGGCCTTCGACCTTTTCGGTGAGGGTCTTGACTAATTCCGGCACCTTTTCGAGATGCGGATTGACGGCCAGCGCCTTGCGAAACGCCTCGAGCGCGCGCCTTTCGTCGCCGAGGTCCTGCATGATCATGCCAAGGCCCGCCAGCGCGCCGAAATGCCGGGGCTCGCGAATCAGCACCTGCCGGATGTCCTCCAGCGAATGGGTATAATCGTTCTTCAGGTAATGCAGCGTCGCCCGCCGGTTCCATGCCTCGACATAGTCGGGACGCAGCTTGATGACGGCATCGAGCAGCTTCAGCGCGACGTCGACCTTCTGCGCTTCCATCGCGGCCTTGGCGCGCAGCATCAACAGCGCAGCCGTGTCGCTCGGGGTCTGCAGCCACAGCGCCCAGATCCGCGCCTCGACATGCTTGGCGCTGGCTTCATCAGGGGCGGCCTTCAGCGCGCCGAACAGGAAATCCAGCCCGCGGGTGCGATCGGCCCCGACCTTGGGAAGCTTGCTCGGCGCTTCCGGCAATTTCTTCTGGGCTTTCGGCGGGGGAATGACCCTGGGGTCATCCTGGGCAAAAGCGGCCACCGGCACGGCTGTCATGACAGCGGCGAGGACCACGATCCGGCAGTTACGGGCACCCGGGAATCTTAAAATCATAGGCCAAGTCTAGACGCGCAAAATCGCGCCGCAAAGCGGTACGTCGTCAAAGACCTGTGAAACGAGGAAGAAAAAGCCGACTCAGCGCCCAAGGCTTTGCCATGGCGGCTTACCCTTGGCGGCTTAGCCCTGGCGGGCCTTGAAGCGGCGCTGCACCTTGTTGATCACGTACACCCGGCCCTTGCGGCGGACCAGACGGTTGTTGCGGTGGCGACCACGCAGCGATTTCAACGAGTTACGGACCTTCATGGGACAATCCTGATGCTTTGAAAGGCCGTGTTGAAGGCCGAACCTGAGCTACCCGAAAGTGGCAAAATGGGATTTATCCCGAAAGCGGCCAACCGCCCGGGACGGGGCGGTTTCTAAGCCATGGCGGGACCGGATGTCAATCCGAATGGGCCCGTTTTCGGGCCCATCTGTCCCGTTCCGGCCCTAACGCCGGGTGGGTTGATACTTGTCCGTAGAACTCTTCGGAATCACTGGCAAAACAGATCGCGCGGGAATTCGACCAGGGCCTCGCCGGTGGCGACCTTTTCGCCCGCCTGGTTCTTCACCACCACGTCGATCAAAACCCAGCGGGATTTTTCAGTCGTCTGCTTGGCCTTGATGATCCCCGTGGGCTGGATGGTATCGCCGGGCCGGACCGGCTTGACCCACCGCGTCTCCAACCGCCGGTGGACCGCGCCGGCGGGGCAGGCCCAATCGGTGAGCATTCGGGAGATCAGCCCGAAATTGTTCATGCCGTGCATGATGATGCCCCCGAAATTGGTCTTGCCGAAATTGCCCTTCATGTAGTCGTCGTCGAGATGCAGCGGGTTGTAGTCGAGCGAGGCATCGCAGAACAGGCGGATCGATTCGCGTGAGACCGCGAATTTCGGGCCGTCGATGACGTCGCCGGCGGAGAGATTGTCGAACGTAGCAGTCATTGATCGCTCCCCTCTCACATCGGCCGAATCGTCCAGCCGCGGCCGGAACAGATTACATCGCCACGCTGGTTGAAGAACACGTTGTCGTGCACCACGAACAGCCGCTCGCGCTTGATGAACTTGTCGAGGGCACGGGCCTGCAAGGTGATGACGTCATTGGGCCGCGCCGGAATGTTTGTAGCTCCAGGACTGCCCGGCATTGACGGTGCCGGGCGAGCGCATCCAGTCGTCGGCCGGCGTGCAGGAGAACATCAGGAGGATATGGATCGAGGGCGGCGCGATCAGCCCGCCATAGCGGGTGGTCCTGGCATAGGCCTCGTCGAAATAGATCGGGTGATCCTCGCCGACGGATTTGCAGTAGAGCTCGATGGCTTCCTTGGTCAGCGTGTAGGGAATGGTCTTGCGCGGCTCGCCCGGGACGATGTCGTCCCAGACCTTTCGCAAATTGGCGTCTTTCCAGAAATCGGTCTCGAAGGCCTCGGCCTGGGACATCTTGCGCTCCCTTATTTTCCGGCTTTTGTTTCTGCCGCCTTGCGGAATTCGTTATATAGTATAATCAATTTTCCAGACCCAAAAATCAAGCCGGCGGGAAACCCAGATGCCCAAGCTCAAACTGCCCGATATCGAGAAAGTCGTCGCGATCGACATCCACACCCACGCGGAAGAGCCCTGCGGCATGCACGGCGACGACGGCTACGACGATTTCCAGGAGCGCATGGCGGACTATTTCAAGTCGCCGCACAAGCATCCGCCGACCGTGCCGGAGACCGCGGCCTATTACCGCTCCAAGAACATCGCGGCCGTGATCTTCCCGGTCGACGCCGAGCGCGAGACCGGTTTCCGCCGTTACAACAATTACGAGATGCTGGAAGTCGCGTCCGATAATCTCGATGTCCTGATCCCCTTCGTCTCGATCGATCCGCACAAGGGCAAGCTTGGTGTGCGCGAGGCGAGGAAGCTGATGGAGCAATACGGCGTCCGCGGCTTCAAATTCCACCCGACCATGCAGGGCTTCTATGCCAACGACCGCATGGCCTATCCGCTGTACGAGGCGATCAATGACGGCGGCGCGATCGCGCTGTTCCACACCGGGCAGACCGGCGTCGGCTCGGGCATGCCCGGCGGCATGGGAATGCGCTTAAAATATTCCAACCCGATGTATATGGACGATGTGGCGGCGGATTTCCCCGACCTCAAGATCATCCTCGCGCATCCTTCCTTCCCCTGGCAGGAAGAGGCGCTGTCGGTCGCGACCCACAAGCCGAACGTCTATATCGACCTCTCCGGCTGGTCGCCGAAATATTTTCCGCCGATTCTGGTGCGCTACATCAACTCCATTTTGCAGGACAAGATGCTGTTCGGCTCGGACTGGCCGGTGATTACGCCGGACCGCTGGCTGGCGGATTTCGCCAAGCTCGACATCCGGGAGGAAATCAGGCCGAAGGTGCTGAAGGCCAACGCAAGGAAGATTTTGGGTATATAAAGCGACGTCCGTCTCGAGCTTTTGAGCTAGAGGCCATCGTGTTCGGTGCCGGCGGCACGCCCTGCGACATCCAGCCGATCGCCGCCGTCGCCGAGGATGCGCCATTGGCCCGAGTGGCGGGTTGGCAGCTCACGATGTATTTATTGCCGCCGACAACCCATCAACTGATTATCAGTGTGCGTTGTCGCACGGCGATCGATACGGTGCGCGTGCAGTCCGGATCGGCCACGCCCGCGGAGGATCATCGACATGCTCTCACGAAACACGATAGTTGCAGGAATATTGGTCGCGATGTCGTCGTCACAAGCGTTCGCCGACAGCGGCCTGGTCACGAAGCAGAGCAAACACACAGTTCAGGAAACCATCGAAAAGTTCGAAGCAGCCATCAAGTCGAAAACTCCAGGCGGATGGATGATCTTCGGCCGGATCGATCACGCCTCCGCGGCAAAGGAAGCCGGGTTGGAAATGCGGCCGCGAACGGTCGTCATCTTCGGTAATCCGAAGGCTGGAACGCCGCCGATGATGAAGGGCGCGACGCTCGCGATCGACCTCCCGATGAAAGCGCTGGTTTGGCAGGACGACCAGGACAAGGTCTGGCTGACTTATAACTCGAGCGAGTACGGTGCGAAGCAAATTTTTCCCCGTCACGGCCTCAATGTGCCAGATGACGCAGCCAAGATGCTTGAAAAATTCCTTGCAGATGCCAGCGACCAGGCCACGCAATGAGTATTGAGGTATCGGGCCTTGCCAAGGCTCATCCAAGAGCTGAAGGAAATTCGGCGAGGACACCGATCCTGATTGCCAGTGTGTACCGGAACCTGGCGTACTGACCGCGTTACCTTGCGCTGGTGCGGACCGTGCTGGCTCCGCCGCAGGCGGACGGCAGCTTGAGCGCGCTGACGCGCGCGGCACGTGCGTTGAGTCTGCCCACGGCAAATACGTGCGCCCCGCCTTATCCCCGGCCCTCCGCCGGACACGCTGGATGTGGCGCTTGCATCGTGCCGGCTGCTCGTCGACATCCGATCGCTCGCATAACGGGTATCTGCGCCATCGTCCGGCGTGCTACACTCGAATAAACCCGTCCCCATATTTGAAGTGTGCTCATGACCATCAAAGCCGTTGTGTTCGACGCCTATGGCACGCTCTACGACGTCCAGTCGGTGGCTGACGTCACCGAAGACGCGTTTCCCGGCTATGGCGAAATCATCACCCAGGTCTGGCGCATCAAGCAGCTCGAATACACCTGGCTGCGCTCGCTGATGCAACGCTATCAGGACTTCTCCGAGGTGACACGCGACTCGCTGGCTTACACGCTCGGCAGCCTCGGGCTGCAATATGACGACGACACTTTTGCGCGCATCGTCGACAAATATCTGCATCTCGAACTCTATCCGGATGCGCTTGCGGCGCTTTCGGCGATGAAGGACCGCAAGCTCGCGATCCTGTCCAACGGCAGCCCCGGCATGCTCAACGCGCTGGTGCAGAGCAGCGGGCTCGACCGCGTGCTCGATGCGGTCATCAGCGTGGACGCGAAAAAGATCTTCAAGCCAAGCCCCGAAGCGTACATGCTGATCGAGGAGGTGCTGCACGTGCCGCCCGCCGAGGTGCTGTTCATATCAGCCAATCCGTGGGACGCCTGCGGCGCCAAGGCGTTCGGGCTCAACGTCGCCTGGATCGAGCGGGTGACGCCGGAAGCGATGGCGCTGGCTTGCCTCGAAAGCGAGACGCTGCCACCATTGACGATGTTTTGGGCGTTGCGTACCCAGATGGATGAACTCGGCGTCGTGCCCGATCACCGCATCCACGGCCTCGCCGAGCTCCCCGCCCTGGTGTCTGCCCAAAGGTCCTGAAATGAGTCTTGAGTCCGTCCGCGCCTTCTTCGCAGAAAAGGCGCCCGATATCTCCGTGATCGAATCCAGCATGAGCTCCGCCACCGTGGCACTGGCCGCCGAGGCCTATGGCGTCGAGCCGGCGCGGATCGCAAAAACGCTGAGCTTGCGCGTCGGCGACCGCGTGGTGCTGATCGTAGCCGCCGGCACGTCGCGGATGGACAACAAGAAGGTGAAGGCGCTGTTCGGGGGAAAGCCGAAGATGCTCGGCCTTGAGGAAGTCGCCGAAATCACCGGCCATGAAGTCGGCGGCGTCTGCCCGTTCGGATTGAAGACACCGCTGCCGGTCTATTGCGACGTGTCGCTGAAGGCGTTCGACGTCGTGGTGCCGGCAGCGGGCTCGACCCATAGCGCGGTGCGGATTACGCCCGCACGCATGGCCGAACTGACGGCGGCTGAATGGGTCGACGTCTGCGAACTCAGGGCCGAGCGCGAAGCTGTGACCTAATTGTCTTCCTCATAATAGGGCGGAGGCTGCATCGGCCGCGGCCGTACTGCCTGCGGCTGCCCCGGCTGCGGGGCACGGGCACGTGGCGCGTTTTGCTGCAGTCCGCGTGGCGCCGGCGGATGCTGCGCATCGGCCTGCGATTCGAAGACCGCGCGGCAATTGCTGGAGAGCTGCGGCGTGTTCTGCCGCAAGCAGGCCACGATCCGGCTGACATCCGGGATCTGGTCGCCGCAGAGCCGCCAGACGTCGGGCGTGCAGGCCATCTGCTGTTCCCAGGTTCCGCGGTATTCCTGCGACGACGCGGGAGCGATCACGCCAGTTCCGCCGATCGCGATAGCGAGGCCGAGGACAATCCGCTGCGTTTGCATGGATCAGGTCCTTTCTCTTCGATTTTCAAGTTGGCGCGGAACTCCGCGCGGCGGCGGCGTTCAGCCTGTCGAATGAATGCGGCCACGCCACGTTAGTGAGAACAAAAAAATGTGAAGCAGGTTCCCTACTCCACCTTGCCAATCTTCTTCACCGCCGCGACCAGTCGCGCGCTGTCTTCCGCGACGAACTTTGCAAATTCCGGCGCGTCCAGATAGGCAACGGGGCTGCCGGCGGTCTCGAAGGTCTTCACCACCTCCGGCGCCTTCGCCGCTTGCGCCATCGCTTCGCGCAGCCGTGTCATGATCGGCGCCGGCAAGGCTACTTGCGCGAACAATCCAGCCCAGATGTAGAACTCGACATCCTTGTAACCGAGTTCGCGAAAGGTCGGCAGGTCGGGGAAACTCTTGACGCGCTCGGCGCCCCAGTTGGCGAGCACGCGCATCTTGCCGTCATCGACCTGCTGCTTCAGCGTGCCCGGCGCTGACGCCATCGCCTGCACGGTGCCGCCCAACAGCGCGGCCAGCGCGGGGCCTGCGCCGCGGAACGGCACGTGCAGCAGCTTGATGCCGGCACTCGCCGCGAACATTTCCATCGCCACATGCAGCGTGCCGTACGGACCGGACGAGCCATATGGAATCTGCCCGGGACGTTTTTTGGCGTCGTCGACAAAATCCTGCAGCGTCTTCCACGGCGCCGAAGCCGGCACGGCGAGCAACGTGGGATCGGCGAGCACGCGCGCGATCGGCGCGAACTGCGAGACTTCGTACGCCACCGGCCGATCGAACAGCCGGTCGGCTTCCGGCAGCACGGCCAGCGAGGACAGCGTCATCAGCAGCGTGTGGCCATCGGGCTCGGCGCGCGCCGCCGCCGCATTGCCGACCGACCCGCCACCACCGCCGGCGCGGTTGTCGACGATCACGGGCTTGCCGAGGATCCGCTCCAGCGCCTGCGCGACGGGGCGCGCCGCCAGATCAGCCTGGCCGCCCGGCGGGAACGGCACGATCATGGTGACGTTGCGCGAGGGGTATGGGGTTTGTGCGAAGGCGGTGTTGGAGAGTGCGGTCTGCGCCAGCGGCAATGCGGCGGCGGCCTTCAGGAGTTCGCGGCGGTTCATGGTGGTTTCTCCCCGGCATTTGTTTTCGTTGTTGAGGACAGCCTAACCTGAAGCTAGCGACGTTGCGATAGCCGGACGCTTCACCCTCCCCTGGAGGGGGAGGGTCGCCGCGTAGCGGCGGGGTGGGGTGACGGTCTCTCCACGTCTAACAGTGCCCGAGCGGAGAGATCACCCCACCCCGCCTCACATTTCGCTTTGCTCAATGTGAGTCGACCCTCCCCCTCCAGGGGAGGGTGAAGAAGACCTCGCCTCGCCGTTACTACCGCTTCTTCGCCTTGGAAAAATGCTTCGCCAAAAATTCCGCCAGCACTTCGACGCGCGCGGGCCGCGGGCCGCCGGGCGGGGTGACCAGATGCACGGCGCCTTCCGGCTGGTGCCAGCCTTTCAGGATCACTTCGACTTCACCCGACGCAATCGCGTCGCCGACGATGAAGTCCGGCAGGTCGGCGATGCCGAGGCCGGCGATGACGGACGGCAACAGCGCCTCGCCATTGTTGACGCGGAGCTGGCCCGCGGGCCGGACGCTGGCCTGCTCGCCTGATGCGTTGGTGTAGTGCCAGACGCCGGGTGTCGAGAGATAGGCGTAGCCGAAGCATTTATGCTGGGCGAGATGCATCGGATGCGTCGGCCTGCCGTGGCGCTTCAAGTATGACGGCGCCGCCACCGTGTAGCGCGGCATCGCGCAGAGCCGCCGCGCGATCAGGGAGGAATCCGGCAGCCGCGCGATGCGCAGGCCGGCATCAAAACCCTCGCCGATCAGGTCCACCGTTGCGTCGCTCAGGTGCAGATCGATCGAGACTTCCGGGTAAGCCGCGAGAAAATCCGGCAAGATCGGCGCCACAGCTTTGACCCCGAACGTCATCGGCACCGCGAGCCGCACCAGCCCGCGCGGCGCCATCGATTGCGACAACGCCTCGTTCTCGGCGTCCTCGCCATCGGCGAGCAGGCGTGCCGCGCGCTCGGCCAGCTTTTGCCCGGCATCGGTCAGCGCCAGCCGCCGCGAAGTGCGGTTGAACAGCCGCGCGCCGAGCCGCTGCTCCAGCCGGCTGACCGCCTTGGACACCGTGGCCTTGGACAGCGCCAGTTCGGTGGCGGCCGACGCAAACGACCGTAACTCCACGACTTTTGCGAAAATCGCGAGCGCTTCGAAATCCGGGAGCTTTGACATTCGGATCGTCTCCAAGCTCATTTTTGGAAACAATGAATTTCAATAGTTTCTATTTCTATACCACGCCGGGCGGCATATCCAATGGCCATCGGAATTCAAGCAACGGAGAAATCCCATGACCAAGAAGCTCTCAGGCAAGGTAGCCCTCGTCACCGGCGGTTCGCGCGGCATCGGCGCGGCTTCTGCCCGCGCCCTCGCCGCAGAAGGCGCCAACGTCGCGATCAGTTATGTCGCCTCCCCCGACAAGGCGGAAGCCGTCGTCGCCGAACTGAAGGCCAAGGGCGTCAACGCCCGCGCCTACAAGGCCGACCAGGCCTCCTCCGTCGACGTCGACCAACTGGTCAAGAAGGTCGCCAAGGATTTCGGCCGGCTCGACATCCTCGTCAACAATGCGGGCGTTACCGTCGGCGGCGCGGTCGACGATCCCAACGCCGATACCGCGGCATTGGCTCGGCAGAGCGCCGTGAATGTCGATGGCGTCATCACCGCGATCCGCGCGGCGGCGAAGCTGATGGGCAAAGGCGGCCGCATCGTCACGATCGGCTCCGATATCGCGACCCGCGCCTCGTTCCCCGGCCTCGCCGATTACGCCGCCACCAAGGCTGCCGTTGTCGGCTACACCAAGGGCGCAGCGCGCGACCTCGGTCCCCGCGGCATCACGGTCAACGTGCTGCAGCCGGGCTCGATCGACACCGACATGAACCCGGATGACGACCGCGACTTCGCCGACCTCCAGCGCAAGCAGCACGCGCTACAGCGTTTTGGCAAGCCGGAAGAAATCGCCGCCGGCGTGCTGTTCCTCGCGAGTCCCGAAGCCTCGTTCGTGACCGGCACAGTGCTCAACGTCGATGGCGGCTTCGGCGCGTAACTCAAATCCAGCGAGGCCGGGCGCATGCCGCGCGGCCGCTTAGTTCAAAAAACTTGCAACGAAGGAATATCCCATGATCGAACTCAGACCATTTGCAAAACTCGGCAGCGCCGACCACGGCTGGCTGAAGGCAAAACATCACTTCTCGTTCGGCAGCCACTACGACCCTGATAATATGGGCCACGGCTCCTTGCGGGTGTGGAACGATGACGAGATCGCGCCGAACACCGGCTTTCCCGCCCATCCCCACGCCAACATGGAAATCATCACCTATGTCCGTGAAGGCGCGATCACGCACCAGGACTCGCTCGGCAACAAGGGCCGCACTGAAGCCGGCGACGTGCAGGTGATGAGCGCCGGAAGCGGCATTCGTCATTCCGAATACAATCTGGAACCTACGAAGACGAAGATCTTCCAGATCTGGATCGAGCCGACGACGCGGGGCGGCCAGCCGACCTGGGGCGCAAAACCGTTTCCGAAGTCGGATCGCTCCGGCAAGCTCGTCACCATCGCCAGCGGCATTGAAGGCGACAAGGACGCGCTGCCGATCCGGGCCGACGCGCGGGTGCTCGCCACCACGCTGAAGGCCGGCGAGAGCGCTGAATACGCTCCGCACAAGGCGCGTCACCTCTATCTGGTGCCGGCGGCCGGCAGCGTCGAAGTCAACGGCGTGCGCGTCAATGCTCGTGACGGCGCCGCGATCCGCAACGAGGCGAAGTTGACGATTACCGCGCTGGAAGATTCCGAACTGGTGCTGGTCGACGCGGCGTAGCGCTGCTCGTCATGCCCGGGCTTGACCCGGGCATCCATCCTCTTCGGAAGAGTCCTTGTGAAGATTGATGGATTGCCGGGTCAAGCCCGGCAATGACACCTCAATAATCAACACGTCCCCCGTACAAACCAAAGGAAAGCCATCATGGCCAAAGTACTCGTGCTCTATTATTCCGCCTACGGTCACATCGAGGCGATGGCGAATGCCGTCGCCGAAGGCGCGCGCAAGGCCGGCGCCACCGTCGACATCAAGCGCGTGCCGGAGCTGGTGCCCGAAGCGGTCGCCAAGGCGTCGTATTACAAGCTCGATCAGGCTGCCCCCATAGCCAAGATCGAGGATCTCGCCAATTACGACGCGATCGTCATCGGCACCGGCACGCGCTTTGGCCGGATGGCGTCGCAGATGGCGAACTTCCTCGACCAGGCCGGCGGCCTCTGGGTCAAGGGCGCACTGCACGGCAAGGTCGGCGGCGCCTTTACTTCAACGGCGACCCAGCACGGCGGACAGGAAACCACGCTGTTCTCGATCATCACCAACCTGCTGCACTTCGGCATGACCATCGTCGGCCTGAACTACGGCTTTGCCGGCCAGATGAAGCTCGACGAAGTCACCGGCGGCGCGCCCTATGGCGCCACCACGATCACCGGCGGCGACGGCAGCCGCCAGCCGAGCGAAAACGAACTCGCCGGCGCGCGTTATCAAGGACGCGTGATCGCGGAGACCGCCAGCAAGCTGCATGGCTGATGCGACGTGGGCGGCATTCTCATTCGGGAATGCCGCCCTATGTCGTCCCTCATGGGACGACTGAAACAATGATGGTCGAAATTCTTTTTATCGCTCAACTGGCGCGACGGCCGCTGCAGGCCATGGCGCGACGCTGGTGGTGCAGTAGCCTCTACCGCGCCTCGCGCGGACAGCGGCGCTGCCGTGAATGCACGAAATCGTGAGCCACTGGTTTTAAGGCCCCCGTGGATTCGTGCTACGCGTTCCGGGGCAGGCACGCACAAGGTTCTGGCATGAGCAGTAATTCACAGACCCCGTGGCCGGAACTGCCGATCGCGGCGTGGCGCGACACCTGTGCGACGCTGCAGCTCTGGACTCAGATCGTCGGCAAGATCCGGCTGGCCAAATCGCCCTGGCTCAATCATTCCTGGCATGTGACGCTCTACGTCACGGCGCGCGGATTGACGACGTCCCCGATGCCCGACGGCGCGCGAACGTTCCAGATCGATTTCGATTTCATCGACCATCGCTTGCGCATCTCGACCAGCGACGGCACGCAGCGGCACCTTGCGCTGCCGGATCACTCCGTCGCCAGCTTCTACGCCGCCGTCATGGCGGCGCTTGCCGAACTCGGCATTGCCGTTGCGATCGACGAGATGCCGAACGAATTGCCCGATCCGATAAAATTCTCCGAAGACACCGCGCACGCCTCCTACGATCCCGACGCCGTCGGGCGCTTCCTGCAAATCCTCGTCAACTGCGACCGCATCTTCAAGCAATTCCGCACCGGCTTTCTCGGCAAGGCAAGCCCGGTGCATTTCTTCTGGGGCAGTTTCGATCTCGCGGTGACGCGCTTCTCGGGCCGTCGCGCGCCGCGCCATCCCGGCGGCGTGCCGCATTTACCCGATGCGGTCGCCCACGAAGCCTATTCGCATGAAGTGAGCAGCGCCGGCTTCTGGCCAGGCGGCGGCGCGATCGATTATCCCGCGTTCTATTCCTATGCCTATCCCGAGCCATCAGGCTTCCGCGCGGCGAGGGTGCGGCCGGACGCGGCGCTCTTCAGCGAAGCGCTCGGCGAATTCATTCTGCCCTACGACGCGGTACGAACGGCGGCCGATCCTGACAAGGCGCTGCTCGATTTCCTGCAAAGCACCTATGAGGCCGCAGCGATCGCAGCGAAGTGGGATCGCGACGCGCTGGAATGCGATCCGGGCAAGCCGAGCGTGGTGCGGCAGGTTTGATGCTGCGCAGGGTGAGCAAAGCGCAGCGTGCCCACCATCTTCGGCTTGCGGAAAACATGGTGGGCACGGCGCAAACGCGCCTTTGCCCACCCTGTACGGATCCGTCACCTAGTGCCGCGATTCCGGCTTCACAATGGTCTGGCGAACCTGGGCGCCGCAGTCGGCGCACTCATAGGTGAAGTCGATCTTCGCCATGCTCCAATGCGGCTCGACGTCACGCACATACATCGGAATTCCGACGCAGCTCGGACAGATGACAAAGGCGGGTTCGGTATCGTCGTGATGATGGATATAGGCTGGCATGTCGGCTCTCCCCAAGAAGACACCCAAGAAGGCATTCACCAGTAATCCCTGACCCGAAGCGAATCATACGCCTCTGGCGTGCAGGCGATCATGAACTCTCGCGAACACAGGCAGAACGTCCACATAATCCTGATATGTGTGGCATATTTGCACAACCGTGGCCGCGCCGTTCCGGCGCGTCAATTCTCTTCGCGTGACAGCGGCTTACCGCGCGCGCGTCTCAGCCAGGCGTCGAGCCGCGGATGGTTACGCACTGCGCGCACCATATGGTCGCGCTGTGCGGAGGGCCATCCGCGCCAGCTCAAGGCGGCGCTGATGTCGATCAAGGACAGGGGCGTCACGCCGAAGCGGCGCTTGTACGCGTAATTGCCGACGGAGAAGTCGAACTCGCGCACGCCGTCCTTGTGAAGGGCAGCCATGGTGCGCTCGATGATCAGCCGGCCCGGCGAACAGTTCGACCATTTCTCGCCGGCGTTGCTGATGCGGACCATCACGTAGCGTGAGCCGGTCCTGATGCCGACCAACGTCGCCACGATCTCGTCGCCGGCGGCCGTGAGCACCGAGACCAGCGCATAACCATTGCCGACACCATCGCGCACCAGGTTGCGGTAAAACGCCGCGCAGGTCTCGTCATTGAGGACGTAGTTCCGCCCGAGGCTCTTCATCCGCGCGCCTTGCTGAACCTCGGTGGTCGCGAGAATCCGCAGCGCTTCACTGATATCGGTGACGATCGCAAAGGAAGCGGCGGGATCGCGCGTGAAGACGCGCCAGCTCCGTTGCAGCTCTGTGCGCACGGCTTTTTGCAGCGTGTAGCGCCAGGCGTCGTAATCCTCGCCGGTGGTGACGAGATTGCCGTTGAGCAAGCACGGACCGCCGGTATCGAGCAAGGCGAGCGGATTGGGCCTGCCATCGAGATCGATGGGCACCTTGCGAAGGCGGATGAGATCGGCCGCCTCAGGCATGCGGCGCAGCGCCGACAGCAGGCTGCGCCACAGCGCGCGCATCGCTTTGGCATCACGCGGCGCGGCGCTGCCCAAGATCGGCGCGTTGTAGTCGGTCAGATTGAGATCGGCGAATTCGACCGTTGTGATCTTGTCTTGTCGGCAGCGGATCAGCGGCAGCAGCATCGCCGGCTCATGGGTCGATGCATCGGTGACAACAGCGATCAAAGGCGCCACGCCCTCGGTACCGTCGAAAGCGGCGTACCACGCGTCATACCACTGCGGATGCTGGAACGGCGTCGACGGGCTGATGTCGTGCCAGCGCGCGAGGGCCTGTTGCCAGTTGCGCAGCAATTCGACGCGGAATCCGGCCGCACGGCTTTTCGGCCGCGCCGCCAATTGCCCCGCACTGGTCGTCAGCACCGTCATCGGCGTTGCGATCTATGCCGCCTTCGGCAGATCGACGATCTTGCCGGGCTCAGTGGCGTCGAGGCGGAAATCGATCGCGCGACGGGCATTGCGCTCGCGCTTGACCCACTTGCTGTCGCGCACGAGTTTTTGCAGCACCTTCTTGGCGAAGAACGACGGCCCGCGCAGATTGCTGGTCTTCGGCGTATAGCCGAAGCGATGACGCAGCAGGCCGTTGGCGAGGTGCACGATCTGGGCGCGGCGGATCTCGTCGTTGCCGTAGGATACCGTCATGGAGATATTGACGGTGCCGAGATTCTCGACGCGGTGCGGCGCGTTCAGCGGCCAGTTCAGCATCTGGCCGGGTTCGAGATCAAACACCTGCGCATGGGCGTCGTACCAGGGCGCGTAAGGCAGGTCGACCTCGACGTCGAACAGCGCGATGTCCTCGAGGTGTTGCGGCTTGATGAAGGGCGCGGTGTTTGGATAGACGTAGACCCGCTTGCGACCGGCAATCTGGATCAGGCCCTGCCCCGGCAGATCGGCATGATAATAGACCTGCGCGTCCGGCGAGGAGATCAGAATGCCGGCCTGGTGGTTCGGAACCACGAACCCCGGAACCTTGGCCGCGATCTCCTCGAACATCCGGTCGACCGGCTTGCGGTAACGGCTATCGACCGCGCCGACATCGCGCATGTTGAGCCAGAGCCCGCCCCGGGAAATCGCTTCGATGACCTGCCGGCCGGAGAGGTTGCCGATATCGCCCTCGCGCCACACGCGGCTGGATCCCCTGGCGCCCGTCTTGACCAGACTGTAATGCTCGCGCGGATAGCTCTCGATCAGCTGCGCGAGTTCGTCCATCGAGAACGCCGGCGACTTGTGCATCTCGTGCTCGAGCCGGATCGGCTGGTGGTTCCAAAGCTCGGAATGGGTCTCATCCCATCTGCTGAAGATCTTGCCTGTCATCGCCGCGCTCCTGCTGACTTCCGTTGCCTGCGCCGTATTCCGGCTGTCCCGAAATCGCGCCCTGCCGCCATTGCCGTCACCGCCCGATGTCCCGTAATGAGACGGCCGGACGCTCTTCATGGTCGAATTGGCAAGAACGGTGCCGGACGGACGCTGCCGCTTACGGGAAGCTAATGTCTGGGATGTATGGCTAACGCCGACCGCTCCTGGAAACCCGCCGCACGATGACTGGAGAAACCCGATATCGGGCGCTGTTTCTCGGCGCAGGGCCGCAGATGCATTGCGGCGTCGGCCAGTTCACCCGCCTGTTGCAGGAGACGATCGAAAAGCTCGAGCCCGGCACCAGCGCGACATTAACGCTAACGCGCAGTGAAGGCTCGCTTGCCGAGATCTGGCGCGCGGTCGGCGCGACGCAAAGCGTGGTCTGCAACTTCCCGATCGTGGCCTGGAAGCGCGTGATGTTCACGCCGCTTCTGGCAATGGCGATTGCCCGGCTGCGCCGGCGCAAGGTCGTCCTGATCCAGCACGAATGGACCGGGCTGCATTGGCTGCGCCGCATCACCTACATGCCGGCGCTGCTGCTTGCCGACACCATCGTCATGTTCTCGCCGCTGGTGCGGCGTGAGCTGGCGGACGATCCCCTGCTCGGCCGGACCGCCAGAAAGAGCGTGCTTGCGCCGCTGCCGCCGAACATCGAAGCCCCTGTGGGAATTGAAGATTCGAAATTGCGGCACCGCCTCATCGCCGCGAAGCGCGACGGACGGCTGCTGATTGGTCACTTTGGATCGATCTATCCGGGCAAGCAGCCCAATGCGCTGCTCGAGATCGGCGCGATCCTGAAGCAGCGCGGGCTCAAGCCGCTGATCGTCTACATCGGCTCCTTCATTCGCGGCGTCGACAAGGTCGAGCAGGAGTTTCATGCTCGCGCCAGAGAACTTGGCATCGCCGACGATGTGATCGTCTCCGGCTTCGTCGCCTCCGATCACGAGGTGTTCGGCCTGTTCAGCGAGATCGACGCATTCTGCTACCCGCTAGATGAGGGGCTCACGGCGCGACGCTCCAGCATTCTCACCTGCGTGCAGTCCGGCCGTCCACTGATCGTCGCAGGTCCCGCGCTGCCGGAGGAATTCGACCACCATCCGCGCTTCAAGGAATTGATCGCGCGTGGCGCCGTCGTGCTGGTCGCGCGCGGCGCTGATAACGAGACCTATGCCGACCGGATCGCCTCGGTAGTCAAACGGCCGCCGGTACACTGGCCGTTCGATTTCGACGGCTGGTGGAAGGATATCGCCGAAGCGGTGCGGGCGCAGCTCTGAACCTCAGGCTTTCGCCCGGAACCGCGCGAGATAGTGCAGGCCGAATACCGCCAACAGGAACGTGAACCACGAGGGCTCGGAACGGTCGAGGAAGAAGCTTTCCATCGCCGACAGATAGAGCCCGAACAGCCAGATCCGCAGCAGCATCATGGCGAGCGGACCGTTGTTGCCGCCCTCATCCGCCCGCTGAAAATTCCTTAAAGGAAGGATCACCAGCACCAGGATGAGCAAGGCGAGCCCGGGCAGGCCCGTGCCCAGCGCAGTGTCGAGATAGCCATTGTGGCTGTGCGCGGCAAAGCCAGCCCACTCCTTGCCTTCCGGCAGATTTTGAATGGCGCTGCTGCCCCAGAAGGACGCAAAGCCATAGCCGGTGAGCAGCCGCGCATGGAGCGACTGCAATGCAAACGCCCAGATGTCGGTGCGGCCGGTAAATGTCGAATCGAACGGCAGCAACCTGGAAATCCCGGCGAGGCCCTCAGACATCACCGCGCCGATGCTAAGCAGGTTCAGCAATACCAGCGGCGTGAGCAAGATGATCGCGCGAAGCCAGAGCGCGCGGATGAAAGAGATTGTCGACGTCAGCAGCAGCACCACAAAGCACAGGGTCAGCGAGCTCTTTCCGGCCGAATACAGCAGAAACAGCGAGGCGAGCACGATGATGGCGGCACCGGATAGCCACAGGCCGGAGCGGAGGACGTAGACGCCGAGAAACAGCACCACCACCATGATGGACGCGGCCTGGTTCTTGTGGCCGAACGCGCCGCGCCAGTTGCCGGCGAGGCCAGGCTCCTGCGGATCGGTCGCCAGGTGAATCGAAAGATCGGGGGCCAGCAGTATTCCGAGATAGCAGATCGCCAGCAATGCGAGCGCCGCGATCGTGAACCAGTGCATCAATTCCTGCTGCGACTTCGGCAGCAGCATCAGCGCGGCGGTCACCGCGACGACGCAGATTGTCAGGGAAAGGCGCTTGATCGACGTTGTCGGATCGAGCGACAACACGACGGTCACCATTAGCCAGGCGCCGAACAGGACAAACGCCGGCGACAACAGCGTCGCCATGCCCCGCGCGTCGTTTCGCAATGCCAATGCAACGGTCAGCACGCTCAGGGCGCCGAACACCGCATAGGTCGCCAGCTCGTTTCCGGTGCCGACGTCGCCGATCTGCAGATCGCCGAGACTGACGAATGGATGCAGCGATATCCAGCCCAGCAGCAGCGTTCCAACGAATGTCGCGCCGCGGACGATGTCCATCACCTGCTGCCGCTCTATCCCGGCGGCCAGGCTGCGGATTTCGGATGCGTCGACGAGCTCACTCATGAGACGATCTTCGAGGCCTTGTAGGGCTGCGGTTCGAGGCCGAACGCCGCCAGCGCGCTGCCGATCGCCACCGTCACGGGATGCATGGCAATGGTCCGCTCACGCTCGGTCAGGATGGCGCACACGGCATAAACGAGCGAAAACGGCAAGGCCGCCAGCAATTTGGCGGTCAACTTCGCCCGCAGCCAGATCGTAGGCGTCGCCTTGCGCTGAACGTGATAATTGATTGCGCCGATCCGCAGGCCGCGCGTCACCAGCCATCTCAGGCTGGTGCGGCTTTGCGGCACGGTCTCGCTGATCACGGCTTCAGCCACCCAGTGAAAGCGCAAACCGAGCCTCATGCAGCGGTAGAAGAAATCGGTATCGCCGCCACCCAGAAAATTGAAACGAAGGTCGAATGCCGGCATGCCGAGCCGCGTGAACACCGAACGCCGGATCAGGCAATTGCCGCAGCCATAGATCACCGGCACCGGGCCTGAGGCCTCATAGGCCGGCGCAAAAGCCGGGTGGCGCCGCAACCCGCGCTTCCGTGCGTCCTCGAATTCGGGGAATACCGGTCCGCCGACGATGTCGGCGCCGGTCGCACCGGCGGTCCTTACCATCTGCTCCAGCCAGTCCGGCGACGCGATTTCGTCATCGTCGATCATCAGGAAACTGGTTGCCGCCGGGAACATCTGCAGCGCCGTCTCGAAGGCGGCGTTGATCGCATGGCAATTGCCCTGCCGCGGCTCGATCACGCATAGCCCTGCGAATTTTCCCGATGCGAGGTACTCGGCCGCAACCGGAACGCTCTCGCTCTTCGAGGCATCGTTCTCCACCATGACGACGGCGAAGCGACGGTGGGTGCGCTGCGCGGCAAGCGACTCCAGCGTCCGGCGCAGGTACTGCGGCCGGCGGAAACAGGGGATGCAGACGACGGTTTCGGTTGCGGGATCGAGCGCCGGCGAAGCCGCCACCAGCGCGCGCAAACCCCTGACCGACGGATCAAGCCCGTCCATCCAGAGATCGCTGGTCGAAGGCTGTGCCATGACGTTCACGTCGTTCACGAATCTGTCTCATCGTCCCGAAACGGGATGGCCGGCGTAATCGCGGGACAGTACCGTCTCGATAAAGTCGTTCGTTCCGGGGTTGATCCGGCCGTTCCGAACGTAACGCGGGCAGCGGTGCAATATTCGGTCCGATGCCGAAACGTGAAGCAGCGAACTTCGACGACGGTTAATGGACGGGGTTAATCCGCGCTGAACGAACGCTCGCCGCAAATCAGCGACTAAACAACTTTCGGAATAGCCGCTGCGAATTTGGAAACTGGCCGTTGTCGATCTGGGTAGGCCACGCACCGTTGACGTCGAAGTAGGCGGCGTAGGCAATGCTGCCTTCGTTCTTCATGAACCAGTCGTGCATCTGCTGAATGAAGAACGGGTTGTCGCCGGCATTACCCACGCCCCATTCAGGGTAGCTCATCGGCTTGCCGTGCTTGCGCGCAAAATCGCGGTGCCATTCCAGGCCGAATGGCGCCTTGACGTAGAAGGTGTTCCAGCGCTCCTCGGGCGTGCCCGCCTGCTTGAAATCGTAGACGTCGAGACCGATGTAATCGACGACGTCATCGCCGGGATAGCTCGCGTCCGCCGCCATCTCCTGCGGCCCCCACCCCGGACACCAGTCGAACTTGAAGCCGGTGGAGTGACGCCTGAAGATTTCCACGACGCGGCGGAACGCCTTGATGTAATCGGCTTCATGGCCTTTGGCGAACCACGCCATTTCAGCCAGATTCATCTCCCAGCCGAGCCGAATGACCGCCTGCGGATGCGCTTCCGAAATCGCCCGGGCGGCAGCCTCGAATTCGGCATCGTGAAGCCCATCGGCCACGTCGGCGAGAGGCGTCCCCTTCATCGTCAGCGGGATCGACCAGACCACATTGCGCGCGGGATTGAGCTTCTTCCATATGCCCGGAACCCAGCTCAATTTGGAAGAGTCCTCCCAAGTCGTCCCGCCATAGAAGTCGACGCCGAGCACCGAGGACGGCTTCTGCTTCAGCCATTTTTCCCACGCCTGTAGCGTATGCTCGCGACCTATCGGACCCCAATTGACGAAGGCCCCCGCGAATTTCGACGGGGTGGAAACGGTGCGCGAGGCGGCGTTGCTGTCGACATGAGCCAAAAGCAGCACGGTCAGCACAAAGGCCGCCAGAAACAGCACCAGCCGCTTCACGCTGTGCCCTTTGCGCCGCCTCGGATCAGTTCGAAACATCGGCTGTCCTTGCGTGCTTTCTGGCAAAGGCGGCCGACAGCAAGACGCCGTCGCGACAGTGAGCGCTCGCCGTAGCAAAAGGATACAGGCCGGACAGGGTGGCTGTATCAAAAAGAACAGGAGGCTCACAGCCCGCTTCTTGCGAAAAGGGTTTTCGTCGAAAATCCAACATCGGCAATCCATTCGTCGACGCGATCGACGATTCAGATCAGCGGCTTTGCAATATCGAGTCCAGTACGGGCACGCGCACGAATGGCGCGTTCGCCATGGTTACCGCAGTGCTGGAGCGGCCTCGGCCTGTCGCAAATGTGGACGCCGTGGGACGGGGCGGATGTACCGGAAATTGCCGGCCTCGTGTGGCCGCGGCGCTCCAGCCGTGAGATACGCGGGAAAACCGGCAGATTAACCACGCCGCCGCGCGACATGGTGCGTTGCGCCGGTTCGGCACCGATCTTGCTCAATGAGTACCGCGGGAGAATTGAGCCTGACAAACGGCGGCCTCCGGCAGATTGTTAGAGATGAATTGCAACGTGTCGTTAACCCTCACCCCATTGCCGAAGCGAAGTTCCGCGCTTCATAGGCCGAAAGCATAATGCTCAGCCAAACCTTCCATTACTCGGTCGCGAGCGTCGTATCGGCCGCGATCGGCTTGCTGAGCGCGGTCGTGTTCACGCGGCTGCTCTCGCCGGAAGAGTATGGAGTCTACGTCGTCGGTCTGAGCACGGCGGGTATCGTTTCGGCGCTGTTGTTCACCTGGGTTCGCGTCTCTGCTCTTCGTTTTCAGTCGGAAGGCGATGCGGTCGACGTCAGGAAGACCATTTTCGTCGCCTATCTCATTTCCGCCCTCGCCGCGCCGATCGCACTCCTTGTTGCCACGCTGACGACCTCGGTATCGCTGGAACGAAATCTCGCAGCGATCTTTTTCGCGCTGGGGCTCGGCCTGTTTGAGCTCGGACAGGAGCTGCTGAAGGCGCGGCTGCAATCCTTCGCGTTCATGTCGGCATCGATCATTCGCGCCTGCCTGGCGTTCACGCTGTGCCTGGCCGCGGCGCTATTGGGCGGCGGCGGACTGTGCCAGCTCGCGATGGTGACCATCACCTACTTCGTCACGACCATGCTGTTTGCCAGCACGATCCTGCGATCCCCCGTCGCCGGACCGAAGATTTCCGAATTGCGGACGTTCGCAGGCTTCGGCATTCCGATCACGCTGTCGGGCATCGTTTTTGCGCTCCATGCCGCGCTCGACCGGATGCTGGTGTTTCACTTCATGGGCGACCATGCGGCCGGCCAGTACGGCGCGTCGGCCGATCTCGTCCGGCAGATCATCCTGATTCCGGCGGTGAGCATCGCATCCGCGACGATCCCGCTGGCGGTACGCGCCTATGCCACCGGCGGCGCCGCCGAGGCGCGGCCGCATCTGGAATTCAGCCTCGAAATTCTGCTGGCCGCCGTCCTTCCGGCCGTCGCCGGCGTAGCGCTGACGAGCAGCTACATCGCCGGCGTGATCCTTGGCAGCGAGTTCAGGCAGACCGCAGCGCAGATCATGCCGATCCTGGCCTTTGCCTGGCTGTTTCAATCGATTTCCCAATCCTACATTCACGCGAGCTTTCATCTCGCCAAGACGCCGTTCATGATGACGACGCAAAGCATCGCGATGCTGACCGCGAACCTGCTGGTCATGCCGGTCCTGCTTGCCAAATTTGGCCTGGCCGGCGCGGCGGCTAGCCTCGTCATCGTGGAAGCCTTCGGCGCAGGCTTCGGCTGGTATCTCACGCGGAAAGCCTTTCCGCTCCCCTTCAACGCATTCCAGGTCATGCGGATCGTCGCGGCGACGGCGATCATGGCGCTGGTGCTGACATTCGCAAAACCGCTGCTTCCGATCGGCATCGTGTCGTTCGGCGTGCTGGCCGCAACCGGCTGCGCCGTCTACGTCGCCGCAGCCTTTGCATTCGACATCGCCGGCTTGCGCAAGGCCGTGATCGCCTATGCCGCGCGGCGCAATCTCCCGGCCCCGTCCATCGCCGCCCCGTCCACCGGACTACCCAGCATGTCGACAAGAGAACCATGATGCGGCTCGCCAGCAAAAATGCGGTCGTTGCAGCCGACAATCGACATGTCATCTGTCGAACCAATTCAGCGTCGCTGTCGGACTTCACCGACAAGCGGCGCGAGGCGACGCGTCCGTCCGCGTTTCGGGGCGAGAATTTCGAGCGCGACTTCGACAGCAATACGCTGTTCTACGACGCGGTGCAGGTCAGCAAATCAAAGGTTGCGCTGTTTGCGCCGCCATTCTTCAACCTCGCGCGCGACGTCGCGACGACAACGTTCATCAGCGGCGCGGGGACCCGCAAGGCGCGGACAAGGCGCCTCGACCGCCACGCCCAATTGTGGCTGGACATCCCCGAGCATGCCGGCCCGATCCAGGCATTGGGCGAACTGGGGAGTTTTGCATTCCCGGTGTCGCCGAACGAGTCGGAGATGTTCCGGGATCGCCGTGTCATCTTCACGATGTCGAAGGACAATCCGATCGAATGGATCCTCGACTGGGTGCGGTTCAACCGGGACAGTCACGGCGCGGATGCCGTCCTCATCTATGACAACGGCTCCAGCGCCTACGACAGCGCCACGCTGAGCGCCGCGCTCCGTTCAGTCGAAGGCATCCGATGCTCGGTCGTGATGGAGTGGCCTTTCAAATACGGTCCGCAGGGCGCGAACAGCTGGGACCACTGGGATTCCGATTTCTGCCAACTGGGAGCCTGGGAGCACGCAAGATGGCGCTTCCTGCAGAATGCCCGGAGCGCGATGAACTCCGACATCGACGAGCTGGTGCTGTCGAAGTCGGGAAAATCGGTGTTTGAGGCCGCCGAGCAATCCTGGACCGGGCTTGTCCGATATCGCGGGCGATGGATCATCGGCATCGATGACGGCATCCGCGACAACATGCACAAGGCTCCGCATCGGCACGCCGACTTCTCGATTCTGATGCCGCCGAAATATCAGTTCTCAAGGCTCGTGATGCGGCGCGACGCAAACGAGTGCCTGCCGAAATGGACGGTGGTTCCCGCCCGGTGCCCCACGCATGCGCAATGGCACGTCCATTCGATCTTCTCCTGGTGGGCGTCTTATTTCTGCACCGGGGATTTTTCGTTTCGGCACTTCCGCGAGATCGGCAGCAACTGGAAGTACCAGCGCACCAACCGTGTGCCGTTCGATCCGTCGATTCACAGGGAAGACCGCGCCTTGATGGACGCTTTTAAGCGCGTCGATTGGGACAACTAGAATGAACAAGGCAACCCCCACGTCAGAATGGATGAAGCCGATGCCCAAGGCAGTCACGATCGACCACACTCAGGCGACTGAGCCCGTGCAGCATCCGCAGGCGCTGCTCGAGCTGGCACATGGCGAAGCGCGGCAGAGCCTCTTGACCGTTCACGGCATTCTCGAAGCGAGACTGCCTGAGGGCGAACTGTCGATCTACGAAGCCGGCGGCGGCTCGACCAGCTTCCTGCCGCTCAAGGTGCTGCATCGCGCCCACGTCACTGTGGTCGACATCGACGAGGACCAGATCCGCAACAACGACTATGCGCAAAAAGCGATCCTCGGCGACATCCAGACCCATCGCTTCAAGCCCAACAGCTTCGATCTCGTGATCTGCTACAACGTGATCGAGCACGTGCCCGACGTCGAAGCCGCCCTGCTGCACTTCTACGAGTCGCTGAAGCCGAACGGCATGATCCTGATCGGCGCGCCCAATCCGCGGTCGCTGTCCGGCGTCGTTACCAAATATTCGCCGCACTGGTTCCATGTCTGGTTCTACCGTCACGTCCGCGGCGACAAGAAAGCCGGCTTGCCCGGCCACGCGCCGTTCCCGACGCTGTTCCATCCGCTGGTCACGCTCACGAACCTTGAAGCGTTCGCCGAGCAGCACGGCCTGCAGATGATCTATCGCAAACAGTATGAGAGCCCGCGCTATCCCGAGATGCGACTGCGTATGCCCGCGTTCGCGGCGCTCGTCGATGCCGTCGCGCGCGCGATGAACTTCTTGCTGCCTGGCCGCACCGACGTGCGGCACGGCGACTACCACGTGATCCTGCGAAAGCGTTGAGACCATGAACGCGATGTTGTCAGAGGCAAGAGCGAAGGTCGGCCACCGGCTGGCGATGCATCTGCGCGTCGACCTGTTCCGGCTGCGCAACAGTACGCCGATGGTCAGCTTCACCTTCGACGATCTGCCAAAGAGCGCGGCGACGACCGGTGCGCAGATGCTCGAAGCGCATGGCGCGCGCGGGACGTTCTATGTCTCGGGCAGCCTGGTCGGCGTTGACGCGCCGGACTGGGTGGCGGGCGAGGCCGACGACGTGGTCTCGCTTCACCGCAGGGGTCACGAGATCGGCTGCCACACGTTCTCGCATCAGCGCGCTTGCGACCTCGACGAAGCGGCGATGCGGCAGGAAATCACACGCAACAACGCTTACCTTCGCGCGCTCGATCCTTCGATACAGGTCGACAGTTTCGCCTATCCGTTCGGATACGGTTCCTACGCCCGCAAGTATCAGCTCAGGAAGGAATTCCAGACCTGCCGTAGCATCGTGCAGGGCGTCAACGCCGGCAGCGTCGACTTGCAGTTCCTGCGCGCCATACCGCTGATCAATCGCGAGATGGATTTCGACGGGATCGACCGCGCGTTCGACGAAGCCCAAACCAATAATGGATGGTTAATTTTCTACGGCCACGACGTCACCGACCGGCCGAGCCCCTATGGCTGTTCGCCCGCTTTGCTCGCCCATGCGCTCCGCGCGGCAGCGAAGCGGAAGATTCCGGCCCTGACCATGGCGGAGGCGATGCGATGCGCCCGCGCTTAAACGCTTTGTTTGCCAATTCGGGGAATAGTCCCTCAGTGAGTATGGTTAATTTTCCCTGTTGCGTTTGTTCAGCGCTTTATTTCAGCGCCCGTGGCGTGACCCGAAGAGTAACCCCTCAGCCGATGCGTGCGGCAGTTCGAATGAAAGCTGGGGTCGATGCTTATCTATGACCAGCCGATAGACCGGGCAAAGCCTGAGGTCGGCCCCGCGGCGACAGCCGCGCCGGCGGGCTTCAGCGTGCTCGACCTGGCCCAGCTCCTGTGGCAGCGCAAGGTCGCGATCGTCTCGGCGGCGCTGATTTCCGCCTGCGCCGCGGTTGCGGTCGGCAAGAGCCTGACACCGAAATACACGGCGTCTGCCCAGCTCTACGTCGATCCCCGCGAACTGCAACTGGTCGATCGCGAACTGACGCCGCGCGCCCAGGATATTTCCGGCCTCGCGATGGTGGTGGAGAGCCAGGCGCGCGTCATCACCTCGAACAACGTGCTGCTGCAGGTGATCCGCGACACCCATCTGGAAAAGGACCCGGAGTTCGGCGGCGGCGATTCGAAGGGCATCCTGGGATCGCTGCTCGGCCTGTTCGGGATCGAGATGCGCCCCACCGCCGAGCAGCAGAAGCAGATCCAGATGGGCGCGCTGGAAGCGCTCAATCGCCATATCAACGTCAAGAAAACCGACCGCACCTTCATCGTCGATATCGACGTCTGGTCGTATGAACCGGCCAAGGCGGCGATGCTTGCCAATGCGATCTCGAAAGCCTATCTCGCCGAATCCAAGCAGTCGCAGGCCGCCGCCGCGCGGCGCGCGACCAGCGACCTTTCCGGTCGCTTGAAGGAATTGCAGGAACGGCTTCGCAATGCCGAGAACGCACTCGCGGTTTACAAGGCGCAGAACAATTTCGTCGGCAGCCAGGACACGCTGATCAGCGACCAGCAACTCTCCGCCAGCAACCAGCGGCTCGCCGCCGCCCGCGCGCTGACGCTGGACGCGCAGGCCAAACTCGACCAGATCGAAGCCAGTCGCAAGGCATCCTCCGACGCCGGCGCCATCCCCGAGGCACTGCAGTCGCAGACCATCGCCAATCTCCGCGCGCAATATGCCGAAGCGCGGAAGCGCCAGGCGGAGTTGCACAGCGAACTGGGGGGCCGCGTCATCCGGCGCTGCGCCAGATGGAGCAGCAGGTGCAGGACCTGCGCCGCGCCATCAACGAGGAGGTCGAGCGCTTCGCGCAGTCCGCGAAGAACGACCTGATCCGCGCCCGCGACTATGAAGCCTCGCTCGGCAAGGCGCTGGAGACCCAGAAGCGCCAGAGCGTCCAGATGAGCCAGGCCTCGGTGCGCCTGCGCGAACTCGAACGCGACGTGGAAGCAAGCCGCGACGTCTACCAGTCGTTCCTGAAGCGATCGCGCGAAACCGAGGAGCAGGAGAGCCTGAACACCTCGAACGCACGCATCATCGGCGAGGCCACCGTGCCGCAGCGGCGTACCTTCCCGCCGGCCATGAGCCTGCTCGCGATGATCGGTTTTGTCTTTGGCGGGCTCGCTTCCTCCGGCTGGTTCATCGCACTGAACCAGTTGATGCCGGGCACGAACCCGGTTCAGCCACGGGACAAAGCGCCGGCAGAAACGCCGAAGCAGCCGCCCGCTCCGGCGGCCGAGAAGCAGCCACCTGCCGCGCCACCCCAGCCGCAACCCGCGGTCAGCCTGATCGAAAAGCCGCTGATCGCGCGGCTGCAGGAAGCCGACGTGATGCGTACGCTCGGCGGCATCCTTGCAACTGATAGCACCGCCGACGTCACGCGGCTGAGCTGGCCGACGCTGCGCGCGGGCTTTCCGCTAATGACTGTCCTCAATGCCCTGCGCGAGATGCGCGCGGCGCTGGCCAGACGCGCCGGCGGGGAAACCCTGCCCGTGATGGCTGTGATCGGCGCTGGAGTGGATCAGGACCGCAGCATCGCCGCGCTGAACATTGCGCTCGCCGCGGCGCGTGACGGCGCCAAGGTGCTGCTGATCGATGCCGACCTTAAGGAGCGCGCGCTATCGAACAAGGTGAGCCATCTGGCAAAGAGCGAGCCCAGCCGTTTCGGCTGGCTCGGCATCGGCGCCAGGGCCGCCCGCGCGATTCCGACCGCCAACGGAATTTCGATCCTGCCGGCCGTCAATGCCACCGACGCGAAAGCCGGCGACGCCATCCGAAAGGCGATTGCGCAGGCCCGTTCCGCCGGTGGCTATGACCTCGTGATTCTCGACGGGCCGGCGATGCCGTGGAGCCCGGCCGACGGCAAGCTGCTCGACATCGCCGAGGGACTCGTTGCGATCCTCCCGGTGCATCTCGACATCAACGACAGCATGGAAGACATCATCGCAGCCCTCGGCGGGGCCGAGCGCAAGCTGGTCGGTGTCGTCCTCAGCGAAGTCAACCCAACGGCCGCGAGCCCGCAGCGGGACAAGCAATATGCTTGAGCGTCGCGTAAATCCCGTCGGCAGAGCGGCCACGGCCAGCGTGCCTCGCATCACGCTGGGCGGGTTGCGGCTTGCCGTGCTGGATCTCGAGCAGACCGCGAACTTCATGATCGACATGGTGTTCCCGCAACGCCGCCTCAATCGCCCGCTCTACCTGACCTCGGCCAATGGCGAGGTGCTGGCGCGCTGCTCGACCGAACCGATGACCGACCGGCTGTTTCGGGCCGCCGATCTGATCAATGCCGACGGCCAGCCGCTGGTGACCGTATCGCGGTTCAGATCAAAGACGCCGCTGCCCGAACGCGTTGCGACCACCGACCTGTTTCACGTCGTTGCCCGCAAGGCACAAGCGGCCGGCCTGACCTTCTACATGCTGGGCGCGGACGACGCGGAGAACGCCGCCGCGGTCGCCAGCGTTCGCGAGCAATATCCCGATCTCAAGATCGTCGGCCGTTGCCACGGCTTTCTGCGGGGCGAAGCGCTGCGTGCCAAGGTCGCCGAAATCAACGCGCTGGCACCGGACTATCTCTGGGTTGCGCTTGGCGTTCCCTATGAGCAGGCTTTCGTCGAGGAATACACACCCAACCTCTCCAATGTCGGCGTCATCAAGACGTCAGGCGGGCTGTTTAACTTCCTGTCGGGCAGCCGCGTCCGCGCGCCGCGGTGGATGCAGCATGCGGGCCTCGAATGGGCGTGGCGCATCTGGCTGGAGCCGCGCCGCCTGTTCTGGCGCTATTTGACGACCAACCCGCGCGCGCTCTATTTGTTGCTGAACAGGGGCCGATCGACTGACATCGGCGGGACACACAATCAATGAGCAGCCGTCCAGCCATTCTCGTCACCGGCGGTGCCGGCTATATCGGTTCGCACTGCTGCAGGGCACTGGATGCGGCGGGTTACCGGCCCGTCACCTATGACAACCTTTCAACCGGCCACCGCAGCTTCGCCGCCGGCGCGCTGGTGGTCGGCGACATCGCCGACAAGGCCACGCTGGCGCGGACCTTTGCCCAGCACGACATCGTGGCCGTGATGCACTTCGCTGCGTCGAGCCTGGTCGGCGAATCCGTTGCCGATCCGCAGAAATACTACGTCAACAACCTCGCCGGCACGCTGTCGCTGCTGGCTGCCATGCGCGAGGCCGGCTGCAATCGCCTGGTGTTTTCGTCGACCGGCGCGGTCTATGGCAATGCCGACAGCAAGGCGCTACGCGAAGACTATCCCTGCGCACCGATCAACCCCTATGGCGCCTCGAAATGGATGATCGAGCGCGTGCTGGCGGATTATCGCACAGCCTACGGCTTCGGCTCGTTCGCGCTGCGCTACTTCAACGCCGCTGGCGCCGATCCCGCCGGTGGCATCGGCGAGCTGCGTGAGGTCGAGACACACCTCATCCCCCGCGCCATGATGGCGCTGCAGGGGCATGTGCCGGACTTTGCCGTGTTCGGCGACGATTACGACACGCCGGACGGGACGGCGATCCGCGACTACATCCATGTGACGGACCTCGCGGCTGCCCACGTGCTGGCGCTCAAGCTGCTGCTCGAGGGTCATTCCGGCGGCGCCTTCAACCTCGGCACCGGCAACGGTTTTTCAGTGCGCGAAATCCTCGCGGCGATCGCGACCGAGACCGGCCGCGAAGTCCCGCATGTCGTCAAGCCGCGGCGACCGGGCGATCCGACCTATCTGGTCGCCGATCCCTCCGCCGCACGCGCGACATTGAACTTCCGTCCCGCTTATTCGGATCTGGCCACGATCATCCGCACCGCCTGGGCGTGGCACAGGAAGGCGCACCCGCTGAAGACGGGCGCGCCGGTCCACGAGTGAGCCGGCACAACCTCGCAAGAGAGCTCTCAGCGGCCTACAGCGGCTTGATCTGCACCTTGCGCCACTTGATCACGCCCGAGCCGTATTGCAGCGCGAACGGGCCGCTGGCGTGTTTTGAATCCTGGACATCGACGGTTTTCTGGCCGTTGAACACGACCACGAGATGCGGACCCTTGGCCGTGATTTCGTAGGTGTTCCATTTGCCGCCCGCCTTCGGCATCGGGTCGACCTTGGCCACATCCACGATCGCGCCGGTGCCGTAGGTCGGATCGGGCCGCTTGTCGAAAATATTGACCTCGTAGCAGATCTTGGCGTCGATCTTGGCCGACTGGTCGCAGCGAATGAAGATCCCGCTGTTGGCATCATCGTCGGCCCAGAACTCGGCCTTGATCTGAAAATCCTTGTAGGACTCCTTGCTGACGAGATAGGAGGGATCCTTGCCCTCGGTGATCTTGTCTGCGACCAGCGCGCCGTCCTTCATCGCCCAATTGGCCTTGCCGACCTCGGTCCAGTCGCCCATCTTGGTGCCGTCGACAAGCGTCACCCAGCCATCGCCCTGCCCGGACGCGACGCTGGAAAATTGAAGTGCGGCGGCGCCGATCAACAGAGCGGCCGCAATTATCGACAAGCGCTTCATGAACGTAGCCCTCCCATGGCTGCTTTTAGTTGGGCCGAAACCTATCACCGCGACGCGCGGCGTAAATCCGTTTTTCATGCTGCAGCTGCGTTGTGCGACATTTCGCTTTCCGCTGCCGCCGATCACGCATGCACCTGCGCGCCTTGCTCCGCGGGAAGGAGACCGGCTAGCATCACGGCAACAGAGATGAACGCATCTCAGCTCACGAGACGGCAACGGAGGAAACCATGAAGGCGATCATCCGCTCCTGGCGACACCTCATGACACCGCTGGCTTTCGCCGGCATGTTGAGCATCTCTTCCGCTGCGGAACTCAATCCGGCCGCCGTCATCTACAAATTGCCGGACCAGATTCCCTGGGGCCCGGTCAATGCAGCCGGTGCGCAAAGCGCTGTTGTCGTAGGCGATCCCGCCAAACCCGGCTTCTATATGGTCTACAACAAGTGGACGAAGGGCAATCATTTCAGCCGTCCGCACTTCCACCCCAATGATCGCTACATCGTCGTGCTGCAGGGCACGTGGTGGGTCGGCTCGGGGCCGAAATTCGATCCCGCCAACACGACGCCGATGCCGGCCGGCAGCTTTGTCACCCATTTCGCCAAGCAGGTGCATTGGGATGGTGCCAAGGACGAGGACGCCGTTCTCCTGATCATGGGAGAAGGCCCGGCGACCTCAACCGCGGCGGAAGAGAAATAACCGCTGGCGGAACGGGACCGGCTTCGAGAACAACGACCCAGCAACCATTCCGGCAGCGGCGCGTTTTATGTCCCAACCAAATCAGGGGATATAAGACATGGCTTCTGCTTCACAGATCCGGGAACATATGGACGTCATCTCATCGGACAAGAAGACGGTCGGAAAAGTCGACCATATGGAAGGAACCGACAAGATCAAGCTGACCAAACAGAGTTCGCCTGATGGCCAGCATCATCACTTCATTCCGATGTCATGGGTCGACCACGTTGATCAGCATGTCCATCTCAACAAATCAGGCGCGGACGTGACCTCGCACTGGCAGCACGGCCGGCAATAGCCGGCAACATGCATTGCGCCGCCCGTGGATGCAGATATCATCAGGCTTCAGGAGGTTGAATGCATCCGGCGGCGGTACTGCAATTCGAACGCATGATCGGCGAATACAACACGTGGCGTGCCGTTCCGGAAACGGAACGCTCGCCCGCCCCGGCGTGGTGGTGGGGACCCGCGATGGAGTTGCGCGCCTCCTCTCAGCCGCTCCCGGCCGAATGGTGCATCGAGCTCGGATTGCCAGACCGGGCGACATATGCTTCCGCCGCAGACATCTTCCTTGCGATCTTCGCAGGGCAGACGTCGTTGCCTTGGCCTTACGATTTCCCCTGCAAAACCGAAATTCCGGACCCGGCTGTCCGTGAGCTGCATCCGCAACCGTCAGACGACAGCGCCTTCCAACCCTGAGCCGGCTTCCGGCTGCAACGGCGGCGAGGCGAGCCGCGGTTCGGCGCGAAGCAGATCGGCCATCTGCCTGGCGGGCAGCGGCTTGGAGAACAGGAAGCCCTGCATTTCGTCGCAGGCGTGGCTGCGCAAGAAGGCCTCCTGCTCCAGGGTCTCGACGCCCTCCGCAATCACGGTCATGCCGAGCGCCTTGCCCATGCTGATGATCGCCTGCGCGATGGCCTGGTCTTCGGAATCGACGGGAAGGTCGCGAACGAAGGAGCGATCGATCTTGATGGTGTCGATCGGAAACTGCTTCATCAGCGACATCGACGAATAGCCGGTTCCGAAATCGTCGATCGCGAGGCGAATGCCACGGCTCTGGATCGCATCCAGCACCTTGATCGCGCGCGACACGTTCCGCATCACCATGCTTTCGGTGACTTCGAGCTGCAGCAGCACCGGCGACATGCCGCTTGCCAGCAGCGCCTCGTCGACATCGTGCAGCAGATTCGGGTCCGCGAATTGCCGCGGCGACAGGTTGACCGCCATCGTCACCGGCCGCAGGCCGCGTCGCTGCCAGGTCATGTTTTGCGCGCAGGCGTCCTTGAGCACCCAGCGGCCGATCGGAACGATCAGCCCGGTTTCCTCGGCCAGCGGAATGAACTGCCCCGGCGATACGGTGCCGAGTTCGGGATGGATCCAGCGCAGCAGCGCCTCGACGCCGGTGATCTGGCCGCTCGCCATGTCGATCTTGGGCTGATAGTGCAGACAGAACTGGTCGCGCTCCAGCGCGCGGCGCAAGGCACTTTCCAGCGTCAGGCGCTCGATCGACTGCGTCTTGATCTCCTTGGTGAAGAAGCGGAAGGCGTTCTTGCCGTCCTCCTTGGCGAGATACATCGCCATGTCGGCGTTCTTGGTCAGCGTCAGCACGTCGGCGCCGTCAAAGGGGTACATCGCAATGCCGATCGAGGCGGTGGTGTGGCATTCGTGACCGCTGAGCTGCAACGGCTGGCTGAGCACGGACAGAAGCTCTCCGGCGATGCGCTCGACCTCGTGGCGCTCGGCGGTCTCCTCCAGAATGACCACGAACTCGTCGCCACCCAGCCGCGCCACGACATCGTTCGAACGCAGTGCGCGCCGCAGCCTGCCGCCGATCTCCACCAGCAGCATATCGCCGGCGTCGTGCCCCAGCGAGTCGTTGATGACCTTGAACCTGTCGAGGTCGATGAACAGAAGGGCGAACTGCCGCTGATAGCGCGCGGCCGCATCGATCGCACGGCGGAGCATACCGTTGAACATTTCCCGGTTCGGCAGATTGGTCAGACTGTCGTGCGACGCCAGATACTCGATCCGCTCGTCGGCCTTGGTCTTTTCATCGACGCGGTCGAAATTCTCTAATGCGAAAGATACGTTGTCGACGAGCCGTTGCAATAAGTCGGCAAATTCGGGCGTGAACGTGTCTTTCTCCATCGACATGAAAGACATCACGCCGACGACTTGCCCATGCACCCACAGGGGGAATGAACCGCCGGAATTCGTGCCGTCGTTGCGCGCGGTGGCGTGAAACGCTTCGGCGCGCGGATCGCCGAGGTAATCGTTGATGATGCAGGCCTGCTGCGAACGTATCGCCGAACCACAGAGCCCGCGCCCCTCCGGGTGCGCCTCGCTGGTCGATATCACTGCCTCGCGGGCGCTGGACGCAGTCGGACCGGCGGCAGCCACGACGTCGAGATACTCGCTGTCCGGCTTTATCAGCGCGATGGAGGTCAAGGTGAACTTGCCGCCGTTGGCCGCGGCCTCGCACACCAGCTCGAACAGTTCCGCCCGGGATGCCGCACGGATGATCGCCTCGTTGGTTGCGCTCAACGCCGCCAACATGCGTGTCAGGCGCTCCTTCTGGACCTCGGTCCTCGCCTTCTCGTCGGCCCGATCGAAGGTCCCGATCGCGAACGACACGTTGTCGGTGAGTCTCTGCAACAGTTCGGCGAATTCGGGCGTGAACGTATCGATCTCCGAAGAGATGAAAAACATCACGCCGACCGCCTGGCCGGAAACCAGCAGCGGGAACGCCGCGCCCGACATCGCGCCGTCGCTGTGAATGAACTGGTGAAACGCCGACCCGCGCGGGTCAGCGCGCAAATCGTTGGCGATGCAGGCCTGGCGGGAGCGGAAAGCGTTGCCGCACAGCCCGCGTCCTTCCGGATGATCCGCGTTGATCGAAACCTTCACCCGGCGCATGTTGCCGGCCGTTGGTCCCGCCACGGCCACCATGTCGGTGTAGTCGCTGTCGGATCTGGCCAGCATGATGCTGGTCGAGTTGAACCGGCCGCCCGTCGCGGCAGCTTCGCATACCAGTTCGAACAGCTCCGTCCGCGACGTTGCACGAACGATCGCTTCGTTGGTCGCACTGAGCGCCGCCAGCATGCGCCCCAGACGTTCCTTCTGGGCGTCGGCTCTCGCCTTTTCGCCGGCGCGCTCGAAATTGTCCAGCGCGAACGAGACATTCTCCGCGATCCGCGCCATCAGGGCGACGATCTCCTCGTCCTCCGCCCACAGTTTTCCGACAAAGAACAGCAACACGCCGATGCTCTCGTCGGCCTTGATCAGCGGAACGGCGACGCAGGCGGTGACAACCGCTTCGCGTGCGGCCTGATGCCAGGGCTGGCCCTGTGTCGAGTTGAGGATATCGTTGTTGACGGCTGGCAGCTGCGTCCGGAATGCCCTGCCGCAGACGCCCGTTCCATACGGGTTACTCGCATCGATCGAGAACGGCGCCCGCATGATCTGTTCGACGATCGCGCCGGTGCCTGCGGCCGGCTTCAACCAGATCGAGTCCGGCTCCGCAAGCAGCACCACGGTAGCCGCGGATTTTCCGCTGTATACCGCGGCATCGCAAACGCGCTGATAGAGATCCTGTTCGGTCTTGGCGCGCAGAATCGCTTCGTTGGTCGCGCTGATGGCGCCGAACATCCGGTTCAACCGCCGCATCCCGCGCTCGCCGTTCTTGCGCGCGGCCTCATGTTCGAAATTGTCGAGCGCAAACGAAATGTTCGCCGACACGCGCTCCAGCATCGAGACGATCTGCCCGTCGATCGAGTGAGGTTCCCGCCGCGAAACGAGAAGCACGCCGACGCCCTCGCCGTTGCAGGTCAGCGGCAGCGCAGCCGCCGTGCCCACTTGGCCGGCTCTAGCTCCCTCGCGCCAGGGCAGTGAGCGCGGATCATTCAGGAAATCGTTGCTGACGCATATCTTCCGGTCGCGGAAGGCCTGCCCGGAGACCCCGGACCCTTCGGGCGTACCGGCCACGATCGAGATGTCGATGCTGCGCAGGCGCGGGACGTCGTCGCCACAGCCGGCGGCGAAGCGCAGGAGATTGGTTTCCGGCTCCAGCAGGAAGATCGCCACAGCCAGGAAATCCCCGACCGAGAACGCGGCCTCGCAGACCTTCGCGTACAGCTCTTCAGGTGATTTGGCGTACAGAATCGCTTCGTTGGTCGCATTCAACGCCGCAAACGTGCGCGCGATATCGGTCTTCACCGTCCCCAAGCTCCCTGCCGGCAGCACCGCTGCCCCGCGGATTTTATGCGTGCAGGTGGCCTAAATGCTCGTTATTGACGGCCCGCAGTTGCGATTCAGAGTAAATGTCGGACCAACGAACCGCGACGTCGCTCAGGAGAACTACGGGCTGATTCACGATTTGTCAGCCATACCGCCGGCGCGCCGGCTGGGATGCCGGCCCCGCCGAAAGCATGTTCGAATTTTGCAGGATGAAATTCGAAAGCCATCGAGAACCGTGCCTGCGGCCTGGCTAACAGGATATTTCCACGCTTGCCCTGCCGCCGCCGCTTTGAGACCATGCCGGCCGCGGCAACAAGCAAGACCCGCCGTTCGCGCGGGCGCTAAAAGGTAGAGGAAATTCCCATGCCGAAGGTCCAGGCCGGCCGTCTCACGCATATCGGCGCGGCGCTGCTCAAGGCCGCCGGCGCGTCGGAGGAGGAGGCTCGCGCCGTCGCGGCCGGCTGCGTCAACGCCAATCTCGCCGGCCACGATTCGCACGGCGTAATCGCGATCCCGACCTATATCGACCGCATCAAGGCCGGCCATATCGTGCCCGGCGCCAAATGGACCATCGTCCAGGAATCGCCGACCACGACCGTGATCGACGGCCATTGGGGTTTTGGCTTTCACGTCAACGCCCAGGCGATGGCGCTGACGATCGAGAAGGCGAAGACCGCCAACGTCGCCGCCTGCACGGTGTTCCGCCAAAGCCATGTCGGGCGGCTCGCCGCCTATCCTCTGATGGCGATGCGCGAGGGCATGATCGGCATTGCGACCGCCGACTCCGGCCGCTCGCCGAAGCATGTCGCGCCGTTCGGCGGCCGCGAGGCAAGGCTCGGCACCAATCCGATCTCGATTGCGGTGCCATCCGACCTCGAGGCGCCGTTCTATCTTGACATGGCGACCTCGGCGGTCGCGGCCGGCAAGATCGCGCTGTCGGTGGCGCGCGGCGAACAGATCCCGCAGGGCTGGATCATCGACGCCGAGGGACGGCACACCACCGATCCCACCCAGTATCGCAAGGGCGGCGCACTGCTGCCGCTCGGCGGCAGCGAGGGCTACAAGGGAAGCGGCCTCGCTGCAATGGTCGAAGTGCTGTGCGGCCTGCTCACGGGCTTGGGCTTTGGCGTCGAGCCGACCGGCCGTCACAATGACGGATGCTTCATGGCGGTGTTCAATGTCGCCGCCTTCCGCCCCCTGAAGGATTTCGAGAAGGAAGTCGGCGAGTTCGCGCGCTATCTGAAATCGACGCCGCCATCGGAAGGCTCCCCCGGCGTGTTCTATCCCGGCGAGGTCGAACATATCCGCGAACAGCAGCGCAGGCGCGACGGCATCGAGGTCGAGGACGCGACCTGGGACAAATTGAAGGCGCTGGCCACCGACTACAGGCTCGTCGCAGAGCTCGACTTGTAATGAATTCCGCCAGCACAAGGAGAACCGCATGACACGGCAAATGGCACTGGTGGGATTCCTGCAGGCGCAGAACTGCACCAATCTGCCGAGTTCGTGGCGGCACCCGGAATCGCGCGACGATTCGATGTCGGCCGATTACTACCAGGAGATCGCCCGGATTCTCGAAGCCGGAAAATTCCACATGGCGTTCTTCGACGACCGCCTGGCGATGCCCGACCGCTACGGTAACGACCACGCCCACACCGTCGAATACGGCATCCGCTGCGTGAAGATGGACCCGCTGATCGTGCTGACCACGATGGGCATGGTGACGACGAAGCTCGGGCTGGGGTCGACCTGCTCGACCACCTATTACGAGCCATTCGATGTCGCGCGCCGCTTCGCCACCCTCGATCTGATGTCGGGCGGACGCGCAGGCTGGAACGTCGTCACCTCGCTCAACGACGGCGAGGCCCACAACATGGGGAAGGACGCCCATCTCGAACATGACCACCGCTACGATCGCGCCGACGAATTCATGGAAGTCGTGCTCGGCCACTGGGACACCTGGGCAGACGACGCGTTGATCATGGACAAGAAGAGCGGCCGCTTCGCCGATCCGGCCAAGGTGAAGCGGCTCGACCACAAGGGCGAGTTCTTCAAGTCGCGCGGTCCGTTCACCGTTCCGCGCTCGGCGCAGGGCCATCCCGTCATCATCCAGGCCGGCGCGTCCGGCCGCGGCCAGCGTTTTGCGGGGCGATGGGGCGAGGTGATCTTCACCGCCGCGCGCAACGTGGCCGCCGCCAAGGAAGGCTATGCGGCGGTCCGCAACGAAGCGGCCAAAGCCGGCCGCGATCCCGACCAGATGCGCCTCTGCAACCTCACCACACCCGTCTGCGGCGCAACCAAGACTGAGGCCGAGGACAAGATGGCGCTCATCAACAAGCTGCCGCTGCAGATCGATGCGCTGTCGCTGCTCGCGGAGGCGCTGAACTTCGACTTCGCCGCCAAGCCGCTCGACGAGCCACTGACCACCGAAGACCTCAAGAGCATGCAGGGCATCCTTGGCATTCGCGACGGCGTGCTCAAGAATTCGGGGAAGACCAATCCGAGCGCGCGCGACTTCGTCACCTTCTCCGGCCGCGGCCAGGTGCATGACGCGATCGTCGGCGGCCCGAAGGAGATCGCCGACAAGCTGGAGGAGATGTTCGTCGAGCGCGGCTGCGACGGCTTTGTCATCGCAGCCACCATCGTGCCGGGCTCCTATGCCGATTTCGTCCGGCACATCGTGCCGGAACTGCAGCGCCGCGGGCTGTTTCACAGGGATTACGCCGGCAAGACGCTGCGCGAGAATCTCGGCCTGACGCGTCCTGCCGCCGGCGCCTGGAAAGCCACGCCGCGGGCCGCGGCCGAATAAGAACAAGAAGAAGAACCATGCGTTGGCTCAAATTCACCACCGCCGGCAAGACCTCCTGGGGCATTGTCGAGGGCGACAACGTGATCGCCGTCAACGGAGATCCGCTCGGCGAGTGGCAGCGCGGAACGCAGTCACATGCGCTGAAAGCCGTCAAGATCGAGCTGCCGCTGATCCCGCGCACCTTCTATTGCGTCGGGCTGAATTACCTCAAGCATCTCAAGGAAGCCGCCGACAAGGCCGGCACGGTGCCCAACGTGCCCGATCGACCCGAGATCGGCTATCGCGCGCAGAACGCGCTGATCGCCCATGACGAGGATGTGGTGATTCCGGCGACCGCGACCGAGAAGATCCACTACGAGGGTGAACTCGTGGTTGTCATCGGCAAGAAGGCAAAACACTTGAGCGAAGCCAACGCGATGGATTGCGTGTTCGGCTACACCATCGGCAACGATGTCAGCGAGCGCACCTGGCAGAAGGCCGACCGCAGCCTGTGGCGCTCCAAGAACGCCGACACCTTCAAGCCGATGGGGCCGTGGATCGAAACATCAGTCGATCTCGACAAGATGGAAACCGTGATCCGGGTCAACGGCAAGGAGACCGGCCGCTTCCGCACCAACGACATGATCTTCGGCATCGTGCCGTTCCTCGTCGAGCTGACCAAGTATTTCACGCTGTGGCCCGGCGACGTGATCTGGATGGGCACCGACGGCGCCTCACCTAACCTGAAAGCCGGCGACGTCGTTGAAATCGACATCACCGGGATCGGGACGTTGCGCAACAGGTTCGCGGCGGAGGAAGTTTGACGTCCTCAGAAATGAGGACAGGCGCGGGAATCGGCATCGAGTAAGGTTCGTCCGCGCGAGTATCTATCCTGCGTAGAATCATAATGACTCGCAGCTCCACCCCGCTCGGCCCTTAAGCAATCAATATCTCCGCTTGCGGCCTTATGGATTGCTTCGCTTCGCTCGCAATGACGGCTGCGACCTCCTCAGTTGAACCTTAGATCATTCTCGACACAATCGGAACTTTCCGCAACAGCGCCGTGGCCCCCCAGCTCAGCACCAGCGTGCCGACGAAAACGACAGCAAATTTGACGACGGCCGGCCATGAATAATCGTAAACGGCGTATTGCAGCCAGAGGATGAAGATGTAGTGGGTGAGGAAGATGCCGTAGGCAGATGGCCGCATGGCATCGAGCAGCTTCATGCCCGATGCGGCGAAGGCCAGCGATACGGTCAGCACCGTGAACGTCATCGCTGCGCTGAACAGCGCAAAGGCAAGGCCATAGCCGGTCTGCCAGGATAGCGGCGGTGAATCGAAATCTGCGATCCAGTTGTGATGGGCATAGACCAGCAGCAGGATGGCGCCATAGAACAACGACGCAAAGGCAAGCCAAAGCGGCCAGCGCCTGACCAACGCACCTTCCTCGCTCAGGATTCCTGCACGAAGGCTAACCACGCCTATGCCGACACCGGTCAGGAAATAGCCGGCATAGAGCAGAATCCGGCTGGTCTGGATCGGCAGCGGATAGCCGCCCGGCTCCAGCCAACTCGCATCGCCTGATATCAGCCGCATCGGCACGTAGAAGACGACCGAAACCGCGAGGAACGCCGCAAACGCCGTCCACGGCCGGTCGCGCAGCGAAAAGATCAGCAGGCCAGACATCTTCCGCAGGCGCGGCGCGACTGCCAGCAGCGCTGCGGCAACGATGTCGAGCGCCAGCAGCACCCACAGGAACCATGCCGGACCCGACGGCCAGGGGCCGACCGTCAGCGTGCGCCACCAGAAATGAAAGAAGTTGAAGTCGGTGGTGCCGGGCAGATGATAGCGCAGGAAGGTCGGATAGTACGCAATCGGCATCAGCACGAAGATCGAAACCAGAAAGGGAATGCCGAGCCGCCATGCCCGATGGCGCAGGAAATCCGCGGCGCCTCTGCGCATCAGGCTGTCGTGAACGAACAGGCCCGAGATCAGGAACATGCAGGCCATGAAGAAGCTGTCGTTGAACAGCACGACGAGGTCGAACCCCAGCCAGCGCATTTTATCGCCGCTGCCGAAATGGGTGTAGTTGACCACGGAGTGATGGACCAGCACCAACAGCGTGATGAAGGTGCGGGCGCGGTCCAGCGCAACGATGCGCGCCCTCACCTTGACGGTCCTGTCGCTCCGATCGGTCTTGCGCAGCATCTCGCTATTTCCCATCGAGCCTGCGCCCGGTCATTTCTCGAACGCGTCGTAAATCAGCTTCTTGACGTTCACCTGCACATGTTGGCGGGCCGACGGCGCGTTTTCCAGCACGACAAAGAACATTTCCTGGGCGCGGTCGATGACGAGGTAGGCGCCGGTGGCGCCGTCCCATTTGATTTCGCCGAGCGAGCCCGGTGGCGGCGGCACGGCATTGCCGGGATTGGTGCGGACACCAAAACCGTAGCCAAACCCAAAGCCGTCGCCAGGGTAATAAAAGTAATTGCGTTCGACGCCCGAGCCCGGGCCGATATGGTCAGTCGTCATCGCCGCAAACGTAGCGGGACTGAGATACGTCCTGCCGTCGAGCGTGCCGCCATTGAGGAGCATTTGCCCGTAGCGCGCGAGATCGGCAACCGTCGAGACCAATCCGCCGCCGCCGGATTCCCATCGCGTAACATCGAGCGAAGTCCGCTCAACATGCTGATCCTTGCGCAGCGGCCGGGCATAGCGGCTCCGCTCAGCCGGATCGGTCAAAAAGAATTTGGTCGTCGTCACCCCCAGGGGATCGAACAGTTCCGTCTTTTCGAACTGGTACAGCGACTGCCCGGACACGACCTCGATCACGCGGCCGAGCACGTCGATCGAATGCCCGTAATCCCACAGCGTGCGCGGCTGCTCCGCCAGCGGCAGTTTGGCGATCCGCTCGGCAAATTCGGCATTGTCGAAGTCGCCGAGATAAATGCCGTCATACGCCGCCTTCACCGGCCCTCGCGGCCCGTAGAAGCCATAAGTGATCCCCGACGTATGCAGCAGCAGGTCCTCGATTGTGACCGGCCGGCGCAATGGCGCGAGATCGAGCACGGCCTTGCCGGACTCATCCTTGCGCTCGACGCCCACCTTCATGCCGGCGAAAGAGGGAATGTACCTGGCGACGGGATCGTCGAGTTTGATCTTGCCGCGATCGATCAGCATCATCGCGGCAAAACTGGTGACCGTTTTGGTGAGCGAATGCAGCGGAAAGATCGTATCCCTCGTCATATCGATTCCGGCATCGACATCGCGCTTGCCGAACCATTTGAAATAGACCGGCTTGCCGTGGCGTTGGATCAGGACGATGGCGCCCGGAATTTCCCCTTGTGCGACCTGGTCGTTGAGGAACGCGTCGATCCGTGAAAGCTTCTCCAGCGACAATTGCGCGTTCGGCGGCGGACCGAATGCCACGACGGGAAGCAAGGCGCCCAGCCAGGCCAGCGCGACGACCACTGCCAGCAGTGACGCATGATGACTTGATGACACCGGCTTGTGCGTAGGCATCCGCGATTTTCCCCATTGCAGGTAACGACCTTATTAGATCGACAAGCATCGATCCAGATGGCGACCATCTTCTCGATCGGATACACTCCGACAATCGTTCAAATTGAAAACGTTCAGAGGAGAACGACCATGAAACCCCGGATGAACTACTACCAGGCCGCTCCTGACACCATCAAAGCGCTCGTCGCGCTGGAGGCACAGATCGTCGCGTCCGGTCTCGAAAAATCGCTGATCGAACTGGTAAAGACGCGTGCCTCGCAGATCAACGGCTGCGCTTATTGCATCAACATGCACACCCAGGACGCCCGCAAGCTGGGCGAGACCGAGCAGCGGCTGTATCTGTTGAACGCCTGGCACGAGTCGCCGCTGTACACCGACCGCGAACGCGCCGCCTTGGCATGGACCGAGGCATTGACGCTGATCGCCGAAACCCACGCGCCCGACGATCTCTACGCAGACGTGCGCGCCCACTTCTCGGAGACGGAGACGGTCAATCTGACCATGCTGATCGGGGCCATCAATGCCTGGAACAGGCTTGCGATCGCCTTTCGCGCGGTACACCCGGTGAAGGCCAAGGCCGCGGTGGCTTAAGTGACCGCGCAGCGCATCAGCGTCCTCACTCGTCATGCGCGGGCTTGACCCGCGCATCCATCAAACAAGAAAATCTTTGAAGCGCGATGGATTGCCGGGTCAAGCCCGGCAATGACGCTGCGAGAACTATCGCACTACACCGCCGTCGCCTTGGCGAACTCGACATAGATCTCGCGCAGGCGGTTGGTCATCGGGCCGGGCTTGCCGTCGGCGACCTTCTTGCCGTCGATCGATACCACGCCTTGCACGAAAACGCTCGCGCTGGTGACGAAGGCTTCCTTGGCGGCCAGCGCCTCCTCGACGGAAAACGCCCGCTCCTCGACGCGAAGCTGGCGCTCTTCGGCCAGAGCAACCACCGCCTTGCGGGTGCAGCCGGGCAGGATCGCGCTGCCGTTCTGCCGCGTCACGATCACGTCGTCCTGGGTCAGGATGAAGCACGACGACGAGCCGCCTTCGGTCACCTTGCCGTCCTCGATCATCCAGGCCTCGCCGGCGCCGGCCACCGCCGCCGCCTGCTTGGCCAGCACCTGCGCCAGCAGCGCCACGCTCTTGATGTCGCGCCGCGCCCAGCGCAGATCGGGCACCGTGATCACGTTGATGCCGGTCTTGGCTGACGGCGCATTGATGATGTCCTTGGTCGAGGTGAACATGATCAGCGTCGGCTTGACGTCGCCCTTGGGAAACGCAAAGTCGCGCCCGGTATCGGCGCCGCGGGTCACTTCCAGATAGACCATGCCGTTGACGAGATTGTTGTGCGCGATCAGCTCCTTCTGGATCTCCTGGATGCGTGCGGTCGTCTCCGGCAACGCCAGCTCGATCTCGCCGACCGAGCGCTCCAGCCGCGCCAGATGCGAGGCATTGTCGATCAGCTTGCCTTCGAGCACGGCGGCGACCTCATAGATGCCATCGGCAAACAGGAATCCGCGGTCGAGGATCGAGACCTTCGCCTCTGAAAGTGGCACGAACGAACCATTGACGTAAGCGATCTGTTCCAAAGTAGAGGTCTCCTGTCAGCGCGAAGCAATTGCGCCGCGTTTATTATAACCAAATTGTCAATGCGAGAGAATCTTCGACAAGAACTGCTGCGCGCGCTCGCTGCGCGGACTGCCGAAGAAATCGGTCTTCAGCGCATCCTCGACGATCTCGCCCTTGTCCATGAAGATCACGCGATTGGCGACCTTGCTGGCAAAACCCATTTCGTGGGTGACGACCATCATGGTCATGCCCTCATGGGCCAGATCGACCATGACGTCGAGCACCTCGCTGATCATTTCGGGATCGAGCGCCGAAGTCGGCTCATCGAACAGCATCGCGATCGGGTCCATGGCGAGAGCCCGTGCAATCGCCACGCGCTGCTGCTGGCCGCCGGACAATTCGGCCGGGTATTTGTTTGCCTGCACCGTCAGTCCGACGCGCTCGAGCAGCTTGTGGCCCTTGGCCATGGCTTCGTCGTGCGAGCGCCCCAGCACCTTCTCCTGCGCCAGGCACAGATTCTCGATGATCCGCAGATGCGGAAACAGCTCGAAGTGCTGGAACACCATGCCGACGCGGGCGCGCAGCTTCGGCAAATCTGTCTTGGGATCGTTGACCTTGATGCCGTCGAGGATGATCTGGCCCTCCTGAAACGGCTCCAGCGCGTTGACACATTTGATCAGCGTCGACTTTCCAGAACCCGACGGCCCGCACACCACCACCACCTCACCCTTGGCGACGCTGGTGGTGCAGTCCTTCAGCACCTGGAAACTCGGCCCGTACCATTTATTGACGTGGCTGATTTCGATCATGGGTTCTCACCGAACAATAGCAATGCGCGCCTGCAGGCGCCGGACGCCATAGGACGCGACACAGGAAATCACGAAATAGACCAACGCCGCGAACAGATACATCTCGACCAGGCGCCCGTCGCGCTGCGCCACCTTGCTGGCGGCGCCGAGGAAATCCGGGATCGACAGCACGTAGACCAGCGAAGTGTCCTGGAACAGCACGATGGTCTGCGTCAGCAGCACCGGCAGCATGTTGCGGAATGCCTGCGGCAGCACGATGTAGCGCATGGACTGAGCATAGGTCAGGCCGAGCGCGCTTGCCGCCGCCGGCTGTCCCCTTGAGATCGACTGGATGCCGGCGCGCATGATTTCGGAGAAATACGCCGCCTCGAACATGATGAAGGTGACGAGCGAAGAGGTGAACGCGCCGACACGTATCGGCCGCGACGCGCCCGTCAGCCATTGGCCGATATAGGGCACCAGGAAATAGAACCAGAAGATCACCAGCACCAGCGGCAGCGAGCGCATGAAGTCGACATAGAGCCCGGCGATACGGCCGAGCAGCTTGTAGCTCGACAGCCGCATCAGCGCGATCAGCGTGCCGAAGACCAGGCCGCCCAGCGCCGACAACCCGGTCAGCATCAGCGTAAAGCTCATGCCGTCGAGGAAAAGATACGGCAGCGAGCGGCGGATGACGTCGAAATCGAGATTGTCGAACATCGTCATTTCCCCGTGATGTAGCCGGGGATCGCCAGGCTGCGTTCGAGGAAGCGCATGCCGGTGACGACGATGATGTTGATTGCGAGATACATCACGGTCGCGGCGGTGAAGGCCTCGAACACCTGGAACGAGAATTCCTGCATCGCCCGCGCCTGGCCGGTCAACTCGATCAGGCCGATGGTGATCGCGACCGAGGTATTCTTGATGGTGTTGAGGAATTCGGACGTGAGCGGCGGCAGGATGATGCGGAACGCGATCGGCAGGAGCACGTAGCGATAGCCTTGCCCGGTCGTCAGCCCGAGCGCGGTCGCGGCCTGCTTCTGCCCGCGCGGCAGCGAGGCGATCCCTGCGGCGAGCTGTACGGCGACGCGCGCCGACATGAACAGGCCGACCCCGATCGCCGCCGTCCAGAACGGCGCGTTGGGAAGCTGCTTCATCCACAGCCCCGCAGCGCGCGGCAACAGTTCGGGCAGCACGAAGAACCAGAGGAACAGCTGCACCAACAGCGGCATGTTGCGGAAGAATTCGACGTAGCCAAAGCCGATCCAGGATGCCGTCTTCGACGGCAGCGAGCGCAAGATGCCGATGATCGTGCCGAAGATCAGCGCAATGACCCAGGCCAGCAGCGCCGTCTTGATGGTCAGCAGCAATCCCGCCACCAGCATGTCGAGATAGGTGCCGGCCCCGGTCGGGTTCGGCTCGAAGAAGATGTGCCAGTTCCAGTTATAGTTCACGCTGCACCCTGCCCAAAAGTGCCGGTAAGGCCCCTGGTCACTAACGCTTATGTATCACTAACGCTTATGCGTCACTATGCTTATGCAAAAGTCCGGCCATTCTCCGCTTGAAAAATGGCCGGACCAGCTATTTGCCCCTCACCCTGCATAACGGCTTCGCCGTTATTGCTGGAGGCGCCGCGCATAGCGCGGCGCCTCACGATGAGGTCTGCCCTTACTTATACGAATCCGGATCCGGCGAGTCCGACGGCTTGGCGAACTCGTTCTTGAGTTCGGAGCTGATCGGAACGTTGAGATTCAGGTTCTTGGGCGGGATCTTCTGCATGAACCACTTGTCGTAGATCTTCTGGCCCTCGCCGCCCGTGTAGAGCGCCGCGGTCGCGGCGTCGACCACCTTCTTGAAGGCCGGATCGTCCTTGCGCAGCATGATGCCGTAGGGCTCGGGCTTGGAGAACGCATCCTTGGAGATCACATAATCATCCGGCGCTTTCGAGCCGGCGATCAGGCTCGCCAGCAGGATGTCGTCCATCACAAAGGCCACCGCGCGGTCGGTCTCGACCATCAGGAACGCTTCGGCGTGATCCTTGGCCGGGATGATGTTGATGTTGAGGCTGCGCGCTCCGTTGGCCTCGGTGAGCTGCTTGATGTTGGTGGTGCCGGCGGTGGAGACCACCGACTTGCCCTTGAGATCGTCGATCGAATTGATCTTGGCCGCCTTCTTGGTGACGTAGCGGCTCGCGGTCAGGAAGTGGGTGTTGGTGTAGGCGATCTGCTTCTGGCGCTCGGCATTGTTGGTGGTCGAGCCGCATTCGAGATCGATGGTGCCGTTGGCGAGCAGCGGGATGCGGGTCGACGACGTCACCGGATTGAGCTTGACTTCGAGCTTGTCGAGCTTGAGCTCCTTCTTCACGGCATCGACGATCTTGTAGCAGATGTCCATGGCGTAGCCGATCGGCTTCTGGTTGTCGTCGAGGTAGGAGAACGGAATGGACGAGTCGCGGAAGCCGAGCGTGATGGCGCCGGTCTCCTTGATGTTCTTCAGCGTCCCGGTGAGTTCCTGCGCCATTGCCGGGGTGGTGCACAACGCACCCGCGAGCAGGCAGCCGATAATCTGACGGTGTTTCACGTAACTTCTCCCTCCAAAGGTTTCAGATGATTGCTCATCCACCCTAACTCAGCAACTTGCCGGGCCGTTTGGCCGGCGGTCTCGAACTTGTCTTCGCAAGACCGCCCCCGGCGTGCGCGGCACTATGCCTGCACAATTCGGACCAAAACAGATTTAGCCCCCGTTGACCATCATGCATTCGACCCCTGAATGCGACTAAAGACAAAGGCAACGCCCATTTTTCGCCGCCGATCGGGGTCAGCCGCTTCCGCCCCGAAGCCGCCCCGGTGCCCTCCGTTAACCAAGCTACGCCGCGGCCGCTCAGCGCCATCCCGCAGAGGACGTCGGACATGTCGCTTTCGATCACCCGCGTGCCGAAAATGGGAGCATTTTCGAGGATGAGATCGACCAGCCGGGCGAAATAGACGCCGGGCGAATACATCAGAAGCGGCACCGGATGCGACGCCCGTCCGGGCAGCGACGCGCCTCCCTTGGCCACCAGCGCTTCGCTGGCATAGGGCCGCAGGAATTCTGTGCCGAGCGTCACACACTCGTAAAGACCCGGATCGAGATGGATCGGCTGCTGGGCATGGTGGTAGCAGATCATCAGATCCACATTGTCTGACACCAGCGAGGTGACGAGATCGTGGATGTTGCCCACCACCACCGAACAGCTCAGCCGCCGCTCCTGTGACCAGGCCTGCCACCAACGTGGCAATCGCGCGGTCGCCATCGCAAACGGCAGGGCGATGCGGATATGTTCGTTGCGGCGAAGCGGCTTGCCGCCAAGCTCGAGACGGCTGTCGAGCATCTGCCGCAGCAACTCGCCGGCATGTTCGCGGAAACGCTCGCCTTGCGGCGTGAGCTGCGTCGGGTAGACGCTGCGGTCGATCAGGTCGAAGCCGAGCCAGGCCTCCAGCGACTTGATGCGGCGGCTGAACGCGGCCTGAGACGTATTTCGTTTCTCGGCGGCGCGTGTAAAATTGCCGGTCTCGGCCACCATCAGGAAATCCTGAAGCCAGCGAAGCTCCATCACGCTCCCCGCTTTGATGCGTGCCGCGCCCGCCGCGCGGCCGCAAAGGCCGCCTCGGGGCAGCGCAAGGCCGTGGACGCCAACCGGCGCCGGTTCTCGATACGAAATGTGAAGCCCCATGCCGGCAAACGTAGCGGATTGGCCGGCAGGCCGGCCAATGCATGCTTTGCATCGCCACACGGTGCCGTCATCAGTGCGACAATCCCGATCATTCCTCGGCCAGTCATATAAGCCGGTCCGCGTTCACCCATGAGGTCGCGCCTTCATTAGCCTGCCACGTCGCGAGCAGGTTATGCAAATTTTGCATCATGCAGACCTGGCATCAATGGCGGCGTCCCGGGACTTGATTTGGCGAGCGACACCCTTCGCCCGATCGGTTCTTGCGCGTTTCGATCGGACGATCACTGACGGCCGATATTGATCGATCGCAAGCCGGAGGCCAGCGAAGCAAGCGCGTTTGCCCTGCCGCCGGCGGCATAATTCCGTATCTCGGGAAGCCGCGCCAGACCAATTTGTCGCATGCCACATTTCCACCCGATTGCGACGGCCTCGGCGGTGTTCGCCGCGGTCAATACGCTTTTCTTCTCTGGCGATTTCGGGGAAGATCGAACCCAGAAAAAGAAGATAAGCGCGCCTCCCCACAAAAGAGGCCGCAAGGGAGTGTTCGATATGTCCAGAGCTCGCCGTCTGACGATCGCTGTCGCTGCCGTCGGCATGCTGATTTCAGCAGCCGCCGGCGCGCAGGAATATCCCACCAAGCCGATCACGCTGATTGTCCCGTGGCCCGCGGGCGGCTCGACCGACATCTCGATGCGCGCGATCGCCGAAAGCGCGTCCAAGGTGCTCGGACAGCCGATCGCCATCGACAACAAGGCCGGCGGCAGCGGCACCGTCGGCCCTGCCACCATGGCGGCAGGCGCCAGGTCCGACGGCTATACCATCGCCCAAATCCCGATCACCGTGTTCCGCCTGCCCTTGATGCAGGAAGTCTCCTGGAATCCGGACAAGGACTTCACCTATATCGTCCACCTCACCGGCTACACGTTCGGCGTCACCACCAGCGCCGAGTCGCCGTTCAAGACCTGGAAGGACGTCGTCGACTACGCCAAGCAGAACCCCGGCAAGGTGACCTATGCCACCCCGGGCGCCGGCACGTCGCTGCATATCGGCATGGAGCAGATCGCCGGCATGGCGGGAATCAAGCTGACGCAGGTGCCTTTCAAGGGTGGCGCGGAAACCAATGCCGCAGTGCTCGGCCAGCACACCATGCTGCAGGCGGACTCGACCGGCTGGCGGCCGCTGGTCGACGCCGGCAAGCTGCGGCTTCTGATGGTGTGGACCTCGGCTCGCTCGCCGAACTATCCCGATGTGCCGACGCTGAAGGAACTCGGCTACCCCATGGTCTATGACTCCCCGTTCGGCATCGCCGGCCCCAAGGGGATGGACCCAAAGATCGTCGCCAAGCTGCACGACGCCTTCAAGAAGGCGCTGGACGATCCGGCCGTGATCGCCACGCTGGCCAAATTCGACATGGTGCCCAGTTACAAGAGCACCGAGGACTACAAGAAGTTCGTCGTCGAGGTCACCGAGTCCGAGCGCAAGGTGGTCGACAAGCTCGGGCTGGCGAAGAAGACCAAATGAATCGCCGTGTCCCGGGCGCGACGCAGCGCGCGAGCGTTGCTTCGCAGAACCGGGACCCTGCTCAGCAGCGCACCACCATAGCGTCAAGACGCGCGTAAACACGCTAATGGTGCAGCGCTACGTCCGGGGAACGGCTGAAAGAATAATCGATGAGTAACGACACCGACGTCAAATTCCGCCTCAACAATTCCGAGCTGTGGGGCGGGCTGGTCGGGCTTGCGCTCGGCGGCTTCGTGATCTGGTCCGGCCTCAAGCTCAAGCTCGGCACCATCAACGATCCCGGCGCCGGGTTCGTGCTGTTCTATACCGGCATCCTGATGTGCCTGTTCGCCGCCTCGGTCATCATCGCCGCATTGACCGAGGGCGGGCCGACCTTCGGCTCGCGCTGGGTGAACACGCGCTGGACCAAGCCGCTGCTGGTGATCGTCTGCCTCATCGCCTTTTCCTTCGCCCTTAACCCGCTCGGCTTTCTGCTGTCCTCGATTCCGCTGATGCTGCTGCTGTTGCGCGTGGTCGACCCGGTCCGCTGGCCGCTGGCCGTTCCGGTTGCCGTGCTCGTTCCGCTCGGCATGTGGTGGGTCCTCAAACGCCTGCTTCTGATCCAACTGCCTTCGGGCATCTTCGAAATCGGCTGATCGCACCATGGACACACTCATCAATGTCGCCCATGGCTTCGGCGTCGCCCTTCAACCCGTCAACCTGATCTACTGCTTCATCGGCGTGTTCATCGGCACGCTGGTCGGCGTGCTGCCCGGCATCGGCCCGATCTCGGCGATGTCGCTGCTATTGCCGATCACGCTGTCGGGAACGCCGGAGTCCGGCATCATCATGATGGCCGGAATCTATTACGGCTCGATGTATGGCGGCTCGACCACCTCGATTCTGGTCAACATTCCCGGCGAAGCCGCTTCCGTCGTCACCTGTATCGATGGCCACCAGATGGCCAAGCAGGGCCGCGCGGGACCAGCGCTCGGCATCTCCGCATTCGGTTCGTTCTTCGCCGGCACCTTTGCGCTGATCGCGCTGATGCTGGTGGCGCCCAAGCTCGCCAGCGTCGCAATCGCCTTCGGTCCGGCCGAATATTTCAGCCTGATGGTGCTCGGCCTCGTGGTGCTGACCTTCCTGACGCAGGGCTCGATGGCGAAGGCGCTGCTGATGGCCTGCATCGGCGTCGTGCTCGGCGTGATCGGGCTCGACAGCATTACCGCGCAACCGCGCCTGACCTTCGGCCGCCTGGAGCTGATCGACGGCATCGGCCTCGTTCCCGTGGTCATGGGCCTGTTCGGCGTCGCCGAAGTCCTGTTCAACACCGAGCAGGTCATCAAGCGCGACGTCATCAACACCAAGATCACGCACCTCCTTCCAAGCAGGGAGGACTGGAAAGCCAGTGCCGGCCCGATGACGCGCGGAACGGTCCTTGGATTTTTCCTCGGCATTCTGCCCGGCGGCGGCGCGGTGATCTCGTCGTTCGCGTCCTACGCGTTGGAGAAGCGGCTGTCCAAGACGCCGGAGCGCTTCGGCAATGGCGCGATCGAGGGTGTTGCAGGTCCCGAGGCCGCCAACAACGCCGCCGCCGGCGGCGCCTTCATTCCGCTGATGACATTAGGCATTCCGCCGAACGTGGTGATGGCGCTGTTGCTCGGCGCCTTCGTCATTCACGGGCTGCAGCCCGGTCCGCTGATGATCACGCAGAACCCCGGCCTGTTCTGGGGCATCGTCGCCAGCATGTATATCGGCAATCTGATGCTGCTCGTGCTGAACCTGCCGATGATCGGCATGTGGGTGCAGCTCCTCAAATTGCCCTACAACATCCTGTTCCCGCTGATCATCCTGTTCACCATCATCGGCGTCTATTGCTCGAGCAATAACGTGTTCGACGTCTATGTGATGATCGCATTCGGCATTATCGGCTATTTCATGCGCAAGCTCGGCTACGAACCGGCGCCGCTGGTTCTGGCCTTCGTGCTCGGGCCGATGCTGGAGAACAACCTGCGCAAGTCGCTTATTCTCTCGCAGGGCGATCTGATGACCTTCGTCGAGCGGCCGATCTCGGCCGCCTGTCTCGCATTGGCGGCCGTACTGCTGATCGGCCCGCTGCTGCCGGCACTGCGCAAGAAGCGCGAACTGGTCGCGCTCGATGAAGGGGTGTGAGCCGCAGCTAGAACGCCCGCTTCATCTCGCCGAGGTCCCAGAACACCCCCGCCATGATGGCGAGCGCTTCCTCGGTCACCGGCAGAAGAATGTGTTCGTCCGGCGCATGCTGCGAGCAGCCGGGATAGGAATGCGGCACCCAGATCGTCGGCAGGCCCAGTCCTTCAGCGAACACGTCGTTGGGCAGCGAGCCGCCGAAATTGGGCAGGATCGCCGGCGCCTTGCCGGTGGTCTTCAGGATCGAGTTCGCCGTCCAGTTCACCCAGGGGCTGTCGACATCGGTGCGCGAGGCCGCGAAGCGCTGCGCGCCGCTGACCTCCACCATCGGAAAGCCGTTGCCATGCAAATGCGCGCGCACAGCGTCGATGACCTCTTCATATTTGGTGCCGACGACGAAACGGAGCTGCAGCACGGCATTGGCGCGACCGGGAATGGCGTTGGCCGGCTTCTCGATATTGCCGGACGACATCGCCAAAACTTCCAGCGTATTCCAGGCAAACAGCCGCTCGGCCGGCGACAATCCCTCCTCGCCCCAGTCGGCCGCCAGCGCCGGCTCATCGGCAGTCGGCTCGATCTTCACGTCCGCGAGCGCCGCGCGGACGGCGTTCGAGATCCGCGGCGGCTTGAGCGCGTCGAGCTTCATCCGCCCCTTGCCGTCGACGAGGCTCGCGATGGCGTTGCAAAGGATCGTCGCGGGGTTGGCGAGCACGCCGCCCCAATTGCCGGAATGGTTTCCGCCCTCGCGCAAGTTGACGTCGAGGTGAATGCGGTTGCCGCCTCGGCAACCGAGGAAAATGGTCGGCCGATCGGCCGACAACCGCGGCCCGTCGGATGCCAGGAACAGATCCGCCTTCAGGTCCTCGCGGTGGGCTTCGCACACCTGCCGCAGATCGGGCGAACCGATCTCCTCGCCGGTTTCGATGATGAATTTGGCGTTGAACCCGAGCTTGCCGCCGCGGGTCTCGCGCACCGCGCGCAAGGCCGCGAGATTGATGCTGTGCTGGCCCTTGTTGTCGGCGGTGCCTCGGCCATAGACGCGCTCGCCCTTGGTCGTGACCTGCCACGGATCGAGGTTGTCGCGCCATTCGCCTTCCATGCCATCGACGACATCGCCATGGCCGTAGGTGAGCACGGTCGGCAGCGAGGCATCCTCGCGATAATCGGCCAGCAGATACGGACCCTTGCCGCTCGGCGATTCGATCAGGCGGGTGGAGAAGTCGAGGGCGGCGAAGGCGGGCTGGAGGTCATCGACGAGATAGGCGCGCAACGCCTCGCCGCTGCCGGGGTTCTGGCTTTCGGTCCGATAACCGACCCTGCGGCCGAGCTCGGCGAGAAACGCGCCGGAATTCAGATGCTCACGCACCCGCGCAATCGCGTCGGCCCTATCAGCCATATTTTTCTTTCCCTTGTTCACTAATGTGTGGAACGCAACCTATCGGGATAAGCCGCCCGCTGGAAGTGGCATGGACTGCCGAATGGGCCTTGCTAAAAATCGCGAGGATGCAACAATTTCAGGCAACAGCCCGGCGTTTAACCGGGCGAACGCGCAGGGGGACCCTGGACCCTGCACGCACCGAGGTTCGCGTCATGACAAAACAAATCCGGCTCAATGCCTTCGCCATGAACTGCGTGGCGCATCAATCGCCGGGGCTCTGGACCCATCCGCGCGACCGCACCTTAGGCTACAACCGCCTGCCCTATTGGCTCGATCTGGCGAAGACGCTGGAGCGCGGCCGGTTCGACGGGCTGTTTCTCGCCGATGTGCTCGGCGTCTACGACGTGTTCGGCAACAGCCCGGACGCCGCGCTGCGCAATGCCGCGCAGACGCCGGCGAACGAGCCCTTGATGCTGATCCCGGCGATGGCGGCGGTGACGCAAAACCTCGGCTTCGGCGTCACCAGCAATCTGTCCTTCGAGCCGCCCTACCCGTTTGCGCGCAGGATGTCGACGCTGGATCATCTGACCGAAGGGCGGATCGGCTGGAACGTGGTGACCGGCTATCTCGATAGCGCCGCCCGCGGCGCTGGCAAGGACAAGCAGACCGCGCATGACGACCGCTACGAGATCGCGGATGAATATATGGAGCTGGCCTACAAGCTCTGGGAAGGAAGCTGGGAGGACGACGCCGTGCTGCGCGACCGCGCGCGCGGCATTTTCGCCGATCCTTCCAAGGTGCACCGCATTGAGCACGAGGGCGCCAACTACCGGCTCAACGCCATTCATCTCAGCGAGCCGTCGCCGCAGCGGACGCCGGTGCTGTATCAGGCCGGCACCTCGCCGCGCGGACGGCAATTTGCCGCCCAGCACGCGGAATGCGTGTTCATGTCCGGCCCGTCGGCCAAGGTCATCGGTCCGCGCGTGGCGGCGATCCGCACGGCTGCGAAGGAGATCGGACGCAATCCGGCCGAGATCCTGATGTTCTCCATGATGACGATCATTCTCGGCCGCACCGAGGCCGAGGCGAAGGAAAAATACGCCGACTATCGCTGCCACATCGCGCCCGAGGGCGCGCTGGCGCTGATGTCGGGCTGGATGGGTATCGATTTCTCGGGCTACGACCTCGACCAGCAGGTGCGCCACGTTCAGAACGACGCCGGGCGCACCGCGCTCGACAACGTCACGCGAGCGGATCCTGATAGGGTCTGGACCGTGCGCGAGGTCGTCGAGCATGTCGGCATCGGCGGCGCCGGCCCCGTCGTGGTCGGCACGCCGGAGAAGGTCGCCGACGATATCGAAGCCTGGTTCGAGCAGACCGATGTCGATGGCCTCAACGTCGCGTTTGCCACCTCGCCCGGCGATTTCGAGGATATCGCCGACATGCTGGTGCCGGAGCTGACAAAGCGTGGACGCTACAAGAGCGCGTATTCGGAAGGAACGCTGCGGGAGAAGCTGTTTGGTGCCGGACGGGCGCGGTTAACGGAGCAGCATCCGGCGGCGAGGTATCGCGTGAAGCCACGCGCTGCGGCGGCGAAGTAACTTGTAGGGTGGGCAAAGGCGCACTTCGCGCCGTGCCCACCACCTATCCACATCGCTAATCTGAATGGTGGGCACGCTTCGCTTTGCCCACCCTGTACCCTTCTGGCGTTCGGCACCAGTCGTTGATGTAGACTGGCTGCACGGGCCGATCTGCCGGGAGCTGCCTGACCCACCCGTGCTATGAGCCACCTTCGTAGGACCTGCGCCCCGGTGGAGCGGCTGCGATCAATATCCACTAGGAGGTTTGCGCCAAGAGCGCCAGTACAGGGATCGATCGGGATCGCAGTGGGCCCGCTTTGAGAAGCGAGGAGGTCCAGTAATGGTTGAGGATGTGCGTTGGTTTGTCGGGATCGATTGGGCAACACAGAGCCACCGCGTTTGCCTGCTTGATAGCGAAGGAGGACGCATGGGCGAGCGGGAGTTCGCCCATGGCGGAGCCGGACTGACGGAACTGCGAGATTGGTTGCTGCAGAAGACCGGGGCTGCGCCGGGGCAGATCGCCGTCGCGATCGAGATGCCGCATGGTCCCGTGGTGGAGATGCTGCTCGAGCACGGGTTTGTGGTCTTTGCCATCAATCCCAAGCAGCTCGATCGTTTCCGCGATCGCTTCACAGTCGCAGGCGCCAAGGATGACAGCCGAGACGCCCTTGTCCTTGGAGACTCACTGCGTACCGATCGGAAAGCCTTCCGGCAGCTTGCGATCGACAATCCGGTGGTGATCGAGCTGCGCGAGTGGTCGCGCCTCGTGGACGAGTTGCAGCAGGAACGGACGCGTCTGGCCAATCGTCTGCGTCAGCAGCTGTGGCGCTACTATCCGCAGGCGACCGAACTAGCCGATGATGTCGGGGACGACTGGTTCCTGGCGCTGTGGCAAAAGGTGCCGACCCCCGCCGCCGCCGCGAAGGTAACGGAGAAGACGGTTGCGCGCATCCTCAAGGACCACCGCATCCGGCGTCTCGATGCCGCCACCGTGCTGCAGACCTTGCGCAAGACGGCCTTGTTCGTCGCCCCAGGCACGACGGAGGCCGCTTGCGTGCATATCCGCAGTCTCGCGGCGCGCATGCACCTGGTCAATCAGCAGATCAAGGAAGCCCACAACGCCCTGGACGGCCTCTGCGCCGGGCTCGCGGCACCGGACGAGGAGAGCCCGTCGGGGCAGAGCCGTGAGCAGTGTGACGTGGCAATCCTTCGCTCCTGGCCGGGAATCGGCAGGATTGTTCTCGCCACACTGCTCACCGAGGCAGCGCAGCCGCTGCAGGCCCGAGATTATCACGCCTTGCGTGCGCTGGCAGGGGTTGCTCCGGTGACGCGGCAAAGCGGCAAACAACGCTTCGTGATCCGCCGCCACGCCTGCAACAGGAGGCTGCAGACCGCCGTTCATCATTGGTCGCGCGTTGCCATCCAGCACGATGCTGCCGCGCGGCGCCGCTATGATGCCTTGCGGCAGCGCGGCCACGGCCATGCACGTGCGTTGCGTAGCGTGGGCGATCGCCTGCTCTCGGCTCTATGCTCGACCCTCAAGAGCCGGACCCTGTATGATGCCAACCGCGGGAGTTCGCAGATCTCCGTCAAACAGTAAGCCTCATTCCTTGGTTCGGCCGCTTGCGACCATTCCTTCGTCCCGACCTGCCGAACCCGACAGCGACGCGCGCAGACGCTGTCCAGGATGCCATCGGCACCGGCGTAGCCGGCGCGGAGCGTCCTGGACGGCGGCGAGCACGGCGCTACGCTCGTCATTCAAGGACGCCCAGCTCCTTGACGAAAGCTAGGAGGTCCTACGATTTCGCAATGACGATCAATTCACCGAATTGCTCACGACAACCTCGATCAGCTTCGCGCCAGGACGGCTGAAGGCGGATGACAATACGGACTTCAACTGCGAAGGATCGGTGACCCGCGTCGCCTCCAACCCCAGCGACTTCGCCATTCCCGTAAAATCCACCGGCGGGTCGATGAAATCCATGCCGACATAGTGATCGTCGCCGTGGAAGGCGAGCAGCCGCTGCTTGATGATGCGGTAGCCGCCATTGTTGACGATCACAAATGTCAGCGGCAGGTTGTGATTGGCCGCCGTCCATAGCGACTGGATCGAATACATCGAACTGCCGTCGCCGGAGTAACACACGACCGGCCGCTCCGGATTGGCGAGACTGACACCGACGGACGCCGGCAATCCCCAGCCGATGCCGCCCGAAGCCAGCGCGTGATAGCCGTAGCGGTCGCGATGCGGCCGCAGCGCGATCATCTGCCGCGATGACGTCAGTCCCTCGTCGACCAGGATCGCGTTATCAGGCATCGCCTCGACCACCTGCAGCGCCAGCCAGTCCGGATCGATCGGCGAGGTTTTGCCCGCTTTCGAAATTTGTTCGACTAGCGGCTTGCGCCGGGCCGTCCAGTTCTTCGACGCCAGCGCGTCCAGTCCCTGTCTCGCCCGCGTCTCGAGCGCCCCGCCGCCCGCGGCCTTCAGCGCCGGCACCAGCGCGCGCAGGGTTTCCCGCACGTCGGCCTTGAGCGCGATCTCGGCACCGTAATTCCTGGCGAGATCGTGATCGACCAGCCCGATTTGCGCGATCGACAGCCCGTCCGGCAGCGGATCGGTCTCGCTGTAGACCGACATCCGCAGCGGATCGCCGCCGAGCGCAATGATAAGGTCGTAAGGCGCGAGCGTGTCGCGGGCAATCTTCTGGATGCGCGCCAGCGCGCCCATGAAGCACGGGCTTTCGGACAGGAAATGCGCGCCATAGGGTGTCGACGACTGATACGCCGGACAGCCCAGCGTCTCCGCCAATTGAGCCGCCTCCCGCAACGCGTCGCTCTTGACGATCTCGTCGCCGACGATGATCACCGGCCGCTCCGCTTTCAAGATGCGCGCTGTCAGTGCCTGCAGCGATTCGCCTGACGGTTGGACGCGGGTATCGACCCGGGTCGAACGGCCGAGTTCGATGCCGGCCTCGGCATTGAGGATGTCGCCGGGCAGCGAGATGAACACCGGCCCGGTCGGCGGCGTGGTCGCGATCTTGGCGGCGCGGCGCACGATGCGCGGCAGGTCTTCCAGCCGCGTTACTTCCACGGCCCATTTCACCAGCGGCTGCGCCATCTGCACCAGCGGGCCGTAGAGCACCGGCTCCGTCAGGCCGTGGCCCTGCTCCTGCTGGCCGGCGGTCAGGATCAGGGGCGTGCCGGTGAAGCTGGCGTTGTAAAGGGAGCCCATCGCGTTCCCAAGGCCGGGCGCGACGTGGACGTTGCAGGCGACGAGCTTGCCCGAGGCGCGGCTGAAACCGTCGGCCATGGCGACAACGAGGCTTTCTTGCATCGCCATGACATAGGTGAGGTCCGGATGGTCCTTCAGCGCGTGCATGATCGGCAGCTCGGTGGTGCCGGGATTGCCGAACAGATGCGTGACGCCCTCGTCCTTCAGCAGTGCGAGGAATGCGGAGCGGCCGGTGATCTTGTTTTTCATATTTCCTCTCGCCCGCCGGTTCGTTGACTTGCGGGATGGAGGCAGATGATCAAACTTGGAGGGCGCGCGCAATGGAGGGAGGTCATGGCTGCACTGCGTCCGGGGCACGAAGCAGCAGCAACACTAGAACATCCCCTCGCTGTTGGTACGCTTCTTCTTTTTCGAGCGTTGCCAGACCACGCCGGGATATCCCTTCAGCGGCACCAGCGGTTCGCCGGTGTAGGCCCATTCCTGCAGTTCCTCGATCGCGATGTGATAGAGCGGTTGCCGCCCGGTGCGGCCGGAAAACAGCGCACGGGGGATGTTGACCATATGCGGCGAGCGCGGGCGTTCATAGGCGATCGGCGTGCCGCAGTTCGAGCAGAAGCTGCGTACGGTCTTGGTGGCCTCGTCTTCATAACGTGCAAGGCTGGTCTTGCCCTTGGTGATGCGGAAGCGTTTGCGCCAACTTCCGACATAGGTCGCATACGCCGCGCCATGCGCCCGGCGGCTCGCCGGCGAATGATCGTGCCAGGCCCAGCGCGCCGGCACGTCGATCTCGAAGGCGACCTTGCCGCACAGGCATTGGCCGGCGGCGGGTTTGCCGAGGGATACGGCCTTGGTTTTCTTCTTCTCTAATTCCTCTTCCGGAAACATGTTTGGCCCTATCCTCACGTTTCGTCATTGCGAGGAGCAAAGCGACGAAGCAATCCATTCTTTCCCCGTGGACGGATGGATTGCTTCGCTGAGCCTGTCATCCGGCGGCGCTACGCGCCGACCGGGTGGCTCGCAATGATGGCGGTAACTCACGCCTGCTCCAGCTTGCTATGCTCCGGATAATCCGTATAGCCCGCTACGTCGCCGCCGTAGAACGTCGCGCGGTTATAGGGCGTCAGCGGAAAACCGCGTTGCAGGCGGCGCGGCAGGTCCGGATTGGAAATGAAGATGCGGCCGAACGCGACCGCGTCGGCATGGCCATCCCGGATCGCCGCATCCGCCGCTTCGCCGGTGAAGCCGCCGGCGGTGATCAGCACGCCCTTCCAGATCGGGCGGAACAGCACCATCGCCGACGGCACGTTCTGATGGTTGACCTCGGCGCGGCCGGCGCCGGAGGAGCGCGGCTCGATGAAATGGAGATATGCCAAGCCAAGCGGACTGAGCTGTTCAACCGCATATGTGTAGAGCGGCATCGGGTCCGGCTCGCCGCTGCCATTGGCGACGCCATAGGGCGACAGCCGCACGCCGACGCGATCGGCGCCCCACACGTCCACCACCGCCTGCGTCACTTCCATCAGGAAGCGCGTGCGGTTCGGAATCGAGCCGCCATATCGGTCGGTGCGCAGGTTCGTGTGCGACTGCAGGAATTGCTCGATCAAATAGCCGTTGGCGCCGTGCACCTCGACGCCGTCGAAGCCGGCCGCAAGCGCATTCTTCGCCGCCTGCCGATAGGCGTCGACCACGCCAGGAATCTCCGATGTCTCGAGCGCCCGCGGTGTCTCATAAGGCACCGCCTTGCCGTCCGCGGTCGCTGTTCTCAGGTCCGCGATCGGCACCGCCGACGGCGCAACCGGCAACACGCCATCAGGCTGGAACGAGGAATGCGAGACGCGTCCGACATGCCAGAGCTGCAGAAAAATGATTCCACCCCTGGCGTGAACGGCATCGACCACCTCGCGCCAGCCGGAAATCTGTTGCTCGGTATAGATGCCGGGCACGCCGGGGCTGCCGAAGCCCGTCTCCGTCACGGGCGAGGCTTCGGCGATCAGCAACCCGCCCGGCGTCGCGCGCTGCGCATAATATTCGGCGTTGAGCGGCCGCGGCGCGAGCGAGGGTTTTGCCGCCCGCATCCGTGTCAACGGCGCTAACGCGAGACGATGATTGAGCTGATAGGGGCCGACCTTGAGCGGCGAAAACAGCGATGGATAATTCATGTCTATTCCAGAACCCCGTGTTGATACGGATATGTAACCGCTTCAGCTTGTTCGTAAAAGGTTTGGGACGCAACGCGTAGCCTCCAAGCGAGTGAGCACATCTTCCATGCAAAAACCGAGCGGCAAGTCGCTTCCCTCACTCAGTGTTCGCATTGATATCGACGCAGGGGGGCGTATCGGTCCTGGCAAGATCGAGTTGCTCGAAACGATCCACCGAAGCGGCTCGATCTCGGCCGCCGGCCGTGCGATGGATATGTCCTACAAGCGCGCCTGGGATCTGGTCGACGAGACCAACCGAATCTGCCGCCAGGCCGCGGTGGAACGGCAAACCGGCGGCAAGAATGGCGGCGGCGCGGTGCTGACGCCGTTCGGCCTCTCGCTGGTCGCGCGCTACCGCAAGATCGAACGCAATGCCATAAGCGCGGCGCGCAAGGAATTGCAGGCATTGCGATCCGATATCGGCCGGGCGAAGAAACGCGCGGGCTGATAACAGGCGGAAAGTATGCGATAACTGGACGCGCTGAGGTCGCCCTCCCCAAGCAGTCCAGGAAACTTTACATGCCCCATCCCGCCATGTCGCCGAACAATGTTGCCGTGATCACCGGAGGCGCGTCCGGCATCGGGCTTGCCGCCGCCACGCGTTTCACCGCCATCGGCATGAGGGTCTGCATCGCGGATATCGGGGCTGACCGGCTCGCCGAGGCGGCGGCCCAACTGGCATCCGTCGCAAAGGGCGGCGCTGCCGATGTCATGACAGCCTCGGTCGACGTCAGCCGCTTCGACGACCTGGCTAACCTGGAAGCCGCAGTGCAAAAGCGGTTCGGCGGCACCGATATCCTGATGAACAATGCCGGCATCGGCCCCGACAGCAACAGTTTTGGCCCGCTGGAAAACTGGCAGCGCATTCTCGCGGTCAATTTGTGGGGCGTCATTCACGGCACGCAGGCGTTTGCCCCTCACATGGTCGAACGCGGGCGGCCCGGTCTCATCATCAACACCGGCTCCAAGCAGGGCATCACGACGCCGCCCGGCAATCCCGCCTACAACGTCTCGAAGGCCGGCGTGAAAGCGCAGACGGAGGCGCTGCAGCACGAGTTGCGCAACATACCGGGCTGCGGGATCACTGCCCATCTGATGATCCCCGGCCACGTCTTCACCGCGCTGACCGCGCGCGGCCGCACTGAGAAGCCGCCCGGCGCCTGGACGGCGGAGCAGACCGTCGACTTCATGATCGCACGCATCGAGGCCGGGGATTTCTACATCCTGTGCCCGGACAATGACGTGCCGCGGCCGCTCGACGAACGGCGCATGCTGTGGGCGGCCGGCGATATCGTGGAAAATCGTCCCGCGCTGTCGCGCTGGCATCCGGATTATGCGGAGGCGTTCGCGAAGTTTGTGAAGGGGGAATGAGCGTAATGCGTAGGGTGGGCAAAGGCGCGCTAGCGCCGTGCCCACCATCACGCACTCCGCAAGAAATGGTGGGCACGCGGAGCCTGTCATCGGGCGCGCATTCGCGCGACCCGTTGGCTTTGCCCACCCTACAAACTACAAATCGCGCATCCCTACAGCGTCACCTGCTTGTCGCCGCATTGCTTGCAGACGTATTTGACGCGGGTTGCTCCCTTTTCAGCCTGGACGCGGTTCGGCGCACCGCATTTGCCGCAAACTGCCTCGATCCTGGTGTTGCCCTGCTTGATGACGAGGGCCTTCTTTTCCATCGTCTCGCGGATCAGGCGCTCGGCCTCCTCGCGCATCGCTTGCTTCGACATCGGCCTGCCCCGTCGTGAACCGTTACGGCGGCGGTCTTATCACAGTCACGATGCATTTCGTAAGCCGGTCAACAAAATTTGCGTGACGGAATGTCAGATGGTCTCCGGCGTCAGCGCCAGCAGGCGCCGCACCAGGGCCAGCGCCGTTTCCGTGGCCGGATCTGCCGAAATCACGGGAACTGCAAGTGCGATGACGTCGATCGGGTCGTGCGACAGGACGATGAGATGCGTCGCGCTGTTGGCGGCCAGCAGCGACATCACGCGTTCGACGGCGGGATCGGACGATGACAGGCTCCACGGCGCGTCAGGGCGGCGCAGCACCCGCACGCTCGACAGGAAATCGCGCAGCAGCGGCGGATCGTAGCTCAGGAGCTCGCTCTCGCGATAGCGCCGGGCGCTTTCGAAGATCGGGTGACGCGCGAGTTCCGCGATCAGCGCGTCGCGGGTTCTGGCCGGCGACGCCGCGACGGAATTGAGAACGCCGGGCACCTGCGATTCGAAGTGGGCACGCAGCGCGTCCACCATCAATCCGATGGTGAGAACGCCGGCGATCGCAATCGCGCAAAATCGCATGACCTGCGCCGCATCGACCTCCGGCGCGACAAACGCCGCTGCAATACCGAGAAGCGCCGAACTCGAGAGTCGCAACGCCGTCATCAGCAGCGCCTGACGCTGCGTCTCCGCGCCGCGTTCCGCGATCAGGATCGCGGTAACGACGAGCAGCGCCCCCAATGCCCCGAGCCTGACCGGAATATCCGGCATCAACACCCTGAAATCGGTGACGATGAAGGGAATGACGAGGACGGCGCCGACGGCGAGGCGGCCGATGCTGCGATTCTCGGACGCCATCAGCGTGGTCCGGTCGCGCGTCGCCAGCAGCCAGGCGCAGATTGCAAAGCCGCCAAGCTGGAACAGCACAAGCAGGATGGCAAAGGGCGCGGCAAAACGCTCCGACCCTACCGCGCCGGCGAGACCGAGCGCGATGCCGCCGGCCAGAATGACGATCTTGGCCGGGCGCGGGGCATGACGCCGCAGGATCCCTTCGGTGACGATCAAGGCGCCCAGCGGGATCAGCGCGGCCGGGATCATCGACAGGTTGTCGAGCGCCCCGCTGCCGCTCCACCACGCCACGCCACGTACCAGGAACAGCAACGCGATGATGCCAAGCGCGACCAGCAGGCGCCGGGTCAGCGGGCTCCTGGGATCACGCCGGTAGAGCGTGGCCATGGCGACGCCAAGGCCAATCGCGCCGCACAGGTTGACGATGGAATCGGCGATCATTCCCGGCGTCATGGGCCGCTCCCATTACCGGATGTCCGCGGCCGCAAGATGCCGAACGGCCGCGTATCGTCCATCCAGTGAACGGCGGGAAGCACCAGCCGCTGCAGGGCCAGCGCGGTGCCGGTCGCAAGCAGCGCCGGAAGCGAGCCGGAGGGCACTTCGCTCAGGAGATAGCGACGCGCGCCCGCGAGATCGATGCGGCCGAGCTGCAGGACGTCGTCGCCCCTGGCGTAGTCCAGCTCGCGGGCGCAAAACGCGTTGTATTGCTCGTCGCGATGTTTTGGCGCGGCTTCGAAGGTTTTCTTGAGCGCGTCCGATCCGCCGGTATAGGCATTGGTGATGACGAATCTGGCTTCATCGAAGCCGGCTTCCTCACCCACGCCGAACACAGCGCGGTGACGCGACATGATGCCACGCGCCAGTTGCAGATGCGCAAAGCTCTGGCGTGAGTCCGGATGCGGCGACGGAAAAACGTCCGCAAAGGTCTGGCTGACCATGCCGACGACGGACGGCACCTGGGTGACGTTCGATATCCATTTCGGGCGCAGCCCGTCACGGACAAAGAGAACCAGCGCCGTCAGGCCATACAGGACCCAGGACAGTCCCCGCCCGCGCTCGTCGGGATCGACCATGACGAGGCCGAGATGGGTGACTTCGGCAGGTTCGCCATCGAGTTCGACATCCATCACCGACAGCGCGTTGAAGGCGATCGGCCGCCCGGTCGCCTCCTCGGAGATCAGCGTGACGATGGCACGTGACAACCGTTCGCGGTCGCCGGAGAAAATGCCGTAGGTGAGGCTTTCCGCAGGCAGCGTTTTGGCGGCCACGACGCGCAGTTGCGACACTAGTTCGCCGAGCTCGGCTTGCGGAAGCGACAGGCCGGGGGTTTCGACAATGCGCGTGATCAACCCGGAATGGGTGCGAATGGTGAGATCGATGGTCGGCTGGCGCAGCGCCTTCAGCCAGAAGACGCCATAGCCGCCAAGACTTGCGGCCGCGGAGCGGATCTGGCCCAAAGCACGACGGATCGCTGAATTGCCACTCAAGAAAGACGCCATGCCGCTTGCCCGCACTCGGTCCGGATTTGTGCGCCGAGCCCGTTAAGGAGCCATGAGTGCGAGACGTTACTGTGGCAGGAGGGTAAACGATGTGTTGGTGACGTCAAACATTCTGCAAGGCAGGCAAACGGCGAATACCGAAGCATCCGCCGCCTGTCTTCGCCACGACCTCGCCACAGGTTACGAGACCTTGGAAATGATGAAGCCTTGAAAACTAAGAGCCCTTGGAAACTTCCATCAGCAGCCGTTCGGTCTTGGCGTCCTCGATGCGGTTCACAAAGCGGCTGCTCTCATGCACGTCACGCACGGTCTTGGTCAGGGTGACGCAGGACTGAATAAGCATCACGATGCCCATCGCAAGATAGCCCTTGATCCAGAGGTCGACGGGGAGAAAGTAGACGCCGATCGCGACCAGGAAGGCCGAGGCGCCGAACGAACCGTAGGTAAAGGTGACCCAGGCGTTGCTGTGATGCTGGATATTCTGATTCATGGCGCCGTCCTGCAAATGAGATTATGCGATGAAATATCAGTCTCAGACAGGCTGCGTTTCGCGAAGCCGCGCCGCAACCTGATCCGCCCGGCATTTCTGCGCCCGCGCCGGTTAAGGAGCTATGAGCCGATCAGCCTTAGGTTGTGACAGGGTAAACGATACATTGAGCCGCGACGCCAAATGAATCATGACAGGGAACTGCGGCTCCGGCCATGGCGTCCATGAACACGAGCGCTTTCTTCATCGAAGTCAGACCTTCTGCAATCGTCAGTTGACCGGCACCGTCAAAGCGACCAAGCGAACGGCGGATGCTGAGACATCCGCCGTCCTCGCTCGCTAGCGCCGCGCGTCACAGGTTACGCGGCCCGCACATCGCTTCGTCACGCGCAGAGCGGTTCAATCGAACGCCGTTGCCGGTTGCCATTATCGTTCGACAACAGCGAGCACATGCCCATCGGCAGCAGCAGGAACAGGCCGGCGCAGAGTGCGCCGTTCATGACCTCTGGCGGCACCGTCGGCGAGAACATGATCGCGAACAGGGCGAGAATCAGGCCGATGGCAATCGTCATGCCGAAGGCTGCGGTCAGGGATGCCCTCAAGAGCGTCGGCAAACCCCGTGCAAGATACCCGTCCATGAGCCCGGCGATCGACGATACAGGCAAGGTGAGCAGAAAGGCCGTTATTGCGCATACACCAATGAAGCCATCGTCGATCCGACCCGCGATGGCAGCAGCAACCATCCACACCGCGAGCGCAACCAGCGAAGGTCCCAGCAGAAGAAACACCACGGGTCGTTTCATTGAAGTCGATCCTTCCTTGAGACTTCCGACGCAAAGCCGGATTGCAGCGATTTCTCGATCATGCCTGGCCGCCGAACGGACGGCGAATGCCGAAACATCCGCCGCCCGCCTCGCCAGCACCGCGTCACAGGTTACGCGGCCTTGGAAACTTCCATCAGCAAACGCTCGGCCTTGGCGTCCTCGATGCGGTTCACCATCTTGCCGCTCTCGTGCATGTCGCGCACGGTCTTGGTCAGGGTGACGCAGGACTGAACGAGCATGACGATGCCCATCGCGAGGTAGCCCTTGATCCAGAGATCGAGCGGTAGGAAGAACACGCCGACGGCGACCATGAAGGCCGAGGCGGAAAACGAAGCGTAAGTGAAGGTAACCCAGGCACCGCTGTGGGGTTGGACGTTCTGGTTCATGACAATCTCCTGTTGATATGGGTTAAATCGATCAAATTCAGTTTCAGGCAGCCTGCGTGCGTTTGGCGTTCAGCCGCGCGAGCACGTCGTCCGCGGTTGATTTCAGCCGAGGGCCAAAGCCCTGTTCGGCGAGCTTCTCGGCGGTCGCCAGCGGACCGCTCGCGGCATCGAGTTCGATCAGGGCGTCAGAAGCGGCCTGGGCCTCGATCTGGCGTTCACGCAGCCGCTTCAGCGTGTTCTCCGCTTCCGGCAGCGTGGATTCGTAGGGACGCGCGGCTTCGATGCCGCCCCGGCGAAGCGCACGAACCGCTTCCGACGCGCGGGCGATGCGACGGCCACGATCAAGCTCGGTGATCCGGGCTTCGGCATTGGCGACCTGCCGCTTCATGCGCGTGATTTCAGACGCGAACAGCGTCCGCGCAGTCATCGCGGCATCGCGGTCGGCCTCGAGATTGGCAATCGCCTGTGCCGCTTCGCGGGCGAGATCTTCCCGGCCGCCATCGAGCGCTGCGGTGGCGCGGACTTCGAGATCGGCGATCCGGGCGTTGGTGGCGTCGAGACGGCGGCCTTCCTGCTGGTCGCCTGCGATCGCCAGCGCCAGCGTGCGCTTGGAACGTTCGACGGCCGCGGCCGCGTCACGCATCTGCTGGTCGAGAATGAGAAGTGCCGAGCGGTCTTCCAGTTCTTCTCCCGCGGCAGCCACGCTGCTCCGGAAGAGCGTCAAAACAGTTTTGAACATTGGTAACTCCCTGTGTTATGAGCATCGCTCATGATTCAGTTGTAGCACCAACATGAGCATTGCTCAAGAACTATTTTGAGCATCGCTCAAGAAATTGGTAAATAATGTCTAAAGCAATGGAAAGACGAGCAAAATTCCGGGAGGAACTGATCCTGGCGGCGGAGCGAAGCATCTCCGCGGGCGGATTGGCCGGCCTGAAGACGCGGGAGCTGGCGCGGGAAATCGGCGTCGCCAACGGCGCGGTCTATAATCTCGTCGAGGATATGGACGAACTGATCCTGCGGGTGGGATCGCGCACGCTTGGGCGGCTCGACGCCGCGCTGACAACCGCTGAAAGCGATGGCCCCGCCTCCCCTCGCGAAACGCTGGTGCGCATCGCGGTCGCCTATTGCAATTTCGCCGCGGAAAATCTCGAACTGTGGCGCGCGCTGTTCGAACACCGGATGGCGCCGGGCAAACCTGTTCCGGAATGGGCGATCAGCGAGCAGATGGCTCTGTTCCGCCATATCTATCGTCCGCTCGCCGCGCTGTTTCCAAACCGTTCGCCGGCGGAGCTCGGCGTGACGGCGCGCAGTCTTTTCTCCGCCGCGCACGGCATGGTGCTGCTCGGCCTCGAACAGAAGCTGATCGCGGTGCCGGTCGAAGCGTTGCGCGAGGAGATTGCGATCATCGTTGGAGCGATGGTCGATGGGCTGACGGCGATGCATGATTGAGTTTCGACGAAGCTCGCGCGCACCGCGCCTCATGAATCAAAATTTAGCCAGTCTCGCACGGAGTTGAATAGCCGATCGCTCCAAACGAATGGTGATTCCTCGCAATCGTCGCCACCTGACGAAGTGTCCTGGTTGGGAGCAACCTTTCTGACGGAGAATGATCATGTTTCGAAAGCTGGTAATCGCGTTGGGGGCAGTTGCGTTGGTCGGCCTGGCCTCACCGACAATGGCGTTGGCGCGCGGCGGCGGAGGTGGAGGCGGTCATGGCGGCGGCTTTGGTGGTGGTGGCGGCTTCCATGGTGGCGGCATGGGTGGCGGCGGCTTCCATGGCGGAGGCTTTGGTGGTGGCGGCTTCCACGGTGGAGGTTTCCACGGCGGCGGTTTCGCCGGTGGTTTCCACAATGGCGGCTTCGGTCGCGGATTCCATGGCGGTTATGGACGCCGCTTCGTGTACGGCTCGGGGCTAGGCTACGGCTTCTACCCGTATGGCTACTACAATGATTACGCCTACGACCCCTACGCCTATTACAATGACGGCGGCTGCTATGTGGTTCAACGCCGCGTGCACACCAGGCATGGCTGGCGGCGGCAGCCCGTTCAGGTCTGCGGTTGAGGCCGTGTTGGCGGCGTCAAATGATCTCGGTGCAATCTCGCACTGAGATCGCCGCCATCGCGTTTCGGGCGAAGCATGCGACTTGATCTGAAGGTGGGTACCGCAAGGAAAAGCGCGTCAGAACATCAGAGCCCAGCTCTGATTCAATCAGAACCGATGTGGCTCAGGTCTCGATGATGACATAGCTGTCCTCGACAAGCACCGGAAACGTCTCGGCGACGTAAGGCCCCTTCTGCAGTGCTTCGCCGCTTTCGACCGCGACAGGATAGGAGCGGACCTTGACGCGCTTCGGATCGAAATACGATTGTCCGTTGCGCATGTCGAATTCCCAGCCGTGCCACGGGCAACGCAACAGCTCGCCGACGCGCGAGCGCTGGTAGACGCCGGGCTCCGGCGAGGTCAGCCGCGCGACGCAGGCGGCCTTTTCCAGCGGCGCGCCTTCGTGCGGGCAGCGATTGAGCAGCGCGAAGAACTCGCCATTGACGTGGAACACGACGATGTCGCGGCCGTCGACGCCGAACACCTTGTTGCCGCCGGGCGGGATGTCGGACGTGCGGGCGACGATGTGACGGGCCATGTTATCCTTGTCGTCGCTCAGAGCTTGTAGAGCGCGCGGGCATTGCCGTTGAAGATTTTCCGGCGCTCGGTCTCGCTCAGTGGCGTCTTGAAGGCAAAGCGCGGATCGTCGAAATCCCAGTGCGGATAATCCGACGAGAACAGCAGGCGATCGGCGCCGACCCACTCGATCAGCGAGCGCAGATGCTTGCCTTCATCGGGCTCGTCGATCGGCTGCGTCGTGAACCAGAAATGCTCTTTCACATACTCGGACGGGCGGCGCTTCAGATGCGGCACCTCGCTGCGGAACGCCTCGAAATGCCGATCCATCCGCCAGGTGGCCGACGGGATCCAGCCAAATCCACCTTCGATGAACACGATCTTGAGATCAGGGAAGCGTTCCGGCACGCCTTCGAGCACGAGGCTGGTGAGCTGCGCCGCCATGGTGTGCGCGTTCGACTGGTGTTCCTCGACATAATAAGACGGCCAGCCGCCGCCGGTCGGCGCATGCCCGCCATAGCCGCCGACGTGAATGCCGAGCGGCAGGCCGAGCTCTTGCGCGCGTGCGTAGATCGGCCAGTAGCGGCGGCGGCCGAGCGGCTCGTTGGCGCGCGGGCAGACATTGATCTGCACATAGCGGCCAATTTTTGCGCAGCGCTCAATCTCGGCGATCGCGAACTGCGTATCGTCCTGGCCGGCGAGGATCGAGGCCTTCAGCCGCGGATCGCGGTCGGACCAGAACGCGAGCTGCCAGTCATTGATGGCGCGCTGAATCGCGGCGCCGAATTCCAGGTTCTGCTGCGAGAAGATGAAGAGATCGAGCACCTGCAAAATGCCGTACTCGATATCGAGCGGATCGAGATGCTGCTTGCGCATGAAATCGAGATCCGAGCCCGGCGGCCCGCCGGTCGGCGGCCAGGCGTCGCGGCGCGCGATCAGCGGCGAGGAGCGCGGATACGGCGTGGTGCCGATATAGGGCGTGCGCAGATGGCTGCCATAGGTGCGCAGATGCTGCTGCCAACGTTTTGGGAGGAACTGATCGAGGTCGCTGTGCGCATGAATGCTCGGATGCACGTCGCAATCGATGATGCGCAGCCGGCTCCTGGCGGATTCTTCCTCGGCAAGGATAGGGCGGTACGCGAACATGATCGCGGATGATCGACGCCGGTTCGCGCTCGACCCACGGCACCTCGACGCGCACGCCGCGCCAGGTCTTGTTGGCGCGCCACATGAAGGCCGGCAGCCAGCTCACGCCTGATTCCATCAGCACCACTTTGAGATCAGGGAATTTGCCGAACACGCCTTCATAGATCAGGCTCAATATCTGGGCCTGAAACGCCTGCGCTTCGGCCAGATAATATTCGTAGCGATAGGACGGCCAGCCGATCGAACTCGGCGCGGTGCGGTAGGCGCTGCCGGCATGGATCGCGACCGGCAGCTTGTGCTTCGCGGCCGCTTGCCAGACCGGCCAGTAATGCCGTCGTCCGAGCAGCGTTTCGCCCTGCGCCAGCACCAGCACGGAGACGAAGCGGTTGTCGCCGGCTCTGCGCTCGATTTCCTCCACCGCCAGATCAGGCGCCTGCAAGGGCACCACGATCGAGGCGCTCAGCCGCGGATCTTTTGAAAGCCATTCGGCGGCGATCCAGTCGTTGATCGCCTTGCAGAAGCCGGCCGCCATATAGGAATCGAACACCGCCTGCGCGCCATAGACGACGTTGCAGATCGCGTGGCTCGAACCGAGCTGGTCGAACGCGCCGCGCTGCACCATCGCAAGCTCGCTGCCCGGCTTGCCATTGACCGGCCGCCAGTCGGCGCGGCCCGAGAACGGCATGTTGGGCGGATAGGAGTTGAGGTCGAGGCCGTCGATGGCGCGGCTGACCACCTGCTCTTTCCAGTGGTCGTCGAGATAGGGCAGCAGCGTGGTGCGGGTTCCGTCCACCGCGGGATGAATATCGCAGTCGATCCGCGTGGCCGCCATGGAGCTTCCTCGGGTTTTCGTCTCGGCGATCTTGGCGTCGCGCCCGCAAATGTGCCGCCGATGCGAAGGCGGCGCAAGCGCATAACTTGGGGGGCCGCCCTGCCCGAACTGCACAGCGCATCGAGCCTGCCGTTCGCGACGCGAAATATTCGCCACTGGCGAAGCAAGCCTGCCGTGGTACGGAATGCGAGCGCGCATCACGCAGGGAGATGAAAATGAAATCCGGCAGGCTGGCGGTTGTCGTCGTCTCGCTTCTTACCGCCGGCGCTTCCACCGCCTCCGCCGCACCGGCAACGGCCAGCGGACCGGCAGCTCTGGCGCTGGCCGGCGTCGTGGCGCTGTATTCGCCGCTGCTGACGGCGGATGAACGCGAAGCCGTCAGCGCATTATTCGTCGGACAGAGCGGCGTGCGTTACGCCAAGAAGATTTCGGTTACCGCGGACAAGATCGTCTGCCGCGTCAGCAATGTCGACATCACCGCGCGCTCCTGCGAACTGACCTTCAAGGGCAACAAGCAAACCGTAACAGGGCGGCGGGCCAGCGAGATCTTTGCGACCGAAGCCATGGCCGGCATTCCCGCCGACGGCGCTGCCGGATCAGTGTTCGAAAGCCTCTCGAAGCTCAACTGCACGCTCGACCCGGCCGAGATCAGGCAGAAGGCCGGCGGCGGCGCGACGTGCTCCTTCGAGACGGGGAATTGAAGGGAAGCAGGCACCATTGCCGCGTGATTGACAGGCCGGTCGATCCCAACCCAAATGCCCGACCAAGAATAAGCAAGCAGGACAGATCGCGTGGCAGGCAACGAACAGGAAACTTACGAATGCGACGTGCTGGTGGTCGGCTCGGGCTGCGCCGGAATGGACAGCCACAGCGGAATTTTCAGGTCGAACGCCGATTTGGCGAGGCGGCCTGCGAGCGCATTGCCGTTGGTCAGCGTCATGCCGCGGCCGTGGCGCAGCACGTCCACTGCATGTCTCGATCACCGAGCGCAAGGACGGCAGCAAGGGCGTGATGCCGCATTTCATCGACCGCGCCAAGCCCGGCGTCATCGCCGTGATGCGCGACGGCAAGCGCTTTGCCAATGAAGGCAATTCGTACCACGACTTCGTGCAGGCGATGGTGAAGGCGGCGAAGCCGGGCGAAGAGATCACCGCGTATCTCCTGTGCGATCACCGCGCGCTCCGAAAGTACGGCCTTGGATGCGTGCCACCGTTTCCGATGCCGCTGCGCCATCATCTCGCGACCGGCTATCTCAAGCGCGGCACCACGCTCGCCGAACTCGCCGACCGCACCGGCATCGACCGGCAAGGGCTCGAGGCGACGATCGCCGAGTTCAATGCCCCAGCCGCGGAAGGCCGCGATCCCGCCTTCGGCAAGGGCTCGCGCGCCTATAACCGCTATCAGGGCGATGCGCTGCACGGCCCGAACCCCTGCGTCGCCCCGATCAAGGACGGGCCATTCTACGCGATCAAAATGGTGATCGGCGATCTCGGCACCTATGCCGGCATCAGGACCGACGAACACGCCCGTGCGCTGGACGAACACGGCCAGCCGATCACAGGCCTCTATGCCGCCGGCAACGACATGGCGAGCATCATGGGCGGCAATTATCCCGGCGCCGGCATCACGCTCGGACCCGCGCTGACATTTGGATATATCGCAGGCAAGCATATCAGCGACAAAGCTGCGCCCTAGAAATGTCGGGAGCTGGAACGAACATCGATCGATTCGATTATCTCGAATCGAACCGGAGATCGTTCAATGCGTGCGTCGCGCTTGTCTGCTGCTCTCGCCCTGTTGATCTTCCTTCCGCCGCTCGCCTTTGCCGGCGACGCGGAATGGCGGCGCTACGAGATCCCAAGCACCGGGACCAGCGTCGACATGCCGGTCTCGATCTTCACCCGGGATGCCGGACAACCGGAAGGCGGAACAGGACGGCGCTTTTTCACCAACGACAATCGCGCGGATCTCACTGTGCAGTCCGTTCCCAATCCCGACAACGATTCACCCGCCACGTTCCTGGCCAAGAAGCGGCCGCCTGCCGGCATCATCTACAAACGGATCACGTCTGATTTCTTTGTCGTGTCCAGCATTCGCAACGACCGGATCTGGTACAACCGCTGCAACCGCGGCAACGGCACCATGGACTGCGTGATGATCAATTATCCCGTTGCGGAAAAACGCCAGTGGGATGGCGTGGTCACCCGGATAAGCCACACATTGCGAAGCTAGCACGGTCCGCATGACCGGATTTTAGGCAACCTGGAAAAACGGCAGTTCTGTTCCGAAGTGAGGAACCGTCGGGGTGTCACTGCGTTGCCGAGGGGTCGTCGTTAGTAACCGCGAGGTTGTTCGTGAATCGCAGGAATTTCCTCGCTGCTTCCGCGTTGCCGTTGGTAACCGGCGTGGCGCCCGGGCTTCTGTCCGCCGCACATGCCCAGCCGGCGCCGTTCGATCGATCCATCGTCCGGCAAATGGCGCGGGATCTCGCCAGCAAGCCGTACAAGGCGCCGAGCGAGAAGTTGCCCGATAATCTCGCCAACGTCGATTACGACCATTATCGCGCGATCCGGTTCTTGCCGGAACGCGCGCTCTGGCGCGGCGAAAAATTGCCCTTCGAGGCGCAGTTCTTCCATCGCGGGTTCTTCTACAAGAACCGGGTCGACATCTTCGAGGTGAAGGACGGCCAGGCGACGAAAATCCCCTACCAGCCCGATCTGTTTTCGTTCGGCGAACTCACGCCGCCGGGCCCGGCGGTAGACCTCGGCTTTGCCGGCTTCCGGCTGCATGCGCCGATCAACAAGCCCGACTATTATGACGAGGTCTGTGTGTTTCTCGGCGCGAGCTATTTCCGCGCGGTGGCCAAGGGCCAACTCTACGGACTTTCGGCACGCGGTCTTTCGATCAACACCGGCGAAGCCAAAGGCGAAGAGTTTCCATTCTTCAAGACGTTCTGGATCGAGAAGCCGGCAGCAGGCGCCAATTCCATCGTCGTGCATGCGCTGCTCGACAGCGAGAGCGCCGCCGCGGCCTATCGTTTCACCATCCGGCCCGGCGACACCACGGTGTTCGATGTGGAGATGGCGATCTATCCGCGCGTGGATCTAACTCATGCAGGCCTCGCGCCGATGACCAGCATGTTCTTCTTCGGACCGAACGACCGCAAGGACGTCGAGGACTTCCGCCCCGCAGTTCACGATTCAGATGGCCTTGCCGTCTTCAACGGCCGCGGCGAGGAGCTGTGGCGGCCGCTGCATAATCCGAGGGATTTGCAGGTTTCCTCGTTTTCCGACCTCAACCCGCGCGGCTTCGGCCTGATGCAGCGCCAGAAGGATTTTTCCGCCTTTCAGGACCTGGAATCCAATTTCGAGCGGCGGCCAAGCCTGTGGGCGGAGCCGATCGGCGATTGGGGCGAAGGCGCGGTTAAGCTGCTCGAAATCCCGACCAAGGAAGAAATTCACGACAACATTGCCTCGTTCTGGCTTCCCAAAGCTCCGTTGCCGGCCAAGGGCGAGCACACTTACACCTATCGTATGCACTGGGGACCGGATACTCCGAAGCCGACGTCATTGGCGCGGTTTTCCCGAACCGGCATCGGCGCGAGAGGCGACAACGCCACGATCTTCGTGCTCGACGTGACCGGCGAGAAACTGAAATCCGTCGATCCGAAAAAGCTGCGCGGGGACGTGACGGCCGAGAAGGCCAAGATCCAGAACATCGTCACCCAGCCAAATCCGGCGACCGGCGGTTGGCGGTTGAGCTTCGAGCTGTTGAAGGAAAAGACCCCGGTCGAACTCCGCGCATCGCTCATGCAGGACAATGAAGCGATATCGGAGATCTGGATTTACCGATGGACACCTTAGCGAAAGCCGGTGGCGCGTCCGGGCCCGGCGATATCCCGCTGCACGAATTCCTTCCCCGGGAAGCGCCGATCGATATGGCGGTGCAGCCATTGCGGCGGTTCGAACCACCGCCGGCGCCCGACTTTGCACCGATGTGGATCCGGCGCGGTTTCATCCTGACCGGCACCGCGATCCTGACTGCGGCGGGCTGTTACGAGATGTACCGGGTTCTCCAGGTCGGTGGCGTCACGGTCCTGGAATCGATCATCCTCCTGCTGTTCGTGCTGCTGTTTGCGTGGATTGCCTTTTCCTTCATGTCGGCGCTTGCCGGCTTCTTCGTGCTGCTGGCGAGGAAGAAAAACGAGCTCGGCATCGACCCCGGCATTCCCCTGCCGGCGATCCACAGCCGGACCGCAATGCTCCTGCCGACCTACAATGAGGATCCCTATCGCGTGCTGGCGAGATTGCGCGCGATTTATGAATCGGTCGAGGAAACCGGATACAGCTCGCAGTTCGACTGGTTTGTGCTGAGCGACACCACCGATCCCGCGATCTGGATCGCCGAGGAAAAACGTTTTCTTGGACTTCGACAGGACCTCGGCCACGCGGCTCCGATCTTCTATCGCCATCGCCCCGAGAACACCGCGCGCAAATCAGGCAATATCGAGGACTGGGTGAAGCGGTTCGGCGCCGGCTATGAGAGCATGCTGATCCTCGACGCTGACAGCTTGATGACCGGCGACACCATCGTCAGGCTCGCCGCCGCGATGGAGGCGCATCCCAAGGTCGCGCTGATTCAGACGTTGCCGGTTATCGTCAATGCAAGATCGCTGTTTGCGCGGTGGCAGCAGTTCGCAGGAAGGCTGTACGGCCCGATGCTGGCCGCAGGGATTGCATGGTGGCACGGCTCCGAAGGCAATTACTGGGGACATAACGCGATCATTCGTGTCCGGGCCTTTGCGCAATATGCGGGGCTGCCCGAACTCGGGGGACGCAAGCCGTTCGGCGGGCATGTTCTGAGCCACGACTTCATTGAGGCCGCGCTGATGCGGCGCGGCGGCTGGGCCATCCACATGGCGCCGACGCTTCGAGGCAGCTACGAGGAATCTCCGCCCACGCTTTCGGATTTTGTCGCACGCGACCGGCGCTGGTGCCAGGGCAATCTGCAGCATCTGGCGCTGTTGCCGACGCGCGGCTTTCACTGGGTATCACGGCTTCATTTGCTGACCGGAATTGGATCATATCTCACCGCGCCGCTCTGGCTGATCTTTCTGGTGTTTGGAATTCTGGTATCGCTGCAGGCACAGTTCGTCAGGCCCGAATACTTCCCGAAAGGATATTCGCTGTTTCCGACCTGGCCGGCGCAGGACCCGATCCTGGCGGCGTGGGTGTTCGTCGGCACGATGGGCATGCTGATCGCGCCAAAGCTGCTGGCCTTCATTGTGCTGCTTGGGGATAGCGAGGCGCGAAGGAAGTTCGGCGGCAGCCTCCTCGTGTTCGCGGGCATCATCGCCGAGACGGTTCTTTCGGGCCTGGTCGCGCCCATCATGATGATCTTCCAGTCGTCCGCCGTTGCTGAAATCCTGTTCGGGCGCGATGCGGGATGGCAGGTTCAGCGTCGGGACGACGGCGCGGTCCCGCACCGCGATATCGTCAGCACCTATTCGGTGCCGACGTTGATTGGCGTCGTCATGGCCATCAGTGCCTATGCCGTGTCGCTGCCGCTGCTGCTTTGGATGACGCCGGTGATCATTGGCCTGTTGCTGGCTGTTCCGATGGCCATGCTGTCGTCGTCCACCGGTTCAAACCGGACGCCGCGACTGTTCAAAACGCCCGAGCAGACTGCGCCGCCGCGCGTCCTGCAGCGAGCCAATGAACTCGCCAACGCGCCACATTCGCCCCTCGCCTGTCCGCTGCACGAATTGCGCCACGACGCCGGCTTGCGCGAGGCGCATCTGAACAACCTGTCCGCCCCAAAACCCAGAAAGCGCGGCGAGGTCGATGCGAATCTGGCAATCGCACGCGCCAAAATCGAAGATGCGGAGACTTTCGAGGATGCGACGGGCTTTCTCAGTGCGCGGGAAAAGCTCGCGGCCCTCAATTCGCCTGCCGTTCTCGCAATGCTGTTCGCCCTGCCGGAAACGGTATAGTTGCCGGATCGAGACTCCTACTGCTACAGATTGAGCCGCGGCTCGGCGGCCATCCGATAAGCAACCTTGGCCAGCGCAGCAAATCTGCTAGACTGCTTGCCGGAGAGGCGAAAATGCACGCGCCTGGACCCGAGCGAAGACTCGCTGCGGTCCTTGCCGCCGACATGGTCGGCTACAGCCGGCTGATGGAGGTTGACGAGGCGGGGACGCTTGCCCGCCTGAAAACCCACCGGCTTGAGCTCATCGATCCCTTGATTGCCAAGAACCGCGGCCGCATCATCAAGACCACCGGCGACGGCATGCTGGTGGAATTCCATAGCGTCGTTGATGCGGTGTCGTGCGCGGCCGAAGTGCAGCGGCGGATGGCGCGGCGCAATGCCGACGTGTCGCCGGCGCGGTGGATCCAATTCCGCATCGGCATCAATCTGGGCGATATCATCATCGAGGAGAACGACATCTTCGGCGACGGCGTCAACGTTGCGTCGCGTCTCGAGGTGCTCGCCGAGCCAGGCGGCATCTGCGTCTCCGGCGCCGTGCGCGATCAGGTCGGCGACCGGCTCGACGACATCGCCTTCGAGGATCTCGGCAACCAGAACGTCAAGAACATCACCCGCCCGATCCACGTCTTTCGGGTGCGCTTCGAGCCGGAAGCCGCCGAGACGCCGATGAGCGGCAAGGACGGCGCGGCAGCGACCATCGCGACCAGGAAGCCGTCCATCGCGGTGCTGCCGCTGGTCAACATGAGCGGCGACCCGGAGCAGGAATTCTTTGCCGACGGCCTCACCGAGGACATCATCACCGAGCTGTCGCGCTTCCGCGATCTTCTCGTCATCTCGCGCAACTCGACCTTCGTGCACAAGGGCAAGGCAGTGAAGGTGCAGGAAATTGCCCGCGAGCTCGATGTCGAATACGTGCTCGAGGGAAGCGTGCGCAAGGTCGGCGATCGCGTCCGTGTCACCGTGCAGCTGATCGACGCACAAACCGACCGGCACGTCTGGGCGGAACGCTATGACCGCAAGCTCGAGGACATTTTCGCCATTCAGGACGAAGTGACCGGTGCGATCGTTGCCACCCTCCCCGGCCGCGTCGAGGCTGCCACGCACGAGCGGGCGAAGCGCAAGCGGACCGACAACATGGCGGCCTATGAGTACGTCCTGGCCGCCAAGGTGCTGCACCACCGCTCGCAACGGGAAGCCAACGCCGAGGCACAGGCCCTGCTCGAACGCGCGCTTGCGCTCGATCCGGACTATGCGCACGCCCATGCCTGGAGGGCGTGCGTGCTGGGCCAGACATGGGTCTATGGCTGGTGCGCGGATCGCGACGCCACCTTCCAAGAGGTGGCCGCCGAGTTGCAGCTTGCGCTGGCGCTCGACGATAACGACAGCGACGTTCATCGCATCCTGGCCGCGGTGAATTTGACCCGCGACGATCACGACAGCGCGGCATATCACCAGGAGCGCGCGCTGGCCCTCAATCCCAATTACGACCTTGTGGTGGTACAGCAAGGCGAGTTTCTGACCTGGCTGGGCCGGCCCGAGGAAGGCATCGACTGGATCAGAAAGGCGATGCGCCTCAACCCCTACCACCCCGAGCGTTTTTGGAATCACCTCGGCCGCGCGTTCTACTGCGCCGAGAAATACGCGGAGGCCGCCGAAGCCTTCGCGCGGATCACGCGGCCCGATTTCACGCATCACGCCTTCCTCGCCGCCATCTTCGCGCAGATGGGCAATGGCGTTGCGGCTGCGGCGCATGCGGCCGAGGTCGTGAAGCTCGAACCGGGCTTCTCGGTGACGAGCTATCTCGCCACCCAGCACTACAAGCATGAGGCCGACCGCCGGCGGCATGAGGCCGGTCTGCTCAAGGCGGGATTGCCGGTGTGAGGTTGGCGCGATTTGCGGCACAAGCCCGCCTTCGCCAAGTGGCTACGCCGCGGCAGCCTTCGCTTGCTTCGCTACGATAGAGTTCGGTTTGGCTTGCCGAGCCGTAGCTTGCGAAGCAAGCGAAGGCTGGTGGGCGCGACAGGGATCGAACCTGTGACCCCTACCATGTCAAGGTAGTGCTCTCCCGCTGAGCTACGCGCCCTGGAAATGGGATGATCGATCATCCCGCTCCAGCTTTAATCGTATTGGGTGGGGTCCGTATATCGGCTCCGAAGCGCCCCCGCAAGGATGCTTGGACGTAATTTCCGGAGTGTTTTCGGACCAAAAAGGAGGCCGAATCAGGCCGCCAGCATCTTGTTCACTTCACTGACCAGCTCGCGGAGGTGAACCGGCTTGGCCAGCACCTTGGCGTTCTTGGGCGCTTCCGAATCGGAATTCAGGGCGACGGCCGCAAAGCCGGTGATGAACATGATCTTGATGTCGGGGTCGAGTTCCGAGGCGCGGCGCGCCAGCTCGATGCCGTCCATTTCCGGCATCACGATATCGGTCAGCAGCATCTCGAACGGCTCCTCGCGCAGCCGCTGATAGGCCGACATGCCGTTATCGTGGGGTGAGACCTGAAACCCGGCATTTTCCAGTGCCTTGACCAGGAAGCGGCGCATGTCGTTGTCGTCTTCGGCGAGCAGGATCTTGTGCATGGCGGTCGGTCGTCGCTTCCGGCTTGGAGGATCATTCCGCCCACTAAGCCCGACAGAGGGTAAATTTCAGTTAAAAGGTAACGGCTTCTTGGCGATGGCGGGCGGCGCTATTTTTGTAGCGGCATGTACCAAGATCGATCAAGGCGGCGCTTTTCGGGCGGTTGCGACACCTTCCACGAGAACGGCGGCTTTTTTCGCTTGGCAGAATGATTACGATTACGGACAATGCATCCTTACAAAACCCCTGCCCCTCCCGGTAGAATCGGTCGCTTGATCGACCGGCCGACGGGAAATGCGGACATTCAAGGGACGGCGCCCGACGATGACCCAATTTGATGGCGAACTGTCGCCTCCCTTCGAGATCGTGGAGCCGGCCAGCTGGCGGGCGCCGATCATCTTCAACTCGCCCCATTCCGGCTCGGTCTACTCGTCCGAATTCCTCAACGCCTCCCGGATCGACCTCGCCGCGCTGCGCCGCTCCGAGGATTCGTTCATGGACGAATTGATCGGCGGCCTGAGCGAGCAGGGCTTTCCGACGGTGCGGGTCAATTTTCCTCGCTCCTATGTCGACGTGAACCGCGAGCCTTATGAGCTCGATCCGCGGATGTTCACCGGACGCCTGCCGAGCTTCGCCAATACCCGCTCGATGCGGGTGGCCGGCGGCCTCGGCACCATCCCGCGCGTGGTCGGCGACGGGCAGGAAATCTACCGCGAGCGGCTTTCCGTCGACGACGCGCTGGGACGGATCGAGGCGCTCTACAAGCCGTATCACCGGGCGCTGCGGCGGCTGATCAACAAGGCCCATCAGGCGTTCGGAACCGTGATCCTGGTGGATTGCCATTCGATGCCCTCGGTCGGCGTCTCGCGCGACGAGCCGCGGCGGCCCGACATCGTGATCGGCGACCGCTACGGCACCAGTTGCGCGAGCCTGCTGCCCGATGTCGTCGAGGAAATCATGAGCGGGCTCGGCTATTCGATCGGCCGCAACAAGCCCTATGCCGGCGGGTTCATCACCGAGCATTACGGCAACCCGGCGAGCGGACTGCACACCGTGCAGCTCGAACTCAACCGCGCGATCTATATGGACGAGCGGCGCCGGGAACGCAGCCCGCGCTTTGCGCAAGTGGCCACCGATTTCGCCGCGCTCGCCGACGCGCTGGCGCAGGTGCCGCTCGGGGATCTCGGCCCGTTCCAGGCGGCGGCGGAGTAGAGGCCAGACCGATCAGCCGCAACGTCTCCGCCAACGCGTTCACGTGCGTCCTGGACGCGCCATGGGCGGAGGACCGCAGGGCCGAATGAAAAATCTTGAAATCAACCCCATGCAAAGAAGGGTTCGCCCAGCTTGAGGCGCCCTCGTCGGAGACCGAAGGTGCTCAGCGGCGCGGGGGCAAAAGAAAAAAGGGCCGCTTGAATGAACAAGCGGCCCAAGTCTAGGGAGGAAACGCCCAAGGAGGGCAGCGATAGGGCGAGGCCCTACCGCACCGCAACAATATGCGGCCGCGCTGCACAAAACGCAAGGGTTTTTGGCTCGGTTCCGGTCCAAAGTGGAACAGACTGGCGGATCGGCAACACTTCCGATGTACGGCTATTATATAAGTAAAATCAATATCTTAGATGGATTTCTGGTTGAGCCCCGGCCTCCTTGCAGTGCTGGTATGCCAAAACTCGCAACTTCGTGATGGCACGGCTAACCAAAAATCCACGCTTAAACGAAGCCTTTTCGAAAGCCGATTCGAAAGCCAGTTCGCAATACGAATGGGAATAACGCGCCGTTGGCGGTGCGCGGCAGCCCGGATTGGGCTAGGCAAGAGGCGGTATTCTTTCTCGATTGGCGGTAAGGGATAGTCGTGACGGTCATCGATTTCACAGCCTTCATAGGCCGCCTCGCGACTGCGTCCGGCGAAACCATCCTGCCGTTCTTCCGGACCTCACTCTCCATCGACAACAAGAGCGCGAGCGATTTCGATCCGGTCACCGAGGCCGACCGCGCCGCCGAAGCTGTCATGCGCCGCCTGATCAAGGCCAACTTTCCCCAGCACGGCATCGTCGGCGAGGAATTCGGCAACGAGCGCCAGGACGCCGAGTATGTCTGGGTGCTCGATCCCATCGACGGCACCAAATCCTTCATCGCGGGATTTCCGATCTGGGGCACGCTGATCGCGCTGCTGCACAAGGGCACGCCGGTGTTCGGCATGATGCACCAGCCCTATATCGGCGAGCGCTTTTCAGGCGATTCTGGCTCGGCGCATTATTCCGGGCCGTCCGGTGAGCGGCGGCTCACCGTGCGGCGCTGCGCGACGCTGAAGGAAGCGACCTCTTTTACCACCAGTCCCCTGCTGATGAACGCCGCGGACCGCGAAGCTTTCGGCCGGGTCGAGGCAGCGGTGCGGCTGACGCGCTATGGCGGTGACTGCTATTCCTACTGCATGCTGGCGGCCGGCCATCTCGACCTCGTGGTCGAGACCGAACTCAAGCCTTACGACATCGCCGCATTGATCCCGATCGTCACCGGCGCCGGCGGCGTCGTCACCAACTGGGAGGGCAAGCCCGCCCAGAGCGGCGGCCGCATCATCGCTGCCGGCGACGCCCGCGTGCACGAGGCGGCGCTGAAGCTCTTGAACAGCTAGGGGCCTCGATGGACGCGATGTTGGTCGTCCATATGCAGGTCGGGCTCCTCGGCGGCACGCCCAAACGTGATTTGCACGGCGTCGTGGATCGCATCAACCGGCTGGCCGCCAGGGTCCGTGCCCAAACCGGCAAGGTAATTTTGATCCAGCATTGCGGCGGCACGGGAGACGCCTTTGAGCCGCAAACGCCGGGATGGCAGTTTCTTCCCGAAGTTGTCCGGGAAGCTGCCGACATTATCGTCCCGACTACTCTGAACGATCCTTTTGCCGGCACGGACCTGCAGGCGCGTTTGAAGGAGCTCCAGCCCGACCGGGTCCTGATCACCGGATGGGCAACTGATTTCTGCGTTGATTCCACGGTTCGTTCGACGGTTGCACATCATTACGATGTTGTGGCGGTAGCCGACGGCCACACCCTGAGCGACCGTCCTCACCTCGATGCCCTCAGCATCATTCGCCATCACAATTGGGTCTGGAGCAACCTGATCACCCGGCGTTCCATCAAGGTCGCTGCGACAGATGAATTGCTGCCTTGATCCACGCGTGGCGGGACGGGGTGCAACCGGCTGAATCGGCCGCAACCTCTGGCACCGACGCGCAACAAGCGGCATACTCGCCCCATCACGGACGAACGCGCGGCGCTTCTTGCGAGCCCCGCGCCAAAACAGATCCGGATCAGGGGGGCTTGCATGAAAACGGCACGCACGCTGTTGGCCGCGCTGTCGCTGGTACCGGTAGCGGCAACCGCACAAGATTTCCCAAGCAAACCGATCAAGCTGATCGTGCCGTTCCCACCCGGCGGCCCCAACGACATCATCGCGCGCCTGGTCGGTCAGCGCATGTCGGAAATCACGAAGCAGCCGGTTGTAATCGACAATCGCGGCGGCCAGGCCGGCGTGCTCGGCACCGATGCGGTCGCGAAGGCAGCCCCCGACGGCTACACGATCGGGATCGTGAGCGCGAGCGCGCTGGTCATCAACCCGACAATGGAAAGGGTGCCTTACGACGTGACGAAGGACTTTGCGCCCGTCACGCTGGTAACGACGGTGCCGGAAATGCTTGTCGTCGCCAGCAACGTTCCCGCCAGCGACATGAAGGAGCTGGTCGCGCTCGCCAAGGCGCAGCCGGGGAAACTCAATTTCGCATCTGCCGGCGTCGGCGGTATGCCGCATCTTGCCGGTGAATTGCTCAAGCAGACGGCCAGGATCGACATCGTGCACGTGCCCTATCGCGGCGCTGCGCCCGCCATCAACGATCTGCTCGGCCAGCAGGTGCAGATGGCGTTCCTCGATTTGCCGGTGCTGCTGCCGCATATCAAGGCCGGCACCCTGCGCCCGATTGCCCTCGGCGCTCCGAAACGCGCGCCCACCTCGCCTGACGTGCCGACCACCGCGGAGGTCGGCATGCCGGACCTCCTGATCGAAAACTGGTACGGCATGGTCGCACCGGGCGGAACTCCCGAGCCGACCGTCGCTACCTTGAATCGCATCGCCAACGAGGCGATGCACGACCCGCAGGTGAAGCAGAAGCTCGCCGATCAGGGACTGACAGTCGCCGGCGACACGCCGGGACATTTTCGCAACTACATCGGAGCCGAAACCCAGAAATGGGCGCGCGTCATCAAGGCCGCCGGCCTTGCCACGGGCAAATGACGCCCGGCGTCCCTGTCAGGCATCAAGCAGGCGTCCACGCAATTCCCCTGCTGTGCCCTAAGAGCAGAAACGAGTCGGTTTAAGGCAATAACGAGTCCACCAGAACGTTGCGGCGCCGGCGTCACCCGCCCGCTCGCCGCGAACGTCCGGTCCCGCCCAGGAAGCCGACGTAGAACGCAAGTCGCGTTTTCACCCAAAGCAGTCGTCAACTGGCAATGTCAATTGGTATTCGACTTATGCGCCCAGAGTCAGGATAGCAGCGATGACAAAGGCTCGCGCGGTTTTCGTATGAGTTTGAACCATCTGCCTCGTGTTAACGACCAAGAGCCAATCATGTTCGACGATCTGATGACCCTCTTGGTTATTCTGTCTTTCGGCTTTCCCGCCATCCCATGGTTTTTTGGTGCGCGATGGGGGTTGAGAGGAGTTTGGCTCAGTACGGGATTTGCCGTCATCATCCTACTATGTCTTTTTCCAATATTGTTTTGGGTTGCATGCGGTGCCTGTGGGCAGGGTGCGATAGCCATCTTTGTGCTGGGGCCGACCTGGATTGCTTCGGCATTGCTTACGGTCACTTCGGCGGCGTTCACTTACTACAAATACACGCGCTAATTTCCGCAAGGCCCCGAAGGCGCGGGGGTAACGATACCGCCCGCGCTGGGCGTCGCAGACGAAGTGATTGAGTAAGGCATCAGCGATGTCGGCTCTTGGCACGGAACGGACTAACTGGGCCGGTCTGTTGATGTCCGCTGAGGTAGATCGGAAGTGGACGGCGGAGGGTCAAACGAGAGCTATTGACCCAAAACAGACATTTGATTGCGGTGCTTGACGGCGGCCCGTCGGCCTGAAACGCTTCGTGCGTCCGGGGTGCCTGCTGTGCGGGCTGAGATCACACCCGTTGAACCTGTGTGGGTAATGCCAACGAAGGGAGCAAGCGATGTCCGTTGTCGGCGATCAATATTTGCAGGATCTTCTTGATGTTCTTCATGCTAAGAGCGACGAGCAAGCTGCGTTGATCCGGGCATTCGAGGACCCGGACACCAATGAACATGCACCAAGCGTAGTAGAAATTAGAGCCTTTCGGAGCGATAAGCTTGTCGCGCTTGATCGCGATAAGGCAGAGTTTTGTTACCAGCTATGCCGCGCCAAAAAAGCCTCCACGATCATCGAGGTTGGTACATCGTATGGTGTGTCGACAATCTATCTTGCCGCAGCGGTGCGCGACAATGTTAGTCTATTCGGCGGGGAAGGAGTGGTGATCGGAACCGAGTATGAACCGAACAAAGCGGCCGCGGCACGGGCAAACTTTGCGCAGGCAGGCTTGGGGCGATTTATCAATCTCCGCGAAGGTGATCTTCGCGAGACCCTAAAGCAGATCGACAGGCCAATCGACTTCGTCCTCATGGACGTTTGGATCGCCATGGCACGCCCCGCAATAGAATTGATCGCGCCGCATCTTTCAGACGGTGCGGTTGTGGTATGCGATAACACGAAAGATCATCGAGCGTCCTATGCAGATTATTTCGCGTTTCTTAATGATCCGGTCAACGGCTTCACCACAATGACATTGCCCTTCCAAGGCGGCTTGGAATTGTCGGTTCGGTGCTAAGCACGACGCCCCCTTCCTGAATGCCCGCTGTTGGCCTGTCTCCACCGTTAGTGAGGCGGCAGAGCATCGCATCTCTGTCCGGGGGCCGACATCATCGACCAAACGCACACCCGTTAGGCGCTGCCTCGCCGATCGTTGACACTCACAGAGCGAGTTTCTACACTGGGCGCAGATCATTGGAGATATTCGAGATGACGATCGCAACCGTCGTAGTAGGGCGCTGGCGCATGGACCGGTAACGGCACCAATGCCGGTACCCCGTGCGCCCCCGACAAGTTCGGGGGCTTTTTTTTGAGCAAATTTCTGGCCGGCCTGTCAGATTGAGAAGAGGATACCATGCCTGGAAAAGCCGCAGACCCGCCGGCCCTGATGACCTTGATCGTGCTGAGCGGCCTGTCGGTGGTATCTCTCAACATGTTCCTGCCCTCATTGGCAAACATCGCCAGTGAGTTTCAGGCGGACTATGCGCTCGTCAATCTGTGTATCGCCGGATATGCGGCCGTGAGCTGCGTGCTGCAGCTCGTGATGGGGCCGTTGTCGGATCGCGTGGGCAGGCGGCCTGTGATCCTTGCCGCCTTGCTGCTTTTCCTTGTCGCATCGCTGGGCTGCCTGTTGGCGTCCAACGTCTGGGCGTTTCTCACCTTCCGTCTGATGCAGGCGGTTATCGCCCCCGCCTACGCCGTTTCTGTTGCCATTATTCGGGATGTCTCCGCCGGCAGCAAAGCAGCGAGCTCCATCGGCTACGTGGCCATGACCTCGGCCATCGCTCCCATGCTGGCCCCGATGCTTGGTGGCGCGCTCGATGATCTGTACGGATGGAGGGCCAGTTTCTGGGCTTTTCTCGTCATGGGCGGCGCGACTCTCGCGCTGTGCTGGGTCGATCTGCGGGAGACCAACAAAACGCCCGCAGCTACGTTTACTCGGCAAGTTCGATCGTACGGGACGCTCGTGGGATCAGAGCGCTTTTGGGGTTACGCGCTGTGCATGACGTTTTCCAGGGGGGCGTTCTTCGTCTTCATTGGTGGAGCGTCGCTTGTCGCTGTCTCCACGTTCCGGATTTCCGCCGCACAGCTTGGTTTCTATATGGGAACCATCACAGCCGGTTTTGTTCTCGGTAGTTTTCTGTGCGGCCGCTTCTCCGAACACTATGGGCTCACGACCATGATGCTGACGGGCGGATTGGTCGCATGTGCGGGCTTGATTCTGGGAATCCTGCTTTGCCTTTATGGCGTGGTGAGTTTGCCGATCTATTTCGGCGCCTGTGGTTGCGTTGGTCTCGGCAACGGGTTGGCGATCCCGAGCAGCAATGCGGGTGTCGTCTCGGTTCGGCCGGAAATGGCAGGCAGCGCATCGGGACTGTCAGCTGCGTTGACGGTCGGCGGCGGGGCATTCCTGTCCGCGATCACGGGCATGGTTCTGACCGAAGCGAATGCCGCCCCAACCCTGTTGGCAATGATGCTGCTGTCCTCGGGAATGGGCTTGCTGGCAACGCTGTACGTCATGCGGCTCGACGCGCAAGAGAAACTGCTCGAGCGAGAGTGAGAAGTCGATGCTTGAAAGAATTTTTCCTGTTGGCACGAATGCAAAGTGGCGCGGCCTCCCTGATACTTCCGCTATTGGCCCTTCAGTGACCTGCGAGTCCCTTCCAATGTCCGGAATGCGGCAAAACCGACCGCACTGACGGGACTCAGAATTCGACGACGTCGGACGCCGGGGACTCGTAATCTACTTAAACTAGACTCCAAATCCGTTTGTCAGGCCGACTTGAAAGTATTGGCCTTCATGCTCCGCCAGACTCGTAGTTCGCTTTAAAGCACACCTGCGGCGTCCCCGGACCTTCAGCATTTTCGCTCTCCCTCACATGTTCAGCGTGGCGCAGATTTGCGGAGGTGCTCCGCCAGTTGCTGCGCGGGCCTGGGCAGCGCGCGAAAACTCCGCGCGCAGATCACAAGCCGGCGGTTGGCCCAGGAATCCCTGATCCTGATGACATTGATCTTCATTGATCGCGCGCATCGTTTTGCCGCCACTTCAGGCATCACGCCAATCCCGATGCCGGCGGCGACCATCTGGCCGATCGCATCAAAACTGTTCAGCCGTGCACGAAAGCGAAGGCGCGCGCCGAGACGAGCCGCATGTCCACTGATATGGGTATGCAGCGCAATCGAGCTGATCAGGCCGACGAATTCGCGCTCCACCACTTCACTGAAATCGACCTGCCGCCGGTTCGCAAGTTCATCGCTCCGCGCGGCGACCAGCACCAGGCGATCTTCGCTGAACGGGCTCCGTTCGATATTGTCTGCAAGCGCGTGCTCGGCGGCGAGCCCGAGATCGGCCGCGCCAGTTACGATGGCGCGGGCGATTTCGGCGCTTTCGCGCTCCTCGACGTCGATCGAAATGTTAGGATGTGCGGCCAGGAAGGCAGCCAGTGCCTTCGGCAGATATTCCGAAAGCCCCGACGTGTTGGCGAGGAAGCGGACGGTGGCCTTCGCGCCACGGGCAAAGGCGGCCAGATCGCCGCGCATCGCATCGACATTGTGAAGCACGACCCTCGCATGATCGAGCAGGCTCTCGCCGGCCGGCGTCAGTTCGACGCCGCGACGGCCGCGCGTCAGCAGCGCAACGCCCAGCGCCTCCTCCAGTCCCTTGATCCGCTCGCTCGCCGACGCCAGCGCGAGATGAACCCGCCCCGCGCCATTGGTGATGCTGCGCGTCTCGGCCACCGCGACGAAGAGCTGAAGATCGACCAGATCGAAACGCATCGGGATTCCCTACGACTTCGCGCGCGCGTAAGCCGTCATTGCCTGCGACAAACGCGAAGCGTTTGCGCAAGGGAGCGAACGGGTCGCGCGAATGCGCGCCCAGCGACGAGCGCAATGCGCTCGCACTGTGATGACAGGCTCCGCGACGACTTGTCCGCCGTAGCTCAACGAGCGAAGGCGGAAGCAATCCATTCTTTCTTTGTGCTTTGACATGGATTGCTTCGCTTCGCTCGCAATGACGAGGAGGCAAATAGCCTTCGTCTTGTCCGAAGGCTATCTCCGGAACCTCCAGATTGTGCCCGATGCGTCGATCGGTCAAGGTCGCCCCATGTTCGATTCCCTGCTTCTCCTCGTCACCGCCACCTTCCTGCTCGCGGGCTTCGTGAAGGGCGCACTCGGGCTCGGCCTGCCGACGGTGTCGATGGGCCTGCTTGCGGTGTCGATGCCGCCGGCCCAGGCGATCGCCATCGTCATCGTGCCGGCGATCGTCACCAACATCTGGCAAACCTTCGGCGGTCCGTACTTGCGCGATATTTTCCGGCGGCTATGGCCGTTGCTGGCCGGAACGGCCGCCGGCGTCTGGCTGAACGCGGGGTCGCTGACCGGGCCCTATGCGCGCTACACCACGATCGCGCTCGGCCTGTTGCTGGCGATCAATGCCATCATCGGCCTCTGCAAATTCAATTTCACCATTGCCCGCCGAAACGAAAAATGGGCCGGCGGCATCGTCGGGCTGATCACCGGCATGATTTCGGCGGCAACCGGCGTGCAGGTCATTCCGTCGGTGCCGTTCCTGCAGGCGATTGGCATGGAGAAGGAGGAACTGATCCAGGCATTAGGCGTGTTCTTCACGGTCGCGACCCTGGCGCTTGGCCTCAACCTCACCGGCGCCGGTCTGCTGACGGCTGCAACCGCACTGCCGGGCGCGGTCGCCATGGCAGCGTCCTTTGCCGGCATGTTTATCGGGCAGGCGGTGCGGACGCGGCTGCAGCCGGATGTCTTTCGGCGCTGGTTCCAGATCGGCATGATTGTTCTCGGCCTCTACCTCGCCACCAATGCGCTTGCGAAACTGATGTCGTAACTTCCCCGCGAAGCCGCGCAGGAAGGCCCGCGAATTCCTTGTAGAGGAATACCTCCAGACGGGCAGACAGCCGAACCTGGAGCCCCGTCCGGATGGAATCGGAACAGGGCTCTAGATTTTTGATTTGACGCGTTTTCTTGACGCGAACCGGTCTCCACCCCGGATCAAGTCCGGGGCAGGCTTTCGCTGGAAAACGCTTTAGTTAGCGCGCCTCCAGCATCGCAACGCGGACGCCGAGATAGACGAACAGCCCGCCGAGCATGCGGTTGATCCAGGCCATCACATTGGCCGATTGCCTGATTCGGCCGGCCGCCCTCGCCGCAAAGGCTGCGATCCCGAGGCACCACAGCGTGCCGGTGGAGATGAAGATCATGCCCAGGGCCAGGAACGCCAGCGTCTTATGGCTGGAGTCCGCGGCCACGAATTGCGGCAGGAAGGCCAGGAAGAACAGCGCCACTTTCGGATTGAGCACGTTGGTCATCGCACCCTGCCAGAACACGCGGGAAAGTGACGTTTCGGTGACGGCCGCCGCCTCGGCAATCGGCTGCGGCCGCGACAGCAGCATCTGGATGCCCGTCAACAGGAGATAGGCCGCGCCGCCCAGTTTCAGGACCGCGAAGGCCGTCGATGACGCCATTAACAGCGCCGACAGGCCGATGGCGGCGCCGAAGACATGGACCAGACAGCCGCAGCAGATGCCGATCACCGCCGCCACCCCGCCGCGCCATCCGAACTGGATGCTGCGGCCGAGAATATAGGCCGTGTCCGGCCCCGGGGTAACGTTGAGCAGCAGACCGGAGAGGATAAACAGCCAAAGTTCGTGAATGCCGAGCGTCTCTGTCATCATTCGACCGGTTCCCCTGGCGTCCTGGGCCTTAATTATGCATATCCCGACCCCTGAGGGATTGCAGTACTATCATGAGCAAATCGGGCTTCCACCAGATTGCGCATATTTTATAAACATTGGAATCGTTTGAGCGACCGCGTAGTGGTTATCCAGCGCATTCCGGCGCCGTTGGGGATATACTGGGGACATGGAGAGACGCCTGGCAGCCATCGTCTGCGCTGACGTCGCCGGCTATTCCCGCATGATGGGGGCCGACGAGGCGGGGACGCACGCCACGTTCAAGGCGCACAGGTCCGCGATCTATCCGATCATTCTCAATCACGGCGGCCGCCTGGTGAAGAACACCGGCGATGGCTTCCTCCTGGAATTTCCCTCGATCGTCGGCGCCATCGAGGCGGCAGTCGCGATGCAGATGGTGATGGCGGAGCGCAACGAGCACCTCCCCGCCGACCGCCTCATGCAGTTCCGCATGGGCATCCACATGGGCGACGTGATGGCCGACGAGGACGAGGTGTTCGGCGACGACGTCAACATCGCCGTCCGCCTCGAATCGGTTGCCGCTCCCGGCGGCGTGGCGGTTTCGGGCAAGGCTTGTCATGAAGCAGGCAAACGCCTCAGCGTCGCGCTGGCCGATGCCGGCCCTCACCGGTTCAAGAACATCGACGAGCCGATCCAGGTCTGGACCTGGCAACCCGCAGGCTCCGACGCCAGCGGCCCTGCGCACAAAGCCTCGACCGAAACATCGGTCACCAATCTTCCGGCCCAGTATCGGACGGCGATCGTGGGCGTGCTGCCGTTCGCGAATCTGAGCGAGAGCGCGGACGAGTATTTTTCCGACGGACTGACCGAGGACCTGATCCACGCGCTTTCGCTGCAATCGTTCTACCGGGTGCTGAGCCGCAACTCGACGTTCTCGTTCAAGGGCAAGAGCGTGAGCACGCGCCTGATCGCGCGCGAGATCGATGCGAGCTATCTGATCCAGGGCTCGGTCCGGCGCGCAGCAACCAAGATTCGCGTCACCGCCGAGCTGATCGCGCCCGAGACCGGCGAACAATTATGGACCGGCCGGTTCGATCGCGACATCGGCGACCTGTTCGCGATGCAGGACGAGCTCACCACCAGCCTGTCGGCGGCAATCGCGGCCGAGATCTACCGCGCTGAAGCCTCCGCCCCGCCGCGCTCGAACTCGAACGACCTCACCGCCTGGGATCGCTTCCTTAAGGGACTGTCCTACTATTATCTGCAGACGCAGGCCGATCTCGAAACCTCGATCAGCTTGTTCAAGGAAGCCATCGCGCTCGATCCGACGTTGTCGATCGCCCGTGCCTATCTCGCCACGATCCAGATCCAGGGCATCCAGTTTGGATGGATCCGGAGCACGCGCGAAATGTTTGATTACGCAATGAGTCTGGCGGAAAGCAGTGTCCGGCTCGATCCCCGTTCGTCCTTTGCGTTCCAGACTCTCGCCTATCTGAACGCGGCGGAAGGGCACCACGAGACGGCGATGGATGCCGCCAAGCGGGCGGTCGGGCTCAATCCGTACGATATGGGCGCCCGCGGCGTGCTTGGGATTTGTCATCTCGTGTCCGGCCAACACCGGCCCGCAATCGAACTGTTTACGATGGCGGCGCAGAGCGGCAACAACGATCCCCGGTATCAATGGGCGGCCGTGAACGCGTTCAGCCACTACCTGCTCGGACAATATGACGCGTCGCTGTCCTGGGCTCGGGAGCAGCTCTATACCAATCCCAATATGCTTCAGGCACTCGCGATCCGCGCGGCAGCGCTCGCCCAATTGGGACGGACTTCGGAGGCGGCAACGGCGGCCGAGGCTCTGCTCAGCAACTATCCCAGCCTTACTGTCGAACGGCATTTGCGGAACTTCCACTGGAAGATGCCTGAGGACATCGCCCATTACCGGGACGGCCTTGTGAAGGCCGGCATCCCCTTCAGTAGATTGACCCTCGTCGAATCCTCCCCAAAGCTCGCCGCAGATTCCTGAGTGCGAGTGAGGCTGTCGGTTGACACCGCGTCGGATTCCGCCAAAACTTCCCTACACGCTGAAGTAGTTCACCATTGAATTGCCCTTTCAGACCGTCGCTCCTGATCGGAGCGGGATGCTTTTTTCATATTCGATGCCTTTGAGGATTTAACCCATGCCTGACCACAGCATCGGCACCGCCCCGGGCGGGCAGATCCCCGTTTCACCCAACAATCCCTGCCCGTTTTTGCGCGCGCTGGTCGCCAATGGCTACGTCGGCGGCCACGACGTGCCGCTTGCGCAGCTCACCGAATTAATCGGCCTCGCAAGCGGCGAAACCGGCTCGGCCCAAAAAAATGTGCGGATGAAAACCTGGATGGTCGCCGTCATTGCGAACGGTCTCGGGCCGCTGCGCGTGTTGAAGAGCGCAACCACCGGCGCGGTTCTCGACGAACTGCGCGATGGCCCGCTCGACAAGCATGGCGGCGGCTCGCGCATTCTCGACGTCGATGCGAAGGTCCATGAAGACGAAATCGCCCGGCTCGCCGGCTTCGGCAAGGACCGCAAGGATCCTGCCGGCGGCATCGAGCGCGGCCTGACGGCGAAAGAGATCGACACCTTCATGAAGGCCAATATCAAGCGCGACGGCGATGCGGCGCACTGGTACTACCCCATGCTCATGAAAGGCGAATGGCCTGTGCTGCTGAAGATCCTCGGCAAGGGCGAAGGCGAGGAGCGTTACCTCAGCGTCGCCGAAGTCAGGACCCTGTTCGTCGAGAAGCGGCTGCCCGAGCGGATCACGGCACGGTTGCCGAAGCCTTCGGCTGGAAGATAACTGCCGAAGGCTGGTGCGTCCGACCACGCATTCGCTACGGCTTCGGCCCATAGCCCGGAACCCATTTTTCGTGCTGGGGCAAGTCGTCCTGAATCGTCCACCAGGGCGCGCGCGACGACGTAAATACGTGCAGGCGCGGCCGAACCTTGGGATCATCGTCGAACAGACCGGCGGGGATACTGACCGTCTCCAGATAACTTGCCTTGCCTGGAGTCAGACAGCCGCAGATCTTGCAACGATAGCGGAAACTGCCGGGCGCGGATTCATAGCGCACGGTCATGTCCTCGCCTGCCGAAAATCGGAACTTGTCAACTTCGACGTGAGCGTATGTTGCGAATGCCGCGCCGGTAAGCTTGCGGCAATTGGCACAATGGCAGTGTGTGATCGAGCGTACCTCATCGACTTCAAACCTGACGGCACCGCACAGGCAGCTTCCACGAATCATGACGGCATTCTCCAGACCCGAAGTACCGCCAGCGCGGTTCGCGTCCGATTGAACCGGATCAAATCACGGCAAGCAACTACTTGAACAGCGGCGTGCCCGGCACGAAGGCGTCGAACGCCGCCCAGAATTGCGAGCGGTAGCGATCCTGCTCCTGCAGGATCTCGTGCCTGGAGCCCGCGATCACCAGATGCGAGCCGGCGCGCAGATGGTAGGCGAATTCCTCGATCGCGGCCGTGGAAACAATGGTGTCGTTGCTGGCGGCCAGCATCAGGATCGGCTGGCGGATTTCGGACGGGTAGTTCATGCCACGAAAGGTATTCATCGCCCTGAACGCGGTATCGGCCCAAGCCACCGTCGGCGAGCCGATGCCCAGCGTCGGGTCTTCTTCCAGGATCGCGGCGTTGCGGGCGTAACGCACGGGATCGCTGGTGAAGGGGTTGTTGATGAAGGATTCCGTTCCGGTCAGCGCGTCGCTGCCGCCGGGCACGTAGCGGCCGCCCTGCCCCATCAGCCGCATGACCCGCAGCAACGCCCGCGACGGAAGCGCCGTCCTGCGCCCCGGCAGGTCGATCATCGGCGCCGTCAGCACCATGCGGTCGAACCAGCGCTTTCCCGCACGCGCCACCCGCAGCATGACCGCCCCGCCCATCGAATGCGCCAGCGCGAAATAGGGCGGCGGGCAATCCGGCAGCACCACCTGCTGCACGAAGGTTTCGACGTCGATTTCGAAATCGGAGAAGTCGCGGACATAGCCCTTGCGCGGATCGCGCAGGCGGCGCGAGGAATGCCCCTGGCCGCGCCAGTCGATCATCGCCACCGCAAAACCGCGATCGCGCAAGTCCCGCACCGTCTCGAAGTACTTTTCGATCGGCTCGCTGCGCCCGGTGAAGACGCAGACCGTGCCCTTGCGTCCCGCCGGCGGCGCCCAGCGCGCGAACCGCAATTCCGCGCCGTCGGGCGTCTTGATGGTGCCTGAGACGACGTCCTCCGGAACCGGATTGGCGGGGATAGAGACGAGCGTCATGAGGAGGAACCGGCCAGGTGAAAAGGGCTGGAATTCAAGGGTGGGAGCGTCGAAAAGGGCCCGTTTGGCCCCTCTTGAACGCCATTTCACCCCTCCCATATCATTTCTGTGCAGGCCGCTACCAGTGTTTCGGAACCGAAACATGAAGGCTGCACATGTGCGAAAGCCCGGCCCGATGGCGGGCGGGTAACTGAAACAGTCGCTCAATGGAGGACTACCATGCGTACCTACGATCTCACCCCGTTTTATCGTTCCACCGTCGGCTTCGACCGCTTCTTCAACCTGCTCGATCAGGCGACATCAGACGGCAGCCCCGGTTATCCCCCCTACAATATCGAGCGCACCGGTGAGAACGCCTACCGCATCAGCGTTGCGGTCTCCGGCTTCTCGCAAGGCGAGCTTTCGATCGTCGCGAAGGAAAACACGCTGACGATCAAGGGCGAGAAGTCAGCCAACGAGAACGGCAAGGACAATTCCGAGGTGCTCTACCGCGGCATTGCGGCGCGCGCCTTCGAGCGCATCTTCCAGCTTGCCGATTTCGTGCAGGTGAAGGACGCCTCGCTCGAGAACGGCCTGCTCCACGTCGATCTCGTCCGCGAGATCCCCGAGGCCAAGAAGCCGCGCAGCATTCCGATTAATTCCGGTGCGAAGGCCCCGCAGGTGGTCGACGCTTCGGTCGCCGCGTAACGCAGGTCAAGTCTTCGGCCGATATTGGCTGAATGCGAAAACGCCCCGGGAAAACCGGGGCGTTTTTTTTGCGCAATCCTGATCTGCAATTTTGCAGCGTTGTGCTCAGTCACGTCGCCGTGAGGTTGTGTAACGATGCCGCCGCTCTCCTCGAATTTCGAACTGGAGCGGGTGAGCCGCTTATCAAGCCGATCATGGAGCAGACCGATGAGCATTTTACGAACACTGACAATCGTGGCCGGCGTCCTCGCGGGATCGCTCGGCGTGCAAGCCGCGCCGGCGCTCGCCGCAGGCCCGCTCAAGGCGAAGAATGTCGTGCTGGTACACGGCGCGTGGGCCGACGGATCGAGCTGGGCGCAGGTGATTCCAAAGCTTCAGGCGGCGGGCCTTCACGTCACTGCCGTACAGAATCCACTGACCTCGCTGGCAGATTCCGTTGCCGAGACACGCCGCGTTTTGGCGCAACAGGACGGCCCGACGGTTTTGGTGGCGCATTCCTGGGGTGGCACCGTGATCAGCGAAGTAGGCACCGATCCGAAGGTCACCGGGCTAGTGTATGTCGCAGCGCGCGCGCCCGATGCCGGCGAGGATTTCGTCGCCCTTTCGCAGAAGTTTCCGGCAGGCCCCGCGCGAGCCGGCGTGCAGGAGCATGACGGCTTCACCAAATTATCCGAGGACGCCTTCCTGAAATATTTTGCCAACGGGGTCGACCCGACGACCGCGAAAGTCCTCTACGCCGTGCAGTGGCCGACCGCGGCTTCCATTTTCGCCGGCCGCACTACCGCTGCCGCCTGGCGCAGCAAGCCGAGTTGGTACGCAGTGTCGAAGCAGGACTACACCATCAATCCCGACCTTGAGCGGTTTCTCGCCAAGCGCATGAACGCGACGACGGTCGAACTGGACGCCGGCCATCTGTCGCTGGTGTCGCAGCCGGACAAGGTCGCCGACCTGATCCTGGCCGCCGCAGGCCAGCGCGAATAACCCGGCACAATGAAAACGCCCCGGAAAACCGGGGCGTTTTTGGTTGGTAGGTTCGTAGATCCTATGGGGTGGCAGGTGGTCAGGGGTAAGCTGAGTTTGCGAGCACCCAACCACCCGGAGGATCAACGATGCGCACTGATCACACTGACACACCCGCCGGCTGCGAGTATGGCACGGTTTACATTGCTTTCGAACTGAGCAAGGCGAAATGGCAGCTGGGCATAATGATGCCTGGCGGCGAGAAGATGAGCCGTTACCGGATTGATGGGGGCGACCTGGCGGCGCTGTCGGGTTTGCTGGTCAAGGCTCGGGCGAAAGCGGCGCAGGCGGGGAAGCCGGTTCGTATTCTGTCCTGCTATGAAGCGGGTCTCGACGGTCATTGGCTGCACCGCTGGCTGGCCGACAACGAGGTACTCAATTACGAGATCGATGCGTCGAGCATCGAGGTGAACCGGCGGGCCCGGCGTGCCAAGACCGATCGGATCGACCTGGCGCAGTTGATGCGCTCGTTTCTGGCGTACCTGCGGGGCGAACCGCGGGTTTGCAGCATGGTTCGGGTTCCCACGCCTGAGGATGAGGATCGCAAACGGCGTACGCGCGAGCGCGAGCGGCTGCTGAAGGAGCGCACCGGACACAGCAACCGGATCAAGGGGCTGCTGCATGGCCAGGGCATCCGCGATGTCATGCCCCTGAAGCCGGGCTTCTTGTCGGGTCTGGACGAGATGCGTACCGGCGATGGGCGCGTTCTGCCGCCACGGCTGAAGGATGAGATCCGCCGCGAGCATGAGCGGCTGGTATTGGTGCACACGCAGATCAGGGCGCTCGAGGCGGCGAATGCGGCCGCGCATCGGGCACCGGCAAAGGACTCGGTCGAGGCGAAGGCGGTTCAGCTTGCCCAACTCAAGGCGATCGGCCCGCACATCGCCCAGCTCCTGGCCAACGAGGTCTTCTACCGTGACTTTAAGAACCGGCGTCAGGTCGGCAGTTGCGTCGGACTGACCGACATGCCCTACGACAGCGGCGCCCGCCGTCGACAACAGGGCATCAGCAAGGCGGGCAATCGCCGGGCGCGAACGACCGCAATCGAGCTCGCCTGGCTGTGGCTGAGCCATCAGCCCGACAGCGAGCTGAGCCGCTGGTTCCGCGCGCGGGTTGGCAACCTCAAGGGCCGCATCCGCAAGATCGCCATCGTAGCGCTGGCGCGCAAGCTGATGGTGGCACTGTGGCGCTATCTGGAAACCGGCCTCGTGCCAACCGGCGCGGCGCTGCGCCCAAGCCTCTAACGAACGCCGGTGCGCCAATGACGGCCGACGTGACCCAGGACAGACGTGTGACCGAACCCGGGTTTGGGTCTTCGGATTCCGCTTTCGTAGATGGGTCCCGTCTCTTCTGGGCCTTACCTTCACCCGTGCATGAAAGATCAGGGTCCGGGTCACCACACCCGACCGGATACAAGTTGATGCGGTGTCTGCCGCATAACAACGTCACGGCCCAGTCCAGGATGTCGCGTCAACCCGCTCACCGCGCGCACCAAAACGTTCCGATCCGAAAGCTTCGCGCCAGCCTTGCCGCCGTCAAGGTCGCTACGCGCCGCCTCCGGCGGTGGCCTGCGGCCAACCTTGACCGCGGCCGCGCCTGGCGCAGCGATCAACCATCGGAACGAAACAGCCACTGCGAGCGCAGCGCGCTCCACGACAACGACCGGGAGCAACACATGCCCTGATCAATCATTCCCCTTGACAACCACAACCCCATACAAGCCCGGATGGAGCGCAGCGCAATCCGGGATAACTCTATCCGCTCGCAAGGTCCCCGGATTGCGCGGAGCCTGTCATCGGGCGCGCGTTCGCGCGACCCGTTGGCTCCTCCGGGCTACGCATTCATTCCAGCCCCTGCACCGTCGGCATGTCTTGGGTCGGCGCAATCTGCGGAGCGGGCTTTTCTGCAGCCGAGCCGGTTGTCACCGGAGCGGCTGCCGGCACCTCGGCCGGCTTCGGGGCCGGCACTGCTGCCTGTTTGATCGGTGCGGCAGCGGGTTTGGCGGCCAGCGGCTTTGCCTTCGGCACCGGCACGGTGCGGCTCGCAACGCGAGGGACTGGCCGTGATGGCGGCGCCGCCGCCTGAACATGGGCCGGCGCTTCGGCCTGTGGCGGCGGAGCGGCGGAGGGTCCGCCGAGAGCGCTCTGGTCTTCGTCGTAATTGTCGCCCATCCCGCGGGCCGGCACGAAGCGGATGATCCGGCCATTGCGCGCGTCGATTACCAGCCGGCCGCCTTCACCGCCGCGGTCGATCGCCGCAATCGTGTAGACGAAGCCGCGGAGCCTGGGGATGCCGAGCGGCAAGAATCCGTTGTCGCGCAGCACGGAATAGACTTCTGTCGACGGCAACAGGCCCGGGCCGGGGCCGTATCCGTATTGCGGCCCGGGAACCGGGCGCGGTGCCACCGCATAGGGGGCGTCGAAATCCGATGCCGCAGTGTAACGCCCGGGCACCTGCGCCTGCGCGCTGCCCGCCAGAAGGACCAGTCCCGCCGCCAAAGATCCCGTGAACAACTTCATCACCGAAAGCTCCTGTAAGCCCCGCAGCCGCCGGGCCTGAGCGGGAGCACTTCTGCGCTCACGCCTGCCGGCCCAGACTGGAATTTCATGGCGAAATCCGGCGGTCCTTGGGCCGGATCGGGGCACCGTTGCCGCAAACGCCCGCTGGCGGTTTTTTCCCGGCCGCCAAGCGCCGATTCGCACGCGGGCGAGGACTTTCACGTGCTTGTGTGATAGACAAAAATTTGGCATGGTCGAAGTTAGGACAGCATCACTGTCTCAATTGCGGGGCGGTCCCGGCACAGGGATTGCAACGAAACCGTGGCGCCACGAGCTCCAGGGCAGTGCAGGCAAGGCCGTTCCTCAGGGACGTTGAACGCCCAAGCCTGAATTTAAGAAATTGCGGCTCGCGGAGGACGAGCGGTGGCCCGGTGGGTGCCGCAAGCGTCCAAGGTGCGCCGACGATGCGGTGAGGCCCTTAGCCTTTTTTGAGAGGAATAAGATGAGCGGGTCGGAATTCGAGCGCGAAAACATCGTGGCAGAAGCACTGTCGGCGACCGCGGTTTCGAAACCGGCCGACACTTTGCTTGAAGATGTTCAGCGCGAACATGACTGGCGTCCGCCAGCCGTGGGACTCTACGACCTCGGCATGGAAAAGGATTCCTGCGGCGTCGGCTTCATCGCCAACATCAAGGGCAAGAAGTCACACCAGATCGTCTCCGACGCGATCAGCATTCTCTGCAACCTCGAGCATCGCGGCGCAGTCGGCGCCGATCCGCGCGCCGGCGACGGCGCCGGCATTCTCGTGCAGATCCCGCATGCGTTCTTCGCCCGCAAGACCGCAGCGCTCGGCTTCAAGCTGCCGGAGCCCGGCCAATACGCGATCGGCGCGCTGTTCATGCCAAAGGAGACGGCATGGCGAAAGGTGATCCAGAGCATCATCGCCGAACAGATCAAGGAAGAAGGCCTGGTTTTGCTCGGCTGGCGCGACGTGCCGTCCGACAACGCCTCGCTCGGCGTAACCGTCAAGCCGACCGAGCCCTATCATATGCAGGTGTTCATCGGCCGCAACGGCACGGCGAAGACCGAGGAAGAGTTCGAGCGCAGGCTCTACATCCTGCGCAAGTCGATCTCGCAGGCGATCTATCAGCGCCGCGACCGCGGCATGGCCGGCTATTATCCGGTCTCGCTGTCGTGCCGCACCGTGATCTACAAGGGCATGTTCCTCGCCGACCAGCTCGGCAAGTACTATCCCGACCTGCATGAAGAAGATTTCGAAAGCGCGCTGGCGCTGGTGCATCAGCGCTTCTCGACCAACACCTTCCCGACCTGGTCCCTGGCGCATCCATACCGGATGATCGCCCATAACGGCGAAATCAACACGCTGCGCGGCAACGTCAACTGGATGGCGGCGCGCCAGGCTTCCGTGCATTCGGAGCTCTACGGCAAGGACATCAGCCGGCTCTGGCCGATCTCCTATGAAGGCCAGAGCGACACCGCCTGCTTCGACAACGCGCTCGAATTCCTGGTGCAGGGCGGCTACTCGCTGCCGCACGCGGTGATGATGATGATACCGGAAGCGTGGGCCGGCAATCCGTTGATGGATGAGCAGCGCCGCGCCTTCTACGAATATCACGCCGCCCTGATGGAGCCGTGGGACGGCCCCGCCGCGATCGCCTTTACCGACGGCCGCCAGATCGGCGCAACACTAGACCGCAACGGGCTGCGCCCGGCGCGCTATCTCGTCACCAAGGACGACCGCATCGTGATGGCGTCCGAAATGGGCGTGCTGAAGATCCCCGAGGACCAGATCGTCACCAAGTGGCGGCTGCAGCCCGGCAAGATGCTGCTGGTCGACCTCGAACAGGGACGTCTCATTCCCGACGACGAGATCAAGGCGACGCTGGCCAAGAGCCATCCCTACAGCGACTGGCTGCATCGCACCCAGCTCGTGCTGGAGGAACTGCCCGACGCGCCCACCAAGGGCATCCGCTCGAACCTGCCGCTGCTCGACCGGCAGCAGGCGTTCGGCTATTCGCAGGAAGACGTCACCATCCTGATGACGCCGATGGCGGCCACCGGCGAAGAAGCCGCGGGCTCGATGGGCAACGACACCCCGATCTCGGCGCTGTCGGACCGGCCGAAGCCGCTCTTCACCTACTTCAAGCAGAACTTCGCGCAGGTCACCAACCCGCCGATCGATCCGATCCGCGAGGAGCTCGTCATGAGCCTCGTCTCGATCATCGGGCCGCGGCCGAACCTGTTCGACCTGCAGGGCATGGCCTCGACCAAGCGGCTCGAAGTGCGCCAGCCGATTCTGACGGATGCGGACCTGGAAAAGATCCGCTCGATCTCCGATGTCGCGGACACCCATTTCAAGTCGCGCACGCTCGACACCACCTTCCACGCCGGCTTCGGCGCGGCGGGGATGGAGCAGGTGCTTGACGAATTGTGCGCGCGCGCCGAGGGCGCGGTGCGCGAAGGCGTCAACATCATCATCCTGTCGGACCGCATGGCCGGCTCGGACCGGATTCCGATTCCCTCGCTGCTGGCCTGCGCCGCTGTGCATCATCATCTGATCCGCACGGGATTGCGCACCTCGGTCGGGATCGTCGTCGAGTCCGGCGAACCGCGCGAAGTGCATCATTTTGCGTGCCTGGCCGGTTACGGCGCCGAGGCGATCAACCCGTATCTGGCGTTCGAGACCATCATCGCGATGAAGGACCGCCTGCCGGGCGCGCTCGACGACTATGAGATCGTCAAGCGCTACATCAAGTCGATCGGCAAGGGCCTCTTGAAGGTGATGTCCAAGATGGGCATCTCGACCTACCAGTCCTATTGCGGCGCGCAGATTTTTGACGCCGTCGGGCTGAAGGCCGATTTCGTCGCGAAGTATTTCGCCGGCACCCATACCCGCATCGAAGGCGTGGGGCTTGCCGAGATCGCCGAGGAAACCGCGCGCCGCCATACGGACGCGTTCGGCGATGCGCAGGTCTACAAGACTGCGCTCGACGTCGGCGGCGAGTACGCTTACCGCACCCGCGGCGAGGAACATGCATGGACGGCCGAATCCGTCTCGACGCTGCAGCATGCCGTGCGCGGCAATTCGCAGGAGCGTTACCGCGCGTTCGCAAAAATCCTCAACGAGCAGTCCGAGCGGCTCTTGACGCTGCGCGGCCTGTTCCGGATCAAGACCGCCGAGGACGAGAAGCGCAAGCCGGTGAAGCTCGACCAAGTCGAGCCGGCCGCCGAGATCGTCAAGCGTTTCGCCACCGGTGCGATGAGCTTCGGCTCGATCTCGCGCGAGGCGCACACCACGCTCGCGATCGCTATGAACCGGATCGGCGGCAAGTCGAACACCGGCGAAGGCGGCGAAGAGGCCGATCGCTTCAAGCCGCTGCCGAACGGCGACAGCATGCGTTCGGCGATCAAGCAGGTCGCCTCGGGCCGTTTCGGCGTGACGACGGAATATCTCGTCAACTCCGACATGATGCAGATCAAGATGGCGCAGGGTGCCAAGCCCGGCGAAGGCGGCCAGTTGCCCGGCCACAAGGTCGACGCGACCATTGCGCGCGTGCGGCATTCGACGCCCGGCGTCGGTCTCATTTCGCCGCCGCCGCATCACGACATCTATTCGATCGAGGATCTGGCGCAGCTGATCTACGACCTCAAGAACGTCAATCCGGACGGCCAGGTCTCGGTCAAGCTGGTTTCCGAAATCGGCGTCGGCACGGTGGCCGCGGGCGTTGCGAAAGCGCGCGCCGACCACGTCACCATCGCAGGCTTCGAGGGCGGCACCGGCGCCTCCCCCCTCACCTCGATCAAGCACGCAGGTAGCCCGTGGGAAATCGGCCTTGCCGAAACCCATCAGACGCTGGTGCGCGAGCGGCTGCGCAGCCGCATCGTGGTCCAGGTCGACGGCGGCTTCCGCACCGGGCGCGACGTCGTGATCGGTGCGCTCCTGGGCGCCGACGAGTTCGGCTTTGCCACCGCGCCGCTGATCGCGGCCGGCTGCATCATGATGCGCAAGTGCCACCTCAACACCTGCCCGGTCGGCGTCGCGACGCAGGATCCGGTGCTGCGCAAGCGCTTCACCGGCCAGCCCGAGCACGTCATCAACTACTTCTTCTTCGTTGCCGAAGAGGTGCGCGAGATCATGGCGCAACTCGGTTACAGGAAGTTCGACGAGATGGTCGGCCAGACCCAGATGCTCGACCAATCCACTCTGGTGGCGCACTGGAAGGCCAAGGGCCTCGACTTCTCAAAGCTTTTCGTCCGCCAGAAGGAAGAAAAGGGCCAGAAGATCTATCACGCCGAGGCCCAGAACCATCATCTGGAGAAGGTGCTCGACCGCCGCCTGATCGAGAAGGCGCAGGCCGCGCTCGACCGCGGCGCGCCGGTCAGAATCGAGGAAGAGATCAACAACACCGACCGCTCGGCGGGTGCGATGCTGTCGGGTCAGGTCGCAAAGATCTACGGCCATGCCGGGCTGCCGCATGACAGCATCCATGTCAGCCTGAAGGGCACCGCGGGGCAGGCGTTCGGCGCGTGGCTGGCGCGCGGCGTCACTTTCGATCTCGAAGGCGAAGGCAACGACTATGTCGGCAAGGGCCTGTCCGGCGGCCGCATCATCGTCAAGCCGCCGAGGAATTCCGGCATCGTGCCGGAAGAGTCCATCATCGTCGGCAACACGGTGATGTACGGCGCGATCGAGGGCGAATGCTATTTCCGCGGCATCGCCGGCGAGCGCTTCGCGGTGCGTAACTCAGGTGCGGTCGCGGTCGTCGAAGGCGCCGGCGATCATTGCTGCGAGTACATGACCGGCGGCATCGTCGTGGTGCTGGGCAAGACCGGGCGCAACTTCGCGGCCGGCATGTCGGGCGGCGTCGCCTATGTGCTGGACGAGGCCGGCGACTTCGAAAAGCTCTGCAACCTCGCGATGGTCGAGCTCGAGCCGGTATTGTCGGAAGAGCTGATCAATGCGGGCACTTACAACCACTCCGGCGATCTCGAGGCGCATGGCCGGGTCGACGTGTTCGCCAATCTGCTGGAGTCCGATATCGAGCGGCTGCACATCCTGATCACGCGCCACGCCAAGCTGACCGGCTCGAAGAAAGCGGCCGAGATCCTCGCCGACTGGAAGACGTGGCTCCTGAAATTCCGCAAGGTGATGCCGGTGGAGTACCGCCGCGCACTGAAGGAATTGAAGGCGAACGCCGACGCCGAACCCAAAATCGCAATCGGGGCTTAGGGAATCGAGGCCTCATCCTTCGAGACGCGGCGCAACGCGCCGCCGCTCGGGATGAGGAGAAAAGACTGAACGTTCCTCATGGTGAGAAGGCGCGAGGCCGTCTCGAACCATAGGGCCAAGAAGATGCAAGGGCGTCAGGTTCAAATGGGCAAGATCACAGGTTTTCTCGAGATCGACCGGAATGAGCGCAAGTACTCACCGGTCGCCGAGCGTTTGAAGCATTATCGCGAATTCGTCATTCCCCTGAGCGAGAAGGACACCCGCGATCAGGCCGCGCGCTGCATGAATTGCGGCATCCCCTATTGCCACGGCACCGGTTCGGTGGCGCCGGGTACGCCGGGCTGCCCGGTCAACAACCAGATCCCAGACTTCAACGACCTCGTCTATCAGGGCAACTGGGAAGAAGCCTCGCGCAACCTGCACTCGACCAACAATTTCCCCGAGTTCACCGGCCGCATCTGCCCCGCCCCGTGCGAGGCATCCTGCACGCTCAACATCGACGACAACCCGGTCACCATCAAGACCATCGAATGCGCCATTGTGGATCGCGCCTGGGACAATGGCTGGCTGCAGCCGGAGATCGCGCCTGCCAGGACCGGCAAGAAGGTCGCGATCGTCGGCTCCGGCCCGGCGGGATTAGCGGCCGCGCAGCAGCTCGCGCGCGCCGGCCACGACGTCCATGTCTACGAAAAGTTCGCCAAGGCCGGCGGTTTGCTTCGTTATGGCATCCCCGACTTCAAGATGGAAAAGCACATCATCGACCGCCGCGTGGCGCAGATGGAAGCCGAGGGCGTGACGTTCCATTACGGCGTCCATGTCGGCGGCACTTCGCCGGGCTCTGTCGATCCGCGCGAGTTGCTCAACCAGTATGACGCGGTGGCATTGACCGGCGGCGCCGAAGCCGGCCGCGATCTGCCGATCCCCGGCCGCGACCTCGACGGCATCCACTTTGCGATGGATTTCCTGCCGCAACAAAATCGCCGCGTCTCCTCCGAGCCGCTCGGCGACGCCAAGGAGATTCTCGCCGAAGGCAAGCATGTCGTCGTGATCGGCGGCGGCGACACCGGTTCGGACTGCATCGGAACTTCATTCCGGCAGGGCGCAAAATCCGTCACGCAACTTGAAATCATGCCGGCGCCGCCCGAGCACGAGAACAAGGGCCTGACCTGGCCGAACTGGCCCTTGAAGATGCGGACTTCGTCGAGCCAGGCCGAAGGCGCCAAGCGCGAATTCGCGGTGCTGACGCAGAAATTCTCCGGCGTCGACGGCAAGGTGCAAAAGCTGCATTGCGTGCAGGTCGACGACAAGTTCAAGCCGATCGCCGGTACCGAATTCGAACTCGAGGCGCAGCTCGTGCTGCTCGCCATGGGTTTCGTGCATCCGGTGCACGAGGGCATGCTGAAGAACCTCGGCGTCGATCTCGACCAGCGCGGCAACGTCCGCGCCAACACCCATGACTACCAGACCTCGCTTCCCAACGTCTTCTCCGCCGGCGACATGCGCCGCGGCCAGTCGCTGGTGGTTTGGGCGATCCGCGAAGGCCGGCTGTGCGCGCGGGCGATCGATCAGTATCTGATGGGGACGACGACGCTGCCGCGGTAACGGCCGCCATCGCCGGGCTCACTCCCGGCGAACGGGAATCCCGGCGAAGATCGATGGAAGCGTGGGTCAGCCCACGTATGCCGCGATGTGTATGGACACCTCATCGTATTGCCCGCAACCTCGCCTGGTTCGGATCAGCGCTCACCGTTCCTCCGGTGCGCATTACTATCCGGAATCATAGGGAAAGGCGGCAATATGAGAACTCAGGGAACGGGCAATTCCGTTCGCCAGCGCATCACACGCGTATTGGCGGCCGGCGCTCTGCTATTCATGTACGCATTCGGCATGATTGCCACGACCGGCGCCTTTGTTGCAGCGGGCGTATCTCCGGCCTTCGCGCAACGCGGCCGGGGGCGAGGCCGGGGCGGCGGCTGGGGCCGAGGTCGAGGTGACGGTGTCGGCGCAGCAATCGGGATCGGGGTCGGCGCGGCCATCATCGGCGGCGCGATTGCGGCGAGCGCCGCCGAGCAGCAGCGGCGCGATGCCGTCAGCTATTGCATGCAGCGCTATCGTTCGTTCGATCCCGAGAGCATGACCTATCTCGGCCGCGACGGCCTCCGCCGTTCCTGCCCGTAGAAGACGACTGTCTGTCAGGATATTTCAGGACCCCGGCCGAAGTGCCGGGGTTTTTGTTTGCATTCGCCGAAAGCCATCACAAGTGCGAGCGTGAATTCGCGGTGCTGACGCAAAAATTCTCCGGCGAGAACGGCAAGGTGCAAAAGCTGCACTGCGTCCGGGTCGACGACAAGTTCAAACCAATCGCGGGCACCGAATTCGCACTCGACGCGCAGCTCGTGCTGCTCGCCATGGGCTTCGTGCATCCCGTGCACGAGGGCATGCTGAAGACGCTCGGCGTCGATTTCGACCAGCGCGGTAACGCCCGTGCCCGATTTTTCGAATTTCGCAGCGCACCACAAAGCGCTGCAATGCCGTTGTACGCCCAGCACAAGAATCCCGACGGCAGCCGAAATGTGCTGCGTCCCGTCTCTGGGCCTATGGTTTCGTGTATATTGAGCTACGATTCTACCAACGTAGAAATCTAGCTTGAATTCTTCACATGCCTGAAATTTTGCAGCGGCCTAATTTTTATAGATATCTGCGCGAGGCTGGCTCGTTGGACGATTATCTGCGCGAGCAGATGAGGGATCGCCTTGCCCGTCGAAGATCAGGGATGCTCGATGAACGGAACGTTCAGAGCTATCAACACGGTAACCGTTGGGCTCTTGAAGCGTCAGTCGCCGGCGAGTCGGAAATGCGCTCCATGGCCGCAGAATCAACCCTCCATACCATCGATATCATCAACCACGAAACCGCGATTATCGAATCGTACATAGAGACGATAGTTGAACAATTCCACTCCTCGCTGATGGAACATCTCTTTCAAACAGCGGAAGAGGCCGCGAGATCCACTGGAAACAAGATCAGCCGAAATGAACATGGTGGTAACATTCCGGCTGGGTTTCTTGCAATGCTTGAAAAGATCGAGTTTGGCGTAGATCGTCACGGACGCGCGACACGACCGACAATGTATGTTCCCGCTGCCGAAAAAAACTTCCTTGAAGCCCTCGAGAGCCAACCTGCTGAATATCACCTCAAGGTGGAAATGCTCTCAATAGAAAAGGAGAATAAGGCGATTGCGCTGGAGGCAGAACGCATTTCCAAATTCCGCTGGCGACGACAATAGATGCGGGTACTACTCTCAATCGGATGCGACGATTATTTGCACGCTTCGAAGCTAAATGGAGCGGTTAAAGATGCTAGATCAGTCTTCTCGGCATTAGTTGGAGATCAAGAACATCAGTATGATGAAAAGCGATCAAAATTACTCATCTCTCCGAACGCCGAGCAATTCCGGAGCGCTCTTTCAGAGTTACTCTATAGCAATTCAAGTATCACCGTATTTACCCTATTCTTTGCAGGGCATGCCACGGTATTCGACGAGACTCTCTACCTAGCTCTTAACGATACCCTCCCTGATCGAATTCCTGCTACAGCCGTTGGCTTTCCAGAAATCTTAAGAACAACAGCCGGCGCACGGCCGAAGCAGGCGAACTTTGTTCTTGACGCATGCAATGCAGCGGGTCTCGCCTTCGACATCGGATCGATACTGAAGCGCACCATCGTTGGCAATTCTGATACCATGGGTATCTCGTTTATTGCATCATCGGCTGCAGAGCAGTCAGCCAGCGAGTCCAGCGAAGGAGGAAAATTTACGCTCGAGTTTGCCAAGACCTTAAGTGGAGAGCGGTTTGTACAACAGATGAGGCCATTTCTCAGTCTAGCGGAGATCGCTCAGCAAATCCAAGCGGACGCCTCTCTCGGAAATCAAGCCATCTCTTACTGGACGCTCAATCTTCAAGGACCGAATCTCTTTGCTAGAAACCTGCATTTCTCTGGCCCTGCTTATGCAACGGACACAATCGTCTCGCAGCTTCAGAAGCAGAAAATCACTACCGGCGAGAGAGCTGCAGAATTCAAATCAGCTGTAGTTAAGCTAGCAGGCGGGGTGAACGAAAGAGCGCTTTCGAAGACTCTAGAAGGAGTCTTTTCAGAAATTGATCCTGACCAGCGATCTTCCCTTATCTACGGTCTCGCCGAAGGACTAAAGATCGAGCTGGCAGGAGCCAACGATCCTTTCTTAGAGGCCCGCGTTCTTGCCGTTTTATTTGGGCAAATCTTGGGATTTCCTCCATCACTCGCACGAACGGCCGCAATGGATGGCATGATTGAGTGGTACGTAAGCGCAAGTCGGCAAGCACTTCATAAACTCAATGAATCCTTGAGCACCGATAGAAATGCGCTGCTTGTTGAGGGTTTTTCTGATTTATATGAATTGCCAATTCGAATATCAGACGTATTCGGACAATGTGCGCTCCTCTTCTTCAGTCAGCGAGATATATCAGAGAGCGACACAACGCTCATTTCAACCGTAATACAACGAGCGCTCGACCGTTACGGAAATTCGGTCCTGGCACTAGCTGATGATCAAGCTACAGGCTATTTGCTGTTCTTAGAGGTATGCCGCCGTACGCACTGGTCTGAGTTCAGTGATGAGGTCTTGGGACGCCTCTATCACGATCTCCACAAAAATTTTGCCCGATGCGGAGCTTATTCTTTGAACGCCAAGGGGCAGTACGACTTGTTGAAGGAACGATATCAAGTCTCTCCGTCAATCACTCGAGGCCTTTACAGTTTTCCTTCCGACCTAACCACGGTAATCCTCAGTTTTGCAGCGCTTGGCTCATTGGATGAATTTATTGATTTTACGTTGATCGAAATTGACCATACGACCATCAACTATTTCGTCCCGGACAAATTCGATCGATTTGGGCTGGCGGACGGATTACAAGGAGCAAACTATACACTGACTCTCGGTCGCGACTTCTGGCGATGCATTGACCTCCGCCGCATTCTACGGAGCGATATTCTTCCTAAGTATCATTCTTCTGCGTCCGCGATGACCTGGGAGGAGAATTTCTGCTCTCTAGTGGCGGCATTGGCTCTAAGGGATCGGCTTCCTTGGCACATAGTGAAGCTAAACGAGTGAGGAGTGGGCGCGTGTTTCTCTTGCTCCTTCCCGCTCGCGAGGAGGGCCGAGAGAGAAGTCAGTTCTGCAACCTCACCCCCAGCATCATCACCGTCGACACCGTGCTGTTGCCCGGCAAATTCGAATCCAGCCAGTCGCGGCGCAGCGTGCCCCTGAGCCAGACATTGCGGTTCATCTTGTAGATCGCTTCGCCCGACACCGCGTAGATCTTGTCGCGCCTGGGATTGCCCTGATAGTCGAGATCCCCCCAGGTGAACTTGCCGATCGCGGTCAGCCAGCGGCGGAAATCGTGGTCGACTTCGACGGTGTAGATGTGCGTCAGCACGCCCGACGTGCCGGGCAGCGTGGTTTCCGTGATCGTGGTGTCCGAATAGAACTTTGCCGTCGTGAGCGGCGTCGCGGTCCAGACCAGCGAGGACGAGACGAGCAGGCCTTCCAGGCGGTCCAGCCTCGGATCGACATAATCGCGCGCGGCGTAGCCGACGCCGATCTCACCGGTCAACAGCCGCGAGAATTCGAAGCTGGTGCCGCCCTTGACGTAGCCGCCCGCGGAATCGCGCGCAAAGCCGGCGCGGTCGAGCCTGACGTCATGCACGCGGCTGTCGCCCTGCACTTCCACGAACGGCTTCAGGCCAGGCCTCAAATCATAGCTGACGCGGCCGACGCCACCGTATTGGCTGAAGTTGCGGTCGTCGTTGGTGGTCGACGTGCCGTCGGTGAGTTTTGAGTTGGTGTAGTCGGTGCGGTCGACGGTGGCGCCGGCGGAAACCTGCAGCCGGTTGAAGCTCTGGTCGACGCCGAGGGTGCCGCCGACCGTGGTGTAGATCGGATATCTGGCGAGGCCCGCCTGAACGTTCGGGCTGCCGGGATTGTCGGTCGAGACAAACAACCGACCTTGCGCCAACAGCCTGGTGTCGCGGCTGACATCGAGCCGGCCGTCCACATGGCCGATGAAGCCGGGCCGATCGATATCGAGCGGCGCCGACAGCGGCGTACCGTCGGCGTTCGGCATGAGGTTGCTGGTATAGCCGGTGAAGGAGCCGCGCAGATCGGCCACCAGCGCGTGACGCTCCCAGTCGGAGAACGCAACGAATTCCGGCGCGATCACATAGAACGGCTTGCCTTGCGCCGGGGCGAGCCGGCCGGGATTGGTATCGTAGCCGCCGGAGAATTCGACCGCGGATTTGATCAGGAAACTGCCGGCGTAATCGCCGACCGCGCCGAACGGATCGTCGTCGATCCGCAGGCGCTTGCGTGGCGGCTGTCCTACCACAGTGCCCGCCATTGCGGGCGGGATCGGCGTTTTGTGCGCCGACTCCGACGGGGGAATCGAGAGCCGCAGCCGCGTGTTCGACGCAATAGGCGGCGGCGGGCTGCCGGGACCGACCGGCGGCTTCGGCTTCGCCTGCCCGGGATAGTATTTCGGTTTCTTGCGCTTGCGATTGAGCGAGTCGTATCCGGAATCGGCGGCGCCGCTGGCGGCCGGCAGGCCGTATTTCGGGATCTGTCCGATCCGCGACGGCGCGGGCTTGTCACGTTCCTGCAGCTTCGGATTATTGAGCGGATCGTTCGCCTCCGCCGCGGTCCGGCGCAGCGGCGAATCCGGCGACGTCACCTGGCTGGTGCGCTTTGAGCTGAACAGGTCCGGCGTGACGACCTGCGCTTGCGCCGCGGTTGCCGCGAGAGCGATCAGCGCAAGGCACGGCAAGACCGCGCGAAAGACGCGCGCGCGGCTGTTCCGGCCGGCTGCTGGCCCCGCCATCACGATAAAAAATACCCCAACAAAAACAAATACTTCATAGACGCGCGCCGAGCCCTCGCGGAACACGTCGTTAATGGAGTTAAAACAATTATGGTTAATGAGCCGTTGAGAGCGGCCCTATGCGCGTCGCATCGCGGGACGGGTCATGCTAAGGAAAGGCCCGGGGGCAACGCCCCTCTTCCCTGGAAACAGATATGGCCAATCCGAACCCGCTGATGGCAAAATCATCTGGCACCGATCCCGCTGATGCTGCCGTCCAATCGGCCCTGCGCACGCTAGACGCCGAGGCCGGCGGGATCGCCGCGCTGTCGGCGGCGCTGCAGTCCGATCTCCGTGCGCCCTTCACTGCCGCCGCCGACCTGATCCGGAACGCCAAGGGACGGCTGATCGTCACTGGCCTGGGCAAGTCCGGCCATATCGGCCGCAAGATCGCCGCGACCTTTGCCTCCACCGGCACGCCGGCGTTCTTCGTTCATGCCGCCGAAGCCAGCCATGGCGACCTCGGCATGATCACGGCCGAGGACGTCATTCTGGCGCTGTCCTGGTCCGGCGAGCAGCCGGAGATGAAAAACCTGATCAGCTACGCCGCGCGGTTCCGGATTTCCGTGATCGCGATGACGGCGGAGCGGGAATCCTCGCTCAGCAAGGCGGCCGACGTCGCGCTGACGCTGCCGAAGGCGCGCGAGGCCTGCCCGCACAATCTCGCGCCGACCACCTCCTCGCTGATGATGCTGGCGCTCGGCGATACGCTGGCGATCGCGCTGCTGGAAGGCCGCGGCTTTACGTCGGTCGATTTCAGCGTGCTGCATCCGGGCGGCAAGCTGGGTGCAATGCTGAAATATACCCGCGATCTCATGCACGCGGGCGACGCCGTGCCGCTGAAGCCGCTGGGCACCAAAATGTCCGACGCGCTGGTCGAGATGACGTCAAAGGGCTTTGGCTGCGTCGGCATCATCGACGCACGCGGGCATATTGTCGGCATCGTCACCGACGGCGATTTGCGCCGCCACATGGACATGGGGCCCGATCTGATGGCGGCCACCGTAGACGAGGTGATGACGAAAAATCCGAAGACGATCGACCGCGACGTGCTGGCCGGCGAGGCGCTGGAGATCCTCAACTCCTCGAAGATCACGACGCTGATCGTCACCGACGCCGGCAAGCCGGTCGGCATCGTGCATCTGCACGATTTTTTGCGCGCAGGCGTGGCGTAGATCGGACGGTCCCGTAGGGTGGGCAAAGGCGCACTTGCGCCGTGCCCACCATCACGCACTCTGCCAGGAATGGTGGGCACGCTTCGCTTTGCCCACCCTACAAATCCTCGCAATGGCGAGTCAGGCCGCCGGAAACCTTGCCGCCTTCGCCTCCAGCGGCAGCGCCAGTCCGTTCGCGAGATACGATACGGTGTGATAGAATCCGCAGAGCAGGATGATCTCGAATATCTGCGCCTCGTCGTAATGCGCCGACAGCGCCGCGAATTCGGCATCGCTCAGCGTTGCGCGGTCGTGCAGCGCATCGACGACGGCGATCAGCGCCTGCTCGGCCTCCGACCAGCAGGCCTCGGTGGCCGCGCCGCGCACGGTGGCGCGGACCTGTTCATCGGTCAGTTTTGCGGCAGCCGCAAACGCCGCGATGTGCACGCCCCATTCGTACTCGCATCCGGTTCGCGCGCAGGTGCGATCGATGACGATCTCGCGCTCCCTCAACGACAGCGGCCCGCGATCCAGCAGACTGCCGGCGCGGAATTTCTCCCAGGCCCGGGCGTTGCCGGCCATGACGCGAAACAGCACCAGCGGCGGCGCGCCGCGCATGATGCGGTCGAACTGCTCGGCAATGTCAGGTGCATAAGGCGGCTCAAGCGGCGCAATGCGCGGCGCGGTCTGGGACATGGCCAACTCCTGTGCTACAAATAACGTAGCGAAATGCTACATTATCTGTAGCGACATGCAAGAGGGCTTTCGATGCCGAAACCGGCCGCCGTCCCCAGGAAAACTGCTGTTCGCGGCTCTAGAACCGGCCGGCCGGTCATGGCGCTGCTCGATCTGCTCGGCCGCCGCTGGACCTTGCGGATCATCTGGGAGCTGCGCGACGGCCCGCTGACCTCGCGCGCGCTGCGCACCGCCTGCGACGACGCCTCGCCGACCGTGATGCAGGCCCGGCTGTCGGAGCTGCGCGAGGCCGGCCTCGTCGAACTCCTGGCCGGCGACGGCTATCGCCTCACACCGCTGGGCAGGGAGCTGATGGAAAGCTTCCTGCCCCTGCATCGCTTTGCCGAGCGATGGAGCAAGCGGAGTTAAGTGGCCTCTTCTACCTCGCCCCGCTTGCGGGGAGAGGTCGGATCGCATTGCAGATGCGATCCCGGGTGAGGGGGTACAGGTCCATCAACTCGCACCGAACTCGCGGATAGAGCCCCTCACCCCAACCCTCTAAGAGCAAGCTTCGCTTGTCTCGACCCCGCAAGAGCGGGGCGAGGGAGTCTACTACGCCGCCGCCACTGTCAGGCTCGCGCCATCGGCCTGCACCACCTTGACGCGGCTACCGGCCGGCGCGTCGGGGCCGGCGACACGCCAGATCGTGTCGTCGATCCGCACCGTGCCGGTGCCGTCGACGATCGGCTTTTCCAGGGTGAATTCCCGGCCGATCAGCGCCTCGGTCCGCTTGTTGAGAAATGGGTTGCTCTGGCTGCGGCTTCCTGCGCTGCGCGCGAAGTGTCGCCACGCCGGCACGGCGGCGACTGTGAAGATGGCGAACAACAGGAGTTGCGTCTGCCAGGACGGGTTGATCACAAACGAGAGCAATCCGACCAACAGCGCCGCAAGCCCGAGCCAGAACAGAAAAATGCCCGGCGCGAGCAGCTCCAGCGCCATCAGGATGAAGCCGAAGATCAGCCAGTTCCAGGTGCCTAACGTAGAGAAAATTTCGGCCATGACACGAACCTCTAATCAAACAGAATGACCTTCCGGACCCGCCCCTACCGCTGCGGCGCGACCGGCGGCGGCGTCGGACCGGTGTTCGGCACCGAGGACGTCCGCCGTGCGGCGGCTGCCGCGGAGGCCGCACTTTCGCCGAAGGTGGCCTTGGCGATCTCGCCGATGCCGGCAAGCGACCCCAAAATGCTCATCGCTTCAATCGGCAGCATGATGATCTTCTGGTTCGGCGAATCCGCAAGCTGCCCGAACGCCTTGATGTATTTGTCGGCGATAAAATAGTTCAGCGCGGCGACGTCGCCCTTGGCGATGGCCTCGGAGACCATCTGCGTCGCCTTGGCCTCGGCTTCGGCCGAGCGTTCGCGCGCTTCGGCGTCACGGAACGCGGCTTCCTTGCGGCCTTCGGCCTGCAAAATCTGGCCCTGCTTGGCGCCTTCCGCACGAAGAATCTCGGACTGGCGCTGGCCCTCGGCCTGCAGGATGTCGGCACGCTTGACGCGCTCGGCTTTCATCTGCCGTCCCATCGCTTCCACCAGATCGGCCGGCGGCACGATGTCCTTGATCTCGATGCGGTTGACCTTCAGCCCCCACGGCGACACCGCGGCATCGACCACGCGCAACAGGCGCTCGTTGATCTCGTCGCGATGCGACAGCACCTGGTCGAGGTCCATCGATCCCATCACGGAGCGGATGTTGGTCATGGTCAAGACGATGATCGCCTGCTCGAGATTGGCGACCTCGTAGCTTGCTTTCGCCGCGTCGAACACCTGGAAGAACGCAACGCCGTCCACGGTCACGGTGGCGTTGTCCTTGGTGATCACCTCCTGCTCGGGAATGTTGATCACCTGCTCCATCATGTTCATCTTGCGGCCGACGCGGTCGAAATAGGGAATGATGAGGTTGAGCCCCGGCGCCAACGTGCGGGTGTATTTGCCGAACCGCTCGATGGTCCAGTCATAGCCCTGCGGCACCGTCTTGACGCCCGCAAACAGCGTGACAATGACGAGCAGAACAAATGCGATCGCGAAAATGTCGAAACCCGTCATGAAGTCCTCCAAAGCCGGCAAGGGCGTTACCGGACGCGATATATCTTTCTGTCAGCAAGGCCGCGGCGCCGGTTCAGCCGGCTGTTCTCAAGTTATGGTTATATAGCCAGGCAACGGTTTGGCGGCCAGATGTTCGCATGTCCGAACGGCGGCAAGCTATCGGCAAATTTTTGAAGGGCTATATCCAGCCTTGAAGCTCGCGCAAAACGAGCTGGCGGATGACGTCCATGCCGGGATCGCTGTCGTTGAGGCAGGGAATGGCGGAAAATTGCTCACCGCCGTTGTGCTTGAAGATCTCGGCGTTTTCCTGCGCGATCTCCTCCAGCGTCTCCAGGCAATCGGCGGAGAAGCCGGGGGTCACGACGGCAATGCGCTTGACCCCATCTTTCGCAAGCTTTTCTATGGTCTTGTCCGTATAGGGCTGCAGCCACGCGCCGAAGCCGAAGCGCGACTGAAACGTAAGGATCAGCTTTGCGGCATCAAGCCCCAGGCGCTTGCGCAAGCTTTCCGTTGTTGCAACGCACTGGGCGTAATAGGGATCGCCCTCGTCGACATATTTCTGCGGCATGCCGTGAAACGACGCCACGATCAGTTCGGGCTGAAACGGCAAGGTCGCCAGATGCGCTGACATGGAAACGGCGAGCGCCTCGATGTAATCGGGATCGTCGTAATAAGGCGGGCTCACCCGCAGCGTCGGCTGCGCGCGCATGTCAGCTAACGCGCGAAACACCTCGTCGCATACGGTCGCCGAGGTCGCGGCGGAGTATTGGGGATAGAGCGGCACGACCAGCAACCGGTCGCAGCCCTGTGTGGTCAGCGCATCGATGCGCGAGCGGATCGACGGGTTGCCGTAGCGCATCGCCCAATCGACCACGACGTGGTCGTGATCGGCGATGGCGTCTGCAAGCTTTTCGGCCTGGGCGCGCGTAATCGTCTTGAGCGGGGATTCGTCTCTCTCGGTATTCCAGATCTTCCGGTAGTCGCGCGCCTTGCGACCGGGACGCACGCGCAGGATGATGCCGTTGAGGATCAGCTTCCAGCGCAGGCCCTGATCCTCGATCACGCGCGGATCGGACAGAAACTCCTTGAGATAAACCCGCACACCCCGGGCGTCGGCGGTGTCAGGCGTGCCGAGATTGACCAGCAGCACGCCGACGCGTTGCGGCTGGGCTGCCGATGCCGGCCTGGGATGTCCGATGGGGGCGACCGCGGTCATGATTTCGATGGCTTCGCGCGTTGCACTATCCTTGTCAAGATAATGGCCGGTTCGATACGCTTTGCCCATGTCCTGCGGGCGGGAGGAACCATGACGGTCGCCGAATGGTGCGTTTTCGGAACGCTGATGCTCTATTTGCTGACGATCGCCTCGGTCAAATGGGCCGGGTATCGCCATTTCGACAATGCCAGACCGCGCGATCCCGCCTTCTACGAGGACGCGATCCGCGCCCGCGCGCTCGGCGCCCATCAGAACGGCATCGAGGCGTTTCCGTTCTTTGCGGTCGCCGTCCTGCTGGCGGAATTCCGCCTAGGGCCGCAGCACCTGATCGACGAGCTCGCGGTGCTCTTCCTGATCGTGCGAATCGCCTATGTCTTCACCTATCTCGGCAATCGCCCGACGCTGCGCTCGATTCTCTGGAGCATCGGGTTCGCGATCAACATCGCGATTTTCTTTCTGCCGGCGATCAGAGCTTATCTGCCGGCGTAAGGTCGTCATATGATGGCCTGGGCCGGGCTCTCTCGGGGACCTTGAATTCCCGGTTCCCCGGCGGTAACTAGGGAATACCTGTGCTACAATAGAGCCATCATGCCAAAGCAACTGATCATGCGAATTCTGGGAGCGGCGATCGTCCTGATCGCGCTTTCATTCGCGCCGTCCGTTGCCCAGGCCCATATCGGCCATCAGCACCAGGCATCCGTTCATGGCGGCCAGAGCCAGGTCGCATCTCAAGCCGTTCTTCATGAATACGGACGGTCGGCCAGGTCTGCATCGTTGCAGCAGGCTCAATGGAAGCAGGACAAGATGCCGCCGGCTTCAGACCGGAATTGTACCGGCGACTGCTGCTTGTCCGCATGTGCCGCCTGCTGCGCGGCCGGGTTGCCGAGCGCCGTGGGGTTCGTCCCGTTTCCCCGGTCGATAACGCGTGTTGCGTTTGTGCCGTCACAGGTATGGCCGGACCGCGAGCCTGAGTCGCTCAGGCGGCCTCCCAAACACTTCGTCTGAATCCAACCGAACAGTGTGTTTGCGAGGCATGCCGCGGGCTGCCCGCAAGCGACGGCAATTCAGATTGAAGGACGACCAGTATGCTTTCCCATTTCGGGCGTGCCCTGCGTGCTCTCGCGGTGACCGCAGTTCTATGCGCTGCGATTGCCCCCGCTTCCGCCCACGAGGGCCATGACCATGGGGAACAGCCGCCCGTCTCGGCAGGCGCGCTGCCACGCGGCGAGGCCGATTCCGACGCGTTCGAGATCGTTGCGATTGCCCGCGGCGAAAATCTCGAGATCTATCTCGACCGGTTCGCCACGAATGAGCCGGTAACCGGCGCAACGATTGAAGTCGAATCCCCTGGCGGTCCCGTAAAAGCCGCGGCGGGTGCCGACGGCACATACCGGGTGGCAGCGCCGTGGCTCGCAAAGAGCGGACGTACGGACCTGATTTTCACGGTTACGGCGGGAGACACCACCGACATTCTGCCGCTGACGATTCAGACGGCGCCAGACGCCGCGCAAAGCGTAGCACAACAGGAAGCGGCTGCCGGCGGGTATATCAGCAAGGTTTCGGTTCTTCTCGTCCTGGGCGGCGCTCTCATCGGGGCGCTGCTCGCTGCCATTGCCCTGCGCGGTGGGCGCAAGGCGGCAGCTCTTGTTGCGATCTTTTCCATGTTCTTGGGTGCGCGCGAACCGGAAGCGCATGAAGGCCACGGCCATGAGGAAGAAAAGGCGCAAGTCGCGATCAACACCGTCTCGGGCGAGCGCGCCCAGCGCCTTCCGGATGGCGCGGTTTTTGTGCCCAAGACGGTGCAGCGGATATTTGCGGTGCGGACGCTGGTCGCGGAAAACGCGGAGCACAAGAAGATCACTGAATTGCCGGGGAGGATCATCCCCGATCCCAACGCCAGCGGGTATGTGCAATCCGCCGTCGGCGGACGCCTTTCCGCGCCGTCGGGCGGCTTTCCCCGATTGGGCACACGGGTGAAGCAAGGCGACATCTTGGGCTATGTCACGCCACCTATTGCGGCGATCGATGTTTCCGACATGCGGCAGCGCCAGGGCGAACTCGATCAGCAGATCTCGATCGTCGAACGCAGGTTCGCCCGCTATGAGCAGCTCGCGCCGTCGGGCGCCATATCGCGGACCCAACTCGAGGACACGCGGCTCGAGCTGGAAGGGCTGCGCGAACGGCGCGCATCGATCGAAAAATCGCGCCGCGATCCCGAAGCGCTGATCGCGCCGGTTGCAGGCGTGATCGCCGAAGGCAGCGCCGTGGCTGGCCAGATCGTTCAGCCGAGCTCCATCGTCTTCAACATCATCGATCCCTCGCGGCTGTGGGTCGAGGCGCTGAGTTTCGAGAGCCTCGAACCGTCCCGCAGCGCGCGAGCGTCGACCTATACGGGCAGGAATTACGACCTTGTCTATCAGGGCACCGGCTTCGCCGATCGCAGCCAATCGGTGCCGGTGCATTTTGCCGTGACGGGCGACACGGCAGGCCTTAGGGCCGGCCAGTTCCTGACCGTGCTGGTCACGACCGACGATACCAAGGAAGGCCTTGCGGTGCCGCGCAGCAGCGTCGTTCGCGGCTCAAACGGCCAGGATTTCGTGTACGAGCACACAGCCCCCGAGCGGTTCATGGCAAGGAGCGTACGCACGGAGCCGCTCGACGGCGATCGTGTGCTGATCGTGTCCGGCTTCACGCCCGGCAAGCGGATCGTGTCGCAAGGCGCGGACCTTCTCGATCACGTCCGCTGAGGAGGCACGCGCATGTTCACATTCCTCGTCAGCGCCTCGCTCCGCAATCGCCTCTTTGTTCTTGCGATGGCGGGCATCCTCGTCCTTCTGGGTGCCTATACCGCTCGGCAGTTGCCCGTCGACGTGTTCCCGGACCTCAACCGTCCGACCGTCGTCATTTTGACGGAATCAGAAGGTTACGCCCCGCCGGAGGTCGAACAGCTCGTCAGCTTCCCGATCGAGGCCCAGATGAACGGCGTGCCGGGCGTCAGCCGGGTACGGTCGGTTTCGGGCATCGGGCTTTCGATCGTTTACGTGGAGTTCGAGTGGGGAACTGACATCTTCCGTAACCGCCAGCTGGTCGCGGAACGCCTCGCGCAAGTGCAGAGCCAGCTGCCCTTGAACGTCACCCCGCAGATCGGCCCGATCAGTTCGATCATGGGTCAGATTCTCCTGATCGCGGTGACGTCGAAGACGGCATCGCCGATGGAGGTGCGCGAGATCGCCGACTTCACGATCAGGCCCCGGCTGCTCGCGATACCCGGTGTCGCGCAGGTCATCCCGATTGGCGGCGAGGTCCGTCAGTACCGGATTGCGCCGCTGCCTTCCGCGTTGCGCGCACTCGGCGTGAGCTATGAGCAAATGGAGCAAGCGCTCAGGCAGTTCGGCACCAACACCGGCGGCGGGTTCACCGACCAGAATGCCCGCGAGTTTCTCATCCGAAATATCGGACGCACCACGAGCCTGGAAGACCTGCGCAACATCGTCGTTACCACCATCGAAGGACGCCCCATCCTGCTGCGGCAGGTGGCGAACGTTGACTTTGCGCCCAAGGTTAAGCGCGGCGATGCGGGTTATATGAGCAAGCCCGCGGTGGTAGTTTCGGTCACGAAGCAGCCCAACGTCGACACGGTTCAATTGACCGAGCACATCACGCAGGCGCTCGCGGAACTGGAGCTCAGCCTGCCGTCCGGCATAAGCGCTCGCGAGATCATATTCAGGCAGGCGAGCTTCATTGAAAACTCGATCCAGAACCTCGAACGGGTGTTGCTCGAAGCCGCGCTCGTCGTGGCCGTCATCCTGTTCGCGTTTCTCCTCAACTGGCGCACCACAGCAATTTCGCTCACGGCGATCCCGGTCTCGATCCTGACCACGGCCATCATCTTCAAGCTGCTTGGCCTATCCATCAACACGATGACCCTCGGCGGCATTGCGATCGCCATCGGCGAGCTGGTCGATGACGCCGTTGTCGATGTCGAGAACATCTTCCGCCGGCTGCGCGAGAACAGGGAGCAAGGCAATCCCCGGTCGGTCTTCGACGTGGTGGTTTCGGCCTCCAACGAAGTGCGATCGGGCATAGTCTACGCCACGATGATCATCGTCCTCGTGTTCGTGCCGCTGTTTGCGCTTTCGGGCATCGAGGGACGGCTGTTCGCACCGCTCGGCCACGCCTACATCATCTCGATCCTCGCGAGCCTGTTCGTTTCGATCACCCTCACCCCCGTGATGGCGTATTACCTGCTGCCCGGGATGAAACGCCTCGCGCAACGGGAGAGCTGGCTCGTCCGCAAGCTCAAATCCGCGAACCATGCGGCACTCGGGTTTGCTTTCGCTCACAGGGGATTGCTGCTCGGCGTAACGGCCGTGGCGGTGCTGGGCGCCGGTGCGGGCGTCTTTGGCTTGAAGCGCGCGTTCCTTCCGGCCTTCAACGAAGGTACGTTCACGATCAATATTGCGTTCAACCCCGGCGTTTCACTCTCTGAATCGACTCGAGTGGGCTCGATCGCCGAGCGTCTTCTGCTCGATGTGCCGGAGGTGATCAGCGTCGGGCGGTGGACAGGCCGCGCGGAACTGGACGAGCACGCGGAAGGCGTCCATTCGTCCGACCTCGAAGTCGATCTCAAGCGCTCGCAGCGGCCAAAGCCCGAGATCGTCGCGGATATACGCTCCCGGCTTTCGGTGCTGCCGCTCTCGGTCAATGTCGGGCAGCCGATATCGCACCGGCTCGATCATCTGCTCTCGGGTGTCCGTGCCGAGCTCGCCCTGAAACTGTTCGGCGACGACCTCGACACGCTGCGAAACAGCGCGGAAGAACTCCGTCTGCGACTCTCGAAAATCGAAGGCATCCAGGACCTGCAGGTCGAAAAGCAGGTTCGGATTCCGCAACTCGAGATCCGCGTCGATTATACGCGGGCCGCTTTGTACGGCGTGCAGCCGGGCGCCGTGACCGATCAGTTGTCGCGCCTGTCGAGCGGGCGCGTCATCTCGCGCGTGGTCGACGGCTACAAGCGCTACGACGTCGTCATGAGGCTACCCGACCGGCTTCGCACCACCGAGAAGCTCGGCGACCTCTTGATCAAGACCCCATCGGGGTGGATACCGGCGCGTCAGATCGCGGATGTGAAGGAGACCGATGGGCCAAATCAGATCCTGAGAGAGAACGGCCGCAGGCGCATCGTCGTACTCGCGAATTCGGATGGCAAGACCGACATGGCGGAGATCGTGCGGCGCATTCGCGCGGAACTGGATGCAGCGAGCCTGCCGCAGGGCGTCACTGCGAGCCTTGAAGGCACATTCCAGGCGCAGGAGGAAGCCAGCCTCAGGATCGGTATCCTTTCGGTTATTTCTCTCGCGCTGATCTTCGCAATTCTCTACAGCCGCTACCGCTCTGCCGTGCTCGCCTTGATCATCATGGGCGGGGTGCCGCTGGCGCTGATCGGCTCGGTCGCGGCACTGGCGCTGGCCGACCAGCCGCTGTCCGTCGCCAGCATGGTTGGCTTTATCACGCTGGCGGGAATCGCGACACGCAACGGCATTCTCAAGATAAGCCACTACATCAATCTCGCCCTGCGCGAGCAGATGGAGTTCGGGCCGGCGCTTGTCATCCGCGGAAGCCTCGAGCGCATGACACCCGTCCTGATGACCGCGCTGTCCGCGGGGCTGGCGCTGCTGCCGCTGCTGATCGCGGCTGACGATCCGGGCAAGGAGATATTGCACCCGGTCGCCGTGACGATCTTCGGCGGACTTGTCAGCGCGACATTGCTCGATGCCCTGATCACGCCCGTGCTGTTCCTCACGTTCGGCAGGAAGCCGCTCATGCGACTGATGCAACGCCAATCGGAGGAGCAACTCGCAGATCATGCTGCTTCGCATTCTTATTGATCGTTCCTATCTTCCCAAAGGAGACTACGCATGAAGTTCAGATATCTCACTCTCGGTGTTGCCCTGCTGGCCGCCCTGCCCGCCAATGCACACGAGCCGAAAGCTTCACATGGCGGGCGTCTCGCCGATGCCGGTCCTTACCACGTGGAACTCGTCGCGAAAGACACGGCGATTGAAGTCTTCCTGATCGGTGAGAACGACAAGCCGGTTGATCCGAAGGGCTTCAAGGGCGTCGCCATTTTCAATCTGGGAGGAAAGGCCGAACGCATCACGCTCGCGCCTTCGGAAAAGAACAACCTGAGCGGAACAGCGGCCACGGCCCTGCCGGCCAAGTTCAAAGGGGCGGTTCAACTCACCTTGCCGGATGGCAAGACTGCAACGGCGCGATTCGAATGACGCTGCCGGCAAATCAACCGCAGCATCATGCTCCAAGATGATGTTCGCGCGCCGCGATCAGGTCCCGGATTGCCTTCGATATCGGGACCGGACGATGCGTTTGCTGGTTGGTGTTGACCCAGACGATCTCACCGGTCACGAGCGCTTCCATGCCGCCCTTCAGGAAGATGGCGAGTTCGAAGGTGAGGCTTGAATTGCCGATCCGCGCCACGCGCGCACCGACGTCCAATTCCCAGTCGAACCGGACCGGCGCCCTGTATTCAATGACCGATTTGACGACGTGGAAATCCTCGCCGGTCTGCTTGGCGTCGGCATATTGATCGTAGCCGAGCGCCCGAAAATACTCGGTGATGGTGGTGTCGAAATAGGTCAGGTAGTGCGCGTTGAAGACGACGCCCTGACCGTCGATCTCGGAATAGCGCACCCGGAACGGGTGAAAGAACCAGAATTGCTCGCGTGACATGGGATTCCCGGCTATGCACGTTCGGCTGCATGCATAGCTTACCGAACCTGTATGATAAAGTCGGCCGCTTGTAGCCCGGATGGAGCGCAGCGCAATCCGGGACTGGTGCGCCCGCGGGCTCTACGGCCCCCGGATTACGCTTCGCTCCATCCGGGCTACGGCCACACAGTCACAAACACGTCGCACGTTCGGCGGCGAGGTAGCCGAACAACAGGCCGAGGCCGAACAGCAGCACGAGGCCGGCCGCACCGAACTCGATGCCGCGCATGATGAGCGCACCGCCGCCTTCGCGTCCGGCGCTGAGCCGCCGGGCGAGGCCCTTTGCGGATACGGCGATCACGGCGATGGTTGCGACCGTGATGGCGGTGCCGAGCCCCATCACAAAGGTCGCGGCGATGCCGGCCAGAAACAGACCCTGCGCGAGCGAAAAGACCAGCACCAAGATCGCGCCCGAACAGGGCCGCATGCCGACGGCGAAGATCGCGCCCAGGCCGCGCCGCCAGCCGCCGGGGCCGGCGAGTTGATCCGGCGTCGGCCCGTGCGAATGGCCGCAATGCTCGTCGTGAACGTGACCATGACCTTGAGAGTGGTCGTGGCTGTGAGCGTGGTCAGGGCCGTGGTGGTGATCATGGTGATAATGGCCATGATCGTGGCTGTGATCATGATGATGCGCAGCCGCCATCGCAGGCTGTGGCTTTGCCTGCAACGCCCGCATAAAACCGCCGCCCTTGGTCCAGACCAGCCGGGCGCCGAACGCCGCGATCAAGGCGTAGCTTGCGATCTCGATCGCCTTCTCCGCGGAGCACATCGTCTTGGCGGTAGAACTAAGCAGCCAGGCGAGCACCGCAACCAGCGCCACCGCCACCAGCGCCTGCAGCAGCGCCGAGGCGAACGACAGCACGATGCCGCGCCGCGCGGTTTCCTCGTTGGCGACGAGATAGGACGAAATCACCGCCTTGCCGTGGCCGGGGCCGGCGGCGTGAAAGATGCCATAGGCAAAGGAAATCCCAAGCAGCGTCCAGACCGCGCTGCCATCCGACTTCGCGGCGCGGATGGTCGCCGACATCTCGCGATAGAATTCGGCTTGCTTGGCGAGGATCCATCCGATGATGCCGCCGACCTGCGGCTCGGCTGGCGGCCGCGGGCCGCCGAACGGATTTTGCGCCATCAAGGCGTGCACGGCGGCGTCGAACACCATGACGGCCGCAAGCGCGGCAAGTGTGATCGCTATGCCTTGCGCAAGGCGTGCCGGCGCCCGCCTCACGGGCAATCAACCATGATCTTGTTGGCGAACATCGCGCCATAGTTGGAATTGTCGCCGTTCATGAAATTGTTTTCGTTGAGGCGCTGGGCATTGGCGGTGCCGTCATTCGGCCGCTGGAATTGCATCTTGCAGGCGGCGGGCGCACCGTTGAGCTTGATCGGGTCCTTGTCGTCGAACTTGAAGTCGATGAAGTAGGACGGGTCGAAGACTTCAAGCGCCGTCTGCTTCGCCTTGAACGGCGTCTTGACCGGCAGCATGAAATGCAGCGTCAGCTCGCTGTCCTTGTATTCGAGGAAGTAATCCACCGGCTCGACAAACTTCTCCTTCTTGCCGTCGGCCTTGGCGAAGGTGAAGAAGTTGAACTCCTTCAGCGATTCGACATTGGTCTGCGCCAGCGGCGCCAGCTCTTCGCGGGTGTAGACGCCCTTGGTCTTGGTCGCCATCCCCTGCAGCGCGTAGGTCGTGAACATTTCGTCAAAGGTCCAGGCGTGGCGGACGCCTGTGATCGAGCCATCGGGCGCATAGACCACTTCGCTCTTCGCAGTGATCCAGACGTGCGGATGCGCCTCGGCGGTGGCCGTGCCAAGCGCGATGCCAGCAGCGAGGAGGAGCAAACCGAGTAACCTGTGCATCGTTGATGTCACCTCAGGCCGCCGGTGTTGCTTCGAGCAGGCCTCGCCGCCGCAACAGCGCGTCCGCCTCCGGCTCGCGACCGCGGAACGCGACATAGGCATCCTCCGGGTCGCGCGAACCGCCCGACGAATAGATGTCGTCATGCAGGCGTTTGGCGGTGGCGGGATCGAAGATGTCGCCAGCCTCCTCGAAGGCGCCGAAGGCGTCGGCGTCCATCACTTCCGACCACATATAGCTGTAATAGCCGGACGCATAGTGATCGCCGGAGAAGATATGGCCGAATTGCGTGGGCCGGTGCCGCAGCGCGATTTCCGCGGGCATGCCGATTTTTTCCAGCTCCGCCTTCTCGAACGCGCCGACGTCGCGGCTGGCCTCGGCCGGCTGGGTGTGGAATTCGAGGTCGATCAGCGCCGAGGAGACGAACTCCACGGTGGCAAAGCCCTGGTTGAACTTGCGGGCGGCGAGGAAGCGGGCCAGCAGGTCGTCCGGCAGCTGCTCGCCGGTCTGGTAGTGCTTTGCGAACTGCCGCAACACCTGCGGCTGCTCCTGCCAGTGCTCGTAGAGCTGCGAGGGCAATTCGACGAAATCGGTGAACACGGACGTGCCGGACAGCGAGGGATAGGTCACGTTGGACAGCATGCCGTGCAGGCCATGGCCGAATTCGTGGAATAGCGTCCGCGCATCGTCCGGCGACAGCAGCGACGGCTCGCCATTGGCGCCCCGGGCGAAGTTGCAGACATTGATGATCAGCGGGGCGATCTCGCCGTCGAGCTTCTGCTGGTCGCGCAGCGAGGTCATCCAGGCGCCGGAGCGTTTTGAGGACCTCGCAAAGTAATCGCCGTAGAACAGCGCCTTGTGCTGGCCGGCGGCGTCCTTGACCTCCCAGACCCGGACGTCCGGATGCCAGACCGGAACGTCCTTGCGCTCGGCGAAGGTGATCCCGAACAGGCGGGTGGCGCAGTCGAAGGCGGCCTCGATCATGTGGTCGAGGACCAGATAGGGTTTTATAGCCGCATCGTCGAAATCGGCGCGGCGCTGGCGAAGCTTCTCGGCGTAGTAGCGCCAGTCCCAGGGAGCGAGACTGAAATTGCCGCCCTCCTCTGTGATCAGTTCCTGCAGGGCGTCGCGGTCGGCAAGCGCCCGCGCCCGGGCCGGCTTCCAGACCCGCTCCAGCAGGCCGCGCACCGCTTCCGGCGTCTTGGCCATGGAATCCTCCAGCCGGTAGGCGGCGTAGGTCGCAAAGCCCATGATCCTGGCCGCCTCCTCGCGGAGCGCGAGGATCTCCACGATGGTGGCGTTGTTGTCGTTGGCGTTGCCATTGTCGCCGCGCGCGGTGAAGGCCTTGAAAACCTTCTCGCGCAGGTCGCGGCGCGACGAGCTCTTCAGGAACGGCTCCACCGAGGAGCGCGACAGCGTCACGATCGCCTTGCCTGCCATGCCCCGCTCTTCGGCGGTCGCCTTCGCCGCGACGACGAAGGCTTCGGGGAGACCGGCGCGGTCGTCCTCGCCGAGCTCCATGAACCAGTCCTGCTCGTCGCCGAGCAGATGGTGGCTGAACGAGGTGCCGAGCTGGGCCAGCCGCTCGTTGATCTCGGCCCGCCGCTTCTTGGCGGCCTCGTCGAGGCCGGCGCCGGCGCGGTAGAAATTGGTGTAGGTGCGCTCCAGCAGCCGCATCTGTTCAGCCGTCAGGCCGAGCTGGGCGCGCTTCTCGTGCAGCATCGCAATGCGGCCGAACAGCACCGCGTTCATCATGATCGGGTTCCAGTGCCGCGCCATCCGCAAGGAGACTTCCTTGTCGATCTCCAGGATCGCCGGATTGGAGTGCGCCGAGACCAGGTCGTAGAACACGGCCGCGACCTTGGAGAGCAGCTTGCCGGAGCGCTCCAGCGCCGTGATGGTGTTGGCGAAGTCCGGCAGGGTGGGATCATGGGTGATCGCCGCGATCTCGGCGGCATGGTCGGCAAAGGCCCGCTCGAAGGCGGGCAGGAAGTGCTCCGGCTCGATCTCGGCGAAAGGCGGCGTCTCGAACGGCGTCTGCCACGGCTGGAGCAGCGGATTTGCTCCGGCTTCCGGAGCGGCTGCCGTCTGCAGGGTTTCTGACATCACAAATCCCGTCTTTTCCTCTGGAGCCCTCTCGGCCCTGATTGATCAGGGCCGGGCTCCAACTTTGGTTTGACGCGTTTTCTTTAGCGCGAACCGGTCACCACTTCGCCCGAAAAACGCTCTGGAACATGCGGCAATCTATATCACGCGATGCGGCATTTTTGGGCCTTTTGCGCTTGATAGATCGGCCCTTTTCGGAGAGATTGCGCCCCTTGAACAGGACCTTTTCCATGAGCTCACAGCCCGCTTCCACCTCCTCCCGCGCGATCGTCTGGCCGAGCGTCATCACCGTCATCTCGGCGGCGATCCTGATCGGTGCCGAAGTGTTCGGCGCGGCGTTTGCCGGCGGCTGGGCGCTCGCGATCCTGTTCGGCCTCGACGACACCGCCGCGCATATCCTCCAGGCGGTGCTGTTCGGGATCGGCGTGCTGATCATGGTGGCGTTCATCCGCGCCGCGCAACGCATCGAGCCGTTCTTCAAGCGCGCCTGACGCGCGTTCAAGAAAGTGCTGCGGCACAGGCGCTGAAGCGCTCGCGCATCTTTCCAGAAATCTTAACGTACGTTCATGTTTGTTGATCGGCCGCGCGCGCCGAGAACCAATTTGTAAGCACACGTCGGGGAAATTTGTCCCCAGCCTAAAAAAATTGTTGCGAAGCAGAATCAAAAGTCTTATTTCCAGCCTTGCCCAATTTCGCACGTGCCTGTGGTCGTGTGTCAGTCGGTAGGTATCCGGACAAGAGGCCGGACAGCCGCCAAGGGGTGGAAGAACCGAGGGTCGCTCCATAAGCGGCCAGCATCTCTCTCAAGAGATGCCGTCGAAGGTCTCGCCATCCTTTGCAACCGTGACTGGCAGCCGGAGGCGAACCGGCGCACCCCGCTCTCAACGGGGGACGCGACTTAAAGCAACGACGGATCGGGCTTTTTTGGTCTCTACCGGCATTCCAACGCCGGCGCGGGCTACTGAAAAGGCTTGTCCTTCATTGCCAGGTGTGCGGGCGGGAAAATTCCCGACCAATCCACGGCAGCACAATTCGGTCTGAGTTCAAGGCCTTGTCGCGTCTCCATCGTGCGGCAACGCCAGCAAACTCACGTCCGAGATCACATTTGAACGGGTCCCGTCGCTGGGCCGTTTGGAGGGTGCTATGACCGAACGTATTCAGGAATTCCTGCGCAACCGCCGCAGCGAGGGCCAGGACACCGAGCCGTGCCTCGTGGTCGACCTCGAAGTCGTGCGCGACAATTACCAGACCTTCGCGAAGGCCTTGCCGGACAGCCGCGTGTTCTACGCGGTGAAGGCAAACCCGGCGCCGGAAGTGCTGTCGCTGTTGGCCTCGATGGGCTCGTGCTTCGACACCGCCACCGTCGCCGAGATCGAAATGGCGCTGGCTGCCGGTGCGACGGCTGACCGCATCTCCTATGGCAACACGATCAAGAAGGAGCGCGACATCGCGCGCGCCTTCGCGCTCGGCATTCGCCTGTTCGCGGTCGACTGCGCTGCAGAGGTCGAAAAGGTCGCTCGTGCCGCCCCCGGCGCCAAGGTGTTCTGCCGCATTCTCTATGACTGCGCAGGCGCCGAGTGGCCGCTGTCGCGCAAGTTCGGCTGCGATCCGGAGATGGCGGTCGAGGTGCTCGACCTCGCCAAGCGCCTGGGCCTGGAGCCGTGCGGCATCTCGTTCCATGTCGGCTCGCAGCAGCGCAAGGTGAAGGCGTGGGACCGCGCGCTGGCGATGGCCTCGACGGTGTTCCGGGACTGCGCGGAGCGCGGGATCAGCCTGTCCATGGTCAACATGGGCGGCGGCTTCCCGACCAGGTACCTCAAGGACGTTCCTCCGGTCGTGCAATACGGCCGGTCGATCTTCCGTGCGCTGCGCAAGCACTTCGGCAACCAGATCCCGGAAACCATCATCGAGCCGGGCCGCGGCATGGTCGGCAACGCCGGCGTGATCGAGACCGAAGTCGTTCTGATCTCGAAGAAGAGCGACGAGGACGAGGTGCGCTGGGTGTATCTCGACATCGGCAAGTTCGGCGGTCTCGCCGAGACGATGGACGAGTCGATCCGCTACGCCATCCGCACGCCGCATGACGGCGCGGACATGACGCCGTGCGTGCTCGCGGGTCCCACCTGCGATAGCGCCGACGTGCTGTACGAGAAGCTGCCGTATCCGCTTCCGGTGACGCTCGAGATCGGCGACAAGCTGCTGATCGAAGGCACCGGGGCGTACACGTCGACCTACTCGTCGGTGGCGTTTAACGGCATCCCGCCGCTGCGGACCTACCACATCTGAACAGCCTCGTTTGAGGCTCGAAGAACGGGAGCCGGTGCGCCGGCTCCCTCCCCGTCATTTGCCGATTTTCTGACAACGCTTGGCGCGGCGTACAGCCGTTGCGAGCGGGGACTGACGTGTCATGACTGCTTTGCGGAAGACCACTGCTGCCCTCATCTCCGATGCCGCTCCATTCGCGATCCGTGCGGAGCAGGCCTCGGACGTCGCCGCGCGTGAAGCGCTGCTGGATGCCTGCTTTGGCGACAACCGCCATACGCGCACCTGCCAGCGCCTGCGCGACGGACGCGCGCCCGCCGAAGGCCTTGCCTTGTCGGCCGTGCGCCAGGGCCGGGTGGTCGGGTCTGTGCGGTTGTGGCACGTCAGCGCCGGGGGCATCCCGGCGCTCATGCTCGGCCCGCTGGCGGTGGAGGCATCCTCCCGTCAGCTCGGCGTCGGGGCTGCGCTGATGGACCACGCGCTCGCGGCGGCGAAGGCGCGTGGCCATCGCGCGGTAATTTTGCTGGGCGATGAGCCCTATTACGCCCGCTTCGGCTTCTCGGCCGCCAAGACCGGCGAGCTGCGGCTGCCGGGCGCATTCGAGCGCGACCGGCTGCTCGGCCTGGAGCTGTGTGAGGGCGCGCTCGATAGCGCCTGGGGCATGATCGCCGCGACTGGCGCGCCGCTGCCTAAACCCAAGGCAGGCCCCAAGGCAGGCCGCGCCAGGAAGTCGCTGCTCGTGCCGCGCGTGGCTTGATGCCATGCCGGAGAACCCTCTTCCCAAGCCGAGCGCCGGCGCCCGCCCACGCTTCCGCAGCGTCATCACCACGGTGCTCCTGATCGTGATCTCGGTCCTGATCGTGCGGGACTTCCTGGTGCGCCGTTGGGGCGGCTCCGCGCCCCCGGCCTCCGACGTTGTCAGGCCATCCCGCTAGGCCCGCGAGGGGTTGCGCGCACGGGCGAAAAGCCCTTAAACCGCGCCAAACCCGCCCGGATCATCCCCAGTCCTTCCCATGATCGAGGTTCCGATGCCCCGTCGCCTGATCTCCACCGGCTCGCCCCTTGAGAAGACCGTCGGCTACAGTCGCGCCGTCATCGACGGCGACTTCGCCTTCGTCGCCGGCACCACCGGCTACGATTACGCCACCATGACGATGCCGGCGGATGTCACGAGCCAGTCACGGAACTGCTTCAGGACCATCGAGGCCGCCCTGAAAGAGGGCGGCTTCGCGATGGCCGATATCGTCCGCGCGACCTACTACGTCACTGACGCCAAGGACGTGGATGCCCACTTCGCCGTCTGTGGTGAAGTCCTTGGCGACATTCGCCCCGCGGCGACGTTGCTGATCGTCGTTGGCCTCGCAAGACCCGAGATGAAGGTCGAGATTGAAGTCACCGCGAAGCGCCGCACCGCCTGATCCCACCTTCACGACAGATCGTATTTTTCCGGAGACCCACTTATGAGCCCGTCCGCGCAAATCCATGCGAAAATTTCCGGCCCCATTGTCATGATCGGCTTCGGCTCGATCGGCAAAGGCACGCTGCCCCTGATCGAACGCCACTTCGATTATGACAAGTCGCGCTTTGTGATCATCGACCCGCATGAGGATGGCGAGCTCGCCAGGCAGCACGGCGTGCGCTTCATCAAAGAGGGCATCACCCGCGAGAACTACCGCGAGGTGCTGGTGCCGCTGCTCACCGCAGGCGGCGGCCAGGGCTTTTGCGTCAACCTTTCGGTCGATACTTCGTCGGTCGACATCATGACGCTGTGCCGCGAGATCGGCGCGCTCTACATCGACACCGTCGTGGAGCCGTGGCTCGGCTTCTATTTCGACAAGAACATCGGCCCCGAGAAGCGCTCCAACTACGCGCTGCGCGAGACGCTCTTGGCGGCCAAGCACAAGAGCCCTGGCGGAACCACGGCGGTTTCCACCTGCGGCGCCAATCCCGGCATGGTGTCGTGGTTCGTCAAGCAGGCGCTGCTCGACATCGCTCGCGACACGGGCGTTGAGGTCAACGAGCCGAAGAGCCGCGAAGGCTGGGGCCAGCTCGCGCACAAGCTCGGCGTCAAGGGCATTCATATCGCCGAGCGCGACACCCAGCGCTCGAAGAAGCCGAAGCCGATCAACGTGTTCGTCAACACCTGGTCGGTTGAAGGCTTTGTTTCCGAGGGCATGCAGCCGGCCGAACTCGGCTGGGGCACGCACGAGACATGGATGCCGGAGAACGGCCGGGCGCACACCGAGGGCTGTGGGGCAGCCATCTATCTGCTGCAGCCCGGCGCCAACACGCGCGTGCGGTCCTGGTGTCCGACGCCGGGCGCGCAATATGGCTTCCTCGTCACCCATAACGAGTCGATCTCGATCGCGGACTATTTCACCGTGCGCGACGGGTCGAAGGTGGTCTACCGCCCGACCTGCCACTACGCTTATCACCCGGCCAACGACGCCGTGCTGTCGCTGCACGAGATTTTCGGCGCGACCGGCAAGATGCAGCCCTCGTGGCACATTCTGGACGAGAACGAGATCGAGGACGGCATCGACGAGCTCGGCGTGCTGGTCTACGGCCACGGCAAGAACGCCTATTGGTACGGCTCGCAGCTCTCGATCGAGGAAACCCGGCGCATCTGCCCCTACCAGAACGCCACCGGCATGCAGGTGTCGTCAGCGGTGCTGGCCGGCATGGTGTGGGCGCTGGAGAATCCCGAAGCCGGGATCGTCGAGGCCGACGAGATGGATTTCCGCCGCTGCCTCGAAATCCAGATGCCGTATCTCGGCCCGGTGAAGGGTTTTTACACCGACTGGACGCCGCTGTCGGACCGGCCGGGCCTGTTCCCGGAAGACATCGACACGTCGGATCCCTGGCAATTCCGCAACGTGCTGGTGCGGTAACCGCGCCGGCACGGCATAGCCAGAGGGGGCACGCGGTCCCGGAGGTTCTCGCTGCAGTGCACAGCTGCGGGCTCGAATCCGGGCGTAGAACTACGCAAGGGAACCTCGAGACCGCGTAACACTCGATTAATTCAATCGCGCCATCCTGAAAGGGTAATTTTCTGCGAGGGCCCAGGGCCGTCGCCGCAGCTTTATGAGCGAGGGCTCCCGGTTGGAGCGACAACATGCGCGTCATTCTTGCCATCGTCCTGGCGGCCGCGGCCCTGGCTGCGTGCACGGCTGAGAGCAGCAACGACGTCACGGGCTCGATCGACAACTGCGTCCGCAAGCTTTACAGCCAGTACAATCCCAAGGACAAGAAACAGTGCGTCGCGGTGTGCATCGCCTGCGAGCGCGGCGTGACCACGACCTGCTCGACCGCCTGCACGCTGAGGGGCGCGCAGTAAGCGCGGGCAAATGCCCGTGCTCACTTCGTCATATAGTCGAACGCCACCGTGCCCAGCCCCAGCGTCAGGTCCGCCTTGAAATGCAGCGCGGAGACCACTTCGCGCACCGGCAGCCGTGCCACGTCAGCGAGAGCGTGCGGAAACAGGCCGAGCGCGGTGGGGCCGGTCCATGCTTCCTTCAGCGTGATATCTTCCAGATAATAGCGCACCAGTTCGCAGATCCGCGGGCTGCCGTCGACATGCGGGATGATCTTGAGCATGAAGTTCGGCGCCTTCATCGCCTCTAGCACCGCGTCGTGATCGACCGGGCGGTGCTTGTAGCCCATGGTGGCGGAGGCGCACAGCACCGATCCGTAGTGCAAGGTGCCGACCAGCACGTCGCTCTCGACGGCGATCTTCGGCGAAGCCAGCTTCTTCGGAAAGCCCCAGAGCTCGCGGCCGCCGGCGATCGGTCCCTCGTCGTCCAGATACATCGAATGAACGTAGACGCCCTCCTCGCCCTTGAAGCGGACCGGGATCACCTGCCCGGTTTCGGTGTAATCGCCGAAGCCGGTTGAGTCGGGCATCCGGATGAATTCGTATTTGACGACGGGCTCCGTCGCCTCAAGCGGCTCGGGCACCACGGCGGCGAGCGCATCGGGGTCGGTGCGATAGGTGATGATGAAATATTCGCGGTTGAAGAAACGATACGGCCCTGGCGGGAACGACGGGTTGGTCAGCGGCATCGAATAGGCGGTTCGCCTGACGTCATCGATCTTCATCGCTTGCCTCATCTGTCATCTGCACGGACGCGATGACAGATTATGGGGCAGCCAACGGCAACAGGCGAGGCTGTAAAACCGGCAGAACGGTGCAGACAACGTCACGATGCCGTCATTTCCGTCAGACGACGCCGCCGAGATAGAGCCGCTTGACGATGTCATTGGCCTTCAGCTCGTCGACCGACTGCGCCGCCACCGCGATCTCGCCATGGACGATGATGTAGCCGCGGTCGGCGATCCGGATCGCCTGGTTGAAATTCTGCTCCGCCATCAGCACCGTAAGTCCGACGCGCTGCTTGAGCTCGCCGATCTTGGTAATCGTCTGCGACACCAATAGCGGCGACAGCCCGACCGAGGGCTCGTCGATCAGCAGCAGGCGCGGCGAGGACATCAGCGCGCGCGCAATCGCGAGCATCTGCTGCTGTCCGCCGGACATGGTGCCGGCGAGCTGGCTGCGGCGCTCCTTCAGGGCCGGAAAAGTCTCGAATGCCAGCGCTAGATTTTGCCGGATGGCGCCGCGGGCCAATTTGCGGAAAGCGCCCAGCATCAGGTTTTCCGTCACCGTCAGCTTGGGAAACAGCCGCCGTCCCTCCGGCACCAGCGCCACGCCGAGATCGACGATCGCCTCGGGCGAGAGTTTGGTCAGATCGTGCGCCGCGCCGTCGATCGAAAGTGACAGCCGGCCGTGGTCCGGGCGGACCAGGCCCATGATGCACTTCATCAGCGTGCTCTTGCCGTTGCCGTTGGTGCCGAGCAAGGCGACGGTCTCGCCGGCCTCGACATGAAGCGTGACGCCGCGCAGCGCCTTGACGGCGCCGTAGCCGGCATCGAGGCCCTCGATGGCAAGGCTAAGTGCCAAGATAGGCCTCCTGCACCCGCTTGTTGGCCATCACTTCGGCCGGCGCGCCGATCGCGATGATCTTTCCGGCATCGAGGCACATCACCCGCTCCGAGAAGCGCATCACCGCCTGCATGATGTGCTCGATCATGATGATGGTGATGTCCTCCTCGCCGAGGCTGATCAGGAGATCCAGCACCTCGTCGACCTCGGAAGAGGACAGCCCCGCCATCGCCTCGTCCGAAATCAAAAGTTTTGGCCGCACCGCCATCGCGCGCGCGAGCTCCATCTTGCGTAATTCCACCTGGCTCAGCGTATCGGTCGGCGCGCCGGCCTTGGCGGCAAGGCCCATCCGCGTCAGGATCGACATGGCTATGTCTTCCTCCGGCAGGCTCGAACCGACGGTAGCAAAATCGAGCCCGACCATGAGGTTTTCGAGCACCGTCATGCTCTTGAACGGCCGCGGAATCTGGAAGCTGCGGGCGATGCCGCGGCGCGCGCGTAAGTGCGGCGGCAATTGGGTGATGTCCTCGCCGCAGAACACCACGCTGCCGGTCTGCGGACGCAGCGCGCCCGAAATGCAGTTGATCAGCGTGGTCTTGCCGGAGCCGTTCGGCCCGATCAGGCCGAACCGTTCGCCCTTCCTGATATCGACACTGATATTGTCGAGCGCGGTGAAGCCGCCGAAGGTCTTGGTAAGGGTTCCGACTTGTAGCAGGGGCGCGTCCGGCGCGGCGGTTACCGTCATGGCTTGCCCCCCGCGCGCAGGCGATAGCGCGGCCGCAGCAGCCCGATGATGCCCTTGGGCGCGCCGACCACAAACAGCACCAGCATGATGCCGAGCACGAGCACGTTGACTTCCGAGGAGATGGTCACGGCGAGAAGCTGCTGCGTCGAGCCGAGCAGGATGGCGCCGAGCACCGGGCCGATCCAGTGGGCGGTTCCGCCGATCAGCGCCATCGCCAGCGCCGAAACGGAGTAGCTCAGATTGAACGCCGATGAGGGATCGGCATATTGCAGGTACATCGCGGCGGGCGCCCCGGCCGCGGAAATCAGCGCGCCCGATATCATGCAGGCGACCAGTTTCAGCTTCAGGGTCGGCACACCCGTGCATTCGGCGGCGAGTTCGTCGTCCCTCAGCGCCTGCAGGCCGCGGCCGATCCGGGAGTTCTGGATGTAGCGCGCGATCGAAACGGCAATGACGACCAAGAGCGCCTGCACGAAAAACAGCATCTTCACATAACTGTCGAACGGCGCCATCACCGGCGGTCGCTGCAACTGGATGCCGGCCGCACCGCCGACGAACCGCCAGTTCATCACGAAGGTTTCGATGATGATCGCCAGCGCAATGGTCGCGATCGAGAAAAAGATTCCCCGCATCCGCAGGGTCAGGAGACCGACCCCAAAGCCAAGCAGCATGCCGATAACAGCGGCAGCGCCGATCTGCACCACCAGCGGCGCGCCCGTCGCCTTGAACAAGGCGACCGCCGTGTAGACGCCGACGCCGAAAAAGGCGTTGGTGCCGAAATTGACGTAGCCGGCATAGCCGCCGAGGATGCTCCAGGCGACCGCGAGCGCGATGAACTGCAGGATGACGTAGCCGGCAAAAAACGGATATTCGTTGCGGACGATCTGGGTCATCGAAAGCACGGCGACGAGGAAGACGGCCACGCCGGCGCAGAATACGATGGTGTTGCGGTGCTTCGTCATCGGCCGAGCAGACCTTGCGGCCGGACGGCGAGCACGCCGAGCAGCATCGCGAACGAGATCGCCGGCGCCCAGGAAGCGCCGAACATCGTCAGCACGATCGATTCGGCGACGCCGAGGATGATGGCGGCGATCAGCGTGCCGCTGATGCTGCCGAGCCCGGCCATGACCACGACGCAGAAGGTCCGCCCGATATAGGCGCGGTCGAGCGTCGGCTCGACCGGCGCCACGATGATCAGGAGCGCGCCGGCGATCCCGAGCACGGCGGTTGCGATGCCGAAGGCAAATTGCTTGATACGGACCGGATTGGCGCCCATCAGCCGCAGCGCCTCCTCGTCCTGCGCGACGGCACGGATCGCGCGGCCCATGAAGGTTTTCGACAGATACACCGCCAGCAGCACCGTCAGCGCCAGAGCGACCGCGAACGCGACGAGTTGCCGGATCGGTATCCGAAACTCGCCGAACCGCCAGGACTTGCCGATATAGGTCGCCGAGACCGAGCGCTGGTCGACGCCGAACTGCAGGATGATCAGCACCTCGATGATGAAGGCGATGCCGAAGAAAAACGCGATGCCGCGCACGCCGGCGTCGCTGCCGCGCCGCTCGAAGGTCTCGTAATAAACGCGGTAGGCGAGCAGGCCGAACAGGAAAAACAGCGGCGTGATGGCGAGCCCCGCCAGCAACGGATCGATGTCGTAGCTTTCGTTGAGCTGGTACACGCCGTAGGAGGCGAGCACCAGGAATGCCGGATGCGCGACATGGGGAACGTCGAGCAGTCCGAACGAGACGGACAGCCCGACGCTGACGGCTGCATAGAAGCAGCCGAGCAGCGCCCCAAGCACGACAGCACCTAGCAGCAGGTCCATCGAAAACAATTCAGATCCCCCTTGGCCCGTTCTGGACCGGAAAAAAGGCCGCGAGCCTATTTGCGGGCCGCCTCGAAGGGACTGATGAGATTTCCGGTCTTCAGTTTATCCGGGAACAGGATCACCTGCTTGCCGGAGGACCGGAACTGTTCGATATCCTTGTCCTTCACGCCGCGGAACTGCGCCTGCAGCGTCGCGGTTTCCTTGCGCTCGCCATCGGCAGAAAACGCGATCGGCCCGACGATGGTCTTGTGCTCGTTCTCGCGCAGATATTTGGCGATGCCCTTCTGGTCGAGCGACTTGGTTGAATCGACCGCCGCGTCGATCATCTGGCCCATCGCATAGCCGAACGGGGCCAGGTAATAGCCGAGCGGATCGACCTTGGCCTCGACCGCGCGCTTGGTGTATTTCTCGAAAAAGTCCTTGGTGCCGTCGAAATACATGCTCGGTTCCGGCAGCCAGGTGTTGTAGTTGACGACACCGTTGAGCAACGAACCGAGATTGGACATCACCGCCGCGAACTGCAGGCCGACCATGCCGCCGCCGAAAATCTTGACGTCGTCGCCGATCCCGATCTCGTTCACGGCGCGCAGGATGCCGGCCGAGTCGGGCGGATATGACGCGACATAGACGATGTCGGGCTTGGCGGCCTTGAGCGCGCGGATGATGGAAGCGAATTCCACCGTGTTCGGCGGATAGCTCTGGTCGAAGACAACCGGGATGTTGCGCTTCTTGGCGACGTCGCGTGCGGTCAGCGCGAGGTTCTGTGCGAATTCCTGATCCGCTGTGAGCAGCGCCATGCTCTTGCCGCCGGCCTTCTGCGCCAGATCGAGGAACGAGGCCGCCCAGCTGTCGGCCGGGCCCCAGGGCGCATTGTTGAACCACATGTCGTGGCCGACCTTGCTGTTCACCTGGAACGAGAAATTACCCATCAGCAGCAGGCCGCGCTGCTTGACGAACGGCATGATCGGCGCGGTCGGCACGGTCGCATAAGGCGCGAACAGCAGATCGACCTTGTCGATATCGACCAGCTTGGCGTAGATCGCCGGCGTCTCTGATGCGCTCGACTTGTCGTCATAGACGACCAGTTCGACCTTGCGGCCGAGCAGGCCGCCCTTGGCATTGATATCGTCGCGCCAGATTTCGATGCCGAGCAGCGAAGCCTTGCCGCCGCCGGCGAGACCGCCGGTTTGCGGCATCGACATGCCGATCTTGATCGGTGGCTGCTGCGCCAGCGCGCGCGAGCCCTGCCCAACCACCGCGACGGCCATCGCGCCGCCAAGGAACGTCCTGCGCTTCATTGAATCCCCCTCATTTGTCGTTGTTGTCAGTCATTACGGCTCCGCCGGATCTCCGTCCGGTCGCTGCGAATGTTAGGTCAGACCGAGGCTATTTGGCTCCCACCGGCGCGGGTTCATTTTTGGTGGATTTTTTCATGATCGCCGACGGATCGGCGCCGACGCGCCCGCTGGTCTTGTCGGCCTCGCTTTCGCGCGAAACCCGCATGTCGAAGCGGATGCTCGGCATCCCCTTGATCGGGCAGTCCGGATCGTTTGCCGCCACGTCGACGGCGAGATCGCCCGACGAGCCGAATACGACATCGTCGGCGAGATGCGGATCGTCGCGCAGATAGAGCGCGGTGACGAGTTCACGATACCCGGGCGCGCCGACCAGGAAGTGAATATGCGCCGGCCGCATGCCATGCCGTGCCTGCGCCTTCACCATGGTGCCGACCGGCCCATCCATCGGGATCGAATATCCGAGTGGTTTCACGGTGCGCAGCACATAGAGCCCATCGGAATCGGTTGCGAACACGCCGCGATAATCGACCGACGTCGCGCTGGCCTGAATGTCATAGAGGCCGTCGGCGCCGGTTTGCCAGATCGAGACGGTGGCGTTGGCGACCGGCTTGCCGGCGGCATCGGTGACGCGGCCGTAAAGCACGCATTCGCTGCCCGGCTTCGGATTTTTGGCGATCGAGCTGCCGGCGGCGAGCGTCGGCGTGGCCTCGCGGTAAAATGGGCCGAGCAGGCTGGTATGGGTGGCTTCCTCCAGCGCGGTGGCATCGTGCAGGCCGTTAACGAGCGCGGAAAGGCCGAGCGTGTCGGACAGCAGGATGAATTCCTGCCGTTCCGGCGAGCACATCTTGCCGGCGGCGGTCAGGAATTCGATGCCCTTGATCCATTCCGCCGGCGTCAGATTGACCTCGCGGGCGAAGGCATGGAGGTGCTTGACCGCCGACGCCATGATCGTCTTCAGGCGCGGGTCCGGCGTTGTCGCCATCTGATCGAGCACGGCGTCCGTGATCGTTTCAGGCGTTAACTCACGCATGCGTCACTCCCTGAGCTGCCGGCGCTTATTCGACCCGCCGGCCATTATTGCAGCAAGCCTAACCGCTTGTTGGGGATCAACACAAGGCGTTCGGAGGTGGCGCCTGCGCCCCCTCCTACGAATTGATACGAGGCGATGGGGGCGCTTGGCTGCACAATGATGCGTCAGAGCGCACCGCAGATTTCGGCGGCCCACGATTTTGCGATTGCACAATCAGGACCGCGCAAGTGGGATCATTTCTCCCGGATCGGCGGCGCAACCTTCTCCGCCGGCGCCGGCGGCAGCGCGGGCTGAGCGCCCTGCTTCTGCGCATCCGGGTCGGGCCGGGCCGGTTGCGGCGGCACGCCTGACGGCCTTTGGCCGGTCGTGCCCGGCTCGGGCGGCGCAGGCGGCTTCGTTTCCGCGCCCGGCGTCGATTGCGTAGGCGGCGTCGCCTGCGCGATTTTCTGGGCATCGCGCGAGGTGAGCGCGGTCAGTGCAAGCGCTGAGGCGGCCAGTCCCGCCGCGATCAGCAGGGACGCGAGCAACATTTCCCGTCGGTATTCGCGTTGGCGGTCATCGGCAGGCATCGTTCAACCCCACGAATTTGTTCGTAAGCTTCAACGGCCAGCGGGGCGCATGGTTCCGCGGGGAACCAGCGCCCGCTCGAAACACCTAAAATTCGAGGATTCCGGCATCGCACCGGGATTTCCGCGCCGTCCTCGAGCCGCACGATCAGCACGGTGCCGGCTCATGCATGGCGGAACTAATCCGTCGTGCTCACTTCCCGGGTGCTGACCAGTGTGCCACGATCTCCAGGAGATCGTCGCCGAGTTCGACCACATTGACATCGGCCACCGGATAGTTGGCGGCTTCCAGCCTCTCCACCAGGCGATCGCGCATATCGGGCAGCGCTTCAGGGGTGACCGCGAGCTTGAAATAATAGGTTGCTTCCGACGACTGCTCGTTGAGCGGAATTCGATTGATCGCGTTCACGAGGGGACGCAGCAACGTATTGCCGGCGATCACGAAGACCGTCAGCGCCGCCGCCTGGGCGACCATGTCGGCGCCGGCGCAGGATCCGACCGCGGCCGATGCCCACAGCGTCGCCGCGGTGTTGAGGCCGCGCACGTCCATGCCCTGCTTCATGATGACACCGGCGCCGAGGAAGCCGATCCCCGACACGACGTAGGCAATCACGCGCACCGCACCCTCGGCAGCGGTCAGGTGCATGGCAAGATCGACGAAGGCCGCTGCGCCAACGGCGACCAACACATTGGTGCGCAGGCCCGCGGTGCGCTGCCGATATTGCCGCTCCGCACCGATCAAGGTGCCGAGCACGAACGCCGCGGTCAAACTGACCAGCGTGTCGAGAAAATCGTGAATCTGGAAGGTCGTTAGAAACCGCATGGCCCCACATAGCGGCTGAATACGACGGATCGACTAAAACTCAAGCATCCCGGCGTCGCCATCCTCGGTGCCGAAGGCCAGCAGCGTGCCCTTGGCGTTCCAGGCCAGCGCCGAGACCGGCTCGCTGCCATTGCGGCGCACCAGGATTTCCGCGCCGTCCTCGAGCCGCACGATCAGCACGGTACCGTCGCCATAGCCTGCGGCCATGATGTCCTGCTTCGGATGACAGGCGACCATGGAGACGCGCGCCTGCAGCGGTGCCAACATCGCAGGCTCCTTGCCCATCGGGCCGTCCTTGCTGGCGAACGGCCAGATGATCACGGTGTCGGCGCCCGAGGTGGCGAGCCCCTTGCCGCCCGTGCTCCACGACATCGAGCGGACGCGGCCGGGATAGCCGCTCATCCGCATGTGCCTGTTATCGGCAAGCCGCCAGCCGTGCAGCGCCGGCTCGTGCATCGCGGTGACGAGGAATTTGTTGTCCGGGCTGAAGGTGACGGCGAGATGCGAGCCGGCCCATTCCAGAAATTCCGGCTTCGCCGCCATGTTGGGAAACCACAGCGTCACGCCGTTGTAGTGGGCGACCGCCACGCGCAATCCCTTGGGCGCGAAAGCAAGCCCGCCGACGGTCGAGGGCGCATCGAAACTTTTTTCCTCGCCCTTGCCGCTGCGGACGAACGCGGTCTTGCCGGCCGACCAGGCCACCGCGCCATCGGGATGCAGCGCGACGTTATCGATCCAGCGCCGTTTTGCGTCGGTTGCCAGCACCGACGTCTCGCCTTTTGCGTTCAATGCAACGACCTTGCCGTCATCGCCGCCAGTGACGATGCGCTTGCCGTCAGAGGCCGCACATAGGATGGCACCGCCATGGATGGCGACTTTCGAGACTTCGCCCGCCTGGTCCACCATCGCCGCGTGCTCCTCGGCACCGACAAACACCGCGGTATCGCCGAGGAAATAGATCGAGCTGATGGGCATGCCGACAGGCAACGCCCGCACCTGGTCGGTGATGGAAGCGATGGAGGGCGCTTCGCCCGGATCGAACTCTTTCATCACGTGACGATACAGCTTTCAAAGCCGTCGCGGATCATCTGCTCCGGCAATTCGCGGCCGATGAAGACGACGCGGCTTTCGCGCGCCTCGCCGTCCTTCCACTTCCGCTGGTGATCGCCCTCCAGCATCATGTGGACGCCCTGGAAGACGTAGCGGTCATCGTCGTCGGTGAAGGCGAGGATGCCTTTCGAGCGCAGGATCTTCTGGCCCTCGGTGGCGACGAGGTTCTGCAGCCACGGCATGAACAGGGTCGGGTCGAGCGGCTTGTCCGACCGCAGCGACAGCGATTGCATGTCCTCGTCGTGGTAATGCTTCAACCCGCCATGGCTGTGGTCATGGTGGTCGTGCCCATGATGATGATCGTGGTCGTGGTGATGATCATAGCCATTGCCGGCGTCGAGGAATTCCGGCTCGATCTCCAGGATGCGATCCAGGTCGAACGCGCCGCGTTCCAGCACATCCGACAGCGCCACCTTGCAGCGCTCGGTGCGGTGCAGCTTTGCGTAAGGGTTGATGCCGCGGATGCGGGCCTCGACCTCGGCAAGCTCCGGCTTGGAGACGAGGTCCGTCTTGTTCAGCACGATCACGTCGGCGAATGCGATCTGGTTCTTGGCTTCCGGCGCATCCTTCAGACGGTCGCTCAGCCACTTTGCATCAGCCACCGTCACCACCGCATCGAGGCGGGCGTTCTTCTGCACGTCCTCGTCCACGAAAAAAGTCTGCGCCACCGGGGCCGGGTCCGCCAACCCAGTCGTCTCGACGATGATGGCGTCGAACTTGCCCTTGCGCTTCATCAGGCCGTCCATGATGCGGACAAGGTCGCCGCGCACCGTGCAGCAGACGCAGCCATTGTTCATCTCGAACACTTCCTCGTCCGCACCGATGATGAGGTCGTTGTCGATGCCGATCTCGCCGAATTCGTTGACGATGACGGCGTATTTCTTGCCGTGGTTTTCCGACAGGATGCGGTTCAAAAGCGTGGTCTTGCCGGCGCCGAGATAGCCCGTCAGCACGGTCACTGGAATTTTCTGGGACGAAGGTTCAGACATAACGGCTCCGGAGATATTCAGCGTATTGGGCCAGGACTATACCCAATCCCGTTCCTCAGGGCCCTTATATTGTGCCTTACCATATCAATGTAAGTGGGGGCGTCGCCCTTTTCGTCAGTCAAACTGTCCGAGTAAAGGGTGCCACCGACCCTGGCGCCTGTCTCCGCGGAGATCCGCTCGATCAGGCGCGGATCGCTGATATTTTCCAGAAAAACAGCCGGAATTTTCCTGGTTTTGATCTGGGTGATGATCCCGGCAATATCCCGGGCACTCGGCTCGGACTCGGTTGAGACGCCGCGCGGCGCGATGAACTCGATACCGTAGGCTTTTGCGAAATAGCCAAAGGCAGTATGGGTCGAGATCACCTTGCGATGCTCCGGCGGGATTGAGCCGACCCACGGGCTTATCTCGCCCTCAAGGGCTTCGAGCTTCACCCGATAGGCTTCGGCGTTGGCCTCGAAAAGCGCTGCATCTGCGGGAGCTGCTGCGCTGAGCGCATTACGAATATTGTAGACGTATGTTTTGGCATTGGTGACTGTTTGCCATGCATGCGGGTCGGTACTGGAGCCGAGCTTGAGCGGCGTAATGTTGGTGCTTGCAACAACAACCGTTGCCTTGCTGCCGGATGATTGCACCAGCCGCTGCATCCAGCCCTCGAACCCGAGGCCGTTGACGAAGACGAGCTTCGCATCCGCCACCCTCTTTGCATCCGCCGGCGTCGGCACATAGACATGTGCATCGCTGTTGGGGCCGACCAGCGTGGTGACGTTGACCCGGTCGCCGCCAACATTGCGGACGAAATCGCCGAGGATCGAGAAGCTGGCGACGACGTTGAGCCGGTCCTGCGCTTGCACTGGGCCGCTGACCGCGATCAATCCCAAACAGATAAGCCAACACAGTCGCCGCATCTTCACGCCTCGAGGTGACGGCCGGGAAACAATTGCCGTACCAGTCCGCTGACATTGCCGAACAACAGCGACGCCAGATAGAGCCCTGCCGCCACGAGTATGATCGCCGGCCCCGAGGGAATCCGGGTCTGGAACGACAGCACCAGCCCGGCATAGCCGGAGACAGTGGCGCTGGCGACCGCGATGCAGATCATACCGGTAATGTCGCGCGACCAGAAGCGCGCGATGCCGGCGGGCAGGATCATCAACCCGACGCCGAGCAGCGTGCCGAGCGCATGAAAGCCGTTGACGAGGTTGATCACGACCAGCGCCAGAAACGCCAGATGCGCGGGCGCGCCGGCGCGAGAGACCGTGCGCAGGAACAGCGGATCGACGCATTCGATCACCAGCGGCCGGAAGATCACCGCCATCACCAGCAGCGTGAGGGTGGCGTTGAAGGCGATGACGAGCAACGTCTGGTCGTCCATTGCGAGAATGTTGCCGAACAGCACGTGCAGCAGATCGATATTGGTGCCCTTGACGGAAACGATGGTGACGCCGAGCGCGAGCGACACCAGATAGAAGGTCGCAAGCGAAGCGTCCTCCTTCAGCTCCGTATTGCGCGCGACCAGACCCGCGAGCAGCGCGACCGTAAAGCCCGCGATCAGCCCGCCGGTCGTCATCGCGAACAAATTGAGGCCCGATACGAGGAAGCCGATCGCAGCCCCCGGCAGGATCGCATGCGCCATGGCGTCGCCGACGAGGCTCATCCGCCGCAGCATCAAAAATACGCCAATCGGTGCTGCGCCCAGCGCCAGCGCGATTACGGCGGCGAGCGCGCGGCGCATGAACTCGAATTCGGTGAAGGGCGCGATCAGCGCGTCGTACAACATCAGGCGGCCCGCGATGGCATGTCGTCCGCGCAGGCGGCGGCGGTATCGTCGAACGCCTCGCACATCCGCAAGGCCACCATCAGGTTTTCGGCGGTCAGCACTTCTGTGGTCGCGCCCCAGGCTACCGGTCCGCGCGCCAGCAGCAAGGTTTCCGGGAAATGGTCGCGCACCAGCTCCATGTCGTGCAGGGCGGCCAGCACCGTGCGGCCCTCGCCGTGCCAGCGCTTCACCAGCGCCAGCAGGTCGGCCGAGGTTTTCGCGTCGATGGCGTTGAACGGCTCGTCGAGCACGATCAGGCGCGCGTCCTGCAGCAGCACGCGCGCGAACAGCATGCGCTGCATCTGCCCGCCGGACAGCGTGCCGATCGAGCGGTTTTCAAAACCGTTGAGGCCGACGGCGGCGAGCGCCTTGGTGATCTTGTCCCGCGCTGATTTGCCCATGCCGCCGAAAAACCCGGTCGAGCGCCACAGACCGGTGCCGACCAGATCGAACACCGAAATCGGGAAAGTCCGGTCGATGTCGACGGTCTGCGGCAGATAGGCGATGTCGCGGATGTCGAGGCCGCCGAGATCGATCGATCCCGAGAGCGGTTTCAAAATGCCGGCGAGCCCGCGAAACAGCGTCGACTTGCCGGCGCCGTTCGGTCCGATCACCGCCAGCAGCGCGCCTTGCGCGACCTCACCCTTGAGGTGATGCACGGCCGGGTGCCGGTCGTAGCCGAGCGTAACGTTGTGGAATTTGAGCTGCGCCGCCATGCTCACCTCATCGCCACCAGCACGACGACCCATAGCCCGGCGCTGACGGCCAGCGCCGCGGCAAGGCGCGCGGTCACGGTCATGCGCAGGATCGACCAGGGGGCCGGCTGCGCCGGATGCGGCGTCGCGGGGCCATGGGAATGGGCGTGGCCGTGGTGATGGCCGGGATCGTGGGAATGGTCGTGAGGCATGGGAAAATGTTACATTATAACATTAAGGGAGTCCACGTGGTGGCGCGGCCGTAGACCGGCCCTCCCCAAAACACCCGGCCCGTCATGCCCCGCGAAGGCGGGGCATCCGGTACGCCGCGGCTTCTCGGACCCGCCGCTTCAACACGGCCGCCGGCCGGGGCAGCCTCAAATTCGAATACCCATCGATGAGGCCGCCAGCCGGATCATCTGTACGGCAGCGCCGGTGTAACGGCCACCGTTGAAATTGACATCAACAACCCACAAAACGAACACAGCAACAAATGCGGCGGTGACTGCTCTCATAAATTATTAACGATGAGGATACGGAACATGTTCCGGGCCTGCGTCGCGATAACGTGGTTGTCAGCGAGAGACGAGGCGGTGAGACGGATCAATCGTGCGTGTTACCCTGGCAGCAGACATAACCGCGTTCACCAGTGCTTTGCCGGCTGAACAACACAGGTGTTGGGCCAGGTCGCCATCTCGCAACCTGGCCCCACGTATAAAATAAACCCTACTGACAGACGTACATGATGCTGTCGCCGCCCTTGGTCGCAGTACCGGGCGTGCATCCAATACCATTGCGCGCTGCGTAGTCAGACCAGCCGGTGTAGCTGTACCCACGCCCACTCCAGGGGCCACCGAAGTAGTAGGCCCTCACGGCGTACCAGGAGCCCGGCTCGACATAGACAGCCCTCGCGGCGTAACCACGCGTGATATAGACCCGCTTCTGCGCCTCGGCTTTATTGATCGACAGCGATATCCCGCCTTGATCGGACCAGCCAGGCGAAAACAACGCCGCGCATGCGAACGTCGACGCAGCAACGGCCACCGTTCTCAAAGTCATTTTCATGATCTCCTCCATTGCTAATCCCCGCGGCTTAAACCGTGCTTTTGCCGGTGGAGCGCCCTTTGACATAGATCAAGCGCCCAGCTCGTTCGGTTGGGGCTATGGCCGCATGTGCTGGGAGGTAGCGTTGTGCAATTCGCGGGCCCGAGGTGAGGCCGCGGCTTAAGCCGTCGCTGCGGCGGGCGGCTTCAATTCGGCCAGAGCGTGCCGCACGACGGTCACTGCGCCTTGCAGCGCAAGCATGGCCATGATCGCGGCGACGATAATGTCGGGCCAGCCGGTGCCGGTGCCGAACACGCCAAGCGCAGCCAGCAGCACAGCCAGATTGCCCAACACGTCATTGCGCGTGCAAGTCCAGGCCGACCGCATGTTGGCGTCACCCGTGCGGTGCCGCCACAACAGGTAAAAGGACAGCGCGTTGGCGACCAGCGCGGCAAAGCCGACGCTGCCCATGGTGATGGCCTGCGGCAGCGTGCCGTGCAGGGCATGCCAGCCGGTGACGCCGATAACCCACAGCCCGAAGACGCCCATCGTGGCGCCCTTGGCAAGCGCAGCGCTGGCCCGATAGCGCAAGGCCATGCCGACCACGAACAGGCTGATCGCGTAGTTCGCCGCATCGCCCAGAAAGTCGAGCGCGTCGGCTTGGAGTGAGGCAGAGCCCGCAGCCAGGCCCGCGCCGATCTCGACCATGAACATCGCAGCATTGATGCCGAGCACGGCCCACAAGACGCGCCGGAACGCGCTCACGTCCTGGCGCGGGCCGAGATTCAACGGTGGTGGTGCGCAGCAGTGATCCGCCATGACCGGAAGATAGTCGCAGGCAGCAACGTTACACAATCACGTGCAACACATTCCCTTGCCGTCCTGGACCGGCGGGCACCGCATGGTTCCGTACGAGCAGTAAACGCAGCAATCGCCCGGCTTGGGCTTGAGCCGGGTGCCGCAACGCCGACAGTCGTAGAAAAACTGGCAGGCGTTTGTCGGCATCGTCTCGGTTGCTTCGTTCCCGCACGAGGGACAGGTCAGCGTCGATTCAAGCTGCATGGACCTAAACTGAATGAGGACACCTCCAAATTCAACCTCGGACGTGTGCACCTGATCTCACAGCTTCCCGATCACCATCGCGATCGCGGCAGCCAGGAACGGAAACGGCACCGACACCGCCGCGCGAAACCAGACGAACCGGGCCGGCATGAACGGGATTTCCCAGAGGATCATGCGCTGGAAGGCGAACAGCGCCCAGGCGACGACATAGGCGATCACCTGCGGCGGGCCGCCGCCGACCTTCAGCGCCACCGCGCCGATCGAGAAACCGACCACCGGGCCGCCGGGGGTGGCTGCGCCGGCGATGACCGCGGTCAAGACGCCGAACCAGCCGCTATCAGGGCCGAGCCAGCCGGTGATGACTTCCGGCGGGATCACGGCGGCGATGTAGCCGGAGCCGATCACGCCGAGCGCAATGCGCGGCACGATGTTGATGAAATCCATACTGCCTTCGCGCACCGACGACACCAGCACGACGCGGCCGCGCTGCCAGGCCATGAAGCCGAGGATGGCGACCGAGCCCCACAAGGTGATGTCGATGATCAGCGCGGAGAGGGTCATGCCGGCGGCTCCGGCTCGCCCTTCGGGTACATCCGCACGAAGACGAAGCGGCCGAGCGCGCCGGCCAGCACCGGGATCGGCAGCGAGATCACGATCCGCCACAGCGTGAACTCCGTGCCCAGGATCGGCAGCTCCCAGGCGACCGCGCGGCCGTAGCCGATCAGCGTCCAGCTCACGACCATGGCGATGGTGGCGCCGAAATCGGCGCCGACCGTGAGCAGCGCCGCCGCCACCGGATAGGCGGTGAAGGGACCGCCCGGCAGGATCGCGCCGAACGCCGTTCCGATCAAAAGGCCCTTCAGGCCCGAGTTCGGCCCGAGCGCTCGCGAGACTTTGTCGTGCGGCAGAATTTCCGCAATGAAGCCGCCGAGCAGGCAGCCGGCCAGCACGCGCGGCATGATCTCACCAAACAGCCAGAGATCATGCGTGAGGATCCTGAGCACGCCGTCGATGCCGTCGCGCCGCCAGACCAGGCCTGCGCAAACCGCGACCAGCGCGCCGATCACGATCATCGACCAGCCGACCGGCTTGCGGGCGCGCCGGGGCTTCGGCTCGGCGTCATCGGCAGGCGCCGGGTCTTTTATCTGATCTTCTGACAAGGACGATGGGTTCGGCGGGTGATACGAATCCATCCTGCTTAGTCCCGCCATGGTGGCGACGCAACGATAGCCATGCGCATCTCAGGCATGCCCATGTGAGGGCGTCACGCAGCCCTGCCCGCCCCGGGCCATTCGTTCAGGCGAACTGGCGGACCAGCGCAAGGCCGGCAAACAGCCCGGCAATCGAGAGCACCACCGAGCCAACGACGTAAAGCGCCGCGGATGTGAGTTCGCCGCGCTCGTAGAGCAGCGCCGCATCGAGCGAGTACGCTGAAAACGTGGTGTAGCCACCGAGGATGCCGGTCATCAAAAACAGCCGCCACGGCTGCGACGCCTCGCCCTTGAAGGCGAGATAGCCCGCGATCAGCCCCATCACGGTCGAGCCCGTGATGTTGATGATGAAGGTGCCCCAAGGAAAGCCGGTGCCGAAAGCGCGGGCGCAGGTGAGATTGATGAGATGGCGGAGACTCGCGCCAAGCCCCCCACCGAGAAAGACGAGTAGATAGCTTGCCGCGTTACCCACTATTGCCCCGGTGTTCACCCTCCCCTGGAGGGGGAGGGTCGACGCGACTGAAAGGAGCGGCGGGGTGGGGTGAAGGTCTCTCCACTCGAACAGTGCCCGAGTTGAGAGATCACCCCACCCCGGTCCGCATTCAGCTTCGCTGCATGCGAACCGACCCTCCCCCTCCAGGGGAGGGTGAAACGGCGCGGACACATGGCCGTTTCATCTTCGCTTGTCAGCGACACGTTGCTTACCCATCGCGCCGACGGATTGGCCTCACACCTTGCCGAACAGCTCGTCGACATAGTCCCAGTTGATCAGATGATCGCAGAACGCCTTCAGATAGTCGGGACGGCGGTTGCGATAATCGATGTAGTAGGAGTGCTCCCAGACGTCGCAGCCGAGGATCGGCGTGGCGCCATGGACCAGCGGGCTTTCGCCGTTCGCGGTCTTGGAGATTTCGAGCTTGCCGTTCTTGACCGACAGCCAGCACCAGCCGGAGCCGAACTGACCGACGCCGGCGGCGGCGAAATCGGCCTTGAACTTGTCGAGACCGCCAAGGTCTTCGGTGATCTTCTTCTCCAGACGGCCGGGCAGCTTGCTGCCGCCGCCGTTCGGCTTCATCCAGTTCCAGAAATGCAGGTGGTTGTAGTGCTGGCCGGCATTGTTGAACACGGCCGGATTCTTGCCGAACGAACCCTTGACGATCTCCTCCAGGGACTTGCCTTCGAATTCGGTCCCCTTGATCGCGTTGTTTCCGTTGGTCACGTAAGCCTGGTGATGCTTGTCGTGGTGGTATTCCAGCGTTTCCTTGGACATGTGGGGCGCAAGGGCGTCGTGGGAATAGGGCAGATTGGGCAGCGTGAATGTCATGGGGTGATGTCCGAACTGATGGGAGACTTGGTCTGGTCTAACGGGAACTCTTATAGAAGGTTCCAATGCGCATAAACATCGCAATTTGGCAAGAACGCGCAAGGTTCTGGGTAACGCCCCTCCGCGTCCAGCGTATGACGGATATGGTGCCGACGGTTTTTGGCGCGATGAGGTAATGAAATGAGCATCGAGATCGACGTTCTGAACGGGGACGCATCATGGCCACGGGCCGAACCGCTGATGCAGGCGGTGTGGCCGGCGCATGTGGTTGAAAAGCTGTCGTGGGGTCACGTCAAATGGGCCCATGCCGATCTGCGCGTGCTGATCGACGCGCCGGAGGACGCAGCTCAGCCGGGTCTCGCCTGCCATGTCGGCATCTTCTTCCGCGACGCGACCTGGGACGGGCGCAAGGTCCATATCGGCGGCGTTGGCGGCGTCTCGACACGCCCGGACTGCCGGGGACGCGGCTATGCCTCGCTGGCGCTGAACGCCGCCATCAGGACCATGCGCGACCACGAAGCGGTGCGGTTTGCGATGCTGTTCTGCGAGCCGCACAATGAAGCGTTCTATGAAGCGCGCGGCTGGCATCGCTTCCTGGGCGAGGTCTATGCCGAGCAGCCGCAGGGCCGCGTGCGTTTCGAGGCGATGGCGCCGTTCGTGTTCGATTTTACCCGAAAGCCGCGCGACGGAATTATCGACCTATGCGGCCTGCCGTGGTGACCCCTGCACCGGGCGCGGGTGGCTTGCGCTGGTCTAGCCGGATAATATGTCATCCATAATTTATTCGATTTGGATGATCGTGACGCATGACCATTGACGCCCCGCTCGACATGCGTCCTACCACCGCAGTTCCGCCCGCGCCGGCCAACGGCCTGCTGACCTCGCCGATCCTGCCGACGCTGCTGAACCTGGCGCTGCCCAATGCGATCGCCATGGTGGGCACGACGCTGGTTGCCGTCGCCGAAACTGCCTATATCGGCCGGCTCGGCACCGAGCCGCTCGCCGGCATCGCGCTGGTGTTTCCCTTTGTGATGCTGACGCAGATGATGTCGGCGGGTGCGATGGGCGGCGGCGTATCGTCTGCGATCAGCCGGGCGATCGGCGCGGGGAATCGCGACCGCGCCGCTGATCTGGCGCTGCATGCGGCAATGATCGGCGCCTGCGCCGGAATCTTTTTCACGGTTACGATGCTGATTTTCGGCCGCGCGTTCTACACGCTGCTCGGCGGGCGCGGCGGCGTGCTCGAACAGGCCATGCAATATTCGCACGTGCTGTTCTCCGGCGCGATGGCGATCTGGCTGGTTAACACACTGGCCTCGGTGGTGCGCGGTACCGGCGACATGCGGATTCCGTCGGTGACGCTGATCGGCACCGCGCTGGTGCAGATCGCGGTCGGCGGCGCGCTGGGCCTTGGGCTGTTCGGCCTGCCCAGGCTCGGCATGGCTGGCGTTGCCGCAGGTCAGCTCACCGCCTTCACGCTCGGGGCGATCTTTCTGATCTGGTATCTCGTCAGCGGCCGCAGCCGGCTGGCGCTGAACTTCAAGGGCTTCAAATTCCAGCGCGACATGTTCTTCGACATTCTCAGGGTCGGTGCGGTGGCCTGCCTGTCGCCGCTGCAGACCGTGCTGACGGTGCTGATCTTCACCAAAATCCTGGCCGGCTACGGCACCGCGACATTGGCCGGCTATGGCATGGGCTCGCGGCTGGAATTTCTGCTGACGCCGATCGCGTTCGCCTTCGGCGTCGCCTCGGTGCCGATGGTCGGCATGGCTGTTGGCGCGGGGCTGGTGACGCGCGCGCGGCAGGTGGCGTGGACCGCGGGCATAGCTGCCGGCATCGCCGTGGGCGCCATCGGACTGATCGTCGCCGCGATGCCGTCGCTCTGGGTTTCGCTGTTCACCAGCGATCCCGGCGTCACCGCCGCGGCTTCTTCCTATCTGGTCTGGGCCGGCCCGGCGTTCGCCTTTTTCGGGATGGGCGCCTGCCTCTATTTCTCGTCGCAGGGGGCTGCGAAGGTCGGCGGCCCCGTGATGGCCGGCACCACGCGATTGCTGATCGTCGGCGGCGGCGGCTGGTGGCTGGCCTCGATGGGCGCGCCGGCATGGACACTGTTCGCATTGATCGGCGCGGCGATGGTCGTGTACGGCCTCGGTACGGCGTTGTCGATCCGCCTCACCCGCTGGAGCAAATGATCGTGTTCGCGCAATCCGACGTTGCACAAATCTGATTTGTTGCTATGCAGGCCTGCTTTTTCGAAGGAATGATTCATGGCTTGCAGAACGGCTTTCATCATCGCGATCTCGGCGGCATTGCTGGCCGCACCGTCGGTCTTGGCACAAGGCGCCGGAGAGCCGACCGGCGTCTGGCAGACCCAGGCTGGCGACGCGCGGGTAAAAATCAGCAAATGCGGTGGCGGTATCTGCGGCGTGATCGTCGGCCTCAAAGAGCCGATCGATCCGGCCACCGGCAAGCCCCAGGTTGATGACAAGAATCCCAACCCGGCGCTGAAGAAGCGTCCGATGATCGGCCTGCCGCTGTTCAGCGGCATGCAGTCGGTATCGCCCAACAAATGGTCGGGCCAGATCTACAACGCCGATGACGGCGGCACCTACGCGAGCAGCGTCTCGGTGACGGGGGCGGATACGCTGAAAGTCGAAGGCTGCGTCGGCGCACTCTGCGGCAGCGAAAACTGGACGCGTGTGGGGCGGTAGGCTCGATCAATCGCCGTTCCGTAGGGTGGGCAAAGCGCAGCGTGCCCACCATCTCTCCAGACCGTTGCTTTGAATGGTGGGCACGCGGAGCCTGTCATCGGGCGCGCATTCGCGCGACCCGGTGGCTTTTCCCACCCTACAGATCTTCGCTTAAGCCGCCATCGCCTTGAGCGCCGTCGCCGCCGAGGCGTAGCCGCCGCGGGCGCCGTCGATGAAGTGGACATGATCGCTGCGCATCACCGAGGGCGTGAAGCAGGTCATCATCGCCGCGTCCTGCCGGTGCAGGCCGTAGCGCACGATCCGCTCTGAAGCTGCCTTGGCCAGAAGCTCCGCCAGCGCGCGCTCCAGCTCCTCCGTGCAATCGAGGATCATCCGCAGGCCGTCGTCATATTTGCGGAAGTCGGAATTCTCCACCACCTGCTGCACATAATTCTTCGGCACGAAATTGCCGACCTTGATGCCGAAGCGCATCACGACATAGGCCCACAGCGTCACCGCCAGCACGACGGTGCGCCGCTTCAACAGCGGCCCGCCGCGTGCGGCGCGCGCTTCATACTCGACGCCGGCCGGCGGCCAGCGCAGCGGCGGCCCGCCCGGCGGCACCGGCCGTCCGGCATCCGGCGACTGTTCGACCCGTCTAATGATGTCCTCGATCACCTTGCGGAAGGCGAGCGGATCGGCGCCCCTGGCCGGCACCACCAGCACGGACAGAATGAGCCCGCGCGCGGAGGGAATTTCCTCGAACCGGCAAGAAAGCCCGGACAGATCGGGCTGCGTGCCCGGCGCTGCCGCCGGCACCGCAAACTCGCCGCGCTTCATCGCCGCATCTGCCCAGCCAAGCCCGCCGCCGGAAAACATCGCATAGGACAGATTGGCCGACGGGCCGAAGCGGGCGACCTTGATATCGAGGCCCTGCGCGCGGATGTCCTTGACCGGCACTAGCGCCACCCGCATCACCAGATCGAGATCGTGGCTGACCCATGCCGCCGTCGCCGCCAGCGCGTCGCGGGCGCGCGCGAGGTCTGAGGGCGACACCGCAAAGCTGGCGCCATCGCCGCCGAACACGAACGGAAATTCGCGCCCGTCAAGCGCGTTGGTGACGGCCGCGATGACGGCGGCGCCAGCCATGTTGACCGCCTTGTAGCGCTGGTTCGCGATCGCCTTGGTCGATTCCACGATGTCGGCGACGCCGACGGTCCAGTCATCAGGCAACGGCGAATACATCGCCGGGTCCATCAGGCTGCCAAAGCCGCGAAAGACCGGGATCGCGCCGTAGAAAATGTCGGTGCCGTCAGGCGTCGTCATGGCAGTGAGACCCCCCGGGGTTCCAGCTTTCCAGCAGATACGGTCGATTTTGAAATCCGGTTCGCGACAGATCGTCCTACCCCTTCGCCAGCCCCCGCAGCACCAGCTGATTGAGCCGGCTGGCAAACGCGGCCGGGTCTTCCGGCAACTCGCCGTCGAGGATCTGCGCCTGCTCCAACAGCAGGAACGACAGATCTTTGGCCGCCTCCTTGTCGCCGGCAATCGCCGCGACCAGGGGATGGCGCATGTTGATCTCCAGGATCGGCCTGGTGGTGGGCGCCTTGTTCTGCATCGCCAGCAGCCGTTCGAGCATGCGGTCATGCGCGTCGCCGCCGGCAACGAGACACGACGCGCTCGCCGTCAGCCGCTGCGAGGCGCGCACGTCGGAGACGCGCTCGCCGAGCGCGTCCTTGATCAGCGCAATCGTCGTGGCTTCATCTGCGCCGGAATCTTCCTTCTTGTCCTCGGCCTTGTCATCCAATAGCGGGATCAGGGCGAAATCGATATCGCCCTGGCTCAGCGACTTCAGCGGCTTGCCGCCGAAATCGAGCTGGCCTGAGGTCCAGAACGCATCGACCGGATCGGTCAGCAGCAGCACCTCGATGCCGCGGGCGGTTGCCGACTCCAGTTTCGGGTTCGCCTTCAGCCGTTCGATGCTGTCGCCGGTCAGGTAATAGATGTCGGTCTGGTTCGGCTTGAGATCTTCGACATATTGCTTGAGCGCGCGCTTCTCGCCCTTGGTCGTGGTGAAGCGCGACAAGCCCAACAATTTCTCGCGGCGCTCAAAATCCTCCCAGATGCCTTCCTTGATCACGGGGCCGAACGCGTCCCAGATTTTGACGAACGCTTCCGGCTCCTTTTCGCCGAGGCTTTCAAGCTCCGATATCACGCGGCCGGTGACGGCTTTGCGGATCTGGGTGAGTTGCGGATTGTTCTGCAGCATCTCTCTGGAGATGTTGAGCGGCAGATCCTCGCTGTCGATCACGCCGCGGATGAAGCGCAAATAAGCCGGCAAGACATCGGCGTCGTCGGCGATGAAGACGCGGCGGACATAGAGCTTGACCTTACCCTTGCGCGCCTGATCGAACAGATCGAACGGCTTGGTCGACGGCGCGAACAGCAGCACCGCATAGGACTGCCGGCCCTCGGCGCGATAATGCAGCGTCATCGCCGGCTCGTCGAAGGCGCCGGCGATCTGTTGATAGGCCTGCTTGTAGTCCTCCGGCGAGAGCTCCGATTTCGGCCGCTGCCATAGCGCGCTGGCCGAGTTGATCTGGCGCGGCTCGCCCTCCTCCGGCACCAGTTCGATCGGGAACTGGATGTTGTCGGACCAGGCGCGGACGATGCGCTCGATCTCGTGCGTCTCGAGATATTTCGCTGCATCCTTCTTCAGATGCAGGACGATCTCGGTGCCGCGCGTGACGCGGGCGGCTTCCTCGTCGCTGGCCGGCGCGATTTCAAACCCGCTGCCGCCCGAGGACGACCAGACAAAAACTTGATCGGAACCGGCGCGGCGGCTGGTGACGACGATGCGCTCGGCGACCATGAACGCCGCATAGAAGCCGACGCCGAACTGGCCGATCAGATTGGTGCCGTCCTTGGCCTCGGTCAGGCGGGAGAGAAAGGATTTTGTGCCGGAGCGTGCGATGGTGCCGAGATTGTCGATCAGTTCCTGCCGGTCCATGCCTATGCCGCTGTCGACGACGGAAAGCGTATTGGCCTTCTTGTCCGGCGCGATGCGGATTTTGGGCGGCGCGCCGTCCGTGATCAGCTCAGGCGCCGATATCGCCTCATAGCGCAGCTTGTCGCAGGCATCCGATGCGTTTGAAATCAGCTCACGCAGGAAGATGTCGGTCTCCGAATAGACCGAGTGCACCATCAGATTCAGAAGCTCGGCGACCTCGGCCTGGAACGGCTGGGATTCGGGGGCAGTGGTGGTGGTCATACGGGGCTCGCAGGGAACAGGGCCAAAGGAAAGCCCTGATATAACGATGCCATCCGGGGTGGCAAGCTTTGCCGGGCCCCGCCAGACGCCTGTGCCCGCCCCCTTACCGCTCGATAAAAGCGCGTTGGAATTGATCTAGAATCGGCTTGAACAGGTAGCTCAGCATGGTCCGGCTGCCGGTCTGCATGAACACTTCCGCGGGCATGCCCGAAGAGAGCTGCAGCCCGGCCAGCCGCCGGCGCTCTTCTTCCGGCAGCATGATCCGGACCGTGAAATAGGACATGCCGGTCTGCTGGTCGCGGGTGGTGTCAGGCGAGACATACGACACCTGACCGATCAACTGCGGCGTTACCCGCTGGTTGAAGGCCGAGAAGCGGACGAAAGCCTGCTGGCCTTTCCGCACCTGGTCGATGTCGTTCGGCTGCAACCGCGCCTCGATCTGCAGATCATCGGAATCCGGCACCACCTCCATGACGGTGTCGCCAGCGCGAATGACGCCGCCGATGGTGTGCGCGTTCAGCTGATGGATCACACCCGACGTCGGCGCGCGCATCTCGATGCGCTCGAGGACGTCGCGCGCTGCGACGCTTCGTTCGCTGAGTTCGGCTTCCTTGCCCTGCGCCTCGCCGAGCTCCTTGACGACTTCCGTCCGCACATCCTGGTCGAGCCTGACCATCTGAAGCTTCGCCTCGTCGACCTTTGTTTTGGTCTCGGCGATAGTTGAGATCAACTGGCCACGTTCACCTTCTATCCTGGCGCTCTCGCGCTGCAAGGCGGTGAGCCGCGCGATTGGCACGAGGCGCTTGTCGAAGAGCTCCTGCACGCCCGTGAGTTCGCCGGTGATCAGTTCCAGTTGCTTGGCCTTGGATGCGACCTGCGCCTCCAGGCCCACGATCTCCTCGCCAAGCTGCGACACCTTGCTCTTGAGCAGCTCCTTCTGACTCTCGCGTGCCGTCACCCGCGCCCTGAACAGCGACGCCTCCGAAGCAAGCAGCGTCTTGACATTGGGGTCGTCCAGCCGCGCCGACATTTCCGGCGGAATCGCCGGCCGGGGCTGACCGTCGCGCTCGGCGACCAGCCGCGCGATCTTCGCCCGCATATCGTCGAGCTGCTTGCTGACCACCTGAAGGCTGGCCTGCGCCTGCGTCGCGTCCAGCCGCAGCAGCAGATCGCCGGCGGTGACCCGCATGCCGTTATGGACCGGGATCTGCGCGACCACGCCGCCGGTCGGATGCTGGATGGCCTTGACGTTGGACTGCACCACCAGATTGCCCGGCACCACGACGGCGCCCGACAACGGCACCAGCGCCATCCAGCCGCCTGCCAACCCGCCGACAACGATCAGCGCGCGCAAGCCAGTGCGCAATTCGCCCTCAAAGGCGCGCGCCGCCCGGACCACGATACTTTCGCCAGGCGCGCCCGCCACATCCGCCGATCCATCGCGATTGGCAAGGAATGCGACGCCGGCGGTCAGGCCATTGCGGACGACCCCCGTCACGGAACGTTCGCGCGGCACCGGGCCCGCCGGGCTCGGCGGCGCCAATTGGGGAGCCTCGATGCGCGGCGGCAGCCGTGTGTCGTCGATCGACAAAACCTCCGGCCGCGACCTCGGCATGTTCATGAGCGACGGATCATCGGGCGCGATGATCGGACCGCGCGCCTGCCGTTCATTCCGCCAGGAATTGCTTGAGGGAGCATTGCTTAAGGGAGCATTGCCCGCCGGGCCGCGCATGCCGCTCGCCGGTGGCGGGGCCATGAACTGCGGCTCGCGCGCGCTGCGTCCGCCCCGCGGCGCCGGAGGCTCGGGATCGAGAACCTCGGACTGGGATCCGAAGGGGCCGAGCCAATCCAGCACCCGTCCCATCTTGCCCTTTTTCTTCGACCGCTTCGGCCGGGCCTGGCGCGAACGCCGCGCGCCCGGACCTGGTTCGTCATTCGCCGGGCGGCGAAGCGGCGGCCGCTGGTCTTGCTCGAAAGCCTGTCGCAATCGTTGCAGTTCGAGGATCAGCGCCTGGCCTTGTGGCGCCGCGATGTCGTCATCTGTTCCGCCGAACCGCTGGCGCGCAACTCTCTCATCGGCATGCACGTGGTCAAAACCCTTCATGATGAAACACTCTCGGCAAGCGATGTGCGCTGTTCTGCCTTGGCCTGCGGCGGGGGCTGCGGCGATCCCGGCGGCCCCTTGCCGCCAGCGTTGCGGACGCGAGCGAACACTTCTGCGCTCGGGCCGAACGCGATCGCCTTGCCTTCGTAGAGTACCATCGTCATATCAAGCGCGGAGAGCGCGCTCGGGCGATGCGAGATGACGACGACGATGGATTTGTTCTGGCGCATGATCCCGATAGCGCGCGTCAAGGCGTTCTCACCGTCGGCATCCAGATTGGCGTTGGGTTCGTCGAGCACGAGCAGGAAGGGATCGCCGAACACCGCCCGCGCCAGCCCTACCCGCTGCTTCTGGCCGGCCGACAGCGACATGCCGCCCTGCCCTATTCGCGTCGCATAGCCCTCCGGCAGGCGCAGGATGATGTCATGGACACCTGCGATCTGCGCGGCCTTCAGGATGGCATCCGAACTCGCGTGCTCGTCGAAGCGGCAGATGTTCTCCGCCACGGTACCGTCGAACAGGCCGACATCCTGCGGGAGATAGCCGATGTGCCGGCCGAGATCTTCGTTGCGCCATTGATCGAGCGACGCGCCGTCGAGCCGCACGGCGCCCCGATGCGCCGGCCAGATTCCAACCAGCGCCTTCGAGAGCGAGGTCTTGCCTGACGCACTCGCGCCCAACAGCGCCAGCCCGGAGCCGGCCTTGAGCGAAAACGTGACACCCGACACGATCGGCATGTCGAAGCCCGGTGCTGCCACCGCGAGATTCTGAACGGACAATTCGCGGACGGGACGCGGCAGCATGACCGGCGGCGCCGGAGGCTGAGCGGTCGCCTTGCAGATGTCGCGCAGGCGCGCCAGGCCCTGGCGGGCTGCGGACAGTTGCTTCCAGGTGCCAAGCGCGATTATTCGACAGGCGCGAGCGCGCGCCCCATCAGGATCGAGGACGCGATCATGATGCCGCCCGACGCCTTGTCGGCGATGACGAGATAGGCGCCCATGCCCAGCATTCCCGATTGCAGGACGTAGCGCAGCACTTTCGCGCTCGAGCCGAGATTGGCATAGACGTCGGTCGCGCGGATGTTTTCCTGCAGGTACCGCTCGTTGGCTTGCGACCAGCGCGCCGTCAGGCGATCCGTCATGCCGAGGGCGCGCACGATTTCCGCGTTGCGCTGCGTCGCATCCGCCAGCACCTGCCGCTGCGCGTTCAGGTCCATCGCCGCCTTGGTCGCGCCGCGCGAGATCCGCTCGGTCACCAACGTCATGGCAATGATCGCCGCGGTGCCAAGCAGCGCCGTGAAGCCGATCAGCGGATGAAACAGAAACAGCCCGATCAGGAAGACCGGGATCCACGGCATGTCCAGGAACGCCGTCGGCCCCAGGCCCGACATGAAGGTGCGCACCTGATCGAGATCGCGCAGCGGCTGCTGCATCAAGACCGGCTTCACCCCGCGCAGCGGCAAGGTGGCGAGCGCCCAATGGATCGACCCCTGCAGCGCGCCATCGAACAGCGTTGCGATCCGGCAAAGCATCCGCGACCGCATCGCATCGAAATATCCCTGCACCAGGTAGGCGATCAGCACCATCAAGGACAGGCCGAACAGGGTCGCGAGGTTACGGCTCGGAATCACCCGATCGTACACCTGCAACATATAAAGCGAGCCTGACAGCATCAGGATGTTGATGACGCCGCTGAAGACGGCGACGCCGATCATGCGGCGCGCGCTCGCGCGCATCGCGGTCGCGACGGGATCGTCGGCAGCCAGCGTCGATAACAGGCCGGAAATTGCGCGGGGCGTCGGTGCTGCCCGCGCTCGGCTCTGTGCCTGACCCTGAGCGATACTCATTGAACTGCCCTTCGACCCGCTCGAGCGGGTCTCCCTGCAAGTCTCCTTGACGCGCGATGCAGACCATTTTTCGGCGAGAATGCGACGAATGCCGATTGTTCAAGTTCGCTCGTGGGTAGAACGGTGGCAAAGGCCTCGTTGTCGCCTATCCGGTGTGCGCGGCCGAGCAAAATTCCGGCACGGGAGGGACAGCGTCCCGGATTTGCGATGGACGCCGACATGGGCTGCGATATCCCTCTTTCGAACGCGTCTAATTCGCCGTTTTTCGGCGCGGCGCGCGTCATGGATTCGTCCGTCTATAACCTTGCTTCGGCGCTCATTGGTCGCTGTGTCGGCCGAATGACGCCACGAAGCTCCGTGATCCTTCATCGTGCGCACATCCTGCTTTCTGGCGGAGGATTGCGCCCATACGTCATGAAACTGAGTGAATAGCAGGGGACGAATGATGGCGGGCTTCGCTGACAAGGAGTATCTTCGCGACGCCGATTTGCCGATCGATGAGGTCGCGAGTCCGCAAGCCGCTCCGGAATCGCCGTCCGCCGTGCCCCCTCCCGACGAAACGCCGCCTGCCAGGCATGCGCCCGGCTCCTCAACCCCTCCGAATCTTCTCGACCTCGGCACGACCTTCAACGGTACGACGCGGTCGCCGGTCGGCGACGTTTGGCAGAACGGCCCCGAGGAGGTCGGCAAGGTATCCGGAAGCGTGACGCCCCATACGAACGATCTCGCGGCGGCACAGAGCGGATTGCTGGCCGGGATCAATGCGGGGCAGTTTTCCGGCGCCGCGCTCGGCCATGTTCAGGCGATCTTGTCCGACATCACCACCGCCATCTCGGCAGCCAACGCCTCGGTGAGTGGAGGAGGCATGCCCGGCGCAGAACAAACGCTCCGCGCCAGCCATCTCAGTATTCTCAACACCGTCAATACCGATCCCGTGCTGGCGAATCCGGGGACGCAGAACGGGGTAACCGAACCAATCCCGGCGCGCGAGGATGCCCCCGCTGACAAGACGGAGGCCACCGCGCCGGACGCCAATTCGGCGGAGACCACCCATCTGGCGGAGGCCGGCGATGCCGAAAACACGGCGCAGATCGACGAGAACCTCGATGCTGCGATAGCGGAGATGGAAGCGTTGATAGCTGCAAACCCCGATCTGTTCGTTGGGTTGACCGTCGACGATGCCGACGAGATCGTGCAGCAGATCCAGCTCGAACTCAGCCATATCCACAAGGGGGAGGTCCCTCCTGGTGCGGCACAGCACATCAGTGGCGATATCACCGATATCGTTACGGGCGATATCGATCTGGCAAGCATGACTGCGCAGGGCCCGCCGAACTCGCCTGGACAGCAGGCCGTCAACATCGTCGGCGCCAGCGAAACCCAGGCCTCGCCGCCAGTTTCCACCATCGCGACCGGCGATGTGCCGGTCACGATTGTTACGACGGAAGCCCCCACGACCGTCGTCGATCACAGCCAATCGGGCATGCCCGAATTGACACATCATTTACATCACACGTGGGGATAGCGGCGCGCGGCGCGGCCTCCAGCCGTCCCCATGTCCCGGAGATGCTGGAGGCCGACACATCGAGCAAAGAACGCGTTCGCCGATCCGGCGCACGCAGCGGGCGCAGAGAACAGGTTTTAGCCGGCCTGCGCCGCAAATCTTTAGACGATGGCCTCAATGACGGCTCTGGGGACCATCATTAGTACGGCGGCGACATCGGCGGTTTGGAGGAAATCGGCGCGGTTGCTGCCTCGGAAGTGAAGTAGCGGGGCGTATGCGTGAGGCAGCGTAAGACGGACTATGGGACCATCATTCTACACTGGACGTTCGTGGCAGCCTTCGCCGTTGCGCTCGTTACCGGCTTGCGTATCGCGACTGAAACACCCGACCGTACCTGGATCAACTGGTTCGATGCCGTTCTGCCGCGTGACAGCGTATGGATCGCCCATATGCAGGCCGCCATCGTCCTGGTCGCGGTGGCGATCGGCTACATCGTCTACATGCTCCGCTCCGGACTCGGCCGCCGCGTCCAGCTCGACAAGGTTCGCCTGCGCGGGCTGTTTGTCGGCCGCGGGCAGGCGAGGTTGAGCGCCGTGATCGCCCTGATGTACTGGATTTTCTTTGTCACGATGGCCGGGCTATTGGTCAGCGGCGGCGCGCTCTATTTCGGTTTCTACTCCGGGTATGACGTGGCGATGCTGCACTGGGTGGGGACCTGGGTGATCCTCGCCTTTGTCGTCCTGCATGTCTTGACCCAGTTCAAAAGCGGCGGCGCTTCGCAACTGCTGCGCATTTTTCGTCCCGCCCCGCTGCCTGCGCCGCCGCCGCGGCTCGATGCCGTCGAACTGCTGGGCATGCTGGCCGAGCAGTCGGCGCGTTCGCAAGGACCTGAAAACCCGGACGCGCCGCCCGATGCCTCGTCCCACCCACTTCAGCCGCGCGCAGAGATGCGCCGCGATCGAACGGCTGAGCCGGATCCGGCGCCCCGCCCCCCGGCCGGGCCTGCGCGATCGCGAAACCCGACCCTGCAGGCCAATGCGTTCGTGGTCGCGGCCGCCGCCGCGATCACCGGCGCCTCGCTCATCGTAGCCACCGACCGGCTGGCGGTGGACAGTGTGCAGATTCGCCGCATCAACGCCGCCGACGCACCGACCCTCGACGGCGACACGTCCGATCGGGCCTGGCGTGGCGTCAAGCCGTTTTCGCTGCTGACCGGAGAAGGCGGAAACTTCGACGGCAAAGGCGAAGCCAGAATCGAGATCCGCGCGGTGCATGACGGCACCTATGCGTACTTCCTATTCACCTGGCAGGATTCGACGCGCTCGCTGAAGCACCTGCCGCTCGTCAAGGAAGCCGACGGATGGCATCTGCTCCATTCCGGCTTTCAGCTCGGCGACGAGCATCAATACAACGAAGACAAGTTTTCGGTGCTGCTGACCACATCGGATGTCACGCTGGCCGGCGGCCGAACCTTTCATCCGGGGCCGCAGCCGGTTGCCGGCGCGCCGGCAACCATGAGCGGCCGTGGACTGCATTACACGGCGTCCGGCTACGCCGACGTCTGGCAGTGGAAGGCCACAAGCGGCGCGACCGGATGGATGGACGACGCCCATTTCGGGCCTCCGTTGAATCCGACCCCGATGCAGGCGGCCAACGTCGTTCCCTACAAGGGCGGCTTCGCAGCCGACCCTGGAACGGCAAACTACCGGGACAACTTCACCATCGAGGCCGACATGTCAGGCGGCCCGCGCCGCAGCCGCCTGATCGCCCCGCTGCGCCTGCCCAAAGTCGTCGCCGCCACGACCGACGCGATGGGCGATATCGACCTCGATCCCAATCATGGCGAGAGCGACGGCGCGCGCTGGTTCATGCCCGAGAAGGATTCAGTTGCCTATTCGACCGATGTCGACGCCCGCATCCCGACCGGAACCGTGATCCCGGGCGTCATCGTGGGCGGCGAATTTTCCGGCGACCGTGCCGACGTTCGATGCGCAGCCCGCTGGGCCTCCGGCCTCTGGGCGCTCGAGGTGCGACGCCGGCTCGACACCACAAGCCAGTTTGACGTGCCGATCAAGACCGGCGTCTTCATGCGGGTCGCCGCTTTCGACCACAGCCAGATCAGACATACACGGCACGTTCGGCCGATTCGTATCGAGGTGGAATAAATGTCAAAGATTTGCAAAGTCACGATCAACGACGAGCCGTTTCTGGCGAATCGCGGCGAGCTGCTGCTCGATTGGGCATTGATGAACGGCGTCGATCTTCCGCACGATTGCCGCGCCGGAATCTGCGGCGCCTGCCGCGTGCGCCTGGTCGACGGCCAGGTGTTCGGCGGCCACAGCCACGGCGACGACATGATCCATGCCTGCCAGGCCCGGATCGTTTCCGATCTCGAGATTGCGATCGAGGCCGCTCCCGAACCGGTGGCGCTGTCGGCGGAAGTGGCGCAGACCGTCCAGCTCGCGCCCGACGTGGTGGGCGTCGATATCGAACTGCCGAAGCCGCTCGACTATCTTCCCGGCCAATATTGCAAGCTGCAGTTTCAGGGCTTTCCGGCGAGGTCCTACAGCCCGACTTTTCCGCTGGAAGGCGCTCCCCACGATCACATGCTGCACTTTCACATCCGAAAGGTTACGGACGGGCTGGTATCCTCGGCGCTCGGCCAGGAAATCCGCCCCGGGCACCGCGTCAAGCTGACGGGACCGTATGGCCGCGCCTTTTTCAGGCAAGGCCACGCAGGCCGCATCGTTCTCGTCGCCAGCGGTACCGGCTTCGCCCCGATGTGGTCGGTCGCGGTCGCCGCGATCATGGAGCAGCCGCAGCGCGAAATGGTCTTCATCGTGCAGGCCCGCAGCATCCGCTCGCTCTACATGCATGCCGCGCTGTGCCGCCTGGCGCTGTTTCCCAATGTCAGGCTGATCCCGATGGTGTCGGAGCCGCAGCAAATCTCGCACGCGATTCAGAGCGGCCGGCCGACCGATCATTTGCCAAAGCTGTCGCCGGACGATGTGGTTTATACCGCGGGCGCGCCGGCGATGACCGACGCGGTGGCGCGGATTGCCAAGGCCGCGGGCGCAAGGTGCTACACCGACCCCTTCGTGCAGGAGCCGCGGACTGCCGAACAATCAGGGTTGATGTCGCGCCTCAGCGGCTGGCTCAACGAGTCCAAAAGCGGGACTATTCCGCCGCAGCCGGCGCGAAAGGCGGCGCCCATGACGCGAGGCGTAGCCGCAGTCGGCGCCGGCAACCGCTAGCTAGTTCATGGTCATGCTGCGGCTGCGGGAGCCAGCAGGCTCTCGCATCCGGTGTCTGCGATGATCGACGACACGCTTGGCGCGCGGCGCAGTCGAGCTTGCCCTATTCCTCAGCCGGAGATCGCCGCGATATAGCGCTGGACGGACATCTCGAACGCCGCCTTTGCATTGTCGGCGATGTTGCGGCCCCACCATGCGCCATAGATGCGGTCGAACGCCAGCGGCTCGACCGCAGCCCAGATCCGCCGCACGGCTGACGCATTGAGCGGAATGTAGTTCGGAAAACTGTACATGAAGCTGAGCGAGCGGCGGTCCATCGCCACCATCGCGACATCGCCGGTAAGCAATGCACCCCTGCCCGCCGCGCCCGCGCGCCAGTGCAGGATCGTGCCGCCGGCGAAATGTCCGCCGGTTCGCACCAGAACAATGTCGTCGGAGAGCCGGTGGCTGTCGCCGGTCCATGGCACGATGGCCGAATGCGGCCGTGTGACAAGAGCGCGATCGTCGCCATGCAGATAGACCGGCGCGCCACCGAACGCCTCACTCCAATCGGCGACCGCGCCATAGTAATGCGGGTGCGAGACGGCAATCGCCTTCAGGCCGCCGAGCGAGCGGACGTAGTCGATGGCTTCGCGGGTGGCCAGCGGCACACAATCCCACATCACGCATCCATCGGCCTCGGGCACCAGCAGCGCGCGCTGCCCGATCGCAAAACCCGGCTGCATGCTGATGCCGGGAATGTCGAGGTCGTCACGCCAGACGAGCTTGTAACGTTTCGCCAATTCCTCGCGCGTGAGCCACGCCTGGCCCTTCCAGTTCACAAATTGCCGCTCGTCCTCGCAAACCGGGCAGGCCTGCGGCGGCGCAGCGCTTTCGGGAAACTGGGCACCACATTGTTCGCACGTCCACAGCGGCATGGCGTTGCTCCTATTCGAGGCGTGTTCGGGCTGCGACAGAACCCGCGACCGCTAGACCAATCGGTCCAAATGCCAAGGATTCTGGCACGTTACGGGAGGTTTGGGTATTGCGGCCTGGATGGACGGCAGATAGGCTTCGCTTGACGCCGACCGGATTTTAATCGTCCCGGTTGTCCTAACCTGGGAGCATTTTGCTGCGACCGAGTTATGCGGGATGCCATCTTCATGAGGCGCCAGATCGCCGCAATTCTGGTAGCCCACATCGCCGACTACGGTTGGTCGCCGATGACGAAGAAGACGCTGCGGCGAATGGCGTCCTGTCGAACCACCATTGACGACTTCATTGCGATAGCGGGTCGTTCAGTCCGATGGCTGTGCCCGACTGAGCGGGCCGTTGATCCATTGACCTGATACCCGATGACCTAATACCCGATAGCCGCCCCATCGCTGCGCGGATCCGAGCCGCCGCTCAATGTGCCGTTCCGCCGGTCGATGGTGATGCCGTGCGCGTGACCGGCCATTTCGTTCCAGGCGTCCCAGCGGTTGATCGCGTGACCGCGTTGCGCGAGCGCGTCGATCGTAGCTTCGGGGAAGCGGCTCTCGATATGCAGCGTGTCGCGCGCTTCGCCGAGGGCGAAGCGGCCGGAAAGAAACCGCGGCATCTCGATCGCCTCCTGGATATCGAGGCCGAAATCGATCATCGCCGAATAGAGCTGCATATGGATTTGCGGCTGGCCATCCGCCCCCATGCAGCCGAGCACGCTCCAGAGCTTGCCGTCGCGTTTGGCCATCGAGGCAATCAGTGTATGCATCGGGATCTTGCCCGGCTCGAGACGATTGGGATGGTTGCGATCGAGCGAGAAATACGCGCCGCGATTTTGCAGGATGACGCCCGTGTTTCCCGCTACCACGCAGGAGCCGAAGGCGCCATACAGGCTTTGAATCAGCGACGCTGCGTTGCCGTCGCGATCGACGGTGGCGACATAGACCGTATCGCCGGACAGGCTGCCGAAAGACGGCACCATGTCCCATTTCAATGCCGACCTCGCGTCGATCAGCCGGCCGCGCTCGGCTGCGTATTCTTTCGATATCAGCCGCTCGACCGGCACATCGGCAAAGGCGGGATCGGCGAGCACCTGGTCGCGGCCGTGGTAGGCGATCTGCTTGGCCTGTACCAGCAAATGGACATGGTCGGGCCCGAGGAAATCCTTTCGGTGCAGTTGGTGGGGCTCGACGAGATTGAGCATTTCGAGCACGGTAAAACCCTGCGTCGGCGGCGGCGTGTTGAAGACCGTAACGTCGCGGTAGCGGCCAACAAGGGGAGCGGCCCAGACGGCCCTTTGCCGGCCGAAATCGGCAAGGCGAAACAGGCCGCCGTTTTCCTTGGAGAAGCGCGCCATCTCGGCGGCGACCGGCCCTTCATAAAAGCCGGACCACCCGTCATCCGCGATCGATTGCAACGTGCGCGCCAGGTTTGCGTTGGCAAGCTTGGTGCCCGGCCGCGCTGCCGCCCCATCGGCAAAGAAAAGCGCCGCGGCCGCTTGATCCCGCGCCAGATCATCGCGCGTCATCTCGATGAAGCTTGCAAGGCGGCCGGTGACAGGAAAGCCGTCGCTTGCATACCGGATAGCGCTTTCCAGCACGCGCCGCAGCGGAAGCCTTCCATAGGCATCGTGCGCCTCGATCCAGCTCGCTACTCCACCCGGCACCGTCAAGGTCGCCGGCACGATGCCCCGCAGCGGGATTTCATTCAGCCCGCGCGCTTCAAAGGACGACAGCGTAGCGCGCTCCGCCGCCTTGCCGCCGCCGTTGAGGGAGCGGATCTCGCCGCTCGCGCCGTCGTGAACGAGCCAGAACGCATCGCCGCCGAGACCGGTCATGTGCGGATAGACTACCGACAGCACCGCGCTGGCCGCGATCGCCGCGTCGATGGCGGAGCCGCCGGCGCGAAGCACGTCAAGGCCGGCCGCGGAGGCGAGCGAATGCGGCGACGTCACCATGCCGTTCGAGGCAAGCGTGACGGGCCGGCCGGTACGAATGTCCAACTCAAATCCCCGAATCTGCTCAGACGCCGATCAGGCGCGGATCCGTCTGATCATGTAATTGTCGTAGATGGCCTCGCATGTCGTGAGCCGCCAGCGCACGGCGGGCGCGGACTACGCGATGGCGGGTGCGGCGACGGCGCCAGTGGCGACTGCGGCACCGGCTGCCTTGAGGAGCTTCCTGCGATTCATGGTCAGTCTCCTTGCGTAGTGAGATGAGAAGCGAACGCGTGGACCGTCAGCCGCAGCATGGCCCGCGGTTATCCCGGCTCGCGCTGTTTCGGTCGGGCGGCAGGTCCATCGCCGGATTCTCGGCAAAGAAGCCGTTCGGCTTCAGCGCGAAGCCGACATATTCGACCGGCATCACCGGAAAATCTTCGGGACGGCAGACATGCGTGGCCCCGAAACTGTGCCAGACGACGATATCCTGGTTTTCGATCGAACGGTTTTTCGCAACATATTTCGGCAGACCGTCGCCGCCGGCATGCTGGTTTGGGAATTCGCCGCTCGCATAACGCTCGTCGGGCGCGTAGCGCGTCACCCAGATGTGCTTGGTCGCAAAGCCGCCGCGCGAGGTCATGTAGCAGCCCTCCTGCGCGAGCATCACGGGCGCGCTGTGCGCCAGGAGCTTGTAGGCCGTCGGGCCGCCGACGCTGTTCTTATGATTGGGATTGGTGATCTTCCAGTAGCGTCCCGTCCGGCCGTCGGCCTCGCGGACCGCGTCGCGTTCGCGCGCGAGAAGGCGCGACGTGGTATCGAAGACGTTGCCGTAGGGATTGTCCGTCCCCCATGGCCGTGGCCGGAACTCGTGCTCGGTGACGCTATTGCCCTCACCATCCAGCATCATGTGGAGGCGGGCATTGAAGAAATGCTGGTGGGTCGGACCGCCGAGATTCTCAGCGACCATGCCGCCCCACGGATAGGGCTTGCCCGGCGCGATCGCCGCCGTCTGGATGATGCCGGTAAGCTTGACCTCGAGCTGAATGGTGCCGTCCTGGTAGAAGTACCAGAAGAACCCGTAATCGTAATTTCCAACGGTGGTGAAGAACGAGACGACGAGCCGCCGTGACCGCCGCACCTCGAAGGTCTCATTGCGGAATTCGTAGTGCTTCCAGAGGATCCCGTAATCCTCCTCGTGCAGGCAGATCGCATTCCTCATGACGGCCGGCTTGCCGTAATCGTCGGCGACCGGCACATCGAAATAATGGATATGGCCGAGGCAGTCGCAGCCGAGTTCGAGTGCGTTGGCGAGCTTGCCCAGTCCATACTCCCCGGCGTCGAACGCGCATTTCCAGAAATGATTCGCGGTCGGATCGGCATAGGGAACGATCATGTCGGTGACGCTGGCCCGGTAGATGATCGGCCGTTCGCGCTCACGATCGCGAAACGAGATCTGGTGCAGCACCAGTCCCTCGCGCGCGGTCCAGCCGACACGGAACGACCAGTTCTGCCAATTGACCTTCCATCCCTCGACCGTAAAGCTCGGGCCGTCCTTTTGCACCACATCCAGCGGCTTCACGTCCTTGCGCGTCTGCGAGATCGATGCCCGGTCGTAGTTGCGCGATTTCTTCGGGATCGGAATCACGTCGGGCTCATCGACCAGATGGACGATCCTGTTCTCGATCAGGTCGACGAGCGCGACCACGCCTTCGATCGGGTGCGCGTAGCCGTTGTCCTTGAGATCCTTGCGCCAATAGGAAACGGCGCTGACCAGCCTGCGCCCCTTCTCCACCTCGCGGTTGAAATAGCCGGCCGAAAACGGGTCGACCTGAACCAGCTCGATGTCCTCATCATTCAGGCCCCGCCGCTTCACCGCACGCCGCCAGTCCGCGTCGGCCTTGACGATGTCGCCGACCTTGAACACTTCCTCGATCGTGATCGGCGGCTGGCCGTAGGGATGGAGCTTGGTCGGATACTCGCGCCACGCCGTCACGCGCTTGGAATCGAGATCTACCGTCGCGACATGCGTCGCGCCGGTCTTGCTGTCGAACAAGGTGACGGCGGCCCGTCGCAGGAGCCCGGCTGCCGGCTTCCATCCGAGGACGTCGGACTTGGCCGGCTCTTCGAGCTGCACGTGCGTAAATCGCGCGTGCGGGCCGAGCCGCTTTTCCGTCCTCAATATTTCGGACGCCAGCGCGACTTCGGTCTCGCTGAGCGGATCGAGCGGATGGCCGGCATCTGTGCCGGCGGATGGCTTTGTGCGTACCATATCGGACCGAATTCTCCAGAATTTGGCCGCAGGCTACGGCGGCCCGAGCCGCTGCGTCTTGAATGAACCTGCCACGTCCGGCGGTTTGGCCCTTGCCAGAGCGACCGGTCCTGGGCGACGCTGGGGGACCACAAACCGGATCTTGTTCGCACGATGCCGATCAGCGTCTCCACCGACCCGATCCGCCCGGCCGAGCGAACAGCCTATTGGACCGAGGCGATCTGCCGGTCATTCGCCAGTGTCGAAACCAAGCCGCTCGGCTCTGCAGTCGTCAGCGGTCATTTCGAATTCGTCGAAATTGGCGGCGCGAAGCTGGTCCGCTTCGACAGCAGTCCACAATGCTACACCCGCGATGCCCGGCTCGTGAACATGGCCGGTTCGGACGAATTCATGTTCGATTTCCAACGGCGCGGCCGAAGCTCGATCGTGCAAGCCGGAAACGAAAGCACGATCGAACCGGGATACGGCGTGCTCTACGACGCGCGGCGTCCGTTCGAGGATCGGCTGTTCGGTCCCGAGCAGCGCGTGGAGCTGCTGATCGCCACAGTCCCCGCCTCGTCGCTGTTGCGATCCGTCCCCGAAGCGGCGCGACTATGCGCGAAACCTATCCCCTTGTCCGGGACGATTGCGCGCGCGATTGCCGCGCTGGTACGCGACGCGATCTCCGTGCCGGACGCACCCGCAAGACAAAGCGAGCCTGACATCGTCGCTTATCTGTCGGCGATACTGCGCCTTGCCGCCGGCGCAAGCCATGAGCTGAGCCGCCCCGGCCTGTTCAGGCTGATCGACACTTACCTGAGGGCAAACATCGCCACGATCCGACCGGCGCCGGCGCTTGCCGCCGAGTTCGGCATTTCGGAGCGAACCTTTCATCGCATCTTCGCCGACCGCGCGACCACGTTCGAACGCCATGTCCTTCACCTGCGTGTCGAATTGTTCAAAGAACTGCTGCGGCAGGCTTCGCTGGCAAGCGTTCCGATCGCAAGGCTTGCGCATCAATGCGGCTTCGCCGATGCCGCCCACGCCACGCGCACGTTCAAGGACAGATTTGGCGCCACGCCACGGGATTTTCGCGCCAACCTGCCAGAGCGACGACTCGATTAAGCGTCGCAATAGCTGCGATACCAGCTCGCGAACCTGTGGATTCCGTCCTCGATCGGGGTTGCCGGGCGGAAGCCTACGTCACGCACGAGGTCATCAACATCGGCATAGGTCGTCGGCACGTCGCCCGGCTGCATCGGCAGCAGTTCCTTGTTGGCCTTGCGCCCCAGCTCCTGCTCGAGGAGACCGAGCACGAGCATCAATTCCTGCGGCTTGTTGTTGCCGACATTATAGATGCGCCAAGGGGCAATGCTCGATCCCGGGTCCTGAATTCCGTTCCACCCGACTTGCCCAACCTGCGGCGGGAGCTCGATCAGGCGGACCAGGGCTTCCGTCACATCGTCGACATAGGTGAAGTCGCGAAGCATCCGCCCCCCGTTGAACAGCTTGACCGGATCGCCGCGGACGATCGCATCCGCAAACACGAACAGCGCCATATCGGGACGATACCAGGGGCCGTACACCGTAAAGAACCGCAAGCCGGTGCACGGTATCCCGTAAAGATGGCTGTACGAATGCGCCATCAACTCGTTGGCCTTCTTGCTCGCGGCATAAAGGCTGATCGGGTGATCGACGTTGTCGTGCACCGAAAACGGCAGCTTCCTGTTGGCCCCGTAGACGGACGACGAGGATGCGAACAGCAGATGACGGCAGCCATTGTGCCGGCATCCCTCCAGAATATTGGTGAAGCCGACCAGATTGGCGTCGACATAGGCGTGCGGGTCCCTGAGCGAGTATCGTACGCCGGCTTGCGCGGCCAGATGGATGACGACGGGAAAGCGATACCGCGCAAACAGCGCCGGTATCGCCACGCGATCCGCCACGTCAAGCCTTTCGAACTGAAAGCGCGGGTCGTTGCGGAGGATATCGAGCCGGGCCGCCTTCAGCCGCGGATCGTAGTATGTGTTGAGATTGTCGACCCCGACGACGCGGTGGCCGGACTGCAGCAACCGCTGCGCCACGTGGAATCCGATGAACCCCGCCGCCCCCGTTACCAGAATTGCCTGGTCCGACATCATGCGCGCACCCTATCCGATGTCATGACGGCCTCTGCGCATCAGTACGCCACCGATTTCGGCCGACCGACGCCGCAGTACAGAAAGCCGTTCCGCTCCACCTCTTCCGGCGAGTAGATGTTGCGCAGATCGACGATGACCGGGCAGGCCATGATGGTGGACAATTCCTTCAGATCCAGGGCGCGAAACTGCTCCCATTCCGTGACGATGACGAGCGCGTGACATCCTTTGGCGCAACGATAGGCGTTTTCGCTAAAGGTGACGTTCTCGAACACCTTCTTCGCCTGTTCCATGCCGACGGGATCGAAAACGCGAACCTCGGCGCCCATGTCCTGCAGCGCGGTGATCAGCGGAATCGACGGCGCGTCGCGCATGTCGTCGGTATCTGGCTTGAAGGTTACGCCAAGCACCGCGATCGATTTTCCGCGCAGATTGCCGCCGAACGCGTTGGCGACCTTGCGCGCCATCGCCCGTTTGCGCTGATCGTTGACGGCGACCACCGTTTCCACGATTCGCACCGGCGATTCATTGTCCTGGCCGGTCTTGATCAGCGCCATCGCATCCTTCGGAAAGCAGGATCCGCCAAAACCCGGGCCCGCATGCAGGAATTTCTGACCGATCCGGTTGTCGAGGCCGATGCCGCGCGCGACTTCCTGCACATTGGCACCGACCTTTTCTGCAAGGTCCGCGATCTCGTTGATGAAGGCGATCTTGGTGGCGAGAAAGGAATTCGCGGCATATTTCGTCAGCTCGGCCGTGCGGCGATCGGTATAGAGAATCGGCGAAGCGTTGAGGTGAAGCGGCCGGTAGACCTCGGCCATCACGCCGCGGGCGCGCGCGTCATCCGTTCCGATCACGATCCGGTCCGGATGCTTGAAGTCGCGGATCGCGGCGCCTTCGCGCAGGAACTCGGGATTCGAGACGACGGCGACCGTGGCGGCGGGATTCTCTTCGCGGATGATACGCTCGACCTCGTCGCCGGTGCCGACCGGAACTGTCGACTTGGTGACCACCACCGCCCGCTCCGGAAGCACCGCCGCGATCTCGCGCGCTGCCGCATAGACATAGGACAGATCGGCATGGCCGTCGCCGCGGCGCGACGGCGTGCCGACCGCGATGAACACCACTTCCGCTTCGCTGACGGCCGACTTCAGATCGCTCGCGAATGAAAGGCGACCTTGTTCAACATTTCGCGCCACCAGTTCGGCCAGCCCCGGCTCGTGAATCGGCATCTCTCCGTTGTTGAGGCTGTCAACCTTTTCCGCGTTGCTGTCGATACAGACGACCTGATGCCCGAAATCGGAAAAGCACGCCCCTGACACCAGCCCGACATAGCCGGCGCCAATCATCGCTATATGCATTACGGTTCCTGCGTGAGAAGCCGCGCGCGACCGTGGCCGCGCCGGCGGGGATAGACGGTGAAACGACGAGCTAGCTGCTCAGTATCGATTCACCGTCGAGATGACGGGGGAAGAAAAAGAAATTGTTGACGTAGAACTGCCCGTCCTTGCGGCCGCCATCCGGTCGCAGCGCACCGGCATCCTGCAGCCTATCGGGATCGAACTGCTCCACGGCGATCACGTCATTGTCTTTCAGAAAGAAACCCCGATAGGACTTGCTCCGGAAGAATTCGAACACCAGGCGCGTCGCTTCGGCGCGATGGCGGTCTTCCGCCTCCACCAGAAATACCGGCTGGCACCGCTCCAGAAGTTCGACGGCGCCGTTCAGGACATTCAACTCGTGGCCTTCGACGTCGATCTTCACGAACGCCACGTCCTGGTCGATGACAGCGTCGAGCCGCGCGATCGGCACATGGGCCGAGACTATCTTGGCCGATGAATCGTTTCGCGCCTCCAGCGAGGCAAGCCCATAGACCAGGCCGTCATCGCCCTGCGGGATGAACAGCTCGGCATCGCCGTCATGATCCGACAGCGCTATCTCGTGGATGCTCACATTCCGCGCCGAGGTTCGGCGCAGCAGCCTTGCCATCTGCTGCGAAGGCTCGAAGGCATGAACCTGCCGGGAGAGGCGCGCCAGCCGCCGCGTGTACAGGCCGCAATTGGCGCCGATGTCGACCGTCACCGCGTCATCGGGTATCACCTTCTCGAGATAGGACAGTTCCCGCTCCGCCGATTTGGGCCGCTTCATGAAATGCCATTGCAGCCATATCGAGGGAAACGCGTCCTTCACCAGTTCCTTGACCTGTTGCTTTGCGTTCATCGCCGCCTCCCTTGGTGTCGCACGCACAGAATTCGCCGCGGCGTGCGTCGTCCTCGATGCGGATGCTGCCTCCCACCCAGCCGCACCTCAGACACGGTCATAGATATCCTGCACGCGAACGATATCGTCCTCGCCGAGATAGGCGCCCGACTGGACTTCGATCAGATTGAGCGGAACCTTGCCGGGATTTTCCAGACGATGCATGCATCCCAAGGGCACGAAGATCGACTCGTTCTCGCGCAAGAGGATTTCCTCGTCGTCGCGCGTGACGATCGCGGTGCCGTTCACCACGACCCAATGCTCGGCGCGGTGATAATGTTTCTGCAGCGACAGCTTGGCGCCGGGATTGACGGTGATCCGCTTGACCTGGAACCGGTCGCCTGAATGGATCGACTGATAGTAGCCCCAGGGACGATGGACGCTGTGAGTCTGGGTCGCCGACCGGTGGCCGTTTGCCTTCAGGCGCTCGACCAGCTTTCCAACATCCTGGTCGCGCTTGCGGCTGGTCACCAGCACCACATCGGGCGAGGTCGCGATGACGAGATCCTCGACCCCGAGCGCCGCGACCAGCGGCCCATCGCCGCGGACATAGCAACCCGAGGTGTCTTCCATCACCGCATCGCCAATCACCACATTGCCCGACGGATCCTTTTCCGCCATCGACCACAAGGCCGACCAGCTTCCGACATCGCTCCAGTCGAACGTCGCGGGCACGACCACGGCATTGTCGGTCTTTTCCATGATCGCGTAGTCCATCGAGATGGCCGGGCAGGCCTCGAAGGCCCGTTCCTCGAGGCGAAGAAAATCGAGATCGCGGGTCGCGCCGGTCAACGCCTTGCGGCAGGCGGCGAGCACGTCCGGCGCCCGTTGCGCCAACTCGTCGATGAACTGGCGGGCCGGCAGCAGAAATATGCCGCTGTTCCAGACATGCTGGTCGCAGGCCAGCAGGCGCTCCACCGTCACCAGATCCGGCTTCTCGACGAAGCTGGCCACACTGCGAATCGACGAAGCGGCCTCCCACTCGTCGCCCATCCGGATATAGCCGAAGCCGGTCGCCGCCGATGAGGGCCGGACGCCGAACAGGACGAATCGGCCGTATCGCGCGGCCGTGACGCCCGCCGATATGGCGGCGCGAAACGCGGCGTGATCGCGCACCCAGTGATCCACCGGCATCGCCAGTATCACGGCGTCAGGATCGCTTTCACTGGCGAGCAGCGCTGCAATCGCGACCGCAGGCGCGGTGTTTCTTCCGAACGGTTCGAGCACGATGGTCGGACGATCGACGCCGACCGCGCGTAATTGTTCGCCGATCGCAAAGCGATGCTCGGCGTTGGCGATCACCATCGGCTCGGTAAATAGCGAGCGATCATCGACCCGCAGCGCCGTTTGCTGCAGCAGGGTGTTCTCGCCAAGCAGCGAAAGCAATTGCTTGGGGTAGGTCTCGCGCGACAGCGGCCACAGCCGCGAGCCGGCGCCACCTGACAGGAGAACGGGTACGATACGGCCGCGCGGCTCGATCATCGCCATGGCATGGTCCTTCGATGTCTTGACGTTGGTCAGAATCCGCTTCCCGACAGGAATTCCTTGCGGATGGTGCGGATGATGATCATGACGTCCATACGCAGTGACCACTGCTCGATGTAATGCAGGTCGTAATCAATCCGCGAGACCGCAGGCCCGAACTCGGCCGTGCTGCCCCTGCAGCCGCTGACCTGCGCGAGCCCGGTAATGCCGGGCCGCGCCGTATGGCGCTGAAAATAATATGGCACGAGGTCTTCGTAGGGCAGATCCGCGGCCAGCATTCCCGGAACGTGCGGCCGCGGCCCGACCAGCGACATGTCGCCCTTGATCACGTTGATCAGTTGCGGAATCTCGTCGAGGCTGGTCTTGCGCAGAATTCGCCCCACCGGCGTCACGCGCGCATCGCCCTGGACCGTCTGCCTTACGCCGCGCACATCACCGGCATCGTTACGCATGGTGCGGAACTTATAGATCTTGAAGCGGCGGTTCCGATAGCCGTAGCGGTATTGAAAGAACAGCACCGGGCCCGGCGACGTCGTCTTGATCGCCACGGCAATCGCAATCAGGAGAGGCGCGAAAAACAGCAATGCGCCGCCTGCCGCGGCGATATCGAAGACGCGCTTTGCGATCGACGACGACGGCTCAGTCCGCGCGGCACGGCGCGACCGCCGGCGGCCTCGATACGCACGATGCGTACCGCCGCCGGCAAACTCGACAGGACGGACCGAAATCTGAGTCCGCTCTCTCCGAATCGGCGTGACGTTGTTCCGATCGAAGTTGGCTGTCACGATCGAGGTCATGACTCTCCTCTCTGCTGAAACCGGACTGTGATCGAGCGATTAGAGTCGCTCGGCACCGCGCGTGACGACTTCGCAGCAGCGAACGCCAGCACCTTCCGCGAGCGCGAACGCTCGCCGGTCGGTAAGACTTTCCACAATCTTGAGCGAAATTTGGCGCGAAAGCGAAAATGTCGCGTGGAACAACGCAACGGAATCTTTACCGTGATTTGTGCGACGCGATATTCCGGTTTGTTCGGAAGCGCTTAGTTTCGATTTGCCCGGTTAACGGGCTGCGTGTGACTCGACGCAGCTATGCATATTCGAAAATCGCGGAACAAAATCGTCTGTTCGATTCTCGACATAAAATTGAACAATGCAGCGTCGCTATAAGGGCAACAAATGGCCGTCACGCCGTTGTCTTGAACGAGATCGTTCATCGAAAGCTAGCGATCCACCACAGCCTGACGACAGACGGAGACTGAAGCGCACGAGCTGGTGCGATGATCGCCAGGCTTCGAAGAAAAAACAGAGACGGCAGCGATTCGCGAGCCGTCCACCTCGCGGAACGCTTCCGGGGAGGCGCCCATGATGGCCGAACGTCTGCACAGCCGCGCGCTGGTGCCGCACGACAGAGTGCTGCCTGACCGTAAGCTCAGGAACCGAATCATCATCGGGAATGTGATAGCGTGGGTGGCGATCGTTATCTTGATCGCTCTGCTCTTTTTTTAGACACCTCGCCTCGGCGTACGGCGTGATGGATTGACCGCCACCCGGTTCCATGATCGACATCGCACACCATGCACCAGATGTCCGCGGCACCCTCGCGCTCCGTTAACGCTTCGGCGCCCGCCGCTACACGCATCTATGCGGTCGGTGACATCCACGGCCGGGCCGACCTGCTGAGCGAAATCACGGCGCGCATCGATGACGACATCCGGCGCCGACCGGTCGCGCATACGGTCGAGGTCTATCTCGGCGACTACATCGACCGCGGACCGCACTCCAGGACGGTGATGGATTTGCTCGCGGTTCGACTCGTCGCCAATCGCGCGGTGTGCCTGCGCGGCAACCACGAGGCTGTGATGGAAGGATTCCTTCAGGACCCGGCCATCCTCCAATATTGGCAGCAACTGGGCGGCATGCAGACGCTTGCGTCCTATGGTGTCGAGCTGCGCAACGGAACCGAGCCGGCGAACGATCTGCATCGCCGCTTTCTCGATGCGTTCCCGCGTGAACACGAACTGGTCATGCAGTGCTTGCGTAACCAGTTCAGCTGCGGAGATTTTCTGTTCGTTCACGCCGGCATTCGTCCGGACGTTCCACTCGATGATCAGGATCCCAACGATCTGATCTGGATTCGAGATGAGTTTCTCGACTGCACGCGGAACCACGAACGATTCGTCGTGCACGGCCATACGCCGGTGCCGCATCCCGACATCCGTTCCAACCGGATCAATATCGACACCGCTGCGTGGCGAACAGGAACCCTGACCTGCATTGCGATCGAAGGATCGACGATCCTCTTTTTGTGAAGTGCGAACGTGTGCTCCTGATCAGTGGAACTCGCGCATCACATTCTTTCGCCTTTTTTTCTTCTCAATGATCGACGGCTGTACGTGCATTCACGGAGATGCAGCCATGCAGCAACGGTCGCCCAGCGCCGGCCTGACGCTTCACTTACTTCTTTTCGTCTTTGCGATCGCCGGCATCAGTGCCGGCCTTTCGGTTCATGCTTCAGCACAGACGCCTCCATCCGCAGCGTCTGCGGAAAGTTACATCCTTGGCCCGAACGATCGAATCAGGCTGAAGGTCTACGGCGAGAGCGACATCACCGGCGAATATGAGATCGACAACACCGGTCAGGTCTCGATTCCACTCGCGGGCCATATAAAGGCTGCGGGCGCCACGACGCGGCAGCTCGAGAAATCGATCGCATCCGCGCTTGCCAAGGGAATCGTGCGCGATCCGCGCGTGAACGTCGAGATCGCGCAGTATCGCCCGTATTACATCCTCGGCGAAGTGAAGAAGAGCGGCGAATACCCGTATCGTCATGGGTTGACGGTGATGGACGCGGTCGCAAGCGCCGGCGGGTTCACGTACCGGGCCAATGAGAACAAGGTCTTTCTGCGCCGCTCAGGCGCCAGTGCTGAAGAGATCTTGCCTCTCAATGCTCCTGTTCCGGTTTTCCCGGGCGACAACATTCGGATTCCGGAACGCTACTTCTAGCGTCGCGGAACCGCAGATGAGATGCATGCCGCTTGCGTGCGGATGACGACGTGTGTGTTGCGTTGTCGTCACAAGCGTTTTGCATTGCGAAATATTTTTGCGGCGCGAGGAAAACTTTTTCCGGCAAGGCGCGTTGCAAGCGAGCGCATCACTTCAATCTCACAATTCAAAGACCTTGCGCCCGTGTACCGAGTATGAGGCATGCCTTTCTTATGCGCAGTCGACGATCATTTTCTGAGCGATGGGCTTCGCCCGTTAAGTGTTCGCCGCCTTCGTGTTCCCGCAAGGGATCGGTGATGGGATTCGAGTTAACAGTTGCATCGCTGAATGCATCCGAAGGAAGCGGAGAACGATTCCGCTCCATACGCGTGCCCGGCCGATGCCGCTTCAGCCTGTTGCCCGCCCCGGCGGCTGTCATCCTGCTCGGTCTTGGATCGTCGGCGAATGCCCAGGCCATTCCGTGGACCAGCGGAGAATTCGCCTCCCCCTGGAACGCACAGAAGATCTTTGAGCCGTCATCGCTGCCGGACCGGACCGATCCGAACAATCGCGAAGAGATCCCGCCCGAAGACATGCCGGTGAAGAAGCGACAACAGCCTGGCTATGAACCCGTCGGCATTCGCTCCGGTTCCTGGATGTTCAACCCGTCGCTGACCGCCGGAACTTTTTACGACAGCAACATCTTTGCTTCGAACACCGCGCCGCGTTCCGACATCGCGGCGGTGATCGAGCCGACGCTGCGTGCGCACTCATTATGGGGACGGCATGGCCTGGACCTGAAACTGGACGCGCAGTCGACGACCTATAACCAGTTTTCGAGCCTGAACCAGACCAACGCCAGCCTGAAGGGCAACGGTTGGCTGGACATCACGAACGACACGATGCTGCTCGGCAGCTTTCAGATCGCACATCTGAACGAAGGCGTCGGCACGCTCACTTCCCCCGCCAACGCCATATCGCCGACGCCATACAATTTGATGTCCGGCGACGTCACGCTGCGCAAGGAGTTCAACCGGCTGACGACATCGGTCGGCTTCCGCACCGATTCCTACGACTACGGATCGACGCGCGCGCAGGACGGCACCGTCATCAACCAGGACGCCCGCGATGGGCAGGTCTACGCGCTGCACAGCCGGATCGACTATGCGATCTCTTCCACCCTCGGCTGGTTCGGTGGCGTAGAAGGCAATCAGCGCGACATCAGGGGAACTCCGGGCCATACACTGGACTCGCAAGGCTATCGCGCGCTGACCGGCATCACGGTCGGCTTAAGCAATCTGGTGACCGGCGAATTCGGCGCCGGCTATGTTCAGCAGCGCTTCGACGACCCGTCGATCGGCAACATCGAAGGCCCTTCCTACCGCGCACGACTGACATGGCGGCCGACGCGCCTGCTCGACGTGCACTTCAACGCCGAACAGCTTGTCACGCAGACCACCGACACCAGCGCCACCGGCGTGCTCGCGAACGCGGTGCAGCTCGGCCTCGATTACGAGCTGCGGCGCAACATCATCGTCTCGCTCGCCGGCGGTTACGAGAACGACAAGTTCTTCGGTCAGCTCCGCAAGGACAACGTGCTGACATCAGACACCCGCGTCAAATACCTCGTCAATCGTTTCGCGGCCGTTTCCGCCTACTACCGCTACACCAAGCGCGACAGCGACATTCCCGTCTTCACCTTCGACAAACACCTGGTAGGAATGAATGTTACAGCGCAATTCTGACCTGCCCTATGTGATCCCCGACGAACCTCCTGCCCGCCCCGCCGCGGAAAGCTGGCAGTATCCGACCGTCGATCTGCGCGAGATGGGCCGCATCCTGCGCCGTCGCTACCGGCTGCTGGCGCTGCCGGCCTTGGCGCTGCTCGGGCTGGCGCTGACCTATTTGATGTTCGCCACCACTCTCTATACAGCGACATCGACCGTGCTGGTCGATCCGCGCCGTGCCAATGTCGTCGAGACCAACCAGTCCGTGCTGTCAAACTTCGGCACGGATGATGCAACGATCGAAAGCCAGACGCTGCTGATCCAGTCGGTCGCGATTCTGACACGCGTCGTTGACAAGCTGAAGCTAACCGAAGATGAGGAATTCACACCGAAGCCCGGCCTGCTCGATCCGATCAAGGGGCTATTCCGCAGCAGCGGGCCGAGCGACGGAGCCAGCCCGGAGGACGCCGCCAGGTCGCGATCGGTCGATATCCTTCAGAAGCGGATGAAAGTGACGCGGCAGGGCACCACTTTCCTCGTCGACGTCGCCGTCAGTTCTCAATCGCCGCAGAAGGCCGCGACCATCGCCAACGCGATTGCGGATGCGTATTTCAACGAACAGGTACGCGCCAAATACGATGCGACGCGCATTGCCGCCACCTGGCTCAACAGCCAGATCGACGAGTTGAAGTCGAAGGTTGTCGCCTCCGAAAAGGCGGTCGAGGATTATCGTTCCGCCAATAATCTGATGGTGTCGCAGGGCGTCACGCTCAACGACCAGCAGATCACCGACCTCAACGGCAAGCTGATCGCCGCGCGCGCGCAAACCGCGGAGGCGCGGGCCAAGTACGAGCAGATCCAGGACATCGCGAAATCCGGCGGCGATCCCGGCGGCATCAACGCGGCCATTTCCTCGGAAATGATCACCAAACTGCGCACGCAATATGCCGACATCGCCAAGAACGAAGCTGATTTGTCGAGCAAATACGGCGCGCGTCACCCCCTCGTCGCCAATGTGCGGGCGCAGCGGCGCGATACCCAAAGACTGATCAACGAGGAAATCCGGCGGATACTGGAGAGCACCAAGCACGACTACGACGTGGCGCGTTCCCGCGAGACGTCGCTGCAGCAAAGCCTCGACAAGCTTCAGGGCGTGTCCACTTCCTCAGGGCAAGCGCAGGTGCGCTTGCGCGAACTGCAGCGCGAGGCCGAGGCCAACCGCACTCAGTATGAATCCTATCTGGCGCGGTCCAAGGAAACGACGGCGCAAGAGAGCCTTGAGATGCCGGATTCCCGGATCGTGACCAAGGCCAGCATTCCGATCAGGCCGTCGTCTCCCAAGACGATGCTGATCCTGGGTCTTGCGGTGATGCTCGGGCTCGGCGCCGGCAGCGTGCTGGCGTTCCTCGTCGACTATCTCGACGGCCGCGTCAAGACGCTCGAACAGGCCGAAGCCATATCGGGCGTGCCCGTGCTTGCGGCGGTTCCATTAGTCGGCGCGCGCGAGCTCGCCCGCCTCGCCCGGCGCGGACGCAACGAACTCGGCCGCTACGATCCGAAGAGCACGAAGTTGCTGCCGGCGCCGCTACAGCCACCCTTGACGCGCTACGCAATCGACGAGCCCGGCACGTTCTTCGCGGAAGCGATCCGTGCCGTTCGCCTTGCGCTGCAACGGACGATGCGATCGCAGCCGGTAAAGGTCGTACAGGTCACCTCCGCGCTCGACAGCGAAGGCAAGACCACGCTGGCCATCAACCTGGCGCAGTCGCTGGCCATGCTCGGCATCCGAACGCTCCTGATTGATGGCGACCTCCGCAACCCGCAAGTGACCCGCGCACTCTGTCCGCGCGCTGACGCGGGGCTGCTCGAAGTCGCAATCGGCCAGACCGCGCCTGAACAGGCCATTCTGGTGGATCACAGCACCGGGCTTTCGATTCTGCCGTCGACCAGGATCAAGGAAGTCGAATACATCACGGAGTTGATGTTCTCCGACCGGATCGTCGACGTTCTCGATCACTTCCGTCACCGCTACGAATTGATCGTGATCGACTCGCCGCCGCTGGTGCCTTTGGTCGATGGCCGCGCGCTCGCCGAACTCGCAGATCGCATCATCCTGGCGCTGGCATGGGACCAGACCCCCGGCGAAGTGCTGTCCCATGCCATGGACTTGCTGTCCCCGGTCAGCGACCGGATCATGGGGACGGTGCTCACACGAGTGGATCTCAGCCGCCTGCAGTTCTACGACTATTACCGCAGCTCGGCCTATCTCAAGCCATACGGCGCCGCGAGCCTCCATGCCGGAGCGGCGCGGTGAGAGTGCGTGGACCGTTGCACGGACCGGCCGGCATCGCACAGGTGCATCGCCGCCCCCTTGCGTCACCGGCAGTGCGGCCGGCTTCCTATGCGCATGGGCGCATGGCGAATGCCGACGCATTCATCGAACGGATCGCAGCCGGCCTGTTGCTGCTGGCCGTGATTGCAACGTTCACGCTCTCCTCCTCCGTTCTGACCAACTGGAAAATCCACTATTTGACGGCAGGCGGCAATTTTTACGAAAAACTGCACCCCGCAACCTATTTCAGCTTGCTTGCATTCTCTCTGCTGTTGCTGCGCAGCCGCGGCCCGGTCGGCGAGATCAACCGGATGTTTTCCGAATCGAAACTGCTGCTGGCGTATCTGCTCTGCTGGCTGTTTCTCTTGATCCAGGTGTTCGTGCTCGAACGCCCGTTCACGGTCATCATCGACACGTTTCTGCTGCCGATCCTGATCGCGATGGTGATGTGGCAACTGTCAGCGTCGCGAAAACATTCGCTGGCCTGGGCCGTTCATTTCACCATCCTGCTGAACGTCGTGATCGGCTACTATGAGTATTTCTCCGGCCATCGGCTGATCCCGTTGACGCTCGGCGACGTCGTGGTGGTGGGGGAATGGCGCTCCGCGGCGCTGCTGGGCCACCCGCTCACGGCATCCGGCGTTGTCGGCGCCTATGTTCTGGCGCTGGTGCTTCGTCCGGCGATTTGTCCGCCGATCCTGCTGCGGCTGCCGCTGATCGCATTCAGCCTCGGATCGCTGATGGCCTTTGGTGGCAGAACGTCGCTGGTCACCGTGCTGGCGATGATCGGGCTGCTCGGGGCCTTTGAGGCGTTCCGCCTGATGCGGGGAAGGCGAATGCCGCTTCCCGCGGCAATACTGGCAATCTGCGTGCTGTTTGCCGCAGGCGCCATCGTATTCGCCGCGCTCGACCTCGGCATTTTCGACAAAATGCTGCTGCGCTTCTCTTCCGACAAGGGCAGCACGCTGGCGCGCTATGCCACCTTCAGCCTGCTCTCGCATTTCGACTGGCATGAACTGATCCTCGGCCCCAACCCGGTTCGGGTGAATGCGCTGCAGTCGCAGCTCGGCCTCAACTACGGCATCGAAAACTTCTGGATTGCCTCCGTCGTCCAGTTCGGGCTCGTCCACACCATCCTGCTGACGGTCGGACTGGTCTGTTTCTTCGTCGAGTTGCTGCGCCGCTCGAACCCCGCGGCATGGGCGATCGTGCTGCTGATCGTCATCATCGCCGCCAGTTCGGTGAGCTTCTCGTCGAAGAACATTCAACTCGCGCAGTTCGTGATCCTCATTTCGGTCTTGCTGCCGCGCGAGCCGCGGCGCGGCGCCGCGCCCGCGCAAGTCCGCACCCCCATCAGCTACCGGTCCGTTCCGGCATAACTCGGGATTCCCTTTCGCATGACCATCTATGTCGACAACACCCATCTCGGACGTCACGTCACCGGTCTCGAACGCATCACGCTCGAGCTGTTCTCCGAGGCCGCGCTGGCGCCGCTCGACGTCGTTCCGGTGAGGGCGCAGGGTCTCCGCCAGATGGTGACGACGCAGACCCTGGGATTGCCGATGCGGCTCGCCGCTTCGTCCTCCATCCTGCTATGCCCCGGCTTTCCGCCCAGTCCGCTGCTACGGCCGTTCGCATCGCGGGTGCTGCCCTATATCCACGATGACTTTCTGATCACGCGGCGCGCCGAGCTCAATATGCGGGCGCGGCTCTATATGGCCGGGCCCTTCAAGCTCGCGTTGCGCCACTACCCGCGCTTTCTGGCAAATTCCGGCGACACAAGACGCAAACTTGCCGCGCATTGCCGGCCAGATGCCGAGGTGACGCTCTATCGGCCTTCGGTCCGCAACGTGTTCGGCCTCGACACCGGACAACGCGGCGAACGCAGTGCGCAGCCGCAACCGCTTCGGCTGATCGCGCTGGGCACGGTGGAGCCGCGCAAGAATTTCAGGGCCGCGGCGAAAATCCTCGGTGCGCTGCGCGTGCAGGGATTTCCGGAAGCGGCGCTGGACATCGTCGGCAGACCGGGATGGGGCGACGACTGGCAAGCGCTTGAGAGCCAACCGGGCGTCACGCTGCACGGATATCAGTCCGCTGAACGGGTCAATCAGTTGCTTGACGCCGCCGACCTGTTCATCTGCACCTCCCATGACGAAGGGCTGGGACTGCCGCTGCTGGAGGCGCAATACGCCGGCCTGCCGATCATCGCCCCCGACGCCGCCATTTTCCGCGAGGTGCTCGGCGAGTCCGGCATCCATGTCGATCCCGCCGATCCTTCCAGCGCGGCCGCGCGAATCGCGGCTGCCCTGTCGAACGAAGACTGGCGTGCCCGATACGTGGCGCTGGCGGTGCGGAATCTGGCGCGCTGGAACGATCTGGCGCGCGGCGACCGCGACACGGTCATCAGCCTGATCGCCAGCCTTGCCGCCTGACACTCGCGTTCCAGGAAATTCAGGTCCGGAGTACCGCAGCCTTGCATGACACCAGCGCCACAAGGCATCAGGACGGGTTGCGCATCATTGCGGCCAGCGCCGTGGTGATCCTTCACTATTCCGATTACTTCAAGGACGCGGGCGTCGGCCAATTCATGGTCGCGCGCACCTGGCATTTCAACCTGTTCGTGGACCTGTTCTTTGTCGTCTCCGGCTTTGTCATCGCCCGGCAGTATTTCGGCCGCGTCAACGACGCCGCATCGATCGGCCGCTTCCTCTGGCGTCGCCTCGCCCGCATCTATCCACTGCACCTCGCCACGCTTGCCTTCTATATAGCGCTTGCCGGCGCGCTTCATTTCGGCGCCGCCCGGACCGACAACCCCGCCCGTTACCCGCTTTCCGACCTGCCCGCACAGTTCCTGCTGCTTCACGCCTTCATCGGCGAGCGCCTGACGTTCAACTTCCCGAGTTGGTCGCTGTCGGCGGAAATGTTCTGCTATCTGCTTTTCCCGGCCGTCGCGCTGATCGCGCAACGCCGCAAGGAGACGGTCATTGCGCTCGTGGCTCTCGCCGCGCTCGCCAACTCCCTTTGGGCGTGGGCAGCAGGAATGGCGGCGTGGGCCGACTGGATCAACCAGGGCGGCGCCTTCAGGGCGCTGCCTGCCTTCAACCTCGGCATGGCCTGCTATCTGTTCCGCGACCGGATCGCGCGCTGGCCCACAATTCCTGGCGCGCTGGCCGCATCGCTGGCGGCGTTTATTGTGCTCGGTTCCCTGCTGCCGACGATGACTGCCCTGCTGGCGATCTATGCCATCGCGATGCTTGCCATCCAGGCCGATTGCGCGGGACGCGAGACGCTGCTGTCGCGGCTCCGCTTCGATCGCTGGTCGCCGCTGACCTATTCCTGCTACATGCTGCATATTCCGGTTGCGACCGTCATCATCACCTTCGGGTCGCGGCTGCTTTCGCTGTCGCCTCATGAACGCTTGATACTTGCGCCGGTGGCGATCGTCGTTCTTGCATTCGCGAGCATCGTCTCATTGCGCGCGTTTGAAACGCCGCTGCGGCGATATCTGACCGAGGCCTACGACCGCCGCGCCATCAGGCCCGAACCGTCTCCCGCGATCTCGCGGCAGGAGGGTGCATGATGACGGTCGTGGAGCGCATACCGGCAAACGCGGGATCCCTGAGCGTCGCACAGGCGCCGACCCGAAGCCGAGACGGCGTCATCGACGCCATGCGCGGCGTCGCGATACTGATGGTGATCGGAATTCATTCGCTGCCGCAGCCGCTCGATGCCATCTGGGCAAAATCGCTCGACGCGGCGCTGCGGCCCTGCGTGCCGGTGTTCCTGTTCACCTCCGGTTATCTGACGACGCTCTCCGGCCGCGTGCCGCTCGCGAAACGGTTAAAGGCGGCCTTGATTCCCTACGCGATCGCGTTCGTCGCCGCCTATGCCTACATGGCGCTGCATAATCCGGCGATGGACCATCGCCTCGGCACGACGCTGGCGCGGTTCACCCTGGGGTACGTCTTCGTCTACTATTACGTCTTCGTCTATGTCTGCTGCACGTTTGGCCTATGGCTCGTCTTCGCGGTTAGCGGCACCGAACAGCCTGCAAGAAAACGGATTGCGGCGCTGCTGATCCTCTCGATCGGCTGCGGTCTGCTCGCAGGCAGCTATATTGATCCTGCTATGTCGAGGTTGGGCGCCTCGGACGCACTGCTCGACGAAGTCCGCATGCGCGACATTCCGTTCTGGTTCTCGTTTGCCGCGCTCGGCGCGCTGACCGCGATGTTCGCAGACCTGAGCGACCACAACATGCGCCGCGCGCTGCCTGGCGCCACGCTGGCGGCCTACATGTTCTATGCCGCCGTGCGCATTCTCGGCCTCGGCGACGCCGCCACCTACGATTCGACCGCCTTCTTCCTCTATGCAGCGCTGTTCTGCGTTGCACTGCTCGCCGTCCAGCCAAGCTCGCCGCTGCTTGGATGGTTCGGCTCGGGCAGCTATTTCATCTATCTCTGGCACATCTTCATCGTCATGCTGCTGCGCGATCACACCACGCTGCATCAGCTCGGCGGCATCGCCAGCTTCGCCGTTTGCGGCGGCTTGGCCATCCTCCTCAGCGCCGCCGCGCTGCTGGCCGTCCGGCAGTTCGCCTCCGCCCGACTCTGCCGCTGGCTGGGGGCCTGAGATGCTCTTAAAACACACCCTGCTCTATCTGCCTGCGCAATTCGTCGGGCCGCTGTTCCAGCTTGTGGCGATGATCGTGTGGACGCATGTCGTCGATGAGCACACGCTCGGCGTCATCACGCTGATCACAGCCACGCACGAATTGCTGCAGATCGGCTTCCTCGCCTGGTGGTCGCAATATGCGCTGCGTTTCCTCGGACGCTATCAGGACGCCAACGACGCGCCGCGCTTCTACCGTACCGAAAACGCGGTCCTGCTCGCATCCGTTACGTTGCAGAGCGCGGCCGTCATTGGAATTCTGCTTCTGGTGATTGCGCCCGGCGCCAGAACGGACCTCCTCCTTGCCGCCGTCGCCTATGTGATTACCCGATCCCTCAATCTCTATATCGGCGAGCGCGCCCGCGCGCAGCAGCAGATCCGGGTCTACACGATCCAGCAGGTATTCGGGCCGTCGGTCGGATTTGTCCTCGGCCTGGTGCTGATCAAATTGTTCGGCCAATCGGCGGAGTGGCCGCTTGCGGGATACGCGGCGGCGCAACTGACCGCGGCGCTGATCGTGATGCCGACGCTGCGCTGCGGCTACCGCCTTTGGCCGATCGACCGGGAGATCGTCACGCACGCGCTGCGCTACGGCATTCCACTGATCGTCGGCGGCGCGCTCGGCTGGGTCGGCCTCAACGCGTCGCGCTTCATCGTCAACCAGATGTCGGGCGTGGCCGCGGCCGGGCTGTTCGCGGTCGGTTACGGCCTCGGCCAGCGCGCCGCGGCGGTCGCGGCCATGCTGGTGACAGCCGCCGCGTTTCCGCTGGCGGTCAAGAGCATGGAACAGGAGGGCAGCCAGGCCGGCATGCGCCAGCTTGCCGCCAACAGCGCGCTCCTGGTCGCCATCCTGGCGCCGAGCCTCGCCGGCATCTTCATGCTGAGAGCGGAGATCGTGCATCTGTTGATCGCGGTTCCGTTCCAGGCGGTGACGCTCGCCGTGCTGCCGCTCTCCACGCTTGCCGGCGCGATCCGCAACCTGCGCGCCCATTTCGGCGACCAGGTGTTTCTCCTGCAGAATCGCACGCGCTGGATGATGGGAATTGCGGCGATCGACGCCTCGACAACCGTAGTGCTGAGCGCCCTGTTCCTGCCGCGCTGGGGACTCACAGGAGTAGCCGGCGCCACCGTGCTGGCGGCGCTGGCCGCGGCAAGTGTCAGCTTCTCGATCGGGTTTACCCGGTTTGGCCTGCGGCTTCCGGTCGGCCATCTCGTGCGCATCGCTTTGGCCACGATCGCGATGGCGGCGTTGCTGCGGATCTTCCCGGAAGCCCGCACCATTGCCGTGCTGGCGGCACATGTCACGGCCGGCGCCGCCGTCTATTTCGGCGCGCTCGCCCTGCTCTACGCACCGACGCTGGTGCGAATACTCCGCCCGCGCCCCCAACATTCGGGAGCGTGAGTGATCTCGACCTACGATTTCCTTGTATTCTCGAACGCGCGCGCCATCGCGAACCAGAGCGGCTTCTTCTGCATCGATGAATCGAACGGCAGCGGCCGAGGCAGCCGTTGCGCGAGGGGGTCCTTCTTCTTCGCCGCGTCGGTATAGAACGAGTAGTTGTCGGCAAGTTCCCACGCGATCACCACCTTGACTGCCGGAACGCGCAGCACGTTATTCAGGTACTTCTCGGCCGTATCGGCGATCATGGCATCGCGCGTCGCGATGTCATCCGGAAACGTGTCGTCGCGCACGTCGAATTCAGTCAGGTAGATCTCGACGCCACGTTCGGCCAAGGCATGAAGAAATTCGGCGAAGCGTCCGGGGTCGTGCGGGTAGCGGGGCTGCAGGTGGCTTTGCAGACCGACGGCATGCAGCGGCACGCCGGCATGCTTCAATTCGTCCACCAGCTGCAGCAATCCCTTGCGTACCGTGAGGCCGACCTCATCGTCGCGCTCGCTCTGTGCTTCGTTCAGAACCAGTTTGGTCTTCCGGTCGACCATCGCCACGCGCTCGAATGCGCGGCGCACGTATCCTGTGCCGAACGTGTCGTACCATGGACCGAGCCTGTAACCGCCGGGCGCCTTGTGCCCGGGCCAGAACGGTTCGTTGACGACATCCCATGAATGCAGTTTGCCGACATAACGGGCAGCCACTTCCTCGATATAGGAATCGAAGAACTTCTCGCGCTCGGCCCCGCTCATGTTCCTGATCCATTGCGGAACCCATTCGTTCCAGATCAGGCAATGGCCCCGCATCGGAATGTTGTTACTTGCACAGAATTGCAGCAGACGGTCCGCGCTCTCGAACCGCTTCGGCCCCGGCTGCGGCGCGATGGTTCCCATCTTCATCGCAATGTCAGTCGTAACGATCCGCGTCTGCGTCTGATAGAGCTCGCGATAGGCATGATCCTTGTCGATGACAGGGCCTGCAGCTGCGCCGAACACGATCCCGTTACGGGCGGCGATGGCGCCGAGACTCTGCGTGGGCTGCGCCGCGAATGCTCCCTTCTCGTACGACGCAACGCTTGCTCCTGCGATAAGAGCGAGCGCATTTCGCCTCGACCACTGCTGCATAGCTGATCTCCATCACGTGAATGATTCGCCGCCATGTCTCGCACTTCGCATCGCGACATCGCCATCGTTGCGTCGCATTAGTTCGATTTCGTGACGATGCCGGTTGAGAAAATTTTCGACACACAGTTCCCGTCACGAAGCAGCGGGCATGTCGATAGTTCAGCGTGAATGCGTCTCTCGATCAAATCATCATCAGGGGATCGACATGTCGGAACCGCCAATATCGTTGCAGCCGAGTCTCACCGTCGATGGCATCACCATCAATGTTCCATCGCTCCCCGCGGCGGTTTCGTCGATCGTGTCGGCTGCGCAACATGGCGACACCTTCAGCGTCTGTACGCTCAATCTCGATCACGTTGTTCAATTGCAGCAACACGCGAACTTTCGCGCCGCCTATCGCCGTGCCCGATTTGTCACAGCCGATGGGTTCCCGATCGTCGTGCTGAGCCGTCTCATGGGAACGCGCATCGAGCGGACGACCGGCGCCGATCTCGTCGAGCCGGTCTGCGCGGAAGCGCGAAAGAAAGGCCTCCCGGTCTTTCTGCTGGGCGCGAACGATCTCACGCTGAACGCGACGGCGCGACGTCTCTCGGAACGATTCAGGGGATTGCAGATTGCAGGCTGCCTTGCGCCGGGACCGGGGTTCGATCCCTATTCCAGCGAAGCCGATGCGGCGATCGAACGTATTCGCGACTCCGGCGCCAGGCTCTGCTTCGTGGCGCTGGGTGCGCCACGGCAGGAGCTGTTCGCCGCGCGATGCCTCGACGAGTTGAACGGAACCGGCGTGTTGTGCATCGGCGCCGCGCTCGATTTCATTGCCGGCACACAGAGCCGCGCGCCGTCCATCGCGCGCAAGACGGGGCTTGAATGGGCGTGGCGCATGCTGCGCGAGCCGCGGCGGCTCGGCCCCCGCTATGTCAAATGCATGAGCGTTGTTCCGCGCCTCGTTGCGCGAACCATTCCGCAAATCGTCCAGGCACGCATGAGGAAAGCGGCATGACTTCAACATTGACCCTGGCGCTACGCGCGCGAAATGCCAACCCGATCAAGCCGCGTTACCAGATCTGCCTGATCCATCCGTTCGACCCGCGCGGCCAAAAGGTCGGCGGCCTCGAAACCTACATCCGCGACTTCATCACGTTTCATCCCGTTGACACCGACATCCTCTTCATCGGCGTCGACTCGACGGGCGATCTGGAGTTGGGAAAGCTTCACCGGCTGACGTTCCGCGGCCGCGGCTTCGACTTCCTGCCCATCCTGCATTATTCGGACCAGCAGGCGCGCGAAGCGGCCCGCAGCATCCGCACCTCGCTGACCGGCCAATTCTTCATGGCGCTGCTCCGCCACTTCGGCCCGATCGCACGGTTGATCCGCGCCAGGCGATGCTCGGTCGATCTGCGGCGCGTTGAATTTTCGTGGCTGCCGGCGATCCTGCGGCTTCCCTTCGTTCAGATGCTTCACGGCGAAGGTGCACCGAAATTGCAGATGGATTCGCTGCTGCGGAAATACGCCTTCGTCCACAATACCGGCGAGCGGTTCGCCGTCGCCATGAGCGAGAAGTTCCTTTGCGTCAATCCGTTCATCACCGAGCGGCTGCAGCAGACCTATCCGCGCCGCAAGGACAAGATCGACACGCTCTGGACATGGGTCAATACGGATATCTTCAAGCCGCAACTTTGGCCGCTGGACTCTTCACCGTTCCAGATCGTGTTCGCCGGCCGGCTCGATGAGTTCAAGGATCCGCCGCTGATGTTTCGCACCATCGATCGCCTGCGGCAGCGATTGAACGGCGATGTCAGGTTTCACTACATAGGCACCAGCGACCCGCACCGGTTCGAGGAATTCGCAGCCATCGAAGACATCACCGTGCGCCACGGCTTCAAGGATGCCGCGGGCATGGCGGAGACGCTGGCGAGCGCCCATGCCGGCATCCTGACATCCGAATTCGAAGGCATGCCGCGTTGCGTGCTGGAAACCCTGGCGGTTGGCCGGCCCGTCGTCGCCATGCACCTGCCGCAGCTCGAATCCGTGATCCGCCCTGGCGTCAGCGGCTATCTGGTGGCGCGCGACGGCAGTCGAGACGACATGGTGGATGCGCTCGCGCAGCGGTTTGTCGATGTCAGGACTGGCATCGAGGCGGGCGCGATGAATCCGGTACACATCGCCGATTCCATCAGGGCGTTCACCCCTGGCACCCAGCTCGCGCGGGTGTATCGCTATCACCAGGAAATTCAGGATGCGCGCGGCCTTGCCGCCGCGGCGCCGACCTATTGAGGGCGCCGGGTTGAACATCCTTCTGTTGACCAGCGAGTTCGCTCCCGCGATGGGAGGCATTGGGACCTACGCCCGCGAAATCGCCGCGGCCGCCAGCCGGCTCGGCGCCAAGGTCACTGTCGTGGCACCCGACTACGCGCGGCAGACCTGCGACGACGACCGGGCCCTGCCCTTCGAAGTCGCTCGGTTTCGCGGCGGGCTCCACTCCATGCGCGACCTGCCGCGCAAGATCATGCTGGCGCGCCGCGGCGTTCGCGGCGATCGATACGACGTGGTCCACGCGGCCGATTGGCCGTTCTTCATTCCGGTCGCGCTTTCGAGGTGGCGAACCTCGGCGCGGGTATTGATGACGGTGCATGGCACCGAGATCAATGAAGCGCAGACGCCGCTGAAGCGCATCGCCATTCGCAGCGCCGGCGTGTTCGGGCCGCGCACGGAGGTGGTCGCCAACAGCCGATTCACCGAGACGCTGTTCCGCGAGCGGTTCACCGTCGATCCCGCCAGGATCAGCGCGATCAATCTTGGCGTATCGGAATTCTGGTTCGGCGCGCCAAGGAAACGCCGCGAGATTCGCCTTGCCTATCGGCTGCCGGAGGACCGCCTGGTGATGATCACGGTGGCGCGAATCACGCGCCGCAAGGGGCTTCATCTGACGCTCGCTGCGCTGTCGCAGCTTCCGGACAATCTGCGCCAGCGCATCACGTGGCTTGTGATCGGACCGGACGGCGAAGCCGATTATGTCGATGAACTGCGACGGGCTGCCGGTCAGGCGGCCTGCGACATTCGTTTCCTCGGCCCGCAGCCGAATGAAGCGATCCGCGATCTCTACGCGGCTTCGGATTTCTTCTGCCTGACGGGACTGCCTGATACGACCGGCCGGGTGGAGGGATTTGGACTGGTCTATCTCGAGGCCGGAGCCGCCGGCCTGCCGAGCGTCGCGACCGAGGTCGGCGGGGTGCCCGATGCCGTGCTCGCCGACGAGACCGGAATTCTCGTGCCGCCATCGGTGGAGAGCATCTCGCTGGCGATCGCGGAACTGGCAGCCGACCGGGGCCTGCGCGCCATTCTCGCGGCGGGCGCCTCCGCCCATGCCCGCGCCCTTTCATGGGAACGCTGCGCGGCGACAACCTATGGCCTGGCCTATGCCGGCAAGCGGGCAACCGCGGACCGCGCCATCGGAACAGTGGCATGAAGCTGTTGGTCGCGACCACGATGCTGCTCGCGCTCGCGACCGGTACGGCGCGGGCGGATAGCGAGAACTGCCGCAAGAGCCGCGAGTATCTCCTGGGCACTCCCGGCGGTGACCTGTCACTGACGCCGCAGGCCTATAACGACCTGTTCAAGACCTGCATCGCGACATCAGCCATGCCCAACGTGAAGGATGCGTATATCCTGAGGGATGGCGGCATCGCTGTGGTCCCCAAGCAGGACAGCGTTGCGGCGACGGCCGCCACGCTTGCGCAGTTCTGCGACGCTCATCCGCACGGCGTGCTGCGCTTCATCACGGCTAAGGAAAAGCTCACCATCCGTTCCGTGACCGACGTCGCACGGATGTCGTCGACCTCGTCGACGCCGTGCAAGAAGATCAAGGGCCTTTCGTAACGCCCGCGCGCCGCCTCTCAAAACCTCACTTTTGCCGGTTGTAGTATTCCGGCATGGCGTGCGGATCCATCGCCTGCTCGGCCCTGCGCCCGAGAAAAAAGAAGCCGCTGGCAGCGTCGGCTGCGGCCCGGCCGCGGCCCAACGCATCGAGATACCTGATCCAGAAGAAGGGCAGCACGATCAGGCGTGACAGCTTGTTACCCGCGCCGAGCGCGCGCGAGAAATAACGGATCGACCATGCCAGCGCCACGCCGGCGCCACCGACCGGCCCGGCGCTGATTTCGGAAAATCGCCTGAACAACCAGCGGTGACCGCTCTGCGTGAAACGCGAGAAGTCATAGGCCTGCTCATGCACCTGCTGCATGAACGGTGTCTCCGCATAGACCAGGCCGTCCAGCCGGAGCACGCGATGCAGCTCGGCAACGACGGTGGCGGGTTCGAGCACATGTTCCAGCACCGCCTGCACCCAGACGCCATCGAACACGCCGTCCTCGAACGGCAATTTGTGAGCGTCCGCCACCAGCACGGTATGCGGCGAGGCGTAGACATCGGTGCCGACGAGCTCGATGGAATCGTCCCGGTAGAGTTCGTCCGCGCCCAAACCAATCGTCCCGCCGCCGATCACGAGCACGATCGGCCGCCTCGACTCCCGCTTCAACAGATCGATGAATTTCGTGCTGTTGGAAACCGCCACCGGATTGCCCCCGAAGGTAAGGCGATGCAGCCGCGACCCCATGGAACGGCGGCTGACATCCCGCTGCAGCGCCGAGCCGTTCTCGGCGTCGTACATTCGGCGCTCAAAAATGCTGGCTGCAAAATCCATCAGCACCGGCTGGGTGCCGATCATGGGAAACCCTGCCCTGCTATAATCGCAGGCACGGTTGGAACATGACGGCTGTGACCACGCGTTCCGCAGCGCCGACGAACAGCGAGGGCAGCGAAGACGCATTTTCCAGTGCGCAGGTTCCGTATTCGCTACCGAGTGATCGACGGCAGAAGACTGCAAAGAAGGCCTCGTATGTCATTTCTACTGCCCTGCCCACGCCTGTTCGCAATCGATGCTATTTCGAATGCACCGACAGCGCAACAATGCCGGACCGGGAACAATTCGGATGGTGACAATCTGGATGTCGCAGGAAGATCCCGCTCGACGCTGCCAAGAGGGCTTGCGCGAACACAACGCACGAAGCCGCCCCATTGTTTCGAACAAAATTTTAGGATTTCTCGAAACGCCTTCCAGCGGGCTTGCTCCGCGTGGCCAGCCGGATCGCGACATCGGCCTCAGCCGGCCTAACCCGGCGTTCATGACGCAACGATTGTGGATTTGACAATTACCGGCCCTGAGCAACTCCTGTCGCCCTTCAGGTGTTCCTTGAGGGCGGCGACGAAATCCTTACCCAGATCGTCGTTCTGGTAGAGGATGGCAATCTTGGCGGTGGGCGCGGTCCGCGTAATGTATCGCGCATAGATCGTGCCCTCCGTCCGGTAACTGGGCAGGCCGGTGGTGGTCATCGGACATTCGGCGAAGTTCGTGAATTTCGTGACGCCGCTGACGACAAGGAGATGCGGGACTTTTTTTGGCGTTGACGTATTTGATCGTTGCGCTGATGCCGGGCGTGCCCAGGGGCCCGAACAGAAACGCGACTTCGTCGCTCTCGACCAGCTTCCTGGTCCGACGCTCGCGGCCTAGATCCTTGAGCGTTTCTTCTCCGCCAGAGGCACGACCTGCAGGTCGATTTTCTCCAGCAAGTCGTCCAGATCGCGATAGCGCACGTGGGACTGACAACGTTCCTGTAGATCTGCAGGCTGGTAAAGAGCGCATACTCCTTGCCGTTCCGGTTGATCAAAGGCACCACCGGAACGGACTGGAAATTCGGCACGATCGCCTGGAGTTCGGCCTGCACGCTCCTGTCGCGATGCGACGGCGCGCGTGGTCGCGCGCTGGAAGAGCCTCGGTTCGCGCGAGGGCATGTACACCATGTAGAGACCCCAGTCGAAGAGGTTACGACTGTGCCCCCATTCCATGATGTGCAGCCGGGCGCGCCCCGCCGCCTCGTCGAGCATGAGCCCGACCGCCAGCGACTCGTAGAGCTTGGCGCATGGCGCCGACGAAAGACAGGCTTTGGCGCCCCTTGATCGGTTCGATCGCAATGTTCGCATCGCCGCGTTGTCGTACCATCGAGATCGACGGATCGAGCAACAAGAAGCCCGACATCAGGCCGGCTCCTTCGCGGTCGCGACGGCGCACATACTCCCACGGCAAATCCACGAGCGAGGCATCCATGTCGAGCCGGATACGCAGGCCGGTGTTCGGCCGCCCCACCACTTTTCCGAGGCTCTCGGCGAACAGGCGGAACACCGTCTTCGGAAAAAGAACATCGGCGAGCCGTGTTCCGACCGCCACGGCCTCGTCGATCGTGATCTCGGCGCGCCCGCCACGCGCGCTCCCACTGAAGAAGCTTGCACGCAGCTCAACGCCTTCCTCGACGGGAAACGCGACAGTCTCCCCCTCGGCCATGCGACCGGCGGGTGATGCGTCGATCCGGACGCCTATCTCGCGCGCGTTCCTGCGCTTTGCGACGATGACGAAGTCTTCGTAGGCCGTGGCGTACGACACCTCTTTCGTCGCAGTCCGCGTTGCGGCGCCGATCGTTGTTCGTCTGACCACCTTGAGCCCCACGCGTTGGCACGCAGTGCATGCACAGATGGTACGATCTGTGGCCGAGCGAACGTATCGGCTTCCGGCCGTCAATTCAACGGTACGGGGAGCACGCGATGCGACGATGACCCCGACGTTGTGTCCTATTGCCATTTCTATTGAGGCGAGTATCGTACAGGCGTTTCAGAATTTCGATTTCAGGCGTTTCGCTCACGACCGTCGACAAGCTCAAAGGCATGCAGCCGGGTGACACCGGATGAACTTTGCTGTGCGCGGTCAAGCGCGGATTGATCGCGCGCGGCGGTCGATCCCGGCGGAGGCAATTGCGGAGGTACAACATGGCCGCTCCGATCACGTTCGTCGTCCCTGGCGTCCGCGCAGACCGCGGCGCCACGCGCGGCGCCGGCGGCGCAGCATTGCCCGTCGGGCGCGTGAAGGACTCCATCACCGTCACGGCCCAGCGTGCCGCCGGGGAATCGGAAGTCCGAACGACCGCAATTCCCGGGGAAGACGTCGTTCTGATCGAAGTCGCCGGAGGACCCGAGCTGTGGCTACATCCGGACACCGCGCGGGAGCTGCTGCAATCCCAACAGGACGACCCGCTTCTCTCGCGCGGCGGGACGACGCTCGCGCCGGGCGAGGTACGTATTCCCGCCCGCTTGCAGTGGCGTCTCGAAGAAGGCGCAGCCGTGCCTGGCGCCACACGCGGCTTCCTCAGCGACGTGCTGGTGCGGGGGATTCAGGTCCTCACCGGTTTTGCCGAGGACAAGGCGGCGGATTTCGCGGCCTCGAAGGTCGTTCAGGCGTTCGACTCCAAGGTCAAGGCGGGCGTGTACCGGCTCGATCGTCAGCCGCCCGGATCGCTCAAGGACCGGACGCCGTCCACGATCGCATCTGGCGAGACACCATCGCTGGTGCTGATTCACGGGACCTTCAGCGAAACCTCCGGCACGTTCGGAAAGCTGTGGAACGAGCACCCGGAGCTCGTCGATCTGCTCTTCAAGAGGTTTCAGGACAGGGTCTATGCGCTCGACCACCCGACGCTTGGCGCAAGCCCGATCGCCAACGCCATCACGCTGGCCGAAGCCGCGCCAGAAGGCGCGCGGCTTCATCTGCTCACGCATTCGCGCGGCGGATTGGTCGCAGAAGTGCTGGCGCGGGTGTGCAGCGAACCGGTGGCGTCCGTCGAGCTGTTCGCAAATGACGGTTCGAGCGCGCAGGAGCTGAAGAAGCTCGCCGAGCTCGTCGCCAGGAAGCGCATTTCGATCGATCGGGTCGTCCGCGTCGCCTGCCCGGCGCGAGGCACCCTGCTCGCCTCCAAGCGTCTCGACGCCTATGTGTCGGTGGTGAAGTGGGCGCTCGAGCTCGCTCAGATTCCCGTCGCGGATGAGCTGGTCAAATTTCTGGGTGAAGTCGCCCGTCGACGCGCGGACCCAGACATGGTTCCGGGTCTCGCGGCGCAGATCCCGGATTCGCCGCTCGTCAAATGGCTGCATGCGACCGACAAGCCGATCAAGGGCGATCTGCGCGTCGTGGCCGGCGATCTCGAGGGCGATTCGGTCGGCACCTGGGTCAAGACCCTCCTGTCCGATGCCTTCTTCTGGACCGACAACGACCTGGTGGTGCAAACGCGATCGATGTATGGCGGGTCGCCGCGGGAGAAGGACTCGACGTTCGTCCTCGACCAGGGCGGCAAGGTCTCGCACTTCAACTATTTCAGAAACCCGCGGACTGCGAATGCGATCGTGAACGCGCTGGCGCTCAGCGCCGATCCGCCGGACGAATTTCGCGTCATCGGCCCGCTCTCGTGGAGCGGGGAGTCGTCGACGGGGGTTCGGGCGGCACTGCAATCGCGCGGTGCGGCCGCGGCCGCCGAGCTGCCTGCGCTCTTCATCCTGCCCGGCATACTCGGCAGCAATTTGAAGATCGACAACGATCGCATCTGGCTCGGATGGCGCCTCGTCAACGGCTTGAAGCAGCTCGCTTACGATCCCAAGGGTACCAATATCCTGCCGGACGGGCCGATTGGCATCTACTACGACGACCTCGCGACGTTCTTCTTCGACGACCACGACGTGAAGCCGTTCGCCTTCGACTGGCGGCGCCCGATGGCCGCCGAGGCCAAACGTCTCGCCGACGAAGTCGCCGCCGCCCTCGACGCGCGCAAAACATCGAAGCAGCCGGTGCGGATCATCGCGCATTCGATGGGCGGCCTGGTTGCGCGGATGATGCAGATCGTCAGCCGCAGCACGTGGGACCGGATGATGGCGGCCGACGGCGCGCGCCTGTTGATGTTGGGGACGCCGAACGGCGGCTCCTGGGCGCCGATGCAGGTCCTGTCGGGCGACGATACGTTCGGCAATCTCCTGACCAGCGTGGGCGCACCATTCGGCGGCAACGGGGCGCGCAAGCTCATCGCCAATTTCCCCGGGATCCTGCAACTCCAGGCCGGCCTGCTGAACGGTCTCGGCACCGACGCAACCTGGAAAGATCTTGCAGCCGCCGATCTTGCGGCGGCGCGCAGGAACAACCCCTGGCACAATCTGCCGCTGCAATTTGCCCAGTTGGAGTGGGGAATTCCCACCCAGGACGTGCTCAACGAAGCGGTCGAACTGCGGCGCGCGCTCGATCGGCAGCGCGACACCGACCTCGCCTCGTTCGCACACAAGCTCCTGCTCGTCGTCGGCAAGGCGGAGTTCACGCCAGCGGGCTACCAGAAGTCGGACGACGGCGTGATGTATCTGGACGCGCCGGACCAGGGCGACGGCCGGGTGCTGCTCGACAGCGCCGTGCTGCCGGGGGTGGCCACCTGGGTCGTGGACGCTGATCATGGATCTCTGCCCCGGCACAAGGAAGCCTTCGGCGGATACCGCGACTTGCTCAGCATGGGCCGGACGGATCGCCTCTTCACGCTGACCGCGGCCCAGACCGCGCGGGGACAGGCGGAACCAACTGCCAAACCGCTGGTGCGAAGCCGTCCGTCACGACTGCCGGGCGGTGAAACACCGCCACAGCGCGAAATCGACGTGCTGGCGCCCGCGGCCACGGCGCCCGCGCCGCAGGCGAAAACGCGGGCTGCGGGCCTGCACATCACCGTCATGAACGGCGATCTCACCTACGTCTCCGAGCCATTGCTGATCGGCCACTACCGCGCACTGCGCCTCACCGGCACGGAAGCGGTGATGGACCGCGCGATCGGTGGCGCGATGATCGCGTCACTCCAGCGGGGCCTCTATCCGGACGCGCCCGGCAGCCACCAGATCTTCGTCAACGTCACGACCAATGCCGACAATCCCTGGCAATTGCCGCGGCCGGAGGCCGTCATCGTGGCCGGTCTCGGCGCCGAGGGCGAACTGCGCGGATCGCATCTCGTGAATACCGTCCGGCAGGCGGTCATCGGATGGGCGCAGCGTCTGACGGAGCGGCGTCCCGTGCCGCCCGAATTCACGCTCGCGACGACACTGCTTGGCAGCGGCGGCAGCGGCATCACGGCGGGACAGGCGGCACAACTCATCGCGCAGGGCGTGCGCGAGGCCAACGAACAGCTCGCCCGGGACGGCACCGCGCCGCCGCGCTGGCCGCGCGTGAGCCAGCTCAAGATCATCGAGCTGTTTCTCGACCGCGCCAGCGAAGCCTGGAACGCCCTCCGGGCGCTCGCGGCGGCGGACAGCGCCCGCTTCACCGTCGAACCGACCATCGCCGAAGGCATCGGCGCAATGCGCCGGCCCACGGATGCCGGATACCGCGGCGCCGACTACGATTTCATCAGCGCCATCATCCAGAAAACCGAGAACGAGCCGGAATCGATCGTCTACACGGTGAATTCCAAGCGCGCACGCAGCGACGTGCGTCCCCAGTCCATGCAGGTGGGGCTCGTTCGAAACCTCGTGCTGACGGCCTCCAACAACGCCAACACCGACGCGCAGATCGGACGCACGCTCTTCAGGCTGCTCGTCCCGGTCGATCTCGAGCCGTTCCTGGGCAGCAGCACGGAGACGGTGCTTGAGCTCGACACGAGCACCGCCGCCATCCCCTGGGAGGCGCTCGAGCCCTCCAAATCGGACGGAAAGTCGAGCGGACTGCCGTGGTCCATCCGCACCAAGCTGTTGCGCAAGTTGCGGACGCCGGCGCCGCCCACACGCGCGGTCACCGACGCTTCGGCCGACGACGACATTCTCGTGATCGGCGATCCCGCATGCGACCGATTGGTCTATCCACTGCTGATGGGCGCGCGGCGGGAGGCGACGAAAGTCGCGGACTGCCTGGCTGAATTGGTCAACCCTCGCCACGTCCATCGGGTCATCAGCGGGCCCAAGCCCGGAGACGAAGAACCCGATCTGGGGACAGTGATCAACGCCTTGATCGACGGGGACTGGCGCATCATCCATATTGCCGGCCACGGCGAGCCGCCGACCGACGGCGTCACTCGCGGCGTCGTGCTGTCCGACGGCGCGTTCTTCGGGCCGCAGGAGATCAAAGCGCTGCGCGTCGTCCCCGAGCTGGTGTTCGTCAATTGCTGTCATCTGGCGGCCGACGCCCCGAAAACGCTCTTCGAGCCGGTCAATTACAATCGCGCGGAATTCGCCTCGGGCGTGGCCCATGCGCTGATTGAGGGCGGCGTGCGCTGCGTGATCGCGGCCGGCTGGGCGGTGGACGACGAAGCGGCGAGCGTATTTGCCACGAGCTTCTACAAGGCCCTGCTCGGCGGGGACCGCTTCATCGACGCCGTCGCAACGGCACGGGAGAGCGCGCGCAGCAGCCGTAGCAACACCTGGGCGGCCTATCAGTGCTACGGCGATCCGGACTGGCGCTTTCGGACACAGACCGGCGATGCCCAGAAGCCCACGCCGCGACCCGCGGGGCAGGAATTTTCCGGCATCGCGTCGGCTCCGGCCTTAATCGTCGCGCTCGAGCGGATCGCCGTCGAAACCGAATATCAGGGCAAGAAGCCCGAGGATCAGGCCGTCCGCCTGCACTACCTGGAACAGAAGTTCGCCCAGTACTGGGAGGGGCGCGGCAACGTTGCCGAAGCGTTCGGCACCGCATGGCTGAAAGCCAAGCGCTTCGACGAGGCGATCAAATGGTATCAGCGCGCGCGCGAGGCGCAGGACGGGACGGCATCCTTTGTCTCGATCGAACAATTGGCGAATGCCAGGATCCGCCTTGCGTGGGAGCGCGTCGAACGCGACGGCAAGACGATCGACCAGGCGCGCAAGGAGATCGAGGACGCGATGACGCTGCTCGACAGGTTGATTGCGCTCGCGCCGACCGTCGAGCGGGAAAGCCTCTATGGCTCCGGCTACAAGCGACTGGCCCTGCTCGAAGCGGCAGCGGCCGCCGCCGCGGCGAAGGCCGATGACCAGACCGCGACGGCAGCGGCAGAGGCCGCTGAAGCGGCCGCCATCGGACAGATGCTGACGCACTACGAGGCCGCGGAGACGATCGCCCGCAAATCGCCTTCCGCTTCCACCCAAGCGTTCTTCTACCCCGCGATGAACCGCATTGCCGCGCAGCTCGCGAGCAATGCAGGTACGCAAGCGATGGACAACGAAACCATCACCCTGGTGCGCAGCTCGATGGGCACTGTCGCGCCGGATTTCTGGTCCGTCGTCGGGCAAACTGAACTGGACATGTATGTGGCGATCGCGGCGAACTCGCTCGCGGAAAAAGCGGGTCCCCTGATCGAGAAGTTCCGTGAGCACCATACACGGGTCGACAACACGCGGCTCTGGGGTTCCGTGTTCGACAATGCGACCTTCGTGCTGTCCAAATACCGCGCGCGTGCCAGTCAATCCGAAGCTGCGGCCGCGAAGCAGCTTCTCGATGCACTCGGCTCGCAGGCGGGTCGCGCCGCAGCATCCGCATCCACGGGAGGCGGTGCGACGAGAGGCACTCCGAAAGCCGCGTCGGCGGGCAACAACACCAAGGCCGCGAAGAAGGCCAGGAAGGTGAAGGCGAAGCCGGCCGGCGGAGCGCGGACGCAGCAAGGCAGCACGCCAAAACGCAAACGGTGACCGCTCGGTCCAGCATCGTCGACCCGGCGGCTTCATAATGTCTGGAAGGAGGATCCAAATGGCGAAGACGGCAGAGCACAAGGCGAAGGCGGTATCGATCCATATCGGGCTGAACTCCGTTGACCCGAAGCACTACGCGGGCTGGAGCGGGGACCTCCTCGCCTGCGAGTTCGACGCCAACGACATGGCGGCGATCGCGCACGACGCCGGCATGAAATCGACGCTGCTGCTCACCACCAAGGCGACGCGGGCGAATGTGCTCGCAGCCGTGAGAGCCGCATCCAAGAAGCTGCAGGCGGGCGATCTGCTGTTCGTGACCTATTCCGGACATGGCGGCCAGATCGACGACGTGAGCGGCGAAGAAGAGGACAAGAAGGACGAAACCTGGTGCCTCTATGATGGCGAGCTCATCGACGACGAGGTGTTTTTGGAGTTGAGCCGCATTGCCGCGGGCGTGCGGGTGTTGGTCCTCTCCGACAGTTGCCACAGCGGCACCGTGATACGCGCGCGGGTTCCGGAAGGCAGCACGGCCGGGCGATCAAAGATGATGCCGCCTTCCGTCGCGATGCGGACCTATCGTGAGCATCAGGCCTTCTACGACAAGCTTCAGCGCGACGTGGCCGAGGCCGCGGGAAAGGCGTCCGTGCCGACGCCCGACAGCGCATTGGCGCGCGTTGCCGTCAGCAAGCGGCTGACCGCCATCGCCAACGAGTGCAAGGCGGCCGTGATCCTGATATCGGGCTGCCAGGACAACCAGACGTCCCTGGACGGCGATCACAACGGCGCGTTCACGGAGCAACTGCTTCGGGTGTGGAATCACGGCGCATTCAAGGGCAATTACGCCAAGTTCCACGCAGCCATCAAGGCGCGGATGCCCCGCACCCAGGTGCCCAACCTCTTCACCCTCGGCCCGGTCGGGAAGCTCCTGACCGAGCGGCCGTTCACTCCGTGAGACGCCTGCCGCGCAACGGGCTGCGCAAAGAAAAAGCCGCCTCAAACGGGCGGCTTTTTCATCGGACTGCTGAGCGTTCAGCAGGATATTTGGTTGCGGGGATAGGATTTGAACCTATGACCTTCAGGTTATGAGCCTGACGAGCTACCGGGCTGCTCCACCCCGCGTTAAACCGTTGCGTTGCCTTCGAAAAGCCGGTGCCGAAACGATCCCGGCGAACGTCAGATGACGCCGATCGATCCCGTTCGGAGACTTCCTGAGAAGGCGACCCGGGCCGAAGCCGTCGGGCGCGAGCGGTATGTATCAACGTCGCCCTGCTTTGGAAAGGGGAAAGGCTCCGCTTTTGAGGATTTTATGACAGCAAAAACGAGGGTTTGAGGGGGTAAAACCGCCTCCTGGAACCGCTCTTGCCATAAACGCCGCAAAAGCCGAGTTTTAGCCCCCAAAGTGTGGCCGGACAGGTCGCCAGAACAAAAAATCCGGGGGGATGCGCGTGACGGATACATTCGACTTCGTCGTGGTGGGCGGCGGCTCGGGCGGCTGCACGGTGGCCGGGCGGCTGTCGGAGGACCCGCACATTTCGGTGGCGGTGCTGGACGCCGGCGGCAAGAACGACAATTGGGTGGTGACGACACCGTTCGCACTCGTGCTGATGGTCGCAGGCAACGTCAACAACTGGGCCTTCAACACCGTGCCGCAGAAGGGCCTCAACGGCCGCATCGGCTATCAGCCGCGCGGCAAGGGGCTCGGCGGCTCTTCCGCGATCAACGCGATGGTCTATATCCGCGGCCACCGCGCCGACTACGATCAATGGGCCTCGCTCGGCAATGCCGGCTGGTCGTTCGCCGACGTGCTGCCTTACTTCAAGCGCGCGGAAAACAATGCCGATTTCGACGGCGAATATCACGGCAAGGGCGGGCCGCTCGCCGTCAACAAGTCGCGCAGCGGCAATCCGGTGCAGCAGATCTTCCTGCAGGCCGCGCAGGAAGCGCAGTTTCGGCTGCGCGAGGATTTCAACGCCGACGAGCACGAGGGCCTCGGCATCTATCAACTGACGCAGAAGAACGGCGAACGTTGCAGCGCCGCGCGCGCCTATATCCACCCGCATGTGGGAAACCGCGCCAATCTGCGTGTCGAGACCCATGCCCATGCCACCCGCATCCTGTTCGAAGGCACGCGCGCGGTCGGCGTCGAATATCGCCAGGGCAAGGAGTTGAAGCAGATCCGCGCCCGGCGCGAGGTGATCGTGTCCTCCGGCGCATTCCAGACCCGCAGCTGCTGATGCTCTCGGGCATCGGCGACGGCGCGGCGCTTGGCAAGCACGGCATCGCCACCGTGCATCATTTGCCCGGCGTCGGACAGAACCTGCAGGATCACCCGGACTTCGTGTTCGGCTACATGTCCGACAATCCCAACTTCAACGGCATCTCGCTCAAGGCCCTGCCGCGGCTGCTGCGGGCCATCGGCCAGTACCGGCGTGAACGAAGGGGGCCGATGACGTCGAACTTCGCCGAATGCGGCGGCTTCCTGAAAACCCGGCCCGATCTCGACATCCCCGATATCCAGCTTCACTTCGGCATGGCGCTGGCCGACGATCACGGCCGCAAGCGCCATCGCGGCACCGGCTTTACCTGCCACGTCTGCCTGCTGCGGCCAAAGAGCCGCGGCAGCGTTTCGCTCGGCAGTGCCGATCCGTTCGCAGCGCCCGCGATCGATCCGAACTTCTTCGGCGAGGCGGATGACCTGGAAACCATGGTGGCGGGCTTCAAGACCACGCGGCGGCTGATGGAGACGCCGGCACTGCGCGCGTTGCAGAAGAAGGAGATGTTCACGGCAGGCGTGCATAGCGATGACGACATCCGCAACCTCTTGCGCGAGCGCGTCGACACCGTCTATCACCCGGTCGGGTCAGCCAAGATGGGCGTCAACGATCCGATGGCTGTGGTCGATCCAAAGCTGAAAGTGTACGGCGTCGAGGGATTGCGGGTGGTCGATGCCTCGGTCATGCCGACGCCGATCGGCGGCAACACCAATGCGCCGACCATCATGATCGGAGAGAAGGCCGCCGACATGATCAAGGCGGAGATGCGGGCGAATTGATTGCCCCCGGAACTTGCGAGAAGCGTAGGGTGGGCAAAGCGAAGCGTGCCCACCACTCTTAGTGTTGATGCGGATGGATGGTGGGCACGGCGCAAGAGCGCCTTTGCCCACCCTCATATGAGGCCTTTTGAGTCAAGCATCCCAACCGGGGCTTGGATGTGATTTTTTGCATTCGGCGGAGCGGCGGCGCGCGGAGCCATGCGTAGCGCAGCGTGCCGCCGCGGTCGGTGCGCTCAGGAACTGGCTTCCGGCGATTTATGCAGCAGCTCACTGCATCACCTCATATCCGGTCGGGCGGTTACAGCCCGGTACCCACATTCCGCATGCTTGCGGCGAGGAAGCCACCAGGATGAGACCCATCTACGAAGCGGCCTGTTGATTTGGCCCAAGGGTGGCACGGTCATCATCCATTCCGCGCTGACCGCGGCTGGTGCCGCGACGCTGACGCGTTGCTTGAAACGGTTACGGCTTTGTGGCCTTGAGCAGGGCTCCTTCGGGGACCAGGCCGGTTGTGAGATAGCGCCAGAGCGCCACCATCAGCTTGCGCGCCAAGGCCACGATGGCGATGCGCTTGTTGCGCTTGCTGGCGTTGTTGTGGGTGCGGCTGCGGAACCATCGGGTGAGCGCACTCTCCGGCTGATGCCGCAGCCACAGCCAGGAAAGTTCGATCGCGGCGCAGCGGGCGCGCGGGTTGCCCGCCTTGCTGATGCCCTGGTCGCGGTCGATCCCGCCGCTCTGCCACGGACTGGGCGTCAGCCCGAAATAGCTCGCGACCTCACGCCGGTTGCGGAAGTCCTTGTAGAACACCTCGCTGGCCAGCGTCGTCGCGAACGCCGGGCCGAGGCATTTGAGCCGGAGCAACAGTTCGCTGCGCTCCGCCATCTGCGCCGCCGCAGGTGCCGGATCCGCTTGAGCCTGTGCCTGTGCGAGCCGCTCGAGCTGTTCGCGTACCAGCATCAGCCGCGCGTGCTCGTACTTGATCTCCGCCAGCATCCGTGGCGGCACCGCCTGGCCCTGCCAATCCCGCTGCGTCGCCAGCCAGTTCAGCCAGTCGCGCCGGCGCGGGTTCCCGACCGCCATGCCCAACAGCCGCAGCAGCGCCTTGATCCGGCTGGTGTGCGCGGTCTGTTCCTTGATCAGCCGGCCGCGTTCGCGGCTGGCGCGGCGGGCGTCCTCTTGCTCCGGCGCAGGTACCCGCACGATCCGTACCACCTGCGGCTCACCGCGCAGATACGCCATCAGCGTCCGCAGCATCTTCTCGCCGTCGATCCGGTCGGTCTTCACCCGACGCGCCCGCTGATCCACCGCAATGCTCGCAGGGTCAAACACGTAGTTCGTGATCCCGGCCGCCATCAGAAGCCGGTGCAGCCAGAACCCGTCGTAGCCGGCCTCGTAGCAGCTCACCACCGCCGGAATGGCTCCCAGCGCCCGAGCCGCCCGGTCGCGCTCCCGACCGATCAGTGCCAGCAACTCGGCATGATCTCCTCCCTCCAACTTATGGCGGGACATCTTGCCTTTGTCCGGGCTGTGCAGCGTCACCAGCCAGCTCTTCTGACTCAGTTCGATTGCAACGAAAATTGTGCCACAATGGTCGACGGTGGGCGTGTCTACGGTCGATGCTTGCATCTGACTCTCCGATGGTTCGAGTGTGGAAACCCAAACCTACCGGAAAGGCCACGCTCACCGCCCCATGGAATCTACGTTGTCTCGCGATGACGTTCGATACAACCGATTTCCGGGATCGCAATATGCATTATCAGCAGGCCTCGGTGACTTATCAGGCGCGCGCGAGTTGGCTACAGTAGTTCCATCAACCTTCAACAATCACCTGACATAACGGGAGAGAAACAGTGGATCTTGGGATCAAAGGCCGCCGCGCCATCGTCTGCGCATCGAGCAAGGGGCTGGGCCGCGCCTGCGCCATGGCGCTGGCCAATGAAGGCGTGCATGTCACGCTGACGGCGCGCGGCGCGGAGGCACTGAAAAAGACCGCCGATGAAATCCGCAAAGCCTATCCGGGCATCACCGTCACGGAAGTCGCCGGTGACATCACGACGCCAGCCGGGCGCGAGGCCGTGCTGAAAGCCTGCCCCGAGCCGGATATCCTGATCAACAATGCCGGCGGCCCGCCGCCCGGCGATTTCCGCAACTGGACCCGCGACGACTGGATCAAGGCGATCGACGCCAACATGCTGACGCCGATCGAACTGATCAAGGCGACGGTGGACGGCATGATGGCGCGGAAATTCGGCCGCATCGTCAACATCACCTCCGCCGCGGTGAAGGCGCCGATCGATATCCTCGGCCTTTCCAACGGCGCGCGTGCCGGCCTCACCGGCTTTGTCGCCGGGCTGTCGCGCAAGACCGTGATCAGCAACGTCACCATCAATGCGCTGCTGCCGGGACCGTTCGACACCGACCGCCTGCGCGGCGTGGGGAAAGCGGAAGCCGAGAAGCGCGGCATCACGCCGGACCAGGTGTTTGCCGAGCGCGCCAAGCAAAATCCGGCCGGACGGTTCGGCGAGCCCGATGAGTTTGGCTATGCCTGTGCGTTCCTGTGCGGCGCCAAGGCCGGCTACATCACCGGCCAAAACATCCTGCTCGACGGCGGCGCGTTTCCGGGCACGCTATGAAGGCAGTCTGGTACGAGCGAGCGGGCCCCGCGCCCGAGGTGCTCACCTATGGCGAGATGCCGACGCCGGTGGCCGGCCCGGGCGAAGTCCGGGTGCGGCTGGAGGCGTCCGGCGTCAATCCCGCCGATGTCGGCCGTCGCGGCGGCGGCTACCGGCCGATGGAATATCCGCGCGTCATTCCGAACAGCGACGGTGCGGGGATCGTCGATCAGGTCGGCGACGGCGTCACGCGGCTCAAGGCCGGCCAGCGCGTCTGGCTGTTCAACGGCCAGCGCAACGGCCGCGCGTTCGGCACGGCGGCGGAGTATATTTCGCTCGCCGAACATCTGGTGACGCCGCTGCCCGACGATTTGTCGTTTGCGGAAGGCGCCACGCTCGGCATCCCCGGTATGACCGCGTGGACCTGCCTCTATTGCGACGGCCCGATCGTGGGGCAGACCGTGCTCGTCACCGGCGGCGCGGGCGCCGTCGGTCACTATGCCGTGCAACTCGCCAAATGGGGCGGTGCCAAGGTGATCGCGACCGTCAGTTCGGCAGCCAAGGCCGAGCAGGCGCGACTTGCCGGCGCCGACCTCGTCGTGAACTACAAAAGCGAAGATGTCGTTGCCAAAGCGATGGCCTTCACCGGGCAGCGCGGCGTCGACCGTGTCGTCGATGTCGATTTCGGCGGCAATATCGAGACCACGCTGAAACTGATGGGCATGAATTCGACGATCGCGGTCTACGCCACCAACGGCAACCGCACGCCGGTCGTGCCGATGCGCGAATTGATGGAAAAATGCATCGCGCTGCGCGCACTCGTGCTGTTCGCGCTGCCACCGCCATTATTGGCGGCAGCGCAGGCGGACATTTCAAAGTGGCTGGCGGCGGGCCCGCGCATTCACAACGTCGCGGCGCAGTTTGCGCTCTCGGACACCGCACAGGCGCATCTTGCGGTGGAGAAAGGCGACAAGCTCGGTACCGTGATCGTGGACTGCGCCAGGTAGCTACAGATAGCTACTGGATCGGTGTAGTCCGTCCCTCCGTCCAGGACAGGCCGAACTCATCGAGACCTTCGGCGAGAAGGTCGCCGAGCATCGGCTCGCCCAGCAGATAGCGCGCGGTGGGACCGCTTCGTCCTTCCGCGGCCTGCCGCCGCAAATCTTTCCATTCCTCGATGGTTCCATCGCCGCGGCCGAGCCGCATTAACGCGACGAGGTCGACCTGTTCGTCCTCGCTCAGCGCATCGATGAAACCGGCGATCTCGCGCGCGACCGGATCGCGTCCGTTGTCCTCGAGCACATCGATCATTTCGTCGTCGGCGGGATTGGATCCGGAGTCCGGATCGGATGCCGCTTCCTTGACGTCGAACTGCCGGGCCTTCTCGATCAGAAAGCCGACTTTCTCAGGCGAAATCGTGAGTTCTGGCATCGCATGCTCCTCATACGGGCTATGCGATAACGCCGAACGCCGTCAGATTGATCCATTGCACCGGAACATGGAAACCCGCATCCTTGCCCGAACAATAGAAACGATGAGGAAGCGCCGGATGCACTGGAGCGTGGGCAGGGTCAGGATCACCAGGGCCGTCGAAATGGAGACGGTCGGCAGCACCCGTTTCATCCTGCCGCTCGCGACCAACGAGGAAATCCAGAAACTGCCCTGGCTCATTCCGCCTTTCGCGACCGAGGAGGGCCGGCTGAAAATGTCGATCCATTCGTTCCTAGTCGAGACGCCCACGCGCCGGATCATTGTCGACACCGGGCTCGGCAACGACAAGCAGGGCCGCAACGTGCCGACCTGGAACAACCGGCAGGACCCGTTCCTCGACAAGCTGACGGCGGCGGGCTTCCCGCCCGACAGCATCGACACCGTGCTGTGCACGCATCTGCATGTCGACCATGTCGGATGGAATACGAAACTTGTCGGCGGCAAATGGGTGCCCACGTTTGTCAACGCGCGCTACGTGTTTGGCAAGACCGAATACGAGTACTGGCGCGACCACAGCGACGCGCCGGACAGGGTGGCCGTATTCAACGATTCCGTGAAGCCGATTGCAGAGGCCGGCAAGGCCGAGCTCGTTGCCAGCGATGCCAGGCTGACGGATGAAATCACCCTGATCCCGACACCCGGCCACAGCCCCGGCCATATGAGCGTCCACATCAGGTCGGACGGCGAGGAGGGCCTGCTGACGGGGGACGTCGCCCACCATCCCTGCCAGATGGCCCATCTCGACTGGTCGTCGACCGCGGATTCCGATCCCCGGCAGTCCGCCGAAACTCGTCGCGAGCTGTTCGAGCGCTTTGCCGATACGCCGACGCTGGTGATCGGCGGGCATTTCAGTGCCGGTCACATCAGGCGCGACGGCGACGCGTTCCGGTTCGTTGCGTTGGACAATTTGTAGGGTGGGCAAAGCGCAGCGCGCCCACCATGCAATATTGCGCCCCGGCGATCGATGGTGGACACGGCGCAAGGGCGCCTTTGCCCACCCTACCCTGCGCTTTCGGCAGTTGAATTTCCTGCCCCGCTGTTCCATGAAGCGTGTCGAGGTATACCACCGATAAGCCTGATAAACCCCGCAGGGAGTGACAAAATGAAGCTCGTTCGTTACGGCGCCAAGGGCGCGGAAAAGCCCGGCCTGATCGATAAATCCGGCCAGTTGCGCGATCTTTCGGCGCAGGTCAGGGATCTCGACGGTGAGGCCTATGCGCCGGCCGGGCTCGCCAAGCTCGCGGCGCTGGATACCTCCAAGCTTCCCGCCGTCGACGGCAAGCAACGCTTCGGCGCGCCGGTCACCGGCATCTCGAAATTCGTCGCGATCGGCCTGAACTACAGCGACCACGCCAAGGAGACGGGATCGCCAATCCCGACCGAGCCGATCTTCTTCATCAAGGCCAACACCTCGCTGTCGGGTCCGAACGACGCGGTCGAAAAGCCGCGCGGCTCCACCAAGCTTGACTGGGAAGTCGAGATCGCCGCCATCATTGGCACCCGCGCCAAGTACGTCTCGGAAGCCGACGCGTTGAACCACATCGCCGGCTATTGCGTCTGCAACGACGTCTCCGAGCGCAATTTCCAGCAGGAGCGTGGCGGCCAGTGGACCAAGGGCAAGTCGCACGACACGTTCGGCCCGCTTGGCCCGTGGCTGGTGACCAAGGACGAAATCCCTGACGTGCAGAAGCTCGGCATGTGGCTCGACGTCAACGGCCAGCGCCGCCAGACCGGCAACACCTCGACCATGATCTTCTCGATGGCGAAATGCATTTCCTATGTCTCGCAGTTCATGACGCTGTTGCCCGGCGACATCGTCACCACAGGCACCCCGCCCGGCGTCGGTCTCGGCATGAAGCCGCCGACCTTCCTCAACGTCGGCGACGTGGTTACACTGGGCATCGAAGGCCTCGGCGAGCAACGCCAGGAAATCATCGCGGCCTGAGTGCGGTTGCGTCGGACTCCGGCACCATCCACGTCATTGCGAGCGAAGCGAAGCAATCCATGAGGCCGCAAAGCAAGAATGGCTTGCTTCGTCGCTTCGCTCCCTTGCGTAAATGCTCCGCATTTGTCGCAGGCAATGACGCCTGAAATCCCGTTTGAGTATCGTTTAGGGAATCCGCATGAAACTCACCTTCTCCCCCGCCTCGCCGTTCGCCCGAAAAGTGCGCATCGCCGCGATCGAGACCGGCCTGATCGACAGAATAGAATTCACTCCCGCGACCGTCGCGCCGGGGCAGCCGAACGAGGAATATTCGAAGATCACGCCGCTGAAGAAGCTGCCGGTGCTGATCCTCGACAATGGCGACGTCATCCTCGATTCCTATGTCATCGTCGAATATCTCGATGAGCTCGCCGGCGGCGGCAAGCTGATCCCGACCTCCGGTCCCGACCGATGGAAGGTGAAGAGCGATCATTCCCTGCTGCAGGGCATGCTCGATTCCATGCTGCTGTGCCGCTACGAGGGCATGGTGCGGCCGGAGCCGCTGCGCTGGCAGGCATGGTCCGATGACCATTGGAAGCGGGCGTGGGCCGGCATGGCGCGGTTCGAGAACAAGCCTGAGGTGCTGTCGCGGCCGCTCGATATCGTGCAGATCGGGCTTGTATGCGTACTCGGCTATGCCGATTTCCGCTTCGCCGATTGCGGCTGGCGCAAGGCCTATCCGAAGCTGGACGCCTTCTATCAGAAAATGCTGGAGCGGCCGTCGGTAAAAATCTCGGTCCCGCCACCGGCGTAACAACAAAAAAGGAGTCGGCAGCATGCGCGAGGTTGGCAAAAAATTGCGGCGCCTCGGCTTCGCTGCCGTTTTCATGCTCGCGGCGTCGGCTACGCAGGCGCGGAGCCAAGGAAGTCCGGCTTGCGGTCTGCCCGCCGCGCTTGGCGACGGCTGGACCATCGATTCCCCTGATAGCGTCGGCCTCGATAGTGTACGGCTGTGCGCCATCGCGGCGCGGCTCAAGGAAATCGAAGCCAACGTTCACGCCGTGGTCATCGTTCGTCACGGCAAGCTCGTCTTCGAACAATACTTTGCAGGATATGACGAGCCCTGGGGCCAGGGCGGCGGGCGGCACGATTTCGATGCCACCACCAAGCACGACATGCGCTCAGCCTCGAAGAGCGTGATCTCGCTGCTGGTCGGGATTGCGATCGACCGCAAGCTGATCAAGAGCGCCGACGAGCCTGTCGTTAAATTCTTTCCGGATTACTCCGCACAGAAGTCGCCGGGTTGGGACAACATCACCCTCCGCCATCTCCTGACCATGTCGTCGGGCATTCAATGGGACGAGAACCGCGGCTGGAAAGACCCAAAAAACGACGAACCACATCTGGGCAACGAAGCTGATCCGATACGCTATGTTCTGTCGAAGCCTGTCGCTGCACCGCCGGACACGGTGTGGACCTACAATGGCGGCGGCACGGACCTGCTCGGCAACATCATCGAGCGCGTGTCGGGCAAATCGCTGGAGGCGTTCGCGCGCGACACGCTGTTCGCACCGCTCGGCATCTCCGACTGGGAGTGGATGAAGTACGCGAACGAAAAGATTGCCCCGGCCGTCGGCCTTCGTCTTCGCCCGCGCGACGCCGCAAAGATCGGCCAGCTAGTGCTAAACAAGGGCGACTGGAACAGCAAGCAGATCGTCTCGGCCAAATGGATCGCGCAATCGGTCACGCCGCGTTTTCAGGCGATCGGCTATTTCAGCGGTCTTTTCTTTTATGGCCAGCAATGGTGGATGGGCCGCTCGATTGCGCAGGAGAAGGAAGTGAAGTGGATTGCGGCGATGGGCTCGGGCGGCCAGCGCATTTTCATCGTGCCCGACCGCGACCTTGTGGTGATGACGACATCGGGCCTCTATTTTCGGCCTTACCAGGGCGACGCGGCGCTCGACATGATGGCAAACTACATCCTTCCGTCCGTTCGCGACAACAACACGCGCTAATCAAGCGGGAAATAGCATGAGCCTGAAATTCACTGTCGGCGACCTCACCATCCACCGCATCATCGAGCAGGAAACCACCTTCCTGCCGGCGCTGGAGATGCTGCCGGGCCTGACGCCGGAAGTGCTGGCGGAGAACCGGGCGTGGATGCGGGATGCCAGCGCGCTCGACGACAAGGACGTGCTGATCCTGTGCTTCCAGTCCTATGTCGTGAAGACCCCGCATCACACCATCCTGATCGATAGCTGCATCGGCAACGACAAGTCGCGGCCGCAGCGGCCGAAATGGAACATGAAGACCGACGACACCTATCTCCGCGGTCTGGCCGCAGCAGGCTTTACCGTCGCCGATATCGACTATGTCATGTGCACGCATCTGCATGTCGATCATGTCGGCTGGAATACGCGGCTCGACAATGGCCGCTGGGTGCCGACGTTTCCGAAGGCGCGTTATGTGTTCGACAAGACCGAGTTCGACTACTGGACGGAGACCCACGCGAAAACGCCCGTGCCGGCGTTTGGCGACAGCGTGCTGCCGGTCGTCGAGGCGAAACAGGCCGAGATCGTCCGCAGCGACTACGCGATCGGCGACCACACCCGCATCCTGCCGACGCCGGGCCACACGCCCGGGCATACCGCCTTCACCTTCGGCCGCGGCAAGGACGACGCCGTGTTCTCCGGCGATTTGATGCATTCGCCGTTGCAGACGCGTTATCCGGAATTGTCCGTGAAGTTCGACGTCGATCAGGCGCAAGCAGCAATGACGCGCCGCAATTTCATGGAGCGCTACTGCGACACCGATACGCTGTGCTGCACCGCGCATTTCCCCTCCCCGTCGGTCGGAAAGATCCGGCGCAGGGGCAGCGGATTCTCCTGCGAGGCGACATGAGCTCGACTCCCTCCGCTTTCGACACGCTTTCGATCGAGCCGATCGATGAACATGTAGCTATCGTCCGGCTCAACCGGCCGGACGCGTCCAACGCACTCAACACCCAGATGGGACGCGACCTCGTGCGCTGTTTCGAGGATACGGCGCTCGATCCGAAGAGCCTGCGCTGCATCGTTCTCACTGGCGCCGGCGACAAGGCGTTCTGCGCCGGCGGCGACCTGAAGGAGCGGCGCGGCATGACCGACGAGGCATGGACGCGCCAGCACGTCATCTTCGAGCGGATGGTGCGGGCGCTGATCGACTGCCCGGTCCCGATCATCGGCGCTGTCAATGGCGCGGCCTATGGCGGCGGCTGCGAGATCGCAGGCTGCTGCGACTTCCTCTACGCAGCGGAGAATGCTCGCTTCGCGCTCACCGAAGTCACGCTCGGCATCATGCCCGGCGGCGGCGGGACGCAGACGCTTCCGCGAGCCGTCGGCGAGCGCCGCGCCAAGGAATTGATCCTGACCGGCAAGCCGTTTACCGCGGCCGAAGCCCACGCCTGGGGGCTTGTGAACGAAGTATTTCCGTTATCCGAACTGCTGCCGGCGGCGCTGGCGACCGCCTCACATATCGCCCGCAACGCGCCGATCTCCGTCCGCCAGGCAAAGCTGTCGATCCACCGGGGCCTGCAACTGTCCTTGCGGGACGGCCTCGCGCTGGAAATCGAGGCCTATAACCGCATGGTCCCAACCGAGGATCGCCGCGAGGGCGTGCTGGCCTTCAACGAGAAGCGAACGCCGAACTTCAAGGGACGGTAAGGCAACCGCTCAATCGAACAGACTCGGCGTGTGGTTCACGACCGCGCCTTCGATCGTCAGCATCTTCAATTTCGTCACCACCCCGCCATTGGCGGAGAAGCCGCCGGGCTTGTTGCCCGCCGCCAGCACGCGATGGCACGGCACCACGATCGGACAGGGGTTGCGACCGAGCGCCTGGCCGACGTCGCGCGACAGCTCGACGCCGCCGAGTTTCTTGGCGATGTCGCCATAGGTCATGGTCTTGCCCGGCGGTATCGTGCGCGCGATGTCATAGACGCCGCGGTTGAATTCGGGAACGCCGTCGAGATCGAGCACGACATCGGCGAGGTCGTGCGGCTTGCCCTCGAGCAGCTCCACAATCCCGTCGATCGCGGCCTGCACCTTCGCGGGCGGCGGCGCCTCGATCAGGTCGCCATGGCGCTGCTGCAGGCGGGTGCGGGTCTTCTTCTCGTCGCCCATCGGCAATTGCACCGAGGTGATGCCGCGCTCGCCCCACACGATGCCGCAGCGGCCGATCGCGGTGTCGAATATCGTAAAATGGTGCCCGGTCATGGCTGGCTCCACATTCTCCTGTTCAATGCCACCCAGCTTCCTCTTGGGCCCAAATCTAGGCTTGGAGATTATTGCTATCCACCCGAAACCTGAGGGAACTTGACGGCATGAACAACTTCCGCTGATCTGGGGTTCTCGCCAGCGCCCTTCAATGGCCCTTGGTCCCACCTCACCTCACGAGATCCCATGCAAACCATAAACGTCAACGGCTATAACATGGCCTATCTCGATATCGGCCAGGGCGCTGGCGATGGCCCGCCGCTGGTCTGCGTTCATGGTTCGCTGTGCGATTTCCGGATCTGGTCGTCGGTGCTCGGACCGCTGACGCGCAGGCACCGGGTGATCGCGCCGTCGTTACGGCATTTTTTCCCCGACCGTTGGGACGGCGTCGGCGAAACCTACTCGACCGCGCAACACGTCGACGACGTCATCGCCTTTATCGAGAAGCTGGATACCAGACCGGTCGACCTGATGGGCCATTCCCGCGGCGGGAACATCTGTTTTCGCGTCGCTCAACGGCGGCCTGATCTGTTGCGCAAGCTGATCCTGGCCGAACCCGGCGGCGAACTCGACGCCACGCTCGATCCCGCCTACCAGCCCGGCCCCTCGCCACTGGCCGCTCAGATTGCGACTTCCGCCGAGGCAATCGTCAAAGGCGACATCGACGGCGGCCTGCAGATCTTCCTGGATGCGCTGGAAGGGCCCGGCGCCTGGAGGCGCTTGCCGGCGACGCCGAAACAGCTTTTGCGCGACAACGCCACGACACTGGTCGGGCAAACCCGCGACCAGCGTCCGCTGCTCTCCAGGGCGGATGCTGAAGCGATCAGGACACCGACGCTGTTCATCGGCGGCGCCAACACCAAGGGCGCGTTCCCGCGGGTGCTGCATGCGCTGGCGGCCAACGTGAAGGGATCGCGCACCGAGATAATCCCGAACGCCACGCATCCGATGTTCGAACAGGCGCCACAGAAATATTGCGAGATCGTTTTGACATATCTCGCGGAGGATTGATCGCCATGCAGACCTTGAGCGTCAATGGCTATGACATCGCCTATCTCGATGTTGGCCGAGGCACGGCCAACATCCCGCCACTGGTTCTCGTGCACGGCACACTAGGCGACTTCCGCACCTGGAATGCCGTGCTCGGGCCATTGTCGAGGAAGCACCGCGTGATTGCGCTGAGCCTGCGGCGGTTCTTTCCGGAGCACTGGAACGGGGTAGGCAACGACTATCTGATGGCGCAGCACACCGCCGACGTCATCGGCTTCATCGAAAAGCTGAATGCCGGGCCGGTCAATCTGATCGGCCATTCCCGCGGCGGCCATATTGGATTCCGGGTGGCGCAGGCGCGGCCGGATCTGTTGCGCAGGGCCATTCTTGCCGAGCCGGGGGGCGATCTCGAACCGGCGCTGCAACCGACAAGCCCGCCTCCCGGCCCCGTGCCGCTGGGTCCGCGCGTTCCAATAGCTGCCGAGATGGTGCGAAACGGCGACATCGACGGTGCGCTCGCGCTCTTTGTCGATGGGATCGACGGTGAAGGCGCGTGGGCGCGGTGGCCTGCGGCGCCACGACAGCAATTGCGCGACAACATCTATACGCTGCTTGGCCAAGTCGGCGAAAACCGCAAGCCGTTTCTGAAGAGCGAGGCCAAATCGATCAATACACCAACGCTGTTGATCGGCGGCGGCGACACCAAGGGCGCTCTGGCGGTGATCTGGCGCGTGCTGGCCGAGCATATTCCGGGCGCAAGGACCGCTATCATCCCCGGCACGCACCACTGGATGTTCGAACAGGCGCCGCAGGAATTTTGCGACGTGGTGCTGGAGTTTCTCGCAGCGTAAACGCGTCACCCTGTTTACTTCTGATCCAGCCGCCACGCGCCATCCCAATCGGCGGCCGGCGGATTAGCCTGAAAGTTCTCGACACGATGCGCCATCGCTTCGGACGGTCCGTCGCCGGGGACGGCCTCAAGCGCCGCCTGGAACGCCCGGCGTGCGTCATCCCAGCGGCGCGACCGATAGGCAGCCAGCCCCTCGGCGTACCGCGCCTGCAGCGCTAGCTGCTTCTCGGTCAACCCGCCCTTGCGCCCGATGATCTCGAACACCGCTTCGGGACGAGTCTGGCCGACGACCACCAGCCGATCGATCTCGCGCGATTCCACCGCATCGCCGGCCGCTGTGATCGTAGCCTCGGAAACCAGCGAGTGGCTGCCGTAGATCTTGTTGACGCTCTCCAGGCGCGACGCCAGATTCACCGCATCGCCCATCACCGTGTAGCTCATCATGAATTCCGAGCCGATGCTGCCGACCAGCACCTCACCGGTCGCAATGCCGATGCGCACCTCGCAGTCGCTTGGCACGGTGCGCACACCAAGCAGCTCGGGCAGCTCCGTGCGCAGCGCCGTACCGCGATCCGCCATTTCGACGGCAGCAAGACAGGCAAGACGTGCTTGCTCGCCATGCTCGGTAAACGGAGGCCCCCAATAGGCCATGATCGCATCGCCGATATATTTGTCGATGATGCCGCGATGGCTGCGGATCGGTCCCGACATCGTCGACAGATAATGGTTCATCACCTTGACGAGGCCTTGCGGCGTCGTGCCTTCGCTGAGGCTGGTAAAGCCCTTCATGTCGCAGAACAGCACCGTCATCACCCGCCGCTCGCCATTGCTCGCAGCCAGCGATTGCGGGTCAATCAGACCTTCCACGACGCGCGGGTCGACGTAGCGGCCGAAGGTTTCGCGCAGGTGTTCCTTGTGGCGCAATTGCTCGACCATGTTGTTGAAGGCCGTCGTGAGCTGGCCGATCTCGTCGCGCGTGGTGACGTCGATCGATCCGTCGAGCCGGCCGGCTTCGACCGCACGGGTACCTTCCAGCAAACGCCGCACCGGCCGAGTGATGCCGATGCTGATGAAAAGTGAAAACATCAGTCCGAGGATGCCCGCGAGCAAGGTCAGGACAACAGAGATCACAATCGCAGTCTTCTGGTCGCGCATCGTCATCACGGCATCGCTGCGGACCTGCGCAAGCATGTCCGTGCGGATATCTTCGATCCTTTGATTGAGTTCGTCGCGCAGCGTATCGGTCCTGGCCAGGCCGGCCCTGGCCTCTGCGAAATTCCCGGCATCGAGCAGGGACAACAGCCGCATGTACTCCTCACCGAGATAGCGACGGAGATCGATGGTCACGCGCTCGATTCGATCGTCGATCCGGCCGAGCCGGGCGTTATCGGATTCGGTGGAGACATCGTCGATGATCGCGTTGATCAGGGCGCGCGCCGCCTGCGCCTCCTGTTCGATTTCCTGTCCCTTCGTTTCATAGATTTTTCGCTGATCTGCAGAGAATGCCATGTCGGGCGGCGACTGCATCCTGCCGATCACGATCCGGCGCAGCGCCAGCGCCTGCTCGAGCGAGCGGACATTCATCCGCGCCAGATGTCCGTACGCTTCGACATATTTGGAGCTGAACTCGTCGAGCTGATGGGCAATCTTGCGCGTCATCACCGTCGACAACGCCGACGTGATCGCCATCAGAAAGATCAAACCGATGGCGATGCCGAGTATCCGCTTTCGGATGGTCGGCCGCAGCATCGATGTCTGGTCTAAAAGGACGGCCATGATCGGGAAACGGGATGAAGCAAGAGAAGCGAAAGCCCGGCCGATCCGGCCGGGCTTGTTGTTTAGCGCGCGCCGGTGAAATAAGCACGATCCGGCGCGCTAAAATTGAGCGGAATTTGGTCGCAGGCTACCCCTTCCAGACGCCTGCCGGCTGGCGCACGGCCACGTTGAGCCTGTTCCAGACATTGATATTGGCAATCGCCAGAATCAGCGCCGCGAGCTCGGCCTCGTCGAAATGCTTGTCGGCCTCGCTCCAGACCACATCCGGCACCGGATCGGCGCGGTCGCTGAGCCGGGTCAGGGCTTCCGTCAACGCCAGGGCCGCACGCTCGCCTTCGGTGAAATAGGGGGTGTCGCGCCATGCTGCGACCGAGAACAGGCGCTCATCGGTCTCCCCGGCCCGTTTGGCGATCTTGGGGTGCATGTCGACGCAGGCGCTGCAGCCATTGATCTGGCTGGCGCGCAGATGCACCAGCTCGAGCAGCTTTTCCGGCAAGTCCTTCTTGGTCAATTCACCTAGCGCCTGCAGCGCCTTCATGGCATCGGGGACGACCATGACCGGGTGGTTCATGCGTGCGTGCATCATTTCTACTCTCCATGAGTTGTTCCGTTCTGACGCCGCTTACCGCCGATTTGCTGTCACATCGGCGCGCTTTCGTTCGTCATAGCCAAGACGGAACGCGACATGGGAATGTGACCGATGGACGAGAAAAAGTTTCTGGCTGACCAATTCGAGGCCAACCGGGCCCGCCTGAGGGCGGTGGCCTACCGCATGCTGGGCTCGACCGGCGAGGTCGACGATGCCGTGCAGGAGACCTGGCTGCGGCTGAGCCGTTCCGACACCAGCGCGGTCGAAAACCTCGGCGGCTGGCTGACCACGGTTATCGCCCGCGTCTGCCTCGACATGCTGCGCTCGCGCAAATCGCGGCGCGAGGAGCCGATGGGGCCGCATGTTCCGGAACCAGCCGCTGACGATGCGCATGGGCGCGATGCGGAAATGGCCGATTCCGTCGGCGCCGCGTTGCTGGTGGTGCTGGAAACCCTGGCGCCGGCCGAGCGGCTGGCCTTCGTGCTGCACGACATGTTTGCCGTGCCGTTCGAGGAGATTGCCCCGATCGTCGGCCGCACACCCACTGCGGCGAGGCAATTGGCGAGCCGCGCCCGCCGCCGGGTGCAGGGCACGCCGCCGCCGGACGCCGACTTCGGCCGGCAGAAAAGCATCGTCGACGCCTTCCTCAAGGCCTCGCGTGAAGGTGACTTCGAAGGACTGCTCGCAGTGCTGGATCCCGACGTGGTGGTGCGCGCCGACCAAGCGGCGCAGCGGCTCGGTTCGCTCGCCGAAATCCGCGGCGCTACCGCGGTTGCAGAGTTCTTCAAGGGCCGCGCGCAGGCCGCCAAACCGGCGCTCGTCGACGGCGCTCCGGCGCTCGCCGTTATCTTCGGCGGGCAATTGCGCATCGTGGTGCGGCTAACCATCCGCGGCGAGCGGATATCAGCGATCGATGCTGTGGCGGACGCCGAACAGATCGGCGAGCTCAACGTCACCGTGCTCCCGTGAGCAGGGTCATTTCTTCGTCGCGGAAAACACGATCGCCTGAATCGGCATCCGGCCGGGATCGCCGAATTCGCGGCGAAATTCCTGCGTCAGCGCGTCGACGATGCGTTCCGGATCGACGCCTCCGCGCGCCCGCACCTGATCGATCAGCGGGTTACCATGGACCGCCGCTCGCGCGAAGTTCGCGGTGTCAGGAAGCTCGCGCTCCTGTCTGATCACGGCGATGCCGATGTCGTCGAAGCCGGCCGCGATCAGATACTCCTTGATCGGATCGATTTGATGGCAGGAGAACGGCACGCTGTAGAACTGCGGCGGATCGGCAGGGAAGAAGCGCCCCGCCACCTCATGCGCGATGCGGCCGAACGAGTTGTACCGATGAGAGTCCCAGACGCTGAGCACATAGCGGCCGCCCCGGGCGAGCACGCGATAGGCCTCGGCAAAGGATTTTGCCTTGTCGGGAAAGAACATCACGCCGAACTGACAGGCGATGGCGTCGAAGCTTTGATCGGCGAAGGGAAGCGCAATCGCATCTGCAGGCTGGAATTCGACCTGCTCGCCGGGCAGAAATTTGGCGCGTGCAACATCGAGCATCGGCGGATTGAGATCGGTCGCGATCAGTCGCGTATCATCAGGCAGTGCGTCACGCAATTTCCGGGTGACGATCCCCGTGCCGGCGGCGGTTTCGAGCACCCGCGCCGGGCGGCCGGCGGCTGCGCGCCTTGAGATATCGGCTGCATATTCGGTGAAGATGATCGGGCCGAGGCCCTCATCGTAATACTGCGGGATGTTGCCAATGAAGCCGGCTGCATCGCTGCTCATTTGCGGACCTCCGATCGCCCCTTGGCGCAGCATAGTCCCAGGCACCCGCCGCAGCACCCCGATCCTAGAACCTTGACCGGGGTCGGATTGTCCTCTATTATTGAATTCTGAATTCCGTATTCGAAATGGACAGCCGGGCATGATCCCATTGGATCCGCTCCCCAACCTGATTGACCAGGTCTATGCCCGGATCCTCGAGGCGATCACCGATCGTTCGCTGCCTCCCGGCCATCGCATCCGGCAGAATGAGCTTGCGGAAAAGCTCGGTGTATCGCGCCAGCCGGTGTCCCACGCGCTGCATTTGCTGCACCGGCAGGGGCTCGTCGCCGAAAGCGGCCGGCGCGGCTTTGAAGTCACCCGGCTCGACCCGGAGCGCATCCGCCAGCTCTACGAGGTGCGCGGTGCGATCGATGCGCTGGCGGCACGGCTCGCCGCCGGACGGGCCAAGATCGACACTTCGGGTCGCGCGCAACTCGACGCAGCGCTGCGCGCAGGGCGGACCATCGGCAGAGACACGCCGCTGGCGCGGCTGATCGCGCTCGACGTCGATTTTCACAGCGCAATCTATCGCCTCGCGGGCAATCCCGCGATCGAGGAAATGATCGTGCCGCAATGGCCGCATATGCGCCGCTCGATGGCGACTGTGCTGGCCGAACTCGATTACCGCGAAAGCGCCTGGGCCGATCACGAGGCGATTGCAGCGCAGATCTTTGCGGGCAATGCGAAGGCCGCGGAAGCCGCAGCGCTGGCGCATGCGCAAACGGCGGGACGGATGACGGAGGAGCGATTGAAGGCGACCGACAAGGCGGCATAGCAAGCGCCGTCGTTCCGGGATGGTCGAAGGACCAGACCTCAGATGCGCAATTGCGCATCGGGGAACCTCGAGATTCTCCGATGTGCAGTTGCACATCGTAGTTCGCGCTTCGCGCGCCCCGGAATGACAACAAAATAAAAACCAAAGGAGGAAACACCATGAAACTGACGCCGCAGCAGATCGAATTCTTCAACCGCGAAGGCTGGCTGTTCCTGCCCGAGCTGTTCAGCCCCGAGGAAGTGGCCTATCTCGCGCGCGAGGCGATCAGCATCTACGACGCCAACCGGCCCGAGGTGTGGCGCGAGAAGAGCGGCGCGCCGCGCACCGCCTTTGCCGCACATCTCTATAACGAGGCGTTCGGCGCGCTCGGCGCCCATCCCCGCATGATCGAGCCGATCGAGCAGCTCTTCGGCGAGAAGGTCTACATGCATCAGTTCAAGATCAACGCCAAAGCTGCCTTCACGGGCGACGTCTGGCAGTGGCACCAGGATTACGGCACCTGGAAGCGCGACGACGGCATGCTTGAACCGCGCGCGATGAACATAGCGATCTTCCTCGACGAGGTGATGCCGATCAACGGACCCTTGATGCTGGTGCCGAAGAGCCAGCACGCCGGCGACCTCAAGGCCTCGCATGACCTGGAGACCACCTCCTATCCGCTGTGGACGCTCGACGAGGCGACCGTCACCCGGCTGGTGAAGGAAGGCGGCATCGTAGCCCCCACCGGCAAGGCCGGCGGCATGCTGATGTTCCACGGCAACCTGGTGCACGGATCAAGCGGCAACATCACGCCCTATCCGCGCAAGATCGTCTACCTGACGCTGAATGCGGTTTCGAACTACATCCGCACCCCGACGCGGCCGGAATATATCGCGCACCGCGATTTTACGCCGATCCAGACGGTGGAGGATGATGCGTTGCTGCGGCTTGCGCGCGCCCACCGCCAGGCGGCGGAGTAGTTTGAAGTCATTTTAGAACACTCGTCATGCCCGGGCACAAGCGCGAAGCGCGTCTTCGCGCTAGATGTCCCGGGCATCCACGTCTTGCGATGCCGCGGCGGAAAAGACGTGGATGGCCGGGACATAGGCGAGCGGAAGCGACGCCGTCCTTCAGACGGCTATGCCCGGCCATGACGGAACAATCATTGCTGCCGCGCTACCTGTTGGGATTCTTCCATGAACCTTCATCGCCTCCTCAACGCCCGCCTTGCCACCGGTAAGCCGGTTCGCGTCGCCCTGATCGGCGCCGGAAAATTCGGCTCGATGTTCCTGTCGCAGGTGCCGCATACGCCGGGACTCGAAGTGTCCGTCATCATCGACCTCGATCGCGATCGCGCCCGCGAAGCGTGCCGCACCGTCGGGTGGGACGAGGCGCGGATCGCACGAACGGCTTTCACCGATGACGGCGCGCGCGCGATTGCCGGCGGCGCAATGGACGTCGTGGTGGAAGCGACCGGTAACCCGGCCGTCGGCATCCAACATGCTCGCGCGGCGATTGCGGCCGGCAAGCATGTCGTCATGGTCAATGTCGAGGCCGACGTGCTGGCCGGACCGCTGTTGGCCGAGAAAGCCCGCAAGGCGGGCGTGGTCTATTCACTGGCCTATGGCGACCAGCCGGCGCTGACGGCGGAGATGGTGGACTGGGCGCGCGCGACGGGTTTTCGCGTCGTCGCCGCCGGCAAGGGCACCAAATATCTGCCGGCCTATCACGATGTAACGCCGGACGGTGTCTGGAGCCATTACGGGCTGACGGCCGGCGAAGCGCAATCGGCCGGCATGAATCCACAGATGTTCAACTCGTTTCTGGACGGCACCAAATCCGCGATCGAAATGGCGGCGATCGCGAACGCGTGCGGGCTGGACGTGCCATCGGATGGCTTGCTGTTTCCGCCCTGCGGCGTCGACGATTTGCCGCATGTGATGCGGCCGCGTGAAGCGGGTGGCGTGCTGGAAAAGGCTGGCCTTGCGGAGGTCGTGTCGTCGCTCGAGCGCGACGGCCGTCCTGTCTTCCGCGACCTGCGCTGGGGTGTCTATGTCGTGCTGGAAGCGCCGAACGATTATGCCGCCGATTGCTTCAGGCAATATGGGCTGAAGACCGATGCCTCGGGTCGATATGCGGCGATGTACAAGCCGTATCATCTGATCGGCCTCGAACTGAATATTTCCATCCTGTCGGCAGCGCTGCGCAACGAGCCCACCGGACAGCCGCATGATTTTCGTGGCGACGTCGCAGCGGTCGCAAAGCGCGATCTGCGCGCGGGCGAAATGCTCGACGGCGAAGGCGGCTACACGGTGTGGGGCAAACTGATGCCGGCACGAAAAAGCCTCTCGGCTGGCGCGCTGCCGATCGGACTTGCCCATCGCGTCAAGCTGAAGAACGACGTCGCCCATGGCGCGGTGGTGCGCTGGAGCGATGTCGAGGTCGACGAAAACAACGACACCATCAAGACGCGCCGGGCGATGGAAGCGGCGTTTTCCGCGCGGTGACGATCGCGCAACGCGTACCGGTGGCGGCGGCTGGAAAATCCACCACCTTGCTATGCGTGACGTTGAATGGCGTTGGTCGCCGAATGCACTCGCGCTGCGGAATTAGTCGTCGGTGAAGAATTCCCAAGTGACTGATATGGAATCTGAAAACGCGACATTTGGGCAGTCGAATTTGCCGGAAACCTGGCGTGCGGAAGGGGATTCCTTGCAAACTTGATTCGTGATTCTCTCGCCTGGGAATGATTTGGCGGGGGCGCGATGCGGCCACGGGAACGGCGAGAAACGGGTGAGCAGGATCTGTTCCGGTCCCGGCTCGATCAGATCATCGACATGAAGCATCCACTGGTGACGCTGGGGCGCACGGTGGATTGGGGGTTCCTGGAAGGGCGCCTCGGCGAGGTCTACACGGACGGCCCCGGCCAGCCGCCGCTGCCGACGCGATTGATGGCGGGGCTGGCGATCCTCAAGCACAGCTATGACCTCTCCGATGAGGTGCTGTGCGAGCGTTGGGTCGAGAACCCCTATTACCAATACTTCTGCGGCGAGGAATTCTTCCAGCACCGGCTGGTGTTCGACCGCTCGTCGCTGACGCGCTGGCGAAGCCGCATGGGCGAGGAGCGGCTGGCTGCGCTGATCCAGGAAAGCCTGTCGGTTGCCACCAGGACCAAGGCGATCAAGCCATCCGAACTGTCACGGGTGATCGTCGATACCACGGTTCAGCCCAAAAACGTGACGTTCCCCACCGATGCGAAGCTTCTGAACCGGGCGCGCGAGAAATTGGTGCGGCTGGCGAAGCTGCGCGGGGTGGATTTGCGCCAATCCTATGCGCGGGTGGGCAAGCTCGCGCTGATCCAGCATCAGCGCTATGCCCACGCCAAGCAGTTCAAGCGCGCCAACCGGATGCTCAAGAAACTGCGCACCTATCTCGGCCGCGTCATCCGTGACATCGCCCGCAAGATCGAGGGCGACGGCGGGCTCGAAGCGGCGTTTACAAAGCTGCTGGCGCTGGCTCGGCGGGTGCGCGAGCAGAAACAGCATCAGCGCGGGCCGAAGATCTATTCCCTGCACGCGCCGGAAGTCGAATGCATCGGCAAAGGCAAGGCGCATCGGCCTTACGAGTTCGGCGTCAAGGTGAGCGTCGCCACCACCCTCAAGCACTGCAAGGGCGGCCAGTTCGTCGCCCATGTGAAAGCGCTGCCCGGCAACCCTTACGACGGTCACACCCTGGCAAGCGTGATCCCGGACATGGAGGCGCTCGTCGGCAGCACCATCGCGCGCATCCTCGCGGACAAGGGATACCGCGGCCACAATGCGCCGCCCGACTACAGGTTCAGGGTCTTCATCTCTGGCCAGAAGCGTGGGGTGACGCCCAAGATCAAGCGCGAATTGCGCCGCAGGTCCGCCGTCGAGCCCGTCATCGGCCATCTCAAGGCCGAGCACCGCATGGGTCGCAACTATCTCTGGTTCCGCCGCGGCGACGCTGCCAACGCCGTCCTCGCCGCCGTCGGCTACAACTTCCGCCGTCTGATCCGCTGGCTCACACTCTTGTTGCGCCAAATCCTGACGGCACTCTTCCCGGAGCCGTCGATCAATCAAACCTGAGATCAGGATTCTTCACGGGCGACGAATTACTGCGATGCGGCATTTCCGATTAGCTTGCCGCGCATCGCTCGCAGTCTTGGCCTTTCGTTGGCTGAAGCAGCTCAAACGCTCGATATTCAGGCAGCCCTTCGCAACTGCGGCGGAACCAGAACCCTTGATTATCAATCACTAATTCGTCATCCTGCCCGCAGGTCCATAAAGCCGGGAAAATTGATTGCATCACCAAGAGCCTAGGTTTCAGGGCCCACATCCTTAAACAACAGTCCAGCACCGGCCATCGGTAATCAGAGAAGACGGCATGAGACCGTCGTCCCTTGGTCGGGTATCGGCAAAAAGCAGAGGGGAAGCAAAAATGAAGCGTCGTGATTTCTTGAAGGTGGGCGGCGTCGGTCTTGCCACGAGTGCGGTGGCCGCGCCTGCGATTGCGCAATCGAACCCGGAGGTAAAGTGGCGGCTTGCGGCAAGCTGGCCGAAGTCCCTCGATACGCTCTACGGCGGTTGCGAATATTTTGCCAAGCGCGTCGCCGACATCACCGATAATAAGTTCCAGATTCAATCATTTGGCGCCGGCGAAATCGTGCCAGCCTTGCAGGTACTCGACGCCGTCTCGAACGGCACCGTGGAGATGGGCAACACCGCGCTCTACTACTACTGGGGCAAGAATCCCGCCTTCACCTTCGGCACCTCGTTGCCGTTCGGCCTCAATACCCGCGCGCATATCTCCTGGCTGCGGTTCGGTGGCGGCATGGATATGCTCAATGACCTCCTGAAAGAGTATCAATGCGTAGGCGTTCCGACCGGCAGCACCGGCGCCCAGATGGGCGGCTGGTTTCGGAAGGAAATCAAGTCCGTGGACGACTTCAAGGGCCTGAAATTCCGCATCGGCGGTTTCGCGGGCACCATCATCGCCAAGGTCGGCGGCGTGCCGCAGCAGATCGCGGCCGGCGACATTTATCCGGCGCTGGAAAAGGGCACCATCGATGCCGCCGAGTGGGTCGGACCGTACGACGACGAAAAGCTCGGCTTCGTGAAGGTCGCCAAGTATTATTGTTATCCCGGCTGGTGGGAAGGCACCGGGCAGGGTCACAACATCATGAACCTCGACAAGTTCAATGCCCTGCCGAAGCACTATCAGGCCGCGATCGAGACCGCTTCCTACGATACGTTCACCTGGGTCACCGGCAAATACGACTACGTCAATGCAGCAGCGTTGAAGCGGC
>NZ_JAZHSE010000001.1:7700000-7946813 GCF_036924765.1 Bradyrhizobium sp. AZCC 1678
GGACGATTTGAAAGGCATCTTGTTAGCAGGCCACTTTGTCGATCTTCAATTCCATCTGGTGGAGCCAGACGGGATCGAACCGACGACCTCATGCTTGCAAAGCACGCGCTCTCCCAGCTGAGCTATGGCCCCGTACCAGAAGACGAATGCTTACGTCGGCCATGAGACGTGATGCGCTCGATCAAAGTGGTGGGCCTGGGAAGACTTGAACTTCCGACCTCACGCTTATCAAGCGCGCGCTCTAACCAACTGAGCTACAAGCCCCTAACACGAGGGGCCGCAATGGCGCGCAGCCGGCTCACGCCAGATGCATCGCACAAGCGCTAAGCCCCTGGCGCGTGTTCGTCCGCGAAGAAAGAGAAACGTAGACGGCGAAATCCCGCCAATGCAGCTCAACAATCCTGACGATCGTTGGCCACTGATGTTTCTAAAACGGTTCGATAGAAGCAAGCTTCTGAAGAACCATCCTTAGAAAGGAGGTGATCCAGCCGCAGGTTCCCCTACGGCTACCTTGTTACGACTTCACCCCAGTCGCTGACCCTACCGTGGCCGGCTGCCTCCCTTGCGGGTTAGCGCACCGTCTTCAGGTAAAACCAACTCCCATGGTGTGACGGGCGGTGTGTACAAGGCCCGGGAACGTATTCACCGTGGCGTGCTGATCCACGATTACTAGCGATTCCAACTTCATGGGCTCGAGTTGCAGAGCCCAATCCGAACTGAGACGGCTTTTTGAGATTTGCGAAGGGTCGCCCCTTAGCATCCCATTGTCACCGCCATTGTAGCACGTGTGTAGCCCAGCCCGTAAGGGCCATGAGGACTTGACGTCATCCCCACCTTCCTCGCGGCTTATCACCGGCAGTCTCCTTAGAGTGCTCAACTAAATGGTAGCAACTAAGGACGGGGGTTGCGCTCGTTGCGGGACTTAACCCAACATCTCACGACACGAGCTGACGACAGCCATGCAGCACCTGTCTCCGGTCCAGCCGAACTGAAGAACTCCATCTCTGGAGTCCGCGACCGGGATGTCAAGGGCTGGTAAGGTTCTGCGCGTTGCGTCGAATTAAACCACATGCTCCACCGCTTGTGCGGGCCCCCGTCAATTCCTTTGAGTTTTAATCTTGCGACCGTACTCCCCAGGCGGAATGCTTAAAGCGTTAGCTGCGCCACTAGTGAGTAAACCCACTAACGGCTGGCATTCATCGTTTACGGCGTGGACTACCAGGGTATCTAATCCTGTTTGCTCCCCACGCTTTCGTGCCTCAGCGTCAGTATCGGGCCAGTGAGCCGCCTTCGCCACTGGTGTTCTTGCGAATATCTACGAATTTCACCTCTACACTCGCAGTTCCACTCACCTCTCCCGAACTCAAGATCTTCAGTATCAAAGGCAGTTCTGGAGTTGAGCTCCAGGATTTCACCCCTGACTTAAAGACCCGCCTACGCACCCTTTACGCCCAGTGATTCCGAGCAACGCTAGCCCCCTTCGTATTACCGCGGCTGCTGGCACGAAGTTAGCCGGGGCTTATTCTTGCGGTACCGTCATTATCTTCCCGCACAAAAGAGCTTTACAACCCTAGGGCCTTCATCACTCACGCGGCATGGCTGGATCAGGCTTGCGCCCATTGTCCAATATTCCCCACTGCTGCCTCCCGTAGGAGTTTGGGCCGTGTCTCAGTCCCAATGTGGCTGATCATCCTCTCAGACCAGCTACTGATCGTCGCCTTGGTGAGCCATTACCTCACCAACTAGCTAATCAGACGCGGGCCGATCTTTCGGCGATAAATCTTTCCCCGTAAGGGCTTATCCGGTATTAGCACAAGTTTCCCTGTGTTGTTCCGAACCAAAAGGTACGTTCCCACGCGTTACTCACCCGTCTGCCGCTGACGTATTGCTACGCCCGCTCGACTTGCATGTGTTAAGCCTGCCGCCAGCGTTCGCTCTGAGCCAGGATCAAACTCTCAAGTTGGACTTGAAACTTTAAACCGGCTGATCACAACGTTTGACGAGGTCCCACCATATTTATCGCCTGCGATTCACATCGCGGACGACGATGGTGTAACCTATGTAAACGTGTACCGCCGAAGTCTTTCGTCCAGCCTCGAAAGATGAAAACCGAAGTTTTCAAGTATTCGAGACTACGCAAGGACTCCGCCGTCCACGTTTCTCTTTCTTCATCTTCACTTGTCAAACAGCCCGGGATCGCTGGGATCCCATCCCTCCACTTCTGGAAGGTTCCCGCAGACCTCATCCGACGACAAATAACAACCGACTGTTATCGGCTGTTGAGTCACTCATCGTAATGAGGAGCTTACGGGGCGCGAATAGATGCGTTGGCCTCGGGGGCCAATGCATCGCCGCGCTCAGTGGCCGGGTTATAGGCCCGCCCGATCGGGGTTGTCAACGGCCATCGTCAACAAATTGTCGCATCACGTCGAAGAAATTTGCGACGCCAAGAAGTCCCTATATTTGGGGGCTTTGGCCGCACTAGAGCCACAATCCTGCGACGTTCTGACTATAAGGTATGCATTGAATCACCGGATGCCAGTGGGGGCTGCCGGTGGTCATCTACCCGGGACAGGCAATTTCGATGAACCCGTTGCCTTTCCCATGCGGCCGAGCAACTTCGAGAGATCTGCACAACCGTTGACGTTCGAGACTCTGGCCGGTCTTCTTCTGGCCTCTGATTCACGAATCAATATGCGTGCGGCACGCCATGCTCCGGACTAGCGCCCTTTAAAGGGCGGAAACGTGGGGTCGGATCGGGCGAGGGTCTTGTCGGATGTGGTTGGAATTTGGGGGGATACAGGGTTGAGCCAGAGGGCGCCACGCGGGAGCGGCTATGGACGCGAGACCGGGATCATCGATCTCGGTCACGAGCCGCCGCTTTCCGTCGATGGCTCCGAGGCCGCGGTGATCGATCGCCGCCGTGTCTCCGTACAATGGTTTAGCGGGACTATCCTGACCGGTCTGTGCGGCGCGGCTCTCATCGGCGGCGCCGTTTTTGCGTCCCTCGATGGCGAAATGACCTTTGCCAAGGTTCCCGAGCGGGTGGAGGGCGCGCTGCGCGGGGCGTTCGGCGCCAACGATCGCACCGCCACCCTGCACAAGAGCGACCGCCTGCCGCCTCCCGGCGAATCCAGCGCCTCGCGCAATGTGATGCGGGTATCGACCGTCACCCGCGTCGGCAACCGCGACGTGATGCGGGTGCGGCCGTTCGTCCGCATCTCCGGCAATCTGTCGATGACGACGAGCGATCTCAGCTCAAAAATCCCGCCGTTCAACGCCCAGCGCATGCTGACCGATGTCGGCACCACGACACAGGCCGCTTCCGAGGATCCGAACAATCCCGAGGCCGTCGAACCCGACGCCGAGGTTTCCTTCGTTACCAAGGATCTCGCAACGGTGCTGCCGAAGGCGAAACTCGCCGCCGTGGTCGCACTCGACGAAGTCTTGATGCGGGTACGGGATGCCGCGAACTGGCGCGGCTCGGGCGGCGTCCGCTACACGGCACTGACCAATGCGGCGGCCGACGCCAGCGGCGTGCAGTCCGATCTCAAGCTCGCCTACGCCACCGAAGGCAACGTCTCCGATCCTTATGCCGGCTTTGAAACCCGCGTGGTGCCGGAAAACGTCACGTTGCTGCCGAAGACCAAGGACCAGATCACCGGCGGCAATCCGTCCGGCGAACGCGTTCACGTCGTGAAGAAGGGCGACACGATCGCTTCGATCCTGCGCGATCTGGGCGCGACACCCGACGAAGCCAGGGCGGTTGCGTTGACCCTTGGCCCCCGCGGCCGCGACGGCGGCCTGAAGGAAGGCCAGAAGGTCCGCATCCTGATGGTGCCCTCGGGGCTCGGCCCCGCCGCCCGGCTGCAGCCCTATCGCGTGATCGTCGCCAACGACACCACCGTCGAAGCCGTGGCCGCCCTGTCGGACGTCGGCAAATACGTCGCCGTCGACGTGCAGAGCATGAATACCGTCGCCGAGACCGCCACCGGCAAGGATGACGACGACGACGATGAGGATGACGGCAGCGGCGTCCGACTCTACCAGAGCATCTACGAGACCGCCCTGCGCAACAAGGTGCCGGCCGCCGTGATCGAGGACATGGTCCGGATTTATTCCTACGACGTCGACTTCCAGCGCAAGGTGCAGCCGGGCGATTCCTTCGACGTATTCTTCGCCGGCGACGACGAAGGCACACCCACCACCGAAAAGACGGAAGTGCTGTTCGCTTCGCTCACCGTCGGCGGCGAGACCAAGAAATACTATCGGTTCCAGACGCCCGACGATTCCGTCGTCGACTTTTACGACGAGACCGGCAAGAGCGCGAAGAAGTTCCTGGTGCGCAAACCCGTCAACAACGCGATCATGCGTTCGGGCTTCGGCGGCCGCCGCCATCCGATCCTCGGCTATACCAAGATGCACACCGGCGTGGACTGGGCGACCCCCTACGGCACGCCGATTTTCGCCTCCGGCAACGGCGTGGTCGAAAAGGTCGGCTGGGAAGGTGGCTACGGCAAATATGTCCGCCTGAAACACAACAACGGCTACGAGACCGCCTATGGCCACATGTCGGCGTTCGCCAAGGGCATGGAGCCCGGCAAGCGCGTGCGCCAGGGCCAGGTGATCGGCTTCGTCGGATCGACGGGCATGTCGACCGGCGCCCATGTCCACTACGAAATCCTGGTCAACGGCCGCTTCGTCGATCCGATGCGCGTCAAGCTGCCCCGAGGCCGCTCGCTCGAAGGCGCGATGATGGCGAACTTCGAAAAAGAGCGCGACCGCCTCGATGTGCAGATGAACAACCGCGGCAGCGCGGCCCGCGTTTCCGAAGCAGCCGGTGCCGCGCAGCAGACGCGTCAGATCAGCCGCTGAGCCTTCGATAAAATCTTGAAAATCGGATGGGGCTTCTCACGCCCCGTGTCGGATTTATGGCAGCGGCACAGCGCTTTTTGCGACAGTTTCGTTTGCCAAACGGCCAGCCGCGACAAATACTGCCTCCCATAAAAACACTGGGAGGACGCGTCATGACGAGCAGGCTTGCGCTTTGGGCGACTGTTGCGGCGATCGTTGCAGGCACCACGGCCGGCGCCTCGGCGCAGACCTATGAGGTCACCAAGCTCGTTCCCGGCTCGGCGTTTCATGGCGTCCACGGGCTCGGGATCGACAAGTCCGGCCGCCTGTTCGCCGGCAGCGTCGCAGGCGCCGCGCTCTATGAGGTCGATCGCAACAACGGCACGGCGAAGATTGCGGTCCCCTCCCCGGAAGGCATGTCCGACGACATCGCGTTTGCGCCCGACGGCACCATGGCGTGGACGGCCTTCCTCACCGGCGATCTCTATTCGCGCAAGGGCGACGCCCCGGTCAAGAAACTCGCCTCCAGCCTGCCCGGCATCAACTCGCTCGCCTTCCGCAAGGATGGACGGCTGTACGCGACCCAGGTTTTCCTCGGCGATGCGCTCTATGAGATCGACGTCGAAGGCGTAAAACCGCCGCGCAAGATCATGGAAAAGATGGGCGGCCTCAACGGCTTCGAATTCGGGCCGGACGACATGCTGTACGGCCCGCTGTGGTTCAAGGGCCAGATCGCCAAGGTCGACGTCGACAAGGCCGAACTAAGCGTGGTCGCCGACGGCTTCAAGATTCCGGCCGCGGTCAATTTCGATTCCAAGGGCAATCTCTTTGTGGTCGACACCGCGCTCGGCCAGTTGGTGCGGGTCGATCCGAAGACCGGCGCCAAGAAAATGGTAGCCCAGCTCAGGCCCTCGCTCGACAATCTCGCGATCGACGACAAGGATCGCATCTTCGTCTCCAACATGGCCGATAACGGCATTCAGGAGGTCGATCCGGAAACCGGCGCTGCCAAACAGGTGATCATTGGCAAGCTGGCGCTGCCCGGCGGCATCGGTGTGGTCTCCGATGGGGGCAAGGACACGATCTACGTCGCCGACGTCTTCGCCTACCGCACCGTGGATGGCGCGACCGGCGAAGTCTCCGAACCCGCCCGCATGCATGCCGACGGCGTGACGCTGGAATATCCGATGAGCGCGACCGCCAAAGGCGACGACGTGCTGCTGTCAAGCTGGTTCACCGGCACGGTGCAACTGATCGACCGCAAGACCGGCAAAACCAAGGCGATGCTGCACGACTTCAAGGCGCCGCACGACGCGGTCAAGCTTGGCGACGGCAGCATTCTCGTCAACGAACTTGGCAGCAAATCGCTGGTCCGCGCCAGCGGCGAGCACGGCAAGGACCGCACTGTGGTGCTTGGCAACCTCGAAGGGCCGGTCGGGCTCGCCGCTGGATCGGGCGGCGCGGTCTATCTGACCGAAGCCTTTGCCGGCCAGGTGTCGAAGGTGGAGGCCAACGGCGAGAAAGCCGTGATCGCCAAGGATCTGAAGGAACCTGAAGGCATCGCGCTGGCGCCCGACGGCAAGCTGATCGTCGCCGAAGTCGGCGCCAAGCGGATCATTCAGATCGACCCGGCCAGCGGAGCCGTCACCGAAATCGCCGCCAACCTGCCGATCGGATTGCCGGCCGCACCTGGAGGACTGCCGAGCAACATTCCGACCGGCGTGGGCGTTGGGGCAACGGGGGTGATCTACTTCTCGTCGGATATCGAGAACGCGATTTACAAGGTGGTGAGGAAGTAGCCGCGCTAACGGGCCGCAGCCGTCTAGCGAGCGCCGTTGGCGCAGATTAGAAAGACGATTCCCAGCGCCGTAAGACCGAATGCCACGGCCGCAAGCGGCAGCAGCATGTCCATGGCGGCCTGCGTGCCACGAAGCCGGCCGCCCCAGACCACGAAGTCGCCCCTTCTCCAATCGCGCAGTGAAATGCTGTTCGGATGCCGCTCGTTGGGCATCCGGTGCCTGCTCCAGACCAGGGACAGCGACCAAGGCAGCATCACGGCGACCAGTAGCAGGACACTCACCATCGCGAGCGGAAGCCCGATGTCACTTTGGCGGTCGAACAAGATCCAGGCCGCGGCGGCGAACCAAACGACAAGACCGACCGCGGCACCGTAAATGCCCGGGTGAAACTGATCGAACACGGGTGTGTCGCGGGTAACGAGTTCCCTGGTCATGAAAGCGCCTCCTGCCTCGGGATCGGGAAAATTTCCACCGGAGCACGCCCCTGCTCAGGGACCAACCGACCGTGGCCACTCCGGTTTCATCAAATTTTCCGCCCGGCAGCGGAACCGGAACGCGGTTATCCGGTTGATTTGCATAGGAAAACCTCCAATGGAGGCTGTCATGGAGAACTGGACGAACGCAAAATTCTGTGACGTCGCGAACCTGGTCCTTGGTGCGATTCTTCTGTTATCGCCCTGGATATTTGGGTTCGACGCCGGAAAGGTCTCTGCGAATGCTAATATCACCGGTCTCGTTATCGCGGTCCTTGCGGTGGCGGCACTGGCGGCATACGCGGTCTGGGAGGAGTGGTTGAACCTCGTCGTCGGACTTTGGGCGCTGGTTTCGCCCTGGGTCCTGGGCTTCCAGGGAACCACCGCGATGACCGTGCACGTGGTGATCGGCGCGGCCGTGGCGATCCTGGCGGCGATCGAACTCTGGATGATGTCCCAGATCCCGCCCCGGCTGACGACAGGCCGCTGAGGCCAAACTTTTGGATAAGCCGGCCCGGCGTTGGACAAGTCTGCCCCGCGCCGGGTTGGTGAATGAACTCGAACGGTGCGGCGACAGTGGCTTGTGCGTCACCGCTGCGGAATTCAATGCTGCACTTGTTGCTACCGATCCCGGTCCGACCGTAAAGGCGATGACGGCCCGCGCACGAACTGGTTCATCGGTATGGTGCAACTGAGCGACAAGACGGAGGAGATGCTGCGCGGCTTCAAGGCGCCGCACGACGCGGTCAAGCTCGGCAACGGCCGCTCGGCAGCAAATCGCTGGTCCGCGCCAGCGGCGAGGTGCCCGACGGCAAGCTGATCGTCGCCGAAGTCGGCGAAAAAACGCATCGTATCGATCGACCCGGCGAATGGCGCCATTACCGAAATCGCCGCCAACCTGCCGATCGGATTGCCGGCCGCACCTAGCGGACTGCCGAGCAACATCCCGACCGGCGTCGGCGTTGGGGCAACGGGGTGATCTACTTCTCGTCGGATATCGAGAACGCGATATACAAGGTTGTGAAGAAGTAGGCGAGACGTCCGGAGCAGGCGTCGCCGCGAATCCGAAAACAACGAGCCTCAGGATTGATGACGCTGTGCAAGCGTCATCAATCCAAGTGATCCCGTAATCAGCCCACGGACCCGATTTGCTCGGCAATCTTCAGACAGTGGGCAATCTGTGCCGCAGGGTTCGCGGGACGCGTAAGCGATGACCAATCCCCAAGCGCTTTCGAACCCGTTGATCTCAATACTGCGGCACTACCCCATGGACGGGAGGACATCGCCGGCATGATCGTCAAGGCATCCTCCGATCAGTTGGCCATCATTTCATCGTCATGCCCCACATCAGGCGATCAGTGCCTGCGCGATCTTGAAGCGCTTAGCGACCTGACCCGGCTTGTCCGCAGGCCTCTCCACAGAGCGTACGAACACATCCACAGCCGTGTGGAGATCCGCCGCGTTTTTAAAGGCGGAAAACCTGTCGGCTTCCGCGATGATCAGTTGGGTGTTGAAAGCCGGGTCCATCAGCCGTTCCACACTGTGATGGCCTCCAACGCCCACGATGCGGTTAAGCTGGAATAGCCCCACGCTATCCTCGCCGTGTGTATTGTGCGCCCTGGGATTGAGGTTGGACTCACCGATCGCATTCGCAAGCGCCGCAATCTGCTGGTCTCGGCCATAGCCGGCGGCGGCGAAAGCTTTCAAAATCAGACCGGCAAACTGCCGGTTAGCGGGCGCGACGCTTGGCGGCAACGTGATTCCATCGATCGCGACGGCTCCAACTGCGCCAGGCTGGTCAAGCCATCGTACCCCTGCGATCTGGCTCGCCGGGAACGGCGTCTTGCCCACCTTCTTGCTCTGGTTGCCGCCGAGCAAAAAGACTTTCTTCTTGTCTGGAGAGAACTCGAGAAAGAAGCCGACATGTCCGGTGCCGCCGGTCGTCCCCGGCATGGGCGAAAGAACGACGACGGCTCCACGCGGGATGCTGGCCGACTGCAATGGAAAGTCGGCTCCCCATTTTTTCCAGCTAATCGCCGCTGCCGCCCCTTTCGGCACGCTCGCCTGGACGATCGGGTTGTCACACCTCTTCATGCAATGCGCCGCGAACGCGCCGCACCATGCCGGGGGTGGATTGGTGTTGGGGTTGCCACCAAAATCCGTGTCCGCAAAATACGTGCTGATTACAGCATTGTGCGTACCTTCCTTGACGCCCTCCGCTTGGGCCTGCTCTGCGATGGCCATCCAAGGCGCGCCGCCGGCGGTCACTTCCGGAATCATGTCCGGCCGGTGTTTTTCAATTCTGGCCAATGCGGCGACAAGCAGCTTCTTGAGCGTATCTTCCGCGACGTCGACAACCGATTTTAGCGTGCTCGGATTCGCCTCTGTGCCGAAGAAGACCGTAGGAAGGCCGGAAAGTTTCTCCCGCGCCTTGAACAACGCTGACAGTTCTTCGGCCGTCATGACGGCCTTGAGCACTTCCTTGATCGAGGTATCCGGCGGGGTACCTGCGTCTTGCGCGTCGAGAATGGCGATCGCCGCGGCCGGGCTGTTCGTCACATGCGCAAAGAACATGTCGAGGAAGCTTGCAACGAACGGGTCCTCCGCCGTGGCCTTTCCGGCGTCGAGGCGAATTTTGCTCATCGCCTTTCCGTGGACGTGCTGGCGCCAGGCCGCGGCGGGGATCTGAAGCACCGAATGGTCGCGATCGCTCGCGCGGGCATCGCTGGCAAGCGCACCGCCGTTATCGGTAAAATCCTTCCATTCGGCGACGGTGACCTGGAGTGCTCCGACGCCGTCGGAGCCAGGAATATTCTTTCCCAAATTCCTGATGTCCGTTTCGTAGAGCGCCCGCGCGATCAGAAAATCGGCCGAAACCACCCAGGGCCGGATCGACACTGCGGCCGGCGCTCCCTCCACGGGCTTCGTCTCATCGTTGAAGAGGAGTTGGACGTTGACGCACTCCTGAACGAAGCCTGCCTCATGTACCGGCAGCCTGTTCGCATCAGCTACTTCTTCGCAATCCTCCTTGATGATCCAACCCTTCAAGGTCTCATCTCCGGGAGCACCGATTTCAAAGAATAAAAATCCGTCCGAAGTCTTGACCGGGTCACCAAGCGGCGCCCCCTGAAAAAGAGTCTTTTTCGATCTGGATGTTGCCAGCGGCTCCTCTCGCAATCGGGCCGCCACCCCGTCCTTAACGACATAACTCATAGTACGTCTCCGAATTTTAACAGGGCGGAAGGGCGGCGGCCTGACCCGCAACCGCACGCTTATCTGAATAGTCCTGCAGTGCTTCCATAAAATCCGGCGTCACCTGGCCGCGCATTCCGTCAGGCAATTTCTTGATCGATGCGAAACAGGAACGCCTCAGTTGCGCAACTCTCTGGCGTGCATCTTTCAAAGGCACCGCGCTGCCCAGCATTCCGCCGTTAGGAAGCTGGCCGTTCGGCGCAGGGGGAGCTCGGTCAAGCAGATCTGTCAATATCTTGGTGCTTTTCATTGACCCATTCGCGTTCGAGAACGTCTGTCGTTCATACGCGTTCTGAATTCCGGCTGGACATGGAGTCAGCCCTACCAACACCTGGCGTTCCCTCGGTTCGATCTTGCCGCCCTGAGTCGCGTTAGCGAGATCAGTCTGCTCCCAGATCTCCAGCAACGCCTTCGTCACTCCGCCAATCATGGTTCGCTCGCTTGCCGGCGCACACAGTCCCGTCAGGATCGACTCGATGACTTCGGGTGTGTAAGTCCGCCGGTTAGCAGGATATCCGTCAATGATGGTCTCCGCTCCCGGCCAGATACGAATCTTGTCAAAATTATCCGGTGGCCTTCTTTCAACAAATCTCTCGCGCGGCGTGAACGGCGCGCCAACCGTGGGGAGCATGGGACCGGCGCCGGGTGCGACCCCGGTCTGTTTAAACACGGTCACCGTCGAATTGATGTTCGCCGCAATCGTCATCGGCATGCAAATCGACAGGTAGGTTCGCATCGTGTGGATGGCCAACGGCTTGTTGTCGATCGACGACGAAAACCTAAGCAGGTCCTGGCGAAAAGCGTGGCGATTGCCTATCACTACAGTCTGCACTGTCGTGTGATCGACCTGCAGCAGCAGCGAATTGAAATTGTTGACCGTACTAGTGGCCAACCCAAAGGCTGCCGAAATCGCGGCCAACCCGACCCCACTGACGCCCGCTATGTTCGGATTGGTGAGCGCGTCTACCGCGAAACGCACCGCGCTTATCTCCGCGAGGATCGCCGCGTTCTCACGCCTTTTCTGATCAAGCCACGCCAAATATGAATCGCAGCGCGCGTCGATATCGTTCAGACCAGCCTGGACTATCACCGGCCAGGCGTTCGCTGGGACGACCTGCGCGCAGCCAGGCGCGTCGGCACCGATAGAAGAAATTGATTGGCGGCAAAGATAACCCAGATAGATGTTCTGAAACTCGGTGGCTGAAGCAGTCTCCGCCGTATGGAGTTGAGTCCCGATACCGCCGCGGAAATAGTTTCGATCGTTCGGATCGCACCCGCTCAACAACACCGCCAACGCCGTACAGCCCGCCACGATACCCGCACGCATCGCACGCTCCCACATCTCCCGCACAAATTCCTTGCAATTGGTAAGCGAGTGTGCGGCGGCAAAAGCAAAAAAAGCTGCCGCGTGGCGCACGATGGCAATCGGCCCATCGTGACAAGCACGAGCGAACTCGCGGCCCCGCTGGGCTTTCGCTCGCGGCGGTTGGCTTTTACTGGTTGGCTGATCGGCTACGCGCACGCAATATCTCTCAATGCTCAGGTTTTGACGGTTCAATGTCCAAATGCTTCTGCCCCTCATGCTCGCCAGCGGCTGCATTCAAATTGGAGGCGACAATCGCAAAGGCGCGCTGCACATCGTCGACCACGTCGCGCCGGCGGGTGTTGATGTTGCGGACCAGGACCCGCCAACGCGCGTCTTCGCTGGCATCGGCGCTTTCACGCCAGAAGCGCAGAATGAAAACCTGATCGAGCAGTGGTCGCTGTGAGTCCATGCGCCGACGGTCGCATGGCCTGAACTCGGGACAATCCTGCGATCGTTCGGGCGTTGTCGTCGTCCGCTCACGGCCGGTCCACGATCCGCTGCCCGGCGGATCGGCTGCGGATCACGGCAAGGTCACGGCGTGCCCTGGAAAGCCGCGGGTTTCGCCCTGCCCGGACTTGGTCGACGGTGTGAGTGCGGAGTTTGGTGGGTAAAGCTGCCGTCCGAGGCCGGGCGGCTGGCGCTCAAATTGCAAAAATCTGCTTTTCGTCCCGACCGATCAGGCGCGCGCGCAGGCGCTGAGCGTTTTCGGCATTATGCAGGTTCCTGATCTCTTCGATGATCGCACGTGTCGCCGGAAGCGGCGAAATGCCGAGCTCCTTCCGGATCAGGCCGATCCAATGATCGTAGTACCTGATGGCATCGATTCGTCTTTCATCGAGCGCGAGCAGGGTCAGGAGATGCCGAACCAGCTCTTCACGATAGGGATCGAAGCGCAGCGAATGACGGGCGAGCTGGATCGCGTCGTGGTAGTAACCACAAAGCCCGAGATGACGAACCATGATCATGGTCGACTGGATGAAAAGGGAGTGAAGCCGCTCGCGTTCTTCCAGGATCCATTCGGCATCTTCGCCGTCCAGAAATGGCCCCTCGTACCGATACAAAACCGCGAGAACCTCCTTCATTCTCGATGGTTCCGGCTGGGCCTCGAGCCCGCTGAGCGTGCTCCGTGCGGCGTGAAGCAACGCCCAAGTGTCAACGTCCAGCCACGGTGTCTTCTCAAGAATGGTCTCGGGGCCAACGGTCCTCAAACCGTGGCCGTCCTGGTATTCGGGAGACGACGCAAGCAGCTTCCGCAGCCGCCAGACCGCAGAGTTCATGGCTCGGCGCCCCCTCTCGGTATCCAGCTCCGGCCAAAACAAGTCGATAAGCCGCTCGCGGCGATGCGGACGATCCGGAAACGTGAAGAGGAATCCAGCCAATCGCCGCCCGGCTGGACCGAGATCCGACCAAATCTGTTCGCTATTACGGGTAACTCGACTGGCGCCGAACAAACTAACGCTCAACACGGCCGTCCCTCCCCGCGCGAACACGACTAAAGAGCACACCTAAAAATGTCGTCCTGGCTTTCAGCCATTTCAGTTCAAAATTGCAGCCTCAATTTAAAATTGTCGATTCTCAAAAAGCGCGCGAAGCCCAAGGCTTCCCCAACAGTCCAAACCAACGCCGGCTCCTACGATACCCACGCCACGCATCGCACGCCCCCCGTCAGGGATTGTGGGGACCCGGCATGAAGTTGTTCAAGGAGAATCTCACAGCCCTTACGAGATGACGCGATACGTGCGTCTTTTCAACAACACCCTCTTTTCGTGCAAGGGCCCGACATATCGTGACGTTGCGGTATCAGGAGCTGCTTTGTGCGGGCGCTAGCGCGTTCGTTTTTTCCTTCCCACCGCCCCAATTTTCATCGGCGGCCGGGGAACTGAATGGGAGTGGACTGTTTGATTTTGATCGGCGAGCCCTCGATGGAGGAATGTCATGGCAAGCCTGTCGGGATCAGAGCGCATTACCCGGGACGACGTCATCAAGGCGATCGGCTCCGCCGACGACGTGACCATCGCCCAAATGATCGCGACCGGTGCGACGGTTGAGGAACTGGCTGAGGCCCAAGCATGGCTCGCGAATGACGAGCCGATGATGAATGCAGGCCGGCCGCTGGCGACGGGGCGGGTTCGCGAGCTCGTCGATATTCTCTCCGAGCTTGAGCCTGACGATGATGACGACCCCGGGTCTTCCACCGGACCTTCCATCACGCAAGGCTGAGATGCCCCGGCGCGCGTCCCGTGTCGGAGCATCTCATTTAGGTCAGGCCGACTTACACTTCTAGTCTAGCGTCAGTTCAGCTTACGCTTCGACACCGGCGCTTCGAACTGCGCGATCTCGGCGGTCTGCGGCGCGTGGCCGTTGAAGGTCAGCACATTGCCTTCGCTCGAGATCACGACGCGGTCGCCGTCGGCGATTTCGCCGGCGAGGATCATCTCGGCCAGCGGATCCTGCAGGTTGCGCTGGATCACCCGCTTTAGCGGCCTTGCGCCATAGGCGGGGTCCCAGCCCTTGGCGGCCAGCCAGTCGCGCGCCGCGGCATCGAGCGTCAGCGTGATCTTGCGATCCTCCAGCAGCTTCTGCAGGCGGGCGAACTGGATCTCCACGATCCGGCCCATCTCGCTCTTCTGCAGGCGGTGGAACAGGATGATCTCGTCGACACGGTTGAGGAATTCGGGCCGGAAATGCGCCCGCACCATGCCCATCACCTGCTCGCGCACGGCCATCGTATCCTCGCCCTCCGGCTGGTTGACCAAAAACTCCGAACCGAGGTTCGAGGTCATGATGATCAGTGTGTTGCGGAAGTCGACGGTGCGGCCCTGGCCATCGGTCAGGCGACCGTCGTCGAGCACCTGCAGCAGCACGTTGAAGACGTCGGGGTGCGCCTTTTCGATCTCGTCGAACAAGACGACCTGATAGGGCCTGCGCCGCACCGCTTCGGTGAGCGCCCCGCCCTCGTCATAGCCGACATAGCCGGGAGGCGCGCCGATCAGGCGCGAGACCGAGTGCTTCTCCATGTATTCCGACATGTCGAGGCGGACCATCGCGGTCTCGTCGTTGAACAGGTACTCCGCCAGCGCCTTTGTCAGCTCGGTCTTGCCGACGCCGGTGGGCCCTAAGAACATGAACGAGCCCATCGGGCGGTTCGGATCCTGCAGGCCAGCGCGCGAACGGCGCACGGCGGTCGCCACCGCACGCACGGCTTCGGCCTGGCCGACCACGCGCTTGCCGAGTGAACCCTCCATCTTCAGGAGCTTGTCCTTTTCGCCTTCCAGCATCTTGTCGACGGGAACGCCGGTCCAGCGCGACACCACCTGCGCGATGTGGTTGGCGGTCACCGCCTCTTCCATCATCTCGCCGGCATCTTCTTCTTCGATGTCTGCTAGCTTCTTTTCCAGTTCCGGAATCTTGCCATAGGCGAGCTCGCCCGCGCGCTGGAATTCACCGCGGCGTTGCGCGTTCGCCAGTTCGATGCGCAAGGCGTCGAGCTCGCTCTTCAGCTTCTGCGCGTCGGAGAGCTTGTTCTTCTCCGCGCTCCAGCGCGCCGTCAGCGCCGCCGATTTGTCCTCGAGATCGGCCAGTTCCTTTTCCAGCGCCTGCAGGCGGCTCTTGGAGCCGATATCGGTTTCCTTCTTCAGCGCCTCCTGCTCGATCTTCAGCCGGATGATTTCCCGGTCCATCAGATCGAGTTCTTCCGGCTTGGAATCGACCTGCATCTTCAGCCGCGCCGAAGCCTCATCCATCAGGTCGATCGCCTTGTCGGGCAGGAAACGGTCGGTGATGTAGCGGTTTGACAGCGTGGTCGCGGCGACCAGCGCGGAATCGGCGATGCGAACGCCGTGGTGCTGCTCATACTTGTCCTTCAGCCCGCGCAGGATCGAGATGGTATCCTCGACCGTCGGCTCGGAAACGAACACCGGCTGGAACCGGCGCGCCAGCGCCGCGTCCTTTTCGACATGCTTGCGGTATTCGTCGAGCGTGGTGGCGCCGATGCAATGCAGTTCGCCGCGCGCCAATGCGGGCTTCAACAGGTTGGACGCATCCATCGCGCCATCGGCCTTGCCGGCGCCGACCAGCGTATGCATCTCGTCGATGAACAGGACGATCGAGCCTTCGGCCGTGGTGACTTCCTGCAGCACGGCCTTCAGCCGCTCCTCGAACTCGCCGCGGTATTTGGCGCCCGCAATCAGCGCTCCCATGTCGAGCGAGAGCAGCTTCTTGTCCTTCAGGCTTTCCGGCACGTCGCCGTTGAGGATGCGCAGCGCCAGGCCCTCGACGATGGCGGTCTTGCCGACACCGGGCTCGCCGATCAGCACGGGATTGTTCTTGGTACGGCGGGAGAGCACCTGGATGGTGCGGCGGATTTCCTCGTCGCGGCCGATCACGGGATCGAGCTTGCCGTCGCGCGCGGCCTGCGTCAGGTCGCGGGCATATTTCTTCAGCGCGTCATAGGCATTTTCGGCCGTCGCGCTATCGGCGGTCCGGCCCTTGCGCAGCGCTTCGATCGCCGAATTGAGGTTTTGGGGTGTGACGCCGCCCTTGCCGAGAATCGCACCGGCCTCGCTGCCCTTCTCGAGCGTCAGGCCCAGCAGCAGCCGCTCGACCGTGACAAAGCCGTCGCCGGCCTTCTCGGCGGCCTTTTCCGCCGCAGCGAAGGCGCGCGCCATATCGGGCGCAAGATAGATCTGTCCGGCGCCGCTTCCCGAGACTTTCGGCAGCTTCTTCAGCGCATCCTCGGTCGCCTTGAGGATCGCGCGGGAGTTACCGCCGGCGCGGTCGATCAGACCGCTAGCCAGCCCCTCACTATCATCAAGCAGTACTTTGAGCATATGCAGCGACGAGAACTGCTGATGTCCGTCGCGCACCGCCAGCGATTGCGCAGACTGGACGAAGCCGCGCGCCCGCTCGGTGTATTTTTCAATATTCATGTCGTTTACTTCCCTCGGCCTGCCGTCCCCACCCCTGAGGCATGATTACGGCATCTTCATTGGGGTATCCGCGAACCGCATTGACATTTCTCAACCGGCCGCGGTTCGTCGCCCGCTTTTCAGGCTTGACGCAAATGTGGGCATCATGGCGCAAAACGGAAGAGGCCCGGTCACAAATTCGGGAGCGGTGGCGCACGACAACGGAATCCCTTAATAAGCGGCATGCCTGCCACAGCCCCGCCTGCCCGGATCACCGGAATCTATCGCTACCCCGTCAAGGGCCTGACCCCCGAACAGCTTACCCGCGCCGAGCTCAGCCCCGGTCAGACGCTTCTGGCCGACCGCCGCTACGCGATCGAAAATGGTCCCTCCGGCTTCGATCCGGCCGAGCCGAAATGGTTGCCGAAACCGCACTTCCTGATGCTGATGCGGGACGAATGGCTGGCCGGCCTGCGCACCCAGTTCGACGATGCGAGCAACGTCCTCTCGATTAACCACAACGGCCGGATCGTGGCCCAAGGCAATCTGGCAACGCCGGAGGGCCGGCGGACAATCGAGAACTTCTTCGCCACCGCCTATGCCGGCCAGATCAAGGGTCCGCCAAAGGTGCTCGAAAGCCCGGGACACAGCTTTTCGGATCTCGCCCGCAAGGTCGTCTCCATCATCAATCTCGCCAGCGTCCGCGCCATCGAGAACATGGTGGGTGCGCCGGTCCATCCGCTTCGCTTCCGCGCCAATCTCTATGTCGAGGGCTGGCCGGCCTGGCACGAATTCGACCTCCTCGACCAAACGCTGGCGATCGGCGACGTGAGACTCAAGGTGGTGAAGCGCATCGTCCGCTGCGCCGCCGTCAATGTCGATCCGGATACGGCCCAGCGCGACCTCGCCATCCCCCAGGCGCTGCAGCGCAGGCTCTCTCACGCCGATTGCGGGATCTATGCCGAGGTGATCACGGGCGGCACGATCAGCGACGGCGAGGTGATCGCGGCGGAACAGCCGGAGCTGTTGTGACGTAATTCGGAGCAGTAGGGTGGGCAAAGGCCACTTGGCCGTGCCCACCATTCTTTCCCATCCCACAATCTCCGCCGTCATTGCGAGCGAAGCGAAGCAATCCATTCTTTCTTTGTGACGCGAAATGGATTGCTTCGCTTCGCTCGCAATGACGGGGATATAGCAGAGCACCACAACGACCGTCATACCCCGCGAAGGCGGGGTATCCAGTACGCTGCGGCTTTTCGGTTCTATCACTACTGTCTCTGGAATACTGGGTCACCCGCTTTCGCGGGTGATGACAACTGAATGCGCGTTTGCGTTCTCGCGGCGCACGGCGCCCGAGGCTTGCATGAACCTTTTCCCTCCTTAAGAGGGAGCAGGGAATGCGGGGTGCTTGCTGCACCCGCGGTCTCGTGTGCAAGATGGAGATAGAGGCGCACACGAGCATACAGGTACAGCCGGAGCACGCCGGCATCCCCTGCGCAATGGGTTGACGGCTTATGCCGCGCTCTCCCTGGAGGCGAATTCGTCTTGCCTCCATCGCTGCCGGCTTGATGGCTCAATCGATCCGGTTGGATCAAATTCGCCACCGGCAGCTTGGCACCAGCCACGGGTGTCGGGACCACACGGTTTTGCCGTACGCATCAGCGCCGTACGTCCTGCGCGCCGGATTTCGCTCACAAGATAACTTGCCCTGCGATTCCATCTGCGCGCCGGCGCCATCGCGTCCACCGCATCCCATCCCGCGTTCGTGACGATCGCGATACGCCCCTCTTGTCGAGACGGGACAGCGCGGAAATAGCCACTGATTTGGGGTGAGGGGGAAGCGAATTATTTTTGCCGGGAAAACTGGACGACCCAAATCAGATTGAAACTGTTCAGCAAATTAGATTTTGCGCGCAGCGGGTTTTTGGGCAATCGCATGCAGGAGCGAAGCGGAATGCAGCCGACTTACCCGACGGGCGACTCATTATTGGTTATTGGGATTAAAAGCTCCTGGATCCTCGGCGTCGCCTCCCCCGAAGCATTTTGAGTTGACAACGCGGTGTCGCCCGCCAACATTGTAACCGGGTCGATACACCCGCCGCCTGCGCCCTTCGGGGATGGTGAACGTATCAATCTATCTCCGCGCCCTCGCCATTGGCGAACGGGTCGGCAAGGCAGGCACCGATCTCCTCCGTTCGTCGATAGAGAGGTGCTCTCATGCGCGATTTCCGCGATGCGAAAGCCATGGCGCATTCCCTGCGCGATGCCTTGAAGGCCAAGGCTATGGAAATCACCCATAGCGAATCCCTGGAGCTGATCGCGAAGACGTTCGGCTACGAGAATTGGAACATCCTGTCCGCCAAGATCGATACGGCGCAACCGCGTGCCGGTTCGACGGCCGGGCACCAGGGCCCAACGCCGCAAGCGGTGCTCTATTGTTCCTTCTGCGGCAAGAACCAGCATGAAGTGAACAAGCTGGTTTCCGGCCCGGCCGTGTTTATTTGCGACAAATGCATCGATGTGTGCAGCGACATCATCGACGAGCAACTGCTCCGGCTTATCGAAGGCGATGAGGCGAGCGCCCGGGCGATGTCCACCGAGCGGCTGTCGCATTATGTCGAGCACGCTAGGAAGGGAGAGCAACGCCATCGTCTCGCCTTGCGAGCGTATCGAGCGAATGCTTGCAATTCGACGCAACGCGGCACCGGTGGATGATGACATCTTGACGTCGTCCGGCATCATTCATTTGAAGAACAAGACGATTGACGAACTTCTGGCCAATCAGAAATTTCCGCAAGACCAACTGAAGCGGTACGAACAGGCCCTGCGCACGGCAACGCCCGTGCTTGATGAACGAAAGCAATGATCCGTTCAGGAGAGCCATTGCCAAGTCCCGGCCAAGTCCGGACTACGGTGCTCTCCGGGAGCACGCGTCTGGAATTGGCCCCTGCAGACCTGAGCGGGCAGCCTGACGATGTTTTCTTTCGCAACAGAAACGGGCGGTCCGCCTCAGCGACCCGATTGCCACTTTTGCGCGAACGGAACCTCGATACGGATCAACCGGAGTTGTGACTACGATCACATGGATCGCTCGACTTCTGGCGCATTGTAGCGGCGTTATTGATATCCGTTGAGGTCCGGATGCACTGCACGAATTGCGCAGCCGAAGTCCCGGAGCACAGAAAATTTTGCGGACAGTGTGGAGCGGCGGTGGTGCGGCGCTGTCTGACCTGCGGCGCGGCAAACCCTGCCCTGAACAAGTTTTGCGGCGACTGCGGGACCAAATTGCGCGTGGATTCTCCCGCAGCGGCACCAACGGCGCGGGACTCGCGCCCGATCGAGCGCCGGCAGCTTACGGTACTGTTTTGCGACCTGGTCGGATCGACTGCGCTCTCCGCGCGGCTCGATCCCGAAGACTTCGGCGCAATCATCGCCGACTACCGGCGCTGTATTACTGAAACCGTTGCCGGCTTCGACGGCTTTGTCGCGCGACATCATGGCGACGGTGCGGTGGCATATTTTGGCTATCCTCACGCACACGAGGACGACGCGGAGCGCGCCGTTCACGCCAGCCTCGCCTTGGTGCAGGCGGTCGCCGCCCTGCCCGCGAAAGAAAAGTTGAGCGCGCGCGTCGGTGTCGCAACAGGCGTCGCGCTGGTCGGCGATATGTCGGAAAGCGCGATTTCCGAGGAGCATGGCATCCTCGGCGATACCCCGAATCTTGCCGCCCGGCTGCAATCGCTCGCGCAACCCGGTGCCGTCATTATCTCGGGTCGCACAAAGACGATCGCTGGACCGCAATTCGAGTATCTCGATCTCGGTAAAGTCGAGTTCAAGGGATTCGTAAAGCCAGTCGCGGCCTGGCAAGTCGCAGGCAAGACAGCAGTGACCAGCCGATCGCATGCTCTCCAAAGTAGCGATTTGCTGCCGCTGATCGGTCGTGATGAAGAAATCGAGCTACTTCTGCGCCGATGGGAGCGGGCCAAGAGTGGCGAAGGTCAGGTGGTGCTGCTTTCCGGTGAAGCGGGGATCGGCAAATCACGGCTCACCATCGCGCTGCTGGAACAGCTTGCTCGCGAGCCGCACATACGCCTGCGGTTCTTCTGCTCGCCGCAGCATACCGACAGCCCGCTCTATCCGGTGATCGGCGAGATGTTGCGCGCCGCCGGCTTTGCTCACGATGACAGCCAGCAGGCGAAAATGGACAAGCTTGACGCGCTGCTGGCGCAAAGCTCGACGCCTTCAGAGGATGCGGCGCTGTTTGCCGAAATGCTGTCGCTGCCCAACGACGGACGCTACCCTCCGGTTGAAGTCGAGCCGCAGCTCCGTCGTCAGAAAACGCTGAAAGCGCTTGGTTCGCAAATCGAGGTGCTGGTGCGGATCAATCCCATGCTGATGATTTTCGAAGATGCGCATTGGGCCGATCCAACCAGCCTCGAATTGTTCGCCCGGGCGGTGGACTGGGCCGTGAGTCACCGGCTCCTGTTACTTGTCACTTTCAGGCCGGAATTCAGTCCGCCCGGGATCGGACGGCCGCACGTGACTGAGCTGACCCTCCATCGGCTGGCGCCGCGCGACATCGATCTCCTGATCGAGCGCGTCGTCGGCAACCGATCGTTGCCGGCAGGCATCCGCCAGGACATCATCGAGCGCACCGACGGCATTCCGCTGTTCGCCGAGGAGATGACCAAGGCGGTGCTGGACGCGGAGGGTGAGAGTGATGCGCAGCGGACCTTCGCAGGGGGACCAACGCCTGTTGTGGCGGTTCCGGCAAGCCTGCAGGCTTCGCTGATGTCGCGGCTCGACCGGCTCGGCCCGGCGAAGAACGTGGCGCAGGTCGGCGCAGCGATCGGCCGGGCATTTCCCCACATGTTGCTGGCCGCGCTCATGCGAAAGCCAAAGGAAGAACTGGACGCCGACCTCGACCGACTCATTGCGGCGGGTTTGTTGTTTCGGCACGGCACCCCGCCGTATGCGAGCTACCTGTTCAAGCATGCGCTGGTGCAGGACGCAGCCTACAGTACGCTGCTGCGCGAGCAAAGGCGCGTGCTGCATGCGCGCATCGCCGAAATCCTCGAAAGTCAGTTCGCAGAAATCGCCGAGAGCCAGCCCGAGCTGCTGGCGCGTCACTACGCCAAGGCCGACCTGATCGAGAAGTCAGCGCGCCTGTGGGGCAAGGCGGGACAGCGCTCACAGGAGCGTTCGGCGCTGGTCGAAGCCGCTGAACAACTCGGCCACGCCCTGGAACAAATCGCAACCTTGCCCAGCACGCCCGACCTGCGGCGCGAGCAGATCGTTTTACACGTCGCGCTCTTGAACACGCTCATGCATGTCAAAGGATATGGCGCGCCCGAAACGAAGGCTGCCGTAGCTCAGGTGAGAGCGCTGATCGAGCAAGCGGAGCGGCTCGGAGAACCTCCCGATGACCCTTCGTTGCTGCTCTCGGCTCTGTTTGGCCAGTGGATCGTCAACTTCATAAACTTCAATGGTGACGTTGCGCGAGAGCTTGCAGCGCGATTTCTGGCCCTTGGCGAGAAGGAGGGAACGGCGGCACCGCGCATGATTGGACACCGTACCATGGCGAGTACGCTTGCGCTTATGGGAGACCTCGTTGATGCCAAGGCGCACTACAATGAAGCCCTCGCCCTTTACCGTCCCGCCGAGCACCGGCGATTGATGACGCGATTTGGCCAGGACCTCCGGGTAACGTGCCTGGCCTTTCGTTCGATGGCTTCGTGGCTGCTCGGTTACCCCGAGGCTGCGCTCACGGATGCAGAATGCGCGCTAACGGAAGCTCGCCAGATCGAGCACGCCGCCACTTTGATGTTTACGCTGAATTTCCCGATTCTTATCAATACCTACTGCGGGAATTACCACGCGGCAAACGAGCGTCTCAAAGAGCTTGTCGTGTTGGCCGAGGAGAAAGGTGCCCCGTTCCGAAAGGCGGAAGGCGTGTTACGGCGGGGCTATATCCTGACACTCACGGGGGCCGCGAAAGCAGCCGAGATCGTCACGGCGGGCATTGATTTATGGCGGTCGGCCGGATCGACAATATTTACGCCGGAGCACGAGTTCATGTTGGCAATCGCCCATGCCAATTCGGGCCAATTCGACGATGCCTGGCGCTGCATCGACAAAGCAATGACGGCGATGCACGCAACCAAAGAAAGATGGTGCGAGGCTGAGGCGCATCGCGTTGCCGGTGAAATCGCGCTCAAGTCGCCGCAGCGAGACGTGGCGAAAGCGCAAGCGCATTTCGAGCATTCCCTGACCGTTGCGCGAGCACAGCAGGCAAAGTCGTGGGAATTGCGCGCGGCCATGAGCCTGGCGCGGCTCTTGAGCGATCAGGGAAAACGGCAAACGGCACGTGACCTTCTCGCCCCCGTCTACGGTTGGTTCACCGAAGGTTTTGACACAAGCGACCTTCGAACGGCCAAGGCGCTGCTCGGCGAGCTTCATTGATAAGGCCATCCGGCGACGAAGTTCCGGGTCCTGGCACGAAGCGGATCTAACGCTCGCGGCCGGCGTTTTCCGCGATCGGGAGAAGCACGGACGTCACAACCGGGCCTTCCGAGCCAAAGCGGACAACGCCGGTGTTTTTGCGGTATAGTTCGGCATTCAGATGAGCGGGATGCCTGCCTTGAGGGTTGATGTCATGTACAAAGCACCTGGATCATTGCTCCGATCATTACCCCTGACTATCGCTGCTGTTCTTCTCAGCCCGCAGGCGCGGGCGCAACAGGTTGCGGCGGAAACGCCGCAGACCATGCTGGCGGCTCAGATTCGCACGCAGGGGTTTGCCTGTGATAAGGCGCTCGGCGCCACGAGGGACAAAAAGCGCTCGCAGCCGGACCGCGCCGTCTGGGTCCTCAAATGCAGCAACGCGACATACCGCGTCACGCGCGCGCCCGACATGGCGGCGAAGGTCGAACCGCTCCCGTGAATGAATTGGCTGGAAGCAGGCCTCGTCGGATATCCGCGACAGCGCCGCGCTTGGCCGCCTCATGCCTCGATCGGCTGACCGGCAGGCCTCACCGCCAGGTACATCCAGCCGTGCAGCCGAGCAGGCTTCAACTGGCGCGCATTTGCCTGCGCCGCGACAAGGTCGACCCGGGACTGGACTTCACATTCCAAGCGCGAGAAAGCCGGTACAAACCACAATCAAGCCGACAATGATAACCGCAAGGAAACTGGAAGAAGTAATATCTTCGCGCATGACGACACCTATGCCTCAATCAGGCAAAGATCATCGAACCATCAATTCATTTCAGGATGTCTTCGTCGCACTCAGAAAATGACTTCATCTGATGGTTCTACTGTTACGTGCCGGACGTCCCACGAAGTATCATCACGGCCGTGAGAGCCCGGCGGCATCGGGATAGGCCTCATCATACCGCTCAGCGAGACGGATTTCCGAGATGTGGCATGCTTCACACGCGGCTATCGCGCGCAAGGTTACAGTTGCGCGCTCCCGGTTGACAATTGGCTTGGCCCCAGCGGAAATTTGCGCGGAGCATTGGTCATGGAAGATACCATACGGCTCTACCGGACGCTGCTGGGCAATCGCGCGTATCTGCGCTCGCTCGCCGAGGGTGCAGCTTTCCTCGCCGCCAGCACCATCGCGATATTCGCCGCGGTCACCTATGCCACGGTTCACGCCAGCAATTACGTCACCGATTTTGTGCTGAGCCGCGTTGGCCCCTTCAACGTGCGCTTTCTCTTCATTTACGGGACGTTCGCAGCGTTCGTGATTACGGCGAGCCTGCTGGCCTGGCGACCGAACCGGGTGCCATTCGCGCTCAAGGCCGTGGCGCTGTTCCTGCTGGTCCGCGCCGTGTTCGTGGCGCTCACCCACATGGCGCCATCGCCTATCGATCCGCAGAAGCCGGCGCCGTTCTTCAACTCGATTTTCTACGGCAGCGATCTATTCTTCTCCGGCCACACAGGCCTGCCGTTTCTCGCCGCGCTTGCCTTCTGGTACATCCCGCAATGGCGAATGTTCTATCTCGCGCTGACTGCCTTCTTCGGCTCGGTCGTGCTGCTCGGCCACTATCACTATTCGATCGACGTACTTGCCGCCCTGTTCATCACCCACGGCGTCTTTCAGATTTCGTGCTGGCTGTTTGCCCGCGACTACACGCTATTTCGTTCTTCCGAAAACCAGACTGCCCCACGGCCGAAGCGTGCAAGCCGAAAGGCGTTGGCTCCGGCCGGTAGCGGACATGAGCGCGCTCCCAAACCGTTCGTGCTGCACGTCGTCAGCGATGAAGCGATGCCGAGCGGTCAATCCAAAGCCGACTTGAATCATCCGAACGGATGAAAGCGTCCTCTCCTCCCCGCCAACAACGGAGAGAGGACGCCGCACGATCCGCCTCAGCTCGTCGGCATCACGTAGGCGTAGATCCGGCCGCGCGAGACCGGGGCTTCGCGGACGCGGTTGCCGTTATTGCCGGAGATCATGATCGGATTGCCCTTGGCATCGATGCCGGTGATGACGCCGACATGGCCGCCGCGGCGGCCGCGCGTCATCACCGCAATCGCGCCGACCTGCGGCCCGGAAACGCGCTGGCCGTAACTTGCGAACGAGTTCGCCATGTCGGAGCCGGTGCCGCGATAGCCGGAGTGCTGCAGCACCATGTTCATGAACCGCGCGCACCACAAGCTGCCGCGTCCGGTCGGGTTGCCGCCGAGATAGCGGCGCGCTGTGGCGACGACGTTCGACGAGCTGAAGCTGGACGCCATCGCGCCGCCGGCCGGCGTCACGGTTGAATTCGCTCCGGCGCTTGCATTTGTCGCGACGCTTGCATCCGTTGCGACGCTTGCGTTGACATTGGCAAGGCCGCGCGCCTGCATCTGCGCGACCCCACGCTCCCAGCGTGATGTGCGCTCGACCTGCCGCAGCCGGGCGCCACGACGGCCGCGATCGGCGCGCGCCTCCGTGACGACGCTGGGCGAGCCGAAGCCGCCGGGCGCAACCATCTGGGGGCTGCTTTCCATGAAGCTCGGGTTGGTATCGGCAAAGCCGCCGGCCTGCATTCGCTGCGCGCTGCGATCCCAGCGCGACGTCCTGATAGCGTGGCGATGGTGGCGATAGGCGTAATGATGCTTGGCATGATGGCCGGCGTGATAAGCGCGAGCGTGTCGCCCTGCGCCGTGGTGAGGCCGTGCCGAAGCTGGAGTGACGAATGCAACGATGGAAACCGAACATAGTGCCAGCGCGATGAAACGAAGCGACCGGCGAAACGCAAACAACTGACGCATACTAAGCCCTCTGTAGCACCCCCACCTTCCCCTTTGCGTTCGTCCACGAACGACCGCGGGCGGCGTTTTGCGTCGCGATGTGACGAGACGAAGATTTCATGTGGCGCTGCGGAAACAATTCCGGGGTGATTCCGCGATCTTTCGATGGCGAAAATGAAACTAGATTGCCGTATTGCGGCCGCGAGAATTAATTGCAATTTTGCTGCTCGGCCACGCAAGGATGTTGCGTGAAAACAAGAAAATGGAGAAGAATCCGAAATGCCCTATGCCGTCGCCAAAGACAGCGTTCGTCTGCACTACGAAGAGGCGGGAAGCGGGACGCCGATCATCTTCCTGCACGAGTTCGCGGCCGACCACACCAACTGGGAGCCGCAGATGCGCTACTTCTCGCGCGGCCACCGCTGCATCGCCTATTCGGCGCGCGGCTATACGCCCTCCGACGTGCCGCCTGACGCCGCCGTCTACACCTACAAGCATTTCTACACCGATGCGCTCGCGGTGCTCGATCACCTCGGCATCGCCAAAGCGCATTTCGTCGGCCTGTCGATGGGCTCCTATTCCTCGCTGCAGGTCGGCCTCAATGCAGCCGACCGGGCGCTGTCGATGACGCTCGCCGCCGTCGGCTCAGGCTCTGCCATCGAGCATCTCGATGCCTTCCGCGCGCAGTGCCGGGCCAATGCCGAGCAGTATGAGGCGATCGGCTCGGCGGAAGTCGCCAAGGTGACGCGCGAGGCGCCGAGCCGGATTCCATTTTTGCTGAAAGACCCGCGCGGCCATGCCGATTTCTACGCCGCGCTGGCGCGGCATGACGCCAAAGGTTCGGCCAACACCATGCGCAGCTTTCAGGGCGGACGGCCGTCGATCTACACCATGACCGATGCGATCCGGCGCGTGCCGACGCCGGCGCTGATCCTGTGCGGCGACGAGGACGACAATTGCATCGGGCCGAGCCTGTTCCTGAAGCAGCACCTGCCGGCGGCGGGGCTTTCGTTCTTTCCGAAGTCGGGCCACGTGCTCAATCTGGAAGAGCCGGCGCTGTTCAACGAGATGGTGGAGCGGTTCATCGCGCTGGTCGAGGCCGGGAGATGGCCGGTGCGGGATGCGCGGTCAATGGCGTGACTGTCATTCCGCGGCGATGCGCAGCATCGAACTCGGAATGACGGCAGTGCGGTCACTTCCCCGCCCCACCCCGGCTCAGCAAAAACACGCCCTGCTCGCCGAACATGTTCCAGACCCACCAGGGCAGGTTCAGCGGCACCGGGCGGCCGTAGAGGTCGAGCGCCACCGCGCGCTCCATCTTGACGTTGATCTCGTCGCAGAGCTGCACGAAATCCTTGATGGTGCAGAAATGGATGTTCGGCGTGTCGTACCAGGTGGCGGGGAGATTTTCGGTGCGCGGCATGTGTCCGCCGACGAGCAGTTGCAGCCGCATCTTCCAGAAGCCGAAATTCGGGAACGAGACGATGGCGCGCCGGCCGATGCGCAGGAGATTCTCCAGCACCGGCTTCGGCTGCCGCGTCGCCTGCAGCGTCTGCGACAGGATCACGTAATCGAAGGCATCGTCCGGATAATTGACGAGGTCGGTGTCGGCATCGCCCTGCACCACCGCGAGCCCCTTGGCGACGCAGCGGTTGACGCCCTCGCGCGACAGTTCGATGCCGCGGCCGTCGATGCCGCGGCTCTCCAGGAGTTGCAGCAACTCGCCATCGCCGCAGCCGACGTCAAGCACTTTTGAGCCGGCCGGAATCATTTCGGCGACCATGAGATGATCGGTGCGATACTTGCCGGTGCGGTCGGGCGCTACGCCGCCGAGCGGCAGGGCCGGTTCTTGAACCGCCATATCAACCACCCGCACCATTGGAGAGCCCACGCGCCTTGCCGGCCGATTCCAGGAAGGCGCGGGAAATGTCGAAGAACTCCGGCACATCGAGCAGGAAGGCGTCATGGCCGCGATCGGTCTCGATCTCGGCGAACGACACCCGCGCGCTGGAAGCGTTCAGCGCATGCACTAGCGCCCGCGATTCCGAGGTCGGGAACAGCCAGTCCGAGGTGAACGACACCACGCAGAAGCGGGTCTTGATGCCGAGAAACGCCTGCGCCAGCACGCCGCTGTGGTCGGCGGCGATATCGAAATAGTCCATCGCCCGCGTCAGATAGAGATAGCTGTTGGCGTCAAAACGCTCGACAAAGGACGAGCCTTGATAGCGCAGATAGCTTTCGACCTGGAAATCCGCGTCGAACGAGAAGGTCGGCAACTCGCGGTCCTGCATCCGCCGTCCGAACTTGCGATGCAGCGCGGCGTCGGAGAGATAGGTGATGTGCCCGGCCATCCGCGCCACGGCCAATCCACGATGCGGATGGGTGCTGCGTTCGAAATAGCGCCCATGGTGCCAGTCCGGATCAGCCATCACGGCCTGTCGGCCGAGTTCATGAAACGCGATGTTCTGTGCGGAGTGGCGTGTCGAGCAGGCGACCGGCAACGCCGAGAACACGCGCTCCGGATAGGCGGCGGTCCATTGCAGCACCTGCATGCCGCCCATCGATCCGCCGATCACGCAAAACAAGGTTTCGATCCCCAGCCGGTCGAGCAGCATGGCCTGCGCTCGGACCATGTCGGGGATGGTGATCACAGGAAAATCCAGCCCCCAGGCCTTGCCGGTGGCCGGATCGGTCGAGGCCGGACCGGTCGATCCCATACAGCCGCCGATCACATTCGAACAGATGATGAAGTATCGGTCGGTATCGAGCGGACGGCCGGGACCGACCATGATTTCCCACCAGCCGGCCTTGCCCGTCAGGGGATGCAAATTGGCGACGTGCTGATCCAGCGTCAGCGCGTGGCAGATCAGAATGGCGTTGGAGCGATCGGCGTTCAGTTCGCCATAGGTCTGATAGGCGATCTGGAACGGCGCGAGATCGATGCCGCAATCGAGCCTCAAGGGCTGATCCATGCCGAACGTCGCCACCGGCGAGGTCGGATGATCGGCCTCATGGGCGCGATCCTCGTTGAGGATCGAGGGACTAGATATCGAATGCACGTTTGTCATTTCGGCACCGACCTCCTTACGGAGGCTCTACAGACAGAATCAGGCCATAAAAAACCCGGCCTGAACAAAGGTTCGGCCGGGATCAACTCTGTCCCCGGCCTGTTTAGCGAGTTGTTTAACGTGGCTGCAAGCCGGCCGGCTCAAATGACCACGGAATGGAACAAAGCTAGTCCCGCCCAGGCATTTCGTCAAGGCAGGCGGGGGCCGGACGGCATGGTTAACCCGATCGTGCAGGGCTGGCCCGTGACGTTTCTCTTTGCTTTCAGCGCCCGTCTTTCCTAATCAATGCGACTGTCTGCCGGCGCATCGGGCTGTTCGGCACCAAGGTTTTTCGAAGATGTCCAAGGCACCGTCCAAGGCACCCCCGGCCCCGCCCTCGCTGCAGGAATTGCGCAAGGAAATCGATGCGATCGACGAGCAGGTCCATCGCCTGCTGATGGCGCGCGGCGACATCATCGACCGGCTGATCCAGGTGAAGCAGACCCAGGAAGTCGGCTCCGCGTTCCGGCCCGCGCGCGAGGCCAGCATGATGCGGCAACTGGTGCAGCGTCATCGCGGCATCCTGCCGCTCGACACCATCGAGAGCATCTGGCGCGTCATCATCTCGACCTTCACCTATGTCCAGGCGCCGTTCGCGGTGCATGCGGACGTCTCGGTCGGCGAGCCCGCGATGCGGGATTCGGCGCGGTTTCATTTCGGCTTCGTCGTGCCTTATGTCGGCCATTTCAGCGCGCAGGCCGCGGTGGAAGCGGTGGCGAAATCGAAGGGCGACCTGGCGCTGGTCTCGGCAATCTCGAGCCGCACGCCGTGGTGGATCGCGCTGGAAGCAGACGGCGCGCCAAAAATCATCGCGCGGCTGCCGTTCCTCGAACGCGCCGACCATCCGGCGGCGCTCCCCGTCTTCGTGATCTCGCGGGTCGCCGACGATGCCATGGTGACCGAGGTCCAGATGTGGAGCGTCCGCGTCTCCGGCTGGAACGCCGATATCGCGCGCGCCGTGGCGCCGCTCGCCGAAATCGTCGCCGTGCCCGACACCGCCTTCGACGGCGCAGCGCTTTTGGTATCCGACGCCGGCGCCGGCTTCGAGAAGATCAAGAAAGCCCTGATCCAGGCCGGCGCTTCGGTGCGCTCGTCGGCCCTCGTCGGCAGCCACGCAACGCGCTATACGGTGCCCCCGAACGGGGCAGCCAAGTCTTAAGCCGTCCTGAATATCCGGAGCCAGAAGATGAACCGCCCCGTGCCGAATCCCGGCATTCTTGATATTGCGCCCTACACGCCCGGCAAGACGCCGGTGCCGGAGCCGGGCCGCAAGGTGTTCAAGCTGTCCGCCAACGAGACCCCGTTCGGGCCGTCGCCGAAGGCGATCGAAGTCTATAAGGCCGCGGCGGCGCATCTGGAGGACTATCCGGAAGGCACCTCGCGGGTACTGCGCGAGGCGATCGGCCGCGCCTATGGGCTCGATCCCAACCGCATCATCTGCGGTGCCGGCTCGGACGAAATCCTCAACCTGCTGGCGCACACCTATCTCAGCCACGGCGATGAAGCGATCTCCACCGCCCACGGTTTTCTGGTGTACCCGATCGCCACGATGGCGAACGGCGCGAAAAACGTCGTCGCGCCCGAGACCGACTTCACCGCCGACGTCGACGCCATTCTCGCGCGCGTGACGCCGCGCACGAAACTGGTGTGGCTGGCCAACCCGAACAATCCGACCGGCACCTACGTGCCGTTCGACGAGGTCAAGCGGCTGCGCGCCAGCCTGCCGCAGAATGTGCTGCTGGTGCTGGACGCCGCCTATTCCGACTACGTGTCGCGCAACGATTACGAGCTCGGCCTGGAGTTGGTGGCGACCACCGAAAACACCGTGATGACGCACACCTTCTCCAAGATCCACGGGCTGGCCAGCTTACGGATCGGCTGGATGTTCGGCCCTGCCAACATCATCGACGCCGTCAACCGGATTCGCGGGCCGTTCAACGTCTCGACGCCGGCGATGCTGGCGGCGGTGGCCGCGATCGAGGACACTGCGCATGTCCAGATGTCGAAGGCGTTCACCGAGCAGTGGCGCAACTGGCTGACCGAAGAAATCGGCAAGCTGGGGCTCAAGGTGACGCCGAGCGTGGCGAATTTCGTGCTGATCCACTTCCCGCAGGAGAAAGGCAAGACGTCGGCGGACGCGGACGTGTTTCTAACTAAACGAGGCCTGGTGCTGCGGGCGCTCAACAATTACGGCCTCCCCCACGCCCTGCGCATGACCATCGGCACCGAGGAGGCCAATCGCCTCGTCGTCGAGGCCTTGCGCGACTTCATGGCGGCCAAATGAACGCAACGCCGATCTTCCGACGCGTCGCGCTGATCGGCTTCGGCCTGATCGGCGGCTCGATCGCGCGCGCCGCGCGGGCCCAGGGGCTCGCCAGCGAAATCGTTACCACCGCGCGCTCGGAGAAGACCCGCGCGAGGGTGACCGAACTTTCTGTCGTCGACGAGGTGCTGGAGACCAACGCGGAAGCCGTCAAAGACGCCGACCTCGTGATCCTCTGCATCCCGGTCGGCGCCTGTGGCCCGGTCGCGCAGGAGATTGCACCGTTCCTTAAAGCGGGCGCGATCGTGTCCGACGTCGGCTCGGTCAAGGGCGCGATCGTCCGCGAGATGGCGCCGCATCTGCCGGCGAATGTTCATTTCGTTCCGGCCCATCCGGTCGCGGGCACCGAGCATTCCGGGCCCGATTCCGGCTTCGCCGAACTCTTCATCAACCGCTGGTGCATCCTCACGCCGCCCGATGGCGCCGATCCGATGGCCGTCGAAACGCTGCGTGCATTCTGGACCGGCATGGGCGCCAAAGTCGAGATCATGACGCCCGACCACCACGATCTGGTGCTGGCGATCACGAGCCACCTGCCGCATCTGATCGCCTACACCATCGTCGGCACGGCGGATGAACTGGCGCAGGTGACGTCGTCGGAGGTGATCAAATTCTCCGCCGGCGGCTTTCGCGATTTCACCCGCATCGCGGCGTCGGACCCGACGATGTGGCGCGACGTGTTCCTCAACAACAAGGAAGCCGTGCTGGAGATGCTCGGCACCTTCAACGAAGATCTCTCGAAGCTCACCCGCGCGATCCGCCGCAACGACGGCGAAGCGCTGTTCGAGCATTTTACGCGCACCCGCGCCATCCGCCGCGGCATCGTCGAGATCGGCCAGGATTCGGCCGCGCCGGATTTCGGCCGGCCGCATCCGCCGCTGAAGAAGGCGGAGTGAGGGACACCGCTTCGGCACTTGCGCGCCGCTCTCCACACGTCATTGCGAGCGAAGCGAAGCAATCCATCTTTCCCCGTGTGGAGGCCTAGATTGCTTCGCTTCGCTCGCAATGACGTGGAGAGATCGTCAAGCTTGTAGCCCGGATGGAGCGAAGCGCAATCCGGGAACGATAGCGGTAGTGGCCCCGGATTGCGTTGCGCTCCATCCGGGCTACGAAGCTCCCCTCACGCGCGCCGGTTCGGCGGCGTAAAGGTTTCGACGACAGGGTTGGGCAGGCATCATGGCTCTGGAAATCTTTACATTGCGGGAACGACCCGATCTGCGGCCATTGATCTTCTCTGCTGAACTGGATTCGGTCTGGCCGGAATTCATGCGGCATGACGCGGTAGCGCAGCTCTACTTTGCGCCATCGAGATTCGATCGGTACCTCGACTGTGCGTTCGTCGGCGTCGCCGAAGGCAAGGTCGTCGCCCGGGCATTCAGCGTACCGTTCGCTTTCAACATCGACGGCCGCACCGAACTCCCCGATGGCGGCTGGGACGAGGTCATCCGTTGGGCTCACGATGATCAGATGGCAGGGCGCGCGCCGAATGCGCTGAGCGCCCTGGAAATCAGTTTGCTTCCCGAAGCGCGAGGCGGCGGCAATTCGCTGGCGTTGCTGGACGCCATGAAAGCATGCGCGAAAGCCCATGGGTTTGCGGAAATGTTCGCTCCGGTGCGGCCAAACCAGAAGCATCTTCGTCCATTCGTGCCGATGCGCGATTACGTTGACACAGTGGGTGCCGACGGCTTCCCGACCGACCCCTGGCTGCGTACTCACCTTCGCGCCGGGGCAAGGCTCGTGAAGATTGCGCCCTATTCCATGACGATTGTTGGCAGTATTGCCGACTGGTCACGTTGGACCGGAACGTCGTTCGATCGGTCTGGCGAGATCGCGATTGCGGGCGCGCTTGTGCCGGTCATGATTTCACTCGAACAGGATTGTGCGGTTTACGTCGAACCCAACGTATGGGTTCGGTACGCATTGTGACGACCATCCCCTCGTCATTGTTTCGAGCAGTGTAGCGGCGCGGAGCGATTACCTATCTTCAGCTTCTCCACGCCGTGATTGCGAGCGATATCCGGGGCGGTGTTAAAGAACGACGGACTTCGCACTGGATTAGAGCGGCTGAACATAGGGTACAGCATTCATCAACAGCGCACCAAAAAGAAGAACCAGATAGAGCATGGAAAACGCGAACAGGCGACGCGCAGGCTGCCTTTCCTCGTCGTTGCTCCGACGTACCTGCCATGAGAGAAAAATCATGATCGCTCCAAGCATCGCCGCGGCCGCGCCATAGATCGCCCCCGCGAACCCCAATGCCCAGGGCAGCAGTGAGACAGGAGCCAGAACAACGCTATAGAGAAGAATCTGGCGCTTTGTTTCGGCCCGGCCGGCTACGACCGGCAACATCGGCACCCCGGCGCGGGCATACTCGCCGGCAAGATTGAGCGACAGTGCCCAGAAATGGGGTGGCGTCCAAAGGAAGATGATCAGGAACAGGACGAGCGGTTCGAGCCCAACATTTCCGGCGGCCGCGACCCAGCCGATCACCGGAGGGAGTGCGCCAGCCGCACCGCCAATGACGATATTTTGCGGTGTTCGGCGCTTGAGCCACATCGTGTAGATGACGACATAGAAGAAAATTGTGAAAGCAAGCAGCGCAGCCGCAGCCATGTTCAGGAAAGTGCCGAGGCCTAGAACGGCGCACGTGCCGAGCATCAGTCCGAAAACCAATGCTTCCGAGCGCGATACACGGCCGCTGGGAATTGGACGCATGGCGGTGCGCGCCATCAACGCATCGATGTCGGCGTCGTACCACATATTGAGCGCACCTGCGGCGCCGGCTCCGGCAGCTATGCAAAGAAGAGCCACGACACCGGCGAAGGGATCGATGCCGCCTGGCGCGACCATGAGACCGACCAGTGCGGTAAAGACGACCAGCGACATAACGCGCGGTTTCGTCAGCGCGACATAGTCCCCGATGTTGGCATAGCTCCTGCGAACGAGAATTGAACGATTGATTTGCATGAGATTAATGCCTCCCCTTGCCGCCGACATGGCGGCGTCTTTCAGTCCGGTACTCAAGAAAGCCATCGGTTGTAGAACGCTCTTGTCAGGCAGTCTCCGAAATGCGCAGGCCGGTTTCACCGACTGCGGCCGCTACTGCAGCTTTGCGAGCTTGCTTTCCGCCGGGACAATTCCCGCCTTCTTTCCCGTCGCATCGAACTGCTTGAGGTAGGCGACGATGTCGTCAATCTGCTTTGGATCTTTCAAGCCTGGAAAAATCATTTTGGTGCCGGGTATCTTGGCTTTCGGATCCTTGATGTATTCCCGGAAGGTTGCTTCATCCCAGGTGATTCCGGAATTCTTGTTCGCGGGTGAATAGCTGTAGCCTTCAATGGTCCCGGACTTTCGCCCGAAGAGCCCGTTGAGAACCGGGCCAACGGCGTTCTTTGCGTTCTCCCCGATCTGGTGACACGCCTTGCATTGGACGAAAACCTTCTCGCCGGAAGCCACATCCTGGGCATACCCAGGAACGATTGCGAAGATTCCGGCTCCGAGCACGAGAATGAAACGGCGCATCCGACTGTCTCCATGGCCGACAAGCAATATGGTCGCGCAAACCGCAGCGACTATCTTGCCAATTGGCAAGCATAGCCTCGTGCCGACTAGCCCAGCGAGTGATCCTCCCCCTTCTGATGCGAGGCGGCAGTATCTAAGTCGGCGACGCGAAGAACAGGACCCGGATGAGATGCGTGTACTCGGATTCGAACACCATGATGGCCACGAATACCAGCACCAGCACCGGCGGCAGCAGGATGGCATAGGCGAGCGCCAGCCGCTCCCAGGCCATGTGCATGAATACTGCGACGATCAAGCCGGCCTTCAGCACCATGAACAGCAGGATCAGCGACCATCTGAGATAGCCGTGCAAGCCAAAGTAGTCGACGAGATAGGAGCAGGCGCTGAGGACGAACAACCATCCCCAGACCACGAGATAGAGCTTGATCGGGTGCTGCTGGCCCTTTGCGTGCACAGCTCCAGCTGGGATTGCGTCATGCACATGAGTGCGTAGCGAAGGTTGTTGTCCGTCTATTACCGCTGTACTTGTCATGCGCCGACCTCACCAAAGATAAAAGAAGGCAAAGATGAACACCCACACCAGATCGACGAAGTGCCAGTACAGGCCGGTGATTTCGACGATCTCGTAATGGCCTTTCCTGCTCGTGAAAAAGCCGCGCCTTTCGACATCGAAGTCGCCCCGCCAGACCTTTCGCGCAATCGCAATCAGGAAAATCACGCCGATCGTCACGTGGGTGCCGTGGAAGCCGGTGATCATGAAAAAGCTTGAACCAAACTGCGCCGCGCCCCACGGGTTTTCCCATGGCCGGACGCCCTCCATGATCAGCTTGGTCCATTCGAACGCCTGCATTCCGACGAAGGTTGCGCCAAGTGCCGCTGTGACCAGCATCAATACCGCGGTCTTGGTGCGATCACGGCGGTAACCGAAATTGACGGCCATCGCCATGGTCCCGCTGCTGCTGATCAGGACGAAGGTCATTATGGCGATCAGGATCAGAGGGATATGATGCCCGCCAATGGTGAGAGCGAATACCTCGCTCGGATTCGGCCACGGCACGGTCGTGGACATTCGCGCGGTCATGTAGGACAGCAGAAAACAACTGAAGATAAAGGTGTCGCTCAGGAGGAAGATCCACATCATGGCCTTCCCCCAGGAGACATTCTTGAATGCGCGCTGGTCCGAGGACCAGTCGTCAGCAATGCCCCGCCAGCCGGTAGCTCGCACGGCCGATTCTCCCGGGTTTGTCAGCGCAGTCTCTGCCATCTGGTCTCTCCTAGCTGAGCAACCGCCGACAGATGTCGACGAAATCGTCCGTCCAGCCCGTCAGCAGACCAAGCAAGACCAGCCAGACCAACAGCAGGAAATGCCAGTAGATCGTGCAGAGCTCCACGCTCAGGCGCACCTGGGGCATCTCGGCGCCACGCCACACCTTGGCCGTCGTTCTGCCGAGCGCCACCAGGCCACCCATCAGGTGCAGCCCGTGCGCGGCGGTGATCATGTAGAAGAAGGAATTGGCTGGATTGGACGCCACGAAATAGCCCGCGGCCCTCAGCTGTTGCCACGCCAGCAATTGCCCAATCAGGAACGTAACTGCGGACGCCCCCCCTGCGCACAGGCCGACGATGACACCGTCCATGTTGTCCCGGCGCGCGGCCACGTATGCCCATTGCAACGCGACACTGCTCACGACCAGCACGCCGGTGTTGAGCCACAGCAGCCCCGGCACGGGCAGTGCCCGCCAGTCCACCATGTTCATGCGCATGGAGTAAGCGCTGATGAAGAGTGCGAACAACGAGGTGGCGACGGCGAGAAACACTCCCAGTCCGATCTTCGCTGCCGGCAGGGTCATTGCTCCCGTGCCCGGGAAGTCGTCGATCGAACCTTCTTCCAGCCAGGGCTTGGCTGTCAGCCGTTGCTGCGAGAGCCACCATCCGACGATGACCGCTATTACAGCCATGAACAGGATGATGGCGCTCACGGAGCAGCTCCCTGGAGGGCCGGCGTCGCACGTGGCTGGTTCTGCGGAATGAAGTCCTGGGCAGCACCGGGCACGCTGTAGTCATACGCCCATCGATAGACCACCGGGAGCTCCTTGCCCCAGTTGCCGTGCCCGGGCGGGGTCTCCGGCGTCTGCCACTCCAGAGTTGTCGCCCGCCATGGATTGCCACCTGAAGCCTTACCCTTGAACAGGCTCCAGACAAGATTGAACAGGAACACCATCTGGGCGAGGCCTACGATCAAGGCCACCACGGTGATGAAGGCATTGAGCGTGTGGACGTTCGGCGTGATGAATGCCGCTTCGCCAATGTCGTGATACCGCCGCGGAATTCCCTGCAGCCCGAGATAATGCATGGGAAAGAAGATCAGATAGGCGCCGAGGAACGTGACCCAGAAATGAAACTTGCCCATCCAGTCATCCAGCATCCGCCCCGTTACCTTGGGGTACCAATGATAGATCGCGCCCAGCACGACCATGATCGGCGCCACGCCCATCACCATGTGGAAATGCGCGACGACGAACATGGTATCCGACAGCGGGACGTCCACGACGACGTTGCCGAGGAAGAGGCCGGTGAGTCCGCCGTTCACGAATGTGATGATGAAGCCGAGGGCGAACAACATCGGGACCGTGAGATGAATGTCGCCGCGCCACAGGGTCAGCACCCAGTTGTAGACCTTGATGGCGGTTGGGATGGCGATGATGAGCGTCGTCGTGGCGAAGAAGAACCCGAAATGCGGGTGCATGCCGCTCACATACATGTGGTGCGCCCATACGATGAAACTGAGCGCGCCGATTCCCACGATAGCCCAGACCATCATGCGATAGCCGAAGATGTTCTTTCGCGCGTGAGTGCTGATCAGATCGGAAACGATGCCGAAGGCAGGCAGGGCGACGATATAGACCTCAGGATGACCGAAGAACCAGAACAGGTGCTGGAACAGGATCGGACTGCCGCCGCCATACTTCATCTGCTGGCCCATCTCGACGAGGGCGGGCATGAAGAAGCTGGTTCCCAGCAAGCGGTCGAACAGCATCATGACAGAGGCGACGAACAGCGCCGGGAAAGCCAGTAGCGCCATCACGGTGGCCGTGAAAATGCCCCACACCGTCAGGGGCAAACGCATCAACGTCATGCCGCGCGTGCGCGCCTGCAGCACGGTCACCACGTAGTTCAGCCCGCCCATGGTGAAGCCGATAATGAACAGGATCAGCGACGCCAGCATCAGAACGATGCCCCAATCCTGCCCGGGGGTGCCGGAGAGAATCGCCTGCGGCGGGTACAGCGTCCAGCCTGCACCGGTCGGCCCGCCGGGCACGAAAAACGCCGAGGCCAGCACCAGGACCGCAAGCAGGTAAACCCAGTAGCTCAGCATGTTCACATAGGGGAAGACCATGTCCCGGGCGCCGACCATCAGCGGGATCAGGTAGTTGCCGAAGCCTCCAAGGAACAGTGCCGTGAGCAGGTAGATCACCATGATCATGCCGTGCATGGTGATGAATTGAAGGTATTGGTTCGCATCAATGAAGGAGAATGTGCCAGGAAATCCCAATTGCAGCCGCATCAGCCACGACAGCACCAGCGCCACCAGCCCGATTGCCGTCGCCGTCAGCGAGTACTGGATGGCGATGACTTTGGCGTCCTGCGAAAAGACGTACTGCGTCCACCAGCTTTTGGGGTGATAGAGCTCAACCTCCGGCACTTCGGCAGGCGGAACGTCTGCGATTCTGTCATACGGGACATCGACCATCGACTTACCTCCCGGTCGTTTCTCCATCACGGCGCGATGAGAGCGTCTTGCGCGCCCAATTTATCTTCGCAGCAGCAGCATTTCTTATTTGCCGCCGGATTCGTACGTCGCCCTCTTAATGGCGCTTCGGCCTGACAATTCCGCAAACGTCTTCTGCTTCTCCAGCCAGGTCCGATAGTCGCTCGCTTCGTCGACGAAAACCTTGGCGCGCATCTGCGCGTGCGCAGCGCCGCACAGCTCAGCGCAGAGAACATCAAACGTTCCGGTTCGGATCGGGGTCATCCAGAAATAGGTGACCGAACCCGGGACCATGTCCATCTTGGCGCGGAACTCGGGCACATAGAAATCGTGCAGGACATCGAGGGAGCGAAGCAAAACCTTGACCGGCTTGCCGACGGGGAGGTGCAAGTCGTCGCTTGCGATGACAACGTCGTCCTGCCCATGTTTATCGTCGGGGTTCAAGCCCATAGGGTTGTCGGAGCTGACGTAGCGAACATCGGTAGTGCCCATCCGGCCGTCCTTGCCGGGGAGGCGGAAGCTCCAGTTCCATTGCTGGCCCATGACTTCGATCTCGGTGGCGTCGGCCGGAACCGTGACGAACTGGTGCCAGACCACGAGGCCGGGCGCCAACATGGCGCCAACGCCGACCGCGGTCCCGATGGTGAGCCACCATTCGAGCTTTTTGTTTTCGGGATTGTAGGCTGCCTGTCTTCCTTCCTTGTGGTGAAAGCGGAAGACGCAATAGGCCATGAACGCGATCACCGCGAAGAAAACCGCCCCGGTGATCCAGAAGGTTATGTTGATGGTGTCGTCAATGTAGCGCCAGTTAGTGGCGATCGGCGTCCACCACCACGGGCTGTAGATGTGAAACAGCACCGAGCCGACTGCGACCAGAAGCAATATGAGCGCAACAACCATCCCTCGCTCCTTCTTGCCAGTAAAGGCAACGGAGTCGAATCAGAGGGCGGAGCCCGCATCTGTCTCGATGGCCGACTTCACATGCGCCATCGCAGTGCGTCTTGCCTCGCCCACTTTGACCGGTCGCGACATCCAAACGTGGCACCGAGCACACGTTACGACCGCTTTCGTCGGAATCCAGGGCGTCAGTAATTGAGGATGGTACGCGTCGGCGCTGGCGTCAATAGATCACTTGAGCGTCGACACGCTGCGCAGATGCAGCAAGCTGGCGAGCCAGCACAATCGTTCGACGATGACGCAACGCACCAAATGACCGTGAACGTGCACAGTTCACCAAACCGTGAGCGCTGTGCGGGTCGCATAGCGCTAAGCTCGCCGGGCAGGTCGCGACAAGTTTCGTCCGGCTAAGCTCCTTTCGTTGGACCAGGGTTTGCCGTACTCGGCTCGGCCGCGACTCTCGCACATCAATGCGGAGACACGCGGGTTGCGGCGTCGTTTGACCCCGCTACTGCGAGCACGGGAGGTTGCGCCTATGGCCACCACGTATTCTGACAGCATCGCAAAGTTTGGACGGCACGTTTTCGGTGACGCCGCCACATATCCGATTCGCAAGATCGAGCTATCCGACCTGGGCGAGGCGCTGCGCCTGGGCTGGGAAGATTTCAAGGCAATGCCAAGTCACGCGGTTGTGGTGTGCGTGATTTATCCCGTTCTCGGTATTGCGCTGTTCAGGATGGTCCTTGGCTATTCGATACTGCCGCTGCTGTTTCCGCTGGCGGCCGGGTTTGCCTTGCTTGGACCCTTTGCCGCGATCGGTCTCTACGAGCTCAGCCGCCGCCGCGAGCGCGGCGAAGAGGTCGGCGTCTGGGATGCGCTTCACGTGCTGCGCGCTCCGGCCTTCGGCGCCATGATCGAACTCGGCGTGCTCCTGCTCGTTCTGTTCGGAGCCTGGATCGGCGTAGCGAATGCGATCTACGTCTCAATCTTCGGCCACGCACCGGCTGCGAGCATCCCCGATTTTGCAACGCGCGTGCTGACGACTCCGGAAGGATGGTCGCTCATCATCGTCGGTTGCGGCGTTGGTTTTCTGTTCGCGGTCATTTCGCTGTGCGTCAGCGTCGTGTCGTTTCCGTTGATGCTCGATCGGCATGCCACAGCGATCGACGCCATCCGGACGTCGCTGCGGGCCGTGATGATGAATCCGATTCCGATGGCCGGGTGGGGGCTGATCGTCGCGGCGCTGCTGGTGATCGGTTCGATACCGCTCTTCGTCGGTCTCGCCGTCGTTCTGCCGGTGCTCGGTCATGCCACCTGGCATCTGTACCGGAAAGTGGTGGAGCCGGATCCCAACCCTCCACAGGAGGAACCCCACCTGCGGAAAGGACACCGCTACGCGGCGGATTTCCCGGCCAATCTCTTCCCGTGGAGCCGCGAGCGCTAGCTCGTAATGATTGAATGGATCCCGGAGCAGCGCCGCCGATTCGTATCGGCCGCGCTACCGGATCAGCGACGGACGCCTCGCATCGGCAATGGGTGAATCCAGTTACGTGCTCGTGGCCCCAGCAACTGGGACCGCGCAGTGCGGCTTGACATAGCCGATGCCCTCCTCCCGGATTGGCTGCTGCCGTCTGCACATCGGCTCGGCTGGTCGAGGCTAGCTAGAAACCGGCCCCCGATAGCAACAGAACTGCACCGAGTGCCATAAGGAAAAGGCCCGGCCAATTCGTTCCGAGCCCCAGGAATCGCAAGCTGCGCCGTGGCGGCTCCAAAGTATCGCGAGCGGGCCGGGAGGAATCCCGGCCACTAAGCGGTCCCCGCCAAATAGCGGTGCGTGCCATGTACAGGAATCCGCCGATAACGAGGAGCGCGCCAAGTCCCATCAGGAACATTCTCGCCTCTCTATTTGTCACTGCCCGCACGATACAACCGGACTCAAGCATCCAGGCTCGAAAAACGTTCCGGCCAAGCGCTGTAATTCAGCAGGTCGCTGTCCGACCTAAAGTCCGGAATCGAAACCAAAGCGGACCTCCATCGACCATCCTGAATTGGCCTGACGTCCTAGAACAGTGGCGGTATCTGCCCCACCTTCAGCGGGCCTAAAAACACCGCGCCGTCGACGAAGCGCAGCGGGAACGCGCGGGCCTTCTTGCCTTCGAGCTCCGCCTCCTTGCCGAGCGCATTGATGCCCGCGGCGACGCCGGTATTGGCGTTCTGCTTGACGACCTTGCCGAGCCCCGGGATCGCCCGGTCGAGCGCGCCGAACAAATTGTTGAGGTCTTGCGATTTCACGCCAGGTGCTACGCGATCGAGCGTTGCCTGCGGCACGCCCTCCTCCAGCATCTTTTCGATTCCCAGCGCCGGAATCACTTTCTCGATGCCCGCCACCGTCATCTGCAATTCGCCGTCGATCCGGCCCTGGGCGTTGAGGCTCAACGTGCCCGCGGCGACCGAGACCAGATCGCCCTGCTGAACCCGCGAGCGCACGACTTCGACACGGCCGCCTGCCGCCTGCAACTCCCTGAACCGTTCCGGCCAGGGCTTTGGCTTGAAATCCTTCAAGCCGCTCAGCCTGGTTTGCACGTCGACATCGAACGGCGCAGCCAGCAGCGGGTGCACTTCCTGCACGCTGCCGCCCGATATCTGCAACACGGTCTCGATCACGGGATTGTCCTGCGCCGAGCCTTCGGCGAACCGGCCGTGCAGCTGGGCCTGGCCGGCGCGCGCGAGCGGCGTCTGCACCGGTCCGTTGATACGATCGATCGAGGGATTCTCGAACACGATGGAGGCGCGCTGCGGAATGTCAGGCAGTCCGCTGACGCTGCTGCGGCCGCTGGTCCAATTCACCTTCATCGACGGCGGCTGCCCGCGATCGGCCAGCGTGGCCGGCGCCTTGAATTCGGCGATCAGCAGTTTCGGCTGGTAGATTTGCGCGATCACCATGATTTCGCCGAGCCGCGCGGTGAACAGCGCCTTCGCATCGGCCGTCTGCGAGACCAGCGCAACGCTGGCGTCGTCGCAGCGGACTTCGAAGCGGAACGGAAAGCCCGCAACCTCGCGCTTGGCGCACGCATAGACCCGGCCGGATTTGGCCTCCTGCGCGGCCCACGCGTCGGCGCGGACGCCGACTTCGGACGCGGCATAGAACCAGAATGCGCTCCATGCCGCAGCGGCGACGACGAGCAAAGCGGGCATGATGAAGAGGCGCCACAGCGGGCGCCGGCGCGGCGCGGGGGTCGTGTCAGGCATGCGGCGTCCTTTGGCTAGCGATTTTGTCAAATGTAAGCATCCACCGATCACAACAAAAGGCATTGATTTTACTTCGCTTTGTCGTTCGGTTCTGGTAGCGGTGCGAGGGTATGTCCGCGACTGATCTCAACGATACGGAATTCTCGACAGGCGACCTCTGGGTGTTCGGTTACGGCTCCCTGATGTGGCGCCCGGGCTTCGAATTCATCGAGCGCCTTCCGGCGCGGCTGATCGGCGAACACCGCGCGCTCTGCGTCTATTCCTTCGTCCATCGCGGCACGCCGGAGAAACCGGGCCTCGTGCTCGGGCTCGACCGCGGCGGCGCCTGCCGCGGCGTCGCGTTCCGGGTCGCGGAGAAGAACCGCACCGCCACCATCGCCTATTTGCGCGAGCGCGAGCAGGTCACCTCGGTCTACCGCGAGGTGAAGCGCTCGGTGTGGCTGGAAAACGAGGCGCGCCAGCGCGTCAGCGCACTCGTCTACGTGGTCGACCGCGGCCATGTGCAATATGCCGGACGGCTGTCGCCGGCAGAACAGTTGCGCCATGTGCTGCAAGGGCACGGCCGGTCCGGCGTCAACCGCGACTATGTTCTCGCCACCGTGAAGGCGATCGAGGCGGAAGGTTTTCGCGATTCCCAATTGCACCGGCTCGCGGCGATGCTGCACGACGCGCATCCGCTTCATCCTGCCAAAGGGGATGCACAAGACGCGTCATAGATTGGTTTGGTCACCCGCGGCATGCTGCGCCTGTATCTGGTGCGCTGTGACTCCTCGATCCGTCGCTCGACCTCAACGCACCATCAGTGCGTGAGATGGAAGTCCGCCCAAAACCGGAGCCCCACGGAAAGAGCAAAGATCACGATCAGCACTGGCGGCAGGCTATTGTGCAACGATCCGTCCCCTTAGCGCGAACAAATCGGCCGGCTCATATTGGCGGAATCGCGGCGCGACATTGTCCACGATCTCGGCCGATGGCTCGCCCAGCACCGAGCTTTCTTCAAGAATCGCGAACCCGGCCTCGCGGAACAGCCTGAGATAATCGCTGTGCCGAAGCCGGTTGACGTATTGCAAGCCACTGTTGAATGGGCGCCACTGCGCGTCGTCGTATTTCAGGAAATTGAACCGCGAGAGACTACTGTCCGAACGGGCATAATGGTCGCTGTAGTCGATCGAATGCGTCGTGATTCCGATGGTCACCGCCCGCAGTCCCGCGAGCAACCGCACAAGCTGGTCCGGCGGGATGTGCTCCAGCACCTCGTTCGAGCAGGAGCAGTCGACCTTCTGATCAGTATCAGTGACGTCGTGCGGCGCCCGGTAGCAGACGCCAAAACGTTCCAGATGCTCCCAGCTTTCCAGCGTGACATCACCGGTGAGGATTCGCCGCGCCGCATGCTGGATCAGGTCGAGCCGCGCGAGACGGTCGACGTCCGAGGCTATGACCTTCGCGACCCCGAGCCGCCGCAGCCCCAAAGGGACAGCGAGATCCCGGCCGGCGCCGATTTCGAGCACTGACGATGGGGTTCCACCGACATGTCGCGCATAGTCCTCGACGACACGGCGGGCAATATTCTGAAGTGAAACAAGTGTAGCAGCGGGCCGGGGCCAGGTCCGCGTCACATGCCGTTGCAGAAAATAGTGCGCGTGCTTCCCGCCCGGCATTTCGAGCACCCGGAACGCCATGGCTTTAAGTCGCCAACCCATAGATAAACAACCTACAGGCGAGTCCGGATCGACACAACATGGAACCGCGGTCATCCCGGGTACCCGTGCTGGTTCCAGATTCGTCCACGCCGCTTGCTTGATGCGTAGACGACGCCGGTTCGCGACTTGTGCAGGTTGCCGGGATTTCACTAACGCGTTCAGTTTGCACCGACGGAAGCGTTCATGATCACGCCGGAATGATTCACTGCGCAGCAGGTTGGAGACACCGCGTGCCGGCGCGATGTGTCGACAATCAAAAGCCTGCTCAGTTGGCTTGCGCCGTCGCCGGCCGGCGCGGCGCCGGCGCGGGCTGATCGGAAAGTTCGGGCGCCAGGTCGACACCTGCATCCGCCAGCCGCACGCGCACTTCGGCGGCGACATATTTCGCGTATTCCGACAGCAACAGACGCAGCGTCGCACCGCTGGTCCACCACGGCTCGTCGCGCCAGCGGTCGCCGACCACCGCGAACGGAATCAGCGTGACGTCGGGCATCGCATGCGACAACTCCAGGATGGCGCGCGGCATGTGATAGTTCGACGTCACCACGATCAGCGACTTGAAGCCGCGCTCGCGGAGCCAGCGCCGCGTCTCCGCGGCGTTGCTCCTGGTATTGACGGCCGAACGGTCGAGATCGACGCAACAACGCAACAGCAGTGACTGGTTGTCGGGCAGCGAGCGCGAAATGTCGCTCAGGGCATTGGTCGGATGCACGCCCGAGATCAACAGCCGCTTGCCGTAACCGCCGGCCAGCAATTCCATCGCGTCCGACACCCGCGACGAGCCGCCGGTCAACACCACGATCCCGTCGGCGTTGCGCGCCGGCCTGATTTCGACGCCGCGCAATTGCGAAAGAAAGGCGATGAAGCCCACGGCCGCGCCGACGAACAGGATCGCCATGGCGCCGACGACGACGGCGCGCAGCCATCCGCGCGGCCGCGCGGCCGGCGCTCTCGGCATGCTGTCGTCGTACTGCAAACCCATCTGGTCCGGCGATCCTCTTCCCTTGAGCCGCGTTTCGATGGAATCGAAACCAGGCTCCAGGTTCCCGATTTGACGCGTTTTCCTGACGCGAACCGGTCCCCACTTTACTTGGAAAACTTTAGCCCAATTCTAGAACGTTTTCAGACGAAGTGGAGTCCCGGCCCCGCGTCAATCGATGTCATCCAGCGTGGCGAACAGCGTTCGCCGCGAGGCCCAGGCGGTAATGGCGGCGATCGCCACGGCCTGTACCGCGAGCGCCAGATAGCCCGAGGGCGGCAGCGAAAACGTCCCCAGCAGCGCCGCGAACTGATCGCCGACGGGGGTGCCCGAGAACCAGGCGGCGATCGATTCGGAGAAGCCGAAACCCAGCATTGCAGCGCCGCCGCCGATCACCCCGCCCTCCAGCCCTAATCTCAGAAAATGCCGCAGGAAATGGTTGGCGATATAGCGGTCGCCGGCGCCGACGAAATGCAGCACCTCGACGATCGGGCGGTTCGCCGCCATCGCGCCGCGGGTCGCGAACGAAACCGAAATGATCGTCGCCGCGATCACCAGCACCAGGATGCCGATGCCGGCAAATACGGTCGCGCCGGTCATCGAGCGCATGCGCTCGATCCAGGCGCGGTGATCGTCGACGCTCGCCGACGGCGCCACCTGAGTCACCCTGGAGCGCAGGCCTGCGAGATCGAGCGTGGTGCCGGGCTGCACGCGCGCGACGATGACCCGCGGCACCGGGAGCTGCTCGATCGACAACCCGCTGCCGAGCCACGGCTCCAGCAACCTGGCCGACTCGTCCTTGCTGAACGGCTTGACCTGGACGATACCGGGCTGCGTCCGCATCGCCTCCGCCGCCGCGGTCACGTCGCGCTCGAGATCGCGCCCTGCCTGCGGGCGCACCTGCATGGTGATTTCGCTGGCGACTTCGGACTGCCATTCCGCAGCCGATGCGCTGACGAGCAGCACGGTGCCGGTGGTGATGGAAGCGAGGAACGTCATGATGGCGACGACGGCGACCAGCGCGCGGCCGGAGATCGACGCCCGCGGCACGATCGGCGACATGTTGCGCGCACGCGCCGGCACCTGCGGGCGCTCCGTCCCGAGATCCACCAGCGGCCCGTGCTCGTCACCCATCCTACTCATAGATGTGCAACCGTCCCTGGTGCAGCACCATTCGCCGCGCCTCGTACTGGTCCATCAGCGTGATGTCGTGGGTCGCGATGATCACCGCGGTGCCCAGCCTGTTCAATTCGATGAACAGCCGCAGCAGGCGCCGGCCGAGCGTCGGGTCGACGCTGCCGGTCGGTTCGTCCGCCAATAGCAATTGCGGCCGCGAGATCACCGCGCGCGCGATCGCGGCGCGCTGCTTCTCGCCGCCCGACAGGATCGGCGGCAGCGCATCCATCCGCTCGCCGAGGCCGACCCACCGCAGCAGGTCGATCACCTCCCGGCGATAGCTGGATTCTTCGCGGCCCATCACGCGGAACGGCAGCGCCACGTTCTCATAGGTCGTCATGTGGTCGAGCAGGCGAAAATCCTGCAGCACGATGCCGATCTTCTGGCGCATGTTCGCGACCTGATCCTTGCCGAGCAGCGAGACGTCCTGGCCGAACAGGTTGACGAGGCCGCGCGTCGGCCGAATCGACAGAAACAACAGCCGCAGCAGCGAGGTCTTGCCGGCGCCCGAGGGACCGGTGAGAAACTGGAAGGAATGCGCCGGAATCAGGAAGGTAAGGTCGCGCAGAATCTCCGGGCCGAGCCCGTACCGCAAACCGACATTTTCGAACCGAACCAAGCTCAGCTCCGCTCGACATGAGCCGTGGCCGAGCTCCGCTCGGCATGGGCAGTTGCCGAGCTCCGCTCGGCGTGGGCAGTTGCCGAGCTCCGCTCGGCGTGGACAGTGGCCGAGCTCTGCTCGGTGTGGGCCGCGGCCGTAAACCCCGGACTTGAACCTGAACCTGGACCCGAACCCGAACTTTGGGCTCGTGGCCCGCTGGTTTGGGAACCAACCGGACAAAACGGTTTTGCGACCGTTATGGTTTCCGATTCGTTAACGGTCGCTATGTAGCATCCGGACAAAGACACGGTAGAGATGGGCTCCATGCATATCGTTTGCCCTCATTGTACAACATCTTACGCCATCAATCCGACCGCCTTGGGACCCGCAGGACGTACCGTCCGCTGCTCGCGCTGCAAGGAAACCTGGCTGGCGCGGCCCGAAGACGCGATCGAAATGGCGGACGCCATGCCGGCCGCCATGCCAGCTTCGGCGCAATCGGCCCCGCCGGCCGAAAATGATGCCGCGGCCGAATGGGAGGCGCTGGCGCGCGAGGAAGAGGGGCAGGACGCCCCGGTGGTCGACAGCCCCTCGATTTCGGCCGGCTGGCCGCCCGAGGGTGAAGGTTCGCCACCAGGCGGCGACAGCGACTGGCCGTCGGCCGCCCGGCTGGATGCGCAGGACCATGAAGAGATCCCGATCACCACGCACCGCCAGCGGCTGGCCCGCCTCTTCCGGCCGCCGTCCCTGCCCCGCATCCCCTTTATGCCGTCTGTTGGCCTGCCGACCGCCTGCGCCGCGATGGGCGCGCTGATCCTGGCGCTGATGATCTGGCGCGCCGATGTCGTGCGGCTGCTGCCGCAAACCGCGACATTCTACAAGATGGTCGGGCTGGAAGTGAACCTGCGCGGGCTGGCGTTCAAGGACATCAAGGTCAGCAACGAGACGGTGGACGGCAAGCCGGTCCTGGTCATCGAAGGCACGATCATAGGCCAGACCAAAAACCCGGTCGAATTGCCGCGGCTGCGCTTTTCCGTCCGCGACGAGCAAGGCACCGAGATCTACGCCTGGAACGCGGTGCTCGAGCAGCCGGCGCTCAAGCCCGGCGAGCGCGCCTACTTCAAGTCGCGGCTGGCTTCGCCGCCGCCCGAAGGCCGCAATATTGACGTACGCTTTTTCAACAAGCGGGATCTGGCCGGTCAGGCCTGAACCAGGCCGCCCATCCCGCTGGGGCGAGAGAGACGACTTTATGCCACGCGTGCTGATTGCCGATGACGAGGATTCCATGCGCTCGCTGGTGGCGCGCGCGATCGCCATGGACGGCCACGAGACCGTCACCGCCGAGGACGGCGCCGAAGCGCTCGATATCCTGACCCGCGAACGCGGCACGTTCGACCTGCTGCTGACCGACATCCAGATGCCCGTGATGGACGGCATCGCACTGGCGCTGACGGCGGCGCGCGATTTTCCGGACCTGAAGATTTTGCTGATGACAGGCTTCGCCGATCAGCGCGAACGCGCCTCCGGCCTCAACGCCATCGTGCACGACGTGGTGACGAAGCCGTTCTCGGTGCACGACATCCGTACCGCGGTCGCGGATGCGCTGGCGGCGAGGAAGAGCGGATAGTTGAGAAGCGGTCTACCGGTACCGCCACATCCTCAGCTCGTCATCCCCGCGAAGGCGGGGATCCAGTACGCCGCGGGTTCTCGATTCAATCGCTGACGTCTCTGGAATACTGGATCATCCGCCTTCGCGGATGATGACACTGTGCGTGATGATGGTCGGTTGAGCCGACCCCTCAATAATCCTTCAACAGCCGCTCGATGTAATCGAGTTCGATCTGCGGACGGGACGGATCGGCGAGACGGCGCCGCAGTTCTTCGAGGATCCGGCGCACCCGCTGCACGTCGATCTCGCCGGGGATCTTCACAGTATAATCATCGCTGAATTCGTTGTGGCGCATCGGCCGTCCCAGCGGATCGGTCGAGTTGGCCGCGCCCTGCTGGCGGCCTCTGGGATTGCCGGGGCCGTCGCCCGGCTGGTCGCCGTCACCCTGCTGCATGGCTTCCGCCAGGCTCTGGGCACCCTTGCGCAACGCGTCCAGCGCGCGGCCTTGCGAGTCCACCGCACCGTCGGCATTGCCCTCGCCGAGCCGGCCGGTGGCGTCGCCCATCGCCGAATCGGCCTGATCGAGCCCGTCCTCGCCGTCGCCCTGGTCGCCGCCTTGACCCTGCTGGCCCTGACCCTGTCCCCGTTCGCCGCGCTGACCCTGTTGGCCCTGTTGGCCTTGCTGGCCGCGCTGGCCCGGCCCCATGCCGCGCTTGGCGAGTTCTTCCTGCAATTTCTTGAGCCGATCGCGCAGGCCCTGCTGATCCTGCTGCAGGTCGCCCATGCTCTGGTCGCCCTGCTTGTCTCCCTGCTTGCCGCGCATGCGGTCGCGCCTGGAATCCTGGCCCTGCTTGTAGGTCTTGTCGCGCAATTGCTGCTGCTTGCGGATCATGTCGCCGAGTTCGTTCAGCGCCTGCTCCATATCGTCGCCGCCCTGGCCGGGCTGCGCCATCTGCAGATTTTCCAGCATCTGCTGCAGCTGTTCCAACAGCTGCTTGGCGGCATCCTTGTCGCCGGAACGCGACATGCGCTCCAGCCGGTCGAGCATGCTCTTGAGATCCTGCTGGCTCAGCATCTTGGTGTTGGGATCGAGCGGGCGCGCCAGCTGCTGCGGGTTGTTTCGCTGCTGCTCGACGAGCTGGCGCAGGAAATTGTCCAGCGCGGCGCGCAGATTGTCCGTGAGCTTCTTGATCTCCTCGTCGGTGGCGCCGCGTTCCAGCGCCTGCTTGAGCGCCTCCTGCGCCGCGCGCAGCGCCTTGTCGACATCAGAGATGTTGCCATCCTCGATGGTGACGGCGAGCGCCCACAGGCTGGCGACGACCTCGCGCAGCGAATCGTCAGTGCGCGCCGCCTCCAGCTGCCGCGACACGCTGTAGAGGCCGAGATAGTGTCCCGCCTCCGGCGTGAACAATTCCGGCGCGATCATCAGCGCATCGAGCGCGGTATAGACCTGCGCATTCTGGTTGGCATCCAGCGCCAGGATGCGGCGCTGCTCGATCAGGGCGCGCGCCAGCGGTTTTGTGAACAGCCGCTCCGGCAGCCGCATGTTGAAGGGCTCGCTCTTGCCCTCGTTGCCGGCCTCGTCCTTGGCAGTCAGCGTCAGCGTCACGTCGGCGCCGGCGTAGGGATCTTCGCTGAGATCCTTCGCCGTCTGGCCGACGCCGTTGCGGGTGCGCGCATTCGGCAGCACCAGCGGAAACTGCGGCGGCTCGAACAGCGGCCGCCGCTCGGCCTTGTCGGCCTCCTTCTTCTTGCCGTCCTTCACATCGGGGGTCTTGGCATCGGGAGTCTTGGCGTCGGGAGTCTTGGCATCGGAGGTCTTGGCATCGGAGGTCTTGGCCGCATCAGCGTTGCGGGCAGCGAATTGCGCGCGGGCTTCGGTGACGCCGTAATCGTCCTCGAGCTTGTAGGACATCTGCAGCGAACCGCGGGCCTGGCGTTCCGGATCCTTGACCAATGAAATGGTCGGCGCGCGGTCGGGCGTGGCCGCGAAGCGCCACAGCGGCTGGCCGGACGGCGCGCGGACATGCGCGCTGCCGTCGCCCGTGATCTTGAAGTGCCGTTCGTTGGTGCCCTTCGGCGCCTGCTCGCCCGGCGCGACCTCGGTCACGCCGCCGCCGACCACGACATCGATGGTGCCGCCGCTGGAGCGCACCAGCAGCGTACTGCCTGACGGCACCGACAGCGGTGCGCCGCTATCGGGCGAAGCCGCATCCCTGGCGGCGGACAGAATCACCGGCGGCTTGCCGGTATAGACCGGCGGGGTCACCCAGGCATCGACCCGGACGTTGGCCGGCGCCAGCACGCCGTTCCAGTCGAACGCTGCGGCAATCCGCAGCGCGCGCTCGTCGCCGGCGGCGACATAGGCGGCCGCCAGCATCACCATGACCAGCGCGCGCAGCGCCCAGGGATCGTGGATCGGAAGCCGCGGCGACGGCAGCCCGGCGCGAATCCGCTTGATCGAGGCCAGCGTGCGCTCGCGTTGTTCCCGCCACAGCGCCTGCGCGATCGGGTCCTTGTTTGAGAGCGTATCGGTCAGCGCGGTCGCCGGGCGGTGGCGAATGCCGGTGCCACGGTCGAGCCTGCTCAACGCCTCTTCGCGGGTCGGCCAGCGAAATCGCGCAAGCGGGTACAACGCCGCCAGCGCCAGCACGATAAACAGACCGATGCCGATTGCGCGCGCTAGAAATGGCAGTGCCAGCCACAATCCGGCCCAGGACGCCACCAGAAACAGCCCGACCACGCTTAAAATCCGGGCGAAGCCCGGCCAGGCGCGCTCCCACGCAATCGCATACTGAGCCCGTTGCAGGGCCTGCGTCAGTTGAAGCCGCGCGACAGCATCCGGCTCGCGCGGGGTTTTCGTGGGGTCGGGGGAGGCTTCGCTCAACAAAATTCTCCGGGTTGCCGACAAATCACCCTAGCACGGCGGCGGCATTGAGGCACCCCGCGTCCAGAGGGTTCCCACACCCGGAATTACGCATAACACGAAGGCGTGACTGCCGGGCTTTAGCCCCGTAACGTCGGTTTCGAACCCGTAAAAATACGTAAGGAAAGCGTTCATGGACCAGAAGACACACGACAAGGGCCTGGAAATTCGCAAAGCCGTGCTCGGCGAGGCCTATGTCAACAACGCCCTGAAGAACGCCGACAGTTTCAACAAGCCGTTCCAGGAACTGGTCACCGAATATTGCTGGGGCGCGGTGTGGGGCCGCGAGGAATTGCCGCACAAGACGCGCAGCATGCTCAACCTCGCCATGATCTCGATCCTCAACCGGCCGCACGAATTGAAGGCGCACATCAAGGGCGCACTGACCAACGGCGTCAGCCGCGACGAGATCCGCGAGATCTTCATGCAGGTCGCGATCTATGCCGGCGTGCCCGCCGGCGTCGACAGCTTTCGCATCGCGCGCGAAGTGTTTGCGGAATTGGACAAGGCGTAGAGACCAGTCGACATTTCATCCGTCATTGCGAGCGAAGCGAAGCAATCCATCTCGCCGCACAAAGAAAGAATGGATTGCTTCGCTTCGCTCGCAATGACGGAGCAAGAGGAAACATCACCATGGAAATCGGATTTATCGGGCTCGGGAAGATGGGCTTCCCGATGGCGCGCCGCCTGATTGAGGCCAGGCATCAGCTCACGGTATTCGATACGCGCAAGGAAGCCGTCGACAAACTCACAGCGCTCGGCGCGCAGGCCGCATCGTCACCGAAGGAAATTGCCGATCGCTGCGAGACCGTGCTGGCAAGCCTGCCGTCGCTGCAGGCCTCGCTCGACGTTGCGACCGGCTCGGGCGGTGTGATCGAGGGCAAGCGGGTAAAGCGCTTCGTCGATCTCTCCACCGTCGGCTCGCAGATGGCGGCCAGAATTCACGGCCTGCTGGCGAAGAACAACATCGTGCAGATCGACAGCCCCGTCAGCGGCGGCGTCGGCGGCGCCGAGAAAGGAACGCTGGCGGTGATGGTGTCCGGCCCGCGTGCCGATTTCGAAGTGACAAAGCCCGCGCTCGACGTGATCGGAAAAGTGTTCTTTATCGGCGAAAAGCCCGGCTCGGCGCAGACCATGAAACTCGCCAACAACTTCCTGTCGGCCACCGCCATGGTGGCGACGTCGGAAGCCGTGGTGATGGGCGTCAAGGCGGGGCTCGATCCGGCCGTGATGATCGACGTCATCAACGCCGGTTCCGGCCTCAACACCGCAAGCCGCGACAAGTTTCCCCGTGCCGTGCTGCCGCGCAGCTTCGATTTCGGCTTCGCCACCGGGTTGATGGTGAAGGACGTGCGGCTGGCGCTGGAGGAGATGAAATCGCTGGGGCTGTCGATGGAAGTCGCCGAAGCGGTCGGGCGCCTGTGGGAAGTCGTCATCCGCGACGAGGGCGCGGAGTCGGATTTTACCGCCGCCATCAAGCCGATCGAAAAGGCGGCAGGCGTCGTGGTCGGCGGGGCGAAGGGCGGCCACGCGGCGAAGTAGCGCTGACGCAGTTCCAGGTTGGCAAGTCCGACCGAATGGCGTTGAATGTATTTGCGTGGAAGCCGGCGTTGACCCGATCGATCAGTTGGGACGCGGATGACGTCTCGTTGCGTAAATCCAGTGTGCAGGCAGAAGCGGCTGCGGCCCGCATGTCTTGCCGTTGCAGGTCTGGCCTTGCTGATCGCGGCGGGGAACGGTGCGCCCGCCAGAAGCGGCCAGAGCCAACGCCCGATCGAGTCCATTCAGTCGCGCAGCGCCGGCGAGCCGACCATGGCCATAGTTTCGCTTCGCAGCCAGCGGATCACCGTCTACGACGCCAAGGGGTGGATCCTGCGGGCGCCGGTGTCGAGCGGCACGAAGGGACGCGAGACACCCGCAGGGATCTTCAGCGTCATCCAGAAAGTCGAGGAGCATTACTCGAACCTGTATGACGACGCCTTCATGCCGCACATGCAACGCATCACCTGGTCGGGCATCGCCCTCCATGGCGGCGTGCTGCCGGGGCGTCCGGCGTCCCATGGCTGTATCAGACTGCCGTTCGACTTTGCCGAACAGCTGTTCGGCGCGACCGCGATGGGCATGCGGGTGATCGTGGCGCCAGGCGATGTGGCGCCTGTCGAGTTCGCCCATCCGCTTCTGTTCCAACCGAAGCCCGGTGCGGCCGCCCTGGCCGCCGCCCGGACCACGGAGGCGCAAGAGGCGGCGAGGAAAGCAGCCGAGGCGCGAATAGCCGCCGGGACGGCCTTGCGGGAGGCCACGCAGGCCAGGACGCCGGTTCGCGCGGCGGAAAATCTGAAGCGCAGAGCCGAGGCACAGTTGGCGGCCGCCGAGACTAAACTTGGCTCCGACATCTCCGCGGAGGCAAAGGAGCAGGCTGAGGACGCCAAGGCGCAGGCCGTCGCCAAAATCGCGGAGCTGCAGCTGCAATGGGACGTCGCCAACGTGGATCTGCAACTGAGGCTCGATGCCGTCACCTCTGCGCGTGAAGCCGCCGCCGCGGCGGAGACTGCGCGGGCCGCGGCAGCCGAGGCGGCCCGCCAGATCGCGCGCGAACTCCAGCCGGTATCGGTGTTGATCAGCCGCAAGACCCAGCGGCTTTATGTGCGGCAGGCATTTGAGCCGGTCTTTGAAAGTCCGGTCACGATCGCAGACCCCGATCGTGCGATCGGCACGCATGTCTTCACCGCCATCGGGCGCACGGCCGACGACGCCAGTTTGCGATGGAGCGTCGTCTCATTGCGCAGCGGAGGTGCGCCGAGCGGCTCGGCTGAGCCAGAGGACCGGCCGCGCGGGAATAGCGGTCGCGGCGTTGAGCCGGTGCCGACGGACCCGGACAGTGCAAAGGCCGCGCTCGACCGCATCGTCATTCCGCAGGACGCAGTGAATCGCATCGCCGGCATTGCGCCGCGATCCTCGCTGATCGTTACCGACGAGCCGATGAGTTCTGAAACCGGCAAGGGAACGGAATTCGTGGTGCTGTTGAGCGGCGAGCCGCAAGGCGGCATCAAGCGGCGCCGGCGCAGTCCGGGGAGCGACTTCCGCTACGCATACCCACGCAGCCAGCCTTTCGGGCGCTCGCCTTTCGGAAATCCCTTTTTCAACTGGTGAGCCATGTCTCGGGCGGCAACTCGCTCAATGAAATGAAATGCGTCGAGCGCATCGGGCAACCTAACGAAGCCACCCGAATTTGCTGCGATGCCGGGTCCCTTGTAGCACCGAACGGACGTGCAGAAGCCGTACCGCGATGTTCGCTATCGCGGGGGTGAACGGACATAGCTCGGACGCCACCTGAGGTTTGCTAATGACCCCAAATCGGACGTTGCCAACGCTCTGATCAAGATCGGGCTTCGAGCGCAGTAAAGGCGCGCCGCCACTTCACGTATCAGACTGCCGCCCTTAACTCGGACGGAACGTTAGGGAAACACGTCTCAGATATCTCTAACAATCAGCCGCTCGGTTCTCTTTGCCAGCAGTTGTTCGAACCTCATTTTGGCTGGTTCAACAACTTCGGCTTCCAGCCGTTCAATGAGGCGGTCAATTGAGCGATAACGAATGGGGTCTAGCACCCAATCGCGATGTTTGAGCCAAAGGTCGGCAAACATGGAAAATGGTTCTTCGTCCCCTTCCAGTATCGGGACGAAGGGAACCATGCAATCAGGCACAGTCGCCTGGAGTTCAAGTGGCGTGGAACGCGGCTTCGTGATGTCGGCAATCACAAAACATGAGAGACTTGCCAACAAACGCACTGTTTCGGTGAAGTCTTTCGTTTCCGGCTTGTCGAAGTTAAACACCATCGGTACGAAGCCGAGTTCTCGTAATTTGCCTCGCAACCGTTCGAGCAACTGCAGTCGCCCCTCGCTAAAGCGTCCCAAGAGGAGGACTCCCTTTCGACCGACCGTGTCGATTAAGTCGCGGATCTTCTCGTTGTGAAGCAACAGATAGACAAATTGAGCAACTTCAACGTTGTCAACGGTTATGGTCGGTTCGCCCTCCTCTGTAATTATCAGGTTCTTTTGGATAGCGCCGTCCAGGTTCAGTTTCCATGCTGCCACTCCATAGACGCGACTGTCAGAGAGGTCCGCGTTCGAGAAGTTCGCTTCCGAAAGATTTGCGTTCCGCAGGTCTACGCCATTCAGCTTCGCTCCTTCAAAATTCGCCTTGTACAGATCTGCGCCGCACAGGTCCGCGCCCGTGAGATCTGCACCGGCAAGTGTCGCAAAATCCAGCTCTGCGTCAGACAAGTCTGCATTTTGAAGATTGGCGCCCGTCAAATCTGCGCCCCACAGTGACGCGTCACCAATGTCGGCCTCACACAGATTTGCGCCAGCCAACTTGGCGTCGTCGAGGGATGCGCCGCGCAGGAATGATCCTCGCAGGTTTGCCGATATCAAGTTCGCATGATCAAAGGAAGCGCGGCCAAAAGATCCATATGACAGGTCTGATCGTTCAAGGCTCGCGTAGGAAAGCCCAGCGCCGTCAAGGTACGCTCCGACAAGTTTTGCGGCATTTAAGTTCGCCTTAAATAAATTTGCCCTTGGGCAAAATGCTGTCGATAAGTCCACTCCCTCCAGCTCTAAATTCGCTAGGTCCGCCTTGTTGAAGTCCCCAATGCGGGGGGGGGGACGCTAGCGCTCGATCAATTTGCACTGCGGTAAGATCGGACGGATCAAAGAATCCCTTCAGGATTACGGACGGCCCATGCGGCTCCGCATTTCGCCGATACCGAGCTTCTTCTTGACTTCTCCAATCATTCCAGACGGATGCTCCCTGTCGTAAGAGCGCCACGTGCTCATCATTTGCCATGTGCCCCCCTTGAGAGCGCTCGCATGTCGACAAACAGCGCGCGAAGACGCGCTCGCCATTTGCCATGATACATCGCGCAAGCGGGACCTAAAGAAAAATTGCCGCGTTTGTGACAAGAAGGACGTGTCGCCGAGCGCTTGGTGCGCGCTTTACTTCATGCGCAGCGCAACGGCGGGCGAGGAGGGAAGCTGATGACGTGGTTACCGATTGAAGTCGCCGAAGCGGTCGGACGCCTGTGGGAAATCATCATCTGCGACGAGGGTGCGGAGTCGGATTTCACCGTTGCAATCAAGCCGATCCAGAAGTGGCGGGCGTCGTGGTAGGCGGCGCGAAGGGCGGCGTCACGGGGAAGCGAGGTTTATTGGGTAGGACGGGTGAAGCGAAGCGATACCCATCACGGCCAGCCTTTCGGGCGCTCGCCTTTCGGAAATCCCTTTTTCAACTGGTGAGCCACGTGGGATGGCCAAAAATGCAATTCATCTTCGATCCGATTTGGGTGCAGTCGCGCGGCAACTACCCTCGCCGAAATCGGCGAGCAGAAGCGCAGCCATGATCGCCGCCTCTACAGCGACTCTCGCACTATTCAGCCTGGCAATCTTCGCAGCCCACGCCGTGGGGCGGTTACCGAACGCGCTAGTTAATTAACCCCGCTTCCGCGTGCGGCTTCCAAAGAGGTCGGAGCCCCAGAATGAAATGAGGACCAGCGCGCAAGTCGCGAGGCCCAACAATGCCAGAATTGTTTCGAGCATCATCGAATCAACTCCCTTCTGTTGGGATTCTGCCATACGAACGCGCCGCAGTTGAGCGCGTTTATTCCGCGTGCCCGGCACCGCCGTGCGGCACATTGGAAGGATGGCCCCCGCTTCGGGCTAGGCATCAACCGTCGGGGCCGTCCCTTGTCCCATGCCGGGCATGCCCATCCACATGGTGCCCAGCATGGGCCGGAATAAAAATCTGATTCGAATCAATGTCTGTATGGAACCCGACGGTTTGGCATGGTTCCAGGCGCGATGGGACTCCAAGCAATCCAGGGGAAGTCCGGCAATCGCACCCGATCCTGCGGCACACTAATTCGCATTCTTCGCCATCGACCGGAAATAGTGCTCGGCATGCTGGAAATAATTCTCCGCTGCGATCCGGTCTCCCTTCAGAGCTTCAGCGCGGGCCAAGGCCAGGTAGCGTTCATAGTTTTTCTCGGCACTCTGAGCGTTCTTCGCGTGAGGGTGGGGGAACCCGGAAGATTCATTTCTCCGGGCAGGCCGGGATCCTCGGCGCGCTACGCCGGCCATAGCTTTCGTATTTGGACGTGGCTGTACCGTTACCGGCTTAACTTCCGAAATGTGCTTCATGTTGGTTTTCATGTTGTATGCCGCTCCGGCAGAGCCGTGCGACGTTCATTGGAGGAATTGTCGTGCTGCAATCCGGTCGATGGGCCACTGAGGGCGGCGCTCAAAAGCGCGAGGGTACGGTGTTCCTGGCGCCCGATTAGCACAGTGAGGGCCCGCCGAACAAATCCATATCGACTGCGTTTTAGATAAGAGCGCAGAAACCGATTTCAAGTTGCTGGCTGAACAGAAGAAGTTTTAGCGAAACGTCCATCCTCGTCGTGCGCGCCCATAACGCGGCAGCAGCCAGAACGTAGGAGGAAAGATCCATGATAAGAAAACCCATAACGACGATGGCCGAGGAGCCAATACCCAGGAACATCATGCGCGCCGATGTCACGATCACCGAGGGTTTCGGCATGGAGGTCGACGGTCAGATGAAGGCGGTGTTCGACACAAAGGAAGCCGCCGAAAAGAAAGCGCGGGAACTCAAGACCAAATTCCCGATGCTTCAGGTCAAAGTCTATGACGCAGCGCAAAGAACAACTGCGGTGATAGCGGCCAATACAGCCGAAACCGTCTGACGGACGCTTCAGTATTGCGTAGGATGAGGTGGAGCGAAGGGCTGTATGATAGGAAGTGGTCTGGTCTGTCGTCGTCCCTGCGAACGCATGCGTTCGCAGGGACGACACCGCTGTTGTGGCGCCATCAGCGGGCTCACAACCACGGCGCCAGCCGGTCCATCGCGATCAGCTCTTCGACCTCGATGCGCGGGCGCACCACGGCGTATTGGTCGTCCTTGACGAGGACTTCGGGCACCAGCGCGCGCGTATTGTAGAAGCCGGACTGCACCGCGCCGTAGGCGCCGGCGGTCATGATCGCGATGAGATCGCCGGCCTTGGGTTCGGGAAGGTTGCGGTCGAGGGCGAGGTAGTCGCCGGTCTCGCAGACCGGGCCGACGACGTCGGCCGTGATGGTTCGCACGCCCTTGACGGGCTCGCGAACGGGGAGAATGTCGTGGTGGGCTTCGTACAGCGTGGGGCGGATCAAATCGTTCATCGCGGCGTCGATGATGACGAAGTTCTTGGCCTCGCCGGGCTTCACATAGATGACGCGGGAAACGAGGATGCCGGCGTTGCCGACGATCATCCGCCCGGGCTCGAACATCAGCGTGCAGCCGAGATTATGCGTCACCCGCTTGACCATCGCAGCATAGGCCGACGGCAATGGCGGCGCTTCGCGGTCGGCGTGATAGGGGATGCCGAGCCCGCCGCCGAAATCGATATGCTCGATCTTGTGGCCGTCGGCGCGCAGCGTCTGCACGAAATCGGAAAGAATCCGGAACGCGGTCTCCATCTTGGACAGATCGGTGATCTGGCTACCGATATGCATGTCGGTGCCGGTCACCTCGATGCCCGGCAGCTTCGCCGCGAGGGCATAGACCTCGCGCGCCCGCAGAATCGGGATGCCGAACTTGTTCTCGGACTTGCCGGTGGCGATCTTGGCATGCGTCCCGGCATCGACGTCCGGATTGGCCCGCAACGAAATCCGCGCGGTCTTGCCAGTCTCGACCGCCAACTTCGACAGCAATTCCAGTTCGGGCTCGGATTCGACGTTGATGCAGAGAATGTCCGCGGCGAGCGCCGCACGCAGTTCGGGTTCGGTCTTGCCGACGCCTGAGAAAAGAATCTTGCTCGGCGGAATCCCCGCGGCCAGCGCGCGCTTGAGTTCGCCGCCCGACACGACGTCGGCCCCGGCGCCGAGTTTCGCCAGCGTGCGCAGCACCGACTGGTTGGAATTCGCCTTCATGGCGTAGCAGACCAGCGTCTTCTCGCCGGCAAAGGCCTCGGTGAAGACGCGGTAATGGCGCTCCAGCGTAGCCGTCGAATAGCAATAGAACGGCGTGCCGACCGCGTCCGCAAGTTCGGACAGGTTGACGGCCTCGGCGTGGAGCACGCCGTTGCGATAGTCAAAATGGTTCATAGCGCGCTCACAGCGTTTTCGAGCGAAGTGGATACCGGTTCGCGTCAAGAAAACGCGTCAAAACAAGACTCTAGTCCAGCAGCGGATCGAGAACGAATTTCTTCTTGCCGCCCTTGGGGGCGCTGGGGCCTGCCTCGGATCCGTAGGTCGAATTGAACACGCCGGGCTGCGCCGCGCGCTCGGCCTCGGTATCCGACGTGGCCTGGGCCGCTGGCGCCGCCGCGGTCGGCGGCAGGTCGAGGCCACTTTTGCGTCCGCAGCCCCCGAGCGCGAGCGCGGTGACGCTCAGCAGGATGATGGCCCATCCCGACGATGACGGGCGGTAGTTACTGATCACGACGAAATCCCCAATGCGCGCCGCACCATACAAAGATTGCCTTGGTCTGGCGAGTGCCGATCGGCCACGGAAACCCAAGAAAAACCTAAGCAATTGCAGCGAAATTTTTTCCTCAGCCCAATTTTCGCTCTTTTTCCAGCCGTTTCAGCCAGGCTTTGGCCTGCGACAGCACGTTCTTCGGCGCAGTGCCGCCATAACTGGTCCGGCTCTTGACGGAGGCCTCCACCGAAAGCACGCGCAGGGCATCCGCCGTGATTTTCGGCTCGACCTCCTGCATCGCCTGCAGCGGCAATTCGTGCAGCGCCACGCCCTGCTTCGAGGCGAGGCCGACGATGCGCCCGGTGACATGGTGGGCCTCGCGGAACGGCATTTTCAGCGTCCGCACCAGCCAGTCGGCCAGGTCGGTGGCGGTGGCATAGCCCTCGCCGGCGGCGGCCTTCATCCGTGCCTCGTCCGGCACCAGATCGATGACCATGCCGGTCATGGCCCGAATCGCGAGCGAGAGCGCGGAAAACGCCTCCATGGCACCCTGCTTGTCCTCCTGCATGTCCTTTTGATAGGCGAGCGGCAGCCCCTTCATCACGATCAGGAGACCGTTGAGCGCGCCGATCACCCGGCCGGTCTTGGCGCGCACCAGTTCGGCCGCGTCCGGATTACGCTTCTGCGGCATGATCGAGGAGCCGGTGGTGAACTTGTCGGAGAGCCGCACCAGGCCGACCAGCGGCGAGGTCCAGATCACGATCTCCTCGGCAAAACGCGACATATGCACGGCCGCGATCGACGCCGCCGACAGGGTCTCCAGCACGAAGTCGCGATCCGATACGGCGTCCAGCGAATTGGCCATCGGGCGGTCGAAGCCGAGCGCCTTGGCTGTGGCGGTGCGATCGATCGGAAACGAGGTTCCGGCCAACGCCGCGGCCCCGAGCGGCGATTCGTTCAGCCGCTTGCGCGCATCGGCAAAGCGGCCGCGGTCGCGCGCGGCCATCTCGACATAGGCCAGCAGATGATGCCCGAACGTGACGGGCTGGGCGGTCTGCAGATGGGTGAAGCCCGGCATCACGGTCGCGGCATGTTCCAGCGCGCGGCTGGCCAGCGCATGCTGGAAGGCGGCCAGCGCCGCATCGGTTACGTCGATCGTGTCGCGGACATAGAGCCGGAAATCGGTCGCCACCTGGTCGTTGCGGGAGCGTGCGGTGTGCAGCCGTCCCGCTGCCGGCCCGATCAATTCGGAAAGCCGGCTCTCGACGTTCATATGGATGTCTTCGAGCGCGCGCTTGAAGTCGAACGAGCCCTTGCCGATTTCTGACAAAATCGTGTCTAGACCCTTGCCGATATTTTTCGCATCAACAGCGGTGATAATGCCTTGCGCGGCCAGCATTGCGGCGTGGGCCTTGGACGCGGCGATGTCCTGGGCATAGAGGTGACGGTCGACGTCGATCGAGACGTTGATTTCCTCCATGATCGCATCGGGACGCTCGGTGAACCGGCCGCCCCACATCTTGTTGCTCATGACTTCCCTGGCCTTACTTCTTAAGCCTTGCCATCTAAATCGTCGAACCGGCTGCGAAACGCGGTGCCGGTTTCGGCCGTAACTCGACCGTAATCTTGCGCCCTGCATAGCCGTATCTGATACAGGATGACAAACGATATGCCCGAAATGTCCCCGCCCCGCCCGGCCACGAAACGCCGGATCCCGCTCGCCATCGGTGCAGTGGCGGCTGTGGGCGTGATCGGATTGGGCGCGTTTTACGAGTTCGGCGGCTTCAAGCGCGGCAGGGGCGGCGATCCCTCCTGTACGGGCGCCGTCGAACTGGCCCGCAAGATCGCGCCGCTGGCGCATGGCGAGGTAGCCGCGCTGACCATGGCGACGACCCCGCTGCGGCTCCCCGACCTCGCCTTTGAGGACGCCGAGGGCAAGCCCCGAAAGCTCTCGGAATGGCGCGGCAAGACCGTGCTGGTGAACCTGTGGGCCACCTGGTGCGTGCCTTGCCGTAAAGAGATGCCGGCGCTCGACAGCCTGCAGGCCAAGCTCGGGGGCAAGGATTTTGAGGTGGTCGCCGTCAATATCGACACCCGCGATCCCGAGAAGCCGAAAAACTTCCTCAAAGAGGCCAATCTGACCAGGCTTGGCTATTTCGCGGACTCAAAAGCCAAGGTTTTTCAGGACCTTAAGGGCATAGGCAAGGCGCTGGGCATGCCGACCTCGATACTGGTCGACGGCCAGGGCTGCGAAATCGGCAACCTGGCCGGCCCCGCCGAATGGGCCAGCGACGATGCAATCAAGCTGATCAAGGCCGCGATGGAGCCAGTGAAGGCGGGGCTTTAGCAGCCCGGCGATAGAATCCTAGGCTGGGCAAAGCGACTTGTCCGCCGTAGCTCGAAGAGCGAAGGCGGAAGCGTGGCCACCTAATGTCGCGAACTGGAGAGATGGCGGCACGGCGCAAGCGCGCCTTTTGCCCACCCTGCAAGACGGTAATTTCAGGCCGCAATATTGAGGTTGCCGCCAACGCCGGGGGCGAGATTGGCGGTACCCAGCAGCGTCTGGACCGCGGCTTTCTCCGCGTCCGCATTCTGTTTGATGATCGAGGTCTGGATCTGCTGCTGCGTGCCCGCCGCCTTCATCGCCATTATGCTCGAAACCAAAGCCATCATATCCATTACGCAGCACTCCTCAAACCTGAGGGCACCCTACCCCGGCACCGGTTAACGAATTCTGGAGATTGTGCTGTGAGCGCGGTGGAACCTGTCCGAGCAGCGTGAAAAAAAGTGGGGTGGGCAAAGCGACTTGTCCGCCGTAGCTCGAAGAGCGAAGGCGGAAGCGTGCTCACCGATCCTTTCACAACCGGCGATGGCGCCTGTGCAGAGCACGCCGACGTTTGAATTTGCAGAGGCATGGTGGGCACGCGGAGCCTGTCATCGGGCGCGCATTCGCGCGACCCGGTGGCTTTGCCCACCCTACAGCATCGAGAGTGGAGCCCTAGCGCGTCGGGACCGGCTTGTCGCCGCGGTAGTCGTAGAAGCCGCGCTGGGTCTTGCGGCCGAGCCAGCCGGCCTCGACATATTTCACCAGCAGCGGGCACGGCCGGTATTTCGAATCCGCCAGCCCCTCATGCAGCACCTGCATGATCGAAAGACAGGTGTCGAGACCGATGAAATCGGCGAGTTCCAACGGCCCCATCGGGTGATGCGCGCCGAGCTTCATGGCGGCGTCGATCGCCTCGACGTTTCCGACACCCTCATAGAGCGTGTAGATCGCCTCGTTGATCATCGGCAGCAGGATGCGGTTAACGATGAAGGCCGGAAAATCCTCCGATACCGCGATCTGCTTGCCGACCTTGCCGACAAATTCCTTTGCCGTTTCGAAGGTGGAATCGTCGGTGGCGATGCCGCGGATCAACTCAACGAGTTCCATCGCCGGCACCGGATTCATAAAATGAATGCCGATGAAGCGCTCGGGACGATCGGTCGAGGCGGCGAGCCGCGTGATCGAGATCGACGAGGAGTTGGTGGCGACGATCGCTTCCGGCTTCAGCGCGGCACAGAGCTCGTGAAAGATCTTGCGCTTGACCTCTTCCTTTTCGACTGCGGTCTCGATCACGAGGTCGCAGTCCGCCAAACCATCCAGCGTCTCGGTGGTGGTAATGCGGCCGAGCGCCTTTTTGCGCGCGTCCTCGGTAATGGTCTGCTTGGCAACCTGGCGCGACAGATGGCCGTTAATGGTCGCCATCGCCGATTTCAGCCGTTCGTCGGAGACGTCGTTGAGCACCACGTCGAAGCCGGCGAGCGCCGCCACATGCGCAATCCCGTTGCCCATCTGGCCCGAGCCGATCACGCCGACCTTCTTGATTGTCACCGCCATCTTTTCATCCACCGGAACGGCGCGCACATCGCGCCTGTTCATCTCTGAACCTCAGATACGATATAATCAGTATCGAGGTTTCAGTCCCCATCATTGGCACGTTTTCTTCACGCGAAGCTTAATCCACTTCGCTCGCAACCGCTTAAGGTAAATATCTTCCGGACGTTGCGCGTCCGGCTGGAGCGGAATGAACGCTGCCTCGAATCGTCATTCCGCTCTATCTTTTTGTTTGAACATGATCTTTTCGGAAAAGCCGGCTTCCCCTTTTCCGGATCACGCTCCGTCCGTCGTTACTTTCCGAGCTTACCGAGCGCTTCGGTCAGTTCAGGAACCGCCTGATAGAGGTCCGCCACCAGGCCGTAATCGGCAACCTGGAAGATCGGCGCGTCTTCATCCTTGTTGATCGCAACGATCACCTTGGAATCCTTCATGCCGGCGAGATGCTGGATCGCGCCGGAGATACCGATCGCGACATATAGTTCCGGGGCGACCACCTTGCCGGTCTGGCCGACCTGCCAGTCGTTGGGTGCATAGCCGGCATCGACCGCGGCGCGCGAGGCGCCGACGCCGGCGCCGAGCTTGTCGGCGAGCGGCTCGATATATTTGGCAAAATTCTCGCGGCTCTGCATGGCGCGGCCACCGGAGACGATGATCTTCGCGGAAGTCAGTTCCGGACGGTCGCTCTTCGCAACCTCCTCGCCGACGAAGCTGGATAGGCCCGGATCGGCCGCAGCAGTGGCGTTCTCCACCGTCGCGCTGCCGCCGTCACCGGCCGCGGCGAAAGTCGAGGTCCGCACCGTGATAACCTTCTTGGCGTCCTTCGATTTCACCGTCTGGATCGCGTTGCCGGCATAGATCGGCCGCTCGAACGTGTCAGGCGAAACCACCTTGATGATCTCCGACACCTGCATCACGTCGAGCAGCGCCGCGACGCGCGGCATCACGTTCTTGAAGCGCGAGGTGGCGGGCGCGACGAAGGCGTCATAGCCTGAAGCCAGCGACACGATCAGCGCGGCCAGCGGCTCGGCGAGGTCGTGGGCATAGGCAGCGTTATCGGCGAGCAGCACCTTCTTGACACCGGCAAGCTTGGCCGCGGCATCGGCCGCCGCCTTGGCGTTCTCGCCGGCGACCAGCACGTGGACGTCGGCACCGAGGGCGGCTGCTGCCGTCAGCGCCTTGTTGGTCGCGTCCTTGATCGACGCGTTGTCGTGTTCAGCGATCAGTAGCGTCGTCATCAGAGAACCCCGGCTTCGGTCTTGAGTTTCGTTACCAGCTCAGCAACGTCCTTGACCTTGACGCCACCCTTGCGGCCCGGAGGTTCCGCGGTCTTGAGCACTTCGAGATGCGGCGTGAGATCGACGCCGTAATCTGCCGCGCTCTTGTCGTCGATCGGCTTCTTCTTCGCCTTCATGATGTTGGGCAGCGACGCGTAGCGCGGCTCGTTCAGCCGCAAATCGGTGGTGACGATCGCCGGTCCCTTCAACTGCACGGTCTGCAGGCCGCCGTCGACCTCGCGCGTGACCTTGAAATCGCTTCCTTCGACTTCGAGCTTGGAGGCAAAGGTCGCCTGCGACCAGCCGAGCAGGGCAGCCAGCATCTGGCCGGTCTGGTTCGAATCGTCGTCGATCGCCTGCTTTCCGAGAATGACGAGGCCGGGCTTCTCCGCGTCAGCCACGGCTTTCAGAATCTTGGCGACCGCCAAGGGCTCCACATTGCCTTCGGCCTTGACGAGAATCCCGCGGTCGGCGCCCATGGCGAGACCGGTCCGGATCGTCTCCGAGGCCTGCGCCGGGCCGATCGACACCACCACCACTTCGGTCGCCTTGCCGGCCTCCTTCAGCCGCAGCGCTTCCTCGACAGCGATTTCGTCGAACGGATTCATCGACATCTTCACGTTGGCCAGTTCCACGCCCGTTCCGTCGCTCTTGACGCGGACCTTGACGTTGAAATCGACCACCCGCTTTACCGGCACAAGAACCTTCATCGATCCTCTTTCGCTTGAATTCTGGGGTTTTATTGGCTTGGGCGCGGAACCTAATGGCCCCGCTATCGGCGGTCAACGCGCGAAAGCCAAAAATCAGCCCTTGGATAGAGGCTATCTTACCGGTTTTGGCCGGGCACCCACAACACGTCTCCGGCCCCATTATCGTTCATGTGACGGCTGGCGACGAACAGGAAATCCGACAGGCGGTTCATATACTGGATGGCAGCCTCGCTGACCGGCTCCTTAGGGTTCGCGGCGAGTTCCACCATGATCCGTTCCGCCCGGCGGCATATGGTGCGGGCGAGATGCAGGTATGCCGCGGCGGGGGTGCCGCCAGGCAGGACGAACGAGGTCAGGGGCGCGAGATGCTCGTTCAGGCTATCGATGTCGCGCTCGAGCCGTTCGACCTGGCTTGAGAGCATCCGCAACCGCTCAGCCTTGCCGTCGCGCTGGGGCACCGCGAGATCGGCCCCGAGATCGAACAGGTCGTTCTGGATCCGGCCCAGCATCGCGTCGACTTCGCGGGAATCGCCGAGGTGCAGCCGTACCACGCCGATGGCGGCGTTGGTCTCGTCCACGGTGCCATAGGCTGCGATGCGCAGATCGTATTTCGGCCGGCGTTCGCCGCTGCCGAGCGCCGTGGTGCCGTCATCGCCGGTCCTGGTGTAGATGCGGTTGAGTACGACCATTGGCGCTTCCCTTTTCCTGCCCTATTTGGCCATCGCCCAGACCACGACCATGGTGATGACGATGGCGATGAACTGCAGCAACACCCGAAGCCGCATCAGGTTCTGCGAGCGGCTCGGCGAGCCGCCGCGCATCATGTTGATGAGGCCGAGCAGCAGCACGATAGCCACGGCCGCAACCGCGATCGGGAGGACGATCGAACTCAGAAAGGATGCCATCGGCGCTACATAACACCGGCAAGCGCCGACTGCCACACGTTCACAACCCCTCGCACAACCGATCGACGATCTGGCTTTTAAGCCAATAATATCAGATGCTAGCACAAATTTACGACCGGACCTTCGTAGCCAGATCGGGGTAAGATGTGAGGTTCATTCGCTTCGTCTACCTCGTCGTGATGGAGGCGTTTTATACGTTCCTTGCCGATGACGGCTGGGCGATCGCGAGCCATATCGCGCTATCGACGTTGATGGCGCTGTTTCCGTTCCTGATCGTGCTGACGTCGCTGGCCGGCTTTTTCGGGTCCAAGGAGCTGGCCGACGGCGCGGTGGGGCTGCTGCTGCAGACCTGGCCGCAACAGGTCGCGGACGCGCTGTCAGGCGAAATCCACGACGTGCTGACCACGACGCGCGGCGACATCCTGACCGTCGGCGCGGTGCTGGCGGTCTATTTCGCCTCCAACGGCGTCGAGGCGCTGCGGGTCGCGCTGAACCGCGCCTATTCGGTGGTCGAGCCGCGGGCGTGGTACTGGCTGCGGCTGGAATCGATCGGCTACACGCTGGTCGCCGCCGTCACGTCGCTCTTGATGGCGTTCCTGATCGTGCTCGGTCCGCTGATCCTGGAAACGGCACGCCGCCACATTCCGTTCTTCGTCGAATCCAACGAAAGCCTGCTCAATTTCGCCCGCTACGGCATCACGATCACGGCGATGACGGCGGCGTTGTTCGTCCTGCATGCCTGGCTGCCCTGCGGCCGCCGAAGCTTTCTGCAGATCCTGCCAGGCATCGTCTTTACAATGGTGGCGTCACTGATTTCGGGCATCGTTTTCGGCCAGTATCTGGCGCGCTTCGCCAGCAACTACGTGACCATGTATGCAGGGCTTGCTTCGGTCATCATCGCGCTGGTGTTTTTGTATTTCATTTCCGCGATTTTCGTCTTCGGCGGCGAACTGAATGCGGCGATCATGAAGTCGCAATTGCCGAAGGGGATGTCGCTTCATGCAGCGCAGTCGCCAGGGCGCGCGGAGACACAGGCTTGACCAGAAAGATATCGGCGCCGGCGGCGCGCGATGCCGCCTCGTCCTCGCTGCGGCCGGATATGCCGATGATCGGAATGCGCCCGAGCGGCGGCTGAAGCGCGCGAATGCGCGTGATCGCTTCGATGCCGTTGATCCCCGGCAGGACCATGTCCATCAGCACCGCATCGAATGCGCCGTGCGCAAGCCGCTCGGGCGCCGCCTCGCCCTGGCCGATGAACTCGGTCTGGTGACCAAGCTCGGTCAGGATCGCGTTGAGCACGACGCGGCCGAACGGATTGTCCTCGACGCTGAGCAGGCGCAACGGCCGCGGCGAACCGATCGACGCCTCGCCATCGGCGCCCGACGCCGCCGTCACCGCGTCCTTTGCCGGTGACATCACGACATTGAAGGTAAAGGTGGTGCCGCCGCCACGGCGTTGCGTCACGGCGACATCGCCGCCCATGGCGCGCGCCAGTTGCTTGACCGACGACAATCCGAGACCGGCGCCGCCGAAGCGCGATGCAATGGAGACATTGGCCTGCGAAAACGGCCGGAACAGGCGTTTGACCTCGCTCAGCGTCATGCCGATCCCGCTGTCGGAGACCTCGAATTGGACGGCGACCTTGCCTTTCGGGCTGCGCAGGGGCGTAACCTCGAGGGCGACGCTGCCCTGGTCGGTGAATTTCACGGCATTGTCGATCAGGTTCTCCACCGCGGCGCGCAGGCGCACGGGATCGCCGATCGCAAATGCCGGCAGCTTTTCGGAAATGACGACCGACGACTGCAGGCCCTTGGCCGCCGCGCGGCCGGTCAGCGAATCACCGGCATTGCGGGCGAGCGTGCGCAGGTCGAAGAAGTCCTGCCGCACCTCGAGCCCGGGACCGCCGCTGCGCGCCGCATCGACGAACAGGGTCGCAAGGCTCGCCAGATGTTCCGCGCCCGCCTTGATGGTGTCGACCCAGCGCCGCTCGCGCCCGTCGAGTTCGGACGTCGCCAGGAGATTGCTGATTGCCAGAATGCCGGTGAGCGGCGTGCGGACCTCATGCGCGAAGGCCGCCAGCGCGGTCTCGACCATGCCAGCGCCGGTGGCGGCGGATTTGCGGGCACCGCGCATTTTTGCCGCGGCGCTGGATGCGCGCTTCTTCGCTGGCCGCTTCTTTACTGGCCGTGTGATGCGTTGTGAGCGCCGCTTTGCCGCCATGGTCCCCCTTCCTCTGCCGCGACCAGCATGACACGCGATAGCAGCCGATGTCACGGAGACGTTTTCAACAACCCCCAGTAGTATTACGGAAGTCGCCGGACAAACCGACGAGGCTGCAAATATCCGCAGGCGCGGCACCTTGCCCACGCAATTCGCGCAAGGCCGTGGCTTGCGTCGATTTCGAAAGCTTGTGTCCCGACGCATCTTCGATGAGCCGGTGATGCCGATAGACCGGTTGCGGGATACCGAGCAGTTGCTGCAACAGCAGATGCACGCTCGTCGACCAGAACAGGTCCCTGCCCCGCACCACATCGGTAACGCCCTGCAAGGCGTCGTCGATCACGACGGACAGATGATAGCTCGTTGGCGTCTCCTTGCGCGCGAGAATGACGTCGCCCCAGGCTTCGGGCTGTGCGTGCACTGCGCCGGTCTCGCCGCCGGGGCCTTCGCCATGTTCGATCCAGGTGAGCTGATTCGTGCGCGCGCGAGCCGCCGCCATGTCGAGCCGAAGCGCGTAAGGCGTGCCTTGCGCGATCAACTGTCGGCGTTGGTCCGGCGGCAGCGATTTCGCAGCCCCCGGATAGAGCGGCGCCCCGTCCGGATCGCGCGGCCAGGGCGCGCTAGCGTCGCGTTGTGCAACCAGTCGGGCGATTTCCGCGCGGCTCTCGAAGCTCGGATAGATCAGGCCCAAGTCTGCCAATCTTTCGACTGCCTCCCGATAGCGCGCAAAATGCTCCGATTGCCGCCGCACCGGCGTTTCCCAGGATATCCCGAGCCATGCGAGGTCTTCGTAGATCGCCGCCTCGAATTCCGGCCGGCACCTCGTCGCGTCGATGTCCTCGATCCGCAGCAGGAACCTTCCCCCCGTGCGGCGCGCGAGGTCGAAATTGAGCAGCGCCGAATAGGCGTGACCGAGATGGAGGTAGCCGTTCGGGCTGGGTGCAAATCGGAAAACGGGTGGCATGATCCTCCAAACACCCGTCATTGCCGGGCTCGATCAGCAATCCATCGTGCAAGTGCCTTTTACGATATAAGATGGATGCGCGGGTCAAGCTCGCGCATGATGATCCAGTGAGTCGATAACATTCCGTAAATGACCATCCACCTCAGCAGCCAGTCCGATCTCGAAGACGCCGTCCACGCGCTGGTCAAGCAGGACGTGCGGCTGAGGCCGATTTTCGAGCTGACGGGCATGCCGGCGCTGCGGCAGCGCGAGCCGGGCTTTGCCGGCCTCGCCGCGATCGTGTGCGGCCAGCAATTATCCACAGCCAGCGCCGGCGCGATCTGGGCGCGGCTGGCGGCCGCGTTCGATCCGTTCGACCATGATTCCATCCGCAAAGCGCGCGCCGAACGCCTCGGACGGCTTGGCCTTTCGGCCGCCAAGATCAAGACGCTGAAAAACATCGCGCGCGAACTGGCGGCCGAACGGCTGAACCTCGATGTGCTGGCGGAAGAGGATGCCGACGCCGCCCACCACACGCTGACGGCGCTGCACGGCATCGGCCCGTGGACCGCCGACGTCTACCTGCTGTTCTGCCTCGGCCATGGCGATGCCTGGCCGGCCGGCGATATCGCCATACAGGAAGCGATCAAGATCGGACTTGGCCTGCAGGCGCGCCCGAACGCCAAGCAGATGGCGCCACTGGCGGAGCCATGGCGCCCGCTGCGCGGGGCGGCGGCGCATCTGTGGTGGAGCTATTATCGCGTGCTGAAGAAGCGCGAGGGCGTGCTGGCCGACAAGCTCATCCCCGCAACCTCACCCGATCCTCTCGCGCGGAAGCCGTGACGAAATCGATTACGGCGCGCACGGCTGGAAGTTCGACGAGATCGGGATGCGCCAGCAGCCAGAGGTCGGCCACGCTGGCGAGCTTCTGTGGCGCGACGCGGACGAGATCCGGATAGGCGGTCGCGACAAAGCAGGACAGCGTTGAAATCCCCAGGCCCGCGCGCGCCGCGGCGAGCATGTCGCCTTGCGACGAACATCGCATCACCATCGAGCCCTGCCGTGTGATTGCGTCGCTCCATCGCGCCAGCCGCTCGTTCGACAAGCGGTCGGCAAAGCCGATCACGCTGTGTCCCTTCCATTCGTCGCGCCGTTCGGGGAGCCGCCGCCGCGCGGCGTACTCCCGCGAGGCGTAGAAGCCGGTGCCGAGCCGCCCGATCTTGCGGCCGATCAAATTCTCTTCGCCGCTGTCCACCGGGCGCAGCACGACATCGGCCTCGCGGCGGCGCACGCTGGCCGGATAGGGATGGGTGATGATCTCAAGCTGGATATGGTCATGTGCGCGCAGGAACGGACCGAGCTTCGGCATCAACCAGTGCGAGGCGAGCGTAGAACCGATCGACAGCTTGACCACGCCGCGCGCCTGCGCGCCCGTCGCAGACACCGCAGCCTCCGCACGCAGCGCCGCCGCCGCCATCGCCTCGACGTGCTCGCGAAACTTGCGACCCTGCGCGGTCAGCGAAAGACCTTCATTGGAGCGCGCGAACAGGGGAATGCCGAGCTGGCCTTCCAGTTCGGCAATCTTGCGGCCAACCGTCGGATGGCTTGAGCGCAACCGGCGCGCGGCGGCGGCGAAGCTGCGGGTCTCGGCCACCGCGACGAAGGTCTTGCACAGCTCCCAGTCCATTGGCTCCCCTCGCGACGCCGCAGCCGCACTGTTCATTCCTGATTGATCACCTGTTCAATATTGAACGACTGCAGCGTGCCGTCCAGCCCTATAATGCCGTCAACAAGCGCAGGTCAGCGGCTCCGCCCGGCCTGAAGCTCTCAAATCAACATCAATGGATGCGCTCCGGACGTAACCGGCCCTGCGCGATCAAGGAGGAACTGAATGCCGCTGCCCGCTTCGCTTGCCAATTCGCTCGAACTGCCGGTGGTCGGCTCGCCGCTGTTCATCGTGTCCGGACCGGAACTCGTGATCGCCCAGTGCAAGGCTGGCATCGTCGGCTCATTCCCCGCCCTGAACGCCCGCCCCGTCGAAAAACTCGGCGAATGGCTGAGCCGAATCGAGAACGAGCTCGGCGAGTACAAGGCGCTGCATCCGGAGAAGAAGGTCGCGCCTTACGCGGTCAACCAGATCTGCCACGCCTCGAACGACCGGCTGATGAAGGACATGGAGACCTGCGTAAAGCACAAGGTTCCGATCATCATCACCTCGCTGCGGCCGCCGATCGAAATCGTCCAGGCCGCGCATTCCTATGGCGGCGTGGTTTTCCATGACGTGATCAACGTCAAGCATGCGCGAAAAGCCGCCGAGCATGGCGTCGACGGTCTCATTCTGGTCTGCGCCGGCGCCGGCGGCCATGCCGGCACGCTGTCGCCGTTCGCGCTGCTGCGCGAGGTGAAGCAGTGGTTCAAGGGCACCGTCCTGTTGTCGGGCGCAATCTCCGACGGCTGGGGTATTGCGTCCGCGCTCGCGCTCGGCGCCGACATGGCCTACATGGGCACGCGCTTCATCGCGACCGCGGAAGCCAACGCCGATCCGGCCTACAAGGCGGCGCTGGTCGAGCACGCGGCGCACGACATCGTCTACTCCAACCTGTTCACCGGCGTGCACGGCAATTATCTCGGGCCCTCGATCGTGGCCGCGGGGCTCGATCCCGACAATCTGCCGCTCAGCGACAAGTCGAAGATGAATTTCGGTTCCGGCGGCAACACCAAGGCCAAGGCGTGGCGCGACATCTGGGGCTCCGGCCAGGGCATCGGCCAGATCGCGGATGCGCCGCCGGTCGCCGAACTGGTGGAGCGGCTGAAGGCTGAATTCACTGATGCTAGTGGCGACTTCCTCAAGCGAGCGCGTGCGTAAGACACGCCGGCACAACGAATAGCCAATCAAACAAAACAGAGGGACGGAAACAATGAGAGTGTCGCGACCTTTATTGACGATAGCATTCGCGCTGTTGGCAAATGCTGCCGCTCTCGCCGAGGGCGACAAGGACGAAATCCGCATCGGCCAGACGCTGCCCTACAGCGGTCCGGCGTCCGGCTTCGGCATTATCGGCCGGGCGCAGGAGGCCTATTTCGAGAAGATCAACACTGAGGGCGGCATCAACGGGCGCAAGATCAAGTTCATCAGCCTCGACGACGCCTACTCCCCGCCCAAGACGGTCGAGCAGACCCGAAAACTCGTCGAACAGGAGGAAGTGCTGCTGATGTTCGGCTCGCTCGGGACCGCCACCAACAACGCGGTGCATCGCTACCTTAACAGCAAGAAGGTGCCGCAGCTCTTCGTGCTGAGCGGCGCGACCAAATGGGCCGACCCGAAGAATTTCCGCTGGACCATGCCGGGAATGGCCGCCTACCAGTCCGAAGGCGTCGTCTATGCCAAGCATATCCTGCGAACCAAGCCTGACGCCAGGATCGCCATTCTTTCCCAGAATGACGATTTCGGCCGCGATTACGTCGCCGGCTTCAAGCGCGGCCTGGGAGACAAGGCCGCGACCATGATCGTGTCGGAGGCAACCTACGAGACATCAGCGCCGACGATCAGCTCGCAGCTTGCGACGCTGAAGGCCTCCGGCGCCAACGTGATGTTCGGCGTCGTGCTCGGCAAATTCACCTCGCAGATGATCAAGAGCGTCGCCGAGATCAACTGGAAGCCGGACCAGTTCTTCGTGCCGACCTCGGCATCATCGATCTCGTTCCTGGAACCGGCTGGCCTCGACAACGCCGTCGGCCTGATCTCGTCCAGCAACGTAAAGGACACGCTGGACGCGCAGTGGGCCAATGATCCAGGTGTGAAGGAGTATTTCGCCTTCATGAAGCAGTATCTGCCGAATGCGGATTTGACCAATTCGAACTACGCTGCCGGCTATCATTATGCCAACCTGATGGTGAAAGTTCTGCTGGCCTGCAAGGACGATCTCAGCCGCGAGAACATCATGAAGCAGGCGGCGTCGCTGCGCGAGGTGCCGCTGCCGCTGTTGTTGCCGGGCATCACGGTATCGACCGGCGCCGACGACTATCTGCCGTTCCAGCAATTGAGGCTGCGTCGCTTCGACGGCAAAAGCTGGATCGGCTTCGACGAAATTCTGGATGATGGCTAGGCCGACGGTTCCGGCCGGCCGGGAGGAAATATGACATCGATCATCAGTGGTGAACGCCAAATCAGCTATCCGGAGATCCACGCCCGCATCGCGCGGGCGGCGGCGGGCTTCAGGGCGCTCGGCGTCAGTGGCGGCACGCCGGTCGGCATGATGCTGCGTAATGACTTCGCGTTCTTCGAAGTCTCGGTCGGGGCGGCGACGCTGGGCAGCCCGGTGGTGCCGATCAACTGGCATCTGAAGGCCGAGGAAGTCGCCTACATCCTGGCCGACAGCGGCGCGAAAATCCTGGTTTGTCATGCCGACCTGCTGCCGCAGATCAGGGACGGCCTGCCCGGTGATGTGCGGCTGCTCGTGGTCACGACGCCGCCGGAAATCGCGGCGGCGTTCAACGTCGCGCCTGCGCTGACGCAAGTCCCCGACGGTATGACGGATTGGGACCGCTGGCGCGACACACATGTGTCGCTGCAGGAGGCTCCGGTCGGCAGCGCACCGATGTTCTACACATCGGGCACCACCGGCTTGCCAAAGGGCGTGCGCCGCAAGCCGATGACGCCGGAACAGGCCGCGGCCTCGGCGCGAGTCGGCGGCATCGCCTATGGCGTGAAGCCGAACGAAGATCAGGTCATTCTGATGAACGGGCCGATGTATCATTCGGCGCCGAACTCCTACGGCATGCTGGCGTTCCGCAGCGGCTGCAAAATCGTGCTCGAACCGCGCTTCGATCCCGAAGACATGCTGCAGCTGATCGAGCGTCATCGCGTCACCCACATGCACATGGTGCCGACGATGTTCGTCCGCCTGCTGCGGCTGCCGGATGACGTCAAGCGGCGTTACGATCTGTCGTCGCTGCGCTTCATCGTTCACGGCGCAGCGCCCTGCCCGCCGCAGGTCAAGCGCGCCATGATCGAATGGTGGGGTCCGGTCATCAACGAATATTTCGGCTCGACCGAAACCGGCATTCCGGTTTGGCACTCGGCCGAGGAGGCACTTGCAAAACCCGGCACCGTCGGCCGCACGATCGAGGGCGGCATCGTCAAGATCTTCCGCCCGAACGGTGAATTGTGTGCCGTCAATGAGCCCGGCGAGATCTTCATGCGGCAAATGTCCGTTCCGGATTTCGACTACCACGGCAAGGCCGAGGCGCGCACTGAGGCTGGCCGCGACGGCCTCGTCAGCGTCGGCGATGTCGGCTACCTCGACGAGGACGGCTACCTGTTCCTGTGCGACCGCAAGCGCGACATGGTGATCTCGGGCGGGGTCAACATCTATCCGGCGGAAATCGAGAACGCGCTGATCGGCATGGACGGCGTGCGCGACTGCGCAGTGTTCGGCGTGCCCGACGACGAATTCGGCGAGCGGCTGTTCGCGTGCATCGAGCCGGAGGCGAATGCCGCATTGTCGCCCGCCGCCGTGCAGGAGTTCTTGCGCGGACGCCTTGCGAACTTCAAGGTGCCGAAGGACATCCAGTTCATGGATGCGATGCCGCGCGAAGCCACCGGCAAGATTTTCAAGCGCAAGCTGCGCGATCTGTATACCGAGGGCAGGCTGCGCGCGTTGGCGTGAACTCTCGCCCCGCGGCATGCCTGCGACAAACGCAAAGCGTTTGCGCAAGGGAGCGAAGCGACGAAGCAATCCATCTATCCCCGTGCAGAGAGATGGATTGCTTCGCTTCGCTCGCAATGACGGGGGAGCCATCCGGCCCCCAAATCGAACACCGTTTTAAACATCATTGCTGTTGCAAAACGGTCATCGGACGGCGCAAAGATCGCTGCATGTAAGAAGCAGGGATCGAAACAATGCAAGCCACCGACTTCATCGTTGCCCGCAATGATCTGCAGCAATGCAAGGTGATCGAGACGCAACTGCCTGACGCAGCCGCGCTGCCTGATGAGGCGCTGCTGGTGAAGGTCACGCGCTTCGCCTTCACCGCCAATAACATCACTTATGCCGTGCTCGGCGATCGTCTGAAGTATTGGCAGCTGTTTCCGGCACCCGAAGGTTTCGGCAACGTTCCGGTATGGGGATTTGGCGAGGTGATCGCCTCGAAGCATCCCGGGATTGCCGCGGGCGAAACGCTGTTCGGCTATTTTCCGATGGCGACGCATCTCGTCATCGAAGCCGCCGACGTCACCAAGCGCGGCCTGCGCGACGCCGCCGCGCATCGGCAAGGCGTGGCGCCGGTCTACAACACCTATGCGCGCGTCAATGGCGACCCGGCTTTTGCCGGCAAGCAGGGGGACTATCAGGCGCTGCTGCGGCCGCTGTTCATGCTGTCGTTCCTGGTTGATGACTTTCTCGCCGAGAACGAATTTTATGGCGCGAAAAGCGTGATGCTTTCCTCGGCCTCGAGCAAGACCGCCTATGGGCTCGCGCATCTTCTGCACGCCAGGGGTAGCGGCATCAAGGTGATCGGCTTGACCTCGGTGGGCAACACGGCCTTCGTCAAATCGCTGGGCTGCTACGACGAGGTCGTGACCTATGACGATGTAAGCGCGCTGCCGACGAGTTCCGCGGTCGCGTATGTCGACATGGCCGGCAACAGCCCGTTACGCGCGATGCTGCACCGGCACTTCGGCGAGCAAATGAAATATAGCGGAATCATTGGGCTCACGCATCGCAAGTCATCGCCCGATGAACAGGCGCAGGCACTGCCGGGCGCAAAACCTCAATTCTTCTTCGCGCCGGACCAGATCCGCAAGCGGGCCAAGGAATGGGGACCGGGCGGCGTCGACATGCGGTTTGGCGCCGCATGGTCAGGCTTCGTCCCGAGGCTGGATCAGTGGGTGAAAGTGAGCGAGAGCCATGGGCCTGCAGCCGTTCAACGCGCCTATCTTGATACCCTCAACGGCCGCGTGCCGCCGGATCAGGGGCTTATCCTCTCTCTAACGGAATAGGCGGCATCTCCTCGCGCCCTTTCTGCGCCGTCCCGAATAGGTATAGGCTCGCAGAAAGGGAAACGCCGCACAGACGGCTGGTGACGGGAATCGCCCATGCTCGACAGGACGAACGACAGTTCGGTTGCCGCAGACAATTGGCTGGCGCAATTCGAGGAAGCGCTCGGAAAGCCCGATGAAGCCCTGCTGAAGACGCTGTTCCATCCCGACAGCTATTGGCGCGACGTGCTGGCGCTGAGCTGGAACATCCAGACGATCAATGGCGCCGATGCGATCCTGAAAGCCCTTCCGCCGCTGGCCCGCAGCGCTTCGCCCAGCGGCTTCGCCATTGCGCCCGGTCGCGCCGCGCCGCGAAAGGTGATGCGTGCGGGCACCAACGCGATCGAGGCCATCTTCAAGTTCGAAACCAGGGTCGGGCGCGGCAGCGGCATCATCCGCCTGATCCCCGATGCGGACGATGGCAACCGTTTGAAGGCCTGGACGCTGCTGACCGAGCTTGGCGAGTTGAAAGGTTTTGAGGAGCAACTCGGCGTCAATCGGCCGCGCGGCAACGCCTATTCACGGGACTTTCGCGGGCCTAACTGGCTCGACCTGCGCAAGGCCTCCGCCGAATATGCCGACCACGATCCAACCGTCCTCGTCATCGGCGGCGGCCAATCCGGGCTTTCCATCGCCGCCCGCCTGAAGCAACTGAATGTCGACACGCTGATCGTCGATCGCGAGCAGCGCATCGGCGACAACTGGCGCAAGCGCTACCATGCGCTGACGCTGCATAATCAAGTGCAGGTCAACCACCTGCCCTATCTGCATTTCCCGCCGACCTGGCCGACCTATATCCCCAAGGACAAGCTCGCCAACTGGTTCGAGACCTATGTCGAGGCGATGGAGCTGAATTTCTGGACCGAGACCGAGTTCGAGGGCGGCAGTTACGATGAGCAGCAAGGCCGCTGGACGGTGACGCTGCGCCGTGCCGACGGCGCCAAGCGCACCATGCATCCGCGCCATGTCGTGCTCGCGACCGGCGTCAGCGGCATTCCGAGCGTGCCTGACATTGACGGACTGAAGGATTTTGCCGGCAAGGTAATGCATTCCAGCCAATACGACGACGGCGAGAACTGGAAAGGCAAGCGCGCCATCGTGATCGGAACCGGCAACAGCGGCCACGACATCGCGCAGGACCTGCATTCGAGCGGCGCAAAAGTCACGCTGTTCCAGCGCTCTTCCACGCTGATCGTCAGCATCGAGCCATCGGCGCAGCTGGTCTACGCGCCCTACAACGAAGGTACGCTGGAGGATAACGACCTGATCACCGTCTCGATGCCGCTCAAGCTGGCGCGCAGGAGTCACGCGCTGACTGCAGAAAAATCCAAGGCGCTCGACAAGGAATTGCTCGACGGCCTGGAGCGCGTCGGTTTCAAGCTCGATTTCGGCGAAGACAATACCGGCTGGCAGTTCAAATATCTCACCCGCGGCGGCGGCTATTATTTCAACGTCGGCTGCTCCGACCTGATCGTGAAGGGCGAAATCGCGCTGAGGCAATTCGCCGATCTCGATACGTTCACGGCCGATGGCGCTAAGATGAAGGGCGGCGAGACCGTCGCCGCCGACCTCGTCGTGCTGGCGACCGGCTACAAGCGGCAGGAAGAGCTGGTGCGAAAACTGTTCGGCGAGGCGGTCGAAAAGCGCGTCGGCACTATCTGGGGTTTCGGCGAGGAGCAGGAACTGCGCAACATGTACACCCGCACCGGCCAGCCCGGCCTCTGGCTGATCGCCGGCGGGCTGGCGCAATGCCGCATCGGCTCGAAACACTTAGCGCTGCAGATCAAGGCGATCGAGGAGGGGCTGCTGCAGCACTAACGCCAGCGCTGCCGTTCACCATTCGGCGTGATCGAGGATTTGCCGGGCAAGGAAGGATTCCGCCCGGCGCCAGGCCGCGTCGTTGTCGCCGCGGAAGCTGATATAACGATAAAACACGACTTTCCGCGCCTTCACGTCGATGACATCGAATTTCGCCTGCTGTATCAGCGTGCTCATCTTGTGAAAGCGGCCAATCAATAGATGGGTGGCGCCGGCCTCCTTCGCCTTGCCCAGCAGTTGACCGTCATGGATGTCGCCCACCGAGCAGGCGTTTGGCGGACATTCAAGCGCTGCATTTGCTATCTTTCCGCTCGCTACCAGATCGCTGCGCAACGCCGCTTCGAATTCGCGTAACCGCCGGCGATGGTCGGCGCTTTGATCGATCACCTCACCCGAGGTGTCGACATAGTGGATTTCGGCGACGGCGAACACGAGCGTCGTCGCCTGCGCCCGACCTTGCCGGACAGAACAGGCGCAGACAACAGCGGCGGCGGTCAAGGCGAGGCTCAACATCCGCATTTTCATCAGATTTTCCATCGCAAATGGTTCCTTTGCATTGCATAACGTGCGTTTCGTTCTGGCAAACTATTTCGCCTGCTCCAGCAGACGGTTTTCGATCAGCCACCGCGCCCCGCGGCTCCAGGCCACGTTGGCGCCCATGCGCAGGTCGGTCTGCGCGACGGCGACGATCGCCCCGGATCTGGCGTCGCGAACCTTGTAGGTGACGGCGTATTCCATTCGGGTGATGCGCGTGACGATCCCGATCATTGATTGATCTGCGTCAAGGCCGGCGGAGATCCTGGCGTCGCAGCCGTCGCAATCCCGCAACTTGCCCGCCTTCGCCGCCTGGTCGTTCACAGTGCTGACGTCGACCAGTTGGTAGCGCCCGGATGCCGCGATCAGCCGGCGGGCTTCCTCCGTCGAAAGTCGCAATTGCTCGCGGTCGATATCGTCAAGAGGGACGTAGGCGGCTCCGGCGCTGAAATCCTCGAGTTCGAATGGAAAGACGGCGATCTTGATCGGAGGCGGCGCGGCCGTCTCGGCGGCCCCAGCCGCCGCTAGCGCTGCAAGCACGATGGCCGGAGCGAGGACAAGGGCGATGTGGCGCATGGATCACCTCGGAACTGCTGCCTTACTCCGCCGCGATACCGCCCGATCCATAGCCCTGCCGAAACGGCAGCTTTCCCTGGATCAGCCGGGTGAAATGCCCGATCTTATCCTGCCCCGCTTTCTTCCCAACTAAATTTGCCTCAATATTCGAAGCCATGGGGAGAAAGCTTGAGGAGGAAGCTTGCGACAGGCATCCAACTCCGTGGCGAGCCGCCCGCCCGCCATCGATCTGAAGCTGCGGCTGGCGTTACGCGTCGCGGCGCTTGCGGCCATTTGCTTCATCGCCGTCGCGGCCTACACCTTGTTTGACAGCGACCGTGTCGCGAAGGCCAAAGCAAGCCGTATCGCCGAGATCGTGGCCCGGGATATCTCGTTGCAGCAATCGCGGGCGCAATGGGTCTCGGTGTCCATCAACTCGACGCCGGATTTGCAGGGAATCGCCGCGTTGATGGAGCCGGGGCTCTGCATCGCCTACCGCGACAACACCGGCGCGTTTCGGCAAGGCGTCTGCAGCGGGGCGCCCGCCGACGAAATGGCCGCCCCCCGAAATCTTCGCGTCGCTCTACCGGGCCATCTTTCGGCCGGGTGAACCGGTCTCGATGCCGGTCCTCGTGGCGGGCAGTGCCCGGGGCACGGCCGTCGGGACCTTCGACCCGGCAACGCAGATCGGCCAGAGCTGGCGCGAGGCGAGCCGGCTGCTCTCCATCACGGCTTTCGCGCTGGCTGGGCTTTGCATTGCGGTCTATGCCACGCTGGCGCGCGCGCTGCGGCCGACGCGGGCCATTGGCGCCGGGCTGAACCAGCTGGCGGCGAACGACCTTTCCGCGCGGCTGCCCCGCTTCGATCTCGCGGAATTGTCTGTCATCTCCGGCGTATTCAATACGCTTGCAGAACGGCTGCAGACCACCCTCGCCGAACGCAACGCCCTGACGCGAAAGCTGATCGAAGTGCAGGACGAGGAGCGGCGCCATCTTGCACGCGAGTTGCACGACGAATTCGGCCAGTCGCTTTCCGCTATCGCGGCGCAGGCCGCCGCCGCCGCCCACACCGCGGAGCGCGAATGCCCGCCGCTCTACGAGGAGTGCCGGGGCATCTCGCGCACGACCGCGCATATGATGGAAACCCTGCGCGGGGCGCTGGTGCGCCTGCGTCCGCCCGATGTCGAGGAACTCGGCCTCACGATCAGCCTCGAAAGCCTGGTTGCGAGTTGGAACGGTTTTGAGAAGGGCCGCACCCGCTTCGAGATTGCCGTCATTGGCGAGGCCGACGATTTGCCGCCCGGTGTCAGCGCCAGTCTTTACCGGATCGCGCAGGAGGCGATCACCAACGCGGCAAAGCACGCGCACGCCAGGCACGTGCAATTGCGCCTCGAGGCCGGAGATGCCGACATCGTCCTGAGCGTCGAGGACGATGGCGAAGCTGATGGCGCCAGCCTCGCGCCGAAAGCGGGCATGGGACTGCTCGGTATGCAGGAGCGCGTGGTTTCGCTCGGAGGGACCTTGCAATTCGAGCGGCGCGAGGCGGGCGGCGCCCGGCTTGTCGCGCGCATTCCCACCATGCGGGCGGAGCCTCAGCCATGGCAGCCTTAGACTTGGCGGACACCGCAGGCCGCACGCGCGTGATGCTGGCGGACGACCATGCCATCGTGCGCGAGGGCTATCGCTCGCTGTTGCAGAAGCAGGATCGCCTCCAGGTCGTCGCTGAGGCCGACAACGGGGCCGATGCCTATCGCGTCTACAAGGAAGCCAGGCCCGACCTCGTCATCATGGACCTGTCGATGCCCGGAATTGGCGGGGTCGAAGCCATCAGGCGCATCCGGCATTGGGACAATTCCGCGCGCATCCTCGTATTCACGATGCACCAGAGCGCCGCCTATGCGATCCAGGCGATCAAGGCCGGCGCGCGCGGCTTCGTCACCAAAAGCAACCCGCCCGAGGCGTTGCTGCGCGCGATCACCGAGGTCATGGCCGGACGCATCGCACTCAGCCCCGACATCGACCACGAACTCGCCATCAACAGCCTCGCCGACGAGCCTTCGGCGATCGATGCACTCAGCCCACGGGAATTCGAAATCCTGCGCATGCTGCTTGCCGAGAAATCCGTGGACGAGATCGCAACCACGCTGCATATCAGCGTCAAGACCGCGGCCAACACCCGCTACCAGATCCGCGCCAAGCTCGGCGTCGGCTCCGACATCGAACTGGTACGCCTGGCGCTTCGCCAGCGGATCATCGCGGCGGAGGATATGAGGAGTTAGACTGGACGGGCTTCGACGCAAACCCGAAACGCGATCCGCGATGCATCTCGATACGCGCAAGAGACCACCATCGACGGGCTGCGGCCATGCGCAAAAGCCCCTCGCGATCCGAACCGGCGTCTGCGACACTCGCATCAACGATGTAACATTGGGGAGGAGCGAAGATGCCGGCTATTCTCGGCTCGGGCGAGCACCGTTATCGCGTCGTCGAAAACTGGGCGAAGCTGCCTGACGGCTGGAGCCTGACCGACGCCGCGTCCGTCGCGGTCGACAGCAAGGACCGCATCTATGTCTTCAACCGCGGCGACCATCCGATGGTGGTGCTGGACCGCGAAGGGAATTTCCTCAGGAGCTGGGGCGAAGGCCTGTTCAATCGTGCGCATGGTTTGCATATCGATGCCGACGACCATCTCTATTGCACCGATGACGGCGACCATACCGTGCGCAAGTGCACGACCGACGGCAAGGTGCTGCTGACGATCGGCATCCCAAACAAGCCCGCGCCGTTCATGAGCGGCGAGCCGTTTCACCGCTGCACCCATACGGCGCTGTCGCCGAGGGGCGAGATCTACGTCTCGGACGGCTACGGCAATGCCTGCGTCCATAAATATTCGCCGGATGGAAAGCTGCTGAAAACCTGGGGCGAGCCCGGCACCGATCCCGGCCAGTTCAACATCGTCCACAACATCGCGACCGATGCCGACGGCTGGGTCTATGTCGCCGACCGCGAGAACCATCGCGTCCAGGTGTTCGACGGCAACGGCAAATACGAGACGCAGTGGAACAATTTGCACCGGCCCTGTGCGCTGTGTCGTTGCGGCGGCGGCAAGCAGCCGAATTTCATCATCGGCGAGCTCGGCCCCGGCCTGGCCGTCAACCGCAAGGTGCCCAATCTCGGCCCGCGGTTATCCATCGTGGATTCACAGGGCAAGCGGATCGCCCGGCTCGGCGGCGAGAACGGCCCGGGGCTGGAGGCCGGAAAATTCCTCGCGCCGCACGGCATCGCGATGGATTCCAGGGGCGACATCTATATCGGCGAAGTCGGCGTCACCGACTGGAAGACGAGCTTTCCGGACACGCCGATGCCGCCGGAGGTTCGGGTGAGCCGCTGCCTGCAGAAGCTGGAGAAGATCTAGGCGGCAGGACGGGATCGGCCCTGCCCGTCGAACAGATTGTGCTCACGCGCAAGGCCCTCTCCAACGATATCGAAGAACGCTCGCACCCGCGCGGTCCGCTTCAGGTCGGCGTGGGTCACGATCCATAGTTCGCCAACCAAATCCGGCACCGGACCGGGCAGCGCGCGGACGAGGTCGGCATCTTCGTCGCCGAGATAGCAGGGAAGCAGCGCGAGACCGATGCCGGCTTTCGCGGCGGTGAACTGATTGACGAGGCTGTTGGTCCGGTAGACGAAGGCGTCGTCCGGCGCCATGCGATTCAGCCAATCGGCAGCCATGATGCCAACAGCCGTTTCTTCCCATCCGATCAGGGCGTGACAGCGGAGATCGTCCGCGGAAGAAATCGCCCCGCCGCTCTCTTCGAGATAGGCCACAGCGCCATAGATCGTCCATGCGACGTCGGCGAGCTTGCGGCCCCAGAGGTCGCCCTCCTTCGGCCGCATGGGACGAAGTGCGATGTCCGCCTCCCGTCGCGAGAGGTTGAGGACGCGGTTGTCGACCACGAGCTCGACGATGATGCCGGGATGGGTTTGCCGGAACGTTGCGAGATGGCTGGTCAGCTTTCGATAGGCCAGCGTTTCCGAGGAGGTGACCCGCAAGCGGCCGGAGAGACGGCGGTCGCGGCCGGCAATGTCGCGGTCGATGGCGAGCGCTTCATCTTCCATCCGCTCGGCGGCTGCCGCCATCCGCTCGCCCGCCGGCGTCGCCTGGTAAGCGCCGCCGGGAAGCCGTTCGAACAGACGAACACCGAGCCGCGTTTCCAGGGCATTCAGACGCCGGAACGCGGTCGAATGGTCAATATCAAGCGCTTTGGCGGCGCCGGTGAGGCTGCTTGCCCGATGCACCGCCAATACGAGTTGGGGCTCGTTCCAGTCCTCCATGGCTGCACAGCTAGGGGTCCCTTGCAGTTTCGCAAGCCGCGCTGGCGCATTTCCAACGTGCTTCCGCTGCGCCAGACGCTACCTGTCTGAGCAGCGAGAAAAGCGAGATGATGGAACACAGCATGACGCCAGTTCAGCTTTGCTGCCGTAGCACGAGGCGGCTTGCGTCAGCTCGCTGATCGATCAACCCTGAACATGGGAGTTGAGCCATGGGAGCTCCGTCACCCGAGCTTTGCAATCTCTGGCTGGCACGCGCGTTCAATGCGCAGGACGTCGATGCCGCGGCCGCGATGTACCACCCCGATGCCTCGATCGTTCAGGTCGACGAAGTCCATGGCGGCAGCACTATCGCGCGCGGCGCCGACGGCATCCGCAAGACGATGGCCGCCTATGTCGGATTGAAGCCGCACATGGACGTCGTGACCCATCACACCACCGTCTCCGGCGACTTCGCGATGACGCGGTCGCAATGGCTGATCAAGGGCACCGACAAGGACGGCAAGCCAACCGAGGTGCATCACCACGGCATGGAGGTTCACCGCCGGTTGCCCGATGGCAGCTGGGTGTTTTTCATGGACCATCCGTTCGGCGCCGATCCGAACTGGGCGGTTGAGGCTCCGCCGCACACCGAATAAGCCAAGCCGTGATACTCAAGCCCGTGCAAGCCGCCCAGAGGATTAGACAATGCAAGAACTAGCAACGCTCGCCAGTATCGTTGCCGCGCTCAGCGTCGGAGTGATCAGCCCCGGGCCGAGCTTCGTGATGGTGGCCCGCGTGGCTGTCGCATCAAGCAGAATTCGCGCGCTTGCCACAGCGTTGGGTATGGGCGTGGGAGGCACCATCTTCGGCGCGGCGGCGCTGCTTGGGCTGCAGAGCGTCCTGCTGGCGGTGCCCGCGCTCTATGCTGCCCTCAGGGTCGTTGGCGGTCTGTACCTTTGCTACCTCGGATTTCTCATATTCAGATCTGCGCGGCAGCCTCTCGCGGCTGTCGCCGACAGCGGCAAGGGCAGCAGCCGGCCCCTTACAGCGTTCTGGCTGGGCCTCACAACACAGCTCAGCAACCCGAAGGCCGCCATCGTCTATGCAAGCGTGTTCGCCGCTTTTCTCCCGGCGTCGTTCACGCTGGGGTTCGCTGCCGCGCTGCTTGCAGCCGTGCTTTTCGTCGAGACCGGCTGGTATGTATTGGTCGCCCTTCTCTTCTCGTCGTCAGGGCCGCAACGGGCTTATCTGTCTTGCAAGTCGTGGGTTGATCGAGCAGCCGGCGCCGTGATGTTCGCTCTCGGGCTGAAGCTCATTACCAGCGCCACCAGCGCCGCCAAACCGTAGACGGGCAGCCTGCAGAAGCTGGAGAAGATCTAGACTGCGGCGCCGGCCAATTGCCGGCCCGCCAGCCGCGCCGCCGCCTGCGGATCATGGGTTGGCAGATAGACGGTCGGACGGGACTGGACGAAATTCCGGATCGCGTCGAGGGTGGCGGTGGAAACCCCCTCGTCGGCGCTGACACCGTCGAGCTTGCCCGCGAGCATCAATTTCTCGTCGTAGGAAGTGTCGCCAGCGAAAAAATAGGTGGTATTGCCATCGTCGGCCACGATCGAGAGATGATCGGCCGTGTGACCGGGCGTGGCGACTGCGATAACATCTCCCGCGGCCGTCAATCGCCGGCTTTGCGCGAAGGGTCCGAACGACCGGGCTTCAAGCCGCAACGGCGCCGGATCGAACCAGGACGGCCAGCGGTGCGGAAGATAGCCGCGCATCCGGCCCGCAAAGCCGCTGGCGATTTTCAACTCACCCGGCGCCACCAGGATTTCGCTGTTCGGGAAATGCGCCAGCCCGCCGTCGTGATCCATGTGCAGATGGGTGAGAACGACCCGTTTGACATCGCGCGGGCCCACACCAAGTGCACGCAGCTGCGGACCGATCTCCTGCTCCGGCTCGATCCGGAACGCAACTTCCCAACGGACATAGGGATGCAACGACTTGCCGGATTCGAGCAGATGCGCACCCTGCCCGGTATCGACCACGATCACGCCTTCGCTGCAGTCGATGGCCCATGCATAGGTCGGGAGCCAATCGGTCCAGGTGGGGTCGGCAAAAATAGCGAGCCGCCGCGACCATCCATGTCCGCGTCCTTCGACCTGCGCAGTTTTGATCCGGACAAAGCCGGTCTGAATCGCGTGAACTTTCATGGCAGCCTCTGCGATGGTTGGAAACCCCAGGAAACCTCAGGTTAAGCGCCTTGATCATCGGCGGCTAGCGCGCCGGCGCACGAACGACCCGCGCGATCACGGTGGATTGACCAGCGGGCGCCTTAACTTTGCCATCCAGGAACTGCGGCCGCCCGTCGAGGCCAGCGCCATAGACGCCGGCGCTCAAACCTCGCCGATCGCCTCCCGCCTGCGTTTGTCGGATTCTTCCGCGTAGCGCCGCATGGCATGGGCTTCGGTGAGAATTCCGACCGGCCGATGTTCGCCGCCGGCTTCGACGACCGCCAGCGATTCCGCTTCGGCGGCGTCAAATACCGCGATGGCTTCCTGAATGTTCATGACCGGATGCAGCACGACGTCCCGATGATGCAGGATGCCGATGAGGCCGCGTGTGGCATCGATGTCAGGTGCGTGGGCTTCGGCGACCACAGCGAGCCCGACATAGCGCCCCGTGGCATCGACCGCGACGACCTGCGTCTTCGATCCCAGTGGAAATTTCACCCGGAAGTCCTCGATCCCGATACCGGCATCGACCGTGGCGACATCCGACCGCATCAGGCGCCGCACCGTGAGATCGCGGATCCAGCCGACATCGGCGGCGCTGCGGATGGTTTCGCCGCGCAGATGCAGGCGCCAGGTCGCGAACGAGTAGCCAAACAATTCGCGGGTGATCTGGGTGGAGATCATGACCGCGACCAGCACCACCGTGGTGAGCCAGAGATTGCCGGTCGATTCGAGCGCGATGAACGACATCGTCAGCGGGCCGCCGATCACCGACGCCGACAGCGCGCTCATCCCGATCACGGCATAGACATTGGGATCCAGCGCAAGGCCCGGCCAGATCAGATCGACGCCGGCGGCGTACAGCCGGCCGCCGAGCGCGCCCATGAACAGCGTGGCGAAGAACAATCCACCGCGAAAGCCAGAGCCGAGCGAGATGATCGAGGCCAGCGCCTTCAGCGCGAAGACGCCGGCGATGATCTGCAACGGCATCGAAACGAGGCCGGAAAAATGCAACGCGCCGTGACCTGATGACATCACCTGCGGCGTCAGCAGCGCGAGCAGACCGACGGCGAGGCCGCCGAGTGCCGGGCGCAGCGGCGGCAAGAGACGGGTCTTCGCCAGCCCCGTCTCGCACAACGCGACGCCGCGCATGATGAGGATGCCGAACAGTGCCGCCAAAATTCCGAGCAGCGCAGCAACCGCAAGATCGCGCCCGACCACGTCGCCGACCGGGCCGACGCTGATGCCGAGCGACAGCTCCTCAAATCCATGGGTGACGAAATAGCCCGCCACGGCGGCGACGCCGACGGGCGTCAGGCTGGCCGACGTATAGCCTCCGATCACGAGTTCGAAAGCATAGAAGGCGCCGGCGAGCGGGGCGCCGAACGCGCCCGAGATCGCAGCCGCCGCTCCACAGCCGACCATGATGCGCTGGTCGGCGCGGCGCAGGTGAAATCCACGGCCGAGCGAAGCGGCAAGGCCGCTCGCAAGCTGGGTGTATCCGGCTTCAAGGCCGACCGACGCCCCGACCCCGCTGGACCAGGTGGTCTGCAGGGCCACGATGACGCTGCCGCGAAACGACATCCGCCCGCCATGAAGGGCGTTGGCCTCGATCGGGTCGATCTCGCGCGCAGGCCGCCAGCGCAGCAACAGCAGCAAGGCGACCCCGAGCAGCAAGCCGCCGAGACTTGGAACCAGCACGGCCCGCAGCGTCTCGACACTCGGCTGGCTGGAAAGCCGCTCCGCGATGCTGATATTGAACAGCAGCGCGTGCAGGGCCGCTACCGCCACACTCATCGCCAGCACCACCAGGCCGCCGATGGTTCCGATCATCGCCGCCAGCACCACCAGGCTCGTTTCATGGGCGCGAACGAACGCCCGTAACCGGCGCGGAGCCTCAAGATAACGTGAAGGGGTGGCCATTTTTGAGGTCCGCCAGCGGCTGAACGATGCCAGTCCGTCCGGTTTAGCGGTCTTCACGGCCATGTTGCAAATCCGGGCGGAACGGTGGCAGTGGCGGATAAGGCCCGGAACGCTCTTCACAATCCCGTCACGCTGCCTGTAGTATGCAAGGCGCATGCTGCTTCGCAGCTAACATGGGGGTCAGGAGCGTTACTTGAACGCACATGTCTCGCAAGGCGGTTGGCCGGTATTGGTGCTGAACGCGGATTTCCGGCCGCTGAGTTACTACCCGCTGTCTCTCTGGTCGTGGCAGGACGCGATCAAGGCGGTGTTTCTCGATCGCGTCAACATTGTCGAGCACTACGACCGCGCGGTGCGCAGCCCGACCTTCGAGATCCAGCTTCCGAGCGTGGTGTCGCTGAAGTCGTTCGTCAAGCCGACGACGCATCCCGCCTTCACCCGGTTCAACGTCTTCCTGCGCGACCGCTTTGTCTGCCAGTACTGCCACGCGCATGACGACCTCACCTTCGATCACATCATCCCGCGCAGCAAGGGCGGCCAGACCACCTGGGAAAATGTCGTCGCAGCCTGTTCGCCGTGCAATCTGCGCAAGGGCAATCTGACGCCGCAGCAGGCGCGGATGTTTCCAAGGCAACACCCGTTTGCGCCGACGGTGCATCAACTGCATCGCAACGGGCGACTGTTTCCGCCGAACTATCTGCACGATAGCTGGCTGGATTATTTGTACTGGGATACCGAGCTCGATCCGTAGGATTCGCGCCACGGATTTGTCGCACCATCCATCGGTTGGCCTTCTGTTCGAGCCGGCAACAACATCAACACAAATGGGCGACTGGCCGTTCTAGGAACAAACTGGCTGATTGCGCAGTTATTCAATCCCTTGGCCTGCAGGGACTGCCGCCGCCTCGCGGATCTCGTCCCTCCTGAGCAGGCTTGAAAGCAACCGAATGTTAAGGCGCAGCCGTGCTTACCGCGCCCGTACATCAATTGCGTCCCCCGCCGCATGTCGTCGTGGTCGGTAATGAGAAGGGCGGCTCGGGCAAAACCACCATCGCAATGCACATCGCGGTTGCGCTGCTGAAGGCCGGCCAGCGCGTCGCAACCGTCGACCTCGACAGCCGGCAGCGGACACTCACCCATTATGTCGAGAGCCGGCGCGACTGGGCGCGGCGGAAACAAGTCGATCTGGAGTTGCCGACGCATTCCTGCATCGCACGCGTCGAAGGTGCCATGGTGGCGGAAAACGAGGCCGCCGAATGCTCCGATTTTCAGCGAGCGATTGCCGCTGCACAGGATCGCCATGACTTCGTCGTGATCGATACGCCTCCGCATGACAGCTATCTGATGCGGCTCGCCCATTCGATCACCGACACCCTGGTGACGCCGCTCAGCGACAGTTTTGTCGACCTCGATGTGCTGGCGACGCTCGATCCGGTGACGTTGACGGTCACGGGGATCAGCCATTACGGCGAGTTGGTGCGCGAGACGCGTCGCCATCGCCGGCCGGTCGATGGCGCCCTCATCGATTGGGTGGTCGTGCGCAACCGGATTTCGCCGCGACGATCATCTACCGCCCAGGTTCTTTGCGGCTGCTTGCAGGAGCTGGCCCTCGATGCAGGTTTTCGAGTTGTGCCCGGCTTTCACGACCGCCCGATTTATCGCGACCTTTTTCCCCGGGGGCTCACCGCGCTGGACGCGCTGTGCGAGACAATGCCCGGCATCGATGGGGAGGTCTCTCGCATCCCCGCGTGCTGCGAGGTTGAGGGCCTGCTCGAGGGGTTGAAACTGCCGATCAACGATCGCGGTCGCCGCCATGCAGCGCTTCGCGCCGAATGGTTTGCTTCTCGCGATCGGCCGCTGGATATCGATATCCTGGCCGGTCCGTAAAGTGCGAAGCTAATACGGTGGAACTTGCGGTCAAAAACCTCGTGAGCGCCGGGAACGACCGCGCGCGGTGTGGGTTCGGTAGTTCGGTTGCAAGCCTTAACAAGCAGTGAAGGAGTTTGCGGAACATGACAACGAGATCGCGCATTTGCTCGACGGCCGGCCTGGCAATCGCCGGTTTGTTGGCCCTCAACGTCACTGGTGCGTCGGCACAGGCAATCTATGTCGATTCATATGCCGCCCCCTATCCCGTAGCCGATCCGTATCCCGTGGCAGTGGCTCCGGGCAGCGTTTACGTCGCACCAGGGCCGGTTGTCGCGGCACCGCCGATTGTGCGGCCCCGCACCGTGGTGGTGAGCCGTCGGGCCTATGTGCCGGCCCCCGCGTTTGGCGCGCCGGTGCCCCTCGACTACGCACCCTACGGCAACATTGTCGTTTCTGACTGGTGAGCCGAACGCGTAGACGCCCAACGCCCGCGTAGGAAGGCCCCGCCGAAGCGGGGCCTTTTCTTTTCGCGGTCTGCCTCGCAGCGTGCCGATCCCTTGCGGTCGAACATGGCGCCACTGCGCTGATTCAAGCCGATAACAATGTCCGGGCAAATGCGTTCTGACCCGGCACACGTGCTCCGGTCTCCCTTCACTCAGCCACCTAATTCTGTCACGATATTTTTGAGGCGCCCGCCTCGTCACAACCACAAGAGCGGCAACAACGCCCCAACGGAAACGCCCCCATGCTCATTCCCATCGCCGACGTGCCGCGCTGGTATGCCGAACGGAAACCGAAGGACACCATCGCGGTCAGCCACGGTGACGATGCCATCACTTGGGAGCAGCTCGAGCGCAACGCCAACCGGCGCGCACGTGCTTTTGCCGCTAAAGGCGTCAAGCCTGGCGATTTCGTCGCCATCGGGCTGCCCAACAGCAATGTGTTTTTCGAGACCACCTTTGCGGTGTGGAAATGTGGCGCGACGCCGACGTCGCTGACTTGGCGATTGCCGCGCGGCGAGGCCGCAGCCGTGCTCGACATCCTCAAGCCATCGCTGGTGGTCGGCGGCCAGCCCGACTGGAACGCGCCCAATTCAGTGCCGGCCGATTTCGTGCCGGATGGCTTTTCCGACGAGCCAATCAGCAATCCGGTGGCGCGCTACTGGAAGGCGATGACCAGCGGCGGCTCGACCGGTCGGCCGAAAGTGATCCTCGATCACAAGCCCGCCGTGGTCGATACCGCCGGATCGGCGGCGCTCGGCATGCCACTCGGCGCTTCCCTGCTCAACCCCGGCCCGCTCTACCACAACGCCCCCTTCATCGTTTCGCACACCGCGCTGTTCAACGGCGGACGCGTCACCGGCCTCGTCAAGTTCGACGCCGAGGAATGCTTGCGCCTGATCGAGGCCAGCCGGGTGCAGTGGGTCAATTTCGTGCCCACCATGATGCACCGGATCTGGGCACTGCCCGACGAGGTGCGCAGCCGCTACGACTTGTCGAGTCTGCAGATCGTGTTTCACATGGCCGCGCCGATGCCGCCATGGCTGAAGGAAAAATGGATCGAGTGGTTGGGGCCCGAGCGCATCTACGAACTCTATGGCGGCACCGAAGCACAGGGCGCCACAATCATATCGGGCGTTGAATGGCTCGAACACCGCGGCTCGGTCGGCAAGATCGGCGAGACCGCGCGCCTGCGCATCATCGGCGAAGACGGCAACGAGGTCGCCACCGGCGAAACCGGCGAGATCTATTTCCTGCCCAATGACGGCCCCGGCTCGACCTATCACTATCTCGGCGCCGAGCCGAAGCGCCGCGCCGACGGCTGGGAATCGCTCGGCGACATCGGAAGGCTGGATGCGGAAGGCTATCTCTATCTCGGCGACCGCCTCGCCGACATGATTTTGCGCGGCGGCGCGAACATCTATCCGGCGGAAGTCGAGGCCGCGGTGACGGAACATCCCGAGGTGCGTTCCTGCGTCGCCGTAGGCCTCCCCGATCCGGAATTCGGGCAGCGCGTGCACGCCATCCTCGAACTCGACCCGAGCGCCGATGCGCAGGCGGTTGCCGACGGCATGGCCGCGTTCCTGGCCGACCGGCTCAGCCGCTACAAGCACCCGGAAAGTTTTGAGGCCGTTACCGTCGGCCTGCGCGACGATTCCGGCAAGGTTCGCCGGACGCTGCTGCGCGACGAACGCGCGGGCTGGCTGAAGCAAAATCGCGATTTCCGGATCATGCCGTCGCGCGAACGGGCCAAGGCGGGCTAACCTTCAATGTCCGTGGAACATTTATAAAAATATGGCCTCTTATGAGTCGCATGACGGCCCTTTTTGGGGGACACTTTCAAGACGGCCGTTTGCAGCATAGATTGTCATGAATTCCCGGCGCTTTCGCCCTGCCGAAAGCGCGCCGGTTCCCCAGGAGACCATCCATGGCCACTTTGACCGAGTGGAGAGTGCCGCCCGCAAACCAGCCGCGCGCGAGCGACTACGCTTTCGACCTCGACAAAGCCCTGTCGTCGGTTGTCGGGCTGCATTCGATCATCCCGTCCGATGCCCACAGCGCGGAGACGCTCGGCACCGAACGTGCCGGCAATGGCGTCGTGATCGATAGCGGGCTGGTGCTGACGATCGGCTATCTCATCACCGAGGCTGAAGCAGTGTGGCTGCATCGCGGCGACGGCCGCGTCGTGGAAGGCCACGCGCTCGGCTTCGATTTCGAATCCGGCTTCGGCCTGGTGCAGGCGCTCGGCGACCTCGATCTCGAACCGCTGCCGCTCGGTTCTTCAGCCACCACCCAGGTCGGTGACCGCGTGGTGGTCGGCGGTGCCGGCGGGCGCACGCGCTCGGTCGCAAGCCAGATCGCGGCCAAGCAGGAATTCGCCGGCTATTGGGAATATCTGCTGGATGAGGCGATCTTCACCCATCCCGCGCATCCGAATTGGGGCGGCACCGGGCTGATCTCGAACCGCGGCGAACTGATCGGCATCGGCTCGCTGCAGCTCGAACGCGAGCGCGAGGGCAAGGCCGAGCACGTCAACATGATCGTCCCGATCGACCTCTTGAAGCCCGTGCTCGACGACATCAGGAAATTCGGCCGCGTCAACAAGCCGTCACGGCCGTGGCTCGGCATGTACACCACCGAGATCGACAACCGCGTCGTGGTGGTCGGCATCGCCAGCAAGGGACCGGCAGCGCGCGCCGAATTGAAGACGGGCGACGTCATCCTCGCGGTCAACGGCGACAAGATCACCAGCCAGACCGGCTTCTACCGCAAGCTCTGGTCGCTCGGTGCCGCCGGCGTCGACGTGCCGCTCACCGTCTACCATGAGGGCGTTACCTTCGACGTGGTGCTGAGCTCGACCGACCGCGCCAGGCTGTTGAAGGCGCCAAGGCTTCACTGAGCTAGGGCTGCATTAAGAAAGGCTTCATTAAGCTAAGGCTTCATTGAATTGAACCAAGAACCAAGCCACCATTGAAAGCAGAGTACGCCCGATGAGTGAGGCCGTGGTGGACGACATCGTGGCCGTGCTGCCGCCGCTGTTGCACTCGCTTGAAGCCCTGGGGTTCATCGCGCGCTACCTCAATCCGCCGGATTTCGACCGCGTGATGGAGCGCGTTGGGCAACCGGATGAAGCCCTGCGCGCCATTCGGCCGCGACTCGCGCAATGGCCGGCGGAATTTGCAGACATCAAGACCCCGCTGGAGACGGCCAGCGATGCGGCGCTGGCCGCTTTCGCGGCCTTGCGCGTCGTGCAAAACGGCCAGGGCGATTTCGTCAGCCTGTTTCGTGCGCTGCGTTACGCCCCGCGCGCGCAGGAGGCGCTCTATGCGCTGTCGGCGAAACTGCCGCCGGTGAACCAGTTCTTTGTCGATCCCGCGCTGCGCGACGACGCCGAGCTTGAAGCGCGGCTGGCGGCGCCGGCCAACTCAAACACCGGCGTCTTCCACAATCATAACGAGCCCGACAGCCGCGGCGGCTTCTCGCTCTACGTGCCGGAATATTACACGCCCGACCGCGCATGGCCGCTGGTGATGGCGCTGCACGGCGGCAGGGGCAACGGCCGCGGCTTCCTGTGGAGCTGGCTGCGCGACGCCCGCAGTCGCGGCGCGATCCTGGTCGCACCGACCGCAACCGGCAGTACCTGGGCATTGATGGGCGACGACACCGATACGCCGAACCTCATGCGCATCCTGGAATCCGTGCGCGCGCGCTGGAATGTCGATCCGGGCAGGATGCTGCTGACCGGCATGAGCGACGGCGGCACATTCTGCTATGTGACGGGCCTCGACGGCGCTTCGCCCTTCACCCACCTCGCGCCGGTGTCGGCGACATTTCATCCGATGCTGGCGGAAATGGCCGATGCCGACAGGCTGCGCGGCCTGCCGATTCATATCGTGCATGGCCGGCTCGACTGGATGTTTCCGGTGCAGGTGGCGCGGCAGACCAGCCAGGCGCTGTCGGCAGCCGGCGCCAACGTCACCTACCGCGAGCTCGACGATCTCAGCCATGCCTATCCGCGCGAGATGAACGCGAAAATGCTGCAATGGCTTGATAGCCCGTAGACATGGAACCATGCTCCGGGTGCGGCGTTATCAGCCGCAACGGAGGGTTTGCCATGCAGACGTTTGTCGGAATGATTTTGGGTGCGCTGCTGCTGGTTGGCGGCGTTTATGTCTACGATTCCATGCAGACGTCGAGCGTCGCGAGCGGCCAGGTCGCCCAGGCCAATCGCACCATCGTCAACTGGGATGTTGCGGCCGCCGACTGGAACAAGTTGAAGACGCGCGCCCATGAGGATTGGGTCAAGATTTCGTCGAAGTAATTCGGCGATAGCAGCGATAGGAATCACGCCGTCGTCATTCACGACGGCGTTTTTTCTGGACATTTTTTCTGATGGCTAGTTGGCCTTCTTCGCCTTGCGCGCGTCGGCAATCACCATCTCGAATTGCGCCATGGTCAGGATTCCCGGCACGCGGAACTTGCCGACGATGAAGGATGGCGTGCCCTTGAATCCGAACGCCACCGCCTGATCGTGGTTGCGGGCGAGGATGATGTCGATCGCCTTGGCGTTGGACGTGGCGTCTCGGTTGAGGCGATCCATGTCGACGCCGGCGCCGGCCAGCAATTCGCGGATGCGCGGTTCGGTCAGTTTCGAGCTGACGCCGATCATCGCCTCATGCGCGGCCATGTACTTGCCCTGATACTTCGCCGCCAGCGCCATCCGCGCCCCGAATTTCGAGATCTCGCCGAGGATCGGCCAGTCTTTCAGCACCAGGCGAACCTTGCCGTCGTCCTGCACCACCTGCTGGATCTCGGGCGCGATCTTGCGGCAATACGGGCAGTTGTAGTCGAACCATTCGACGATGTTGATGTCGCCGTCGGGATTGCCGGTGGAGGGTACATCAGGGTCGCGCAGCACCAGCGCCTCGGTCAGGACGTCGTCGCTGGCTTGCGCGAACGCCGATCGCGACGCCGCGCCGGCGCCGAGCAGCGCGGCACCGCCGCCAAGCAGGCCGAGCGCCTTACGCCGCGTGCATCCCGGGTTGGCCCCGGCCGGATTGTTCGATCGCTTCATGTGGGTCTCGCGAAGGGGCTGCATCCCCTGTCTACGCCGGAGATGGGGATATGTTACGCGCCAGCATATAGAGCGCCACCGCAATAATGACCACGGCGAACACGATATTGAGCGCGCCGCGGCGCTCGGCGAGGTGCCGTGCCGAACGCGTGCCGGCCAATCCACCGGCGATGCCGCCCGCCACGAACAGTCCCGCCAGTGCCCACGAAACCAGGCCCGACCAGGCATAGCTGGCGGCCGTGGTTAGGCCGAACGCGGTGACAGCGACCAGCGACGAGGAGACCGCGTTCATGATCGGCATGCCGGTGGCCAGCATCAGGGCCGGCACGATCAGGAAGCCGCCGCCGATACCGAAGAATCCCGATATCGTCCCGGTCGCCAGACCAAGACTGACGATGGCCGGCATGTTCGACATCGAGACCTTGACGTCAGGCAGGCCGATCCGCGAACGCGTCTTCAGCATCAACAGCGCGATCACGATCATCACCAGCGCAAACAGCGCCAGCAGTTTCTGGCCGTCGACCATCTTGCCGAGGATCGAGCCGCCGAAGGCGCCGGCCATGCCGGCGGCGGCGAAGATCAGCGCGCAAGACCAGATCACGGTGCCGCCGCGCGCATGGTTGGACAGGTTGATCGCGGCGTTCGCAGCCACTGCGATCGCGCTGGTGCCGATCGCGACATGAGGCTCCGCCACGCCGACCACATAGACCATCAGCGGCACCGCCAGGATCGAGCCGCCGCCGCCGACCAGGCCGAGCGAGAACCCGACCAGCATCCCCGACGCCAGTCCCAGCACGCCATGCGCGGCTGTGATGATCAAGTTGAAAGACTCAGTTGCACTGCCGGACCATAGAAGGATTTTTCACGTCCTGCTATGCCGATAGCATAAGTATGCACTGCAGCAGCGTCAGGTCGGTGCGTGCGCCCTTTCCTGCGGGGCATCCTCGCGGGCCGCCAGCGCCATCAGCGTGCCGCTCATGGTCGCGATCAAGGTCTCGACCCCGTCATGCGTTGCATAGGCGCGGGCCTCGCACACCGTCAGCGTGCGGCCGGGTTTTACCACCGTGGCACGGAAGGTGAAGCGTTCGCCGCGCGCGGGCGCCAGCAGGTTGGTCTTGAATTCCACGGTGAGAATTCCCGTTGCCGCCGGCATCAGCGTGAAGGCAGCGATGCCGCAGGCATTGTCGAGACCTGCGGTGATGATCCCGGCGTGGACGAAGCCGTGCTGCTGGGTGAGGTCGGCTGAATAGTCCATCGCGAGGTCGACCTCGCCCGGCTCCAGCCGCGCGATCGAAATGCCGAGCGTCTGCATCGCGCGCTGCTGGTTGAACGTATGGATCGCGATTGCGCGATAATCCGGGTTCTTCGGCTGGAAGCGCGACATGCGGTTCACGCCATCGCCGGCTCGAGATGCCTCATCGCGGCGTCGCGGATCGCGGGCGCGAACGGCGACGACTTCCGCGCCTGCCGGTCCATGTGGACGCCGACGAATTCGCAGACCGCGGCGATCTCGCCGGTTTCGGCGTTGCGCATCTCGTGCATGAAGCGGACCGACTTGTCGCGGATTTCCAGTAGCCGGCTCCTGACTTCGACGATATCGCCGGCCAGCAGCTCGCGCTTGTAGGTGACGGTCTGCTGCACGGCGGCCATGCCGCGGCCGGATTCGCGCAAGTAGGACGGCGTCAGCCCCAGCCTTGCGAACAGATTCCAGTTCGCCTCGTCGAATTTGCCGACATACCACATGATGTTCATGTGCCCGACATGATCGCCTTGCCAGGGATAGACCGTGCCGCAATAGGTCGCGTCCGTCTCCATCGTTCGCTCCCGCTTTTTTAATTTTGATACGGTGGCGTATCAGACCCCGCCCGGGTTAGCAATACGGTACCGTATCAAGAATCGGTGAGGCCGGACCATGAGCGATCCCAAAAGCGACGCCAAGGCGGAGGCGCGAACCGGCGAGGTGCGCAGCGAGAGCTGGATCGAGGCCGGCTTTGAGGAAATCGCCCGGACCGGCGTCGAGGGGGTGCGGGTGGAGGTGCTGGCAAAACACCTCGGTGTCACCAAGGGCGGCTTCTACCGCCGCTTCCGCGACCGGGCGGCCTTGCTCGAAGCCATGCTGCAGCACTGGAGCGAGGGGCGGATTGCCGCGATCGAAAAGCACACCAGCCTCGATGGCGCCACCGCACGCGAGCGGCTGAAGGCGCTGATCGCGCTTTACTCCGAACGGATGAATACCGAAGGCATGGCGGTTGAGCTCGCGATCCGGCAATGGGCCCGCTCCGACGAGCTTGCCGCCAACGCGGTGGCCCGCGTCGACGCCGCGCGGTTGAAGAATGTCGGGCATCTCTACCGCGCCAGGGGGCTGGCGGCTGAGGACGCCGACGCGCAGGCGTTCCTGTTCTATTGTTTCGTGTTCGGCCAGAGCCTGCTGTTTCTCGAACGCGGCCCGCGCAAGCGCGCGCAACTGGTGGCGAAGTCGGCCGAAACATTGCTCCGCGGGGTGTAGGCGCGGCCGAAACATCCGGCCGCGCCCTTGTGGGTTGCTGCTTAGGCCGCGCCCTTCAGCTTCTTGGAGCATTCGCTGTAATAGCCGCCGCCCTTCTGGATCCACTTCAGGCCGCCATTGCCGTTGGTGGCCTTGTTGGCATTGTACTGATCCACGCAGGTGTGCATGCGCGCCTTGCCGGCAGTCTCCTTGGAATATTTCGGATCCACGGCGCTCGGAAAGACCGCCGGGCCTGCCGGTGCCGCCGGCGCCGCGGCTTCCTTGGCTTCCTTCCTGGATGCTTTCTTGGCGGCTTCCTTCGGCTCCGCGGTAGGGGCCGGAGCCGCAGCGGTGGGAGCGGCGGTCGTTGGCGCGGCCGTTGCATCGGCACCGCATTGGGCTTTCCGGAAGTCGTTCCACTTCTGGCCGCCGAGCGTGCCGGCGGTTTTGGCAGCCTGGTATTTGGCGCTGCATTCCTGCGCGGTCAGAGCGTTCGCCTGCGACGTCATCGCAAACGCAGCCAAACCCGACATCGCAATCGCGCCCAGTATTTTTGCTTGAATAGTCATCCTGGTCTCCTTGGGGAAGTCATCTGCGCCTGCCATCCTAGCGCAACCACAGCTTGCGACAACGCGTAGAGCGACCCTCCGGTAAAAAATTTTGTGTCAGCCAGTTCAACTCCATTCACCTGTGGTTCAGCATGGCAACGCAACGGTTGCGTCCTTGTTTCAATCCGAGGTGCCCCATGACGAAAATATCCTCCCTCGCCACCGCAACCGCCGTTTCCCTTCTGCTCATGGGCTCCGCCTTCGCGCAAACCACGGCGCCGGCCAAGACCGAGCCGTCCAAGACTGAGCCGGCCAAGACTGAAACGACCAAGACCGAAACCAAGGCGCCGGCGGAAAAGAAGGCCGAGAAACCGCGCACCGCCGCCTCGCTGGAATGTTCGAAGGAAGCCGATGCCAAGGGGCTTCACGGTAAGGAACGCAAGAAATTCCGCTCCGCGTGCAAGAAGGCCGCCGCCGAAAAGGCGAAGTAACCGCCCCGCCCTCCTGCGCGAGGGCCGTATCGGGACCATCAGCATTTTTATGACGCCGGCAGGCCATCGCCGGCGCCGCCTGCGCATTGCTGCAATCGCGTGGCGCATTTGTCCCTCGCATGCGGATTTGCCATAAGGCGGCGTGAGCCTGATCCCCGCCTCGATGTCCTCCGCTGTTGCCGACCGTGCCAAAATTCTCGGCACGCTCGAGACGCTCGTCATCGGCGCCGGCGGCGGCCTGCTGTTTCTGTGGCTCAACCTGCCGGGCGGGCTGATTTCCGGCGCGATGGTCGCCGTCGGCATCGCCGCTCTCGCCGGGCGGCCGGTTACCATGCCGCCGATCCTGACGCAGACCGTGCTGGTGCTGCTCGGCATCACGCTGGGCTCGCTGGTATCGCGGCAACTGATCCAGCACATGAGTGCCTATCCCTTGACCATCGGCCTGCTGGCGCTGGCGACATTCTGCTCGACCTTCGGCTCGAGCTTCTATCTGCAGCGCATGCACGGCTGGGACCAGACCTCGGCATTTCTGGCCGGCAGCCCCGGCGCGCTGTCGCAGATCACGATACTGGCCGCCGAGAAGGGCGCCGATGTCGCCGCGATCGCGGTGGTGCAGACCATGCGCGTGATCATCCTGACCGCCGCGCTGCCGCTGCTGCTGGCGTTTACCGGGATTGCGCCGACGGCGCCGGCGGAAATCGCCAGCCTGATCGCCTCGCCGCTCGAACTCGCCGTGCTGGCGGCCGCTGCCATAGCCGTCGCGCTGCTGCTGCGGCTGGCCAAATTTCCGGCGAGCTGGATGTTCGGCGCGATGATCGCCTCCGCCGTACTGCACGGCACTGACTTGATCGAGGGCGGCCTGCCGCCATGGATGCGCAGCGTCGCGCTGGTCGGCATCGGCGCTGTGATCGGCACGCGGTTTTCGCGGATCAGCAAGTCGACGCTCGTCAGCCACATCAATGCCGGGCTGGGCTCGTTTGCGGTCGCCATCGCCATATCGGCCATCTTCGTCACGGTGATCGTGCTCTCCACCCATGTGCGCTTCGCCGACGTTGTGGTGGCGTTCGCGCCGGGCGCGATGGACGCCATGCTGGCGCTGGCGCTCACGCTGCATATCGATCCGATTTTCGTCGGCGCCCATCATCTGTCGCGCTTCGTGTTCGTCTCGATCACGACGCCCGGCATCGTGCATCTGTTCGGCCGTCCGCAGGAGGATGTGGACGATTAGGGTGGCCGTCATTGCGAGCGCAGCGAAGCAATCCCGTCTTTCCGCGCACGAGGTGACAATGGATTGCTTCGCTCCGCTCGCAATAACGTGGATGTAGTTTCACGATCTCGCGGCGCATTGCGCCCGAGGCTTGCTATCAACTTCCCGCCCTCTTGTTCAGAGGGCGCAGGGAAGACCGGGTGCTTGCTGCACCCGCGGTCTCGCGTGCCAATGCACACGGCAAAAGGCGGCACACGAGCATACAGGGCAGCTGGAGCATTCCGGCCTTCCCTGCGCAATGGCTTTACGGCTTACTTCGTGCTCTCCCCGGTGAACGGCTCTTTTGCCACCGTCGCTCCACGGGAGAACCGTGAAACTTAGCGCCAGCACCGCGGCGCCCGAACCACACGACTTCGCCGTACGCTTCGCGCCCGCTCGCGCTTTGCGTCCATCGCATCTCACCGCACGTCCGTGACGATCGCGAGCGCCCCTCTATGGGTGAGACGGACGGAGTTATGCCGCTGATTTGCGCGAGAACGAAAGCAGAATATTTTTACGCGAAGGGCTGGACAGACTTTTGGTGATTTGCCCGACAAGTGAAGTCGTAGAGGGTGGGCAAAGCGACAGCGTGCCCACCATCACGAGCAGAATGCTTGATGGTGGGCACGGCGCAAGTGCGCCTTTGCCCACCCTCATATGAGGCCTTTTGAGTCAAGCATCCCAACCGGGGCTTGGATGTGATTTTTTGCATTCGGCGGAGCGGCGGCGCGCGGAGCCATGCGTAGCGCAGCGTGCCGCCGCGGTCGGTGCGCTCAGGAACTGGCTTCCGGCGATTTATGCAGCAGCTCACTGCATCACCTCATATCCGGTCGGGCGGTTACAGCCCGGTACCCACATTCCGCATGCTTGCGGCGAGGAAGCCACGAGGATGAGACCCATCTACGAAGCGGCCTGTTGATTTGGCCCAAGGGTGGCACGGTCATCATCCATTCCGCGCTGACCGCGGCTGGTGCCGCGACGCTGACGCGTTGCTTGAAACGGTTACGGCTTTGTGGCCTTGAGCAGGGCTCCTTCGGGGACCAGGCCGGTTGTGAGATAGCGCCAGAGCGCCACCATCAGCTTGCGCGCCAAGGCCACGATGGCGATGCGCTTGTTGCGCTTGCTGGCGTTGTTGTGGGTGCGGCTGCGGAACCATCGGGTGAGCGCACTCTCCGGCTGATGCCGCAGCCACAGCCAGGAAAGTTCGATCGCGGCGCAGCGGGCGCGCGGGTTGCCCGCCTTGCTGATGCCCTGGTCGCGGTCGATCCCGCCGCTCTGCCACGGACTGGGCGTCAGCCCGAAATAGCTCGCGACCTCACGCCGGTTGCGGAAGTCCTTGTAGAACACCTCGCTGGCCAGCGTCGTCGCGAACGCCGGGCCGAGGCATTTGAGCCGGAGCAACAGTTCGCTGCGCTCCGCCATCTGCGCCGCCGCAGGTGCCGGATCCGCTTGAGCCTGTGCCTGTGCGAGCCGCTCGAGCTGTTCGCGTACCAGCATCAGCCGCGCGTGCTCGTACTTGATCTCCGCCAGCATCCGTGGCGGCACCGCCTGGCCCTGCCAATCCCGCTGCGTCGCCAGCCAGTTCAGCCAGTCGCGCCGGCGCGGGTTCCCGACCGCCATGCCCAACAGCCGCAGCAGCGCCTTGATCCGGCTGGTGTGCGCGGTCTGTTCCTTGATCAGCCGGCCGCGTTCGCGGCTGGCGCGGCGGGCGTCCTCTTGCTCCGGCGCAGGTACCCGCACGATCCGTACCACCTGCGGCTCACCGCGCAGATACGCCATCAGCGTCCGCAGCATCTTCTCGCCGTCGATCCGGTCGGTCTTCACCCGACGCGCCCGCTGATCCACCGCAATGCTCGCAGGGTCAAACACGTAGTTCGTGATCCCGGCCGCCATCAGAAGCCGGTGCAGCCAGAACCCGTCGTAGCCGGCCTCGTAGCAGCTCACCACCGCCGGAATGGCTCCCAGCGCCCGAGCCGCCCGGTCGCGCTCCCGACCGATCAGTGCCAGCAACTCGGCATGATCTCCTCCCTCCAACTTATGGCGGGACATCTTGCCTTTGTCCGGGCTGTGCAGCGTCACCAGCCAGCTCTTCTGACTCAGTTCGATTGCAACGAAAATTGTGCCACAATGGTCGACGGTGGGCGTGTCTACGGTCGATGCTTGCATCTGACTCTCCGATGGTTCGAGTGTGGAAACCCAAACCTACCGGAAAGGCCACGCTCACCGCCCCATGGAATCTACGAAGCTACGCCCGCTTCGCCGACACCATGCCCCACGCGGCGATCGCAGCCATCAACAGCGAGATCAGCACGTTGTAGCCGGCGAGCGAGAGGCCGAGGAAGCGCCACTGCACCTCGTCGCAGCGGATCACTTTGACGGTGTCGAGCCGCTGCAGCAGCGTGCCGGCACTGCCAAGATCGGCGATGGGGCCGGAGCAATCGGTCGGGCCCTGCCAGAATTGCCACTCGACGCCGGCGTGGTAGGCGCCGAGCCCGGCATTGGCGAGGGCTGCGAGCGCAAGAATGGCGAGGCCCGCCAGCAGCACCGGCCTCGGCGCCCCCCGATAGGCCCCAAACGCCACCACAAGGCCGAGCGGGACCGCCAGATAATAGGCGTAGCGCTGCTCGAGGCAGAGCGGACAGGGGCGGATGTCCAGGACCAGCTGGAAGAACCACGCGCCCGCCAGCGCATCCGCCGCAATGAACGCAATCGCCAGCGCCGCGACCAGCGCCGGATCGGCGGACAGGCGCGCAGGCGACGAATGGGCGGCTGCATCTGATGTCACGGACGTTCTCCGGAGCACAATCCATGCTCAAACAGGCAACAGCGTCGTATCCCCTCGCCGCCCGGGTGTCGAGAGACGCCACAATCACATCCGCGCGGGTTGACCCGCGCAGGCCGCCCGCTATATTCCGCCCGCTTCGCCGCACCGGCCCTCCGGCCCGCGACCGAAGGCCCCTGTGGCGGAACTGGTAGACGCGCTCGACTCAAAATCGAGTTCCGCAAGGAGTGCTGGTTCGATTCCGGCCAGGGGCACCACGCTTCGCCCTCGCGGGCTTCGCGTGGCGCAGCCACGTCGGAGCGTGTCCGGCGAAGCTCGAGCAACGCGAGAGCGAAGACGGACGAGCCTTCGCTGCTTTGGATGCCGATGACATTTCCGAAGAGGAATGGCGAATAATTGAAGAACGCGCCGCCCGGTGCGATCTGGTGAGCGACGAACAGGTTGAGGCAGTTTTCAGCCGCTACCGCAACGCATGAAGCTCCGGCACGGACGCGGCGCGCTCGCCGATCTCTGAGATTTTTGCGTACATCGCGAAGGACAGCGGGGCAGCGGCGCTCAACTTGTCGCCCGCATCGAATGCGGCGACAGCCGAAATCGCCGCGCAACCGAAATTTGGGCGCAGCAACCCGCAATCCGAAATTCCGTCGATTTCCCGTAACTACTTGATCGTCTACGAAGTCGAATCGAACGAGGTCATCGTTCACTTCGTTCGCCACGGCGCGCGGCGTCGGCCATGGGAAAGCGAGTGAGGTTTCGTCGCTATTTCGGTCATTGAGGTCCCTCGCGTTCAACCAGCCATCGCCATCGCCCCGAGCACACGAGGGGCAGATCTGAGCTTGGTCATGATCACAACGTGGACCAGCAGATCGACTGGAACCAGCATCGCGGGCACGAAGATCCAGGGCAGCGTCCCCATGACGAGCGTGCCCGGCCCTTCCGTGAACACGCGGAATGCCGTGCCCGGGACCGACAACATCGCAAGAGTGAGTGCGGTCAGCAGATCGAGCAGTCCGAACGCGTTCCAAGCCCCGAGCCATAGCTTTGGCATTTTGACCCCAAGTACCAGCAACGGCACGAGCAAGAGCGCTACCGCGCCCGTAATGATATCGCCAATAGCGGCGACCGGCGCGAACGGTGCCGACAGTCGCCCGTCGAAATAGAGAAGCAAGAAGAACACGCCGGCGACACGGCCGGCATGCACCGCCACCAGAGCTGGCATTGGAACAGACAGCAATGCATCGCGCGCCTGCGGGATCAGCACCCAGGCTCCAAACAGGATCGCAAGAAAAAGGGTGAATGGCACGAGGTTGACCGGAAACGGGCCAAGTGTCCCGGGCGAGAGGACCCCCAGCCCATAGACTGCGACGACAACTGCGAGCCACACCGCGGTCGCAGCAAAAAGGGCAATCTTGGTTGCTCCGCGAAGGAACGCAGGGCCAATCAACAGACCTGCCTGAGCCGCGCAATAGGCGGTGGCAAAAATCGCTGCGACGATATCGAGCATGGTGACCTCCCGGAGCATTTGCTGCTGTGCCACAACCGAACCCGGCGTATGATAGTGAACATCGTGTTCGGAACAACAGACAGCCCGTGGCCTGCCGTTCGTTACCGAACGATCGACGGCACGAGTCCGGAAAAAAGGTGAGGAATGGAAGAGATCGACCGGCGCGTCGCGCGCACGCGGCGAGCGCTTCACGAGGCACTGATCCGACTGATCATGCGCAAGGGCTTTGATGCCCTAACCGTGCAGGAGATCATCGACGAGGCGAATATTGGCCGCGCAACTTTCTACGCCCACTACCGCAGTAAGGACGCTCTGCTCCGCGGCGGCTTCGAGCGGCTTCGCAGCGAGTTGAAAGCCGCACGACAAGCTCCGCGGCATGGCGGCGAGCGGGATCAGCCCCTGACATTCAGCCTCGCGATGTTCGAGCATGCTTGCGCCTACCGGGATGCTTATCGCGCCATGTTGGGAGGACAGGGCAGCATCATCGCCGTCAACGAAATCCGCCGCGTCCTTTCCGAACTGGTGAAGGAGGAATTGCCGACGCTCGGCGACGATGGCGCGGTGCCGCGCGAACTCATGCTGCAATTCGTCGTGGGAACGTTTCTGACAACACTGACATGGTGCCTCGAGAAGCGGTCGAAACTGGCGCCTTCCGAGGCGAACGCCATTTTCCGTCATCTGGTGATGCAAGGCATTGGGCGGGCAATCGTCTCGGACGGCCGCCAACGGTAGAATCAATGCCTTGCGGTTGCCATCAAACGAGCTTGGGAGCAGCGTCCCAATTCGTCGCCCGGATCGAACAGGCGACGGCACTGATCGCCGAGCAACCGCATCTCGGCCCGGCAATCCGCAATCCGAAATTCCGACGATTTCCGGTCACAGCTATCTGATCGTATATGAGGTCGGATCGGACGAGGTCATTGTTCATTACGTTCGACATGGCGCGCGGCTGCGGCCATGGGAAGGCGAATGAAATTCCTGCTTGCGATGCGGGTGTAAATCAAGCGCGCATCGCTATGACCAAAAGACGCGATCATCCCATTTGGTGCACTGGACTGCCCCCCTGGAATGAGACACGATAATTTCTGTGACAGGCTGTCACCGTAATTCCGTAATTCACGCCCGCCCTCGATCTGTCCAAGCCATCCAGGCACGCCATGCGAAGAGCACCTCATTCGGTCGAGACGTACCGGGTCTCGCTGAAGAAGATCCATGAATTGGATGGCGCGCTAGAGCTGATGTATTTCAGTTGGCGCGGGATGACGCTGGCGGCGGATGAATATCTGGGCACGCTGGGATTGTCGCGAGCGCACCATCGCATCCCCTACGTCATTGCGCGCCGGCCCGGCATATCGGTCGGCTCCCTCGTCGAGGTCATCGGCGTCTCCAGCAGGCGCTGAACCGCCCGCTGAACCTGCTGTTGCGACGTGACCTGGTGATCTCAGTGCAATCGTCCGTGCACGAAGCTTTTACGCTGGGCGCCTGACCGCGTCCGTCAGCGTCAAATTCAATTCGGCAGCGCGAAGCCGCGTTGTCGCGCGTACTGACTCTGCATTGAACTCGGCACGCGGGAACCCTGTTCGGTAGTACTACGGGTCAGAAAACACAGCGCTGCCGCAGTTCATCCGCGAAATGTCCACATCCGACTTCTATCCGGCCGGCCTTCACACCCATGGATGGAAGTTTGATGCGATATCTTTTCGCCGCCGTGATTGCTGTGTTCGTGATCGCAGTGGATTTTGAAAGTTCCGACGTCAGGTCAGTCTGGATGGAACCGTCTTTCGTCGTCGCCGAAGCGCAATCGGAACCGGCCACGACACCGAATTCCCACGCTGGAATTTCGGCCGCGTCGGTCGAGTATTCGCAGGCGTTGGACTCAACAAACGTCGTCGCTGCGCCATACGAGAAAGCTGTAGCAGCGGATGCCGCCGCTCATGCAGCCGCATCGTTCTACGACGAGTCCGCGCCACCGAATCCGATCTGCGAAGCGGTCAAGGTCGCCGCGGAGGAAAACGATATCCCGATCGGATTCTTCGCGCGCCTGCTCTGGCAGGAAAGCAGGTTTCGCGCCGAGGAGGTTAGCTCGGCAGGCGCGCGGGGCATTGCGCAATTCATGCCGCAAACGGCCGTCGAAATGGGCTTGAGAGACCCGTTCGATCCGCTGCAGGCGATCCCTGTGGCGGCAAGATTTCTTCGCAAGCTTCATAACCAGTTCGGAAATCTCGGGCTTGCGGCGGCTGCCTACAATGCGGGCGGCGGCCGGATTGAGAAGTGGCTCTCACGCCGCAGCACACTCCCAAAGGAAACGCGCGCTTACGTCAAGATCATCACCGGCCACAAGGCCGAAGCGTGGACCGACGAAGAGAATACCGTCCACATGCCGACCGATCTGCCGCAGAAAGCGCCGTGCGAGGGCGTCGGCGGCCTGTCGCGGCAAGACCAGATCGCCGCCGTGAATGTCGACCTGACGCCTTCCGCCAGCGCGCTGTTGCGCAAGGCGGAGGCCGACGACGCCGAGGACAAAAAGAACGCGGCCGCCAGCAAGCTGCGCGTTGCGGCAGTTTCGGCGGCTCGGCATGCCGGCGCAACCCTCCGAAAGACCAATGCGCGAGCTGTCCTGCTGGCCGCAAAAGGACCGTCGCGCAAACGGGGGAAACAAGCCGCCGTGCGTCTCGCGTCGGCTTCTTCCACCGCCGGCCGCACGAAGTCATCGAGGGCGCGGGAATTGTAACCGTTGCCATCGATCCGTCGCCAAACGAAAGAAGCCCGCGTCGCTCGCGGGCTTCCTTGTCGCGGGAAACCCCGCTCTCACGCCTCCCGGTACCAGCTCGCGAGCTGCCACAGATCGTTGTCCCAGCCCGAGATATGCGCGGTCAGCTTGTTGCCGAGCGCCGCGACCCGGGTCCGCGAGACGATGGGCTGGATGTAGTTGTCTGTCACGACGAGGTCGTTGAGCTTGATAAACAGCGCCGCGCGCTTCACGGCGTCGAGCTCCTGCTCGGCCTGCTTGTAGATCTCGTCGTATTCCTTGCTTTGCCAACGCGAGACATTGCGCCCCTGCCACTTGTTTTCCTTGTTCGCCACCTGCCACGACACATACTGGTTCATGAAGAGCTGCGGATCGGCCTGCGGCATTGTCGTGTTGTACATCTGCGCGTCGCAATAGAAATGCGGGTAGGTATCGGGATTGGCGGTGTCGGAGGAGAAGAACACCGATCCCACCACCGACTTCAGCTCGACGTCGATGCCCGCCTTCTGGCACGCCTGCTTGATGATGGCCTGGGTCTTCTGCCTGGGCGCATTGATCGAGGTCTGGAATACAAACTTCAGCGCCTTGCCGTCCTTGGCGCGAATGCCGTCGCCGCCCTTTTTCCAACCGGCGGCCTCGAGGATCTGGTTGGCCTTCTCGATGTTGAATTCGAACTTGGTGTTTTTCGACCGGAACCGTTCCGGGTTGTTGAGGAAGTTCGCAGTGGCCCGCGCCGTGCGGCCATAGATGAATTTCTCGATCGACACGCGATCGATCAGGAGATGGATGGCCTGGCGCACGGCCGGGTCGCTGAACAGCGGATGCCTGGTCTTTATGCTGGCGCGCTCGCCATCGACCTCGACCGCGGGATCGGTCGAGTTGAGCTGTATGAATTCGACATTGCCTGACACCGTGATGTTGACCCTGCCCTTTCCGGCGGCTTCCAGCTTCTGCAGGATCTCCTCTTCGACCAGCATGTTCCAGGCATAGTCGTACTCTCCGGTCTGCAGCACCGCGCGCGCCGCCGACACGGCGTCGCCGCCGCCTTTGACCTCCACCTCATCGAAGTGCGGCCGGTTGGCGACGTGATAGGTGGGATTGATTTTTGCGCGGAGCATGTCGCCCGGCTTGAAATCAACGAACAGATAAGGGCCGGTGCCGACCGGCTTCAGATTGTGCGGTGCCTCGCGCGACTTGGCGCCGACGTAATCCTTGAACAGATGTTTTGGGATGATCGCGCCGTAGTTGCCGACAAAGGCATCGGCCCAGAACGGCGTCGGCTTGGCAAAAATAAGGCGGACGGTGAAGTCGTCGATCGTCTCGACCGTGACGTCCTTGTAGCTGGCGATCGAGACCGCCGCGCTTTCCGGCGTTCTGGCATATTCCCAATTGAAAACGACATCGTCGGCCGTGAACGGCATGCCGTCATGCCATTTGACGCCGCGTTTCAGCTTCCAGACCACCGAGCGACCGTCCTCGGCCAAGCCGTCATTCTCCTTGCTCGGGATTTCGGCGGCGAGGATCGGAACCAGATTGCCGTCGCCATCCCATCCCGCCAGCGGCTCGTAAAAGATCCGGCAGCCTTCCTGATCCTTGGTGCCGACGGCGAAATGGGGATTGAGCAGGGTGATGGCCTGCCAGTACATCAGTTTCAGCACGCCGCCGCCGCCGGCCTTGGTCGGCTTGTAGGGAAGCGCGGTCGCAGCCATCGCGACTCCGGACTGGCTCAGCATCATCCCGGCCATCGGCGCCGAAAGGCCCACGGCAATCATTCGCTGGACAAAGGCCCGCCGCGACAACCGGCCGGTCTTGACGTCTGCAATCAGGTCTCGAAGTTCCCGCTCTTTCATGGGCCGGCTCTCTCACTGGTGGTAAATGCCTGGTCACTCTCGATGATGGAAATGGATCAGGTCAGCGCGAACCTGTCAAAGCAGGATACGGGCCATCCCTTCATACCAAGTCGATTTTTGCCAAATCCAACCGAGACAAGGTGACGCGGCGCCAGCCGGCTGATGGAAATTACGGCGGCGGTGCACTCAATTGACACGTCAGGCCTTCGCGGGCTCGCCTGCGAATGAAGTGCGCTGTCACCGCCGCCATTATGTTGGCGAGCCTGCCCCCTCCCCGCCAATCGCGCGGTCCAGGGCGTCGATCAGCACCTGAATCTCGATGAACTTGTTGCGGGCCCGTTCGGCTTTGTCGCGGTCGAAGGGAGCGGCCAGTACCTTCGCATGCATGTCCCTGTCCTCGATCATGCGCTCACGGGCTTTCTTCAGCGTTTCAAGTCGCTCGCTCATTTTGGTTGCTTTCAACGGAGGGGATCGACGCCACGGCGCCAATCTCATGCGTACACCGATCCAGCCGCCGGTACCATATCGATCAATGGCGCGGCGTCATCCATCGAGCATACAAAAAGCCCGCGGCGCTCGCGGGCTTTTCGTTTCTTGCAACCTCTCCTACCAGCGGTAGCCGCCGGTGCCGAAGCTGAAGGTTACGCCGGGGCCGCCGCCGTAGTAGCGGGGACCGTAATAGCCGTAAGGGCGCGGGGCATAGTAGTTGTAGCTCCCATAGTACGGCCGGTAATGACGGTGGCGCCAGTGGTGATGGTGATGGCCATGCCAGTGGCGATAGCGATATTGCGCGCTGATGTCGGTCGAGGACTGCGTGGCAGTCCGGGAGGCATCCGCCGAAGATCTCGACTTCACCGCATTGTCGGCGGCGTAGGCCGCGGAACCTCCCATCAGGGCGGCGGCACCAACGGCAAACACGATAGCTAGCTTCTTCATCGTCGAACTCCAGTAGAACGAGTGAAGGCTAACCGGCCGGCGCACGTGACGTTCCGGCGTGCGACATAAAGCCCAAGATCGCCTGAACGAATGTTCATGAAACTGAACGCAGTTCTTCTGAACAATTGACCATCGCGAAGTTCGCGTTGACTTCGGCAGCACATCCACCCGCGAAGCTTCCAGCTTGCAATCACACTCGTTCTGGTTCAGACTTGTGCATCATTTCATAAGCAACCATTGATTGCCGACGACTCCAGCGGTGCCGCTTACCAGCCGGCCGGAGGATATTATGGGTAGCTGTTTTGTCATTATGGGCTTTGGCGAGAAGACCGACTTCCAGTCGAACCCGCAGCGTGTTCTGAACCTGAACAGGACCTACGAAGACATCATCAAGCCGGTGGTGGAAGAGGCCGGCCACACCTGCGTTCGCGCGGACGAGATCATCCATTCCACCGTCATCGACAAGCCGATGTACGACAATCTGCTTTCGGCAGATCTGGTCATTGCGGACCTGTCCACGGCCAACGTCAACGCGGTGTATGAGCTCGGCGTTCGTCACGCGCTCCGCCCACAGCGGACGATCGTGCTGGCGGAGAAGAACTTCAGCTTCCCGTTCGACCTCAATCATCTCAGCATCCTGAAATACGAACACCTCGGAAAGGAGATTGGGTTCAAGGAGGTGATGCGCGTCAGGGAAGAACTGAAAAAAAAGATCACGGTGCTGATGGACAGTCCCGAGCCCGACAGCCCGGTCTTTCTGTTCATCCCCTCGCTTCAGCCTGCCAGCCTTCCCAAGGCGCCGGCGATGGTCGCCGCGGGGCCGCCCGCGCCCTCCTCTGAGCCCACGGATCGGGAGCAGAAGAGCTTCGCCGAACTGCTCGTAAGCTTTCGCGCCGCGAAAGACGAGGTCAAGGAGGCTGACGATTGGGCTCTACCTCTGGCCCTTCTGAAGCGACTGAAGGCGATGCAGCCTGACGACCCCTACATCCTCCAGCAACTGGCGCTCGCGACCTACAAGTTCCAACAGCCGGACAAGAAGACATCGCTTATCAATGCAAAGAACATTCTGAACGCGCTTGCGCCACAAACGTCGAGCGATGCCGAGACGGTGGGACTGTGGGGCGCCATCCACAAACGGCTGTGGGATGAGACGGAAAATCCTGAGGATCTCGATGATGCGGTGCGGGCTTATGCGAGAGGCTACTACATCAAAACCGATTATTATAACGGCATCAACTACGCATTCGTGCTCGACGTTCGCGCGTCCCGCAGCGAGGGCGATGAGGCTTTGGTGGATCGGCTTCTCGCGCGACGGGTCCGCAAGGACGTCCTGAAAATCTGCGACCGTCTGTTGCAAGCCGCAGCCGCGGCGGCCGAACCCGGATCGAAGCATGACGCACCCGGCGCCAGCGCCGACGAGTTGTTCTGGATCGGGGGGACGAAGGTTGAGGCCTTGTTCGGGTTGGGCCGCAGAGACGAGGCGGGAAGTCTGAAGACCGAGATTGTCGAGAAGGAACGCCAGCGCCTGATCAAGGCCGGCCGCAATGGCGACGCCGTGAATTGGATGGGGTCCAGCCTGAACGACCAGTTGAAGAAGCTGGGCGAGCTATTGCCGCCTTGACGGGTTCGAAACACGACAGCAAATCGGGGCGACAAATGGCTGATCTCAACGGGCAAGCAGAATCTTCGACCGCAAAACCGCGCAGGCTGCTGGCGCTCGATGGCGGCGGAATCCGCGGCGTGATGTCGCTCGAAATCCTGCGCAAGATTGAGCAGGATCTGGCGACGGCCACCGGCAAGGGCGCGTCATTCCGTCTCGGAGACTTCTTCGACTATATCGGCGGCACCAGCACCGGCGCCATCATCGCGGCCGGCCTCGCGATGGGAAAGTCAGTTCAGGAACTGATCGATTTCTACATCGAGGCGGGACCGCTGATGTTCGAAAAGACATCCCTGATCGGCCGGCTGCGCAGCTTCTATCAGGCCGATCCGCTGCGCGAGAAACTGAACGACGTGTTCGGGGAGCGCACGCTTGGAGCCAAAGACCTGCGTTCGCTGCTGTTGGTCGTCACGCGAAATGCAACGACGGATTCGCCGTGGCCCGTCTCTAGCAATCCCCTCGCCCGGTACAACGATCGCGACCGCCCGGACAGCAATCTGCAAATTCCGCTGTGGCAGCTGGTGCGGGCGAGCACCGCCGCACCCGTTTATTTCCCGCCTGAAATAGTCGAGTGGGATAAAGACGACCCTGCAAAAACCTTCTTCTTCGTCGATGGCGGCGTCACACCTTACAATAACCCGGCCTTCCTGCTGTTCCGGATGGCGACGCTGCCGCAGTACCGGCTGAACTGGCCCACCGGGGAGGACCGCATGATGCTGATTTCGGTCGGCACGGGAGCGGCGGCAGCGGTCAGCCGTGACCTCAACGCGCGCGGACAATTGATCCCGGCCAACGTCGCGCACCTTCCCGGCGTGCTGATGGGCGGCGCTGCGATCGACCAGGATATCAATTGCCGCGCTATCGGCCGCTGCGTGTTCGGCGAGCCGATCGACCGCGAGATCGGCGACATGATTCCGCGGCAGGGCGACCCGCTCAAGGGCGGCGTCGTTCCGCTCGACGAAGATTGCGGCCGCCAATTCCTGTATGCCCGCTACAACCCCGATGTCAGCCGAGGCGGCCTCGACGCTTTGGGGCTGAACAAGATCGATCCGGATCACGTCCAGGCGCTGGATCAGATCGAGTACATCAAGGAGATGCAATCCGTAGGACGGGCGTATGCCGCGAAGTTCGTGGACATGACGCCATTCCGACGATTCGTGTCGAAGGACTAAGCAGGCACAACGGCCGTCTCACGACCACAGCTGCCGCGTGTCCAGCCAATGGGTCCGGCCACCCTTTTGTTGCACCTCCTGCATCAGGTGCTGGGTTCCGCCCGGGCCGTCGCCGCCTGCTCCGTTCCACAGGCAGAGAAAATCGACCTTTTCGGCGCCGTACCCCGTGGCCACCTGCAGCATCCACAAATTGTTGCGTTCGTAGGGATTTTCGTCAGCCTTGAGCGGGCCAAGCTCTTCGGGCGCGATGTGCAATACAGCCTGTGACTTCGCTGTAAAATAGCGCGAACGCCAGTCCGCATCGGCAAAGTCGACGGATTTCGCAAGAAACTTGTCCTCCTCAAACGGAAGATAGATCGCAAGGCTCAATTGCCGGGCCAGCGCTGCCTCGGCGAACAGCAGATCCCCGCCACACGCGCCTCCGCAAATCGCCAGATCGCCGCGCTCCACGGCGATCTGATCGAGCAGATCTCCGATCGCTTTGGCGGCGACCGGCTCCTTGTCTGCCGGGAACCGGGGCTCCTCACGGGTCGGGCTATCGATCATGTGGCCGCTGAAAAGCAGCACCTTGCGCGGTTTGATCTCGCCCGAAGCTTGAGACGCCATCACTGAGCCCTCACCTTGCGCTGACGGCCTGTTTTAACAGAGAAGCTGCCGGCGGCGTGAAGCAAGATTGTTTCCTCCATCGCGGGCGCCGTCATGATCGCGAGGGCCGCAAGGGTAACCGAAAGCCGCGCCCGCATCACGCGCCGGAATCGCTGGCGTTGGGATGGAACAACTGCTCGCCGTTGATCTTGTAGTCGGCGATCGCCTTCTGGCCCTCCGACGACACCAGCCAGTCGATCAACTGCTGGCCAAGATCCTTCTTGACGCTCGGATGTTTTTCCGGGTTTACCAGCATGACGCCATACTGGTTGAACAGCCGCTTGTCACCTTCGATTACGATGGCGAGATCGCCGCGGTTCTTGAACGACAGCCAGGTACCGCGATCGGCGAGCACATAGGCGTTGGAGGCGGATGCGGTGTTGAGCGCCGCGCCCATGCCCTGCCCGATCTCCTTGTACCAGGGGCCCTTGTCCTTGGCGATGTCGACGCCGGCGACCTTCCAGAGGTTGAGCTCGGCCTGATGGGTGCCGGACTTGTCGCCGCGGGAAATGAAGTCGGCGCCCTTGGCCTTGATCGCGCCAAGCGCTGCAACGATGTCCTTTGAGCCCTTGATGCCGGCCGGATCGCCCTTCGGGCCGATCAGGATGAAGTCATTGTACATCACGGGGTAACGCTTGACGCCAAAACCTTCGGCGAGAAATTTCTCTTCCGCAGGTTTGGCGTGGACGAACACGACGTCGGCATCGCCGCGGCGCGCGGTATCGAGCGCTTGTCCGGTGCCCTGCGCCACCACCTTCACGTCGATGCCGGTCTTGGCCTTGAACATCGGCAGGATGTGGCCGAACAGGCCGGAATCCTGCGTCGAGGTGGTCGAGGCCACCACGATCGATTTGTCCTGTGCGACGGCGTGGCCTGCGAATACGAAGCTGGCGGTCACCGCCATTATCAAACGGCGCGTGAGCATGTTCATTGGTTTTCTCCCATCAAACTAATAGTTCGCCCGCGAGGAACGTCCTGGCCTCGGCGGTTTGCGGCCGATCGAAGAACGACGCGGCGGCGCCGGTTTCCACGATACGACCGCGGTGAAGCATGACGATGTCGCCGGCGAGCCGGCGCCCTTCGCCGAGATCGTGGGTCGCCATCACGACCTTGATGTTTCGCTCGCTGACCGCGCGGATGATGTCCTCCACCGCCTTGGTGGCTACCGGATCGAGGCTCGCGGTCGGCTCGTCCAGGAACAGCACCGCGGGATCGCGCGCGAGCGCCCGCGCCAGCGCCAGCCGCTGCTGTTCGCCGCCGGATAGCCTTCGCGCGGCGCGGTCGGCCAGTTGGCCGAGACCGACCAGTTCGAGCAGTTCGCTGGTACGGCGCGCATGCTCCACGCGCGGGATGCCGGCGGCGCGCAGCGCGAAGCGGATATTGGCGGCGACGCTGCGGCGGAGCATCGCCGGGCGTTGAAACACGATCGCGCGTTTGAGCGGCGGGACATGTTCCAGGCCGCCCCAGGTGACGCGCCCGCGCGAAGGCGTGAGCAGCCCCATCGCCACGCGCAGCAGCGTGGATTTGCCCGAGCCGTTCGGCCCGATCAGCACCGTCGGCAGGCCCGAGAGCAAAGTAAGCGAGATATTGTCGAGGATCGTGACGGGACCTGCCGTCACCGTAACGCCATTGAATTCAATCGGCAGTTCGCTCGAAGGGGCGCGCATGGTCATCCCGCCAATCGCTCGCCGGCGCGGCGGGCGGTCCAGGCCAGCGCGTTGACGGCGATCACGATCGTGATCAGCACGAGGCCGAGGCCGACCGCGAGCGGCAAGTCGCCCTTCGACGTTTCCAGCGCAATCGCCGTCGTCATCGTGCGGGTGAAGCCTTCGATATTGCCGCCGACGATGATGATGGCGCCGACCTCCGCCGCCGCACGGCCGAAGCCGGCCAGCAGCGCGGTGACGAGGCTGAAGCGCGCGTCCCAGATCAGCGCCGTGACACGGCCAACGGGACCGAGATTCATCGCGGTGAGTTCGTCGCGGTATTCGATCCAGAGATCCTCGATGGTCTGGCGCGTCAGCGCAGCGATGATCGGGGTGACCAGCACGGTCTGCGCGATGATCATCGCGCCCGCCGTGAACAACAGGCCGAACGCGCCGAGCGGCCCGGAGCGCGACAGCATCAGATAGACCGCAAGGCCGACGACGACCGGCGGCAGCCCCATCAGGGCGTTAAGCAGGACGATGAGGCCCTGGCGCCCGGGGAATTTCGTCAGCGCAATCCAGGCGCCCAGGGGAATGCCGATCAGCGCGGCCAGCACCACCGCAGACAGGCTCACATAGAGCGACAGCCGCACGATGGCGAACAGCGCAGGATCGCCGCTGAGCACGAGTTGAAGGGCTGTTGTGTCGTTGGACATGGAAATTCCGTTCGGCAGACATCTTGCGCAGATAGGGCCAATATGGTCAATTTTCGTAACATCTGCACTCATATGCATATAGGTGCCTATGCCGGAACTGCTCACCACTGACGAGGCGGCCGAGTATCTGCGGCTCTCGGAGCGCAAGCTCTACGAGCTGGTGGCCGAGCGCGCCGTGCCTTGCAGCAAGGTGACCGGACGCTGGCTGTTTCCGCGCACTGCGCTGGACCGCTGGGTGTCCGCCGGCCTGATCGCGCCCGCGGCGCTGGCGCAGGTGGCAGCGCCGCCGATCATGGGCGGCAGTCATGATCCGCTGCTGGAATGGGCGCTGCGCGAAAGCAATTCCGGCCTCGCCAGCCTGCCCGAAGGCAGCGAGGAAGGCCTGCGGCGGCTGACGCAGGCCGAGGTGATGGTCGCTGCCATCCATCTGCACCGCCTCGATGGCGATCACGAAACGGCTAATCTTGACGCGGTCACCGATGCGCCGGGATTGCACGATGCGGTGGTGCTGAGTTTTGCACGGCGTGAGCAAGGCATTCTCGTTGCGCCGGGCAATCCGCTGGGCTTGAGCGACATGGCCTCGATCGCCACGTCGCGCACGCGCATGGCGCAACGTCCCGCCGGCGCCGGCGCGCAACTGCTGCTGCTCGCGCTACTGGCTCGCGGCGGCATTGCGCTCGACGATTTGAAACTGGCAAAGCCTGCCTTTCCGACCGGCCCCGACATCGCCCAGGCGATCCGCGCCGGCCGCATCGATTGCGGGATCGCCACGCGAAGCGTAGCGAAATCGGCCGGGCTCGATTTCCTGCCGCTCGCCTGGGAACGCTTCGACCTCGTGATGAGGCAGCGCGATTACTTCATGAAGGGACCGCAGGCGCTGTTCGACTTCATGCGCGAGGCGGGCTTCCGCGACCGTGCCACCGAACTCGGCGGCTATGATGTCAGCGACACAGGCGAGGTGCGGCTGGTGAATTAGGGACGCAGCGTTCTCAGTGCCATATGATCGAAGTTTAACCGGGGCAAACTGGAAACTCGAGCCTGGCCATGGATCGCCACCGCCGCGCCACCAAATCGCCTAACGACTCAATGACGACTACTGCAGCGAGCCGGGGGGCACGAAGGGAGGGAGCTGATGGATACCCCAACGTCTGCCGCACCCGACGAGAAAACGCCTCCTCCGGAGGAGACGCTGGCGACACAACCCGGCAAAGAGAAATCGAGTCCCGCTGGTCCGTTGGAGATCACCACCGAGCGATTCAACGCGTCCGTCGCCCGGTTGACCTCAAATTCGATGGACGAACTTCACAAGCTGGCTTCTGAACTCCAGAAAATGCAGGAATTCCTGAAGTCCGAGGTCGAAAGCGTGCAGCGTCAAATCGACAGCGCGGTGGCCGGAATAAATATCATCGTCGAAACTATTGGTCCGTGGAAAAGCATGGCGGGCTCACAAACGCATCCATCAGGCGCCCGCAACGTGCGCGCGGGGGGACCGGCGGCCAACATCGAGCAACGCAATCGCGTCGGATAGCAACGGAGAGGTGCCGCTCAGCGATACTTGCTGGCTGCGGTGGACTCTGGATGCATCGCGTAATGATGGTTTGGCAAACCCCTGAGCGCTCCTTCGTTCCATGAAGCGAAAGAACGCTCCGATAAGATTCCTTGGCGCGATTGAACCGCGCGCCAGACGTGTTCCTCTACGAGTTGAGCGGCCTGATGTTCTGGTTGATGCTGAAGAAGTTTGTCGGGTCGTACTTGGCTTTCAATGCGACAAGGCGGTCGTAGTTGTCGCCATAGGTGGCCTTGAGCCTGCTGGCGTCCCCATCGTCCATCATGAAATTCACATAGCAGCCTTCAGCCGAGTAAGGGTGCACGGCCTCCCAATAGCCCTTGGTCCAGCGCGTGATTTCGCCCGCCTTTTGCGGATTGGGATCGATTCCGGCGATGACCATCGACCAGGTCGCGTCGCGCGTGTTCCAGGCGGTGTCGCTCTTGCCCACGCGACGGACAGCGCCGTCGATCGGATAAAGATGCATGAGCGAGAGCGTGCTCGGCAGGTTCTGTGCCTGGGCGATATGAGCATCAATTGCTTCGTCGGTCAGTTCTTTCACGAAATCGCCGCGCCAATACCATTGCAAGCCCTTCGGGAAGAACGGATCGAACATAGACTGGAGAGCCGGATAGGGCATTTCGCCCATCCAGTTGAAAAGCGGCGCGGGCAGTTCACCGAGCAACCTGGCCATGACCGCTTGGCCGTCGTCTGTTGGGCCAGTGTAGCATGCGATGATGGCACAGGCGCGCTTGCCCTGATGCTCTGCTGGGAACGGGTCCACCGGTGGAACAGTCTTCAGCCCTACAAAGGCCCCGAGCTCCTCGGGAGCGCCAGGCAGGAAATCCCTGTACTTCTGCATGACGGTCCGGGCATTTTCGAAATCCCAGAAGACTGGCCCGGCATAGACCAAGTTGACCGGATGAGCCTGGAACAGGAAGCTCGTGACGATGCCGAAATTGCCGCCGCCGCCGCGCAGCCCCCAGTAGAGGTCAGCGTTCTCAGACTTATTGGCGGTGACAATGCGACCGTCGGCGAGCACGACATCCGCCTCGAGAAGATTGTCGATGGTGAGGCCATGCTTGCGGGTCAGGTATCCGGTGCCGCCGCCGAGCGTGAGGCCGGCGATACCGGTCGTCGAGACGATGCCGGCCGGCACGGCGAGCCCGTATATGTGGGTGGCGTGGTCGACGTCGCCCTGCGTGCAGCCGGGACCGGCGCGGACAGTGCAGGCGGTGGGATCGACGCGCACGCCTTTCATCAGCGACATGTCGATCATCAGCCCGTCGTCGACACTGCCAAGGCCCGGCCCGTTGTGCCCGCCTCCGCGGATCGCCACCTTGAGATCGTTCTGCCTTGCAAAATTGACCGCAGTGACAACGTCAGCGACGTCGGTGCATCGCGCAATCATCACGGGACTCTTATCGATCATCCCGTTGTAGAGGCTCCGCACACCGTCATAATCGGCATCCGTTTGCCTGATGACCGGGCCGCGCATATTGCCGATAAAGGTTTCAGTGGCGATGGCTTGCATGATCTCCTCCTGTTCCACGCAATGATCGGCCAGTTGGGCCTGAGGTTACTCCCATTGTTGGGCTCCCGGCGGTTGCTCAATAAACCGGGAGAGAGCCCGCGAACGTCATCGCAGAAATGGCGTTCCTTGATGCGGAGCGGATCTCCGCTAAAAAAACTCCGTCTACATTCACATCACGTTTCTTGTTGCCGAGGGGGGCTGGTGCCTTGACGCAGCAATGGCCCAAGCGCCGGACCGATGCCGGCGCGCTCGGCCTCGGCCAACAGCTCGCCAAGCTTGCAAGCCGTCTCCTGTCCGGGCCGGCACCGACCACGTGAACCAATGGCGCGTCCATATCGGACGAAGAAGCTGGCCCAGGGTAACGGTTCTGGCCGCGTATAGTCCTCAAGCGCCGCGCTATAGTGCTCCGCTCCGTCCCAATCCTGAGAGTCCAGCGAAGCATCGATCGCGTACCGGAAGAACCACAAATGATTGTGGCTCACCGCGCCTTTGCGGAGAATCTCCTCGCCTTCCGTCAGCGCCGTTTGACGTTCGATCGGATCCTCAGTCGTGATCGCAAGGTGGCCGAGGATCCACGGGCCCGCAAAGCTGACCCCGGTCTCCCGGCTGATCGCCAAGGCACGGTACAGCAGGTCCATCGCTTTCGTGCTGCTCGCCTCGGCACGAGCGACCATGGCCAGATCATTGAGGCTGATCGCCTCAAATCTCTTGGCGCCGAGCTGCCGAGCGAGCATCAGCGCCCGCTCGGCAGGCATCCTCATACGTGCAAACTCCCCGTTCGTGCGAAACACGTTGCACGCCGCGTTGTGGGCGATAATTTCCGCCCGTTGATGCCCAACCCGCGCCGCCAACTCGACCGCCATTTGGGCGGTCGCGAGCGCGCCGGAGAAATCGTTGAGGTACACCTGAGTGTGGGCAACCATACTGAGATTAGCGACTTCGATACGGCCGGCGCCGGACGCGCGCGACAGCTCCGCGCACCGGCTGAAGTGCCGATGGGCGCTGGCCATACGGCCGCGTGCGTATTCCGCATCACCCAGCCCGCCAAGCGCACGCGCCTGCATCTCTGGCGAACGAGCTCTTTGGGCGCAGTCGAGCGCCCGCTCATGCTCCTGCAGGCACTCGACGAGCCTTCCGAGCGGGAAGCAGAGATTGCCCCGCAGGTGGTGGATCCGTGCGCGCTCCGCGGCAAGGTCGTCGGTAGCCGCCGCCGTCGCGGCCTTGTCCAGCATCGTAAAGGCCTCGTTGAAACGATCCGTCACACGCAGGCCGGCAGCGAGCCCAAGCCAGGCTCGACACCGCTCGATGTCAACATCGGCGACTGCGAGGGCTTGTTCGAAAGCAGCAATCGATTCCGAGATCGAACCGAGGTCATGCAGCATCTCACCCCGGAGCAGCGATAGTGCACTCACATCGGCCCGCTTCCTGGCCAGGACCAGCCCGCGTTCGACAAGACGCAGGGCCCGTTCGGTGCGGTACTCCGCTGCTTGCGCGCGTGCCGCTTCCAGGTAGGCCCGAGGGGCGTACTCGTCGTCGGCCCGGTCGAGGTGCTGTGCGCACAACGTCAGGTCACGGCTCCTGAACCATTCTGCCGCCCGCCGGTGCAACTCGCGGCGGCGGCTCCTGAGCAGCGTGTCGTAGACGCCCTCCTGGATCAGCGCGTGGGCAAAGAGGAAGTGATCGCCCTGCGGGCGCACCAGGCGATGCCGCATCAAGTCAGCGCAATTCCACCCGGGTTGATCGAGCAGAGCTGCCAACGCTTCGGCAGTAAAACGCTGGCCGAGAATGGAGGCTGCTTGCAGCGCCCGCTTGTCGGGCATCGCGAGCCGATCCAGGCGCGCCTGTACCAAACTCCGAATCGATCCCGGGACGCCGCCATCGGCGCTCTCCTCGGCATGCCGCAACAGTTGCTCCAGAAACAGCGGATTGCCGGCGGCCCGTTCGATGCAGCGCAGGGCGAGTTCGCCGAGTGCGTCAAGATAGGCCCCGGCGAGCTGGTTTGCCTCGCGCGGCTGGAGCGAGCCGAGGTCGATCGTCAGGATCGGCTCACCGCCAATCGTTGGGCGCCAGAGCTCATGGACCGGGTCGCGCTCAATTCGCGAGGTCAGGACCAAAAGCGCGGGACACCCAAGGACTGTCTCGGCAAGGCTCGCTAGGTGATCGAGTGTGGGCTGGTCAGCCCAGTGCAGATCCTCAATCGCCAGCAGCCGAGGACGACGGCCGCTCGCGCGGGTGACGAGCTCGGCGACGGTGGCTCGCTTGCCCCGGTCACGGGCCGCGTTGTCCATCGCATCATAGAGCGTACGCAGCTCGGTTGATTGCGGCAGGTTCAGGAGGTCGTTCAGATACACCCGCCGCTCGTCAGAAAGCATGCCATCGTCGCGGGCCTTCTCAGCCGCTGCGTCGATCTCTTCCCGGCTGCTTTCGTCCGTCAGACCGAGCAGGCTGCGGACCAGCGAGCGGATTGCGTCCTGACCGGAGCCCATTCCGAAGTCGAGCACCAGCGCGCTGTGACAGGCAAAGCTTTCCCCTTCAGCCTTCGCCTGGAACTGCTCGAGCAGGCGGGTTTTGCCAATGCCGGCCTCCCCGCGGATGTAGATGGCACGGCCGCGTCTCGTGTCGCGGCACTGCACCAGCGCCGCTTCGAGCTGCCGCAGCTCGCGGGTCCGTCCAACAAAGGCTTGGCGGCCCGAGCGGGCCGGCTCACGAAAGGCGCGCAGTCGCCACGCCCTGACCGGCTTTGCGAGCCCTTTGATGGCAAGCTCACCGACCTCGGAGCAGTCGACCCGTTCGGCGAGCGCCCGGTAGACTGAATCCGAAATGAAGATCTCGCCCGCGGCGGCCTTATCCTTCAGGCGTGAGGCCAGATTCACGGACTCGCCGGTGACAGTGTATTCAACGTGACGCGCGCTGCCGGTGCCACTGGCCATAACCTCGCCACTGGCAATGCCGATGTGCACGCCAATAGTGCGGCCGAGATCGGCCGCGACCAGGGGCATGCGGCTCCCGATATCAAGGGCAGCCCGGACGCATCGCTCAGGATCGTTGCCATATGCCACCGGGGCACCGAAGACCGCCATCACGCAATCACCGATGTGCTTGTCAACAGTCCCGCCGTGATCGACGACGCTTGCGTCGGCAAGATCGAAGAAGCTTCCGAGCAGGGCGTGGACTTCCTCAGCGTCGAGTTCGTCGGAGAGCTTCGTGTAGCCGGCGATGTCAGCGAACAGCACTGTCACCTGCCGCCTCTCAGCCTCCGGCAGCGGCGAAGCCCGCCCCGATACTGAGGCCGGTGCGCTCGGGGCAGGAGGAGGCGTCGACGTCATCCCGTCACGCAACTCCGCGATCGCAGTAAGCAGTTTGCGGCGATGGCCGACCGAGGTGACGCCAATACCGATCAGATCGTCGGCGGTCAGGCGGGCAAGGACAGCGGCGTCAATGTCGTTCTCGCGGAACGCCTTCTCATATTGCCCCAGCCCCAGACCGTGCAGCCAAGCCGCAACGTTCATGGGTGCCTCCTGGTCAGATTCTTCGGCAGAGCACCAGGACCCTCAGTCTACCTCAAATTCACAACAGGCGCTGTGAAATGTCAGCGCACACGAGGGCGTGAAGGCGTAGCTGATGGTATCTGAAGGCGGTATCGCTGCGCGCTGAAAGAACAGGCGCTATTCAGCACTTCGGGTGAATGTGTCTCGAGTGCAGACTGAGCCCTGCGCGTCTGGGTTAACATTTATCGAATATTTGTGACCGTCCTGACAGCCAATGCTCCAGTTATCGACCCCGGATTCAGTACCGCCTTGCGGCAGGTCGATCAGGCGGCGCTGTTCTACGAGTTCTCGCTTGGGCGGTACGTCCCGCCAGTCACTTACTGAGGTCAATCGACCGCTTTGTCGATCTTTCGGACTTTCGAAGCCATTTGGCGCCATTCTATAGCTGCACTGGCCGGCCTTCGATCGATCCGGAACGGTTTTCTTTACGCGAACCGGCATCTGCTTCGCTCGAAATGCTGCACCTACCGCCGCCCCGGCAACCATGCGGTATAGCCGCGCCTCGCCGAGCCGTTTCATCACGTCGTCCAGATGCGCGCGGTCGCGCGTTTCGATCACGACTTCGAGCAGGGTGCCCTTGGCGGGCAGGTCGGAGAACGTGCGCTGATGCGAGACCTCGATGATGTTGGCGCCGGCTTCGGCCAATAGAGCCGAGACCGATGCCAACTGGCCGGGCCTATCGACGATATCGATGGCGATCTGCGTCAGCCGCCCTTCGCGCGCGAGTTCGCGCGTCAGCACCGAGGCAATCAGCCGCGTGTCGATGTTGCCGCCGGTGAGCACGAGGCCGACATTGCGCCCGGAAAAACGCTCCGGCGCGGCCTGCACCGCGGCGAGGCCTGCGGCGCCCGCGCCCTCGACCACCGTCTTTTCGATCGCGATCAGCATCGCCACCGCACGCTCGATCTGATCCTCGGTGACGAGAATGATGTCGTCGACGAGACGGCGGATGATTTCGGTGGTGATCCGACCTGGGGTCTTGACGGCAATGCCTTCGGCGAGCGTGTCGCCGCGCATCGGCAGGCTCTCGCCCTTGATGGCGTTATACATCGAGGGATAGAGCTCGGCCTGCACGCCTATGATCTGCAACTCCGGCTTCAGCGATTTGGCTGCGACCGCCATGCCGGAAATCAGTCCGCCGCCGCCGATCGGAACGACCAGCGTATCGAGCTGCGGCACCGAAGCGAGCATTTCGAGCGCGATGGTGCCCTGCCCCGCAATGACCTGCGGATCGTCATAGGGATGGATCATGGTCAGGTTTTTCGCCTTGCCATGCGCGCGCGCGAACTCGGCAGCCTCCTCCAGCGTCTTGCCGGAGATGATGATCTCCGCGCCATGACGCCTGGTGTTCTCGATCTTCACCATCGGGGTGCCTATCGGCATCACGATCGCGGCGGGAATGCCAAGCCTATGTGCGTGATAGGCCACGCCCTGCGCATGATTGCCGGCCGACATCGCGATCACGCCGCGCTGTCGTTCGTCCGGCGACAGCGCCAGCAGCCGATTGAGCGCGCCGCGCTCCTTGAAGGTCGAGGTGAACTGCAGGTTCTCGAATTTGAGCCAGAGGTTGCAGCCGCAGATCTCGCTCAGCGTCCGGCTCTGGTCGCATTCGGTGACCATGACGGAACCGCGAATCGCAGCCGCCGCTGATGTGACGTCGCCGGGCGTGACGGCAAGACCTGCTTCGGAAGCGTGCGGGTCTGGCGGAGCGTTTTTGGGAGCTTTCGGCATTTCGGCGGCCTCGTTGGGAGGCAATCGTATAGGCCTTTTCCGCCCGCCGTGCCTCCCCCGAATCTCGTAAAACTCCCGCCCCATGAACATGGGTGTCGCAAAAAGCCGCCGCGGCGTTACACTTGGCCAAGGGCCGCAGGGACAGGCGGCCGGAGTTTTCAGATGAATTCATTGAACGATGAGCCGAAGGTGGAGGCCATCACGGTCGTGCTGGTCGAGGACGACGCGCCGACGCTTTGGCGGCTGCAGGACGCGCTGACCAAGGCCGGATATCAGGTCAGGGCCGCCGGCACGCTCACGGAAGCCCGCGCCTGTCTCGCGCAAGGCGCACCAAGGGTGCTGCTGACCGATCTTCAATTGCCCGATGGCCACGGCGTCGATCTGATCCGCGAAACACGGCAGCGCTTTCCCGACACCGAGATCATGGTGATCTCGATCCTCGGCGATGAGGAAAGCGTGATCTCCGCGATCACCGTCGGCGCGACCGGCTATCTGCTCAAGGACGCCTTCCCGACCGATATCGCCGCCACCGTGCGCGATCTCGTCGCCGGGCACTCGCCGATCTCGGCCTCGATCGCGCGCTTCATCGTGCGGCGGACCCAGAACACGCCCGAGCCGCCGCCCGGCCCTGCGCTCAACACCGCCAAGCTGACGCCGCGCGAGATCGATATCCTCTGGGGTATCGCCAAGGGCTTCAGCTACGCCGAGATCGCCAGCCATCTCGGCCTGTCGCGCCAGACCGTGCCCGGGCATATCAAGAACATCTATCGCAAGCTCGAGGTTCATACCCGGGGCGAAGCGGTGTTCGAGGCGGTCCAGCAAGGCTTGATAAAGTTGTGAACGACCACGACGAGGACGCGACGGCGGAACAACTGCCCGCCCGCGAACGGCGGCGGCTGCAGTCGTCGCGTCTGATCCAGTACCTCCTGCTGCAGGCGATGATCGCCGGCGCCTGCGTCCTGGCGCTGCTGCAGTCGCTTCCCGGACCTCCCGCCCAGTATCAGGTCACGGCGTTCAACCTCACCGAAGCACGTGTCGAGCGCGCGGTGACGCTGCCGTATTTCTCCTCGTTGCGGAATGCGATGAACGATCCGCCCCGCTTCAGCGGACAATTCGTCCGCCCGGCCGGGGAAGCGCGGGCCTGGTCGGTGTTCCTGCCGCGCTTCACCAACGGCGTCGAGGTCAGCGTCAACGACGTGGTGATCCTCGACAGCCGGCGCGATCCCGCCGCCAACCGCCCCGACCGCAACACGCCGGCGATTGCGGTGATCCCGGCGTCAGTGCTGCGCGACGGCGACAACGCGATTGCAATCCGGCTGTTCATCTGGGGCCCGATTACCGGCTTCCTCGATCGCATCTGGGTCGGCCCGGACGAATTGTTGCGTCCGACCTATGATCTGAGAACTTTGATCTTTGTCACCCTGCCGGTGGTGTTCTCGTCCTGGCAGGCGATCCTCGCGGTCATTCTCGGCATCATGTGGGTGATGCGGCGCCATGAGCCGGCCTATGGCGTTCTGGCCGCGGCGATGGCGGTGGGTGTCGGGCAGGCGTTCCTGCAAACGCCGATGGGCGAGACGCCGTTTTCCCGACTCAACGTGATCCTGATTTCTTCGGCGCCGATTGAAAGCGGGCTGGTGCTGACATTTGCGCTGTTGTTCTCGGGCTGGAAATGGCAGCGCTACGGCTGGATCATTTTCATTCCCGGCGTGCTGCTGGCGCTAGCCGGACTGTTCGGAAATCAGGCGATGGTGCGCGCGCTGTTCCTGTATCTCGCCGTGCCGATGGTTGGCGTATCCCTTCTCATCATAGCTGTTGTCACCGCCCGCTCGATGCTGGAGCGGCGGAATGTCGCCAGCCTCCTGCTCGGCTGCGCGGTCACGATCATGCTGACCTGCTGGGTTGTCGACCTGCTCTCGGTATTCCAGATGATGCCCAATCGCATCTTCACCGCGCGGCTGTCCTACTCAGCGATGCTGGTTGCGATCGGCGCGGGGCTGACCTGGCGGTTCGCCCGCGCGCTGAACGAGGTTGACGGTTTTGCCGGCCACCTCGTCACCCAGGTGCGCGATGCCGAGGAAAAGCTGAAGGCCAGTTTCGTCCGCGAGGAGGAGCGCGCCCGTGCTGCGGCGCTGGCGCGGGAGCGCACGCGGCTGATGCGCGACCTGCATGACGGGCTCGGCGGCCAGCTCGTCAGCATCGTGGCCTTGAGCGAGCGCGGTAATGGCAGCGCGGGAATCGGCGATGCGGCGCGCGCCGCGCTGAAGGATCTGCGTCTCGTCATCGACTCGATGGACGACATCGGCGGCGATCTGATGCTGGCGCTGGGCTCGTGGCGCGAGCGCGCCACGGCGCAGCTGCGTCCGCATGACATCGCGCTCGACTGGCGCGCGGTCACGGCGCAAGGCCTGCCGGTGCATCCCGAACTGCGGCCGTGGCATGTGATCCAGATCGTGCGGCTGCTGGATGAGGCCGTGACCAATGCGGTCAAGCATGCCAATGCGCGGCGTATCACGGTAAGAATCGAGACGCTCGCAGGCGCCGATGGCCTCGACCGCGGCTGCATCACCGTCGAGGACGACGGCCAGGGTTTTGAGATCACATCGGATGGAGCGGCCGCAGGCGCGATAAAAGCGGCGCGCGGCTTGCGCAACATGCGAAGCCGCGCTGCGCGCTGTGGCGCGGAGCTGGAACTGAGCTCCTGCGCCCAAGGGACTGATCAAGAGAGCCATCAAGGCACGCGCGTGAGACTGACATTGCCTCACCGCTTTCCCGACAGCGACGGCGTTGCTGGTTAGCTTTTTACCTCAGCGACGGCCGACGCGATTGACCGGGCCACCGCGGTTCATGGGGGTGCCGGGACGAACGCCGACGCCGGGAGCACCGACGCCGACACGGGCGACGCCGACGACCGGTGTAGCGACCACCGCTGCCGCAACCGGCGTCGGCCGTACCACGCAGCCCTTCGGCACGCCGACCGTCTTGCAGTAAACCACCGCGGCCTGGGCCGAACCCACACCGCCCGGCGCGAACGAAGCCACGGCCGAGAACGCCGCTAGCGTCAGACCAGCGCTCAGCCAACCTGTCTTCTTCAACATGTGTCATCTCCGAAAATTGGGCGTGCAGCTCTTTGCGATGTGCCGATCGGTCACCGCAGCCGACGCGAGATGTACATGGTCCATTGATGCGCGCGGCAACATCCCATGAAAATGGTGTGAGCGTGCGCGCGGGAGTTGCGGGCCGATTTCCGACGCCATGAACATGGCATGGACCAGGGGCGCAACCTCGACGAGCTTCCGCGCGCTTTCAACCCTCAGATTCCCGTCCAAAGGTGATCCACGATGAAATCAATCCACGTCCCTGCCACAGCAGTCGCCGCGCTGATCCTGTCGCTCGCCGCCGGCTCGCTGGCTCAAGCGCAATCCGGACCCACCCCGCAGGAGCAGATGGCCTGCCGCTCGGATGCCGGAAAATTCTGCGCCGAACATATCGGCAAGCCGCCGCAGATGAATGCCTGCCTGCGCGCGAACAAGCCGAAGCTGTCGGATGGCTGCCGCAAGGTGGTGGAATCGCACGGCGGATAATGCCGCATCTGGAAAAGTCGTCACCGGTGTTCGCCAACGCGTAGCGATTGCCCGGAGATCGGGCTCAAATATAAGTTGGAGCGCGATAACGTTTCAAAGTCATCACGCTCCCAAGAGGTAGCGACGAACGCCGGAAAACAATCAGTCATCCTGATCGAACAGCCGGATCCGGGGCATTTCGCCTCTCGCCGGCGCGGCGAACATCTCTCTCGGCTCGCCTTCTTCCCGGATCCTGATCCGCCGCGGCTCGGTCACTTCGCGTACGCTCCCTTCGACCGCCTCGAGCTCCTGCTCGCGCGGTTGCTGGAAGCGGCGCTTGTCGGCCCAGCGCTGGCGCCGCTCGGCGCGCCGCTTTTCGGCGTCCGCGCGTTTGATGTCGGCATCGCGGTTCCTGGCGAAGGCGTCGCGAGGCGCGGCGGTCTTTTCGTCGGCCTGTTCGGCAGGTTTTGCAGGTTGCGGCGGCGATTGTACGGGCTGCGCGGCCGCTAGGTTGTCGGCCGTCTTCTCTTCGGCGTGCGCGTTATTGGCTGATAGCGCTGCCGCCTCTGTCTGCGGCTGCGGCTGTGGTGTTTGCAGCTGTGGCTGCGTTTGCGGCTGCTGTTGCTGCGGCTGCTGCGCTTGCGGCTGTTCCTGTGGCGGCGCGGAAGCGGTATTCGTCGTCGCCGCGACGTGCGGCACCGGCTCCGCTGGCGCCGTCGAGACGTGTATCGGCTCCGCCGACATCCTCCGTTCCAGCTTGGACACCGTCTGCAAGGGCGGGCTGGTAATGTTGGCAGCCAGATAGCCACCACCGAGACCGGCGGCGACTGCCACGATCACGGTTCCCGCGCCGGCAAAATAAGCCGTCGATATCCGCATGGCTCGACTCCCTCAATCCACGCGGGCAACGCGTGGCATGGGCCGATGTTCCTGCACGGCAGCGTGAGGGAATTGGAACTGGCGGCGCTGCAATCGCAGTGTTCGCCGCTCAAATCATCGCGGCGACTTTTTCCAGGCCGATGATGCGGGCGAGCGAGCGGACTTCGCTCTTCTGGTCTTCACGCAACTGGAACAGCAGCGGCATCGCCGCCGATTTCAACTGCTGGACTTCTGCGGATTCGGGATCGATCGGCACGCCCGCAGCGGTCGGGTTGGCCTGCCGGCCCGCATGAATCTTGCGGGCGACGGCGCGCAGCGCGCTCTCCACCGGCGGCCAGTAGGATTCCTGCGACGCGGACAGTTTCAGGCGATCCTTGATTCCGGCGATCTGGACGTCGCTCAGGAGCGCGTAGTTCTTCTGGGGTTGCGGCTGCGGCTTGGCAACGGCCTTGGGCTTCGGCGGCGCCACAGGCGATGATGCGGCGGGCGCCATCGGCGCGGCAGGCGCGACTTCCTTCGGCAGCCCGATATCGGCGGGGCCGGTCGAGGCATAGGCCTGGCGCAACGAATCGCTCAGCGCCGCGGTGGTCTGCGGCGGCTCATAGGCGGCCACCGCATAGGTCACGACAGCCAGCCGGTCCTTCTTGTTGGCCCTGTTCGAAACCGGCGCCTGGACGGCAGCCGTGGAAGCGGCAGCCAGCTGGGGCGACGCCGCAGGTACGCTGTCGCGGCCGAGAATGGCCGTGGCGGCAGCGCCGACCACGAGAAAGCAGATCAGCGCAACGATGGTCATCGTTTTGGTCAAAAAGGTCTCCATTCCCGCCGACGTCTGGCCCTTTTGTCGAAAACTGGATGACAATTGAGGCGTTACGATGCCAATCGGCGCCGTAACGCGATCAAAAAGCGGGGGAAATCGTCCCGAAACAGCCGGAATCAGGCCACCGCGGCCAATTCGTAGGCCTCCTGGATGTCAGCAACGATATCGGACGCCTCCCACAGGGCGTCGGCCTCGATCGCCTGCAGGGTGACGGTCCAGTTGCTCTTGCGGCTGCGGGGCAGGCTGACGACCTCGAATTCGATACCGCGGCACAGCGGATGCCGATCGAGCGCAAACATCACCCGCCGGGTGATCTCGTGGAGGGTCGCCGGGGTTTTGGCAGCAAGATATTGATCGAGATCCATTCCTTTACCCCTTCGATTTGCCGTCCGGCCGGCCATGGCGGCCGACCATCCTCTGGGGCTATTGTTGGGGCCGATATGGTTAACGGCGCGTTAAGCCTCGCAAGGGCACGGGCCGGAACCTTTAGCGAACAGCGGAGCGGAACAGCCCGGCATGGCCGCAGCGATGCCTCAGACGACAACGGCCACGACCGGGCCGTCGGTTCGCGCCGCGCTGGTGGCGGCCATCGCGATTTCAGCCTTCACGCTGTCGGTCGCGACATTCGAGCTGTCGATGGCGGACTGGCCGTCCGGCTTCGTCCTGCTCGTCGTCGTGCCGCTGGTAGCGCTCGTGTTCTTCGGCGGCATCGTGTGGTCGGCGACGCTGCTTTTGAAGATCCGCTCGGGCGGCGCGAAATTCGCCCTCCCTTTCCTGATCTGCGCGCTGACTCTCGCCATTCTCGCCTACGCACCGCTGCACAAGATCGCCCTTGAGCAGAATTTCCGCTGGCACCGGCAGGTCCGCGAACGGATCGTGGCGCGGGTCGAGGCCGGCGAACTGAAGCCCAACGTCTCCCACAACAAGAACCTGATCGCGCTCGGCGACCGCGAGCCCAACGTTTCCGCTGGTGGTAACGACATCGTCGTCGATGAGACGGACGAAGGCATCTACGTGCTGTTTCTGACCTCACGCGGCCTGAAGCACTATTTCACCGGCTTCCTGCGCGTGCCGCCGGGTGGCGATCCCAGGCTATTCTTCGAGTTCGAGGACAAACCGCCGAGCCAACTCGTCTACTACGACAAGGACTGGTATTTCGTGGCGAATTAGGACGATGGCTTGACGCGCATCGTCGCTCGCGGCCACCCGCCCGCGACGGTGCCGAGCGCGATGCCGCCGATGATCAGTGTCATCGCCAGAAACAGCGACGGCTCGAGCGGCTCGTTCAGCATCACGGTCGCGCTGATGATGCCGAGCAGCGGCGTCGCCAGCAGGCACAGCGACGTTGTGACGGCGGGCAGACTTCGGTTCACCATCGTCATCGCCCAGTTGGCGAACGCTGTGCAGACGATTCCGCTATAGAGCATCAGGGCGGAAAGACGCGCGGTCCACACGATGTGCGGCGCGCCTTCGGTGATCCAGGCAATGGCCGAAAGCAGCGCGGCCGCCAGCAATACCTGCCAGAACACGAGCTGGAAGGGCGTCGAAATCCATTTATGCGCCCGGACGTAGACGATGTTGCCGGCCCAGCAGAACGCTGCGAGCAGAATCAGGCCGCTGCCGAACAGCGCGTCGCGGTCGCCCGAGTTCAGCGTCTGCGGGTTGAAGATGACCGCAAGCCCCGCCAGGCCGCAGCCGATACCGATGGCGCGCCTTCGCGTGATGGGTTCCGACAGCAACATGGCTGCGCCGATCGCGACCCATAGGGGGGTGGTGTAGCCGAGCACGATCGCCCTGCCCGCCGGCACGAACTGCAGACCGGCCGCGACCAGCGCCGAAAACGCCACCAGATGCAGCAGCGAGGTGCAGAACACGACAGGCAGGTCGCCGCGCTTCGGGACGATGAATTGCCCCTGCGCCCACAACATCGGCGCCAGCATCGCGGCGGCGATCATGCAACGCAGTGCCGTCGCCCATAACGGCGGCACGTCCTGCACGATCATCTTGGTCACCGGCCAGTTGGTCCCCCACGCCAGCACGACACCGGCGAGCAGCACCGCCGCGCTGCGGGTTGAAAGTCCACTGGCCATCTCGAACGCGTCCCGTCACGAAGTGATCCGCATTGCCTAGCCCTTCGACTGGCCCTAATGAAAGAACCAGTCTTGGCAGATTTGTGGTGCCAGTTATGGACGACCTGTTGCCCGGAATGCTCGACCTCGCCCGTGACGGCAGCGAAACGCTGACGCGCCAACTGACCGATCAGTTGCGAGAGCTCATCGCCAGGGGACGCCTTGCGCCCGGCCAGCGCCTGCCGTCGAGCCGGCAGCTTGCGCAGTCGCTCGATGTGTCGCGCAACACCGTCTCGTTTGCGATCGAGCAATTGGCCGCGGAAGGCTACCTCTCGCTTTCCGTCGGACGCCGTCCGGAGGTAGCCGCGGGCCTGTCGCTCGATCGCAGGACTTCGCCGCGAAGCAACCGCGCCGGAAGCCCGCGGATAAACCTGTCGGCCTGGGCAGGCGGCCTGCACCGGGCCAACTGGCCGCCTGTTCATGACGGACCGCCGCGGCCGTTTCAGCCCGGACTGGCGGACGAACGCGAGTTTCCGCACGATGCGTGGAGCCGTTGCCTCCGCCGCGCGGCGCGAAATGCACCGCTGCGCCGCGACCGGCCGATCAACCATCCATCGCTGCAGGAAGCCCTGCTCGGGCATCTCGTGGTTCATCGCGGGATCAAGGCCAAAGCCAGCCAGATCCTGATCGTGCCGACGGCGCAAGCCGGCCTGACGCTGGCCGCCAATGCGCTGCTCGAGCGCGGCGACCACGCCTGGATCGAAAGCCCGGGCTATGGCGGCGCCAACGTCGCATTGCATGCCGCCGGAGCCGTCGTTTCCGCCATCCCGCTCGACGCGCAAGGCATGGCCATCTCCTCGCCTAAGGATGCGCCGCGGCTGATCTTCGTCACCCCATCGCACCAGTATCCGACCGGGCGGCTGATGCCGATCGGCCGCCGTCTTGAACTGCTTCGCTTCGCCGACGCCGTGGGCGCCTGCATCATCGAGGACGATTATGACGGCGAATTCCACTATGAGGCGCGCCCGGTGGCCGCGCTGCAGGGGCTCGCGGCGTCGCCGCGCGTGTTCTATCTCGGCACCTTCTCGAAGGCGACCTATGCGGACATCCGCTTCGGCTATCTCGTCGTTCCCGAAGCGCTGATCGATGTGTTCGAGATCGCGCAGCGCCACACGGGAATGTTGGCGTCGATCACGATGCAGGATGCGCTGGCCGAATTCATCAGCGCGGGCGCCTATCTCGGCCACATCAGAAGGATGACGCGCCTCTACAAGGGACGGCGCGACCTCATGCTGCAGGCGCTTGCCGCGGAAGCCGGCGGCCGGCTCAGCATCGAAGCGCCGGCCGGCGGCATGCAACTACTGGCAAGGTGCCAGACCAACGACCGGCAATTGTCGGCGCGGCTGCTCGAAGCCGGCGTTGTCAGCCGTCCGCTATCGGGCATGCTGTATCACAAGACGGGTGAGCAGGGCTTGTTTCTCGGCTTCGCGGCGTGGAATGAAAAGGAGATCGATCAGGCCGCACGCATCCTCGGCCGGATCGTTCGCTAGGTCTCATGGCCGTACTCGTGGCGAACTAGCCAGCCGCCCGCCTCGGCGTTGCAGTTGCGGCGACATCGGCGGGCGCCGGCACCTGCACAAGAATGGTTTGAGCACCGGGCGCGATTTCGACGCCGCACTCCTGGAATCGCCGCTTCATGCGGCGGTTGAATTCGCGTTGCACCGGCCAGCGGCCGGCATCGGTGCAGCGAATCTGGCCGACGATCGAGGCCATCGAGCCGTCCACCTTGTCGACGCCCCACAGTTCGAGATCGCCGCGGATCAGGTGCTGGAATTCCGCCTCGCGGCGCATCTCGGCGACGATGTCCTTCAATATCTGGCCGGCGCGGTCGGTATCTTCCTTGTAGGAGACGTTGACGCTGACGGCCGCGTTGCCGGCGCCGCGGCTCGAATTGGTGATCGTCGTCACCGCGCTGAACGGCACGATGTGCACCGAGCCGTCGCCGGAGCGCAGACGAAGCGTGCGGATCGATACGTTTTCCACCACGCCCGACAAGCCTGACAGCGTGACGTTGTCGCCGACCTGGACGGTGTTCTCGAGCAGCAGAAACAGCCCGGTGATGAGGTCCTGCACCAGCTTCTGCGAGCCGAAGCCGATGGCAATACCGACAATGCCGGCGCCGGCCAGCAGTGGCGCGACGTTGACACCGATTTCGCTCAGCGCGGTGAGGCCGACGACGATGACGATCACGCACAACAGCGCGGTTCGCAGCATCGGCTGAAACGTGCGCAGCCGCGCCGCGCGCGCGTAATGGCCCTCACGCGAGAGCGCATTGATCTTGCGATCCAGCAACGCGTTGCTGATTTCCCAGATTGCCGCCGCAGCGAGCGCGGCAATGCCGACGGTCACCACCGCCGACAGCAACCGGCTGCCGATCTGGCCGCCATAGAACCAGACGACGGCGTCGACGCCCCATACCTCCAGCAGCGCAACAAGGCCGATCAAGGCAATCACCGTCGAGACGATGTTGCGCAACAGCGGCAGATAGCGGTTGGCGCGGGTCTCCAGGCCCGGAAAACGCTGCAGGAGATCCGGGCTGATGCGAAAGCCGCGGTCGATCAGGCCCAACACCAGGATAGTAGCGAGACGCATGATCAGCACGACCGCGATGGTGCCGACGAAATATTGCAGCAGCAGCGCGTAGCCGTTGCGGATGTTCAGCGCCCACACTGCCCACAGAGCGAGATCGAGCGTGATCGCGAGATAATGCCAGAGGCCGGCGACGCGGTTGCGTATCCTGGCCGCAGCGCCGTCGCGGCCCGCCGGCGCGCGAATGGCGTCGGCGACCTGGCGGCGGCACTGCAGGATGACGACGACGACAAAGAGATGCACGACCAGCATCACCAGGCGCAGCACCGTTGCGTAGCCGGCGCGGTGCAGGCCGAGCAGCAGGGCCACATTGGCGAAGGCTATCCCAGCGACGGCGACGGTAACGATGCGGCGCGCCCATATCTCGATATAGGCTGCCGTTTCGGCGCGGACCCGAAACAGGCCGAACGGCCCGGCCAGCGCCCGCACGACGCAAATCAGCGCGCGCGACAGCGCATAGGCATTGACGACCGCGAGGATCACAAGCCGGGTGGTTGAGAGATCGCCGATCCCTGTGCCCAGCAACATCGTGGCTACCCCGATGAAGACGAGCACCGGCAACAATTCAAGCGCGAGACGTCCGAGCACGAAGGGCAGCCTGATCAGCGACTGCCAGGTGCGCGCCAGGCTGAGGCGCCGTTGCTGCAGCTTGGGTTCCGCAACGACATCCGCCGCCGACGACGGCGGATCGACCACGGCCAGCGTCTGCACCGGGGCGCGCGCGGTTTGCGGAAGCCGCGCTTCCAGCAGCGCCACCGGCCGCTTGATGAGGCGGAAGACCAGCCACTCGACAGCAAGAGCGCAGATGAACACCAGCGCCAGTTTCCAGGCGATATCGAGCAGTTGATGATAGGCTGATGGATCTTGGGCGGTGCGCAGGAACCACCAGTAGAACGCCCGATAGTGTGTCAGCGTGCGCGCTATGTCGGCGACCTCGCGCGAGATCTCGCCGACCTGCTCGGACACCGAAAGCAAAAGCTGCGCGCCGAGGCTGTCCGCCGTCAGCGGTATCGCGGATTTCGGCTCAGGCGCCGCCGCTTGCGGCGAGGCATTGGCGATCGCGCGCAACGTCTCGATCACCTGCGCGCGCTTCTTGTCGTCGGAGAGCGTCTCGAGCGCCCGTTTCGCCTGCTCGGGCGAGAGCACGTCAGCCTTATCGGCGGCAGGCGCAGTCGGCGCGCCGCCGGGCTGGGCGAAAGCCGGAAGGATGAACAAGACGCTGGCGAAAAGGATAGACCGCAGGAGCTTGAGCGACACGAAGACCTCTTTGGAAAAAATGCGCCCGACGGCAAAACCGGGATCGGCCTTGCCCTCGTGCTTGCGTCATGTCGGATTGCCTGTTTTCGCCGCCTTCCTGTGTCGGAAGTTTGCCATTGCGACGGTTTTCTCTTGGCATTTGCTCGCATCACAGCGACGCGACTGCGATCAATCGCATGGAACTTCGCAAATGCTGCAAGATGCAAATGCTGCAAGATGCAAATGCTGCAAGACGAGAGGCGCGAAGCGGTAACGCCCTAGCCAGGCCTGACGCGCGCGGCGGCCTCGCGAAACTCCGCTGATGTGCGCGCCACAAGCTCATCGACCGAAAGCAGCTCCGTCACGCCCGAAACGGAATGCCCCGCGCTCCAGATATCCTTCCAGCGTTTTGGACGACTTTCGCGCGCGCCGATGTCGATATCCTTGCCGATATCGATCGCGCCGCGCAGCGGCAGATTATCCGGATCGAGACCGGCGGCCTCGATCGATGGGCGCAGCATGTTGGTCTGCAGGCCGGTGAACGCCGACGTCAGCAGGACATCGTCGGCTGTGCTGGCAACCAGCAGCTCCTTGTATCTGACATTCGCCATGCTCTCGCGGGTAGCGATGAATTTTGTGCCCATATAGGCAAGGTCGCAGCCAAGCGCCTGCGCGGCGCGCAACGCGTGGCCGTCGGAGATGCCGCCCGCCAGCACCAATGGTCCATCGAAGAACGCCCGCACGGCGCGCACAAACACGAAGGGATTGAGCCAGCCGGTCTGGCCGCCCGCGCCGGCCGTCAGCAGCACCAGGCCGTCGGCGCCGGCAGCAACGGCACGCTCGGCATGGCGGATGGAGGCGACATCGGCAAATACCAGCGCACCGGCATCATGCAACGGCCCAATTACCGGGGCCGGCGATCCAACCGAGGTGATCACCATTTCGGGCCGGTGCCGCAGCAGCACCATTAGATCCCGCTCCAGCCGCGCATTGGAGCGGTGCACGATCAGGTTGGCGCAGACCGGCGCTGACGGCTTGCCGCCTGCATCCGCATGCGCCTTCAACCTGATGTCGATATCCGTCAGCCATTCGTCCAGTTGTTCGGAGCTGCGGCAATTCACCGTGGGAAACGAACCGATCACGCCGTTGCGGCAGGCGGCCACTACCAGTTCAACACCGGAGACGAGAAACATCGGTGCCGCGATCAGCGGCAGGCTGAGGCGGTGGCGAAAGCGCGCGAGGAGATCGATTGTTGGCAAGGTGTTTCTTCCCGGCTTGAGCAGACTTCTTGTTGTGCTAGCGTTGCCTGAACATTGGCACGAGAAGGCCAATTACAAAAGCAAGCGGGAGGAAGAAGATGAGCAATCCGCTCTACGCGTTTCCGGCGGCATGCGAACAGCCGTTGCGGGCGCTGGCGAATACTGGAAGCGGCCGGACGCGACGGCGGAGACGCTGAGGAGCGGCTGGCTGCACACCGGCGACATCGCACGATCAGACGAGCGCGGTTACATGTTCATCCTCGACCGCAAGAGGGACATGATCGTCTCCGGCGGCTTCAACATCTTTCCGCGCGAGGTCGAGGATGTGTTGTCGCAGCATGCCGACGTCGCGACGGTCGCCGTGGTCGGCGTGCCCGAGGACAAATGGGGCGAGGCCGTCACCGCCGTGATCGTCGCGCGCGAAGGTGCCCGGGTAGGTACTGCTTCGTGCCCCGGACGCGGTGCAGCGCGGAGCGCTGCTCCGCAGAGCCGGGACCTACAATGGCGACGAGTTGCTTGCTGGATCCCGGATCAGCAGCGCACCACGCCGCTATCGCGGCTCATTGCGCCTCATCCGGGACACGAAAGCTATTTCGACGCAAAGAACTCCGGCCACATCGCACGCCATGCCGGCAACAGGCTTCCCCAGCCGTTCGGCTGGGTTTCGATGCACTGCGCCCCGGGCGCCGGTTGCACCCATGGCTGCGCACTCCGCATAAAGAAATGCGCGGCCGGCATCAGCCATGATGTGTCATCGAGCGTTCCGGCACGAAGACTGACGGTTTCGGGCCGTCCGTCACGTTCGCCATAGAGCCGCGTGCCGCAGTTGCCGCAAAACCGCGAAATGACCGGCGTGCCGTTGGGCGAGGTATGATGCCAGCCATGCGGCTCACCCTTCAGAATCCGAAGTCCTTGAACCTCACCGGCATGTTGAGTGCAAACGCACTGCCGGTCTGGCGCTGACAATCCGTGCAGTTGCAGGTGTAGAGCAGCAACGGAAACGACGTGATCTCGTAACGGATCGCGCCGCACTGACAGCCGCCGGTCATCGGAAGCGAAGGTCGGGTCGATTTCATGGTCGGACTCGAGCGAAACGATCGCCGCATCCTACCGGTAAGTCCATCCTCGATCGATACCGCCCTTCAGCCGGCCATGCGCCTTTCCACCAGCGCCTTCGCCTTGTCGAAATTGTTGGGCACTTCGATGTCGACTTCGAGCGTCGAGACGGTCTTGCCCCGCTCCAGCTTGACGATCACCTTGTCGGGGTCGAGCTGCACGTGTTTCGACACCACCGCGAGGATTTCCTCCCGCAGCGTGACGAGCAGGTCGGACTGGCCGAGCAGCCCGCGCTCGTGCGACAGCAGAATCTGCAGCCGCTCCCGGGCAACCGGGGCAGTTGCAGCGCGGCTGCCGAACAGCCGCAGCAGCCTCATGCTCATGCAGCCCTCCGTCCGAGTAGCCGGTCCATGAAGCCCTTGCGCTCGGCGGGCACGACCATGGCGACTTCCTCACCCATCAGGCGGCGCGAGGCATCGATATAGGCGCGCGCCGGCGCGCTCTCGGCATTGTTGAGCGTCACCGGGGTGCCGACGTTTGACGCTTTAAGTACTTCCTGGCTCTCGGGGATGATGCCGAGCAGCGGGGTGGCGAGGATTTCGAGGATGTCGTCGATCGTGAGCATCTCGCCGCGCGCGGCCCGTGCCGGATCGTAACGGCTGATCAGCACGTGCTTTTCCACGCGCTCGCCGCGTTCCGCCCTCACCGTCTTCGAATCGAGCATGCCGATGATGCGGTCGGAATCGCGCACCGAGGAAACCTCGGGATTGGTGACGATGACGGCTTCGTCGGCATAGCGCATGGCGAGCGTCGCGCCGCGCTCGATGCCGGCCGGGCTGTCGCACAGGATCCAGTCGAACCGGCTCCTGAGCTCGGCGATGACGCGGCCGACGCCTTCATCGGTCAGCGCATCCTTGTCCCTTGTCTGCGAGGCTGGCAGCAGCCAGAGATTTTCCAGCCGCTTGTCGCGGATCAACGCCTGCGGCAGCTTCGCGACGCCCTGAACCACATTGATGAGATCGAACACTACGCGGCGTTCGGCGCCCATCACGAGGTCGAGGTTGCGCAGGCCGACGTCGAAATCGACCACCACAACGCTCTGCCCGCTTTGCGCAAGCGCCGCGCCGAGCGCAGCCGTCGAGGTGGTCTTTCCAACGCCTCCCTTGCCCGAGGTAACGACCAGCACCTTGGCCATACGCGATCTCCTTAACCGGTTAATTCAGCGGGGTAATTTTCATGGTGTCCCCCTCCAGCCAGGCTTGCGCCGGGCGGTTGCGGAGCGAGATGTCGATTTCTTCTGCAGTCTGGTAGTAGCCGTCGATGGCAAGCAACTCCGCCTCGATCTTCTGGCAGTAGATCCGCGCATTGGAATTGCCGTTGACGCCCGCCATCGCGCGGCCGCGCAGCGTCCCGTAGATGTGGATCGATCCGCCGGCGACGATCTCCGCGCCTGACCCGACCGAGCCCAGCACGGTGACGTCGCCCTCGATGAAGACGATCGACTGGCCCGAACGCACCGGGCTATCGAGCAGCAGCGAAGTCGGCTTCGGCTTGGCCTCCGGCTCGGGCTTCTGCACCGGCTCGTTTCGCGTGATCACGCAGGCGCGGCCGCCGGTCAGCAAGGGCGGCATGTTCGCCGCAAGCCGCTCTTCGTCCACGCCCTCGATGCCGAGGACGCGAATGCCGCGCTCGTTGAGGCTGTTCACGAGATGAGCGATGGCGGCGCCGGAGAGGTCGACGGATGCGAGATCGAGCACGATCGGCTTGCCGACGAAATAGCCCGGCGAGCGCGCCAGCGTGGCGTCGATTTCGGCGAGCCATTCCACGATCGGCACGACGGGGCTGAATACAAACGCGACATAGGAACGGCCGCGCAGCCGGACCAATTGACGCGTGGGATCCGCTCGTACGTCCATGATGTTTCGACTCGCCTTTCTTAGTGAATGGTTAACAATCGGCCAACTTGGTTAACGAGTAATTAATGCGGCAACCCGCGCTACGCGCAGAAAAGGCCCGCAACAGGCGGCGAATCCGGCGCATTTGTGGCTGTTTCTTGCTGCCGACCGCGCGGAGCGCACGTCAAACCCTATCCCTATAGGGGTCTTGCGAGTTGTAGTTAACAAGACCTCAACTTACTTTCGTCACGTTTCCGACCTAAATTAGTCCTCGCGCGGTTCCAACAAACTTATGTGTGCTGGCAGCTGTAAGGGTCTGGCAGTCCATTCCGTCGGGCAGACGGACATTTGCCGGCAGGGGACTTAAGGCAGTGGAAGCCGTGGGGAAGGTGTGGCCGCGAGACATGATCTCGCAGCGAGAAATGATCTCGCAGAAAGGTGTCGTCGGACGAAAGGACGACGCCCCACATTTTGATTCAAATCTTCCGACCAAACTTAGCGGCGCCTGGGGAGCGGACGTGGATTCCTCCGCGCGCCTGCTCCATGAGCTGGAACTCCTGTCCAATACGTCCGCATCCGTTTCGCCGCCAACCAATCCGCCGGGTCATCCGCCGAGTGCCAATCCGCCAAGTGTCATGAGGAGTAAGCGTATGAGTAGTGTCAGTGAGCAGGAACATCTCAATCCCCGCGATCCGCTGTACTACGCGCCGCGCTCGCTCCGTGAGCGGTCGGCGGCCCGCGGCGCAATCCCGGAGACGCCGTTTTCTCCGGTGTCGTTCGACTCCCAGCTCGAGAGCGCGGTATCCGATGCGCTGCGCCATCCGCTCGATCCCGAGCTCATGCACGAACCCGACCTGGAGTCGAAAAAGGCATTGTGGACCATCGCGGCGCGCTTCGCTGCCGCCATCGGCGTCGCGGCTCTCGTGGCGCTGTTCTTCGTCGTCGCCGTGCCCGGCTCGCGGCAAGGCGATGGTGAGCCGTCGACGTCGACATTCACCAACGTCACACAGTCGATCAAGAACGCGCTGTCTCAATCCGGAGAGGCTTCGCAAAAGCCTGCGATCAACGAATTCCAGGCTCTGCTCGCCTCCACCCCGCCGAGCGCTCCGGCGGCGTCCGAGCAGGACAGCCAATTGCTCAAGCAGTTCATGCAGTGGCGCGAGAAGCCGGATTCGGCCGCGCCACAACGTACCAACCCATAATTCAGACGGAGGGCTGACCATGCCCGAGAACCGACTTTCGGCGATCTTGTTCCCAAGGAGTCTGCCATGACCTCGCTCCGCGTCACCTTATTGGTCGGGGCCATGCTCTTCGGCATCGCGGGCAGCGCCCAAGCCGCCGGCGACATCACCATCGTGCGCGACCTTGCCGGCCGCGTCGGCCCCGTGATCGGCTCGGCACAGGCTTGCCGCGACATTGCGCGGCCCCGCATCCAGACCATTATCGACAAGTTTTCACAGGTGATCCGGGAAGCCTCGTCGAACGAGGCGGAGCGTTCCGATCTCACCCAGACATTCGATCGCACCGTGGCCGAAGGACGCGCCGCTGTGTCCTCGGGCAGGGTCGATTGCATCCGGGCCGACCGTCAGTTGGCCGATCTCGAACGCTCGATCTCCGGACCGAGCCTCTCCAGCGTCATCGGCCCGTCGCCGGCCGCCGCTGCGACCGCCGCCAACGCGGCGACCGCGCCGACAGCCAATGTCCCGACCGGCCCGCTGCCGCGCGGCATCGGCGAAAAGGAAATTCGCTTCGGCATCGCGGCCCCCTTCTCCGGCTCGGCCCGCGAGCTCGGCCGCCAGATGAAACTCGGAATCGAAACCGCCTTCAACCGGATCAACGATTCCGGCGGCGTGGACGGCCGGATGCTGAAATTGTTCGCCGCCGACGACGGCTACGAGCCCTCGCGCACCGCCGAGGCCATGAAGCAGCTCTATGAAAAGGACCAGGTGTTCGGCATCGTCGGCAATGTCGGCACCCCGACCTCGGCGGTGGCGGTCCCCTATGCGCTCGAACGCCGGATGCTTTTCTTCGGGGCCTTCACCGGCGCCAATATCCTGCGCAACGATCCGCCGGATCGCTACGTCTTCAATTATCGCGCCAGCTATGTTCAGGAAACCGACGCGGTCGTTCGTTACCTCGTCAAGATACGCCGGCTGCAGCCCCGGCAGATCGCGGTCTTTGCGCAGCAGGACTCCTACGGCGATTCCGGATTTGCGGGCGTCGCAAAAGCGTTCCGCTCGATGGGCGTGAACGATGGCGCCATCCTTCGCCTCAACTATGCGCGAAACACCGTCGACGTGGACGATGCCATCAACCAGTTGAAGCTTGCGAAGCCGCCGATCAAAGCGGTGGTCATGGTCGCCACCTACCGGGCCGCGGCGCGTTTCATCGAGAAGACCCGCGATCTTTATCCCGGCATGATCTACTCCAACGTCTCGTTCGTCGGCTCCACCGCGCTTGCCGAAGAGCTGAAGCTCCTCGGGCCGCGGTACACGAACGGCGTGATCGTGACACAAGTGGTGCCGGCGGTGTCGGGCTATTCGTCGGCCGTGCTCGAATACAAGAACGCGCTCGCCAAATATTTCCCTGGCGAGGCGCCCGACTACGTCTCGCTCGAGGGCTATGTCGCCGCCAACGTCCTGATCCAGGGCATCAAGCGGGCCGGACCGCAGCTCGATACCGAGAGGCTGATCGACACGCTGGAGAACATGCGCAATCTCGACCTCGGTCTCGGGACCCAGCTGAGCTTCGGCCGCTCCGAGCACCAGGCCTCGAACAAGGTGTGGGGCACGGCGCTCGATGAGAGCGGACGCTATCAGCCGCTCGAGCTCGAATGATCAGGAAGCCGCGATATCAGTGTCGCGGCCTCACCACGCCGTCTGCCTGCGCTCAGCGCTTCTCGATCACCAGGCTCTGGATGGCGCGGCCGAAATAGCCGCGCGCGTCGGCGAGCCGCGCCATCGCGAGCCCCGCGCCGTCGGGACCGATCCAGGATTCGGCATCGAGCAGGATCCAGTCGCCGGCCGGTTCGCGAGAAAAATTCACGGTCAGGTCGGCGTTGAGAAAGGTCCATTCGCGAAAATCCAGCACCGCGGAGGTGCCGTTGCAGAAATCCGCCGCTGCCATCGCTCGCATCGCCTGCGAAACGGCTGCGCCTTCCACGATCGGCCGGTCGACGCGATACCAGATCGCGCCGGGGCCGGGCGAGCCGAACCGGCCGCGGGCGGCACGCAGCGACATGCCGGTCACGAATGGGCTGGAGGAAAAATCCACCCGCTCGACCCGCGATTGATCCGGCCCCGGTAGCTCGACCGGCAAGATGGCAGCCTCGGGCGGCAATTCGTTCGCCTGCACCTTGATCTTTAGCACGGTCGCCCCGACCACGACGACGCCTTTGGCGAGCAGCCTGACGGCGCAGAGCTGGATCTTGCGCCCCTCGCGCAAGACTTCGCTCTCGATGGTCAGCGGCCCCACCGGCACGGGGCGCATCAGGTCGACGGTCACGCGGGCGATCCGCATCGGGATGGCCGTCGGAATCCGCTCCGCCGCCCACACCACCAGCGCCGCCGGCGGCGAGCCATGCTGCATGCTCGGGTCCCAGGGACCCGCAGCAAAGGGGCTGGTGACGACGTCGTTGCCGTCAACACGAAAGATGGCATGCATCGGGTGGGAGGTCCTGTCGATCAAATGGAACAGCTTCTTGCCTGCTTCGGCGGAACGAGTCGAGGCCGTGGCGGGCAGAGCGCCGTGCGCCATTCGCGGGATACGGAGAGCAGGACAGCAGCAGGCTTCAAATGAACGCCATGCCGCCATTGAGGACGATGGTCTGCCCGGTCATGTAGCTGTTGCCCAGCACCATCGCGACCGCTTGCGCCACCTCGTCGGCCTGGCCCATGCGGCCGAGCGGAATGTTGCGGGCGAGATCGGTCCGGCCGCCCATCATGTCGGTTGCGATCAGCGACGGCGCCACCGCGTTAACGGTGATGCCTTCCTTGACCAGCCGCGCGGCATAGCCTCGCGTCAGCCCTTCCATGCCGGCCTTGGAGGCGTTGTAGTGCACGCCGATGGCGCCAGCGCCGCGCGCCGCACCCGACGAGATATTGACGATGCGACCCCATTTGCGCGCCCGCATCGCGGGCAGCACCGCCTGCGTGCACAGGAATGCCGATTTCAGGTTCACCGCGATGGTGCGGTCGAAATCGTCCTCGGTGAGGTCATCGACGCCGCGCACGATCGCCATGCCGGCATTGTTGACGAGGATGTCGATCGGCCCGAGCGCGGAAGCGACCTGCTCGACCATAGCCGCCACGGCCGCCGCCTGCGAGACATCGGCCGCGACTGCGATCGCACGGCCGCCGCCGGATTTGATTTTGGCCACGACGGCATCGGCATCATCGGCCCGCTCGCGGTAATTCACCGCAACCGCTGCGCCGGCCTCGGCCAGCACGTGTGCAATCGCCGCACCGATGCCGCGGGACGCCCCCGTCACCAGCGCGACACGCCCGCTCAAATCCTGTCCGGTCGCCATCGAAACCTCATCTGACGTCAAATGCGGATGCAATCATATCACTGCGGAAGAGCGGGAGTCGAAACGCTGACGATGTGAACGGCGCCCCGGCAGAATATCAGATCGCGTTCGACCCCACGCTCTCCAGAAACTCGTTCACAGTGCTGACCTTGCCGGTGTTGGTCGCGACGTAACCGGGCAGGCTCGCAACCCCCTCCTGGAACTCGCGGCCCTTCATGATGTCGATGATGCGCCGCATCGGCTCGGTTTCGAGAAATGCCCGCTTGCAGACGAATAAATAGTCTTCCGTCAACAACCGGATGAAATCGAGCCCGAACTGCCGGGCGGCGGCCTCGACGCCGAAACTCACATCCGCCATGCCGCTGGCGACATAGGCGGCGACGGCGGCGTGGGTGAACTCCATTTGCTGCGCACCGTTGATTTTGGCCTCGTCGACCTTGTGCAGCGCCAGCAACTGATCGAACAGCAGCCGCGTGCCGGAATCATGGTCGCGGTTGACGAAGCGGGCCTTGCGCTCGACGACATCCTCGAGAGAGCTGATCTTCAGCGGGTTGCCGCGCTTGACCATCAGGCCCATCTCCCGCGTCACGAAACTGATCACGCGGTCCTCGCGCGGATCGAGCCATTCCCTGCACGCCCGGATGCCCTGCGCGCGCAATTCGCCGCGCGGCAGATGCACGCCGGAAAGATCGCACGCGCCCTGCGCCAGCGACACCAGCGAATTCTGATTGCTGACATAACGCAGATCGACGCCGATGCCGGGTTCACGGTCCAGCAATTCGCGCAATTTCGACACCGCAAAACCGTGGCTGGCGTGAACGCGGATAACGGACGGGCGCTGATGCAGGAACGGCTTGATCTCGGTGACGAGTTCCTGCGCAAGATTTTCGAGCTGCGGACCGAGCCGCGCCTGCATGCGCTCTCCGGCCCAGACCAGTTTTTCGCCGAAGGCAGTGAGCGCCGTGCCCTTGCCGCGCTGGGTCTCGACCAGCGGCACGCCGAAGAAATCGGACCATTGCTCGACCAGATTCCAGACATGCCGATAGGAGAGCTGGGCGTGCTTCGCCGCGCTGGTGAGTTTCCCGGTCTTTCGGATTTCATTGAGAACGCCGAGCATCACCACCGCCGTCTCCGGGCTGCCTTCCTTGTGAAATCGCCAGACGGTTTCGATCTCGACGTGATGCATCGCGCTAACTTATGAAGTTGACTGCATATCCATGCAAACCATAGGCACACCATATCATATTTACAAAGGGCCATCTCCTCCTAATTTCAGGCACAACAACCGGAGGAAATATGATGTCTATTGCATATGATTACGGCCGCGAATCCAACCCCGCCATCGCATCCGGCAAGCCCCGGCTGCTGCTGATCGACGGCCGGCACGTCCCGTCCGCCTCCGGCCGCACGTTCAAGACCCTCAATCCGGCCAACGAACAGGTCATCGCGACGGTGGCCGAAGGCAACGAGGCCGACGCCGATCGCGCGGTGGCGGCGGCGCGGCGCGCCTTCGAGGGCCCCTGGCGCAGCATGCGCGCCTCCGAACGCGGCCAGATTTTGCTCCGTCTGGCCGAGCTGATGAAGCAGCACGCCGACGAGATCGCAGCCCTTGAAAGCCTCGATGCCGGCAAGCCGATCGCGGGCGTGCTGCGGCAGGATCTTCCCGCCGCCATCGATACGCTGACTTACTATGCCGGCTGGGCCGACAAGATCAGCGGCGAGGTGGTCTCGACGCGGGAGGACGCGCTCACCTACACCATGCGGGAGCCGGTTGGCGTGGTTGCCGCCATCGTGCCGTGGAATTTCCCGCTGATGATCGGGATGTGGAAACTGGCGCCGGCGCTGGCTTGCGGCTGCACCATCGTGATGAAGCCCGCCGAGCTGACATCGCTTTCCGCATTGCGCATCGGCGAGCTGGCGCTCGAAGCCGGATTGCCGCCCGGCGTTCTGAACATCGTTACCGGCCCCGGACGGGTGGTCGGCGACGCGCTGGTCAATCATCCTGATGTCGACAAGGTGACGTTTACGGGATCGCCGGGCGTCGGCCGCGGCATCCTGCGCGGCGCCGCCGGCAATTTCAAACGCGTGTCGCTCGAGCTCGGCGGCAAGTCCGCCAACGTCATCTTCGACGATGCCGATATCGAGGCGGCCAGCAAGGCGGCGGCGTCGGGAATCTTCTTCAATGCCGGGCAGGCGTGCTCGGCCGGCTCGCGCGTGCTGGCTCATGAGAAGGTCTATGACGAGGTGGTCGAGCGGCTGACGCAGCGCGCCAGGGCCATCCGCATCGGCGATCCCGCCGATCGCGCCACGGCGATGGGGCCGGTGATCTCCGAGAAGCAGATGAAGAGTATCCTCGATTACGTGGATATCGGCCGCAACGAAGGCGCGCGGCTGACGACGGGCGGCGAACGCGTTGGCGACCGCGGCTATTTCATCAGCTCCGCCGTGTTTGCCGACGTCGAGCACCAGATGCGCATCTCGCAGGAAGAAATCTTCGGGCCCGTGGTGAGCGTCATCAAGTTCAAAGATGAAGCCGAAGCGCTCCGCATCGCTAACGGCACGGCCTACAGCCTCGCAGCCGGCGTCTGGAGCCGCGACATCGGACGGGTGCAGCGTTTCGCCAAGCAGGCGAAGGCCGGAACGGTCTGGATCAACACCTATGGCTACACGGACGTGCGGCTGCCATGGGGCGGTGTGCGCGATTCAGGATTCGGCCGCGAACACGGCACGGCCGCGCTGGAGAATTTTACCGAGCCGAAGGCCGTCTGGATGAATCTGGACGTGTGAGCGCCACACGCGACTGCCGAGGGACCGCGAAGGCGACTTTCAAGGCCTCACCTTGGCCGCCCTCTCCTCGTAAGGGAGAGAGCGCTGGCCGCCGTTACAATGCCGGGTCGACCGCCTCGTCATATTCTCGTCTGAACCGCGCGATCAGTTCGGCAGCCGGCAAGACCTTGGCGACGCTGCCGACGCCCTGGCCGGAGCCCCAGATTTCCTTCCAGGCCTTTGGCTTGGCGCGCTCGCCCGACGCGTCCGTACCGAAGCTCATTTTTGAGGGATCCGAGGTCGGGAGATTGTCGGGATCCATGCCGGCCGCGACGATCGACGGCTTCAGATAATTGCCGTGTACGCCGGTGAACAGGTTGGAATAGACGATGTCTTCGGCAGCCGAGGCCGTGATCATCTGCTTGTAGCCCTCGACCGCATTGGCTTCGGTGGTGGCGATGAAGGCGGAGCCGATATAGGCAAAGTCGGCGCCCAGTATGCGCGCGGCGCGGATGGCGCGGCCGTTGGCAATCGCGCCTGACAACGCGATCGGACCGTCGAACCAGGCCCGCGTCTCCGCCACGAAGGCCAGCGGCGAAATCTCGCCGGCATGGCCGCCGGCGCCGGCCGAGACCAGGATCAATCCGTCGGCGCCCTTCTCGACCGCCTTGTGCGCGAACTTCTGGTTGATCACGTCGTGGAAAACGATGCAGCCCCAGCCATGCGCGGCCTGATTGAGTTCCTCGCGCGCGCCGAGAGAGGTGATCATCATCGGCACCTTGTGTTTTTCACAAAGCGCCAGATCCTGATCGAGCCGGTTGTTCGACTTGTGCACGATCTGGTTCACCGCAAACGGTGCCGACGGCCGCTCGGGATGCGCCTTGTCGTAAGCGGCGAGTTCTTCCTTGATCCGCGCCAGCCACTCGTCGAGCAGCGCCGGCGGGCGTGCGTTGAGCGCCGGGAACGAGCCGACCACACCCGCCTTGCATTGCGCGATCACGAGATCCGGCACGGAAATGATGAAGAGCGGCGCACCGATCACGGGTAGCGACAAACGGCCCTTGAACAAGGCAGGCATGGACATTCGAAACGATCCTTCGGTTTATTCAAACGGTGAGGCATCGCCGTAGAGATGCCAGACGTCATACCAACAAGGCAATCTTTCCAGTGTCAAGTATTGCGTTTTGTCGCTAGCTTGGAATGACTTTTCTGCGAAAACTCATTCCACGCCAGCTTTTTGTTTGCGCATAATCTCCGGGCAAACGCGTTCCGCGTTTGTCGCGAGGGAAAACCGGTGCCCACTTTTCCGGATCATGCACTACTGGCAGAGCGCCCTCGTCACGTAATTTTCGTTCTTGCAGTCGCCCGGCTGGCGCTTGTAGCCCGGCAGATACACTTTCGGCGAGCATTTCTCGGCAGCATCCGTGTCGAGGCTCTTGCCTTCCTTGTAGCCCTTGCTCTGGCACAGCCGGTCGGCGCCGGCCTTGCAGTCCGGCGCGCCGTTGGAGGACACCAGACACGCCGCCCGCCCGCTTACCATGATCGAAGGCTTGGCCATGTTCGACAGACTCTGGCCGGCGTCCTTGGTGCGCGCGTTGAAATCGTCGATGGTCTCGCTCGGGCTCCTCAGCGGTAGCAGCGATTTGGATTTCTCGAACAGTTTTTCGATTTCGTTGATCAGCCCCGGATTTTCCTCGCGTCGCGGCGGGGCCGGCTCGATCTGCTGCGGCCGAGGCTGAGCCAACACCGGTTGCTGGGCCGGCGACTGCAGGCCAAGCGAGGACTGGGGCGCGGCCTGCGGCCAGGCAACTTCGGGAGAGATCGCCAGCATGGATGCAACGAGGCCCATGGCCGCGCGTTGCGCCCCGAATAGCTTGAATAAACGGCCGGTTCGATCGGACATGGCGCGGAACGTAGCCTGAAGCCGGCATGCCGGCAAAGCGGCTAGACCAGCTTGAACGCAACGACGAAACCGAGCACCAGTACAACCGCCCCGATGGCGACCCACAGGCCGAGCCGCTTTTCCAGCTCGCTCCGGATCACGTCGCCGTAGCGGTTGAGCAGGACGGCGACCACGAAGAAGCGCCCGCCGCGCGCGACGATGGAGCACAGGATGAACAGCCAGATGTTGTAGCCCGCGAAGCCCGAGGTGATGGTCACGAGCTTGTAGGGGATCGGCGTCAGGCCCTTCACCAGGATGATCACCGCGCCCCATTCGGCATAGGAGGCCCGGAAGGTCTCGACCTTGTCACTGAGGCCGTAAAGGGTAATGAGCCAGTGCCCGATCGAATCGTAGAGCAGCGCGCCGATCGCGTATCCGACCACGCCGCCGGCGACGGAAGAGATCGTGCACACGGTCGCGAACCACCACGCCTTCTTCGGCCGCGCCAGCGACATCGGCAACAGCATGATGTCGGGCGGAATCGGGAAGAACGAGCTTTCCGCGAAGGATACGGCCGCCATGATCCAGAGCGCGTAAGGCTTGTCAGCGGCGTCGATGCACCAATCGTAGGTCCGTTTCAGCATGGCCGCATGAACCATCATGCGGCGGATTTGTCCATGCCGGAAAAGGACGAAATTGGAGGGGAATTAGTGCCGTTTATGCGAGGAGCGGCCTTCCAGCGCGACAATTCGCCGCCGGACCGCGGGGGACGCCGTCGCCTTGGACAACTCCTTGGGCAAAGTCTTGGGCAACGCCTTGGCAGATGGCGGCTTGGCGGGTAGCGCCTTGCTCGCGAGAACTTTGGGCATTTTAACCGCCGACTTCGGCAGCTTCTCGGCGATGCCGAGCATATCCTCGCGGCGCCCCATTTCGCGCCAGACATCCTCCGGCTTCACGCCGGCGGAAGCCCAAAGGACGATCAGGTTATAAAGCAGATCGGCACTCTCGCGGACCACCGCGTCGGTCTTGCCGTTGACGGCGTCGATGACGACTTCGATGGCTTCCTCGGCGAGCTTCTTGGCCATTTTGGAGGGACCGCGCTGAAACAGCCGGGCCGTTCGCGACGTGGCCGGATCGAGATCCCTGGCCGCGATGACAGCCTGATAAAGCCGTTCGAGCGAATCACTCATCATACCAACCTAATGCAAAGCCGTGGCGAGCGTGTTAACGGCCAGGCCTGCAACCAGAAAAAATACACCGGCCGAAGCGGCCGGTGGATTCATCTTTAACGACTGCTTTAACGGCGGTCACAATTACCAGCTAGCGAGGGGATGCCCGCGATAGTGGGGCACGCCCGATCGATAATAACCGCCGCCATAGTAGGGGCCGCCTCCGTAATAGACCGGTCCGCCGTAATACGCCGGCGCGCCACCGTAGTAGCCGTAGCTGTCATAATAATAGTCGCGCCGGTTCTGGGCGGCCGCGATCGCAAGCCCCGTGCCGACGATGCCAGCAAAGGCCGCCGCTGCCGCGGCACCACCGCCGCCGCGGTAATATCTGCGGCGCGCGCTGATATCGGTCGCATCGCTGGTCCCTGCCGACGCCGTGACGCCCTTGCCTGAAGTTGCGGAGCCGGCGAAGGCCATCGATGGCTGGACCGCCGTCAGCGCTACCGCCGCGATCGTCGCCACCGCGCCGGCGCGGCCGATCGATGAAAACAAACCCTTTCGCGCAAACATCTCGACATCCTCCGTGGGAGCTGGCCCGACAGGCCTCCGATGGCTAACCACTGAGCAGATACTAGGTTCCCGAATCCGAACGGCAGCTGAACGATCCCTGGCAAAATCATGGCAGTCATCGACCGTTCAGGTTAGATGCTGCAGAATGGCTCGCCCAAGAGCGATTCATGCCGTTGGCGATGTCACGAAACAGTCATCGCCGGCGCGGCAACTTGTCCCACCTCGTGCTGATGTAACCTCGATGCGTGCTGTCAGGACCAACGTCATCCGCTCTTGCCTGAGCGCTCTCTTGAGCGTTCGCTCGAGGGTTCTCTTGGCTTCGCTTGCCGGGCTGTGCGCAATTGCGGGCTTGATGGCGAGCAATGTCCTGGCCGCGGATGAACCCCGGCCTCCCCTCGCGATCCAGTTTTCGCTCGATCGTCCGATCGATGCCGCCGCCGCCCCATTCGTAATGGCCTCAACCGGCGGCCTGTTCAGCGCGGAAGCGCTGGCGGTCACGACCAACATCGCCAGCGGATCGCAGGATGCGATTGCGCGCGTCGCGGCCGGCACCAGCGATTTTGCCCTCGTCGACATCAACGCGTTGATGCGGTTTCGCGACAAGGACAAGCAGGGCAGCCCGAGGATCAAGGCGGTGTTCGTGCTGTTCAACAAGGCGCCCTATTCCATCATCGCCCGCAGAAGCCGCGGCGTCCGTGCGCTGACTGACATCGAGGGCAAGACGCTCGGCGTCGCCGAAGGCGACCTGTCGGTCCGGCTGTGGCCGGCGGTGGCCCACCAGAACGGCATCAAGATCAAGACCGTGAAACAGAGCAGCATTAGCGCCGCAGTACGCGAGCCGATGCTGTCGGCGGGCCAGATCGATGCCGTGACCGGATTCTCTTATCTGTCGGCGATCAATTTGAAGGACCGCGGCGTGCCGGCCGACGATCTGGCGGTGCTGAAACTCGCCGACTATGGCTGCGAGGCCTATGGTTTCGCTGTTATCGCCAATCCGGCGCTGGCAGCCGCCAAGCCCGAGACGGTGAAGGGATTCGTGCGGGCCGCGATCGGTGGCCTGAATCTCACCGTCAAGGACCCTGCAGGCGCTGCGACCGAAGTCGCCAATCGCATGGACGGCGGCTCAAAGGACCTCGAACTCGAACGCCTGCAAGCCATCCTGCGCGACAACATCCTGACCAGCGAAGTGAAACGCAACGGCATCGGCGCGATCGATCCGGCACGCTTCGAACGCTCGATCGACCAGGTCTCGGAAGATTTCAAGTTTCAGAAGCGGCCGCAGGCTTCCGACATTTTTGACGACCAGTACCTGCCGCCGCTCAACGGCCGCTTGATCAATTGAGGCAGTGCCCCTCATGGAGAGGTGGGCGTTATCCGCAAGCGATTAGAGATAAAAGCGATTGAACAAATTCATCCCGCTCTGGTTCTCCGCCGCGATCCCTGATTAGTATAGCGGCCGCTGATCGCTTCCCTTGAGTCCTTGATCCGAATGTCCATGCTGCGCCTCTACACCCGCGTCCTCGAGCTGCTCGGCAAGGAGGCGCGGCTGGGCTGGATTCTGGCCTTCGCCAACCTGCTGCTGGCCGGCGCGCAATTCGCCGAGCCGGTGCTGTTCGGCAAGATCGTCGACGTGCTCTCCGGCAAACCGCAGGCCGGGCCGCTGGCGTCGAATTCGGCGTGGCCGCTGCTCGCGGCCTGGGTTGCGTTCGGCCTGTTCACGATCCTCTGCAGCGCGGCGGTCGCGCTCAACGCCGACAAGCTGGCGCACCGCCAGCGCCAGGTGGTGCTGACGGATTATTTCGAGCATATCATGCAGTTGCCGCTGACCTTTCATTCCGGCACCCATTCCGGCCGGCTGATGAAGGTGATGCTGAACGGCACCGATGCGCTGTGGCGGCTCTGGCTCGGTTTCTTCCGCGAGCATTTTGCCGCAATCCTGTCGCTGGTCGTGCTGCTGCCGCTCGCGCTCTACATCAACTGGCGGCTGGCGATCCTCCTGTTCGTGCTGTGCGTGGTGTTCACGGTGCTGACCACGCTCGTGGTGCGCAAGACCTACGGCATGCAGAGCGAAGTCGAGGCGCAATACAGCGACCTTTCGGCGCGCGCCTCCGACGCGCTCGGCAATGTCGCACTGGTGCAGAGCTTCGTGCGGATCGATGCGGAAGTTCAGGGCCTGCGCTTCGTCGCCGACAAGCTGCTCGCCGCTCAGATGCCGGTGCTTGGCTGGTGGGCGCTGGTCACCATCATCACCCGCGCCTCCACCACCATCACGGTGCTGGCGATCTTCTCCGTCGGCATCTACCTGCACGGACAAGGGCAGACCACGGTCGGCGAGATTGTCATGTTCGTGAGTTTTGCGACCATGCTGATCCAGAAGCTCGAACAGGTGGTGAGCTTCATCAACAGCGTGTTCATGGAGGCGCCGCGCCTGCAGGAATTCTTCGACGTGCTGGACGCGGTGCCCGCGGTGCGCGACCGGCCCGGCGCGATGGATACCGGCCGCCTCTCCGGCCTCGTCGAATTCAACGACGTCTCGTTTTCCTATGACGGCAAGCGGCCCGCGGTCGAGGACGTTTCGTTTACCGCCCTGCCCGGCCAGACCATCGCGCTGGTCGGCCCGACCGGCGCCGGCAAATCGACGGCGATCGCGCTTCTGCACCGCGCCTTCGACCCGCAATCCGGCATTATCAAGATCGACGGCATGGATATCCGCGGCCTGAAGCTGACCGCGCTGCGGCGGAACATCGGCGTGGTGTTCCAGGAGGCGCTGCTGTTCAACCGCTCGCTCGCCGACAACCTCCGCGTCGGCAAGCCGGACGCCACCGACGAGGAAATGCGCATCGCCGCAAGCCGCGCGCAGGCGCTGGAATTCATCGAACGCAGCGAAAAGAAATTCGAGACCCACGCCGGCGAGCGCGGCCGCATGCTGTCCGGCGGCGAACGGCAACGCCTGTCGATCGCGCGCGCGTTGCTGAAGGACCCGCCGATCCTGATCCTCGACGAGGCGACCAGCGCGCTCGACGCCGTCACCGAAGCCAAGGTCAACGCCGCCCTCGACGAGGTCATGAAGGGCCGCACCACCTTCGTGATCGCGCACCGGCTTTCAACCATTCGCAACGCCACCCGTATCCTGGTGTTCGACAATGGGCGCGTGATCGAAAGCGGAACTTTCGATGAACTGGTGGCCAAAGGCGGACGCTTTGCGGAACTCGCGAAGGCCCAGTTCATGGTGCAGGAGAATGCGCGCGCCGGAATCGAGGCCAAATAGGCTAGCGTGAGCGCGATCACGGTTTGGACATCGCCGAATTTGCGACGATTTCGTCCACCATTTAATCGCCCGGGCTCTGTTCTGGCCGGCCAAGCCGGTATAGGTTTGCTGCCGCAAAGCGACGGCGCCGGACACGCTTGAAACCCGAACGTTAGCTTCTCAAGGACCTCCTTTTCGAAGGCGGGTCTCAAAGGACCGGAACGGAAAAGTGCAACTTCTTCGCCTGCTGCCACGCCATTCGTCGATGAACTGGATTCTCCTCGTGGCGGCGCTAGCCGTCGTGACGCCGCGCGCCGTGCAAGCCGAAGCGCTGCTGGTCGTTGAAGCCGACACCGGCAAGGTGCTGCAGGCCGACAACGCCACCATGCCCTGGTACCCCGCCTCGGTGACCAAGATCATGACCGCCTACGTCACGCTAAAGGCCGTGAAGGACGGGCGTCTGTCGCTCGACACGCTGCTGACGGTGTCGCCGGTCGCAGCCTCGGAATCGCCGTCCAAGATGGGTTTTCCTCCGGGCACCCAGGTCACCGTCGACAACGCGCTCAAGATGATGATGGTGAAGTCGGCCAACGACATGGCTGTGGTGCTTGCCGAAGGCGTCGGCGGATCGATCGACGGTTTCTCGGCGATGATGAACCAGACCGCCGCGAGGCTCGGCATGACGCAGACGAGCTACGTCAATCCGAACGGCCTGCCGGCGGATGGACAGATCACCTCGGCGCGCGATCTTGCGATCCTGGCGCGCGCCGTCATTCGCGACCTGCCGGAATACGAATACTTCATGCACATTCCCTCGATCCGCTACGGTCGCAGGGTGACGCAGAATTTCAACAAGCTGATCGGGCGCTATCCCGGCGCTGACGGTTTCAAGACCGGCTTCATCTGCGCTTCCGGCTACAATCTGGTTGCGTCTGCGACGCGCAACGGCAAACGGCTGATCGCCGTCGTGCTCGGCGCGTCCTCGGGACAGGCGCGCGCGGTTCGCGCCGCGCAGTTGCTGGAGCGTGGCTTCGGCAACGGACTTGGCTGGCTGAAGCCTTCGCTCGGTACCGTCGACAGTCTGGTTCCGATCGATGCGACGCCGCCGAACCTGCGCGAAGAGATGTGCAACGGCAAACGCAAGCGGCCGGCCACCGACGAGGACGCCGACGTCGTCGCCACCAACGGCAGCGCGTCGAGCGGCGAGACCGCGGTCACGTTCTTCACCGCCGCCGGGCTGCAGCCGCCGATGGCCAAGCCCGCGGACTTGATGGCTGCCGCGGCGGTGCCGTCCGAGCCCGTCCCGGTCTATACCGGTCCGACCAAGACCGGCGCCGCGTTGATCGCGGCCGTTGCGGCGGAGGCCCAGAAGCAGGCCTCGGCAAAGCGCGGCAAGAAGTCGAAGATTGCAGCGAAGAAGCCCGACGCCGCGGCAGCACCCAAGGCTGAAGCCAGCGCGAAGCCGGCCGCCAAGCCTGCGACGGTCAGGCATGCGAACGCCAAGCCGGAGGCTGCCGCCACCAAGCCAGCCGCCGCGGCCGATAGAAAGCCAGCCGCCAAGTCTGCTGCCGTCGGAGACAAGCCCGCGCCGAAGCCGGCCAAGCCGAAGGCCACCGCCAAGCCCAAAGGCGAAACCAAGCCGGCTGGTTAACGGGCCGCGAAGCCACCGTAATTAGGCAGCTTTCCTGCCGTTCGGCCGAACTATTCCAGATCGCCGAATGCGTCGATAACGCGCAGCCGCTTGCCATCGGCGGCGGCATTCACAATACTGCCCAAAACAAGGCGAGCCCGGCCAGGAAACAGGGAAACAAGCAGAGGGGAATACCATGGAGCGGATCTGGCTCAAGCAATATCCGGCGGGCGTGCCAGCCGATATCGACGTCACCCAGTACTCATCGCTGGTCGAGCTGTTGGAAGAAAGCTTTGCGAAGTTCGCCGACCGCAAGGCGTTCATCTGCATGGACAAGTCGATCAGCTACCGCGACCTCGACGATATGTCGGCCGCGCTCGGCGCCTATCTGCAGGGCAAGGGCCTGCAAAAGGGCGCCCGCGTCGCGCTGATGATGCCGAACGTGCTGCAATATCCGGTCTCGACCGCCGCCGTGCTGCGCGCCGGCTATGCGGTCGTGAACGTCAATCCGCTCTACACCCCGCGCGAGCTCGAGCATCAGCTCAAGGATTCCGGCGCCGAGGCGATCATCGTTCTGGAGAATTTCGCCACCACCGTGCAGCAGGTGATCGCGAGGACCGCGGTCAAGCACGTGATCGTCGGCAGCATGGGCGATCTCTTGGGCTTCAAGGGCGTCATCGTCAATCTGGTGGTCCGCAAGGTGAAGAAGATGGTGCCGGCCTGGTCGATCCCGGGCGCGGTCTCGTTCAACGATGCGCTCGCCGCCGGCCGCGGCAAGAAGCTCGACAAGCCGAAGCTCACGCTCGATGACGTCGCCTTCCTGCAATACACCGGCGGCACCACCGGCGTCTCCAAGGGCGCGACGCTGCTGCACAAGAACATCCTCGCCAACGTGCTGCAGAACGATGCCTGGCTGCAGCCGGCGCTGAAGAAGCCGCCGATTGTCGACCAGATGGTCATCGTCTGCGCGCTCCCGCTCTATCACATCTTTGCACTGACCGCGTGCTACCTCTTGGGAGTGCGCGCCGGCGGCACCAATCTGCTGATTCCCAACCCGCGCGACATGGCCGGCTTCGTCAAGGAGTTGATGAAATACCAGGTCAGCTTCTTCCCGGCCGTCAACACGCTCTACAACGGCCTGCTCAACACGCCGGGCTTCGACAAGGTCGATTTCTCCAAGCTGAAAGTCTCCAACGGCGGTGGCATGGCGGTGCAAAGACCGGTTGCCGAGAAGTGGTTGAAGATAACGGGCTGCCCGCTGGCGGAAGGCTACGGCCTGTCGGAAACCTCGCCGGCGCTGACCTGCAACCCCGCCGACACCGACCAGTTCTCCGGCTCGATCGGCATTCCCGTGCCGTCGACCTACATCTCGATCCGCGACGACGACGGCAAGGAGGTGCCGCTCGGCGAGCCGGGCGAGATCTGCGCCAAGGGCCCGCAGGTGATGGCCGGCTACTGGAACCGGCCGGAAGAGACCGCCAACGTGATGACCGCGGACGGCTTCTTCCGCACCGGCGACATCGGCGTGATGGATGAGCGGGGCTACACCAAGATCGTCGACCGCAAGAAGGACATGATCCTGGTCTCGGGCTTCAACGTCTACCCGAACGAGATCGAGGAAGTGATCGCGAGCCATCCAGGCGTGCTCGAATGCGCCGTGATCGGCGTAGCCGACTCGAAATCGGGCGAAGCGGTGAAGGCCTTCATCGTCAAGAAGGATCAAAACCTCACGGCCGACGACGTCATCAAATATTGCGGCACGCAGCTCACGGCCTACAAGGTCCCTAAGCAGATCGAGTTCAGGACCGATCTGCCCAAGACCAATGTCGGCAAGATCCTGCGCCGCGAATTGCGCGACGAGAAGAAGGCCGCGGCCTAAAAGCCGTACGGACTTGCTGTCAATGGTCGAAGATTCCGTCACGCCGGCCGGGATTCTGGCGTTCTGGCGTGACGCCGGTCCCAAGCGCTGGTACACGCCCGATGAAGCGTTCGACGCGGAGGTGCGCCGGCGCTTTTTCAGCCTGTGGCAGCGCGCGAAGGCCGGCGAATTGTCGCCATGGGAAGCGAGCGATGACGGCGCGCTGGCGCTCGTCATCGTGCTCGACCAGTTTCCCCGCAACATGTTCCGCGGCGACATCAGGACCTATGCCAGCGATGCCGAGGCGCTTGAAGTGGCGCACCGTGCCGTCGATCGCGGCGTGGAAGCGCGGATCGATCCCGCTTTGCGTGAATTCCTCTATCTGCCGTTCATGCATTCGGAGCATCTCGCCGACCAGCTGCGCTGCATCGAACTGGAGCGCGCGGCCGGCCATACCGAAAGCCTGAAATGGGCCGAGCACCACGCCGAGATCATCCGGCGCTTCGGCCGCTTTCCTCACCGCAACCGCCTGCTGGGCCGCGAAACCACGCCCGACGAGCAGGCCTTCCTGGACCAAGGGGGCTTTTCACCGTGATGACGGAAGCGTGAACGGGCGCTACGGTTGCCGTTTCAGCGCCCGCGAATATTGTACCGGCCGCCTGCCCGGTCTAAGAAACTATCCGCTCATTGAGGGAGAATTGAAGATGACGATCCAAGTTGGCGACAAGCTGCCGGAAGCCAAGTTTCGCGTGATGACGGCGGAAGGTCCGCAGGTCAAAACCACCGACGATATTTTCAAGGGCAAGAAGGTGGCGCTGTTTGCGGTGCCCGGCGCCTATACCGGTACCTGCCACAAGATGCATCTGCCGAGCATCTTCCTCAACGCCTATGCCATCAAGGACAAGGGCGTGAGCACCATCGCCATCGTCTCCGTCAACGACGCCTTCGTCATGAACGCCTGGAAGCGCGACACCGACCAGCGCGACGAAGCCGTATTCCTCGCCGACGGCAATGCCGACTTCACCAAGGCGATCGGCATGGAGCTCGACGCCTCCGGCAACGGGCTGGGCATCCGCTCCAAGCGCTACTCGATGCTGGTGGACGACGGCGTGGTGAAGAAGCTCAACCTCGAGCCGGCGCCCGGCAAGGTCGAGGTTTCCGGCGGCGATACGCTGCTGGGGCAGCTCTGAGCTCTACGTCATTGCGAGCGAAGCGAAGCAATCCATTTCACCGCGTGTGCTGAAGCATGGATTGCTTCGTCGCTACGCTCCTCGCAATGACGGTTGTTGGCGCTCGCGCCTATCAAAGCTGTCGTCGCCCGGCGGGCCTACTTCCCTACCCTCTCCTGCAACCGCGCCATCGCCACGCCCTCACGCGCCAATTGATCGGCGCGCTCGTTTTCGGCGTGGCCGGCATGGCCCTTGATCCAGTGCCAGCGCACCTGGTGCGGTTTCAGCGCGGCATCGAGCCGCTGCCATAGTTCGACATTCTTGACCGGCTTCTTGTCGGCGGTGCGCCAGCCGTTTTTCTTCCAGCCGTGGATCCAGCCAGTGATGCCCTGACGCACATACTGGCTGTCGGTGGTGAGGTCGACCACGCACGGCTTTTTCAGCGCTTCCAGCGCCGAGATCGCCGCCATCAGCTCCATGCGGTTGTTGGTGGTGTGGGCCTCGCCGCCCTTCAGTTCTTTCTCTTTGTCGCCGAATCTCAGGATGGCGCCCCAGCCGCCGGGGCCGGGATTGCCCGAGCAGGCGCCATCGGTGAAGACCGTCACGTGGGGCAGTTCGCTCAAGCGACGCATCCCGGCTGGGTCAGGCCGTAATCGCGCACGCTCGCGACGTTCTGGTGGAAGCGCAGCTTGCGGACATATTCGAGCGGGTCTTTGGGCTTGACCAGCGCGCCCGGCGGCACGTTGAGGAAATCGACCAGCCGCGTCAGCAGGAAACGCAGCGCCGCGCCGCGCGCCAGCAGCGGCAGCGCCTCCTGCTCGGCTTCAGACAATTGGCGCTCGCGGCCATAGGCGTTGAGCAACGCGCGGGCCTTGGTGACGTTGAAGGAATGATCCGCTTCGAAGCACCACGCGTTCAGGCAGATCGCGATGTCGTAGGCCAGCATGTCGTTGCAGGAGAACGGGAAGTCGATCAGCCCCGACAATTTATCGCCGAGGAAGAACACGTTGTCGGGAAACAGATCGGCATGGATGACGCCGGGCGGCAGGTCTTTCGGCCAGCACGCTTCGAGGTGATCGAGCTCGCGTGCGATGAAATCCTGCAAGCCGGGCGCGACGCTATCGGCACGCGGCGCGGCGAGATCGAACAGCGGCCGCCAGCCCTCGACCGACAGCGGGTTCTTGCGGAACATCGGGAAGTCCCGTCCCGCCACATGCATCCTGGCCAGCGCCTCGCCGACGCCGGTGCAATGCGCAGCGTTCGGCCGCCGCGGCCACACGCCTTCGAGGAAGTTGATGATCGCCGCGGGACGGTCCGCAAGCTCGCTATAGACCTCGCCCTTGCGATTGCGGGCGGGCTGCGGGCAACGCACACCGCGCTCGGCCAGATGCGCCATCAGCGACAGGAAGTACGGCAAATCGTCCACCGCCACGCGCTTTTCATAGAGCGTGAGGATGAACGCGCCCTTGCTGGTATGCAGCAGGAAGTTGGAATTCTCGACGCCCTCGGCGATGCCCTTGTAGGAGAGCAACTCGCCGATGTCGTAGCCCTTAAGGAACTCCGCGAGGTCTTCGGCGGCGACGTCGGTGTAAACCGCCATCGCGACTACTCGGCGGCAGCTTCGGGCCGCAGCGAACGCGGCAGCGGGAAGAACTCGTTCTCCTCCGCGGCCGACACCGTCTCCACATGCAATTCGAACCGCTCGGCGAAGGCGCCCATGATCTCCTCGACGATCACTTCCGGCGCGGATGCGCCCGCTGTGATGCCGAGGCTCTTGATGCCCTCGAACCGCGACCAATCGAGATCCGAGGCACGCTGTGCCAGGATCGCAATCTTGCAGCCCTCGCGCTCGGCGACCTCGCGCAGCCGCTGCGAGTTCGACGAGTTCGGCGCGCCGACCACGATCAGCGCATCGACCACCGGCGCCACCTTCTTGACCGCGAGCTGGCGGTTGGTGGTGGCGTAGCAGATGTCTTCCTTGTGCGGCCCGTTGATGTTCGGGAAGCGCTCCTTGAGCAGTGCCACGATCTCGGCGGTGTCGTCGATCGACAGCGTCGTCTGGGTCACGAAGGCGAGGTTGTTGGGATCCTTCGGCGTGAACGTCTTGGCGTCTTCCGCGGTCTCGATCAGCGTCACCGCGCCGGCCGGCAACTGGCCGAGCGTGCCGACCACCTCGGGGTGGTGGGAATGCCCGATCAGGAGGATTTCGCGGCCGCGCTTGAAATGAATCGCCGCCTCGCGGTGCACCTTCGTGACCAGCGGGCAGGTCGCGTCCAGCGAGAAGAAATTGCGGGCGCGGGCGTCGGCCGGAACCGATTTGGGAACCCCGTGGGCCGAGAACACCACCGGGGCGTTGGTATTGTCGGGAATTTCGGCGAGTTCCTCGACGAAGATCGCGCCCTTGGTCTTCAGGCTGTCGACCACGTAGCGGTTATGCACGATCTCGTGGCGGACATAGACCGGGGCGCCATAGATGGCGAGCGCCCGTTCGACGGTATCGATGGCCCGCACCACCCCGGCGCAGAAGCCTCGGGGGGAACAAAGCACGATTCTGAGATCTGGTTTCGCTGACGTTGACACAGAAGGCATCGGGGCTATCTCGGAGACCGAATCACCCCTAGCCGGCGGGCTGGGAACGGCCAATTCGCATAAGGACTTGGGACTGCTTTCGGGCTCTGTCAAGGCACTTTAGCAGACCATTGCGCCAATACCCCGGGAAGGCGTATATAGCGCCCTAATTCCCGTCATCACCGATGACCATAGGCTTCGCCTCCAAAAGAGGTGGGCGAGGCACAAAGGAGATTTGCCATGAGCAATGCACCGCTGATGCCAAAAGCGACTGCCGTGTGGCTGGTTGACAATACCGCGCTGACCTTCGACCAAGTGGCCGATTTCACCAAAATGCACCCCCTTGAGGTCCGTGCCATCGCCGATGGCGACGCCGCCCAGGGCATCAAGGGCATGGACCCGATTTCGACCGGCCAATTGTCCCGGGACGAGATCGAAAAGGGCGAAAAGGACCCGAATTACCGCCTCAAGCTCGGCGAGAGCAAGGTTGTGCTGCCGCCGGCTGCCAAGAAGAAGGGCCCGCGCTACACCCCGGTGTCGCGCCGCCACGAGCGGCCGAGCGCGATCCTGTGGCTGGTCCGCAACCACCCCGAATTGAAGGACGCGCAGATCATGCGCCTGGTCGGCACCACCAAGACCACCATCGCGAGCGTCCGCGACCGCACCCACTGGAATGCCTCCACGCTGACCCCGATGGACCCGGTGACGCTCGGCCTGTGCTCGCAGATCGAGCTCGATTTCGAGGTGCAGCGCGCCGCCAAGGAAAAGCCGGTGCCTGCGGCCTACGGCGGCGCGACGCTGCTGCCGGCCTCCGAGACCACCAAGAAGGAGCCGGAATTCGAGCCGAGCGAGAAGACGGAAGACGACCTCAACGTCGACGCCGTGTTCGCCAAGCTGAAGACGATCGGCGGCAAGAAGCAGGACGACGAAGAGGAGTAAAGATTTCTCGGCGGCTTCGGCTGGAGAGAATTCGAACGCGGCGGTTCATCCCGCCGCGTTTTTGTTTAGGAGGCCGGGCCAGTTGGATTGTCGGGATTGGATCTCCGGTAAAGCCGCGTAATGTGCTGCAGTAGTTCGTCCGCCAGGAACGGCTTGATCAGGACAGAAATGCCATGTGCAGTAACCGAGTCCACGACCTCCGACCGGATGTCGCCAGTCATGACAATGGCCGGGATGTTCCAGCCAAGTGCTGCGCGCAGGGCATTAACAGTATCAACGCCGTTGGCCGATCCGCGAAGATTGTAGTCGCATATCAGCAAGTCGGGACGGATTTCTTGCCGGTTGATTCGCGCCAGCGCGTCATTCGCAGTGGCGACCACGATCGCGTCTATGCCTTTCGTTTTCAGCAGGCGACTTAGCGAGGCCCGGACACTCTTCTCGTCTTCAACGACAAGAATGATATCGGGGAAGTCCTCCCTTTCAAATCTAGGCGTCCGCGCTCTTTCCATCGTATCGCGGCTTGAGTCTCCGCGCGGAACCTCAATCGAAAACACGGTGCCCCTGCCGGAGGTAGAGCGCACATCGATCCTGTGCTCCAGTATCTTCCCCATACGTCTGACGATGGCCAGACCTAATCCGAAACCGCCGCGCTCCGCACCATGCGCGCCCTGATAGTATTCCTGAAATATATGAGGCAGTTGATCCTGCGAGATGCCGACGCCGCTATCCCAGACCTCGATCCGAATTTTGTCGCCCGCGCGGCGGCAGCCCAGCAGAATTGTTCCCCGATCTGTATATCGCACCGCGTTCGACAGCAGATTTCGCAACATTGCTTCGAGCATTCCCTTGTCGCTACGGACCAGGAGTTTCGAACGGACCAGGCGCCACCGCACCCCCTTCTCGGCAACGGAATCGAGGAAATCGGCTGCCAGGGAATCAAACACTTCATTGATCGCGAAGTCGCGCTTCGACGGACGGAGGTCCCCGGCCTCCAGACGATTGACATCGAGCAGGCTCGACAGAATGCTGGACATGGTGTCGAGAGATCGCGCTATTCCGCCGACAAGGTTGCGTCCCTCTCCATCCGGGAGGCGCGGCTCAAGTGCCGCTTGCAGGAATCTCAACGTTTGCAGCGGTTGTCGCAGGTCATGGCTGGCGGCAGACAGGAAGCTGGTTTTTGCCTGATCTGCCAACGCCGCTGATTTCCAGGCACGGGAAATCTCTTCCTCAAATCGCATCCGCTCCGTGACGTCGGTCGTCAGGCCGTTGATACGCGTGGGCACTCCGCTTGCGTCAAAATGCGTAACTGCAATTTGCTCCAGCCACACTTCGCCGCGTCCATCCGGCCGCAGAAATCGGAACGTCATCGAATGTGAATGCTCGTCCGGACGGGCCGTGTTCAAGCGAGTGGTGACCGACGGGCGATCATCGGGATGGATTTGTCTTACCCATTCCGCGCTGCTGAGAGATTGTCTCGGGCCAAGACCCAGGATTTCGGCCGCGTTCTGGCTCAGCCGTATCAGGCCGATGCGAAGGTCCCAATCAAAGGTTATCACACCGCCGGCCCGAAGCGCTTCTTCCAGTCGATGCTCTCTTTCGAGGATCGCGAGTTCGTGTGTCCGTCGCTCGCTGAACAGAGCCGCCAGCACAAGCGCGCCGAACGAAGTGGCCAGAATGGTCGCCTGAGCAGACAGGATACGCTCCTCAAGCGGCAAGCGGGTATCGCCGAAGAGGCCAATGGCAAATATTGTCGTCCATACAATCGTCATTGCGCACATGAACGTTGCCACAGCTGTAAAGGCGGCGCGAACGCGGGCGGCGATCCACACAAACAGCGGACAGAGCGAGGCAATCGCCAGTTCGCGAGTCCACGGCTCATGGGGCAGAAAGACCAGGAGCAAACACAGCGTAGCCACGATCGCAAGCGCGAAGGTCCCCTCCGCAATTTCGCGCCGTGGCGGAGCCTTGCGCAAGAACGACGCGAGCCCAATCACCAGCGGTGCGACCGTAATAGTACCCAGTGTTTCGGAAGCGACCCAGTGACGCCATATCGTTACGGCGGATGAGGCTGAGGGGTGAAAGTACATAAATCCAAGCGTGCCTACGATACCGCTCATAAAGGCTGTAACTATCGTGGCGCCGAACAATCCAAAGACACGACGCAGCTGATTGAGCTCAAATGGTGCGCCATAGAATCGCTGGATAAGCCCTGCGACGATGACGGGTTCGCCCGCATTCGCCACGGCAAAAAACGTCGTGCTGGCAAGATTGCGGTCGCCGAGCAGATTGGCTGCAAAAGTGGCAACGACCACGCCGATGACGACCGGCCACCGAACGGTCGGCCCGAACGCCACTAGGATACCGGTGGCTACGCCCGCTGCAGGCCAGAACACTGCGACGCCGTCCGCCTTGTCGATCAGAGCGAGGCTAAGGCGCGCGGCGAGGAAATAAACAATCACGACTGAGATGGAGATGGCCCACGGCGGCCACGCCAGAGCCGAGTGCGTTGGAGGCGCATCACTTGTGGCCATATCCAAGCTCATCGTGCATACCCGCCAAGCATACGCAATTCAGCTTAAATTGCCGCTCGAGTCTCGCTTCTTCGTTCGACCGCTCTTTGTAATTAAATGGCTTGACCGCTCAGTATCCAGTGTCTGTGGTGGGCTGACAAGTGCAATCCAGCTGCTGGTGCAGTTCACGCGCGCCCTAGCGCGTTACCACGAAGAAGGAACCGGAATTGGGGCCGACCGAAAAGCAGCGCGACGATCTCAACGTCGACGCTGTGTTCGCCAAGTTCAAGACCATCGGCGGCAAGAAGCACGGCGACGAGGAACAACGGCTGCCCCTATTCGGGTTGCCAGATTTCGAACGCGGCGGTTCATCCCGCCGCGTTTTGTTTGCGGCGAATACCGCCGGCTGGCTGCGCTTCAACCGTACTTCAGCTTCATCAGGAGGATTCCGCCGGCCAGGACGATCGTAACCGCATTCGCGACGATCAGCGGCGCATCTCCGGAAAGCAGGCCGTACAACAGCCAAAGCAGAATGCCGAGCACCATGACGAGGAACATTCCAAGCGAAATGTCTTCGGTGGAGCGGGTTCTCCAGACTTTCACGAACTGCGGCGCATAAGCGAGGGTCGTGCACGCTGCAGCCGCAAACCCCAGCAGCTTGATAGCAAGTTGCTCCATGCCGCGCTTATAGCATCGATTCGAAGATGGATTTGCGAACGACGACCGGGTGAGCCGATACGGTTCACGCCTTCTTCAAGAACTCCGTGCGCAACACCAGGCCCTTGACCTTGTCGGTGCGGCCTTCGATCTCCTCGGGATCGTCCGTGAGGTGGATGTTCTTGATGACGGTGCCGCGCTTGAGCACGGTGGACGAACCCTTCAACTTCAAATCCTTGATCAGCGTGACGCTGTCGCCTTCGGCGAGCAGCGCGCCGTTGGAATCCCTGACCTTGATGTCCATGTGATGCTTTCTTTTGGAATGATCGCGACGCGCTCGCTTCTTTCCTTCTCCCCTTGTGGGAGAAGGTGCCTTCGCGAGAACGAAGGCGGATGAGGGGTCTCTATCCGCGGAGACAGACCCCTCACCCGTCTCGAATGAGCTGACGCTCATTCGATCCACCCCTCTCCCACAAGGGAAGAGGGGAAGGGACCCTCCTCAACCCAATTCGATCTCGTCGGATATCTCATGCGACAGGCTGACGCCTCCGATCGTCAGCACCATCTTCGCCGGCAGCTTCTCATTGCCCTTGAGCTTACCGGCCTCGATGGCGTCGCGCACGGCTTTTTCGATTTCGCGCTGCGAGGTGATGCCGACCTTCTTGAGGAATCCGCGCAGGCTGGCATTGAAGACGTCTTCGTTCATGAGGGCCTCCTGGTTAGGGCCTGGTCGGATTGTTCAGCATCTGCTCGGCGAGATTGCGTTGGGCACGGTCGGTGCGGGCGTTGGCATTGCCGCGCTGCACGTCGCGGTTCTTGCGGCAGATGACATAATCGTTTGAACCTGCGGCGACATTGTTGGCGCGGCAGAATGCGTCGTCGTCGGCGCTGGTGTCGACCATGGTCGGCTGGCCGCGTTCGAGGCAACCGGTGAGCAATGGGGCTGCCAGCAGGAGCGCGATGAAGTGCTTTGCGGGTCCAAATTTCATTGCAGGCCTTCCGTTTTTCATCTCGTCATTGCCGGGCACCTGTCCCCGACCTGATCGGGGATGACCCTGCAATCCATCGAAAAGATGGCAGCCTGCTTTGAAGCCGATGGATGCCCGGGTCAAGCCCGCGGCTGTCCTGTTTTAATGTTTGCAGACGAGGCACATGACGTTGATTCTTCTGTGTTCCACTTTTTGTTGCCCGCTAATCGATGAACGTCACGGTATCGGCAACGCTCGCCCGCGAGGTGCGGTAACTATTCACCTTGTGGGAATGGTCGGCGTAGCCGAACGAAATACCGCAAACCACCTTGCGATCGTCGGCCAGCTTGAAGTGCCGCCGGATCAGCCCGGAATGCCGCGCCAGTGCGGCCTGCGGAATAGTGCCGAGGCCGAGGGCCTGCGCCGCCAGCATGAAGTTGGAGACATAGGCGCCGCAATCGACCGCGCCGTAGATGCCGAGGGGCTCGTCGGTGTGGATGATCGCGACGTGCGGCGCGCCGAAGAAATTGTAGTTCTCCAGCGCCTGCTTCACATACGCCATCTTGTCGCCGCGCGCGATGCCAAGCGTGTTGTAGAGCTGAAAACCGCTCTCGCGGCGGCGCTCCAGATAGACGCCGAGATATTCGCGCGGCGGCGTGAAATCATGATCGTCCTTGGCGCCGGAGGCGGCCTCGGCATAGATCGCCTTGCGAAACTTCTCCTTGGCCTCGCCGCTCGCAATCAGCACCTGCCAGGGCTGGCTGTTGCACCATGACGCCGTGCGTTGCGACACGTTCAATACGTGCTCAATGGTCTCGCGCGGTACCTCCTGCGGCAGGAAGGCGCGAACGGAATAGCGTTCGTTCAAGAGCTCCTCGAGCACGCCGATGCGATCTTCCGTCTCGTAACGCGCCTTTGCCGCAGCGTCCATGGTCATCGCCCCTTGGTCGGGATCTTGTTGAACGGCACGTCCTTGTCGATCCTGATATCACCGGGCAGGCCGAGCACGCGCTCGGCGATGATGTTGCGCAGGATTTCATCGGTGCCGCCGGCGATACGCATCGACGGCGATGACAGCAGCATCTGCTGGAACTGGCCGCTCGCCTCCTCTTCGTCGGCGCCGGTGAGCGCCCCGGTCGCGCCCTGCAGATCCATCGCATAGGTCGCGATGTCCTGCAGCATCGAGCCGGAGACCAGCTTGCCGATGGAATTCTCCGGACCCGGACGCTCGCCCTTCGACAGCGACGAAATCGCGCGGTAGCTGGTGTATTTCAGCCCGCTCGCCTTCACCGCCCAGTTCGCAAGCTTCGAACGCGTCGCGGGATCGTCGATCGCGAGCCCGTCGTCGGTCATCAGGTTCGAGCAGAACTCGAACATTTCGGGGAAGCCTGTCGCGAGCCGCGAACCGATCGACATGCGCTCGTTCATCAGCGTGGTCAGCGACACGTTCCAGCCGTCGCCGACGGCGCCGAGACGCTGGTGATCGGGAATCACCACGTCGGTGAAATAGACCTCGTTGAACTCCTGCATGCCGTTGGCCTGCTTGATCGGCCGCACCTCGACGCCCTTGCTCTTCATGTCGAGGAAGAACATCGTCAGGCCCTTGTGCTTCGGCACGTTAGGGTCGGTGCGCGTGATCAGAAGGCCGTAATCAGAGTAGTGCGCGCCCGAGGTCCAGATCTTCTGGCCGTTGACGACCCAATTGTCGCCCTGCTTTTCCGCCCGCGTGCGCAAGCCTGCGACGTCGGAGCCGCCGGCCGGCTCGGAGAACAGCTGGCACCAGATATGTTCGCCGGAAGCAAGCTTTGGCAGATAGTGACGCTTGTGCTCCTCGCTGCCGAACGCCATCACGGTCGGGCCGCACATGCCCTCGCCGATCTGGAACGGCTGCGTCAGCTTGCCGTAGACGCCCTCTTCCTGCTGCCAGATCACCTTCTCGATCGGGCTCGCGCCGCGACCGCCATACTCCTTCGGCCAGTGCAGGCAGGCCCAACCGCCTTCGGCCTTCTTCTTCTGCCAGGCCTTGCCGACATCGACGATCTCTTCCTTCTCCAGCCGGATCCGGCCGAGCGAGGACTTTGACAGCTCCGCCTCGTATTGCTTCGGCGCGTTGGCGTCGATCCATTTGCGCGCGGTAGTGCGGAATTCGGCTTCCTGCGGGGTGTCATCGAAGTTCATGAGCGGCTTCCTTTTTTCTTGTCATTCCGGGGCGTGCGTGCAACGCACGAACTATGATGCGCAATTGCGCATCTGAGAATCTCGATCAATAACCTCTGGATTCCGGGTTCGCGCTTCGCGCGAATTCTACGTCCGACCCTTGGTCGGGATCTTGTTGAACGGCACGTCCTTGTCGACCCTGATGTCGCCGGGCAGGCCAAGCACGCGCTCGGCGATGATGTTGCGCATGATCTCGTCGGTACCGCCCTCGACGCGGGTGCCCGGCGCGCGCAGCAGCATCGCCTGGAATTTGCCCGCAACCTCGGCCTCTTCAGGCCCGCTCAGCACGCCAGCGGCGCCCTGCAGGTCGAGCGCATACATCGCGACTTCCTGGACCATCGATCCCGCAACCAGTTTGCCGATGGAATTTTCCGGCCCCGGACGCTCGCCTTTCGACAGCGCCGAGATCGCGCGCATGCTGGTGTATCGGAGGCCACTGGCCTTCACCGCATAATTCGCAAGCTTCGAGCGAACGCTGCGGTCTTCGATCGCGGGTCCATCTTCCAGCATCAGGCTGTTGCAGAAGTCGAACAATTCGGGGAAGCCGGTCGAGACGCCGGCGCCGATCGACATGCGCTCGTTCATCAGCGTGGTCAGCGAGACGTTCCAGCCGTCATTGACGGCGCCTAGCCGCTGCGAATCCGGAATCTTCACATCGGTAAAGTAGACCTCGTTGAAGTCGGACTGGCCGCTGGCCTGCTTGATCGGCCGCACCTCGACGCCCGGGCTCTTCATGTCCAGGAAGAACATGGTGAGGCCCTTGTGCTTGGCGACGTTCGGATCGGTTCGCGTCAGCAGGATGCCGTAATCAGAGTAATGCGCGCCCGAGGTCCATATCTTCTGGCCGTTGATGATCCAGTCGTCGCCGTTCCTCTCGGCGCGGGTGCGCAGACCTGCGACGTCGGAGCCGCCGGCGGGTTCGGAGAATAGTTGACACCAGACTTTTTCGCCCGAGGCCAGCGGCGGCAGGTATTTGCGCTTCTGCTCCTCGCCGGCGAACGCCATCATGGTCGGCCCACACATGCCGTGGCCGATGATGAACATGCCGGAGAGCTTGCCGAACGGGCCCTCTTCCTGCTGCCAGATCACGCGCTCGATCGGCGATGATCCACGGCCGCCATATTCCTTCGGCCAGTGCAGGCACGCCCAGCCGGCGTCGGCCTTCTTCTTCTGCCAGGCCTTTGCGACCTCGAGAATATTGGCGCCCTTGAGCACGGTGCGGCCGAGCGAGGACTTTCGAAGTTCTTCCTCATATTGCTTCGGCGCGTTGGCGGAGATCCACGCCTTGGCTTCTGCGCGGAACGCGGCTTCCTGCGGGGTGTCGTCGAAGTTCATGAGCGTGGTCCTTCAATTCTATCGGTCGTCCCTGCGAAAGCAGGGACCCATAACCACCGGTCTACAAATTTAACCCGGGCTCTCGCATCGTGATCCAATCGAAACTTCTCGGCGTATGGGTCCCCGCTTTTCGCGGGGACGACAACGGCGGTGATACCCTACGCCGCGTTCTTCTTGCGCATGCGGTCGATCAGTTGATCTTCCCAGTACGACAGGCTGCCGAGCGTCAGCGCGGTCGTGTTGGCGCGGCGGTAGTACATGTGGCAGTCGAACTCCCAGGTGAAACCCATGCCGCCATGAACCTGGATGTTGTTCTTGGAGCAGTGCTGGAACGCCTGCGTCGCGCTGATACGCGCAGCGGCGGCTGCTTCCGGCAATTCCGATGCGTTGGTCGAGAGCGCCCAGGCGCCGTAGTAGCAGTTCGAGCGCGCCAGCGTCGCCGAGACATACATGTCGGCGAGGATGTGCTTCACCGCCTGGAACGAACCGATCGGCCGGCCGAACGCGATACGATCCAGCGCATAGTCGCGGCCCATTTCGAGCGCGCGATCGGAGCCGCCGACCTGTTCGAACGCCAGCAGCACTGCCGCGCGGTCGAGCACCTGGGTCAAAATGCTCCAGCCGTCACCGGCGGCACCGAGCGGCTCGGCCTTGGTGTTCTTGAAGGTGAGTTCGGCCTGGCCTCGGGTCGGATCGACATTGGTCAGCGATTTGGCTTCGACGCCGCCGGCCTTCAGGTCGACCAGGAACAGCGAGATATCGGAATCGCGGCCCGTCGAACCGGTACGCGCGGCGACCACGGCGAAATCGGCAATCGCGCCATCCGGCACCGGTTTTCTTCACGCCACTGAGCGTGCCGCCGGAGGCCTGCAGCTTGATCGCCTTCGGCGACGGATTGCCCTTGCCCTCGAACAGCGCCAGCGTGCCGATCGCTTCGCCGCTCGCAATCTTCGGCAGCCATTTCTGCTTCTGCGCGTCGGAGCCAGCCAGCAGCAGCGCCTCGGCTGCGAGATAGACGGTGGAGGAGAACGGCACCGGCGCATTGGCGCGGCCCATTTCTTCCGCGATCACGCAGAGCTCGAGATGGCCGGCGCCCGCGCCGCCGAATTCTTCCGGGATCGCGACGCCGAGGAAGCCCATCTCGGCGAGCCCCTGCCACAGGGCCTTGTCATACGGCGCCTTGCCGTCGAGCACCTCGCGCACCGCTTTCGGCGGGCACTTCTCAGTGAGGAACTTCCTCGCCTCGTCGCGCATCTGTTTTTGTTCGTCGGAGAAATCGAAGTTCATGGCGGGTTACTCGCGTTGATGGTGGCTCATAGGATGGGTGGAGCGAAGCGATACCCATCATTGTTTGGTTGCGGTTGATGGGTTTCGCTGCGCTCTACCCATCCTACGGTCAGTTCAAAATGATCACGTCCTCTCTCGGCTTCTCGGCGTAAAGCTTCTCCACCAGCGCGGCGCGGCGCTCGAGGCCGGCGCGCTGGTTGATGTAGCCCTTGTCGGTGAGTTCGTTACCGTCGATCGAAGGCGGCTCGACCATCAGCATGGCGCGCGCGATCCGCATGCTGCTGCCGGTGGCGGCCGCGTTGTGCGCTTCCAGCCCGCGCTTCAGGCAGGCGATCACTTCGGGATGCTTGACCACGTCTTCAAACGTCGCATCGGGACTGCGGACGATCTGCCGGCAGGCGTGCAGATTGGGCCAGGCCAACAGCCCGATGAATTCCCGGTCCTGCCCAGCCACCAGTGCGTCGTGCACAACAGGCGTGGCGGCAGCGATCGCATCGGTCCGCAGCGAGCCGACATGGACGAAGGTGCCGGTTGTCAGCTTGAAATCCTCGACCACGCGGCCGGCGAAGATGATGCCCTGCAGCGGATCGTTGTCATCGACGAACACGCCGGCATCGCCGATGCAATAGAACCCCTCCTCGTCGAACATCTTCTTCGTCAAATCAGGCTGGCCGAAATAGCCCGGCGTGACGTTGACGCCGCGCAGGCGCAACTCGTACTTCGAACCGCACGGCACCATCTTCAGCTCGACGCCGGGGAACGGCAGGCCGATCAGGCCGACGCGCTCGGTGTCCCAATAGGTGCCGGTCGAGGTCGGCGCGGTCTCGGTCGAGCCCCACCCCGTATAGAACACGATGCGCTCGCCGGTGGTCTTCACCGCCAGCGCCTGCATGCGGTCGTAGAGATCATCAGGCAGCCGTGCGCCGCCATAGGCCATGATGCTCAGGTTCTTGAAGAAGCTGCGGCACAGCGCGTCGTCCTTTTCCATCGCGGCCGCCAGCGCCGCGTATCCGGCGGGCACGTTGGCATAATAGGTCGGAGACACTTCGCGGAGGTTTCGGATGGTCTCCTCGAGCTGGCCCGGCATCGGCCGGCCGTCGTCGATATAGAGCGTGCCGCCATCGACCAGGATCGGATGGAACGCGGCATTGCCGCCCATGGTATGATTCCACGGCATCCAGTCCAGCACGGTCGCGATCGGCCCGTTGGGATCGCGCGGGCGCACCTGCATCATCATCGCCGCATTGGCGCACATCATCTCCTGCGTGTTGATGACGGCCTTCGGCATGCCGGTCGAACCCGAGGTGAACAGCAGCTTGCCGACGGTTTTGGGCGTGATCTTTGCAATCGACTCCTCGACCGCTTTGGTCACCGGCGTTGCGGCGAGATCGGCAAAGGACACGCTCTTGATACCGTCGCAGGGTCGCGCGACGTGAACGACGGTGACGCCGGTCAGGTCGAGCGCCTTCAAGGCCTTCTCAAAGGTCGGCCCGTCCTGCACCATCACGACCGCAGGCCTGATCAGGTCGAAGAGGTATTTGAGCTTGAGATGATCATGGCTCATCAGCGAATAGGCCGGCGACACCGGCGCTGCGGGAGAGCGCGCCTGCATCGCGGCCTGCGTCATCAGCGCGTGCTCGATCGAATTGCCGGACAGGATCGCAACGGGCTGGTCTTCGAGACCGAGATTGAGCAGGCCCTGCGTCAGCCCGTCGACGATGCGCTTGGCTTCGCCGTAGGAGACTTTCCGCCATTGCCGGTCCGCGTCGCCGCGTTGCGCCAGCCAGATGCGCTCGGGCGCCTGCTTCGCCCATTTCGAAAGCGACGCCGGGATATGCTTCTCGTAAGGCTGCAGCGGGATGCGCGACTTCAGGATGATGACGCCATCGGGACGATGCTCGACCGCGATGTCGCGCGCCAGCCACTCGATCTTGCGAAAGGCCGGTTTTGTCAGCACTGCGGCTGCACTCCCACTCATATTGCGTCTCCCGGAATTCAGTCCTTTGCGGATCTTGTCGTCATCGCTTGATATAGACAGGCTTTCGCTTTTCGAGAAAGGCCCTGATGCCTTCGTTGAAATCTTCCGAACGGCTGCACAACACCTGATTGCGGTCTTCCATCGCGATCACGGCTTCGATCGAGCCGGCATCGACGCTCATGTTGAGGCATTCCTTGGACAGTCTTAGACCCACCGGCGAAGCCGTCATCATCGCGTCGACATAGGGCTCGGCCGCTGCGTCAAGGCCGCCTTCCTCTACGACTTCGGAGACAAGCCCCACCGCAAGCGCGCGTTCGGCGCCGATGAAGCGACCGGTAAGAATCAATTCGGAGGCGACCGAGACGCCGACCAGGCGCGGCAAGAAATAGGAGGTGCCGATGTCGCAGCCGCCAAGACCGAGCTTGATGAAGGCGCAGTTCATCCGCGCGGATCTGGTCGCGATCCGGATATCGGCAGCGAGCGCCAGCGCAAAGCCACCGCCGGCCGCCGCACCCTGGATCAGCGCGATGATCGGCTGCGGACAGCGCCGCATCAGCATCACGATGTCGGCAATGCGCCGCTGCGAGTCCAGCGATTCGGTCACGCCGGGCGGCTCCTGCTGGCCGGCGCGGCGCTTCATCGCATGTTTGAGGTCGAGCCCGGCGCAGAACGATGCGCCGGCGCCTTTGATCACCACGACGCGGGTGGAACGATTGCGCTGCAGGCCTTCGAAGTAGGCGTTCAGCGCATCGATCAGCGAGGGATCGAGCGCGTTCAGGCTGTCCGGGCGATTGAGTTTGACCCAATCGACCCCGTCATGATGTTCGATCAGCAGCGGTTGAGTCACGTCGTACTCCTGCATCCGCGAACGCGGTGCCAGTTGCTGCGCCCTCTCCCCTTGTGGGAGAGGGCTACACCGCCATCAGCCGTGCATTCACTGCGGTGAGGGGTTGCCAGCCGAGAGAACCCCTCATCCGTCGCGGACTGCGTCCGCGCCACCTTCTCCCACAAGGGCAGAAGGGAAGAGCAACTACCTTGGCGCCATGCGGATGGCGCCGTCGAGACGGATGGTTTCGCCGTTGAGCATCGGGTTCTCGACGATGTGGACCGCGAGCGCGCCGTATTCGGCGGCGTCGCCGAGGCGGGCCGGATGCGGCACCTGGGCGCCAAGGCTCTTGCGGGCCTCCTCGTTCAGGCCCATCAAGAGCGGCGTCAGGAACAGGCCGGGCGCGATGGTGTTGACGCGGATCTTGAGGCTGGCGAGATCGCGCGCGGCCGGGAGCGTGAGACCGACGACGCCGCCCTTCGACGCCGAATAGGCGATCTGGCCGATCTGGCCTTCATAAGCCGCCACCGAAGCCGTGTTGATGGCGACGCCGCGTTCTTCGCCGACCGGCGGCGCGGTCGCGAGGCGCTCAGCGAACAGGCGCAGCACGTTGAAGGTACCGATCAGATTGACATTGATGATGCGGACAAACTTCGCCAGCGGATAGACGCCGTCCTTGCCGACGGTGCGCTGCGAGCCGCCGATGCCGGCGCAGTTCATCAGCACGCGCGCAATGCCGTGGGCGGCTTCGGCCTTGGCAATCGCCGCCTTGATCGCCTCTTCGTCAGTCACGTCGGCATGAAGGGCAACGCCCTTCACTTCGGCGGCGACCTTTTCGGCGTTTTCCTTGTTCTGGTCGATGACGCCGATTTTCGCGCCCTTGGCGGCCATGGCGCGGGCGGTCGCGGCGCCGAGGCCGGAGCCACCGCCGGTGATGAGAACGGCAACGTCTTGCAACTGCATTGTAACAACCTTTCCTTGGGAGTTTCTTATCTGGATTCGTAGGCTACTGAGTGTCGCGATCGTTATCCGGCGGCGGCACCTTTTTCTTTCCCGTTCAGCATCCCGCCGCAGATCAGCGCTTCCATATGCTTGATATATTCGCGGCAGACCTCGTCGGTGACGGGGCCGACACCGGTCGCCCGCGACATCGCGTGGCGGCCGAAGAACAGGTGATCGCAGGCGCCAACCAGGCTGGTGTAGAACATCACCGGATCGATGTTGCGAAACTCGCCGGCCTTGATGCCCTCCGCAAGCAGCCGCCGCTGGAATTCCAGGAGCGGCGCCACGAAAAACTTCGATACCTCGTCGGCCGCTTCCGTGCTGCTTTCGTGCAGCAGGTAGTGGATCAGCCGGTTCATATACGGGAACTGATAATAGGCGCGGATGATGCCGCCGATATGCAGCTTGAGTTTTGCGGTCGGCGATATCGGCTGGCTGATGAGATATTCGAGCCCCGACATCTCGGTCGCGGCGTCGCGCGCCAGCAGCGCCAGTAACAGCCCGTCTTTGTTGCCGAAATGGTATTTCACCAGCGCGGCGTTGACGCCCGACTTCTGCGCGATGTCGGACAGCGACACCTCGATCGAGGCGCGCTCGATCATCAGTTCGCTCGCCGCGACAAGCAGCTTCTCGGCGGTGCTGTTTTTACCGCCCTGAGGCCTGGTCGGTATGCTGGTATTCAACTGCGATGCCATCGCCGCCTGGTCCGGAAATCCGGGCCGCACATAAGCGCATGCCGCGCCTGCACTCAAGAGTTAATTGATTGATTGACTAAATCCCGCAGCGCCCCTTAAATCCGGCCCAACTTTCAAACGCCATCCATAAACATCAGGGAGAACAGACATGGCCGAGGCCTATATCGTCGCCGCCGCGCGTACCGCGGGTGGCCGCAAGGGGGGACGTCTCGCAGGCTGGCATCCGGCCGATCTCGCCGCTTCGGTACTGAATTCGCTGGTCGATCGCTCCGGCGTCGATCCCGCCCAGATCGAAGACGTCATCATGGGCTGCGTGATGCAGGCCGGCGAGCAGTCCAACAACATCGCCCGCAACGCGGTGATGGCCTCGAAACTTCCCGAGAGCGTGCCCGCCACCTCGGTCGACCGCCAGTGCGGCTCCTCGCAGCAGGCGCTGCATTTCGCGGCGCAGGCGGTGATGGCCGGCTCGATGGACATTGTGATCGCCGCAGGCGTGGAATCGATGACGCGGGTGCCGATGGGCCTCGCCTCGCAGCTGCCCGCCAAGAACGGTTTTGGCCATTACAAGAGCCCGGGCATCGAGCAGAAATATCCGAACATCGTGTTCAGCCAGTTCACCGGCGCGGAAATGATGGCGGAGAAGTACGGCCTCTCGAAGGACCAGCTCGACGAATACTCCTACAACAGCCACCAGCGCGCGATTGCCGCGACTCAAGGCGGCAAGTTCAAGGAAGAAATCATTCCGCTGCAGATCACCCGCGCCGACAATACGACCGACACCCATCATATCGACGAAGGTATCCGGTTCGACGCCAGCCTCGACGGCATCAAGGGCGTCAAGCTGATCGCCGAGAACGGCAAGCACACCGCCGCCAGCGCCAGCCAGATCTGCGACGGCGCCTCCGGCGTCATGGTGGTCAACGAGAAGGGCCTCAAATCTCTCGGGGTGAAGCCGCTGGCGCGCATCCATCACATGACCATGATGGGCGGCGATCCCGTGATCATGCTGGATGCGCCGCTGCACGCCACCAAGCGGGCGCTGGAGAAGGCCGGCATGTCGATCAACGACGTCGACCTGTTCGAGGTCAACGAGGCCTTCGCCGCCGTGCCGGTGGCATGGCTGAAGACGACAGGCGCCGATCCGGAACGGCTCAACATCAATGGCGGCGCGATCGCGCTCGGCCATCCGCTCGGCGGCTCCGGCACCAAGCTGATGACCACGCTGGTCAATGCCCTCAAGCAGAACAACAAGCGTTACGGCTTGCAGACCATGTGCGAAGGCGGCGGCATGGCGAATGTGACGATCGTCGAGCGGCTTTAAAAACAAGAAAAGCGTTTGGCGACTGGCGAGCAGGGAGTGCGCTTCCTGCTCGCCATTTTCTTATTGAGGAAACACCCATGACCCATCCCTCCGTCCACGCCCGCACCTATCCGAACAAGATCGCCTATCAGATGGCGACGACCGGCAAGGCGATCACCTATCGTGAACTCGACGAGCTCTCGAACCAGGGCGCGCAACTGTTTCGTTCGCTTGGGCTTAGGGCCGGCGACCACATTGCACTCCTGATGGAAAACCGCCTCGCCTTCATGGAAATCTGCTGGGCGGCGCAGCGCGCAGGTCTCTACTACACCGCGGTCAGCCGCTATCTGACGCAGGACGAAATCGCCTACATCGTGAAAGACTGCGGCGCAAAAGTCTTCATCACCACGCCGAAATGCGCCGACCAGGTCAGGGGCCTCGTTGGCCAGCCTGATGGACCGCTGCTCTACATGATGGATGAGCCCGAGCCGGGCTTCCGTTCCTTTGACAGGGAAGCCGCCGCGCAGCCGGCCATGCCGATTGCGGATGAGCTGGCGGGCTACGACATGCTGTATTCGTCCGGCACCACCGGGCGGCCCAAGGGCATCAAGAAGGAGTTCGAGGGCAAGGCGATCGACGTGCCGAACCCGCTCCTGAAAATTCTCTGCGCCGACATGTGCGGCATGTCGTCCGACAGCATCTATCTGTCGCCGGCGCCGCTCTATCACGCAGCCCCCTTGCGCTTCAACATGATGGCGATCACGCTCGGCGGCACCTCCATCATCATGGAGCATTTCGACGCCGAGGAATTTCTAAAACTGGTCGAGAAATACAAGGCCACGCAGTCGCAGCTGGTGCCGACCATGTTCGTGCGCATGCTGAAGCTGCCGGACGAGGTGCGCACGCGCTACAATGTTTCCTCGCTGAAAGGCGCGATTCACGCCGCGGCCCCCTGCCCGGTCGACGTGAAGGCAAAAATGATCGAGTGGTGGGGACCGATCCTGATCGAGTATTACGCCGGCTCCGAAGGCAACGGCGTCACCGTCTCGACCTCGCAGCAATGGCTGACGCACCGCGGCACCGTCGGCCGCGCCGTGGTCGGCAAGGTGAAGATTTTGGACGAGAACGACGAGGAGCGTCCCGTGGGCGAAATCGGCACGGTCTATTTCGCCGATGCGCCTGCCTTCGCCTACCACAACGATCCCGAGAAGACGAAGAAGGCCTACAATGAAAAAGGCTGGTCGACGCTCGGCGACGTCGGCTATCTCGACGCGGAAGGTTTTCTCTACCTCACCGACCGCAAGAGCTACATGATCATCTCGGGCGGCGTGAACATCTACCCGCAGGAGACCGAGGACGTCCTGATCACCCATCCCGCCGTCTCCGACGTCGCGGTGTTCGGCGTGCCGAACGAGGAAATGGGCGAAGAGGTCAAGGCCGTGGTGCAGCCGCACGACATGGCAAAAGCCGGCAAGGAGCTCGAGGCCGAACTGATCGTGTTCTGCCGCAAGCATTTGTCGCCGATCAAATGCCCGAAAAGCATCCACTTCGAGGCGGAGTTGCCGCGGACGCCGACCGGGAAACTGGTGAAGCGGCATCTGCGCGACAAGTACTGGCCGAAGCCGGCGGCGAAGGGGTAGCGCGGGAATCGCAGGGTGGGCAGAGGCGCTAAGCGCCGTACCCATCATCTGCTCGCCTACACCTGATGGTGGGCACGCTTACGCTTTTGCTCACCCTACGCATCCGGCCAAAGCACGCGGCACTTTCTTCCCTTCTCCCCTTGTGGGAGAAGGTGCCTTGCCGAAGGCAAGGCGGATGAGGGGTCTCTATCCGCGGAGACAGACCCCTCACCCGTCTCAAATGAGCTTACGCTCATTCGATCCACCCTCTCCCACAAGGGGGAGAGGGGAAGAAAGGCGCGAACAATGCCCACCCTTCCCGAGATCCCGCTCCCGTCAACCATCCGCTCCCGATACGTCGACAACATCAACGGCCTGCGCATGCACGTGCTCGAAGCCGGTTTCGAGACGCGTGGCCGGCCCTGCGTGCTGTTGCTGCATGGCTTCCCTGAACTCGCCTTCTCCTGGCGCAAGGTGATGCCCGTTCTCGCAGAAGCCGGCTATCACGTGATCGCGCCGGACCAGCGCGGCTATGGCCGCACCACCGGATGGGACCCGGATTACGACGGCGATCTCGCCTCGTTCCGGCTCACCAATCTGGTGCGCGACACGCTCGGGCTGGTGTCGGCGTTCGGCTATCGCAGCGTTGACGCCGTGATCGGGCATGATTTCGGCTCTTCGGTCGCCGCCTGGTGCGCGCTGATCCGGCCCGACGTGTTTCGCTCGGTCGTCATGATGAGCGCGCCGTTCGGCGGACCGCCGGCGCTGCCCTTCAACACCGCGAACGAACCAGCCAAGCCCGCCGATGATCCCATTCACCGCGACCTCGCGGCGCTGCCGCGCCCGCGAAAACATTACCAATGGTACTACTCGACGCGCGAGGCGAACGACGACATGCGCCACGCGCCGCAGGGCGTGCATGATTTCCTGCGCGCCTATTACCACCACAAGAGCGCGGACTGGAAAGACAACCAGCCCTATCCGCTGAAGTCATGGTCGGCGGGCGAAATCGCAAAACTGCCGACCTATTATGTGATGGACCTCGCCAAGGACATGGCCGCGACGGTTGCGGAAGAGATGCCGTCAGCGGAAGAGATCGCCGCGAATAAATGGTTGCCCGATAGCGAGCTTGCCTTCTACAGCGCCGAGTACGAACGCAACGGTTTCCAGGGCGGGCTGCAATGGTATCGCTGCGGCACCTCGGGCGCGTTTTTGCCGGAACTGCAGACCTGGTCGGGCCGCACCATCGACGTGCGCTCTGCCTTCATCTCGGGCAAGCAGGACTGGGGCACCTATCAGCGTCCCGGCGTGTACGAGGCCATGCAGAAGGCCTGCACCAACATGATCGGCAGCCATCTCGTCGATGGCGCGGGCCACTGGGTGCAGCAGGAGCAGGCTAACGAAGTGAGCTGGTTGCTGGTGCAATTCTTGCGAGGGACGACGGCGAACGCTTAGACGAAGGCGAACCAGGCCAGGCCCAGCAATTGACCGCGGCGACAGCTAATATTAGAATTATTCTAAATTAAGAAAAAGGCGCTGTCCCGTGAAGAATTTCGCCGATCTGACCGAACGCGAAGTGCTGGCTGTCGCGATCTCTTCCGAGGAGGAGGACAGCCGCATCTACATGACGTTCGCGGAAGACCTCGCGGAACGCTATCCGGATTCGGCCAAGGTGTTCGAGGAGATGGCCGAGGAGGAACGCGGCCACCGCCATCGGCTGCTGGAACTGTACGAACAGCGCTTTGGCGCGCATCTGCCGCCGATCCGCCGCGAGGACGTCAAGGGCTTCCTGAGGCGCCGCCCGATCTGGCTGACCAAGAACCTGTCGCTCGACACCATCCGCAAGGAAGTCGAGACGATGGAACTCCAGGCCGAGCAATTCTACATCAAGGCCGCAGAGCAGGCCGACGATGTCGGCGTGCGCCGCTTGCTCGGCGACCTCGCCGAGGAAGAAAGGGGCCACGAGAAGCTCGCAGTGAAGCTGACCGGCGAGATCCTCAGCCCGGATGTGCGCGCCGAGGAAGACAAGACGCGCCGGCGTATGTTCGTGCTGCAATATGTGCAGCCGGGGTTGGCCGGATTGATGGACGGCTCGGTCTCGACGCTGGCGCCACTGTTCGCCGCCGCCTTTGCCACGCATCAGAACTGGCAGACGTTTCTGGTGGGACTGGCCGCCTCGATCGGCGCCGGCATCAGCATGGGCTTTGCCGAAGCGCTCTCGGATGATGGCTCGCTGACGGGGCGCGGCTCGCCATGGCTGCGCGGCATCACCTGCGGGTTGATGACGACGCTGGGCGGTATCGGCCACACCCTGCCCTATCTCGTTCCCGACCCCTGGCCGAACGCATTCTGGATCGCGACCGTGATCGCCTGCATCATCGTGTTCTTTGAATTGTGGGCGATCGCCTTTATCCGCGCGCGATACATGGACACGCCTTTCCTTCAGGCGGTGTTCCAGATCGTGCTCGGCGGCGCCATCGTGCTCGCGGTCGGGATATTGATCGGGACGGCGTAGCCGGCGTCTCAGTTCGCACTCACGGCGTCTCCCGCGATCCGGCCGAACATTCGAAAATCATGGAACGCGCCCTTGAACCATGCCTTTTGCCGCAACGTGCCTTCATACTGAAAGCCTGACTTTTCCAGCACGCGGTCGGACGCGGCATTACCGGGCATCGTCCAGGCATCGATACGATTGAGCCTGAAGGTCTCATGTCCGCACGCGACCACGGCCCGCACCGCCTCCGTCATCAGGCCCCTGCCCCAATAATCCGGATGCAACTCGTAGCCGATTTGGCCGCAGCGCCATTTCTTCTCGAAACTGTTGAAGCGGATCGCGCCGGCCAGCGCCTTTGAGCCGCTGATCTCGATGATCCAGGCACACCCCTTGCCGGAGCCGTGGACCTTGGACATCCAGCGCACGAAACGTTCGACCTGCGTCGTGGACGGCGCGTCGGGCCAATTGGAAAAACGCGTTACGTCGGGGACCGACAATAACGCCCGAAACGCAGGGACGTCCTTTGGCGCCGCGGCCCGCAAGGTCAGCCGCTTAGTGGACAACACGGGAAATTTCCGGCTCGCGCTGGGTGGCATGGTTTCCTCTGCCCGTTGATTTTGGTTCGCAGACATTCCGGACGAGTGGCATCAACTGCCGTTGAGCCCGCTGATCTCGGGGAAGAACATGTCCTTCCACGAAGCAGGCTCGTGCTTGATGGCGCCGACCCGGCGCATGAATTTTGCGAATTTCATCCGCGCAAATCTCATCGGAGCCTCCCGCACTGTTTTCATTTTTCGTTGAGCGGAAGACTAGCGCGCAAACGGTGCTGCCGCCAAGAGCATAGCAACGTGACCGTTCTGCCGCTGTACAGCCATTGCTCTTGCGGCGTTGGCGCAAACTGAGCATCATCCGCGCCGCATCGAAGGACAGATCGGGAGTACGCCTTGGCCAAATCGCAATGGAGTTTCAAGACCGCCGTCGAATTGTCATCTGCGCTTGCTGACAGGAAAGTCTCAGCGGTCGAATTGGCAGAGGACGCGATCGGCCGGATCGAGCGGCACGATGCCAAGATCAATGCGATTTGCGTCCGTGATTTCGAGCGCGGCCTTGCCGCCGCGCGGGCTGCCGATGCGGAACTAGCCCGCGGGGTGAAGAAGCCGCTGCTCGGCATCCCGATGACGGTGAAGGAGTCCTTCAACATTGCGGGGCTGCCGACGACCTGGGGCACTCCGGCGCAGAAGGATTTCACGCCGACCGAGGACGCGCTGCCGATCACCCGCGTCAAGGACGCCGGCGGCGTGATCCTCGGCAAGACCAACGTGCCGCTCGGGCTCGGCGACTGGCAGAGCTACAACGACATCTACGGCACCACCAACAACCCGTTCGATCTCGGCCGCACGCCGGGCGGTTCTTCCGGCGGCTCGTCGGCGGCGCTCGCGGCGGGCTATGGCGCGCTGTCGCTCGGCTCCGACATCGGCGGCTCCTTGCGCGTGCCGGCGTTTCATTGCGGCATCTACGCGCATAAGCCGACCTTTGACCTCGTCGCCATGCGCGGCCACACGCCGCCACCCCTGCCGCCGCTGCCGTCCACGCGCGATCTCAGCGTGATCGGGCCGATGGCGCGTTGCGTGGCCGATTTGTCGCTGCTGCTCGACGTGATCGCAGGGCCCGATCCGCTCGAATCCGGCAAGGCCTATAGCCTCACGCTGCCACCGGCGCGTCACACGGAGATGAAGAACTTCCGCGTGCTCTTGATCGACAGCGATCCGGTCATGCCGACCGACAGTGTGGTGCGCGGAACGCTGGAAGCACTTGCCGCAGATCTCGCCAGGGCCGGCGTCAAGGTCGACCGCGCCAGTCCGCTGCTGCCTGATTTCGCAGTATCGAGCCGGCTCTACATGCGGATGCTGATGTCGTTCCTTGCGGCTTCCTTTGCGCCCGAAGCCTACACCGGCGCGCTGGCGGCCGCCGCGTCGCTGCCCGCCGAGGACATAAGCCTCGCCGCCGAGCGCCTGCGCGGCATTACGCTCAGCCACCGCGACTGGTTGATGGCCGATGGCGGACGCTCCCGGCTGCGCGCGCAATGGCGCGAACTGTTCAAGACCTATGATGCCGTAATCTGCCCGCTGATGCCGACGCCGGCCTATCCGCACGATCACTCCGATGACCAGGAAAAACGCCGCATCAGGATCGACGGTAAGGATTACATCTATCCCGACCAGCTTTCCTGGCCCGGCATCGCCACCTTGCCCGGCCTGCCGTCGACAGCGATCCCGACTGGCTTTTCGCCGGATGGACTGCCGGTCGGCGTGCAGATCGTCGGGCCCTCGCTGGAGGACCGCACGCCGCTCAAGCTGGCGGAACTGATCGAGCGCGAATTCGGCGGGTTCAAGCCGCCGCCAATGTTTGATGATTAGAGACCCCTCGTGCCGGCGAGTTGCGCGCAAGTGCGCCTCCTCGCCATGAGGGTGAAGCGGTATCGTTGAAAGCGCCATGCGGACTTTCATTCAAAGCGTCATCGCCGTCGTTGCCGGCTTCCTGCTGATGTGGCCGCTTGGCTATGCCTATGCCGCGCTCGGCTGGCCAACATTCCACTTGTGGGGGCTGATGCATGGCACATTTGTCGCGGCCTGTCGCCCGCCCTGTCGATCCTGGCATTCCTGGCACTGGGGTATCTGCCGCTTTTCCGGAGCATCGACGACGCCGCGCTTCTGATCGCCGGCCTTGTTTGGGGCCTGTTGCTGGCCACTGCTTTCAACATCCGCCACGCTCTCGGCTTTGAGATTGCCTATGGCCTGTTCAGCGCCACGGCCGTTATCGTTGCAGCACTATGCATCTTTGCCAAACACCGGCTCCGTTTGGCGCTGCTCGTGATATCGCCGCTTGTCTTCCTGAACTTGGATCTTCTGCTGGCGCCACCGCCGCTTGAACAATTCCTGTCTCAAACCATCTTTGATCTCAAGGCGCTCTTGCCGCCACTCGCCTTCTCGCTTGCGGGTTACGTGCTTGGTTCGCTCGTCCGCTTCGTGATCAAACGCTCGCCGAGAACAGCGTGATGGCCGCTCTACATTGACGAACAAGGACCGAGGAAATCATGAACAACGACCTCGCCGAGCTGACAGAGCTCAACCACGACTATGTCGCGTCCGTGCAGAATTCCGATGTCAAACGCTTCGATGAAATTCTTGCAGCGGACTTCTATTGCTCGAATCCCGACAAGTCGCTGGTCGACCGCGCGGCGTTCCTGAAGCAGACCGCGATCCCGGTGACGATCAGGGACCTTACGGCACACGACGTGAAAATCCGCGTGCTCGGCGATTTCGCCATCATCCACGCCGCCACCAGCTATACGACCGCGGACGGCCAGCAGGCCCACGGCCGCTACACCGATTGCTGGGCGAAACAGAACGGGAAGTGGCTCGCCGTCTCGGCGCACGTGTCGCGGTAGGCCAACGCCGTCATTGCCGGGCTTGACCCGGCAATCCATCCACGTCGAAGGAAGGCTTCTTGTGAAGATCGATGGATGCCCGGGTCAAGCCCGGGCATGACGAGCTCGATCTATCTCACGCATCAAACATGATCACGCTGCGCAGCGTCTTGCCGGCCTTCATGTTGGCAAAGCCCTCGTTGATCTCGGAGAGCTTCAGCTTGGCCGAGATCCAGTCTTCCAGATGCAGCTTGCCGCGCATGTAGAACTCGACGAGGCGGGGCATGTCGACGCGGAAATGGTTGGAGCCCATCGACGAGCCCTGGATCCGGCGCTCCCTGAGGAAGTCGAAACCGTGCAGCTCGATCTTCTGGCCGAACGGGATCATACCGACGATGGTCGCGGTGCCGCCGGCTGCCAGCATCGCAAAGGACTGCTCCGCGGTTTCCTTGCGGCCCAGCACCTCGAAGGAGTGATGCACGCCGCCACCGGTGAGTTCGCGCACCTGCTGCACCACGTCGCCCCTTGCAGGGTCGACGATGTCGGTGGCGCCGAGCTTGGTGGCCAACTGCAGCTTGGCCGGGTTGGTATCGATCGCGATGATGCGGCCGGCGCCCGCGATCGCAGCCCCATTGATCGCCGCCATGCCGACACCGCCGCAACCGATCACCGCGACCGTTTCGCCGGCCTGAACCTTGGCCGTGTTCACCACCGCGCCGTAGCCGGTGATGACGCCGCAGCCGATCAGCGCCGCAAACTCCAGCGGCATGTCCTTGCGGATTTTCACGATGGCGTTTTCGTGCACCAGCATCTGCTCGGCGAAGGACGAGAGGTTGAGGAACTGATGGAGCTTCTCATCACGCGCCCAGGACAGCCGGTTGGACTGGCCGGGCAGCATCTTCACTGTCGTGTCGGTGCAGAGCACCGTGCGGCCGGTGGTGCAGTTGTCGCAGGTGCCGCAGAACACTGACAGACAGGTGACGACGTGATCGCCGGGTTTTACGTAGGTGACGTCGGAGCCGACCTTTTCGACGACGCCGGCGGATTCATGGCCAAGCACGGCCGGCAGCGGATGCGGATACAGACCCTCCATGAAATGCAGGTCGGAATGACAGAGGCCGGCGACGCGAGTGCGGATCAGGACTTCGCGCGGGCCGGGGTTCGGTACGCTGACATCCTCGATCACCAGCGGCTGGTTGACTTCATGCAGAACGGCGGCCTTCATCGGGTACTCCCTGTAATTTATGTTTTTTGAACCAGAACTAACGGCAGCCTACGCCGCGACCAGCAATTCGCCAACCTCGGCCATGCCGACGTTGCGCTCGCCGAGCAAATGATCGGTGATGGCGCGCTGGGTCGCGTTTTCCGCAAGCCGGAACGGGTCGCCCGCCGCAACGCGGTGGTCGATCACCATGCGCGACAGCAATAGCCGCCTGGCATCGCCGCGCATTTCGTGGATGCGACCGCCCTCCCAGGCCAGCGCGACCGCGCTGGCAACATGATAGAGCAGGCTGGTGGCGCGCCGCGCATCGCCCTCATTGTCGCTCCGGCTGGCCACTTCGCGCGCGAAGCCGACGGCGCGGTCGGTCAAGTCCCGCAGGCGGTCGCGCCAGGCCTGCGGCACGTTGGCGCTGTCGTCGAGACGGGCGTGCAGGTCCGCCGCCAACGCCGCATCGGCACCGTGACGACCGACCGCGCGCGTCAGCGCATCGATCGCGACGATGTTGCCGGTGCCTTCCCAGATCGATCCGAGATGGGCATCACGCAGCAGCCGCGCAGTCGCAAATTCCTCGATATAGCCAATACCGCCGCGCATCTCCAACGCATCGCCGCAGACCTTTCGCGCATCGCGCGTCGCGCGGAATTTCAAGGTCGGCGTCAGGATCCGCAGCAGCGCCGCCGCATCCTGGCTGCCGGCCTCCGCCCGATCGAGCGCATCTGCCGTGAGAAAACTCATCGACAGCGCCTGTTCGGTCGGCAGCATGATCTTCATCAATTGCCGGCGTGCCAGCGGCAAGTCGATGATGCGCTGGCCGAATACCACGCGGTTCTTCGCCACCGTCATCGCGTCATGATGCGCGCGCCGCATCAGCGCGGTCGACTTGACGCCGTTGGAGAGCCTGGACGAATTGACCATCTCGGCCATCTGCACGAAGCCGCGGTCGAGCTTGCCGACCGCATACGCAATCGCGCCCTCGAACTTGATCTCGCCCGAGGCCATCGAGCGGGTGCCGAGCTTGTCCTTCAGGCGCACGATCCGGTAGTGATTTTGCGAGCCGTCGTCGAGGAAGCGCGGCATCAGGAACAGGCCGACGCCGCGCGTGCCGGGGCCCGCGCCTTCGGGGCGCGCCAACAGCATCACCACCTTGGCATCGGCATTGGAGCAGAACCACTTTTCACCATAGAGCCGCCAGTGGTCCCCTTCCTGCACGGCTTTCGTCGTCAGCGTGCCGACGTCGGAGCCGCCCTCCTTCTCGGTCATGAACTGGCCGCCCTGGGTGAGTTTGCTCATGTCAGTCTGGGTCAGGCCGTCCAGATACTTCGCCTTTAGCGCTTCGCTGCCGAAATTGTTGAGCAGTTTGGCGCAGCCGTCGGTGACGTTGATCGGGCAGCCCATGCCGAACTCGGTCTGATTGAACAGGAACGTGAAGGCGTGCTTGGCCACGACAGGGTATTTGTCCGGCCAGCCCATGATGCCCTTGCGGATCGACAGCGCGTGAATGCCGAACTCGCCGAACGCGGCTTTTTCCAGCTCGCGATAGGCCGGGTGATATTCGATGTACTGCGTATCGCGGCCGAACTTGTCGCGCTGGTGCAGCACCGGCGTGTGGCGGTCGGCGAGCCGCGCGCATTCGTCGAGATAGCCGCCGGCCAGCTCGCCGAGGCGATCGAGATGCGGCTCGATATGGCGGAACAGTGCATCGGGGAGATGCAAGCGAAGCAGATCCGTCAGCGCCGGATCGGCCCGGTAGAAATTCATCCCCGTCGTGTCGGGCGCGAGCAATCCCGGCTGATTGGCTGACGCTGATGCACGGTCGTGCATGAGTGGATGCATTTTTAGCCCTTGTTCGTTTCGCCCGATGTTGGTCAACTACCGATAACGCAGGCGGACGTGCCGTCAACAAGCATAATTGGAGGGCCTCCCCATGGCGGACGATTGCCAGGCGGAATCGGGTTCCTAGATACTAAGTCCCGACCATCGGAGGACCGCGCCCATGGAATTGCCAAAATACAAGATTGCCCTGATCGTCGGCGTCGGCGAAGGATTGAGCGCATCGCTGGCGCGGCTGTTCGCCCGCGAAGGCATCAAGGTTGCGCTCGCCGCGCGCAAGATAGAGAAGCTCGGCGCGCTCTGCACCGAGACCGGCGCCCGCGCCTTTGCCTGCAATGCCACCGAAGCCGAGGAGGTCGAGCGTCTCTTTGGCATGGTCGAGCGTGAGATCGGTACGCCCGATATCGTCGTCTATAACGCCAGCGGACGGGCGCGCGGCGCTTTCACCGACCTGGTGCCCGCAGATGTCGCGCAGGCAATTGCGGTTTCCGGTTTCGGCGGCTTCCTGGTGGCGCAGCAGGCGGCGCTCCGTATGCTGCCGAACAAGCACGGCGCGATCCTGTTCACCGGCGCCTCCGCGAGCGTCAAGGGCTATCCGCAATCGGCGCCGTTTGCGATGGGCAAGTTCGCGCTACGCGGGCTCGCCCAGAGCATGGCGCGCGAATTGTCGCCGCAGGGCATCCATGTCGCCCATTTCGTCATCGATGGCGGCATCCGCAGCGCGGCGCGTAGCGAGCCGGCCGACCGGCCGGACTCGATGCTCGATCCCGACGCGATTGCATTGAGCTACTGGAACGTACTGCAGCAACCGCGTAGCGCCTGGACCTGGGAAGTCGAATTGCGGCCGTGGGTGGAGAAGTTTTGAAGACCGTAGAGGTGGGCAAAGCGAAGCGTGCCCACCATTTACCATCGCGTCCGGCCGATAGAAGGTGGGCACGCTACGCTTGCCCACCCTACGACTCCTCGAAATGAGAAATAACAACAACTGGGGGAACCATGACCACCGAAACCAAAATCGATACCGGCACCGACGAACTGCTCTGCGTGATCCGCGACCGCGTCGCCATCATCACGCTGAACCGCCCCGAGGCGCGCAACGCGATGTCGGATAATCTGACCCCGGCCTTGCGCAGCATGATCAAGGCCTGCGGTGAGAATCCCGATGTCGGCGTGTTGCTGCTGACCGGCGCCGGCACGGCGTTCTGCGCCGGCGGCAATGTCAAGGGCATGGGGGCGAATCGCGACAAGACGAAGCTCGCAATGTCCCATGACGAGCGGGTCGCCGATCTGCAGGAGCGACAGCGTCTCCTGACCGGCGCGCTGGTCTCGGTGCGCAAGCCGACCATTGCGGCCCTGCCCGGCCCCGCGGTCGGCGCCGGGCTCGCTCTGGCGATGGCCTGCGACATGCGAATCGCCGCGCAATCGGCATTCCTTTCCACCGGCTACCTCAGGGTGGGTCTGAGCGGCGATTATGGCATCGCCTGGCTCCTGACACGATTGGTCGGCACTTCGCGGGCACGGGAATTGATGTTCACTTGCGACAGGGTCGATGCGGCCAGGTGCGAGGCGATCGGCTTGGTGAACCGCGTGGTCCCCGACGACAGGCTGCACGCGGAGGCCTTCGCGCTCGCTAAATCGATCGCCGAAGGGCCGACGATCGCGATCCGCTACATGAAGGATAATCTGGACGAAGCCTTGATGTTCGATTTCGCCACAGCGCGCGATCATGAGGCCGAGCGCATGATCCGGGCACAGGTGACAGCCGATCACAAGGAGGCCGTGCAGGCCTTCATCGACAAGCGCAAGCCGGTGTTCAGGGGAAGTTGAGCGTTGCCGTAGCCGGGATGAAGCGGAGCGCAATCCGGGCTACGAGATCTCGATCGGATTCTCTTCAAACAGCCGCGCCACCATCACCGAGTCGAGATAGGCGCGGACACGCACGATGGTCTCATTGCTGAAATAGCATATCCAGCAATAATGATTGTCGAAGCGAAAGCCGTTCTTCGCGGTCGCTTCGGAATGCAGTTCGACGATGGCGACATCATCCTGCACGATCAGGTTATCGACGTGCAACTGCGCCCCGTTCGGCAACACCTGGCCGAGCTTGGCGAAGGTGCCGGCGATGAAATCGGCTTTCGACAAATAGCGCCCGGCGAGCGGATGCGTTCCCATTACGGTCCAATCGACGTCGTCGGCGACGTGGGTGAAAAAGCCCGCGCCATCGCCCTGCTCGAGACCGGCGAAAATCTGTCGCACGAAACCAGCATCGACTGTTATGACCGGGCCCTCACATCGGCGAGGCGGAGGCTAGACCGGGACATGGGGATTATCAACGCCGTGGCGCTGTCGGGAGAAAATAGCCCGGTTCTGGTACGGCCAGAACCGGGCTCAGTCGTCAAACCGCAAGCGAGGACATTGCGCTGGGAGAGACGGCGGCAAGCCGCCAACTGGCGCATGGGATTTCCTGCGGTTCGACATGGATCTGCTTCTGGAAGCGCGTCAGCTTCCAGTCGCCGGGGGTATTGGTGAAGGCGTAGCCGGCCTTGCGGGCGAGCGCGATCATCGCGTCGTTGGAGCGCAGCGTGTCGCCGAACACGCGCGCGGCACCGAATGAAGCCGCGCGGCATTCCAGATTCTTCAACAGCGCCTTGCCGATGCCATGGCCCTGCCAGCGGTCATCGATCGACAGACCGAATTCGATCGCGGCGGTCTCGCTGTCGAAGGCATAGCGCGCTTCGCCGACGATGGTCTCGCGGCCCTCGACCATCATGGTCGCGACCACGCTGAACCGGTCGGCTTCGCCAATATGGATGAAATCCTCGAGCAGCGATGGCGGCAGTTCGCTGGCCGCGCCGAGGAAACGGTTGTAGCGGGAGCGCGTCGTCAGCGCGCGGAAATAGTTCTGCAGCGCCCCCGCATCGCGCGGCTCGACGAAGCGCACGGTCACAGCCTCGCCGCGCCGCGAACGCAGCACGTCGGAATATTGCGTGAGATCGTCGAGGCGCATCGTGCTCATGGGTCGCTCCCGCGGAGCTCAGGAAAATTGGCCGGCGTCCCCGTGATCAGGCGACGCCAGCCTGGCTGCCATCTAAGCCCGCCAGAACGGCTTTTCGGCCTCGTAGGCGATGTCGCTCCAGGAGATGCCGATGTCGTGCAGTTCCCGCTCGGACCACTGGGCCAGTTCGCGACGCGACCGGTAGCGCTGCCGCCAGAGATTGAGGGTTTCGGCCACCTGGGTCAAAAAGCCCGTACCATGATGATTTATCATCGATTCATGCGTGTAAGTGGACATTCTCAACTCCTATAGTAATCTGCTGCTGCGAATATCTGTCCTATCTGAGCCATTCACAAACGACACTTTGTACCGTTTCGGATGATATAAACTCATGTATTTGGAGATCACGGAATGACCTCCAGGCTGCCGTCGCTGAATGGATTGCGGGCGTTTGAGGCCGCGGCCCGACATTTGAGTTTTACCCAGGCGGCCTCCGAGCTGAACGTCACGCAGACCGCGATCAGCCACCAGATCAAGCGGCTGGAGGAAGAGCTCGGCGTTCGCCTCTTTATCCGCCAGAACCGCTCGCTGACGCTGACGGCGGAAGCGCAAGAGTACCTTCCCGGCATTCGCGCCGCGTTCAACGATCTCCGGCTCGCGACCGATCGCCTGCTGCGCAAAGATGACGACCATGTGCTGACGGTGTCGACGTTGGCCTCGCTGGCCGCCAAATGGCTGCTGCCGCGCCTCACGGCTTTTCAGGAATCGCAACCAGGGATCGACGTTCGCATCACGACCTCGATCAACCTGGTCGACTTCCAGCGCGACAAGGTCGATGCCGCGATCCGCTACGGCCGCGGCCAGTGGCCTGGCGTTCGCGCCGACTGGCTGATGGCGGACGAGCTTTTCCCGGTGTGCAGCCCGGCGCTGCTCAAGGGCAACAAGCCGCTGAAATGCCCCGAAGACCTCCGGGATCACGTGCTGCTGCATACCAGCAACGCGAATAGCGACGACTGGCGGCTGTGGTTGACGGCGGCCGGGTTCCCGGCCGATTTCTCGAAACAGCCGGGCCTGACCTTCGACATGATCTTCATGACGGTGCAGGCCGCGATCGATGGCCTCGGCGTCGCCATGGGTCGCACCGCTTATGTGCAGGAGGACATCGCCAAGGGACGGCTGGTCGTTCCCTTCAACATCGCATTTCCGGTCGACGCCGGTTTTTATCTGGTCTCGCCCACGGGGCGAACCGACCCGCCCAAACTCGCGGCCTTCCGGCAATGGCTGCTCGCCTCCGTGCAGAGCAAGCCCTGACGTCGCAGATATTCCGCGATCCGAGTTGCATGCGACATCGTCGCATACGGCGGCACTTATCGACGAAGTTCGAGCACGAGAGACGTGACGCGGTCGCGGGAGCAGGCTAGAAAATCGCCGGGGCGGATGGATTTGCTTGCCGGCTTTCCATGCCAACAACGATAACAAGAGCGCATGGCTGATTTGACTCGGAAATTTGATGTCCTGGTGATCGGCGGCGGCAACGCCGCTTTGTGCGCCGCCATCAGCGCCCGGCGAGCGGGCGCTTCCGTGCTGGTGCTGGAAGGCGCGCCAAAGTTCTATCGCGGCGGTAACACCCGCCACACCCGCAACATGCGCTGTGCCCATGATGCCGCGACCGACATCCTCACCGGCCCGTACACCGAAGAAGAATTCTGGGACGATCTGCTGCGCCTGACCGGCGGGCAGACCGACGAGGAACTGGCCAAGCTCATGATCGCCGAGTCCAAGGACATCCTGAACTGGATCGTCGAACAGGGCGTGCGCTGGCAACCCTCGCTCGGCGGCACGCTGAGCCTCGGCCGCACCAATTCGTTCTTCCTCGGTGGCGGACGCGCGATGCTCAACGCGCTTTATCTCACCGCGGAAAAAATCGGCGTCGAGATCGCCTACGATGCTGAAGTGACCGATCTCCAGATCGAGGACGGCATGTTTCTGTCCGCGACGCTGAAGCAGCCGATCGATGGCGCTGCGGAAATCCGCGCCTCGGCGCTGGTCGCCGCCGCCGGTGGGTTTGAAGCCAACATCGAATGGCTGAAGGAGTACTGGGGCGAGGCCGCCGACAATTTCCTGATCCGCGGCACGCCCTATAACCGCGGTTCCATTCTTAAGCTCCTGCTCGACAAGGGCGTTCAGGACATCGGCGATCCCACCCAATGCCACGCGGTGGCGATCGACGCCCGCGCGCCGAAATTCGACGGCGGCATCATCACCCGGCACGACTCGGTCGTGTTTGGCATCGTCGTCAACAAGCACGCCCAGCGCTTCTACGACGAGGGCGAGGACATCTGGCCGAAGCGCTACGCGATCTGGGGCCGGCTGGTGGCGGCCCAGCCGGATCAGATCGCTTACATCATTTTCGATTCCACTGTTGTCACCAGCTTCATGCCGACGCTGTTTCCGCCGATTGCGGGTGCAACGCTTGCCGAGCTCGCCGATAAGCTCGGGCTCGAACCGGCCGGGCTGGAGAAAACGGTGACCGACTTCAACGCCGCGGTGCAGCCCGGCACCTTCGATCACACCATCCTCGACGACTGCCGCACCGAAGGCATCACGCCGCCGAAGACGCATTGGGCGCGCCGAATCGAGACGCCGCCTTACCTCGCCTATCCGGTGCGGCCCGGCATTACGTTTACCTATCTCGGCACCCGCGTGAACAGGCAGTCGCGCATGGTGATGAGGGACGGCAAGCCGTCCGCCAACATGTTCGCGGCCGGCGAAATCATGGCCGGCAACGTGCTCGGCAAGGGCTACGCGGCCGGCATCGGCATGACCATCGGCAGCGTGTTCGGCCGCGTGGCGGGACGGGAAGCGGCGAAGAATGCGAGGAATTAGGACGGAGTTCACTCTCCGCGGACACGGTGTGCGGAGAGAGCCCCTCACACCTACCCTCTCCCCGCGAAGGGCGGGGAGAGGGAGCAACAAGCCTAGGGAGAATTCATGATGCGTCTTGCAATCATTTCGGCTGCGACAGTTCTGACAATCGCAACGCTCGCCAACGCCGCCGAGCAGATCGCGTTGCGCGACATGGGTTCGTTCCATGTCGGCGGGCGGCTGGTCGAGATCTCCGGCAAGCCGGTGAAGGAAGTCACCTTCACGCCCGGCGGCGTGCCTGCGAAGGTTGATCCCAACGGCACCTATCAGGTCGAGCAGATGTATGTGCAGTATTTTCTGCCCGCCAACGAGAAGGGCGCCTATCCGCTGCTGATGTGGCACGGCGGCGGGTTGACTGGCGTCACCTACGAGACGACGCCGGACGGACGCGAGGGCTGGCTGAACTATTTCCTGCGCAAGGGCTGGGCCGTCTACAATTCCGACGCGGTCGAGCGTGGCCGCGCCGGCTGGGCGCAATACCCTGACATCTTCAGGAGCGAGCCGGTGTTCCTCACGACAGCCAATCCGTTCGAGCGTTTTCGCATCGGCGACGGCGCGGGCTCCTATGATCCCGATCCGGCCAAGCGCAAGCTGATGCCGGGCAGCCAGTTTCCCAACGAAGGCTATGAGAATTTCGTCAAGCAGAACGTGCCGCGCTGGACCACCACCGATGACGCGATCATCGCCGCCTATATCGCCGAGATCGACCGCGTCGGTCCTTCCATCATCCTGTTCCACAGCCAGGCCGGCAGTTTTGGCTTCAAGGTGGCGCAGGCGCGGCCCGACAAGGTCAAGGCCTTGATTGCGATCGAGCCGGCCGGCCTCGGCGATCCCGCCAAGGTCGATGCCTTGAAAGGCATTCCGACGCTGATCGTCTACGGCGACTACATCGAGAAGGATTCGCGCTGGCCGAAAATACGCGCCAACGGCATCGCCTTTGCCGACGCCGTCAAGGCCGCCGGCGGCAGCGTCGATGTCGTCGACCTGCCGCAAGCCGGCATCAAGGGCAATTCGCACATGGTGATGATGGACAAGAACAATGCCGAGGTCGCCGCCCTGATCCAGAAATGGCTCGAGGGCAAGGGGCTGACGAAGTAAGCGGGCCGGCGCGGGCGCAGGAAGCAACAAATGCACGGAACGCGAATTCTGGAGGAAGCCGACCGGCTGATGACGGTCTGCAATTCCTGCCGCTATTGCGAGGGGCTCTGCGCGGTATTTCCGGCGATGGAAATGCGCCGGGCGTTTTCTGATGGCGACCTCAACTACCTCGCCAATCTCTGCCATTCCTGCGGCGCCTGCTACACCGACTGCCAGTTCTCGCCGCCGCATGAATTCGACGTCAATGTGCCGAAGACGCTGGCCGTGGCGCGTGCCGAGTCCTACGCGGCCTATACGTGGCCCCGCGCCTTCTCCGGCGCCTTCGCGCGCAACGGGCTCGTCATCAGCCTCGTTGCCGCGCTCAGCGTCGCCGCGTTCATCTTCGGCTTCGCGGCGCTGAACGACCGGCAGGTGCTGTTTGGCACCCACACCGGGCCGGGCGCGTTCTACAAATTGATGCCGCACAATGCGATGGCGGCCCTGTTCGGCGCGGCGTTCCTGTACGCGATCGTCGCGCTCGTGATGGGCGTGCGCGCGTTCTGGCGCGACATCGGCGAGCCCGTCGGCATGAAGACCGATATCGGCGCTCTGCTGCAAGCGATCCGTGATGCCGGCGAGTTGCGCTACCTCGACGGCGGCGGGGTCGGCTGCTTCAACGAGGACGACCGCCCGACCGATCGCCGCAAGCTTTATCACCATTTCACCTTCTACGGTTTTGTCCTTTGCTTCGCCTCGACCTGCGTCGCGACGCTGTATCATTATCTGCTGGCGCGCGAGGCGCCGTATGCATGGTGGGATCTGCCGGTCGTGCTCGGCACGCTCGGCGGCATCGGGCTGCTGATCGGGCCGGTCGGCTTGCTCACTGAACGATGGAAGCGCGATCCCGTGCTGGTCGATGAAGCGCGCTACGGCATGGATATCGCGTTCATCGTGATGCTGTTTCTTACCAGCCTGACCGGCATGGCATTGCTGATCCTGCGCGAGACGGCGGCAATGGGGCCGCTGCTGGCGCTGCATCTCGGCGTGGTGTTCTCGCTGTTCATCACCATGCCCTACGGCAAGTTCGTGCACGGCATCTATCGTTTCGTCGCGCTGGTGCGTTATGCGATGGAGCGGAAGGCGATGGGGCATATCTGACTTCGTCGTTGCGAGCGAAGCTTGTAGCCCGGATGAGCCAATGGGTCGCGCGAATGCGCGCCCGATGACAGGCTCCGCAATATCCGGGGGCGGTGTTGGAGTGGTCCCGGATGTCGCTGCGCTCATCCGGGCTACGGATTCCAGGGGCACCATTCTCTCCACGTCATTGCGAGCGAAGGCGGAAGCAATCCATAGCGCGGCATGCGGAGAGGTGGATTGCTTCGCGGAGCCTGTCATCGGGCGCGCATTCGCGCGACCCGGTGGCTCGCAATGACGGCGGATATAGATTCGCCTTCTCGCGGCGCTGATCGCCCGAGGGTTTGCATCTTCGTTTGCCCTCCTCGAAATTGAGGGCGCAGGGAAGACCGGGTGCTTGCTGCACCCGCGGTCTCGCGTGCGATTTGCGCTAACAAAACTGCACACGAGCATACAGGGCAGCGGGAGCATTCCGGCCTTCCCTGCGCAATGGCTTTACGGCTTACTTCGTGCTCTTCCCGGAGAACGGCTTTCTTGCCTCCGTCGCCACGAGAGAAGCTTTGCCTCTCCCGGACTTAGCGCCAGCACCGCGGCGCCCGAACCACACGACTTCGCCGTACGCTCAAGCCACACACGTCAGTCGCAGCTCTCGCGTCCATCGCATCTCACCGCGCGTTCGTGACGATGGCCAACGCCCCTCATCCGCCGTGAGACGGGCGGAGTTATGGGACTGATTTGGGTGAGAACGAAAGCAGAATATTTTTGCGCCAGGGGCTGGACAGGTTTTGGGTGATTTGCCCGACAAGTGGTTTTTGTCGCACCTCCTGCCTCCACATCGTCATTGCGAGAGTTCGTGGGGTGGGCGAAGCGAGAACAAGCAAAGCGCACGTTCATTCACATTGCGGTTACTGGCGGACCGAACTTTTCAGCCGTACTCCCGAACCGGTTTTCGTCTGGCGTCGTCGAACTCCCGTGCGAGCCATTCCGGCTTCGCCCGATGAAGGAATGGAGAGTACAGATGTCGATGAAGTTAATGCTGTCTGCGGCAGCCTTGGCCGCGCTCGGCGCGACGAGCGCCGTGGCCGCCCCCGCTTTCGTGGCGGCCCCGTACTGCGAGCAGGCGGTGTCGCGGCAGGCTTGCAGCAATCATATCATCTATGTGGAGCAGCTTCGCGCCCGCGGCCGCCGCGACATTTCACTGAGCTACATGAGGAATCTCGATCCGCGCGAAAACCAGGCGCTGCGTGATGCCGGCGGTGGTGGCGGCGGAGGTGGTGGTGGCGGAGGTGGCGGCGGTGGCCGATAAATAATACCGACCTCGCGATGCGCGATGGCGGATTAGCGCCGCAGGGTGGGCAAAGGCGCAATTGCGCCGTGCCCACCATTCCATCAACAGCGTTACCTTGAATGGTGGGCACGCTTCCGCCTTCGCCCGTTGAGCTACGGCGGACAAATCGGTTTGCTCACCCGACGACATCCATTGCTCAATCCGCTCACACACCATCCTCAGCCGTTGATTCGATTCACCGCAACGTGACTGCTTCGCGCATTTGCACGGGAAGGTGCTAATTGATGCACGAATGCGCGCTATTTGGTCTGGCATTAGCGCTTACCAGTACCTATCTGTGAATCAGGAAGGAAATTCGCCCCAAGGACAACTCCTATGATGGAGCCATCTAATGGCGAATGTTCTAACCACTGGGGCCTGGCTTTCTGCTCCGACCAAAAAACCCTCATTTTTCGCACGATTATTGCGCGCCCACGTCGAATCCAATCAGCGGCGGGCTGACCGCGTTGTTGAGGCGTATATTGCTGCCCACGGGCTGCAGAAGCTGTCTGATGATGCAGAGCGGCAAATCAGTCGCTTGCTTGTCAAGCCGGGCCAATAGCCATGGTCACACTCATCCTCATGCACTTGGCAACCAAGCTCGCCCGTTTTGGCAACGAGGTTGGTGAGACGTGGCGCGAAGCGCAGCGGCTTCGTCGCACCCTTGCCGGCCCAATAGAGGAGTAAGCGAAAGCGCAGGGTGAGCAAAGGCGCGGAAGCGCCGTGCTCCACCATCACGCATACGCTCTGGGCACCTGGAGCTCGTCATCACCGCGACGAGCGCAATTGCGCTCGTCGAGGGGAGTGCATTCGTCCGCCCCGGTGGCTTTTCTACGCTGTGCGCATCGCCATCCGGCGATCCGCAACCGCTCGCGCCCGCTTCAGTATCGCTCCACGATCTGCTCGAGCTTCCTGCTGAGCAACCAGGACAGGCCGAGGAACGCGACCAGCATCACGATGCCCAGGCCCGAAGAGGCATTGTTGATGGACGTCTCGGAGAATTGACCGAAGGCATAGCCGGCCGAGACAACGACGCTGGACCAAAGGCCGGCAGCTGCGAAGTTGAGCGCGAGGAATGTGGACCAGGGCAGCCGCGATATGCCGTAGGCAAACCCCGCGAGCCCGCGGATGCCATGCGGGAAACGATGAAACAGGATCATCCAGACATAATAACGGTCCGTCAGGCGGACGACGGTATTCACGGGGCGCTCGAACCGCGGAAAACGAAGGAGCAAGCGGGCACCGTAGCGCCGCCCGATCCAGAAGCGAATGACGTCGCCGGCGAAACTGCCGAACCAGCAGATCACGATGAGCGTGCCAAGACCCAGCGCGCCCGAATGCGCCGCGTAGCCCGCGAACAGCGCAAGCAGCAGGCTATGCGAGGCCGCATAGGCAAACATGAAACTGTAGGCCGCATCGCCATGCTGGCGTATGAGGTCGAGGAACGAGGTCAGATCCGTCGGAAACAGCAATGTAAGCCCACCCAAATTCGCTCATGGAGTGTCCCCCAGATGAGTGGGTTCGGCCTGAACGCTAGCACTCCGCGGAAGGCCACGAAAGCCCAATGGGCACGCACCTCGCCCAGGACGCGGCCATGTTGTGATGATTTGCCGCACTAAAGACCGAGCGTTACCTCGGCCCAGCGAATGACAGTCTCGCTGCTCAGGAAAGCAACTATGCTGGGCTCAAGCGGTGCCGGATGAGGATGTGCGACAATGGCTGTTGCGACAACGACGTCGCAACGATCATTGAACGCAATCGCAAGCGCTGAACTTTGCGGGCGCTGGGTAGTGTATGCGCGGCTGCGCCCCTTCATCCATGCAACAGTGATGGGGCTACCGGCAGCCAAGGCCGAAGGTCTTTCACCCATCAGCCTGAGGTCAGCCACGCGATCAAGCTCCTCGTCGTCTGCAACTCCGGTCGTACAGTTGCAGAAGCCGATCTTGGCTCGAACGTAAACGTTGACCTCGACCCCACAATCGGCTGCTGCGCAACGAAACGCTTTGCCTTTGCCCCACTCGTCCACGGGAAAGGGCCATTGAGCCTCCGTCCATGCGGGACGACGTGGTGTTTCGACCGCGCCGTCGCGCACGTATGAAGGCCATTGATACCAGGCAAGCGCGACTAACCCGCCGAGGCTAAAGCCCGCGATGGCAGCAATAGCAACTGTCCGTTTCATCGCATGCCCGCCAGTCGAACGATCCCGGTTACTCGCCTAATTGCTCGCGACAAATGACCGTGCCGCCGCCAGCGTCGGCCGCTCGGAACTGGATTCAGCAGCGAGCGCGATCAGCTTCCCGTAGGTGGCTTTGGCCTTGGCCGCATCGCCTGCAGCCTGTGCAGCCATGGCCGCACCGACATAGCCGTTGTAACGGTTAGGCTCCTTCGCCATCGTGGCTTCGAACACCGCAAGTGCCTCCTTGGCCATGCCGCGATCGAGCAGCATGGCTCCATACAATTCACGCGCCGGCGCCAGCGGACCGGGCGTGACAGGCGCCTTCTCGGTATTGTCTTCGGCGCTGACAGCGGCGCTCATGGCCTTGAGCGCCTCATCGTGATTACCGCTGGCATAAAGAACCCAGGCGGTCGCAACCTGCTCCTGAACATCGACCTGCCCGGCCCAGTAGCCGTTCTTGGCCTCTCGAAGCCTGTCGCGCAATTCAGCGAGCTTGGCCGTATCGGCCTTGGCCGCATCGATCTTCCCGGTGCGGGCAGCGCCGATCGCCCGGGCAAAATGCGTGATAGCCATGGCATGCAGGAATTTGCTGGGCCTGACCTCGAGGTTCGCCGCACCGTTCCAATCGCCGCGCTCCACCATATAGCGCGCCGGCGCAGCCGCTTGCGAAAACGCGGCTGCGAAGGCGTCTGCATCGGGCCGCAACGCCTCGATTTCGGTGACGACGCCGAGCGCCTCCTTGTCCTGACCAAGCTGTAGATGGGCGTAGACCAGATAATCCTGGCCGTGCATCTGATCGCCCAGTTCCTTGCTGCCCTTCGCAGCTTGAACGGATGCCAGGTTGGCGGCGATTGAATCCTTCCAATAGCCGACCCGGGTAAAAATGTGAGAAGGCATGTGCTGCGCGTGCGGCGCATTGGGCGCGATCTTTGAATAGCGCAGCGCCGGGGGCAGACCTTTGGCGGCGATCGGCGGATAATCGTACAGGTGGATCAGGTAATGGGCGACGCCCGGATGTTGAGGTTGGCGTTCCAGGATCGGCCCGAGAATCGCCGCGCCTTTCAGTTGATTGGCATAGGTCTTGTCCGACGGCGAGGCCGCAACGTTCAGCGCGATCGCATAGAAGATCTGTGCCTCGTCATCGGCGGGATAACGGCCGGCAAGAGTTTCCATGGCTTTCAGGTAGGACTGAACCCGCGCCTGATGCGGAATCTTCTCATAATCGACGTACATGACCGACAGCGCATCGATATAGTCGCGCTCGCGTTCAGTCTTGGTGCCGGCTGCCTTTGCTTTTTCAATTGCACCAAGCCCAAGCGGAAGATTGGGAGCCGGAATCGGGCTGTGCGGGTTGTTCAGATACGATAGCGCGATACCCCAATATGCGATGGCGCATCCCGGGTCGGCCTTGAGCGTCTCTTCGTAAATTTCCTTTGATGCGGTGTACCAGAACGAATGCTGGTATCGCATCGCGCGATTAAATCGTCGTTGCGCCGTTTCATTGCAGGACGTTTCGAAGTGAACAGTCCCCAACTTCTGATCGGTGGATTCTTGTGCGAGAGGGCTGGCAAATCCAAGCGCTGTGACGCCTGCTAAGGCAATTGCAAATAGCGATGCACGCATGATTTTCTCCCTTGTCGACTGGGCGCAGCTTCTCCTTCGTTAATCCAGCCAGCATAGGCCTCGCGAACGTCAGCCTCAAGCACAGCAAGTCAGTCACAGTGTGAAATAGTTCATATGTGAGGGCAGCGACAGCCCCGCGCCAACGCCATCTTGCACGTTCAACGTGTTCAAGAACGAAAAGATCGTATTCCGAGTTGGAAGCAGAACTCGCCGCGCGATAGCCGCGACGCGCCAAACAGTATTTCTGTTCGATCACCCATCGCTACGGCAAGAGCCACGCAATGACGCATCCGGGTTCTCGCGTCGCCGGAATGACGCTCGCTATAGATCCACCACGACGTAATCGCTTTCGACCGACACGGCGAGCGTCTCCGCGACATAAGGCCCCTTCACCACCGCCGATCCCGGCTCGACATTGACCGGATAGGCGCGGGCGCGAAAGCGTTTGGGGTCACAATAGGATTGGCCGGTGCGGATGTCGAATTCCCAGCCGTGCCAGGGGCAGCGGATGATCTCGCCGAGCTTTGTGTATTCGATCTCGCCGGGATCGGAGGATTGCGCGAGCCCGATCAGCGGACCCTCGCACAAGGCCGCGCCCTGATGCGGGCAGCGGTTGAGCAGGCCAAAGAACTCGCCCTTGATGTTGAAGATCGCGATCGGCCGCTCGTCGATGGTCAGGAATTTTCGCGTACCCGGCGGCAACTCGTCCACCGGGGCAATCACATGACGAACCATCAGCTCAAACCATAAAGCTTCTTCGCATTACCGAGATAGAACGCTTCGCGGTTGGCGTCGCTGACGCCGGCCGGCAACACGCGCGACGGCTCGTCGAAATCCCAATGCGGATAGTCTGTCGCGAACAACAGCTTGTCCCAGCCGATCCATTCGATCACCTGGAACAGATGGTCGCGGCGCTCCGGGTCTTCCATCGGCTGCGTGGTCCACCAGATGTGGTCGCGGATATATTCCGATGGCTTACGCTTGAGATACGGCACCTCGCTGTGCAGCCGCTCGAAACTCCTGTCCAGCCGCCAGCCAAGCGACGGCGCCCAGCCGAAGCCGGCCTCGATCATCACCATCTTCAGCTTAGGGTATCGCTCGAACACGCCTTCGAGCACCAGGCTCGCCAGCACGGTCTGCTGGCACTGCGCATGGCCGACCATCTCCTCGATGTAGAAGCTCGGCCAGCCGGATGGGGTGAGCGGATTGCCGCCGAAGCCAAAAGCGTGGATGCCGACCGGCAGGCCGATCTCCTGCGCCGCCTCGTAGACCGGCCAGTAGCGGCGCTGGCCGAGCGGCTCGACATTGCGCGAGAGCAGCAGCACCTGAACGAAGTTCTTGTCGCCGGCGCGCTTGCGGATTTCGGCGGCGGCGGAAACGCCGTCTTCATTGGCGACGACGATCGAGCCCTTCAGGCGAGAATCCTTGGCTGTCCATTTCTCGATCTGCCAGTCGTTGATCGCGGAGCAGATCGCACCGGCCAGATCCTGGTTGCGCAACCCCTGCCCGCTGGCGAGCGGATTGAGCACGCCGAGCGCAACGTTGTAGGGATCGAGAAGCTGCTTCTGCATGAAGGACAGCGAGGAGCCCTGCGGCCCGCCTTCCGGCGGCCATGCATCGCGGCGCGAGGCGTTCGGCTGCGCCTTCGGATAGGGCGGGCCTTCCATCATGCCGTGATAGGCCTGCTTGCCATAGGCCTCGAGATGTTCGTGCCAGCGTCTTTCCAGGAAAGGATAGAGTTCTTCCGCGGTGGCGCGGGCCGGATGGATGTCGCAATCGGCGATAGCGGTCTTGACGTTGACGGGTGACGCGGGCTCCGGACGGTCGCGGAACTGGACGTTCATGGCGTCGTCTCCTTTGCGAATTCCAATCGGCGGTAGGTCTTAAGCGGATTGTCGATCATGATCTTCCGAACAAGATCGGGGGAAATCCCATCAGGCAGCACCGCGTCGCCGTCGAATTGCCAATGCGGATAGTCGGTCGAGAATAGGAGCAATTCGTCCGACTGCATATGGTCAAACAGGCGGTTCAGGGTTGCGGGATCGGGCGGCGCATCGACCGGCTGCAGCGAGAAGCGGATATTGCTGCGCACAATCTCCAGCGGCGCGCGATCGACCCACGGCGTTTCCATCCGTATGCCGCGCCAGAACTTGTGCAGCCGCCACAGATAGGCCGGCAGCCAGGTGAAGCCACTTTCCAGCATCACCATCTTCAGACCAGGGTGGCGGGCGAACACGCCCTCCACGATCAGGCTGGTGAGCTGGGTCTGGAACGCGGTGGCTTGGGCTACGTAATCCTCGATGTGGTAGGAGCCCCAGCCGACCGAGGTCGGCGGGTTGTGATAGGCGCTGCCGGCGTGGATGCCGATGGTGAGGCCCAGCCGTTCGGCCGCCGCATAGATCGGCCAGTAGGCGCGCTTGCCCAAGGGCATGTCGCCCATGACAAGCACCAGCACCTGGACGAAGCGCTTGTCGGCGGCGCAGCGCTCGATCTCGGCGACCGACTTCTCGACGCTTTGCGTCGGGATCACGATCGAGCCGCGCAGCCGCGCGTCCTTGTCGAGCCATTCTTTGGCCAGCCAGTCGTTCAGCGCGCGGCAGAACGCGTCCTGCATGTCTTCGGAGAACACCATCTGCACGCCGTACAAGGGATTGCAGATGCCGTAAGCTGTGCCAAACCGGTCGAGCGCCTGCTTCTGCATGTCGGCGAGGTCTGAACCCGGCTTGCCCTGCCCCGGTCGCCAGTCCGGCCGCGACGAGATCGGCGAATTGGTCGGATAGGATTGCGAGACCAGGTCAGTCATGCCGCGCGTCGTCACCTGGTCGCGCCAGTAGTCGTTCATGTAGGGCAGCAGGCTGGTCAGATGAGGAACGGCGGGATGCAGATCGCAATCCACGCCGCCGGGAAGCGGCGACGTCATGATGTTTCCTCTTCGGCCCGCGTGGGCCGCGGTTGTTTGAGGTATTCAATCAGGGCGGCCGCTGCGCCGCAACTCGGCAAATGTGGACCTCCTGTGCTAGGAGGACATGACTGGCGGGAATTTTTAGGGAGTTGAAATGAAAGAGCTCGTGACAATCGCCGAAAAGATTGCCGCTCAACTGATCGCGCGCAAACAGACGATTGCAGTTGCGGAATCTTCGACCGGCGGCCTGGTTTCGGCGGCATTACTTTCGGTGCCGGGCGCATCCGCCTATTTCCTCGGCGGCGCCGTGGTCTACACGCGCGATGCGCGGCGGCTGCTGATGGATATTCCTGACGAGGCGATGAAGGGCATCCGCTCGGCGTCCGAGCCCTACGCGAAACTGCTGGCAAGCCAGGTCCGCCAACGCTTTGCGACCGACTGGGGCTTGTCGGAGACGGGCGCGACGGGACCGACCGGCAACCGTTACGGCGACGCCGCCGGCCATAGCTGCATGGCGGTAGCGGGGCCGTCGCAATCGGTGTTCACGCTGGAAACCGGCAGCGCCGACCGGCAGGCCAACATGCAGGCGTTTGCGAAGACGGCGCTCAATCTGCTGCTGGAGAATTTGTCGAAGTAGATTCGTAGGGTGGGCAAAGCGCAGCGTGCCCACCAATTTGATCCCGTTCAATGAATGGTGGGCACGCTGCGCTTTGCCCACCCTACAAGAGCAGGCCCACCCGAGGATCGCACCCATGCCACAACAATTCGACCGCGCCGCAGAGGATCTCGGCAACTCGATCCATTTCGAGCATGTCAACGTCACCATCCCCGATCAACGCCTGGCGACGCTGTTCTATATCGCCGGCCTCGGGCTGACCCGCGATCCCTATCTGATGGTGTCGGACAGCAACATGTGGGTCAATGTCGGCAGGAGCCAGTTTCATCTGCCTGACGGCGCGCCGCAGGTGCTGCGCGGCCATACCGGTATCGTCATCTCAGGCCGCGCGGCGCTGCTGGCGCGGCTGGCGTCGGTCGCGAAAAAGCTGGAAGGAACGTCGTTCGCGTTCACCGAGCATAACGACCATGTCGAGGCGATATGCCCCTGGGGCAACCGCGTTCGCTGCTATGAGCCGGACGCCGCGCGCTTCGGGCGCATCACGCTCGGCATTCCCTATGTCGAGTTCGACGTACCAGTCGGCACCGCGAAAGCGATCTGCGCCTTCTATCCCGCGATCATGGGGATGCAGGCCGAGTTCTTGAACGGCGATAACGCTGTGGCGCGGGCCAAGGCCGGCAAGGATCAGTACCTGCAGTTCCGCGAGACCGACCGCGCGCAGCCGGAGTTCGACGGGCATCATGTGCAGATCTACATCACGGACTTCTCAGGTCCCTACCGCCGTCTGCGGGAGCGCGGCCTGATCTCGCAGGAAGACAACCAGTATCAATACCGCTTTCGCGACATCGTCGACCTCGATGGCGGCAGGCATCTGTTCACCGTCGAGCACGAGGTCCGCAGCGCCACGCACCCGATGTTCATGCGGCCGCTGGTCAACCGCAACCCGGCCGAGACCAACCGCACCTACGCGCCCGGCCATGAGCAGTGGCCTTACGCGATGGGACCGGATGAATACGACAGAAGGTAGGGGAAGCGGGCGCACTGTCGTCCCTGCGAAAGTGTTTGGTCCCGGGAGATTGGCTGGATGGAATCGGTGTAGAACGAGGCATCGCCTTTGTCAGGGAGTGCCTCGTGTCATGGAACTGAGCCTGCACGCCAACGCTGCGACGACGCCGAAGACGCGCGCCTACATCCAGCGCAGCAAGAGGTCGGTCGCTGAATTGGCAGCCGAGCTCGGGGTCAGCGAGACCACGATCCGTCGTTGGCGCGGCCGCAGCACCGTGGCGGACCGGCCGCATACGCCAAAGACCCTGCAGACCGGTCTGTCGGCGATCGAAGAGCGGCTGGTCTGCGAACTGCGGACATCGCTGCAATTACCGCTCGACGACATCGTCGAGGTGATGCGGCGATGCGTCAACGCCGAGCTGTCGCGCAGCGCCATCCACCGTTGCCTGCAGCGCCACGGCATCAGCGCACGCCCTAAACCTGACAAGCCAAAAGTTGGCGTCTTCCAGACCACCGGTATTGGCTTCATCCATATCGACCTCAAGCATCTGCCGGCGCTGCAGCGCCACAAGAGCTATGCCTTTGTCGCGATCGATCGTGCCACCCGCTACGTCTATGTCGAGGTCCATTCCAGGCGGGATGGCAAGACGGCAGCCGCCTTCCTCGCGCGCTTCCTGGCCCACTTCCCGCACGAGGTCCATACCATCCTGACCGACAACGGCGCCGAGTTCACCGACCGCTTCGCCGTCGACATGAAGAACAAGCCGCCCGGCCGGCCCTCCGGCAACCATCCCTTTGATCGCCTCTGTCAGCAGCGCGGCATCGAACATCGCCTGACCAAGCCTTATCATCCGCAGACCAACGGCCTGGTCGAACGCTTCAACCGGCGCATTGCCGAAGCCATCGGTCGCGAGGACAAACGCGGCAGTGCTCGCCGCACCTTCACCTGCCACGCCGATCGCGACGCTTTCCTCAGCAAGTTCGTCCACGACTATAATCGAACCCGCCTAAAATGCCTCGGCTACCAGGCGCCGATCCAGGCCCTTGCCAATCTCCCGGGACCGAACACGAAAGCAGGGACCCATACGCCGTGCCGTGTGTTTTGAGGGACGCTGTTCGACGGCTTCGTTTCAACAACTGAAGCCGGTGGTTATGGGTCCCTGCTTTCGCAGGGACGACGGAGAGAGACTCACCTCTCCCTGAACGAGCGCATCAGCTGGTCGCTGAACGGCTTCATCAGATAGGAAAACATGGTGCGGTCGCCAGTCTGGACGAAGGCTTCCACCGGCATGCCCGGGATGATCTTGACGTTGTCGCCGAGGCGGGCGACTTCGGCCGGCGGCAGCGAGACGCGGATGGTGTAGTAGCTCTGGCCGGTGCGCTGGTCGGTGGTGACGTCGGCGGAGACGCGCGTCACCACACCATTGAGTTCCGGCGTGGTGCGCTGGTTGAAGGCGGATAGCCGCAGCAGCGTCTTCTGGCCGATCTGCAGCTTGTCGATGTCCTGCGGATTGACCTTGGCTTCGACCGAGAGATCGTCGGCCCGCGGCACCACCATCATGATGGCGTCGCCGGCGGTGATCACGCCGCCCACGGTGTGCACCGTCGACTGCAGCACGACGCCGTCCTGCGGCGCGCGGATGTCGATGCGGCGGAGCTGATCCTCCGCGGTGACCTTGCGTTCGACGAACTCGCCGATCTTGTCGTTGGTTTCGCGCAGATCCTTGGAGACCTCGCTGACCACGTCCTTATCGACCTGGATGATCTGCAGCTCGGTTTCGGTGATCTTGCCCCTCGCCTGCGCACGCGCGGCGATATATTGCGCCCGCTCGCCAGACAGCCGGGCATGGTCGCGCTCCAGCACCGTCAGGCGCGAGATCTGGATCAGGCGCTGCTCGTAGAGCTGGCGGACGCCGATCAGTTCCTTTTCCACCAGCGCGGTTTCCTTGTCCTTGGCCTGTTCCTGCGCCGTGAGGCCGGCAATTTCCTCGTTGAGCTGCAACACCCGCTCGCGCAATTGCGATTTCTGCCCGGCGCGTCCGAATACGCGAACCTCGAACAGTTTCGTCTCGCTCGCCATGATATCCCGCACATCGGGATCATCGGCGCGATCGGTGAGCTGTGGGGGAAATTTGATCTTGTCGAGGCCGCGCTGCTCGGCTTCCAGCCGCGCCGCGCGCGCCCACAATCCGTTCAGCGTCTTGACGACGATGGCCAGACTCGCCTTGACCACGGTCTCGTCGAGCCGCACCACGACATCGCCCGCCTTGACGATATCGCCGTCGCGTACGCGAACTTCGCCGACCACGCCGCCGGTCGGGTGCTGCACCTTCTTGACGTTGGAATCGACCACCACCGAGCCCGGCGCGATCAGCGCGCCCGAAATCTGCACCGTCGAGGCCCAGCCGCCAAACCCGCCGGCCAGCACCAGCATCAGCGCGAGGCCCAGAATCAGATGCGCGCGGATCGAACGGCGCGCGCCTGTCAGCTCGGCGGTCATGATTTCTTCGCTCCTGCTTCGGAAACGATCTTGATCGGCGTCGGCGGCGACGGCACCCGCTGCAGCACCTGGCCGAGCACGGTTTCCTTCGGACCGAACGCCTGCATGCGGCCGTCCTTCAGCACCAGAAGCTGATCGACCGCCTCGATGCCGATCGGCCGGTGTGCCACCACGACCACGATGGCGCCGCGTGCGCGCGCGCCGCGCACCGCGCGCGTCAGCGCCTCGTCGCCCTCGCTGTCGAGATTGGAGTTCGGCTCGTCGAGCACGATGAGGAACGGATTGCCGTAGAGCGCCCGCGCCAGCGCCACGCGCTGGGCCTGCCCGGCAGACAGCGCCGCGCCCTGCTCGCCGATCTGGGTGTCGTAGCCCTCGCGCATCTTGATGATCATCTCATGCACGCCGGCTTCCTTGGCGGCGGCGATGATCGCCTCCGACTTCGCTTCGGATTCGAAGCGGCAGATGTTCTGCGCCACCGTGCCGGCGAACAGTTCGACGTCCTGCGGCAGATAGCCGATGTGGCGGCCGAGCACGTCCGACGACCACTGGTCGAGCGCCGCGCCATCGAGCCGCACCTTGCCGCGGGCCGGCATCCAGACGCCCACCAGTGCGCGCACCAGCGACGATTTTCCCGAACCGCTCGGACCGATGACGCCGACGCCGCTGCCGGCTTCGGCCGCGAAATTGACGTCCTGCACGATGACGCGCTGATCGCCCGGCGGCACGATGCTGACGGCCTCGACCGACAGCCGCTTGGTCGGGGCCTGCAGCAGGGTTTGCTGGTTCGAAGCCGGGATCTGTTCCAGGAGCTTGGAGAGGCGATGCCAGCTCTGGCGCGCGGCGACAAAACCTTTCCAGTGGGCGATGGCGAGATCGACCGGCGCCAGCGCCCGCGCGCTCAGGATCGAGCCCGCGATGATGATGCCGGCGGTGGCTTCCTGGTGAATCACGAGGTAGGCGCCGACCGCGAGCACCGCCGATTGCAGCATCATGCGCAAGACTTTTGCGACCGCGCCCAGGCCGCCGGCGATGTCGCTGGCGCGCTGATTGCCTGCCAGATAGATCTCGTTGGCCTCGCTCCAGCGCCTGGTCAGCCGTCCGGACATGCCCATCGCGACCAGCACTTCGGCGTTGCGCCGGCTGGCGGCGGCCAGATCGCTGCGCCGCGCCGCCAGCGTCATCGCCTCCTTCGCCGGCGTGCGCGACAGGAACTCGGTGATCAGTGTCAGCGTCACTAGAATGACGGCGCCGGCCAGAGCGGTGACGCCGAGCAGCCAGTGAAATGCAAAGCAGATCGCGAGATAGAACGGCAGCCATGGCAGATCGAAGAACGCGCCCGGCCCCATGCTGCCGAGAAACGACCTGACATTGTCGAGATCGCGCAGCGGCTGCAGGCCCTCGTTGCGGCTGCCTACCAGCAGCGGCAGCCGCACCACGGTTTCGAACACGCGCGTGTTGAGGGCTTCGTCGAGTGCAGTTCCAATGCGGCCAAGAATGCGACCGCGGATCAGATCGAGGCCGCCTTGGGCGATGTAAAGGCCACCGGCGAGAATCACGAGGCCAACCAGGGTCGGCACGCTGCGGCTCGGCAGCACGCGGTCGTAGACCTCCAGCATGAAAATCGAGCCGGTGAGGTACAGCAAATTGATCATGCAACTCATGACGCCGACGCCGATAAAGGCGTTGCGACAAGCGCGCAGCGCTTCACCGAGCTCGGAACGCCGGACGGGAGCGGCTGCCATTTATGCGTATCTCTTCAAATGGATAAGGTGACGTGCTGCTTTTACCGATGTTTTCGGGCACCGTCTATTTAAGTCACGTTAACCCCAATCCGGTTCATGCCCATGAAGAGGGGGTGAAGACGGAAACCGCCTGTTTGGGCTGCAAATTTGACGCCGGCACCAGCCGCTTGGCGGGTTGGGGCCTCAGGCTGCCCGGAAACGGAACTGGGATCACGGACATCGAGACCCGGCCGACTTCGACATGGAGGTCGGGATCGCACGCCGCTTTCCGGCGCCGAACCCGCCCGCCGTCTTAAGCGCTCCGACCGGGCTTTCCGAAGGGTGCCATGCGACCTGCGCAAGTCCCTGCAGATGACTTCAAGCCATCGGGCTGTACCTATAACCTTCCGCCGGTGCGGAGCAGCCGCACAATCAGCAGCAAGATGATGGCGCCGATGGTGGAGTAGACGATCTCGGACACCAGTCCGGTGCCGAGGCGGATGCCGAGCTTGGGAAACAGCAGGCTTGCGAGCAGCGCGCCGGCGATGCCGACGAGGATATCGCCGATGATGCCAAAGCCGGTGCCGCGCACGATCTTGCCGGCGAGCCAACCGGCAACGAGGCCGACGAAAAGAATGACGAGAATGCCTTCGTTGGAAATCTGCATTTGAAGTCCCCCAGGTTCACGACGCGCAGGCCGACGACAGCCTATCCATCATTGTCCGATGTGACGAGCCGCAATCCGCACGCCCTCCAACAACGCCTGCGAAGTGAAACTTTTTTGCGTCACCCGCGTTATGTCGGCATGAAGAATGGCGACATTTGGTATGTGACCTTTGGTCCGGACAGGACGGACGAGACGGCGGAGAGCATGACGCGCTCGACCCGCACCTTTAAATCTGAAATCGACGCCAAGCTTTTTGCGATGCAAATTCTCGCCAAGGGCTGGTCCGCCAGCGCGGGCACGCTCAATCCCCATCAGCCGAAGCAGGTCGTGGGGCCGGCGCAGATCGAGCGCTGGGCCGATCCGGGGCTGGGTGGGTGAATCATTCACTCGTGTCCCGGACGCGCGAAACGGGTGCACCGCAGGCCGGGACCTAGCGCCGCGACATCTGGACCCCGGACCAGCAGCGTACCACGCCGCAAAGTGCGGCGCGCTGCGCAGCATCCGGGGAACGCGGAGCCGAGCCTCATCACATCAGCTAGCAGCAGAAATTTCCGCCGCCTCCGCCAGCACGCATCGCGCGGTTCGATCCGGCGATACCTGCACATTGGGCGGCAATCCTTCGCTGCAGCGCGGCTGCGCGTAACTGCAGCGCGGCGCGAATGAGCAGCTCGCGGGCGCCTTGTCTAGCGAAGGCGGTGTGCCCGGAATGGTCTCCAGCCGCGCGCCGCGTTTGGCGCCGTGCACGGTCGAGGCCAGCAGCCCCTTGGCATAAGGGTGAACCGGCGTGCGCACGATGTCGCGCAAGCGGCCCTGCTCCACGATCTGGCCGGCATACATGACGGCCACACGGTCGCAGATTTCGATGGCGACGCCGATATCGTGGGTCACGAAAATCACGGACATGCCGAACTCGCGCTGCAATTCGCGCAGCAGCAGCAGGATCTGGATCTGCACCGTGGCGTCCAGCGCCGTGGTCGGTTCGTCGGCCAGAAGAATTTTCGGCTTGCAGGCCAGCGCCAGCGCGATCATCGCGCGCTGCCGCATGCCGCCGCTCATTTCGTGCGGATAGGCATCGAGACGGCGCCTGGCGGAGGGAATCCGCACCACCTCCAGCATTTCCAGCGCACGGGCCATCCCTTCCTTCTGGCTCTTGCCTTCATGGCGCATCACGCTTTCCGCGATCTGGTGGCCGATCGTGTAGACGGGATCGAGCGCCAGCGCCGGCTCCTGGAAGATCATCGAGACGGTCTGGCCGCGGAACGCCGAAAGCTGTTCGTCGTTCATCGCCAGCACGTCGCGGCCCAGCACCTTCACGGTGCCCGAAATCTGCGTCCGCTTCTTCGGCAGCAGCCGCATCAGCGCGCGCAAGGTCACGCTCTTGCCGGAGCCGGATTCACCGAGCAGGCCGAGCACCTCGCCCTCGCCAAGCGAGAGCGAGATATCGTTGACGGCATGAACCGTGCGCTCGCCGGTGAAGCGGATGTTGAGGTCGCGGATTTCGACGAGGTTGCTCATGCAGCTTTCGGTACCTGGAGGTGATAGTCGGTGGCGCGCTGGAATGCTGATCCGATCCGCACTAGCCCTGCCTCGTCGAAGGGACGGCCGATCAACTGCATGCCGACCGGCAAGCCCTTTGCGGTGAAGCCGGTGGGAATCGAAAGCGACGGCAGGCCGAGATAATTGATCGGGCGGGTGAATTTTGTAATGCGCTGGATCACGGCCTCCGCATCGAGGCTGTTGCCGACATCGCTCTCGGCAATGGTCGCCGCCGGCATCGGCGCGACCGGTGCGATCACGGCATCGGTGCCGGCCACTGCTGCGAGATACGCCGCAAGCGCGGGACCGCGCCAGCGCATCGCTTCGAGATAGGTCACGGCAGGAATCGCAAGCCCGTTCTGCAGCCGCATCAAGACCTGCGCGCCGTAATCCTGCGGCCGCTCGATCATCCAGCGCTTGTGGAAGGCAGCGGCTTCGGTGGCGAGCACGATCTGGCAGGCGGCTGTGAGCTGACGCTGATCCGGCAGTTCGACCTTGACGATTTCGGCACCTTCGCGTCCGAGGGTGGCGATGGTCTCGTCGAGGACCCGCGCCACTTCGGGGTCGAGATCGTCGACATAGAAAGCGGTCGGCACGCCGATCTTGAGGCCTTTCAGCGAGCCGGTGGTCGCGGCCATGTAGTTCGGCACCGGGAGCGTCGAGGTAGTCGGGTCCTCGGGATCGGCGCCCGCCATCAGCCCGACCAGCAGCGCGCAGTCTTCTACCGTTTGCGCGAGCGGTCCGACCGTGTCGAGCGACTGCGACAAGGGCATCGCGCCGGCGCGGCTGATCAGGCCGACGGTCGTCTTGAATCCGGTGACGCCGCAGAAATGCGCGGGCATCCGGATCGAGCCGCCGGTATCGGAGCCCAGCGCCGCAAAGGTCAGCCGCGCCGCGACCGCCGAACCGGAGCCGGACGACGAGCCGCCGGTGATGTGATCGACGTTCCAGGGGTTACGCACCGCGCCGTAATGGACGTTGTGGCCGGTCGGACCGTAGGCGAATTCCACCATCTGCAGCGAGCCGAGCCTGACGGAGCCGGCGTCCTTCAGGCGTTGCAACGCGGTCGATGTTGTCGTCGCGACGTAATCGCGGCGTATCCTGGAGCCGCAGGTCACGACCTTGCCGGCGTCGTAATACATGTCCTTGTGCGCCATCGGCACACCGTGCAGCGGGCCGAGATTCTTGCCCTTGGCGAGCGCGGCATCGGCGGCATCCGCCGCGGCGAGCGCCTCGTCAGCCTCGATCGACATGAAGGCGTTGACGCGCGGCTGCCATTGCGCGATCCGGTCGAGGCAGGATTGCGTAACCTCGCGTGAGGACAATTTCTTGCCGGCGATCGCTTTCGCGACCGCGACCGCTGACATCAGGGCCGGTTCGCCGCTCATTTCGACACCATCGCGCGCTGCACCACGAGAAAGCTCGCAGGCTCGAGATCCATCGGCAGCGTGCCGGCAATGGGCGCAAAGCCGTCGAAGGCCGGACCGATGGAATTGGCGATGCGCGCGGAGACTTCAGAATCCTGCGGCACGCCGGCGACGTCGGTCATTACCTTGACCTGTTTGGGATCGGGTCTTGTCATGCGGCGGTTGCTCCCTTGTCATTTTCTTTGGCCGGCGCGCGGCTGTGCCCGGAACCTGCAATGGCCATGTAGCACGCCGCCTGATGGCCCATTGTATCGACATCGCTGAGTTTTGGCGTCGCATTTGCGCAGAGCGGCTCCGCAAACGGACAGCGGGTGTGAAACCGGCAACCGGGCGGCGGATCGATCGGATTGGGCGGATCGCCCGAGATCGGCGGCGTCTCGGTGCGGTTATCCGGATCGGACGACGGCATCGCCGCCAGCAGCGCCCGCGTATAGGGATGCGCCGGCGCATCCCAGACCTTGTCGACCGGGCCGAGTTCGACCACCTCGCCGAGATACATCACCAGCACGCGGTCCGAGATGTAGCGCACCACGTTGAGGTCGTGGCTGATAAACAGATAGGTGAGGCCGAATTCGCGCTTGAGATCGGCGAGCAGGTTGAGCACCTGCGCCTCGACCGACTTATCGAGCGCGGACACCGCCTCATCGAGGATCACGAGCCGCGGCGACAGCGCCAGCGCACGCGCGATATTGACGCGCTGGCGCTGGCCGCCGGAAATCTCGTGCGGGTAGCGGTTGGCGAAAGTTTCGGGACGGAGGCCAACCTTACCGAGCAGTTCGCGCGCCAGCGTGCGCGCGGTGCCATCCGCCATGCCATGAACCTTTGGGCCGAACGCGATCGATTCCTCGATGGTCAGGCGCGGATTGAGCGAGGCGTAACTGTCCTGAAACACCATCTGCATGCCGCGGCGCAGTTCGCGCAGCGACAGCGTGCGGCCGACCTGCATGCCGTCATAGACGATGTCGCCGGCATCGCGCTTCATCAGATGCATCAAAAGCCGCGCGGTGGTCGACTTGCCGCAGCCGGATTCGCCGACGATCCCGACGGTTTCGCCCTTGGCGATGGAGAAGGAAACATCATCGACCGCGCGCACGGTTTTACGAGGGCTGAACAGATCGCCGCGCACCGGGAAATGCTTGGTGAGGCCGGTGACCTGCAGCAGCGGCTGCGCCGCGCCACCGACGTCCGCGACCGGTTCCAGTAGTTCGACTGACTGATACGTCTCACTCATCGCGTCAGTTCCTGATGTCCATGGCGCTGCGCATGCCGTCGCTGAGCAGGTTGAAGCAGATCGACACCGCGAAGATCATCACGCCCGGCAGCGCCGCCACCCATGGATTGACATAGATCGCGGTGCGCAGCGTGTTCAGCATCAGACCCCACTCTGGCTCCGGCGGCTTTGTACCGAGGCCGAGGAATGAGAGGCCCGCGGCAAGGATCATCGACACCGAGATCAATCCCGTCGCGTAGACGAAGATCGGGCCCAGCACATTGCCGAGCATATGCACGCGCATGATGGTGAACGGCCCGGCGCCGGAAGCGCGCGCGGCCTCGACGAAATCCATGTTGCGCACGCCTGTCGTCACGCTTTCCGCCACGCGGGTGATCTGCGGCACGAACACGATGGTCAGCGAGACGATGGAATTGACGATGCCGGCGCCGAGTGCGCCCGAGATCGCGATCGCCAGCAAGACCGACGGAAAGGCATAGAACACGTCGATGGTGCGCATGATCGCGGTGTTGAGCCTGCCACCGACATAGCCGGCGACGAGCCCGAGCGAGGTCCCGATCATAAAGGCGAGGATCACCGGAAGAATGCCGATGATCAGCGACAGCCGGCCGCCATAGATCAGCCGCGCCAGCATGTCGCGGCCGAGTTCGTCGGTGCCGAGCGGATAGTTCGGCGTGCCGATGTGGCGAAGCCGGCGGATCATCGAGCCCTGGTAGGGATCGGCAAGGCCGAGCCACGGCGCGCACAATGCCGAGAGAAAGATCAGCACCAGCACAAACGCGCAGACCATGCTGACCTTGTCGCGTGAGATGCGGCGGCCAACGGTCGCCCAATAGCCACGCGCCTTGGTGGCGGGTGCGGCTTGCAGGGCGGTATCCGACATCACGGTCATGAATCAGCCCCGCTTGATGCGCGGATCGATCGCGGCCTGCGCGATATCGACCAAGAGATTGAGGGCCACGAAGAACAGCGCCAGCACCAAAATCGTGCCCTGCAGCAGCGGCAGGTCGCGCTGGAAGATCGCGGAATTGAGCAGTAATCCCGAGCCGGGCCATGAGAACACGGTCTCGATCAGGATCGAGCCGCCGAGCATGTAGCCCAGTTGCAGCCCCATCACCGCGAGCGCGGTTGGCGCGGCGTTCTTGATGACGTGTTTGAACACGTCGAGTTCGCGCAGGCCCTTGGCCCGCAGCGCCTCGACGAAATCCTGTGAAAGAATATCGCCGGTGAGCGCGCGCACCGTGCGGGTGACGATACCCATCGGAATCACCGAGGTCGTGATCGCAGGCAGGATCAGATACTTCATGTGCTCCCAATCCCAGCTCCAGGCGCCGGAGCCGCCGGGACCGGCGCCGACCGCGGGCAGCCAGTTGAGCTGCACCGAGAAGATGATGACCATCACCATGCCGAGCCAGTAATGCGGCACCGAGACGCCGGCGATCGCAATCGAAGTCGCGACCTTGTCGATCCAGGTGTCGCGGAAATAGCCGGCGATCAGGCCGAACAGCAGCCCGAGCGTGAAGCCGATCAGCGCTGCGGCAATCGCGAGCGTGACGGTGTTGCCGACCGCGCGCAGCACTTCCGACAGCACCGGACGCCCGGTAGCGATCGAATTGCCGAGATCGCCATGGAGCGCGCGCCACAGCCAAAGCCCGAACTGCACCGGCAGCGGACGATCAAAGCCGTAGGCGGTGCGCAGCTGCGCGGCGAGTTCCTGCGATGCGTCTGCCGGCAGCACGGCTACCAGCGGATCGCCGGGCGTGATGTGCACCAAGAGGAAGCACACCAGCGCCACGCTGGCCACGATCGGGATCACATAGACGATACGGCGGGCGATATAAGCAAACACGAGTCACTTTTTCTTCTTCCCTTCTCCCCTTGTGGGAGAAGGTGGCGTGGACGTAGTCCGCGCCGGATGAGGGGTTCTATCCGCGGACGCAAGCATTTCGAATGAGGGACGCGTATCCGCGGAGAGAACCCCTCACCCGGCTTCGATGCTACGCATCGAAGCCACCCTCTCCCGCAAGAGGAGAGGGTGAGCAAGCATCACGCTCCTGACCTTACGGCGCCATCGACACCGGCGAGAAGTCGACGAACCAGCTCTTCGGCTGCACGAAGCCTTTGACCTTCGGGCTCATCGCGCGCGGGGAGACGTCATGGGCGACGTAGAGGAACGCCGCGTCATCCACCGAGGCCGCGTGCAGTTCGGCGAGTGCCGCGTCACGCGCTGCGGGATCGAAGGTCTGGCGCGCTTTCGTCACCAGCTCGTCGAACTTGGGATTGTTGATGTAACCCCAATTATTCGACGTTGGCGGCGCCATCGACGATTGCAGGAAGCGCACCAGCGCGAAGAACGGGTCCATCGCCGCATAGGTGACGTTGGTGGCGTTGGCGCCGTTGGCGGTGGGATCCTTGGCGCCGCGGCGCCAGTTGGTGAACAGCGTGTTCCACTCGATGACGTCGAGCTGGACGTCGAAATAGCATTCGGCCAGCGCCTGCTGCAGATATTCGTTCATCGGCAAGGGCTGCATCTGGCCCGATCCCGAGGCGGAGGTCTGGGTCTTCACCGTCAGCTTCTTGCTCGGGCCAAAGCCTGCTTCCTGCATCAGCTTTTGGGCAGCGGCCTTGTCGTATTTGATCTCAAACGTCGGCTTGCCGCGCCAGGGATGGCCGGCCTCGAACGTTCCGGTTGCCGGCACCATCAGCCCGGCGAGCAGGCCCTCCTTGAGGCCTTCGCGATCGACGCACAGATTGGCCGCCTTGCGCACGCGGATGTCATTCCAGGGCGAGCCTTCGATGCGCGAGAACTGCCACGGCCAGACATGCGGCGATTCATTGGCCTGGAGCTGGAAGCCGCGCTGCTTGATTTCCTTGACCGCGTCGGGCGCCGGCGCCTCGACCCAGTCGACCTGCCCGGACAGCAATGCCGCGGTGCGGGCATTGGCCTCCGGCATCGGCAGCAGCACCATTTTGTCGACCTTGGGCACGCGACCCTTGTCCCAATAGCCTTCGTTCTTGACCAGTTCGAGCCGCTCGCGCGGCGTGAACTTCGACATCTTCCAGGGGCCGGTGCCCGAGGCTTCCTTCGCAAATGCCGCCCAGGCGGCCTGCGACTTCGCCTTGGCGTCGGCGCCTTCGGCCTTGTCATAAAACGCCTGCCACTTCGAAGGGCTGGCCATGAACAGGTTGGTCAGGTTGATCGGCAAAAAGCTGTCCGGCTCCTTGGTGGTCAGCTCGACCGTCATGTCGTCGATCTTGCGGGCAGAGGCCAAGGTCGGCATGCGCGAGGCGGTGACGCCGACCTGGCTGGCGTCGAATTGCGGCGCGTCCTGTTTCAGCACCTTTTCGACATTCCAGACCACGGCATCGGCGTTGAACGGCGAGCCGTCATGGAAGGTGACGCCGGGACGCAGCTTGAAGGTCCATTTCTTCTTGTCGGCCTCGTCGACCTTCCATTCGGTCGCGAGCCCCGGGATCATCACGCTCGGCTTGGTGGCCGACGAGAGGTCCCACGCCGTCAGCCCGTCATACATGGTCAGGCCGGTGAAGCGGTTGCCCTCAAAACCCTGATCGGGCTGGCCGAGCGTGCGCGGAATATCGGCAGCCGTCATGCCGATCCGCAGCACCGTTTCGGCGCCGGCGAGCTGCGGCAGTCCCACGACCAGCGCCGTTGCCAGCAGCCACGCGGTGGCCGTCTTTTTCGATTTGTCGTTACGCATATGCAGCAATTCCTTCTCGACTTGGGTGACTAATTCTTATGCAAAGGTATGCAACGCCTGTGCCAAGGCAGGCGTTGAGGCAGGCGCTTCGTGAGGGGCCATTAGCCGCACAACTCCCTGTGAATGCGCATGCAAGCGCGCTTTCCATGCTCCATCTGGCATCAAGCTTGCATTTTTTAGCTCCAAACCCCGCCCGATGGAGCTTAATTCATGCGCACCCGAAATTCGATGCTTCTTGCTGCCGCGGCAATCCTCGGATTGTCTTTAGGCTTGCCTACGATTTCGGCGCGGGCGGAAACCGTTGTGCGCTACGGCATTTCGATGGCGGATATCCCGCTGACCACCGGCCAGCCGGATCGCGGCGCCGGCGCCTACCAATTCTCGGCCTATACGATCTACGATCCGCTGGTCGCCTGGGAGATGGACGTGTCGGACCGGCCGGGCAAGCTGGTGCCGGGCCTGGCCACCGAGTGGAAAGTCGACGAGGGCGACAAGAAGAAATGGCGCTTTGCCCTGCGCAAGGGCGTCAAATTCCACGACGGCAGCGAACTCAATGCCGACGCGGTGATCTGGAATCTGGACAAGGTGCTCAATGACAAGGCACCGCAGTTCGACAAGCGCCAGAGCGCGCAGGTGAAAACCCGCCTGCCCTCCGTGGCGAGCTACGCCAAGATCGACGATTCGACCATCGAGATCACGACCAAGGCGGTCGATTCCTTCTTCCCCTACCAGATGCTGTGGTTCCTGGTCTCCAGCCCCACGCAATATGAAAAGCTCGGCAAGGACTGGGACAAGTTCGCCAGCCAGCCTTCCGGCACCGGACCGTTCAAGCTGACCAAACTTGTCCCGCGCGAACTGGCTGAACTGACCAGGAATGCCGACTATTGGGACAAGAAGCGGCTTCCGAAGGCCGACAAGATCGTGCTGATCCCGATGCCGGAAGCGCTGACGCGCACCAATGCGCTGCTGGCAGGCCAGGTCGATTTGATCGAGACACCGGCGCCGGACGCGGTGCCACAGCTTGAATCCGCCGGCATGAAGATCGTCGACAACGTCACACCCCATGTCTGGAATTATCATTTGAGCGTATTGCCCGGCTCGCCCTGGACCGATGTCAGGCTTCGCAAGGCGCTCAATCTCGCGATCGACCGCGAGGCCGTGGTCGGACTGATGAACGGCCTGGCAAAACCCGCCAAGGGCCAGGTCGATCCGTCGAGCCCGTGGTTCGGCAAGCCGTCCTTTGAACTCAAATACGATGTCGCGGCGGCGAAGAAGCTGGTGCAGGAAGCGGGCTATTCGAAGGAGAAGCCGCTGAAGGCGACCTTCATCATCGCGCAAGGCGGCACCGGGCAGATGCTGTCGCTGCCGATGAACGAATTCCTGCAGCAGAGCTTTAAGGAAATCGGCATCGATGTTGACTTCAAGGTGGTCGAGCTCGAGACGCTCTATACGGCATGGCGCAAGGGCGCGGCCGACGAGATGAACGCCGGCATCACCTCCAACAACATCGCCTATGTCACGTCAGATCCGCTCTACGCGATCGTCCGCTTCTTCCACTCCGGCCAGATCGCGCCGGTCGGCGTCAACTGGGGCGGCTACAAGAACCCCAAGGTCGACGCGCTGATCGACGAGGCCAAGCAGACGTTTGATGTCGCCAAGCAGGACGAGCTATTGGCGCAGGCCCATGCGCTGATCGTCGACGACGCCACGCTAGTCTGGGTCGTGCACGATACCAACCCGCATGCACTGTCGCCGAAGGTGAAGAAGTTCGTGCAGGCGCAGCACTGGTTTCAGGATTTGACGCAGATCGGGCTGGAGTGAGAGGGGCTTGATCCAGAGCGCGCTCCAGCCTGTACAGGCTTGGCTGTCCTGATCTGAAGGAGACAGCCATGACCCCATTTGAAAACAAGGCACCGCGGCGCCTCAGCATAACCAACGCCGCCCCTGGCAAACCAACGGGTCCGCACGAATAGGGCTCGAGGATTTTGCCCGTCTCACAACTGCCGCACAGCGGTCACGTTCGCTGAACGCCTCCGCCGTACTGTAGTCGTATTCCGACGATCATGTGCACGGCATGCCTGCTGGGCAGCGCTCAGCAGGCATGCTTTGTTTCGCCTAACGACATGGGGAACTGCCGTGATCAAGATTGCTATTGCAGTGGGTGCAACGCTTGCCGTGGTGACTGCCGCCAGCGCTGCCGACATTCCACGCCGACAGCCCGTCTATCAGCAAGCTGCCGTCGGCAAGATGCCGATTGGCAAGACCCCGGTCGGGAAGAGCCCAATCGGCAAGGCGCCCGGGCCCGTTGTGTCGCGCTACTAGCGCACGGCATTGACCGAGGGTCGTTGAACCTGCCTTTGTCGTCGACGGTTGAGGGGCGAAGCGTGGCAAGTCGACCTAACAGATTGGGACCATGGTTGCTTGCGGGACTCACACTCGCAGCTTCGCTCCCAGGCACAATCCCATCGGCTTCTGCACACGAGGCACACAAGCGGTTGGCTGACGCGAATGCGCTTGTGTCTAGTAACGCGCCTATCCAGCCAAGACCGGCGGCACAGGCGGCTCAAAAGCAGGGCACGGTCAAGGGCCCGTACTACGTCGATTTCAGAGCCAGGACGGCGGCGAGCTGGGGACATGCTTTCGTCTGGTACGGGAAGACGAGCGAGCGAGCAGTTGAGGTCGCGGGCCTCACGCCTGCGGGAGACACCTTTGCCTACGTGCTGGGGCATTTGACGTGGGTCCCGTCCGAGACCGGGGCGAGCTATGGCGATCTTGATCCGGAGTACCTGACCGCGAGCTACCGGGTTTACCTGAGTGAGCCGGACGCAAAAAGGGTGTTCGCTTACATCAAGAAATTGCAAGCGAGTTCACCGGTCTGGAACGCGGAAACATCCAATTGCACGGCGTTTATCGGCAGCATCGCAAGTTTTATGGGACTGAAAGTGCCTCTCCGCTGGCAGCGTCCCGAGAACTACGTCAACAGCCTCAAGGAAATGAATAGCGGTCGCCAGATGGTCCGCCTGTCATCGGAGTAGTTAGCGGTTGGTGGTCTCGCAATATCCGCTGTCGTCCCGAGCAAGCGAAGCGCGACCCGAGACTCATAACCACGGGGAGTCTGTAGGATGGGTAGAGCGCAGCGAAACCCATCACGCTTCCGCGCGGGGATTTGATGGGTATCGCTTCGCTCCACCCATCCCACGTTCTTCTCACTTCGTCAGCAGCGCGAAGGCGCCGTTCCAGTCTTCCGGCGGCGGGTTTTCGAGGTAGCCGCGGATGCGGGCTTCGTACAAATTGTACAGCAGCTCCAGCGAGCGCGCCTCGTCGGTCTTGCGGCCGCGCGCGATCGCCGCCAGCGCGCCATCCCAGTCGCGTGTGCGATAGCAGGAGAGCATCTCGATGGTCAGGTTGCGCAGGCGCTGGAAGCGGCCGGACTGCGCGATGTCCTCACGGCCGGCGATGGCGTAGATCACCTCCGGCTCCTTCTTGCCCTTCACCATGATGAAGTCGAGTTCGAGGATCGCGAACTTGTCCTTGACCGCCAGCGCGGTCCTGGAGCCGACGATGATCGGGAAGCCATATTCCTTCGACTGCCCCTCAAGGCGCGAGGCCAGATTAACGCTATCGCCGAACACCGAATAATTGAACTTGAGATCGGATCCCATGTTGCCGACCACGCAGATGCCGGTATTGAGACCGACGCCGACATTGAGCGGAATGAACGGACGCCCTTCTTCCTTTGCCTCCTGCTCGCGCGCCTGATTGAGTTCGTCGACATGCTCCAGCATGTCGAGCGCGGCCTCGCAGGCGTTGAGCTCGTGGCCCTTGTCGTCCAGCGGCGCGTTCCAGAACGCCATGATGGCGTCGCCCATATATTTGTCGATATAGCCCTTGCGCGCGAGAATCGCGTTGGTGAGCGGTGTCAGGAAGCGATTCATCAGCGCGGTGAGGCCTTGCGGATCGTTCTTGTAGGTCTCCGAGATCGAGGTGAAGCCGCGCATGTCGGAGAACATGATGGTCATCTCGCGCTCCTCGCCGCCGAGCACCAGCTTTTCCGGCGACTGCGCGAGCTGTTCCACCAGCACCGGCGACATGTATTGCGCGAAGGCCCCACGGATCTGCTTGCGCTGTTGCTGCTCGCGCACGAAGCTCGAAAAGATCAGCGTGAGGTAGATCGCCGTGGTCGACATCAAGGGGTAGGTGAAGTCGATCAGGAGCCTGTGCTGTATGTAGAAAAATGCCGACGTTCCGATCAGGGCGGTCGCAAACGCCCCGCCAAGCGCGACCAGCGTGATCGGACCGAACAACGGCGCGAACGCGATCACCAGAAGCCCAAACAGCAGCGCGGTCGCGAATTCAACCGCAATGCCGTAGATCGGCTGGGAGATCACCGCCCCGGTCAACGCGCTTTCCAGAATCTGGGCGTGGATTTCCACGCCCGGCATGTTCTGCGAAACCGGCGTGGTCTTGATGTCGTTGAGACCGACGGCCGAGGTGCCGATCAGGACCAGCTTGCCCGCGATCATTTCGGGCGCAACGGTCTTTTGCAGCACGTTGATTACCGGAACGTAGAGCGAAGGATCTTGGCGGGCGTAGTGAACCCAAAGCTGGCCATTGCCATCGGTCGGAAGCTGAAAGCCCTTGATGCCGAGGCTCTTGATGCCGGCCTTCTCGGACTTAATCAGGATCGTGCCCGAGCCGGCGGCAACCCGAAGCATCTCGAAACTCAGCGAGGGCATGGTCTGACCCTGCGCCAGCATGATCATCGGCACGCGCCGCACGATGCCGTCACGCTCGGGCTTGATCGTGAACAGACCGCGCCCGGCAGCCGCGTGTTCCAGCACCTTGGTGTTGCGCAGCAGGCCCGGGAATTGGAACATGAAGCGTTGCGGCTCCTCGCCCAGCATCGCCAGTCCCGTCACCGGAAGTGTCTTGTCGAGCGCGGCCAGTTCTTCCGCGGCCCCCGATTCACCAAGCACCACGCGCGACTTGCGGATGGCTTCGGCGAAGACCTCGTCGTTGCTCGGCAGCGCCCGCAATTTGGCGCGGGTGTCCTCATCGAGGTTGCGGAACGTATCGGCCGCATCGGAGGGATTGAGCCGGTCCGGCTCCGGAAACACCGCGTCGAACGCGATCACGACGGCGCCCAGCCTGGTCAACTCGGTAATGAGATCGGCGATCCGCGTCCGCGGCCATGGCCACTGGCCGATCTTTTCCAGGCTCTTGTCGTCGATATCGACGATGGTGACCGGCCTCGCCGTCTTCTTGCGGGGATCGAGCCGCTGGAAGAAATCGAAGGTCCTGACCCGAACTTCCTCGACCGGCGCCGGGTCGGCAAGGCGCAGCGCGGCAAACCCGATCAGCAGCGCAAGGCACAGCAGCCGGGCATAGCCGATGCGCCGCTTGAACCACCTCGGTAGGGCCCGGAGCTTCATGGCTTCGATTGTTCGCTAACTGAGGGCGCCAGACAAGCCAGAAGATGGCATCGATATCCCCGGGTTAGCGCGGATGGCGAAGCGCCATGTTAGTGATGCGGCGACACGATGAAGTCGCTCGCATGCAGGTTGGCGGCGGTGACACCCTTGATGGTGATCGTGTCGTGGGTGTCGAGCGTGATCAGTGTGTCGGCGCCGTTGGCACCGGTTTCCGACTTATGGCTATCGAGCCAGGCATCGATGTTATCCGAATGCACCTCGGAGAACGCGCGCAGGTCGATGTGGTCCTCGCCCACTTTGAAGTCGGTGATCTCATCCTCGCTCGGGCTATATTCCGGCGCAAAGACGAACTGGTCGGCTTTCGCACCGCCGCTCAGCGTGTCCTCGCCTCCAGTTGCAAAAATGACGTCCTTCTCGCCCGTCCCAGCCAGCGTGGCACCATCCGATCCGGATTGCTGGAACATGAAGTTCAGGGTGTCGCTCTGGCCTTGGGCATCCGTGGCGGTCACCGTGACGATGTCGTTCTCGCTGTTGTCCGCCGGCGTGTAAATGATGCCGCTAGCAAACTTGTCATTGATCGCCGAAACGGTGCCATGGATCTCTAGAACGCCGACGTTATCATCATCCACCAATGAAAGCTCGCCGTGCAAAGCCCTCGCCGTGATCGTCACATCGGAAGCCTGGTCGTCATCGGACAAAATGATGTCGAAAACGGTGGTGGTAACTGCGGCGTCTCCGTTCTCTTCAACCCTGATGCTTTCAGCGCTCAGGACCAGCGCCTCGTCGACGCCGGTGACGTTCACCTTGAGATGCCCATCGCTTCCGAGCGCCCCGTCGGAAGCGGTGTAGGTGAAATCGTCTTGCACGGTAACGCCATGGTCCAGCGCGGCGACCGCCGCCGCCTGTGCGGAGGTAGCGCCGAGCGTGTAGGTGTAGTCGCCGGTCGCCTGGTCAATGACAACCCGGCCGTAGGTGCCATCAACCGTAATGTGGCCAGACGCCGCGACGCCGTTGACGACGTTCGACACGGAAAGCGTGTCGTGTTCGGCGTCAGTGTCGTTGGCGAGCAGGTGACCGGTGATACTACCCGTGTTGCCGGTAATCGATGCGACATCGTCGGTTGCGACCGGCGCGTCGTTGATCGGCGTGATATCGATGGTCACGGTGGCGGTTGCGGTCTGGCTGCCGTTCGATCCGCTGTTGCCAGCGTCGTTGACGGACAGCGTCAGGCCGGTCGATGCGCTCGGATTGTCCGAATTCGCGCTGTAGCTTATCGTGCCGGAATTGTCTCCGGAGAGCAGCGCTTCGATGTAGTCGACCAGTCCGGTGATCGTCACGGAGGACGTACCGTTGCCGGTGACCGAAACGTCGTTTCCACCGAGGTCGACGTCCAGGATGCCTTCGCCGACGGAGAGGGTCACCGTTTCGGTGCCGCCATTGCCATCGATATCAGCGACATGCAAGCCGGTGCCGCTGATGACCAGCGGCGCTTGTTCAGTCGCAACGTAATGCGTCGCGGGCGCGGCCGCGGTCGGCGCGTCGTTGACCGCCGTGACCGTCAGCGTTGCGACATTCGACGTCACGGAGAAAGCGGTGGAGCCGCCCGCTGCCGAGGCGTCCGCCATGGTGCCGTGGATGCCAGTCGTTTGATCCCACGCCACATACGTGAACGTGTCCGTCCCGCCATCTTCGCCGTCGGGGACGAACCTGACCTTGTCGGTCGCCGCCAGCAGCAACGCGGAGCCGCCCGACACCGCCGGGAAAGCGACGAACGTGCTGCCGTCGGTGGAATATTCCCAGTGGCCATGCGCGCTGGTCGTCGCAGTGATTGCGATGCCTTGCAGCGCGCCGTGATCGACGTCGGCAATGCTGGCTCCGAGGAACGAGGCGACGGTCTGGCCGGCATTCGCGGTCTGGTCTTCGGTAATCGTGATCAGCGACGGAGCCGACGCGGTCAGGACCGGCGCGTCGTTGGTGCCGGTGACGGTGATCGTGAAAGTCTGTGACGTGATCCCGCTATCGCCATCGTTGATCGCGACCGTATAGGTCAGCGTAACGGACTCGGCCTCGGCCAGATAGTCGAACGCGGTCGACGCCGCCGAGAAGCCGAGATTGACGGACCCGGCCGACGAGCCCGAAGCCTTGGTCACGGTTCCCGCGCTCACCAACGCAATCAGTTCGCTCGCGTTGAGGCCGAGTCCGTCGGTATCGCCGTCCAACGTCACGCCGGTGATAGCAGCGGCATGGCCGACATCGGTCAGGTCAACGTCGGTAAAGGTGACGGGGATCGTGGCAGTCAGTGGTGCGGTATCGGTCTGCTCGGTCAGGTCCTTTTGCGCGATGTTCCCAATCACCGGCGCATCGTCGGTACCGGTGACGGTGACGACAAAAGTCTTCGGCGTCACGCCGCCGTCGCCGTCGTCGATCGAAACCGTGTAGGTCAGGGTCAGGACTTCGCCCTTCGCCAGATAGTCGAACGCGGTCGAGGCCGCCGAGAACGACAGATCGACAGAGCCGGACGACGAGCCGGCGGCCTTGGTCACGGTACCCCGCGTCACCAGGGCGATCAGCGCCGCCTCGTCGAGCGCAAGACCCGTGGTGGTGCCGGACGCCGCGGCGCCGGTGATGGCAGCGGTGTGGCCGACATCAGACAGGTCGCGATCGGTGAAAGTGACTGATATCGTCGTTGTCAGCGGCGCGGTATCGGTTTGCTCGGAGATGCCCTGCTTCGCGATATCGGCGATTTCAGGCGCGTCGTTGCTGCCATTGACGGTGACGATAACATCCTGCGACGTGACGCCACCATGGTGATCGTCGACCTCGACGGTGTAGGTCAGCGTGACCGTCTCGCCATCGGCAAGGTAGTCGAAATAGCTATCCGGCGCCGAGAACGACCAGGACTTCGAGCCGGTCTTCCCATCGGTGGAATCGGCCAGCGGGCTCAGCGACAGCCAGCTAAGTTGGACCGCGCCGTTGGCGAGGCCTGTCGTGACGCCGGAGGCGTGGACGCTCGCGATCTTGACCGCATGCGTATCGGTCAGATCGGCATCGATGAACTTGATCATGCCGCTTGCGGTATCCGGCGTCGTCGAACCGTGAGTGTCGGCGACTTCCGAAATGGTCGCGGCCTGCAGATCGCTGATGATTTGAGCCGTATCGTTGCTGCCGGTGACGGTGATAGTGATCGGCTTGGTCACCACGCCGCCATGCCCGTCATTCACGGTTGCCGTGTAGGTCAGGTTGAGGATTTCGCCGTCGGCAAGGAAATCGAATGCACTGTCGGCGACGCTATAACTCCAGCTCGCCGAGCCATTATTGGTATTGCCAGAATTCTGCACCATCGTCAGCGGCTCATCCACCGCTGCGATCGCCGCGAGTTGCTTGGCCGTGAGCTGCGAGGTTACGTCGATGCTGGATGCGTTCAGGTAGGTGAACGCAGTGAAGGCCGTGCTCGCCACCGGCCGGTCGGTCAGGTCGACGTCGGTGAAGCTGATGGTGCCGGCTGCGACATGGAGCGCATTGGAGCCGGTCGGGTTCGGCTGACTGGCGCTCGAAAACTCGGCAAAGGCGGCGCTCGTCGCGACGATGGTCGGCAGGTCGTTGGTGCCGGTGACGACGACGTCGGCGCCGTGGATCGAGACCGTAATCGGTGTGGAGATGACGCCGCCATGGCCATCATCGACCTGGGCGACGTAGTTGAGCGTCAGCCTTTCGCCCTTGGCGATGAAGTCGAACTTGCTGTCCTCGATGCTGTAGGTCCAGGTCGCCGAACCGTTGTGGGTGTTTCCGGCCGCCTGCACCACGGAGAGCGGCACCTCGACGGCCAGGATCGCCGCCAGTTGCGCCGGCGTCAGCGTCGCGGTGACGTCGTTACCCTCTGCATCGTAATAGCGGAACGGATCGGTTGCGGAGATCGCGGCGCTGACGACGGGCCGGTCGGTCAGGTCGGAGTCGGCGAAGGTGACGGTACCGGTCACGGTATCGACCGCCGTATTGCCGGTGCCGATCCGCTCCGTGATCGTGCCGCCGGTCGCGGAGAGCGTCGGCTTGTCGTTGGTGCCGGTGATAACGATCGTAAACGGCACGAACGTCGTCTCGTTGCTCGGCGCGTAGTTGTTGTCGACCCGCGCCATATAGGTCAGCGTCAGCGTCTCGCCGGAGGCGAGGAAGTCGAAGGCGCCATCGGCAATGTTGTAGGTCCAGGTCGCCTGGCCGGTGTTCTTGCCGTTGGGGTCCTGCACCACGACCAGCGGCACCTCGACCGCCTTGATCGCGGCCAGTTGCTCCGCCGTCAGCGTCGCGGTGACGTCGGCCTTCTGCGCGTTCGCATAGATGAAGGAGGAGAACGCAGTGCTGACGCTCGGAACGTCGCCGGGATTGATGTCGGCATAGCTGACTATGCCGGACACGCTGTCCACGGCAGCGCTGGCGGTGATGTCGACGCGCTCGGTAAACGAACCGCCGTGCGCGGCGGCCGCCGGCGGCCCGGGAATGTGATCGAGATGGGGGCTGGGACCTGTGCCGGGCGATGGAGCAGGCTTGTCCGGGACATTGACGAACTGAAGCGTCACCGGCACGAAGTCGTTGCTGGCCAGCTTGAGGAACGACGTTTGCGGAACGATCGAGTCGGTAAAGTTGGTCGTCAGCTTGGTGTTCGGGTTGTTCAGGTCGGTGAACTTCAGCGAAAACACGTCGCTGATGACCTTTTGCGCGTCGGGCGACAGTTGCACGGACGACTGAAAGGTGACCGAGCCCTGGCCGTTGATGATCGTCTGCGTGCCGGCCCGGTTGACGGTTGCGATCGGCGTCAGCGTGGTCTTGTCGAACAGGATGTAGGAGCCGGTGGTGCCGTCGGGTTCGACCAGCACCTGGAATTTCGCCGGCGGCGCACCACCTTGCGACGGCACCTCGAAATCGATCTCGACCAGCACCGCGGTGCCGCGGATGCCCATGGTCGCGACCGGCGTGTCGACCTTCATGTCGCCTTTCTTGGCGGTGGCGCCGGCGACGAACGAGATGGTGCCCTGCACCAGGCTGAGCAGCGATTTGTTGTCCGACCCGTTGGGGTCGTAGATCATTTCGTTCAGCACCATCTTGGCGTTCGACGCGAGGCCGAACACGGTGCCGTCGATGAAGGTAATGCCGAGCGTCGAATCGGAGCCGGACTGGACGACGTCGCCTTTGTGGACGGTGTCGCCCTGGTTCAGGATGATCGACACGCCGTTGCGGATCGCGGTTGCGCTGCCCGTCAGCTTGGTGACATGGCCGATGAGAGCGGGAGCAACGCTGGCGCTGCCGTCGGCCTGCGCGAGCTGGATGTGCCCGGCCAGCGCGTTGACGATGTCACCGGTGAGGTGGGCGCCATCGGGCGAGGCCAGCGCGGCGCGTTTCTCGCCCCTGAAGTAATCGGGCAGGACGAGTTCGCGGTCGCCGCTGGTGAGGACCAGGTCGACGCCCGAGCGCTTGAAATCGCCGGTGAACAGCAGGTGGGCATCAGGAACGATAACGGCATCGACCGGCGCATGCGTCGAAACGCTGTCGACGCGGACGGAACCATGGGGGTGCGAACCATGGGCGTCCGACACCACATCGGTAAATTTACCGGCCAAGCTCAAAATGGCACCGTTGCCGCTAAGGTTAATATTTATACAATATTGAAATATCTAAGCTTGCATATCATTGGAAGGTCCCGCACGGAACCACCCAATGCTTGTTAATATCGCGGAAAGTGACGCCCTGGCGGGTCGGTCTTCGTGGAATTCCCCCGGGAGATCGCAGGTATCGCTGGTTGTCCCGGCAACAATACGGGCGGAATTCTCCGGCCTCAACAACATTACTTCAAGTATTCGAAGTATAAATTTGAAAAATATACCTGGCACTGTTTCCCCATGGTTCCACGGGGACTATGATGCGATTTTTGAAATTCAAACTGTGAACCAGCTAACAAATCAGACAATTTTCAACAAAAAAGTCACATTAACGGAAAATCAACCATAAGGCGCAGTTAAAGGCTGTCTCCAACAGCCCCGCGCGCGCGGCTTGCTTAAGCCGATCGATTAAATTCTCGCCAAATCGACAGCGGTTATTTTGGGCTGTTTCGCAGTTCGCGGCCAGCCTCCCCCCGTTTTAAGCGGATTAAAAGCACCTCCGCCCATCCTGCCCCCTGCAAATGATCCGGTCACGCGCAGGCAGAATACGCCCGCCGATGCCCGGACAAGGGGCGTCAGATGGGGTTGTCAGTCACCTCGCGCGCATGGCGTGCGGGCATCGTCGCGTGCGGCCTGGCCTGGTTCGGACCAGCCGGCCTGCGGGCCGAGATAGCGGAGCCGTCCGCGCCGGCGGAATTGATCCAGCGATCGGCCGAGCCGTTCGGGCTTGCCGCATCTCTCCTCCCGAGCGGCGGACTGCGCGACAAATGGCTCGGCGTGCAACGCCGGCTCGACGACGAAATGGTGCAGCTTGCGCTCTGCGAGGGCGACCGTGACGGCTGCGTGTCGCCGGCCGCGCTGAAATTCCTCGACATCGTCGACGCCGCGCAGTTGCGCGAAGGCCGCGCCCGACTCGGCGAAATCAACCGCGCCATCAATCTCGTCATCCGGCCGATGAGCGACCTCGCCCAACACGGCCAGATTGACGTCTGGACGTCGCCGCTCGCAACGCTCGCGCGCGGCGGTGGCGATTGCGAGGATTATGCGATTGCAAAATTCGTCGCCCTGCGCCGCGCCGGCGTCGCGCCCGACGATCTCAGGATCGTGGTCCTGCACGACACCATTCATGGCGAGGACCATGCGGTGGCCGCCGCGCGGCTGGACGGGCGATGGCTGATGCTCGACAACCGCCGCATGGCGATGATCGAGGATTCGCATGTCAGAAACTACCGGCCGACATTTGCAATCGGCGAACACGGCGTGATGCGATTAGCCGATTCTCCCCTGCTCGCCGCTGTGGGCAACAACCCTGTGGCTCCGCTCGTCGTAAGCTATCTGGCTGCCTCCGCAGACTGATCACGCGATCGCGCCGACCGACGGCGCGCAAATATTGCACGGCGACAGTCGACAACAATCTGCTTTCCTTGCCTGATCTTCCCTGCCTCACGGCCGATGGTGCGCTGCAGCCGGCATGCCCGATTGCATTCGTTTCAGTGAAACATGCCGAGACGAATTTTCTCTTTTTCATTTCACGCCCCGCATTGATTGACGCGATCCTTCTCACCGGCATAGCATTCCGGCAGATCCGCTAGAGATCACTGGGAGGGGAATGAGATGACACGTTTGCCGCGCGTTAATTCTGCTTGCCGTTCGTTACCTGAAATTGCCGCTACTTCCCGTCGACCGGCGCGCCTTGCACAGGCCGCGATCGCGGTCGGGCTGGGCCTGACGCTATCCTGCAGCGCCGCGCTGGCGCAGACACCCGCCAAGGGATCGCCCGAGCACATCAAGGCCGTCACGTCTGCGGTGGATGGCGCATTGATCAAGGCCAATACCGCGACGTCGCAGGACTGGCCGACCATCGGCCTCGACTATGCCGAGACGCGCTTTTCCAAGCTCAACCAGATCAATGCCGACAACGTCAAGAAACTCGGCTTGGTGTGGAGCTATCCGCTCGAATCTTCCCGCGGCGTCGAGGCGACGCCGGTCGTGGTCGACGGCATCATGTATCAGACCGCGTCATGGAGCGTGGTGCACGCCATCGACGCCCGCACCGGCAAGCGGCTCTGGACCTTCGATCCGAAGGTCGACCGCGAGAAGGGCTACAAGGGCTGCTGCGATGTGGTCAATCGCGGCGTCGCACTCTGGAAGGGCAAGATCTATTTCGGTGCCTATGACGGTAGGCTGTTCGCGCTCGAAGCCGCCACCGGCAAGGTGGTCTGGGAGAAGGACACCATCGCCAGCAAGGAGCACTCCTACACCATCACCGGCGCGCCGCGCGTGTTCAACGGCAAGGTGGTGATCGGCAATGGCGGCGCCGAATTCGGCGCGCGCGGCTATGTCACCGCCTATGACGCGGAGACCGGTAACCAGGCATGGCGCTGGTTCACCGTGCCCGGCGATCCGTCAAAGCCGTTCGAAGACGAATCGATGGCGGTCGCGGCGAAGACCTGGGATCCCGCCGGCAAGTACTGGATCAATGGCGGCGGCGGCACGGCCTGGGACACCATCACCTTCGATCCCGACCTGAACCTCGTCTATATCGGCACCGGCAACGGTTCGCCGTGGAATCAAAAAGTACGCAGCCCCTCCGGCGGCGACAACCTCTATCTGTCCTCGATCGTCGCGCTCAATGCCGATACCGGAAAGTACGCCTGGCACTATCAGGAAACGCCCGGCGACCACTGGGACTACACGGCTACCCAGCCGATGATCCTGGCGGACATCAACATCGACGGCGCGCCGCGCAAGGTGATCCTGCACGCACCGAAGAACGGCTTCTTCTTCGTCATCGACCGCACCAACGGCAAGTTCATCTCGGCAAAGAACTTCGTCGATGTGAATTGGGCGACCGGCTACGACGCCAACGGCCGGCCGATCGAGATAAAGGAGGCGCGCAGCGACGAAGCGTATGACAGCATTCCCGGCCCGGCGGGCGCCCACAACTGGCATCCGATGTCGTTCAATCCGCAGACCGGTCTTGTCTATATTCCGGCACAGGGCATCCCCACCAACCTCACGCCGGAAAAGGCCTTCAAGCACAATGCCGTCGAGCCCGGCAAATTCGCCAGCGCAACGGGCTGGAATATCGGCTTCCAGCTGAACGCTACGCCCCCCAAGAACCCCGCCTTCGGGCGTCTGGTGGCCTGGGATCCGGTCAAGCAGAAGGAAGCCTGGCGCGTCGAGCACGTGGCGCCGTGGAACGGCGGCACCCTCACCACCGCGGGCAACCTGGTGTTCCAGGGCACCGCCGACGGCCGCTTCGTCGCCTACAACGCCACATCAGGCGAGAAGCTCTGGGAAAGCCCGACCGGCACCGGCGTGGTCGCGGCGGCCTCGACCTACATGCTCGACGGCAAGCAATATGTGTCGATCGCGGTCGGCTGGGGCGGCGTGATCGGCCAGTGGATTCGCGCCACCGAACTGCAGAGCCCCGGCACGGTCTATACCTTCGCGATCGACGGCAAGGCGCCGCTGCCGGCCTTTGTGAAGTACCAGACCGAGGGGCTGTTGAAGGGCGTGAAGTATGATCCGAAGGATATCCCCGAAGGCACCGCCATCTATGTCGCCGCCTGCGCCGCCTGCCACAGCGTGCCCGGCGTCGACAACGGCGGCAACATCCGGAACCTCGGCTATGTCGCCCCCGAAACCATCACCAACCTGAAGGACATCGTGTTCAAGGGCCCGTTCCGCGACCGCGGCATGCCTGACTTCACCGGCAAGCTGAAGGAAGAGGATATCCCGAAACTGCAGGCCTTCATCCAGGGTACAGCTGACGCGATACGGCCGAAGTGACGAAGTCATCCCGGGGCGCGTGCTAGCCGCGAACCCGGAGCACATAGCGAAGCAGAAGGGCTGCACGAGACGATCGCGCAGCCCTTTGTTGTTTCGGCGGAGTTCCAGCCGAAGTAGTAACAACCGTCATTGCGAGCGAAGCGAAGCAACCCATCTTGCGGCAGGAAAGAATGGATTGCTTCGTCGCTTCGCTCCTCGCAATGACGGCGTTTGCCGTCAGAGCGAAAGGCACAAAAAACAAAAAGAGCTGCGCGATCATCTCGCGCAGCCCTTTGTCGTTGAGGTCCCGATGGTAGAGGCGACGCCCCTCAGAACATCAGGCCTTCCTTCACCAGCACCCAGCGGCCGTTCTTGATCTGCTGGACCTGGGTGATCGTGTTGGCGAGATGGTCGGTCTTGGAGAACTTGGTCGGCGGCGAGTTGAAGATGTCGCGGAACTGCTCGCCTGACTCCAGCGCGTTCATCATCTTCTGGCCGGTCAGGTCCTTTCCTGCCTTCTCGGCGTAGAACGCAAAGGTCGTCATGGCGTTGTAGCCGATGATCGCCTGCGTATTGGCGTCCGAGCCAAACATCTTCTTGTAGTTGGCGAGCCAGTCCTTGACCTTGCCCTTTGCCGTGTCTTCGTACGGAATTTCGAAGCCCGAAGCCGCATAGAGGCCTTCGACCGCCTCCTTGCCGAGCGCCGGAACTTCCAGCACGTTGGTCGGCGTGGCGCCGAGGAAGGTGACGTCCCAGCCGAGCTTCTTGGCTTCGCCCATCGCGCCGATGGTTTCGCGGATCACTGTACCGAGCACGACCATATCGCAGCCGTCGGACTTCATCTTGGCGACCTGCGCGCTGAAGTCGGAAGCGCCGCGCTTGTAGCTGGTGACCGAGGCCGGCTCCAGCTTCATCGCCTTGACCTGCTGCGTGAAGCCGTCAAGCACGTTCTTTCCGTACTCGTCGTCCTGATACATGATGCAGGGCTTCTTGAAGTTCTTGCCCTCGATCATGTACTTGACCGCCGCGCGCGTGCTCTCGACATAGGGCAGCAAATTGTTGAACTTCAGCCGCTCCTGCGGCTTCGCCGGATCGAACTTGAAGGTGAATTCGGCCGCCGTCAGCGGGAATAGCTGCAGCACGCCGGCATCGAACAGGATGTCCTGCGATGCGAGCACGGTGGGCGAACCCATCGGGCCGACCATGGCGAAGACCTTGTCGCGCTCGACCATTTTCTGCGACGCCAGCACGGCGCGCTTCGGATCGTAGCCGCTATCCTCGATGATCAGTTTGATCTTGCGGCCGTGGATACCGCCGGCGGCATTGATTTCCTCGGCTGCCATCTTCATGCCGTTGGAAACCGGAACGCCCCAGACCTTGATCGGGCCGGATAGATCCTGATGGGTTCCGATGACGATCTCGCTCGCCGAGATGCCTTGATCGGTAATCTTGGTCTGGGCTGCGGCCGGCAGTTGGGTCAGCGCAAGGGCGCTCACCGCAAGGCCCAACGCCCTAAACGATTTCAACATTGCAATATCCTCCTTGTTGGCCCGTGTTGAGCGAAGGGTAGGGCCTTGTTGTCCTTCGCCGCGTACTTGATTCTCGCTTTCGAACTTTCGTTTCGCCTACGCCACCGCCCGTTCGCCATACATGGCGTTGATTTCGGCGGCATAGCGCTTGTTCACAAAGCTGCGCTTCAGCTTCATGGTCGGCGTCAGTTCCTCGTCCTCAGGCGTGAGCTGACGTTCGATCAGATAGAACTTCTTGATGGTCTCGACGCGCGCGAAGTTGACGTTGACTGCCTCGATCTCGCGCTGGATCAGGTCCTGGATTTCGGGCGCACGGCACAGACTGGCGTAGTTGGTGAAGGGAATGTCGTGGTCCTGGGCGAACTTCTCGACATTCTCCTGGTCGATCATGACCAGGCACGTCAGGTACGGCCGCTTGTCGCCGATCACCACGGCGTCCGAGACGTAAGGCGAGAACTTCAACTGGTTCTCGATTTCCGACGGCGTGATGTTCTTGCCGCCCGACGTGATGATGATGTCCTTCATCCGGTCGGTGATCCTGACGAAGCCTTCATTGTCGATCGAGCCGACGTCGCCGGTGTGCAGCCATCCCTTGGCGTCGATGGTCTCGGCGGTCTTTTCCGGCTGGTTCAGATAACCCATGAACAGGAAATCGCCGCGGATCAGGATCTCGCCCTGCGGCGAAATCGCGACTTCGCCCCAGGGTGCTGCCTTGCCGACCGAGCCGAGCTTGATGCGATCGGGCGGCATCACGGTGGCGACACCGCAATTCTCGGTCTGGCCGTAGACCTCGCGCATGTCGAGGCCGAGCGCGAGATACCAGCGGATCAGATCCGGCGCGATTGGCGCAGCACCAGTGAACGCCAGCCGGCAACGATCGAGCCCGAGCATGCGGCGGATGTTGCGGAACACGAGATAGTAAGCGGCGCTGTTGGCGAGCCGCAGCGACAATGGCGGTGTATCGCCCTGCAGTCTGTACTCCGTCATCCGGTTGCCGATGGCGAGCGCGTTGCGGTACATCCACTTCTGGAAATTCGTCGCGTCTTTCAACGCAATCGTGATTCCGGAGTAGAACTTCTCCCAGACCCGCGGCACCGCGAGGAACGCGGTCGGCTGCACCTCGCGCAGATTGTCCGGCACCGTCTCCGGGCTTTCGGCGAAGTTCATCACCGATCCCAACGCCAGCGAAACGTAATAGCCGCCGACCCGCTCGGCGACATGGCAGAGCGGCAGGAACACCAGCCGCTCCTCGTTGTCGGTCGACGGAAACAGGTCGTTGGCGTGGCGCATCTGATGCGTCACGCTCCGATTGGAATGCATGGCGCCCTTGGGCGGGCCGGTGGTGCCTGACGTGTAGACGAGAACGGCAAGATCGCCTGCACTGCGGCTTCCGATCATCTCATCCCACAGCGCCTCATTACCCTGCTCGTGGTTGCGCCCGAGCGCCGTGAACTCGGCCAGCGACAGCACCATCGGGTCGGTAAAGCCGCTCAGGCCCTCCATGTCGAACACGACGATCTTCTGCAGCGTCGGACACCGCGAACGGCACGACAGGATCTTGTCGAGCTGCTCCTCGTCCTCGGCGAAGATCACCTTGGTCGAGGAATCGTTGATGAGATATTCGACCTGCGACGAGGAGTCGGTCGGATAGATGCCCGACGAAACACCGCCGGCGCACAGGATGCCCATGTCGGCATAGACCCATTCCGGCACCGCGTTGGCGATGATCGACGCGACGTCGCCGGGCCGGAAGCCTGACGCATGCAGGCCGAACGCGATATCCTTGGAGATCTGGAGCCACTCGCGCCAACTGGTCGGCTGCCAGATGCCGAATTTCTTTTCGCGGATCGCCGGCCGGTCGCCGCGGATTTCCACGGACTTCAGAAAACTCTTCGCGATCGTGTCGGCGACCGTCAGCACTGCCGGTCTGGCCATGCGTCTTCCTCCCTCTGTCGCCTGCCTCAGGTGCCGGTCTTGGCAACCGGTCTTGCTTTCTTGAAGCAGGCCTGAATCTAGCCCTAACTCGTTCTGAACGCCATGCTTTTGACTGCGACGGTTAACGCCAGGTCTTCTAACGCCATGTCTTCTTCTTTTTCCAGCGCCGCTCGCCGCGGGCGCCTTCTTCCTTGGCGCCGAGATAGAATTCCTGGATGTCCTTTGAATTCATCAGCCGCTCGCAGGTGTCGTTCATCACGACCCTGCCGATTTCCAGCACATAGCCATAATGCGCCGTCTCCAGCGCCACCTTGGCGTTCTGCTCGACCAGCAGGATGGACATGCCCTGCTCCTCGTTGACGCGCTTGATGATGGTAAAAATCTCCTTCACCAGGATCGGCGACAGCCCGAGCGACGGCTCATCCAGAAGTAGCAGGGTCGGACGGTTCATTAACGCCCGCCCGATCGCCAGCATCTGCTGCTCGCCGCCGGAAAGCTGTCCGGCCGGCTGGTTAATGCGCTCCCTCAGCCGCGGGAAATAGCCGTAGACCCGCTCGAGATCCTCCGCGACACCGTCGCGGTCCTTGCGCGGATAGGCGCCCATCATCAGGTTTTCCCGCACCGATAGGAACGGGAATACTTCACGCCCCTCCGGCACGTGGCTCAAGCCCAGCCGCACGATCTTGTCGGCTTCCATGCGCTGGATCGGCTTGCCCAAAAATTCGATCGAGCCCTTCTGGGGATCGAGAATGCCGGAGATGGTCTTGAGCACCGTGGTCTTGCCGGCGCCGTTGGCGCCGAGCAACGTGACGATTCGGCCGCGCGGCACCTCCAGGCTGATGCCGCGGATCGCCATGATCGGCCCGTAATAGCTCTCGATATTGCTGAGCTTGAGGATGATGTCGGAAGCGCTCATGGCATCATCCTCAGGCGCCGAGATAGGCGGCGACGACGTCGGGATGGCGCTGCACCTCGGACGGCGAGCCCATCGCGAGCACGCGGCCGTAGTTGAGCGCGATCACGCGATCGGAGACGCGATTGACCAGCGTCATGTCGTGTTCGACCATCAAGACAGTGATGCCGAGTTCGGTCTTCATGTCGCGGATCCAGAACGACATGTCGTCGGTCTCCTCGACGTTCAGCCCGGATGATGGCTCGTCGAGCAGGATCAGTTTCGGCTCCGAGCACAGCGCACGCGCGAGCTCGATCACCTTGCGGACGCCGTAAGGCAAGCCCGAGATCAGCTTGTCGCGATAGGCTTCGAGATCGAGGAATTCGATCACCTGCTCGACGCGGCGGCGATGGACCTTTTCACCGGCGCGCACGCTCGGCAGGAACAGCAATTCCTGCCAGAGCTGCGTGGTGGAGTGCCGGTGACGGCCGACCAGGAGATTGCTCAGCATGGTCGCATTCTCGAACAGCTCGATGTTCTGGAAGGTGCGGGCAATGCCGAGGCCGGCAATCTCGTAGGCCGGCTGCTCGGTGATGTCCTGGTCTTCGAAAAAGATCCTGCCCGAAGTGGGCGGATAGATCCGCGAGATCAGGTTGAAGATCGAACTCTTGCCCGCGCCATTGGGGCCGATGATCGAGAGAATCTCGCCCTTCTCCACCGCGAAGCTGACGGAATCGACTGCCTTCAGGCCGCCGAAATGCAAAGACAGGTTCTCGGCACGGAAATAGCTCATCGGTTCCGCTCCGATTTCACGTAGATTTTCTGACGCTTGAAGGTGGCGCGCTTGTAGAGCGGGAATAGCTGGAAGAAGAGTTTTATCTTCAGCCAGCGCCCGTACAGCCCGAGCGGCTCGAACAGCACGAACAGCACGATGATCACTCCGTAGATCGCGCCCTTGAGGCCGTTGGCGGAGGCAATGGCGGCGACGTTGCTGTGGATCTTACCCGCGGTCACGCTGTCCGCGCCGAACGTTGCGAAGATTCCCGCGATGATGCCGGGCAGGTCGTCCTTCAGATAGGTCAGGAACGGATCGATCATGACCAGGAATATCGCGCCGAGTACCGCGCCGTGCAGGCTGAAGGTGCCGCCGATCAGTATCACGATGATGAACTCGATCGAGAGCTGCAGCGTGAACATTTCCGGAGAGATGAAGGAGAGCTTGTGCGCGAACAGCACACCGGCCAATCCGGTGATACCAGCGCTGATCGCAAACGACTTCACCTTGTAGAGCGAGACATTGACGCCCATGCTGCGCGCCGCCGTTTCGCTGTCGCGGATCGCGACGAAGGCGCGCCCCGTGGGCGAGCGCAACAGATTGAGCGTGCCGACGATGGTCAGGATCAACACGCCGAGACAAAGGAAGTAGAAGGTCGGGCCGTTTTGCGGCACCGCCTGCCCGAACAAGCTCAAGGTCTTGACGCGCATGCCCTCATTGCCGTGGGTGACGCTTTCCCAGCGCGCCAGCACTTCCTCGACGATGAAGGCAAAGGAAATCGTCGCGATGACGAGATAGATGCCCGTCAGCCGCAGCGCCGGGAATCCCACCAGCGCACCGACCACGCCGGTCAACAGGCCGCCGGCCAGGAAGTAGACCGGGAACGGAACGTTGTATTGCTGCAGATAGGCCGCCGTATAGGCGCCGATCGCCAGAAAGGCGGCGTGGCCGAGCGAGGCCTGCCCTGTGAAGCCGGTGAGAATCATCAAGCCTACGCCCACCGTGGCGTAGATGCAGACGAACACCAGCTGGCTGACCAGATAGCTCGACAGCACGAACGGCGCGATCACCAGAAACGCCAGCAGGATGCCGTAGGAAACGACGTAGCCGCTGTGCGGAAACAGCCTGATGTCGTCTTCGTAATCCGTCTTGAAGAGGAACCGCATTAGACCTTCTTCCGCGTATGAATGCCGAACAGGCCTTCGGGCTTGAGCAACAGCACCACCAGAAGCACGATGTAGGGCGCGACGTCCTTCCAGCCCTGCGGCAGGTAGAAGCCGGCCATGCTCTCGATCACGCCGATCAGCACGCCGCCCACTACGGCGCCGGGAATCGAGCCGAAGCCGCCGAGCACGGCGGCAGGAAACGCCTTCAGGCCCAGCACGAGACCGACATTGGAGTGAATGAAGGTGATCGGCGCCAGCAGCACGCCGGCGGCAGTCGCGACCGCAGCACTGATCGCCCACACGATCGACACCACGCGCTTGACCGGAATGCCCATGTAGTAGGCGGCCAGCATGTTCTCGGAGCTGGCACGCATCGCGGTGCCGAGCGTGGTGCGGTTGAAGAACAGATACAGCAGCGCGCAAAGGATCACGGTTGCGGCGATCACCGAGAGCTTGTCGTATGCCAGCACCAGCGAGCCGATCCGCAACACGCCATCGCTGAACGGCGTGTCGATCTTGAAATCGTCGGTGCCCCAGATCATGCCGACCACGGACCGCAGGAAATATCCGAGCCCGATCGTCGCCATGATGATGGAAAACTGCGGATAGCCGAGGATCGGACGCACCACGACGCGTTCGGCTAGCATGCCGAACGCCGCCATGGCGATGACCGCGCCGGCGAATCCGAGCCAGTAGTTGAGGCCGAGCATGCCGATGAAGGTGAAGGCGAAGAACCCGCCCAACATCATCAAATCGCCCTGGGCGAAATTGACGACCTCGGTTGCCTTGTAAACGAGCACGAAGCCGAGCGCGATCAGGCCATAGACGCAGCCGAGCGCGATGCCACTCACCAGCTGCTGAACGAAGTCCAGCATCATTTCCTCCCCGATGCCGGGCGATTCTGTCGATCGCCTCTTCCGCATCTTGTGTCTACACGCTACCCGGCATCCACGATGCCGAACAGCTGCATATGTCCCGCTGCATTGAGCCCAAAGCGCCGAGCCCTGTCAACAAAGCGCTGCGTGCCGCGCCGTTAACAATTGCGGAGAAATGCCGCAGTCCGGGAAGTTGCGGGGTTTGCGCGATTTGGCGTGCAAGATTCACCGCGCTGAAAGCTCTTCGGTGCATGGTCCGCAAGGAACAACTGGATCGCCCTGAAGTCATGCAGTCAGATCTATCGGCGCTCGAAGTGCGAGGGTTAACGAAGCGTTTTGACCGCCCGGCGGTCGACGCGCTTGACCTCACCATTCGGACCGGCGAGTTCTACGCCCTGCTCGGCCCCAACGGCGCCGGCAAGACCACGACCTTGCGGATGGTCGCCGGCCTGCTGCGGCCTGACGCCGGCTCTGTCTCCATTTTTGGCATCGACGCACTCGCCGATCCCGTCGCCGCCAAGCAGATCATCGCATGGGTCTCCGACGAGCCGATGATCTACGACAAGCTGACGCCGCTGGAGTACCTCGAATTCGTTGCCGGTCTCTGGGGCATCGATCCCACGGTTTCCGCGCCAGCGGCGCACCAGCTTCTGCTGTCGCTTGGCCTCGAACCGCATCTGCACGAACGCTGCGAGGGCTTCTCCAAGGGCATGCGCCAGAAGGTCGCGCTGGCCGGTGCTCTGGTTCACGATCCCCGGCTGATCATCCTGGACGAGCCGTTGACCGGGCTCGACGCGCTGTCGGCGCGTCACGTCAAGCGATTGCTGCAGGACCGCGTCCGTGCCGGCTGCACCGTGATCATGACGACGCATATTCTCGAAGTCGCCGAGCGGATGGCCGACCGCATCGGCGTCATCACCGCAGGCAAACTGGTGGCCGAGGGCACGCTCACTGAGCTGCTCCAGCAGAACGGCCGCAACGACACCAGCCTCGAAGACATGTTCATCGCCCTCGTCGACGCCGAGGCGGCCGCCGCATGAGTTCGGCCGCGGCGCTCACCTGGTTTGCCCGGCACGAGATCCGGCTGGCGTGGCGCGAATGGCTGGCGATGATTGCCGGCAGACGTGGCAAGCGAAAGCGCGCGATCATCGCCCTGATCGTATTCGTCGCCGTCATGCACCTGCCGGCCTATGCGGTGATCGGCCGCTTCGCCGATTTGCAAGCCCCGCTCGGCAAGCCGGAATTGATCGTCATCACGGCGACCATCTTTCTCGCCTGGGCCCTGATGCTGTCACAGGCGATCGAATCGGTGACGCGGGTGTTCTACGCCCGCGCCGACCTCGACCTCATCATGTCATCGCCGGCGAACCTCGCCAACGTGTTCTCGGTGCGGATCGCGGCGATCGGGCTGTCCGTGATCGGGATGGCGCTGTTGCTGTCGACGCCCTTTGTCGACGTTCTCGTGATCGGCGGCGGCATCCGATGGCTCTCCGCGTTCGGCGTCGTCATCGCCATCGGCCTTACGGCCGCGGCCGTTGCGATCGCGATCACGGTCGCGCTGTTCAGGTTGATCGGCCCAAGCCGCACCCGCCTCGTCGCGCAGGTCGTGGCCGCCATCATCGGCGCCGGCTTCGTCATCGCGCTCCAGGTCGCAGCCATCCTTTCATACGGTACGTTGTCGCGCTTTACGGTGCTGACCTCCGATGCCGCTTCAGCCTACGCACCTGCGCTCGACAGCCCGTTGTGGTGGCCGGCGCGAGCGGCGATCGGCGATGGCATGGTGCTGTCGTGGCTGATGGCGGGCGGGCTCCTGCTGCTCGGCGTTGTGATGGCGGTCTTCTCGCCGAGATTTGCCGATACCGTCGTCAGTGTCGCCGCAACTGCCCGGTCTGTCCGTCGCGGGCCGCGCTCGACCGCATTCCGCGGCGGTTCGCGGCAACAGGCGCTGCGCACCAAGGAGTTCCTGCTGCTGCGGCGCGATCCGTGGCTGTTGTCGCAAAGCTTGATGCAACTGCTCTACCTGGTGCCGCCGGCCTTATTGCTGTGGCGAAGTTTTTCCGAAAGCTCGGCCGCGATCGTGCTGATCACGCCCGTGATCGTGATGGCGGCCGGCCAGCTTGCCGGCGGCCTCGCCTGGCTCACGATCTCGGGCGAAGACGCCGCCGACCTGGTCGCGACCGCGCCGCTGCCGCCATCGCGCGTGATCCGCGCCAAGGTCGAGGTGGTGCTCATCTCAATCGGCGCCATCTTCACGCCACTGATCGCAGCACTTGCGTTTGCCTCCGTGACGCAGGCGATCATCACCGCGCTCGGCGTCATCGTCGCAACCGTCTCGGCGGCCGCGATCCAGCTCTGGTTCCGCGTGCAAGCCAGACGCAGCCAGTTTCGCCGCCGCCAGACGTCATCGCGGCTTGCGACATTCGCAGAAGCCTTCTGCTCGATCGGCTGGGCTGCGACCGCCGCGCTCGCCGTGACGATCCCGATCGCCGCAGTGATCAGCGGCGCAATGACCGCGGTGATCCTGGCTGCGACGTGGAAGATCAGCCCGCGGCGGGGCTAGTCCTACTGCTTCTCCAACCCCGCCCGTTCGATCACATCGCCCCAGCGCTTGATCTCCTTTTCGATGAACGGGATCATCTCGGCCTTCTGCAGCAGCATCGGGCGGGTGCCGACCTTTTCGAAATGCGTGCGCACGCGTTCCGACGTCAGCGCCGCATGCGCCGCCGCCGCCAGCCGGTCGACGACCGGCGCTGGCGTTCCCGCCGGCACCATGATCGAGGACCAGCTCTGGGTGGTCATGTCCTTCATGCCTAGTTCGGCCATGGTCGGCACGTCAGGGAATGCGCGCAGCCGTTCGGGCGCGGTGGTGGCCAGCACCTTCAGCTTGCCGGCTTCGACATGCGGGCCGACCGAGACCGGGTAATCGAACATGACATCGACACGGCCGGCGATCATGTCGTTCAGTGCCGGCGCGCTGCCCCTGTACGGCACATGCTGCATTTCGATGCCGGTGACGGTCTTGAACAATTCGGCGACCAGATGCGTCGCGGTGCCGACGCCCGAGGAGGAGAACGTCACCTTGCCCGGATTCTGTTTGGTGTAGGCGATGAACTCAGGCACCGAGTTATATGGCGCCTCGTGATGGGCGACGAACAGGTTCGGGCTTTCGCCGACCAGATGCACCGGCAGGAAACTCGTTAGCGGATCATAGGACAGGTTTTTGCGCAACGTGACGTTGGCCGCCATCGTGCCCTGCGTGCCGTAGATCATCGTGTAGCCGTCGGGCTTGGCGCGCGCCACCTGTTCGGTGCCGACCGTGCCGCCACCGCCGCCGCGATTGTCGATCAGGACCGATTGACCGAGCGTTTTCGACATTTCCTCGGCGACGATGCGCGAAGTCGTGTCGGTGATGCCGCCCGGCGCGAAGGGCACGACCCAGGTGATCGGACGGCTGGGGAATTCCTCGGCCGAGGCCGATGTGATCGAGGCAAAGGTCACCAGCCAGATCGCAAGCAAGACGTGATGCTTCGCCATGGAATTCCGCCCCGTAAAATTTCTGTCCTTCTCGGAGGACTTGCGCAGGAAGGATGACGGTTTTCGCAACGGCTTGCCATGCGGCAAACTCGACCTATGTCTTGATCAGCTCCAACACCGCCGCTGCAAACGCCTCGGGCGCTTCCTGCGGCAGATTGTGCCCGGCGCGCGGCACCACGCGATGAACGCGACGACCGGTGAACTTTGCCGCGCTGGCGGTGCCATCGGTTGCCGGCGCAACGCCATCGCCTGCGCCATCCAGCGTAATCGTTGGCACGGTGATGGGAGGCAGTGCCGCCAGCCTGTGCTGGATTTCAGCATATTGCGGATCGCCGTCGGCCAGACCAAAACGGTGGCGATAGCTGTGGATCACCACATCGACGTAATCGGGGTTGTCATGGGCGATCGCCGTCCGCTCGAAGCAGGCGTCGTCAAAATCCCAGTTCGGCGACCATTGCGTCCACAATATCCTGGCGATCTCGCGCCGGTTGGCGGCAAGGCCCGCACGGCCGCGCTCGAGCTGGAAGTAATACTGGTACCAGTACGCCACCTCGCGCTCGGGCCGCAGCGGCGCCATGGCCTTCGCAATATCCTGGATCAGATAGGAATTGACGCAGACGAGGCCGATGCAGCGCTCCGGCCATAGCGCGGCGCCAACGCAGGCCGCGCGTCCACCCCAGTCATAGCCCGCGAACACGGCGCGGCGGATGCCAAGCGCATCCATCAGCGCCATCATGTCGGCGCCGACCGCCGCCTGCTCGCCCGAGCGCGGTGTGCTCGCGTCGCGAAACCGGGTCGGGCCGTAGCCGCGCAAATAGGGAACGATGACGCGGCAGCCTTGGGCCGCCAGTTGCGGCGCGACGTCGACATAGCTGTGAATGTCGTAGGGAAAGCCATGCATCAGCATCACGGCCGATCCGTCGGCGGGACCCGCCTCGTAATAGGCGATACTGAGGACACCGGCATCGACCTGGCGCAACGGCTCCAGCCGTTTCGATGACGGGGCATGCGGGGCCGGGGCGGTGGTCTTTTCAGTCACGGCAAAACTCCCTGGTTGAGTTTTACAATATGGCATCGCCCGCCCCGATGAAGCAATTCCGGCACGCTGCCGTGCGCGAATGCCATCATGACGTTTCCAAAATTCGGCGATACAGTGCGGCCTGCGGCCTTTGCCGCGGATGGGTCATGCCATGTTGCGATCGCTTAACGTAGTCCTCGCTGTCGCCCTCGCCTTGCTTGGTTCGCTGATCGTCCCGGCGATCGCCCAGCAGCAGCCTTTGCGCAGCGAGTGCCTCGCGATGGCGAACGCCTCGCCGCTCGCCGTGCCCGTCAGCCTTCGCCGCACGGCCGCCAAGACCGAAGAGGTCGCGATCACCTATGTCGGGCATTCCACCTATTACATCGACACGCCCGGCGGCGTGCGGATCGCGACCGACTTCAACGGCGCCTACCGGACCGGCAGGCTGCCCGACGTCGTCACCATGAATCGCGCACACTCGACCCACTACACGCTGTTTCCCGATCCAAAGATTCCGCACGTTCTGCATGGCTGGGGCGAGAACGGCCAGGCGGCGCATGTCTCAACGCGCGTCGGCGACGTCTATATCCGCAACGTCCCCACCGACATCCGCCGCTACTATGGCGAGGGCTCCGGCGCGATGATCAAGGACGGCAATTCGATCTTCATCTTCGAGGTCGCCGGCCTCTGCATCGGTCATCTCGGACACCTGCACCACAAGCTCGACGAGACGCATTTCGCGGCGATAGGCCGGCTCGACATCCTGATGGTGCCGATCGACGGCACCTATACGATGTCGCTCGACGGCGTCTCCGAGATCACCAAGCGCCTGCGCTCCTCCATCGTGCTGCCGATGCATCGCTTCGCCACCCCGCTCGACGAATTCATGCGGCTGATCGGCCAGCAATTCGTCATCGACCAGCGGACCGAGCGAACATTGAAGATTTCGCGCGACACCCTGCCGGGCACGCCAACGGTGATTATTCTGGAAGGGGTTTGATACGCGGGCGCGAAAGCCTGCCACCGTCATTGCGAGCGCAGCGAAGCAATCCATAGTGCAGCAAGCGGAGCGATGGATTGCTTCGCTGCACTCGCAATGACGAATAACAACAATCCGCAAGGGGAGAGAAACTTGAGCGCACCTTCGCAGCGACTGGTCGAGAGCAACGGCATCCGTCTCAACATCGCCGAGCAGGGCAAGGGACCCCTGTGCTGTTGTGCCACGGCTTCCCGGAATCCTGGTATTCGTGGCGGCATCAAATTGCTGCGCTTGCGGAGGCGGGCTTCCACGCCGTCGCCCCTGATATGCGCGGCTACGGCAAGAGCGACCGGCCGGAGGCAATCGATCAATACACGATCTTCCATCTGATCGGCGACCTCGTGGGGCTGGTCGATGCCCTCGACGCGCCGACGGCTGTTATCGTCGGCCACGACTGGGGTGCGCATATCGCCTGGCAAGCGGCACGCCTGCGCCCCGACCGCTTCCGCGCCGTTGCGAGCCTCAGCGTACCGCTTCGGCCGCGTGGCCCGGCGCGCCCGACCAGCGTGATGCCACAGACCGCGGACGCGCAATTCTACCAGCTGTACTTCCAGCAGCCCGGCGTAGCAGAGGCCGAGATGGAGCGAGACCCACGGACCACCGTGCTCAGCTCGCTTTACGGCATATCGGGTGAAGGCGCCGCGGCATTCCGCGCGGCCGTAGCCCGCGGCGATAACACAGGAACCCCCGGCATGGTGCCGCGCAACGGC